>JADKKH010000016.1 GCA_016720585.1 Chitinophagaceae bacterium | reverse complement strand
GTGAGATAAGCTATACCAACGATTGAACCGGTTAGTACAATTACTTTATTCATCACATCAATGTGTTCGATGGTGATGTACTCCTGCAGACCCAATACTTTTCGCGTAACCACCAGCAGGGTTTGCACCATCGCAAAACCTGAGAAGATCGCTCCGGCCACAAAGTAAGGCGGGAAGATGGTTGTATGCCATCCGGGAACCACGGAGGTGGCGAAGTCGAAGGATACAATGGTATGTACAGATAATACCAGGGGCGTACTTAAACCGGCAAGTACCAATGAAAGTGCTTCATGGCGTTGCCAGTGTTTGGTAGATCCTGTCCAGCCAAAAGCTGCCGCCCCATAAAATACTTTTCTCCATTTCTTTTTGGCCCTGTCCCGGAGTGTTGCCAGGTCAGGAATTAATCCGGAATACCAGAACAATAAGGATACTGTGAAGTAAGTAGATATCGCAAATACGTCCCACAATAAAGGTGAGTTAAAGTTTACCCATAAAGGACCCCGTGTATTTGGATAAGGAAGAACAAAGAAGGCATTCCATACACGACCCATATGCCAGATAGGAAACTGGCCAGCACACATAACCGCAAAAATTGTCATAGCCTCTGCAGCACGGTTCACCCCCGTTCTCCAGCCCTGGCGGAATAATAATAAGATAGCAGAGATCAATGTTCCGGCATGACCGATACCGATCCACCAAACAAAGTTGGTGATATCCCATCCCCAGCCCACTGTTTTGTTCAGGTTCCATTGGCCCGTACCATAAATAACCTCCATGGTAACGGAAAGAATTCCGAATGCCAGTACGAGAACTGAAAGCGTAAGACAAATCCACCATGCCCGGGTTGGCCTGGTTTCTACCGGGCGGCAAATATCTTCGGTTATCTGGTGATAATCTTTGTCACCTTCAACCAGCGCCGGTCTTGCCTGTGATTCGTATCTGAGTAATGCCATAAATGATTATAAAAATTCCAAAAAATTAAATTCCAACTATCAAACCAACCTTCACTATATGACTTTTCAACTTTCTTTTATTAATGCTGTGCTTCTTCTGTCTTTGGAGCTGATGGCAATGTGCTTTCAGCTTTATGACTTTCTTCTTTATGCGCTTCACTATCGGAATGTCCGCTTTCAATAATCTCCTCGGTATTTCTCACCTTAGCAAGGTAAGTGACATTGGGAAGCACATGTAATTGTTCGAGAACATAATAACCGCGCTGCGGATTATCGTTACGAACTTTCATCAACTGGCTTTCTTTATCATGTGCGTTGCCAAAAACAATAGCATCAGCAGAACAAGCTGTTTGACAGGCTGTTTTTGCATCCCCGTCTTTCAGCATACGGTTCTCTTTCTTTGCATCCAACTTGGAGGCCTGTAATTTCTGAATACAGAAAGTACATTTCTCCATCACCCCACGGGCGCGAACAGTTACATCGGGATTCAGTACCATTCGTGTCAGGTCATCATTCATTTGGAAAACAACATTATCCAGTTTACCTACCACTTGCTGATCCTGGTTGTCCGGGAAACTGCCTGCTTTCATATATTCTGACCAGTTAAACCTCCGCACTTTAAACGGACAGTTTTGAGCACAATATCTTGTACCGATACATCGGTTATAAGCCATCTGGTTTAATCCTTCGCTGCTGTGGTTTGTGGCGGCAACCGGACAAACATTTTCGCAGGGAGCATTATCGCAATGCTGGCATAGCATCGGCTGGAACACAACTCCTTTAAGATTATCCGGATTTTCTTTATCTGAAATAAAATAACGATCGATCCTCAGCCAGTTCATATCGTGATACCGCAGTACTTCTCTTTTTCCGACTACCGACACATTATTCTCTGCAGTACAGGCTACCACACAGGCACCACATCCAAAACAGGCATTCATATCAATGCTCATTCCCCATTTGATACCCGGCTGATCATGCTGCGGATATAAAGTGGCATTGCGGAAATCTCCGTTTGAATTGTTGTAATATTCTTCTGCGAGCTCCTTACGATATTCCGGTATAACATTCGGGTCCTTTTTAAAAGTAGCCAGTGTCGTTTCCCGAATTACTTCGGTCCGGTCTTCGTAAGAGTTATGTATTTGTGTCTGTGCAATTTTATATTTCTTATTTAAATTAGTTGCCGCGGCCCCGGTTACGTAAGAATCCACCGTGCTGCCATTATACCCGGTAAATCCATATACATTTTTTCCAACCCCTGCAGCCGTTACGCCCATGGCTTCACTTCTTCCATAACCAACGGCTATAGCCATCGTGTCAGCATTCATTCCGGGCAAAACGAGTATGGGAAGTTCAACTTTATTTTTACCGATCGTGATTTCAATAACCGGCTTCCCGGGATAATATTCATAATCTGAATCCAGTTTGATACCCAGTTCTTCTGCTTTTTTCATCGAGATCAAAGCATAGTTGTCCCAGGTAGCTTTTGAAACCGGGTCGGGTAATTCCTGCAACCAGGGGTTTCCGGCTTGTGAACCGGTACCGATAGAAACTTTTTGATAAAATACTATCTCGGTGCCGCTTGCCTTTTTATACCCTTCAATAGCCGCTGTTGCTGCTGCTACTTCATTGGCATTATATGACCCAGGGGCGGATGTTGTGGAAGGAGTTTCCATCACACCGTCCTGCAAAGCTTTATTAAATGCAATGCCGGAACCCAGTTTTCCTGTCCAGTATTCTTTGAAATAAGTTTCGTAGTCCTGTGTGCTGCCGCCCCAGGCCCCAGCGTAATAAAGCTGTCTGGAATGGACGGGTTTTGAATAAAGGATATATAGTCGGCTGAAGAAAACTAACAATTCCGGTTTTAGGTTCTGCATCACCCCAGCTTTCCAGAAAATGATGATTCGGAATTATGTATTCACAGAGTTCTGTTGTTTCATCCATTTTTTCATTGAACGAAACAGTGACTTTTACTTTTTTTAGTGCGGCCTTAAATTTCTCGGCATCATACCAGGTATATACCGGGTTGGCACCATGAATCATTAATGTACCTACCTGGCCAGCTTCCATCTGGGAAACCAGGTCAACCATATCACTGTCAATTCCCTGGCGGTAGTTAACAGGCTGGTTCCAGTTAATCGTGGTACCATTAGCGCCGATAGCGTTGTTGATGGCATTTACAATTACCTGTACATTTTTATCATTACTTCCGCATACGACCAGGGCTTCACCATTGTGAGCTTTCAGGTCAGCAGCAGCTTTTTCAATTCCTTTTTTAAGTTTAGCATCAGCAATAGCAGCAGTAGTTCCACCATTGATGGAGGCTAATAATGCCAATGCAACAGCACCTGTTTCAGAGGGGCGATGGGTGAAACGTTCGTCGGCATTAGAACCTGTCATGCTCAGGTGGCCTTCAAAATGATAGTGCTTGCTCATGGAAGGGCTCTTCTCATCAATCTTTCTGCCTTTCGAATATCCCCTGGCAAACTCAACGGGACTGAGCCAGGTACCCAGAAAATCTGCACCCAGGCTCACAATAACTTTAGCGCTGCCAAAATTGTATGAAGGAATTTTTCTGCCAAATCCACAGGCTTCATTGGCCAGTAACATACCACTGTAAGAAACAGCATCGTATTGAACATGCTTTAAGTTGGGAAACTTTGCAATGATCTCTTTGGTAGAAGGAGAAACGATCGTTGACGTCAATAAAACAACAGAGCCACCAGCAGCCTTGATCGCATCGCCCACCAATTTATCAAATTGTTCAAATGTGGGGACCTCTTCAAATTTTACATCTGTTCCTTTGGCAATTCTATGGAGGGGAAATTTTGCCCGGTACATATCATATAAATCCAAAACTGAAGCCTGTGAACGGGCCGAAGTGCCACCCCCTGTGAATGCGGCCAGTGTATTTCCTTCTAATTTAATCGGGCGGCCATCTCTTACTTTGGCGACCATTGGTAACACATCTCCATCCTGAATGTATGTAGTAGCATAATATTTAGCTACACCCGGAATAAGGTTTTCAGGTTTGTTTGCGTATGGGATAGCTTTTTTAACCGGTATCTTACAACTGGCCGCTAAGGTAGCTGCCGCGGTACTAAAACCGAGATACTTTAAGAAATCTCTACGGGGAGCTTTGGCATCTATTAAGCCTTTATCATCAAAACCCTCAAACGGCAGTTCTTCCCGGAACTCATCCTGGGAGATCTTTTTAAGGTTCTCCGGGTCATTCAACTCTCCGAAACTTTGCCAGTATTTGTTACTCATAATACCCTTTATCCGCCAGTTGGCGGACTTTTAGTCTCCGAATCCGGTAATCACTTTCCTTTTTTCAAAAATCCAAATTCAGAGATGGTTAAAAAATATTTCAAAGTTTATAAAAGGCCTCCTTAAACCCTTTCGGGCGTTCGGGGCTTATTAGTAGTGACATTTTTGACATTCCAGACCGCCAATATCTTTCACTGTTACACTATCCATTTTCCCGGCCTTAATATCATTATGAAATTTCTCGTATATGCTGTAAAACTTATTGCCTTTCCCATCGCCGTAATTAAAGTCCACTTTGGTTTGCCGGTGACAATTTACACACCATCCCATGCTGAGTTCAGCAAACTGCTTTACTTCATCCATTGCGGTGATCTCACCATGGCAGTTCTGGCATTGTACTTTGCCAGCGCGAATATGTTGTGAGTGGTTAAAATAAACATGGTCGGGCAGGTTGTGAATCTTTACCCATTCAATCGGTTTGGCCTTTGAGGGGTCCCATTTCGTGGGGTTCTTCGAATCAAACCCAGCATATTGATACAGTTTTTCAATCTCAGCAGTTCCGTTTATCTCATTGCCGTTATCATCATACAGCTTGGGTCCTTTTTCATAGGTGTTGATGGCCTTATGACAATTCATACAAATATTCACAGCGGGAATGGCGGCATGTTTGCTTTCCCAGGCAGAACCGTGACAGTACAGGCAATTGATCTGGTTGATACCAGCATGCACTTTATGAGAATAATAGATCGGCTGAACCGGCTGATAATTTTTTTGGCGGCCAAACCCGATGGCAGCCTTGCTGAAATAGTAGCCCATGACCGCAAAACATACCAACGCAAACATGGCTATGTACATTTTGTTTTTGTAGAAAGGAACAGCGTCCGGGCGGTGGATTCCTTCCGCATCATCACTCATCTTTTTAAGATTGCTGTTCACCTGCATTAATATCAGGGCAATAATGCCAAGAATCAGGGAGATAACACCAAAGATGATGGCATTGGAATTACCGGTTGAAGGTTCTCCCCCGGGAGGTGGAGCGACTACAGTATTTTTATCGGCAACCTCTTTATTTATATAAGCTACAATGTCATCAATATCTTTTTGTACCAGATCCGGGAAGCCGGTCATTAATCCATACTTAGGCTTAAGACTTTGCGTATAAGGATCATTCGCCATGTAACCTGCCGGATTATTCACCCACTTCAGTAGCTCTTTATGATCGGCCCATTTACCTCTTTCTTCAAGACCGCTTAATGCGGGTCCTGTCATATCCTTAAATATATTATGACAAGCAGCACATTTGCCCAAAAACAGTGCTTTACCAGCAGCTGCATCCTGTGCTGAAATAGTATTGATTGCTGAAAAAACAAATAGTGAAAGTGCAAGCAGCGTAAGTCTTCTGGCCAATGGTTTACGAGGAATCATAGACACAATTGATGCTGAAAAATGTGGATAAAAAACTTTAAACAGCCGCAAAAATAAGTCAGGAACTTAACAAAACGACAACAGGTCTAATTTTTTTTTGAGCCTTTACCAGCCTGCATTTCAGAAGATTTAGAAGGATTTTTGCTGCCGGTATAAAATTGTTTGTCACAAATAAGTCAACAATGGGGTAATCTTAAACAATGGCCAGATTTTGAACCGGTATTGAATGATTTTTCTGCACTTTTGCCTGATTATGTTTGAACAGCTACAAAAAAAATGGAAAGTAGGTGCCCTGCAACTGGGATTGATCATCGGCACTTTTGCGATTGGTGGCAGCGCTACAGGATTAGTTGCCAAGAAGATCATGAATGCCCTTTCCGTTCAGCAGGACTGGCTTTGGGCCATCATTTATATATTATTAATAACCATCATCTGGCCACTGGCGGTATTGATTGTAAGCATTCCATTTGGTCAATTTCCTTTTTTTAGCCGCTATATCCGGAAAATTGGTGTGAAAATGGGAGTTGTTAATAGTCGGGAGTCCTGAGTCGGGAGCGGGGAGTCAATAATCAGATGCTCATTGATCAGAACCTCTCTCCTATTCTTACCTATTCTTATCGCAGTTGCATTGATCAGTATATTTGCCCGGTGAAAAAAATTGCTGTTTTTGCTTCGGGGACCGGTAGCAATGCCGCTAAAATAATGGAGCGGTTCCGGAACCACCCATCGATACAGGTTGCCTTACTGGTATGCAATAATCCCGGAGCGGGTGTATTAAAAATTGCTGCAAAAGAAAATATTCCCTCCCTTTTGATTGAAAAAGAAAAATTCTTCCGGGGTAATGGGTATCTGCCGGAGTTGGAAGAAACCGGTATTGATTTTATTGTACTGGCCGGCTTTCTATGGAAAATTCCTGCAACAGTAATCAGCGCTTTTCCTCAAAAAATAATCAATATACATCCTGCCTTATTGCCGGCCTATGGTGGCAAAGGAATGTATGGTCATCATGTACACGAGGCAGTTATAGCTAACAAAGAAATAAAAAGTGGCATTACGATTCATTATGTGGACGATCAGTATGATCATGGCAAAATTATTTTCCAGGCCACCTGCCCGGTTCTGGAAAAAGATACAGCCGGTTCGCTGGCCCTTCGTATTGCAGCACTGGAGCACACCCATTACCCGGCAGTGATTGAACAGGTCATTTCGGAAACAACCCCACTTTAAAGAACCTTTTGCATATTCTTTCGTTACTTGCCGGGAATTCAAAGATTTTGCACCGGCGTTTTATCTACATAACCTTTTTTCTTTTTACGGCAGCTTTATTGACTGATTTTTCAGTTGCTGCCCAAACCTATACTATCCGCGGAGTAGTATATGACAGTTCCCGCAACTACCCGCTGGAAGCAGTAAGTGTATTATCCACTTCCGGAACAGGAACGATAACCAATTCCGACGGCTATTATGAGATCAGCGTAATGGAAAAAGATTCTATCTGGTTCAGTTACCTGAACAAACCCACAATGAAGTTTTCTGTCTTAAAAATAACGACCCCGTTGGCATTTGACATTTCTTTACTCGTTAATGTGCCCACGTTAAAAGAAGTAAAGATCAGGCCCAGGAATTACAAATTTGATTCTGTCCAAAACCGGAGGGACTATGCTAAAATCTTTAATTACGAAAAACCCAAAATAAAAACGGTAACCCCGCAATACGGTGTGGGTATGGGGTTTGACCTGGATGAGATCATTAATATTTTCCGCTTTAAACGAAACCGGAGCATGGAATCTTTTCAAAAACGTTTACTGCTCGAGGAAGAGGATAAGTTCATTGATCACCGTTTCAACAAAGCACTGGTCCGTCGTCTTACCCAGACCGAAGGGAATGAACTGGACAGCTTTATGCGGATCTACCGGCCTTCCTATACGTTCACCAAATTTGCCGGTGACTACGATTTTCAATATTATATCAAAGAGGCTTTCTACCGCTTCCGGAAAGGATTAGGTCCGGCAGGTTTTTAAAACGAGGAGAAGGAAGAATAACTTAGTACCGGAAATTGAAAAAACCGGGGTAATTTACTCTTCCCTTTTGCTTATGGATAACAACCTGCACAATGAACTGCGAAAAGAATTTCAATTAGAACGGTTGATTCTTTTCAGCGATGCGGTATTTGCTATTGCCATTACCCTACTGGTGATAGAGATAAAAATTCCGGAAATACATGAAAATGTTTCCGACAAAGCCCTGCTTCAATCGCTGGGACACCTGATCCCGAAGTTTATTGGCTTCATCGTCAGCTTTATGATGATCGGGCTTTACTGGACGGTACATCACCGCATGTTTGGGTTTGTAACCAGCTATAGCCGTAAGCTTTTAATTTTAAATCTTGTTTTTCTTTTTTTTGTCGCCTTGATGCCTTTCAGCACCGGGTTTTATAGTGAATACTCCGGACCAGATATGTTGCGCCATCAATTAATGGTGCCGATGATATTTTATGTACTGAATTTCTGTGGTATGGGCTTTATGAATTATTTTATGTGGGTCTACATTACTAATCCGAAAAATAAAGTAGCCGAGCCCCCGGTAGATCCGTTGGTGGTACGACAGGCAAGGGCCAGATCGCTTGTTGTCCCCCTGGTTTTTTTAGTGATGTTACCGGTGGCTTATTTCACCAATGTGATATTCGCTGCCTATGTTCCCATGCTCATACCCGTTATCTTACGAATCTTGAAAAAGAAAATAGCGAAAAAAAACAGTTGATCTTTTTATTGTAATTAAATCATACGGTCATGAAAAAATTTCTTGTACTCCTGCTTTTGGTATTCACGCAAAAAGGATTTTCCCAAACTGATTCTATTCCCTCTTTTGTACGGGACAGTTTAGATGTGTATGTAAACCGGGCATTGCATGATTGGCAGATTCCCGGTGTATCTGTATGCATTGTAAAGAATGGGAAAGTGGTATGGATGAAAGGCTATGGGATAAAAGAAACCGGAACGAATGATAACGTAGATGAGAATACCTTATTTATGATCGGCAGCAATACAAAAGCATTTACAGCTACTGCACTCGCGATGCTGGATGCAGATAACCTGCCTGCCGGCAAGGCAGGAAAGTTATCATTAGATGATAAAGTACAGAAGTGGTTGCCTGATTTTAAACTCTACGATCCCTGGGTTGCCAAAGAAGCCACTATACGGGACCTGCTTTGTCACCGCCTGGGCTTTGAAACCTTCCAGGGTGATTTTATGTATTTCGATTCGGATCTGACCACAGCTGAAGTCAGAGAAAAGATGAGTAAACTGAAACCGATGTATGGCTTCCGCAGCAAATGGGGCTATACGAATTCGGCTTTTATGACAGCGGGAGAAATCATTCCGAAAGTAACGGGTAAAAGCTGGGGAGATTTTGTAACAGATCGGATCTTCAAGCCGTTGGGTATGAATAACAGTTTGGCCCTGTCCAAAGACATAAAAACAGCGGGTAATAAATGTTCCGCACATACAGTTGTAATGGGCGAGCTTAAAAAGATCCCTTACGGCAATATTGACAACCTGGCACCGGCAGGCAGCATTTCATCTTCTGCAAATGATATGAGTAAATGGGTGCTGATGCTTTTGAACAATGGCAAAATGGATGGCCGGGAAATCGTACCGGCTTCAGCTATTGCGCAAACAAGAACTCCGCATTCCATTTTGGGAAATGGCGGGCATATGTTCAACAAATCTCATTTTAGTTTATATGGTCTGGGCTGGTTCCTGGAAGAATATGCCGGCAGAAAGATTGTGGCACATACTGGTGGGGTAAATGGTTTTGTAACCAGCGTTTGCCTGGTGCCGGAAGAAAAGTTGGGCATCATTGTACTAACAAATACCGATGCCAATAATTTTTATGAGGCGCTGCGCAATGAAATTGAAGATGCTTATCTCGGATTGCCTTACCGCAACTACAGCAACGTGTACCGCAGTTATCAATGGGCCGATGAAGAACAAAAAGCCAAAGAGTACAAAGTTATCCGTGACAGTATTGCTCTGAATCCCAAAACAGATTTACCGCTCACGGCTTATGCAGGAGATTATATGCATTCAGTATATGGTAAAATGAATATCAAAATTGAAGCCGGTAAACTCATCATGCGTTTTGAACATCATAAGGGAAGGACTGGTACCCTGGAAGCGCTGGGGGGTAATCGATTCTTCTGTACATATAACGATCCTTTATATGGTATGAAAAAGCTTGACTTTACAGTTGCCGATAAAAAAGTAAAATCATTGACGGTAAAAGTTGCCGACTTTGTAGAGTTCACCCCGTATGAGTTCATTAAAACCAAATAACCAAACATGAGCCGTAAGCATTTGTTTTTTCCCCTGTTTTTATTTTTTTATTGTGCTGCTGATATTTCTGCTCAACGGGCAAAGAATATACATTTTAATGCCCTGTTGATTGATACGCATAATGACATTCCTGAAACCGCTCTTGCCAAAGGAGTAAGTTTTGATCAGTCGTTGAAAGGCAAAACACATTCTGACCTGCAACGGATGAAGGAAGGCGGTGTAGATGCGCAGTTTTTTTCCATCTGGTGTGATGGGCAGGAGCTTCATCCGTATGCATTGGCCAACCGGCAGATGGATACTGTATTGGCCTGGACCAACCGTAATCCCGGTAAAATGGTGCAGGCATTTACATCGGAGGATATACTTAATGCCTCCAAACAAAAAAAGCTGGCGGTATTATTTGGCGTGGAAGGTGGTCACATGATGGAAAATGATTTAAACAAATTAGATGCGTTGTATAAAAGAGGCGCCCGGTATATGACGCTGACCTGGAATAATTCTACGGATTGGGCAACATCTGCAGCAACAGAGACCTCCCAAGCCCCACCGCAGGAGGGGTTTTAGAACCCGAAAGGAAAAAGGGTCTTACTGATTTTGGAAAACAAGTAGTAAAGAGAATGAATGACCTGGGCATGCTCGTTGATCTTTCTCATGTAGGTGAACAAACATTCTGGGATGCCATAGCCACGACAACAAAACCGGTATTGGTATCACATAGTTGTGTGTATACGTTATGTCCGCATAGGAGAAACTTAAAAGATGATCAGATAAAAGCGGTGGCCAAAAACGGCGGTGTTATCCATCTTAATTTTTACAGTGGTTTCCTGGACCCAACCTTTGAAGCAAGAAGTGATGCCTTTACAGAAAAACATAAAACCGAAATGGATTCGCTGATCAAGATAAATCCCGAACCCTATTTCATGCAGTTTTATCTCTTCGCAAAATATCCGGATGAAGTAAAAGGACTCCGGCCGCCTTTATCATTGTTACTCGACCATCTCGATTATATCGTAAAATTAGTGGGGGTGGATCATGTGGGTCTCGGCAGCGACTTTGATGGTGTAAATTCCTTACCTACCGGATTAGAAGGGGTAGAAGATTTTCCAAAGATCACAGAAGAGTTGGTGAAGAGAGGCTATAGTAAAAAAGACATCCGTAAGATCCTGGGCGGTAATTTACTGAGGGTATTGGCAGCCAATGAAAAAAATTAAAGGTTGCTAATCTTTTGAAGGTTAGCAACCCTTAATTTGCAGTAAGCATGAACAACCCCGAAACCAACAACCGAAATTCTGCCTGGAAGGGCCGGCTTATAAAATTTATGATTTATGTGGTGGTGGGATTTTTATGTGCCTTTCTTTACGGGAAACTTAGAAAATAAAGGGTTCCTTCAATCCTACTTGCCCTGATCCGGCTTTGAAGACTTTCATTGCAGCAATTAAAAAAAACAAAAAACCAATGATACAGTTATCCTTCAATCGGGTCAACCCCTTGTTTATTGCAGCTGTTGTTAGCCTGTTTGCAGTCGGCTGTTCTTCCGGCAAAAAAACAAAACCCGGGAGCAACCTGGGTGAAATCAGTTTTACCGTTACCGGAAAAGAAGCCGCACAACCTTTTTTTAAAAAAGGATTGCTGTTGCTCCACAGTTTTGAATATAAGGATGCAGCTGAAGAATTTCAGCAAGCCAGGAAACTGGATCCTGATTTTATAATGGCTTATTGGGGTGAATCCATGACGCACAATCACCCGTTGTGGCAGGAACAGGATTTTGATGAAGGCCATAAAATTTTAAACCAGCTGGCCTCCACACCGGAAGAACGGATCAATAAAGCGGCGACTCCGTTGGAAAAAGATTTTATGGGTGGTATTAATATACTGTATGGTAAAGGAAATAAAGCTGAAAGGGACAGCAGTTATGCCTTGTATATGGAATCGCTTTACAAAAAATATCCGGGTAATGATGAAGTGGCTTCTTTTTACAGCCTTGCACTCAATGGATGGGGAACAACGGATCAGGATATATCTATTTTAATAAAGGCGGCAGCGATCGGCAATGAGGTTTTGGAGCGCAATCCCAAACATCCCGGGGCGCTGCATTATATTATACATGCATATGATAATCCTGACTATGCGGCTAAGGCATTGGCTATTGCAGATAAATATGCTATCGTAGCGCCAGACGCCGGTCATGCGCTGCATATGCCTACACATACATACCTGGCCCTGGGTTTATGGGACAAGGTGATAAACAGCAATGAAATTTCATGGGCAGCCGAAAGAACCAGAATGCAAAAAAAGAAACTGGACAATGATGCGCTGGGCTATCATGCTTATCACTGGCTGATGTACGGCTACCTGCAAAAAGGAAATATTGTAAAAGCAAAAAGCATGATTGACAGTATGCAGGTTTTCTGCCAGGCAAAACCGAGTCCCCGGGCAAGGGCACATATGCTTTTTTTAAAAACCACTTACCTGGCAGAAACCAATGCGTATAACAGTGATGTATCCGCCATATCTGTTGAACAAAAAGACCTGAACATTTCTGCCCGGGCCCGCAACAATTTTACAGCAGGCATGCAGGCTTATTATAATAATGATGCGGCCGGAATGGATAAAGTGATTTTAAAACTTGCCGGTGAACGGCTGCTGGAAGAAGCAAAAGCCTCGGATAAAGGAATCCGGTTATGCGGTAATATTAACAGGTCGCTGGCCACCAAAACCGATTTGCTGGAAGCCGGAACTATGGAGCTGCAGTTGAAAGCCATGAATGCCTGGATGAAAAAAGACGCTGTAAATACAGAGAAATTTTTACTAGAAGCAACCATTTTGCAGGAGCGCAGTGGCTATGCCTATGGTCCGCCGGCAATTGTAAAACCCTCTTTTGAAATGTATGGCGAATGGCTGATGGAAAACAACCGGCCCGAAGAAGCGCTGCAACAGTTTGAAAAAGCATTAAAACTGATGCCCAACAAACTTCTTTCTGTAAAAGGATTGGAAGCAGCGAAAAAGCAACTAAAAAATTCTTCAACAGCCTCGTTGTAATTATTTAATATCTCTGTAATTATGGAAGTACATGCACATAGTCATACCGCCCGAAAAAAATGGACCCATTATTTCTGGGAGTTTCTCATGTTATTCCTTGCAGTCTTTTGTGGTTTTTTGGCCGAGTATCAGCTGGAGCATAAGATAGAAAAAGACAGGGAGAAGCAATATATCCGAAGCCTGGTGGAAGATTTGGGAGAAGACACATTGATACTTAATGAAAACATTAACGATTTTTCCGGGCATCTAAAAAGAATTGATACGCTGATTGTGTTATTGAACAGCGCTGATATCAGCAAGCATGGCTCTGATTTGTATTACCTGGGCCGGAGGGCATCGAGGGGTGTACGACTTGCGCTGCATGACCTCACCATTCAGCAAATGAAAAATTCCGGCGGATTCAGGCTTATCAGGAAAGAAAAAATTTCCAGGGCCATTATTGAATATTACAATCGCCTGGTATTTATTGAATATTTACAATCTATTGCCATGAGTGAAGCGGAGGAATACCGGAAAATGGCCATTGACGTATTTCATCCCGTATTGTTTAGTGAAATTGTAATGCCGGATAATACCATTGCGAGGCCGGCCGGCAATCCATCCCTGTTAACCTATGAGCCCAAAGTGCTGTTGCGCTTGTCGGGTATGCTTTCTTATATCAGGAATTCAAAATTGGGACTTGCTAAAGCAGAAACTGAAATGAAAACAGCTGCAATTGATTTGATTCAATTGATAAAAAAAGAATATCACCTGAAATAACTTATTTATGGAAGTACATGCCCATACCCACACCCCAAGGAAAAAATGGACCCATTATCTCTGGGAATTTCTCATGTTATTCCTGGCAGTGTTCTGTGGTTTCCTTGCAGAAAACCAGCGGGAACATTTTGTAGAAAATAAACGGGAAAAACAGTTTATGAAAACATTGCTTCATGACCTGGGAAATGATACGGCAAATTTTACAAGAACCATTAATACATTTCAATCTACAATCGACAAATTTGATTCACTGAAATACTCTATCAAAAATCCACTAACGCCGGAAAACATTTTGAATTCTTACAAAGCAGCCACCCTGCTTCAAAACTTCAGCAGTTTCAACTACAGCGACCGGACCATTGAGCAATTGCGCAGTGCTGGAAATTTCAGGCTGATCCGCAAACCCCTTGTTTCAGATACCTTACTTGAGTATGACCGGTATATCCGTCACACCTACCTGCCCCTGGAAAATATTCTGGAACAACAAGACATCAAACTAATGGATATGCAGAATGAAATTTTTGATTACGATACCTATAATTTATTGCTGGCTAAAAGCTGGCATGACCGTCAAAAAATTACAGCCGATTCTATTTCCTTTCCACTGAAATTATTAAGTAAGGATGGGCACATGCAGTCACAATACTATAATTCTTTTGGCGTGTACCGGAATTGGTGCCAGCGGATGGTGTCTCACTCGAAATATGCAAAAGGAAATGCAACGCGGTTAATAGAATTGGTTAGAAAAGAATATCACCTGAAGTAGGAGGAAAAAGTCGGAAGTCAGGAGCCTGTAATAAAAAAGACGCTATTAGCTTTGTACGAAGGGATTCTTCGGAGAGTGTCTCATAATTTAAACTTAGAACCTAAAATTTTTCACTTAATATGGAAGTACATGCCCACACCCACACCCCAAGGAAAAAATGGACCCATTATTTCTGGGAATTTTTTATGTTGTTCTTGGCGGTTTTTGCTGGATTTCTTGCCGAAAACCAACGGGAACATATTGTAGAAGGCCATAGGGCAAAAGCACTTGCCATATCTCTGTATCATGATATTAAGAATGATACGACAGATCTTAGGCGAATCAGTAATTGGGAAACCAACAAAATCAACCATATTGACAGCCTGCTTGATCTGTTGCAGAAAAAAAGTCCTGATAATGACACATCATTTTCCATACACGCCGCCTGGTTGGTTTTTGTAAATAAATTTTTTCAAAACAGCGGAACATATGAACAATTGAAAAATTCGGGTTCTCTGAGATACTTTAAACAGGATCTCATAAATATTTTGCTTAAATATGAAAATATTATGGCCGAAACAAAGCTCAGAGAAGAAGCAGAGGTTACAAAACTTGAACAAAGAGTAATACCTTTTGTACAAGAAAGAATTAACTATGAATTTGTGTATACCCTATTGAGAAATCTACCCATACCACGTAATATTTATGTAAAACTTAAAGACCAAAATACAATTGATCTGATGATTAATGAAGCCATTGAAATAAAATTAGTGGGCTTGAGAAGAAGAGATTTATATAACCAACTAAATGCATTGGCAATTGAAATATTAAAAAAATTAAAGGATAACTATAATCCTGAATGATTACACCTCTATGAACTAAGCCAATAAACAAGAATCAAAACTTTATAAAAACATGGAAGTACATGCCCACTCTCATACCCCAAGAAAAAAATGGACCCATTATCTCTGGGAGTTTTTAATGCTTTTTCTGGCTGTAACGCTTGGCTTTTTTGTAGAAAATAAAAGAGAGCATATAATTGAGCATAAAAGAGCCAAAGCTTATGCCCTTATGTTAAAACAAGACTTAATCAATGATACGCTTCAGCTTGGGTTTTTTATAAATGGTAATGACAGCTTACAGGAAACTTTCAGCCGTATTTCAGCGACGTTCAAAAAAAATAAAGATAGTGTGACCTTGAGTGATTTTCATGCTCAAAATAACAATTCAATTGATTTAGCAATCTTCTTTCCTAATGATGCAACTTATTCGCAATTAAAAAGCTCAGGTAATCTTCGTTATTTTGGTAATACCATTTTAGTTGGCAAACTAGGAAATTATGAAGAAACTATTAAAAGATTAGAGGCATCCTGGAATACTACGCAAAAATACTATGGAGGGGTCAGTTCTGAACATTATATGCAGTACAAAATAAATTCAAAAAAATTTTTCGAAAAAAATTCCGGGAAGAATCCTGTGTCTTCCATAAAAGCTTTGGGCTACGGCTTTCAAAGTTGGGACGAAGTAGGCATAATAACAGAAAATTTTATGGAGATTCTATTGGAATTTCACCAGTTTGTATACCCCGAATTAAAAAAAATTGCTGTTGAAATTATTGAACTGCTAAATAAAGAATATCACCTGAAATAAATTATCTATGGAAGTACATGCACATAGTCACACCCCACGAAAAAAATGGACCCATTATTTCTGGGAATTTCTCATGTTGTTTCTCGCTGTGTTCTGCGGATTTTTAGCCGAATATCAGCTGGAGCATAAGATTGAAAAAGACCGGGGAAAACAATATGTTCATTCCATGTTCAATGATCTGAAAAAAGATACTGCTTCATTAAATGCGGCCATCCAGGGAAATCAAATATTACTTACCGGACTTGATTCATTATTGGGGTGGCTGGCCAATCATGGAAATGAAGAAGATTATAAAAAGAAAATATACCTCTACTCGGTCAAATACACGTATTATTTTATGATTATGGAGTTTTCAGAAATCACGCTATCACAATTAAAAAATAGTGGTGGCTTCCGGTTAATTTCCGATAAAGAAGTGGCCAGTGGAATTTTGAAATATGCCCAGGGAATGGATGTATGTAAAAAATATTATTCCGACCATTTCTCTTACTTCCATGTTCATGAAGCCACACAAAAAGAACTGTTTGACCTTAGCTATGCAAAAAAAGTTTATGAGGAAATCGAAAAAAATTACCTGAATATGCTGATGCCGGATAGCCAAATGATGCAACTCATTAAAGAGGGTGATTGGATTTACAACAATGATATAAAACTGATAAAGAGGTATTACAATGATGTTTTGTTTTACAAAACCAGTCTGAATCAGACAAATAATTCGCTGATAAAACAAAAAGAATCAGCTGATTCTCTGATGCAATTAATAGAGGCAAGATATCATATAAAAAATAGATAATGGAAGTACATCACCACGCTCACACAGCAGACCCGGATCCTTCGACTAGCTCAGGACCTCGTGGCAGAAAAAAATGGACCCATTATTTCTGGGAATTTCTCATGTTATTCCTCGCTGTGTTCTGCGGATTCCTGGCAGAGAACCTTCGGGAACATAAGGTAGAACATATTCGCGCAAAGGAATTTTCAAAATCATTGGTGCAGGATCTGCAGCATGATACAACGGCCATTCATGTTCAGAAAAAATCAGCCGGGGTATTTATTTCACTTACAGATAGCCTGCTAACCCTTAGCAAAACACGGTTAGAAGGTCGTAATGCGTCCCGGTTTTCTTTTTACACCCGGTTTATGTATTGGACGGTTCCTATTTCCTGGAACCGGGCCACTTTTGACCAAATTAAGAACTCGGGCAGCCTCCGTTATTTTAAAAATTATCATTTGCTGGAAAAACTGATGAAATATGATGTGCTGGTAAATGAAATTGAAGCAGAATTCAACAATCACCAGACCCGGGGCAACACATTATTAAACTCGATAAATAAAATTATTGAGCCTGCCTATCACCATGATCTGTCAAAGTATTTTATATGGTCGCTGGATACCTTGTCCAGGGAAACCATGGAGATTATCTTCGCTGCTGAAACAGCATCGCTGGAACCTAAAAGGAGTGAAATCAGGGAACTGCTGAATATGACGGTTGTGCAGCAAAGAAACCTCCGGTTTGGAAATACCACCCGGTGGCAGCGGGCTGAGGCACTGGCCCTGGAACTGATCAGTGATCTTAAAAAAGAATACCACCTAAAATAACAACAGATGAAAAAATATTTTACCATATTATTTATCCTGCTGGCTGCTATCAACACAAATGCACAGCCAAAAACACTGGTTCAGGATAAAGAAAATTTATTTACTATTGATGAAATAACCCGTTTAGACAGTATGCTGCAGCATTATCGTCAGCAAACAGGAAAGCTGGTGCTGATAGTTACGGATACGGCTGATATTTCAGAAGCTACATATTCCAACCAGATCACAAAACAATATGTGCCTGACAGCACAAAAAAAGTTTTCGTTTTTATGCTTTTGCTCAGCAGAAAGAACCAATTGTTATTTACGGCAGTGAATGAACCGCTGAGACCTTTCGTAACACAGGAGTTACTGTTAGAAATTATGAATGCCGGCATCCCATCGCTTAAAGAAAAACGAAGGGAAGAAAGTGCCCTGCTTATTTGCAAAAAAGCTATGGAGTTTTTGGATGGTTTATCGGAGAAATGAGGAAAAAAAATAATTCAAAAAATAGTATCTTATTATGGAAGTACATGCACACACCCATACCGCTAGAAAGAAATGGACCCATTATTTCTGGGAGTTTCTCATGTTGTTCCTGGCTGTTTTCTGTGGTTTTCTGGCGGAAAATCAACGGGAACATTTTGTAGAAGCTCAACGGGCAAAAGAGTATGCAAAAAGTTTGCTGAGTGATATGAAAGAAGATACAGTCGAAATAAGCGGGGGAATAATTCAGAATACTTTTATGATTGAAGCATTTGACAGCTGTGTTTCAATTGGCCTGAAAAATATTGACAACCTAACAGTACCAGGCGTATTTTATTATTACAGCCGGTTTTCTACCAATGCCTATGCTATTGACTGGAACAAATCCACCCTTACCCAACTTGTTCAATCAGGCAATCTCCGGTATTTTAAAAATAAAGAACTAGTTAGGAAAATAAATAAGTACTACTCTCTGCAAAGCCGGATAGGAAGCAATAATGATGCTGACCATTTGCACCGTAACAGGATTGTAGAAATACGAGACCGGTTACTGGCGGCCAGGTATTATGAAGTTTTTGCAGCCCTGTCAATTTCCATAGAAATGAAGGGACATGTATCTGATAACAGAATAGATAGTCTGATGGCTCAACAACTCCCTTTAAAGCCCGGAAGCACGGGAGTAATGGAAGAGTACCTGAATAACCTGATGGATCGGAAATGGAGAAATAAAACATATGTTGATAAGCTCTATCCTGAAGCGTTGAAAATGGCTGAGGAAATAATTGAAATGCTGAAAGAAGATTATCATTTCAAATAAATTTTATGGAAGTACATGCACATTCACATACAGAAAGGAAAAAATGGACCCATTATTTCTGGGAATTTCTCATGCTGTTTCTCGCTGTGTTCTGTGGATTCCTGGCTGAGAACCAGCGGGAACACATGATAGAACATCAGCGGGAGAAAAAATATATTCAATCCCTTGTCAGCGACCTGTATGCGGATATCACCCGGCTTACCTCCATTGTTCAACAAAGAAATGAAAGGGCCCTGCTGCTTGATTCATTCAGTACTTTATTAAACAGCCCGGATGCGCTTCAGCACAGCAATGATCTGTATTATTATAATTCTTTTGCCACCCGGGGTGTGGCTTTCCGCTTTACACCGGTTGACGGAACCATGCAGCAACTGAAAAACGCCGGCAATCTCAGGCTTATACGTAAAAGTTATATCAGTGACAGTATTGTTTCGTATGATGTATCCGTGCGGGCCTTTATGTGGGGTACGCAGGATGAGGAAAATATTATGGACACCTATCGGAATATAGCCGAAAATATTTTTGACGGAGTGGTATTAAATGATATGCGGGACGACGACAACAATGTACGCCGCATAGACTACAATCCATCCATGCGGCTGGAGCGTGATTCAAAATACAGGCTAAATTACCGGATTCACATGTTGACGGTTTTTAATAAAACCATGCGAAAAGAGGCAAGAAAACTACTTGCCAAAGCGCAGCGGCTTAATGAATTACTAAAAAAAGAATATCACCTGTCCGAAGGGACTCCTTTGGAGAAATAAAAATATTATGGAAGTACATGCACATACACATACAGCAAGAAAAAAATGGACTCATTATCTCTGGGAATTTTTAATGTTGTTCCTCGCTGTGTTCTGCGGGTTCTTAGCAGAATACAAATTGGAACATGTAATAGAACATCAACGGGAGGAGAAATATATTCAATCACTAATTCAGGATTTGAAAACTGATACAGCGAACCTTCAGGTATATATTAATGTAAGAAAGGAGAAAAGGATCCTGATGGATTCATTATTGATGTTGCTGAGTACTGGTAAACACAAACAATCCGGCAATGAGACTTATTTTTTTGCCAGGCAGGTTTTTAACGGGCCGCCATTTGTAAGCACGGATGGAACCATGCAGCAATTAAAAAATGCTGGTAATCTCCGGTTAATAAAGAATGAAAATATTATCAGCAGCATCCTGGCCTATGATGCATCGGTTAAAGAATTAAAAGAGTGGGATGAATCTGATATAAGAATAAGAACCACTTTTAGAGAAATAGGGGGGTCGGTTTTTATCGCCGATCAGCTTTACAAAGCGATGGACTCAGCTTTTAAATTTGTAAGACCTACCAATAATCCGCAATTAATAACTGACAACCCGATCGCTATTAATAATATTGCTTTCCAGATACAATACTTAGCATTAAGCTGTTTAGGAAATACACAAAGAGGAAAAGCCTTAAAAACAAAAGCAGAAAACCTTGTTGAGTTACTGAAACATCAATATCATCTTTAATAAATTAATATGGAAGTACATGCCCACACCCATACGCCAAGAAAAAAATGGATACATTATCTCTGGGACTTTTTAATGTTGTTCCTCGCCGTATTCTGCGGGTTTTTGGCAGAATATCAACTGGAACATAAAATAGAAAAAGACCGGGAGAAAGTTTATATGCAAAATTTGCTGGAAGATCTGAAAACAGATACGGCAATTTATTCAAAATTTAAAAAAAACAATGTTGGTATCTATGCCCTTATCGATTCGCTGACCTTTAATATGAAATTGCCCAATAGAAAAAACCACATTAATAAATTATATCTCTGGTCGAGAAAGATAAGTATAGAATTAAATTTTCTTTTCCCTGTTGAAAGAACCTACGAACAAATGAAAAGTTCCGGGCACTTACGGTTGATAAGCAAACGGGAAGTAGCCGATAGTGTGTCTTATTACTACAATTCGTTAAAAGGTTTGTACAAATATAACGATGTAGGTCTGGAGTGGACCTCAGATTATGTACGGAGTGTTGGAAAAATTTTTGATGCCGGCATACATTTAAAAATTCTTAAAGAAAGAAAAGAACAAGATGCGGAAGCCATTGGGCTATTAACAGAAAATCCTGTTCTCATTAATGAAATGTTATCCAGTGCACAATATATTTATGGTGCATTAAAACTTTCGGAAAATGCAGGAACCCAAAGGATGCAAACAGCGCAAAACCTGATAAATCTGATTAAAAAAGAATATCATATTGAATGAGTGAAGCTTTGAGCCATTAGCTGCAACCAATGAGGAAAAAAACTATAAACTACAAACAAAAAACTTACTCATGGAAGTACATGCACACACCCACACCTCAAGGAAAAAATGGACCCACTATTTCTGGGAATTTTTAATGTTATTCCTCGCTGTGTTCTGCGGTTTTTTGGCAGAGTACCAGTTAGAACATAAGATAGAAAAAGACCGGGAGAAACAATTCATGCAAACAATGGTAGACGATTTGAAATCAGATACCACCCATTTGAGCAGGTTAATCCTCTTCAGGAAGTCACGCATCAGGGAATTAGATACTTTGTTTGACCTGGTGGCCAGTGACGCATACCTTCATGAGGGTAGAAAGGTATATGAACTTTATGAAAATCCATACTGGGATATTCTGCGTTTTTTTCCCTCAGACAGAACCATGCAGCAGCTAAAAAATAGCGGCAACCTGAGGTTAATACGAAACAAGAATGTTTCAAATGCCCTGATAAAATATGATGTGTTGGTTCGAAACCTTAAAGAATATGAACCATTACAAGCTGAACTGGCAACAGGGATCAACCAGTATCTTGAAAAATTGCTTGACCCCGTAATCATTGACAAGGCAACGAGAGACTATACATACCGGCAACTGAATGCAGATACACTTATTAAAGGCAATAACCGCATGATTTTACCATCTGAAATTACCATTTTGAAATTGGCAGAAGCAGACAAAAAAGGATTTCTAAAATACTTAAACCAGGTAAAGTCAATTTACCTGGCAACTATGCGGGACAATATTTCAGAAAAGAAACTGGCCTCAACAACCCTTTCATTAATTCTAACAGAATATCATTTAAATTAATCAGGATGGAAGTACATGCACACTCACATACAGAAAGGAAAAAATGGACCCATTATTTCTGGGAGTTTTTAATGTTGTTTCTAGCTGTATTCTGTGGTTTTTTGGCAGAGTACCAGTTGGAGCATAAAATAGAAAAGGACCGGAGCAAACAATATATACGTTCATTTTATGATGACCTGCATATTAATCTTCGTACTTTATCAAGGGTTCTCACCAGCAATGAAAGAAAGACAGCTGCATTTAGTGACATATTTCTCTGCTATGATACCCTGTCAGAAAACATAACAAACACAGCTTGCCTCGCACAGATGGTTAAACATTCAATGTTTTTCCTTACTGTTGCTTTTGCAGATGGGACACTCGGGCAACTGAAAAATGCAGGAGGATTACGTTTGTTGAACAAAGAGGACCGGGATAGTATTATATCGTATGATAATTATATCCGTAATTACCGGGACTGGGAGGCCACCGCCATGCAACACAGCCAGGATAACGTAAGAAACACCTTTGATGTGCTGGGCCACTTTCAGGCCAACAAATTTTTATATACTGATTCCATTAGTGCAGATAAAATCCCTGTATTGTTTTCAATCGATAAAAATTCGGTTAACAAAATGTTCAATGTTTTATTCAGGTATAAGCAGTTTACCATCAAACAAAACACATGGCTGACCGATATAAAAGAAAAAACAAATGCACTTGTAAAATATTTTAATTCAAAGTATCATTTTCAATAGCTGTCATTTATGGAAGTACATGCCCACACCCACACCCCTCGTAAAAAATGGACCCATTATTTCTGGGAGTTTCTCATGTTGTTTCTCGCTGTGTTTTGCGGGTTTTTAGCAGAGTATCAGTTGGAACACAAGATTGAAAGAGACCGTGAAAAAAAATATATCCGGTCATTTATTGAAGACCTTAAATCTGATACATTATTTATTGACCGCTATCTGAACAGCAAAGGTCAAAAAATAATAGAGTATGATTCACTCATCTGGTATCTGAACTCACCTGATCCCGATCTATACGGAGGAAGAATTTATTTTTTGGGCCGCCAGTTAACCAGGATTCCGATTTTCACTCCGGCTGACGGAACAATAAAGCAATTGATAAACTCGGGCGGTCTCCGGCTAATAAAAAATCAAGTGGTATCCGACAGCATTATGGCATACAACCAGGCAACTAACAGAATATTGCTGACACAATCCCGGCAAGAGGGTGAAATTGCTGACATCCAGACGCTGACGGGCAAGCTTTTGGATCCGAATATTCTTGAAACGATGGTTGACGGGGAAACAATATCTCCTCCTGCCGGTAACCCGGCACTTCGAACAACAACCAAAGAATTCATTCTCGATTTTATATATGGAGTTCATCAGCTAAAAGGAAGTGACAGGATGAATGCTGTCCGCCTGAACCGGCTAAAAGAAAGGGCGGATGGAATTATACATTTTTTAAAAAAGGAATATAATATTAAATAGCTTTTATGGAAGTACATGCCCACACCCATACCGCCCGGAAAAAATGGACACATTATTTCTGGGAATTTTTAATGTTGTTCCTTGCTGTGTTCTGCGGTTTTTTGGCAGAGAATAAAAGAGAACATATGATTGAACACCAGCGGGAGAAAAAACTTGCCCGGTCGCTGGTAAATGACATTATAGCCGATACCTTGCGGCTACATGCTATCATTGAGGCCAGAACAGAAAAGGGCTGGATGATGGATTCGTTATCATCAATTTTAAATGCTGGTCCGCCGTATGATTCCACTAATACGATCTATTATTATGCAGTTTTTGCGCCCCGTACCATTTTATACCGCTTTATTCCCAATGAAGGCACATTGGACCAATTAAAAAATGCCGGTGGCCTTCGGCTGATACAGAAAGGGTTTATTGCAGACAGCATTACCAAGTATGATGCCTCCATCCGGTCATTGCTTCGTCAGCAAGATCTTGAAGAATCTGCAATGGGAGATTACAGGAATATTTCACACCGATTTTTTGATGGCCGCGTGTTCAACCGGATGATGAACCCCGACAACATTCCTTCCCTGCCTACCGGAAATCCACCGCTTATCTCCTTCAGCAAAGCGGATCTGACTGAGTTCAATTATAAACTATTTGTCGTGCAGGCACAGAACAGGGTGAACCGGAGAGAATGCCGGCGACTATTGACACAAGCCAACAATTTATTAATCATCCTGAAAGAGGAGTATCACCAGTCCGAAAGGACTCTTTTGGAGAAATAAATAACTTATGGAAGTACATGCACACACTCATACCGCTAGAAAGAAATGGACCCATTATTTCTGGGAGTTTATCATGTTATTCCTCGCTGTGTTCTGCGGTTTTTTGGCAGAAAATATCAGGGAACATGCTGTTGAAAGACACCGGGAAAAACAATTTATTCAAGCTTATTTAGAGGATCTGAAAACGGATACAGCTAACATTAAACGGAATATTCTTTTCGTAAACAAAAAGGGGAACAAATGGATTCGCTGATGCTTTTGTTAGCCAGTCAAAAATTAAAGGGCATGAAAGCGACCTTTACTACCTGGGCAGGATGCTTATCCGGACAAACCGGTTTCAAACTGCTGACGGGACCATTACACAATTAAAAAGCTCTGGCTCCCTGCGTTTAATTAGAAATGTACAGTCGGCAGACAGCATGATGTCGTACCAAAAATTAGTAGAGATCATCATGTTGAATCAGGACGATGATCGCCTTGAAAGAAGAGCAGCAGATCCGTTGCTATCTCACATTTTTAACCCATTTATTTTTGATAAAATGGTGGCCATTGACGGCATTCACCGACCTGATAATAATCCCCCTTGCGATCCTATGACCCAAATCTATTCCAGGATCTTGCCTATGATATTGGCCAGATCAAAGGCAGCAATTTCTTAATTGAAAACAGGCTGAAACTTTTATACAAGAAAGCGATCGACCTGATAGCCTTATTAAAAAAAGAATATCACCTGTCCGAAAGGACTCTCCAAAGGAGTCCTTCATGACCTTCAGAGAAATAAAATCATATGAAACAAATACTTATTTTACTAGTTTTTCCCATTCAACTCCTGGCCCAGAATTTTTCAAAAGAGGAAATTACTCGCTGGGAAAAACAATCCAAAAACGTCACCATCATCCGTGATAATTATGGTATACCCCATATCTATGGTAAAACAGATGCCGATGCCGTGTTCGGACTTATGTATGCCCAATGTGAAGACGATTTCAAGAGAGTGGAAATGAATTATATTGACAAACTCGGTCGGCTCTCTGAAGTGGCAGGTGAAAGTGAACTGGCTGTTGATCTGCTAAACCGGATACTGTTTGATTCCGTGGCTTCCCTGAATGATTATAATCAGGCACCCGCCTGGATGAAACAATTATGTAATGCTTTTGCTGACGGCCTAAATTATTATCTCTATAAGAACCCGGGGTAAAACCCGCCCTCTTAACCCGCTTTAAACCCTGGTACCTTTTTTATGGACGGATGGCAGCATTAATGCGATCAACACGGCTGATATCAGTGAAGACGAATTTAAAAACCTTTATTTAGATGGTAAAGAAGTTTCCGCTGTAAAGAAGCAAAATTTAGAAGACACCGAAAACCCGCAGGACCTAACCGGATCCAATGGTTTTGCTTTTGCACCAAAAATTACTGAATCGGGAAACGCCATTTTATATATCAACCCGCATGTCACTTTCTATTTCCGTCCGGAAGTACATATGGTAAGTGAGGAAGGGCTGAATGTATACGGTGCCGTTACCTGGGGGCAATTTTTTGTTTACCAGGGATTCAACGAACACTGCGGATGGATGCACACATCCAGTGATGTGGATGCTGCAGATACCTATATTGAAAAATTTCAAGAAAAAATAATAGCTGGGTCTATGAATATAATAAAACACAAAGGCCGGTTATTGAAAAAAAGATATTACTGAAGTATAAATCAGGAAACAGCATTCAAACTAAAAACGTTACGGCTCTATTCACCCATCATGGCCCTGTAATGACAAAAAGAAAGGAAGGTTACCTGAGCCTGAGAGCTGATAACCGGATCAGGAATGGCCTTATTCAATGCTGGCAGCGGAATAAAGCAAACAGTTTTGTGAATTTTAAAAAAACGCTGGATCTGAAAGGCAATATTTCCAATAACACCGTGTATGCCGATGCAGAAGGCAATATCGCCTACTGGCATGGTAACCGTATTCCTGTCCGCGACACCAAATATGACTGGACCCAACCGGTGAACGGAACCATTCCAGCTACCGAATGGAAAGGATTACACGCCATTACTGATATTGTTCAGAGCATTAACCCGGTCAATGGCTGGTTGCAAAACTGTAACTCCACTCCGTATACAGTAGCAGGTAAAAACAGCCCTAAGCGGGAAAATTTTCCGGTGTACATGGCGCCGGATGAAGAAAATTTCCGGGGCATAAATGCAGTGAGAGTTCTCGATGAAGAAAAACAGTACACGATCGACAAAGTAATTCAGGCCGGCTACGATAAACGATTAACGGCATTTGAATTATTGATTCCGGCCCTGGTAAGTTCATTTGAAAAAAATATTTCTCACACCGACTCCCTGTATAGTTCCCTTATACTGCCAATCGGTGTGTTGAAACAATGGGATTTTCGCTGCGGAGAAAATTCAATTGCTACAACCCTCGCTGTTGAATGGGGTCAGAAAATTTTACCTGCTATTTCTAAAACAATTATTTCCGGAAATGAAAAGGCAGACCTCATAGACAAAGCCCGGCAGTTTGCGGCCATGGCTGCATCTGGAGATCTATTGAAACCACTCCTGGCCACCATTACAGAACTCCAAAATAAAATGGGCCGCTGGCAGGTACCCTGGGGAGAGATAAACCGGTTTCAACGGATTTCAGGCGCTGTTGAAAATCAATTTGACGATAGCAAACCCAGCATTCCTGTTGGCTTTGTATCTTCCACCTGGGGCATGCTGCCTTCCTATTCCAGCCGCACATATCCCGGTACGGTAAAAAGGTATGGTGTAAATGGCAACAGTTTTATTTGTGCCGTTGAATTCGGGAAAAATAAAAGCCAAATCCTTACTGGCTGGCGGACAGAGTGGCGATCCGGAGTCAAAACATTTTTTGACCAGGCTTTGATGTACAGCAAGGGAAAATTTAAAGAAGTGTTGTTTTATAAAGATGATGTAATGAAGCATGTGGAAAAGAGTTATCATCCGGGGAGTGAGGAGTCCGGAGTCATTAGTCTGTAGTCGGGAGCCTATCATCACATAGTCTTCAAATTTATTTTATGAAAGTACATGGTCATTCGCATACTGCCGATCCTGATCCTTCGAGTAGCTCAGGATCTCGGGGCAGGAAAAAATCCCCGCCTGACCGGACGGGCAGGGGCACATTATCTCTGGGAATTTTTTAAGCTGTTCCTCGCAGTAGCACTTGGGGCAGAGGCGTAGCCTCGGTTCAATATTCTAACAACGGGTTTTAACCGGTTGCAAGAACCAAAACTAAAGCAGAGAGCAGTAGGCTCGGTATATTTGATGATGAGCCGTGCCTGCCTTCCGGACAGGTAGGCCGATAGCACTCATCTCATATCAATGTTTTTTGCATCCAAATGAAGTATCCCCAGAAGCGGGATAATAAAATAAACCGGGCCTTGTGCCCTCGCTACAAAAATGAAATAAAAATTATGGAACAAACAACCCTCGGCATCGGAACCCGTTTGCAACACACTCAGTATGGTCCCGGTGTTATCGTCGGAATCCGTTATGCTACCTACCTGATTTCTATTAACCAGGTATTAAAGAAATTGATAAAACGGATGACAAGCTGGATGACATCATTCCGAAAATGTAAGTGCCGAAATAGAAACCACTAGTGAAGTTGAAAATCTTTACTTAAAGTTTTGCGTCTCTGGGGTGGGTATCACTGAAAATGTACCTGGGAGATAAATGGATAAAAGGAATGATGCTGCTGCAACCGGCTGATAAAAGTTTAAAGCCCAAAGAAATTCCCATTGATGATTTCTTTCATAAGATTGTTATGCTGCGGGACAGGTTACGGGTACTGGAACAAAACATCAACAGCAATAAACACCTGGGTGAGGGAAAGTAAATATTCAGCAGTATATTACCCGCTGTTATGGTTCACTGACCACATTTAATGTATTACTTAAAAATAAAGAACAATGGTTCATTGGAGAAAAAGGGGGCAAAGAAGAATGAAAAAGATCAGCATCGTTTTATGTATTATCCGTCTGCTTGGTTCTGAATGCCGGCAGCCAGCTTTTGTTCCGGTGCCATGAAGTTTAATAACCCCGTACAGGCGAAAGACAAGTAACAGTTTTTCCATTGCCTACAGTACCCTTTCCTATTTCCGGGATTATGAACATTTAAAAATAATGTGCAGACCGGTTTTACTTATTTTGGCACTCGGCATTATCCAAGATTGGTTATCCAGCCGAACAATGGCTAAAATAGAGGCGGGCGCTTTATTACAAAAAGAATTCGGTGATGCTGGCCCTCAAAAAGTTACCGCCTTATTTTCGATGCAGTTCATTCCACAAAAAATCTTCGCATACTATTCGGCGCATTGGAAGGCAATTTATCGCACCAGTTAATTGAACCTCAATGGGGTACGACCGGATTAATACCCGGCCTGTTGAAGAGGGCTTTCAGATTAAATATAATACGAGCCGTATTATGACGGATATCCGCCTGATTGGGAACTGCGCCAGACGTTTAATTCCAATATCCCGAAGAGTTGGCCGGGGTTTATCTTTCTTGCCTTCATACTTTACCAAACCCGGTAACCCTGGCAGGTAAAAGCTCCCTTACAATCATCACACCGCATAAAGGCGGCCAACTCGATACCAATGGTTCCGTAGTTTCTACCGTAATCAACTCGGCTGCGGGTCTGGGTCTGAATGGAATAACCCTGCGAAAATGCTACTTTCTGAAACAATTTAAGATTGATGGTTATGAGTTCCGGTTAATGGGATTTCCGGCTAAGAGTAATTTATACCCTTTCAATAAAGGCCGGGGACAACTGGTAAATGTTTATATAAAATCAAAATATGATATTGGTTTCCTGGCTCTTTCTGGAATGGATCAAAATTACATAGCCCTTTTGCTCCCCCATTTATTAGAGCATCTCTTCCATCAGCGGGAGAGAAAATTACCAGGAACTCGAAAAGGAAATTATTATTACTTAACCTGCTATACGAAAAAGAGCTGTTTCCCAATTTTTTGTGGATGCCCGCGTCAGTCCGCATATAGATCTGGAAAGGGTTATATGGAACACTCCTTTTAATTTTATTTACAGGAATAATTTCCGGATTGGTCTGCTAAAAAATAGAGGCCGTGAATAAACCCCCACCTCTATCTAACCTTTAACCATCAACTACCTATCAGGGCAATTTATATCAATTTGTATTTATAAATTATTCCTGATTGTCCCGGCATATTGCCGATGTTCAGACCATTGGTCCTGATAGGGATCGGGATGTACTCTTTGCCGGCAAAGGCAGGTTATGATGCACAATCGGCATTATTTACTATTTTCTTTGCGTGGACAGGCATTTAGTCCAACTAGTGTATATAATGGACAAAAAACTTACCAAGTTGGTTAATACAAAAACCCGCCCCCAGGACAACCAATACCAGGCCTAAGTGCCGGTTACTGTTCCACTGAAATACAGGTAAGCGAAAACAGCAGCTACCAAAATGCGGATAATGCGGTCCGTCCGCCCATATTTTTTCATAATAACTAGTTTACTTTTTATTTATTGATACTTTTATCCGGAATCTTTACGATAAGAAAACCAAAGCTATACAAATCAAACAGACCAATATTATTTTCCCGGCTTTGTTCATAGTGGACCCCAATATGTAAATCTACCCTGTATAGCAAGCCCGTATGTGACTTAAATCACCGCATCCCTGATTTTTTCTTCCTCCTGTTTACGTGAAACCGGATTTCTATCTTTATATTTATCCATTCTCTCTTTTCCGTCTTCCTATACTGACAGCCCTGATTATTTAAACATAAAACCAACCGCAATGCAATCATTGAATCCCGTTCAAGCCAATGAAAGAGAAACCTTTATGGATGTGCTTCGTGGCTTTGCTATCCTCGGTATTTTTATTGCCAACCTCGGGAGCGGTTTCAGTTGGTACGAGGAAAATGCCCATGCTAATGGTCCCTTCTTACTGGAAGGGTGGATCACAAAACAATTCCTACATCATATGTTCATTGAGGGAAAATTTATTCCATTTTCAGTTTATTATTTGGTTGGGGTATTGCTCCGCAGGTAAAAAAGGGGGATGGCTAGAGGAATCAATGCCGTACCCACCATCCGGAGAAGGTTACTGTTCATGTTATTGCTCGGCGCCGTTCATTTGTTGATCTGGCCGGGAGATATTGTTTTTTATGCTTTGGTTGGTTTTATTAATCCCCTGAGAAAATTTTCCAATAAAACATTATTGATAACAGGTGTCCTGCTTATTCTTTCCTGTATTGCTGTATTGGCTTAAAATGACTCTTTCCGATTTAAATTATCCTTCAAAAAAATTATTTGAAACCGGGGGCTGGGTGGATAGTCAAATTAATACAAAATTCATTAATATTAAAAGCCTAGGGGAAGAGTATATGGCTGCGATTAAAAATTCTACCTGGTGGGATGTGTTAAAGGAAATATCGCTGGCTTTCTTTTACCGCTATGGTTATTTGTTTTTGTGAGCCGGATACCTACACAAGGAATGTTTTTAATTGGCTAAGTGTTGTAGGCCGGTCTGATTTTTATAAAACTTATTGCAAATAAAAAATTATTGTATTGATCATTTGTATGGGTTTAGTAATCGGCTTGCCTGCCAATTATTACCTGGGCCATTATATGACGTGGTACAATGATTATTTTAATTTAAAAATGAAGGGTTTATATCAAACCATTGCTTATGCCCTGCGGTAGTGCCGCTGGCAATGACCTATGTTGCTTTATTCATGTTGTCATTTCAATCGGCTGCGAGCAAAAAATATTGTCGGTGCTGCTGGCCCCTGTGGGAAAAAATGGCTTTAGTAACTATATCCTGCAATCATTGACTGGTAATTTTGTTTTTCTCGAGCTGGTCTTGGGTACATGGGACAGATAGGCCCGGTCTATTATACCCTATTTGGTATCGGTTTTTCATACTGCAGATCATCCTCAGCACCCAATGGCTGAAATATTTTAATTATGGTCCGCTCGAGTGGCTTCTGGCGCAGTGCTACCTATAAAAATGGCAACCTATGATAAACACCAGCTACCGCTTAAATTAATTAATGGAAGTAGACACAACCATACGCATACGCCACTCAAAAATGGACCCATTATTTCTGGGAATTTTTTATGTTGTTCCTGGCTGTAACGCTTGGGTTTTTGTGAAAACAAACGGGAACACATTGTGGAGCATAAAAGAGAAAAAGAATATGTCAATTCAATGAAGATTTGAAAAAGACACTGCTAATTTTAGCAGAACCATAAAAATAAATGCCAGGGCCTTGTAATTCAATAGACACACTAATTTCCCTATTGAAAAGAAAAGACAGAAAATTGCTTGCCCGTGAAATTTATTATTTAGCCAGGTTTA
>JADKKH010000015.1 GCA_016720585.1 Chitinophagaceae bacterium | reverse complement strand
TAAATTAATTATGGAAGTACACGCACACGCACATACGGCAAGGAAAAAATGGACTCATTATTTCTGGGAGTTTTTAATGTTGTTCCTCGCTGTGTTCTGCGGGTTTCTGGCAGAGTACCAAATTTATATTAAGATTGAAAAAGAAAGGGGGATGCAGTATATCCGGTCTTTTATGAAGACCTGAAAACAGACACCAGCGAGCTTTGCTGCCTGTTGCTCCAAATTTATGAAAGTAAAAGCTAATTTTCTCTCAACGGGATGAAATGTTTTGACTCTTCTTTTCGGTAGATACAAAATTGAAAAATAACTTGTCTTAGGAAAAATTGATTATCCAGGTAAGTAGCTTTCCGATCTGGTTACTCTTGCAGACCAAACACTACTTCAATTTAAAATGCCGGAGGGCGTCTGTTTGTTGGCTAAAGCAGATGCAGATAGCATCCTGGATTGCGACAAAAAAAGTGAGATCCCTATTTATTAAGTTTGAAACAACAGGTTTCCAGGAAAGACAGTACCGCACATGGGAATTTTTATATCCTATATTAAATTACAAAAGACTGAAGCTAAAAGAGCCAGATCCAGCTCTGCCAGTATTGACTACCAATGATCCGGTAACAATCAATACATTTTTTGTAATGCTTAACGAATATGCTTTTGCCGCCAACAGCCATTTGCAATCTTTAAAAGAATTAAACCTGAAAGCCGTTACCCTTATTTATTAATTTTAAGAATAAATATCACTATGATTAAATAACTTTTTATGGAAGATAAGCCACACCCACACCTCGTAAAAATGGACCCATTATTTCTGGGAGTTTCTCATGTTGTTTCTCCGTGTTTTGCGGGTTTTTAGCAGAGTATCAGTTGGAACACAAGATTGAAAGAGGACCGTGAAAAAAAAATATATCCGGTCATTTATTGAAGACGTTAAATTTCGATACATTATTTATTGACCGCCATCTGAACAGCAAAGTTCAAAAATAATAGAGTATGGATTCACTCTCATCTGGTATCTGAACTCACCTGATCCCCGATCTATACGGAGGAAGAATTTTATTTTTGGGCCACATAACCAGATTCCGGATTTTCACTCCGGCTGACGGAAATAATAAAGCACCGATAAACTCGGGCGGTCTCCCACACAAAAAAATCAAGTGGTATCCGACAGCATTATGGCGTATGACAAACCAGGCAACTAACAGAATATTGTTGACACAATCCCGGGCAAGAGGGTGAAAATTGCTGAATCATCCAGACGCTGACGGGCAAGCTTTTGATCCGGAATATTCTTGAAACGATGGTTGACGGGGAAACAATATCTCCTCTGCCGGTAACCCGGCACTTCGAACAACAACCAAAGAATTCATTCTCGATTTTATATATGGAGTTCATCATCTAAAGGTGGACAGGATGAATGCTGTCCGCCTGAACCGGCTAAAAGAAAGGGCGGATGGAATTATACATTTTTTTAAAAGGAATATAATATTAAATAGCTTTTATGGAAGTACATGCCCACACCCATACCGCCCGGAAAATGGACACATTATTTCTGGGAATTTTTAATGTTGTTCCTGCTGTGTTTTGGCGGTTTTTTAGAGAGAATAAAGAGAACATATGATTGAACACCAGCGGGAGAAAAACTTGCCCGGTCGCTGGTAAATGACATTTTAGCCGATACCTTGCGGCTACTGTCTGCTATCATTGAGGCCAGAACAGAAAAGGGCTGGATGATGGATTTCATCATCAATTTTAAATGCGAGGTCCGCCGTATGATTCCACTAATACGATCTATTATGCAGTTTTTGCGCCCCGTGACCATTTTATACCGCTTTATTCCCCAATGAAGGCACATTGGACCAATTAAAAATGCCGGTGGCCTTCGGCTAATACCGAAAGGGTTTATTGCAGACAGCATTACCAAGTATGATGCCCCCATCCCGGTCATTACCGTCAGCAAGATCTTGAAGAATCTGCAATGAGATTACAGAATATTTCACACGATTTTTTGATGGCCGCGTGTTCAACCGGATGATGAACCCCGACAACATTCCTTCCCTGCCTACCGGAAATCCACCGCTTATCTCCTTCAGCAAAGCGGATCCTATTGGAGTTCAATTATAAACTATTTGTTGTGCAGGCACAGAACAGGGTGAACCGTAGAGAATGCCGGCGACTATTGACACAAGCCAACAATTTATTAATCATCCTGAATGAGGAGTATCACCTGTCCGAAAGGACTCTTTGGAGAAATAAATAACTTATGGAAGTACATGCACACTCATACCGCACGAAAGAAATGGACCCATTATTTCTGGGAGTTTATCATGTTATTCCTCGCTGTGTTCTGCGGTTTTTTGGCAGAAAATATCAGGGAACATGCTGTTGAAAGACACCGGGAAAAACAATTTATTCAAGCTTATTTAGAGGATCTGAAAACGGATACAGCTAACATTAAACGGAATATTCTTTTTCGTAAACAAAAAGGGGAACAAATGGATTCGCTGATGCTTTTGTTAGCCAGTCAAAAAATTAAAGGGCATGAAAGCGACCTTTACTACCTGGGCAGGATGCTTATCCGGACAAACCGGTTTCAAACTGCTGACGGGACCATTACACAATTAAAAAAGCTCTGGCTCCCTGCGTTTAATTAGAAATGTACAGTCGGCAGACAGCATGATGTCGTACCAAAAATTAGTAGAGATCATCATGTTGAATCAGGACGATGATCGCCTTGAAAGAAGAGCAGCAGATCCGTTGCTATCTCACATTTTTTACCCATTTATTTTTGATAAAATGGTGGCCATTGACGGCATTCACCGACCTGATAATAATCCCCTTGCGATCCTATGACCCAAATCTATTCCAGGATCTTGCCTATGATATTGGCCAGATCAAAGGCAAATTCTTAATTGAAAACAGGCTGAAACTTCTATACAAGAAAGCGATCGACCTGATAGCCTTATTAAAAAAAGAATATCACCTGTCCGAAAGGACTCTCCAAAGGAGTCCTTCATGACCTTCAGAGAAATAAAATCATATGAAACAAATACTTATTTTACTAGTTTTTCCCATTCAACTCCTGGCCCAGAATTTTTCAAAAGAGGAAATTACTCGCTGGGAAAAACAATCCAAAAACGTCACCATCATCCGTGATAATTATGGTATACCCCATATCTATGGTAAAACAGATGCCGATGCCGTGTTCGGACTTATGTATGCCCAATGTGAAGACGATTTCAAGAGAGAGGAAATGAATTATATTGACAAACTCGGTCGGCTCTCTCTGAAGTGGCAGGTGAAAGTGAACTGGCTGTTGATCTGCTAAACCGGATACTGTTTGATTCCGTGGCTTCCCTGAATGATTATAATCAGGCACCCGCCTGGATGAAACAATTATGTAATGCTTTTGCTGACGGCCTAAATTATTATCTCTATAAGAACCCGGGGGTAAAACCCGCCCTCTTAACCCGCTTTAAACCCTGGTACCCTTTTTTATGGACGGATGGCAGCATTAATGCGATCAACACGGCTGATATCAGTGAAGACGAATTTAAAAACCTTTATTTAGATGGTAAAGAAGTTTCCGCTGTAAAGAAGCAAAATTTAGAAGACACCGAAAACCCGCAGGACCTGACCGGATCCAATGGTTTTGCTTTTGAACCAAAATTAACTGAATCGGGAAACGCCATTTTGTATATCAACCCGCATGTCACTTTCTATTTCCGGCCGGAAGTACATATGGTAAGTGAGGAAGGGCTGAATGTATATGGTGCCGTTACCTGGGGCAATTTTTGTTTACCAGGGATTCAACGAACACTGCGGATGGATGCACACATCAAGTAAAGTGGATGCCGCAGATACCTATATTGAAAAAATTTCAAGAAAAAATAATAGCTGGGTCTATGAATATAATAAAACACAAAGGCCGGTTATTGAAAAAAAGATAGTTCTGAAGTATAAATCAGGAAGCGGCATACAATCTAAAACGGTAACGGCTCTTTTCACCCATCATGGACCTCTAATGTCAAAAAGAAAGGAAGGTTACCTGAGCCTGAGAGCAGACAACCGGATCAGGAATGGCCTTATTCAATGCTGGCAGCGGAATAAAGCAAACAGTTTTGTGAATTTTAAAAAACGCTGGATCTGAAAGGCAATATTTCCAATAACACCGTGTATGCCGATGCAGAAGGCAATATCGCCTACTGGCATGGTAACCGTATTCCTGTCCGCGATACCAAATTTGACTGGACCCAACCGGTGAACGGAACCATTCCTGCTACCGAATGGAAAGGATTACACGCCATTACTGATATTGTTCAGAGCATTAACCCGGTCAATGGCTGGTTGCAAAACTGTAACTCCACTCCGTATACAGTAGCAGGTAAAAACAGCCCTAAGCGGGAAAATTTTCCGGTGTACATGGCGCCGGATGAAGAAAATTTCCGGGGCATAAATGCAGTGAGAGTTCTCGATGAAGAAAAACAGTACACGATCGACAAAGTAATTAAGGCCGGCTACGATAACCGATTAACGGCATTTGAATTATTGATTCCGGCCCTGGTAAGTTTCATTTGAAAAAAAATATTTCACACCGACTCCCTGTATAGTTCCCTTTATACTGCCAATCGGTGTGTTGAAACAATGGGATTTTCGCTGCGGAGAAATTCAATTGCTACAACCCTCGCTGTTGAATGGGGTCCAGAAAATTTTACCTGCTATTTCTAAAACAATTATTTCCGGAAATGAAAAGGCTGACCTCATAGACAAAGCCCGGCAGTTTGCGGCCACGGCTGCACCTGGAGATTTATTGAAACCACTCCTGGCCACCATTACAGAACTCCAAAATAAAATGGGCCGCTGGCAGGTACCCTGGGGAGAGATAAACCGGTTTCAACGGATTTCAGGCGCTGTTGAAAATCAATTTGACGATAGCAAACCCAGCATTCCTGTTGGCTTTGTATCTTCCACCTGGGGCATGCTGCCTTCCTATTCCAGCCGTACGTATCCCGGTACGGTAAAAAGGTATGGTGTAAATGGCAACAGTTTTATTTGTGCCGTTGAATTCGGGAAAAAAATAAAAGCCAAATCATTGCTGGCTGGCGGACAGAGTGGCAATCCGGATTCAAAACATTTTTTTGATCAGGCTTTGATGTACAGCAAGGGAAAATTTAAAGAAGTGTTGTTTTATAAAGATGATGTAATGAAGCATGTGGAAAAGAGTTATCATCCGGGGGAGTAAGGAGTCCGGAGTCATTAGTCTGTAGTCGGGAGCCTATCATCATATATTCTTGAAATTTATTTTATGAAAGTGCATGGTCATTCGCAAACTGCCGATCCGGATCCTTCGACTAGCTCAGGACCTCGGGGCAGGAAAAAATCCCCGCCTGACCGGACGGGCAGGGGCACATTAACTCTGGGAATTTTTTATGCTGTTGCTCGCTGTGTTTTGGGCTGCAGAGGCGTAGCCTCGGTTCAATATTCTAACAACGGGTTTTAACCCGTTGCAAGAACCAAAACTATAGTAGAGAGCCGTAGGCACGGTATATTTGATGATGAGCCGTGCCTGCCTTCCGGACAGGTAGGCCGATGGCACTCATCTCATATCACAGTTTTTTGCATCCAAATGAAGTATCCCGACAGAAGCGGGATAATAAAATAAACCGGGCCTTGTGCCCTGCTACAAAAATGAAATAAAAATTATGGAACAAACAACCCTTGGCATCGGAACCCGTTTACAACACACTCAGTATGGTCCCGGTGTGATCGTCGGAATCCGTTATGCCACTTACCTGATTTCTTTTATTAACCAGGGTATTAAAGAAATTGATAAAACCGATGACAAGCTGGATGACATCATTCCGGAAAATGTAAGTGCCGAAATAGAAACCACCAGTGAAGTTGAAAAATCTTTACTTAAAATATTTGCGTCTCTGGGGTGGGATCACTGAAAATGTACCGTTGGGCGATAAATGGATAAAAGGAATGATGCTGCTGCAACCAGCTGATAAAAGTTTAAAGCCCAAAGAAATTCCCATTGATGATTTCTTTCATAAGATAGTTATGCTGCGGGACAGGTTACGGGTACTGGAACAAAACATCAACAGCAATAAAACCCTGGGTGATGAGGAAAAAGTAAATATTCAGCAGTATATTACCCGCTGTTATGGTTCACTGACCACATTTAATGTATTATTTAAAAATAAAGAACAATGGTTCATAGGAGAAAAAGGGGGCAAAGAAGAATGAAAAAGATCAGCATCGTTTTATGTATTATCTGTTCGCTTGGCTCTATGAATGCCGGCAGCCAGCTTGTTTCCGGTGCCATGAAGTTTAATAACCCCGTACAGGCGAAAGACAGTAACAGTTTTTCCATTGCCTACAGCACCCTTTCCTATTTCCGGGATTATGAATACTTTAAAAATAATGTGCAGACCGGTTTTACTTATTTTGGCACCTGGCATTATCCAAGATTGGTTATCCAGCCGAACAAATGGCTAAAAATAGAGGCGGGCGCTTTATTACAAAAAGAATTCGGTGATGCCGGCCCGCAAAAAGCCATCGCTTTATTTTCTATGCAGTTTATTCCGCAAAAAAATCTTCGCATATTATTCGGCGCATTGGAAGGCACTTTGTCGCACCAGTTAATTGAACCATTAATGGGGTACGACCGGATTATTACCCGGCCGGTTGAAGAGGGCTTTCAGATTAAATATAATACGAGCCGTATTATGACGGATATCTGGCTCGATTGGGAACTGCGCCAGACGTTTAATTCCAATTATCCCGAAGAGTTGGCCGGGGGTTTATCTTTCGCCTATACTTTTACCAAACCCGGCAAACCCTGGCAGGTAAAAGCTCCTTTACAATTCATCACGCCGCATAAAGGCGGACAGCTCGACACCAATGGTTCCGTTGTTTCTACCGTAATCAACTCGGCTGCGGGTCTGGCGGCTGAGTGGAATAACCCTGCAAATAAAGGCTTTCTGAAACAATTTAAAATCGATGGTTATTATTCCGGTTACCGGCATTTCCATAAGAGTAATTTATACCCTTTTAACAAAGGCCGGGGACAACTGGTAAATGTTTATATAAAATCAAAATATGATATTGCTTTCCTGGCATCTTTCTGGAATGGATCAAATTATATAGCCCCCTTTGGCGCCCCCATTTACCAGAGCATCTCTTCCATCAGCGGAAGAGAAAATTACCAGGAACCGAAAAGAAAATTATTACTACTGAACCTGCTGTACGAAAAAGAGTTGTTTCCCAATTTCTTTGTGGATGCCCGCGTCAGTCCGTATATAGATCTGAAAAAGGGTTATATGGAACACTCCTTTTTAATTTTATTTTCTTACAGGAATAATTTCCGGATTGGTCCGCTAAAAAAATAGAGGCCAGGAATAAACCTCACCTCTATCTAACCTTTAACCATCAACTACCCATCAGGGCAATTTATATCAATCGTATTTATAAATTATTCCGGATTGTCCCGGTATAATGCCGATGTTCAGACCATTGGTCCCGATAGGGATCGGGATGTACTCTTTGCCGGCAAAGGCAGGTTATGGATGCACAATCGGCATTATTTACTATTTTCTTTGCGGGGACAGGTATTTAGTCCAACCAGTGTATATAATGGACAAAAACTTACCAGGCTGGTTAATACAAACACGCCGCCCAGGACCACCAATACCAGGCCTAATGTGCCCGTTACTGTTCCGCTGAAATACAGGTAAGCGAAAACAGCAGCAACCAAAATGCGGATAATGCGGTCCGCTCCGCCCATATTTTTTCATAATAATTAGTTTACTTTTTATTTATTGATTTTTATCCGGAAATCTTTACGATAAGTAAAACCAAAGCTATACAAATCAAACATACTAATAATAATTTCCCAGCTTTGTTCATAGTAGACCTCGGTATGTAAATCTACCCCTGTATAGCAAGCCCGTATGTGACTTAAATCACCGCCTCCCCTGATTTTTTCTTACCTCATTTACGGAAACCGGATTTCTATCTTTATATTTATCCATTCTCTCTTTTCCGTCCTCCTATCCTGACAGCCCCGATTATTTAAACATAAAACCAACCGCAATGCAATCATTGAATCCCGTTCAAGCCAATGAAAGAGAAACCTTTATGGATGTGCTTCGTGGCTTTGCCATCCTCGGTATTTTTATTGCCAACCTCGGGAGCGGTTTCAGTTGGTACGAGGAAAATGCCCATGCTACCGGTCCCTTCTTACTGGAAGGGTGGGATCACAAAATGCAATTCCTTCATCATATGTTCATCGAAGGAAAATTTTATTCCATTTTCAGTTTATTGTTTGGCTGGGGCATTGCCCTGCAGGTAAAACGGGGAATGGCCAAAGGCATCAATGCGGTGCCCACCATCCGAAGAAGGTTGCTGTTCATGTTATTGCTCGGCGCCGTTCATTTGATGATCTGGCCGGGAGATATTGTTTTCTTTTATGCGTTGGTTGGTTTTTTATTAATCCCCTGAGAAAATTTTCCAATAAAACATTATTGATAACAGGTGTCCTGCTTATTCTTTCTCCTGTATTGCTGTATTGGCTTAAAATGACTTTTCCTGATTTAAATTATCCTTCAAAAAATTATTTGAAACCGGGGCTGGGTGGATAGTCAAATTAATACAAAATTCAATAACATAAAAAGCCAGGAAGAGTATATGGCTGCCATTAAGAATTCTACGTGGTGGGACGTACTGAAAGGAAATATTGCCGGCTTCTTTTATCGCTATGGTTATTTGTTTTTTGTGAGCCGGATACCAAAAGTGTTGGGCATGTTTTTAATTGGCTATGTTGTAGGCCGGTCTGATTTTTATAAAAACTTATTGCAACACAAAAAATTATTGTATTGGATCATTTGCATGGGTTTAGTAATCGGCTTGCCTGCCAATTATTACCTGGGCCATTATATGACGTGGTACAATAATGATTATTTTAATTTAAAAATGAAGGGTTTATATCAAACCATTGCTTATGCCCTGGGTGTAGTGCCGCTGGCAATGGCCTATGTTGCTTTATTCATGTTGTCTTTTCAATCGGCTGCGGGCAAAAAAATATTGTCGGTGCTGGCCCCAGTGGGAAAAATGGCTTTCAGTAACTATATCCTACAATCGCTGACAGGCAATTTTGTTTTTCTTGGTGCCGGTCTGGGGTATATGGGACAGGTAGGCCCGGTCTATTATACATTATTTGGTGTCTGTTTTTTCATCCTGCAGATAATCCTCAGCACCCAATGGCTGAAATATTTTAATTATGGTCCGCTTGAGTGGCTCTGGCGCAGTGCTACCTATAAAAAATGGCAGCCGATGATAAAACGAACAAGTAATAACATTTCCGGATAAACACTTTAATTAACAAACAGCATCATTCAATATTCTGTAACTTGAGGGCATGAGATGGGTATTGTTTCTTTTATTCTTTCCTTTGGTTGCCGGAGCACAGATCCGGTAGCTACCACATGTGATATCCTTATTATCAATGGAAAAATTATTGATGGAACCGGCAACAACTGGTACTATGGAAATGTTGCTGTTAATAACGGAAAGATCATCCGGATAGGAAGAGCCGTTAATCTCCCGGCAAAAAAAATCATTGATGCAAAAGGTTTGTTTATTGCCCCCGGTTTTATTGATGTACACACCCACCTGGAAGATGATGAAGTTAAAGATCCCGATGCCACAAGTTTTATTCTGGACGGCGTTACAACATGTGTTACCGGAAACTGTGGATCTTCCAACGTTGATATTGGAAAATACCTGAAGTGGATCGATTCATTAAAACTTTCCATCAACGTCGCTACACTGATTGGTCATAATGATATTCGAAAAGCCGTGATGGGCCGTGCCAACCGGGATGCTACTCCCGAGGAAATGAAACAAATGGAAGCCCTGGTGGATAAAGCTATGAGAGCCGGTGCAGTGGGTCTGTCAACAGGACTTATTTATATACCGGGCACTTACACGAAAACCCCGGAGATCGTAGCTCTCGCCAAAGTAGCTGCAAAATACAACGGACTTTATGCCACGCACATGCGGGATGAAGGGGATAGTGTTACGTATGCTATTGAAGAAGCGTTGACGATCGGTAGAGAAGCAAAAATTCCCGTAGAGATCTCGCATTTTAAATTAAGTGGCCAGCACAATTGGGGACGAAGTAAAGAAACCGTGCCGATGATAGAAGCGGCCAGAAAAGAAGGAATAGAAGTACCGATTGATCAGTATCCTTATACGGCCAGCAGCACCTCCATCAGTACCCTGATCCCCGATGAGATATTGGCAGATGGCCAGGATTCCATCAAAGCAAGATTACAGCGGCCTGATATAAAAAATATGTCATCAATTCCATGCTTGCCCGATTGAAGAAAAGAAAGTTGAAGCATTTCAGTTACGCTGTGGTGGCCAACTATTCACCTGACACAACCTATAATGGTAAAAGCATTGAACAGATAAATGGGATGAAGGGCCGCAAACACAAAGCAAAAGAAGAAGCCCTGACGGTAATTGATATTATGATGGAAGGGGGAGCCAGTGCCGTTTTTCATGGCATGAGTGAAGAAGATATCAAACGCATCATGCAATACCCCTTTAATATGTTTGCCAGTGATGCCTCCATCCGGGTATTGAATGTGGGGATGCCGCATCCCCGGGGATATGGCACCAATGCAAGAGTGCTGGCAAAATATGTCAGAGAGGAAAAAGTGATCACATTAGAAGAGGCTATCCGGAGAATGACCTCCTTACCTGCACAAAAATTTCAACTGAAAGACCGGGGTCTGTTACGGGAAGGATATGCCGCCGACATCGTCATCTTTGATGAAAAGGAAGTAAAAGATATTTCGACTTTTGAGAAACCCCATGCGTATTCAAAAGGTTTTCATTTTGTAATAGTCAATGGTGTACTCACGGTAGAAAATGATCAGCATACAAATGCCCGGGCCGGGAAAGCATTATTAGGCCCGGGTGTAAAATAATTTTTAAGTTGCGGTTTTTTACATTACTTGCCTTAATATTTCACGCTGGTTACCTGTTACATGAACTTTAAATTTCTCATACCATTTTTTCCAAGTTGGTTTATTTATGTGTTCAGTTAGCAAATTTTCATACTCCGCCAATGAATCATATCCTTCTTCAAAAATCAACCTGTATGAATCACCTGTGAAACCAGATAATATTCTTGCAGATTTTACATCCGGTAATAAACCTTTGCTGTACGCTTCGTCCAGCAGGATTTTGACATCTTTAAAGGAATCAAAACGAAGTTTAAAAATATTCCGAACGATATACATACAAATTGGTTTTAGCCGTTGTTTGTTTTATTTTACTGATTTTGCATAATCCAGCATTCCCTGAAAATCAACCACCACTGCAGGTTCATTACCTACTACCCAGGCATCATGACCTAAAGGAAGCAGTGAAACATCACCGGGTTTGCATTGTAGCACGGTACCATCATCCATTTTAACCATTAGTTCTCCGGAGACATGATACTGGAAATGCGGTGCCTCGCAACTTTTTGTTTTGGACAGAGGTTGCACAGATTCTGACCATTTCCAACCTGGTTGAAAAGTAGCTCTTCCGATGGTGGCTTTACCAATGTGAATTAGTTCAACCCTGCCTTTAGGAAATTCTCTTACTTCATCCGGTTTACCAAAACTTTTCAATTCGGCCTTTTCGCCATTTATAAAAAGTTGAGAAACAACGGGACGGTGAGATACCAGAAGTGTGGTGGCACAAATAACAAGAAAAAAGGTGATTGGTTTCATGTTAATAAATTTTATTTGTTGTTTGATAAATAAAAACCACACAAAATTGTCGGTTATAACAAGCCAATCCATTGTACGGACTTCGGAAGTTTATGTAGAAATCAGAGAATCTTGCGGAGCTGAAGCGGTGTAATTCCGGTATGCTGCTTAATAAAGTGGTTGAAATGTGACTGATCCTGAAAACAAAGCTGGTACGCAATTTCTGTAATTGTTTTATCTGTTGACCCCAGTAATACCCTGGCTTCCAGCAATAACATTTCGTTGATGATCTCCCGGGGAGATTTACCAGTGTTTTCTTTCACTATTTCTGAAAGATATTTTGGAGTGATGTGAAGTTGCTTTGCATAATTCTGTACGACCCGCATATTAATAAAGCTCTTTTCCACCAGGTGTTTGAACTGGTTGGTGATCTTCATAGAACGGGTAGCGGCTTCACTCATTTTTTTTACATGCGGCCGGTATATCTCCCGGATGCGTAATAAAAGAATATGAATATAATTGCGTAGCAGGTAATCCTTTTCTGGTGAAAACCTTTCATATTCGGTAATTATGTCTCTAAAAGATTGTTGAATTAATTCACTTTCTGTCTTTGTAATATTTACAATATGTTCTGCCTGTAAATCAAAATAAGGAAACTCCTCTGCCAACGGTCCCTTTAATAAGGGTTGAACGAATTCAGTTTTAAAATGCATACAAAACCCTCTACAGTGGCGAACATTGGAAGAAGCATATAAAAAATTCTCCGGAACAATTACCAGATCGTTGGGTTTTAGCCACCTGTAATCGGCGCCAAGATGCACATCATGAACACCATCCAGTAAAATATAAATAAGATTAAATCGTCTACGCAGAGCCTGAATACCTTTTTCCGGATCTACATCCTTGTGTTTATCCTCAAGGGTTCCGGGCATGACCATCAGGTTGATGTCATAAGGATGATTATCCCGGTTGATCTTTTTTTCAAAATCCGCCAGGTTCTCAATAATCAATATGTCCTTTTTAGACATCCGGGGAGATTGTCTTATAAAATTACACCACTTGTTTCAGAATTTCTTCTGTTGCTGACTTTTTCATCGGTTGCTTTTTCCAATACGTCAAACTGCGCCAGGCCCATTCCAGCGGACCAAAACGGAAATAGTATAACCAGATATTGCTATAAATAATTTGAATGACCCAAACGGCTCCCACCACATAATAGATTTCATGTCGTTCAAGTTTGCCATACATACCAAAGCCAATTCCATAGAAAAATAACCCGCAGAGCAGTGATTGCATCAGGTAATTGGTAAAAGCCATTTGACCAACGGGACGCATCAAGGCAAAAAACCATTTGAACCAACCGGATTTATACAACAACATGATCAGCCCCAATAACCCAATTGACCGGAATGTTCGTGACAACTCATAAAATGCAAATGGAATTTTTTTGGTGTATTCAAACCAGTTGAATTTTGAATCAATAATTGGTTGCAACCGGAAATAAGAAATCGTTAATCCCACACCAAGTCCCACGATACACATCCAGGCATATACTTTAACGGAGGCTTGCCCCGTAAGAATGCCCATTTTAAAAAACGCCATCCCAATAAACATAAAAAGCAATACATCCCATAAACCAAAAAAAAGATATTCCACTAAACTATCAATATACCGGTTAGTTCTGTATTCATATAAAGTCTCATAGCTTCCGGTTGTTTTCAGTTTGGCTTTTTCCATTCGCTTTACCTTGCTCTCCTGTGTATTCTTCTCTTTAAATTCCTTCATTGCAACTAACTGTTCTTTTTGCAGTACCGTTAGTTTGGTATTGGTAGTATCCATGGCCGCTATCATTTCTCCCCGATTGATCAATTTTTTATCCTGGTAAAGATCCCTGTTTTCCCGAGCCAGCATAAATAGAAAACAAAGACCTGCACCCATCAGCAATGCCCTGGGTGATAATTTCCTGAAAGAATACATGATCATACCCAAACAGGCATAATCCAATAAGATATCACCGTACCATAGCAATAAAAAAACATCAATCATTGAAAAGACCATTAACCACAACTGGCGGCGGAAAAAATAATCAGCGGGTAATAAACCATCTAACCTGTTTTCTTTTCCACCAATAAATAGCAAAATTCCTGCACCAAACAACATGGAGAATAAAGCCCGTTGGGTACCATCAGGGAGCCAGGCAATAAAATGCCAGGCCTTAAAATTGATGGTCCCGAATTCATTAAGAACAGAGGGGTCTCCGGTAGGCAGGGCAAAATGAGGAATATTCATCAATAAGATTCCCAGGATAGCAATTCCCCGGAGGCTATCCAGAATAACGATCCTTTCTTTCTGACTCACAGGTGCTGCAGCATTTGCAGATGGTGTAAGATTATTTGACATGCAGCTGTTTTATGTATTATGTTTAATAAAATTTTACGTGGCCGTCCGCCTATTTTAAGGGGACATCACTTCTTTGGTATTTGTTTTCTTCATGGGTTGTTTTTTCCAGTAGGTCAAACTACGCCAGGCCCATTCCAGAGGACCAAAACGGAAATAACGTAACCAGATATGGCTCCAGGCAATCTCAAGCGCCCAGGTTGCTGCTACTACATAATATATTTCATGTCGTTGCAGTTTACCATAGTAGCCAAGTCCGATCCCATAAAAAACAAGCCAACAAGTAATGATTGCATCAGGTAATTGGTAAAGGCCATCTGACCTACCGGCCGCATCAGGCTGAAAAACCATTTAAAGAATCCGGATTTGTACAACAACATTATTAATCCCAAAATCCCCAGTGCCCTGAAAACGCGGGAAAGCTGATAATATTCAAAAGAAATATTTTTTGTGTATTCAAAAATATTAAACTTATAGTCTATCAAAGGTTGAAGCCGGAAATAAGAAAGTGTTAATCCAATCCCGAGTCCTCCCAGGAACAGGGCCCAATATACTTTGGAAGAAGCTTTGCCGGTCAGCACGCCGTTTTTAAAAAATGCCATTCCCAGCATCATAAATATCAGGATATCCCAGGCACCATAATAGACATAGAATACTTCTACTTTAAAGGTTCTGTCACTTTGATATTCATAAAATCCACCATAGCTACCCCGAACAGCCTTCAGGCTTTTTTCCATTTTCTTTATTTTACTTTCGGGCGTAGTTTTTTCTTTAAACCCTGTCATGGCACCCAGGTCTTCTTTTTGCTGATCAGTAAGTTTGGTTACTGTTGTATCCATCTTTGCGATCATCTCTCCTTTGTAAATCATCTTTCTGTCTCTATATGCATCTACATTTTCCCGGGCCGTCTGCAATACCAGGCAAATGACGGCACCAATAATTAAAGCTTTGGGGGATAGGCGCCGGAAAGCAAACATGATCATACCGACACAGGCATAATGAAATAAAATATCCCAAAACCATAATAATACAAAACCATTGAACAAACCAAAAACCAATAACCATATTTGGCGGCGGAAAAAATAATCGGCCGGGTAAAGTCCATCAACCCTTTTTTCCTGGCGGGTAATAAATAAAATAATACCGGCACCAAATAACATGGAGAATAAAGCCCGTTGGCTACCTTCCATAAACCATTCAATAAAATACCAGGTTTTAAAATTAACTGTTCCCCATTCATTCAGAACAGAGGGATCTCCAATAACAGGATCCGGTAAGGCAAAGCCGGGTATATTCATTAATAAAATTCCGAGGATAGCAATACCCTTAAAGAATCCAGGAGAATAATTCGTTCGGACTGGTTGACTGGCGCAGCAAGATTTGCAGTCATGGGATTGGTCGTTGACATGTTGGTTTTTGTTTTGGTGGTAATTAGACCCCTATTAATCCGTTTTTTGAGGAAACGGAATAATGCTTTAAGATAGCCCTTTTTTATAAACTACAAATAATGGATTATTTTTTAAACTGAAGAAAGGATATACAGTAGCGGGTTGATCAATACATCAATAATTTCTGAAGCGTTTCATCCAATCTTAATTTCGCCATCCTTCGGCTTCGCTCAGGATGACTATGAACAATCAAAAACTTATAAGCTTTTGAACAAACTCATCAAGTCTTGATTTAGCAAGAAAGTTCTGTTCCAGTTCAATACTAAAAGGAACCGGTGTATCCAGAGAAGCACAACGCATCACCGGTGCATCTAATAAACCAAAACAATTTTCAGCGATCCAGGCAACTATCTCACCACCGATGCCGCCCACAAGCGTGTCTTCATGAAGAATTAATATCCTGCCCGTTCTTTTTACTGCTTCCCGGATAGCTAAATAATCAAGGGGCAATAAAGTCCGCAGATCCAAAATATCAATCGAGATCTCCGGGTGCTCCGCAGCATAATCTTCGGCCCAATGCACCCCGGCACCATAGGTTATAATGGAAATTTCTTCTCCATCCCGTACATGTCTGGCTTTACCAATTTCAATTTCATAATATTCAGAGGGAACAGAGCCATTAACCGAGCGGTATAAAGCTTTATGCTCAAAGAACATCACCGGATTCGGATCGTTAATAGCCGCGATCAATAATCCTTTGGCATCCATCGGCGTGGACGGATAAACCACTTTCAACCCGGGAGTTTTTACAAACCAGGCTTCATTACTCTGACTATGAAAAGGACCGGCACCCACCCCGCCACCTGTTGGCATCCGGATGACCACATCCGCATTTTGTCCCCAGCGGTAATGAATTTTTGCCAGGTTATTTATTATCTGGTTAAATCCAACAGTTACAAAATCTGCAAACTGCATTTCCATCATACATTTAAATCCTTCCAGACTTAAACCCAGTGCTGCACCAACAATGGCGCTTTCACATAACGGTGTATTTCGCACTCTATCTTTTCCAAACTCCTGTACAAACCCTTCGGTTATTTTAAAAGCCCCGCCATACTCCGCAATATCCTGTCCCATGAGAATTAAGTTGGGATGAGTTTTCATACTTTGATGAAGACCTTCTTTGATGGCATCGATCAGTCGAAGCCCCCCACCCCCCGAAGGGGGGATTCAGCATCGCTCAAACCTGATAAATGAATTTCACTATTGATAGCAGAGTTGTCAATAAGCAAGGGCTGTGCTCTGAGTTCTCCCCCTTGCTGGGAGTTAGAGGGGGCCGCATAAACATCTTCCAGTTCTTCCTCTGTATCCGCCACCACCGGTTTTGTATTAAATCCAATTGCTAATTCACTTTCAATTTTATCCCTGAATTCATTTCTTATGGCGGCAACATCCATTTCGCTGATCACCCCGGCTCCAATCAAAAATCGTTCATAGTTTTTGATGGGGTCTTTCATTTCCCATAACCTGAAAAGATCCGGTGGCACATACTTGGTACCACTGGCTTCTTCATGTCCCCGCATCCGGAAAGTGAGACATTCAATTAAATAAGGTTTCTGATTTTTGATACAATACTCCCGTACGCCTTTTATCGTATCATACACTTCCAGGATATTATTGCCATCAATCTGCACGCCTTCCATACCATAACCTTTTGCTTTATCGGTTAAACTGATACAACGGTATTGTTCATTTACGGGTGTACTTAAACCATAACCATTGTTCTCGATAATAAACAGGACCGGCAGATCCCAAACGGCTGCTGTATTTAATGCTTCATGAAAATCTCCTTCACTGGTACCGCCATCTCCTGTAAATGCAACGGATACTTTATGTTCCTTTCTTAATTTATAAGCCAATGCCACGCCATCAGCAATGGCCAGCTGCGGACCCAGGTGTGAGATCATCCCGCAGATATGGTGTTCGCGATTTCCAAAATGAAAACTTCTTTCCCGCCCCTTAGAATATCCTTCCCGGGCGCCCTGCCATTGCATGACTAATTTATTTAATGGCATATTACGTGTAGTGAAAACACCGAGGTTACGGTGCAGGGGCATTATCCATTCATCAGGCTGTACGGCCAGGGTGACTCCCACGGAAATAGCTTCCTGTCCGATACCACTGAACCATTTGGAAATTTTTCCCTGGCGCAGCAGCACCAGCATTTTCTCTTCTATCATGCGGGGCCAAAGCAGGTTTCTGTAAAAATCAACAAGCTGCTCGTCAGATAAATCTTTACGGTCGAAGGTCATGTGGCAAATTTCAGCCTTTTTTCAACACGGAGTTACAGAGAAACGGAGATTCACAGAGTCTTCATGCATTTCTCTGTGTAACTCTTCAACTCATAAACCCGGCAGGCAAGTCTGTGTTGAAAATACTAAACCACCACCAGTTCATAAAAATCCTCCGGTTGCAGGTACTTCTGTGCCAGATCCTGTAATTCTTCTGCAGAAATTGTTTTTATGGTATGGATGGAGTCGTAAAAATATTGTTCAGTCAGATTGTTGAGAATAATATTCTTCCAGCGGGCAATGATCTGGAAAGGGCCATCAAGATCACCAAGAAGGCCACCCATCATATAGTTTCTTACCAGTAACATTTCTTCTTCATCTACCAGCTCCTCCCGTAAATCCTTCATTTCTTTGTACACTTCAGCTATGGTTGCCTCGCAAACATCTTTACCTGCTTCGGTGCTTATCATCCAGGCAGTCTCATGAACATGATTTTGAATATAACTATGTATACCATACGTGTAGCCCTTGTCTTCCCGGATATTGCTCATCAGCCTTGAACCAAAGAATCCGCCGAACAGGGCGTTCAGCATCTGAACTTTTAAAAAATCAGGATGATGCCTGTTTGGAAATGGCCTGGCAATACGGATAGATCCCTGAACACCTTTTGCATCATTCTCTATTCTGTACTTCTTATCTTCCGCAGGGGATATGATCAACGATCTTTCAGTATTTTTTGTATTGGGCAGATCTCCAAAATGCTGATTCAATAATGCTTCTAAATCAGGGGGTAATTTCCCGGCTACAAATAAGATCAGTTTTCCGTGCTGGTAATATGTTTTATAAAAATCAACCAACTGTTCCCGGTTCAGCATATCAAAATCTTCTGCCCGGCTGTATTTCCCATAAGGATGTTGCGCTCCATATAAATAAACATCAATCAGCCGGCTGGCTACAAAATCGCTTTTCTTCAGGCTTACTTTAAGCCGCTGTTTCATGTTCTGCTTGTAAATATCCAGTTCTTCCTGCGGCATAACAGAATCGGTAATCAGTTCTTTTACCACGGGCAACAATTCCCTGACATGCTTTGTAAGACAATGCAGCGTTATTGAAGCTGTTTCATTATAACAAGCCCTGTTGAGATACGCACCATAATATTCAAAGTGGTCATTGATCTGGTACGCTGATTTTTCGGAAGTTCCATTGCGCAACAGGAAATTCGCCGTTGCCGCTACAAGGTTCTGTTCCTCCTGCCAGTTACCGGCGAAAAATATCCATTCCAGCGATAACACGTCCTCGGCCCCTGCATTCACTGCATAAACTTCTACCCCATTGTCCAGAATAAATTTATCGGCTGGTTTTAACCGGAGATCAATATTGACTGCATCCACTATTTCGGGAGGCTGTTTCCTGTCTGGCATATGGTTTTTTCTTTTTCTTTATTCTTAATTATCGGACAGATAATGAATCGTACTGCAATTGGTGTTACGAAAAATGTTCCGGCTTTCCTGTAAAATATCTTCCGTAGTAACGGAACCATATTTTTCCAGTTCAAAATTCATCCAGGAAGCGTCTCCAAGTATTTCATAATTAGCCAGACTGGTGGCCCGGCTCATAACACTCATATCTTCAAAAGCAATCATGCTTTCGGTTTTATTTTTTACTTTTTGCAACTCGGGTTCACTTACAAGTTCGGTTTTCATCTTGTCCAGCTCTTGTTCCACAGCTTTTTCGGCGTCCTCCATTTTTACTCCTTTTACCAATTTCCCTTCTATGATCAGCAACCCGTTATCCGTACTGCCAAAATGATGGCATTCAATATTGCTGAATAACTGTTTTCCTTTACCAGGGATTGATAAAGCCTGGAGGATCCGCCGCCGCTTAAAATATCAGAGAGCAGGTCAATAATATAATAGCGCCTGTCGAGCCGGCCCGGCATATGCCAGCACTTGTATAATGCATCCAAAGGAACGTTTGCTTTTATCTCCAGTCTTCGTTCTTCCGTTTGTTCCGGTTCCTGCGGCAGGTTTCGTTTATACATTTCCCCGGAAGGGATATCACCAAACCATTTTTGAGCTAATGTTTTAACTTTTTCCACCGTAACATTTCCGGCCACTACCAATACCGCATTTAAGGGCCGGTAATGTTTAAAGAAAAAATGCTGAACGTCTTCCAGCTTGGCATTTTCAATGTGCGATAATTCTTTGCCAATCGTCATCCATCTGTAAGGATGTTTTTTATACGCCAGCTCCCGCATTTTTTGCTGTACATCGCCATACGGTTTAGTCAGATAGTGTTCTTTAAATTCTTCACAGACCACTTTGCGTTGCGTTTCCAGGCTTTTTTCCCCAAACGCCAGGGAAAGCATCCGGTCGCTTTCCAGCCAGAAAGCCGTTTCAAGATTATCGGCGGGGAGCTGAATATAATAATTGGTAATGTCGTTTGTAGTGAAGGCATTGTTTTCTCCGCCAGCCATTTGCAGCGGTTCGTCATAACTGGGCACGTTTACCGAACCACCGAACATCAGGTGTTCAAACAGATGGGCAAAGCCCGTACGTTCCGGATCTTCATCCCTGGCACCTACATCATACATAATATTCATTACCGCCATCGGTGTACTGAGATCCTGGTGTACAATGACCCGAAGACCATTGGCCAATGTAAATTTTTCAAATTGTATCATAAATACTTAACCACCTTTGAAGTTAACAATTGTCCATACTTCCGTAAGTTATGGCGAACCCGGTAAAAGTATTAAAAAATGCGGCGACAGGATAATCCGGAAATTACAGGATGCTTTTGATCTTAAATTCGATATCTTTTATTTCTCCATTCCGGCGTATGATGATCTTTATTTTTTCGTTGGGAGACTGCAGGATAATTTTATACTGGTTAAGATTTTGCGAAAAATTCCTGTTGATAGCGAGCACCTGGTCTCCTTCCTTTACACCGGCTGTTTCTGCCGGGGACCCTTTGGCCACATCCCCAACAATAATCAATCCTTCGATAAGGTAAAGCTCCACCCCGCATAGGAATAATCAAAAACATCGGTATAATGCCTGTTGGGAGTAATATAGATATCGCCTTTTGCATAATTCAGGATCACATTAAACCGTCGTAAAATATCATTCCCGATCAACCCTCCCATATAAGGATAAGAAGTAACATTATTTACATCTTCAAATATATATACCGGCACATTACGAAAACGATAAGGGCCCAGCTTCACTTCCCGTATTACGGTCAGTTCCATATCGATCTTACCACCCAGTCCTCACCCTCTTTGATCCACTTTTTTTATTTTTCGTTAAAAAGACACTGTCTTCAATAAAATCTTTTGATAACAGCATACAAAGACCAGCGCCCATATCATATAAGAAACGAGAGTTTATTGATTTATCATCTCTTACTTTCAGGGGTTGCGAAACCAGCATATTGATCGATGGCTTTAAAAGATACCCTCCCCGTGGATAACGGATGGTTCCTTTACTCCAAAAAGAAATATTCAAACTATCATAATCCACTTTCATGATATAACGGTTCAGTACAGAGTAGCCAATGATACCATCAATCCGCTCACCGTACACAGCTGTAAGAATGGAGTAATCGTTAATATGAAAATCAAGACTGTCAATGGTCAGACCTGGAAATTTTAATTGCTGGTTATACAGAAAACTAACTTTATGGATGCCGGCAATACCCCGGATGGTTCTTTCTGTTGGAACTGGTTTCAACTTCAGGTATTCCGCTGTAATAGAATCCAGTGAAATCCCGCTGCTGCCGGTATCCAGAATAAAATTCAACGTGTCCGGTAAATTACCCAGTTTAGCCTGCATGATAATGATGCCACCCGTTAACTGAAGAAAAGGTACAACTGTAAGTAGTCTTGAAGGGGGTTCTATAAATTCTTCCTGCGCTGCAAGCGGAATACTACGCAGACAGGAAAAACCCAGAACAAGGTAAATGGTGATTTTTTTATTAAGAATTTGCCCATGTTTTTTCCTGATTCTAAGACAGTCATTTCAATCAAAAAGATGCAAAAAAATGAGGGTGGATAAAAACATTGCCGCCACGTCCTGGCAGAAAAACAGGCAATCAGGTAAATTTACTTTAATACCGGCAGGTTTTAAAACCGTTCAACACTTTTTGGGTTATAGCATTGTACCTTTGCCGATTCACAATACGTCCTTATTTCTTCATCTTTCCCGGAAAAAGGGACAGAAAAAAGCCCGGATATGCCCTTACAGAAATTATATGACAAAGCATTAAATTTTGAATTCCTTTCCGTAGAAAACGGAGTTCAGTTATATCATGATGCCCCGCTGGCTGACCTGATGTTTATTGCCGATGAGCTGCGAAAAAAACAGGTGCCCCACGGAAAAGTAACCTGGCAGATAGACCGTAATGTGAACACCACCAATGTGTGCATAGCTAATTGTAAGTTTTGTAACTTCTACCGCATACCCGGACATACAGAAGCCTACATTACCGACATGCCCACCTACCGGAAAAAGATTGAAGAAACTTTAAAATGGGGTGGTGACCAGTTGCTTTTACAGGAGGCCATCATCATGACCTGGGCTTGCAGTATTATGTTGACACCTTCAGCCAGATAAAAAAAGAATACCCCAACATTAAATTACATACGCTTGGCCCACCGGAAGTGGCACATATTACGAAGCTGGAAAAAAGTTCACATCGTGAGGTATTGATGGCCTTGCAGGAAGCCGGAATGGATTCTTTGCCGGGAGCCGGTGCAGAAATTCTGATTGACCGGGTTCGTCGTTTAATCAGCAAAGGGAAATGCGGCGCCCAGGAATGGCTCGACATTATGAAGGAGGCGCATCAATTAAACATTACTACCAGTGCTACAATGATGTTTGGGCACGTGGAAACGATCGAAGAACGGTTTGAGCATTTAGTAAAGATCCGGGAAGTACAAAGTTGTAAACCCGAAAAAGCAAAGGGATTTCTGGCTTTTATTCCTGGACCTTCCAGGATGCTGATACCTTGCTGGCGAAAATAAGAGGCGTACATAATTTAACTACACCGGAAGAATATATCCCATGATTGCCCTGAGCCGCATCATGTTGCCAAATATAAAAAACATACAGGCCAGCTGGCTGACGGTTGGTATGCAAACAGCAGAAATTTGCTTACATGCCGGTGCCAATGATTTTGGCTCTATCATGCTGGAGGAAAATGTAGTGAGTGCCGCCGGCACCGCATCGCTTTACTTATAAAAGCATACAGGAAGCCATCCGTGAAGCGGGGTTTGAACCACAACTCCGGAACCAGCAGTATGAGTGGAGAACTATTCCTGAGCTGATTGAAGAACAGGTGATTGATTATTAGGCCCCAAAACCCCGCAGGGGCTTTGCAAGACTCCGTAAATTGAAAAACAGGATATAAACAAAGAAAATACTATGAAGAAAACATTTAGTTGGTTTAGAAAAATTGCGATTGCAGAAGGAACTTCCTTTTTAATATTATTGTTTGTGGCAATGCCCCTTAAATATTTTGGGAATATGCCTATTGCCGTAACGATCTGCGGCGGGTTACATGATTTTTGTTTGTGGCTTTTGTAATTTGGCCTTGGAAGTAAAAAGGGTGAGCATAAAAGATTTCCGTTGGATGGCCAAAGCCCTGCTGGCTTCTGTTTTACCCTTTGGCACTTTTGTGATGGATCGTGAATGGAAAAAGGAAGAAGCAACCGCATAATTGATCCGGACTTATCTTTTTTTTTTTGAAAAAATGAATAGGATGAATAAAATAAAATTCTGGCCCTTTATTTTTTTTTCTTAGGCGCCTGTGATCAACAAAGCTGATCAGCCCCCTGTGGAAGATGATTCCACCAACCTTGCAGGAACCAGCTACAGCTGGCAGGCCCGGTGAATGATTCAAGCGGAAGATTAGAAATGACAAAATGGAAATCGGAGGCCCGGATTCATTAAACCCCGGTTCTGTTGTCAGGTATATAAATACCTCAAATAACAATGTTCAGTTTGAATTGGTAAAAACATCCAACGATACAGTCTACGTAAAAATAAAAGACGCCACATATCTTACACAACAAATGGGCTCCACGGGAACAACCGTGTATTTAGCACAGGCAATTTATAACCTAACTGAAATTCCCGGTATCCGCTATGTTAACCTTGATTTTGAAGAAGGTGATCATGCAGCACCCGCACCTATTCCAGGGAAAGTTTCGCGAATGAATAAAAATGACCCCGGATCAGGCACGGGGTCATTTAAAAATATTTTTCTTTATTTACTTCGGAAACTTCTCTACCGCATTTGTAACCGGTTTCACTGTCCGCAGGTAAGCGTAGATGGCTTTCAGGTCTTCATCTTTTATACCAGCCAAAATTGATAATGGCATTATTGAATTCTGGTTTCCGGGATTATAATTATACGCTTTTTCTTCCCGGTATTGGGTAAACTTGGTAAGAAACCGTTCTTCGGTCCAGGCACCGATGCCGGTTGCAGAATCAGGAGTTATATTAGCAGAGTTTGCTTTGTTGGAACCCAGGTCAAACTTATATCCACCGGCAAACATTCTTGTTATATCAGGACCCTGCGGTGTCTGTGGGTGAATGACGGGTGCCAATCAGCCATGGTTGTCAGGTATTCACCATATTTTACTTTATCTGTTTCCCGGCGGACGAATATTTCCATCCACCGATGCCTGTAAGGCCGGTCCTGGATAAGCCATAGCAATCGGTACCATCAGCTGTCTTGCCGGCACTTTATTGTGAATTGGTTTCCAGGTTTTGATATAGGCAATAATACTCAAGAGATCTTCCTTAGCCATATGGTTAAATTGCACATAAGGCATCAGCGGAAACAAGGTGTCGCCATTTTTGCTGATCCCCGTGTCATAGCTCTAAAATTTCCCCATCGGTCCAGGTGCCGATACCCGTTTCATTATCCGGGTAGTCTTTTTTCCGTAAAGCATTCCCGGCAAACCAAATTCTGATCAAACACAAGACCTCCGCCTCCTTCTGTACCGGGACTTACCGGTCCGGAGAATTTAGCAAAATCCCTTTACTGTGACAATCACTACAACCAGCAACATAAAATGCCAGGTATTCTCCCTTTCCAAAACTTTTTTATGGAATCTTTATCAGTAGTTTCTGCCGCCGTTGATTTTTTGTCTTTGCATGCCGAAAAATAAGCGGCCATAATATCGAGGGAACTATCCCGGACAGGATAAGCAATTTTCTCATAATTGTTGGTTATTTTTGAAAAATAATTCGAAATAAAGGTAGAAAAATTTCGAAAAATTTCCAAAAAAAATTGGTGGATCAGGCAGTAAATTTTATTTATTTAAGTAGCATAGCTGAGACTAAATGTCAGTGGCACTTTTATTCCGTCATTCTGGGGAAAGATATTACCATTCGAAAAATGAGCAATCCGGATACCGGCATTCAAGTTCTTTTTTTGACCGGTAAAGATTCCTATCCCCATAAAATCATGGAACGTGAAATGTTTCGGTCCTTTCATTATCAATAATTTTTTTGAAAGATAGGTTGGTCCCGCCACAGAGTATTCAAAGAACAGGTCGGTCTTTTTGAACGGACTGCCGTGAATCGTAAAACGATTTAAAGAGAGGCTGAAAAAATTATCTTGATTATTCCTGCTTTTCCAAAACCCATGCCGGCATACCAATCAAATGAAAAAATACTTTCCGGGCATGAAATATGTTTCTGGTAGTTCAGGGAAAATCCTTGCTTTACATGTGCAGCGCCTCCCAGAAAAGCACCAGTTTTTTTGAAAACAGGTTATTGACACCATAGCCCATAGCATTTGTGGTGTAACTTACCTGCAGGAAGTGCCTGGCAAATGAATAACCGCTTTTGATTTTGCTTTATTTTTTCTTTCGGAAGTTCTTCAGGTGGTAATTAAACCCCGCTGAATAGAAAATGGTATGGGGTTGTTTTGCTTTGGCATGTGCCGGCGACCAGGTCGTGCTGATCTGTAAATCCCATTTCGGGTTCAGATGATATTGAAAAGCACCCCCAAATAGAAAAGTTGCAAACGATGCATTTTTTACAACAGGACTATTATTTATTTCAAATCCTTTGCGGGTAATGATCCCCAGGCCCCCTTCTGCAAACAATGAAAATTTTTGTGAACCGGCAGCTGCGTAGCCAGGGTAAGCCCTGCCACATTCATCCATACCGAATGGCTTACCCCGTCGCCGTTGATATTATTATAACTAACCCATTTAACCGGCCGCATATAACTTATTTGCAGGGATAAATATTTACTGAATTGCTGCCCATATAATATCAATCTGGGGGCCAGGTGCGGAATAGTTACCGATTCTACATTAAATCCCGGCTCCAGTTGCGCAGAAGAAAACGGGTAGTTGATAGTACCCATATTTATTCAGAAGTAAGCATTCTTTAAGCCTAGGGATATTGTATCCTTTTTCTCCCAGTGTTGCAGCTGCCATGTAGCTGGTAAGAAAATAATAGTTGCAATCCAGCTTTTCGAAAATTTTTATCCCGCATTAGTTTCAATTAAATTAAATGTTTTACTTCCAGTTTATCATCCATAACTACCAACCGGGCATTATATCCATTTTCTATTTTCCGTGTTCCGCATCCCTAAGACTTTGGCCGGGTACAAACTCCCCATACGCATAAACCTCGCCCAACTCAATCTGTGCATGATCCACCAGATTTTTTACAGCTTTTGCCATGGTCAATGCAGATCCACTGAGAATATTATCCGACCATATTTATCGCCAACCTGTTTGTGCGGGTAATATCCTTCACCGGTTTCTGTAACGGCATCCGTAATGACAAATAATCTTTCTTTCATCATCTGTTTGGCGATCCGGATAGCCGCATAGTCAACATGATAACCATCGGGAATAATACTGGCCATTACAGCTGCATCATCCATTACAGCGCCCACCAAACCCGGTTCTCGGTGTTGCAGCGGACTCCATGGCATTATATAAATGAGTAACGGCGGTGATGCCATTGGAAACCAGTATTAGCTTCATTATAAAGCCGCATACTATGCCCGGCAGATACTACAATATTGTGTGTGAGAATTAAATCAATTACCTCTTTGCTGCAAACTTCCGGTGCCAGCGTTATCATCCGGATAACTCCTTTTCCATAACTCAAGAATTCTTCTGCTTCTTAATGGTTGGCGGATGAATCAATGATCCGGATATGCTCCCTGTTTTGCCGGGTTTATCCAGGACCTTCCAGGTGCAGACCCAGGATCCCCTTCGCCGCCTTTTCCCAATATGCTTTTACCGCATCAATACATTTATAAAAAGTCTCTATAGTATTAGTAGCTATCGCAGGCAGACAAAGGTTGCACCCCCTTTTCGCAATAATCCTTCAACTGGTATATGGTATCAGTGTCGGGGTAAAAAGCCAGCAGCTTTCCATAAGCCCCGTAATCTGAAATCAATGAATGCCGGGGCGATGTAATAATCTGAAATTGTTCCACCTGGTTGCGAAGAAGATAAAGCTGAAATGGGAACTACTTCAACAATTTTCCTGTTTCACAATAACTGCATGATTCTTCAGCCAGGTTTCCCGGTGAAGATGCGTGGTTTATGATATAATAGATTTGCCCGGTATTTTGAATTGCCGGTAAAAATACAATCTGAAACGGACATAAAAGAATTTTATCCGGTTACGAAAACGATAGCCACTCCCTTTAATAGTAATGATCTCCAGCGCAGGGTCTTTTTTAAATAACTACGGAGCTTGGTAATATAAACATCCAGATTTCTGGAATTAAAGAAGGAACTATTTCAGAGCAGGTTAAGGATATCTTTTACGGTCAATGGCAGATCGGTTTTCATATTCTTCAATGCATTTTGAATGCGCACGATCAGCTCTTCCATGCTGAAAGGTTTGCGGATGTAGTCATTGCCCCCGAGCGAAAAACCTTTTACAACGTCTTCCGTTTGCGTTTTAGCCGTGAGAAATATTATAGGTACTTCTTCATTTAAAACCCTGATCTCATCGGCAATGGTAAACCCATCTTTGTTGGGCAGCATGATGTCCAGCAAACAGATATCCGGTTTTGTTTTTTTGAAAATATCTGTTGCTTTTCCTCCATCACTCTCCATGATCACTTCAAAGCCGCGGCTTTCCGGGCTTTAACAATCTTACCGAGGAACAATTCATCTTCAACGTAGAATACTTTTGTCACGTCCATACTATTTGTTCAGGTTTAACCGCAAAGACGCAAGGGCGCAAGATTCGCAAAGTAATTTTACATTTTTTCTGCGTTGCTTATCGATTTAGCCCTTCGCGGTTAAGTATGAATAATTTTGGGTATGATGACAATAAATTTTGTGCCGAGGCCCGGCTGACTATCAATGGATATTATCCCCTTTATGTTTCTCCACCACATGAGCCACATAACTCAGCCCAAGCCCGTATCCTTTGGTATTGTGCGTATCCCCGGCCGGTACCCGGAAAAATTTTTCAAACACTTTTGGTTGATATTCCGTCGCAATACCAATGCCGTTATCTTTAATACTTAATTCAACATTTTTATCATCACCGTTTAGTTCAATTTGTATGGATGGTTCTCCGGGACTGTATTTAAGTGCATTATCCAGCAGGTTGAATACGACACTCAGTAAATGCAACCGGTCGCCCTGCAAGCTCAGGTCTCCGCTCTGTGAACAGAAACCCGGGCATTCTTCTTTCCGGTTGAAGCCTGGTTGTACCCACCACTTTATCCACTATTTCTTTCAGGTTCAAGGTTTCAAATTTCAATTCCAGCTCTTTTCAAACATGGAAAGTTTGGCACTTTATCTACAAGAAGGCTCAGCTGCTGCAATTCATTTTGAGATAAAGTATCCAGGTATTCTTTTGTTTTAGCGGGCCATCCAATGCATTACAAAATTCCTTTCAGCGCCTCACTCCGTTACGCCCACAGTAGCGGCAATAGGTGTTTTAATTCATGGGTGATATTACTGATGAATTCATTTTTAATAGGCCAGTTTTTGTTGCTGTAACAGGTTGCGGTACAATAAACAAAAGAAAGTATGGTGATGCCAAGAAGGATGACAGAAAATAAAATGGGGAGGCTGATACGCTTGATTAAATAAGGGAAATGTGCTTCCCCAGTTCCAACCGGTAAGTAATGGGGTTGGTAAATCCCACTACAACTTCATTTTTAACCTGTGCAGTCCATGTGCTTTTTCCTTCAACCCGGTGTAATGAAAAGGGAATGCTTATTTTTTCATCTTTTAATGCATTTCTATGGAAGAACTGATCTCCTGGCCAGCTGCAGCGTATCCTGTAAAGAATCAACACCAACCAACAAATTGGTAATATGATCTCCTTCACCAGGAAGATCCTGAAATATTTTATTAAACTTCACTGAATCCTTCGGGAGGTTATCTTAATTTTTGTTCATCGTAATAATCATCTCAGACTTTGCATCCTGGATTTCACTTTCAATGAATCTTTTAATTTATTCCTGATTACATTAATAGTTGAAATAATTTCTTCTTTAGGCCGAAAACGAACGCGTACCTGTTTACCGTCCCTTCCGGGCATTACAATTTTCATATTGCCTTTACTACTATCCTTTCCCTTCCAATCAATTCTGTCTAATTTTAATTCTGACTACCTGCAAATGAAGAGATCGCATCCCGGAAAGTGACATCTGTTTTTATAGCCAAAGCTTTTTTTTTCGCGGTCATAGCTCTGTAGCAGCCAGTAAAGCAGGAAGGCAGTAAATACCCAAAAATGGAAACCACCATTACTACAGGATCCGCCATGATCTTACGCCGTTTGGTTGATCAACAAATGTAAGTATTCGGGTCTGGCATGGGAATAGCTTTAATCCTTTATTAACCTTTAAACTAAGGTGGCTTTAACTTATCTTGCTGCCCGGTATTTATACTTTTTGGGTCAAAACAAATAAAACCATGAAAAATATTTCTTCGCAATGGGTAGCCTGGTGTTAACCGTATTCACATCACAGGCTCAAAGGCAAAACCAGGGGGTTATTTCTTACAGACAGGGTCTCAAAGGTTCAGATCAGCTTCCAGGGGATGCCCGGCGGCATGGGGCGCATATGCCCAAACACGTACCGATAAGTTTGAACTGACGTTTGGGAACAACGGTTGGCGTGGAAGCGTCGTGAACAGGATAATGAGGACGATGCAACTTTCATAGGGGAGAATGGGGCCCTGGCATCCGGATGGTGATCGCTGGAAGTAATGATGTATTGTTTACCAGTATGGAAACCGGACGGAAAGTTGAGAAAAGAGGAGCCGTTTGATAAGTCATTCATTATTGACGATACGATCAGTAAACTGAAAATGGAAAATGACAGGTGAACAAAACAATTCTCGGGTTACCCTGTATGAAGGCAAACGCCACCAATATCCGGACGAGAACAATGATGAATATGGACAATGGCAAACTGGAACGCAAGGAAATCACCGACACCTTCCAGCATAGTTGCCTGGTTTACGACAGCATCCCCGGTATCAGCCGGACCAGCAGAATACCAGGGACAATTACCGGGATTAATTTGGAAATGGATATTAAAGACGGGCACGCAGATTTTTATAGCCACAGCTATAAGCGAAAAGGCCGGACTCGCTGGTGATAAAAGAACCTACAGGGAAAAACATCTCACCCTGGAAGAATTTAAAAAGAAAGAGAAAAGATGATGGAGGAAATGCAGAAAA
>JADKKH010000014.1 GCA_016720585.1 Chitinophagaceae bacterium | reverse complement strand
ATCCCGATGCCACCAGTTTTATTCTGGACGGCGTTACAACATGTGTTACACCGGAAACTGTGGATCTTCCAACATTGATATTGGAAAATACCTGAAGTGGATCGATTCGTTGAAACTTTCCCATCAACGTCGCTACCTGATTAGGTCTTAATGATATTCGAAAAGCCGTGATGGGCCGAAGTGCCAACCGGGATTCTCGAGGAATAAAACAAATGGAAGCCATGGTGGATAAAGCTAGGAAACCGGTGCCGTGGGTCTGTCAACAGGACTTGTTGCCATACCGGGCACTTACACGAAAACCCCGGAGATAGCGGCTCTGTAGTAGCTGCAAAATACAACGGACTTGTATGCCACACATGCAGAGATGGGGGATAGTGTTACGTATGCTATTGAAGAAGCGTTGACGATCGGTAGAAGCAAAAATTCCCGTAGAGATCTCGCATTTTAAATTAAGTCTGGCCAGCACAATTGGGGACGAAGTAAAGAAACCGTGCCGATAGGTAAATGAAAGAAGGAATAAGTAACGATTGATCCAGTATCCTTATAAGGCCAGCGCACCTCCATCGGTACCTGATCCCGATGAGATATTGGCAGATGGCGAGGATTCCCATCAAAGCAAGATTACAGCGGCCTGATATAAAAAATGTCATCAATTCCGCCCAACGCGATTGAAGAAAAGAAAGTTGAAGCATTTCAGTTACGCTGTGGTGGCCAACTATTCACTGACACAACATATAATGGTAAAAGCATTGAACGATGAAATGGGATGAAGGGCCGCAAACACAAGGCAAAGAAGAAGCCTGACGGTAATAGATATTATGATGGAAGGGGGGAGCCAGTGCCGTTTTTCATGGCATGAGTGAAGAAGATATCAAACGCATCATGCAATACCCCTTTAATATGTTTGCCAGTGATGCCTCCATCCGGAGCCATTGAATGTGGGATGCCGCATCCCCCGGGATATATGGCACCAATGCAAAGGTGCTGGCAAAATATGTCAGAGAGGAAAAAGTGATCACATTAGAAGAGGCTATCCGGAGGGTGACCTCCTTGCCTGCACAAAATTTCAGCGCTACTGAAAGACCGGGGTCTGTTACGGGAAGGATATCCGCCGACATCTCGTCATCTTTGATGAAAAGGAAGTAAAGATATTTCGACTTTTGAGAAACCCCATGCGTATTCAAAAGGTTTTCATTTGTAATAGTCAATGGTGCCCACTCACGGTAGAAAATGATCAGCATACAAATGCCCGGAGCCGGGAAGCATTATTAGGCCCGGGTGTAAATAATTTTTAAGTTGCGGTTTTTACATTACTTGCCTTAATATTTCCACGCTGGTTACCTGTTACATGAACTTTCAAATTTCTCCATATACCATTTTCCAAGTTGGTTTATTTATGTGTGTTCAGTTAGCAAATTTTCATACTCCGCCAATGAATCCTTATCCTTCTTCAAAATCAACCTGTTGCCGAATCCTGTGAAGAGCAGATAATATTCTTTTGAATTTACATCCGGTAATAAACCTTTGCTGTACGCTGACCAGCAGGATTTTGACATCTTTAAAGGAATCAAAACGAAGTTTAAAAATATTCGAACGATATACATACAAATTGGTTTTGAGCCGTTGTTTAACTTTATTTTACTGATTTGCATAATCCAGCATTCCTGAAAATCAACCACCACTGCAGGTTCATTACCTACTACCCAGGGCATCATGACCTAAAGGAAGCAGTGAAACATCACCGGGTTTGCATTGTAGCACGGTACCATCATCCATTTAACCATTAGTTCTCCGGAGACGCTGATACTGCACAAATGCACGGCGCCTCGCAGCTTTTGTTTTGGACAGAGGTTGCACAGATTCTGACCATTTTCCAGCACAGTTTAGGTAGCTCTCTTCGATGGTGGCTTTACCAATGTGAATTAGTTCAACCCTGCCTTTGGAAATTCTCTTACTTCATCCGGTTTGCAAAACTTTTTCAATTCGGCCTTTTCGCCATTTATAAAAAGTTGAGAAATAACGGGACGGTGAGATACCAGAAGTGTGGTGGCACAAATAACAAGAAAAGGTGATTGGTTTCATGTTAATAAATTTTGTTTGTTGTTTGATAAATAAAAACCACACAAAATTGTCGGTTATAACAAGCCAATCCATTGTACGGACTTCGGAAGTTTATGTAGAAATCAGAGAATCTTGCGGAGCTGAAACTGGAATTGTAATTCCGGTATGCTGTAATAAAGTGGTTGAAATGTGACTGATCCTGAAAACAAAGCTGGTACGCAATTTCTGTAATTGTTTTATCTGTTGACCCCAGTAATACTACAGACTGTAATAACATTTCGTTGATGATCTCCCAGGGAGAGATTACCAGTGTTTCTTTCCTACTTCTGAAAGATATTTTGGGATGATGTGAGATTGCTTTGCATAGTCTGTACGACCCGCATAATAATAAAGCTCTTTCCACCCGAGGTGTTTGAACTGGTTGGTGATCTTCATAGAACGGAGTAGCGGCTTCACTCATTTTTTTACATACGGCCCGGTATATCTCCCGGATGCGTAATAAAAGAATATGAATATAATTGCGTAGCAGGATAATCCTTTTCTGGTGAAAACCTTTCATATTCAGTATATGTCTCTAAAAGATTGTTGAATTAATTCACTTTCTGTCTTTATGTTACAATGTTCTGCCTGTAAATCAAAATAAGAAACTCCTCTATAACGGTCCCTTTAATAGGGTTGAACAATTCAGTTTAAATGCATACAAACCCTCTGATGGTGAACATTGGAAGAAGCATATAAAAAATTCTCCGGAACAATTACCAGATCGTTGGAACAGCCACCTGTAATCAGCGCTTCAGATGCACATCGCGGTACCATCAGTAAAATATGAAATAGATTAAATCGTCTACGCAGAGCCTGAATACCTTTTCCCGGATCTGCATCTTGTGTTTGTCTTCAAGGGTTCCGGGCATGACCATCAGGTGATGTCACCGGATGACTATCCAGTTGATCTTTTCGAAATCTTGAGGTTCTCAATAATCAATATGTCCTTTTAGACATCGGGAATTGTCTTTATAAAATTACTGCTGTTTTAAGAATTTCTTCTGTTGCTGACTTTTCATCGGTTACTTTTTCCAATACGTCAAACTGCGCCAGGCCCATTCCAGCGGACCAAAACGGAAATAGTGCAACCAGATATTGCTATAAATATTTGAATGACCCAAACGGCTCCCACCATAATAGATTTCATGTCGTTCAAGTTTGCCATACATCCAGCCAATTCCATAGAAAAATAACCCGCAGAGTAAGTGATTGCATCAGGTATTGGTAAAAAGCCATTTGACCCACCGGCCGCATTAAAGCAAACAACCATTTAAACAAACCTGATTTATATAATAACATACATCATCCCCATGCTTCGATAGAGCGGAAAGTTCGTGACAACTCACAAAAGTAAATGGAATTTTTGGTGTATTCAAACCAGTTGAATTTGAATCAATAATTGGTTGCAACCGAAATAAGAAATCGTTAATCCCACACTAAAGTCCCACGGTGATACACATCCAGGCATATACTTTAACGGAGGCTTGCCCCGTAAGAATGCCCATTTTAAAACGCCATCCCGATAAACATAAAAAGCAATACATCCCATAAACCAAAAAAAAGATATTCCACTGAACTTTCAATATACCGGTTGGTTCTGTCTTCATATAAGTCTCATAGCTTCCTTGTTTTCAGTTTGGCTTTCCATTCGCTTTACCTTGCTCTCCTGTGTATTTCTTCTCTTAAATTCCCTTCATTGCAACTAACTGTTCTTTTGCAGTACCGGTGGTTTGGTACTGGTAGTATCCATGGCCGCTATCATTTCTCCCCGATTGATCAATTTTTTATCCTGGTAAAGATCCCCGTTTTCCCCGAGCCCGCATGGGCCTAGAAAGCAAGACCACCCCCACTGGGCAATGCCTCAGGTGACAATTTCCTGAAAGAATACATAATCATACCCAAACAGGCATAATCCAATAAGATATCACCAGGTACCATAGCAATAAAAACATCAATCATTGAAAAGACCATTAACCACAACGGCGGCGGAAAAATAATCAGCGGGTAATAAACCATCTAACCTGTTTTCTTTTCCACCAATAAATACAATTCCGCACCAAACAACACGGAGCAAAGCCCAAGTTGGGTGCCATCAGGGAGCCAGGGCAATAAATACCAGGCCTTAAAATTGATGGTCCCGAATTCATTAAGAACAGAGGGGTTCTCGGTAGGCAGGGCAAAATGAGGGAATATTCATCAATAGATTCCCAGGATATCAATTCCCCGGAGGCTATCCAGAATAACGATCCTTTCTTTCTGACTCGCGGTGCTGCAGCATTGCAGATGGTGTAAGATTATTTGACATGCAGCTGTTTTATGCATTATGTTTAATAAAATTTTACGTGGCCGTCCGCCTATTTTAAGGGGACATCACTTCTTTGGTATTTGTTTTTCTTTACATGGGTTGTTTTTCCAGTAGGTCAAACTACGCCAGGCCCATTCCAGAGACCAAAAACGGAAATAACGTGTCCAGATCTGGCTTCGACGCTCCGGCGCCCAGGTTGCTTCCACTACATAACATGTTTCCTGTCGTTTGCAGTTTACCATAGTAGCCAAGTCCGATCCCATAAAAAAACAAGCCAACAAGTAATGATTGCATCAGGTAATTGGTAAAGGCCATCTGACCTACCGGCCGCATCAGGCTGAAAAACCATTTAAAGAATCCATTTTAGCAAAACATTATTAATCCCAAAATCCCCGTTGCCCTGAAAACGGGAAAGTTGATAATATTCAAAAGAAATATTTTTTTGTGTATTCAAAAATATTGAACTTATAGTCCATCAAAGGAAGAGGCCGGAAAGTAAGAAAGTGTTAATCCAATCCCGAGTCCCTCCCAGGAACAGGGCCCAATATACTTTGGAAGAAGCTTTGCCGGTCAGCACGCTGTTTTTAAAAAAGCCATTCCCAGCATCATAAATATCAGGATATCTCAGGCACCATAATAGACATAGAATACTTCTTTAAAGGTTCTGTCACTTTGATATTCAAAAATCCACCATAGCTACCCCGAACAGCCTTCAGGCTTTTTTCCATTTTCTTTATTTTACTTTCGAGGCGTAGTTTTTCTTTAAACCCTGTCATGGCACCCAGGTCTTCTTTTTGCTGATCAGTAAGTTTGGTTACTGTTGTATCCATCTTTGCGATCATCTCTCCTTTGTAAATCATCTTCTGTCTCTGTATGCATCTACATTTTCCCGGGCCGTCTGCAATACCAGGCAAATGACGGCACCAATAATTAAAGCTTTGGGGGGATAGGCGCCGGAAAGCAAACATGATCATGCCGACACAGGCATAATGAAATAAAATATCCCAAAACCATAATAATACAAAAACCATTGAACAAACCAAAAACCAATAACCATATTTGGCGGCGGAAAAATAATCGGCCGGGTAAAGTCCATCAACCCTTTTTCCTGGCGGGTAATAAATAAAATAATACCGGCACCAAATAACATGGAGAATAAAGCCCGTTGGCTACCTTCATAAACCATTCAATAAAATACCAGGTTTTAAAATTAACTGTTCCCCATTCATTCAGAACAGAGGGGTCTCCAATAACAGGATCCGGTAAGGCAAAGCCGGGTATATTCATTAATAAAATTCCGAGGATAGAATACCCTTAAAGAATCCAGGAGAATAATTCGTTCGGACTGGTTGACTGGCGTAGCAAGATTTGCAGCCATGGATTGGTCGTTGAAATGTTGGTTTTTGTTTTGGTGGTAATTAGACTCTATTAATCCGTTTTTTGAGGAAACGGAATAATGCTTTAAGATAGCCCTTTTTATAAACTACAATAATGGGTTATTTTTAAACTGAAGAAAGGATATACAGTAGCCGGTTGATCAATCCATCAATAAATTCTGAAGCGTTTCATCCAATCTTGATTTCGCCATCCTTCGACTTCGCTCAGGATGACAATGAACAATCAAAAACTTATAAGCTTTTTTGAACAAACTCATCAAGTCTTGATTTAGCAAGAAAGTTCTGTTCCAGTTCAATACTAAAAGGAACCGGTGTGTCCAGAGAAGCACAACGCATCACCGGTGCATCTAATAAACCAAAACAATTTTCAGCGATCCAGGCAACTATCTCACCACCGATGCCGCCCACAAGCGTGTCTTCATGAAGAATTAATATCCTGCCCGTTCTTTTTACTGCTTCCCGGATAGCTAAATAATCAAGGGCAATAAAGTCCGCAGATCCAAAATATCAATCGAGATCTCCGGGTGCTCCGCAGCATAATCTTCGGCCCAATGCACCCCGGCACCATAGGTTATAATGGAAATTTCTTCCCATCCCGTACATGTCTGGCTTTACCAATTTCAATTTCATAATATTCAGAGGGAACAGAGCCATTAACCGAGCGGTATAATGCTTTATGCTCAAAGAACATCACCGGATTCGGATCGTTAATAGCCGCGATCAATAATCCTTTGGCATCCATCGGCGTGGACGGATAAACCACTTTCAACCCGGGAGTTTTTACAAACCAGGCTTCATTACTCTGACTATGAAAAGGACCGGCACCCACCCCGCCACCTGTTGGCATCCTAATGACAACATCCGCATTTTGTCCCCAGCGGTAATGAATTTTTGCCAGGTTATTTATTATCTGGTTAAATCCAACAGTTACAAATCTGCAAACTGCATTTCCATCATACATTTAAATCCTTCCAGACTTAAACCCAGTGCTGCACCAACAATGGCGCTTTCACATAACGGTGTATTTCGCACTCTATCTTTTCCAAACTCCTGTACAAACCCTTCGGTTATTTTAAAAGCCCCGCCATACTCCCGCAATATCCTGTCCCATGAGAATTAAGTTGGGATGAGTTTTCATACTTTGATGAAGACCTTCTTGATGGCATCGATCAGTCGAAGCCCCCACCCCCCCGAAGGGGGATTCAGCATCGCTCAAACCTGATAAATGAATTTCACTATTGATAGCAGAGTTGTCAATAAGCAAGGGCTGTGTTCTGAGTTCTCTCTCCCTTGCGGGGAGTTAGAGGGGCCATAAACATCTTCCAGTTCTTCCTCTGTATCCGCCACCACCGGTTTTGTATTAAATCCAATTGCTAATTCACTTTCAATTTTATCCCTGAATTCATTTCTTATTTCGGCAACATCCATTTCGCTGATCACCCCGGCTCCAATCAAAAATCGTTCATAGTTTTTGATGGGGTCCTTCATTTCCCATAACCTGAAAAGATCCGGTGGCACATACTTGGTACCACTGGCTTCTTCATGTCCCCGCATCCGGAAAGTGAGACATTCAATTAAATAAGGTTTCTGATTTTGATACAATACTCCCGCACACCTTTATCGTATCATACACTTCCAGGATATTATTGCCATCAATCTGCACGCCTTCCATACCATAACCTTTGCTTTATCGGTTAAACTGATACAACGGTATTGTTCATTTACGGGTGTACTTAAACCATAACCATTGTTCTCGATAATAAACAGGACCGGCAGATCCCAAACGGCTGCTGTATTTAATGCTTCATGAAAATCTCCTTCACTGGTACCGCCATCTCCTGTAAATGCAACGGATACTTTATGTTCCTTTCTTAATTTATAAGCCAATGCCACGCCATCAGCAATGGCCAGCTGCGGACCGAGGTGTGAGATCATCCCGCAGATATGGTGTTCGCGATTTCCAAATGAAAACTTCTTTCCCGCCCCTTAGAATATCCTTCCGGGCGCCCTGCCATTGTACGACTAATTTATTTAATGGCATATTACGTGTAGTGAAAACACCGAGGTTACGGTGCAGGGGCATTATCCATTCATCAGGCTGTACGGCCAGGGTGACTCCCACGGAAATAGCTTCCGTCCGATACCACTGAACCATTTGGATATTTTTCCCTGGCGCAGCAGCACCAGCATTTTCTCTTCAATCATCCGGGGCCAAAGCAGGTTTCTGTAAAAATCAACAAGCTGCTCGTCAGATAAATCTTTACGGTCGAAGGTCATGTGGCAAATTTCAGCCTTTTTCAATACGGAGTTACAGAGAAACGGGAGATTCACAGAGTCTTCATGCATTTCTCTGTGTTACTCTTCAACTCATAAACCCTGCCGGCAGGCAAGTCTGTGTTGAAAATACTAAACCACCACCAGTTCATAAAATCCTCCGGTTGCAGGTACTTCTGAGCCAGATCCTGTAATTCTTCTGCAGAAATTGTTTTGATGGTATGGATGGAGTCGTAAAATATTGTTCAGTCAGATTGTTGAGAATAATATTCTTCCAGCGGGCAATGATCTGGAAAGGGCCATCAAGATCACCAAGAAGGCCACCCATCATATAGTTTCTTACCAGTAACATTTCTTCTTCATCTACCAGCTCCTCCCGTAAATCCTTCATTTCTTTGTACACTTCAGCTATGGTTGCCTCGCAAACATCTTTACCTGCTTCGGTGCTTATCATCCAGGCCGTCTCATGAACATGATTTTGAATATAACTATGTATACCATACGTGTAGCCCTTGTCTTCCCGGATATTGCTCATCAGCCTGGAACCAAAGAATCCGCCGAACAGGGCGTTCAGCATCTGAACTTTTAAAAATCAGGATGATGCCTGTTTGGAAATGGCCTGGCAATACGGATAGATCCCTGAACACCTTTTGCATCATTCTCTATTCTGTACTTCTTATCTTCCGCAGGGGATATGATCAACGATCTTTCAGTATTTTTGTATTGGGCAGATCTCCAAAATGCTGATTCAATAATGCTTCTAAATCAGGGGGTAATTTCCTGGCTACAAATAAGACTCAGTTTTCCGTGCTGGTAATATGTTTTATAAAAATCAACCAACTGTTCCCGGTTCAGCACATCAAAATCTTCTGCCCGGCTGTATTTCCCATAAGGATGTTGCGCTCCATATAAATAAACATCAATCAGCCGGCTGGCTACAAAATCGCTTTTCTTCAGGCTTACTTTAAGCCGCTGTTTCATGTTCTGCTTGTAAATATCCAGTTCTTCCTGCGGCATAACAGAATCGGTAATCAGTTCTTTTACCACGGGCAACAATTCCCTGACATGCTTTGTAAGACAATGCAGCGTTATTGAAGCTGTTTCATTATAACAAGCCCTGTTGAGATACGCACCATAATATTCAAAGTGGTCATTGATCTGGTACGCTGATTTTTCGGAAGTTCCATTGCGCAACAGGAAACTCGCCGTTGCCGCTACAAGGTTCTGTTCTTCCTGCCAGTTACCGGCGAAAAATATCCATTCCAGCGATAACACGTCCTCGGCCCCTGCATTCACTGCATAAACTTCTACCCCATTGTCCAGAATAAATTTATCGGCTGGTTTTAACCGGAGATCAATATTGACTGCATCCACTATTTCGGGAGGCTGTGTCCGTCTGGCATATGGTTTTTCTTTCTTTATTCTTAATTATCGGACAGATAATGAATCGTACTGCAATTGCTGTTACGAAAAATGTTCCGGCTTTCCTGTAAAATATCTTCCGTAGTAACGGAACCATATTTTCCAGTTCAAAATTCATCCAGGAAGCGTCTCCAAGTATTTCATAATTAGCCAAACTGGTGGCCCGGCTCATAACACTCATATCTTCAAAAGCAATCATGCTTTCGGTTTTATTTTTACTTTTGCAACTCGGGTTCACTTACAAGTTCGGTTTTCATCTTGTCCAGCTCTTGTTCCACAGCTTTTTCGGCGTCCTCCATTTTTACTCCTTTTACCAATTTCCCTTCTATGATCAGCAACCCGTTATCCGTACTGCCAAAATGATGGCATTCAATATTGCTGAATAACTGTTTTTCCTTTACCAGGGATTGATAAAGCCCGGAGGATCCGCCGCCGCTTAAAATATCAGAGAGCAGGTCAATAATATAATAGCGCCTGTCGAGCCGGCCCGGCATATGCCAGCACTTGTATAATGCATCCAAAGGAACGTTTGCTTTTATCTCCAGTCTTCGTTCTTCCGTTTGTTCCGGTTCCTGCGGCAGGTTTCGTTTATACATTTCCCCGGAAGGGATATCACCAAACCATTTTTGAGCTAATGTTTTAACTTTTTCCACCGTAACATTTCCGGCCACTACCAATACCGCATTTAAGGGCCGGTAATGTTTAAAGAAAAAATGCTGAACGTCTTCCAGCTTGGCATTTTCAATGTGCGATAATTCTTTGCCAATCGTCATCCATCTGTAAGGATGTTTTTTATACGCCAGCTCCTCATTTTTTGCTGTACATCGCCATACGGTTTAGTCAGATAGTGTTCTTTAAATTCTTCACAGACCACTTTGCGTTGCGTTTCCAGGCTTTTTCCCCAAACGCCAGGGAAAGCATCCGGTCGCTTTCCAGCCAGAAAGCCGTTTCAAGATTATCGGCGGGGAGCTGAATATAATAATTGGTAATGTCGTTTTGTAGTGAAGGCATTGTTTTCTCCGCCAGCCATTTGCAGCGGTTCGTCATAACTGGGCACGTTTACCGAACCACCGAACATCAGGTGTTCAAACAGATGGGCAAAGCCCGTACGTTCCGGATCTTCATCCCTGGCACCTACATCATACATAATATTCATTACCGCCATCGGTGTACTGAGATCCTGGTGTACAATGACCCGAAGACCATTGGCCAATGTAAATTTTTCAAATTGTATCATAAATACTTAACCACCTTTGAAGTTAACAATTGTCCATACTTCCGTAAGTTATGGCGAACCCGGTAAAAGTATTAAAAAATGCGGCGACAGGATAATCCGGAAATTACAGGATGCTTTTGATCTTAAATTCGATATCTTTTATTTCTCCATTCCGGCGTATGATGATCTTTATTTTTTCGTTGGGAGACTGCAGGATAATTTTATACTGGTTAAGATTTTGCGAAAAATTCCTGTTGATAGCGAGCACCTGGTCGCCTTCCTTTACACTGGCTGTTTCTGCCGGGGACCCTTTGGCCACATCCCCAACAATAATCAATCCTTCGATAAGGTAAAGCTCCACCCCCGCATAGGAATAATCAAAACATCGGTATAATGCCTGTTGGGAGTAATATAGATATCGCCTTTTGCATAATTCAGGATCACATTAAAACCGTCGTAAAATATCATTCCCGATCAACCTCCCATATAAGGATAAGAAGTAACATTATTTACATCTTCAAATATATATACCGGCACATTACGAAAACGATAAGGGCCCAGCTTCACTTCCCGTATTACGGTCAGTTCCATATCGATCTTACCACCCAGTCCCTCACCCTCTTTGATCCACTTTTTTTATTTTTCGTTAAAAAGACACTGTCTTCAATAAAATCTTTTGATAACAGCATACAAAGACCAGCGCCCATATCATATAAGAAACGTGAGTTTATTGATTTATCATCTCTTACTTTCAGGGGTTGCGAAACCAGCATATTGATCGATGGCTTTAAAAGATACCCTCCCCGTGGATAACGGATGGTTCCTTTACTCCAAAAAAGAAATATTCAAACTATCATAATCCACTTTCATGATATAACGGTTCAGTACAGAGTAGCCAATGATACCATCAATCCGCTCACCGTACACAGCTGTAAGAATGGAGTAATCGTTAATATGAAAATCAAGACTGTCAATGGTCAGACCTGGAAATTTTAATTGCTGGTTATACAGAAAACTAACTTTATGGATGCCGGCAATACCCCGGATGGTTCTTTCTGTTGGAACTGGTTTCAACTTCAGGTATTCCGCTGTAATAGAATCCAGTGAAATCCCGCTACTCCCGGTATCCAGAATAAAATTCAAGGTGTCCGGTAAATTACCCAGTTTAGCCTGCATGATAATGATGCCACCCGTTAACTGAAGAAAAGGTACAACTGTAAGTAGTCTTGAAGGGGGTTCTATAAATTCTTCCTGCGCTGCAAGCGGAATACTACGCAGACAGGCAAAACCCAGAACAAGGTAAATGGTGATTTTTTTTATTAAGAATTTGCCCATGTTTTTTCCTGATTCTAAGACAGTCATTTCAATCAAAAAGATGCAAAAAAATGAGGGTGGATAAAAACATTGCCGCCACGTCCTGGCAGAAAAACAGGCAATCAGGTAAATTTACTTTAATACCGGCAGGTTTTAAAACCGTTCAACACTTTTTGGGTTATAGCATTGTACCTTTGCCGATTCACAATACGTCCTTATTTCTTCATCTTTCCCGGAAAAAGGGACAGAAAAAGCCCGGATATGCCCTTACAGAAATTATATGACAAAGCATTAAATTTTGAATTCCTTTCCGTAGAAAACGGAGTTCAGTTATATCATCATGCCCCGCTGGCTGACCTGATGTTTATTGCCGATGAGCTGCGAAAAACAGGTGCCCCACGGAAAAGTAACCTGGCAGATAGACCGTAATGTGAACACCCACCAATGTGTGCATAGCTAATTGTAAGTTTTGTAACTTCTACCGCATACCCGGACATACAGAAGCCTACATTACCGACATGCCCACCTACCGGAAAAAGATTGAAGAAACCTTAAAATGGGGTGGTGACCAGTTGCTTTTACAGGGAGGCCATCATCCTGACCTGGGCTTGCAGTATTATGTTGACACCTTCAGCCAGATAAAAAAAGAATACCCCAACATTAAATTACATACGCTTGGCCCACCGGAAGTGGCACATATTACGAAGCTGGAAAAAAGTTCACATCGTGAGGTATTGATGGCCTTGCAGGAAGCCGGAATGGATTCTTTGCCGGGAGCCGGTGCAGAAATTCTGATTGACCGGGTTCGTCGTTTAATCAGCAAAGGGAAATGCGGCGCCCAGGAATGGCTCGACATTATGAAGGAGGCGCATCAATTAAACATTACTACCAGTGCTGCAATGATGTTTGGGCACGTGGAAACGATCGAAGAACGGTTTGAGCATTTAGTAAAGATCCGGGAAGTACAAAGTTGTAAACCCGAAAAAGCAAAGGGATTTCTGGCTTTTATTCCCTGGACCTTCCAGGATGCTGATACCTTGCTGGCGAAAATAAGAGGCGTACATAATTTAACTACACCGGAAGAATATATCCGCATGATTGCCCTGAGCCGCATCATGTTGCCAAATATAAAAAACATACAGGCCAGCTGGCTGACGGTTGGTATGCAAACAGCAGAAATTTGCTTACATGCCGGTGCCAATGATTTTGGCTCTATCATGCTGGAGGAAAATGTAGTGAGTGCCGCCGGGGCACCGTATCGCTTTACTTATAAAAGCATACAGGAAGCCATCCGTGAAGCGGGGTTTGAACCACAACTCCGGAACCAGCAGTATGAGTGGAGAACTATTCCTGAGCTGATTGAAGAACAGGTGATTGATTATTAGGCCCCAAAACCCCGCAGGGGGCTTTGCAAGACTCCGTAAATTGAAAAAACAGGATATAAACAAAGAAAATACTATGAAGAAAACATTTAGTTGGTTTAGAAAAATTGCGATTGCAGAAGGAACTTCCTTTTTAATATTATTGTTTGTGGCAATGCCCCTTAAATATTTTGGGAATATGCCTATTGCCGTAACGATCTGCGGCGGGTTACATGGATTTTTGTTTGTGGCTTTTGTAATTCTGGCCCGGGAAGTAAAGAGTGAGCATAAAAAAGATTTCCGTTGGATGGCCAAAGCCCTGCTGGCTTCTGTTTTACCCTTTGGCACTTTTGTGATGGATCGTGAATGGAAAAAGGAAGAAGCAACCGCATAATTGATCCGGACTTATCTTTTATTTTTTTGAAAAAATGAATAGGATGAATAAAATAAAATTCTGGCCCCTTTACTTTTTTTTCTTAGGCGCCTGTAATAACAAAGCTGATCAGCCCCCTGTGGAAGATGATTCCACCAACCTTGCAGGAACCAGCTACAGCTGGCAGGCCCGGTTGAATGATTCAAGCGGAAGATTAGAAATGACAAAAATGGAAATCGGAGGCCCGGATTCATTAAACCCTGGTTCTGTTGTCAGGTATATAAATACCTCAAATAACAATGTTCAGTTTGAATTGGTAAAAACATCCAACGATACAGTCTACGTAAAAATAAAAGACGCCACATATCTTACACAACAAATGGGCTCCACGGGAACAACCATGTATTTAGCACAGGCAATTTATAACCTAACTGAAATTCCCGGTATCCGCTATGTTAACCTTGATTTTGAAGAAGGTGATCATGCAGCACCCGGCACCTATTCCAGGGAAAGTTTCGCGAATGAATAAAAATGACCCCGGATCAGGCACGGGGTCATTTAAAAATATTTTTCCTTTATTTACTTCGGAAACTTCTCTACCGCATTTGTAACCGGTTTCACTGTCCGCAGGTAAGCGTAGATGGCTTTCAGGTCTTCATCTTTTATACCAGCCAAAATTGATAATGGCATTATTGAATTCTGGTTTCCGGGATTAAAATTATAAGATTTTTCTTCACGATATTGAGTAAACTTGGTAAGAAACCGTTCTTCGGTCCAGGCACCGATGCCGGTTGCAGAATCAGGAGTTATATTAGCAGAGTTTACTTTGTTGGAACCCAGGTCAAACTTATATCCACCGGCAAACATTCTTGTCATATCAGGACCCTGCGGTGTCTGTGGTGAATGACAGGTGCCGCAATCAGCCATGGTTGTCAGGTATTCACCATATTTTACTTTATCTGTTTCCGGCGGACGAATATTTCCATCCACCGATGCCTGTAAGGCCGGTCCTGGATAAGCCATAGCAATCGGTACCATCAGCTGTCTTGCCGGCACTTTTTTGTGAATTGGTTTCCAGGTTTTGATATAGGCAATAATACTCAAGAGATCTTCCTTGGCCATATGGTTAAATTGCACATAAGGCATCAGCGGAAACAAGGTGTCGCCATTTTTGCTGATCCCTGTGTCATAGCTCTTAAAATTTCCTCATCGGTCCAGGTGCCGATACCCGTTTCATTATCCGGGGTAATATTTTTTCCGTAAAGTATTCCCGGCAAACCAAATTTCTGATCAAACACAAGACCTCCGCCTCCTTCTGTACCGGGGATTACCGGTCCGGAGAATTTGGCAAAATCCCTTTTACTGTGACAATCAATACAACCAGCAACATGCAATGCCAGGTATTCTCCCCTTTCCAAAACTTTTTTATGGAATCTTTATCAGTGGTTTCTGCCGCCGTTGATTTTTTGTCTTTGCATGCCGAAAAATAAGCGGCCATAATAATGAGGGAACATATCCCAGACAGGATAAGCAATTTTCTCATAATTGTTGGTTTTTATTTTGTGAAAAAAATAATTCGAAAATAAAAGGTAGAAAAAATTTCGAAAATTTTCAAAAAAAAATTGGTGGATCAGGCAGTAAATTTTATTTATTTAAGTACATAGCCGAGACTAAATGTCAGTGGCACTTTTACTCCGTCATTCTGGGGAAAGATATTACCATTCGAAAAATGAGCAATCCGGATACCGGCATTCAAATTCTTTTTTTGACCGGTAAAGATTCCTATCCCCATAAAATCATGGAACGTGAAATGTTTCCCGGTCCTTTCATTATCAATAATTTTTTTTGAAAGATAGGTTGGTCCGGCCACAGAGTATTCAAAGAACAGGTCGGTCTTTTTTGAACGGACTGCCGTGAATCGTAAAACGGGATTTAAAGAGAGGCTGTAAAAATTATCTTGATTATTCCTGCTTTTCCAAAAACCCATGCCGGCATACCAATCAAATGAAAATACTTTCCGGGCATGAAATATGTTTCTCTGGTAGTTCAGGGAAAATCCTTGCTTTACATGTGCAGCGCCTCCCCAGAAAAGCACCAGTTTTTTTGAAAACAGGTTATTGACACCATAGCCCATAGCATTCGTGGTGTAACTTACCTGCAGGAAGTGCCTGGCAAACGAATAACCGCTTTTGATTTTGCTTTCTATTTTTTCTTTCGGAAGTTCTTTCAGGTGGTAATTAAACCCCGCTGAATAGAAAATGGTATGGGGTTGTTTTGCTTTGGCATGTGCCGGCGACCAGGTCGTGCTGATCTGTAAATCCCATTTCGGGTTCAGATGATATTGAAAAGCACCCCCAAATAAAAAAAGTTGCAAACGATGCATTTTTACAACAGGACTATTATTTATTTCAAATCCTTTGCGGGTAATGATCCCCAGGCCCCCTTCTGCAAACAATGAAAATTTTTGTGAACCGGCAGCTGCGTAGCCAGGGTAAGCCCTGCCACATTCATCCATACCGAATGGCTTACCCGTCGCCGTTGATATTATTATAACTAACCCATTTAACCGGCCGCATATAACTTATTTGCAGGGATAAATATTTACTGAATTGCTGCCCATATAATATCAATCTGGGGGCCAGGTGCGGAATAGTTACCGATTCTACATTAAATCCCGGCTCCAGTTGCGCAGAAGAAAACGGGTAGTTGATAGTACCCATATTTATTCCGAAGTAAGCATTCTTTAAGCCCCAGGGATATTGTATCCTTTTTTCTCCCGGTTGTGCAGCTGCCATGTAGCTGGTAAGAAAAATAATAGTTGCAATCCAGCTTTTTCGAAAATTTTTATCCCGCATTAGTTTCAATTAAATTAAATGTTTTACTTCCAGTTTATCATCCATAACTACCAACCGGGCATTATATCCATTTTCTATTTTTCCGTGTTCCCGCATCCCTAAGACTTTGGCCGGGTACAAACTCCCCATACGCAAAGCCTCGCCCAACTCAATCTGTGCATGATCCACCAGATTTTTTACAGCTTTTGCCATGGTCAATGCAGATCCACTGAGAATATTATCCGCTTCATATTTATCGCCAACCTGTTTGTGCGGGTAATATCCTTCACCGGTTTCTGTAACGGCATCCGTAATGACAAATAATCTTTCTTTCATCACCTGTTTGGCAATTCGGATAGCCGCATAGTCAACATGATAACCATCGGGAATAATACTGGCCATTACAGCTGCATCATCCATTACAGCGCCCACCAAACCCGGTTCTCGGTGTTGCAGCGGACTCATGGCATTATATAAATGAGTAACGGCGGTGATGCCATTGGAAAAACCAGTATTAGCTTCATCAAAAGTCGCATTACTATGCCCGGCAGATACTACAATATTGTGTGTGAGAATTAAATCAATTACCCCTTTGCTGCAAACTTCCGGTGCCAGCGTTATCATCCGGATAACTCCTTTTCCATAACTCAATAATTCTTCTGCTTCTTTAATGGTTGGCGGATGAATCAATGATCCGATATGCGCTCCCCGTTTTGCCGGGTTTATCCAGGGACCTTCCAGGTGCAGACCCAGGATCCCTTCGCCGCCTTTTTCCCAATATGCTTTTACCGCATCAATACATTTATAAAAAGTCTCTATAGTATTAGTAGCTATCGCAGGCAGACAAAAGGCTGCACCCCCTTTTTCGCAATAATCCTTCAACTGGTATATGGTATCAGTGTCGGGGTAAACAGCCAGCAGTTTTCCATAAGCCCCGTAAATCTGCAAATCAATGAATGCCGGGGCGATGAAACAATCTGGAAATTGTTCCACCCGTTGCGAAGAAGATAAAGCTGAAATGGGAACTACTTCAACAATTTTCCCGTTCTCAATAATAACCGCATGATTCTTCAGCCAGGTTTCCCCGGTGAAGATGCGGTCGGCGATATAAATAGTTTTGCCCGGCATATTGAATTGCCGGTAAAAATACAATCTGAAACGGATGATAAAAGAATTTTATCCGGTTACGAAACGATAGCCAATTCCTTTAATAGTAATGATCTCCAGCGCAGGGTCTTCTTTTAAATAACTACGGAGCTTGGTAATATAAACATCCAGATTTCTGGAATTAAAGAAGGAATCATTTCCCCAGAGCAGGTTAAGGATATCTTTACGGTCAATAATGGCAGAGCGGTTTTCATAAAGAAGCTTGAGTAATTCACTTTCCCGGAAGGAAAGTTTTTTTTCTTCTTTACCAATACACAATACCTGCCGGTTGAGCAGAAAAGTATATTTACCAATGGTGGCCGAACCGCCGCTGATTTTTTGTGTACCATCGCCTTTATTCTTCAATGCATTTTGAATGCGCACGATCAGCTCTTCCATGCTGAAAGGTTTGCGGATGTAGTCATTGCCCCCGAGCGAAAAACCTTTTACAACGTCTTCCGTTTGCGTTTTAGCCGTGAGAAATATTATAGGTACTTCTTCATTTAATAGCCTGATCTCATCGGCAATGGTAAACCCATCTTTATTGGGCAACATGATATCCAGCAAACAGATATCCGGTTTTATTTTTTTGAAAATATCTGTTGCTTTTCCTCCATCACTTTCCATGATCACTTCAAAGCCGCGGCTTTCCAGGCTTTCTTTAACAATCTTACCGAGGAACAATTCATCTTCAACGTAGAATACCTTTGTCATGTCCATAATATTTATTCAGGTTTAACCGCAAAGACGCAAGGGCGCAAAGATTCGCAAAGTAATTTAACAATATTTTTTCTCTGCGTTGCTTAGCGGCTTAGCGCCTTCGCGGTTAAGAATAATTTTTGGGTATGATGATAATAAATTTTGTGCCGAGGCCCGGCTGACTATCAATGGATATAATCCCCTTATGTTTCTCCACCACATGAGCCACATAACTCAGCCCAAGCCCGTATCCTTTGGTATTGTGCGTATCCCCGGCCGGTACACGGAAAAATTTTTCAAACACTTTTGGTTGATATTCCGTCGCAATACCAATGCCATTGTCTTTAATACTTAATTCCACATTTTTATCATCCCCACTAAGTTCAATTTGTATGGATGGTTCCCCGGGGCTGTATTTAAGTGCATTGTCCAGCAGGTTGAATACGACACTCAGTAAATGCAACCGGTCGCCCTGCAAGCTCAGGTCTCCGTTTTGTGTAACAGAAACCCGGGCATTATTCTTTTCCAACTGAAGCCTGAATGAACCCACCACTTCATCCACTATTTCTTTCAGGTTCACAGTTTCAAATTTCAATTCCAGCTCTTTTTTTTCAAACATGGAAAGTTTCAGCACTTTATCTACAAGAAGGCTCAGCCGCTGCAATTCATTTTGAGATATATCCAGGTATTCTTTTGTTTTAGCGGGGTCATCCAATGCATTAAAATTCTTCAGCGCCTCAATTGCTACGCCCACAGTAGCAATAGGTGTTTTTAATTCATGGGTGATATTACTGATGAATTCATTTTTTAATAGGGCCAGTTTTTGTTGCTGTAACAGGTTGCGGTACAATAAAACAAAAGAAAGTATGGTGATGCCAAGAAGGATGACAGAAAATAAAATGGGGAGGCTGATACGCCGGATTAAATAAGGGAATGTGTTTCCCAGTTCCAACCGGTAAGTAATGGGGTTGGTAAATCCCACGGTAACTTCATTTTTAACCTGTGCAGTCCATGTGCTTTTTCCTTCAACCCGGTGTATAGAAAAGGGAATGCTTATTTTTTCATCTTTTAATGCATTTCTATAGGCTGAATCAATTTCGGCCAGCCGCAGCGTATCCTGTAAAGAATCAACACCAACCAACAAATTAAAAATATGATCTCCCTCACCAGGAAGATCCTGAAATATTTTATTAAACTTCACTGAATCCTTCGGGAGGTTATCTGAATTTTTGTTCATCGTAATAATCATCTCAGACTGCATCCCGGATTTCACTTTCAATGAATCTTTTAATTTATTCCCGATTACATTAATAGTTGAAATAATTTCTTCTTTAGGCCGAAAACGAACGCGTACCTGTTTACCGTCCCTTTCGTGCATTACAATTTTCATATTGCCTTTACTACTATCCTTTCCCTTCCAATCAATTCCGTCTAATTTTAATTTGACTACCTGCAAATGAAGGATCGCATCCCGGAAAGTGACATCTGTTTTTATAGCCAAAGCTTTTTTTTCGCGGTCATAGCTCTGTAGCAGCCAGTAAAGCAGGAAGGCAGTAATACCCAAAATGGAAACCACCATTAATACAGGATCCGGTATGATCTTTCGCCGTTTCATTGATCAACAAATGTAAGTATTCGGGTCTGGCATTGGGAATAGCTTTAACCTTTATTAACCTTAAACTAAGGTGGCTTAACTTATCTTGCTGCCCGGTATTTATACTTTTGGGTCAAAACAAATAAACCATGAAAAAATATTTCTTCGCAATGGGTAGCCTGGTGTTAACCGTATTCACATCACAGGCTCAGCAAAACCAGGGGGTTATTTCTTATGACAGGGTCTCGAAGGTTCAGATCAGCTTCCAGGGGATGCCCGGAGGTATGGAGCAGCATATGCCCAAAACCCGTACCGATAAGTTTGAACTGACGTTTGGGAACAACCAATCCTTATGGAAGCAGGCAGAACAGGACAATGAGGACGATGCAACTTTCAGCGGGGAGAATGGGGCTCATATCCGGATGGTGATCGCCGGAAGTAATGATGTATTGTTTACCAGTATGGAAACCGGACGGAAAGTTGAGAAAAGAGAGCTGTTTGATAAGTCATTCATTATTGACGATACCATCAGTAAACTGAAATGGAAAATGACAGGTGAAACAAAAACAATTCTCGGGCTACCCTGTATGAAGGCAACTGCTACCAATATCCGGACGAGAACAATGATGAATATGGACAATGGCAAATTGGAACGCAAGGAAATCACCGACACCTCCAGTATTGTTGCCTGGTTTACTACCAGCATCCCGGTATCAGCCGGACCAGCAGAATACCAGGGACAATTACCGGGATTAATTTTGGAAATGGATATTAAAGACGGCACGCAGACTTTTATAGCCACAGCTATAAGCGAAAAAGCTGACCTCGCTGTGATAAAAGAACCCACAGGGAAAAAACATCTCACCCCGGAAGAATTTAAAAAAGAACGGGAAAAGATGATGGAGGAAATGCAGAAAAACAACCAGGGGGGTAACCGGCAGATACGGATTAACTGAGAATTAAAAGCTTGCAACCTTGCAAACCCTAAAAAAATTTATCTTCAGCAATAGAATGCATAGAAACAAAATTGAATTTATCTAACCTGGAGAATTATAAATCACCTTGCACAATACAACCGGGATTCTATTTTTAAAGCCCTGGACAATACAGTTCGTGTTTATAAATCACTCCAGAAAAAATTCAGTTACAATCAAAAGCTGAACAGAAAAACCTTGCTTACCTGAAAGAAATAAAGAAAGCATAGTTTTACATTACTAACACGCCCTTCAATTGAATAAGGTACTTATCATTGACGATGAAGAAAAGCTCCGGCAACTTTTAATAAGGGTTATTTCTTTGGAAGGGTTTACCGTGCTGGAAGCAGACAGCCTCATAGCCGCTTCCAAAGTGCTGGATAAAGAAAGCGTTGATGTGATCCTGTGTGATGTAAAACTTCCTGATGGTAATGGCGTTGATTTTCTAAAAGAAATCAAATCTAAATTTCCGACTATTGAAATCATTTTACTTACAGCCTATGGCAACATCCCGGATGGCGTGCAAGCCATGCGGAATGGTGCTTTTGATTATATCATAAAAGGCGATGATAATGATAAGATCATACCGCTGCTGAACAGGGCCCTGGATAAAGTGCAGCTGGCAAAGAAAGTCGAGCAGTTGCAAAAGCAGGTGGGGGAAATATATTCTTTTGATACTATCATCGGTGAATCACCTCTAATACGACAGTCCATTACGTTAGCAAAAAAAGTAGCGTCAACCGATACAACTGTTTTGTTAACGGGTGAAACAGGAACGGGAAAAGAGATCTTTGCACAAGCTATTCATCATAACAGTACCCGGGGCAACAAATCATTTGTAGCTGTGAACTGCAGCTCTTTCAGCAAAGAATTATTGGAGAGTGAATTGTTCGGACATAAAGCCGGAGCATTCACGGGTGCTGTAAAAGATAAAAAAGGATTGTTTGAAGAAGCCCATGGTGGCACTATCTTTTTAGATGAAGTAGGAGAAATGCCTGCTGAATTACAGGCAAGATTATTAAGAGTATTGGAAGCCGGTGAGTTTATAAAAGTTGGCGACACCAAAACGTTAAAAGTAAACGTCCGCATTATCGCCGCTACTAACCGGGATTTACAAAAAGAAATTCAAGTCGGTCATTTTCGTTCTGATTTATTTTACCGGTTGTCTGTTTTTCAAATAGTCCTTCCTTCACTTCGTGAAAGAATAAAAGATATTCCTGCATTGGCCACTCATTTTACAACTGTGTTTGCAGCTAAAACAAACAAAGCTGTTCCTTCTTTGCAAAAAGAATATGTTATGGCCTTACAACAATACAACTGGCCCGGCAATATCCGGGAATTGAAAAACGTCATTGAACGGAGTGTCATCCTGGAAAATGAAAAAGAACTGACTACCACCACACTGCCTTTTAATCTGCAACATCCTGCTGATGCAAAAACTTCGTCCTCATTTGAGTTGTCCTTTGTTGAAAAACAACACATTCAAAAAGTATTGCAGCATACCAACGGCAATAAAACAGAAGCAGCGAGATTACTAGGGATTGGGTTGACGACACTTTACCGGAAGATTGAAGAATATCAGCTTCAATAGGACCCATTCATTTTGAAAACCCACCCTTCCAAAATGGAAGAGTTTTACAGTCCCCGATCCAGCTTTTAAAAAGACTGGTCCCCTTCTATCCCTTGCCCCGCCTGAATTTAACCCTTTTCCACCCATTTTACCTCCTCCCGGCACATCCTTTGGCATATAGCGGAAAACAATAAACCATGAAAGAAAACCCCTTGCAGGGACTTGGTAAAAAACTCAGCCTGCATATCATCATCCCCATTATTTATTTCGGTGGTATGATCGTTTTGCTGATAGTCAGGTCGTTAAATTGATAAGCTGGCTGTCTATGAGTATAATCAGGTGTACCGGAACTAATTATCATAGGATGCCTCAATACTAAAAGAAAACATTTATGAGGCAAATTGGGAATGGGATGGAACAGAAAAAATATTAAAGCAGTTGCATTGATTATCCTGGCCTGGTTGATGGCGCTTGCCCTTGGCTATGTTGTTATTATAAAAATCAGATTACTCTTTCGATAAAAATTAAATATATGATGATAATTATTCTTTTACTGGCCGGGCTAATCTGCTTTGGGCTTTTTTTTAAATCTATTGACTGGTTCGAAAAAATTTAACTGTTATGATGACTGTATTATTTATTCTGTCAATTTTCGTATTCGGATATCTCGTTTACGTATTAATCAAACCTGAAAAATTCTGACTATTATGAAACGAGCCATAAAATTTTCGAGGCAATTTTTATTAACCGCCAATGAAAATTTTATGACGAATTCCATGTGGCCAAAAAACAATAAAAATTAACACATGAATAGCGAAATTCTGGGTGTAGTAATAACCTTTCTTGTTACAGTTTTGCTGGCTTATCCCCTTGGTAAGTACATAGCCAAAGTGTTTAAGGGAGAACGGACTCTCACCGACTTTATGAATCCTGTTGAAAAGTTTTTCTTCAGGGTTTGCGGCATTAATCCCCATGAGACAATGAACTGGAAACAGTTCCTAAAGGCTATGCTCACCATTAATATGCTATGGTTGGTCTATGCTTTCTTTTTACTCATATTTCAGCATAAACTTCCATTGAACCCGGATGGCAACCCCGGTCAGACACCTGACCTGGCATTTAATACCGCTATCAGTTTTCTGGTGAACTGTAACCTGCAGCACTATTCTGGCGAATCGGGATTAACATACTTCACCCAGTTATTCGTAATTACATTTTTACAGTTTGTAAGTGCCGCCACAGGTATAGCTGCATTAGTAGCCGTATTTAACGGGTTAAAAGAAAAAACTACACAGAACCTCGGTAACTTCTGGGTCATTTTTACAAAGTCCATTACAAGGGTTTTATTACCCCTCTGTATTATAGCCGCTATTTTCCTAGCTTTTAATGGCAGCCCAACAAGCTATGATGGGAAAGACAACCTTGTGACTTTACAGGGAGATAGTGTACAGGTTTCAAGAGGTCCTGCTGCAGGTATGATTGCCATCAAACACCTCGGTACTAATGGGGGTGGATGGTTCGGCGCTAACTCAGCACACCCATTGGAAAACCCCAACTATTTTACCAATATGCTGGAAATGGTTATCCAGGTATTGATTCCTATTGCACTGATTTTTGCACTTGGTTTTTATATCAACCGGAGGAAACTGTCCAAAGTAATTTTTGGAGTAATGACCATCGGATTATTATGCTTACTCATCCCAACTATTATATCAGAAATAAATGGCAGCCCTGCTATTGAAAAATTAGGGGTGCTGCAATCCACCGGCGCTATGGAAGGCAAGGAAGTGAGGTTTGGGCCTGCGGCTTCCGGTTACTGGAGTATTGTTACTACTATTATTTCAACAGGTTCTGTCAATTCTATGCACGACAGCTCCATGCCTATGTCAGGTATGATGCAGTTGCTTGGTATGATGATCAATGCATTCTATGGCGGATGTGGAGTAGGTATATTAAACTATCTTATCTATCTCATCATCGCTGTATTTATTGCGGGGTTAATGGTGGGCCGCACACCGGAGTTTATGGGGCATAAAGTGGAAGCAAGGGAAGTGAAGATTGCTGCGCTGGTGATGTTGCTTTCTGCATTCCTAGTTAAAACATTCACGGCTTTGGCTGCTTATATGGTAGCGCATCATCCGGATATTGCCTGGCAGGTAAAGCCAGGGGCATGGCTCAATAATCCCTCCTATCATGGTTTCTCTGAAATGTTGTATGAGTTCACTTCGTCCAATGCCAATAATGGCAGCGGCTTTGAAGGATTGGGTGATAATAACATTTTCTGGAATGTAACCACCGGTATTGTATTGATACTGGCAAGGTTTCTTCCGATCATTGGACCTGTAGCTATTATTGGTTTATTGGCTAAGAAGAAATTCGTTCCCGAATCACCCGGCACCTTAAGAACTGATTCCTGGACATTTGGTATGATGACGTTTGCAGTGATCGTTGTTTTTAATGCCTTATCATTTTTCCCGGCACTGGCACTTGGGCCGCTTGCTGAATATTTTTCAATGTATTAATAATTATAAATGACCATGGCAAAGAAAAAACGTTCCATAAGATTATTTGAACCGGCACTGGTTGGCACAGCAGTTAAGCAATCATTTGTAAAACTGAGCCCCCGGTTGATGGTAAAGAACCCGGTGATGTTTACCGTGGAGATCGGTACGGCCGTGATGCTGGCTGTTACTTTGTACCAGCTGTTCACCGGTGATAATTCACAGGGTGCATTGTGGTACAACATTACCATTTTCATCATTCTCTTACTCACAGTGCTGTTTGCCAATTTTGCAGAAGCATTAGCCGAAGCAAGAGGTAAGGCACAGGCTGAAAGTTTAAGAAAGACAAGACAAGATACACCAGCGAAGAAAGTTTTTACCGTTGGTGACATGTATGTAAATGAAGTGAAGGTTGTTCCATCTTCTCAATTGAGCAAAGGTGATTTCTTTATCTGCGAAGCAGGTGATGTGATCCCTATGGATGGTGAGATAGTGGAAGGTATCGCTACTATTGATGAATCAGCCATCACTGGTGAATCAGCTCCTGTTATCCGGGAATCAGGCGGTGATAAATCATCTGTAACAGGCGGTACCAAAGTGCTGAGTGATAAAATAAAAGTAAAAGTAACCACTGAGCCCGGTGAATCATTTTTGGATAAAATGATTGCCCTTGTAGAAGGCGCATCCAGGCAAAAAACACCGAATGAAATTGCCCTGACAATTTTATTAGCTGCCTTCACACTTATTTTCATTATTGTGTGTGTTACATTAAAGCCATTTGCTGACTATGCTAATACACCAATCACCATTGCAGCATTCATCTCCTTGTTTGTTTGTTTGATACCAACAACGATTGGTGGTTTGTTATCTGCTATCGGTATTGCAGGAATGGACAGGGCACTGCGGGCAAATGTGATTGCTAAAAGCGGTAAAGCTGTGGAAACTGCAGGCGATATTGATGTATTATTATTAGATAAAACCGGAACAATTACCATCGGTAACAGAAAAGCAACAAGCTTCTGGCCAGCTGATAAAGTTGATATGACAGACTTCATCAGCCATTGTGTTTTTGCATCATTGGCCGATGTAACTCCTGAAGGAAAATCAATTGTGGAACTGGCTGGCGAAAAAAATATTCATGTAAAACAGTTGCCTGCTGATACCAGGATGATTGAATTTTCTGCCGAAACAAGAAGCAGTGGTGTTGACTTACCCGATGGAATGAAAATAAGAAAAGGAGCTTTTGATGCGATCAAAAAAATTGCATTAAATAACGGAAAGCCTTTCCCTGATGAAACTGAGTCAAGAATTAAACAGATTGCCTCCAACGGTGGTACGCCTTTGGTTGTATCCGTAAACAATGTGATACAGGGTGTAATTGAATTACAGGATATCATCAAGCCAGGTATTAAAGAACGTTTTGACCGTTTGCGTAAAATGGGTGTGAAGACCGTAATGGTAACCGGTGACAATCCATTAACTGCAAAATACATTGCAGAAAAAGCCGGTGTGGATGATTTTATTGCCGAAGCAAAACCAGAAGACAAAATGAATTATATCCGCAAAGAACAACAAAGCGGAAAGTTAGTAGCAATGATGGGCGATGGTACCAATGATGCCCCGGCCCTGGCACAGGCAGATGTAGGAGTCGCTATGAACAGTGGCACACAAGCTGCAAAAGAAGCCGGTAATATGGTGGACCTGGATAATGACCCAACCAAACTGATTGAAATAGTAGAAATAGGAAAACAATTATTAATAACTAGAGGAACGCTCACCACTTTTTCCATTGCAAATGATGTGGCAAAATATTTTGCGATTGTTCCGGCTTTGTTTATTGCCTCTATCCCGGCATTACAGGCTTTGAATATTATGGGATTGAAAAGTCCTGAGTCAGCAATTTTATCTGCTATCATTTTCAATGCTATTATTATTCCTATGCTTATTCCGCTTGCACTGAAAGGGGTAAAGTACAGGCCGATCGGTGCCAGCGCATTACTAAGAAGAAACCTGCTGATATATGGATTCGGTGGTGTTATCGTTCCATTTATCGGTATCAAATTAATTGATATGGCCCTTGGCCTCTTTATGTAATTGATTAATATAAACGAAATGAAAAAGAATCTATTAATATCGTTAAAACTCACACTTGTAATGATTGTATTGTGTGCCGTATTATATCCGCTGCTGATTGCAGGAATTGGTAAAGCAACCCCCGGTGGCGGAAAAGGCGAAACCGTTTCTGTAAACGGGAAAATAGTGGGTTATGAAAAAATCGGGCAGAAATTTACCGATGACAAATATTTCTGGGGCAGGCCTTCTGCTGTGGATTACAATGCAGCCGGTTCTGCTGGTAGCAATAAAGGCCCGTCCAATCCCGACTACTTACAAACTGTAAAAGACAGAATTGACAGTTTCTTAGTTCATAACCCCGGCATAAAGAAAGAAGAGATCCCTGCCGAAATGGTGACAGCCTCTGGCAGTGGTCTTGATCCTGATATTTCTCCCGCAGGAGCATATATACAGGTAAAACGCATTGCTGCAGTACGCAACTTGCCAGAAGAAAAAATAAAAGCACTGGTGGAAGGGCATATTCAAAAACCATTGGCTGGAATACTTGGCCCTTTGAAAGTGAATGTATTGAAACTGAATATTGCATTAGATACTCAAAAATAACAGATTAATTAAAAATTGAATGAAGATGAAAAAGATTTTATTTGGAACAGCTCTATTGATGAGTACGCAATTAATGGCGCAAGATTCAACTGGTTCGCTGACCATCAGCGGATACGCAGAAGCCTATTATCAATATGATTTTAATAAACCTTCTGACAATAACCGGCCCGGTTTTATTTACAGTCATAACCGGCATAATGAGTTCTCCCTGGACCTCGGCTATATAAAAGCAAACTATACCGCTGAAAGAGTGAGGGCTAACCTTGCCCTGGCAGCCGGCACTTACATGAATGCAAATTATTCAGCTGAACCCGGGGTGTTGAAAAACATTTTTGAAGCAAACGTTGGTATAAAAATCGGCAAAAAGAAAAACCTCTGGTTGGATGCCGGTATTTTTGGATCACATATTGGTTTTGAAAGTGCAATCAGCAAGGATTGCTGGAATATAACAAGAAGTATCCTGGCTGATAATACGCCCTATTTTGAAGCCGGTGCGAAAATCACTTATACGTCAGATAACGGCAAATGGTTATTGAGTGGGCTGGCATTGAACGGCTGGCAGCGGATCACAAGGGTAAGTGGTAATTCGTTGATGAGCTGGGGCACACAGATACAATTCAAACCGTCTGATAAAGTATTGCTGAACTACAGCACATTTATCGGAACTGATAAACCCGATAGTGCAAGGTTGTCCAGGCTTTTCCATAATATCTATGGAATAATCAATGTCACTGACAAGTTTGGCGTAACAGCAGGCTTTGATATTGGTACAGAAGAAAAATTTCCGGGCAGTGATGGTAAGAACACCTGGTATTCTCCTGTATTGATTTTAAAATATGCCTTCACTAATAAATGGGCGATAGCCGGAAGATTGGAGCATTATAATGATAAGAACGGAGTTATCATCGCCACCGGTTCACCAAATGGATTTCAGACAACGGGCTATTCAATAAACATTGACAACAGCCCGGTAAAAAATGTGTTAGTAAGGCTAGAGGTAAGAAACCTGAGCAGTAAAGATGATATTTTTGTAAAGCCGTCAAGTAGGACCAATAACAATACATTCATTACTTCGTCAATAGCAGTTTCGTTCTGATATGGGAGAACTGGAAGCAAATAAGTGGTTGGAAAAAATTCAGCACTCAAAAAAAGGAAAGCTGAAGATTTACATTGGCATGAGTGCTGGTGTGGGAAAAACATATCGTATGCTCCAGGAAGCCCACACGCTGCTACGCAACGGTGTGAACGTAAAAGTGGGTTATGTAGAAACGCATAACCGGGAAGAAACACAGGCTCTGATTGAAGGATTACCCATTATTCCAAGGCGACAGGTTTTTTACAAAGGGAAACAATTGGATGAACTGGATGTGCAGACCATTTTATTACTGCAACCCAAAGTAGTAATAGTGGATGAATTGGCTCACACCAATATACCCGGCAGCAAGAATGAAAAACGTTGGCAAGATGTGTTAGATATTCTCGAAGCTGGCATTGATGTTATTTCTGCGGTCAACATACAGCACATTGAAAGTATAAATGAAGATGTAAAAAAAATTACCGGCGTTGATGTAACTGAAAGGATACCCGATAAGATTCTGCAGATGGCTGATGAAGTAGTGAATATTGATTTAACGGCAGATGAACTTATAACCAGGCTGAAAGAAGGAAAGATTTATGACCACAGCAAAGTACAGCAGGCATTAGCTAATTTTTTCAAGTCAGAAAAAATATTGCAACTACGGGAGCTGGCATTAAAAGAAGTGGCGGGTCAGGTAGAAAGAAAGGTGGACTATGAAGTAGCCGGTAAAGAAAAAGCATGGCGGCATGAACGTTTCCTGGCCTGTATCTCTACCAACCATGAAATAGCGCAACGCATCATACGAAAAACAGCCCGATTGGCTTCTTATTACAACAGCCAGTGGTCTGTATTATATGTGCAAACACCCAAGGAAGCCATGGACAAGATCCCACTGGCAGCACAGCGGCACCTGATCAATAATTTTAAGAATGCGACTGAGCTGGGAGCTGAAGTGATACAGCTAAAGCATATCAATATTGCCAAAGCAATTGTGGAAGTGGTAGAAGAAAAACAAATTACTACGGTCTGCATTGGAAAACCTCACCTAAATTTGTTCCAGGTTATCCTACGCACCAATGTTTTCAACCAGTTACTGAAAACACTTTCGAAAAATGATGTTGACTTAATTATTCTATCCTGATGGCTGTTAAACTAAAAACCAAGGTAGCCCTTGGCGGTCTCTTTCTTTTTGCCCTGCTCATCTTAGTAGGTGCTGTCAGCTTTTTTTATTTCAACCGCCTCACAGAAGATTCCAAAGAAATAGTAAAAAACAACTACGAAACACTAAATTATTCCCGGGATATGATGAAAGAGCTGGATGCCCTAACCGGTAAAGACAGCATAACGGCATTCAATATTTTTGAAAAAACCCTGCAGTCGCAGGAGGAAAACATCACAGAAACCGGGGAAAAAGAAATGACTGAATCGTTGCGGAAAAAATTTAACCGGATTAAACAAGAGGGAATGATTGATTCGCTTCCTCCATTGATCCGCAAAGACATTGGGAATATCATGCAGGTAAACCTAAAGGCCATTGATAATAAGAACCAGGCTGTGCAAGCTTCTGCAGAACGGGCCAAAACGATCATCACTATCTGTCTTACCGTTTGTTTACTGCTCGGCTTTACTTTTTTATTCAACTTTCCTTCGCTGGTGGCCTCCCCTATCGCATCATTGACAGAAGGCATTAAAGCAATCGCCAATAAAAATTACGAACAACGAGTACACCTGAACCGGAAAGATGAATTTGGCGACCTTGCCAATGCCTTCAACAGTATGGCGGAAAGATTGGATGAGTATGAACACAGCAATCTTTCCAGGATCATGTTTGAAAAACAACGGGCTGAAACGGTTATAAACTCCCTGAAAGATGCCAGCATTGGTATAGACAATAAAGGAATAGTGCTTTTTGCCAACCAGCAGGCTTTGCAATTATTAAATCTGAAAGAAGCCGATATCGTCAGCTTGCCACAGGAAGAAGTAAAAAAAAGAAATGACCTGTTTCGCTTTCTTATCAATGAGCAAAACAACATTCCGTTCAAGATAGTGGTGGAAGGAAAAGAAAATTATTTTACCAAAGAAGTGGTTGACATCAGTTACCAGAATAATAAAGCAGGACATGTTATTGTATTAAAAAATATTACCCCATTCAAAGAATTAGATGTGGCTAAAACAAACTTCATCGCCACTATTTCACATGAATTAAAAACACCGTTAGCTTCTTCTGATTTTAGCTTGAAATTGCTGGAAGATGAGAGAGTGGGGACATTGACTTCCGAACAAAAGGAATTAGTACAAAGCCTGAAAGACGATAATAAAAGATTGCTCCGCATTCTCAGCGAGCTGCTCGATATGTCGCAGGTGGAAAGTGGAAAAATACAGTTGACATTGACTACTGTGCAGCCATGTGGATTAATAGATAAAGCCATTGGCTCATTGCAAAATGCAGCGAAACAAAAAAACGTCACTATTCAAAAACACATAGCAGAAAATATCCCTGCCATAAAAGCCGATGCGGATAAAACCACCTGGGTTCTGAATAATTTTTTGACCAATGCCATCCGCTATTCTGCTGATAATGCTGAGATCATTATCAGCGCCCTTCAGCAGGGTAACAACATTATTTTCAGAGTACAGGATTTCGGTAAAGGCATTGACCCGCAATACAAAGACAAGATCTTCGACCGCTATTTCCAGGTACCGGGTACTAAAGAAGGTACCGGCCTCGGCCTCGCTATTTGCAAAGAATTTATTGAAGCACAGGAGGGAAAGATCTGGATGGAAAGTGTTTTGGGAAAAGGAGCCACTTTTGAGTTTGAACTGCCAATTGTATAACGAAAAGTCTTTTGTCTAACATTACCTCGTTATCACCCGCATCCCGCCGTGGTTATTCTCAATATTCAATCCGGTCTTACTCAAACTATAGGTAAAGCTGAGTAAAAAGAATTGTCGTAAGGTCAACACCCGCGAATCTTCAATATAATTATTATTGGTATTGCGGCTGATGCCGATATTTTTATTGAGCAGATCCCTTGCAGAAAATTTAAGTTCGCCCCGTTGATATTTCAGCATTTGCTTACTGATGCTGGCATTCCACAGCGGCACTTTGGTATTAAAACCTGTCGCCCGCTGACTGTTAATTGTGTATGTAAAATCAGAAGTAAAGAAAAACCTTTTGGGCATTTCCCAATCCAGGGAGGCATTGTATTCCTGTGAAAGATAATTGGTGTTCAGGGCTGTTTGCAGTGAGTATTTGGTTTTATTATAATTAAATCCAGCACCAACGCTGATATTCAGTTTGTCCGTCGGGTTCATATCCAGCCGCAACTCCGGTCCAATGGAATAAGTCTTAATGGCATTACCCACCGTGTTGATGAACTGTTTGGTTCTGAAAATTCCTGAGTTGCTGCTTATCTCCACATTCCCTTTCAGGAAACGTACGGGCATACTGTAACTGATATTGCTGTTGATATTATACACACCGTTTACATTCACGGGCCGGGTGGTCTTTACACCCAGCTGGCTGATGAGATCATAATTTGCAATTTTATTTTGTGTGGCCTGCATCGTTAAGTACATAAACAGGTTTTTATTCTTATAGGGACTTACAAAATTCAGGTGTACCTGTGCCGTGTGGTTGTATTCTTGTTTCAGATCCGGATTTCCTTCCCTGATATTTAAAGAATTACTGTTGTCGGGTACCGGTTGCAGTTGCGACATCGTTGGCTGGTTGGTAGACGTATTATAACTCAGTGAAAAGCTTTTGAACCGGGTGAAATTATATTGAAATCTCGCATTGGGTAAAATATTCCTGAATGTTTTACGTATCAAAGAATCTTTGATGCCGGTGGTGATCTTTCCTTCCAACGCAGCTTCCTGCCAGTTAGCCCCAAATGAATAATTATATTTTTCTTTTGTGTACGCATACGGATACCCGCATTATTATATCCATAAACATTTTCAAAATCATTAGTCAGGGTACTGTTCAATTGGTCATATTTTCCATTCAGTTTATTGTAATCATGTGTAATTTTTTGGGAGTTGCTTTTAGTATGGCTTTTACTCACACTAAATTCCAGCAAGGTCTTTTTCCAGACAGGCTCTGTATAAACAGCTTTGGCCAGGTAACCCCGCAAATCTCCATTGGTAGTGCTTTGTTGATTTAACGTATCCCTTTTCAGCAATAAACCCGTGGGAGTATAAAAACTATTTATGGACGACAGGCTTCCATCCCCATCACTTTCATTGAAGCTTGTTTGCATCGACAAAGAGAATGTTCTCCCTTTCTTTGCAAATTTTTTCCGCCAGGTAATATCATTTCGAAAATTATATCCTGCACTTGTGGCGGTATTGTTGCTGAAGCCTTCGTTGGTCAGCAGTTTATCCTGCGACAATGTCTGGTAGTCTGTTTGGGACCGGTTATTTGTTTTCTGGTAACTGAATGAAGGCGTGATGCGGATGGAATTCAGCGAATCCACCTGGAATAAACTGTTCAGGTTGAAACGATGGCTGTTGCTCAGGTTATCTGCAAATGAGTTTTGATTGTAGAAATAGGAAGAGTCAGGCAAAAAATACTGCCGCTGTATATGACTTTCTGAATTCGGGTTGTAACGGTTGTAAAAATAATTACTCTGGAAATCCAGTTTAGTGCCTATGATATTATTATAGTTCAGACCCCCGCCCCAGGCCGTATTGATACCACTGTTCCGGCCACCGGAATTCATCCCCATAGAAGCAGCCTGGTCGCCGGAAACAGTAATGTTCATATTACCCCCGCCACCCTGCTGCATCCGCGCCAGCTCACCCGTGAAGTTGAGGATGTCCATGAAAGAGAACCCCTCGGCATTGGTATTGTTCCCCATGCCTATTGCCGAAAACTGTCGGGCGCCCTTAAATGAATTAACATTGAATTTCCCTTCATACCGTTCGGTATTACCCACACCGGCATTTACTTTTCCGAACACCCCTTTCTTTTTATCTTTCTTTAGTTTCAGGTTAATGGTTTTTTCATAATTGCCATCTTCAAATCCAGTCAACTGTGCCTGGTCACTTTGTTTATCATACACCTGTACTTTATCCACGGCGTCAGCAGGAAGATTTTTAGTGGCGATCTTGGGGTCGTTGCCAAAAAATTCTTTGCCGTCGACCAACACCCGGTTTACTTTCTCTCCCTGTGCTTTAATGCTACCATCTTTTTCTACTTTTACACCGGGCAATTTTTTTAATAACTGCTCTACATTGGCATTGGGCTGTACTTTAAAAGAACCGGCATTGTATTGAATCGTGTCATTAATAAGGGTGACCGGCGGCGCCTCATTTTCAAGTACCACTTCTTCCAGTACTTTGGCCCTGTCATTCATAACTATATTTCCCAGGTCCGCATTTTTATTATTATCTGATATCGTGAAAATTTTATTGCTGTTAAAATAATTAACATGCGTTATTAATATACGGTACTCACCATTGGCAAAACCTTTCAGTTCAAAGTGGCCATCATTGCCCGTCATCGTAAATGTTACCAAAGAAGAATCTTTTTTCTCCAGGAGTGTAACGGTAGCGCCCCCAAGCGGTTGTTTGCTGATTGTGTCAAAAGCAATTCCCTTCACAGATCCATTTTTTTGCGCCAGCAAAAGGGTTGTAAAGCAAAGGGAAAATATAAAGAGGAAAATTTTTCTCATAGATTATTCATTTCGGCTACGAAAATATTCTGAGTTTATGATAATGCTGGTTAACTGGGCTTGGTTTAATGTTAATGAAGGTTAATGTTTGAGCCTTAAATTATGAACCAGGGTTGATTTTTAAGTAAACAACACAAGTGATTTTACGGATTTTTTCCGCTAAACCCGGCATAACTGGCCCTAAAAGGCTTTCCAATTATTAAATTATCATTTTCTTTTATACTTTTAAATAGTACCTGTTCGTTAACCCTTAGTAAAATATCCGATTATGAAAAAAGAACCCTCACCCACCATCACGAATCAGCGAAAATTTACCGTCATTATTACAGACCTTCATTCAATTTTATCCGGTTGCTGAAATCGGTATTGATTGTTTTATTTCCGGCTCATCTGCGGCAGCCGGCACGTATCATAAAAGGAAATAATACCAATTGTATTTATAAATTACGCCTGATTTTTTCGGTATAAGTTTACCGTTGCCGTAAAAATGTAATTACTGACCCCTGATATAAAAGAATGTCCCGTCTCGCTTTTGGCGAAACGGGACATTTTTATGCTGATCCTGTTTCAACGAATTAATACATGCGCATATTCCGCATATTCCGTTCCATCATCTTCGGCATTCCGGGCATTCCGGTTTGTCCGCTCTTGCCACCCATTTTGTTCAGGTTAAAGAAAGCTCACTATAAAATATCTTTTCAGCACCACGCTTTGTACATCTTCAATATAGTTGTCGCCATTATTTCGGGTAATGCTTTTATTCTGATTCAGGATATCGTTAACAGAAAATTTTAATTCGGCATTTTTCTTTTTGAACAATTGCTTGCTCATACTGGCATTCCACAGCGGAATGCTTTGGTTAAATCCATCTGACCGGCCGGAGTTAACATAGTAATCAATATCTGTAGAAAGAATAAAGTTATTTTTGAAGGTATAAGCCACATCAGCCGAATACGTTTGTGAAAGATAGCTCTCATTCAGTGCGGTATTCACCGAGTATTTTATTTTATAATAAGAAAGGCTGGCATTAGCCGAAAGATCCCATTTTTCTTTCAGGCTGAAATTGGCTCCGGCTGTTTGTGTCAACGTAAGGGTCTTACCAATATTTTCCTGCTTATACAACAGGCTGATATCCCGGTTAAACAATGCCACCGTGGTAAAATTGAGGCTGGAACCCTTGAGCTTAGGATTTTTGAAAGGCAATCCTACCGTGAAGAATGAAGTTGTTGTAAATGCACCATTCAGATTAACCGGTTTGGTTAGTTGTACCGCCTTGTTCAGGGTATCAATGCTGTTTACTATTTTGTTCCTGGTAGCGCTGAAGCTGATGTTTGCCGCAAGGTATTTGAACGTGAGAATATTGAACGTATTATATCCCAGGTTAAAGTTGTGGCTGAACTCCTGGTTCAATTCCGGGTTACCGGTTTTTACATACAACGGATTGGAAAAATCCAGGACATTCTGCAACTGAGAAACAGAAGGCTGGTTAGATCTTCCACGGTAACTGATGCGCAATCCTTTGGTGCGGCTGGGGGTCCAGTTAAAGTTGGCGGTAGGGAAGAAATTCGTGTAACTCTGGTTCGTAACAGAATCTTTTCCCAGCAAAGCCTGGTAGCTGTCACTGGTTAATGTAGCCCTTTGCACGGCAACTCCCAGCTGGTAGTTGTACTTTTTTTCCTGCACCCGGAAGTTTGTACCAAAACGGTTTGCTACAAAACCATTTTCAAAACTATTGGTCAGCAACAAATTGGTGATATCATATTTACCGGTTACGGTGTTGTAGTTAAATACTTTTTTATCGGAGGTACTGTTATTATCGGTATAAGCATAATTAAGCTCAATGAGTTTATTCAGACCTACCGGTTCCGTGTAAGATAAACTCACGGTATTATTATTAGTTTTTGTCTCCTGGTTATTCTGCTGGTTCTGGCTGCTGTTGCCCTGTGATGTTCCATCAGGTTTAAAAAATTTGATTGGAGATATATTGAAACCATCGCTGCTGCTAGTGCCATAAGTATTGGTATAACCGAGGGTTATGGTTCTGCCAGTACGGTGAAATTTTTTCCGGAACAGGATATTATTACTGAGATTCAATCCATCTCTTACGTTGGTATTATAGGTATTACTGGTCAGGGCAAGGTATTGCTGCAACGGGGTACTGGACAGCGTGGAAGAACTGTCTTCATTCATATTATCCGAATGCTGCAATGTAAGACTGGGTGTATATAATATGGAATGCATGGAATCAATCTGGTATTCCACTCTTACATTAAAGCGGTGATTCTGATTTTTATTATTGGAACTGGAGTTCTTGGTCTGGTAGGTAATGGAATCATCCGGGAAGAATGTCTGCCGATAAGTGTTTTGCCGTTGTTCGTTATCGGTACTGGACAGAAAATAACTGCCGCTTATCTTCAATTTAGTTCCAAACTCATTATTAAAATTAAGTCCTGCAGATAATGATTTGGTAATCCCGGTTGCTGATGCTCCGCCAAAGAAATTGCTACCGCCGCCCCGTGTACTCGTCATTTGCATACCGCTGCTCCCGCCGCCACTTCCTCCAAATCCACCGCCACCGCCGCCATCTGAATTTCTGCCACCACCCATACCACTAAAGCCCCCCATCGCGCTGATAATATCGGAAAAAGAAAATCCCTGCTTGTTTATATTGTTCGCATTGAAAAGAAAGGACAGGCGCTGATTGCCGTTGAACTTATTGAAACTTAAATTTCCTTCATAACGGCCTCCATCCCCATAACCACCGGCTGCGAGGGCTCTTCCAAAAATTCCTTTGTTCTTATCTTTCTTCAATTTGATATTTACCGCTTTCTGTTTGCTGCCATCATCCACTTTGGTAAACTTCGCCTGCTCGCTCATATCATCAAAAACCTGCACACTTTCCACCATATCTGCTGTCAGATTTTTAGTGGCCAGTTTCGGGTCGTTTCCAAAAAATTCTTTCCCGTCTACATATACCTTTTGTACCGATTCTCCCTGGGCGGTTACATTGCCATCTTTATCCACCTGCATTCCCGGAATTTTTTTCAGGAGATCTTCTACTGTTGCATTGGGTTTTGTTTTAAATGCATCGGCCCTGAACTGAATAGTATCATTTTTAATTTGAACCGGGGCGTCATTGGTTACCACCACTCCTTCCAGTGTTTTATATTCCTTGGGAATACCGAAACTACCGGAGATCAATATTTTTATCCGTGGGAGTAATGGATATGGTTTTCCGGAAGGTTTCAAATCCCATATGAGAAATAACTAACTGATAATTGCCCGCTTCTAATCCTTTTATTTCAAATGCACCTTGTTTATTGGATAAGGTGAAAGTGGCCAGAGCCGAATCTTTTACATGTAAAACAGAGATAGTTGCTTCGCTAATGGGAAGTTTGGCAGCGGTATCTAAAAGTTTACCCTTGATGCTTCCATCGGCCTTTTGGGCCATAGTAGCACTAACCAGCATAAAAAACAGGATAAATAGTGTAAAAATCTTCTTCATAGTCAGTTTAATAAGTGTACGAAAATAGACGTAAGGGGCCCTCACAACCTTCGGAAAACTGTTAATTTTTGGGAAATAAGGGATGAACCAACCGGATTTGCCCATGAATGGCCTAACTGAACAGGTATTCCACATCCTCTCGCGTCAATGCCTTCACAAAAGAGACATCGTCGGAAATGATATCCTTAGCCAGGGCCCGCTTCTTTTCCTGGAGCAGCAGGATCTTATCTTCAATGGTATCCTTACAGATCATGCGATAGGCAAAAATGTTTTTGGTTTGCCCGATACGGTGCGTTCGGTCAATAGCCTGTTGCTCCACAGCCGGGTTCCACCAGGGATCAACGATATATACATAATCAGCAGCCGTAAGGTTAAGGCCCACGCCCCCTGCTTTCAGGGAGATCAGGAAAACCCTTACTTCTTCATTATTCTGAAAGCTTTCAATAGCAATTTGCCGGCCCGGTGCGGACGTGCTTCCGTCAAAATATTCATACTTCACCCCCAGTTCTTCCAGTTTTGCCCGGATAAGCGCAAGCATACCGAGGAACTGTGAAAATATCAACGCTTTGTGGTTGCCGATATTTTCTGTTATCTCCCTGGAAAGTTCATCCAGTTTAATAGAATGGTTTTCAAATTTTTCGGTTTCATTCAGTATCGCCGGAGAATCACATATCTGCCGCAGCTTCATCAGACCCTGTAAAATGGTCAGTTGTGATTTTTGTATGCCTTGTGTTTCAATGGTACCTAATATCTGGTTGCGGAAATCATTCCGGTATGCATCATAAATATTACGTTGTTCATCTTCCATTTCACAGAACAGAATCATCTCCTGTTTCTCAGGTAAGTCTTTGGCCACCTGTTCTTTTGTCCGCCGCAAAATAAACGGGTAAAGAATTTTTTTAAGATGCTCTTTCCGGTCCTTTTCACCAAATTTATCAATGGGGACTGCAAATTCCTGGCGGAAAAACTCCATGGTTCCCAGCATCCCCGGATTCAGAAAATTCATTTGTGCAAAAATGTCAAACGTATTATTCTGTAAAGGTGTACCGCTCATGCAAAGGCGGTTCTTTGCATTTAATAAACAGGCTGCTTTGGTTACTTTGCTTGATGGATTTTTGATGGCCTGGCTTTCATCCAGCAGCACATAATCAAAATCAATACTCATCAGCAGTTTAATATCACTGCGTAAGGTACCATAGGTTGTTATGGTAACATCATGGTCCAATAATTCTTCCCGCACTCTTGTCCGGGCACCACCGTGATGAATTTTATAGGTCAGGGATGGTGTGAATTTTTTTATTTCATTTTCCCAGTTGTAAATCAATGTTGTCGGACAAACAACCAATGCTTTCAACCCACCTTCCTTATTTTTTAAAAAACTCCATGAAGGACAGGGCCTGCACGGTTTTACCAAGACCCATATCGTCGGCGAGGATCCCACCCCATTTAATATCCCGTAAATAATTCAGCCATTGATAACCCGCCACCTGGTAGGGTCTTAAAATCATTTTCAGGTGATCCGATGGTTCAATTTCTTCTATATTATTAAACTGCCTGAGGTTCTGATACTTTTCTTCCAGTTGTACTACCAGTTCATTTTCATCCCTTACTTCTACAGCTCATCTACCACACTTAAATGATACCGGGACAATTTCAGCGAGTCCGTTTTTCCTTCTCCAACACGGAACAGCAGCGAATATTTTTTAACCATTCTTCCGGTAAAATTCCGAGCGTACCATCATTCAGTTGTACAAATTGCTGCTTATTCGCCAGGGCCCTTTTCACTTCCGCCACCGTTACTTTCTGGTCTCCAAAAACAATATCCACTTTGGCATCAAACCAATCGGTGTTGCTGCTGATAAAGATTTTTGTTTGCGGCTTGGCTGTATTAAACCGGAAGTTCTTCAATGCCTCAAATCCAAATACCGGCGTCTTCATTTCCTTCATCGCATCCACAAATAAAAAGAACCAGTTATTTTTTAATACATCTGTTCCTTTTAATGCCAGCGTTCCCGAATCGGGATTTGAAACAAAACTTGAATGCAGGTTTTGAAGATTCCGGATAAACTCATCTTCTTTCACCCCGGTTCCGGTGAATGATCAGCACCTTATCCCCTTGCGGCACGACCACTTCATCCCGGTCTTTTGATTTCGTTTCGTATCCCTTGTAAGTGAACGAAGGTTGAAAAACGAGGAAGTCACCCTTCTCAAGCAAAAATAATTTCACCTCGGGGGTTACCGTCTTTTATTTCCTGTACCAGCGATTTATCAAAGTCAACCTTATGTTCTTTTTGCCAGCGGTATAACCAATTCGTTCAGGACTTTGCCCATCTTCCGCAGGTGCAGTCATTTTACCGGATGGTAAAAATTTTTCTACCAGGAGAATCACTTCATGATTCTTCCCACAGGTAAGCCTGGTTATTATATAAAAGAAAAGCGGGCTTGCAGCTTCATTATCCCCTAACTCAAACTCCAGCGGACCGGCTTTTTTACCCGGCACTGTATCGTATACTCGGAATTTTTCTTTACAATAAAATGGGGCCTGGCCTCTTCTGCCAGCAATTGCATCGATTCGAGATTATTTGTTTTAAATGCTTTTTTATAGGGCAATAAAAAAATAAACGGGCTGCTGGCAAATTCAGTAAAAATCTTTTTAGTTTCGGCGCAGGTATTCTGCCATCAGTTCTTTGTTTCATCCGGCAAATCATCTTCTTCCTGGTGTATGATATTTTCCCAGATGCCCGAAAAAGGAGAATTCCGGCTGATATATTTATTGATCTCTGATTCCTGCAGTTTGCGCAGTAAGGTCAGTAACTCTTTATCTCCTTCGTGTAAATTGTCGGTGTTTACATACCGCCTGATGTCTAATTTTCAACCGTACCGAAAAGGCTCATGGCTGTCATTGGGTTCTGATCACCACGTCTATAGTAAACTGCGGGTAGGTCTTCTTATTAAAATTAAAACAACCCCAATCGGTGCGAGGTGTCCCTTCTGTTTCTTCAAGTACCGCAGGAGCCTCCGTTGTTTCTTTTTCTTTTTGAGGTAACAATACAGGTTTGGGTGTTGTGGGTTGTTGTACCACTCTTTTAATAGTTACATCCAATACCCGTAAAAAGGCTTGGCATCTTTATAGGCAAATTCAAACTTGCCTTTCAGATCATCTTTCAAAGAATATCCATACGCTTCCAGTAATTTATTTTTTTCTTTATCCCAGTTCCGGATGCTGTCAAAATAACCTGCCCCGTACGTATTCAGTAATTGCGGAAACACGATCAGCTTAGGCAAACACAAGAGATGGTCTGCATCCTCATAGTCGCAGCTGGTATCAAAATTGCGTTCTTCATTTTTGCGGAGGATAACTTTATATTCCTGCCCATCAAGTTTTACCGTGGCTTTCACCAGTTCATTTTCAGCAAAATCAATATGGGCTTTTAGTCCGCAGAAATGTTTCCGCTCTATGAATAATTCCGGGAAGAAAGCAGGCGGAGCGTTTTTAAGTCAATGGCTTTCATCTTGGCGACCGTATGCCGCTGGTCATAAACTATTTCTTCCGCCTGCAGGTGCCCCCTGTCAAGCATGTCCTGCAACTGGAACATAGCCGCGCTTCATGCCGGCAAATATCACCCAGGTTGTACGGGCAGGCACAGCGGAGTGAGATTGATTTCGGGTCTTTGAATTGCTGGATATAAACTTTGTAATAGTGTGGCGTAGCTGTCATCTTTACCCTGAATACGGCCGTACCAAAGGTCATCATATTCTGCCAGTTCTACAAAACCAATAGCATGAATTTTTTTTCCTCTGCGGATTACTTCATCCGTTCCATGGGTATAAACGTATTTTACAAGGTGCGGTAAAGCCAAAACTATTTTCGATTTAAAATTTTTGATTGATGATTGAGGAACACTTTTTCGCCCATGGGATCAAAAAACGTTAATCGGCAAATGTACAAGAATGTGGAAGGGATTTCCTCGTAAAATGAAAGAAATAAAAAAAAATTTTTATTGGATGACGGTACAAAAAAAGTACCTTGGTAACTTTTTTCACAGCGCGATCAACTTCCCATCGCTATACACCGGCAGTACATTGGCGACATCATTCACGTCAGGCAGAAAGTAATATCTTCTATTAAACCGAATCGTTCTACGAGGCGGTGATAATGTAAGCCGGTGCAAATTCAATCATTTTATTTTATTTTTGCGCCATCATCTCCGCCATCAGGGAGCTGTCACAATGGACCGTAAATGCCGCGGACACCCGGTTAATGATCGCTCCGGCAAAAGTGTATCTTCTAAGTTG
>JADKKH010000013.1 GCA_016720585.1 Chitinophagaceae bacterium | reverse complement strand
AAACTGTTTGATTATCTGTTCCGGGTGCAGAAATTAAAGTCAGTGTGCCATTATCATTAACTGTTGGTAATACCAGCAAGGTCAGCCAGGATTAACGCATGCTCCCGTAGATGTTACTGAATACTTGAATGCTCATTTACCGTTGAGTGCCTGTTATGGTTATTACGCCACTGCAAATGTTCCGAGTGACACCAGCTGGTAATCCACTTACACTACCACCTGTTCCACCTCCGCCAACAGCAGGTAATATCGGTGATCGGGTGAACTTATACATGCAACTTGTTATCCGTTCCGGGTGCAGAGGTTAATGTTAGTGCCATTATCGCCAATAACCTGCCTTTGGTAAAGACAACGCTTGGACATCCCGTTGTTGTTTCCAACCCGCAGAGTTGCATTACAAGTTCCCGGAAGAGCGTAGGATGTATCTGGTTAGGGGGATTGGCGCAAAACTACGACAGGCGGTGAAACTATCAACAAAATCCCAGGTCCATTTATTAATCGTCGCACTTGGTCCCGGAATTGAATTATCTGTAAATGTAATTGGATCATTTACATTAAAAGGGTCCGGTAACTGCAAAATCGGCCAGGGGCATCATTTGCGTATTGTTACCTGGTGTCTGATCGTATCGAGTGGGGCAACCTCCGGTGTTGTGATTCTTGCCATAACTACGGTATAAGTACCTCCTCCTGAAAATAAGTGTTGGATTTCTTAACGTTGAATTATTTGCAGGACTGCTGGCAGGGTCTCCGGCAAATCCTACCAGAACTGATAAGTAGTCTTAGGAATCTGTGGTGTAGGTCTCAGTAATTGAACAGGCTGAGTTGAACAACCATTACTTGTTGTCCAGGTGAAACTTCCTGCCGGAGGATCATAAACTGTTAAATCAAAATCAAATTCCTGTTCAGTTCCGCACCCATCGGTATTGGGGTGAAAAGCTGTAATTGTTACTGGTATATACCCCGCAGTGGTTAGTAGTATAGCTGAGAGGTAGTGAATACCAATAAAGTTTTTTGCCATTGACAACAGTAGTTGAATCTGACCACCAGGTCCTTGAACACATGTAGCATAAATGGATATGGGTGGCTGGGGAAAAAGGGGGACCAGGCAAATTACTCAAATCCCATTGTATAGAATCTGCACAATAAGGCAGGGAAACTTTGAATTTAAAAGAAGATCCGACACAAAACAGAAGGCGCATTTTCAATAACATACTGGCTTATAACACCAATATTCCTGTACGGGTCTTTGACATTTGTACCGGCTGAACATCGGCATAAGACTCATATTGACTTTGTTAAAACCATATCAAAAAGAATAAAGCCGCTATCAGCTCTTGGGCAATTTTGAACCTGATACAGCTGGCAGAAAACATATGTCAGGTACGAGTATCCGGGAATATTGGGAGCAGGTATAAATGGAGTTGAAGGTGCCACTCCATCAATAGTGAAAGTTGGGGCAGCTATAGTTTTTATTAATACATTAATCCACTGCCTGTTAATATTTTGTTGTGTGGAAGTAAAAATAGTTATCCTATCTATGTTCTGTTCAATCGGATTTAAGATTACCATATCAGGGTCACCGTTAAAAGATCCGGAACAATCCCTTAATTGGGCATATTGCATAACTGCAATGGGCTTGTCTGCTGTAATTGAGGTAGGAACCGTCAATACAACCGGCGATGAAGTAAATGCAGCAGGATAAATCTCACCTTCATTCAGCGTAGCAACGAGGAACCCATCAAAAAATACATTGGTATTATTTTCAGATGCCAGCACCCTGTAGGGGTTTCCGTTTGGATAATCACCAAATGGAATAAATCCAAAATTCTTTCCCCAGGTACTGATAGGATATTGTTGCTGAAATAATGGGTCATAAGAGCTTCCTGGTGCGCAGGAATTTGTACCAAAAGTAATGTTTGAACTACCGGAAAAAACTGCTATCGGCAAACATCCGGCACCACCAGGAACTCCGGTTGATTCGATCAAAGTGCCTGTTAAATCCTGATCTGCCTGATACTGATACATATCGCCGGCCAAAGGAAGGTTTATAACAAACGAAGAACCCGTAACGCCATTTGTTCTTGGCGTTACTTTTACCACCGTATTATCTTTGGTGGCAATGATCTGAAACTGCGATTTGGCAAGTTGACCACCACCAGACGCACCTAATTGGGTAAAACTGGTTGCATAATATTTCTTTCCTAATACGTTTGTTGGTAACAATAATGTTGCTGCGCTCCGTGCAGCTCCCCATTGCTGGGCATAAGCAACCACGGCGGGCTTCCCGGGGTCAGTTTTATCTTAATTGATTTTTGAATAACCATCCCGGATTCCGCATTACTGATATGTCCTGTACCATGTGGTATTTGAATTTCCTGTAACCCATTTGCCGGTATATTAAATGGAGCGGAAAAGGCACCGTTTGTCATGGTAACCATACCGCTACTGGGCCTGTCGGATGTGATCCAGATACTAAGTGTTGCTAAATTGCTGGATGGAACATGCTGCGGAAAACAAAGCCAGAACTCTTTTCCTTTATTGGAAAAGTCCTGGGCATTAGAAGTTCTTCCAATAAGTATGGTAAGTACAAGGGTACTTAGAAGGTAAAATTTTCTCATTTTGTCCAATGTCCTGGGGAAAAAGAAATAAGTGACGAATTTACTAAAAGAAGTGTAAATGAGAAACCTTTCCCCCTGTATCTGAATAATTAAATAATACCAGGATCCAATCTCGTATAACTACGAGTTTAAAAGAAATGAGAATAAACCGACCGTGCCAAACTGGTAAATTCTGATTGAATTTGCATACTTCCAATCTTTTTATTATTTCCCAGAGATAAAACACATTAGATTTATTTGCATACAAACTTCTATTTGAAGTATAAATGGGATATCTGAAATTATAATGCTGCATTTCAAATATTTATATACCTATTTTATATTTTGTTTAATCATAGATGGAAAATAGAAAAAAGAACTATTTTTTGATTAAATTGTATAATATATATAATGAAACACACTTTATATTACATTGATTAAGTATCATATACAATATTTATATTTGCTGATTTTTTTAGCTAATTTTTTAAATAAATTTATTGTTATTAAACTAATTTATTTAGCTAATAATTATAATTATTTTCAACAATTTTTCTCCAGAAAAGCAGCTTTCCCCCTATTTTGCAGGAATATGAAATTTGAATGAAAAACCTGGCAATTACTATCTGGATCAGCACATTTTGTTCTTCCCTCCTGCTCTCCTGTGGGACTGTAAAAGAAGCCGAGTTCAGGAATATTGAGAATGTCCGGATGGATCAGTTTGGGCTGAAAGCCGCATTGCTGAATAAAGTGTCCTTCTAAAAGTGGCCGGGTTTGCAAAAGTCGGAAAAGGGCTTGTTTTTATCCGGTACCCTATCCGTTATGAAAAAAATCAAAAATTCGCAGACTTGCTGAAATAACAGACTGTATCAAGTTTTCCCAGATCAGGATAAATTAAACTCTTTCAAAGTTGAATAAAAAAATCTTGCCCATTTCAGCAACTTATTGCTGTACAGGCTGGGCTACTGGAACCTTTGTTTTTGGTTTTATGCCCCGTCTTCCGGTTTTTTACAACAAAGCGGTAGAATCGCATAAAAATCAGGCGCTGCAGGTATATCCCCGGCATCAAATCCGCAATTGGCAATGGCTGTTTTTATTTCTTCGATATTGATCCTGTCGGTAACGTATTTTACTTAGTCTCACCCCTGCGGATATTGACATTTATTTCCAATAAGCCATCAAACTGCTTAAGATATTTCTCAATTTTTACTTTACAGGGTTCGCATAATGCCTGAGGCGTTTTTATAGTATCAACTCGGGTAGGTTTAATTTGAGAAAAAGCTGCAAATGAAAGGCTAACTGCAACTACTGTACTAAGAAATCGTTTCATCCCTGTTTAATTTGAATAAGCAATTTACAAAACCCCTTTCCAATTGGCCGGATCATCCCGCCATTTTAACAAAATGTCCTGCTGACCGGAAGAAACAATCCCTTTCTCTATCGCCGATTCAATAAGGGTTGTATAATCGGTAAGGAATAATAAGCCAATGACGCTTTGTTGAATGCTTCTGTTGCAACCAGAAACCCATATGTAAAAATAGAAACCATACCGATTACTTCCAGACCCTGTTCCTGAGCACATCTACCACCTGCAGGCTGCTTTTGCCGGTAGATACCAGGTCTTCAATGACCACCACCTTCTGCCCTATTTCATAAAATCCTTCTATCTGGTTACCCAGTCCATGTTCTTTCGGTTTGGGGCGTACGTATATATATGGCAGCTTTAACTGGTCGGCTGCCATAGCCCCCCAGGCAATTCCTGCGGTAGCCACACCGGCCAATAATCCGGCCTCCGGAAATTTATCAAAAATAACATTACACATCTCCGACTTAATAAAGTCCCGGATATAAGGGAATGACAACACTTTGCGGTTGTCGCAATAAATAGGACTCTTCCATCCGCTGGCCCACGTAAATGGTGTTTCGGGATTTAATTTTATGGCGTTAACTTGAAGGAGTTTTTCGGCTACTGCTTTAGCATCTGTCATTCAACAAAGGTAAGAAAGCTGTGAGCTACGAGTCGCGAGAGATTTTAATTCGTAACTTTCTTTCATTGCCCCAAGAGCAAAGATATTTTAATATGTACATTAAAATTTATTTTGACAACAAACCACTTTTTCTCTGTGATGCTGTTGATGAAACGGTGCAGCCTTATGTGCATCATGATGATGCCATATTCATTGATGAACTGAATTCACATACAGTAAAGACCATGATACATGAGATGGAACTGGAAAAAGTTCAGGCCGGGGTATTCTATCACCCGGACCTGGAAGAATTAAAAAAAGCTTTTTACCGGAAATTTACCATTGTGCAGGCCGGTGGTGGTTTAATACAAAATGAAAAAAAAGATATTTTATTGATTTTTCGACGGGGTAAATGGGATCTACCCAAAGGGAAATTAGATAAAGGAGAAAACCTGGAAGACTGTGCCTTACGGGAAGTAGAGGAAGAAACCGGGTTGCAGCAGGTAAAATTAAAAGCGCCGCTTGTCATCACTTATCATACCTACCATGAAGGAGCCCGGTTTATCCTGAAAGAATCGCATTGGTATACCATGAAAGTCAGCGGGACGCAAAAATTAGTTCCGCAGACAGAAGAAGGCATTCAGGAAATAAAATGGGTGAAGGCTGACCAACTCAATAAATACAAAAAAAATGCTTTCCCTTCTGTAGTGGATGTACTGGAGTTGTTTGCGAAAAAGTAATCTACTCTTTCCGGGGAATGATCGCCACGGTCAACCGGCTTACACAAACTAATTTTTCTTTTTCATCAAAGATTTTAATGTCCCAAACATGGGTCGTGGAACCCAGGTGCAGGGGGCTGGCAATACCTGTTACAAATCCTTCCCGGGCACTACGGATATGATTGGCATTTACTTCCAGGCCTACACAATAGAATTTAGTATGGTCAATAACCATCGCGGAACCAACGCTGCCAATCGTTTCAGCCAATACACAGGATGCACCACCGTGTAATAAGCCATAAGCCTGTTTGGTACGATTGTCAACCGGCATCCTGGCTTTAATATAATCCTCGCCCAGTTCTGTCCATTCGATACCCAAAAGGCCATTCAATGTGTCTTTACCGAATTGGCTAAAATGATCGATCGTCAATTCCTTATTAAACCAGATACGCATCCGTTTTATTTGGGTAAGGTTTTAAAAACAATTTCCGGAAGAAAATGACTGGCATCTCCCCCATTCCTGATGATATCACGTACAATAGTAGAAGCTACGGATGTGAATTTTGGTTCACCGGTAAGAAAGACCGTTTCAATACTTCTGTCCAGTGTCCGGTTCGCATCCGCAATCGTTTTTTCATATTCAAAATCGCTTACATAACGGATACCCCGGAGAATAAAATGGGCCCCGATTTTCTGACAGAAATTAATGGTCAATCCCTCATAAACGGCTCCTTCTACCCGGTCTTCGTCTTTGTAAATCTCTTTGATCCAGTTTAGCCGTTGTTCATCCGTAAACATGGGAGCTTTGGAGGTATTTAATCCGATACCCACTATGATCTTATCAAAAAGCGGCAGGGCCCTGTTGATAATATCAACATGACCCAGTGTAACAGGATCGAAAGTGCCGGGAAAAAGACAGATTCTGGGCATAAAGTAGTTTAAAGTTTGAAGTTCAGGGTTCGGGGTTTACAGAAAAAAACATTCTGCAATCAGGCTTATAATTAATTCAAACACCAGAACCGGAACTTGAATTAATTATTTCTATTTGATAAAAGATATAAAACAGCCATCCGCACTGCCACCCCATTTTCCACCTGCTGCAAGATAATGGATTGTTTAGAGTCAGCCACATCACTGTCCAGTTCCACGCCCCGGTTTATAGGCCCTGGATGCATGATGACTATTTCTTTATGCAGGCTATCCAATAATTTCCGGTTGATACCATATGCCAGGCTGTACTCCCTTAGTGAGGAGAACAATACCTGATTTTGTCTTTCCAATTGTATGCGTAAAACATTCGCCACATCACACCATTCCAGGGTTTCTTTCAGGTTATAACTCACATTTACACCGAGAGCCTGGCTGATGTGTTTTGGAATTAAAGTCGGCGGACCGCAAACGGTTACTTCAGCTCCCATTTTTTTCAATAGGTACATATTACTTTGTGCCACCCGGCTGTGCATGATATCTCCAATGATGGCAACCTTGGTTCCCTCCAATTTCCCGGTTTTTTCCTTAATAGAAAAAGCGTCCAGCAAACCCTGGGTCGGATGCTCATTGACACCATCACCGGCATTGATTATGGCAGCCGGAATATGTTGTGCTAAAAAATGCGGGGCACCGCTGGCACTATGCCTGATCACGACCATATCCACTTTCATGGATAGAATATTATTGACTGTATCTAATAAAGTTTCGCCTTTGGCAGCCGAAGAACCGGAGGCAGCAAAATTTATGGTGTCTGCACTGAGTCTTTTTTCTGCCAGTTCAAAAGAAAACCGTGTACGGGTGGAATTCTCGTAAAAGAGGTTCACGATGGTTACATCCCGGAGTGATGGAACTTTCTTAACGGGTCTTTGTAAAACTTCTTTGAATTGCTCTGCCGTGGACAGAATTAGCGAAATATCATCTTTGGTAAGATTTTTAATGCCGAGCAGGTGTCGAGTGGATAGTTGCATTAAAGGTCGAAGTTAAAGGTTTGCCACGAATTCACACAAAAACACACAAAAGATTTGCCTGCGGCGAATCTTTAAGCCTGGAAATTCACAGATTAGTACTACCAATTATGAAGTAATTAATACCACTTCTTTATTTACCAGCTTTACTTTATCTGTCCGGTTTGTTTTAAGGGTTACACCCACATAATCAGCCTGGATTGGAAACTGGCGGTGTTCTTTCCGGTCAACCAATACACATAATTCCACTTTGGCAGGTCGGCCATAGTCCAGCAATACATCCAGGGCAGCCTTGATAGTCCGGCCGGTAAAGAGTACATCATCAATTAATACTACCGTTTTATTTTCTATGGCAAATGGAAGATTCATTGTATCGGGTGCCAGTATCTCTTTACGGATATCATCCCGGTAAAAAGTAATATCCAACTGGCCGTATGGAACTTTCTGACCCGGGTTGATTTTCTGAATTGCCGAAACAATTTCATTTCCCAGAACAACGCCACCCTGCTGAATGCCCACAAACACCACATCGTTCATATCCCTATGGCTTTTATGTAACTGCCCGGCCAATTGATCTACCATATCAGAAAGTTGTTGGGAAGAAAGTAAGACCTGCATACTATTATTTTGATTTGAAATTACTGACTCTTAAATTTTCCGGTTTCTATTTTTCCTGCATAAAAGGATATTTGTAATCTGTTGGCGGATTAAAAGTCTCCTTAATGGTTCTGGCACTTAACCAACGGTATAAATTTAAAATGCTTCCGGCTTTATCATTCGTTCCACTACCTCTTGCCCCGCCAAATGGTTGCTGACCCACCACGGCACCCGTGGGTTTATCATTGATATAAAAATTACCGGCTGCGTTTCTCAACTTACTTGTTGCCAATTCCACTGCAGTCCTGTCTTTTGCTATTACGGCTCCCGTTAAAGCATAAGGGAAGTATTATCCAGCAATTCCAGTGTTCTTTCAAAACTACTGGCCGGGTAAATATAAACCGTGAGAACAGGGCCGAAAATCTCTTCGCACATGGTCACATATTTCGGACTCTTGGCCTCAATAATAGTAGGCTGAATAAAATAACCTTCTTTTTTATCACACTTCCCGCCTACCCAAATTTCTGCTTTCTCATCTTTTTTAGCATTATCAATATAGCGCTTGATGCTTTCAAAACTTTTTTCATCAATCACGGCATTGATAAAATTGGTAAAATCTTCGGGGCTGCCCATGGAAAAACTTTTCACTCCGGCAATCAGTTTTTTCTTTACTTCTTCAGCCATATTGGAAGGGATATAAGCCCTTGAAGCGGCCGAACATTTTTGCCCCTGGAATTCAAAGGCGCCTCTTAATAACGCTGTCACCACTACATCCGGGTCAGCCGTTTTATGCGCAATAACAAAATCCTTACCACCTGTCTCCCCTACTATTCTCGGATAGGATTTATAATTAGCCATATTCCTGCCAATCGTCTCCCACATATTATTGAACACTCCTGTAGAACCTGTAAAATGTACGCCTGCAAAATCCCGGTGATTGAAACATACCTTACCAATCGTTGGGCCATCCACATAAATTAAATTGATAACGCCATCCGGCAACCCGGCTTCTTTTAATATCCGCATGGTCATTTGTGCTGAATAAACCTGGGTATTGGCACATTTCCATACCACCACATTACCACACATGGCAGCAGATGTTGGCAGATTGCCACCGATAGCGGTAAAGTTGAAAGGTGTTATAGCTAAAACAAACCCTTCCAGCGGGCGATATTCCATCCGGTTATGCATACCGGGACTGCTGACTGGTTGTTGCTTATAAATTTCAGAAAGAAAATGAACATTGAATCGCAAAAAATCAATCAACTCACAGGCAGCATCAATCTCTGCCTGGAATGCATTCTTGCTTTGCCCCAGCATGGTGGTACCATTAATATAAGGTCGGTACTTTGTAGCCAATAGGTCAGCAGCTTTTAAAAATATTCCTGCCCGGTTTTCCCAATTTGTATTAGCCCAGCTTTCTTTAGCTGCCAGAGCAGCTTCAATAGCCTGCTCCACATGTTTTTGTTCACCTGCATGGAAATAACCGAGTGTATGCTTTGTCTCATGCGGCGGATGCAGGGCTATTTTTTTACCTGTTCTCACTTCTTTACTGCCGATATACATCGGCACATCGATCTCACTGCTTTTTAATTCTGCCAATACTTCTTTTAATCTTTTCTTTTCTGTTGAACCGGGAGCATAGCTCATCACGGGTTCGTTAACGGGCATGGGATAAGAAAAAGTTCCAATTGACATATAAAAATATATTAAGTTGTTACAAATATAAAAGTAAGCTCAATTTATCAGGGTCTAAAAAGTCCCCCTTGCGGGGATTTAGGGGGCCTGGTTTTCCTTTTCACTCATAAGGTACGCCTTAATAAAACCATCCAGTTCCCCATCCATCACGGGCCCGATATTACCAACTTCATAATCAGTACGATGGTCTTTGATCATTTTATACGGATGGAAAACATAACTCCGGATCTGGCTTCCCCATTCTATTTTCTTCTTGGTGGAGTTTGTGGCATCCTTTATCGCCTGTCTTTTACGAAGTTCTTCTTCATACAACCGGCTTTTCAACATTTGCATTGCGAGCTCCCGGTTACCCAGTTGGCTTCGATCCTGCTGGCATACTACCACTATCCCTGTTGGAATATGCGTTAATTGAACTTTTGTTTCCACTTTGTTTACATTCTGTCCGCCGGCGCCACCACTCCGGGATGTTTCCATTTTTACATCAGCCGGATTTACTTCAATCTTGATCGTATCATCTACCAATGGATATACAAACACTGATACAAAAGAAGTATGTCTCCTGGCATTACTATCAAAGGGCGAAATACGAACCAGGCGATGAACCCCGCTCTCTGCTTTCAAAAACCCATACGCAAATGGACCATCAAATTCTAAGGTAGCTGTTTTAATACCGGCACCATCACCCCATTGCCAATCCAATTCAGTTACTTTCCAGCCCTGTTTTTCGCCATACATACGGTACATGCGGGCCAGCATTTCGGCCCAGTCCTGGCTCTCTGTACCACCGGCGCCACTGTTAATCTGCAACACAGCCGGCAGTTCATCCTCCGGTTCATTCAGCGTGGCTTTAAACTCGGCTTCGTCTAACAGGCTAATAGCTTTATCATAGGCCTCTTTGGTTTCTTCTTCGGTGGCATCGCCCCTTTCCAGAACTCAAAGAGCACGGCAAAATCCTCTACAGACGTTTCGGCCGTCTCGCAGAGTTTCACCCAATACTCATTTACCTTGGTGTTTTTGAGAATTTCGGTAGCCCTTTTGTTGTCATCCCAGAAACCGGGACTTAACGAAAGCTGCTTGTCTTCTTCAATTTTATATCGTCGGTTTTCGACGTCAAAGAAACCTCCTTACCCCGGCAATGCGGGACCGCATATCATTCAATTTTTCGATTGTCATGGTGCAAAGGTAAGAGAAGTTTGCGGTTTATGGTTTGTAGTTTATAGTTGGGGTATGAGAGTTATATAACGTTCTGTTCCCTGAAAAAAAATTTGTATTTCTGAATCAGGCTAAGGTGCTACTATTATCATCAGTTTTTTATGTTGACAGGCAGGTTAGCTATTGAGCAATGCCCATACTATTCAAAAACATCCCCTAACTTACCTGCTTAAAAACTATCTAAATGTGTTTCTCCGCCACAGCAAGTTTCGGGGCCAGTGCAGTGCTGGGTGCAATTGGTATCCTAGCTGTTGCAAAAGCCAAATCTAAACCTCAACGGGTATTTGGGAGCATCCCCTTAGTTTTTGCTGTACAACAATTGACAGAAGGGGGCTTCTCTGGCTTTCTTTAAAAGATCCGGGCCTTGCATCATGCCGCCCTTTTCTTACGTATACATTTCTTGTCTTTGCCATGGTTGTCTGGCCATTCTGGATTCCATTTACAATTTGGTTGCTGGAAAAAGATCAGAAACGAAAAAGGTTAATAAAGGATTTGTCTGGGTGGGTGCCCTGGTTGCTATTGGTGTATGCATAATTCTCTTTAGTTATCCGGTTGAGGTAGTAACTCCATTCTGTTTTAACTGCCCCGGTTCTGCTACCTCTTGCTTCGTCATCATCTGCATTATGAATTTTCGATTCCGCAATTTGTAAAAATCTGATAGTTGCTTTCAGTGCCCTTTATATTGCGGCAACCATCATTACCCCGTTTATCTCCGGTATTAAAAAAATGAAATGGCTGGGAATTGTATTTCTTGTCTCTTACCTGTTTGCTATAAATTTCTATAACGGGTTTGTAATTTCAGTCTGGTGTTTCTTTGCTGCCCTATTAAGCTTTGTTGTACTTTGGATTATTATGGATTTACGAAAGGAGGGAACAGTATAATACATTTCACACAAAGACCGCAAAGAATATATAAAAAAAAACCACAAAGGATACTGCTTTGTGGTGATTGATTAAACTATTTCAAACGATTTACTCAACTCTACATTGCTGCTCTTATTTAGTTTGTTCACCTTGATCACTTTTGCCCAATTCAGGAAAAGAATGACCGGGTACGTTGGATCAAATTCATACCACCGTTTGCCAAAATTGATAGCGGAGGGTGTTTTGTGGTGATTGTTATGATACGCTTCTCCCATTAAAAACAAATCCATGGGATATAAATTGCGGAGGTGTTATCCATTTTAAAATTCACAGTACCATATTTATGTGCAAACCAGTTGATAACTGCACCATGCAAGGGCAGCATTACAATATGAACCGGTATCAGTAAATACCACCAGGCAGATGGGGCAAAAGGATATAAAGTAACATAGAAAGCAATCCACCCTACCCCTGGACAACCAGTTATGAGCAATACGGTCCAGCGCCGGCCAGTCAGGCAGATTCTTTAAAAATCGTTCTTCAATTACGATTTTATTATTAAATACACCGGACGTGAAAATGCGGCTGCGCCACATCACGATCCAGAGGTTGTCGTCATATTTGGGTGAATGGGGTCTTTTCGGTATCCGTATAAGCATGGTGCATCCGGTGCATGATGGCATACACTCTCGGGCTTACATACGAGGAACCCTGGCCGATATAAGCCACCAGGTAAAAAAACGTTCCAAAATTGCTCATGCTGAAGGCAGCATGAGATGCGTAACGGTGTTGGAGAAATGTCTGAGAAAAGATCGCCAGGTACCAGTGACACAAAAAGAACACAAGTATTATTAACATTAAAAGAAATGGTGGGAGAAATAAAAATTACGATGTTGGACCCGTAAGATAGTCAATGTTTGCCTGATAATCGTTTTTATTTTTTATGCTTATTGAATTTACCAGCACTTTATGATTTTAATCCTGTCACTCATCATTCGGTACAAACACTTGTTACAGTTAAATTGTAAATCCTGTAATTATTTGCATAGCTCATGGCAGTAATGCTGATTCAAAAAAATTTTAATCATTAATCCAGAACTCACTTTTAAATCGCAGCATTTTATCATTGTATAGTTGAATTTCGGGGTCGGCGTCAGCAGCTTTTTTATAATAGATAAATGCCTCTGCCAGATAATGCCCCTGCTCCAGCATATAACCAATACGAAAAATTGTGCCGCAGAATCTTCCGGCACATCCACAGCCCTTTGCAGAGCAGCAATATATTTTTCTACGGTCTCTGCCGCAACAAAGTTTAGTATCCTTCTTTTAATTATTCCTCCTTTGTGCAGTGATAGTCCAGGCATACCAAAAGTCTGGTTCCAAGAGCTTTACAAATTTATCAATCGTAATAAAACTCTCCGGTGCAAACTGTCTTTTATAGAGCCCTGCCGGTGCTTGTATTGAAAAGTGTAAAAAGGTATTTGCCGGAATAATTATATACGACACCCAGGATAAAAGAAAATTACCCGATGCATAATTCAAGGTATCCAGCCCAAGAGCAACTCAATTTTACCCGGTTCGGGCGGAATTCAATCGCGTGGTGCCGGACTCCTTGTTACCGCATAAACATCCTTCCTTTTTTTGCTCAGCCTGTATTCGTCGCTCCGGGTATAAAATTCATTCCAGATATATTTGAAATAATTTGATGTCATAGAGTTGCCGTTCATTTTACGGTGAATTCTTCCAGTTATTGATCGGGAAACTTCTTCTTTCGTAACAGGCAACGGTTTCCTGTTTACAAACCATCGTCATCCTGGCCCCCTTGCTTCTAGTAATTGTAGTGCCTGGTTTTAATATTTTGCCGATTTTTACGGCCGATGCAGGCTACTATACAAAGCTGTTACATGACCATTAACTGTATATACCAGGAATTCATCCCCCCTGTCAAGCCCATAGCGGTACAGAGAATACATGAAGAATAAATAAAAGTATTTTTTCATAATACCTTTTATTGATAGAATGGTAAACTGAATGGAGCTAACCTTATAGAACCGGTGTTGCTTGACAAAAAGAAGATCCGGATTAAAAAAAGATTTCCAGGGTCTTTCAGGAAATGTTATCAAGGTGTTACAGAAGAACCAATGAAAAAAATTTAATATTTTTTCTCAGCGATTTTAGTCAGTAACCGTTAAGGCTATAGGCTATCACACCCTCCTGCTTTGTGTTCCAGAAATGGTTGCCGGATAAATCTGTTTCGCAGAAGTCATCCGGAAAGCGGGGGTGTTCTTTCCGTAATTTAATCAACGCTTTTACATACTCAAAAATTTCCTTGTTTTTTGTTTTCGGGCTCCAGTCTATGGCAGTATTGATACTGTCCGGCCAACTAGCAGTCTCCACGCCCTTCTTGGTTAGTAAAAATTCCGTGCCTGCATGGAGAAGAGAAATACCCTGCAAGAGTGGCACGATGGACAAGGCGAGTTTGTGCATTTGTATTCTTTCCTCCTCGAAGGCATCTTTTGCAGAAAGGGCCAGTTTATCCCTACAACACATGGTTATCATGACATTCACAGTAACGATCGTTTAGTAGGCGCCATATATAGGGAGCTTTGGGTGGTTAACATTCCGTAATCCACCTGCGGATGATTACAACTTGCCACTATGCCAACTTAATGCTTTCTTCCATTCCCGGTTTAGCACTGACAAGCCTTTGGTCCTCTTTTTCAACATCCACTTTTATACAATCCCGCAGATCATCCCGACTAAAAACGGCCATACGATCCAGTTTGTGAAAACTACTTTTGATGGCGCGCAGAGAATCCGGTAAGGGCGACGATCCGGCTGGGTCCATCCTTCGCCAGTAGATAATAATATCGGTTTTGTTTTATGCAGTTCTTTTGAAATAAGGTGTCATCGTTGCAATATCATACACCCCATCAGGTCACCCGGAAACCATCCACATGATATTCCGTTACCCAATAGCTCATTGATTCCAGCACCAATTCCGGAACATGGTCGTTCACTCACGGTTTCGTTGCCACAGGCCGAGGCATTTGAAATTTTCCATCTGCGGTCTGGCGATGATAATAACCGGGAACCAATTGGTTGAACTTAGACGTTTCAGTTAAAGCCGTATGATTATACACCACATGCATCACAACGCGTAATCCATTTTCATGAAATGTTTTGACGAGTTGTTTCAATTCCCTTGATTCGCGTAACCCCATCATAGGGGTCAGTTGCAT
>JADKKH010000012.1 GCA_016720585.1 Chitinophagaceae bacterium | reverse complement strand
GGATATGAGGTTAAGAACGATTGAAAAAAAGGATATTGAAAATCTCCGTACCTGGAAAAATGAAAATAAAACCTCGTTCTTTTTAAACCAGGATATTACCCCGGAACAACAGGAAAAATGGTACGGGATGTTTATCACCCGGGAACATGATTATATGTTTATCGTAGAACAGCATGTGGGGAATGAGTGGAAAGAAATAGGGTGTATGGGTTTCCCTTAAATTAGACGAGGAAGGAAGTATAGATGCTTATAACATTATCCGGGCAAGGAAAATTGAACCCTCCTCTTTTACCATGAGTGATGCATTCCGGATGATGCTGGCATTTGCAGCTTCGCTTTTTGCAGATCTGCCCATTCGTGTAAAAGTACTTTGCAATAATCCGGCAGTCGGGTGGTATCAGAAAAACCACTTTTCGATTGTTGCTGTCGTTAAGGATTATAACCTGATGGAATTGGCAAAAGATTCAGTAAAAAATATCGATGTACTCATAAAAAAAATAATATGATATCAGTATTCGGTTCAAAGGTTGGTAAAGAAGAGATCGCCAATGTGTCCGCTGTTTTAGAAAGCCAGTGGATGGGATTTGGAAAAAAAGTAAATGAATTTGAAGAGAAATTCTCCAAACGCCTGGGGCTGGAAAATTTTGCGATGGTGGACAGCGGTTCCAATGCACTATTCATGGCCGTATCACTCCTGAATTTACCGCCCAGATCAGAAATAATCCTCCCGGCATTTACCTGGGTTTCCTGTGCACAGGCCATTTTACTGGCAGGACATAAACCCGTATTCTGTGATGTCGAACTCGACACGCTGAACGTAAACCGCAAACTCATTGAAAAATGCATTACAAAAAAGACAAAAGCAATAATGGTCGTCCATTTCGCCGGTAAACCGGTGGACATGGACCCCATCTTAGAACTTGGGCTACCGGTCATTGAAGATGCGGCTCATGCAGTTGATTCACGGTATCGGGGTAAACCCTGCGGCGGAATCGGGGACGTGGGTATTTATAGTTTTGATGCTGTAAAAAATTTAACGACGGGAGAAGGAGGTGGTATTGCTACCCGTAAAACCGAGTTGATAGAACGTGCTAAGATCATGCGGTATTGCGGTATCGGGAAGTCCGGTTTCGAAGCGGCAGCAGCCAGTGCGGGGGAGAAGAACCGCTGGTGGGAATATAATATTAAGGAACCCTTTATTAAAATGCTGCCAACTAATATCGCCGCAGCGATCGGACTCGCCCAATTGGAAAAAATAGACGACCTGCAGGCCTGGCGAAAGAAGATCTGGGATATTTACCAGTCGGAATTAAAAGACGTTTCCTGGATAATCCGTCCACCCGATGCGGCAGACTATGAAAAGCACTCTTATTTTACGTACGTCATCCGCGTACCTAACCGGGACAAGCTTGCCCGTTATCTTTTTGATGCAGGTATATACACAACACTTCGATATCATCCCCTGCACCTGAATGCGCTTTACAAAAGCAAGGCTAAATTGAAAAATTCTGAAATACTGAATGAAGACTCGCTCAGTATTCCGCTTCATCCGAATCTGACACTTGACCAGGTGTCACTGATAGTTGAATCCATTAAGAAATTCAAAAGTTGATGGCTGTAGCCAGAGCTTGAAAAAATACGAATATGCAAATCAGAACAATACCCCATAAAAAGTTTATAACTAAAAAATGAAGAGGGCCAGGCCAATGGTTTTTTAGTCCCTCTTTACAATATCCACGACAAGTTTTTGCCACGGGCAAAAGAACCGCAGCAAGTCTATTTAACAACCATTTTACCCGGCAAAGTAAAAGGGCCGCACCTGCATTTTATCCGCACCGGATTTTACCTGCATCAAGGGCAATGTGCGGGTAATTTTAAAAGTGGATAACAGCTATGAGATTTTATTCAGCGGTGAAGATCATGATTATGTCTCGATCGAGGTTCCAACAGGTGTTCCGGCCGCGATTCAGTGTTTGGGAAATGAAGAAGCCTATATGCTCAATATGCCAAACCCCGCATGGACGCCGGAAATGAATGATGAACATAGTGCGGATTTCAGTGATTTTGATTTTAATAGTTAAAAAATCTCCCACAAACCTGCCTGCTGTCAGGCAGGGGCGGAAAGAAATTTATATTCCCTCAGTATTCTCTGTGATCTTAGTGCCTTAGTGGGAAATATTTTTTGTCAGCCTCTGATTACATAACAACTGAACAATAATCGTAGATTAAAATGTCCAACCAGAAAATCAAAATTCCGTGTGTATGATCACCTACAATCACCAGGATTTTATTTCCCAGGCACTGGATAGCATACTGAATCAAAAGACAACTTTTTCCTTTGAAATTGTTATAGGTAATGATGGTAGCAAGGATAATACGGGTAGAATTTGTGCCTCTTATGCCTCGAGATTTCCTGATAAGATCAAATATTATGATAGGGAAGAAAATATAGGTATGATGCCCAACTTTATCCAAACGTTAAGGGCCTGCGATGGTAAATATATCGCCATTTGTGAAGGTGATGATTATTGGGTGGATGAGAATAAACTCCAGGAACAGGCTGATTTCCTGGAAACCAATCCGGATTTTTCTTTGTGTTGCCACAATCATTTTGTATATGCAAATAACAAGTTGATCCCAGCAAATAAACATGTTAAAGAGGACAGGAAAGTAATAAAAACAGAAAATTACCTGTTGCAACCCTTTTTTCACATGGCGAGTTATTTTTTTAGGAATAATGCCCAACCCAAACCATTTCCGGATTGGTATAAAGATGTACTGGCAGGTGATCACTTTTTGGTTTTATTCTTATCGGTAAATGGAAAAATCGGGTATCTGAATAAAAGGATGTCGGTCTTTAGAAACCATGGTAGCAGTGTAACATTTACCCGGACTGCCCTGGAGATCAAACGAAACTTTGTTTATCATCTTGAATTGTTTGATAATTATTCTGGATCAACATATCATGCAACTATTCAAAGAGTGATTCACAAATGGGATTTGTTGTACAAAGTCTATGAACCCGTTGGGTATTTTAAAAAACTTTCATATCTCTTTGTAAATACCCGGCATTATTTACAAAACTTCAATGATGTTGGTGGATTGAAATTATTAATTAAGTACCTGGTACCAAATAATATTCTTCGGTGGGTAAAGGGTTAAAATGACGAAACAGGAAAAGCGGCGTAAAGTCGTCTATATCATATCTCATATTGATAAAGCCATCGGCTTTGAGTGGATCTCAGAAAAATTAGATAGATCAAGGTTTGATTTATCATTTATTTTACTAAATGACAAGCCATCCCATTTGGCCAATTACCTTCGGGAGAAAGGCGTACCTGTACGGGAACTGCATTGTAAGGGTAAACGAAACATGCCTTTTGTTTTACTGCAGGTGATAAAAATATTGAGAAAAGAAAAGCCGGACGTTATTCATACACATATGTATATAGCGGATATTATTGGCCAGGTTGCCGGCAAAATGCTAAGGATTGAAAAAAGAGTTTATACCCGCCATAGCTCTAATGAAAACAGAAAATATCATAATAAGAGAAAAATTGATCACCTGGTGAATTCTCTTTCCACCCATATTCTTGCTATCAGCGAAAACGTTAAGAATATATTAGTATCAGAGGAAGGGGTAAATCCCCAAAAAATAAGGTTGATCAATCATGGTTTTGACCTTGAAAAATTTTTCATTGTTCAGCCAACCGAGGTGGAAAGTCTGGCCTTAAAGTATAACCTGCAAAATAGAAAGCCCGTTATCGGCGTAGTGGCGAGGTATGCACATTGGAAAGGTATTCAATTCACAATTGCAGCTTTCAAAAGATACTTCAAAATTATCCGGATGCACTTTACTGCTGGCTAATGCAAAGCATGGGGATTATAAAGATGAGATAGCGGTGCTTTTATCTGAACTACCTGTGAATAGTTATCATGAAATTGTGTTTGAACATAACTTGTTCGCCTTGTACCGGCTCTTTGATGTATATGTTCATATTCCGATTGATCCCGAGTTAGAGGCCTTTGGGCAGACCTATGTAGAAGCCTTAGCAGCGGGAATTCCATCGGTATTTACCAACTCGGGTGTGGCGCCGGAATTTATTCATCACGAGAAAAATGCTCTTGTTGTCGATTTTCAAAACTCAGAACAGGTTTACCAGTCGATCTTGACATTACTGAACGATGCTGATTTACGTGAGACATTGATCAGGAATGGCAGGGAGGATGTTAAAGAGTCGTTCTCTTTAGAGAAGATGATTAGTAATCTGGAAAAACTTTACGCTGAGTAAACAAAGTAATATTTCACCTGTAAATGGCATAAAAAAATTACCGGACAACAAGCACTCCCAATAATTATTTAAACATCTATAAATTAAAATTGAAGAAATGAAGATCCTTGCAGTGTATCCTTACATCCACCTGTCATCCGCCGCATTGTTGATTGACGGAGAAATAGTGGCCGCATCCCCGGAAGAACGTTTTGACCGCCTGAAAATGAGTACTAATTTTCCTAATAAATCAGCCGAATGGTGTTTGAAAAGCCAGGGACTGAAATGGGAAGACCTTGATATGATCGTTGTTCCCTGGAACCCGATGCGGAATGTCAATCATGCTTCCCGCAGGTGGGTATCTGAAATGAACTGGAGGGGTCAGTTGTTATCACATGTGCCTATCCAGATCATGCGGGCCATGGACGGCCCGATGGAAAATGAAATGGAGATAAGGTGGGGCAAGACAAGGATCATCTATATGAATCACCATGAATGCCATGCGGCCAATGGGTTTTATCTTTCTCCCTTTGAGGAAGCGGATATATTAACAATTGACGGACACGGGGAAGATGAAACCTGTTTCTTTGGTTCCGGTAAAGGAAATAAAATTACCCAGCGCAGTAATGTGATTTATCCGCACTCTGTCGGTTTATTTTATGGGGTCTTTACCGATTTCCTGGGATTCACGCCGGATGTGGATGAATGGAAAGTAATGGCCATATCGTCTTATTCGCAGGAAAAAAATGAGTTTGATGATAAGATCAGAAGCCTGATCAATTTAACAGATAAAGGATTTGAACTGAACCTTACTTATTTTGATTATTTTTCTTTTGATCGCCGCCCGCATTTCTATCATCAGAAATTAGTTGACCTGATCGGTGAACCACGGATGAAGAATGACCCGATCACCAGCCGTCACCAGGCCATTGCCGGCGCAATGCAACGGGTGTTTGTGGAAACGGTTACTCATTTACTCCGTTTGTCTGAAAAACATGGTAACAAAAGTGGCAATATTGTTCTTTCCGGTGGCGCTGCGATGAATTCTGTTTTCAACGGACTTCTTGATAATATGGATATTTATAAGAACAGCAGCATTTCCAGTTGCCCGGATGATTCGGGCGTAGCGATCGGTGCGGCGCTTTTAGCCTGGCACAGGTATGGAAATAAACCGCGGAAAGTGAAAGAGCAAACACATAATTTCTGGGGCCCCGCTTATTCAGATGATGAGATAAGGGATACCTTACAGAAATTTAAAATAAAATATGAGGAACCGGCAAATCTTACGGAACAAATTGCCAAAGAGATCGCAGATGGTAAATTAATCGGATGGTTCCAGGGTGCTATGGAATTTGGTCACCGGGCTTTAGGTAACCGTTCCATTTTGGCCGACCCGAGAAAAGAGAGTACCAAAAATGTGGTTAATGCTGCCGTAAAATACAGGGAATCCTTTCGTCCCTTTGCTCCGGCTGTTCTGGAAGAAAGGGCTGAAGAAATATTTGAACTTCGTCCGGGCCGGAAAGTACGGTTCATGGAAAGAGTGGTGCCGATAATGCCGGACTGGAAAGATAAGTTGGGTGCAGTAAATCATGTTGATGGAACAGGAAGAGTGCAGACCGTAGAAAGACACCTGAACCCACGGTATTATGACCTGATAAAGGAGTTTGGGAAAATAACCGGTGTACCGGTTTTATTAAATACTTCTTTCAACCTGAATGGGGAACCGATTGTGCGCACACCGGAGCATGCCATACGTACTTTTTTCTCCTGCGGTCTGGATATGCTGGTGATAGGGCCCTGTGTGGTGAGAAAAAACAATTTATAAATGGCTGCTGGGAATGGTTTGGATTGAAGAAAGTTGTTTGATAAATTGCAATTCCCTGAGGATTTATGCTGAGATTACTAGGGCCATAGTAATTCTACGTTTTCCGGTTCCGTTTAAGTACGCTTTTTTAAAAGAATGAATAATTCAAAAGATAGGGCTTTGGTTATTAACTGTTAGTTTAGCCCTGCTATCCAAATCCTGAATAACCAACAGGCCAATATCTATGAAGAAATTACTTTTTGCATCCCAGTTTCCGCTGTTTATTGCATTTAATTTTTTTGTGCTTACTGCTGTTCTTGAACTTGCCATTAATAATTCTGCTCCTGGTAAGTTTAACAAAGCTACCCCGCGATATAATGGAACAGAAGAATTTGATCCTTCACTTGGCCGGCTTAATTCACTAAAAAAATTGGAGGGATATTGCGACAGTATTTATTCCTCGGATTATGCAACAAAAAAATCCACACATTTTGAAGAAGTCTATCCGGAAATTGTGGTATCTGCTGTAAAAAAAAGATTTTATCACGGTTATTCCTATTTCGGGTTGGGGAATAATTTTGCGGCAAAGATGCTGGAACCACTGACCGGAAAAAATGCAAGTGCCATTGTATTACCCGATGAAATTCTAAAATATCCTTACGGCGCATGCAGCCAGCAATCAATTGTAGTAATGGACCTGTTGAAGAAAAAAGGATTGCTAACAAGGGAGGTAGGGTTTCAGGGTAAACTAAGCGGTCATTTCAGTTTTGAGACTTTTTACAACGGTAGTTGGCATTTTTTCGATCCCAATATGGAACCCGATCAGGCCATATTGGATAAATATAATCGCCCGGGTATTGCATTCCTGGCTGCTAATAGCCCGATTTTAATTTCAGCTTACCGGCATTATTCAAAAGAATTTGTATTAGATGTTTTTCCCCATTATCATTATGGAAAACCCCAGGCGGCATTGGCTCCATGGGCTACTTTATATCAGCAGGTCACCCGATTTTTATCTTACACTTTATGGATATTTTTCCTGATGGCATTTATATGGGTCAGAAGAAAATATCGCAGCTTAAGCAGCAGTAAAAACTATGTGCGGAATAGCAGGGTTTATCTCCCCCAATTTCAACCAGGAACATCTCCAACGTATCACTTCGGGTCTTAAACACCGGGGCCGGATGCGGAAGGCTACTTCTATGATGAAGCTAACCAGGTAGGGTTGGGTCATCGCAGGTTAAGCATCATTGATCTTTCAGCGGCCGCTAACCAACCGTTCTATTCCCATAACGGCCGGTACATTATGATATATAACGGCGAAATGTATAATTTCAAAGAGCTCGCCGTTAAGTATAATATCCAACCCCGTACATCTTCTGATTCAGAAATCATCCTGGAAGCATTTGCCAAAGTCGGCATAGCCTGTGTCAATGATTTCAATGGCATGTTTGCTTTGGCGATCTGGGATAAAGAAGAAAAAAAACTTTTTATTATCAGGGATCGCTTCGGGGTAAAACCGTTGGTCTACTATCATAAAGAAAATGATTTTGCTTTTGCTTCAGAATTAAAAACCCTGCTGAATTTACCCATAGAAAAGAAAATAAATACCCGGGCCTTGCAGGATTATTTTTTCCTGGAATACATTCCGAATGCCCGTTGTATACTCGAAAATTTTCACAAACTACCAAACGGGCATTATTTAACGGTTGAACGGGGTAATGTGCAGGTTAAGCCCTATTACCAGTTTGAAGAAAAAATTGCTGCCAGGCCTTTACCGGTAAGAAAAGAAGAAGATGTGCTGGATGAGTTTGAAGCATTGCTGGCATCTTCTGTAAAATACAGGCAGATCAGCGATGTCCCTATCGGCGCTTTTTTGAGTGGGGGAACAGACTCTTCACTTATTTGTGCATTATTCCAGAAACAAAATAGTAACCCGGTAAATACATTCACTATTGGATTTGATGTGGCAGGTTATGACGAGTCGGGCTATGCTAAACAAGTAGCTGAAATTCTTAAGACCAATCACAGTGAAACGCATCTCACTGATAAAAGCTCAATATCCATAGTGGATAACATTGTAAATTATTATGATGAACCCTTTGCGGCACCTTCTACTATTCCCAGTTACCTGGTTTGTAATGTTGCCCGAAAACATGTTACAGTAGCGATGAGCGGAGACGGGGGAGACGAGTTGTTCATGGGTTATGGTTATTATGATGTTTACCGGAAAGTTAAACAGTTATACAGAATGGATATGGGAGTAGGACGTCACCTGATAAACTCCCTCTTTAAAATAATGGGCCCCCGGTATGCCAGGGCTTCAAGGCTGTTTAGTCTTCCTTCCAAAGACCTCTTTGCCCATTTATGGTCGGAGCAGCAGTACATGTTTTCAGAAAAAGAGATCGGAAGCTTATTGAATCTTTCTGAAACCAGTCTGTCAATTAAAGACAATTGGCGGAAGATTGATACGATGAAGCTGAGTGATTTTGAAAAAATTTCCCTGTTTGATATTGAACAATACCTCGCCAATAACCTGTTGTATAAAATGGACTCGGCTTCTATGGCGAACAGCCTGGAAGTAAGAAACCCTTATCTCGATTACCGGGTAATGGAGTTTGGCTTTAACCTTCCGCAGGAATATAAAATAAACAACAGCACCCCAAAATATTTAATGAAAAAGCTGTTGCTGCGATATTTGCCGGATGAATTGGTGTACCGCAGAAAGTGGGGTTTCCCCGCACCTATCGGTAACTGGCTGTCCAATGAATTGTCATACCTGATTGATAAATGGCTTGACCCGAAACGGATCAAAGCTCAGGGGCTCTTTAATGAAAAACAGGTCAGTCATTATGTAAAGGCTTTCCGGAGTGGTAAAAAGTACCACGATAAACGAGTGTGGTCGCTGATTTTTTTCCAGATGTGGCATGATAAATACATGGTGAACAATGGTCATTAGAAATTTTTTGTTTCACCGGGTAAGTGATGAAGAGGATGTTATGTGGCCACCGATGAAACCAGCCTTATTTTCCCGGATACTGTCTTTTCTGAACCAAAAATACCGGGTTGTGCCGTTGGAGGAATTTCTTGATGATCCGGGTTCTTTTAAAACCGGTAATAAGGCATTAGCCACTATTTCCTTTGATGATGGGTACAAGGATAATATTGAATGTGCAGCGCCTATATTAAAAAAGTTCAAATGTCCCGCATCTTTTTATATTGTTACGGATTGTATTGATAAAAATATTCCTACCTGGACTTACCTGGTGGACCATGCATTCCAGGATACTAAAAAGGATAAACTCGAGTTGTCGTATGATTTTGTGCCGGAAAAATTTAAATCATCAGACTGAACGACAGTAATCAGTCTAACGAAACTGTCAAAGCCATAAAACCCTGGATGAAAAGTTTGTCCAACCCGGAACGTTTGATAATAACCGATTCCATTTTAGCTCAATGCAATGATGTAAAACAATCAGATAATAAAATGATGAACTGGAATGATATCCGCCAGTTAGCTGATGATAGATTTATCATCGGCTCTCACTCGCATACACATCCCATGATGGCATCGCTCCCGGATGAATCTGCCATCAGGGATGAATTACGGATATCTGCAGAGCGCATTAAAAAGGAAACAGGCAGGGTCCCACTAACCATATCTTACCCCATCGGCAGTTATGATGAAAGAGTTATTCGTTTATCAAAAGAACAGGGTTATAAATATGGATTGGCGGTTGAGCAGAAATTTTTTCAATATCCTTCCGGTTTGATGACGATACCGCGGGTAGAACTGTATCAACAACCGGGGTGGAAAGTAAAAATGCACCTGACAGGTAATTACTGGAATCGCTTAAGAAGAATGGTGAAGTGAAAAAAAAAATAGTGATATGGTGTGGTGATGCGCCTAATCAAATGGCCTTGGCAGCTAAGATCGCCGGAAAATATACAGTGGCCGGAATAGTGATTGAAAAAAAGAAGCCGGCCGCATCCCGAAAAAATTTAGTTCAGGTATTTACTAAGATCGGTGACAGGTTCCGGTTTTACACAATTTATGATGCCTGGAAAAAACTCCAGCATTTTTACAAAACTGCATTTCCGGATTGGCCCAAGTGTTCCCATCCTCAGGGTAGAATCCATTAATAGCAAAGAAACAAAAGAGTTCACAAGAAATTTATCTCCGGACCTGGTTGTTATATCGGGTACAAGCCTGATCAAAGAACCATTATTGCAAATGCGGGCAGGTATTGGGCTGATAAACCTGCATACCGGCTTGTCTCCTTATATAAAAGGTGGGCCCAATTGTACCAACTGGTGTATAGCCCATAATGACTGGCACCTGGTCGGGAATACCATTATGTGGATCAATAAAGGAATTGATTCGGGTAATATTATTACCACAGCTACCATTGATATCAGGCAAGCTCGGACCTTATTTGAAGTTCATAAAATGGTGATGGAACATGCGCATGAGCTTTATCTTAACAGCATTAACTATTTGGTTAATAGCCAACCTCCGTATATTTCTGTTGAGCAGTCCGGGTTTCCAAAAGGAAAAACATTTTATACGAAGATGTGGACATCAGAAAAAAAATCAGTAATGCTCAGGAACTGGCGGAACAGGGCTAAAGCACCGGGGCAAACGCAGCCGGAAACAGTTTCTTTGCCCGGTTATTTAACGAAACAGTCTTGAGTAAAAATATTTTATATATATCCTATGATGGAATGACAGACCCGCTGGGTCAGTCGCAGGTATTACCTTACCTGGAAGGGTTGTCGCAATCCGGTTACCGGTTTACTTTATTAAGTTTCGAAAAGAAGGAACTGTTTCAGCAATTTGGAACGCTTATAAGAGCGAAATGTGAAAAAGCGGGAATAGAATGGGTGCCCTTATTTTTTCACAGCAAGCCACCGGTAATCGCTAAAATATTTGACCGCTACAAATTATTCAGCACAGCTAAAAAACTGCACCGGGAGCGGAAATTCGGATTGGTTCACTGCCGGAGTTATATCGCTGCAGAATTGGGTTTAAAATTCAAAAAGAGATACGGGGTTAAATTCCTTTTTGATATGCGGGGTTTTTGGGCCGACGAAAAAGCTGAAGGAGGTCTCTGGAATCAGCAAAAATGGTTCTACCGGAAAATATACAGGCACTATAAAGAAAAAGAAAGGGAGTTTGTAGAACAAGCTGACCATATTATTTCACTGACGCAGGCTGGTAAAAATGAATTAGCAAAGCTGTATGATAAAATTTTGCGGAATATAGAAGAAGCTATTGAAACAAAATGCACAGTTATTCCCTGTTGTGCTGACCTGGGACATTTTAATTATGAAAGATTCAGTGAAGCAGACAAAAATGTACTGAGGAAGAAACTGAATATTGACTCCCGGGCTGTTATTTTAAGTTATAGCGGATCATTAGGAACCTGGTATATGCTGGATGAAATGCTCCTGTTTTTCAAAGCATTCAAAGCAAAGTATCCGAATGCTGTTTTTCTGTTTCTGACAAAGGATGTTTCCCGGTTAAATGAGGCCATTAAGAAAAATGACATTGATCCGGCCAATATTGTGACAAGTTTTTCTTCCTATGAGCAGTTGCCACTGTATTTAAGCCTGAGTGATTATTCTGTTTTTTTTATCAGGCCGGTCTATAGTAAAATCGCTTCCTCGCCAACGAAGCATGCGGAACTGATGGGTATGGGCGTCCCGGTTTTTTGTAATGATATCGGCGATACTGGTTTTTTTCTCCACCAATACCCCTTAGGCCAATTAGTCAGCATAGCGGAAAAAGAATTCTATTCTGCTATAGATAAAATGTATGTTCAAGATTCAGATAGGGGAGTTATCAGGAATGTGGCAAAAAAACATTTTGACTTGTCAGTTGGTATCGAACGGTATAGAAAAGTGTATGGGCTGGCAGATTTATAAATACCAGGCAGGTTAAAAAAATGTCATTGAATATTAAAAAAAATATTTCCCCATCAGTATATTTTATTGTACCAGCACCACTTGGCATATCCCCGGGTCAGCGGTTCAGGTTTGAACATTATCTTTCGACGCTACGACAAAAAATATACACTTCCGTGTCAGTAGTTATTATTCATCGGCAGGATGGGATGTTTTATATACGCCGGGGAACAAGCTTAAAAAAGCATGGTATGTATTGGCGGGATTTTTAACCAGGTTAACTGACCTGTTCAAAATGCGGCATTATTCTTTTATTTATATATACAGGGAGGCTGCGCCATTGGGGCCGCCCATTTTTGAGTGGATGATCGCCAGGTTGCTGCGAAAAAAAATTATTTATGATTTTGATGATGCTATATGGATCCCGGTGGTATCTGAGTATAATAAAACTTTATCCTGGCTCAAAAATTTTGGAAAAGTAGCTAAAATATGCAGATGGTCATATAAGGTATCTGTTGGCAACAATTACCTGGAAACTTATGCGAGGCAGTTTAATAGTAAAGTAATTGTTATTCCTACTGTTGTTAACACTGACCTGGTGCATAACAAATTGCAGAATCAGATTACATCGTTACCTGCCATTGGCTGGACTGGAACCTTTAGCACATTGCCATACCTGGATATTGTTTTGCCTGTGTTAAAGGAACTGCAAAAAACCTATGATTTTACTTTTTTTGTTATTGCAGATATTGACCCGAATCTTCCATTAAGGAAATACAGGTTTATCAAATGGAACAGGGAGACGGAAGCAGATGATCTGCTGAATTTTCACATTGGACTGATGCCATTACATGATGACGAAATTTCAAAAGGAAAATGTGGGTTTAAAGCTATTCAGTACATGTCACTCGGTATTCCGGCTGTTGTTTCTCCGGTTGGAGTAAATACAAATATTATTTCCGATAATGTCACGGGTTATGTCTGCTCTTCGGATGAAGAATGGAAGAGCAGGCTTTCCATCTTATTATCTGATGAGGGAAAACGAGCCTCCATGGGGGTATCTTCTAGAAAAAAAATTGAAACAGCATATTCAGTTACCGCTACGGAAAAAATATTTTCAGAACTTTTTACTTAAATCAATCTTTAAAACTGGTTATCCTTAATGTTCCTTCTTGCCCGTTTTTTCAGTGCAAATGATTTTTTGTTTTTCCCTTTATGTTTCCTGCTTATGTTCTTTATAATCAGGAACAGGGCAAAGAGGAACAAGGATCCTAAAATTCAAATGCTTTATTTCAGGGCATTTTATTTTAAGGTGATATGCGTATTTGCTTTTACTTTTCTTACCGAGTTTTATTTTAAAGGGGGGGATACTTCTTTATATTACCAGGCCACCAAGGATCTAAGGGCTGCCGTTGCAGAAAATCCGGATAACTTATGGGTGGCCCTTACAACGCAAAAGCTGACATATAAAAGCCCCCTGTTTGACTTTTTCTATTATGACGGGTATGAGCATGACATTACTTACAATTATATGTATTCGGCTGCCAATTTTACTTCACCCAAACTAGCTTTGATTCCCTCTTTTCTTTTTGGAAATAGCTATCTCTGCATAAATATGATGTTTGCTTTTTTTGCTTTGGGTGGAACCATCCGGCTATTCAAAACCTTTTATCATTTTTATCCAAAGCTTTACCGGGAATTGGCATTGGCCTGTCTCTTCCTTCCAAGTGTCTGTTACTGGAGTTCAGGACTGCTAAAAGACCCAATTTGTCTTGGAGCTGTAGGTTATATCACGTATGCATTTTTAAACCTTTTTGTTAAAAAGGAAAAATACTTCATTTCAATTGTATGGATAGTAGCCTGCGGATTTCTTTTATACGTCATTAAAATTTATATTTTACTGGTACTGGTATTAAGTTTGCTGATATGGCAGTTCGCTGAGTTCAATAAACTGATAGAGAACAAAAGCCTGCGAAGCATATTTTCGATCATGACCTTTGCCGGTAGTATCATGATTTCTATTTTAATGCTTAATTATTTTACCTCTATGGAAGCAGGGCAGCAATACCAGATGGATAAAATTATGGGGAATGCAGAGTATCAGCGGGAGATGTTTGCTATGGTTTCACAACAAACAGGGGGAAGTGATTCTCATTTTACAATCAATACTTCCAATCCGGTTCTAATGGTTCTCGGAGGAATAACGGCCACTTTTTACCGTCCGTTTATCTGGGAAATTAATTCTCCAATTATGTTGCTCGCAGCATTTGAATCCTCCATATTTTTATTTCTCACGTTGTTTATCATGTACAAAAAAGGGGTAAAGAAATTTTTTACCCTTTCCTTTTCAGAGCCGAGGATTTTGATGTGTTTTGTTTTTGCCTTTGTTTTTGCGATTGCAGTGGGTATTTCTTCTGCCAATTTCGGAGCTTTATCGAGGTATAAGATTCCTTGTATGCCTTTTTACCTTATTATGTTGATGTTATTATACCAGAAAACCAACCTGAAATACCCGGGCTGGTTTATTAAAATTCTAAATTTCGCCGTACCGGCAAGATAATTTTTATGTGTGGCATAGCAGGCTCTGTAAATTTCCGGTTGGACATTCCTTCACTTACCAGGGACCTTTTTCACCGGGGCCCTGATGAGCAAACAACTTTTGAAGAAGGAAATCTGCAGTTACATCATCACAGGCTGGCGATTTTGGATATTGCCGGTGGTCACCAACCCATGCACCTGGATCATCTTACCATCATCTTTAATGGTGAGATCTATAATCACCTGGAAGTAAGAAAAAAATACAACCTTTCCTGTCATACTAAATCTGATACCGAAACGATATTACAGGCTTATGCTAAAATGGGACCGGATTGCCTCCAGGAATTTGATGGCATGTTTGCTATAGCTATTTATGACAGAAAGCGAAACGCATTATTTCTTGCCAGGGACCGGGCCGGTAAAAAGCCGCTCTATTATTACTGTGATGGAAAATCTTTTGTTTTTGCCAGTGAATTAAATTCCCTGCAGCGACAGGTAAAAACATCTATCAATGAGGAGCATGTACAACAGTATATCCGGATGGGCTATTTTTATAAATCATCAACTCCTTACAAAAATATTTTTGAGCTGCCGGCCGGCAGTTATGCTTTTGTGGATATTAATGCACCGGCAGCCGTAATCACCAAATGGTGGGATATACACACCTATTACCAGGTAAAATCTACAGATACTTTTGAAACAGCCCTTCAGTCAACTGATAACTATTTGCATGAAGCTGTCAGGCGAAGAGTGGAATCATCGGACCTGGAAGTGGGTTCTTTTTTAAGCGGTGGTATTGACAGCGGCATTGTAAGCGCTATAGCTAAAGAATATAATTCAACATTAAAGACTTTTACGGTTTCTTTTGAAGGCGCATATGATGAAGCCCCTTTAGCGAAACTGGTAGCAGATAAATATCAGACTGACCATCATGAAATCAGGATTAGTTACAACAACCTGCGGGATGATGTCGAAAAAATATTAGCCAATTATGGGGAGCCATTCATGGATAGTTCCGCTATTCCCAGTTATTATGTAAGCCGGGAAGCGAAGAAACATCTGACTGTTATCCTGAATGGAGATGGCGGCGACGAACTATTTGGTGGGTATCGCCGGTATGTTCCATTTGCCCGGTATGATTTTTTTAAACCGGGTTTTCTGATCAAAAACACCGCTGCGGTACTCCATACAATTTTACCGGTACCACAAAATAAGAGAAGTAAATATAACTACCTCTACAGGTTAACGGATTTTGCACGGAAACAAAGCCTGCCAACTTATTTATCCGCTACCATTGACAGTTTTGACGGTTTTGAAAAATACCTGGTAAAAAATGATGCAGCTCTGCAACAGGTAAGAAATGATTTTGAAACTATCAACAACTCATCATTGACCGGTTTGCAGAAAATAATGAACCTTGATTTTGATAACCTCCTTGCCGGGGACCTGCTTGTAAAAATGGATATTGCCACCATGGCCCATTCACTCGAGGGAAGAAGCCCTTTATTATGTAAAGATTTATTGGAATATATTCCTTCCCTTTCCGATAAGTATAAGATCAACGGCAGACAGACAAAATACCTTTTACGGGAATTAGCAAAAAAATATTTGCCGGCAGAATTAATTAATCAACCTAAGAGAGGGTTTGAGATCCCTTTAAAAAAATGGATGGATAACGAATTGAAAGATGTTGTTGCCTCTTATATCTTATCGAAAAATGCTTTTTGTCATCAATTCGTTACCCCTTCCTTTGTTGAAGATTGCTGGAACCGGAAAATAAACACCGGGGATGAAAAAAGGGCCAAAATGCTGTGGACTCTTTTTGCTCTGGAAGTTTGGTACAAGAAATGTTACCTGCAATATGCCTAAACTGATCCGTATTACTACGGCCCCTTTATCATTAAAGTCCCTTCTTTCAAATCAAATGCGGTACATGAAAGATAATGGGTTTGATGTGATCATGGTAAGCAGCGACGGAAAAGAATGGCCCGATATTATCAGGAATGAGGGTTGTGAACACCGTATTATACCCATGAAACGAAGTATTGCACCAATACGTGACGTACAATCATTATGGCGATTATACAGATTATTTAAAAGGGAAAGACCGGACATAGTTCATTCCCATACGCCCAAAGCAGGCTTACTCGCCATGCTGGCAGCAAAATTTGCCGGTGTAAAAATCAGGATACATACGATCGCGGGATTGCGTTTTATGACAGCGACAGGAATGTCGAGAAGGATCCTTGTGTTCATGGAAAAACTTACGGGTAAAGCGGCCTGCTATGTCTGGCCCAACAGCTACTCGTTATTAAATTATATCCGGGAAAACAAATTGGTCAGTGAAAAAAAACTGCAGGTGATCGGTCATGGTTCAAGCAATGGTGTTGACCTAAACCGTTATTCTATTTCGGCTCTGAGGCCAGAAAAGCTGGATGAAGTTAAAAAGTTAGTAAACTTTAAGGAAGACCTAACGTATATTTTAAGTATGGGCCGCATTGTAAAAGATAAAGGAATTAATGAGGTTCTTCAATCTTTTAAGCTTGTTCATACCGGCAACCAGAAACTAAGATTAATAGTACTCGGAACTTTTGAAGATGACCTGGATCCCATTTCTGATGAAGCCAGGGAAATACTAACCACACATCCGGCTATCATTCATATTGACTGGAGCGACCAGGCGGAATATTTCATGCATCTTTCCCGGTTAATGATTCACGCATCATACAGAGAGGGTTTCCCAGCACATTACTGCAGGCGGGCGCCATGCAATGCCCTGTTATTTGTTCTGCTATTGAAGGGAATGTTGATGTTGTAGCTGATAAAGAAACCGGGCTTTTGTTCCAACCTCGAAACACGAATGATCTTCTTGAGAAATTAAATTATGCCCTGACGCATAAAGAAGAAATGCAGAATAAGGCAACTAATTTACGCAGACAGGTAGAAAAAAAATTTGACCAGAAATATCTTCATGCCTGCCTGAAAGGGAAATACCTTGAAATACTCAATGCAAAAATAGGGATACAATAGCGCCTGTTTTTAGCAGGGAAACAAAACAGTTATCTTTACAAGCCGGAATTTTTAAATCCAGTGATTTCTTTTAACACCCGCATTTGAACATGGAAACAACAATTCAAAAAACCTCCCGTAGTCCCATTACCCAAAAGGAATATCCATTGCCAAAGCAATTGGATGATAAGGCAGGTATTGATCAGTTTCTTTCATGGCATCCGGGTAAAAAAATAGTGGTGGTCCAGGGCCTCGGATTTGTAGGCTCGGTGATGGGACTGGTGGTAGCCAATGCATTGACTGAAGAATATGCTGTTATTGGCATCGATCTTCCCACGCCTGCATCTTACTGGAAAATATGTTCCATCAATGAAGGTGTATTTCCGGTGCTGGCAAGTGATCCCAAAATTTCATTGTATTACGAGAACGCCCGTAAAAAACAAAATTATTATGCTACCTATGACTCTTATGTTTATAGCAAAGCAGATGTCATTGTCGTAGATATTAACCTGGATGTAAAAAAACATTCTTCTGTTGGTAATGATTCCGAAGATTACAGCATTGATCTTACGCCTTTTAAAAAAGCTATTGAAAGCATCGGTAATAATTGTAAACCGGATGTATTGGTTTTGTGGAGACAACCGTTCCACCGGGTACTTCCGAAAAAATTGTAAAACCCATATTGGAAGAATGCCTTTCAAAAAGAGGATTATCAAAAGATGAATTAAAAGTGGGGCATTCCTACGAAAGGGTCATGCCCGGACCTAAGTATATTGACTCTATTCAGAACTTCTACCGGGTATTTGCCGGCACCGATGAAACCAGTGCCCAGGCCGTAGAACAGTTTTTAAAAACAGTCATTCGTACAGATGAATATCCTTTGACCCGCCTGGGTAATACAAATGCTACGGAAATGGCCAAAGTGCTGGAAAACTCTTTCCGGGCTATGAATATTGCTTTTATGGTAGAATGGAGCCGTTTTGCTGAGGAAGCCGGCGTGGATATTTATGAAGTGGTAAATGCGATACGATTGCGGCCTACACACAAGAATATTATGTTACCCGGTTTGGGAGTAGGCGGATATTGCCTGACAAAAGACCCTTTATTGGCGAGTTGGGCCAAAATGAATTTGTTTGGCAGCAGTGAAAGACTTCATCAAAGCGAAAAGGGTGTGCAGATCAATGACAAGATGCCGCTCTATGCATTTGAGTTTCTGCAATCACAATACCCTGGGCCGCTTGAAGGGAAAAAGGTTTTGTTACTGGGAGTCAGTTACCTGAATGATGTGGGCGATACCCGTTATACCCCCGTGGAAGGATTTTATGATCAATTGGAAATAGAAGGTGCTGCCATTGCACTGCACGACCCGCATGTTTTATACTGGGAAGAGAAAGATGTATGGGTCAACCAGGACCTTGATAAATTACTCGAACAGGAATATGATCTCAGCTATTACAACCGGGCATAAAGAATACAGGAATAATCCCGATCTCCTTGATAAATTGTTTCAGCAGTCTGCTTCTTTTATTTATGATACTATTGGTGTACTGACCAACGAAGAGATCAGATTACTTTCTTCAAAACATACCGTTAAGGTCATTGGCCGGGGGGATCTGTAAAAAAATAAAAGCCATAATGCCGGATACCTATACACAGATTCATATTCATTGTGTATTTGCTGTGAAATTCAGGAAATCAGTGATAACGGCTGAATGGAAAGACCGGTTGTATAAGTATATAACTGGAATTGTTCAAAATCAGGGTCATAAAATGCTGGCAATAAATGGTATGCCGGATCATATTCATATGTTTTTGGAATGCGGCCTGCACAATCTTTATCTGATTTGATGAGGATTGTGAAAGGCGAATCTTCCGAATGGATAAATATGGAAAGACTAACTTCTTCTTTGTTCCGGTGGCAGGAAGGATATGGGGCGTTCTCATATACAAAAAAGGAAATACCAGTTGTTTGTAATTATATTCATAATCAGGAAGAACATCATAAGAAAGAACATTTTCTGAAGGGGGAGTATGAAGCATTGTTGAATGAGTTTGGAGTAGAGTAAAAAAAAGAGCTGGGAAATTGTTTATGCTCCTCGGGTTTAAATATCGGTTGTGAATTCGTTTTCCCCTCCGGGGCAATTAAATCATCAGGATTGTGAGGTTTTCCGATATTCACCGCCCCTCCGGGGCAAAAGAGACAAAACAGGAAATTGTTCTGGCGGCAACATTTAATTTTGGTTGGTTTTGCCCCTCGGGGCGAGAAGGGTTGGGTGGGAAATTGTTTATGCTCCTCGGGTTTTAAATATCGGTTGTAATTTGCCCCTCCGGGGCAATCATCAGGATTGTGATGGGGTTACCGATATGCCGCCCCTCCGGGGCAAAGAGACAAAACGGGAAATTGTTAATGCCCCAGCGGGGCAACATTTAATTTTGGATTGAAAAGTTTTGCCCCTCCGGGCGATTGGAGTGGGATTGTATGGGTTTAAATATCGTTGAATTGAAGTTTTCCGGGGCAATTGTCAGGTTGTGGGGTTACCGATATACCGGAGAGACAAAACGGAAATTGTTAATGCCCCAGCGGGGGCAACATTTAATTTTGGATTGAAAGTTTTGCCCTCCGGGCGACCGGAGAGAATTGGGGAAATTGTTTGCTCCTCGGGTTTAAATTATCGGTTGTAAATTAGAATTTTGCCCTCCGGGGCAGTGGCTATCGGGATTGTGAGGGGTTACCGATAAGCCGCCCCTCCGGGGCAAGAGAAAAAACAGGAATTGAATGCCCCAACGTGATTATTTTGGATTAAAGTTTTGCCCCGCGGGGCGAAAAATTAAACATACCGGTAGATCCGAACCCGGAATGTTTTCAATTGCCCTGGAAGGGCAAAACAAATAATATGAATGAATTTCAAAAAAACGAAAAATTGTATATGCCCCAGCGGGGCAACAAATCGGTAACATTATGCGTAAAAAAGTATTGATATTAGGCGGTGCCGGTTTTATCGGGTTCAACATAACGAAATACCTGGCAGAGAACCGGGATTATGAACTGACGATAGCGGATAATTTTATGAAAAAAAACCGGGACGATCTGTTCGATGAATTAGTGAGTAAATATGCTATCAAAGTAATTGAAGATGATTTTTCTTACCCGGAAGTTTATAACAAACTCGATAATGCGTATGACCAGGTGTATATGATGGCAGCCCTGGTGGGAGTTGATAATGCTAATTCCAAACCACATGAGGTCATTCGTATCAACACATCGCTGGCACTCTATACACTGGAATGGATCCGCCGGTCAAAAATCGGTAAAGTCATTTTTGCCTCCACCAGTGAAAACTATGCAGGTACGGTAGATGCTTTTGGTTATAAGATTCCCACCCGGAGGAAGTGCCGCTGACGATACAGAATATTGCTCACCCCCGGTTTACCTATGCGGTGACAAAGATCCTAGAGTGAATCAGTTTTCTAAACTATGGGAAAATGCTGGGCTTTGAAGTAACCATCATCCGGTATCATAATGTATTCGGACCAAGAATGGGTTTTAATCATGTGATTCCCCATCTGGTCATCCGGTTCAGGAATGGTGAAGATCCGTATAAGATATACGGGCATGATCAGACAAGGGATTTTTGTTATATCACCGATGCGGTGGAAGGTACCGTGCTGGCCATGGAAACACCCGGTACCAACGGAGAGATCTATCATCTGGGAACAGGGATTGAAATTACCATCGAAGAACTTACACGTTATACCGGGGAGTTGATGAATTTTAAAGGCGCTTATGTAAATGCGGAAACTTATCCCGGTTCAGTTTCCCGCAGAAGTCCGGATATAACCAAATCAAAAAAGCAATTAGGATTTACCAAAAGTCAGCTGGAAGGACGGGCTTAAGAAAACGGTCGAATGGTATAATGAGTATTTTGATGCCGGTAAAACGGTGCCGGAGAAAATTACTTTTCAATAATATTAGGAATCTCGAAAAACCTGTCAGTCTTCGACAAGCTCAGACTGACAGAGTTTTTAGAAAGGGCCCATTTTGACTTTAATTCCAGTCAAACAATGTACAAATTCATCAAACGTTTTTTTGATATCCTTTTTTCACTTGTAGCATTACTGATATTGCTTCCCCTTTTTATTCCTGTCATCCTGCTCTTATTTTTTACCGGGGAGCATGAGGTTTTTTACCAGCAGGATCGGGTGGGGTATAAGAACAGGATATTCGGCATCTGGAAATTCGCGACCATGCTGAAGAACAGTCCCAACATGGGTTCCAAAGACCTTACGATGCGAAAAGATCCGAGAGTGACCACCGTTGGAAGATTTCTGAGAAAAACCAAATTGAATGAACTTCCCGCAAATGTTCAATATTCTTATTGGTGATATGTCCTTTGTGGGACCAGACCTTTAATGAAAAGTGGTTTTGACAGGTATACAGACGAATTGAAATCAAAAGTGTATGATGTTACCCCAGGTTGACGGGTATCGGATCGATCGTATTCAGGGATGAGGAACTCATCATTACAAAAAAGTGAATTATCCCCTGAAGAATGCTACCGAAAATTATCCTTCCCTATAAAGGTGCGCTTGAATTGTGGTATCAGCAACACCGGAATTTTTTACAGACTTTATGTTACTCTTTCTCACAGGTTGGTATGTCTTCTTTCCAAAAGCCAGTTGGTGTTTAAAGTTTTTCCTTCTTTGCCCGT
>JADKKH010000011.1 GCA_016720585.1 Chitinophagaceae bacterium | reverse complement strand
CGAGTGTCAGATGGCTTTGTGTGTTGGGGCTGTGGCACTCGCCGTGGCTACGGAGTTGCATTAGAGAATAACGCCGAGTCCACTCTGCGCACAAGCTAGGCAGTGAGACATCGGCTACGAAGCGGTGAGGACACTCGGCAGGGAAGAAGGGTTATACTTTGATAGCAGGACCCTTTTTGTTTGCGCTCTGTCTGTGCGTATGTATTACCCTAAATTTCTATTTGAGTTTATACTCCCTGCGTAATTTTTCAAGTAATCGGGTATTTAAATCCTGATAGTCAGTATACTGCTTTATTGAAGTACCCAAACACCTCAGTTGATACATGCCCGTAAGATTCACGGATTCTGTTTTATCAAACGCTTCCGGCTTATTAAAATGAAATGGAAATACCTCATTGCTGTTTTCATATTGTGACAAGGCATAAACGAGTAATATTTTGTACCGGTTATTTATTTTATCATAAAAACCTATGTCATTGTGTTTTAAAAGGTACGGTGTCAAATACAAATCGAGAAAATCGGATTCAAATTTATTTCTTGTTCTTATGTTGGCAATAGCCACAGAAAGGTCACCGGTTAATTTTTGTAATTCCACGTTTTTAAAATAGCGCAGCGAACCGGAATTCTTTAATTGATCAAGTATGGCATCTTTTGGTTCAAAAATATTAGAGGCGAAAACGATGAAAGCATAATTGAAGTTAACCGAAAACGTTTTTGAACAATTAATGATAGAACTATCCTGGAAATAGCTCTTCAAATAAGTAAGCGCTGAGTCTCTTTTAAGCCTGTTCTTTTGAATAGTTTGTATTGTAACAGAATCCCGCTTCAGTTCGTCATAAAAACTAATAGCCAATTCTTTGGCTCTATGCTGTTCTACTTTATGTTCCCTGAAATTTTCTGCCAGAAAACCACAGAACACAGCAAGAAACAACATGAGAAACTCCCAGAGATAGTGGGTCCATTTTTGCCGAGGGGTATGCGCATGGGCGTGAACTTCCATATAAGCTGTGTGATTTTTATTTCTTTAAAGATAATAATTTGGATGTTTCAGAAATTGATTCCAAATAATTGTGATCTCAGAACGTCTCACGAAGCTGCATCTTTCGTCAATAAGGGGAGCCAGCCCAGCAGTCCATACTGTTCCCCCGTCTTCCCCGAAAAAAAATTAATATTGAAGGTTTACTGGTCTGAGTCTGTAACTCAGGTCCGCAACCCTAACGTGTAAGTTTCAAGAACGTTGTTTGAGCGGCGGAATACTCAGGACAACGGGACAAATTATTGATGACACTATAATTTCAACTATTTGCAGCAAATTGCTTTTCTGCAATTATAAATTATTACCCTGGGCAAACGGGTTCCACTGGCATTGGAATTAATCCGTTACCTGTACAGCAAGCCTATTGCAGATGCCCATGAAATTGCAACTGCCTTAGAGGTGAATATTTCAACAGCACACCGCCTGATTCAGGATTTTGAGAAACTGAAAATACTGATTGAGCAAACAGGTTATAAACGTAACCGTGTGTTTGTTTTTGAAGATTATATTAAACTATTCAGATAATAATAACTGTGGCTAATATAAAACATCATTTAATTTAACCCCGGTCGTTTTCAAAAGCAGCTGCCATCAGATCTTATTCCTGAGAAGGACTCCCATAATTTTTCGCAATCCCCTTCTGGTGCCCGGGTTCGTGACGTCACAAACCCAATATCAATGATGCTGATTCCGGTACGTGGAGACAGGTACTATGGCCAGAGGAGCATTTTCAAACCTTTTTTCCCCGACACCTGCGATTTCCCGACTTTACCGGTATATTTAAGAAACCATACTAAAATGAAACTATTATTTCTGCTCCTGTTGTCAACGGTTTTTACGGTCACCCTTTCAGGTCAAAAGGGTGGCATTGCCTACGAAAAGCGTACGGATATTTTGAACGCTCCTAAGTGTAATGCTTCAGAGGCTTACCTGAAAAAGAAAGTTAAAGCACAGTTAGCAAACTATTATAAGGATTATCCCTATATCGCCGTTGATTTTACCTCCTTCAAAGGACAAAAAGGTTATAGCAAAAAAGAAGATGCCACCCGGATCGTTTATCCATTTAAGATAGAGATGCTGGTCTATTTAAAGCGCCCGGTCATAAAGGAAGGAAAGGAAGTCACCGAATACAGTATCTGGAAATATGATTGCGTTTATGAATATGCCACGAAACCCCGAAACAAATGTGAGTTTTACCTGGTTCCTTCCTCTCAAACAACACTGATCAAGCAGGAAGTTTTCTGATCAATCCTGTAAAAATGAGCGGTGGCAGCTCTATCTATAAAGCCGTTACAATAAAAAATCCTGATAATATATAAATTGTTCAGGAGCGCCTGACTTTAACAGGTAAAATAGGTTGCAACTTTCCGCAGTAAGAAGAGCCAAGTCCATCGAATTTCGGTTGGCTTTTTCAATTTCCTTCTCCGCTCCTTGAGTTAGAGTCCCGCACATCCGGGATTAATTGATCCGGGTGTCATCCTCTCAAGACCCGTCCCGCTTATCCGGAATAGTATCATGCTCATGCTCAGCAACGTGATTCTAATCATTGTTTCCACGCCTGTTAGCAGTGACCTTTATATAACAATTATCTCACTCAAAAGGATATTTTATGAAAAAGTTTAATAAGCCGTTTCTTTTTCAATCGTGGTTTCTCTTCTTGTTTATTATACTGGTGGGGTTACCCGTTCATGCACAAAATTTCGTCGGAACTTACAGGGGAGATTTTAGCGGAGATTGGGAAGGATCATTTGAATTTACCATAAAAGAAGTCAATCCCAAAAAACTGGTTAAGCTGGAAGGAACATTTAAGCCAAGCGATGGTGCAGCCATAATTATATACGGATTTGTTGATCCGAAGGGGGTGATCGAGGCCGTTTTTTATGATAATGAAAAACTGGTAACTTCTTCTTCGATCCGCGGCAATTTCAAGGGAACTATTACCCCGAAACAATCTAATGGCAACTATGATGTATATGACGTGGCGCGACAAAGAGTATCAAGAGGAGATTGGTCCACGCAAACCAAAGAACCGGAAGGGGAAATTCTCTCCTATTCCATACTGTTGGGGAAGGATCTGCTTATTACGGATCCCAAACCCATTGCCCTCAGGATCCATATTAGCCTGAAAGAGCCCTACAAGGATCAATTCTCCGTCAAATTAGTAGGGTTTGAGTATGGCCTTCCGAAAATGGATAGATTTGCTACAACAGTTGATCCCATTGACAATTTTTATTTGTACACTGATAAAGATGGCAGTGTTTTATATCCCCCTTCAGGTGCCAGGGAAGCTGATTTTGATTTACCGTATGCCAGCTTTGGAACAAGACAGGATCTCATTTTACCAAAAAATTTCACTGTAAAACTTTATGTGACGCTGAAATGCGAGAATGGTGAAATGGACCGGAAGGAAATATTGATGGTTCCGGTTCAAATAACCTCACTGTGTAATGTGCTGGTTCAAAAATGCGGATATGGTGAATGTCCGACCCTGAACAATAAAAAAATAGGTAAGTTAGAAAAAGGATCAGCCGTTTCGGGTGATAAACTTCTTATTCCAATGGATGCCGAAGTATGCGTAAAGTTCCTGGACGGAACACTCAGCTATTTTGTCAACAGGTCGCAAACGCCCTGGCTTTTGACCATGAGAGCCGGACATTTTTCAAGTGAACAAAGCTGGAAAAATACGGATAATACGATTACCATTGAGGGGGTGGCCATGAAGGGGCTTGAAGCTGGTGGAGATAAATTAACAGACAAAGCTTTGGAAGCAGGACTACGTATGCTGATCATCAAGGGATCGTCTGTTTCTACACCCGGTGTGCTTTTACAGATCAGCCAGTTTGTAGGGGCGGATGTTGGGGGTGGTCAGCCGGTGGTTATCCGGTTGCGATCAAAACTCGATATTATGTTTTATGCCAATGGTACATTCCGGATCAGGAACCTGGAAGGATCACCGGAAGTGCGGCGCAAACAAGGCACTCCCTTGCTGATACCTGTAGGCAAAGAAGTCATGGTTGATCGGAAAGGCGTCGTGAGTGAACCCGTTCTGATCCGGACCGGGCCAGATGAAGTAATAGTTAAAAACAAATTGGAAAAAATTAACTGGCAGGGAACCTGGAAAACCCAATGGGGCCAGATGGTTATCGCGCAAAATGGCAACAAGATCACCGGTACTTATGAACACGATAATGGAAAGATCAAAGGAACATTCACCGGCAATAAATTAACCGGCACCTGGTCTGAAGCACCCACTTATCTTTTTCCGAATGATGCCGGGGAATTTGAGTTCACCCTTTCAGCTGATGGTAAATCATTCACCGGCCGCTGGCGGTATGGGAATAAAGGGGACTGGCAGACGGGATGGGATGGGCATAATTAAGCACATACGCTTTATCTTATCTCATTTCAGCGTTTACAAAAATGGGTTAGGTTACAAGTTTGAAGTACAGTATGAAGAAGGCTGAATAAGTTGCAACTTTCCGAAGTAAGGGGAGCATAAAAAAAAGAGACTGTTTCAAAAGGGTCAATCTTTGTCATATTGAGCAATGACGAAATAGGGTAAAGATTGACCAGCAAATTTGTAAACATTTCGATAAACTCAATGTGACAAATTTGCTGGCTTTTGAAACAGCCTCTTCGTTTTTTCAACCATCAGATATTTTCCTCCTATCTATGGAATATACAGCCCAGTAGCCCAAACAGTGGTAAATCCTTTATTCGCTGATTGCCCATTCGTAGACCAGGTGGCCGGATCGGAATCAATAACCGTATACGTTCCTGCAGGCAAAGTCATATTCGGCCTTACCACCCAATAAGCATTTTGAACACCGCCCTGACCGTTGGTGCCGGTTGCATACCAGGGACCAAACTGCTGACCTTTTGCATTCACCAGCGCGATGGTGCCCGGCAATCTGCCGTTATTAAAATAGTGGTAATCTTCGATACGTGAAATAAATGTGGCTTTGTTCAGGATAAACCGGGTGGGACTGCTGGGTCCATTCGTAACTCCATAAATATTACCATTATCAAAAATTTTTACTTCCTGTCCCGGATCGATCATGCCCTCCCCATCTTCCTGGCCCCCACTTATCCTGACACCATTGATCACGGCTTTTTTATTCTTTGAAGGATTGATGATCTGTATCGCTGAGTTTTCAGTTTGCTGACCCAGCGCATACTCCTGTCCGTTATTTACCTGGAATGAATATTTATAAACAGTACTGTTTTCCGGATCGTCCTGCATATTAAAACCCGTGTATACTTCCGCGGGACCATTGCCGGTACCTTTCAGCATGATCCTGAAATTACGATTGGAAGGATAGGATAACTCGGTCCAGAAAGTTCCGTCGGCAAGCCGGAATGTTGTCATGGTAACATCCCGAATTTCCGAACGGGGAATGCCATCCGGGAAACCGCTGATACGTCCTGTTTCATCCGTGATATATAATGACAAAGGGCAATTGGCCATAACTCTTCCGTCTTTATTACGATCAGCATAATCCATATTTATCCGTCTTTTATATTCAGACTCATCTTTTATTTGTTTATAGGCTTCCTGTCTTTCTTTTGAAAGTGATTGAAACCATATGGCTACTTCGGTGGGAAGTTTGATCCTGTTAGGATTATTGCTGTAACCGGTGCCGCCACTTATAGGGTATTGACCTTTATAATCGTTGTCCGGTTTTACATCATGCGGAAATAATTTTCTCCACTCATCCATGGTGTATGATTTCGCTTTTTGTTCAGGCCAGGGATCCAGTATGATTCCTGTTTTTCTCCAGTCCGAACCTTTAGGATAAATAACCACGGCCCGGTGACCTCCGGGTGTTACACCGTACCATACTTTTACTGGTCCGTAGTCATACCCTTCTAAAAGTTTTTTCTCTGCGGGGTTATTACTGAATTTTAGCGCATCTAAAACTGTGAGCACTTTTCCCTGGTAACCTCCGCAGACATAATCATCATACTTTTTTTTGTTCAACCACCAGTTCTTGTTATTGAGGGGCCCGTTACTTACTATTCCATTTGGAATTGATTCACCATAGATCTTCAGAATGTTTTTTAATACCGCTACCTCTGAAGGTGCCGGTTTGTATTTATCCGGTTCCGGGGGTTTTGTTACATTCCCCCATTTACCATCCCAGTCGCCCCTTACCACTACACCCCGGGAGCCACCACCCATGCTGTAGTGTCCGTTCATATTAATAGAAATGCTGGCGGATTTGGCATCTTTAGGTATTTGTACCTGTTCTTTAAAACTCTTGGGAGTTCCCGGTACCACTTCATATTGATGGCTGCTTGGTTGACCACCGGCACTTACGGATACTATTACCGTACAACCAAGTCCACCGGCCTGTAATGACCCCGATATGCCCAGCACACCCCCTTTTTGAATATCCGTTATTACAAGACTGCGGGTCCAGGTAAAGCCGGGAACGTCGGTAAATTTTGAAACAGTAGCTCCCGTAATTGTATAGTTTACCTGCATACCATTGAATGGTTCTCCCGGAAAAATACCCGCAGACTGGGCTATAGAGTTTAGTGAAATAATAAATACAGTTATAATAAAAACAAATCCCTTTTTCATAACCTGATTTTTAATAACGGCAAGTTATTATCGTGAAGAAGCGGTAACAATGATACAGGTTAGCCTATGGGTATGATTGTAATCAACACGACAGTTTCATCGTCCCGGTTATACTATCAGAATTTCATGAAAAATAATCTGGCATTAATTTTTATAAAAGGATGTTGTTATCTCCGACCCGGATCATGTTAAGAGAAACCGTAAAACTCCAATACAAGCTCCAGGCAACCGCTTTAAAACGGTGGTGGTTTTTTATTACGTCTCCTGAATAAAAATATAATAACAAGTGCCATCACCAATAGTGCTCCTGTTATGTATAAATAATTTTCTTTGATAAAGCCTTTAAGACTAAAAGAACCCGTATCGCCGGTTTTAGCAGCGGTATCCGATTCCTGATAAACAACTTTGAATGATTTGTTATCTACAGAAGCCATATGGCTACTAAGAAATTGCTCACCGGTATTATCATCAAATGCCAGGATCCTGCCGCTGTTATTTTCATAATTATAACTAAATCCTGCTTCAACTTCACTGGCTGTACCCGTGGTTTTGTCAGTAATTGTAACACTACCATCATACACCCGGATAACTGATACAAGACTGTCTGTGGAAATAGAAAATTTTGTTCCTTTTGGACTGACCACCAGGTTTTTTAATTCGATCGTTATTTTTTTACCATCTGATGAATTCCCATTTACCAGCATACTCCCGTATTTTATCAGCAGTCGCATCTGCTCGCTGTTGTTATCGATAATTGTAATGGCAGTAGATGGCAAAATCGTAACCCCGGTCTGCGCACCAGATGAAAAAGACATCAATCCTTTTGATCCCGTTTTTATTTCATCGTCTTTTGATAAATTAATAGCGCCGTTGATTTGTTTACTATTCAGTGTCACATCAGCGTTGGTATTTACAAAAAAATTCTGATGAGCTCCCAGAATATGACCCGTTCCACCACAATGCTGTGTTTGTGAACTCTCAAACATGGCAGCGGGTTTACCATCTATCAGCACTTCATTATCTCCGGAAGAGACTGTAAATGAATTCGGACCTATACAGATGGTATGCATTCCTATGTCCCCAACCCGGGAAGCAGGTAATCCATTAATAAAAACATTCGGGCTACCCTGGAGAATCGGGCCAATTACCTGCATCGGACCGTAAGGCCCAATATGGACATCCGCCGGGCAAAACGCCATACTGCCCACATGAGCATATTTTTCCACATCCACCGTTATTACATTGTATTCACCTTTATAGGTTTTACCCTCGTATGATGCTTTAAGTATGATTTTATTGCTACCGATAGTATTAAACGAAGGGTGACTGAGTTTACCCGTTGAAGGGTTGAATGATGCTGTACCGCTCCAGGTTACTTTATCAGACAGATCAATGGTATTGCCATTAACATCAGTTATAGAAAAAGAAGCACCAAAAACCCATCCCTTATTAAAAACTTTTGGACTGTTCCCTGCCGGAAATGTCAGTTCAGGTTTTAAATCAGTTGCAGCATTAGCCGTAAATGCAAAATAGGGAGTTGTTTCCGAGCCGGTACCTTTTTCATAGATATAAACTTTTCCTGTTGCCTGGTTTTTTGTGATGGTGCCTTTAAAGGAAACAAAGTTTGTACTTTGTTGCAGTTCTTTTCCCTCCTTCAGTTCGGTACGGAGTGAACCTTTTGCCTTTAATTCTCCGTTTTCAACGGTTCCCGAAACAGTACATGTCAGATCAACATAATCTTCTCTTTCGGGGCTGGTGCCTCCCTTAAAATGCAATACAAATTTTGCCTCGTTTTCCGGAGTTATCGTGATGGAAATTAAATTGGCAGAAGTATAGACTTCCGTGTTTTCACTTCCCGGCCATACGATCCGGACAGTTCCGGTGTAAACTGTATTCTGACTATGGCTTGTATAAGTAAAAAGCAACAGTCCTAAAAGTGCTAAGCCTATTTTTTTCATACTTTATATTTTACATTAGCAAGTTATTATCCTGCACTGCTTACAACTATGACAGTACTATCAGGCAGGTATGATTATTATCAAGGGTTAAGGGTTAAGGGTTGCCAACTTTAAAAAAGTTGGCAACCCTTAACCCTTATCTTCACTATTTTTACCGCCCATGTCATTATTCATCACGTCTCTTAATTCCGGCAGTAATGCCAATTGCTATTATGTAGGCAACAGCCAGGAAGCCATCCTCGTGGATGCCGGACTTAGTTGCCGGGAAACAGAAAAACGGATGCAGCTACTGGGGCTTTCGATGAATACTGTGAAAGCCATTTTTGTCTCGCATGAACATGGCGACCATATTTCCGGATTGTCCGGGCTGAGTAAAAAGTACCAGTTGCGGGTATATATCACGCCTGCTACGCTGGCCGGAACAAGCACGCCCCTCGAGCCGAAACTGGTTTATGGGTTTCAGAAAAACAAACCGGTAAAGATCGGCGGACTATCTGTAACCCCCTTCCGAAAAAGTCATGATGCCGCCGATCCGCATAGTTTTATGGTATCCGGTGCGGGTATCCATATTGGTGTTATCACCGATATCGGCTATCCCTGCAAACAGGTTATTAAGTATTTCAGCCGATGCCAGGCGGTTTTTCTCGAAAGCAATTATTGCGCTGAGATGCTGGCCAATGGCAGCTATCCGTATCATTTACAGCAACGTATCAGCGGGGATGAGGGGCATTTATCCAATGAACAGGCCCTGGATCTGTTTGTCAATTACAGATCACCAGAGTTAAGATTGCTCATCCTGTCCCATCTGTCCAAGAACAATAATGACCCGGAACTGGTGGAAAAAATATTCAACCAACAGGCGGGAGATACCCGGATCATAGTGGCTTCCCGGTATGCAGCCACACCGGTATTTTGTGTAAATGGGAATACAATTGCTGTTGGTCAAAAATCCAATCGCCGGGTGGTAAGGGATGAGAGACAATTGACGCTGTTTTGACGGTTAATAAACACCGGGGAGGATTTGTATTGTTAGCAGGGAAATATTATATCTTTGTCTCGGAAAAAATTGAACACCCGTTAACATTCTAAATCTAAAACACATGGCAACAAAAAAGAAAGCTGCTAAGAAGGCAGCAAAAAAACCAGCAGCTAAGAAGGTTGTAAAAAAAGCAGCTAAGAAAGTTGCAAAAAAGAAATCGGCCCGTAAACCATCTGCCGCATTTATGAAACCACTTACGCCAAGCGCAGCGCTGGCAGAAGTAGTAGGAAGCAAACCATTGCCCCGTACTGAAGTGGTGAAAAAAATCTGGGTTTACATTAAAGCCAATAAATTACAGGATGCAAAAAACAGACGTATGATCAATGCTGATGCTAAACTGAAAGTTGTTTTCGGTGGCAAAGCACAGGTGTCTATGTTTGATATGGCCAAACATCTTTCAAAACACCTGAAGTAATAAAGGCGTTTAATGAAATGAAAGGGCATCGTGTGATGCCCTTTTTTTATGTCTTCCTCGGTTTTTCCAATTTTCTTTAAAAATCGTCTGAAACCCTTTCCTGCCAGGGGTTAGTTTTTTATTTTGGGTAACCCCACCTTAGATTTGGGTTATGTTCGTCAGAAGGAAACCTAATAAGAGCGCAGTTGTCAGTATACAGATAATAGAAAAGCTTTATTTCAAACTTAAACATTGAATATTGAATCTTTTCTTATTGCAATCAAAGATTCAAGAAACAAATGAAGTGTAGATGAATAATGCTGGTTCTTTTTCTAAACTTGAATCTTGAACATTGAATATTGAATCTTGAGTCTTCTCTTATAGCAATCAAAGATACAAGACACAAGATTCAAGACACAAGGCCTATATTCTTCCATAACAGATGCAAATATCGAAGGGTTTTTAAATACTCTTTCCAATAGTAATATTCAAGTAATTGGTCCCGAAAATCTCTCAAATACTCTACACTCAAGGCTTTACTTTGATAAGGATGAGAAGAATTACTTACTTAAATTATTCGACCATAATCTTGGGTGACCCAGTGTGGAAGACAGGAGGGCATCGGGTGATGCCCTTTTTTTATGGGCTATTGCTTCGGCCTTTTTAATCACACTACCTGTGAAATCACCAACGCAAAATAAGTTGTAAGAGTATAACCACGGATAACACAGATTAATGGGTCACCGACTACACAGTGAAACCTGCCTGCCGGTAGGCTGGACTGTGGTAAAACAATTACCGGTTAATCACATCAAATAAGAACACTGAACAACCTGAAAGAAATTTATTTCTTCATGGGTTGCCTTCTCCAGTATGTCAGTGATCGCCACAACCATTCAAAAGGACCAAAGCGGAAATAACGGAGCCATATAGCCGAAAAGATCATCTGGAAGATCCAGACAGCAAACACAACATAGTAGAGCTGGTGAAAATAGAGTTTGTTGTAATTGCCAAATCCATATCCATAGAAAAAGAAAGTACAGATGATGCTTTGCATCAGGTAATTCGTAAACGCCATCTGCCCCACATTGGCGAAGCCTTTCATAAGCCAGGGAACCAGGCGGCTTCGGAAAATGAGCATGATCAGGCTGGCATGACCCAGCGTAAGCGGTATGCGGCGAAACTCTTCAAAGACCCTATGCGAGGAACGCCACCGGTCTGTATAAGTGCCCATATCAAGTGTATTCATCCAGCCCTTATCAAACAATATCCAGGCAACGGGTATACCGATGCCATAGCCTATCAGCATCCACATAGCATAAGTGGAAGTGCGCAGTTTGTTTGTGAAAAAGCCCCAGACGAACATGGCCATGCCGAGCAGCATCATGGCCAGCATATCCCAAACCCCATTATACATATACCAGGTTTCTCCACCTGAATTCTGGGGAATAAAATAGGTGAAGATGGTAGTATAACCTGATCGCATCTTGCGGAGATGCTCATTGGTTTGAGCCGTATCGGGTTTCTGATTTTTTTCAATCTCTGCCCAGGCTTGAATGGCGCCCTGCTGTTCGGGGCTGAGTTTTTTATTTTCTTTTTTGGCAGCCGTAGCTTCGACGTAATCCTTTCTTTTTTCCCTGGTTTCGTTCCAACCCCATTGATTTTTTATCATCCCGATGGATACACAGGCCAGTGCCAGCACTACCAGCCATTTGGGATTCAGTTTGCGAAAGGCAAACAACAACATACCGCAAAGACCATAGAAAAATAAAATATCTCCCTGCCATAATAGTACAAAGGCATTGATGATTCCAAAGAACACCAACCAGAGTAAACGGCGGTAATAAAATACAGCAACGGGGTACCACCGGGTACTTCTTTTTTATTCAGCATAAATAATATCATGCCCGCACCAAAGAGCATGGAGAATAAACCCCGCATGGTACCTTCGAAAAAGATAAAGACCGTGGCAAACGTATAATAATCATTTCCCGTACGGGGGCCGTGAATGATCGAATACCAGAAATCCCAGTTGATGCCAAAACCGGGAATGTTCATCATCAATATACCCAACAGCGCCACACCCCGGATCGCGTCAATACTTTTGATCCGATCAGCCGTTGCCACGGGTGCAGCACCTTGTTTTTCAGGATTGGTTTCTTTCCCATCCATGTTAATTACAACTGCCTGTGGTGTACCCGGTGAATTATGTTGATCCATACAGTTAGTTTATTATTGTAACATCATCCTTCATCTAACTCAGATGACAATGTTGATTGTTTATTTAATGGCAGCCATTTCCGGTAGATCAAACAGCGCCACAGCCATTCCAGCGGACCCATGGTGTAATACCGCATCCAGAATACTGAGAACACCACCTGAACCAGGGTTATTTCAGCCACGATAAAATATAATTCAAGCTGGCTCAGCCTTCCAAAATAACCAAAGCCATACCCATAGAAAATAAATGTACAAATGACTGACTGCAGGATATAATTGGTAAATGCCATACGGCCGGTGGCGGCGAGTGCCCGCCAAAGCCATTTGAGAATGTTCATCCGAAGCAACCAAATCACCAGCGATGCATATCCTGTTGCCATTAATATTCTTTCGATCGGGAAAAACTGGTCATAAGGAATAGCCCGTTTTTGTATATATTTTTCATAGTCGGCTATTCTGATATCGTTCATATGGATCCTGAACCAGGCCAGTGCTAAACCGGAAGCGATGGTCAGGAGTGCTATAATGAAATAAGTTGATGAAGAAAAGCGGGAACTAAAAAACCCAATCCCAAATAAGGCCATACCGAATAACATCATGGACCCGATATCCCATACACCAATACGGTAAAGCCAGAATGATTCTTTGTTTTGCGAACGTTGCATCAGGTGCGTCCACACTTTGAGATAACCCGCCCGCATGGCTTTGTTTTCCGCTTTTGTTTTAGCCGAATCATATTTAAATCCTTTTACCCTTCCTTCCCAATAGCCTTTTTCTTCAGTCTGTTTGCCGGTTAAGGTATCTTTCTTTTTTGCCAGTGAATCATCCAGTTTGTTTTTTATCAATGTCTCTTTTAGCAGTATCGTATCTTTTGTTCTGTCGACACTGTCTTTGCGGGCCCGCGCCGTACTATCGAGTTTGAATTTTTTTTCTACGGCCATCACGGCTGTATATTTTTTATACCCGGCTTTATCATCTGCATAATTCCAGTAATGCTTGCCGCAATAAATCAACGTGCATACAATAGCTGCGATAAACAATCCCCGGGTTTTAATTCCGGAAAAAGCAAAAAGCAGGAGACCGGTAACACCATATTGAAATAATATATCCCCGGGCCATAGGAGTACAAAGGCATTGAATATACCAAAGAGTATAAGCCACATCATCCGCCGGATATAGGCATCTGCCGGGCTTATGGGGACCGGGTGGTCTTTCTTTTGCAGGAACAAAATAATACCTGCCCCGAAGACCAGGGCAAACAAGGCCCGCATTTTCCCTTCAAATAAAATGGATACCGCTGTTAGCAGGTTATAGTTGCCCCCGTGCGTGCCGGTTTTGTAAAATGTTTGCTCATTCGCAGTAAAGCCGCCGAATTCCCAGATACTGATGACCAGGATACCAAGCAATGCAATACCCCGTAAAATATCAAGAGACTGAATTCGGGTAGTGTCCGATACCGGAACTTCCCCCGGAGAACTGGTAGGCGTATAACTCATGGTTGTTGGTTTTTTCGTTTTCTCCGGGTACACGTTAAATATAGGATAATATGTTGTAAGTGAAAAAGGAGGGGACAACGACAGCAGGCAAATTCCAGTTCATTCCGTTCCGGTATACTTATTTACGAATTTTTTATAGGAACAGAAAACAAGCGTTATTAATTAAGTTTATAACAAAACCAGTGAATATTATTTTTTGGTTGTACTTTTCACTATGCAATCAAACACATTCCTGCTCTACGGTGCCAATGGCTACACCGGTGAATTAATTGCCCGTTATGCCCAGCAATTTAATTTACAACCCATCCTTGCGGGAAGACGAAAAGAAGTAATAGAACCGCTGGCCACTAAGCTCAATCTCCCCTTCCGGATCTTTGATATGAATGATGCCCCTGCATTGCAGGCCGCATTAAAGGAAGTAAAAGTCGTCATCCATGCAGCCGGTCCTTTTCAATTTACAGCCCGGCAAATGATAGAAGCCTGTTTGATTACCGGAACACATTACCTGGATATTAACGGTGACATTTCCGTTTTTGAAATGATAAAACGTTATGATGCTGCCGCTAAAAAAGCCGGCATCATGTTGTTGCCGGGCGCCGGTTTTGATGTAGTGCCAACCGATTGTGTGGCCTTACAATTAAAAAAGCTATTACCGGATGCCGTTGCGTTGCAATTGGCTTTTGCCACCCTGGGTGGCGGACTTTCTCATGGCACAGCTACCACTATGGCCACTAAATTAGGTGAAGGTGGTGCTGTAAGAAAAGGCGGAAAAATAGTCCGTACCTCGCTGGGAAAAAAGGGCATGTGGGTTGACTTTGGCGTAAAAAAATTATTTGTCATGAGTATTCCCTGGGGGGATATTTCCACCGCATTCTTTACAACGGGCATTCCCGATATAGAAACCTATACCGGGATCGCTAAAAAGACCTATAACATTTTAAAGGGGCAAGCCATGTTTAACTGGCTGCTGCGGACAAACTTTGTACGCAACTATATTAAAAAGAAAATTGACAAGCGACCCGCAGGACCCAGCGATGAACAACGAAAGAAAGCCCTCAGTTTAGTGTGGGGAATGGCCACCAATGCTTCTGGTAAAACAGCTACCGTTCGCCTCAAGGGTCCCGAAGGATATACATTAACCACCTTAAGTTCTTTACTCATCGTGCAAAAAATATTGAATGGAAATTTTCTGCCCGGCTATCAAACACCCGGCAGCGCTTACGGTGAGAACCTGGTGATGGAAATTTCCGGAGTAGAAAGAGAGATCGTTGGTTAAAAAATTTTCGATTTCTCTTTCCCTTATTATTACCAAAATGTCAGCCCTTTGGGCTTGACCCCGAGACTTATTCCGGAAATTCTCCAATGGAGTCCTTCGGACAAAATATTAATTGTCAATAAACAACCCTATATTAAAACCTGCCGGAAATTTTAAAACTACCTTTGCCATTCACTTTTTACAAGTATGACATTTGCTGAATTAAATTTAAACACCCCGTTGCTCACGGCGCTGGATGATCTTGGATATACAACTCCAACTACCATACAACACCGGGTTTTTTCTGTCGTGATGTCCGGTCGGGATGTGTGTGGCATTGCGCAAACGGGTACCGGTAAAACCTTTGCGTATTTACTCCCCTGCCTCAGGCAATGGAAATTCAGTAAGGATAAATCACCCCAGGTGCTTATTCTTGTTCCAACCCGGGAACTGGTAACACAGGTAGTAGAAGCCGTAAAAGCCTTAACCTCCTATATGAACCTTGTCGTTGTGGGAGTATACGGAGGAACAAATATCAATACACAGCAGGCCGAAGTCCTGAAGGGATTGGATGTATTGGTGGCCACACCGGGCAGGCTTTATGATCTGGCCATGAACGGTGCCTTTAAAACAAAAATGATCAAGAAGCTGGTCATTGATGAAGTAGATGAAATGCTGAACCTGGGATTTCGTACACAATTAAAAAACATCCTGGATTTTTTACCTCCCCGGCGGCAGAACCTTTTATTTTCAGCAACGATGACGGAAGATGTGGAAGCACTTATCGAATTGTATTTTAATAACCCTGTACGGGTAGAAGCGGCCCCCACCGGAACACCCCTGGAGAATATTATACAGAGTGTATATGAAGTTCCCAATTTTTATACGAAAGTGAACCTGCTGGAATTATTATTATCCGAGGATGCATCCATGACCAAAGTATTGGTGTTTGTGGCCACCAAACAATTAGCCGATCAGTTATATGAGCAGCTGGAAACCAAATTTCCGGGAACGGCCGGTGTAATACATTCGAACAAGGAACAGAACCACCGGTTTAATACGGTGAAGCAATTCAAGGAAGGTAATTACCGCTTTATTATTGCCACAGATATTGTAGCAAGAGGTATAGATGTTGCCGAAGTATCGCATGTGATCAATTTTGATATACCGGAAGTCCCCGAGAATTATATACACCGGATCGGCAGAACGGGCCGGGCCGATAAAAAAGGAATAGCCATCAGTTTTATTACTGAAAAAGAAAAACCGATGTTAACGGCTATAGAAGATCTGATGAAGTACCGGGTTCCGATAATTCCTTTAACAGACAGCCTGGTTATTTCCACTGAATTAACAGAAGACGAGAAGCCCAAAATTTACATGAAGACCTTCCCGGATAAATTGCCTAAAAAAGAAGAAGTGGGACCGGCTTTTCATGAAAAATCAGCCAAAAACAGAAAAGTGAATGTTATTGTAAAGCATAAAGACCGGATGATGCAAAAATATGGCAAGCCCATTAAGCGGGGCGCTAAGAAAAAAAAATAATTCATGCTGCCCTCCAAAGATCCTCTTCACGGCAAAACTTTAGAAGTCATAGTAACCGAATTAGTAACTTATTTTGGCTGGGAGGAACTGGCACAGCAAATCAATATCAACTGTTTTAAAAGCAATCCCAGTATAAAATCGAGTTTAACTTTTTTAAGAAAAACACCCTGGGCCAGAAAAAAAGTGGAAAGTCTTTATCTCTATATGCTACGCAAAAGAAAATAAAAATGGGTTATCATTTTCGAGACAGCCTCATTTGATAAGGATGATTTAATTTTTTACTTTATTCGGATAAATTGGCCGCTTGGGTTGTTCCGGCGGATTTTTTTCCAATTCTTTTAAGGCGATCTCAATGGCTTTTTCCAATTGCGGGTCTTTTCCTTTGATCACATCGGCCGGCCATTGTTCTACTTCCACATCCGGAGCTACGCCTTCATTCTCTACCACAAAACCATCTTTGGTCCATATGGCCACATTGGGTGCAGTTACACCGCCGCCATCTATAAATTCAGGAAATCCTAATATACCTACAAGACCTCCCCAGGTGCGTTTACCAACAAGCGTACCTACTTTAAATTTCCGGAACATCCACGGAAGCATATCACCGCCTGAACCGGCTGTTTCATCAATGATCATCACTTTCGGTCCCTGGATTGAAGCGCTGGGTGATTTTAAATCTTTGCCATAACGCATATTCCAATGAGCCTGGTAAGGTCTTTGTAAAATATCGATATAATAATCTGCCAGTGAACCACCACCATTAAAACGTTCATCTATGATGATGGCTTTTTTATTGGCCTGCGGAAAGAAATATCTTTTAAAATATTCATGACCCAGTCCGGCTGTATTGGGTACATACACATAAGCTACCTGGCCATTGGTGGCATCGTTTACTTTTTTCAGGTTGCCTTCCACCCAATCCCGGTTACGCAACGCAAATTCGTTTGCAACAGGAACCACTTTTACTACTCTGGATCCATTATTATCAGGGGTACTGCCGATGGTTAACTCTACAATCTTACCAGCCGTATTTTCAAAAAAACGATACAGGTTGTCTGCTGCCGTAACTTCTTTTCCATTTACTGCCAGCAGGTAATCGCCTTCTTTGGCATTTACTCCCGGTTCTGTCAGGGGCGATCTTAAATTCGGATTCCAGTTTAGTCCACCATAAATTTTCTTAATACGGTAACGATTTTTATCCACGGTGTAATCCGCTCCTAATAAACCACCGCCCACTCTTTCCGGCGTATTCAACACATCTCCTGCATCGGTAACACGATGATGGCCTACGACCAGTTCACTGCACATCCACTGGATCAGGGTATTCAGATCTCTGCGACAGGCGAGGTCAGGCAGAAAAACTTCATATTTCTTTTTCATGGCCAGCCAGTTGGCACCATGCATACCCGGGTCATAAAAATAATCCCGGTTAACGCGCCAGGCTTCATTAAATATCTGGGGCCACTCGGCTGTTGGTTCTATTTTAACCTGGATGTCTGAAGTATTCAAAATCCCTTTTCCCGGCTCTCCTTTTTCACCCGCATTACTGATTCCCCAGCTGGGTCCTTTCACATATAACATTTTTTTACCGTCTGCAGAAAGCAAATAGCCATCCATTTCAAACACTTCATTATCCTTACGCTTTTTAATATCATATTTATGCAGCATGCCGGGACCCGGGTTATCATTGGAAGAAGAGATATATAATAACTCATCCTCTTTTCCCATTCCCAACTGGTCATAACTACCCGCTTTTATGGGGAGGTCAATAATCCTGTTTTGAATCCCGTCCCAATCAATGGTAAGCGACCCCGTTTTTTTATCTGCAGCCGGGGCCGTTTCTTTTTTTGTTTTAGAGGTGTCAACCGGTTCTTTTATTTTTTCTTCATCACTCTCTTTTGCAAAAGGAGAGATGGTTGAATTTTGCAGGGTCACCAAATAAATAGAATTGGTGGACCGCATATCTGCGTTCGACTGGTCAAACCAGTTAAGCACAGGGCCAGCATCGGTAGAGGCAAAAAAGTACAGGTATTTACCTCCCTTATCAAATATGGGTTCAGAAGCATCACTTAATCCATCAGTCAGGGCAAATGATTTTTGCTGATCGATGGAATAAAGAAAGATCCGTCTGAATTGCGTTTCGGTTACTTTGGTATAAGCGATCCATTTGGAATCAGATGACCAGTCGCCAAATAAATTCCGGAAAGGACCGGGCACATATAATTCATCCCCGTCAATTTTAGTGATGGCTCCGGAAGCAACATCCAGCACATAGAGATTACGGCCGTTATCCGAAAAACTTATTTTCTTACTATCCGGCGACCATTTTGTATAGGCATAAAATCCCGTGCCATTCAATTTGAATGATTTCGCATCTCCTTTTCCATCCTGTGATTTTATATGAAGCTGGTATTCGCCGGAAGCATCGGAGAAATAAGCGATCGATTTCCCATCCGGTGACCAGGCAGGAAATTTTTCATGTGCCGAAGTCGTTTGTGTAAGATTACGGGGGTCGCCTTTTTCTACAGGCACCGTAATAATATCTCCCCGGAAATCAAATATGGCCCGTTGTCCCGTCGGAGAAATATCTGCACTCCGGATATATTTTGTTCCCTTTACAAAACGGGGTCTTAACTCCAGCAGGTCGGCAGCAATTCCGATCTTTAATTTTTTCGTGGATGATTCACCCGGTGAAAATGTATGTAAATAACCCGCTTGTTCAAAAACAATGATCCCATTTCCGGCGGAAGCATTCAGGATAGGAAAATCTTTAAAATTAGTCAGCTGATCAATTTTTTTAGAAGCGGTGTTATAGGAAAATAAATTAAATTCTCCATTACGGTCGCTCCTGAAATAAATGGTATTGCCCACCCACATAGGGTTAACATCATTGCATCCCCCCGCAGGCTGTGGAATTTTGATGGTAACATGATCCCCAAAAGAATAGATCCAGATTACCGATATGGATCCACCCCGGTAATGTTTCCATTGCCGGAAGGCATCACTGATAGGATTATACGCCATCTGTTTTCCGTCGGGAGAATAAGTAGCCCAGAAGGCATTGGGTATTTCCAACTGGGTGGGCATGCCACCGCCCAGGGGCACCGTATATAATTGTGCATAACGATTGGAGAATGTTGCGCTTTGTGAAGCAAACAATACCGATTTGCCATCGCTGGAAAAACCACGAACGATATCAGGAGAAGGATGCCAGGTCAACCGTGTTGGAATTCCTCCCTCCACGGGTACAATGAACACATCTGTATTGCCATCATATTCGGCATTGAAGGCAATCGTTTTTCCATCCGGTGAAAACAGGGGATTTGATTCAATTCCTTCATCAACGGTCAGGCGTCGGGGTTGCGAACCGTCTTTGTTAGCTACCCAGAGGTCTTCTGCATAGATAAATGCAACATGACCGGCACTGATGGTTGGCTGTGAAAGCATCCGGGTATCGTTTGGATCGATCGCAAACAAGGTTACCGGAAGGCTTACAAGAAAAAGAAATAATGGCAGGGCTGTTGTTTTGAAATACTTCATAAAAAATAATTATGGCTGTTGTTTAATCAATGCTAAAATGAAAATACGGGCAGTAAATATCAACTGGATTTCTAAGGTAAAGTAATAAAATCGTGTTTAAATGTTTTTTTATAAAGGGTTTCCGGGATTTCATCCGTCCGGGTACTACTAAAAAAATTATTGCGCCAACATTTTACCAATTTCTTCCACTAATCCATTTGCCGGCTGATCATCAGATAGTTCCCAGAACATAATTCCTCCCAATTTTTTCCGGCGGATGAATTTTGCTTTTTCCCGGATGGAGCGTTTATCATCAAAAGTGGCGAATAGTTTTTTGCCCGGGTTGTATTGATAAGGGGCTTTTGCTTTTTTATCCCAGTAATAGTGAAACCCGGAACTATCACTGAAATAGGTTGAAAAATTTTTAAAGGATACGCCCTGTTTAAATTTTCCCGTTTGATACAAACCGTTATTGCTGTTAGCAACCTGTTCCCAAACCCTGGCGTAAAAAGCTGCGCCAATAACCAGTTTTTCAGCTGGTACTTTTTTATTCAGTAACCAGCTCACACATTTTTGGGTGGACTCCTGCCCGGGTCTGTAATCATTAAGTGGCGTATGATGACCGGTGACTGTACTGTAACCACCCACCAGATCGTAAGTCATCAGGTTAACAAAATCCACCTGGGGAATTACTGCATCCCAATCAATCGATTCCCGAAGGTATTTTTCAAATCCACCGGCTGCAAAACTGAGCAGGTAGTCCTTTTTCATTTCCTGCCGGAGCGCTTTAACCAGTTCCGTGAAATGCTCTTTATCGGCTGTATCATAGGTATGACCCGGAAAGCCTTCGATGCCGGGATATTCCCAATCCAGGTCCAGACCATCAATAGCATATTGTTTAAATAAGGCCACGGTACTTTTGGCAAAATTGATGCGATGTGCTGGTGATGCAAATAAAGCAGAGCAAAAAGAACAGCCGCCCCAGCCGCCCACAGAAACCATGATCCTGAGGTTTGGAAAATTTTTTTTCAATAGTACCAGTTGCGTCAGCGTCTTTCGTTGCTGTTCGTTATGAAAGGTGAGTGTGTCATTTTGAATTTTCAGGAAACTATAAATGATATGGGTAAGCTTCCCGACGGGGTATTGCTGGATCGTTTCCCCATTGCCGGTATAGTAGGCAATGACTTTATTATTGGGTTGGGCAAAAGTGCTGAGTTGACCGAAAAGCAAACAAGCCAGTAGTATTTTCTTCATAGGGTTGAAGATACAATGGATTGTGTTGTCGCTAAACCGATACATGATAAGACTGATCAAAATCATACTACCGGCTAATCAGTATAATTGTTTTCCGCTATTATGCAGGTCTACCTTACACCAGGAAAAATGGTTATAAAAATTTTAAAGATAAAATCATGAAAACCAAATCAGTCTTTTTATACCTCGCCTTCATGTTTATTATTTCAATAAGCAGTGTCGTGTTTAGTTCTTATAACACACGAGGATATGCCAGCCGGGTGTCTGTCTCTTATTTTTCAGAAGTAATCGTAACTATAAATAGTATAGAGAATATTTCTTCTACGACTGCAGACTTCAACTACAATGTCCGGGTGATCAATACCGGCGATGACAAGATCAGGATAACTGAAACCGGGGCCAATGTGTCGAAGATCCCCCTGACCAAAGCGCCTGCGGGACCGCCCAAAAAATTTATCGGAAGAGCCACCACCGGGAATGATTATAAAACAAAATTGACCGGCCTCCTACCTGGAACAAAGTATTATGTTACTGCCTATGCTATTTCAAGCGGGGGAACCGTGCAAAGCACCAAACAGGTTTTTGAAACCAAACCTAATTAAAAAGCATACTGGTGCTAATATCCTATTGTCGCAAAAGTTGATTTGCAGCTGCCTGTTTCCGCTAACCTGGTTTCATTCTGCTAACGCTTTTTCCGGTTAATAATAGATGGCCGTATTTCCAAGCCAACCCTGTACCCGGGTTACGATGCCTGAAAACAGCCTGTTCCCTGCTTCAGGTCATGGAAAAAATATACTGAAATCATGCGTTAATACAACCGTATGTTTTACCTTGTAGTACAACCAAACTGTTTGTCATGAAACATTACCACATTATTTCACGATTTGCCATCTACATTTTATCCGTAGTGCTGATCATTTTTGGTGTTTTCCATTTTTTATACCCCCGGGACCTGTTGGTATATGTACCCCTTTCATTGGTGGGTGGTATTACCTGGGCCTATATTGTAGGCAGTGCCTTTATCCTGGTGGGTTTATCATTTTTAACCAACCAGTTTGTAAAGATCACCAGTTACCTGCTGGTGGTCATGCTGATTATTTTTATCGTAACCATTCACCTGCCTAATTATTTGAATGCAGGCGACAAAGAAATGAGACAAATGGCCCTTATTAATATTTTGAAAGACACAGCCATAGCCGGATTTGCACTGCATATAGCAGCGGGTGCCCATCATCAGCATTTACATTTTGAAGAAAATGACTGATTTATTTTGGACCTGGAGGTGATTTGAAAAAGTTCAGTTGATCTTCCGGCTTATTTCAACCAATAACTGTGATCGACAGCGGCTATTAATATCTATACCTTTCTTTAAAACAGGGGTGCGCATTTTTTCAATCCCTAATCTATAGTTTATGCCGTCAACACCCGTTTTTAATAGCCAGATCAAGCAGGTGATGATATTGGGCCTGTTGCTGCTGATGACCTACCTGGTCATTAAAGAGCTTTATGTTTTTTTTCCGGGGTTGCTGGGAGCACTTACGATGTATATTCTCAGCCGCGGCAGTTATTTTCAATTGGTATATCACCGGAAATGGAGAAAAGGATGGACAGCAGGATTGTACCTGCTGGTTTTTTTCCTCCTGTTGTTACTTTTAGTTTTCTTCACTTTTACCCTGCTGGAAAAACAGGTGCGTCCTTTTTTGAATAACCCGGCCTCGGCACTCAACAATGCCAAAGAAGCTATTGACCAGGTGCAGCAAAAAGCCGGAATCACATTTATTTCCGATGATACGCTGGCTAACCTCGAACAAAAACTAACGGCTTTTGTACCTACGCTGGTTAATGACACTGCCAACCTGATCATCAACCTGAGCATTCTGCTCTTTTTATTATATTATATGTTGGTTCATGGAAAGGAAATGGAATCTTTTCTGGGCCGGATAATTCCTTTGAAGCATAGTAATATTGATCTGCTGGCTTCTGAAACCAAGCGCCTGGTAAAAGCCAGTGCCCTGGGCATACCGCTGATCTCCATCATCCAGGGATTAACCGCTACGCTCGGGTATGTAATTTTTGGAGTGGAGGATTTTGTGTTATGGGGTTTTCTGACCGGAATATTTGCTTTTTTCCCCGTTATTGGCACCATGATCATCTGGGTGCCACTCGTAATTTATATGTATGCCAGCGGCGATACCTGGAATGCCACTGGTCTTTTCTTATACAGTCTCATCGTTACGGGAAATATTGATTACCTGTCTCGTATCAGTTTGTTAAAAAAGCTTGGACATGTTCACCCGGTGGTTACGGTGCTGGGTGTACTGGTAGGATTAAGCCTGTTTGGTTTTATTGGGCTTATTTTCGGACCACTGCTTGTCAACTATGTGATCTTACTTTTCCGGATTTATACCAATGAGTTTATCGAAAACAAAACTGAATCCTGAAGTAAACTCAGGACTTCATTCAGATAACTTATTTATTTATGGCAAGTTGTTAGACTTTGTAAGAAGACCGGATTATAAATAATTATTTTTTTTTATTCAACACCGTGTTCATCTTTTCAGTAAGCTTTTCCAATCCCTGCTGCACGGTTGATTCAATTTTTTGTCCCGCTTTTTCAGTAAGCCGGTGGCTGAGATAAGCCGCCCCATAGTTAAGTAATACGGAAAGCAGGTTACCCTCTTCCTTTTTGGTTTGTTTGAGTTCGGCTAATTGATTTCTAAATAAGGTGCCGGGTTGTAGTTGTTCTTTAACTTCGTTCCAGTGGTTCCGGATAGCTTTTTCCTGCTCCAGCTGCAATATGCGGAGCCGCATTTTTTCCCGTTGTATGTCTTCCATATGTTTAATCTTCCTCATCGTTGTCTTTTTCAAACAAAGCTTCAATAAGTGTATTCATAAACGGAATCCGCAGTATCCGGTCCCTTGCCGCCCATAACAACAGCCCGATTAATAGAACCAGACCCGCCACGATAACAAAGCCCAGCCACAGACTACCCACCCATTGCCCGATAGCAATTGCACCGGCCACACTAAGCAATACAAGGAATAAAAAAAACACCAGGGCCGCCATCAGCATAACTATCACTCCCGAGACGACTTTAGAAATCTTCTCCGCCACGGATAACTTTGCTTGCGAAAGCCTGGTGTTTACATACTCCCTGAACTGATCAACCAGTGTTTCTACCTTTTTAAAATCTTCTGCCATAGTTTGTTTTAAATACTATTACATCAGATCACTTCTTCCATTTCACCATTAACCCGGATCAGCTCGTCTTCTGTTTTTTTGGTGCCAAATTTTACTTTTCGGTTGAACTGGTCTTTTAGTTTTTTACCGTTGTCAGAAATTTTGTGACGGGTCACCGTTCCTTTATCAGGTGCAAACAAAACACCCAATACACCACCGATAGCCAATCCGGCTCCAAGTGCGATCAGTACTTTTGATGTGTTTTTCATATAAACTATTTTTAAGATGAACAATTATTTACCGCCCTTTAAATATAACATGCTACGGGCCTGAAAAGAATGAGGATGTTCAGGTAAAATGATGACAATAGTCACTGCTTTTGGGGGGTATAAAGGAGGAACTTGAATAATTCATTATTTTTTACTCGCAAGTAATAATCGGGTTCATTTTTCACCCGCCTGGCAGCTCTGAAATCAGGTTGACCCGAAAACTGCCTGAGAGGAGATGATTTATCATACTCCAACATTTTTCACACAGACCCTTCAAGGGAAAGCTCATACCTGGCCCTGTTTGAGTTGAAGTTGGCTATCAGGTTCCGCTCTTTTTCTTTTTGTCTTTCAGGTAAAAGGACTCTGATTTTGTGATCCAGGATATTCCGAATGAAACCAGTGCCAGCGACTCAAACCAATAGACCAGGTGATATTTTTTGCTGATAGAATCTTTTAATAAATAAAAACTAATCGCGATGCCCAGGATACAAAGGATCATAATGATTCCACAGATAAGGTAAACCCGGTTACGGTATTTTTTTTCCGTAGTCATTTTTTTATCCGGGTGCGTTTTACGGAAAAGATAGATGGAGAAAAAAATAAACACTGAAAAAAGCAGTAATGCAAAAACGAAATGCAGGGTATGTACCCAGCAACCGGTACAAAAAGTAGTGGGAAAAAGTGCAACCCCCAACGCAGCTAAACAGCCTACGTTTGCGACCCGGTTGTCAATAGGCTGTGGGCCTTTATAAGACATCAGGAAGAACCCCAGCACAAATAATATCCCAACCAGTATATCGCCCCCGGTTCCGTTGTCGTAATAATCACTGATTGAAAACTCCAGCTGCCAGGATCCATCGGAAATGAATTTACCAAGTACCACTAAAAAAGGAAGCAATACGCCGGTAGCGCCAATCAATACCCGTAAAGTAAGATAAGAGATGATCTGGTCAGGCTGCTTTTTTAAGGAAGCATTTTCTGGTGGTTCGGTATTCATAGTTTATTATTTATTTCCGGAAAAAATATTGAAGTCAATAAACAGAGATTCCATTAAATTATTTTACGCTTTACCGGCTATGAAATAATGAAATACATTTTCCAGCACATAGATCTCTTCATAAATTTTGAATGATTCCAGTGTGCTAACCAGTTTCTTTTTGACTGGCTCCAAACCGGCATACCGGATGGCTTCTGCTGATGGCCCGGCTGACAGAATTCCTCTAAGCGCTTCGTCAAGGGAGGAAAAATTCCAATGACATTCAGCGACACCTTTTTCCACGATTTTCATACCCGCTCCCGCAATTAAGTTTTCAACTTTCTTTTCTGCTGAAAGAGCCAATGGACCCGGGCTACCACCCGGTGGCTCGGGTAACAGCGAAGCGATGGATGCCAGCACTTTCAATGCCTCACATTCTGCCGCGCTGCCCCAAATCCCTATGACGAGCCTGCCCGCATCTTTCATCACCCTTTTTATTTCTGTCAATACACTGGCAATATCATCTGCATATTGAAGCGAATTAAAACCGGTTACCAGATCAAAACTTTTTTCTTCAAATGGCAACTGCTCCATATCGTGGTTAAAAAGTGCCGCCAGCGGATTACGTTGCCGGGCAATGGCCAATAATTCAGGTGACAGATCAATCCCGGATGTCGTTGCACCTTTTGCTCCGGCCATATTAATAAATAACCCTGATCCGCAACCTATATCCAATACATTGACACCGGGCGACAGGTCTGATCTGCTGATTATTTTTTTATATAAAGGAATAAAAGTCGTTTCCAGGTAAAGGGCCCAGTCGTGCGGGGCAGTGCCCCACCATTTTCCCTGGTTGTTCTTTGTACTCAAAATATTTTACTTTTTTTACTGCCCATGAAACGCATTTACCTGTCACGTGATTTTTTTACAGGCTCCCGTCCTTAAAATTATTCAAATAAGCACAATATGTTTTGAAAAATATCTTACCGGGGAAATGATGAAAAGACAACAGCTCAATCACCCGGGTCGCGGGATGGGACGGGGAATGGTGCCCTTAGGCATAAAAAAAGCCGCAATTTTTTTTGCAGCTTTTATATTTCTTTCCGGAATAATTTATAAATATTACTCCATCGCAATAAACTTATACGTGACCTTCAGCCAGCATAGCATCGGCCACCCGTACAAAACCGGCAATATTAGCTCCTTTCAGGTAATCGGTAGTACCATCGGCTTTTTTACCATATTGAATACATTGCTCATGAATATTATGCATGATCACTTTTAACCGGTTCTCCACTTCTTCCCTTGTCCAGTAAAGACGGATGGAATTTTGTGACATCTCCAGTCCTGAAGCAGCCACACCCCCCGCATTGGAAGCTTTACCAGGAGCGTACAAAATTTCATTTTTTTGTAATAGAGAAATTGCTTCCGGGGTTGTTGGCATATTTGCCCCTTCTGCCACCAGTTTGCAACCATTTTTTATCAGCAATTGAGCATCTGTTTCATTCAGTTCATTCTGCACGGCACAGGGTAATGCTACATCACAGGGTATTTTCCAGGGTTTTTCTCCTGCATAGTAAGGGCATCCGTATTCATCTGCATATTCCGAGATGCGTCCGCGCCGTTTATTTTTTAATTCCATCAGGAAAGCGAGTTTATCGGTATCAATTCCATCGGGATCATAGACAAATCCATTACTGTCAGATGCTGTTAACGGAATACCTCCAAAAGCCAGGGTTTTTTCAATCGCATATTGTGCTACGTTGCCGCTGCCCGATATCACTACTTTTTTATTTTTTATGGATTGACCTTTGGTCTTCAGCATTTCTTCTACAAAAAATAATAAACCATAACCGGTCGCTTCCGGACGGATAAGGCTGCCCCCGTAGGCATAACCTTTACCGGTTAAGACACCTGTAAACTCGTTGGTCAGTCGCTTGAACTGGCCAAACAGGTAGCCTATTTCCCGCGATCCAACGCCAATGTCGCCAGCGGGGATATCGGTATCTTTCCCGATATGCCGGAACAATTCGGTCATAAAGCTCTGGCAAAACCGCATCACCTCATTATCCGATTTTCCTTTAGGATCAAAATCAGAACCGCCTTTACCACCACCCATGGGTAAAGTAGTCAGGGAGTTTTTAAAAACCTGTTCGAAGGCAAGAAATTTTAATACACTGAGTGTGACATTGGGGTGAAACCGTAAACCGCCTTTATAGGGGCCGATCGCATTATTCATTTGCACCCGGTATCCCCGGTTCACCCGGTAGTTTCCTGCATCATCCATCCACGGCACCCGGAAAATGAGGATCCGTTCTGCCTCGATCATACGTTCCAGTATGTTGGCTTTTTTGTATTCAGGATGTTCTTCGATAAACGGGATGATGTTCATGGCCACTTCATAAACGGCCTGGTGAAATTCAAGTTGGGCAGGATTTCGTTTTACTACCATTTGCATGAAATCGTCAATGGCAGGTTGATTCATTGTTATCATACAGCAAATTTTAATTTTTAAGCAATCGTTTAATGCCCCTGTAAATGGGACAATTCATAAACTTACCAATTATTAAAAATATAGCTGAAAATATTCTTGTAAACTGACTAAAATCAGCCAATCTGCTGTTTTTCATTGTATTTGGGAACCCGGATTTCCCCCTAAACTACTGGGAAATATGCGCCCAACTACTGGGAATAAATATTTATTCGCAGAACAGGGTCGCATGAGTTGATGCAGCACAAAACCCTCATTTTTCCCGTAGGGTTATAAAAAAATTCGGGCGGTCATATTTTATCATTCCTTGGCAGTGCTCACATAAACATTTTCAATTTCAGTCAGTCCTGAAATAATTTTTCTATGGGATAAATTTCCAGGTTTAAAACAAATGTTATTACTGGAATTTGTACCGTAGGATTCCGGTGAATTAAAAAGATGCGGCCATCCTTTAATATCAACATCAGCAGGTGCGATGAGCAACATCAGTGGAATTCACTATTATCATCATGTAAATTCACAATAGTGAAATAATAAGGCAGGAAGAAATAAAATACTACCGAGGATTTTTAACCCTTAAAAATATTCGTATGAATAAGAAAAAAATAAAACTGACCTCTGCATCCGGCATCCCCTATACAGAGCATGAAAATTCACTGACGGTTGGAAACCGGGGTCCCATTTTATTACAGGATTATATCCTGCATGAAAAGATGGCTCATTTCAACCGGGAAAGAATTCCGGAAAGGGTGGTTCATGCCAAAGGCACCGGGGTTTTCGGGAAATTTACCGTCACCCATGATATCACCAAATACACCAAGGCAAAACTGTTCAATACAATCGGGAAAGAAACAAAAGTTTTTGTCCGCTTCTCTACAGTAGGTGGCGAAAAAGGATCCGCCGACAGTGAAAGGGATCCCCGGGGTTTTGCGGTAAAGTTTTATACGGAAGACGGTAACTGGGATCTAACCGGTAATAACACACCGGTCTTTTTTATAAAAGACCCTAAAAAATTCAGCGACTTTATTCATACCCAGAAAAGAGACCCCAAAACAAATTGCAAAAGCGCGACGATGATGTGGGATTTCTGGTCGCTCAACCCGGAAAGTTTACACCAGGTATTGATATTAATGAGTGACCGGGGTACGCCATTCAGCTATAGGAATATGCATGGTTTTGGCAGTCATACCTATTCCTTTATCAATGCAAAAAATGAAATATTCTGGGTTAAATTTCATTTTATTACCAACCAGGGCATCCGGAATTTCAACAACCAGGAAGCCCTTGAAATGAAAGGAAAAGATCCGGATCATGCACAGCGGGATATGGTAGATGCCGTTACCAAAGGGTTTTTCCCAACATGGACATTAAAAGTTCAGATTATGCCGGAAAAAGATGCCCGGACCTATCGCTGGAATCCGTTTGATCTGACCAAAGTATGGCCTCACAAAGATTACCCGATGATCGAAGTAGGAGAGTTGGAATTAAATAAGATTCCGGAAAACTATTTCCGCGATGTGGAACAGGCTGCCTTTGCACCTGCCAATGTGGTGGATGGTATCAGCTATTCACCCGATAAAATGCTGCAAGGCAGGTTACTGTCCTATCCCGATGCACAACGTTATCGTCTCGGTGTAAATTTTGAACAGATCCCTGTCAACAAATGTCCTTTCGCAGTGAACAATTACCACCGCGATGGAACCATGCGGACCGATGAGAACGGGGGCAGCAGCGCCAATTATTATCCCAATAGTTTTGATGAAATCTATGTGGATGAGAAATACAAACAAACCTCTATGCTGCTGGATGGTATGATCGCAGACTGGTATGATCGCAATGCCGAAGGAGAGCATGACCATTATACACAACCTGGAATATTATTCTACCGGGTGATGACGGAAAAAGAAAAGAAAAATACCATTCATAATATTGTAGAATCCATGAAGGGTATCAGCGGACCCAAAAGGTCAACCATCATTAACCGGCAGTTGTGTCATTGGTTCCGGGTGGATGAAAAATTGGGTATGGAAGTGGCTATAGGATTGGGCGTGGATGTGGATGAAGTGATGACGGGATTAAAACGTCATCCTGAAATGGCTTAACAGTGACATAGGGTGAAAAGGGAAAAGGGAGCATTGTATTCAATGTTCCCTTTTTTATTTTATGCCCGATATCAATTGGGGCAGGATATATTAAATCCACTAAAAAAATTAAAAATTGCTACAGCTATTACTGATTAAATACCCAAAGTAAATGCATCCCTTGAAGAAATAAGATGGCCTCCTGGTTCAGTTTGACACATCAATGTGAACCTGACCCCGGATTTTATTAGCACCAATGACCCTCTAAGTCATTTATAATATTGTACCAATGCGATATGCTGGTATTCCTTCAGCAAATTCTCGTCGACAAATTCCACATCGCCACCATTTTCCAGTATTTTCTCTATGACATCATCCACGGCATCTTTAATATAAAAGAATTTATTATTAGGTTGAGTTACTTCATAAATAACCTCTTCCCGGCCTCCGTGCTGTGCGGCAGACATATAATTTTTTTCTACCACCAGCAGGCGTCCTTTTTGATTCATCGCTTCCCGCCATACATCGGTAATACCCATGGCCAGTTCCTTTTTACCGGCAGCCACTTCCAGCTGGAGCAGTAAATCCTGTTGTTTGCTTTTTTTCCATTCAGTAATATGCGGCTTAAGTATTTCCCGGAGCCTGGGTAATGTGGCTTCCTCATAATTACCGGGTATATATTTAATAATTACCCCGCCATGTTTGGTGAGTTTATTAAAATGACCGACTATTCTTTCGGTTCCCAGTACAAAAACCGGCAGGTGATAGGCTTTAAGAACACTACCCATGGCATTGTCCATATGGTGTAAAAATTTATCCATCACTATTTCTTTATGCTCAGACATATCTGAAAAATTTGCTACCCTTTCCGGTGGATCATTTTCATAAGCTGCAACTGTTTCGGGTATATCCGGCACTATTCGTACAAAACTGTCCGAATAACCGATGTACATCCGGCTTTCTTTACCACTCAGCAACAACAAAAGATATTTGTGTAATTGTTTTTTACTGTACACCAGGTCCCGGATCTCAAACGATTCGTCAATAATAATTTTTTCTTCCACGGGAATTTCGAGGTACAAAACTTTTTCAAACACGGGTGAAACAAAAAGAGCAATGCTTTTTTTATGCACATCCACTACCAGGTTACTGATCAGATTCCTTAACTTGTGTACTACCAGCAACGCTATCTCGGACGGATAATTTTCCACCAATTCCCTCTCAACTTTATCAGTGGCAATTTTCAGTGCATGTGTCAGCCCGGTTTTAAGATTCATCTGGGGTTCAAAAGGCATAATGATGGATACAGCGGGCCGGTAATGTACGGCCTTCATGACTTCCTGTATTTCCTGGGTTATTATTGGATTCATAATATACTATTTAGTTGGTGAATCTACTCTGAATGATCTTCAAAAAGATTGACAGCCATCACCTGAAGCTTTGATTATCCTCATTACCCAAACGGAAAAATTTGGTTTACTTTTCTGCCTTCAGTCCTGATAAATAATTGTAATATGACTTTACGGGAGTTTTGTCTTTAAAAACCTCTGGTAATGCTATTTATTGAGGATAATTAAGACCTGCGCGGTTTCTATCTGTGAAAAATGGAAGACCAGTGTTGGGATAGGTATGTTTCCAGGAAAAAACAGCAAACTACTTCTTTAATTATTTCAAAAATTGCAGGCTTGCCTCCACAACAGCTTCCATTGCCGGTGGTAATTCGTTTACTGTCCCCGGATGGCTTCGGCCGAATACATGATCACTTACCACGGTAAATAACTTTGCAGAAGGTTGCCAACCCTGCAATTCATATGCTTTTTCTACCGGAACTGCCGTATCCAGTGTGCCATGACAAATCAATATCGGGATAGACAGGCTTTTGATGGCTTTTTGTATATCAAGTCTTTCCCGGTTTTGTATGTAATCTGTATATAACTGGTAATACATTGGCATTTGTTGATTTGTCCGGCTGTTGGTATAATACTGAACACCGGTCTCCTTCCATTCCTGCATTTTCCCGGGTGGCCAGTTGCCCCAGGGAGTTTTGCAAAGGCTGATACCTGCCCAGGTTATAAGTTTAGTAACCCGTTTGTCATTAGCCGCCTGCAGTATGGAGATCCCGCCACCCATACTATGTCCCAGTAAACAAATTTGATTCCTGTCAATGGCCCGTTGATAAATATTCAGGGGATCGCAAACCCAGTCTATTACCAGCCGGAGGTCTTCCAGTTGTTTTGAATAATTGTTATTACCAAATGCTTCCAGGTCAGCAAATTCCTCCGGGTGTTCGGGTGTGGTGCCATTATGCGAAAAATTAAATTTTACAAATACGAAACCTTCCTCTGCAAATTTTGCAGCGATAAGGTCAAAATTACCCCAGTCTTTAAATCCGTTGAATCCATGAGCATAGATCACCACCGGCCGGGGTTCGGGATCATTTTCAAAAAAAATATCGAGCGCCACCGGCTTTTTATCTGCTCCGGCTATTACTATGTTTTTTGCAGCATACATGGTTTTAAAATTACTTCTTTTAGTCTATGTGGAAATGGATCAGCTTATGTTGATACTATTTTTCATATCCTATGCCATTCACAACACCCATGAACTGTGTTCTGTATTTTTTAAAAATATCAGGGTAAGAAAAAACCTGTGGGTCAATCTGGTTTTAATAAATAAAATTGGATTACTGAGAACTGAGTTCCTTTCTTAATTTCATAACATACTGTTCATTTTTTACCACCGCATCTTCCAGCAGCTTAATAATCCCCTGGTCTGAGCCGGTCCGCATAGGAATAGAAAATATTAACGCCCCGTTTATTTTTCTATATTTTTCACCGCTTCCGTAAACTCCCATAAAGTATCGGTAAGCTTATCAATTAAAAGTGGTGGCAGGTGTTCATAAATATCTACCGGTTGCCCGGCATGCGCTTCTGCCAAAGCATCCAACAATTCCGGGATCGTAATTTCTTTCAGGCGTGCAATGATATAGGCTTGTTCCATTTTTATAAATTGATATTAGTTTTTATTATTTTTTTCATCGGTCCCGTAACTGCCGGATCATTGAAAAGGTATGTTTCAGAATATTTCTCTTTTGAAGTTTGACAACAATCAGCAGGGATCGATAACCCTATTAAACTTTACGCGGAGGCATAGGTATCAATACACTGGTTCTTTTTTTATAGTCTTCAAAAGCGGTGTTACCGGCATATTTTTTTTCCAGCATCGGTATACCCGACACAAAAACCAGCAACAGTGTGATAAAAGCCGGGCTGATGATAAATAAAAAGCTGTTATCCAGGGGAACCGTAATAATAAAAATGCTCCACCACATCACTATCTCACCAAAATAATTAGGGTGACGGGAATATTTCCACAACCCCGATTGCATGATGGCTCCCGGAATTTTTTTCTGCCGGGTAAAAACAGCCAATTGCCAATCTCCTATTGCCTGAAAATAAAAACCCACAAGCCAGCAACACAACCCGATCCAGGTAAATACATCCCATGGCCGGGGCGGGGCAAGGGCCGCATGTATTACCGGCGACAGAATGACAATTAAAAAAAGGCCCTGCAACAAAAATACCTGCAGGTAGCTACGCCAGTAAAATGTTTTACCCCATTCCTTTCTCCAGGCTGCGTAACGGAAATCTTCTTTTTTATTTTTATTGCGGAGATAAATGTGTACACTTAACCGCAATCCCCAAACCAAAACCAGTATATAGAGCAGCATTACTACCGGTGTTGGCTTGTAGGTTAATAACAGATAAGCGCAGATCAGTATATATCCCAGTCCCCAGGCTATATCGGCTATATCGTTTCTTTTTTTATAGAGCGCAACAGCAAACCAGCAACTGGCATAAAGAGAAATGAGGAGGAAACAATTTATAAAAACGGTTACCATTTATGCTACCCATTTTACAATATAATATCCCGCCGTACTTACCAGGCCCGTAAGCAGCATACCCCAGGCGATGTCAATAAAAACAATAGGCAAGGGCCAGTCTTTCAGGGTTGCCAGGTTGGTTAGATCATAAGTAGCATAGGTGAAAAAACCAAACAGGACTCCACTGAGTATGGCCCGGGAAACTGAATTTTTTTCAACGGCCGGAAGAATGGCGAAATAAAATATCCCTATAATAAACAAACCATAAAAAATAAATGCAGCGGCCCAGTTTACTTTATCGCTTAAAAAACCACCCAGGTATTTACGGTACAGATTTTTGGCGATGAAACCCAGCCATACCATATCCACCGCAAAAAAGACAATTGCGGTAAGGGCATAGCTGATGATGAGTTTGTTAAATGGCATCCTGTATAAAGTTACTCTAATTGAACTTGTAAAAATTATTATACAGCATTTGCCGGTTTGCTTATTGCCTGGTGCGCAGGAATTCCGATAAAATTTGAGTTTAATATTTTGAAAAGATCGATCGGTTTAACCAACAGGCCTATAGCCTGGTTACAGAATTCACTTTATCACAACAACTAATTTTTCACTTTCATTTCCTGTCCGGTCCACGGCTGTAACAATAACAGATCTTAATTGTTGCTGTAACGCCCCTGTACCTTTTGTCTGTTCCAGCTGCAGGGAACGAACCAAATGATTACAAACCTGGTAAGTCCAGGTATTTCCATACTGATAATATATTACCCAACGAAAAACATCTTTTTCATCCGGGTGTGTCCAGTTTATTTTATATACTTCCTTTTCTAAAGCCCTGGAGACAACCGGTGGTGCGGGTGCTTTTTTATCTAACCAGGGACTGGCAGGAACGAGTGCCTGTTTTTTATATACACTCTTCAATAACGTATCAGCCAATCTCGGGTTTTTTGTTAGCGATGAAATACTCCAATGAACCACCCCTTTACTTTGCGGCAGCATACCCCGGTCAATCATGATCTGGTTGATGGTTTCGTCCAGGTTCTTATCGGTACTATCCCGTCCAACACTAATGCCCGGCCACAGGTGACGTTTCATTTTATTTTCACCAGCCCACCAACCTAACAGTGCCGGATAACTTTGTGCGTACCTGTTTACCGGCCAATATAATTGGGGAGAAAAATAATCTACCCAGCCTTTGTTGAGCCAGAGACGGGCATCGGCATACAACTGGTTATATTGATCAAATCCTTCTACCGATTCCGGATAACCGGGCCGCCAGATTCCAAAAGGGCTTACGCCAAATTTTATCCAGGGTTTGCTGGCTTTAATATTCTTATACAATCGTTCTACTAATTGATTGACTGCATCCCGGCGCCAGTCTGCCCGGGATAGCTTGCCGCCATTTTGTTGATAGGCCAACCAGCTAACGGAATCCGGAAAATCAGCCGACCCATTATAGGAAGGATAGGGATAAAAATAATCATCCATATGCACACCGTCAATATCATAGCGTTGAACCAGGTCCATCACTACATCATTGGTAATATCCTGCACGGCTTTTTGTGCCGGGTCCATCCACCAATAACCTTCTTTTAAATACAGCACCAGCTCCGGGTGTTTTTTTACAATGGACTGGTCACTGATCGTTTTGCCATCTTTATGATGAGCCCGGTACGGATTCAGCCACACATGTAATTCTATTCCCCGGTCATGTGCTTCTTTAACCCAAAATTCCAATGGATCATAATAAGGATCGGGCGCTTTTCCCTGCATGCCGCTGAGATAATACGACCAGGGCTCGATATCACTTTTATACAAGGCATCTGCCTGTGGCCGTACCTGCAATATGGCCGCATTCAAATGATGGGCCTGTAAAAAATCGAGCAGGGCAATGGCTTCCTGTTGTTGTGTAGCCGTCGGCAATCCCGGTTTGCTGGGCCAGTTGATATTGGCCACCGTGGCTATCCACGCAGCACGGAATTCCTGTTGTACCTGCGGCAGTACAGCCGCCGGTTCCTGTATGGTGGTTTGTTTCGTAGTTGTACAGGAATACCCTAAGAATAAACCAAAAAAAACCGTTACAAGCAGGAATAATTTTCGGAGCATGCTGTTATGGATTTTAAGAGAAGGAATGTTTAACTAAAGATAGAATAAAACTTTTCGTCAATTCCAGAATTGAAAATAACGGATAGTCCCATATCCTTTCCTTTTTGAAACACTACGTGCCACCGGAAGGAGCAACAACTGATTTGAAAAACGATCTTTATTTTAAACTCATGATGTATTCAACAACCGCCCATCTTTCTTCTTCATCAGGGATTTTTTTATCAAATCTTGGCATATCCTTTCGTCCGATAATAGATTTATAATAAACCTCCCCGGGTTTCTGTGCCCTGAAATCAGCGCTCAGAAAAGACCCTATTTTGGTATCAAGGGTTGCGGCTTTGGGACCCTTGCCCTCCCCTTTGGCGCCATGACATGATTTGCAATGCGTGCCATACAATGACTTTCCAAGATCCATACTTTCCTTGTCAACCGGGAAAGGGTTCGTCATATTTTTATACTTCGCCAGTACAACCCAGTCATTGGGTTCGTCGGGTGTATTAACAACCGTAACCGGTTTTGGGACTTCAACTGTTTTAGGAGGAGCTTCCTGCTTGGGTTTTTCAGGTTCAACTATTTTAACCTCCGGTGGCTTTTCTGTCTTGATGACCGGTTTATTTTCCGTTGGTTGTACAACAGTAACAGGGGGCGGCGTTTTTTCAGCTGGAAATTTTTTTACCTGTTCCGGTTCTTTCTTTTTATCAGCCGGTAAGATTTCCTTTTTCGGATCGGGTTTTATTTCAAGTTTTGTATGGTCTGTATTTTCAACACTGATTTTTTCTACAGGTACAGAAACCTGGGTGTCGGCAGTAACCGGGGTGTTTACCACTGGTGGTTTTACCGAATCAATTGTTGCTTCGGGTTTTTTAGTGCTGTCCTGTTGACCGCAACCGGAAAAGCCAAGAACCGTTAGTAAAAAAATGAACCCTGCAATAACAGGAATTTTTAATTGAATTGCTTTCATATATAGACCGTTTTTGAATAGTAGATTTTTTAATAGAAAATTGGATTAGCGCAGTTTGCAAATTATCATTTACATACTATTTTTTGCATGATCATACTCATAAAAAGGATTGATATAGATGCTCTTTTCCTATGAGTTTTTGCGGGAATCCGGCCAGATGAGTCAGGTCTTCACACGGAAATCCGTGGTAATGCAGGGTGTTGGGGCTTTCCCGATTCCTTAACACGTTTAAATACTCATCCCGCATTGTGGCAGGGGAAATAATAAAGCAATGTGAAGAAAGAGTTAATCTGTTGCCGGTCTTTTCATGGCACCCAATCCTTTTTCGTCATTTAGCATACGATAATTAACAAGCCGGTATCGGGGATCGTGAAGGAGTTGCTGAAATTCATGTGAGACCAATGCTTTTAATTCAGCCTGGCGGTGCTTGCTCATGTCTTTGGGTCCCGTTGGATTAAGGTCTTCCATCGCACTCATTTCCGGTGTGTCGAGTCCGATATGAAAAACGAATAATTTTGTACCTCCCGGCTTCAGCGTTTGCAGTTTTGCCATCAGGGTATCCCGTTTGTTAGCCACAGGAGCAAAATATCCCCCTTCCACATCCACTTCATCATAGTAGCGGGAGATGGCCAGTTTATATTCTGCTGCAAGTTTTTCAACGATAGCTCTTGTTTCCAGGGTTTGCACGGCTGCCCCCATGTGATAATCCAGGTAATCAATCTTTAATCCGGCCCTTTGTGCTATCTCGATCTGTGCACGGAGTTCCGTTTCGATCTCACTGAGTTTCGGATTATTACCAAAAAGTTTACTGCGGGATGGAAAGAAATTTCCCAGCGAATCAACCAGCGTAGGCACAACCGGTGACCCGGATACGGGTCCCCAGCGGTATTGCTTCCACTCGGAATTCAGTGTCAGGTGTATACCGATGGAAACATTCGGATATTTTTTTAATAGTTCCACCGCTTCGGAAAACCAGGGACAGGGAACCATAACAGACATCGAGACCGGCATGCCGGTTTCCAGCACTTCTTTGGCAGCCCTATTTACGGAGTGGCACATACCAATATCATCGCAACGGATAAGTATGGGAATCTTGCCGGGTGAATTATCTTTCTGTGAAAAAGTAATTAAAGAAAAAAACAAGAAGACGGGTAGCACAATTGATTTCTTCATAACAATTAATGTTTATCCGATTATTTATTATCAGGTAGTCCGATAGTTATATACCCGAAAACTAAAAAGGATCGGAACGGTCACAAAAGACGAAATAAAATACTGGCAAAAAGTCTTTAAAAGGATTAACTGTTAATGGTAGCCGTATCCACTGCCTGGAAAAAATGAGCCAGCTTTCCGTTTTTAATTGTCCATACATGCGTGGCATTGGCTTTAAAAGGATTACCGGTTGATTTATTTGTTCCCTGGTAATAACCTGTCATGACCACTTTATCTTCAGCTCCGAATATTTCATTTACAGCAATGTTGAATCCATCAAAAGTAACTGGCAGATGCATGAAAACATTTGTTACAATCGCTTCTGGTCCGGTGAAAATGCCGTCGCCTGTTACAAAAGACATCCCCTTGCATTCATGCCATTCAATGGCGGGATCAAATAATGCCAATACGGCCGGCACATTACCGTTTGCAAAATGGGAATAGGCCTGCTTTACTAATTCAACATTTGTCATACTGTATTAATTTTTATGATGAAAAAAAATTGTTGCCGAGAGCATAAAATCAAATCAATATATTTCTTTTTTTGAACCTGGCTACCGGTTTACCAGAACACATTCTTCCAGCATTAAATAGCCATAGGGCGTATAGGTTTTTATTTTCCTTTGATAATAACCCCTTTTTCATTTCCGGAAATCCTTTCACTGGGATTAACTTTAAAATCACAACCCACCACTTTATCATTGGTTGCAGAATTCTTCAGATCAACCCGGATGGTTATGCCATAACTGGTAGTAGATGTTGTGGTCATATAATAATCACCGACAACAGCGATCTCTTTACCCTCCCATTTAAAATAATCTGCATATAAGGCCGTGGCATCCATGACCCCTTTTCCAAAGGGATCTACTGATTGTGTAGAAATTGATTTTGCTACCACGATAATTTCGCAACTGTCCATGATGATGCTCCCGTTAAAATTACCATTGATATTTCCCCGTATATGGATCTTATCTGTTTTAGCAATTTTCAAAACTGCAGGAGGGTTTACAAACCTGCAGTCAAACAGGTATTTTTTGCCACCGGCACTATCGGTTAAGGTGATTCCCGATTTTGTTTCCAGGAGTCTCCGTAAAAAACAAATCCATAACCGGCTACCTCAATTTTTTTACCATCCCAGCAATCGATCTGGGCATTGGCCTCAATGGCATCAATAGGTTTGTTCACATCAACGGAAGCAGGATCCAGGCGAATGATCTTATTTTCAGTGGCGGTTTCCATAGCAGTTGAATCTGTTATTCCTGAAGCGACATCTTTATTACCCGATTGGGAACCACAGCTGGCCATAATAGTACATAGCACCACCAGTTGAATTATTTTTTTCATTGGGTTTATTTGAAAACAAAATAATCGTTTTTAATCACAAATCGTATTAAATAAAAAATTTCGGGGTTCGCTTGAGAAGATAGGGAGCCTATCGACACATGTGTCGATAACAGAATTGATATTTCTATTTTTTCTAATGGCCTTCTTGTTATTCCTTATTCCACCCCCATTCAATTTCATAACCGATACCTAATAATACAAACTGCTGGTTTAGCTGCCCCCAGGCGAAATTATATTCAACATAGGGCCGCCATTTGCCCAATTCCAGCAACATACCGGCACCGGTATTTACTGACCAGAAATTTTCGTAACGGCTCTGACGGGTAATTTCATTTAATTCCTTTTCAGAGGTATGGCTGATGCCTGTGATGGGGTAGACTTGCCAGGATTTTAGCAGGGGCAGCCGGTAATGAATATTCATTTCAATATCCCATCCGGATAACCGCAATTCTTCATCATCGATAATACGGCGAACGGGAAAGAATCGGTTTAGTTCCAAACCAACGAGGAGGTGTTCATTGACATGGTAAAAACTGCTGATGTTTACCCCGCCATTATGATGATTTCTCTGTCGGATGGCCCCAGGTCAATGCTGATACTTCGCTGGGCGGCCAGCGTAGTGGTAATAAGAAAAGGAAGCAGGAGTAGCCCTTTTACAAAACGGTTTGTTTTCATGCTGCAAAGGGAAAAGCGGGACCGTCATTTCTTTATGACCTCCGTTTCTATACGGGTTGATTATCGTCAGGATACCCATACCAATCAGCTACGGCTATTCCCCTCAATTTACAAATAGCTCAAGAATTATTCCTTTTCCATAAACTCCGTTCAGAATAATACCCACCGGTTTCTTTTCTATCCGTTATGTTTTAATTTAGAAATCCATATAATGATGAAATAAGAAATGACGGACAATAAAATACCCCAAAAGAACACACGGTAGGCTATTTTCAAAAGTTTATATTTCATACACAGCAGGTTGCCGAAAAAATAGAGATTTTTTATAACGGCTTCCATTTTTTTATCGCCATCCGCCATAGTATCCAATATCTGGGTTGAGTAGTCAACCAGGGAATAATCCATGCATTTTTTATAGTGAAGTATATGATTCTCCGTTTCTTTTCCGATGCTGCTGTGCAGTTCCGGCTTAACCGATATGATAGAAAAAAAGAGCGTGACCAGGTTTGCAGCCATCAACAGGGTTGCGCTGATCCAAACATCGGGTTTATCGTTGAGGGCCTTGGTCAACAAAGTAACACTGATCGTCAATAATATGGAATTCACCACGATCATGATCCGGGCTTTACGGTCAGCATCTCCGATAAGGCGGATATAATTCGAAGATGTTTCCCGCAGGATAGCATCGGTCCTGATGACTTTATTGCTTTTTTTCTTTTTTTTCTTTTCTTGTTCAAGCTCCTCAATCATATAAATCGTTCTTAACAACAGAGTAAGGTAGGGCAACCATTGCTTTTTTAGAATGATATGCATCATCCGCATACCTGACCGGTGTTATATATCTTTACACCGTCCGGGGGGAAAATATGGTGTCACATATACCTGACATTATTATATATGCCGGCCCGTTAAAAATGCTTTAAAAAACCGTATGATAGAACAAACCGAACTTGTTGTCAGTAAATGGCTGTACAGGCCGCCTGCAAGCTCCCTGGAAGATGCCGGAGAGCAGTTAACCAGTTATATTTCGCTGGATGTAATGAAAAAAAGAGCCGCCACTAAAAAAGGGATCGCCTGCCGGTTTACCTGTGAATTTGTTTTTGAAAAAGAAACTATCCTGGAATATGTGGCCGAAGATTCTTATGTAATCGATCTGCCCGATATAATCGATAAAAACGAACTGCAAACGATGGTCCGGAATTCGTACACTAAATTCAAGGAGAAATTTGACTTCCGGAAAATGGGTACGGTACTTCAGGATAAATCATTGGTACCCTTTGATGAAACGAGGTACGATCTCGACCCCGTACTCCTCCTGCTTCAATAATATGCTTCAGCGATTTTTATTGACCCCAGTTACCGGACGCGGTTAGTGTTACTAATTATAAAAATTCTGGGTTAAGCTATTGGAAATAACTTTAAAATCATTATCCCTTCGCACGATCTGGTAACAGTTATTGATGGCCCTGATATTCGGATTGGACATATGTTTTTCGTTATAGGGTGCCAGCATATCTTCCTCCAAAACTACTTTCCCGTCTGCATCCACTACCCGGGAAAATACCCGGTAGTGAAAATGCCAGGGATTGAGATCCCCCTGTTTATCATCCGATGTATAGGTGTCATTAAACCCTTCAAAGATCAATTCTACCGAATGACTTATATGTTCAATCAACTGATCCGTAATATTGATATATTCATCCATTTCAGGATCGTTGTGAATAATGCCGCTATCCCATACAGTTGCACCGTTTAAAAAAATGACCATACGGTTATCTACATGTTTTACATTGATCCAGTACTCTTTTTTCATTTGCTGTTGTATTTTATATTTAAATCTATGAATATTTTTTAAGCTACAAAATTTGACTTTAAAGAAGACAGTAGGCATGAGTAAGGTCATACCGGTTTCTGACCTGTATCCGTTTTATTTATGTTTCTTTTTTTTACGGAATACCGCCCGGACAATATCCCGGGATAGCCTTTTACCGCTCTCTTTTTGAAAATACAAATAAATAAGTTTTACGGGTAGTCATTATTTTTATGACTGCTTTTTTTATCTTTATTTGCAAACCTGTAAAGTATGACCAAACGCATCGCCCTCCGTATTGTACTTTTGGTGGCCCTATTAATTATTGGTTTCGTGCTGTTGCTTCGTTCCTGTTTGTCGAAATATGATGAACGGGCGGCTATTGGTGGTGGCGGAGGTGCTTCCCAAACTGCTTCACAGTTTTTAGTATTTGAAAAAGAAGGTAAGGGCGTTATTTTTTCATTGATAAAATATGATAAAACGGTTTCCTACAGTCAAAGGGGCGGATCGATCAATAAGTCTGTCAACACAACTTACTATGCCCAGTCCAATGACCTGGCGACGGCAGCCAAAATAGCCCTGCAAAAAATAAAAAATCACGGCCAGATAAAATCATACCCGGTAGAAATAATCGGTGCCTCAGGCAATACTGCCTGGCTTTTTGCCGGGGAACTGATGGCCTATGATCCTTTCACCCTTACAAAAATCGCTGATGCGGCTTCAATTGAAGAAAAAAATCCGTCTCTGAAAGACAAGCTGATCCATGAACGTCGTTACTATAGCTTTGATAATATTACACAACAAATAAATTTTACTGCTGCCGATGGTGGGAAGTATCATCTGAATACCACTACGTTGATAGCTACTGTTTTGGATGATAACCCCATAGTAAATACAGCAACCGTAAGAATAAAAGAACTGGATAAACTAACCAAACAATTAAGAGAAGATCGAAAATTACTTTATGATCGCTTGCGGGAAAGTAACCGGCTGTACCGGGAAAAACAACTAAACCTTAACCAGTATAAAGACAGCAGCTCCTTTTTAGAAAGTGAAACCAAAAAACTGGATAAACAGCTTGACAGCCTGGATATGCTTGCCTGGGAAGCAAGAAAACACAACGAGGCTAATGATACTGCCGAAAACAGGAAAGATTACCCGGAGAGCCGGCACCGGTTTTAGTGGCATGCGGGTTAATTGTGATACCCTGAACGGCCGGTGGTATGGCCTGTATACCAATGATGGCCTCACCAAAATTAGCCCGCAATTTGATTACCAGACCGTTCAGGATGAGGCGGCCAGGAGCAAATTATATACCGCAGCACTTACACAAAAAGATACATATTGGGTGATCGCCGACGAAAAACAGCCAGCAGGTGATGCGGTTTATTTGCAAGCTGGTTTTTTGCTAAATAAAGAAACCGGTCTTCCTTTTCATTTCACCGGCGATTTTTTAATTGTGCACAAAGATCTGATTGGTAATGAAGGCAACGTACAGCTTACCCGTATCAATACGAATGGCCGGCAACTATGGACGCTCAAGACCGGTCTGAAAGAATTTTACGACTGGCAGCTACAGGGCCACACCTTAG
>JADKKH010000010.1 GCA_016720585.1 Chitinophagaceae bacterium | reverse complement strand
TGATCATAAAATCAGAACAAAAGGTGGCCGGGAGACAAATTTGATGATATTTTCAGTGGAGGTAAATCACAGAATATTCAGAGTGAGATTAAATATTAAGATCCAGGGTTTAATGTCCCGGGTGGCTGAAAAACTAACGCTCATACAGTTGTTTTGTTAGGGAAGATCAAAACGATCAATATTTATAAATATGGTCCGTTTTTGATTGAGACGGCAGCGCTTACTGATTCGTCAAGGTCGTTTACACTGAAAATAAAATTTGTCAATGACCAGGCATTTAAAGTCAACGAGGATAAAACCCTTATTCCCTTTGGAAAATTTTTTAAAAACCAGTTCGGAACATTCCGGCTTATCCGCCAGGGCGGGCCCATAGCTAAAGATTACAGTATTACTTACCAGCATACTTCTTCAGCAGCAGGTGCTTATGCAGCCGCTGTCAGGTTGCCCCAAAATCAGCAGGTACCGGTATCCTGAATATTGGGATGCAAAGTACTCACCCTAACCTGGGAGCGGATATTATCAATCAGCTGATGGAGGAGTATGGTGATTACACAAAAGAGCTGAAGAACAAAACGGCCGACCAGATGATCGTCTTTATTGATAGCAGGATGAGTGTAATTAAAGGGGAACTGGATAGTGTACAGGATAAAATGCTCAGGTATTCGCAGGAAAATAATCTTATTGATATGTTGAAGCAGACCTCCAATTATTTTGGAAATATCAGCAAAGCCGACAAATCTATTAATGATCAGCAGTTGCAATATATGATTGCTGAAGGCATTGAAAGTTACCTGAAAAATAAAAAAAATGAATTTGACCAGGTTGTGGTCCCTTCTTCTTTCAGCTTAAAGTGATGCTACCCTGAATGGATTGGTCGGAGATTATAATCAATTACAATTAAAAAAAAAAAGAACAGCAATTACTGGATGGCAATGTACCGGTGCCAACCCCATTGTATTGAGAACAGGCAATCAGATTGAAAAAGTAAGCAAAGCATCTTAGAGAACCTTGCGAATATTAAAAGATCCTATAAAAAAACTATAGATTTTGTGGAGAAACATGAGGGTCTTTCAGAAGCCCAATTAAAAATAATTCCCTACAAGTCAAAAGTGTACTTTGAGTTAAAGCGACAGGTGGAAAATAAGCAGGCCCTGGTGAATATATTAGAAGCAAAAAGAGAGGAAACGGCTATTTCAAGAGCCTCTACTATTGCTGATGTACAGATTGTTGAGCGGGCTTATATTTCCGGTGTACCGGTAAAACCCAACCGCCGCTCTATCCAGATGATGGCTATATTACTGGGACTTGCCATACCGGCTCTTTTTGTGTTTGCGGGTGAAGTTTTGAACGATAAGGTCAGCAACCGGTTTGACATAGAAAAAATTACTTCTGCACCTATTCTGGGAGAAGTGGGACATTCCTTTGCCAACAAATCCCTGATCGTTAATAAAACTACCCGGAGTATGGTGGCGGAACAATTCCGGATTGTCCGTTCCAACCTCCAGTATGTCCTTCATAAAACAGATAAGTCTGTCATTCTCGTGACTTCTACTTTCAGCGGCGAGGGAAAATCATTTATCAGTACGAATATGGCTTCAGTCATGGCATTGGCCGGAAAGAAAACCATCTTGCTGGAATTTGATATCCGCAAACCCAAAGTACTTGCGGGTCTGGGAATGCCCAAGGGTCCGGGAATTACCAATTACCTGGTGGGTAAGTCAAGTCTGGAAGAACTGATTAGGCCCGTGGATGGCCAGGAAAATTTATTTGTCTTAGGCTGCGGCCCCATTCCCCCCAATCCTTCCGAATTATTACTGGATCACCGGGTAGAAGATATGTTTACCTGGTTACGGAATAAGTTTGATGTGGTTATTGTGATACGGCCCCGGTAGGTATGGTGAGTGATGCCATGACACTGGAGTAAATTTGCGGACTGTACTTCATATATCGTTCGTCAGGGACATACCTTTAAAAAACAGGTTGTCCTGATCGATGAATTTTACCAGGAAAAAAAATTACCAAAAGTTTCCATCATTATCAATGATGTGAAAATGAAAGCCGGTTATGGCTATTATGGCTATGGCCGTTATGGGTATGGTTACGGGTATGGTTACGGCAGTTACTACGAAGAAGAAACTCCTCCTCAATCCAGGCTTGAAAAAATGCTGGGCCGCCTTAATCCTCTGAAATGGTTTCGAAAAAAATAAAAATCATTAGGATTGAGTAAAACATTCTCAAAATTGTAGGACACCCGGCATCGAAAAAATGACGTTAAGAAAATTACGTAGTAAACCGTTAAGAAGCCGGTCCCGATAGCTATCGGGATTTGAGCCAGCAGTTTCTTATATGCTAAAGAATCCAGCGGCGAGTTCGCCGGGTTTAGGTTTACGAAGTAATTTTTAGTCATTTTTTCGTAGCCTTGACTTTTTTTGTTACTTTTTTGCGTCAAGGCAAAAAAGTAAAAAGCCAAATCTGTATTTAATTTAGAAATAACTTTTCTAATCCTAAAAATCATTTTCATTCTTAAATAATGCATATTCTGATTACCGGCGGCGCCGGTTTTATTGGTTCCAACCTGGTTTCAGCACTGTTGTCGGATGAACGGGTTACACGTGTTATTGTGCTGGACAATTTTTCTACAGGATCAAAAGAGAATATTGATGAATACTTCACCCATTCAAAATTCCGGTTTATTGAAGGGGATATCAGAAACTATGCAGATTGCCTGCAGGCATGCAACGGAGTTGATTATATATCACACCAGGCGGCACTGGGTTCTGTACCCCGTTCCATTCACGACCCGTTAACGACCAATGATGTCAATATAACAGGTACGCTGAATATTTTTACGGCAGCCAAAGAAAAAAATATTAAACGGATAGTGTATGCGGCCAGTTCTTCTACCTATGGGGATCATCCGGGTCTGCCGAAAGTAGAAGATAAGATCGGTAAGCCGCTTTCTCCTTATGCGGTAACAAAATATGTCAATGAGTTGTATGCAAAAGTATATGCGGATGTATATGGCATGGAACTGATAGGTCTGCGGTACTTTAATATTTTTGGCCCCAAACAAAATCCCAATGGACCTTATGCAGCGGTGATACCTCTTTTTGCCGAAGCCCTGATTAAGGATCAACCACCAACCATTAATGGTGATGGCAGTCATAGCCGGGATTTTACCTATGTGGATAATGCTGTACAGGCAAATATCCGTTCCATATTCACCAACAATAAAGAAGCCGTGAACCAGGTGTATAATATTGCCTGTGGTGAACAAACTTCGTTGAATGAATTATTTGATGGACTTAAAAAGGAAGCTGGTTCCAAATTGCAGCCGGTCTATGGTCCCGAACGGGCAGGAGATGTGAAACATAGTTTGGCAGATATAACCAAAGCGAAAAAATTACTGGGATACGAGCCGAGTGTTACTGTGAATGAGGGATTGAAGAAAACATTTACCTGGTATAAGGAAATGTACAAATAAACCACAGCGTGCACAGAGAAACACAGCGAAGCGGCTGTGAACCGCCGTGTTCGCAGTGGTTAAAAAAGATAAACCACAGCGATCACAGAGAGCCACAGGGGAGCAACAAAGTACCACAGTGTTCGCCGTGGTTAAATAAATTAAATCACAGCGATCACAGAGAGCCACAGGAAGCAACAAAGTACCGCTGTGTTCTCCGTGGTTAAATATAAAATCATGAATAGAACAATTATCATCACCGGCGGAGCCGGCTTCATCGGCTCACATGTAGTAAGGCTATTCGTTACCCAATACCCCAACTACAAAATCATCAACCTCGATGCACTCACCTATGCCGGCAACCTGGAGAACCTCCGTGATATTGAAAATGCACCCAACTATATTTTTGAAAAAGTAAACATCCTCGACACTGCCGAACTAGAGCGCGTCTTCAACCAGTACCAACCCGATGGCGTCATACATCTCGCAGCAGAATCCCATGTCGACCGTTCCATAGTATCGCCACTCGATTTTGTATATACCAACGTGATCGGTACAGTCAATCTCCTGAACGCAGCCAAAAATCTATGGAGCAAACTTCCGGCGAGCGGGCACCGACTGCCAACTGCGGACTGCGGACTGCCGACTCGTTTCTACCACGTCTCCACCGATGAAGTCTACGGAGCCTTAGGCGATACGGGTTTTTTTACTGAAGAAACAAAATACGATCCCCATTCCCCTTACAGCGCATCCAAAGCATCCAGCGATCATTTTGTAAGGGCTTATCATGATACGTATGGTTTACCCGTAGTGATCAGTAACTGTTCCAATAACTACGGCCCCAATCATTTTCCCGAAAAATTAATTCCGCTGTTTATCAATAATATCATCCATAAAAAGCCATTGCCGGTTTACGGTGATGGCTTATATACCCGTGACTGGTTGTACGTAAAAGACCATGCCGCCGCGATTGACCTGGTATTCCATAAAGGAAAAACCGGGGATACCTATAATATCGGCGGCTTTAATGAATGGAAAATATTGACCTGGTAAAACTGATGTGAAATTGATGGATGAAAAACTGGGTAATGCATCCGGCGCCAGTGAACAACTCATCACCTATATAAAAGACCGGGCCGGGGCACGACAGGCGCTATGCCATTGATGCCACAAAGATCAATAAAGAACTGGGTTGAAACCCTCAGTTACTTTTGAAGAAGGACTGAGTTTGACTATTGACTGGTATCTGGGAAACACAGAATGGTTGAATCATGTGACAAACGGCGAATACCTTGATTACTATAAAAAGCAATATGCAAATTCATAATCACTTTTGATATGGCAATAACATCAAACTGTTCAAAATTTTTATTTTATGCTAAATCCCTTGGAGTTAATTATTCAAATTCATTAATGCTGGGCAGGTTGAACTTATATGCCACCAAAAAAGACATTGTAGAACACATAGATCTTTTTAAAAATAATGAAAAGAAAATAGAAGAGGTTTTATTTAAAGATGAGTATGCAGAACCGCTTTTTGAAATATTAGGTGCTGAAAAGACAGATAGCATTGACTATTCGGATTATGAAACCCCACATTTGTTCATGATATGAACCAACCCATACCCTGGAATTTAAAAACAGGTACAGCGCTATTATAGACGGGGGTACTGTTGAACATATATTTAATTTCCCGGTTGCAATAAAAAATTGTATGCAAATGTTGCAGTTAGGAGGACATTATATTGGAATCACCCCGGCAAATAACCTCATGGGACATGGTTTTTACCAATTTAGCCCGGAGTTATATTATAATGTATTCAGCGAAGAGAATGGATTTAAAATGGTAAAGGCAATTATCTGCGCACAAAAAAGGGACGGTAGTTTTTCAGATTGGTATGAAGTGGTAAATCCAAGGGAAGTAAAAAGCCGGGTAATGTTTACAAATGATGTGCCTGCCTACCTGATGGTCATTGCCCAGAAAACAGCTGAAACAGAAATATTTAAAAAATCACCTCAGCAAAGTGATTATGAAAATATTTGG
>JADKKH010000009.1 GCA_016720585.1 Chitinophagaceae bacterium | reverse complement strand
CACATCAAGGGCCGCAGATTATTCACAGTGGTACAACGACCTTGTCATTAAAGGCGAGTTGGCAGATTATTCTGCAGTAAAAGGATGCATGGTGATACGACCCTATGGCTTTGCCCTCTGGGAAAATATGCGCGATGCACTGGATAAAATGTTTAAGGACACCGGGCACGTAAATGCCTATTTCCCGTTGTTTATTCCCAAAAGTTTTTTTAGTAAGGAAGCGGCCCATGTGGAAGGCTTTGCCAAGGAATGTGCCGTTGTTACCCATTACCGCTTAATGAATGATCCCAATGGCGGCGGCGTAGTGGTGGACCCCAGTGCCAAACTGGAAGAAGAATTGATCGTACGGCCAACTTCAGAAACCATTATCTGGAATACCTATAAGGATTGGATAAAATCATACCGGGACCTGCCTTTATTGATCAATCAATGGGCCAATGTGGTTCGCTGGGAAATGCGGACCCGCTTGTTCTTACGTACGACCGAATTTTTATGGCAGGAAGGACATACCGCACATGCTACTTCTGCCGAAGCGATCGAAGAAACAGAAAAAATGCTGGAAGTATATGCCACATTCGCCGAAGAATTTATGGCCGTTCCTGTACTCCGGGGTATAAAAACTGCCAGTGAACGTTTTGCAGGTGCCGTAGATACCTATTGTATTGAAGCATTGATGCAGGACGGTAAAGCACTACAGGCAGGAACCTCTCATTTCCTGGGACAGAATTTTGCCAAAGCCTTTGAAGTGAAATTTTCCAATAAAGAAAACCAGCTTGAATATGTGTGGGCTACGAGTTGGGGAATGAGTACCCGTTTAGTAGGTGCATTGGTGATGGCTCACAGTGATGACCAGGGCTTGATCCTGCCACCGAGAATTGCACCGGTGCAGGTGGTCATTGTTCCCATCTATAAAGGTGATGAACAAAAAGCATTGATTGATGAAAAGGCAAAGGAACTGATGGCGAACCTAAAGAACTTAGGTGTTCGGGTAAAATATGATGATAATGATAATAACAGGCCGGGTTGGAAATTTGCCGAGTATGAAATGAAAGGCGTGCCGATTCGTCTGGCTCTCGGTGCAAGGGACCTGGAAAAAAATGTGGTTGAAGTGGCCCGCCGGGATACCAAAGAAAAAATGATCGTGGGATTGGACGGCATTGCCCAGTATGTGGATGGATTATTATTGGAGATACAACGTAATATGTACAACAAAGCAACCATCTATCGCGATGAACATATTACGCCAGCTGATACCTGGGATGAATTTGAAAAACTGCTGGATGAAAAAGGAGGATTTATCTCCGCGCATTGGGATGGGACTCCCGAAACGGAAAAGACCATTAAAGAAAAAACAAAAGCAACGATCCGTTGTATTCCTTTGAATAACCCGCAGGAAAACGGGACTTGTATTTTAACGGGGAAACCATCTGTTCAGCGGGTGATGTTTGCCCGGGCATACTAAGGTTTCCAACCTTTAAAAGGTTGGAAACCTTTTGCATACTTATAAAACGTATTTTTATCACAATCAAAACCTACTTTTTATGGAACCAAATCAAAACACTTCTTTATTCCAGCTAAACCTGGATGCGCAAAACAGTTATACATTACGAAGCGCTGCCACCTGGGCTAAAGTGCTCGGGGTTGTGGGGATGATCATGGGAATATTATTTGTCGTTTTAGGTATCATTGTACAACAGGCCGTTAGCAGCAGTTCAGGTGTATATAACAGTTACAGGAGTTCCGGTTTCAGCGCAAAGTCGATCGGTAATATGGGACTTGTGGCCTATGTTTTTATGGGACTCATATTTATCGTTAGTTCCATATTTGCATTGAATGCGGGTAATAAGATCAACAGCGGACTAAAAGCCAATGACCAGGCTACATTGAATGCCGGGTTTGCAGGGGCCAGGAATTACTTCGCATTCTGGGCTATTATGATCATCCTGATGTTGCTGCTGGTATTGATTTCTATTTTGGGCGCTTTGGGAAATTAAGGGAATCAATAAAAAAAATTAAGAGGCTGTCTCACAAGCCAGCAAATTTGTCACATTGAGTTTATCGAAATGCTTACAAATTTGCTGGTCAATCATTATCATATTTCGCCATAGCTCAATATGACAAAGATTGACCCTTTTGAGACAGCCTCTTTATTATTTTACAGAAAGATAATTGTAATCCTTCAGCAGTATTTCCAGGAAATCTAAAGCCGGCAGGACCGATTCAATTTTCAGGTGAGCTTTTATTTTGGAGGCAGCTGCTTCAGCCATATTAGTATCACCTTTCCTCCGGGATGTTTCCCAGATACTTTTAATGGCATTAATATCCTTATCACTCAATAGCATGATCTGCGGGAAAGAGGGTTTATAATTATCGGCCACTTCCTGGAAAACGGTTTCTTCAATATTGCTCCGGGTATTGATACGGATGAGGATGGTTTTAGCCAGGATATCTCCAATACGCTGGCCTTTTTGAGAAGAAACCACGAGCACAATATCCGTAATTAAAAAAGCCAGTGCCGCCAATATCACAAAAGTGGTTTCAAGGTCGTTGCCAAAGCCGGGAGTTGCAATAAGGATGATCAGCAAAAGGGCGATCCATACATCAGAAACACGAAGCAGCCAACGGATGATAAACTGGCTGAACCCGGGCCGGCCACCGTTTTCATTTACAACCCGGATACCCATAAGTTTTTTCCCGATACTCTGCCCGTTCATCGTTATTTCCAGGACAACATGATAAAGCAGGATCGGGAGAAAAAGCAATAGCCCGATAGCCTGCATATTATACCCGCTGTCAGTGCCCCCGCTGCTGTTATAGACGATGTCTTTATAGATCTCACCGGCAATCCGCAGGTAGAAGTATTCTATCAGCACATCAATGAGCAGGGAAATAAGCCTTCTGTAAAATTCCGGTATTTCAAACTCTACATCAATATTGAAATTGGTTGGAACCTTTATAACCGCCATCAGCCGGATCTTTTTGATTAAGGGTTCAAATTAATATTATTTTGTAAGATAAAGCATAACGTTCTTAAAACTATAGTACACCTGGCCTCGAAAAAATGACGTTAAGAAAATTACGTAGTAAACCGTTAAGAAGCCGGTCCCGATAGCTATCGGGATTTGAGCCAGCAGTGTCTATTTTTTCAAGCAAACCAACGGCGAGTTCGCCGGGTTTAGGTTTACGGAGTAATTTTTAGTCATTTTTTCGTAGCCTTGACTTTTTTTGTTACTTTTTTGCGTCAAGGCAAAAAAGTAAAAGCCAGTTCTGTATTGAGTTTGACAATAAAATGCCAAATCCATTTATATTATCCAAATATTCTTTTCATTGCTGCTTTTATCTTTCACAAATACAGTATTTTACAAGCCAAACAGAGGATTTGAGAGAGGCATTATTCATTAAAAAGAACAAAGACCGCTGGTTGAAAAACCAGCAACACCCATCCGATGACCCGGATGAAATGGCCGCAGAATTTACCCAGTTGGTGGATGACCTGGCCTATGCCAAAACATTTTATCCCGCCGGAAAGGTTACCCATTTTATCAATTCACAGGCTGCAGGTATTTATCTTTCTATTTATAAGAACCGGAAAGAAGAATCCAACAGGCTGGTTACCTTCTGGAAATATGATCTGCCGCTGACCATCCGTAAACATCACCGGGTGGTTCTTTTCTCCTTTATTTTCTTCCTGGTATTTTTTGCCATCGGCTTTTTTGTTTCCCAGAAAGATGATGGAGTGGCCCGGAGTATTTTTGGTGATGACTATGTCGACCTCACCCAGGAGAATATCGCTAAAGGAAATCCTTTTGGTATTTACGAACATGGAAACGGTTTCCTGAGCTGGATGAGCCTGATGATCCACAATATCCGGGTATCCATGCTGATGTTTGTTTCCGGAATTTTCTGTGGCATTCCCAGTTTGTATATGTGTGCACAAAATGCCGTTATGCTGGGGAGTTTTGATCAGTTTTTTACAGCCAAAGGTTTTGGTATCGATTTCTGGCTGGTGGTATTTGTACATGGTACCCTGGAGATAACCGCACTGATCGTTGCGGCAGCTGCAGGTATTGTCCTCGGAAAAAGTTTCCTGTTTCCCGGTACGATAAGAAGAATAGACTCCTTTAAACAAGGCGCAAAAGACGGTGTAAAAATTATGATCGGACTGATGCCGGTTTTCGCACTCGCTGCTTTTTTTGAAGGATTTATCACCCGGCTTTATAATAATATTTCCTGGTTGACTACCGGCATATTCGGATTGTCGGTGCTGTTTGTGATCTGGTATTTTATTATCTGGCCCATCCGCCTGAGTAAAAAATTATCTGTACCCTTAAATGAGGAGGATGTTTAAGTGGGCTAATTAATGTTTTGAGGTGCTGGTGTATATTTGAAATCTCGCCTGACCTATGTCGGCTCAGACAAGAGGCGAGATCACTTCATAAACCTTATCAAGTAGATACCATCAAAAAATTTTTTGCCACAAAGACACTAAACCACGAAGATGCTCAAAGAAGATTTTAAACCACTAACTGCCGCGGAAGAAAAGACTGGCAAACTCATTGTCAATGCTGCTTATGTAGTTCATAAAGCACTTGGACCCGGCCTGTTGGAAAAAGTCTATGAAGTTTGTTTCTGCCATGTTTTGGCTAAAGATGGCTGTGACATAAAACGACAATTGGATATTCCCATCGTGTTTGATGAAATAGTATTCAGTGAAGGATTGCGATTAGATGTTTTGGTAAATGATTTAGTGATTTGCGAACTTAAAGCATTGGAAACGGTCAATCCTGTTTGGCAAGCACAAATACTGAGTCATCTGAAATTAACGGGCAAGCGACTTGGTTATCTGATTAACTTTAATGTGCCATTAATAAAAGATGGTATAAAACGATTCATTATATGATTGTGAACTACTTAGTGAAACTTTGTGTATTTGTGCCTTTGTGGCAGTATTAAACATGCCTTTGAATAGGAACAGCTTTTTATTTACAGCATAGCTCGGTAATGTACGTAGCATTACCATTGAAGAATTATAGGGATTCGGGGATGCATTAATAAAAGATGGTATAAAACGATTCATTATATGATTGTGAACTACTTAGTGAAACTTTGTGTATTTGTGCCTTTGTGGCAGTATTAATCATGCCTTTGAATAGGAACAGCTTTTTATTTACAGCATAGCTCGGTAATGTACGTAGCAACTCAAAATATTAATTAGTCTTTAAGTGCTGAAATTTAATAATATAAATATCGGTAAGCGGTTTAATGGGAAAATCATGCTGTCCTGCATCTTCCTGTTTTTTATGCAACACGTAGAGGCACAACAGGAAGAAGATTCAGTGAATGTTACTGACAGTATTAAGACGGATGCTCCGACGGAAACAGACTATCAACAGGAACTTGAAAAGAAAAAGGAGCAAACCTGGTTTTTACAAAAGCCCATAGATGCCGGCAACGACCTGACCATACGGCAAAGAAAAATTCCGGACAGCATTATGAACCGGATGAAAGCCGACAAAAATTTCTGGTATGCCAATGCGGAATTGGAAAAGAAAAAAGAGGAAGAGGAGCGTAATGGCGGGTTTCAAATTCCCATCATTCAGCGCAGCTGGTTTCAAACGCTGATCTGGTTTATCATTATCGGTGGCTTCGCTGTTTTCCTGATGATCTATCTCGGGAGTAAGGATGTAGGCTTATTCCGCAGAAAGAATAAATTAACAACAACGGGAGCTGACGAAGTAGCCACCGAAGATATTTTTGCGATCAACTACCAGAAAGAAATTGAAAAAGCCGCGGCACTGGGAAATTACCGGCTGGCCGTCCGCCTGATGTTCCTGCGGTTATTGAAAAACATGTCGGAGAAAAATATTATCCGCTACCAGCAGGATACCACCAATTTTGAATACCTGCAGCAGCTCCATACTACACCCTATTACCATAATTTTTTTCGCATCACCCGGAATTACGAATACAGCTGGTATGGAAAATTTGATGTGAGTGAAACAGCCTACAGTATCATCAGGAATGATTTTGTTCATTTAGAAAAGGAATTGGAGAAACCTTGAAAAAATATACACCTTATATCCTGGCAGTACTGTTTGCCGCTGCTATTATTATTTTATTAGCCACTGGTAATAATAAAAAAAACCGCAAGCTGGATGAAAGGATCACATTGCGGCGACAGGATAAAATTCCCTATGGTACATATGTGGCCTTCCGCAACCTGAGCTATCTTTTCCCGAAAGCCGCCATCTATACCAGCCGTCTTGAACCGGGGTACTGGGATTCGCTTTCCATGAATGATTCCCGGCAGGCATTTATTGCGATCACCGGTAATTTTTATGCCGATGAATATGAAATGAAGAAGCTGATTGACTTTGCCGCCGCCGGTAATGATGTATTTATCAGTGCCGAAAGTATTTCATATGATGTACGGGAAATGATCGTCAACAAAGGGAATTCAGCTGCGCTCACCCAATACCCGGGGACCGGGGTAGCAGATTTGCTTAGTGACAGCCTGGTCGTTTCACTCAACCGGCCACCATTTGATACCAAAAACCGGTATACCTATCCCGGGAAAAAATTCAGTATGTATTTTTCTGAATTAGATACCACTGTTGCAGAAATATGCGGGGAGGATAACCGGGGACGGCCGGATTTTATTCATCTCAGGGCGGGCAAAGGAAATTTTTATCTTCACGTCGCCCCGCTGGCATTTTCAAATTATTTTTTATTGCATAAAAACAATATCGATTATTTTGAAAAAGCCTTATCGGTTATTAATCCGGAGGTAACTAAAATTGTGTGGGATGAATATTACCTGGCAAAAAATTCGTCAGCCGGTGAAAAAAAGAAAAGCTGGATAAGTGTATTATTCCGGTACCCGGCCATGCGGGCCGCTTTACTTACCGCTATCTTCACCTTATTATTATATGCCTTTCTGGAGATCCGGCGAAAACAGCGGTATATCCCGGTTGTTGCCAAACCTAAAAACGATTCCCTGGATTTTGTAAAAACGATTGGGCGTTTATATTATGATAAAGGCGATCATAAGAACCTGTGCCGGAAAATGGGTGCTTATTTCCTGGAACATGTCCGTAGCAGGTATAAATTGCTAACCGGAACCCTGGATGATGAATTTATAAAAGCCCTGCAGTATAAATCAGGTGCCGAAGAATCAACTATCCGGGGAATTGTTTCTTTTATAAAATACGCCGACGATGCACCGGCGATCAACGATAGCGGATTAACTGATTTTTATAAACAATTGGAAACATTCTATAAAAAGGGTTGACCTCACCCCGGCCCCGCGCCATGCCAGGAGCGGGGGAAAAAGGAAAAAAAATTTAATTAAATATTATGGAAGAACAAATTTTTCAGCAACGCTCCGATCTTACAGCATTAAACGAAGCAGTATCATCCATCCGTAACGAAATCAAACGGATCATTGTTGGCCAGGATGAAATGGTAAAACTTATTATCACAGCCTTACTGGCCGACGGGCATGTATTGATCGAAGGTGTGCCGGGTGTGGCAAAAACATTAACGGCAAAGCTTGTAGCAAAAAGTGTCAACGCGGGTTTTTCACGTATCCAGTTTACACCCGACCTGATGCCTTCGGATGTATTGGGAACACCTGTTTTTAATCCCAAAGAAGCCAGCTTCGAATTTAAAAAAGGACCGGTCTTCAGTAATATCGTATTGGTGGATGAAATTAACCGGGCCCCTGCCAAAACTCAATCGGCCCTGCTGGAAATAATGGAAGAAAGACAGGCCACCGTAGATGGAAAGACCTACCTGATGGCTTCCCCGTTTATGGTATTGGCCACGCAAAACCCGGTGGAACAGGAAGGCACCTATCGTTTACCGGAGGCCCAGCTTGACCGGTTTCTTTTTAAAATATTAGTGCCCTATCCAAGTGAAGCAGAGGAAGCTACCATCCTCACCCAATTTCATAACATGGGTAACACATCTGCCATGGAGATGATCAAACCGGTACTGGGTGCCGAGCAGGTAGCAGCACTGCGGAGACAGATAAAAACGCAGATCATTGAAGAAAAATTGTTGCTGTTCATTGCGAAGCTTATTCACCAGACAAGAAATCATAAATCCATTTACCTGGGTGCATCGCCGCGGGCATCAATATCTATTATGAATGCTTCGAAAGCAATGGCTGCCATGCAGGGCCGTGACTTTGTGACACCTGAAGATATTTTGGCCATCATACCTGCGGTGCTCCGTCATAGGATCATCCTTTCACCGGATAAGGAGATGGAAGGAATTACGGAAGATGATGTGATAAAGCAGATCATTCAGGGCATGGATGTGCCGAGATAGGAAGCCGGAACTCCGTTCCGGCAAAAAAAACGGAATGTAATTTCGGTAATATACCGGAACAGAGTTCCGGTCTCCATCGGAACCGGACTCCGAAACCATGAACTATGAACCATGAACCATGAACTTTTTTAAAACCTTCTACTTAAATAACCTCGTCTACTATATCGCCGGATCGGCGGCGGTGGTTTTTGTGCTGAGTTATTTTTACCCGGCATTGTTTCGTATGGGCAGCCTTATCCTTTTATTGCTGGCAATGGCTGTTTTTATTGATGCCGTTCTGGTTTACAGTAAGAAAAAAGGAATGGAAGCAGGACGGATCACCGGAGACCGGTTCAGCATCGGGGATGAAAATAAAGTAGTGATCCGGCTTGACAATAAATATGCATACCCGGTTCGTACCAGTATTATTGATGAATTGCCCATTCAATTCCAGGAAAGAAAATGGTTAAAAAAAATTTTCCTGCGGGGTAGTTCCCGGCAGGAGCTGATCTATAGTCTTACGCCCAACACCCGGGGAGAGTATACATTCAATGATATCAATGTCTATGTTCATGCACCCCTGCAATTAGTCAAGCGGCGATATGTTTTTCCTGCGAAACAAGTGGTCAAAGTGTATCCTTCCTATGTACAGATGCGCCGCTACCAGTTGCTGGCCGTAAGTAACCGTTTACAGGAAGCCGGTGTAAAGCGGATCCGGAAGATTGGTCACAGTATGGAGTTTGAACAGATCAAAGAATATGTAAGGGGAGATGATTACCGCACCATCAACTGGAAAGCAACGGCCCGAAAAGATGGGTTGATGGTTAACAATTATACGGATGAGCGGAGCCAGCAGATCTATTGTATGATCAACAAAGGCCGGGTTATGAAAATGCCTTTCCAGGGAATGACCTTACTGGATCATGCCATCAATGCCTCATTGGTATTATGCAATGTGGCATTGGTAAAGCAGGACAAAGCCGGTATTATCACTTTTGAAAAAAATCTGGACACTTTTTTACCGGCTGATAAAAAGCCCATTCAAATGAACCTGGTCCTGGAAACCCTGTACCGGCAAAAAACGGATTTCCTCGAACCGGATTTTGAAAAATTATTTTCGGTTATTCGTAACCGTGTCACCAACCGAAGCCTGCTGATACTGTTCACCAATTTTGAATCACTCGAAAGCCTGCAGCGGGAAATGCCGGCGCTGAAAAAAATTGCCCGCTATCATTTACTGCTGATCGTGTTTTTTGAAAATACCGAACTGAAATATCTCGTGGAAAGTAAAGCTGCTTCGCTGGAAGATATCTATATAAAAACCATAGCGGAAAAATTTGCCTACGAAAAAAGACAGATGGTGAAAGAACTGCATAAAAACGGCATTCCTTCCATTTTAACTACCCCGGAAAATCTTACGGTGAATACGGTGAATAAATACCTGGAACTTAAGACGAGAATGTCGATATAGGTTGCTGGTTACTGGTTGCTGGTTACTGGTTGCTTGTTACTGGTTGCTTGTTATTGGTTACTGGTTATTCGGTTCTTGTTAGCTGCATCTATTTATTTTTTTACGAATACCTAACTCTATAATCGCCGGTAAAAACTAACGGAGAACAAGACTTACATTTGCGGCATGGATACACCTGTAAATAAATATGAAGAAGGGCAGGTACTATTGATCAATAAACCGCTGAACTGGACCTCCTTTGATGTGATACAAAAACTCCGCAACATCCTTCGCATAAAAAAAATCGGTCATGCCGGGACCTTAGACCCGCTGGCAACCGGGTTGCTGATCATCTGCACGGGGAAATTTACCAAACGGATCAATGAATTCATGGCGCAGGAAAAAGAATACACCGGCACCTTTACATTAGGCGCTACAACACCAACCTACGACCTGGAAAGTGAGCCCGAAAATTTTAAACCGGTTGATGATATTTCTGATACAGCGATACAGGAAGCCACAAAAAAATTTAGCGGTGAAATTCTGCAGGTCCCGCCGGCTCATTCAGCAATAAAAATGGGTGGCACAAGAGTGTATGAACTGGCGCGGCAGGGTAAAGAAGTGATAATGGAACCGCGGAAAGTTACCATTAAAGAATTTGCGATAACCAGGATTGATCCGGTAGCTAACGGATTACGCGTGGTTCATTTTAAAGTTGTGTGTACCACGGGCACCTATATCCGCAGCCTGGCAAAAGATTTTGGAGATGCATTGGGCTGTGGTGCTTTTCTCAGCAGTCTTTGCCGTACCCGGATAGGAACATACTCAAACGAAGATGCGATGACCCCTGAATCATTCAGGGAAAAAATAAATAAGGAGTTATAAAATAAATGGATAACTGACACCCAGCTGAAACTGCCCGTTAAATAACTGGGTTCCATAAAACCATTTATTCTGACCGGCAGCTTTGTCCGGGGAGGGACTTGGGTTTTTCGCTTTATAAGAATAATCAAAGCGGACCACAAAAAAAGTAAAATCGATCCGGAGGCCTGCGCCCACACCTACGGCAAGATCTTTGGCCAACCTGCTGAAATTAAAGATTTCTTCGGGAAGACGACCCGGCGCCTTTTTTAAGAACCAGATATTTCCGATGTCTGTAAAAAATGCACCATTTAATATGATGCCAAAGGGTTTGCCCAGCGGAAAACGGTATTCCGCATTGAATTCAATCTGGACATCACCATACCTTTCAGGGTTTAAACTAAAATCCTTGATGGCGGAACCGGGACCCAGTTTACGCAAAGCCCAGGCCCGCATACTATTGGGCCCGCCGGAAAAATATTGTTTGAAGAATGGCAGGTTAGCCCTTTTATCATTTTGTACGGTTGAATTGAATTCATATCCCGCACCGGCAAAAAATCGCAGGGCGATGGCCGTTTTTTTGAATTGTATTTTCTGGATAAATTCGGCATCCAGTTTAATAAAACGGTAAAGATTGGAATCAAGAAACTTATTTTTTTTAATTAAACCGGATACCAGCCCACATAATTCCATATTGGTACGGAATAAGTTCAGATTATTTTTTCGTCCACCCCGTAACGTATAACTGGTAATGCCCGATGAAATAAAACCGTCTGTAAAAATATTCTTGAGTGCCGGGTTATACTTAAAAAGTGTATCGAGCAATGATCTCCTTTTGAGTAGGGAATATTCAATATTCGGGAATCGGAAGGAGAGGGAACTTTTGTTCCATTGAAATTCATATCCCCAGGATAAATTGATGGTTGTAAGATTATACAATGACCTTCTTTCGGTTCCGGCCGCATTGAACGAAAACACGGTTCGGGCATTTTCTTTTAATAGCTTGGGAACAAGCCTGTCTATTAATACAGGCCTGGGAAAATAGATATTATGACTTAAACTTATCTGTCTTGTCTGTACAAACTTGACATTAGTGGCTTTATCCCGGCCCGTTTCAATACCAAACCGGATATTGGTATTTGACTGGTTGGCTGCCCGGGCAAAATTCCTGTTCTGTAAACCGACATTTACTGCAATACCAAACAGGTTGCCGGATATGGCATTCTGATTCCGGCTTCCTTCCAGGTTGGCCGTAAAGGAATATTTTCTTGCCGGGGTAAGTTTGATTGTAAAATCTGCTGTGTCCTGACCGGTTCTTGGTATCTGTTCAATATTGACAAGCCGCCAGGCTCCTAAAGAATTGAAACGGGTAATGGTCTTTAAATATTTTTTCTGGTTGTAAAGATCGCCATGATGAAAATAAATATTGGGCGGGAGAATCTTTGGTTTAAAAATATTCCGGTAATAGATCACTTTGACACCATCTGTTGTTACTTCTTTACGGGTATAGCTGGCTGTATCTGCATTGAAATCCGGGAAGACGGTTACCCTGCCGATAAAGTATTTTGTCAGTTTGCTGCTGTCAAAACCCGGTCGCAGCATTATTTCAAGATTGGCAGTTGGGTTTTCTCTCCGTTCTTTTAATTTTTGTAAGATCTCCAGTTGCTCCAGGGGATCAAAAGTCGGGCGTAATAATGAAACATCCAATGTATCCCAGAGGCCAATCAGCTCTTCCCGGCCAAAACGCATATATCCATTATTACGGTATAATTCAACCAGCCTGTCGAGTTCAACGGAAATAATCGATTTGGCAAAGGGGGATCCTTTTTTTACTAAGGCATCAGCTTGATTGGCAAGCGTAATTTTTTGAAGATCGGATTGCCGGATATTATAGCTGAAAGAATCAATGAGGACTACTTTACCGGGGTTCACAAAAAAATTAACGGTGGTTCTGTATTGATCTTCGGCCACGGTGTCTATTGTAGCTTTATAAGTAATCGTGTCTTTAAAATAGCCCAGTGATCTGAGTAATGCCTGCATATAAACTACTGAACTTTCTGCATTGCTGACATCATAAACGGGGGGTTTGTCCAATACCGGCCTGTTAATGCCTTTGTAGATAAATTTCCGGGCTGTTCTGACCTGGATGCTGTCGTCAAGTTGTTTGCTTAACCGGGACTCCAGTTCGTTTTTTTCGGCCGTCGTTAGATTTCCATCCACCGTCACATTATATTTGAATACAAAAGGCTGTTTGACGGGATAGTTTTTGGGGACAACCCCGCAGGAAGCCAGAAATATAAGAAATATAACCCCCGGGAGCAGCAGGAAATTTTTAGAACCAAAAGGGTGGGCTGCTGACATAAATATAAAAAGAAAGCGTATGCTTGTTAAATCGAAGATCAAAGATATTCAAACTTTAGGCCAGAAAAAATTCAGAGAACAGGAGGGGCTTTTCATTGCTGAAGGCCCGAAAGTCGTCTCCGAATTGCTGGAATCGGGCTCCGGAAATGTAAAAGAGGTTTTTGCCTTAAAAGACTGGATCGGGGAGAACAAAAAATTATTGGGCAAAACAACGGTTACAGAAATTTCGGAAAAAGAACTGGAACGGATATCCGGGCTTACCACACCTAATAAAGTTCTGGCAATTGTTCAGCAATTTGATCGCCGCACACCCGGTGCAACAAAAGGAAAAATCACCCTGGTATTAGACGCAGTACAGGATCCGGGCAACCTGGGTACTATTATCCGTATTGCAGACTGGTTTGGCGTAGAGCAAATCGTTTGCAGTGCCGATACGGCAGATGTCTATAATTCAAAAGTGGTGCAGGCAACAATGGGTAGTATTGCCAGGGTGAAGGTTTTTTATATGGATATTCCAGTTTGGTTGGCAGAACAGCATGATATTCAAAAATATGCTGCCGTACTGGATGGAACGGATATAACCACTATAAAAAAAATATCCGAAGGCATTATCATTTTTGGAAATGAATCCAGGGGAATAAGTGCCGAAGTTTTAAAATGTGCGGATATAAAACTTACAATACCCAAAAAAGGAAAAGCGGAATCATTGAATGTGGCAGTAGCAGTGGGGATAATATTATCTCATTTGTGATAATATTTTTTTACCTGAACTGTATCGCTTTCACCGGCTGCACTTTTCTTACCAGCAAAGAAGGGATCATCATCACCAGGAAGCAAACGATCAATGTTCCCAGGCAGATAAGACCCACCTGCCACCAAACGATCTTTACCGCTGCTTCACTCAGGTAATAAGCTTCTTCTTTTAATTTAATAAAACCAGTAGCTTGCTGCAACCCTAAAAGTCCGAGGCCCAGAGCGGCACCCAGGATAATTCCGGTAAGCGTAATGATGGTTGAATGACGCAGAAAAATTTTCTGTACGGTCCAGTCCGTAGCGCCGAGTGATTTTAATATCCCCACCATGCGGATTCTTTCCAGTACTAAAATGATCAGACAGGTGATGAGGTTTATAACCGCCACAATGATCATGAAGCCAATCAATACATTCCGGGTTACATCCTGCATACCCAGCCAGTCGAAAATATTGGGAGAGATCTCCCGTACACTGATCGTATCCCAGGTCTCCGGGAAATTGTCCAGTTCATATAATTCTTTTACGGTCCCGTCAATTTTTTTATAATCGGTTAAAAATATTTCATAACCGCCCACTTCATCCGGCTGCCAGTTATTAAGCCGCTGGATAAGTTTGATATCACCTATTGCAAATAACCGGTCATATTCTTCAATACCGGTTTTGTAGATTCCCACGATCGTTATCTTTCTGGGTCGCGGATCCTGGCCGGGCAGGATAAAATAAATTATGATACTGTCATTTAATTTTAATCCCATCCGGGAAGCCGTAATGGCAGAGACCATGATCTCTTTGCTGTAGGTACTGTCGTTAAACTGTACCGGCCTTCCTTCTTTAATAAACTGCCGGAAGTGCGTGAAATCATAGGTGCTGTCAAATCCTTTTACCAGCACACCCTCCATGTCTTCTTTTGTTTTAAGGATCGCATAGCGGGTGGCAAAAGGATGAATACTCTGTACAGCCGGATTTTGTTTAATGCTGTTCACCAGCAAATCATTGGTAATGATCGGTGTCTCTTCCGAAATGATGGCTTTCTCCGGTTGCTTCTCCTGTACCCGGATATGTCCCCAGAAACTGAAAACTTTCTGGCTCACCGTTTCCTGGAAACCGTTGGCCAGTGATAAGGTAACAATCATGACCATCACGCTGATAACCGTGGCAACAATGGACAGCCGGATAATAAACCTGGAAAAGGATTTTTGCTGATTAAATGCTATACGGTTTGCTATAAAGCCTGCAACCTTCAAATTAAATTGTTTGTCTTTCATCAAAAATAAGCCCGCTGGAAAGATTTCTCCTCTTTTTTACCGGATTTTAAGCAATATTGTGAAGGAATTCCCCACTTTAATAAGAATGAAAAGGACAATTACTTTTTTATGCCTGCTGATGGTATTTGCGGTTGAAGGGCAGGTGCCTGATCATATATATAAATCCAATATCCATTCCGTCAAACTTTACCGGGCCGGTGATATATACAGTTACCCGGTATTGACGCTTACAGGAAACGAACAGCTGGAACTTCATTTTGACGATATGGATGGGGATGTAAAATATTATTATTACAGTTTCCTGTTGTGCAATGCTGACTGGACGCCTTCCAATCTCCAGTCATTTGATTATATCCGGGGTTTTCAGAGTAACCGGATCACCAATTACCGCAGTTCATCGATCGTTCAGACAAGGTATACCCATTACCAGGCTTTTCTACCCGAACGTAATTCAGCACCCACCCGGGGGGGTAATTATCTTCTGAAAGTTTTTTTGAATGATGATACTTCCAAACTGGCTTTTACCCGGCGCTTCCTGATCGTAAATAATAAAGCATCCGTTACGGCTTTGGTAGCACAACCGTTTAACGGCAATTTTTTTCAGACGCATCAGCGTGTGCAGGCAACAGTAAGTACGGTGGCAGGACAGATCAATGCGTTCTCACCGCAGGACCTGAAAGTCGTGGTCGTTCAGAATAATATATGGGCTTCGTCCTCTGTATTGGACCGTCCCACCATCTTCCGGGGAAATTATTTTGAATACAGTGATGAAGACAAGACCACGTTCCCTGCCGGGAAGGAGTGGCGCTGGATCGATCTCCGCAGCCTGAGATTAATGAGTGAGCGTATGCAAAAATTGGTTGATTCGGATACCAGTAGCCGCATTGATGTATTTGTAAACCCGGATGCCGAACGCCGGGGGCAGTTGTATATCTATTACCGTGATTATAACGGTATTTACACTATTGAAAACAGGGATAATACAAACCCGTACTGGCAAAGCGATTATGCCTGGACCCATTTTACTTTTGTTCCACCCGGCAATAAAGCATATGAAGGAAAATCAGTTTATGTATTTGGTGAACTGGTCAACTACGAACAGAACGATGCATCCAGGATGATCTTTAATGAGGTGAAAGGAGTTTATGAAAAAGCCCTGTACCTCAAGCAAGGGTATTATAATTATTCGTATGTAACATTAGCAGACCCGTCAGCGGGTCAGACCAATAGAAAACAGCCGGTTGCCCCATCTTCCGTCGAAAATACCGAAGGGAATTATTGGGGAACAGAGAATGGATATATGGTTCTGGTATATTTCCGTGCTTTTGGTGCCAGGGCGGACGAACTGATCGGGTTTACAAGAGTAAATTCTTCTTTTCAGCGGTAATGCCCCCCATTATTACTAAGATAAATTTAGGTTTCAATATCCCCCTAAAGGGGGGATTCGAATATTCATTTTATGTAAGAGGTTTAATGATTGGGAACTGGTATGCGAGAGTTGTTTGTTGAGTAATGAACCGACAAAACCCGCCTGCAAATTCAAAGTTTAAACCTAAGTTCCGCGTTGAAGGGGCTTTCCTTACAAAGTCTTTTTCGCGTCTTCCAGGAATTTAGCGAGTCCAATATCCGTAAGCGGATGTTTTAATAAACCGAGGATAGAATCCAGCGGACAGGTACATACATCAGCACCGGCTTCTGCACATCGTACAATATGCAAGGCATTTCGGATGGAGGCGGCTAATATCTGTGTTTTGAAACCCTGGATAGAATAAATCTGAGATATCTGGGCAATTAATTCTACGCCATCCCAGTTGCTGTCGTCAATACGTCCGATGAAAGGCGATAAATAGGTGGCTCCGGCTTTGGCAGCGAGTATCGCCTGGCCGGCTGAAAAAACAAGGGTGCAATTGGTTCTGATCCCATTATCGGTAAACCACTTGATGGCTTTGATCCCATCTTTTATCATGGGGACCTTCACCACAATATTCGGGTGTATGGCGGCCAGTTTCTTACCTTCTTCAATAATACCGGCAAAGTCAGTGCTGATCACTTCAGCACTGATATCACCATCCACCATTTCGCAGATGGTTTTATAATGTTGCATAACCGCTGCTTCACCTTTAATACCTTCTTTGGCCATCAGTGAAGGATTGGTTGTAACACCATCCAGGATACCTAATTCATTGGCTTCTTTAATTTGAGCCAGGTTGGCTGTATCTACAAAAAATTTCATTTCTATTTAAGATTTAATATTTAAGATTTAATATTTTGGGCTTTCAATTTTGTTTGAGAAGTTTTTCTTGATGAAGCCAAAATCCTTGTCAGCTCATCTGCCTCTTTCAACAATAATGATAATTTATCTACTTGAATGAGCATTAAGTCAGCAATTGTTTCAAGCCAAAAAAGAGACTCATCGATTTCCTCAAAAGCTATACTCAATTTAGAAGCAAAAGCTTTAGCGGACTGTGCTTTGCAAGCTGCTCGGTAATTGGCGGCTGCAGAAAATGCAGACCTCATTAATTGACCCTCAATCACTCTGGAAATTTTCTTTGCTGGCAAAGATTCACAAAGCGGCACAATTCTGTAAGCAAATTCTTTTAATCTTTTCTGAAGTTCGACGGCATTCATAAAAGAGATTTAAGGTTAGTGACATTCCGAAAATATTAAATATTACCTCAAAAATCTTAAATAAAAAAAATGGCAGGCTTATTACATCGCACCGCTCAACCACCTACTCTTGCTGCCTTCCGGCCCTGGGAGGGTTCAGCAGGAGCTGGTCGTGTAAGACCTGCCGTCGCAAAGATAAGGGTATGAAAGTTTACGTAGGCAGGTAATGAAAGGTGTAAAAAATTACCGGTTTTTATTCTTCGTTTTTCGCGGGGGAGCACCATTCAAGATTTCGTCTTTTGTCGGCAGATCTCCATCGGGTTTTGTTTTTATCCAGATTGTTTTTTCTATCCGTACAGAAGGATTATTTCTTAATACGGCGGTTATGGTTACTTTTTCGGGTATAAATTCAAATGGAATGATCAACTCGTTACCCTCGAAAGTTGCGGAAGTACAGGAGAAAATAATTTCTTTATGGGTCAATGGCATCCAGCGGCCATTGGACATTTTGCCGTCCACATTGATATAATTGTGCTGTCCTTTTTTCAGGCTGTCGGTATACAGATGGAAATAAATACTGTCCACTTTTTGCGCAAAAAGCGGTGCAGAAGCAACTGAAATAACCATAAAAAGCAGCATTCTTTTCATATCACTTAACAAAAGTCGAAAATTTATGCCAAAGGGTTGTAAAACTGTTCTGATTCTGTTTCCTTTAACTTTTCTTACTCATATCAACGAATTAACATTTAGGCCTTTTCTTCTTCGCAGAAATGGATTTTACGATCGTTGCTCCTTGTAATACCTGTTTTCCGGTCTTCAGTTTAGCCATGGAATTGGCATAGGCTTCCTTCAGCAGCTTCTTTATATATGTTTTGGGAAAATCTTTTGGGTCTATCACCTTTATATAGCGGTATTGATTCCCATTACCGCTCAGTTTTTTTTCAGGATCAGCAATCTGGTTGCCCCAATAAAAACCAAAATGTGCATAGTCTGCAAAAGCAGCGATGCTGCAGAAAGTATCGCTCAGTTTGTCTGAGGTGGACCAGCCCAAAGCAACAGCATTATAGTTATCGTAAATAAGTTCGTTACAATTGGGATAGAGTTCCCAGGCAAAATCTCTCAGCCACAGCACCGTCTCCTGTACCTTTTTGGGGTAAGGCTTTAAAAATTTCTTCAGGTCTTTTATTGTTTCCTTTGGCATTCTGTAATTGCTTTTTTTAATTGACAGCGAATGTTCCTGTAAATTACAGGAGTTATGGTTAAACGGAAAAAAATTTCACTTAGTATCATGGCTGCATTTTATGTACTGGCCGGGGTGAACCATTTTATTAATCCTGTCTTTTATAAAAAAATAATGCCGCCGGGGTTACCGGGACATTATCCGCTTATTTATATCAGCGGTATTAGTGAAATTATTCTTGGAGTATTATTGATACCGCAACAAACCCGGAAATGGGCTGCCTGGGGGGTTATTTTATTATTAGTAGCAGTCTTTCCTGCCAATGTGCAGATGATGCTGAATTACCGGGATCAGCAAAACCCCTATTTAGGGTTAGCAATCCTGCGCTTGCCGCTTCAACTTTTGTTATTAGGATGGGCTTACGGGTTTACAAAAAGCAGTTACAATAAAAATGGCCGTCTTATTTCTTAATGAGTTGCAAAAGTATCGTTTTCTCTTTGGCCTCCAGTTCACAGTTTGCTTTTCCCGAAGTATTATCACTGACAATGTAAATAGTTCCATTGTTATCTATCGTAATGCCTTCCAGGTTCATGCTGTAATCCTGGGTCTTGTAGGTATTAGAAACTTCGGTAAAATTTTCTACAGGGATATTCTTTAATGTTTCCAATCGCAATTGGCCGCTGTCGTCAATATCGATCGACTCTAAAAATTGTTGCCTCAGTTTCCCTTTAGAATAAGATTTCAGACATAATAATCTTCTGTTTACACTATCAACACAGATATCGGAATATCTCCACTGCGGATTCTCCAGCGGCAATTCTATCCTGGATTCATATTTCAATGTAACCGACGAGGATTCATTGCCCGGTTCAGCGTTGAAGGTATAGATCTGTGATTTTGTCATGTCTTCATTCCGCTCGCGGAGCAGGTAAAATTTATTATGGTTTTCATTGGCAGCAATGCCTTCCATGCCATCACCGCTCTTTGATTTTTCAGGAAGAGGAATTGAGGTTTGTATGGATTTAATAGCCCCGGTTGCCATAGTTACTTCATATACGGCTGCAATATTTTCTGAGACCAGGTACAGTTTATCCTTAAAGGATGTCATGCCTTCCATTTCAAAATTCTGTGGTACATTCAGGGGGATAGTATGGCTGATGGCCGATTTTACCGGGTCAAAAACATTAATAGACGGGCAACGTTCTGAAGCGAAATAAAGCTGGCCGTTGTAAAACTTCATGCCGGATATACATACCTGTTTGTTCATATCAGCAGGCAGGTTGATATGAGCAATTGTATACGACTGAATATTTGGCGGCTGAGCCACGATACGGGAACAACCGAACAGAAACATACTTATCAAACTAAGTAAGCGCATAGCGTTTATAATTTTTGAAGGACTAAAATGGTATAACTGCGAATGTAGACGAAAGTTGGGAATAAAAGGTGGCAAAAAATTAATAAAAAATAAACCGGCTGTCGTAAAAATTTACACAGTTATATATATCTGATTTCTTGTCCGCTTTCCCAAATTTGTTCCGGGAGATTTCAATGCAGCATTGCGTCATGCTCACACCGCATGTAGTTGAAGGAGTGGAGTTGTAAGAATAGAAGCAATAAACAAAAACCACAAAAAAATAAGAAAAGCGGTAATAGACGAAAATTTCGGTATGATTTTATTTTGAAAAAAAATCATAAATCAAAACTCCGCCAGCAGCAAAGAGTTGGTCTTTACTTCCGGAAAGATTAATTTCATCTTTTAATTTATTTATTATGAAAAATATTTCCCGGATTCTATGCGCCGTTCTTGTTTTACTGACCGTTGGTTTTACGGCACTTAACAAATCTCAACCCGCTTTTGCGGATGTTGAGATATCCCTGCCAGCAGGTTTTAAAGCAGAAACGGTGGTGCAGTCTTCGGGCAGCAACCGGCACCTGGTAGTGAACAACAATGGCGATGTGTATGTAAAACTCAGCAGGCTGAAAGATGGAAAAGGTATCCTGATGCTGCGAAAGAAGAATGGGAAGTATGAATTGATAAACAGTTTTGGTAATTATACCGGCACGGGCATTGCAATTAAAAATGGCTACCTGTATGCTTCTTCCGATAATGAGGTATTCCGCTATAAGTTCAATGCAAATAATGACATAGCAGACCCAAACAACCCTGAAAAAATTATCACCGGATTAGTCAGCAAGGGACAGCATGCATCCAAATCCATCGCCCTGGATAATGCAGGTAATATTTATGTAAATATCGGGGCACCGTCCAATGCCTGCCAGGTAACAGACCGGTTAGCCGGATCACCGGGACAGGATCCCTGCCCGATATTAACCACTGCCGGCGGTATCTGGCAATTCAAAGTAAATAAATTAAATCAATCGTATGCGGAAGGAATCCGGTATGCAACCGGCCTGAGAAATGTGGTAGGACTTGATTGGAATTCCAAAGAAGATGATCTGTATGCAATGCAGCATGGACGCGACCAGCTTTCACAATTTTTTCCGGAACTATACAGTAATGAAGAAAATGCAGAACTGCCTGCCGAAGAATTTTTCAGGCTCAAGAAGGGAAGTGATTGCGGATATCCTTATTGCTATTATGACGGGTTTCAAAAGAAAAAAATTTTGGGACCGGAATACGGTGGTGATGGGAAAAAACAAGGCCGGTGTGCCGACAAAGAACAACCCATTATGGCATTCCCGGCACACTGGGCCCCGAATGCGGTTTTGTTTTACACCGGTAAAAATTTCCCCGAAAGATATAAGAACGGTGCTTTCATTGCTTTTCATGGAAGCTGGAACCGCGCACCACTGAAGCAAGCGGGTTATAATGTGGTCTTTGTTCCTTTTAAAAATGGTAAACCTTCCGGTAATTATGAAATTTTTGCTACTGGTTTCGCCGGTAAGGAAGCCGTCAACGGCCCCGGACAAGCAAAATACCGTCCTTGTGGATTGGCCCAGGGTCCGGATGGTGCTTTATATATTTCTGATTCGAGGGAAGGCCGGATCTGGAAGATCGTATATTAAAAATAAAATAGTTAAGGGCTGTTATTATCAACCAGTTACTATTTATTCAGTATTCTAAAATAATTTTCGGTAAAAAGTGGATTAATTTTATAATAAAATTCAATAAGCAGTAAAACTTTCTTTTTGATCCGGGGATATTGTTCAACGATTTCCCAGAAACCAGCTGAAGGGCTGAAAATATTCTGGGCGAATGTATTAATATCGTTCTCCATTCCGGATAAAGAATATTGTGTAAGGAATCCTTTTTTACAAAGGATTGTATCCAGGTCCTGTGATGATTGTTTATTACGGATGGCCCCCACACCATTTTCCGGGTCGTTATAATCAAAACCGGGAATATTGGCATTCTTCCAGCCATCCTCATCCATAAAGGATGGATGATTCCTGTACAGGATACTGGAATATTCATGATGGAAAGTTTGTTCGAGATACAGATCATTATAACCTGCAGCTATTCCGTTGTTGGTAAGATATAAGGCATCCGTGGAATTGGTGCCTCCATATCCCACTTCATAAAACTGCATGGATTTAAGAAAGTAAACAACCGATAGATCTTTTTCAAAAGCAGCTGCCGGGTATTTGCTGAGTGCTTTTACAATCACCGCTTTGCTTCGCTGTGTTTCAGAAGATGCCATTTGTTCACCCGTTGCATTGATCGGGGATGACTGCCAGGAATCCGGAAAATTTTCCCTTGAGTAATGGAAACTGATGCGAACATTCCGTATGGACGTATCGGCCAGACTACCTTGTGAAAAAGTGCTCAAGCTGACCAGTAAAAGTATTATGGTAGCAATTTTCTTCATGCCAGACGATCTCATCTTATTTGAAACGGGGCTTTTAAATACCCGGTAAATTTAAAAAGAATTTGTTCGTATAATCTTTTTGCTGTTATATTTGTAAGGTAATGAAAAAGCAATTTAACAATTCATGGTGGTGGCATTCAACTCTGCGGGGTCTGTAATGTTATAACTATATTTGTTTAAATATATTCAGGCCCCGACAGTGTTCGGGGCTTTTACATTATCTCCATCTCCGTAAAGCGGCTAAGAGTTAAGGTAAAAAATTAAAATATTAAAATTTGTGCCAGACGGCGGATTCAGAGCATGCGGAAAATAGAAATACATACGACCTCAAAAAAGATGCTGGCGGATATCTTTACCCCGGTTGGAATTTACCTGCGGTTGCGGGACAGGTTCCGGGATACCCTTTTGCTGGAAAGTACAGACCATCATTCATCCGGGAACAGTTATTCATTTATCTGTATCAATGCCATTGGCGGAATAGAAATAAGTTCCAGGGATTCCATTGAATATAAAATTCCCGGACATCATCCTGAGAAACTCCCTTTGAATAACAGCAGCGGGGTCCCTCAATTGCTTTGGAACTTCATGCAAAAATTTGAAATAAAAAAAGGCGAAGATGCAGAAGCCCGCTTTGCACAGGGATTATTCGGGTATACGGCTTACGATGCGGTTCAGTTTTTCGAAACGATTCCGCTAACCGTTCTCCAAACACCACTCACAATTCCCCTGGTTCGGTACCGGCTTTACCAATATGTGATTGCTATCAATCATTTTAAAGATGAGTTATATATCTGTGAAAATAAAATAGAAGGAATAGAAAGTGATGTTGCAGTGGTAGAATCTCTGATCAGAAGTAAAGATATACCGGTTTACCCCTTTAGTACAAAAGGGGAAGAGTATTCTGCCATGACTGACGATGACTATATAAAAATGGTGAAGAAAGGAATGGCCCATTGCCACCGGGGTGATGTTTTCCAGCTGGTGCTCAGCCGCAGATTTCAGCAAAAATTTACCGGTGATGAGTTTAATGTGTACCGGGCATTAAGAAGTATCAATCCATCACCTTATTTATTTTTCTTTGACTATGGAGATTATAAACTGATGGGATCATCCCCGGAAGCACAATTGGTGGTTGAGAACGGGAAAGCCGTACTGCATCCGATAGCCGGTACATTCCCGAGGACCGGTGATGATGAGGCTGATAAACTGGCGGCCGGAAGATTACTAAAAGATGCCAAAGAAAATGCTGAGCATGTCATGCTGGTAGACCTGGCAAGAAATGATTTGAGCCGTGTTTGCGAAAATGTGAACGTGACCCATTACAGGCAGGTGCAGTATTTTTCTCATGTCATTCACCTCGTGAGTGAAGTAACGGGAGCCGTGAGAGCGGGAAGCAACCCGTTTGAATTAGTGGCTAAAACATTTCCAGCAGGTACACTCTGCGGAGCACCTAAATATAAAGCGATGGAACTGATTGACGCCTATGAACCAACCGGAAGAAGTTATTATGGGGGTGCCATCGGCTTTATCGGGTTTGACGGGAGTTGCAACCAGGCCATTATGATAAGGACATTTCTGAGCCGGGATAATACACTTACTTACCAGGCCGGAGCCGGGATTGTTGCTGCCAGTAACCCGGAAAGTGAGTTGCAGGAAGTAAATAATAAACTGGGAGCTTTGAAGAAAGCAATAGAGATGGCGGCTTCCCTATGAACTTCGTTCGTTCCCTTGCGGGAATCTCCGAAGAAGAGACTTTAAAACCTTAAATCAAATAGTTTTATTACTAAAATAATTTTTAAAAAACTGATAAATAAAAATCTATTATACAGGTGACCAAAGTTGGGAGGTTGGAGGTGAAGATCCTTGTATTCGATAATTATGATTCATTTACCTACAACCTGGTACACCTGGTAGAGATGATTACTCATACCAAAGTGGATGTTTATCGCAATGACCAGATGGCCCTGGAACAGGTGAAGGACTATGATAAAATAATATTATCTCCCGGTCCGGGGATACCCGAAGAGGCAGGTTTGTTATTGCCTTTGATAAAGGCATATGCTTCTTCGAAATCTATCCTCGGGGTTTGTCTGGGTCACCAGGCAATTGGCCAGGCATTTGGTGGAACGCTGGTGAATCTTTCTACGGTTTATCACGGCGTCGCAACGCCGGTTACAATTGACAGAACGAAGAAAGCCCAATTGTTTGAAGGCTTGCCGGATACAATAGAAGTTGGCCGTTATCATAGCTGGATCGTAAGTGATGAAAATTTTCCGGAAGTCTTAACCGTAACAGCCCGGGATGCGAATAATTATATCATGGCCTTGCAGCATAAAACATACGACGTACAGGGCGTGCAGTTTCATCCTGAGAGCGTGCTGACACCGATGGGGGAAGATATTTTAAGGAACTGGTTAAAAAGTTAGCCACAAAGACACGAAGGCACAAAGGGATTATTCTTAGTGTCTTCGTGCCTTCGTGGCAAAAAAACAAAAGATGAAAAAGATTTTACAATATTTATTCGAACATAAAACGCTGACAAGAGCAGCTGCCAGAGAAGTGCTGATCAATATCAGTAATGGTAATTATAATGAACATGAGGTAACTGCATTTATGACCGTGTATCTGATGCGTAGCATTACGATTGAAGAATTACAGGGATTCGGCGATGCTTTAATGGAATTATGTGTAAAAATTGATTTGAGCGGGTACGATACCATTGATATTGTTGGTACGGGGGGTGATGGGAAGAATACTTTCAATATTTCCACACTGGCTTGTTTTATTGTAGCGGGTACGGGACAAAAAGTGGCGAAGCACGGAAACTATGGGGCCTCTTCCATCAGTGGTTCTTCCAATGTGATGGAACAATTGGGTTATAAATTCAGTACGGACAACCATAAACTGAAAAAAGAAATGGAAGAAACAAATATCTGTTTCCTTCATGCACCCTTATTTCACCCGGCGTTAAAAATGGTCGGTCCGATCCGAAAGAATCTTGCCATGCGGACTTTTTTTAATATGCTGGGACCCCTGGCCAATCCGGCTAATCCGACATTTCAGTTGATAGGAGTCTATAACCTGGAGATGGCCAGAATTTATAATTACCTGTTACAGGAATCCTGCCTGCCGGACAAACCCGCCGGTAAAACATATACAATTATTCATGGTCTAGACGGGTATGATGAAATTTCACTGACCAACGATACCAAAGTGATCACCCATGAAGGCGAGCGAATAATGACTCCGGAACAGTTAGGGAAACGTATGGTTTCGGCACAGGATATCAGCGGTGGCAACAGCGTAGAAGAAGCCGCAAAGATTTTCACAACCATATTGAAAGGAGAAGGTACCTGGGCGCAAAATGCGGTAGTGTTGGCCAATGGGGCAATGGCATTACATTGCACCGGAAAATATAAAACGTATGAGGAAGCCTACAATGCTGCAGTTGAAAGTTTGGAGAGTGGAAAGGCGCATGAATCATTACAAAAACTGGTAGCCTTACAATGAGTACGATATTAGAAGCCATTCTTTCTGCTAAAAGAAAAGAGGTCGAAAAATTCAAACCGATGAGCCCTATCGCCAGGTTTGAAAAAGAAGGATTTTTCTGGCAGATAAGCAACAGGTCGCTGGTGCAGCGTTTGTTGATGCCCGGGAGTACGGGTATCATCGCTGAGTTTAAACGAAAAAGTCCCAGCAAAGGGTGGTTTAAGACCAAAGAGCTCGAAGTAGAGCCGGTTGTGGTATCTTATAATAAATTTGCTGCCGGAATTTCGGTATTAACCGATGATGAATTCTTCGGCGGCGATCTGGATGATCTGATCCAGGCGAAAGTGATATCCGATATTCCGGTATTGCGCAAAGATTTTATCATCGACAGATGGCAGGTAGCCGAAGCAAAAGCGTTTGGAGCCGATGTGATTTTGCTGATAGCCGCCTGTTTATCGGTATCCGAAGTAAGCGAACTGGCGGCTTATGCCAAAAGTATCGGGTTGGAAGTGCTGCTGGAAATTCATAACGAACAGGAACTGGAACATATATGTGATGAGGTAGATATGGTGGGCGTGAACAACCGGGATCTGAAAACATTTGAAGTAAGTATTGAAAATTCGCTAAACCTGATTGAAAAAATACCTGTGGTTAAACCGGCGATTGCGGAAAGCGGTATCAGTAAGGTTGAAACGATCAAACAATTAAGAGATGCCGGGTTTAAAGGATTTTTAATTGGGGAAACATTTATGAAAGAAGAGAACCCGGGAAAAGCTTTTGAAGAATTTGTAGGGGTATTGAAACCTGATTAGAAATGGGCCACTGATTACACGGATTAACACAGAGTTTTCGTGTTATTTCTTGTGATTTTAGCCCAAAAAAGTTTAAAACGTCGGTCTAATTTGAGGTAATTAATCCGTGATTTCTGTGGCTTAACAATAAAACAAAAAGTATGAATATTAAAGTATGTGGCATCACCGAAATGAAACAACTGCAGCAGTTGGACGGCCTTGATATTGATTTTGCCGGGTTGATATTTTATAAGGAATCTCCCCGCTATATCGGTGATAAGATCTCTAAAAAAGAGTTGAAGAGTGCCGATTTTGATCTGAAGAAAGTGGGTGTGTTTGTAAACCCGGAAATGATTGATGTGCTGGATGCCATTGATGAGTATGGCCTGGATGCGGTGCAATTGCACGGCGATGAGAGTCCGGAAATGTGTGAAGACCTGAGCAGCGAAGTGGAAGTGATAAAAGCTTTCCGGGTAACTGACGGAACCGATATTGATAAAATGGTGGCGCCTTATGATGCGGTATGTGATTATTATTTGTTTGACACCGGTGGATTGAAAGAAAGCCTGGGGGGTACCGGTCAGCAGTTTGACTGGAGTATATTAACGAAAGCAAAAATTGAAAAACCTTTTTTCTTAAGCGGAGGTATTGGTGTAGACGATGCTGCAAAAGTAAAAGCCTTCACCCATCCTGATTTTTTTGGAATTGATATTAACAGCAGGTTTGAAAAAAGTCCGGGGGTGAAAGATATGGGGGCGGTATTGCAGTTCAGGCAGGCGATGAAATAATCAGGCGAAAAAAATTATTAAATAAAAAAATGAATTCATCAAATATAAACGACCCGATTCCCCTTCGCCAACCGGCAGAAGGTTTGGAAGGACTTCCGGATGCACACGGCTATTACGGACAATTCGGTGGTGCCTATATTCCTGAGATGCTGCATCGCAATGTGGAAGAGCTGCGGACAAAATACCTGGAAATTATTTACGAAGATTCTTTTCAAAATGAATTTCAGCAATTGCTGCAGGATTACGTGGGCAGGCCAACGCCATTATTTTTAGCAGAACGCCTGAGTAAAAAATATGGAGCTATTATTTTTCTGAAGCGGGAAGATCTTTGTCATACCGGTGCCCATAAGATCAATAATACAATCGGACAACTATTACTTGCTCAGAAGCTGGGCAAGAAAAGAATTATTGCGGAAACCGGTGCCGGACAACATGGAGTAGCCACTGCTGCGGTTTGTGCATTGAAAGGCATGGATTGTATTGTGTATATGGGTGAAAAAGATATTGAACGACAGGCACCGAATGTAGCGCGCATGAAAATGCTGGGCGCAACGGTAATACCGGTTACCAGCGGTAGCAAAACTTTAAAAGATGCCACGAATGAAGCGATCCGGGATTGGATCAATCACCCGGATGATACTCATTATATTATTGGGAGTGTAGTAGGACCACATCCTTACCCGGATATGGTAGCAAGATTTCAGAGTGTGATCAGTGATGAGATACAGGAACAATTATTTGAAAAGACGGGCAATAAGTTACCCAATTATGTAATGGCATGTGTGGGCGGTGGCAGTAATGCGGCAGGTGCTTTTTATCATTTCCTGAATGAACCATCCGTAAAATTAATTGCTGTGGAAGCGGCGGGTCATGGCGTGAACAGTGGCATGAGTGCTGCCACAACACAACTGGGCAAACCGGGAATTTTGCATGGCAGTAAAAGTTTGCTGATGCAAACCGAAGACGGACAGGTTATGGAACCGCACAGTATCTCTGCCGGCTTGGATTACCCGGGTATTGGGCCATTGCATGCACACCTGTTTGAAAGTGGCAGGGTCATTTTTATGAGTGCTACGGATAACAAAGCTTTGAATGCTGCCTTTGAGTTAAGCAAGCTGGAAGGTATCATACCTGCCCTGGAATCAGCGCATGCTCTTCATGCGTTGAAAATGATCAACTTCAAAAAAAGTGATGTTGTGGTGATTTGTCTGAGTGGGAGAGGGGATAAGGATTTGGACACCTATATGAAAAATTTATAACCACGGAGTCTCAGAGGCAGGGAGTTACACGAAGCTGTCTCTGTGTATTTCAGTGTACTTTGTGACTCTGTGTTTCAAAAATAATATGAACAGGATAAATGAAATATTTGAAAAAAAAGATAATAACATTCTTAACGTCTACTGCACGGCAGGCTATCCTCAATTAAATTCAACACTTGAGGTAATGCAGGCCCTCCAGCAAAACGGAGCCGACATTATCGAACTTGGCATGCCTTACAGTGATCCGTTAGCTGACGGTCCTGTCATTCAGCATAGCAGCAGTATTGCATTGGTCAATGGGATGACGATTGCTAAACTCTTTGAACAATTAAAGGATTTTCGCAATAGCTCTTCGCCAACTGATGCAATTCCCGGCATTACCGTACCGGTTATTCTCATGGGCTATATGAATCCTGTTCTTCAATATGGCTTTGAAAAATTTTGTGCAGATGCCGCATCGGTTGGTATTGATGGATTGATACTTCCTGATTTACCGGAATATGAATTTGAAAAAGAGTATGGGGCAATTATCCAAAAATATAACCTCGATTTTATTTTCTTAGTCACTCCGGAAACTTCCGAAGAACGGATAAAGAAATTAGATAACCTGAGCACCGGATTTTTATATGCCGTAACATCCTCCGCTACTACCGGTAGCGAAATAAATTCTGCCCGTACAGAAGAATTTTTGCAAAAGCTCCGGAATTTAAACCTTAAAAACCCTGTTTTGGTTGGGTTCGGGATCAGCAATAAACAATCGTTTGATGCTGTTTGCCGGCTGGCAGACGGCGCTATTATAGGAAGTGCCTATATTAAAGCACTGGAAAACAATGCTGATGTTCATGCAGCCACAAAAGAATTCCTTTCGTCCATAAGGCCCGCCCTGTGAATAAAAGTTAAATATTGGAAAAACGGCCAAACAGGGTCTGTTAGGGTTTTGCCATCCGGTTGGATTGCATAAATTTGTATATTGATCCGGATAATCCGTATAGTTCCTGAAAATTAATTTGGCTTCGTATGAAAAAAATGCTCCTGTTTTTTATTTTGTTTCCACTTGTTATGGCTGCCCAGGTAAATCCTAAAGGATTTACCATTGAAGGCAAACTGGAAGGCTTTCCGGAAGGTACCGAAATTTTGCTGTACAAAAACGGGGAAAACGTTGAAATGGTTAAGACAAAATTGCTGAAAACAAAATTTACCCTGAAAGGAAACGTAAAGGAGCCGGTGCTTTGTTACCTGATTATCACAGGGCAGAACCCCGTTGAAATATATGTTGAGAATGCCACCATTTCGTTTAAAGGGAAAAAAGCACAGCCATTGACCTACCAGATTGAAGGATCTAAATCACACAAAGAATTTGATACTTTTATTAAAGGCTTTATGCCGCTTGCAAAACAGGTAAATTCCCTGGCAAATACCATTAATTCAACCATGCCGGGTGCAGACAGGGATAAGCTGATGGTGACTTACAACAGTACACAGGAAATGGTACAGAAAGAAATTGATAAATTTATTAAGGATAAACCTAAATCATATGTTGCCCCGTTTATCCTGAATGTTACCCATTCTTTTAATGAAAATATTGTGATGCTGGAGAGCCGGTTTAAGTCACTGGATGAGAAAATACGACAATCAGAAGCCGACAGTCAATTCGAACAATATATTGCAGATGGAAAGATTGGTGCCATAGGTACCGAGGCGCTGGATTTTTCACAACCGGATACTACCGGTACACCCATATCCCTTTCTTCTTTCCGTGGCAAATATGTATTGGTTGACTTTTGGGCCAGTTGGTGCGGGCCTTGCCGGGCCGAAAACCCGAATGTGGTGGAGAACTACAATAAATTTAATTCAAAAAATTTCACGGTGCTGGGTGTTTCCCTCGACAGACCTGGTCAAAAAGATAAATGGATTAATGCGATACATGAAGATAATCTAACCTGGACCCATGTTAGTGATCTGCAATTCTGGAGTAATTCAGCTGCACTTCTCTATAAAGTAAAGGGGATCCCTCAGAATATTTTAGTAAATCCCGAAGGAAAAATAGTAGCTAAGAATCTCCGTGGTCCGGCATTGGAAGCTAAGCTTTGTGAATTGCTCGGATGTGAGCCCAAAGCTTTTTAAACCGATTATTCTTCTATTCCCATCAGTTTGCTGATGGCTGACCAGTTTTGTTTCCGCTGGCTTTCATAAGCTTCCTGGTTTTGCCTGATTTTATGGGTTGTGTAATTCTGCAGTAATTGGGCCTGATTGCTCAACCCCTTTAAAATCTTAATGATCGTAGCGGCATAGTCTTTATCCTCGGGCGCATTAAACATATTTGTGTTGATCAGCTCCTCAACTACTTTTATGAGGTTATCTGCAACTTTCTTTTGAGGTTCCATCAATTCATTTACAGTTGCCGGAGAATAGGCATCATGTGTATAACCGTCGCTGATACTGCCTATAAGTCCATAAGTATTATAAAGCATGCCGGCTGAAAAACTGCCTATTGTTTCGAGCAGCTTGCTTTCACGTTCTTCACAGGTTTGGGAAAAACTACAATAGGAAGCTGTCAATAGTAAAAGAGCAAGTATTATTTTTTTCATGTAATCGTTTTTGCATACAAAATACAAAGATTTTTTTACACGGTGCCAGTAAAAAAACCACCCTGTTTTCCAGGATGGTTCTGATCTCAGGGCTTTACTTTATGCTGAATCACTAATTGATATCCTTCCCATCTTTTAATTTTTGAATAAGCCCTTCCACAAATGTTTTGTTCTGCTGGTTGGGCGCCAGTGGCAGAGCCAGGTTGGCATATTTCAATGCATTTTTCAGATCGCCGATACCTGCATAGGCCCGCATCATTCCCATCAACGTGGTAAACTGGCCGGGATATTTATTAAAATTTGTATTAAATACATCAAAGGCCAGTTTATTAAATTTCATTCCCTGCAGTTGCCGGGCATACTGATGAACTTCAAGCATATTACCCAGGGGTAAAGCTTTTTCCATTACGGCAGCGGCATCAGAGCCCCGACCTAATTTTTGCAGCACCTGTGCTTTGGTACTCCATGCCTGGAAACTCCGGTCACCTCCAAAACTCGGGCCGGTAGAAGAATCAGTCCATAGTAAAGCTTCTTCCAGGTTGGTTTCATGCTGCACACACCATTGCGCTGCCTGGTTCCAGCTTTCCCAGATAAATCCTTTCTCGGTTCTCAGCTCCCGGCGGAAAGATTCAACCTGGTCTCTGAAATAATTTACTTCTATTTTAAAAGGGATGGCTAATTTTTCCCATTGTAAGGATATGGTAGCAGCGTTTTCTGACGGGTTTATGAATTCGTACTTCAACCATTCCACGGATTTTTCCAATGCTTGTGGTTTCACCTTAACCCGAAGGGCATCTTCCTTATCAGAATAATAGAAGTGCCCCCACGAAGTGGAGTTTTTTGAAAATATCAGTGTGCATTCGTTCGGATCATACGCAATAAAGAATCCATATCTGCCAGCAGGTAAAGGTTGCCCTTCTATTTTTACATCCGTAGAAAATTCAAAGGTGGTATTTTCGTTCGCACCGGCTCTCCAGGGTGCAGCCTTACTGCTGCCAAAACCCGGGTCGGAAAAACCAACCGGGACAAGCTGTCCCCATATTTTTCCTTCACGGCCCTTGACTCCGGGTCTGTCATAATGGATGGTTACATCCGTTAAACCAACCCGTTCACTAACTGAAGCTTTTTTATTGCCGCCGCTGGGTGTAACAGTCAGCGGGATCTGGGCAAAGGAAGTTGCCAGGGATGCAACGGACAGGCCATATAAAATCATCTTTTTCATAATCATCGTTTTTGGGTTGACAAGCTACCTAAAAAAATAAATCAGCCTTTTTATTTTTATAAGTGATGAAAGAGCCTGATGAAATGTCAATAACTGGGATATAAGGCAGCCGGTATCCCCAAAATGGTATAATAGAAATTAAAAATGTAATTTAGGTGTGCTGTTAACCCTCCTAATATTCGTTTATGAAAATTCTAATCGCCCTTTCGCTTATTTTCCTGTCGCTCCAGTCACCTGCCCAGATCCTGAAAAGATTAAAGGATAAAGTCGTGGATAAAGGCAAAGGAACCGTGAATGATGCAAAGTATGATGCCAAAATGAAGGCCCGGAATGGAGTCCGTAATGAATTGGAAGGTATAAAAGCAGATTTTGATTCCACGGATATTGATTATGCGGTTTTACTGAGTGATAATTCAGGTTTGTTTGGTGGACAGGGTAAAGGTGAGTTTGGAGCGAAATTTTTAAAATTGGGCAGCATAGCCAAATCTTTATACAGGGACGTTGATATTGATGATGAGGAAACGGCTACGTTAAATCTGCAAATGGGCCAATCCGCTTATGCTATGGGTCGCTATGTATTTGCAGAAAAAAGATTTCGTACAGCCCAGACATTTTTTGAAAAAGCCTATCGTACCAGCGAGCTTGGTTACATGAAAACCATTGCCAGCGAAGGTTTGCTCTTTACAACTACCGGTCGTTTCGGGCAGGCGGAAATTTACACCGCACAGGCATTAAAACTGCGGATGGAAAAACTGGGGGCCACCAATATGGCTGTGGCGGCATCGCTGAATAATTATGCCGTCTTGCATTATAACCAGGGACATTACAATGAATCGGAAAAAGAGTTTGCTTCTGCTATTTCGGTTATCAGGGCCAACAAGCAACAGGAAGCCATGACTTATGCGATTGTTTTGAATAACGAAGCCATGTTGTTTCAATCGATGGGCCGGTATGAAGCAGCTGTAAAATTATTGCAGGAAGCCTTGCAGATTGCCGGTAAACTGGAAGTAACCAAAGCAAAAAATCACCTGAAATTTTTTTCCAACCTGGCATTGCTTTATCAGCAGATGGAAAAATATACTGAGGCGGAGAAAATATACCAGGGACTGGAAAAAAGACTGGAAAGAGGTAAGCCTGAGTTTGCCAACATGCTGAACAATGTTGCCATCCTGGCCATGCTCATGAAACGGGAAGACCGGGTAGAAGATATGCTGAAGCGTTCTGCTGAAATTTATAAAGCGAGCTTCAGTGAAAACAGTCCGGCTTATGCAAAGGTTATCAGCGATCTGGGAAATTATTACCGTTACAAAGGCCGTTATGCGGAAGCGGAACCTTTATTACAACAAGCCTTGCAGATACGGGAACAGGCCTTGGGTAACATACACCCACTATTTGTACAGTCACAGGAGGACATGGCCATATTGGAATGGAAAAAAAAGAACCTGGCCAAAGCCTATCCACTTTATCATGATGTGATGGAGAAGACGCTTGACTTTATCAACAAGTATTTTTCACCAATGAGCGAAGCGGAGAAAACGAAATACTGGGATATGCTGTCGCCCCGGTTTCAGCGGTTTTATAATTTTGCAGTGGAAGCAACGGCTGTTAATAAAGATATTATCGGTGATTTATTTGAATACCGGGCAGCCACCAAAGGTTTATTGCTTAGTTCCACCCGGAAAATCAGCGGGGCTATTCTGTCGGGCGGAAATGAACAACTTATTAAAGATTATACTGACTGGATCGATCATAAAGAGCAACTAACGGCATTGTATGTTTATTCAAAAGAAGAATTGAAAGAGCAGAGTGTTAATCTCGATTCGCTGGAATTGGCTGTTAACCGAATGGAGAAAAAACTGTCCGAAAATTCGAAGGAGTTTGCTGATTTTTATTTCACCGGCAAAACCAAAGTTTCTGAAATACAGAAGGAACTGAAAGGCGATGAGGCTTTGATAGAAATTATCCGGTTGCGAAATTTTGATCAGGTATTTACGGAGGGTTGCCGTTACCTGGGCCTCGTTATTTCTAAAAATAATCCGCAGCCAAAAATCATCCTGTTGGAAAATGGTAATGACCTGGAGAATAAATATTCGAAATCTTACCGGCTTTCAATCCGGAATAAATTAAATGATGAGCAATCCTATACTCAGTATTGGGCACCATTTGAGTCAGAACTAAAAGGGAAAAAGAAAATTTATGTTTCGCTCGATGGTGTTTACAACCAGTTAAATCTTTATACATTAAAAAAAGCCGGGGGCGATTACCTGATCAATCAAACGGATATTATTTTATTGGGCAATCCCCGCGACCTGGTAATAAATGCTAACAAAGGAAATGGTAACAACGGGAAGAATGCTACCCTGATCGGCTTTCCGGATTATGGTTCGGGGGTTATTGTTCAGCTTCCAGGCACTAAAGTGGAAGTGGATGGTATCAACAAAGTGCTCAAATCCTCCGGTTACCAGGTGGCAGAACTGACTCAGCGGGATGCGACGGAGACCAATCTGAAATTGGCCAGTAATCTATCCATCCTGCATATTGCTACCCACGGGTATTTCTTAAAAGATGTGGAAAAAACAAACTGGCCGATCGGTGTGCATGCCGATAATGCGAAGGATAATGTATTACTTCGTTCCGGCCTGATGCTGACCGGCGCTTCGGATGCGGATAAACTTATACCCGGGTTAGACAGCAGTAATAATGGTATCATAACTTCCTATGAAGCCATGAATCTTAACCTGAAAGGTACAAGGTTAGTGGTTCTCAGTGCCTGTGAAACGGGTTTGGGAGAGATCAAAGCCGGTGAAGGCGTATATGGATTACAAAGGGCTTTTTTAGTAGCGGGGGCTGAAGCAATTGTGATGAGTCTCTGGAAAGTGGATGATGCCGCTACACAATTGCTGATGAATAATTTTTATGCCAACCTGATAAAATCCGGCGATACTCAAAAAGCATTTAAGCAGGCACAAATGCAATTAATGACAAAATACAAAGAGCCTTATTACTGGGGTGCTTTTGTGATGATGGAGAATTGAGTCGGGAAGAAGGAGCCTGCCACCGAGGCGGTTGAGTCAGAAGTCAGGGGCCTGAGTGGATACCCGAAGGGCCGGACTTGAGTAATGTCTTATAATTATTAATATGGAAACAAAAACTTTACCCGGTGAATATCATATTCAGGGCGTAAGGGAAATGGCATCTGGATTTTTATTAGAACCTGATGGTAATTTCCGGTTCTTTTTCGCTTATGGGGCATTGGACAGGTATGGGTCTGGAAGATGGATAGAAAAAAACGGAGAACTGTTTCTGAATAGTGCCGCTAAACCACCCTACGACTTTGCTTTGGTAGAAAGTAAAACTGAATTGAATGACTTCATTAATATTAAAATGGAAGCAGCTAACCCGGTACTGTTGCGTCATGTTTTTTGCAGCCTGCAAAATGGTGCAGAGGGTAGCTGGAAGCAAATGAGTCAACGCGGAGACGTACAGTTTCCAAAGCAGAAAGTGGAATCAGTTTCTTTATTGCTCGAATTTTGCCCGGAACGATTTTCCACAATCCCGGTCAGTAACCAGGAACATAACGAATTTATTTTTCATTTTGAACCTACGATCATGGAGGTATTTTTTGAAAATTTTTCTTTGCGGATAGATACTGATGGAATAACAGGTCGACATCCGCTGATGGAAGGGGAAAAGTTCAGATATGCAAAAGAATAGTGCGGCTATTTACAACCTGCCAGGTCAAACTCGTATTCTGTTTCTGCCCATTTATTCGTCGCATAATTTTTCGAATTAAAAACAATGCGGAGTTTTTCTTTACCGGACGAATGATCCAGGGCCCATGGTCTGGTAGTCCATTCGGAAGCGGCACCCAGGAGTGGGGGAGTCCCTGTAAACCTGATATTGAGTTTGTCAGCATCAACTGTTCCGGTAAAGGTTGTCGATTCTTTTTTATCACTTCCGTATTCCTGACTCATTACACTTCCGGTTATGCCGTTATCTGTTGAAAAATTTATAGAAATAACAGTCTTATACTTTAATCCATCATTACTATAACACTTTTGTTGAGTGGATTCCCTGGCGACTTCTGCCGGATTATCTGCCGGAGGTGTTATGGAAGCAGGCGTTGTATCAGCCTGGTTATTTTTTGGTTCTTTATCTTTTTTGGCTGAACTATTACAGGAAAAGATGATTAGGGAAAAGCCGGCAATGAGCAGGGTTTTGTAGTTTATTAGGATCTGCATAGTATTATTTTTGATCGTCCGAAAGTAATTTTTAATAAAATATTCTAAGTCTTTGTCAAAAATATTTTTAGTTCAGCTGCCGTTTATACAACTGAACCGCATTCTCAAGCCCAAAATACAGGGCATCACAGATCAATGCATGCCCGATACTCACTTCATCCAGCCCCGGAATATGCTGCTTAAAGAATTTTAAATTGTGCAGGTCAAGATCATGCCCAGCATTTAATACCTAAGCCAAGTTCTCTTGGCTTTTTGAGCTGCAGTAATATACGGAGCAACTCCCGACTCCCGACTCCCGACTCCGAACTGTTTAGCATAGCTTTCCGTATATAACTCAATCCTGTCCGTGCCGGTTGCCGCCGCGCCTTCAATCATGTTGATATCGGGATCAACAAAAATACTGACCCGGATGCCGGCTGTTTTAAAAACGGAAATAATCTCCTTGAGGTAGTCTTTATGCTTAATAGTGTCCCAACCATGATCGGATGTGAGCTGCCCCAATGTATCCGGCACCAGGGTTACCTGTGTGGGTATTATTTCTAATACTAAATCCACAAATTTTTTTTCCGTGCAGTTGCCTTCAATATTTAATTCAGTGGTGATTATTTTTTTTATCTCTCGCACATCTTCATACCGGATATGCCTTTCATCGGGCCGGGGGTGCACTGTTACGCCATCGGCACCGAATCGTTGAACATCTATCGCCGCTTTTACCACATCGGGATTATTACCGCCCCGGGCATTGCGCAGGGTGGCAAACTTGTTGATGTTCACGGAGAGTTTTGTCATGCAACAAAAATACAATTCCTATAGCTCTTTCCAGGTGTGATCCGCCAAAAGTTGCACAGCGGCTACAAATTTTTTGAAGGGCCCATTCTTACCCCATTCCTTCGGAGAAATCAAAGACAGCATAATACTGTCATCATTTTTTTCGTAGAGATAATATACCTGCCCGATATTGGGTCTGAAAGAAAGTTTGGCACTGTAAATCATCAGCGACAGGTCTTTTCGTTTTTGTATTTCATGTGCCTGCAATGCCAGCAGTTCTATCTGCCTGCGGATCTGGTCCAACTGCATATTGGTTTGTTCTTCCATCGCCGTAAGGGCTTTGTGTTTTATCACCCCTTCTTCATTGGCTTTAATAACTGCCCCGGAAACGGAGGCAGAGTAGGGTAGTACGCTCAGTTGTTTGTGATAGATCTCCACGTTGGTAAAAGGCTTCCCATCATCTTTTGTCCCCTGCTGGGTTATTTTCAAATAGCCATTGGGCATTATCTCATGCACCACATGCAGCGCCACTTCGCCCTTATTATAGAAATGAATTTCAAAAGTGATGCTATCGGGAAAGATGGCCTGTACTTTATCGGCCAGTTCATGTTTGTCAAAATCATTAAGATCCCCATCGGCATTGATTTTATAATTGGAGGCAAAAGCCTGGTTCTCCAGGGTTACCCAATTGTGATAAATGTTCAGTTCTTTCTTGCTTAGCTGCCCGGCTGGAAGATCAGGCACGGCTTCTATCTTGTAAATACCACTTTTGGGTCTTTCGGCATGCTCATAGGTTCCTTTTTCAGGAAACAATTGCCAGGAGGCGAGAAAATTATAGGCTTGCACCATAAAAGAAGGGACTGAAGTCCAAAAAATCGTTTTTTATTTAAAATAATTACTTACACGGGAGGGTGCAAAGATTTTGTTTTCCCGGGATATAACAAAGTATAAAGCCCCCTAAATCCCCCAAGGGGGACTTTATTACACCTATTGTGACAAAGTTCTTTACCAATCAGTGGGGAAAATATCTTTTATCTTTATTCCCCGGAAATAGTACAGTCATGAAAAGTTATTATGGATCCTACCATATTTCTCCCGGCTCCGAACCGGTGGAATCTACGGTACTGGTATTTGATAAAAATCTGAATATTGGTTTCCGTAACCCCGATGGAAGCAATGCAATGGTGAACTGGCTGCTGAAAGATGTGGATGCCTCCTTTGATTTTCAATCACAGCAAACAAAACTGCGGCTTGCGAAAAGTCCCGGTAGCGAATTATGGATCAAAGGTATCGATGCTGTCCATTTTATTAAGGAAATGCAGGCCGAACAACAAAAGAACTGGTATAAAAAAAGCAGTGGCAGGGAATGGATACGGAACAGTCTTCTTTTTCTCGGCATTCTCGGGGTATTGTTTTTGCTTTACTTGCTGATTGTTCCCTGGGTGTCGCAAAAACTGGCGTCCAATGTATCCATTAAAACAGAAAAGCAAATAGGCGATGCCGTATATGATGCGTTGGGCCTGGGCGGACAAGAAGATACCTCCCGGAGTATTGTGATCAATGAATTTTTTACTGCACTGGATATTCCAACGGCTTATCCTATTAAAATAACCGTGGTTAATGATGATATCGTTAATGCATTTGCCTTACCCGGTGGCCGCATCGTGGTGTATACTGCCTTACTGAAAGAGATAACATCCTATCCCGAGTTAGCTGCATTACTCAGTCATGAGTTCACACATGTAAACAATAAGCATTCGACTAAATCTATATTCCGGCGATTGGGATCAAAAGTTTTTCTGGGTTTATTATTTGGAAAGCTTGGTACCGTGACTTCTGTTGTCGTCAATCATGCTGATAACCTAAAATCATTGAAATACTCGCGGAGCCTGGAAAAAGAAGCGGATACAGAGGGGTTGGCCCTATTGACAAAGCGGAGAATAGACCCGAAGGGTTTTGTGGATTTATTGAATCATCTGAAAGAATCAGCTCAGGGCGTTGCTTTACCGGAATTTCTTGCCAGTCACCCCGATGTAGTTAAACGAATCAACTACATCCAGGAAGCGTCAAATGGAGCAACGGTAAAGGACGATGAAAAACTTAAAGCTATATTTGAAAAATTAAAATTATAATTTATGCTTATTACAACCACTAGCACCGTTGACGGAAAACCAGTCCAGGAGTACCTGGGAGTAATTAATGCCCAGAGTATTATCGGGGCAAATATTTTCAAAGATATTTTTGCCGGCCTGCGGGATATTTTTGGCGGCAGAAGTAAAACTTATGAAAAAGTGCTGGAGCAGGCTAAAGAGGATGCCCTCCGTGAATTATCCCAAAAAGCACAGGCCATGGGTGCGAATGGGATTATTGGAGTTGACCTTGATTTTGAAACCGTGGGTAGTGGGGGTAGTATGCTGATGGTGATAGCAACGGGAACGGCTGTCCGGTTATAAATTAATAACTAAAAGGTGCTGATGAAACACACATTATTAACCTGTTTATTATTGCTGGCTGTACGAATTGCATCAGCACAACCAACACCGCAATCCGCTGATGAAATAATGAAGGATGCCCGAAAACAGGCGGATAAAGAACATAAAAATGTGTTTGTTATGTTTCATGCTTCCTGGTGTGGCTGGTGTCATAGAATGGATAACAGCATGAATGATGAGGCCTGTAAGAAATTCTTTACGGATAATTATGTGATCCGGCACCTGGTGGTGGATGAATCCGCGGATAAACTAAACCTGGAGAACCCCGGCGCCAAAGAACTGCGTACCAAATACTATGGCGACGGACAAGGTATACCTTATTGGCTGATCTTTGATAAAGAAGGAAAATTGCTGTCTGATTGTAAAATAAGGGAAAAAGATGCGGCTCCCGAATCAGGTAATAATATTGGATGCCCTTCCAGCGAAAAAGAAGTTGCATATTTCCTGGATATTCTTAAAAAAACATCGGGGCTGAATACAGCACAACTGGAAATAATCCGGAAACGATTCAGGGAAAATGATCAATAAATCAAAGGGGGATATTTACCCTTTCCTGAGTTCATCTTCAATTACTTCATTCAGGTTATCCTCACTCTGCTCAATCCATGGGGGTACCTCGCCGGGAACGAGCCGCCAGTTATTTTCTTTTTTCTGCATATTGAAAATGATACGGTCGCCACGTTCCGTACAAACATTTACTGAAAACAATTCTGCCTCAGGACTTTTTAATTTCCTGAAATTAAATTCCCGGAGACGCCCTTCAGCTTTTACCAGCCGGGTAAATTGGATCATTTTCACAAATTGCATATGCATACGTTGGATTTTGTAGGATCACATGTATCAATTATTATGCTATACAGGAGTTATTGCAAAAGAAAAGTTGTTCACAAAATTGATTTCAAACAAGTCAGGGAGCTGCCTGTACCAGAGCCAATCATAAGTGGAAAGAAAAATAATTAACGGATAAGCGATACGACTCCTTTTTGAAAATAAGCTGCTCCCGTATAATCGGTTGCTTTTACCATCCAGACAAATGTACCCGTTGCCTGGGGCTGCCCGTTAATTTTCCCATCCCAGCCAGCGCCATTTATTTGGGTTGAAAAAAGCAGTTGTCCCCAGCGGTTATAAATGTTGAAATAGTCAATATGCTTTATCCCAACAGCTATTGGACGCAGTACATCATTTTTGCCATCGTTATTAGGTGTAAATCCTGAGGGTACAAAAACGGTTGGTAGAGTTTTATAGACTTTAATAGTAATATAAGCGGAATCTCTGCAACCTTCTTCGCTAAATGCTACCAGTTTATATTGTATGCTAGCAGTGGGGTTGGTAAACATAGCAATGGGGTCGGGAATATTGTCAGCAGAAAGATGAACAGCAGGATACCAGGTATAAGCAATTCCACCATGGGCATTCAGTTGCAATGGCTGTCCGGTTACAACAGCCGTATCCCTTCCGGCACTGACTTTCATTTTAGGTAATACGGTAACTTGAATAGTATCTCTTCCGGGTTTGGGACAGCCTTTAGTATCATAGGCTGAAAGGATATAATTCGTTGTCCGTGGAGGGTATGATAACGGATTTAAAATCCGGGCATCATTAAGCAAATTAGCCGGTGCCCATATCCACGAATTACCATCGGTGCTGCCATTAAGCTGAACAGGAGAATTGTAACAGATTTCAACATCAGCACCGGCATTCGCCACCGGGTAAGGTATCGGTGTCACCCGTATCTTATCGGTTGCCGAGCATCCGCCAATGATGGCAGTTACCTCGTAATCGGTTAATGAATTGGTGAACACAAATGGATTTTGAACCAGCGGATCAATAATTTGTACAGCCGGTGTCCAAGCATATTGCAATCCATCGGAGATAACGCTTAACCGGATCGTATCGCCCTTACAGATGATCGTATCATTCATGGTCTGCAGGCTTACAAAGCTAACCACCCGGACTTTTACCGAATCCCTGTTACGACAGCCGTTATCATCCAGGTCAACAAAATACGTGGTGGTAGCAGCCGGCGAGACAATAGGTGTTGCTGTATTGGCATTGATGATATTTACAGGGGGTGACCAGCTGAAATTACCATTTCCGGAAGCCTGCAACATCAGGTAATCGTTTACACAGATAAGGGTATCGGTAAAGCCAAGAGTAAGAAGTGGTTTATCAAGTATGGTAATATCTTTATAAACAGTATCCCGGCAACCTTTGGTATCCGTTACTATCAGTCGTACATTTTTTATCCCGGATAACGGATAGGAATATGCGGGATTTTGGATAATTGAATTATCAGTAAGGGTTGATGTTTCCCCAAAATCCCAGGTCCACGCATTTACTATTCCATAAACTGAAAGCGTTTGGTCTGTAAAAAGGGTGGGTTTGGTTACACAAATACCTGTTGAACTAAAATCCGGAACAAATCCCGGGAATACTTTTATAAGAGCTGTTGTGGAATCGCTGCAGGGCTGATTACGGTTGATGACAAGTTTTACCGTGTAAATTCCGGCCGCCGAAAAGGTATGCGTAATGCTGGGTGCCGTACCGGTAACAATTACAGCATTAGTATTGTCTTTGATCTCCCAGTCGTAAGAAATGATCAACGGACTCTGGGATTGATTGGCAATGGTTGTCGTAAAATCCTTGCATAAAAAATATTCGGGCAGCAGGGAGGCGGAAGCAATACTGCAATCGGCAATATTTATCTGCACATCTTTACGTTGCCGGGCTATCACAACACCGTTCCTGATCTCATCCACACAAACCGTAATGACATAAATTCCCTGTGGCGGGGCAATACCCGTTACTAAACCCGTGGTGGGATTTACCAGTACTGCATTTCCCAGTGGAGCCGTATCGGTAAAATCGGGAAAAGCATAAGGTACTTCCGGATAGGGCGGTGGATTGGTGGGTACGGCGCCGCCACCTCCCCCGGATGTACTGGCATAGGCTCCGCAGAAGGAATACAGTAACTGATCGCCATCAGCATCCTGTGCAGCAAAACTATAGGTGAAGTTATTATTGGCACAAACAATTACCAGGTCATTACCATTAAAGGTGGCACTGTTATTTTCCGGTCCATTGGAAATAGGTGAATTGCCCGGTATCTCAGCCGTATACGTGGCGCCAATATTATTGTATCCTGGTGTTAGGTTGTTGATGCCTGCGATACGGTAATTAACCTGGCTCGCCATCACATATCCGGCCGCAGAGCCGGGTAATGAGACGGTGAAAGAATAATAGGCCACATCATAACAAACTGTAGGAGGATTGGTAATACAGGGATCGGGGTTGGTGATACTGATAGTCTCTGTATTAGAAATAGAGATCGTAAGATCATTTATCCGCGCATTATTGGTTTTATCAAAAATGGAAATTATGGCCGGGTTGGGAAATTGCCGTCCACTCCCGCAACGCTGGAAAAGTTTAAGGGTAACATTGTATTGATACATCCCATTACTAAAGCCGGTAAACGTGTAATACATCTCACCACCGGTAATATGACTGGCCCTGGCTGCAAAAGAAAATACAGTCAGCAGAATAAAAATATGGACGAGCCTTTTCATAACAGTCTGATTCCCGGCTATGGAGGGTTGGTAGCCTTGTCTATAAAGATAGTATAATAACGGATGGATGGGAGCTGTAGTTGCCCTGTCAAAAACCCCTTTTTCGACATCTGCCAACCGGAGTAATATTATTTTCGTCCAATTTTAGTTGCAGCAAAAAATGCTAATTTTAAGTATAATCAGTCTTTTATGAAACAGGTATTGGTTTTCGTATTTCTACTTCCCCTTTTCTTAGCCGCGCAGGATTGTAAACTGAGTAAGGAAACAGATCCATATACAAAAGAAACTAAACTTTCCACGGGCTTTATTTTCTTTGACGGCGGTTCCGTAACAATTGATGCAGACAGCAAAGAGATCGATGTTCTTTTTTCCATTGAGGGCGTGGACAAATGTTTTGATAATAACTCCATGGCCGCTATTTTTTTTGAAGGCACCAAAACAAAAATGACCTCTCGAAACGGCGGCACGATGAACTGCGAGGGGCTCTTTCATTTTGTTTTTAAGAATACGTCACTTACCCCGGCAGTTTTACAGAAAATGATGACACTGAAAATAACCCATATTATTTTTACGGGCAATAACAAAAAGGAAACCAAAGTTACATTTGGCCCCACTGAGCAACAGGCACTCATGGTGTTGACCACCTGCCTGGTGAATGAAGCTAAAACGCTGATAAAATAAATTATCCGGAATAAAAAAACCCACTTTCTGCAAGTGGGTTTTCAGTACTATATTAATTTTAATTTAATACCTGTATTGTTCAGATTTAAACGGACCTTCTTTACCGATACCCAGGTAAGCAGCTTGTGCATCCGTCAGTTCATCCAGCACCACACCAATTTTTGCAAGGTGAAGCCGGGCAACTTTTTCATCAAGGTGTTTGGGAAGAACATAAACTTTGTTCTCATAATTTTTATTATTCGTCCATAATTCTATCTGCGCCAGGGTCTGGTTGCTGAATGAATTGCTCATCACAAATGATGGATGACCGGTTGCACAACCGAGATTCACCAGGCGGCCTTCCGCAAGAATGATAACATCATGACCATCTACATTATAAATATCTACCTGTGGTTTGATGGTATCTTTGGTGTCACCATAGTTGGTATTCAACCAGGCAATATCAATTTCAATATCAAAGTGCCCGATATTACAAACGATTACTTTGTCTTTCATCAGTTTGAAATGCTCGCCCCTGATCAGATCCCGGCAACCGGAAGCGGTAACAACGATGTCGGCTTCTTTCACTGCGTCAATCATTTTCTTTACTTCAAAACCGTCCATAGCTGCCTGTAAAGCACAGATAGGATCGATCTCTGTAACGATAACCCGGCAACCTGCCCCGGCTAATGAAGCCGCAGAACCTTTTCCCACATCACCATAGCCACCCACTACCGCAATTTTACCTGCCAGCATCACATCCGTGGCACGGCGTATAGAATCCACCAATGATTCTTTACAACCATATTTATTATCAAACTTGGATTTGGTTACCGAATCGTTCACATTGATAGCCGGCATGGGCAATGTGCCTTTTGCCACTCTTTCATATAAACGGTGAACCCCTGTAGTCGTTTCTTCTGAGATACCTTTTACGTACTGGATCAGTTCAGGATAAGTATCCAGTACCATGTTGGTCAGATCACCCCCATCATCGAGGATCATATTTAAGGGCTTGTCTTTACCTCCAAAGAATAAGGTTTGTTCAATACACCAGTCAGCTTCTTCCTGTGATTGACCTTTCCAGGCAAATACACCAATACCGGCAGCAGCAATGGCTGCCGCAGCATGATCCTGCGTGGAGAAAATATTACAGGAACTCCATTTTACTTCAGCGCCCAGGGCTGTCAATGTTTCGATTAAAACAGCGGTTTGAATTGTCATGTGAAGGCAACCAGCTACCCGTGCACCTTTCAGTGGCTGTGATGGTCCGTATTCTTTACGGATCGACATCAGACCGGGCATTTCTGCTTCGGCCAATCTTATTTCTTTACGTCCCCAGGCTGCAAGGGAAATATCTGCCACTTTATATGGCAGGCTAAAATCAATGGATTTTGTTACAGTTGACATTATTAGGATTTTTATTTATGGCGGCAAAGGTACTGTTTACCGGCGAATAAATGGCTTGTTAACTGCGTCTTTGTATACTTATTTTACACATCTTGTCCTGTTAGGTAAGCATACTAAAAAACCGCCTTCTAATTGAGGATCAGGGGAGAGACTATAAACGGGATTAACCTAAATAAGAATAACTTTGAAATAGTTAATAAACGGGAACATGATTTCATATGATAGTGTATCTGAAGCCGTTAATGGGCTGAAAAAAAGAGATTTTGTTGTTGATTTCAACCTTCAGGAGAATTGTCTCGTCTGCCAGGACGACCGGTTTGATATTAATGACTTTGAGATCGTAGAAGTTTACAGGTTTGAAGGCAATTCTGATCCGGCTGATGAAGCCATCGTATATGCCATAGAATCTGTTACCGGAGTAAAAGGGGTATTGGTGAGTGGCTATGGAATTTCTGCAGAAGGGATGAGTGCGGAGATGGCAAAAAAACTGAGAATGCAAAAACGCTGATCAATAAATTGTATGAAAAATTTAATGAAGCTCTGCCTGCTGGTAATTTTTTTTCAACCGGGTGATTTACTGGCACAAAAAGAAAGTATCCGGCTTATCTGCCCGCTGAATGATGCAACGATTGTACCGCCTCCAAAAAACGTCATTCATTTTGAAGAACCCGACCTGTGCGTCGTGTTGCAGAGTGTTCCGGATACCATTGTTAAATCAGTGGGCATCGGAAGGGTGACCAATACAGAGTTAACGGATGATTCAAAAAATGGGTTGGTACTTTTTGTAAAGATCAACGGGAAGGATTATTATTTTTGGTACACCGGTCTGAATAAACTGCTGGTAAAAAGAAATGATGTCGTAAAACTTGGTCAGCCCCTGGGATATATTAGTCCGGGTGAAAGTATTGAATTATTGATGTATGAGTTTGATAAACCAGTGGACCCTACCAATTACCTGGACTGCAAAAACGTTTTGAAAAGCGACAAATAATCTTCCCATTTTCCGTTTGAGTGAAGTTCATTACCGTATCAGACTTTCATCTCCATGACATAATCATTCATAAAATACCCCTGCCCGATATCAGCATCAATCTCATCGATACTCGTAAATCCCAGTTTCTCATAAAATAATTTGGCGGGGTTGTTCCGGTTTACCTGCAATAGTAAGGAGGCAGCGTCTCGTTTTTTTATTTCAGAGATTACAAAGTCAATCACAAACCGGCCGGCACCCTTGCCTTGTTGTGATATAAGTACATATATTTTATGAAGTTTAAAAACAGATGGTTCAATTTCCTGGTAGGAGGCAAACCCTACCGGCCGGGTTTCATCGTAAACGAGAATGAACTGACAGCCTTCATTCATTTGTTTCTGTAACGACGTTTCGCTGTACATCATACCCAGCATAAAGTCAATCTGTTCTCTGGAAATAATAGGAGTATACGTTTGCGGCCATACTTTAAAAGTAAGTTCCCGGATAAGCCCGATATCGCTGATGGTGGCTTTGCGGATCCTAAGCATGAGTGTTTTTGCTTTGGAATTTTGTTTTTCTTATACGATTATTGTTTATCTTTTTTACCAAAAATCCTCTTTAAAAGGTTTCCCTTTTTCTTTGTTTCGTTGGTAGGAGCACCAATAGGTTTACTGTTATCGGTCTCTTTTTTTGCAGGGGATTTAGTAACCGTATCTTTTTTAACCGGGGGTATATTCCCGCCATCATCGGTATATTTTTTTGATTCGGCACCAATTGAGTCCTGTGTATTATAATTATTATAATCCTGTTCATTGCCAACTCCCTGGTCATCACCTTGTCCTGCCGGATCCGGGTCTGAATCGCTGATCAGTATATCGGCACTATTGATCTCATTTTCCAGTTCGGCAGGCCGTACAAATTTTGCATCCCGTTCAATACCCAGTTTTTTATCTGCCAGTACCTTCTTGAAAAAATATTCACAAATAGGTCTGGCTATCCTGTTCCCATCTCCTTCATTACGCAGAAAACGATCATCAAACCCAACCCAGGATCCTGCTAACAGCTGGGGCGTGTATCCCATAAACCAGGCATCAGCATTGTCATCCGTTGTTCCTGTTTTGCCACCCATTTCTGCAGCACCCACCCGGTTACGCAGGCCACCGGCGGTTCCTTTATCTACCGTACCCTGCATCATACGGGCCATGGTATAAGCCGTTACTTCACTTACGGCTTCTTTCCGGTTTACACTGTAATCAAAACGTTTGATCACATTACCATTCCGATCTTCGATGCGGCTTATGCAATAAGGTTTGGTTGAAAAACCACGACCTGCAAAAATGGTATAACCCCAGAGCATCTCATACATGGACAGATCGCAGGTGCCTAAAGCAATGGAAGGAAATGGCTTCACTTTCGTTGGGATATTTATTCGGGCCAGAAAATCGGCAAACTGCTGCGGCCCTACCTGTTTCATAATATAAGCCGTGGCACAGTTTTTTGAATATGCCAGCGCATTGGCCATGGTCATGGTTCCCCCGCCACATTTTCTGCCGGAAGGCACCCATCCGCTTCCGGGAAAGAATTGGGCTACGTTTTCACATTCAGTCTCGGGAGTAAAACCTCTTTCTTCCATAGCCTGTGTATACAAAAAAGGCTTTATAGTAGAACCAACCTGTCTTTTTGTTTTCAGGTTCACATGGTCATACTTGTATGTTTTAAAATTAATACCACCCACCCAGGCCCTTACCTCACCGGTTACAGGATCCATGGCCATAAAAGAAGCCTGCTCCATCTGCCGGTGATACTTTATCGAATCATAAGGAGTCATCAGCGTGTCTTTTTCCCGTTTGGTATTCCAGGCAAATATCTTCATGGGCACTTTATTATTGAAACTGGCCCTTATCTCTTTATCACTTAATCCATCTTCTTCCAGGTTTCTCCACCGGTCTGATTCTTTGATGGCCTTTTCCAGTATTTTTTCATGATCCTTCCAAATAGTTCCATTTTTTATGGAAGCCCGGGCATTGATACTACGTTGCAATGCGGTCATCTGCAAAGCCATTCCCTCCTCCGCATATTGCTGCATCTGTGGATTAATGGTGGTATAGATTTTCAATCCATCATCATAAATATCATACGTATCCCCGTTGGATTTTTTTACATCTTTTAAGGCATCCCGCACTTCATCTTTCAGCACCTCGCGGAAATAAGGCGCATAACCGGTGTTTTCATCCAGTTTTTTATAATTAAGTTTAATGGGTAATGCTTTCAACCGGGTAGCTTCAGCCGAAGTTATTTTACCATTCACTTCCATTTGACCGATTACTGTATTCCTGCGATCAAGCGCGGCTTTTGGATTACGTACCGGGTTATAGATGCTGTTTCCTTTCAACATACCCACCAGTAAGGCCGCTTCTTCTACATTCAGGCGGTCTGGTTCTTTTTGAAAAAAGGATCTGGCTGCATTGCGGATACCGTAAATATTATTGCCGAATGGAACCGCATTCAGATAAAGGGTGATGATTTCTTGCTTTGTAAAATTTTTTTCCAGCTTTACCGCAATGATCCATTCTTTTAATTTCTGGATGACGCGTATAGCCCTGTTCGAAGCTCTTTCATTAAACAGGTTCAGGGCCAGTTGTTGAGTAATGGTACTGCCTCCTCCCTGTGAACCGAAAGTGACTATGGCCCGCATGGTTGATTTAAAATCGATCCCGCTGTGGTTATAAAACCGCTCATCTTCAGTAGCCACCAAGGCATCAATAACATGGGCGGAAATATCCCGGTATTTAACGTTACTGCGATTGCCTCTGTCCGTATAATATTTTCCCATCAGGGTGCCATCTTCTGCATATATTTCCGAGGCCTGCAGGATGGAAGGATTTTCCAGTTCTGCCAGCGAAGGCATTTTGCCAAACACACCGGCATTCGCCAGGATGACCAGTAAAACAAAAGCAGCAAAACCACCAGCAAAAATGCGCCAGAATATCCGAACAGCTTTTTTCATAAATAAGAAACGGTTGAATTAATAAAGGCGATTTTCAGGAAGTCAGGGTTTAGAAACCGAAAATAAGAAAAATGGAAGCGGAAGCCCCGGCAGGAGGATTAATTTTTTGCCAAATAACCTTTTCCGGCTTGCTGCAAAAGCCGGAAAGATCAGAATTTTCCCGGTAAATATTGGTTCAGAAAATTTTTATAAGCATCAATATCCCGGTTGTTCTTCAGCAAATCATAATTGCTGTCGGTCAGGATACTGAAAGTGTATTTGCCCCCTTTCAGCCAGGGGATAATCTCCGTGGCTGTTTTTGGAAGGGTTTTTTCAACATAACTAATGGCTTCCTGGGCATTGGCAAAGGGTGCTATAAGCAATAAGCGGTTATCGGTGTCCAACTGGTACAAATCGATTGAATAGGTCTTATTGTAATACGTGTCTTTGTTGTAACGAATGAAAGCGTTTTTAGCTTCATTGGAAAAAACAGGGTCTATCTTATTCAGGATAAGCATAACATAATGCGGCTTATCAGGGGTATAGGTATATGGTGAATTGATCTTCACCGGTGGTTTATTAGCAATACTGTCTTTTGCCGGGAGATTGTTTACAACAGGTTTTGCGATGGCAGTATCTTTTGGTACCAGGACTGTTGGAACGATGGGTCTGTTTGTTGCCGTATCCTTCGGGGCCCTGTTAATAACCAGGTTCCTTAGTTCTTCTTCTATTTGTTTTCTTCTACTCAGAACATCCAGCAGGTTGGTAGCTTTCTTTTCAAGGGGTGTTCCCGGAAAACCGGTAATTATTGAATTCAGCACATTCTTTGCAGTGCTGTCATCCCTTTGTTTAATATAATATACGGCTTCAATATAAAGCAGCTGCGGTGTCCAGTAGTTTTTTCCGTACAGGCTGTCGGCCGTTTTCTTTTGCGTAACAGCCTCTGAAAAATTGCCTTCAATGAACAGGTCATAGATATTTTCATAGGTCTTGGTCGCATCCGGGTTAGCAGATGTTGATAAAGGGTTTTTACCTGTATTGATAATGGTGGTGAAATTGCTCCCGGAATATTTTTCACTAAGCAATTTCTTTATGGCTGAAGCTTTGGATGTTTCACCATTTTTATAATAACAAAAGTAAAGTTTGAAAAGTACTTCATCCATTTTTGGAAACTCCGGAAAACGGGTGCGCAATTGTTCTAAAGTTCCGGTTCCTTCCTGGCAGTTTTCAATTTCCTGAACATAAGCTTTGCCTAAAGCAAATAAAGCATCCTGAATGGAATCATTTGATATTTTTAATTGCTCTGGTTTCAGGGGTAAATTCGCTAAGAGGCCATCATAGGTTATCTCAGAAACCTGCTGTTGGTTACCGGGACCCTGTTGCTGATTATTTCCTGGCTGTTGCTGGTTCGCAATATTCTTAATACCCGCAGAAATGACGGCACTCCGGCGCCAGTTATCTGTATTAGGTCTGCTGCCCCACCTGTTTTTAAAATCATTCTGCCCCCTGGTACGGGAAGAAGCATTATAAAAATACCATTCACCTTTTGGTTCATTAGTTGGAAAAAGATTGGAGGGTACCGGGTTCGTAAAAGGTATTCCTGCCGTTAGCGGGGTTTCGTCTTTCAGTCCTTGTGCTTTACGAAGTTGTTTTACTATTTTTTTAATAAAATCCCGGCGTTCATCTTCAGGAAGGGAAGCAATCCGTTGAAGGCTGTCCTGTCTTTCAATGATTTCACTATTCAGGGCAATGATGCCCAGGGATTTTTTCCTGGAAACAATTTCTGCCGGATTTTTTATCGAGGGGTCACTCAGATTCAAACTGTCATAAAAATTATATGCCTGGCGATAGTGGTGCCTGGCATAGGATAATTCTGCCAGTTGTAGAAAAGCCCGGTTTCGCTGGGCCGGGTTATTGCTGGTAAATTGTGTGCTTTTCAGCAGCAAAGGAATGGCAGCCTCCACATTGCCTCCTTCCAGTTGCATTTGAGCTGCCATGTAATAGATGATATCCCGGAAGTCCAGGTATTTATCCTGTTTAGCCATCCTCAGCAGGGTGGCCACATTTTTGTCAATAGTTTTATCACCGCCATCTTTATTGGTACGGATAGCAGCAAGCCGGGCATAGATATCCAGAACGAGGTCTGTGGTAAGACTGCTGACTTTCGTATAATATTTTTCAGCCTCTTTATTATGACCACTCAATTCAAATAGTTGAGCTGCGAGGTATTCCCACCGGGCTTTTTCCTGTTTGTTGGAAGCGTTGTCGAGTGCCTTCACGAGATAGACAGCCGCACTATCCCACATATTCTGTTTATAAAACCAGTATGCCTGTACTTCCTGCAGGTCGTTTTGCAAACGTTTCGGAAAAACGGGGTCATTTCTAAGGGTGACGATCAGACTGGCTGCTTCTGCAAACTGATCCTGTGCCAGGAAATTTCTTATTTGCCAGATGAATGCATCATTGCGGCTGGGGGGCTTTGAAAAAATCTTTTTTGGGAGGCTCTTTTTTTCTTTGGTGGAAATACTTAATGCAGAATTGCCATCCCGGTTACTTCCAATGGTCAGGTAGTAACCGTCTTTCTCTTTGGGTGCAAACGCATAATTGATGAACTGGAACATGAGGTAGGCGGAATCGAAATCCTTGCGGAGGTAAAAAGAAGCACCCCAGAGCAGGTAGAGATTGTCAACCCAGTCATTCCGGAGATCATGTAAGGCAATACCCGAAGATGATTTATACGTGATGGAATCCAGTTGTACCGAATCTTTTGCGGTAGCATCCAAAGTATAGTTGTAAAAAGGGAGCAACTGGGAATAATCGTCTGTAAATGAAGCTTTGGCTCTTTCCAGAACTTCGTTCAGCTTGTTATTCGCATTGAAGTAATAGTTGTAATGGGTAACCGTATTCTGGATGAAACGGGTGGGTAGCTTAAACTTTTTATCTTCTGACCTTTCCGACCGCAGCACCCTTTCATCATACTCCTGGGGTTTTTTGATAACAATAGGAAACCCTAACTGGCTGAAGGTGGGGAAACTAACCTGGCAGAAGATAAGGAGAAGTATCGCAGTAATAGTATATCGGTTGGGTCGCATTTTCCGTCGCAATCTAAAGGCTTATTAACTGAAATTCAAATAATTTAGTATAAAAATAGGCCATTTTTTTGAGCTTAATTTGAAGAAAGGAGGCTGGCAAAACCAAAGCCCTTTGCTTACCTTTAAATCCTTAATTGTTGGTTATGCTAAAATTTGATGCCGGGTCCACCCTGAAACGGTTGAGAAACCGCTATCGCCTGGTGGTAATGAATGATGATACCTATGAAGAGGTGGTCACATTTAAATTGTCCAGATTAAGTGTTTACATCATGTTGAGCACAATCTTTGTACTGTTGGTCGGGCTGACGGTAGCGCTCATCGTTTTTACCCCGTTGAAGTACTATATTCCCGGGGCAAGCACCGATTATAAATCAGCCATGGAATTACGGCAATTAAAATACCGGGTGGACGAAGCAGAAAAACAAAACATTTATAAAGCACAATATATCGAAGGAATTAAAAAAGCATTGGCCGGAAATACGACGATACAATATGATACCACTAAGATCACGCTTCCGAAGGATGAAATCTCAAATGACTAATAAAGGCAACTATGTTTACAACTAAAAACAAAACCGACATGCAGCAATCAGTAACAAATGGCAACGGCGCTACTCTGATCAGTTCTGGCACGATCCTTAAAGGTGACATCAGCAGCAACAGCGACCTGAGAATTGATGGAACCGTTATTGGTAATATCAATAGTTCTGCTAAAATTATTATTGGCAATACCGGGGTAGTGGAAGGTGATATTGCGGGTAACCAGGCAGATATTGTTGGTAAAGTTTCCGGTAATATCCGTGCAAAGGAATTGCTGCAGTTACGCGGTGATTGTATGGTAACCGGAAATCTCTACGCCGGCAAACTTCAGATAGAGCCCACGGCCACCTTTAATGGTCAGTGCCACATGGGTGCTAATATTGTGGAGATGAATAACAATGAGCAGCAAGCCGCCATCAAATGACAGCAACCGGGACCTGGTTCGTTATGCCGGTTTAGGTACGCAGATGCTGGTAGCTATCGGGCTGGCTGTTTTCCTGGGACTAAAAGCAGATAAATGGCTGCATACTTTACCATTGCTGGCCTGTGTCTTACCTTTGCTCACCCTCATCGGAATTTTTTACAAACTGATGCGGGATACAGCAAAACCACCCAAAGATGATATTTAAAAAGCCCTGGTTTCCGTTACTATTCCTTTTTATTTTTTTAAATGCCTTTTTTTTAGGGGGCCGGAATTTTCTCCTCAAGCAGGGGATTGACCCCGACGTGTTGATTGCCGGTAATCTGATCCTGTTTATTGCAACAGCCGGGTCATTTTATTTTTCTAAAAGTGCTCTTAGTTCAACCAATGGCAGCGCTTCCGTACGTTCATTATACGGTAGTTTTATGATTAAATTTTTTATTTGTATCACGGCAGCGTTTGCCTACATCATGATAGAAAGAAAGAATCTTAATAAACCCGCCCTGATCATTTGTATGGGTTTATATATTGTCTATACGATCGTTGAAGTATCTTCTTTGCAAAAGTTGCTGAAGCAAAAAAGAATGCCCAGGAAAGAGTTTCCCATTGATCATTTGCAGCAGTATCTGCCGTCCGATACCGGCGATGCGGTCTTCAGCTACCTGCAGCATTATAAAGTGCATTTAACTATAACAAAAGAACGTAAAAGCATTTTAGGCGATTACAGGCATCGTACCCATCATGCCAATCACCGCATCAGCGTAAATGGCAACCTCAACAAATATGCCTTCCTGGTAACCTTATTGCATGAATTAGCTCATCTGTTGAACTTCGAAAATCATAGCAACAAAGTGGCTGCTCATGGAACCGAATGGAAAATGATCTACGGGCAGCTATTAAAACAATTTTTACAACCGGCCAGTGGGAATAAAATTTTCCCCACTGATATTGAACAGGAGTTATTACAATCCTTAAAAAATCCTGCCGCCAGCAGTTGTGCCGAAGAAGGATTATTGCGGGTGTTGCGAAAGTATGATGCCCCAAAAAGCGCTCATCACCTGCTGGAAGAACTTTTGCCCGATACTTTATTCCGGATAAATGACGGAAGGATTTTTAAAAAAGGGGAGAAGCTGAGAAAGCGATTTAAATGCCGGGAAGTGGCAACCGGAAAATTCTATTTGTTTAGCCCGGTGTATGAGGTGGAGGTTATAAGTCAGTAGTTTTGACTCCTGACTTCAGACTACAGACTCCTTACTCCAGACTGCGAAGCAACATCCACAAACTGCAACCTGTATGGCCACTGTTACCCAGTGGTTCTTTTAAATATTCAAAACCAAATTTTGCATAAACTTTTAACGCCTGTTTCAATTCGGGCATTGTTTCCAGGTAAACGTGTTTATAACCGGCTTCTTTGGCAAAAGCCAGGCATTTTTCAATTAATGTTCTACCGATTCCTGATCCTCTTGCCTGGGGCAATAAATACATTTTTACTAACTCACAGGTGCCGCCAGGCAAACCATCGGTAGGATAAATGCCTCCGCCCCCAACTATTTTTCCTTCCAGTTCGGCCACAAAATATACAGCTCCTTCTTTTTGAAATAATTCATACATCGCCTCAGTCGTTGGATCATAATACACCGTACCCGGATGATTGGCACCAAATTCTGCCAAAGTATCTTTTACGATCCTTGAAAGGAACGGGTTGTCGGATTCTTGTATATGACGTATTAGCAGATTCATTTGGTAAATATAAAAACAATAAAACTTTTTACTGTTGACAGGAAGAGAAATTCATATTCAGGAAACAGCTGCATAGGCCGGGTTGTTTCAGTATGGCCATTAAAGGAACCGCTAAATTAAAAATCCCATCAGTTTTCAGCAATGGGATAATTTAATACGGGCGCTATATAATATCTGTTACGCCACCGCCTTCTTCACGAGCTCAGCCGCTTCACTCAATAAAATAGCCGATTGAACTTTCAAACCACTTTCATCAATCAGTTTTTTTGCTTCAATGGCATTGGTACCCTGCAAGCGAACAATGATGGGTATTTTAATATTACCTAAATTTTTATAAGCATCGATAACACCCTGCGCTACCCGGTCGCAACGCACAATACCTCCAAAGATGTTGATGAGAATGGCTTTTACAGCGGGGTCTTTTAAAATAATTTTAAAACCCGCTTCCACCGTTTGGGCATTGGCCGTACCACCTACATCCAGAAAATTCGCAGGTTCACCACCGCTGAGCTTGATCATATCCATCGTAGCCATGGCCAATCCCGCACCGTTAACCATACAGCCTACATTGCCATCTAATTTTACAAAGTTCAGGTTGTATTTACCGGCTTCCACTTCGGTCGGATCTTCTTCGGTGATATCTCTCAGTGAAGCAAGATCAGCATGCCGCATCAGGGAATTTTCATCTAATCCCATTTTACAGTCTACCGCTATGATCTTATCATCAGAGGCTTTAAAAAGCGGATTTATTTCCAGCATCGAACAATCCAATCCTACATAAGCATTGTAAAGATTGGTGACGAACTTCACACAGTTCTTAAAGGCTTCGCCACTAAGTCCTAAGTTGAAAGCGATCTTTCTTGCCTGGAATCCCTGCAGGCCGCCGGAAGGATGCACCCATTCTTTGAATATTTTCTCAGGCGTATTATGAGCCACATCTTCAATATTCATCCCGCCTTCGGTACTGTACATTATTACATTTTGCCCCCGGCTGCGGTCCAATAATATCGAGAGATAGAATTCTTTCCTTTCACTATGTCCATCATAATACATATCCTGCGCCACAAATATCTTGTTGATGACTTTCCCGGCAGGTCCGGTTTGTACGGTCACTAAAGTACCCCCCAATAACTTACTGGAAAAGTCTTGTATGTCTTCCAGCGATTTGGCCACTTTTACGCCATTGATACCGTTTTCTTTCACAGTTCCCTTACCCCGGCCACCTGCATGAATCTGTGCTTTTACTATGGCAAATTTATTCCCGGTCTGTGTTTTTATCTGCCGGTAAGCATCTTCAGCTTCCTGCACAGTAGAACAGGCATAGCCTTCCTGTACGGGGACGTTATATTTTTTTAATAATTCCTTGGCCTGGTATTCATGCAGATTCATTCGTAAAAATTTGCAGCGAAGATAAATGATTAGTTTGTTCCCGATGGCCATCGGGATAAAGTTTGTAGTTTATAATTTTATCCGGCTATTTTGTAATTTCAGCGAATGACAAGGATTGTCCTTTTATGTTTGCTTATTTTAGGAGTAAGCTGTGGCCGGGTACACAAACTTCAGGTACTTTCGAGATCGTCTGATGCGATCAATGGCAATGAATTTTACCACCAGGCATTTGCCATGAAATGGGCAGCCAGGGATTCCTTTGCTGTAAAAGAAATACTGGCGGGAAATGTTCCGGGCTTTCTGAAAAAATTTACCGGGGTTACTGTTTCCATGATGGACTCTGCCACAGGCAAAACCATTAAAGCCACCTATTATGTTTCGCCGGATTATTTAAGTATAGGCAGCAAGGATGATTGGGCACGCATAAATATTACACCGGGTGCAGCACAGAAGATCGCCGACAGTTTTCATTGTTTTCTTCCAACCCGGAAAATGGTCGACGATATTTATAAAGCAGCCCGGGTAAAACTGGAACCGGTGCCGATGTATGCGTTTCGGGATAGCACGCCTATCATGTGGCAGCATCATCTGATTGTTGAAGGGCAACGCAAAGGCAGAAAAGGTTTGATTGCGGGAATTCAAAAGGATGTGGTCATCAGCGGAAAAATTTCCCGGGATACAAGACCGGACCGGGTAGCCATCTATGGCTGGCATAAACCGGATGGAACACCCATTCAACCGCTGTACACCGGGCATATCAACTGGTGGGTGGATTATAGCCAGGGTATCCGACTCGTTTACCGGAAAATAAAAGTAAACGGTCAATGGATGGATTATACGGATGTATTAAAAGACCCCCGCCTGCAAAAGCTTTTATGTGATGAAGTGTATTGTGATTTTTACAGGTATAATTATTAAAGGAGGGAGAGACCTCGTTCTTTACCCGGCTGCTCCTCTGATAAAAATTTTGTACGTTTGCAGCTTGTCTGCTTTGGTTTAAAGAAGGCAATAAGCAATTAATTTTTATGGGAAAAAAGGCATTAAAACAATTCAACGAGGCGGTAAAGTTTCTGAAAAAACAATACAAAGAAACGCCCACAATCGGGATCGTACTCGGCAGTGGCCTGGGTGATTTTGTAAACGAAATTGCTATCGAAAAAGAAGTGAGCTATGAAGAAATCCCCCATTTTCCCGTATCTACTGTTGAAGGTCATAAAGGGAAACTGATTTTCGGAAAGCTTAGTGGAAAAACTGTGGTAGCGATGGCCGGACGATTTCATTTTTATGAAGGTTATAAAGCACAGGATATTGTATTTCCCATCCGGGTTATGAAATTACTCGGGGTTGAATATTTATTATTGTCAAATGCTGCCGGGGGTGTAAATCCGTCTTATAAAGTCGGCGATCTGATGATCATTAAAGATCATGTCAGCCTGTTTACTCCCAATCCGCTGATAGGAAAAAATTTACCTGAATTTGGTCCCCGCTTTCCGGATATGAGTGAGCCCTATAAAAAGCATCTGATAGAAAAAGCAAAAGCCATAGCCACAGCCCATAATTTTGATGTTAAAGTGGGCGTATACCTGGCTGTGACCGGGCCCACATTTGAGACCCGGGCTGAATATAAACTTATTGAGGTTCTTGGAGCCGATGTAGTGGGGATGAGCACAGTGCAGGAAAGCATTGTTGCCAATCATGCCGGTATGCAGGTGTTTGCCATGAGCGTGGTTACGGATGAAGGTATCCGGGAGGATGAAAATATTATTACCCATGAGGAAGTGCTGGAAGCAGCCAAAAAGGCTGAGCCCAAACTGGCTACGATATTTAAGGAATTGGTGGCAGCTATATAATTAACAACTTTGCTGCCGGATTATACCTTTGCTACGCTAATTTGCAAAGGTTTTTTTATTACATCAATTAAAAAAAAGTTTCGCTGACAAAAAAATATACATACCTGCTTTTTACAGCCCTATTTTTCATTCCTGTTGCTACCCTGGCCCAGAACCAGGGACTAAGAAGAGCCGGCGACAGGATAAAGCAATTCGGTGGGATGGGCGGGAGCGGAACTTCGGATAGTTTAAAGCACCGGGATAAACTGGAAGATTCCATCACGATCAGTTTTCGTTACATGGATTCCACCCGCAGTTATAAACTGGATTCTTCCATTGGTGATTTTGCCCGCCGGTTTCCTGTTCCTGCTACAAATATTCATCTCGGCAATACGGGAACGGCTTCCAGGTCACTATTGTTTTCCCCGGATATGGAGGCTGGCTTTAATCCGGGATTTCATGTATTTGATACCTATAAATGGAAACCCGAGCAGGTCCGTTTTTTTACAACTACACGACCTTATTCAGAGATCAATTATCTCCTGGGCACCCGGGTGGAACAGGTTATTGAATTACTTCATACACAGAATATCAAACCTAACTGGAATATTTCTTTTCAATACCGGCTGATCAATTCTCCCGGATTTTTTAAAAGTCAGAAAACAAATCATAATAACTATTTGCTGACTTCTCATTTTCAGTCTAAAAACCTGCGTTACAATAATTATTTTATGTTGTTGGGTAATAAAATACAGTCTGCTGAAAACGGGGGCATACAGGATACCACAGATTTTTTGAATGACCCCGTTTTTAAAGACCGGTTCAATATCTATACCAAGTTGGGCGGTGATGATCCTTTCTCATCTAATTTTTTCAGCACAAAGATCACCACGGGAAATAAATACAACGAGTTTACTTTTTTGCTCCGTCAGCAATATGATTTGGGAAAAAAAGATTCTATTGTGACAGACTCTACGGTCGTTCCTCTTTTTTACCCCCGGCTGCGGTTTGAACATACCTTTCAATCCGAAAAGAAAAATTATACCTTCCAGGATAATGCCGGCGATTCCGGTTATTATAAATCGGGGTACGATACCAGCTTACGACGTCCGGTCGATACATTTCTGTTACAGGAAAAGTGGAAGATATACACCAACGATTTTTCCATTTACCAATTCCCCGATGCCAAAAATCTTCAGCAATTTATTAAGCTGGGATTGACAGTTCAGAACATCAGCGGAGAATTGTCATCGGGAAAAAATAATTTTTTTAATACAGCCGGTCACGCGGAATACCGGAATAAAACCCGGAACCAGCAATGGAATATTGAGGCAAATGGTAAATTATATTTTGTGGGACTAAATGCGGGGGATTACCAGGCCAGTATCAGCCTGCAACGGTATGCGGGTAAGAAGATAGGTTATATACAATTAGGTTTTCAAAATAGCAGCCGCACGCCTTCCTTTATATATGACAGCCGGAGCAGTTTTTATTTACTCAAGACAACAGAAAATTTCAAAAAAGAGAACAACACGCATCTTTTTGCTTCCTATTTTTTACCTTCCTTCAAATTCCGGCTTACGGGGCATTATTACCTGGTTAACAATTATACCTATATAAGCAGCTATTTCCGGCTGAAACAGCAGGAGGCCCTTTTTAATGTGTTACAGGTGGCTGTTGAAAAAACAATAAAACTTTCCAAAAGATGGAACTGGCATACGGAGATATATTTTCAGCAGACGATAGGTGATGCCCCGGTAAATCTTCCGGTCATTTATACCCGCAACCGGATTGCTTATGAAGGTAACCTTGGTTTTAAGAACCTGGATATTGCCATGGGAGCAGAGATCCGTTACCGGGCTTCTTATAAAGCAGCTGGTTATTCTCCGGTCCTGGGTCAATTTTATTTACAGGACAGCATTACCATCAGCAATCCTTTGCCGGATATTTCAGCTTATGTACATTTCCGTATCCGTCCTTTTAAAGCTTTTATCCGGGCTGAAAACCTGAATACGGGACGGAAACTGGGAACAAACTTCGGGTTTACCAACAATAACCTCGTGGCTCCGGGTTATGCTCTGCCGGGTTTGCAGATCCGGGTGGGTGTTTACTGGAGTTTTGTTAATTGATAGTCAAATAATTAACGCAAACAGCCATCAGTTACTTTAATCAACAATTGCTGCTATCTTTGTATCCGGATTATGAAGTTGATATTCGCTTCCATATCATTCCTGTGTTATTTTATGGTCACCAGTGGCGTGACCGTTAATTCTCATTATTGCATGAAGCGGTTGGTTTCAACCCATCTGTTCGAAGTAAAAGCAAAGGTATGCGGGAGGTGCGGGATGACTACTCATACCTCCAACGGTTGCTGCAGGGATGAAGTAAAAATTTTTAAACTGCAACAGGATCAGAATAAGATCCCGGTTGTTTTATACAGCATCCCGGCCCTTGAAAAGCAAGTTATCATTCCTTCTCTTTTTATTGCCGCTTCTTTTTATAATATTGACGAACAACGTCATTTCCATAATCATTCCCCGCCTTTATTATCTGTTCAGGATATCTACCTGCAGAATAATGTTTTCAGAATTTGAGATTCAACTGATTAATTAGTTAATTCCGGAAGTTTCCGGGATGGCTGTATTATTTGTATCGTATTACCTGATTGTAATTAATTTTAATTAAACCATAAAAATTTATAACATGAAAGCATTAAGAATATTTTCCATAGCCACGCTGTTTATGGCTGTGGGCACTTTTGCAGTAGCTCAGACCAAAACAGAGACTTTTAAAGTATCCGGAAATTGCGGCATGTGCAAAACGAAGATTGAAAAAGCGGCGAAAGATGCCGGTGCCAAAGATGCCAGCTGGGATGCAGATACAAAAAATCTAACGGTTACCTATAAAAGCAGCACTACCAATACTGCAAAGATCCAGGAAAATATCGCTTACGTAGGGTATGACAATGTTGGCGCAACGGCCACAACAGAAGCATATGACAAACTCCATGGATGTTGCAAATATGAAAGAACTGCTGTTGCTACCGATGTAGCGAAAGCTGATTGCCCGGTCATGATGGTAAGGATTGCTGCAAAAAGGACGGAGAGAAAATGGACTGCAGCAAAATGAATGGAGAGAAAATGGATTGCTGTAAGGATAGTAAGTGCTCAATACCCGGCCATGATGGTAAGGATTGCTCCAAAAAGGACGGAGCAAAAATGGATTGCTGCAAAGATGGTAAGTACACCATGCCCGGTCATGATGGTAAGGATTGCTGCAAGAAGTCAGAGAAATAACAGCCAAAAAAGCATACTATGAAAAAGCTGTTATTGATTTTGATAATAGCCTCTACGGCTATTCCGGTATCCGCACAGTTTACCAAAGGGACGTTGCAGGCAACAGGTCTTACCTGTGCCATGTGCAGTAATGCGATCAATAAAGCATTACAAAAGGTTTCGTTTGTAGCGTCCGTTCAATCGGATATTAAGAATTCTTCTTTTAATATAGTTTTTAAAACGGATTCCCCCGTGCGTATTGATGCCTTAAAAGAGGCCGTGGAGGATGCCGGGTTTTCTATAGGCAGTTTGCAACTGACTGGTTCATTCCAGGAAAAGAAAATTGAAAAAGATCAGCATCTGAAAATGGGCAATGAAAATTTTCATTTCCTGAATGGCAGCAACCAGGAATTTAGTGGTGAGCAAACCCTTACAGTGGTGGATAAGAATTTTGTTACGGAAAAGCAGTTTAAGAAATTCAGCGCATCAGCAAAAATGAGTTGTATGAAGACTGGAAAAGCTGAAAGCTGCTGTGTGAAAGAGGGGATTACGGCCAATGAAAGGGTATACCATGTTACTATTTAGCAAACACAGGGCTTCTTCTCAACGATCTGTTGAGAAGAAGCTTTTTTAATTATTAAGCTATGATAAACCGGAAAATAGTTTTCACACTTCTTCTTTTGTTAGGGTCGGTTGCCGGAATAAATGCACAACCCCGGCAGGGACAATTGGCAGCGGATATCTGGTTGCCGTCTGTTTCCGGTGATACGCTGCATCTTTCTTCTTTAAAAGGCAAAGTGGTACTGCTGGATTTCTGGGCTTCCTGGTGCGGACCTTGCCGGACATCCAATAAGGAACTGACAAAAATATATCCTAAGTATAAAAACAAGGGATTTGAAATATTGGGTGTATCGCTGGATGATGATCTTTCAAAATGGAAGAAAGCTATTACAAAGGATAAAATAACCTGGCTGCAGGTAAATGAACCCGGGGGATGGCAGGCAAAGACTGCCATTAACTGGAATATTTCAGCTATCCCAACCTCGTTTTTAATTGATAAGGAGGGACGCCTGATTGCTATGGACCTGTCCGGAAAAGAACTGGAAAAAGCCCTGAAATATTTAATTGATAAATAAGCCAGGGAGATCATGCGTAAATTTATCCTTATAGGGTCATTATTATTTTTTGTAAGCCTGGTTAACGGACAGGAATTATATGTGTTTACAGAGCCGGCTTCCAACATGCCGGCACATACCATCAGCATAAAACTTACGGATCATTTTGTTACCAGTGATAAAATTTATGATCGCTTTTCACAACGTATAATACCACAGGTGCTGTTTGGCATCAGCAAGAAACTCATGTTTCATATAGGCGGTACTATGGGAAATATGCATACACCGGACTTTCGCTTTGAATCAGTTAATTTTTATGCGAAGTACCGCTTTTTTTCCAATGATGCTGTTCATAAGCATTTCAGGATGGCGGTGTTTGCAGACGCTTCTGCAACCAATGCACCATTTCATTATGATGAGATCACGTTGATGGGGGATAAGAGTGGTATTGAAGCTGGCCTCATTGCCACACAACTCTGGAATAAATTTGCCTTGTCAGGAACAGTCAGTCATACCGAGGTACTTGATAAATCAAGAAATAATAAAGTGATCTACGTGCCGGCCCGGGCTTACCAGTCCATGAATTATTCCTTATCCGGAGGTTATTTATTATTCCCTAAAGAATACACCGATTATAAACAGACCAATGTGAACCTGTATGCGGAGCTGCTGACAGAACAGTTATTGGATATTAATAAATATTATATAGACCTGGCACCTGCTGTTCAGTTTATTTTCAACAGTAATGCCAAACTGAACATCGGCTACCGCTTCCAGGTAAGTGGAACTATGCAGCGCATGTCAACCAGCAGCTGGCAGTTGAGTTTTGAGCGGACGTTTTTGAATGCAATGAAGAAAAGAACGTAATGAAAAGGCTACTTCTTATACTATTGGTATTAAGTTTAAAGGCTGGTGCACAAAACAGTAAAGCAACGACTACCGATACTACGGTTACTTTCAAAGTCAGCGGCGCCTGTGATATGTGTAAAAACCGAATTGAAGAAACGGTAAAAATAAAAAGCGTGCGTTCGGCAAACTGGAGTGTCGACACTAAAATGCTTACGGTAATTTTTAATCCTTCTAAATTATCACTTTCAAAAATTCATAAGAAATTAGCGGGAGTGGGACATGATACAGAGATTGAAAAAGCGAAAGACGAGATCTATAAACAACTACCCGCCTGTTGCCATTACCGCGAACTGGATGAAATCGCAGAAGACAGGACGAAAAATGCCCTTTCTGTCTCCAGCCCTGATTCATTAGAGCCCAATAAACCGGTACAGAAAACAACGGATGAGCCGGTCTTAATTTCTTATGCCATACGTGGCGTAGTACTGGAAGCGGATAAAAAAGGTTCTTTTAAACCATTGGTGGGAGCGTCTGTGGTCTGGTTAGGTACTAACAAAGGAACTTCTACTGATACATCCGGTGTTTTTATCATAAGCACAGAGGGGATTTCCAGCCGCCTGGTGGTCAGTTATACGGGATATACCTCTGATACCTTATTAATTACCGATAAGAACGAACTGAAAATTATCCTGGGATCGGATAAATTGTTAAGCGAGGTTAGGCTAACGGCCAAGCAAAGATCCACTTATTTGTCGGCCCTCAACCCGATCCGGACACAGATAATGACAGAAAAGGAACTTTTTAAAGCAGCCTGTTGTAATCTTAGCGAAAGCTTTGAAACCAATCCTTCAGTTGATGTTTCTTATAATGATGCAGTAACCGGAAGTAAGCAGATACAACTGCTGGGATTAAGCGGAAATTATACGCAACTAACGGTTGAAAATCTGCCCGGGCCCAGGGGTCTGGCTACCACCCTGGGATTGAATTCCATTGCCGGGCCCTGGGTTGAATCTATTCAACTCAATAAGGGTGTTGGTTCAGTGGCTAATGGTTTTGAAAGTATCGCCGGGCAAATCAATATTGAATTAAAAAAACCTGAGAAGGCAGAACAACTCTATGCCAATGTGTATATAAATGATATGGGCAAAACAGATTTAAATCTCATTTTGACACAGAAAATTGGAAAGAAATGGAGTACCGCTTTGTTATTACATGATAATTTTCTTTATAACAAGACAGTGGATTTTAATAAAGACGGATTCCGTGATCTGCCAACCGGAAACCAATTCAGTGCAATGAACCGCTGGAAGTTTGATGACGGCAAAGGTTTCTTAACCCAATTCGGAATTAAATTATTAACTGATTCCCGCACGGGAGGTGAAATAGCTTTTAATCCGGGCGATGATAAATTGACTACGAACCACTATGGACTGGGGATTACAACAGAACGCTATGAAGGATTTGCTAAAATAGGATATGTGTTCCCGGGAAAGAAATACAAAAGTGTCGGATTGCAGGTTTCGGCATTTAATCATCAACAGGATTCTTATTTTGGTTTGACCAGTTACCAGGCGGAGCAACAAAATTTTTATGCCAATCTTATTTATCAATCTATCCTGGGTTCTACCAAACATAAGTTCAGAACCGGGTTAAGTTTTGTGGCTGACAAATACGAGGAAGATTTCAATACCAGGAATTTCAAAAGAACAGAAACAGTACCCGGAGCTTTTTTTGAATATACGTTTACCCCGGTTGAAAAATTTAATATCGTGGCTGGGTTACGGGCAGACGATAATAATTTGTTTGGGTGGTTTGTTACCCCACGGGTACATGTGCGATATGAACCGGTAAAAGGCACCACTATCCGTTTAAGTGCAGGCCGGGGGCAACGAACCGCAAACATCTTAGCGGAAAACACCAGTGTATTAGTCAGTTCAAGACAACTGAATATTAGTTCTGCTTCCATTGATAAAGCCTATGGACTTGATCCGGAATCAGCCTGGAATAAAGGGATAAGTATTGACCAGAAATTTAAATTAGGGGGCCGTGATGGAATATTCAGCCTCGATTATTTCAGGAATGATTTTGAGAACCAGGTAGTGGTTGACCTTGAAGATCCGGGACAGGTGAAATTTTATAACCTTTCCGGTAGATCTTTTTCAAATAGTTTCCAGGCAGAAATGAATTATGAACTATTCCGGAAATTTGATCTGCGATTGGCGTATCGTTTTTTTGATGTGAGGAGCACGTATGGCAACGCGCTTTTGCAAAAACCATTTACAGCAAAGCACCGGGCATTTGCCAACCTGGCGTATGAAATACAGGATTGGAAGATTGATTTTACCTATAGTTATAATGGCACAAAAAGAATTCCATCTACCGCCGGCAACCCCGTTCCCTATCAACGCCTGAATTTTTCACCCTCTTTTGGATTGATGAATGCACAGGTGAGCAAATCATTTGGAAAAAAACATCCATTCGAAATCTATGCCGGTGGGGAGAACCTGACCAATTATTTTCAGAAGGATGTGATCATTTCACCGGAAGAACCTTTTAATTCCTTTTTCGATGCTTCCCTGGTTTGGGGACCCGTAAGCGGAAGATTATTTTATATGGGATGGAGGTTTAAGCTGAAATAATACCTGCCGGAACGATTCCCGGACCTGCTGGAAAATATCCCGTTTATTTTTTTGTAGTGCATCGGAATGAGAAACCCACGGCTACATAATTTTTTGGTGCCGCTTTTGAAATCCCAAACCCTGCGGATAGATCAATTTTTAGATTATTAGAGATATAATAGGCAATACCGGCATCAAGGCTATGTTGCGGGGCTTCGTTTTTACGCAAAAATCCAAAAGCTTCGATATAGCCATACCATTTTTCTCCAAGGTCAAATCCGGGTGCAAACGTATAAAACCAGGTAGGAGGTTCCTGTGTGTCTTCCCACTCCAGACCGAAGTTGTACCCGATAGCCGCATTTTCAGATAATGAATTTTGAAAAGTAAAACGAATACCCGGAGAAAAAAAGGATCCAAAATGCGCATTTGTTTTCCTGGAGGAGAGTCGGTTGAGACCTGTATAACCAATCAAAGATATACGGGGGAGTAGATTTTTTTCTTCAATAAGATTTACTTTAAATCCAACGGTTATTGGTAGTAAACCGAAAGTATCCGTCAGGCGGTAATTATTGTAGGAAAATGATTGCGCATTATATTCGGTAAGCAATCGTAACTCCCATTTCTTTGATAAACCATATTTGGAAAGTATGGTAGGTAAGGTCCAGGAGACCGTTTTAGCGGATATTTTTTCCCTGGTAAATCCGGTCTCCACCTGTATCCAGCGGGCTGGAACTGTAAAGGCACTTTCTGTCTGATCGGGACGGTCGGTATCAATTTTTTCAACCTGGGCTTTGAGGCTGTTGTAAAAAAGAATCCATACAATAAACAGAATAAATTTTTGGAACATAAAGGATTTAAATATTCGTTGAAACAAAAAGAGAAAATCCGCTTTAAAAAAGGCGTTTTATTTATAATCTTCCCGGGCCGGATTAAAAACATCTATGACTTTACAATCCTGTATGGCGATGGCTGAATGGGTGACATTGGAAGGGATTAAATAATACATCCCTTTTGAAAGATGACAAATCTTTCCAGCGATATACATGTCTAATTTGCCTTCCAGTATATACGTGATCTGTTCATGAACATGGTGATGTTCCGGGAGGTTGCTACCGGCTTTAATTTCTACCAAACCGAAGGTCATATTTGTGCCATGGGTATAGTAACCGGTTAATCCCGGCGCCAATTGTTTTGGGGTAAGTTCTTTTAATAGGGGCATATAAATTTGTGTTTACTGAAAATACAAAGTATTGATCCGGGTAACAGACTTACAGTTTTTCAAAATAGCAACAATTTCCTCCCACCCATTCCTTGTCTTTATTATACCTGACGCCGATCATTTTCCCTTTGCTTAAACGGCCCAGGTTGTTAGTGGCTACCGGTCTTGTGTCACCATCTTTCCAGAAATAAAATATCCGTATCTCTGCCTTGGCAGGAATATCAGGTGTCAGTATCACATCTGCATAAGTTACTTTTCGTTGCAATATCCAGTTTTCCGGGTCTTTGACCTTGTCTATATCAGCCGGTGTTACGTCGATTACTACACCTTGTCCCGCAAAAGAGAACAAGGGTTTTAATACATAATTTTCCAGGTCGGTCGGTATTTGTTTTACTTCATTCAGGTAAAAAGTCTGCGGCACATACGGATGGCGTATCAGGGGCAACGTGAATTTACTGATGCGGTAAAACCAATCGGGATGCGGTGTCCATTCCACGTCAAGGTCTTCAAACAAAATTTTTCCTTTTTCCTGTACTTCGGGGCTTTGCTGCTGCAGGTCATCAAAAATGATACGGTTGTAAATTCTTTTGACGGCTGTTTTTTTACCGTTATTCATATAAAATAATTGCCGGCCTTCTTTGATCAATTCCGTCAGGCAAACCATTTTGATACCGGTGTATTCTTCTGTACAATAAAAATCAATCCGTGTTTTTTGCTGGCGTGGAAAAATTTCAAGAAGTATCACATGCTCGGGGTCGTGATTCCCGATAATAATTTCTTTTAATAGCCGGATATAGGTTTCGCGAGTATAACCATTCAGGTAACAATCAAAATTTTCCGGTACCGGGTAATGATTCCTGAAAACATCATCTAATAAAATTTCATAGGCAAAGAGCGTGGGAAAGCCCTGCATTTCTATCAACTGTGGTTCGTAGACACCGGCTTTATTGATACAGATGCCAAAGTCAAATGCAATAAAATGAGGATGTTCATTTTCTCCCGGAACCTGCAGTCCTGCGGGTATAGCTTTCCGGGTTCGTTCTTTAAAATCCGGTTCAATTATTATATCCACAATACTTTCACAGGCATCCAGCATTTTCTTTGTAAAATCTTTAGGAACAAATATGGGCGTTTCTGCCACCCTGAAATCCAACTGTCCTGCATGTGCTGACAGCAGTTCTTTTAAAAAAGCTTCATACTTTTCTTTGGTAAATGCTTCGTTGAATGCTTTGCGGATAGCCGGTATCATATTCCCTGATTTATTGGACGGAAGTTAGTGAATGCGGGGCGTGCGGCAAAAAAGGAGCCGCATTTTTATACGGGTACTTCCTGGTACATACCTACGGACTGGTTCAGGAAATTGGGAAGTATATGGGAGTAAGTCCACACGATTTTATCCGGATCTTCCAGGTGTTCCAGCATACTGCGGAGCTTGTCTTCCCCATGACTTTCTATAACGGTTTTTCTTTTTTCTTCTGTTTGCAGGTACATACTCATACCCGGTGCATCTGCTTCGGGATGAAACTGTGTGCCAATCATGTATTCATTAAAACGGATAGCCATAATCGCTCTTTCATAAGGAACATGCGGGCGGCTTTTTTCGATACAAAGAATTTTGGCACCCATTTCCATCAGCAATTCATGCCTGGGCTGTATGACCTGGTGGTCCCGGCTATCCACTCCATAAAATGGATCGCGCAGACCGTCAAATACCGGTTCATCTTTTCCAGCTTCAAGCATATGGATGGGGAAAATACCAAACGCCGTGGATTTTCTTTTCGACACCAGGCCGGCGTTGAAATAGCGACTGGCCAGTTGAAAAGAATGACAAATAAAAAAGATATATTTTTTTTGGGTGTTGGATGGATTTGCATTCCACCGTTCCATTTTGTCCAGCCAGCGGCACCAGGCAATATCCCAATCTTCAAAACGACTCATCAAAGGGTCGCCCGGACCCCCGGAAGAAAGATAGATATCATACGAATTGTCAGGAAGTTCATTTTTGAGACGAACATCAAATTCATCAGATTTTAAATCCAATTCATTTGTTTCGGCCCATTCTTGTAAAATGGTACGGATACAGCGCATACCCTGGTTGGGAACGCCTTCATAAAGATCGAGGATAGCTACCCTTACACTTCTTTTTTCGGTCCAACTCATTCGACAAACTTAATGATTTTTTAATGTACCGTTATATGATTTGGGTAATCGATTTACCCACAAATGTGGATTAAATGATTGTAATTAAGCGGCTTCTGAGTAAGCAAAAAAGGAAATAAATAAGAAAAATTATGTAACCATACTCGTTTTATACTGGATAAAACCATCATCTTCTTTATAGCCTGTGCTGAATGATGTGAAGCATGTACACTTCAGGGTTTAGTTCTTTGCTGAACTTTTTATTTCATGTAAAAAAAGCTAAGGTTTTGCAAAGACGCTATGAAAATCTGGCGGCTTTTGTATTTCTTCTTTGCGGCTTTGCGTGAAATTATTTTATTTTTTCTCATAAACTTTCTCACCACCCAAAAAAGTCTTCAGCACTTTTACGGCTAATAATTTTTCAGGGGCTTCTTTCATTATATCGGAATCAAGAATGATAAAATCAGCAAACTTTCCTTTTTCCAGGCTGCCTTTTTCATTTTCTTCAAAATTCGCTTTAGCAGCCCAGATAGTCATGCCCCGTAATGTTTCTTCCCGGCTCAATGCATTTTCTGCCTGGTAGCCATCGGCCGGCCACCCTTTCGCATCTTTTCTTACTACGGCTGCATAAAATGTTTTAAAAGTGGAAATATCTTCTACCGGGAAATCTGTTCCCAGGGGTATCCAGCCATTCTGTTGTAATAATTGCTTGTACGCATAAGCCCCTTTCACTCTTACAGGACCCAGGCGGTCACCCGCCCAATACATATCACTGGTGGCATGCGTAGGCTGCACAGAAGGAATTATTGAATGAGCACCGAATAAACCGAAATCATTTTCATTCACCACCTGTGCATGTTCGATCCTCCACCTCAGATCATTTTTGCCTTTCAGGTATTTGGCATAAATATTCAACATGGTTCTGTTGCCACTATCACCAATGGCATGGGTACACATCTGCCAGCCTTTTTTGGAAATAGTTCCGGCTACAGAATCAAAATGTGTTTGTGCACTTAAAAGAAAACCCAACCAGCCCGGTTTATCGCTGTAAGGCTCCAGTAAGCTAGCTCCCCTTGATCCCAAGGCACCATCGGCATATACTTTTATGCTTCTTACATTTAGCCGGTCAGTTTTAATCATTCCTTTCTTTTCCAGGTAATCATAATTTTGTTTATCATCACTGAGCATTACATAGAGTCGCATTTTTAACGCACCTTTTCCCTGCAGGGATAATATCTGGTCTACTGATCCAAAACTTAATCCGCAATCATCAATGGTGGTCAGCCCGACAGCAAAACAATTTTTCTCGGCTGCCTGTAAGGCTTGTTTAAATTGTTCTTCGGTGGCATCCGGGATTTTTGCTGCAACCAGTCCGACAGCATTATCAATTAATAAACCAGTGAGGGTTCCTTCCTGTTCTTCTATTTCACCACCCGTCAGCGTGTCACCGGCTTTTATACCGGCCAGATCCAGGGCTTTCTGATTGGCAATAGCTGCATGTCCATCAACTCTTCTCAATAACACAGGCCGGTCGGGGAATAACTCATTCAGTTTTTCATTGGTAGGAAATTGTTTTTCTGTCCAATCATTTTGATCCCAACCGCGACCTGTGATCCAACCTTCTTTATCTGACTGCCCGGCAGTAAAGGTTTTAACTTTTTCGATCACTTCATCCCAGCTACCCGTACCCGTAAGATCGACCCGTTGTAAGCTCAATCCATAACTTACAAAATGCGCATGGGCATCAATAAAACCGGGATAAATAAATTTCCCTTCCCCATCGAGCTTTTCCCTGAAATCATATACTTTTTCCAGGTCAGCAGTTTTCCCTACTGCAACAATTTTCCCATCTTTTATGGCCAGGGCCTCAGCTGTGGAAAATTCGGCATCAACCGTGTAGATGGTAGCGTGATACACTAAGAGGTCTGCTTTTTGTTTTTGTGAACAGCCCATCAGGGAATAAAATGTAATGATAAAAAGTACCTTTTTCATATGTGATTTATTATACGAAGGGCTTAAATTAATTTCAACCTTCGGGGTTTTGCAGCTCAATTGTTTTTTATTTAATAATACCAACGCTATGGGATCGTTACTCCATAAATTTCTCCGGATGTTTTTTGTTGAAATCGGTTTTATCCTGGAAGGCTTTGGCTGCCGCTAAGATTGTGGCTTCATCATATAAATTACCGATGAGCGTGATGCTCAGCGGGGAACCCGTTTGGTTAAAGCCAACCGGCATACAAATCACGGGATGACCGGTGAGATTGGTTATGGATAATTGCCGTCCGGAAAAACTGGGAACGATCAATACGTCATAATCTTTCATAAAAGCATTCATGTTATTGCACAGGATATACCGGTAACGGTTAGCATTAATGTATTCTACGGCCGGGATGGTTCGCGCAGACCGGAAACTGTTTGGCCAAAAACCTTTATCCTGTCTTTCTACCAGGTCATCCCGGTCAGTACGGGTAAGTTCATCAAATGCTGCAGCACTTTCTGCACCTAAGATGATGCGGATGAGATTTACCGGGTATAAACTTGAATCAGGAAAACTAACAGCTTTTACAGTGGCACCCAGTGAACGATAGATATCCAGCACTTTCCTTTCCGGTGCATCAGCAGGTAATGGTTTAAAATAATTTTCTGCGTAAGCTATCCGGATTTTTGTCCAGTCCGCTTTACCGGTATAATTAAAAGTATGCCTGATCGCGGAGGGATCTTTTCCATCCGTACCATGTATAAAAGCAAATACGATCGCAGCATCTTCCGCACTCCGGCAGATGGGGCCAGCTTTATCGAGACTCCAGCAAAGCACCATAGCACCATAACGGCTGATGGTTCCAAAAGTGGGCCTTAAACCTGTAGCTCCGCAACGGGTGGAGGGAGATACAATAGAGCCCAAAGTTTCTGTGCCAATCGCAAAAGGTAATAAACCGGCAACCGTGGCCGATGCTGAACCGGCCGATGAACCGCTTGATCCTTCATTGAGATTCCAGGGATTTTTAGTTTCCCCGGCAAACCATTTATTATTCTGAGCTAAAGCACCCATGGATAGTTTGGCACAAAGAACGGCTCCTGCTTTTTTCAGTTGCAGGTATACATATGAATCTATATCCAATACCTGGTCTTTGTAGGGGGTACTGCCCCAGGTGGTTTTATATCCCTTTACTGCAAAGAGGTCTTTTAATCCATAGGGGATCCCTTGCAGGGGACCTCTGTATATTCCCTGCTTTATTTCTGCATCTGCCTGGCTGGCCTGTTGCAGGGCAAGATCTTCTGTCAATGTAATTACACAAGCTAATGTGTCGCCCCATTTCTTTAAGCGGGCAATAAAGAATTTAGTAAGTTCAACAGAACTGATTTTTTTATTGATGATCAGTGATGCTAATTGGGGAATGGAATAAAAAGCAAGTTCATTTTTGTTCGCAGGCAGTTCTGTTCGTAACGGTATATCCCAGGATATTTTTTCTTTTTTGGTGGATACCTTCATACCCATGGGAGCCGGATGAAAAGCAAAAGGGTAGGGGATATCATTTGAAGGTAAGGTCTTATGCATGCCTTTGTACAGGAACAGGTAATTATTCAGGTTGCCGATCATAGAATCGGCTTCGGAGTCGGTGAATTCAAGATCATACAATTTTGCTGAATTTCGGATCAGCTGAATAGTATCTGTTTTTACTTGTGACTGTGCAGCAAACAGGGTTATACAAAGAAAAGCGGTAAATGGCAAACGCATGACTGGAGATTTTGTTGGTGTTGAAATTAAGGAAATTCTTTACCTTTTGCACAAATCAACTGTAATGCGAAATATTCTTTTTGGTCTAATAGTCTCTGGGTTTCTTTTTTCCTGTAATTCTGCAGATAAAAATACTTCCGGTGGCAATATGCCGGTTTCAACCTATTTTAATTATGGCGATAGTGGTGTGCAATCGGCAGGAATAAAAATGATACCTATCAAAACACCGGTGGGTGATTTCAAGGTCTGGACGAAACGTTTTGGCAATAATCCCCGTATCAAAGTTTTATTGTTGCATGGCGGTCCGGCCATGACACATGAATACATGGAATGTTTTGAAAGTTTTTTTCCTAAAGAAGGATTTGAGTTTTATGAATATGATCAGCTCGGCTCTTATTACAGTGATCAGCCTAAAGACAGCAGCCTGTGGACCATTGAACGGTTTGTTGAGGAAGTGGAACAGGTAAGGCAGGCCATTGGGGCTGACTCTACAAATTTTTATATACTGGGTAATTCCTGGGGTGGCCTTCTGGCCATGGAATATGCGCTCAGGTATCAAAAAAATGTAAAGGGGTTGCTGGTCGCAAATATGGTTGCCAGTGCACCGGAATATAGCAAGTATGCAGATGAAGTTCTGGCAAAACAAATGGATCCAAACGTATTGGCAGAGATAAGGGCCCTGGAAGCTAAAGGAGATTTTTCAAATCCCCGGTATATGGGATTACTGATACCGGAATTCTATAAAAAACATTTATGCCGCCTGGAAGAATGGCCTGATGGTTTTAATCGTTCCATGAAACATGCCAATGGTGAAATATATGTTATGATGCAGGGGCCATCGGAGTTTGGTATAGCAGGGAGATTAGCTAACTGGGATATTAGAAACCGGCTGAAAGAAATAAAAATTCCCACACTTATGGTCGGGGCAAAACATGATACCATGGACCCGGCTGCTATGGAAGAACAAAGTAAACTGGTACAGAAAGGTCGTTATCTCTTTTGTCCTAATGGCAGCCACCTGTCTATGTGGGACGACCAGCAGGTTTTTATGAGTGGTGTGATTAAGTTTATCAAGGACGTTGATGATGGGAACTTCTAATAAATAACTTTTATCTTCAATCACTAAAACTAAACAATTTGCGTATGAAATTTTTGAAGAAATCAATGGCCATTTTTTTCGCTGTATCCATGCTTACAGCTTGTGGCGGAAACGACAAAAAAGCAGGAGATAAAAAAGACCCGGAAGTAAAAAACGAAACTTCAGACAGCGAAAATGGCACGGCAAGTAAATTAGAGGGTTCCTGGGAAATAAAGAGGGCAGAGGGAAGTATGTCAGAAATGAATGTTGGTACCATATATGAATTCAAGGGAAATAGTCTTTCATTTGGGAAAGGGGATTACAAAAACCCGGGCAGAACAGAAGTGTCAGATAGTACTTTCAGCTTCCAGGCAGAAGGAAATGAATTTAAGTTTATGTATAACTATACATTTAACGGGGATACCTTAGTGGTGAATATGGTCAATGGTATGGGGCAGGTGTTTCACATGGTGAAAAAATAAAGTGCCGGAATTTCAAACACTATGTGAGACGTAGTAACAGCGAATAGGAGTTGCACAGAGAAATAACCTCCGTGTTTCATTGTCTCTTTGTTATGCTGTGCTGAAAATATCCCATCAAATTTTTTGTAACAGCAACGTCAGTATCCTTGGAATTCCATTCCTGTCATCATCATCAAAATATTCCTGGAGGTCAATCAATACAAGTCCGTTCATCCTGGCCGCTATGGTAAAATCAGAAATATGATGATTAAAGCAATCCACTACCTGAAGTCCATTATCTGTTTCAAACCTCGCTTTGGTTCCTGAATATTGTTTAAAGGGATGCAGCTCGCCGATATAAACATATCCACCGGGGTTCAGGGAGTGTGCGGCTTCTTTAAAAATGGGGTTGAGGGTCTCAATATGTTCGAGAACTAAACTAAAACTAACCAGGTCAAAAAGTTGGTTCCTGAATGTCCAGGCACTTTTAATATCAGCCTGAACGAATTGAATTTTGTCGCTGTTGATTTTCTCTTTGGCCTTTGCAAGCATCTCTGGCGACAAGTCAACCGCCATTACCTGCTTTCCGGTTTCTAAAAACCAGGTTGTATTTTTCCCGGTTCCACAGCCAATTTCTAAGCAGGTTTCAAATGGAATGGTAGATAAAACCGTTCGCAATGCCAGGCCTTCAAGGTCCCTGGTCTTGTTAAGATTGTTATCGTATTGCGATGCCCAGTTGTTATAAGCTTCCTGTGTATTCATGTGGGTTGGCATGCTTGAATTATGTACCCACCAGGTATTGCCCCTGGATATATTTCGCCACATCAACCAGGTTCTTGGTTTTTTCAAATACGGCTAACTGTCGGTCGGCTCCTGTGCCATGCTCCAGCATCTTGTTTACATAAGCTATACGATGACGGCTTCCCAGGTGATCGAGTACCGGGTCAAGAAAATCGAGCAATTCGTAAATCAGGGCCCGGGTATTCACTTCTTCTTCTTTGCCAAAATCAATCAGGGAGCCATCAACACCATAACGGCTGGCCCGCCATTTATTTTCATTAAGCAGCGCCCGGGAATACTGTATATAATTAAGGTTTTTTGACCGGAGCATATAGATCCGGGCACAGATGGCCTGGAATAAAGCAGCAATCGTTATGGTTTCATCCACGGTCATAGGTACATCGCAAATGCGGAATTCAACCGTATTAAAGAACGGGTGTACCCTTAAATCCCACCATATTTTTTTAGCGTTATCAATGCAATTGGTTTTTATCAGCAGCTTTACATAATTATCATATGCTTCGATACTGTCAAATGCATCAGGTATCCCGGTGCGGGGAAATTTATCAAATACTTTGGTGCGGAACGATTTATATCCCGTCATCCGTCCTTCCCAGAAAGGAGAATTGGTACTGAGCGCAAAAATATGCGGCAGAAAATACCGGGTGGAATTGGCGATATGATTGGCCAACTCCCGGTTTTCCATGCCTACATGCACATGCAATCCAAAAATTAAATTACTTCTTGCTGCCTCCTGTAATTCGTTTACAATTTCACTGTACCGGATATGGTCGGTGATCAGCTGGCTTTCCCAGTGACTGAAAGGATGCGTGCCCGAAGCACCCATCGCAAAACCCAAATTACCGGCAATACCTGAAATGGTTTTACGCAAAGTGGATACATCTGCATAAGCTTCATCAATATCAGCACAAATATCTGTACCCACTTCTACCACAGCCTGGTGCATTTCTGCCTTTACTTTATCTTTTATTACTTTTTGCCCCTCTTGTACAATTTTTTGTTCATGACTTTTGAGCTCAAAAGTTTTGGGATCAAGCACCATGTACTCTTCTTCTACGCCGAGGGTAAAGTTTTTGTAATTTAAATTCATAAGTTAGTTTATAGATTGTGGTTTGTAGTATATAATTGGTTTTCCGGATTGCAGAAAGGTTCTCCGATTTGTTAATCTCCTTAACTACAAACAACAAACTATAGACTAAAAACTATTTATATTAACGGACTTTTGTTAGCACTTCTTTTTACATATTCTCCCCAGGTAAGGTTGTCTTCACCTTCTTTATTCGCCAGTGCTTTTTCAATTGCATAATTTGCAGCAGTTTCTACCACCCATTCAAAATTTTCTTCACCTACACTTGCTTTTTCGGCATCGGGGGCGGGGTTACAGAAGTCAATGGCATAAGGTACGCCATCTCTAACTGCTAATTCAACCGTATTGAAATCGTAACCGAGGTATTGATTGATACGGAGCACGATGTCAGTCATCTGCTTCAATCGTTCAGGTGTCGGCTTGAAGTCCGCCACATACCGCAGGTGATGGGGATTACGGGGCTCATAGGACATGATGCGAACATACTTTCCGCCAATGCAATAACAACGGTAATATTCGGTGAATACAATTTCTTCCTGCAACATCATGACCAGTTGGGCTGTTTCAGCGTGCTTGGTGAAAAAATCTTCTGAACTGTCCAATCGGTAAACATGTTTCCACCCGCCACCGGCAAAGGGTTTCATATAAGCCGGGAAGCCCACATACTTGAAAATGGTTTCCCAGTCCAGCGGAAAAGCGAGGTTACTGAAAGAGTCATTGGAGGTATCATCCGGCAGGTCCCTGGAAGGAATAATAGCTGTTTTAGGAACAGGTACATCCAATTTTGTCATCAGGCAGTTGTTGAAATATTTATCATCCGCACTCCACCAGAAAGGATTGTTGATAACAGCTGTACCGGTTACAGCGGCATTTTTTAACCAGGTCCGGTAAAAAGGCACATCCTGTGAAATACGGTCAAAAATAACGGCGTATCCTGAATGTTCTCCCTGTAGTGCTTTATCGATACGCACGGACTCAGCCATGATGCCCGGAACATTTTTGCTATTGACTCTCGCTACAAAAGCTTCTGGAAAGGAACGTTCTTTACCGTGCAGGACTCCGATTTTCTTCATAAACAAATTTTAATTATATGATTAAAGTGTGTGCCGCTGCAGCGTTGGAAATACACTGTCCGGCTTTCGTCAAATTTATCCTGTAGCTGCCAAATAAACAAATTAACCCGCTAAGGGGTCTGACGGTCTCCGTCTGACCCCGTTTGCCAAGCAAGATTAACAGTCCAGGCAGAGACCGTCAGATTGTTTTAGTAGGCCGACAGACCTCTTTTGAAAATTGCTAACTGTCAGACGGAGACTGTCAGACAGTTAGCAATAAATGCTTAATTTTGATTTCATGCAACTGGCAAATAAATCCGCGATCCTGGCTGAACATACTTGCCTGATGTCCAAAAATCTTCAACGGGAAGTAAAAATTGATTTTTTCCTGCCACGTAAATCCGACGGATCATCTCCATTGAGCCTTTTGTTAATCAATGATGGACAGGATATGGAGAAAATGCATTTTATTTCCATTTTAGACCTTTTATATGCTAAAGAGGCTATTGAGCCCATATTATTTGTAGCCATTCATGCCGGATTGGAACGCAGAATGGAATATGGCACCAGCCAGCAACTGGATTATAAAGATCGGGGTGCCAAAGCCAGTTTATATACAGCATTCATTTTTGATGAATTGTTACCCTATATCCGGGAAAAATATGGCTCTTATTCTTTTAAGGAAAAAGCTTATGCTGGTTTTTCTTTGGGTGGGTTAAGTGCCCTTGACATTGTTTGGAACCGCCCCGGGGAGTTTACCAAAGTAGGCCTCTTTTCTCCTTCCTTGTGGTGGAGAAGTATTGACCAGACCGATGAAGCCTATGACGATAACAAGCACCGGATCATGCACCAGCAGATCCGGAAGGGAAAGTATGCTCCCTGGCTGAAATTCTTTATCCAATGTGGTAATATGGATGAAACAAAAGATCGTAATAAAAACGGCATCATTGATTCTATCGATGACGCACAGGATCTGATAAAAGAATTAGTGGAGAAAGGCTATGACCCTGAAAATGATATTTATTACCACGAGATGCCCGACGGGCATCATGATGTATATACCTGGGGAAGGGCCATGCCGGAGTTTTTAAAATGGGGATGGGGTATTGCTAATCACAGTAAGTAAAAAATGAATAAAGTAGTAAAGTAACTTGTGTTCAATAGTGAATGGACAAAAAAAGTCCCCCGTATTTCCGGGGGACTTTTTTCTTATAAAGCTATAAACTAAGTCTAGTTGAAAATATACCGTAAACCAAACTGAACAGAATAAGTAGAGAAAATACTTATATTATCCCTGAATGTTCTGGTTATGATCTGGTTGTTAACCGTGGGAAGACGGAAAGTAGGAACAACGCTTCCTCCCGGATTAAACCCTGTGGGCAATGTTGCAGTCAGGATCTGGCTGGTATTGATTGTTTTTTGCTTGCCCCAACCCGAGTTTATAAAATTACCAAAGTTGAAGATATCCATGGTGAATTGGAAAGTGTTCTTGCTTTTGCCAGCACTCACAAACAAATCCTGCATGAATTTTACATCCATCTGGTTACGCCAGGGGATCTGGGCGCCATTTCTTTCGGCATATTGACCCCGGTGTTTGCTCAGGTACCTGTCCTGCTGAATATACTCTTCGAATAATATTCCTTGTTGAGCGGGAGTATAAGTTACCCCGTTAACAGTAATATTAGCTGTACCAAAACTGATTTCTGATGTATTGGTGGCATCTTTAGGGATATAAATAAGGTCGTTATTATTAACGCCATCCCGGTTTACATCACCGCCATAAACATAGGAGAACCTGCCGGCAATGCTACCATTATAAATTAATGAAATGGTAGTAGCAAGATGTTTGAAGTATTCTTTACGATAAGAAAAAACACCAATTACACGATCAGGAACCACATAATCTGCATAACCCAATGGGCTCACATTTGCCCCATTAACTGTAGGGGTACCAGACCATACACCGGATGGCTGATCGCCACCACCATCATGCAGATTATTAGCTACGGATTTAGTATAAGCAACAGATGCGAATAAACCTTTAGAGAATGTTTTCTCAAATTTGGCGGTTATAGAAAAATAGTGCCCTTTCTTAGCATTATCAAGAACTGTTGGGTTAAAAGTACCGGTGCCTCCAACCTGGGGAACGAATGTGGTACCATTTAAAGTATTAATAAACCTGGTTTGAACAGTTCCACCGTATATCATTCTGTTGTCAGGATATCCTGCAACACCTAATGGTTGCGGAGTATTTAAGTTGGGGTTTCTTGGGAAAATAGTTTGGAGATCTTTATTATAAAGAGCTTCCAGCGTTGCAATAATGCCCCCGGGTAATTTTGTATCAATAGCCAGGCTTGATTTCAATGATTGCGGGTTCTTAAAATTTGGAGCAATAATGGTTGGTGTTGAGTTAACAGAAGTACCGGATGCAGGTACGTTTGCAGGGCGATAGGCTATCGGGTTAGGATTGAATGGGCCCGGAGGTAATACACCTGAAAGGGTACCAGTCGACGTATATGTATTAAATGCCTGTGTAACCTGGATCATATTATTGGTACCTGACTGGCTAACTACCCATACAGCTGGAATCTTTCCGGTAAAAACACCTACACCACCACGGATTTGCAGGGAACGGTCACCATAGAAATCCCAGTTAAATCCAATACGTGGAGACCACATGATCCTGTTTTTAGGAAGAATACCTGAATTTAACTTTTCACCTTTCTCAAAAGATAAAGCAGCTAACAAAGGATTGGAAACGATTTGCGGAACATCAGGATAGGTTGGTAATTCAAAGCGGATACCTACCGTTAACCTGAAGTTTTTATTGATCGCAATTTCATCCTGGGCATAAGCGGAATACTGGGTGAATTTATAGGAAGAAAATGCGGGTGCAAAATCTTTAGATAAAGAGAATGTTTGAACGAAATCGGTTGGTAATTTACGAAGTAATGGATTTGGATCTAAAGCACTTGCAAAATCTCCCCAGGTAGCAAACCGGTAATAACTGGCACCAAAAGGCTGAAAACCATTGATGGTTCTACTGGTTTCATATTGCACACCGGCATTCCATTTATGTTTTTTTGTGGTCCAGCTAAGATTATCCACTATTGAATACACTTTTACACTACGCAGGTTGCCAAAACTGAAAGGCTCATAGCCAAACGATGTATAAGGCGCACCCAGGCCGGAACCAGACTGAGGGGTAACAGCAGTGGTACTTAAAATATCCACAAAAGGAAATACTGCGCCGGGCGTTGAACGGTTCTCATCCTGGAAAGTATAAGTTCCCCTTATCACGTTGGATAACCTTCCGATAGTTGAATTAAGCTCTGCGGCAAAAGAATAAAAATTTTCTCCCTGGAAATAGTTTGAGTTTTCGTACCAAAGCGCAGTGTTGGCAAGTCTTGTTGCGCCATTTCCACCAACCGTACCGCCGCTATTCAGTGATGAACTCATACTAAGAGGAGTACCACCTACCACCTGGCTGTAGCGAATGTTCATGCGATTCTTTGAATTAATATTCCAGTCAATACGAGCCAGGAATTTTTTCCTTTCCACATTGGGTGTGTAATTCTGGTAAGCGCCTGTTTCATAACCATAATTGGACAATAGGTATTGACTGATATAATTAAGTGAATCCGCTGAAGGTCTTGCGATGTTGTCGGAGGTTCCAAAAGCAGCGCTGGCGGTTGAGGCAACCCTTGTCTGAATGACTCTTGGGGTATTATCTGTTTCGTAATTCAGGAAAAAGAACAATTTATTTTTAATGATCGGCCCACCGATCCTGAATCCTTTTTGTTTGAAAGATTCCGGGGCTCTTACAAAAAAAGTTTTGTCAACTTTACGGCCACGTTGTCTCTCTGTTCTGAAATAAGAATAAACCGATCCGGAAAAAGTATTGGTACCAGACCGGGTTACTGCATTGATGGCACCTCCGATAAATCCTGACTGGCGCACATCAAAGGGTGTGAGGTTTACAGAAATTTCGTCAAGTGCATCCAACGATATGGGTGAACCACCTGCGGGCAGGTTACCGGTTCCTATTCCAAAACTATTATTGAACTCAGCACCATCTACGGTAAAATTACTCTGGCGGTAATTACCTCCACCAAAAGCATTGTTGTTTGATTGCGGAGTGGCACGGGTAAGGTCATTGATACTCCGACTAATGGAAGGTGAATTGGTGATTTGACGAAGACCAATATTAGTTACAGCGCCAGTTCGGTTGGAATTTAATATTTTACTTCTGCCACCAGTTGTTAAAAGAACATTCTCAAGAGTTGCATTGGTTTTATTCAGAAGAGGTTCTACCACATAAGCTTCACCCAATGTTAAATAAACATCTTCATATTTTTCTTTAGTAAAACCAACGAAGGTTATCTCAATGAGATAAGGTCCCCCGGGTTTCATATTAACGATACTAAACTGTCCACCAGCCCGTGTGGTGGTGGCATACTTAGTTCCCGATGGTAAGTGTGTTGCAACTATGGAAGCACCCACAAGGGCTTCATTTGTTGCACTTTTTACATTTCCGTTTATAGCGGAAGTAGTAACCTGGGCAAATAAGAACGGACTGGCCATAAAGGCTACGGCAAACAAAAAGAGTATTCTCTTAAGCATAAAGATTGGTTTTCGGTTGCAAAGAAAGGGAATATTTCCTAATTAAATATATGCAAATATTAACAATTTGAGGCTGTAAAATAAGGCTTTATAATGACATCTTTCACCCCGGTTTCGCTGCCCCCCGGGGAACTATCCCCTAACCCGGCTTCTTTATTCTATTTTTGCAAAAATGAATATGCCCATGTTTGATTCAATTGAAAGTGCCATCCAGGACATAAAGCTCGGGAAACTGGTTGTGGTGGTGGATGATGAGGACCGGGAAAATGAGGGTGATTTTGTTACGGCAGCGGGCAACGTAACCCCGGAAGTGATCAATTTTATGAGTAAATATGGCCGGGGCCTTATCTGTGCTGCATTACCCGAGGAACGGTGTGATGAACTGGGTCTTGGATTAATGGTAAATAATAATACCGCTTTGCATGAAACGGCTTTTACCGTTTCGGTTGATTTACTGGGACATGGCTGCAGTACGGGGATATCTGCACAGGACCGGTCCAAAACAATACGGGCGCTGATTGATCCCTTCACAAATCCGTCAGATCTCGGTCGTCCGGGCCATATTTTCCCGCTCCGGGCAAAAAAAGGGGGGGTACTTCGCCGGGCCGGACATACAGAAGCCACCATTGACCTTGCCCGTTTAGCCGGATTTGAGCCGGGAGGGGTGCTGGTGGAAATAATGAACGATGATGGTTCGATGGCCCGCCTGCCCCAATTACTGGAAGTGGCAAAAAAATTCGATTTCAAAATCATTTCTATAAAGGACCTGATCGAATACCGTATTAAAAGCGATTCACTCATCGAAGAAATTGTACGGGTGGATATGCCTACAAAGTATGGGGATTTTCAACTGGTTGCTTTTAAAGAAAAGAATTCAACCAACGAACATCTCGCTTTGCTGAAAGGTAAATGGGAAAAAGATGAACCGGTTCTGGTCCGGGTTCATTCCTCTTGTTTTACTGGTGATATTCTGGGTTCCTTACGCTGCGATTGCGGTGAACAATTACAAAAAGCCCTGATGATGGTAGAAGCGGAAGGTAAAGGCGCTATATTATATATGAACCAGGAGGGAAGAGGAATTGGCTTATTAAATAAATTAAAATCCTATCGTCTCCAGGAACAGGGAATGGATACGGTGGAGGCCAACCTGCATCTGGGATTCAAGATGGACCAGCGGGATTACGGGCTGGGGGCACAGATGCTCCGGCAATTAGGGATCACTAAATTGAGATTGATGACCAATAATCCTAAAAAGAGAGTGGGTTTGGTAGGTTATGGACTGGAGATCGTGGAAAATATTCCCATTGAAATATTTCCTAATCAGCATAATGAAAAATATTTACAAACTAAAAGAGATAAGATGGGGCATGAGATACTGGATAAAGAATAAGGTTATGGAAAAATTATTTGCTGAATCAGGTATATAAAGTACCAGCCCTTACTGACTGGCAACCTTTCATACTTTATATACCTTATATACTTTTTCTACCTTATTTACCTTTTCACCCTTATATACTTTTTCCCCTACCTATTCTTCTTTTTTAATCGGGCTTTTCAGTTCCGGCGGAACCGTCACTTTTTTTCTTTTCCTGAAAATATCACCCAACTTGTCAAAATCTTTTCTGTAGGAAATATTGCCCCCATAACGTTTGGCCGATTTGCCCGTGCCCGCCGTGGCATTCAGGTAATCGGTGTTTTCCCGGTAAAAGAATGAGGCTCGTATCGTGCCGCTTTGATTTATGAGCCATTCCATCGTTACATCAGGTAATAGTTGAATGCTTTGTGCAATACTGGATTGCTGGAAAGGAGCATCAAAACCTACACCGGTGGATATAATAAAGCGGTTGTTAAAGAATGAACGTCCAATGGAGAAATTTACATTGCTTCCGAGGTTCAATGCTGTATTATTATTGGCATCAATAACATTCCGGTTGTAAAAAGATGTGTTGAGGTTAATGTTGATCTTATCGTTTTTCAACAGGTTGCTTAAAATTTTGTTTAACTGATCATTAATAACATTCAGAAAAATGCCGGAGATAGAATTAAAATTGATACCGGATCCCGTAATATCTCCTCCCAGTGCGCTTGGCGCAAAACTATTAAATACGATCAGGTAGGTAACCTGCCGGTTAAGTTCATTCGGATCTTTCTGCATTTGCTGCAGGATCAGCGCAAGTTCAGGGTCGGTAACGGCTACACTGGTATTGGGAAAATCAAGCGAAAACCTGATGGTAGGCTTAAACAGTTTATCGGTTAAGGAAACCACCACATACACATCGCCCCGGGCATTGGTTATACCGGAGCTTAAATTCAGGGATTTGCCCAGGGTGGAAAAACTAACTTTTTCGGCCCGGTAAGTTGCATCAAAATGAATATTGGCCTCGTAAGGGTCCCCATTCCATTCAATATAGTTGTTAACTCCTTTTTTTAATTCAAAAGGTTTTTTGAAAAAAGACTGAAACGTAAACAAATAGTTTCCTTCATCTATATCAAAACGACCCCGTAGTGACAATGGCTCAGAAGAACCGGATTTTATATTGAGTGTTCCGGTACCTCTTCCTTTTATTTCATCTCCGGTCAGTTCATCCAGCTGGACTTTTACAGATACCATCGGGTTGGCTGTTACATCCACATCGTAAGTAATGCTGGAAGCGTTATTCTTCACTTCGTTTTCATTCATCTCACGCCCGTATTTTCGTTCTACCAGGAAATCTGCAATTCCGGATTCCCGGCTTCGTGATGGGGGTAACGTTATGAAGCTGCTGTCTTTTGTGGAAGCAACAGCATCTATTTTCATATACATTGCAGACTGCGGACCTGCCAGGGTAAGTGATCCGGTCCCCTTCACATTGCCATAAAATTGTTTATTGTCTTTATAGGTCGTGTTGATCAGTTGTACGGGTTTATTATTTTCAGCTCCGCTGGTTGTGGGTTTTTGCGTGGAGATATCCAGGTTATAAAACATGTTTTTGAATGACTCATGTTCAATTCCACCAGTGATGTAGATCGGGTTTTTTGTCACCGTGTCCGTTAAAATGATCCCGTCAAGATTTATTTCCTGTGGGGTGAGTTCGATATCCGTATCTTTTATTTTATAAAAGCACTGCGTAAAAATCACTTTTAACCCGGCATCTTTCAGTCTTCCTTTACCGGTAACAGCCAGGTTTTGAAAGGCTCCTTTTAAATCAATATCACCGGTAAGGTATCCCTGCATATCAGTGAAAAGATTGCCGAGGAATCGTTCCAGTATTTTTATTTCATAATTTTTTGCTTTGAGCGCAATGATATTGTCTTTGGCTTTAATCCGGTCACCCAGGAACAAACGGGCATCAAATCCGAGATAATTTTCCTGGTTCAGGGTGTTGCCATTTATCTTCAGTTCTTTGGAACTATTGTCATAGAAAACCGTGGCCTTTACTTCACCCAGGGAATCATTGTCCAGCCGCAGGAATTTTGTTTGAATGTCCCGGGAGGAGATTTTTAGATTTTTTGTCGGATCTTCTACAAGTATATTGCCCGATATCAATCCTTCCAACCTGTTCTTCGGCAAAAAATAAGGAGCAAAATCACCAATATTCACATGGGTTAATTCCACTTTCAGGTCATTCCAGTTTCCCGATAAGGAGGGTTGTGTTTTCAGCAATATTTTTTGCTCACCTTCACTCAGGAGCAACTGGCCATTTGCCGGAATATTTCTCCGGAACTTAAGCACACCGGTTTCATCAATCGACCAGGTTTTCCCATTTACAGTAAAGTTGGAGGAGTCAAATTCAATTTCTGCACCATCGCTGTACGTAAGTACCAAGGCATTCAGGTTGGCTTTTTCCACGGCCTGGCTGGCACCGGTAGTAATCGTGACTTTCGATGAATCATTCCGGGCATTGATTTTGAAAACGGCAAAAGGGAAATGGAGGCTGTCATTTATATCGATGTCCCGGATGTTGCCAACCAGCAGAAGACTGTCACCTTTTCCGGTAGCCCGTATCTTCACTTCTTCAAAATTGTATTGTTGATATTTAAACTGGGGTACTTCGGCCGTAAAGTTCAGTTCATTTTTACTGAGTGAAAGGTTTCCTTCAAAGTGACTGTTGTTAAATCCCGTAAGACTGGAATCAATCAGTTGCAGATATTCGTCTGCATAGAACGTTGTAATATCAAATTTGATTTCCTGTTTTTTTGCAAATTGTTTTGGCGCTTTTATATAGGCCGGGTAATATTTATTGAGCAGGTAGGTAAAAGCATCGGGCAGATCCTTCAAAGTGAACATACCACTGACGCTTCCCGTAAATTCATTGGATTGAACGGTTATTCTTTTTTCGTTACCGGTATAGGTTGATGAGATGATCAGTGAATCAAAAGGCAGGCGGTGCCCGTCTTTGGTTATTTCCGCATCCGTAATTTTGGCGATGCCTAAAAAATTATCCAGGTTGTTTCCGGCGAAATTGATATTGACTTTACCATTAAAAGTAATACTGTCTTTTGTCAGACCGAGATTCTTCAGGTTGGCTTTTGAAATGGTAGCATACAGATCAAACCGGGGTATCGTTTTGTTAAGGTCAATGATTCCGTTGAGATCAATGCCGGCATTATCGTCACGGAGCGTAGCTACCCCTTCAAATAAATTTTTGACCAACTTGCCATCCAGGGTAAGATTTTTATACCGGTATTTTTTATAATCAACATACCGGATATTGCCATTTATTAATGTATTGCGGGTTTTATCGCTAAAGCCCCTTCCTTTTACGGTGCCCGTCATGGATATGGCGCCGATATTTTTATCACCCAGGAATTCCCCGAGCATGAAATTATCCGTGGCTATCGTTCCGGAATAAACCGGATCCTGACCCCGGGGCAGTTTCATATTGATATCGGATTTAACTGTACCCAGGTTTGTGCGGATCGTTCCAAATGTTACAAAGTCGCGGATGAAGCCCGTAAAGCTCCCGGTAAAATTTACATATTGAATTTTCCGAAGATCAGGATTGGTTACCTTCCGGATAACCGGGACGAATGTCACGGCATCATTGTAAGTAGTTCTGAATTCGGTGGCCTTAAAATCAATAAAGGTCTGATTGATGTCGGGTAAACCGGTTAACGAGATATCACCGTTCAACAGCGTATTGTTGCCCGCTTGTACCAGCATCTCCCGTCCGACCAGGTCATCCACTGTCCCCCTGATTTTTCCTTTCAGGGTAATTCTTTTTTTCCAGCTTTTCATAGCGGGAGCGAAAAAAGCAATATCATCACTGTCCACATAGGAATCGTCGAAGACAGCAGCCATTTTTACTTTATGAATAAAATTGCCGAGTTCACTCATGTCAGCATAGGTCATGGAAAAGAAATTCCGGAGAGTGCTTCTGTTAGTGGCGAGATTCATCTGGCTGAATGCCATGCCCCGGGGTGTCATGGTTACATCGGCTGTCAGATCTTTAACTTCCAAACCGCTTCTTTCCCTGGCGGTCAGCTTAAGTTTTGAAAGAATGGTATCGCCAGTAAAATTGAAATTTTTCAGTTCAGCATTAATCTCCGTAAATAAAATATGTTGCCCATCAAACCAGGAAAAAATTTGTCGATTGGTTTGCTTATCTGTTTTAAATGTGCCATTGACAATGGTCAGGTCCCCGATCTGAAAGGAAGTATGGCCCATGTTCCAGGAGGCTTCGCCCTGTTTTTCATTTCCAGGGGGAGGGTTGTTTCTGGGTTTTAGCCTTGGATAGGTATGAATGGCTATAACCGGGTCAGTAATTCGAATAGAATTTATGGGAAACTTATTACCCGACAAAGGAAGATTGCTTGCGTCTAAATTCAACCCGGTTATTTTCACCGTCATATCTTCTCCCAGCCAGGCGTCCTTTTTTACAAACGTTACATTTTTCAGGTCTACCTTTTTCAGGTTGAACTGTATGCCTGTTTTTTTCTTTGCACCGGTTGACGGGGAAGCAAAATAATCAAAGAAGAATTGCTGACGCCATACCGAATCGGTCCTTTGAAATTTAATCACGGCATTTTCCAACCCGATATATTTCAGTTCCGCTTCCTTTTTAAAAAAGAACCAGTCAGTGATTTTTACTTTAATATCTCCTGCAAATAATAAGGTATCACCCCGCCGGTCTTCGATCAGTACACCCTCCAGGTGCATATTATTGAAAAGTGAAAAATCAACATGCTGAATACTGATTTTTGTCTGGAGGTCTCGGGAAAACCGTTTGGATACCTGGCGGCCTATCCAGTTTTGTCCAAAAGGGGTTTGAATAAATATATACAAAGCTGCTATGAGGAAGAGCAATGACAGGAAAAACCATTTCAATATTTTTTTAAATCTCCTCAGGTTCAGCTATTTAAGATGTAAAAGTACGCATTCGCCTCCTTCAGGCAAATTCAGTACCAATATTAGGTATGAACGGAAGGTAACCATACCTGAGAGCAAATAATGTGCTGCTGATTGGGGAGTTCATTTTTTTCACTTTTTATTGGTACAAATGAACGGGTTACAGGATCCCGGATATGAAATAACCTATTAAAAAACAGGAAAGTCGTTGTACTGTTAAATGGCCGTTTTTGCCGTTGGTGGAACTGGTCCTCATAATGATTCAATTGAAGCTATTATTGTACTTCGTATGTTATCAGATTGGATAAGAAAATGGCTTTCCGGAGGCCTTCTGCTGGCGCTGTCAACAGGACTTGTTGCGGCACAAAGTGATAGCAGCCTTATTCAAAAAATTACCTGTTTAAATGATTCTGCAAGGCAATATGCACTTTATATACCTGTAGATCCTTTAAAGGAACATAAAAAGGCGCTCCTTATTTTTTTTGATCCTGCCGGAAGAGGGGATTTTCCAGTGAGTTTGTATCAGTCCATCGCAGATGAATATGGTATCATCCTGGCGGGCTCTTATAACAGCCGTAATTTTGATGGGAATTCTTCTATTGAATCCTTTGTGGCTGTTTTTAATGATATCATCCGGCAGCATACCATTGATCCCGACCGGGTATGGATTGCCGGATTTTCGGGTGGCGCAAGAGCTGCGGCAACCATTGCAATGATCTATCCGGAAATCAAAGGCGTTATTACCTGCGGTGCCGGCTTTGCCAACGATGAAGAAATTAAAACAGAAAACCTAAGAGCCTATGTTGCGCTTGTGGGTGACCGGGATATGAATTATGGTGAATTGATGGATAACCAGATTTATCTTGATCAAAAAAAAGTACCTAATATACTACTGACATTTGCTGGGGTTCATGCCTGGCCATCAGCAGATCAATTGGGTCTTGGTGTTGAATGGCTTTTACGTAAAGAAAAAAATTACCCCGTATTACCTTCCGGAAGAGGACCCCGTTTTTTAGCATCGGTATCCCTCAAAATTGATTCAGGATTATTATATGCCGCATGGATAGATGCTCATCAACTCAGCAAAATTCCATCTTATACAGCCCTGGCAGATTCAGTGATCCATGAAATTGAAAGCCAAAAACAATTTAGTGCCGACAAAGAAAGATTCAGGTTAGCGGCGATCGAGGAACAAAACACCATGAATGATTTTTCACTGGCTTTCAGCACCATGATTAATCAAAAGGAAGCAGTGAATAAAAAAAACTGGATATCAAAAGTTAATAAAGTTATGGAAATGAAGCAGGATGCCGGACGATACAGACAACTGGCAGGGATACGAACTTTTGATCATTGCACACGTAGTTGCATGGAATATTATTTCCTATTTCTCAGGCAGGCTGATTATAAAATGGCTTTAAACATTGTAACCATATTATCTTTCTATGCGCCACAGGATCCAGAGTCATATTATCTTCAGGCGCGGGCATCAGCCGGGACAGGTGATAAAAAAAATGCGGAGATACAGCTTCGCGAAGCTGTAAAAAAAGGACTTGTCAACAGCAACAGGGTCGTACAGGATGTCTTGTTGCGAACAGTGTTTTCTGCCAAAGAAATCAGGGATTTACTTGAAAAATCTGGCCGGTAAATATTATTCTTTATTTCGGGTATCTATGACAATTTTCTTCCTGTTGAGGAATTTACCAATGGAAATGCCAAAGACCCGGTGCTGGATATTGGGCCCGTAATCGGCATTGCTGATACTGGCCAGCCCATAAGAATACTGCGCAAAGATCAGGAAACCACTGCTGGTCTCGTATCCCAACTGACCGAGTACATTGATGGAGAAATGGCCATAATCGCCGTAACTGAATTTCATTTTCCGGTCAACCGAACCACCTGCTTTTAGATTGAATTTTTCCTTTCCTATTAATTGTAAGTCGAGTGCGGGACCGGCTTTGATAAAAAAATGACCGGGGTCGTTGCTGAAATCATATTGTAAAAGGGATGACAATTCAAAAGTATGCAGGGTTGTATTATTGTCTTTAGCATCGATATCCGGTGGAAATGCATAACGGGTAAAGGACACTTTATATCCTTTCATGCTGTAAAAAGCCACCGGGCTGAAAAACAATTTATTCTCAAAAGGGATCTTCAGTCCCACTCCCGCCTGGAAGCCATATTTCAACGTGCTTTTTTGTTTTAACCCTTCCACTTTATAATAAGAAGTAGTGGCCTGGGGCCCGGCAAAAACCAACAGCTGGTTTTGACTGCTGGCACATAATGATAAAAGCAGAGTAACAAAAAAAGCAAAAAAAAGTTTCATGTGCTGAGTTTTACAAATCACCATTCAGGTAGTTAATTAAAAAAAGGGAAGCTTTTCAGCGAGGATAAAACTGCTTCTGTACGGGAAGCCAGTTGGATGAAGCGTCAAAAATAGCTTTTAAATTCCACTAATGCAAGCCTTATCAGAACTTCTTTGCCGGGTCCTTTACGAGTTGATTGTTATTGTATTGAGCAGAATTTCCTTTCGGAATGGAAAGGTTTTTCCACCCCTGATTTTTCAGAGTTTTGGCAACATAAATAATCTGCCCGATATGGTAGGGATAATGTGCCAACTGCCGGTTGATGGCATCCACAACGCTAAGCGGTTCCTGGCGGATATAGATTATTTTTTTCAGGTCCTTCTTTTTCAGTGATTCCAGGGATTTAAAAAAACAAGCCCATCCTTTTTCCCATAATTCCAATAATTGATTTTTGGTGTACGCATGGATTTCAAATTCATCATCGCGTTGCCGCCATTCTTTTTCACCATCTTCAGTTAAAAAATTCGTCCACCGGCTCAGCATATTTCCAGCCAGATGCTGTATCAGAATGGCCATGCTGTTTGATTCCTCATTAAGCTGGTAATGGAAATCCGCATCAGATAACTGCTCAAAAGTTTTATCACCCAGGTCCTTATAATATTTCAAACGGCGCAGGGCTGTCTGAAGAAATTCTTTTCCGATTTTACTCATAAATATTTTTTTTACTCATGACCTGCCTGTCTGGCAGTGGCTTGGCTTCTGACTTAAGACTCAGAACTCCCGACTCGGTATCACCATCCTTCAGCGTCATCATCACCCCGTTTATCCGCAACAGCTTCAAATGTTCCGTTGGGTAATACCCGGATCAATTCCGTTCTTCCAATGCCGCTTCTTAATGCAAGGATATACCCCATTTTCCGGAGCGTATCACCTACAGATTGCGGAAATCCTTTTTCTATTTCCAATGTATCGGGCAACCACTGGTGATGAAATTTGGGTTGATACACGGCCTCTTCGGTACTCATGCCAAATTCAATAATATTTACGAGGGTTTGAAATACAGAAGTTGGTATTGTCGTGCCCCCGGGGGTCCCGACAATAATAAACGGTTTGTTATCTTTTAAAACGATCGTGGGTGTCATAGAGCTTAACATCCGTTTGCCCGGAACAATGGCATTAGCATCACCGCCAATAGCACCATACATATTGGGTACACCGGGTTTTATACTGAAGTCATCCATTTCGTCATTCAGAAAAAAACCGGCTCCACCGACTACGGTTTTACTTCCGTATGAATTATTGAGTGTGGTAGTGATGGCCACCGCATTCCCTTCCTTATCTATAACATTAAGGTGCGTTGTTTCAGTGCTCTCCGGTTGTAAAAGCAATCCAGGTTTTATGGTATGGCTGGGTGTCGCTTTTAAAGGATCATAATTTTTCATTTTTTCCCGGAGGTAGGCTTCCTGGGTCAGCCGGTCAACCGGTACTTTGTAAAAATCGGCATCGCCCATATATTCACCCCGGTCTGCAAAAGCCCTTTTTTCCACTTCGGTCATCAACTGCACAGATTGTACGGAATGAAAACCCATGGAAGCGATATTCCTGTCTTCGATCATCTTCATCATCTGGTGTAACAGTAAGCCACCGCTGCTGGGCATCGGCATACTGACAATCTTATAACCTTTGTAAATAAATGTATGAGGTTGTCTTGTTTTGGCAGTATAGTTTTTTAAATCATCATATGAAATTATTCCGCTGCCTCTTTTCATTTCTTCTACGATCAGTCTTGCAGTTTCACCCTTATAAAAACCCGCAACGCCTTTATCCCGGATCCTTTTCAAAGTGTTGGCCAGGTCGGTTTGAATTAAAGTATCACCCGGTTGCCATTTAGCGGCTTTCACAAAAACCGGCATCACCGTGTTGAATTTTTTCAATTCATCCTGCAAACCGTTTAATGCCTTTGCCTCCCTTTCGCTGATGGCAAATCCTTTTTCTGCAAGATCAATGGCCGGTTGTATCAATTTTTCGAAAGGAAGTTTTGCATATTTATAGGCAGCCATAATTCCCCATACTGATCCGGGTACTCCGCTTGAAAGATGACCATTCTGGCTTTTGTCGGTTCGGGCTGTACCATCGGCATCCACATACATATCACGGCCCGCATTCCCCGGTGCCTTTTCACGGTAATCAATAGATACTAATGCGCCATTACTTAATCTTGCTACAAAAAAGCCACCACCGCCCAGGTTACCTGCCTGGGGATATACAACTGCTAATGTCAATTGTGTGGCAATAGCTGCATCAATGGCATTACCGCCCTGTTTTAATATCTCCAGACCGGTTTTGCTGGCCAATGTATGTGCTGAAACGACCGCCCCATTTTCGGCTATTACCTTTTTTTGAATGTTGTATTGAAAAGCATTAAGGGTCTGAGATGGTACAGCCGTTTGTTTACCCGTATTGCAAGACCCTAAAAATGAAAGGAGAATAAAAACTTTTAAAAATTTTCTCATCTGATGTATTCTTAAAAATAAAGCTACACAAACCCCGGGAATTACCACAAAAGGAAAAAGGGGTAATTCGTAAGTCGTTTATTATCTTGCTGCACTAAAATTATCAGTATGCTTCGTAAGGCCCTGCTTTCTTTTTTTATCGGTTCATGGTTTATTTCTGTACAGGCGCAGGTAAAATCACCTGAAGAGTTCCTGGGTTATAAGATCGGCAGCCGCTTTACACCGCACTGGAAACTGGTTACCTACTTTAACCATGTGGCGGCCAACAGTTCTATTAAATTAGAACAATATGGTAAAACCAATGAAGGCCGTCCTTTGTTACTGGCTTTTATTTCATCTACCGAAAACCTGAAAAACCTGGAGCAGATACGGGTAAACAACCTGCGTCTAGCCCATTTGCAGAAAGATGCGGTTGCTGCTGTTGAAGACAATGCTCCGGCTATTGTCTGGCTCAGTTATAATGTTCATGGCAATGAAGCCTCCTCTTCGGAAGCAGCTATGCTTACCTTATATGCTTTGGTTGATCCAACCAATGCCAGCACAAAAAATTGGTTAAAAAATACAGTGGTGATCATAGATCCATGTCTCAACCCGGATGGCAGAGATCGGTATGTAAACTGGTTTAATTCGGTGGTGGGAAAAAATTCCAATCCAAACCGTGCTGCCCGGGAACATAGCGAACCCTGGCCCGGTGGCAGAACCAATCACTATAATTTTGACCTGAACCGTGACTGGGCCTGGCAAACCCAGGTGGAAAGTCAGCAACGAATAAAAGTGTATGATCAGTGGTTACCGCAGATACATGTTGATTATCATGAACAGGGAGTTAATGAACCCTATTATTTTGCGCCGGCTGCACAACCTTATCATGAAATTATTACCAAATGGCAGCGGGATTTCCAGGTTACTATCGGGAAGAATAATGCAAAATATTTTGATCAGAATGGCTGGCTGTATTTTACCAAGGAAGTTTTTGACCTTTTCTATCCCTCTTATGGCGATACGTATCCCACCTATAATGGATCTATCGGAATGACGTATGAACAGGGGGGCGGACCGGCCGGTGGATTAAGCATACTGAATGATGAAGGAGATACGCTTACGTTAACAGACCGTGCCACGCATCATTACACCACTTCATTAAGTACTATCGAAATTTCTTCATTGAATGCACCGAAACTCATAAATGAATTCCGGAAATTTTTCAATGAGGCGTACCAGAACGGGGTCGGTGAGTATAAAACTTTTGTTATAAAGAACGAAGCGGCCCATTCAGAAAGGATTAATTCAATTCTTGAATTGCTGGATAAAAACCAGATTCAATATGGAACCGGAAAGGGTTCCGGTAAAGGATATAATTATGCAACCGGTAAAGAAGAATTATTTACCGCAGGTACGAATGATATTATCATCAGTGCTTACCAACCCCGGTCGGCATTGGTGAAAGCCTTGTTTGAACCAAAGTCAAGCCTGGTGGATTCTGTGACCTATGATCTGTCGGCATGGTCGCTTCCTTATGCATATGGAATTAATGCTTTTGCATCAAAAGACAAATTAGTCGTTACAGGTATTGTTTCAAGATCTGTCCCGGTCAATGCAGAAACCACTTATGGATATGTATTACCCTGGAAAGGCATACAGACCGTGAAGGTGGTAAGCCAGTTACTGCAAAAAGGCATTTTGCTGCGTTATGCTGAACAGCCTTTTGAAGTAAATGGAAATAAGTTTGATCGCGGTTCCATTATTATTTTACGAACTGCAAACAAATCATTTGGTAAAAATCTCTGGGCTGCTGTTCGGGAATTGGCTGATGCCAACGCCGTTCAATTGTACCCGGTTACTACCGGGTTTGTTGAAAAGGGATTTGACTTCGGCAGTGATAAAGTGCATCCTTTTAAAATGCCAAAGATCGCCCTGCTTACCGGGGAAGGTGTAAATCCTAATGCCGCCGGGGAAATATGGCATTTCTTCGAACAGGAGATCGATTATCCCATATCATTGATCAACGCAGGTGATATCGCCCGGACCGGCTGGAATGATATAGATGTGCTGATTATGCCAGATGGTAGCTATCCATTCCTGAATGATAAAGACAAACAGGAGAATTTTAAAAACTGGATCAACAGGGGGGGAAGAGTGGTAGCTCTGGAAAGTGCCGTTTCACAATTGGCCAAAACAGACCCGATAGCTATCGGGTTGGGAATAAAACAAAAAAAGATGGATGAAGGGGATAAAAAAGACAGTAACAGTTATGAGGCATTAAAAATTTTTGAAGACCGGGATCGCAAAGCCATATCCGGTACCACACCCGGTTCTATCTGGAAAGTGGACCTGGACAATACCCATCCGCTGGCTTTTGGCTACCCGGATTATTTTTATACCCTGAAACAGGATAATGTTATTTATGAGTTCTTAAAAGACGGTGGATGGAACGTGGGCGTCCTGAAAAAAGAAAACCAGGTTGCTGGTTTTGTTGGTGCTGCGTTAAAACCAAAATTAAAAGATGGATTATTGTTTGGTGTACTGCCTGTTGGTAATGGCAGCCTTACCTTCCTTGCGGACAACGTCCTGTTTCGCAGTTTCTGGGAAAACGGAAAGTTGATGTTTTGCAATGCTGTATTCCTGGTAGGGCAATAATATGCGGAGTGCATTCTTTTGTAGATAAAACATTCCTAAATTTACCGGGGAAACTATTTTTCATTAAAACTCAAAACCGTGTTTAAAAAATTATTATTGATCGCCCTGCTCTTTACCGGGTTGGTAGCGTGTAAATCAAAAGGAGCTTTTAACTACAGCCAAAGCATCGTGGCTAAGGAAAAAAGCCTGGAACCTGAAATTCGGGCCACTGAAAAAAATGTCGAAAAATATCTTACAGCAGCACAGTATGATAGTGTGGCAATAGCCGGTGAAAAAATGGAAAAGCTGGTACAGCAAAAAATCGATGAGATCAATGCCCTGTCCGTTCCTAAAGCAAAAGAAACTGAAAATTTTAAAGCTGCCACGATCCGCTATTTCAACTTTATTAAAAGTATGTATGCGGGCTATAAAAATTTAGGAAAGGCGGCAACTGAAGAAGACAGGCAGCAGGTGATTGCTGATCTGCAAAAACTGGTAAGTGAAAAACAGGCAATTGTAGATGAAATGCAAAAGGCTCAGAAAAAATTTGCTGACGCCAATGGTTTTAAAGTACAATAAGATATCATATTGTTCAGGGCTCCGGTTGTATCATTTCCCGGAGCCCTGAATATTTCCGGGGGTTTCCTTTCTTTCTTACTGGTTTTATTATATGACCGGTTTCAACTGCTTCGTAAATAGCTGTTATATTCGCTGAATAATTTTTGGCTAATGAAGAAGTTTTTCCTTCTGTTTGTAGTATTCAGCAATACGTTTCCAGGTTTCAGCCAGGCTCCTCCCAGCTGGACATCGGCCGATATGTACCTGGCCATCCGCAAATTGAATGTGCTGGGCGCTGTATTATATATTGCCGCTCACCCGGATGACGAGAATACCCGGCTGATCGCTTATTTATCCAAAGACAAACTATTCCGTACGGGGTATATGTCCATGACCCGGGGTGATGGTGGTCAGAATCTGATAGGGGATGAGCAGGGAATAGATCTGGGGTTGATACGAACACAGGAATTGCTGAGTGCAAGGCGTATTGATGGTGGCGAACAATTTTTTTCAAGGGCCTATGATTTTGGTTATTCCAAAAACCCGGAAGAGACATTTACGAAATGGGATAAAGAAAAAATATTGAGTGATGTGGTTTGGGTGATCAGAAAATTTCAACCGGATGTAATCATCAATCGTTTTCCGGTTACGGGTGAAGGCGGTCATGGTCATCATACAGCTTCAGGCATCCTGGCAAATGAAGCATTTGTTGCAGCAGCCGACCCGGGGCGTTTCCCGGAACAATTGAAATTTGTTTCTGTTTGGCAGGCCAAAAGACTTTTGTGGAATACCTTCAACTTTGGAGGTACTAATACGACCCGGGCAGACCAGTTAAAAATTGATGTGGGCGGGTATAATCCTTTATTGGGAAAAAGTTATGGAGAGATAGCTGCTGAAAGCCGCAGCCAGCATAAAAGCCAGGGTTTTGGTGTACCTGCACAAAGAGGAGAGTCGCTGGAATATTTTAAAGCCACGAAAGGAGATCAACCGGCAAATGATTTACTTGAAGGCGTGGATCTGAGCTGGAAAAGGATACCCGGGGGAGAATCCATTGGAAGGATGGTGGATAGTGTGACGGCGACCTTTGATTTATTGCACCCCGAAAAATCGGTTTCCGGATTAGTGAAAATAAATAAAGCCATCAATCAGCTGCCGGATGGATACTGGAAAACACAGAAACTAAAAGAACTAAACGAGTTGATTGCCCAATGCAGCGGATTATTCCTCGAGGCAACCACCCCGGAGCAATTTGCCGTACAGACAGATTCAGTCAGGATTAATTTTTCATTTAATAACCGCTTGGGAACTGATGCCGTTTTGCAGAAAGTAAAAGTGGATAATTTTGATACGGCTTTTACTAAGTCGCTTGAAAAAAATAAAAATGTAAATTTCTCCAAAACATTTTTTGTCCCTGGCGAAAAGCCACTGACTCAGCCTTATTGGCTCGCCCAAAAAATGGAGGAAGGCTATTTTACGGTTACAGATCAGACACTGATTGGTCAACCGGATGTTGAAGTGTCATACCAGGCATGGATACAGGTAAGTATTTTCGGAGAACCCTTCACATTTGTACGACCGGTACGATATAAGTTTACCAACCCGGTACGGGGCGAACTTTATGAACCCCTGGTAGTTGTTCCGCCTGTGCTTGTAGCACCCGACGAGAAAAATAAAATATCCAAAGGCAACAATACGTTCGAAGGCATTTTAAATCTAACGGGAAAGAAAAAAGGATTTCAGACTTTCCTCAAAGGGGTTGGAAGGGATCAGATAGACCCCGTTAAGGTGGAATACACTCCGGATAAAGTTCTATTTGAAGACAAAAATAAAACGATTCCCGTCCGGTATTCAATCCAGGCGAATATCGACAATGATTATTATTTTGCTGTAGATGCCAATAATGGGAGAAAGGACCTCTATCACCTGGGAATGAAGGAGGTGAAATATGATCACATTCCCTATATTAATTATTTTACGGTGGCTACCGTAAATAATAGGAAGCTGGATTTAAAGATTTATGGTAAAAAAATCGGGTACATAGTAGGTGCTGGTGATAAAGTCCCTGATGCACTTGAGCAGATGGGCTATGAAGTAACCCTGCTTACGGATAAAGAACTTTCCAGGAACAATCTCAGCCAGTTTGATGCGATACTTACCGGTGTCAGGGCTTATAACACTAACGAATGGATGAATAAGTATTATGATAAGCTGATGAAATATGTAAATGAAGGTGGCAACCTGGTGGTGCAATATAATACCAGTAACCAGATAGGTCCCGTGCGGGCCAAGATCAGTCCCTATCCTTTCAACATTACCCGGACCCGGGTTACTGATGAGAAGGCCGTGGTTACTTTATTGAAACCAGAACACCCGGTATTTAATTTCCCCAATAAAATAAATGACGATGATTTTTCTGGATGGATACAGGAGCGTAGTATTTATCATGGCAGTGATAGTGCCGGTAAATATGAAAAACTTATTTCGATGAATGACCCGGGTGAAAAACCGGATGATGGGGCTTTACTGGTTGCTAAATACGGGAAAGGCTATTTTACATATACAGGAATTGTATTTTTCAGGGAATTGCCGGCTGGTGTGCCCGGTGCGTTCAGGCTATTGGCCAATATCATTGCATTAAATAAAAAGAAAGGCTTCTGATGAATACGAACCGTAACCCAAATGTGAAAAGAGGGGAAATGGCATTTATTTTTTCTATTCTCATCGGGTTGGTACTGGGAATAGCCATTAAAAAAGTGCGCATTGGAATCCTGATCGGGCTAATTCTCGGGACGATCATTGTACTGACAGGGTGGCTACGAACCACCCGGAAATAAATTTATACAAATGCAGGATAACGATAAGGCGCCATTATTCAAGAGCTGGAAAAACTGGTACATTTTTGTTATCGGGTTCCTGGTATTGCTGATCGTATTATTTTATTTCCTCACCAAACGGTTTGCATGAGTCAGTTTGATTGGATAGTGCTCATCGTTACCCTCCTGGGAATTATTACCTACGGCCTGTACAAAAGCCGAACATCACATAACCTGGATGGTTATTTTTTATCCAACCGTAGTTTACCCTGGGGATTGGTATTGCTGAGTATCATGGGCACACAGGCCAGTGCCATCACGTTCTTATCTGCACCGGGGCAAGCTTATACGGACGGTATGCGGTTTGTGCAATATTATTTTGGTATTCCGCTGGCGATGGTGGTCATCTGTATTTTTTTCGTCCCTATTTTCAGCCGGTTGAAAGTTTATACCGCCTATGAATATTTAGAGAACCGGTTTGATAATAAAACCAGAACACTCACGTCATTCCTGTTCCTCTTACAAAGAGGGTTATCTACCGGGATCAGTGTATTTGCTCCCTCCATCATTCTTTCCTCTTTATTTGGCTGGAATATTTATTATACCAATATTTTCATGGGTGGGTTGCTGATCATTTATACCATGAGTGGAGGCGCAAAAGCCGTGGCCTACACCCAGCAACTTCAACTGGTTATTATTTTTATCGGGATGTTTCTCGCCGCTTACATGGTCGTGAATATGCTTCCCGATAATGTAAGTTTTACGGATGCGTTGAAGGTGAGTGGCAAAATGGGAAAACTCAACGTGATAACTACCGGTTTTGAAAAGGGGCATTTCAACTGGAGCGACCAGTATAATTTATTCAGTGGTTTAATTGGTGGTTTCTTTTTGTCACTTTCTTATTTCGGCACCGATCAATCCCAGGTGGGGCGCTATCTCACAGCCAAATCTTTAAAAGAGAGCCGGCTGGGTTTATTGATGAATGGGTTGGTTAAAGTGCCGATGCAGTTTGCCATCCTGCTTATCGGAACATTGGTATTTACTTTTTATCAATTCAATAAGGCCCCTATTTTTTTTAATGAGGTACAGGTTAAAAAACTGGAACGTTCCGTTTTATATAAAGATTCTTTTTTGATGGTACAAAAGCGCTATGATGCCATTACCGTACAAAAACAACAGGCAGTTGTCAATTTTGTAAATGCATCAGATGCTGAGGATAAACCCGGTGAAGAAAAATACCTGGCCACCTTAAAAATATTGCAGCAGGATGCAGATGGGTTAAGAGCAAAAGTAAAAGCCTGGGTCAATACAAAAGAGGTAGGCGGCGATGGGAATGATACCAATTATATTTTCCTTCGCTTTGTGGTGGATAATTTACCAGTGGGGTTAGTGGGTTTGCTGATCGCTATCATTTTCCTGGCCTCCTGGGGAAGTATTGCTGCTGCTATCAATTCCCTGGCTTCCTGTACTATGATCGATTTCCACCGGCGGTTCACTAAAAAGAAAGAAAGCGGGGAAGATGAATACCAGTTGTCGAAATGGTACACCCTGGCCTGGGGGATTTTTTGCATCGTAGTGGCCATGTTTACATATAATATCGGAAATAGCTTAATTGAGGCAGTGAATGTGCTGGGTTCACTTTTTTATGGAGTTATCCTGGGTGTGTTCCTTGTTGCTTTTTTTCTTAAGAAAATTAAAAGCGGGCATGTCGTTTTCTGGGCAGCGGTAGGGGCCGAGTTGCTGGTGCTGACCATATTTATTCTTACCAAAACCGGTATGATTAAAATGGGTTTTCTCTGGTTGAATCCGATCGGCGCTTTTGGAGTTTTATTTTTTAGTTTGTTTTTACAGGCACTGATGCATAAAAAAATAGCTCCAAAATAATGGAGCCATTTTAAATGATCGGAGTCTAAAGTGTCCCCCTTGGGGGATTTAGGGGGCCAGATGTATTTTTTATTTATTCAACTCAGCCAGCAACTTATCATTCAACTTTACATAGTCATCATTCTTTGCCGTGATGGCCAGTTCTTTTGATTTTTCAGCCGCTGCTTTGGCATCTTCTTTTTTACCCAGTTTTGCCAGGCAATTGGCCCGTTGGTGGTGTATCCAGAATGCCGTTGGATTTCCTTCCACTGCTTTGTCAAACCATGCCAGGGCCTGGTTCAGGTCTTTGCCGTTATCCAAATAGTACATAGCGGCATTGTAGTAAGGACGGTTGTCCTTATTCATCTGCTGGTTAATCTGGGCCATGACTTTTGTATCCACATCAACCGAAATGGGGAGTGATACGACTGTATTTTCCCACATGATGTGTAATTCGCAGGAACCAGGTTTTACATTGGCAAATTGCATTGTAAAATTTTCCATGTCATCTTTTAGCTTCATGGTCTCAACCATAACCCGCACCATATCCTGGTCCTGTTTATAAGCAGCAGGACTGGTTACATCCAGTTGTTTGGTAATGATCAGAGTCCATTTATTTTTTTCGGGAATACTCAACAGGCCATATTTGCCAGCAGGGATTTTTTTATCGCCGATCAGTACATCTTCACCGAATGTCAGGGTAGTAGCATTGTTGGCACCGGTACGCCATACTTTTTCAAATGGAACCAGGTCACCGAAAATTTTTCTTCCTTTCATTCCCGGGCGGGAATAAGACAGCTCAATGGACGAAAGAGCAAAATCCTGTTTGATCGTTTGGGTAGGACTGGGAGCTGGTGTTTTCAGCTGTGCATCCGCCATAAATAAAGTAGATACCGCAAAGAGTGTAATAAATAGTTTTTTCATACTTGTTAATTTTTGAAACGCGAAGGTAAACCTTTGCCAGAGAAAATACAGCTGCTCTCCGGAGTTTCTGGTCAAAAGGAATTGGCGAAGGAAATGGTGATGGTAGTGCGGGTTTTTTTGGCTTTACGGTTCCATTTAGGGCCTTCTTTTACCAGCCGGATCGCTTCTTTATCACAGGATGTGCAGAGCGATTTTTCAATTTTAATATTGGCCGGATTGCCATTTTTATTTACTTCAAACGATAATTCAACGAAAGCAGTATTGGTTTGTTTTGATTTAAAATCTTCGGGGACTTTCAGGTTATTAGTAAGGTAAACAGCATAGATATCCCAGCCATCAGCAGGTTCCGGTTCTTCTGCTTTTATTTTATTTTTCGGGGATGGGCCTCCGGTATTGTTTTTTTGATTGATGACCACAACTTCTGATAAATTATTTTGGTCATTCTGCAAGATCACCCGATTGTTTGTCACATCATTTCTTAGCTGCGCAGTATTATTTTCATACCCGACTGACCGGACCTGAACCTGGAGGGTTGTATCCGGGGCTGATAATATAAAATTCCCGTTGGCATCGGTATAAGTTGCTCTCTTGTCCTGTACTGAAATTACGCTGGCAAATGGTACGCCTGTATTTGATGCATCGGTAACCTGGCCACGGAAAGTATTAGTTGCCTGGTCACGGTAATATGGTTCGTCTGTTTTCCGGCCGGCATTAACGGATCTGCTTTTTTGTTCTGTTTCAGAATCTTTTACCTCATTTTTACTCATTTCCTGCCGGTTATTTTTCAATTTAGCATTACGGGCAGCATCTTCCCGGGCAAGTTCTTTTTTATCTGCGGTCTTGTCAGTTTCTTTATATAAACCAATTTTTTCTTCAACGCCTTTCTGTGGATCCGGAACTGCTGTTTGCGGTGCTGCAGGTTTATTTACGACTACATCATCCATTGTTTCAACCCCGGATGTTTCACCAGATAAACCATTTTTTATAGCGCCACCGGGTTTTGATCCATTATCCGGAGTTGTTGATGTAAAACCATTTTTTGTTTGTGATGATTTTGTTTCTGCGGGTTTGTTTTCCGAAACCGGGGTAGTGATTTTAGTTGCGGAAGTTTTTGAAGAATCGTTTAATGTATCTGTTTCTTTTTTTGTGGTTTTTGCCTGGGCCACTTCACCGGATTTTTTATTGAATCCAAACTGGTAAATAAGCAATCCGGCTCCGGCGACAAATGCCAGTAAGACCGCTGCACGCAACATACGGAATGAATTCCGGGGTGCTGCATTCATCCGGATAACTTTGGAGCCATCAATTTTTTCGGCTAATTTTTTTTGGAGCTCTGCAATATCCTCACGGGCTTTTACACCGGCAACAGCATATCCTTCCAGGGCATCTGCCAGGAAGGAATCGTCCAGTGCTGCTTTTTCCATTTCATGCATCGCTGCAGGAGATAGCAGGCCCTGGTGATATTTTTCAATATCAGCGGCGGTAAAATGTTTTATGTTATTATCTGTTGCCATTTGGCATTATAAAGTTCATTATTTATTTCAATCTCCCGGCTCGAAACTCCTGACTCCCGACTCCCGACTCCTGACTCATTACTCCCGACTCCCGACTCATTACTCCCGACTCATTTCCTCCTCCATACAATTCTTCAAATTTCTCCGGCCATTCTGTATCAGGCTTCTCACCTGGTTCCATTCCTGACCTGTAATCTCCACTATCTCATTATAGCATTTCCCTTCCAGGTAAAAGAGTTTAATGGTTTCTCTTTGTTCTGCTGCCAGGGTACCGAGACAGTATTCCATCTTCTTGAAATTCTCCTCTTTTTCCAGCACACCATTCAGATGCACTTCTTCCTCCGATTGCACAAGTTCTGATTTAAACTCAACGGTTTTCATATTCCGGGGGGTCCGTAATTGCATCAGGCAATGGTTTTTTGCCAGCTGGTGCAACCACCCTTTAAAATTGTCCACATCATGCTTTTTCAATTTTGATACCAATTCCTCAAATATCTGCATGACACTGTCCTTGGACGTTTCCGGATCTTTATAATACTTGAGGCATACGCCATAAACCAGTTCCATATAACGCTGATAAAGTTCGCCGAGTACGGCCATATCACCCGATTCTTTGTACAGAACCACCAGTTCCTTATCGGTTAGTGATGAGTGAGATATGTTCTTAATAAATGCCAACGCTTAAAATTAATGAATAAAATTTCATGTCTTCTTATGCAATTGCTAAAATACCCGCATCAGGGTATCTAAACACATTTTATGAAACGTTTTCTTATCCTTATTGCGCCCCTGGTGCTCCTGATGCTGGCCTTCCGGCCTATTAAATCACATACCATAACGGGTATAATAACAGACGATACAGGAACACCGGTACCGTCGGTCAGTATATCTGTGAAAGGCGGCACCCAGGGTGTCCTGTCCGATGCCAAAGGTCTTTACCGTATCACCGTCCCGAAATCATCCGGTACCCTGGTATTCTCAGCTGTGGGTTATATAGCTGTACAGGAAAATATCAGCGGCCGTTCTGTGATTAACGTGTTATTGAAAAAAGCCAGCACGGCTCTGAGAGAAGTAATGATAACAAAGGAATATGATGGCAGAAAGATAAAAACCATGGGAGCTAATAACCGGGGAATAGCCAGCGGCGATATGAAAGCAGCTCCGTCAATTGGTTTTTACAGTCCCGGTACTGAAGTAGAAGATTATAACCGGGAAGGATATGATAATATTAATGAAAATAAATTCCTGAAAGTTACGGACAACCCGCTCTCCACTTTCTCCATAGATGTGGATGCAGCCTCTTACAGTAATGTCCGTCGTTTTCTGAACCAGGGACAATTACCTCCTGCCGGGGCGGTCCGAATAGAAGAAATGGTTAACTATTTCCATTATGAATATCCCCAGCCCGCCAACAACGAACCGTTCTCTATTAACACAGAAATTTCTGATGCTCCCTGGAATAAAGACCACAAATTAGTATTGATCGGTTTGCAGGGAAAGAAGATCCCGACAGAAAATTTGCCGGCTTCGAATCTTGTTTTTTTAATTGATGTATCGGGTTCTATGCAGGGTGCTAACCGGCTGGGACTGGTTAAAGCCTCCATGAAATTACTGGTAGACCAATTGAGAGAACAGGATAAAGTAGCCATGGTCGTGTATGCCGGTGCTGCCGGGTTGGTATTGCCACCAACCAGCGGCGCCAATAAAACAAAGATTAAAGAAGCGATTGACAATTTGGAGGCCGGTGGTTCTACAGCCGGTGGTGCCGGTATCAAACTGGCTTATAAAACGGCCAAAGAATATTTTATTAAAAATGGTAACAACCGGGTCATTCTTTGTACGGATGGCGATTTCAATGTTGGCGAAAGCAGCGATGATGCTATGGAAAGAATGATTGAAGCCGAAAGAAAAAGCGGTGTGTTCCTGACGGTATTGGGTTATGGGATGGGAAATTACCAGGATGCTAAAATGCAGAAGCTGGCCGATAAAGGAAATGGTAACCATGCTTATATTGATGGCATTACGGAAGCCAAGAAAGTATTGGTGAATGAATTTGGTGGAACGCTTTTCACCATTGCCAAAGACGTAAAACTTCAGGTGGAGTTTAATCCCGCTAAAGTGCAGGGCTACAGGCTGATTGGTTATGAAAACCGGATGCTCGCCAAAGAAGATTTTAATAATGATAAAAAAGATGCCGGTGAACTGGGCAGCGGGCACACGGTAACGGCTTTATATGAAGTAATACCCGTCGGAGTCAACAGCAGCTTTCTGAATGATGTAGATCCGTTGAAATACCAGAAGGAAGTTAAACCGCTCAGTAAATCTTCACATGCTGATGAGATATTGACGGTTAAATTCCGCTACAAAGCTCCCGATGGTGATGTGAGTAAATTAATAGAGCATCCGGTATTGGATAAACAAATCGCCATTGCACGGACATCAGACAATTTTCGCTTTGCTGCTTCAGTGGCACAATTTGGCATGTTACTTCGTAATTCAGAATTTAAATCTAATGCATCTTATAGTGATGTATTAAACCTGGCCCGCAAAGCAAAAGGTCACGATGAAGAAGGATACCGTTCCGAGTTTGTGCGTTTAGTTGAGAGTGCACAATTGCTGGCAAAAAGTAAGCCTGAACCCAAAGATGATGTTATTACAGATGAGGTAAAAGTTGAATCAATGCCCGGGAATAAAAATAAATAAAGTAACTAATCATTCTAACAGCCGGTTAGTGATACGGGGCTGGTTTCTACCGGCCCCTTTTTTAAAATATAGAGCACGGGGTGCTGATCAATAAATAAATCAACAACAAAACAGATTTATGTCAAAAAAACTTCAACTGACTATTCCCACTCCCTGTCATGAGAACTGGGATGGCATGACTCCGGTCGAGAAAGGTAAATTCTGTGGCTCCTGCCAGAAGCAGGTGGTGGACTTCAGCAACATGAGTGACCGGGACATTGCCCAGTTTTTTAAAAAGCCAACGACCGGTTCTGTTTGTGGCCGGTTTATGACCGACCAGCTTGACCGCGATATACAAATTCCAAAAAAGCGGATTCCCTGGGTAAAATATTTTTTCCAGTTTGCCTTGCCGGCTTTTTTGCTGTCCATTAAATTATCCGCACAAACCATAAAAGGAAAAGTAAAAGCGGAGACGGTTAGTACGGATACAACCCGGAGACCGGATTATAATGATTATAAAACGATGGGCATGGTATCCCGGCCTGAGAATTTTAAACCCTTCATGGGGGATACAATTGTAAAAAAAATAACCCCACCTGTTGAATCAATTAAGGGAGACGTGATGATAACAACAGACACGGTTTTGATACCCGTTAAAGAACCCGTTTGTTCACTGGAAATAATGGGAAAAGTGTCCATGCCTTATTCCGTGATTAAAGAGGATTCGAGTTCAATCAACGGAAAAGTGATTGATGAAAATGGGTACCCGGTACCAGGCGCTTTTATTATGATCAAGGATACAAAAACCGGTGTTACAACCCATACTGATGGCGGATTCAGTATAAAAAAAGGCAACAGCCCAGTTATTCTTGTGGCATCATCTGTTGGATATGTGACCAAGGAATGGCCTGTTGATAGAAATAGTTTCGCAGACCCAGTCGTGATTCAATTGAAATCGTCGGAAAGATTTCTGGTTGGTGAATTAGTGATCTGCCGGGTAGCGCCTGTAAAAAAGGAACCAAAGGGAATCCCCTTAATGCCATTAATTACAAATGATAATACGGCTGCTTACTTTAAAGTATTTCCCAATCCTGTTTTAGCAGGCTCATCACTGAATATAGAATGGAAACAACTTGAAGAAGGCTATTATAGCATTCAGTTATTAAACCAGGAAGGTCAAACGGTTTATCAAACTGAAATCCGGAAAGATGCGAAAGCTGGAACCCTCAATATGGATATTCCTTATGGTGCAGCCGGATCTTATTTTTTGGTGCTCACCAATAAAAAATCTGGAAAGAAATTTTCTGAAAAAATAATCATTCAATAGGTCATCCTTTAAACCCCGTGTGAAACTGTTCCGGGGTCTTTCTAAAAAACTCCCGGTCCAGGGTCTTATACATCTCAACGGAAGCCTTATCCCATAGATGATACGTTTTAAAATGAAAAAAATCGAATCAATGCCGGGAATATAAATTTAACAACAAATCATTAAACAGGCGTTCAGTGATAACGGGGTTCCTTATATAAAAATTTGAGTACGACTTAATAGAGCAGGCATTTATTTTTTGTGATGATCCATAATTAAATTTGAAAAAAAATTACAAAAAATATCTTTATGCAACACTATTGTTGCTCTAAGAGTTAGTACTAAACTCCGAATAAGAGTATAAATATATGCGTCGTAAAACTACTTTCAAAATAGCCTGTTTATATAGACTATTTACTCTTTTATAAGTCACAGTACATAATATCTTTGCTGTTGTAAATTCTCTATTCATTTAAAAAATTATCTTATGAAAAAGCTCTTCCACCTGGGCATTATTGCCCTATTTGCATTCACCGTTTCATCTTGTTCTAAATCGGCAACAAACCTGGCTCCCAATGAACAACAAGTACCTGATAATTCTTCAAAAGCAAAGGTTGCGTCTTCACCAAAAGTTGCACATCAAACGTCTCCTTTTTTCCAGCTTGAAGATTCGAAGTTTTACCCCTTTATTAATGAGCCCTATGATATGCCACTGGGCGATGCAGGCTCGGTCATGGGTACAGGAGAATATACTTTCTTCTATGTACTTATTTCACCGGACATTTCAATTTTGACACCGGATGTTGCAACACTTACAACAACAGATGTTGCTACCGGGGCACCTATTCAAACGTACAATCTTATTTCTTATAAAGATGCTGGCAGTGTTGATGCGAAGATCCCCGAAGAACTTATTGGTACAACTTTTATGTTTGCTTATGTTTTAATGGATGATCGGTACACTGACAAAATGATTTCATTATCATCTTATATTGAAATTAACGGTGCATTCACAATAGCACAATTGCCCCGGGCATTTAGTGTAGTACAGAATTAAATTATTCCCCAAAAACGCTTCCTGCCGGGTGCAGGAAGCGTTTTTTATTTATAGGATGGATGATGTTTCTCTAAAGTCTTTCTCAGAAACTCCCGGTCCAGGTGCGTATAGATTTCCGTGGAAGTAATACTAACATGTCCCAGCATTTCCTGTACCGCCCTTAAATCGGCACCGCCTTCAATCAAATGTGTGGCAAAAGAATGACGGAAGGTATGTGGTGAAACCGTTTTCTTAATACCGGCTTTCAGGGCCAGGTCTTTTATAATATAGAAAATCATCACCCTCGATAATTTACTGCCCCTGTTATTGAGAAATAGAACATCTTCCTGTCCTTTATTAATATCCAGGTGCACCCGGATGTTTTTTTTGTAAATGGTAATGTACTTTGCGGCACTGCTGCCAATAGGAACCAATCGTTCTTTATCACCTTTTCCGATAACCCGGATAAAACCTATATCGAGATATAACTGGGATATTTTCAGGTTCACAACTTCACTTACCCTAAGACCACAACTGTACATGGTTTCCAGGATGGCTTTGTTGCGGCCACCTTCTGCTTTGCTCAGATCTATTTGCTGAATCATACTTTCTATTTCCTCAAAACTCAGTGTATCAGGTAAGGCCCTTTTCTGTTTCGGGGCTTCCAGCAGGGTCGTGGGGTCTGTTTTAGAAATATTTTCCAGCAAACAATATTTATAAAATGCCCGAAGACCCGAAATAATCCTGGCCTGTGATGAGGCCATCATCCCGAGTTCAGAAATCCATTTGATGAAGCGTTGTAAATCTTTTAGTGTAAGTTCATCCGGGTTCTTAAGATTCTTTTTTTCCTGTAAGAATTGTGTCAGTAATTCGATATCCCTGCCATAGGCCTGTACAGAGTTATCTGAAAGAGATTTTTCTAACTGTAAATAGGCTTTGAATCCTTTTTTATAAGGTTCCCACATGGTAGAATGTTAGTTAGTTTCTTCGATAGCTATCGGGAAGTTTATGGGGGTGTCCTTAAAACCTGAATTAACCATTACGATACGACCCATCATTCCAGAACTATATTTTTCTCGAGTTCCTTCCAGTTATCTTTTATTTTCACTTTCACCCATATTCTTGTGTTGGTGACGTTGACCGAATCAACGTATTCATGGATGGCATCGTAGTCAATATCCAGTTTTTCCCCAAAGGTCATCATGGCTTTTTTCCCGGTGAACATATCTTCTATGTAGATATTGCCCCTATCTGTGTAGGCAACCAGGTTATCGGAGATAGAAAACTTTTTGTCGAGGTTGTTAATATTATTGCTCTTCCGGCCAATATCATTGACTTTATTAAACGGTAGTTTCAGCGAATAACCCCTGCCGTTACTGCAATTATTAAACAGAACCCAGGCATAGGCCGTGTCTTTAAAAAAACAACGGACATAGTCCTTATGCAATTGTACGGTAGTATTCAGAAAGTCCGGTAAACCCACTTTACGGTTCACGCCCATGCCGTTATAGCTCCAGAGCAGGGTATCGGCCTGGCAATTACTGGCCGAGATATACACATAGGGTTTCAGCATGTGATCCCCTGAAAATTTTATGCTGTCTTTCAGGCAGGATGTATCGCAAAATGTTTTGGGCCCTGAAGAAGAAGATTTGCAGGCACCAAATAAAAAGGCCCAGAGGATAAAAATGGCTGGAACAATCAGTAGTTTCATTTTAGTGGTTTGAATGGTAACAAAAATAACCATAGAAAATCGGGGTACGAAAATTCTTTTGAGGTGTACGCCGAAACCCTTCAAGTAGTATCTTCGGCGCATGAGTGAAATGCAACCCATTAATTTACGTGCGTTTAAACAAAAAGTCGGGAACACCAAAAGGAAGATGAGACGCTTTCTTACCAAACTGGAAAAAAATCCACCCCGGGGGTTGGATAAAAAAATAACCGCGTTGGAAAAAGAAGTGTGGCAGGAAACCGATTGCCTCACTTGTGCCAACTGTTGTAAAACCATGACCCCAACTTTCACCAATAAGGACATGAAAAGAATTTCGGCTCATTTTAATATGACCGTTACGGAATTTCAGACGAAATGGTTGAAGCGGGAAAAAGGGGGCGACCGGGATTGGCTGAATAAAAAAGAGCCCTGCCAGTTTCTGAATATGAAGGATAATAAATGCAGTATCTATGAAGTCCGCCCGGCTGATTGTGCGGGGTATCCTCATTTATCCAGGAAGTTCAATGATTTTGTACATATTCATAAGCAGAATGTTGAGTACTGCCCGGCTACACATAGGTTGGTGGAGAAGATGATGAGTAGCCTCACCTAACCTCTCCGAAGGAGAGGAACCACGCACAGCCCCCGCTTTTCGAATTGATTCACATGTTTGGAATATTTTAATGGGTAAGAATTTTCAAAAACATAATGAATTTTCAAATAAGCCAGGGCTGTGTGAAGGTGTCCTTCCCTTAGCGGGGAAGGTCGGGATGGGGCGTCCTTACAAAAACACATCTTCAATTAAAAAAAAGTCCGCTTCTTTATCTCCATGAAGTGTGATAGAAAGAATATCATACTGGATCCAGGGGTGGCCGGGGTTCAGAAACAAGTATTGATCCGCGGCTTTTTGTAAGTGTTTAAATTTCTTTTTTGTGACACTGTCTTCCGGGTGGCCAAAAGGGCTTGCCTTCCGCGCTTTTACTTCCACGAAATGTAAATAGGTCCCTTTGGTGGCAACGATGTCAATTTCATAATGCGAATACCGCCAGTTGCAATGCAGGATATGGTAGCCCTGCTCTTTCAGCCATTGGGCTGCCAGCTGTTCGCCTTCTTTTCCCAGTTCATTATGCGAGGCCATTGATTATCTTTACTCCAAGTTAAAGAAGAAAATTTTTATGAAGGGTATTTATCAGCTAAAAGGAACTGTAAAGTATTATGATTGGGGAGGCAATTCCTTTATCCCTTTTTTATTACAGGAAGCTAATAATGAAAATAAACCCTATGCCGAATACTGGATGGGAACTCATCCGCTGGGTATCTCCAGTGTGAAAACCAATGACGGGAAATCAATGCCTTTAACTGAATTGTCCGGTAATTTGCCCTACTTGTTTAAAGCCCAGGAAGTAAAAAAAATGTTGTCCATCCAGGTTCATCCTTCCAAAGAAGTTGCCGAAAAAGAATTTGCGCTGGAAAATGCAGCAGGGATTCCGCTGGATGCACCGTACCGGAATTACAAAGACGATAATCATAAACCGGAAATGATCGTTGCGCTGGGTGATTTCTGGTTGCTTCATGGATTTAAGCCTGCGGAGGAATTAACCTATACGTTATTGAATGTCGTAGAGTTGAGAGAATTATTACCGGTATTTAATCAATCCGGTTATGCAGGACTCTATAAAAAAGTGATGGAAATGCCCCAGGAGGAAGTGAACAGGATCCTGCAGCCTCTGATTAATAATATCACTTCAACATATTCCCATGAAGAAGCTGACAAGAACGATGAAGATTTTTGGGTAGCCCGGGCAGCGCAAACTTTTACAAATAAGGACAATCTTGACCGGGGAATCTTCTCAATCTATTTTTTCAATTTAGTGCATCTTAAAAGAGGAGAGGGCATTTTTCAATCAGCCGGTGTGCCACATGCCTACCTGGAAGGACATAATATTGAAATTATGGCCAACTCGGACAATGTTTTGCGGGGCGGACTCACCACAAAGCATATTGATGTAAAGGAATTACTCAAGCTCGTAACCTGTGAAGCCACATATCCTGTTATTATAAAGGGAGAGCATATCAGTTTGTATGAAAAAATTTACAAAACACCTGCGCCTGATTTCCAATTGAGTGTTTTTGAACTGGAGGCCGGTGACGCTATCTCTTTTAAACCCGATTCAGTTGAAATTCTGTTGCTGACAGAGGGAATGGCAAAACTTAATGATGCGGATACCGCTGTCAGTCTTCAACCGGGTAATCCTTCGGCAGTCATTTTTCCCGGGCAGGCCGTAAATCTCAGTGCTGCTGCCAAATCCACTGTTTTCAGGGCTTCTGCGGGTTTCCACAACCGTTGATAATTAGAACGGCTAATTAGCTCAATTCATTTATTTTTGTTCTTTATTTCAACTTATTATTATGAAGAGCAACGGACGATTAATCTTTTTTACGATCATACTGGTGGTACTGGCAACAGCCTGCAAATATTTTTTCGGGCCCGACCTGGACTGGTCCGGTTTTTCGCCGGTGATTGCCATCGCTTTGTTTGCCGGTTTTATAATTAAGAAAAAGGATAATTCTTTCCTGTTACCCCTGGTAGCTTTATTTCTCAGCGATGCCCTCATTCAATTATTATACACACAGGATTTGTTTCCCTATGCGGGTTTTTATAGCGGTCAGTGGAAAAATTATCTGATCCTGATGTCGGCTACTTTATTCGGATGGGCTTTCAAAGGCAGAAATTTTAAAAGTCTGCTTGTGGGGGTCGTTGCAGCGCCAACGGTTTTCTTTTTGTTATCAAACGGTATGGTTTGGATGGGTGCGCAGGTGACTTATTCCAAAGATTTTGCCGGATTAATGAATTGCTATGAGGCGGGTCTTCCGTTTTACAGGAATTCATTGATAGCTACCTTGGTTTTCCTGCCGGTTATTCTTTTGGTGTATAACTATCTTACGAAGAAGAAAGCGGTACTTACGTTAGCATAAAATTTTTCGGAATATTATTTGAAATCCATTGGCTATCGTCAATGGATTTTTTTTTGCCACTGATTACAAGGATTAGCACAGATTTGTTGTAACCTATTAAGTCGAAAATTGTTTTCATTGATAGCTAAGATGTATTTAATCCGTGGGAATTTGTGTAATCTGTGGCAAAGTTCTAAAGGGCAGTTCCTTCGTACCCTTCATCATGCATCAGTTTATGATGATGCCCGTCTGCCGCTTCTGTTGCTAATTGATCACAGCGGTTATTATAGGGATTATCGGCATGTCCCTTCACCCATTTGAATTTAATATGATGAATTTTGGAAAGCTCCCAAAACTCCCACCACAGATCCGGATTTTTCTTGCCTCCTTTAAAATTGGTCTTGATCCAGTTCTTCAGCCAGCCTTCTTCCCAGGCTTTCACCACATACTGGCTGTCGGAATATATGGTCACCTGCATACCATCTTTCTTTAAGGCTTTCAATCCGGCGATCACGGCCATGAGTTCCATGCGGTTGTTGGTCGTGTGGTGATAGCCCTGTGATAATTCTTTTTTATGATGGCCACTCATTAATAGTGTGCCATAGCCACCCGGTCCGGGATTGCCTCTTGCCGACCCATCGGTATAAATAGTGATATTTTGAATTGACATAAGTTTGGTCGACAGTCCATAGTCCACAGACCACAGCCGTTGCGTTTATAAAATTAGAACCTATTAAATATTTTAGCAAATAACATCATATGAATAAGGGACTTCCAACAATCAAACTCTGCCGTGGACCGTTGACTGTCGACTATGGACTTTTACACCTGAAAGACGCCCGTCTTCAACTCTTTTATCTCCGGATTATTATTTGCGGCCTGTATTCCTTCGGAAATAACTTTCCTCGTATCCACCGGGTCAATGATCGCATCCACCCACAGCCTCGCTGCTGCATAATAGGGCGAGGTCTGTTTTTCATAACGGCTCTTAATTTTATCCAGTAATTTTTCTTCCGCTTTGGGTGTTATCACTTCTCCTTTGGCTTTCAATGAAGCCTCTTCTATTTGTAATAATACTTTTGCTGCCGCATCACCCCCCATCACGGCGATCTTAGCCGTAGGCCAGGCATAAATAAACCGCGGATCGTAGGCTTTGCCGCACATCGCATAGTTTCCGGCACCATAACTGTTTCCGATGATGATCGTAATTTTTGGTACCACCGAATTGGCCACCGCATTCACCATCTTCGCACCATCTTTAATGATGCCGCTGTGTTCACTGCGACTGCCCACCATAAAACCGGTGACATCCTGCAGGAACACCAAGGGTATTTTTTTTTGATTGCAATTGAGAATAAACCGCGCTGCTTTATCCGCACTGTCATTATATATTACACCGCCCATCTGCATTTCACCTTTCTTGCTTTTTACAATCTTCCGTTGATTCGCCACAATACCTACGGCCCAGCCATCTATTCTGCCATATCCACATACAATTGTCTTTCCATAATCTGGCTTAAACTGTTCAAATGAAGAAGTCTCTTGCCCTGCTTTGTCGCTTGCGCCTTGTTCCTTGTTACTTGTATCTTGTGTCTTTTCATCTTTTACCTTGTACCTTGTATCTTGTGCCTTATCTACTATCCGTTCAATGATGTCCACCATATCATAGGGCTTACCGTCATGCGGAAATAAACCATATAATTCTTCTGCATTCTTCTTCGGTGTCTTTGCTGCTATCCGGTCAAAACCAGCCTTTGGTTTCTCACCCAGCATCGAAAACATTTTTTTAATATGGTCCATGCATTCCTGCTCTGTCTTGAATTTATAATCAGCAATACCCGATATCTCCGTATGCGTTACCGCTCCACCCAGGGTTTCGTTGTCAATATCTTCACCAATGGCAGCTTTTACGAGGTAAGGACCGGCCAGGTAAATAGAACCATGGCCTTCCACCATCAGTGTTTCATCACTCATGATGGGCAGGTAAGCACCGCCCGCCACACAGGGGCCCATCACCGCAGCTATTTGGGTGATGCCCATGCCGCTCATGACGGCATTGTTGCGGAAGATGCGTCCAAAATGTTCTTTGTCGGGAAATATTTCATCCTGCATCGGCAGGAATACACCGGCGCTATCCACTAAATAAATGACCGGTAAATGATTTTCCATTGCTATCTCCTGCAACCGCAAATTCTTCTTACCGGTAATGGGGAACCATGCCCCGGCTTTCACCGTTTGGTCGTTGGCGAGTATCACACACTGGCGGCCGCTTACATAACCTACACCGGCCACGGTACCACCTGCGGGGCAACCACCCTGTTCGTCATACATTTCATAACCAGCAAAAGCGCAGATCTCAATAAAAGGTTTGTCGTTATCTATTAAGTAATCGATCCTTTCGCGGGGAGTCAGTTTATTTTTTTCCCTTTGTTTTTCAATGGCTTTTTTTCCGCCGCCTTCATATATTTTTTCCAGGCGCTGGCGCATCTCACTCAGCGATTGTTTGAGGACGTCTTCGTTCTTATTGAATTCGAGGTTCATGTTGCAAAAGGTTAGGTTGCAAAGATAAGGGAGGGAGTGGTGAGTGTTTAGTGGGGAGTGGTTAATGGTTGGTGGGTTTAGACTACCCCCGTTTCAGCCATCCGGTAATGCTCATCCGGCTGCGATGGCATAGGATCACTTCATGTTCCATTTCATCGCTCTTAAAAAATACGGCCGTCTTCGATTCGGGTTGTATCTTTTGTACCGTTTCATCCTGGTATACGTATAACTGTCCACCGTCTTCCTCCATCCAGTCTTCATTCAGGTAATTGATCAGGGAGAATTTTCTTTTATTATCAGACCGGAACTGGTCCATATGCCTTTTGTAAAAATTGCCTTTTTCATACAGCGCATAATGAAATTCGTAACCGTTGATGCCGGTGTAGCAGGTGCTGTTCAGATGCCCGATAAAATGTTCGGCCAGTTCCAGGAACTCCTGTTCGTACACATTATTATTGCTTTTATCCAACCAGGATATTTTGTCGCTGCGCATTTGCTGGCGGGCATCTTTTATTTCCTCGTTTCCGATGCCTGCATCCGTCATGGCTTTGTCTCCCTGTAATTGCCGGATGTTTTGTTGCAGACCTTTGGATAGTTTTGCTGTCAGAAAGCCTTTGTCAATACCCACTTTATTAACCAGGTAACTATCAATCAATGTATCAAATTGTTTGTTCATATTGAAGTGGGAAAGGGGTAAGGTAGCTTTTTTTACAAAAGCGGAGCCATTAATTAAGTAGTTGGTGGAGCAAAATCTACTTTATATAATTTGCTGGATTATGATTTTTTTGAAAAGCCACCCATTACTATTCAAGTGTATAAAGCATTTTTAAGGATTTCCCGTCCCAGTAAAGATAATATCCGCCTGACTCCCCGGTCATAACTTCTAATCCTTCAGTTTTCATAACAATTTTTTTGTCTTTATCATCCATAAATCCTTCAACGGTAGCTGATTTCTTTACAATACTAAGTGTTGTAGTTGGCATAGTAGATTCTTCAAATGTTACGGGGTTACTACCTTCCATTATTACATAGACCTTTGTCAGCAAACGTTGATATTCCTGTTCATCATTGGTTGCAAGAACAGCATAATCGGTCTTATTGTCCCCGTTAAAATCAGCTTTAACAATAAAAGGGAAATTGGGATTTGATTTTCTTCCCTGGAGAACTGTTTCATCATAATAATCGGATTTGTCTTTTACATCTTTGTCTGTAAGTACCCGCCACTTGTCGCCCAGCATTTTTTTAAGCAGGTCATTGACGGCAGCTTCATCCGGGATTGACCCCTGCGCCTGTTTTTCTCCGGCTGTATTTGTATTGCTGTTGGGTGAATTATTCGTCGTATCTGTTTTTTTTACGAGGCTATCCTGTTGGGTTTGCTTTTTATCTTTCCCTGAATCCTGTCCGCAGGAAAGGAGCATAATTAAAATACTAAACATAAGTAATCGCATAGAAAAGCGTTTTGTTGTTAAGGAATTAATTGTTGTTATTCAGTTTGGATCCTAATAAAATTATTAAAATGTAAAATCTTGGCTTTATGAAATAAGTGTTGAAATACAGGCCAAAATAAAAGTAATAAATATTATTAGTAATTCAGGGGAGTGGTTCACTCCTGATTTGGTCCCTGTCTGCTAAGTCTTTGGCAATTAAATCGATAGTTAGTTTTTTTTCAAACAACCATGTAAAAATGGTTTTTCTGATTTATTTCAAGCCGTGGTTGGTATTAGCTTTCATGAAGTACATGAATAAAATCTGTAACAGCAAAAACTTTCAATTACATCTGTCCCGATTTCACCATCCCGTTTATTTTATAAACTGCAAAAACAACAAAAAGGAATAATAGAATGCAGAAGATTAGCACGGCCCAATAAGCTTTTTTTGTGTCAAGGGCATATTTTGAAGGCGTACCCGGTAAATAGATGAGAGGCATAGCATCACCCACTTTATATTTTTGAGAGGTTACGGTAGCCCGCCCTTTATACGGGTGACCTGTTGCCCGGTCTTTATATTCCAGTGTAAGTATATCTATCACTCCCCCCGGCCTCGTCCGTAGGGTATTAATATGTATAATTACAGCATGGGTGTACACACCATTCTTTTTAATTTTTGCGGCAACCTGCATTCTCCAGAGAGTAAGAGCCAGTGGAAATGCAGCCAGAACGATAAGTATTATGTAAAAGACAATCATGAGTTTAGAATTGTATAACTAAGTTAAAGATTTCATTTCTGGGTTGGGTATATTTCTGCCAACCATTGGCCTATCAGGAACTCCTCGATTATTTTCTTCAGTACCGCGTGACCACCCACCTTCCCAGGAGATCCCGCTTAGACCGGGACAGGCTGTGCTTCGGAGATAAAGCATGATGTTCGACGCGTATGTTAACACATAACGCTATGCCAGAAGACTCATCTGTTGAGGAAGCTATCAAAGCTTTTCGTTCTTTTCAGGTATTTTTTAATACGCTTTCCTTATGAAGATGATTTAACGCCCAGGTTGCCCTATTTTAATTTTATAGATTTTTCAGCAGGAACAACTGCTAACTTTGTTAATAGGCCGCCTGGCAATTATTGAGGACTGAATAATAACAAAAAATATATTTAGGCAAATAAAATTTCAAAAAAATAAATTATGCAATTTAAGTTATTCGAAAAATCGGTTTATACAGCCAGGCGATCTGTTTTAAAAAAAAATATTGAAAATGGCCTGATATTATTTTTAGGTAATGAAGAGAGCAGCATAAACTACAGGGATAACTGGTATCCTTTCAGGCAGGACAGCACATTCCTTTATTATTTTGGATTGAATAGTGCAGGTCTGTCTGCTCTTATTGATGCTGATTCCGGCGATGAAATTATTTTCGGCAATGATCTGACCATTGATGATATTGTATGGACAGGGCCTCAGCCTTCTGTAAGAGAAATGGCAGCAGCTGTGGGTGTCCATAATTCAGCGGCTGCAAATGGGCTTAAGACATATATAAATAAGGCTCTAGAAAGCAAAAGAAAAATACATATTATACCGCCTTATCGTCCTGAAAATAAAATAAAAATTGCCGGGTTATTAAATATTACTATAAACGAAATTGACAATCAGGTATCTGTTCCGCTCATTAAGGCCATTGTCAATCAGCGTTCGTATAAAGAAGCTTGTGAAGTGGAAGAAATGGATAAAGCTTCAGCAATAAGTGCTGATATGCATATGGCCGCTATGTACTTTGCAAAACCGGGAATGAAAGAGTTTGAAGTTGTGGCAAAAGTTAAAGAAGTGGCTTTTGCAAATCATGCTGATATTTCCTTTAGTCCCATAGTTACTATTCATGGAGAAACCCTGCATAATGTTTATAGTGGAAACACAATACATGAAGGACAGCTTTTACTTTGTGATGCCGGTGCCAGTAACGACATGCAGTATGCAGGCGATCTTACCTCAACTTATCCTGTTGGGAAAAAATTTACCACGCAACAAAAGGACGTGTACGGTATTGTATTAAATGCACATAACACGGCGGTTGCCATGTTAAAGCCGGGCGTATTATTCAGGGATGTGTATTATGCAGCAGCACAAAAAATTGTGGAAGGCATGCAGAGTCTTGGTATTATGAAAGGCCATGCAGGTGAAGCTGTTGCTGCAGGGGCCCATGCCCTGTTTTTTCAGTGTGGTCTTGGGCATATGATCGGCCTTGATGTGCATGATATGGAAGACCTGGGAGAGCCTTACGTGGGTTATAATGATGTAATTAAGAAAAGCACTCAATTTGGAATAAAATCGCTCCGCCTGGGGCGACACCTGGAGCCGGGATTTACATTAACAGTAGAGCCGGGTGTTTATTGCATACCGGCATTAATGGACCAATGGAAGGCGGAAAGAAAATTTGAATCTTTTATTAATTACGAAGCACTGGAAACCCTTCGAAATTTTGGAGGCATTCGTGTTGAAGAAGATTTTTTGATTACCAATACCGGTGCTAAATTATTGGGGAAAAAACTGCCAATGACAGTTGCAGAAATCGAAGCTATCAGGGGAGCCTGATAGGATGTTAAAATTCACATAAGATGATCATAGGGAGATAAGTGTTTAGCCCAGTTGTTTATCTTGGCAGATGTTCAACAAAAAACATGTCGCGGTTGGCGTTTTCTCTTCATCATCCATCCTCCAAAATGTTTTTAATTGATTACAGTATTGGAACACTTTGTGGTTTAAAAATAATCGGATCATAACCTGTTATGTATCCGGATATTCTGAATGTATCAATACTCTGGGCAGTCAACATACCAAGCTCATCAAATATTTTTTCATCCACCTTCTTAAAATTAAAACAGGTCTTGCCCTGCATCCGGGTCTTCAATTCTTTTGACATCCCTTCCAGTAATTTTGTATTGCCATAAATGCCCATCAGGTGATAGCTGACATAGGCTTTGCCAATTTCGATCCAGGCAACGGGCATGGCAGGCTTTTTCATCTTGCCTCCCCATATTTTTAAAGTGGCGGGTCCGATGGCTGCATACAAACCATATTTAGTATGGGTATCCGGCTTCACCGTAAACGGCCCGGAATATTTCTGCAATATTTCTTTCAGGCGGGCAAAAACCATATCAAATTCTGTAGCCATTGGTTTGCTAATTTACCTCTTTGCTGTTCTACACAACTGAGAATTCACTTATCACGCTGCTGTCTGTTGCCTTCCTGCTTTTCGATTGCTGGTTAATTTGTTACAAACTCTGGCCAGGTGCGAAATAACCTTTGCCTGGCCCGCTTCAATTATTCTTCTTACCTGTAAACTTAAAATACTGGTCGCCCTGCGGAATTTTAAAATCGTAATATCCCATAAAGGCATCTATTGTTCCATCGGGGAAGATGGCAATATTATAGGGAATGCCTTCATGGATTTTATTATCAAATGGCCACACTTTATAATCCGGAGTGGTTACCGGCCGCAGTTTAAAGTACCATATATTATTTTTCCGGGCAACAATGTCAGCCTGTACTGTAGGGAAAGGAACAAAACCATCAAAACCATCATAGGGTACATAGGTCACAGATAGGGTTGTTTTATTTTCGGCAATTATTTTTATTTTCTGATTTTGTTCTCCTTTGGTGCATGAGGCGGGGCCATAAAGCATGGAATCACCAATATAAGGGCCGGCTACTTCAGCCACATTAAGTATTTCTTCTTTTTGTTTTGAACAGGCAGAAAGAATAAAAACAAGCAGGAGGGACAACAAGTGCTTTTTCATGGCAGATGGTTTAGGTTATAGGTTAACCTGACTGACATAAAAATAAGTAAAAAGTTTAATCGGAAGAGCAGTTCACGCCATGGTTGGCGCCTGCCTGCCGGTTTAACTGCCGAAGGCATGGTAGGCAGGTTTTCTTTCACCAGCCGGAAAAATAATGGACTCTACTTCATTGCCGGATGACTACCCGGCTTCTCTGGCGATGTGTCAGATAGCTATGTGTGTCAGGAGCTGTGGCCCTAACCGTTGAATTAAGGAGACTCCCTGATTTTTTATAGAAAGTCATTACCAGTCATTTGCTGGTGTAAAACGCCGCAACGGCGTAAATTATTTGAACGGTATAAATGCCTGTAACCTTTTCACTCCTTCAAACGTCGGGTAAGAATTACTAACCCGACGTGAATGAATTATTAGTTATTTTTTTACCGCTTGTCAAATATTATAACAGCCACCTATTTGTATTAGATAACTTCCCTAAAATATCAGCCATGAAGAAAATTATTGGATTTCTTTTTTGCACCTTATTTGTTGGTGCTGCCCATTCTCAGGATGGGCATTTAGTTACTCCAGCCAATGCAACAGTTTCCATTGAGAAATTATCGGCTGCAGACTGGCAGGCTGATCTGCAATTTTTACAACAAACGGTTCATAAAGACTATTCCTTTTTGTTTAAGAAAGTTACGGCTGCAGAATTTGATGCAGCAGTGGATAAACTATATAAGGCCATGCCCGGACTGGAAGTGCATGAGCGGGTTGCAGGACTTGCCAGGATAATATCGCTGTTTAAATATGGACATACCAGTCTCGGATGGAGGCAAAGCCCCTTCAAATATCATGTCGCCCCGGTTAATTTTTACTGGTTCAGTGATGGGTTATATGCGGAAGGCGCCGATAAAAATTATGCATCAATAGTGGGTGCAAAACTGTTGAAAATAGAAGGTGTGCCGGTTATGCAGGTATTGGAAGCAATAAAACCCCTGGTGTCTGCAGAGAATGAGCAGTTTTTTAAAGCCTATGGATTGGATTTCATAGCCATTCCGGAAGCGTTGCATGCACAGGGTGTGACCAAGGAACTGAAACCAACAGTCACCTACACGTTTGAAAAAGATGGAAAAACCTTTGACCAGATACTATCGGCCCGGGAAGGGTTCCATTTACCGAGAAACTATGGTTTCGCAACACCCGGCCCGGATTGGATAAGTACCCGGATCAGAATTCTACGCCCTTTTACCTGAAAAACCTGGATAAGAACTATTATTATGAATACCTCCCGGAAAGTAAAACGGTATATGTACGGCAGAGCCAGGTATTGGATGATAAAACAGGATCTATTCCTGATTTTTATAAAAAAGTTTTTGATTTTATTGATAAGAACGATGTGGAAAAGCTGGTGCTGGATGTGCGGCTGAATGGTGGTGGAAACAATTACAAGAACAAACCGGTTGTTACGGGTATCGTCGAATGCAAAAAAATAAACAAACCCGGAAAATTATTTGTTATCACGGGCCGGCGGACTTTTTCAGCCTGCCAGAACCTGGTGAATGAATTGAGCAACTATACCAATGCCCTGTTTGTCGGCGAACCTACAGCAGAGAATATTAATTTTTATGGAGATACCCGCAACGTGGCATTACCCAGGACCGGGATACCGGTTTTTCTTTCTTTTGCCTGGTGGCAGGATAAACCCCAATGGGAAAATGCGGATTGGCTGGCGCCGCAACTGGCCGTGGATATGAGTTTTGAGGATTACAAAACAAATAAGGACCCGGTACTGGAAGCCTGTCTGAATTTTAATGGGAATGATGTGGTTTTAGATCCGGTAGGCCGTTTGAGGGAGTTGTTTACTTCCGGCAAACTGGATGAAGTGGAAACGGAAGCAAAAAAAATGGTAAATGATACCCGGTATCGCTATTATAATTTTGAGACTAAATTCAATGATGCCGGGTATAACATGCTAAATGGTAATCAGATCGAGGCGGCACTTTTTGTTTTTCAACTCAACACCAAATTGTTTCCGAATTCGGCTAATGCCTGGGACAGCTTCGCAGAAGCAAACTTGAAAGCAAAGAAAACAGATCAAGCCATAGCGTGTTATAACAAGGCTATCGAACTGGATCCGCATGGGGTAACGGGTGATAATGGAAGGAACATGCTAAAGAAAATAGAAATGGAAAGAAAAAATTAATTTTCTTTTTTATAGTAAGTGACCTTCGGACCTGATTCGTTTCTGTCTGCCGCCAGGCAGGTCCGTAACAAATTGAAAGAATGCCCAGAAGCAGACAGACATATAAAACGGCATTAGTTTATATCAACGGGCTTTTTTCCGTTTGATCACCAGGAATACTACAAATACAATAAGCGCGACTGCTATATAAATGCCATATTGCTGCAGCATAGTTTTATTTTTGACAGCTGCATTATTTTCTGTTGCAGACGGCGGAGGTTCTTTGTTATAATCAATGGTAACCGTTTTACTGTCAACTGCCGACATTGCTCCCCGGATTGTTATCATTTCCTGATCAGCCTCCAAAGCAATTACAGATTGATTATTGTCTGTATACCGGAAACTGTAACCCGAATCTACCTGGATAATTTTACCGGTACTCAATTGCTGTATCGTTACTTTTCCATCATACACAAAAACCGATACAGCGCCGGAACTATCAGTATTCACCCAAAATTTGGTACCTGCAGGTGTGATGGAAAATCTTTGAGGGAAACCAGTACCTTTTTATCAATTTGAGTATTCCCATTTACCAGCAATTGACCTTTTTCCAGGAATACCTTTATCATTTCTTTTGTTTGTTGAAGAACTTTAAGTATTGTTTGCGGAAACAACGTAATTCCGGTCTGGCTATTGGCCGGAAATGCAATTATTCCATTCAGGTTTGTTTTGAGAATATCCCCTTCTTTTATTTCTTTGGCTGAAGTTTGTTTTTCTGTATTATCCAGAATTTTGCCACCATCATTCAACAATAATAAGCTTTCAGAATATCCACCGACAAGGTTGCCTTCGCCACCACAATGCGTTGTGTAAGCACCGATTTCGGCTGCCGGTATTCCTTCAATGAGTACACGGTTATCACCGGTTCGTATCGTGAAGTAGTTTCCTCCACAACAACTATAAGAAAAACCTTTATCGCCAACCCTTGCTGCCGGATATTGACCGGCCATGATTAATGAACTTCCTGTCGTAATTACGCCAATGGTTTTGTGTGGACAGGCCGGGCATCCATGACTGTCAGCATTACAAAATGCCAGGGTTCCGGTATGCCCGTAAAGCAAGTGTGAAACGACATCAACCGGGTATTCATTTTTATAAGTTTTGCCTTCGTAGGTCACTGAAAGTATAATCTTATTAGCGCCTAGGTTTTTGAACTCGGGCCGGCTTTCTTTGCCTGTCATGGGGGTAAAGGATGCGGAGCCTTTCCATTCCACTTTATCTGATAGATCAACCAGTTCACCTTTTTCATTCAGCAAACTGAATACAGCACCGAATATCCATCCCTTGTCAAACACTTTTGGACTTTTACCGGCCGGGAAAGTGAGTTCGGGTAATTCATTTCCTGATTCAACAACCCTGAAGGGAATAATCATGGGATCTTCTTCCCCCTCTGCGCCAGTGATGAGCTGCCCGTTTATTTCTTTTCCATTGATCGTTGCTTTGATTTTTGCAGTTGACGTGTTTCTTGTGATGGTCCCAACCTCATTTTCAACAACAATAAGTTGAAAACTGCCATTGAGCTCCTGTCCGTTTACTGTTCCAGTACAGGTACCGGTAACATCCGTATAATCATCCGCATGATTGCGGTTGTCGTTAAATAGCAGCAGCACTTTGTTTTCCCTCAAGTGTATAGCTGCAGTAAAATGACTATTGTCCTGAATTTTGATCTTAATAATATTCGCTGCGATTTTCCCGGCCTGATCAACGGCTGTAAAAGAGCCGCTGTAGTTTGTTTCCTGTCCCAGGGATACCCGGGTAATCAGTATCATAAGGGCCAGAATAATGTTCCTGCTTTTCATCTTGATGATATTTGGCATTAAAGTAGGAATCCAGCCATAAAAAAGCAATGAGAGCTGTTAGAGTTTAGTATGATTCACATCAATTTCCGGAAAGTTCTTTTCTTTTTTTTAGCCGGGTTTTCAATCGTACAGATTTTGAGGTATTTTCCCGGCAGTTTGCTGAAATTAAAGCAGGTTGTCACATAGATGAAATTTCTCAGTTCATTTCCTGATACATATCATGTTACGACACCGGGTATTCCTGCAATTTTGAACTGATAAGTTCCGGTATTAACTACAAAAACGAACCATTATGAATGATACATCTGTTTCGCACTGCGGAAATGATCACCAGCAATGGCTGAAAAGCATTGATTTTTATGACGACGATTTGGACATCCTGGAGAAAAAACTGGTTGAAATAATAAGTAAAAACAATGGACAGGAAGTCATGGCGAGTGTGGAGCATTTTCAAAACCAGTTTATCGTTCAGCGGAATAATATTGATGAATTAAGGCACAGTATAAATGAACACGCCGGGAAAGTGGCTTCCGGTGTACATGCTCCGGCCGGCAAAGGCGAAAATGTCCTGGACCATGAACATGATGGGTTGAAAGAAGAGTTTGAAAGTTTTGAAAAAGTGATCAGTGAACTGCGCCAGGAGTTCAACCAATTCCTGGCAAAATGGATGTAGGGTAATAAATTTCCATCAGCACTCCCAGTATTAATATTCCCCGGGGATGTTCGGGGTTGTATCATCCTGTTAAATCAAAATTAGTTCTGCTGTTAAAGTCGGCCTTCAACACAGGGATACCCGGTTAATAAAAAAGCGGCAGTATCAAAACTGCCGCCGTGTATAAATTCCATCCAAAATTTTAATAACGCTGTACGACTTTGTAGAAGTAGGTATCAGGTGCACCTTCCGCACCGGCTTCTTTCATTTTGTCTTTCAGATCCTGTGAATTCATAAAGGCCTTTGCCTTTTCCATATCGTTTATGGAAAATACCAGGGTTACATTATGGTTGTCGCCGACTGAATGGGCAATAACCCGATCGGAAAGCCCGGCATCGATCCGGGTCTGCTTATGACTGTCAAAAACTTTTTTCCAGGCATCCCAGTCTTTTACTTTTTGACGGATCATCACCCGGACGGTTTCTTGAATAGCGGTGGTGTCATTCATCACTGATTCCAGGAAGTCAATAACCGGAGTGCCGGTTACACCTATTTCTTTCATTCTGTTTTTCAGGTCCGGAGAGGAAGCAAATGTTCTTGCTTTTTCCACATCATCCATTTTCACGGCTACCAATACCAGGTTGGAGTCTTCAGTTCCTCTTGCAATCACATAGCTGTGCAATCCACTGGCAAGACGGTTTGAATCATGTGAATCATAACCTGTTTTCCAGGTTGAATAATCTGATACTTTGTGTCTTACGATCATGATGGAAGTGGGGCCGGATGGATTGACGGTGGTTACTGTTTGAGTGTCGGTGCTGTCTGTCTTGTTTTCATCCGCTTTTTTGTCTTTTCCTGAATTACAGGAGCCCAGGATAAGCGTACTGGCTGCAACGATTACCGTTGCCAATGATCTGAAATGTTGCATGTTTTTTTAATTAAAAGGTGATAAAATTTCAGGGAACAGAAGAAGTTTGCAGAAGATTCGGATTGGAAACTGTAAAGTAGAAATAAAAAATCAAGTATAAAAAAATATTCACGCTACTCAGCATCTTCCAAGTGATCCCCTGTAAAATTTCAGCGCTATTAAAATTGTCCTTTTTTTCATGAATTCGCAAAGTTGTTGTTTAGTCCCGGTAACAGTTTTTGGGGATCATATTATTGGCAAGGAGCTTGTATTATAGTACATAGTAAGCGGATTTATTTAACTTTTAAAACAGCATTTATGAAAAAGTGGATTAGTGTAACAAAACTAAAATATGGGTTTATGTGGGTGGCTTTCCTAACGGCAACCCTGGCAGAAGCCCAAACAACCCGGAAAGAAAAGAAACTGGCGGGAGATAGCCGGAAAGCAAAACAGGATTTTATCAATACAGACGGGTTAATGAATAATTTGTTTAGCAACGCGTATGCGTACGTTATTTTCCCCAATGTGGGGAAAGGGGGTATCGGTATCGGAGGTGCTGCAGGAAATGGAATTGTTTATGAACGGGGTGCTGTTATCGGCAAAGCCCAGCTTACACAGGTAAGTATTGGTTTTCAATTAGGAGGACAGTCGTACCGGGAGGTTATATTTTTTGAATCTATGGGCGATCTGACAAGGTTCAAAGAAAACAAAATTGAATTTTCTGCCCAGGCTTCTGCAGTAGCAGTAACCGCGGGTGCATCTGCCAATGTAAAATACCGGGAAGGCGTAATGATATTTACACAGCAGAAGGGGGGGCTGATGTACGAAGCATCTATAGGGGGTCAAAAATTTAAATACAGCGCTTATTAACTTTTAATAATGCTGTGCAAAATCATAATTCAAAAATCCTGCAAGTGTATTGGATGGCTAACAGGGATGAAAATCCGGTGAAACTACCCGGAGAATGAAGCTTGCAATTTTTTTTTGCTGGCACGGTTAATGGCTTATCTGAGTGTCCCCGTTCCTTTCCTGAATAGGGGATGATTTGAAAACCAGTCAGTGATTACGTTTAATCACCTTTTTTAGTCAGTTTTTAATAAAGTAAAATAGTTAATATGAAAAAGTATATTTCAAAAATCGTAGTTCTTCTTGCTGTAGCATTATCCTTTTCGGCAGCAACTGAAGCCCAGTTACGGGTCATTATCCGCCCTTCCATAACCATAGGTGTAAGACCGCCTCAACCTTCTCCAAGACATGTGTGGGTAAGTGGAGAATGGAATTCAAATGGCGGACGATATGATTACCGGGAAGGTTATTGGTCAGAACCCCGGTCACACCGGCATCGCTATTCAGAGGGTCATTGGCGACATTCCCGGCGTGGATATGTTTGGGTACCGGGCCGTTGGAGATAATATTATTATAATATGAAAACTCAGAATCAGCCTGCACATTTTTGTGCAGGCTTTTTTTTATCCATTTATTTTTGAACGGACTTACTTATATACACCATTCGGAGCAATGAATAGCATACATTTTGAAAATCTGTTGCTATTGTGTAAAAAAGCTACAAATGCAATAATTCAATAAAATTTTAGCGGGCACTATTTTTTTAGCTATATATTTAACGGACAAAAAATGGGCGGAGAGTTTTGTTTTTAATAACTGCTTCTCCCATTATCAGAGAATAAAAGAAAAATTGTAATATAATCCGGGTGACTGTTTACGCTGACTTAAGATTATTTACTATAATTTAGTTACTAAAACCAACAAACTAATGCCTGTACAGCCCCTCGCAAAATCAGCCATCCTGATGGTTGTATTAGTTTCCATTTCTATTATCTCCTGGGAACGATACCTCCGCCATAAAGGTTTTGAAACCACTTACTATGACGACCCGGCCTTATGGACGCATCAGCGGGATAAAGTATATCAGCCTGCTGATAAGGTTACCGTTTTCATCGGGTCATCCCGGATCAAGTTTGACCTGGATATACCAACCTGGGAATCCCTTACCGGGAACCAGGCCATTCAATTAGCCTGCGTGGGCAGCACCCCGGTTCCGGTCCTGGAAAACCTCGCAAATGATAAAAATTTTAAAGGCAGATTGGTGGTGGATGTAACAGAAGGATTATTTTTTTCTACCGCTCCCGGAAATGCACAAAGACCTGTTGATAATTTAAAATTTTACAAAGAACGTACTCCAGCCCAAAGGGCCAGTTTTCATATCAACCGCCTGCTGGAATCCCAATTTGTTTTTTTGGATAAAGAATGGCTATCCCTGGGTGCCCAGTTAGACCGGCTGCCTTTGAAGGATAGACCCGGCGTGTATAAATTTCCCGGCTTCCCTTCGGATTTTGGAAGAGTGAAATTTAACCGGCAGGAATATATGACAGATAAATTTTCTGCAGATACCACGCTGCAAAACATAGTAAAAAATATCTGGGTATCATTTGGAAAAGCGAATAAGGAGCCACCGGCATCGGGTTCAAAACTGGATTCCATGTTTACCATAGTAAAAACGGCCGTGGATAAAATAAAAGCCCGGGGCGGTGAAGTTTTATTTGTACGGACACCTTCCAGCGGCGGATTTCTTATGGCTGAAAAGATGGGTTTCCCTCGAGAAAAATACTGGGACAGGTTATTAGCCATTACAAATTGCCCGGGAATTCATTATGCAGATTATCCGGCATTGGATCATTTTATTTGCCCGGAAAATTCGCATTTGAGTTTAACCGATGCCAAAGTTTTTACGGTAAACTTTATTAAGATACTGAGCCAGGAAAAAGGATGGAAATTCCCGGCGGCCGGTACATCATCCAACTGATCATTTAACCACCAACAACTGCAACATGGTTTTCAACTCATATACCTTCATCGTTTTTTTTATCCTTATTCTGATCCTGCATAACCTTCCGTTTAGCTGGAAAACGAAAAAGATAAACCTCCTGCTGGCCAGTTATATTTTTTATGCGGCCTGGAATCCCCCCTTCATTTTATTATTGTGGCTTTCTACCGTGGTTGATTTTTTTGTGGGCCGGGCTTTGTATACCCAGCAGAATAAGAATAAGAAAAAAGTGCTGCTGGTGGTCAGCCTGATCGGTAACCTTGGTATGCTTTGCTTTTTTAAATATGGGGGATTTCTCCTGGAGAATTTCACGCAACTGGTAAATTTAGCCGGCATTGATTTTCATCCGGCCAAACCCAATATCATATTACCTGCCGGTATTTCCTTTTATACATTTACCACGCTCTGTTACACGATTGATATGTATAAACAGAAAAGTAAACCGGTGAAATCTATCCTGGACTTTTCGTTATTTGTGACTTTCTTTCCCCACCTCGTTGCCGGTCCCATTGTTCGTCCACCGCAATTGGTACCGCAATTTGAAACACCCCGCCAGGCAACGCAAAAGCAAATGGTAGAAGGATTGTTTCTGATATCCCTGGGATTATTTATGAAAGTAGTTTTGGCCGATAGTATGTTGTCGGCTACGGCCAATGATGTATTTGGCGCAAAGGGAATATTGCCCACCCTGGATGCCTGGATGGGTGTGTTGGCTTTTTCCGGTCAAATATTTTTTGATTTTGCCGGCTATTCCACCTGTGCCATAGGTGTAGCGGCCTGCCTGGGTTTTGTGTTGCCACAAAATTTTTTATATCCCTATGCCGCTATTGGCTTCTCCGATTTCTGGCGCAGATGGCATATTACCTTATCTGCCTGGCTCCGCGATTACTTATATATTCCCCTCGGTGGAAACCGGAAAGGCTCCTTCAGAACCTATATCAACCTGATGTTAACGATGTTGCTCGGTGGCCTCTGGCATGGGGCTAACTGGACATTTGTTGTATGGGGCGGGTTACATGGATTTTATTTATGGGTGGAAAAAGCAATCGCAGATTTCCGTAAGGATAAAGTAGTTCCGATTGCGGTTGCACCTGCGGGTGAAGTAGGTGTACTGGGGCCAGTTCCGGAAATTTTTAAACCAAAAACGTTAAGAAATTTTTCGATTGCCCTGTTCACCTTCTTCCTGATCAATGTCACCTGGGTTTTCTTCCGGGCTTCCACATTTACAAAAGCCTGGGACTTGCTGAAATCCATGTTTGGCTTCGCTCATACAGGGGAACCCCTGTTAAACACATTGGCAATTCTCAAGGTGTCAATAATTGTCTTTTTTATGGTTATGGCTCATTGGCTGTTGAGAAATACAAAAGTGTTGGAAGTAATCCCTAAACTTTCCTGGTGGTTTTTCGGAATTATCTGGGCAGTTATTATCATTCTTTTGATCTGGAGCCAGGAAAGCAGCAGTTCATTTATTTATTTTCAATTTTAATTTTTTGTTGCCCGGCTGACAGGCTAAAATGCTGACCATACGGGGACTAAAAAAATTGAGCGTGAAGGGGAGTTTTGATAACTTTTCAGATTTAATTAAAATAACGACTTATGCGATTCTTAACACTGATCATTTTCCAATTGGGAATCCTGCTTACTTCCGCGGCTTCCGACCAGGTAGGCTATTATTTAAAGGAGAACGGGGACACGGTCAAGGGTATGGTAGATGTGGAATTAAAAAAAGTATCCGGTAAAAAAGAAGTGAATTTTGGAGAAATGGAAATGGTTATAGCGTTTACCGAACCAGGCGCCAAAACCAAACGAATAAGAGCGGAAGATGTTGCCGGCTATGGTTTTATCTATGAAGATACCTGGTATCATTTCGAAGTGCTGGATATGAAAAAAAATTTCTGGAAAAAAAACCAGGGGATGGGTGAAAGAAAGATAAACAACCTGCGTCTTTTTATTCACCGGGCTTATGAGGGTGCTGTGGTCCTTTACAAGGATTATTTCAAACGCGGAATGAGCAAGCCGGGTATCGGGGGTGTTATTATCGACAGGTCAGATCCGTATGGAGTTGAACTGTTTATCAAAAGCGCTGAATTGGGTTTTGTAGAAGTGGCCCCGCCAACGCCTGGTGCCTATAAGAAACTCAAGGAATTTTTCATGAAATATTTAAGCCTCGACGAGGAATTTTTAAAGACGGTAGATGAAAAGACAAAGTTTACTGAGGCGGAAGAAATTTTAATAGCATATAATTTGTGGAAGAAAAAAAATGGATAAAAGGGAAAAATTACTCCTTAGTTACTATTAATACTTCTCTGATTAAACCGAAATGTATTTGTAAAAGGTCTTTGTTCTGTTAGTCTTGATCTGAAATAAATACATCCCGCCCCGATTGATTCCGGGACGGGATGCTTTTATATTGATAACCTTAATCTTAGTTTTTCAGTACCTTTTTTATTGTAATTATATTGTCATTGCTGGTAATACGGATAAAATACAATCCGGACGGGTATTGCTGCATGGGTAATGTCAGTACGGTTAGTAATGGATTAACATACTGAATATAATTTACTAACCCGGCTGCATTGATGACCTCTACTTTTACTATGCCACTCGCTTTATTTTTTTCTATCGTCAATTTATCAGACACCGGGTTGGGATAAAGTGTATAGTTAAGCTTTGTCTGATTGGAGGTTATATCCGATTTCAAAACGATAGGCTTACCACCTGGCGGGTTGATGATAACTGTATAATCCTCTGTTTCTCCTCTGGCATATACGCCGCAGGGAGATGGTGCTGCGCCTGAACTCTGGGTTATGCGCATTCTTGTTTGACCCAACGGGGCATTTGCAGGAACGGTAAAATTAACAGCGATCCATCCTGTAAAGTCAGAATAGAGGCTAACCACCTGTTCGCCCGGGTCGGTAAAATCATTGTCATGGTTAAAATCAATCCAGATATAATAATTTTCAAATTCAGGATAAGGCACCCGGCCTGATAAATACCCGTTAACTAATTGTCCCTGCGTAAATGTTGTACTTAAATTCGTATAATCCCCATATCCGTTATCAATCCCTGTAGAATTCATAATACCACCGATCCAAACAAAATTTAAATACTCCAGGGCCTGGCTTTGTCCTCCGGTTGTGCAATAACCTGTGCCACTCGTACTGAATGTTTGGGTTGTACTATATCCCGAAGGCCCGCTGTTACAAACAGCTTCCACAGCGTATTCATAAGCAGTACCTGCTGTAAGATTGGTTACCGTAACAGCCGGATTATTGGTAGAAACAACCGTCCAGGTAGTTGCCGATGTGGGTTTATAACGCAGGTGATATAAAAGTGCACCTGAAACTGCGGACCAGGAGAAATCTGCACTGGTAGCAGTAATATTTGCAACAGTTAATCCCGTGGGAATGCTACAGATACCGGTATTTATTTGATCAAGTAAATGATAGGCCGTCATATTTGCATGACTGAGAACGAATAGACTGCTGTCGCTTGCCAGCGTGCAGGCAATTCCAAAGCCTCCATTTATATTGACAGAATCAACCCATTTCCTCGTACCGGCTTTATCATATTTTAAAGTGATTAACCGTAAAAAACTAGAGCCGGTTGGGCTCATAACTACAGGCCCGCCTTTTCCGGTAACAAACACTTCTCCATTGGCTTTTGCCGCTATAAAAGCTGGTATTTCATCGTTGGTAGTCGTTTCATTGTAACGGGTGTTCCAAAGCATAGTACCATCAATATCCGTTTGGAATGTTATCCAATCAAAATAGGAAGCATTGATGGAGCTATATCCGATTACACTTAACTTATCAGCTACCAGGGTAAACCGGGTCGGATTGTCTGTTCCTCCAAAATGGTAAGATTTTTTCCATACCTGTTTTCCTCTTTTATTTAATTTATAAACAGAAATATCTTCTCCGCTTGATATAGATACCTGGTTGGAATAAGAGGTAAGCATATACACATTTCCGCTGCCGTCAATTTCTGCATCAACCCCGCCCCGCCCCAGGAAGGAGGCCGTCCACAAAATATTACCCGATAGATCCCAGGCAATAACCGGGGCAGCGCTTCTGTTACCACTACTGCCCGTCATAACAATTTTATTTCCCTTTAACCGCATAGATCCAAAACCATTTGGGGCGTTTGCGGTGCTCGTTTTGGAAAAAATTAATGTACCCGATGAACTGAATTTGTATAATAAAAATCCGGAAGGTGAAGAACTGCCTGCAGCACCAATATACAGGTTGCCATAATTATCCACTTCCCCTCTCAGATTAATGGGCTTCAAAGCTGAAATAGTTATGTTATTTTTCCATAACAGGGTACCAGCGGCATTATATTTTAAAACAACTAGTGCATTTGGATAAATCTGAGATGTACCTGAATATCTGTAACCGGCGACAAATACGTTATTAGAATTATCAGTATTTACCCAAACAGGTCTTTCATAGTTGCCGGCAATACCCGACGTGGAAATTTTCTCCCATTGCAAAACGCCAAACTTATCATATTTACGGGTATAGATATTATTAGAGGTAATATACCCGGTAACAATGGCATTATCTGAATTGTCCCGGGTAATCATAACACCTGTTTTCTGGATGTTGTCTGCGGGTCTTACCCAGTCAATGGAATACTGCGCTAATAAATTACCAAACTATTGCCAGCAAGATAGTCAGGGTTGTAATTATTTTTTTCATAATAGTCATATTTTTATGTTTCAGAAGCTGTATCGAAAAATTATCAAGTGTACTTAATCATACTCCGCCCGCTTTAATAACCCGGGCGGGGTTGATGTCACTTCAAAAAAATCGGGTCCTTGGTTTTTCATGTGTTCAATTTTAAGAGTAAAAAAAAATAAGGCAAGGGGTTATGCTGTCTTAAAATCTTAAAATGAAAATAGGTTACCCGGGTTATTCAAATCATGATCGTAATCACCCGGCTTAAGGTTTTGCGCATCTTAGCACAACCCAACTTCATTTCTAAATAGTAAATCTTAGTGCCCGGAATGTAACCGGCAGATCATAAGAAATACGCCCATGGATTTCCTTATATTCATTATATACCTGTTTTCAACTCCCTTTCCGGTAATAGTAAACTATCCCGCCTTTGTTCCAGATGACTATGCCCCTTAAAACAAGGATTTTATTTACCCCTGGTAATTTCATTAAAACAAGGTTCACTTCTTTGACATAAGCAGGCAGGAGCAGTACGGGAATAACAATTTAAAGAAGCTTTATAGCCTGCCCAACAGGAAATAATTATATTCGTTTAAAAAAATTTTCCAGATGCAAAACGATAAAACCATTTTTGTTACAGGGGCTACCGGAAACCAGGGTGGGGCCGTTGTGCGTAACCTGGTAAGTAAAGGATTCCGTGTAAAAGCACTGATCAGAAACCCTGGTAAGCCCGGGTCTAAATCAATTACCGGGGAGAATGTAGAGATTATAAAAGGCGATTTGAATGATTCTTCCTCTTACCGGAATTATTTGCAAAACGCGGATGGTGTTTTTTGTAATCTCCAGTTTACTGCGGGTGTGGATAAAGAAATACAACAGGGGCTAAACCTGGCTACCATTTCCCGGGAGCAGGGCGTAAAGCATTTTGTTTATTCTTCTGTGGTAGGCTGTGATTTGAATACCGGTATCCCTCATTGGGAAAGTAAGAATCTGATAGAGAACTATATTAAATCAACCGGGCTTAATTATACGATACTCCGGCCAGCCTCTCTTTACGAAAACTTATTAATGCCACAAGTTAAGAGCCGTATTTTAAAGGGAAAATTGGTTTTGCCAACCCGCGCAGACAAAATACAACAGTTTATAGGCTCCCAGGATATCGGCAGGATCAGCACGATGATTTTTGCTGACCCGCTGAAATATTCAGGTAGAACATTAACGTTGGCATCCGAACAAATGAATGGAAATCAACTGGCCCGTGTTTTTTCCACCGTACTAAACCGGGAAATAAAATTTCAGCAGTTACCCATGTTCATAACGCGTTTGGTTATGGGTTCGGGACTTGCCAAAATGTTCCGGTGGATAAATAATAACGAAGCACTTTTTATGAGTGAAATGGAATCACTGAAAAAAGAATTCCCGGGTATGTTGTCCATCGAAAAATGGATTGAAAATAATTTTAAATAGAGGTCTTTCCTTCCGGCTTTACAGGCGATTTATCAAAAAGCCGGGTGTGATTGTGATGTGACCCGGCATACTGAGAGCAGTTCGGGAATGAGTGTAAAGGGTTCATAAACATTTACATGCTATCAACATTGTGTTTTATACATCTCCTTCATGAAAGGAAAGTACCAGCTTGCTGATCTTTGATTCAACCTTCCGGCACTGTACACCCGCTTTGTCCAGCATAAACTTAGAGGCTTTGAAAATATCCGTGCCTTCATATTTATCCGACAGGTAGATCACTTCAACTATCCCGGACTGAATAATAGCTTTGGCACATTCATTACACGGGAAAAGTGCCGTATAAATTTTACAGCCCCGCAGGTCCATGCCGATATTATTTAAAATGGCATTCAGTTCTGCATGACAGATATACGGATATTTTGTATCCAGAAATGCGCCCTGCTTCTCCCAGGAGAATTCATCATCATCACAACCTATCGGCAGCCCGTTGTACCCGGCCCCGACAATTTTATTCTTATCACTCACTATACAGGCACCCACTTGAGTGCTGGGGTCTTTACTGCGTTTGGCGGATAATAGTGCCACACCCATAAAATATTCATCCCAGGAAATATAGTCTTGTCTTTTTTTCACTTTTGTTGAATTTAGCCAGGATAAAGTAAATGCATTTTCCGCAGTTGCAGATCACCACTTTTTTTACTCTTTTCGGGGTTGATCCAGTAAATTCAGGTCTGCAGCTGAAATTTAATACAGCGGTAAAGTTATCTGTCATTTCATGCCGGAAGAATTTATCTTTAGCACCCATGAATGTATTTACAGACAAAGCGGTTATTATCATTACCTGTCCCAAACGGCTGGCTCCCTACCTGGAACAGGAAGTCAAAGAACTGGGATTTGATACGGACGATACATTTGTAACCGGAGTACGGCTTACCGGTACCATTAACGATTGCATTAAGTTAAACCTGAATCTGCGTTGCGCCAGCCAGGTACTCTACAGCCTGAAACAATTTGAGGCAGAAAATGCGGATGCCATTTATAAAAATCTCCTGGATTATCCCTGGGAAAATATTTTACCGGATCCCGGTTATTTTTCCATCACCAGCAATGTAAATAATCCCACGATCAATAACAGTATGTTTGCCAACCTGCGGGTAAAAGATGCCATCGTGGATAGATTGCGGGAAAAACGAGGCACCCGGCCATCCACCGGTTCCGAATTGACAGGTGCCGTTATCAACCTGTTCTGGAAAAATGAAAACGCCGAAATATTTATTGATACATCCGGAGATTCTTTGGGCAGACACGGCTACCGGAAAATACCCGGACAGGCACCCATGCTCGAAGCCCTGGCTGCAGCTACTGTCTATGCAACCCGCTGGGACCGGAGATCACCTTTTGTAAATCCGATGTGTGGTTCAGGTACAATTGCTATTGAAGCAGCCATGATCGCTACCAACCGCCGGCCGGGATTGTTCCGGACCAATTACGCTTTTATGCACTTGCAGGGATATGAGGAAACGATTTATTTAAAGGAAGATGCCCTCCTGGAAAAACAAATTGTTGATCTGCCCGGTCTTCGGATCATCGCCACTGATTATAGTGAACGCGCCATTGATAATGCAAAGAAAAATGCCATAGCCGCCGGTGTGGCTAACCTGGTTGATTTTGCGGTTTGTGATTTCGCAGCAACAGAAATACCTCCCGATGTTCCCGGAATTTTTTATGTTAACCCGGAATATGGTGAACGCCTCGGTAATATTAAAGAACTGGAAGAAACCTACAGCCGCATTGGTGATTTTATGAAACAGAAATGCGGTGGATATATGGGTTATGTTTTTACCGGTAACCTGGAACTGGCAAAAAAAATAGGACTGAAAGCCAAAAGACGGATTGAATTTTATACCAGCACGATTGATTGCCGCCTGCTGGAATATGAATTATATAGCGGTAGCCGGACTGTGCCCAAGGAAGTTTAATTTTTTTGATTTAAGCAGGTGAAGCAAAGGGTTTTCCCATTATCTTAAGGTAAAAGTGCATTACAAAACAGTTTGGCGTTTAAATAATTTCCAGATTTCCATCCACAACGTACTCAACAAGGCCACAGCAATACAGGTGAGCAGGGCTGTCATGTTCAGCGTTTGTAACCGGAATAAATTTTGTAAAAAAGGAATGGTTAGTAATCCGGTAATAAAAAGCAGTGTTACGCCAATGATCAGCAGTACGAGATTATTTTTATAAGCAAGTGTTTTGAAAATGGAAAGCCGGGAAGACCGGTTTACCAGGGTCAGGAAAATATTGCTGAATAACAGCGTCGTAAATATTACGGTACGGATAATGGCATCTTCGCTTCCCTGCTGCATATAATAATAACCTATTCCCAAACAACCGGCTGTGATCATCAGCCCCTGGATAATACTAACCGATAATTGTTTCAGGGATAAAAAAGTGCTCCCCATTTTCCGGGGAACCCGTTGCATGGTACCGGGTTCCATCGGCTCATTCTCATAGATGATAGAACAGGTGGGTCCCATAATAAGTTCCAGGAATATCACATGAACCGGGGAAAAAATATCTGAGAATTTCCACATCAGTAATAACGGGAGCGTCACAATAAGTATGATGGGAATATGAATGGATACAATATATTGAATTGCTTTTTTAAGGTTATCATAGATCTTCCTGCCGAGGGCAACTGCATCGGTCATATGTGCCAGGTCATCATCAGTAAGGATCAGGGAGGCAGCACTCCTGGCAACTTCACTTCCCCGCTTGCCCATGGCTATACCGATATGAGCAGCTTTCAATGCAGGGCCATCATTCACCCCATCACCTGTCATGGCCACCACTTCGCCATTTTCTTTCAGGGCATCGATCACTTTTAGTTTTGCTTCCGGGAACATACGGGCAAAAATATTTACCTGGCTTACTTTTTTTTGTAAGGCTTCAGTACTCATATGCAAAACCTCCTGCCCCGTAAGCACTTCCTTATTATGAATCATATGAACCTGGTCCGCAATCGTAAGGGCTGTTTCCGCATAATCACCCGTGATCATTTTTACCCCGATACCCGCATCGCGGAATGTTTGGATGGTTTGGATAATATTTTCTTTCGGGGGATCCTGGAATGCAATTAACCCTAAAAATTCAAAAACAAATTCTTCCTGTGATACGGGCCACCGGGTTTCTTTCCAACTCCCTTTTCCAACGCCTAATACCCGGAAACCAGAACGGGCATAAGAGCGGGATTGCTCTTCAATCTTATTTAAGGCTTCTTTGGACAGGTTACTCTGACGTAAAATGGCTTCCGGCGCACCTTTGACTGCAATAATAGTTTCGCCACTTTTATTTTTAAATATATGCGTCATCATGGGTGGCTTACCGCTTATAGGGTATTCATGTACCTGGTCAAATAGTTTTCGTTTATCGGTAGCGGTTGTTTTTTCATATAAATCATGAATGGCTTTTTCCATCGGATCAAAGGGCGTTGTTTCACTGCTCCACATGGCATATTCAATCAACGCAGCCGGTAATTCAACAGGTTCTTTTACCCGTAAGGATATTTCCCGGGCTGCCTCATATACATATTCGATGCTCATTTTATTTTGCGTGAGCGTTCCGGTTTTATCAACACAAATTACCGTAGCTGATCCCAATGTTTCCACATATTGCGGTTGTTTTACAATAATATTATTACGCAATAAACGGAAGGCACCCAAGGCCTGGAACGTACTGAAGGCCACCGGAATTTCTTCGGGAAGAATACTCATGGCGAGCGTCAGCCCCTGCAAAAAAGATTGCACGAGGTTGCCGGAATGGTAATAATTAAACCCGACAACAATTAAAAAAGCAACGGCACCTGCCCAAACCATGTTGCGAACAAATGACCGGATCTGATTTTGTAAAGGTGTTTTGGCTATCGTAATTTCTTTCAGCGATAAACCGATCTTTCCAAACATGGTTTTCAAACCAACCGCTGTAACTTTTACCCGGGCACTGCCGCTGGTGATCAGTGTTCCCTTATAGACACTGGTATTATTATCTGCTGATTTTGTTACCGCAAATGATTCACCGGTCAGTATCGATTCATTTAGTGAAAAATCATTGGCTGTTACGATCAAACCATCGGCTGCTACCACTTCGCCTTCTTCCAGCAGTAACAGGTCATTTACGACTATTTCTTCGGTGGCAATGGGATGAATAATACCGTTTCGTAAAACATGGGCCTTTGCAGCGGATATTTTTTTTAAAGCCCCTACAGCATTTTTGCTCCGGTATTCCTGGAAAAGGGAAATCCCCGCCACAATAAAAATAGACACCCCCATTATGATACCTTCCTGGTATTGACCTACCACAAAATAAATGATACAGGCTGCTAATAACAGGATGAACATGGGTTCGAGTACCACTTCTTTCAGCACCTGTAAAAGCACCCTGTTTTCCTGCAATTCAAGGGTATTGCTGCCATAAGTATCCCGGCTGGCTTTTACCTGCTCCGATGTTAATCCTGTTGAATTATTCATCTCATCCATGTAAAAAATAATTTACGATTTTTTTATCAATTTAAAAGGTGACACTTTTAAATCGTGTCACCTTTTAATTTTCTTAATCATCATCTTTTTCTTTCGCCTTACCCTCTTGTCCATTTGCGGGATCGCCTTGCCCTGCAGGGTTGATAGTTCCGTCATTTCTTATTTCGGTATGACGTATCTGGCCTCCATAATACCCGGTACGGGCCATGGCGGCAAAACAAACTGCCGATAGAAAAAAGGTAATAACAAAAAGAAGGTTTGCTGCTTTATTTTTTTTCCAGGCTGCAATAAGAGCCACAAGGGAAGCCATACCTGTTACTCCCATTAACCAAATTGCAATCGTGGCTGCATCTTCATGCAATCCGATAAGCGCTTCCGAAACCCCCGGAAGATCTTCCACGGATTCTTCGGCTGGTTCACCCGTAAGAAATACGGGGATTGCCAATGCAGCCATCACGGCTAATATAACTGCGGCCACTGATTTGATCGTATTTTGTTTACGGATGATTCCCCACAATAAGAGGAGACTGCCAATCAGCGTACCGACTACCGGAAAGTGATTAAGCAGCAAATGAAAATGTGTTGCATTCATTGCTAAATATTTATAAATGAAAAAATGGTTGTTAAAAAACAGGTCAGCAGTGGCGGGGCGGTTGCCAGATGGCCGCTAAGAATTGGGAAGAAATAAAAAATTCATCGTGTAGTCCAAAAGAGTTGTTGATGTTGCTTTCAGGATTTGATTCTACTTCAATAAATAAGGGGGGTGTTAACGAAAAGAAAACGGTGGCTGGATAGGCTGCAGATTTAAATGGCAGCCGGCTATCTTCATCGGCATCCCTATCGGTACCATCTTCCATATTATAATGTTGGATAAGAAATGCGATCAACCCGGTATTTTTATTTTCTTCCCGGTGATCATAATAGTGCTCTACCAGCACCGGCATTTTCATCAGTTCCGCCAGTGCCGTTGCAGAAAATAAATAAAGGGCCAGTAAAAAAAGTGCCGACAATTTTTTCCAAAACGCCATCCTTCAAAGGACGGAAAAATTATCTGGCCATAAGATGATTTTACTCAGGTTGTAAAATAGATCAGGGATCTCAATTCTATGATAGTTGTGCAGGATACTTTCATTTACCCGATGATCATCCCATCTTCCATTTCGATAATGCGATGGGTTCTGGCTGAGAATCCGGTGTCGTGGGTTACAATAAGTAAGGTCTGGTTATATTCTTCCGCCAGTTGTTTAAATATATCAAAAACCACTTCACTGTTTTTTTTATCCAGGTTACCCGTAGGTTCATCGCCCATTATGATCTGGGGGTCATTGATCAGGGCCCGGGCAATAGCAACCCGTTGTTTTTCACCACCCGATATCTGGTTCGCATTTTTCAGAGCCAGTTTTTCAATACCAAGCATAGTTAGTTTTTCCATGGCCCGGTGCTCCACTTCTTTTGCCGGGTACTTATTCAGTTTCAATCCGGGTAGCATTACATTTTTTAGTACAGTGAATTCATTTAATAAGTAGTGAAACTGAAAAACAAAACCAATTTTTTCATTACGTATAGCGGCCCGCTGCGCTTCCTTTTTTGTACGTACCGATTCATCCTCGATCAGCAATTCTCCCTCATAGTCTGTATCCATGGTGGATAAAATATATAACAGCGTGGATTTTCCACATCCGGATTTTCCGGTTACCGAAACAAATTCTCCTTTTTTTACAAAAAAACTGATATCGGTCAATACCCGGACCGTTTCCGGGTCATGGAAATATTTATTGATTTTTTTTGCCTCAAGTATAATAGCGCTCATATTATTTACCTCTGATGATGATTACCGGATCAGCCTTACTCGCTTTGCGGGAAGGAAACCAGCCTGCCAGGTAAGTAGTGATCAGTGAAAAGCCCGTGGCAATCCCATAAAATATGGGGTTGTAATTAATAGGATATGTTTTGATCGTGGGCAATGACGCTGTAACAAATGGTACCTGGTCAATTACCACGGATAGTAAAAAGCCAAATAACAAACCAGCCAGGCCACCGAAAAATCCAATACTTAAAGCAATTACCAGGAATATCCATTTTACATCTGTGCCTGAAAAGCCGGTAGCTTTTAAAATAGCTATGGAATCCATCTTTTCATAAATCATCATGTTTAAAATATTATAAATACCAAACCCGGCTACGATCAGTAACGTTATTCCCACTGAATAGGAGATCAGCGTCCGGATAAAACTACCCGTTTCATATTGCGCATTGGCTGTTTGTATATCTTCCGCATCGGCTGTAAAAAATTGACTGTACTCCTTGGCCACAGCAGGCGCCGCATTGATATTTTTAAGCTTTACCTGTATATCCGTGATATAATTACCGGCTTTACCCATCAATTTCTGGACGGTGATAATAGAAGCATAACTCTGTGTCTTATCATAATCCCGTATACCGGATTGAAAATAACCCACTACTTTCAAAGGGAACCGTTCCCCTTTGACCGTGGTTATTTGTACCATATCACCGATTTCCGCAAATAATTTTTCGGCCAATCCCTTTCCCAGAACAATACTGTTAGAAACTTTACTGAGATCGGTGCCCGTACCTGCGGTGATATAATCTGTAAAATGAAACAGCTTGCTTTCAGACAGCACATCTATTCCATTCACAATGCCGGCAATATCAATTGTGCCATCATTAAAAAATACCGGTGTCGTGATCTTGGGGGAATATCCCAATACCCGGTCATCGTTTTTTAAAGTCTGCAGTATAGCCGCACTGTTGTAAATTTCCTGGCGGCTGCCGCCCGACTTAACCGACTGTATGAAATTGTAATGGTTGGTATAATCTGCGGAAAGATTTATAGGCTGGTTTTTTGTGGGTTTTATTTCATTGTATATCCGGATATGCGGGGACCGGTTCAGGATCAACCCATCCAGCAGGTCATTTAGTCCGGTCATAAAACCCAGCAATGCGATGAACATGGTAATACTGAACGTGACACCGATCGCTGCAACCAGGGTTTGTTTCCACCGGGCAATTAAAAGCGATTGTGCGATACTGAATATCAGTTTTGTATTCATTGAGCCTGCTTGAGGATGATATCGGTGACTTTTAACCCACTGAGTATTTCCACTTTCTGGTAATCTTTTAATCCCGTGGTTACTTTTCTTTTTTCTTTAGTGGCCAATAATACATAATCTCCTTCCAGCAGGCAGGCCCGGGGTATCGTCAACGCCTTTTCTTTTTCCGCTATTACAATATTGGCTTCACAGGTTAAGTTGGGATATAAAACCGGTGGTTGGGTTACAAAACCGGCATCCAGGGTAAATGATTTGGACCGGTCATTCATCAGGGGATTTATTTTTTCTACAACCGCTTCAAATACCTGCCCCTTGTAACTGTCCATGCTCAATAATATTTTTTGGCCAACCCGCACACGGGCAATATCGTATTCATCCACCTGCAATTCAAGTGTAAATGCGTTAGCATCCCCCACCAGGGCAACAGGGCTTTGTGTATTTACCATTTCACCTTTTTCTTTTAAAATACTATACACTTTACCTGCGGTTTCACTTTTGATCGTGTAATCACCGGCTATTGTTTTGGATATCTGCAGATTCTTTTGCGATTGCTTTGACTGGAAGCTGATTTGTTTTTGCAGTTCCGTGTACCGGAGTTTTGCGGTTTCAAAGGCATTGACAGCACTTGTATATGCCAGTTCCCGTTGGTCCAATTCATTCCGGGTGCCAATCTGCTGGGCCCAGAGCGAACGCTGCCGTTCCAGCAGGGAAGCCTCATTGTCCATTTTGGATTTTGCCAGGTCTATCGAGATCTTCAGTTCATATAATTTTTCTGAATTGGCCGCAGGGGAAGAATAATCTGCCGATATCCGGGCATACTCCGTATTCAATTGTGCCGTGGTATTCGTTAATCGTATGATCGGATCGCCCTTCTTTACCAGCTGGCCTTCTGCTACGAATACCTGTGCCACCAGGCCATTCAGCGACGAAAAAACCAGGTATTGATTTTTACTTTTTAATATGCCCGAAGCATATACGGACTCGGTTATTTTTTCTTCAAGGGGTTTTATTTTTTCGGACTTGCTTTTACAAGAGGCGAATAGCAGGAAAATAAGTCCAAAAGAGATGAAAAATCTTTGCATAATCAACATGGATTGTTACGGGTTAGTGAAGTTAATTTCATCAGTTGGGTAAACAGGTGACACGCATCACCCGGGTATGTGATAATGCTTATACATTTAAAACCGGTATTCGGTCTTAAAATGACCGTCAAAAGGCAGGTTAACCGGAAGTATTTAAACAAAGATCAGAAGACCCAATGAGGCTGGTCATAGATAATCCACAGTACCAGGATGAAATTGCATGGATTAACCATACGAGCAATGAAAAAAATTCTTGTCCCAACCGATTTTTCCCCCAATGCTGCCCGGGCGATTGATTATGCCGTCCAGGTAGCCCGGATAAACCAGGCAACCATTTACCTGATTCATGCCTGCGATCATTTATACCCGGTTATAATGGATGATGTGCTCTCCAATGAGGACTACAATAAAAAAATAAGCGACGAGGCTTTTGAAAACCTTGAAATCATCCGGCGCAGTATCGAAGAAACAGAGCAGGTGCTTGTAAATACACAGCTTTACAGCAACTCGGTAATTGACACGATCGTCGTTGCTGCCGAGGAACATAACGCAGACCTGGTCATCATGGGTACCCTGGGTATAACCGGGTTGAAGGATACAATTTTCGGTACGAATACCGCTGCGGTTATCAGCAACAGTACCATACCCGTTTTATGCATACCGCTGGAATACGATTGGAAGCCTCCTGCTAAATTCCTGCTGGCCATCAACCACTTTAATGAAGTATCGGATATTTTACACCCGGTATTTGACCTGGCCAAAGTTTTTAATGCCGAATTGTGGATCACGGTGTTTACCGATGAACATAAAGATGCTGCTGCTGGCTATCTTTCAGACGACCGGCAAATTAAATATGCAGAGGATAAACTTAAAAAGGAATATGCTGACTTCCCGGTGAAAACAGAACATCTGTCAGGACGGGATTTTGAAGAATGTATCAATGATTATATAAACACACACCAGGTAGACCTGCTGGCCATGACGACGCATAAACGGAGTTTTATGGAAGGGATTTTTAACCGGAGTATTACCCGGAAGATGAGCTATCATACCAAAGTGCCGGTACTGGCCATACCTGTAAAATAATTTGCGCGCCTTTATTTTTTTAACTGATCCGCAATATTGCTGAACGTTTCAAAAGGACCTTTATCGGCAAAGGAATTGGCGATCCAGGCCGGGATACTGCCCCCGGGATCTATTTCCAGTATATAACTTACCTGGATGTATTGTGCATTCGGCATGGTTACTTTCCAACTGGCCTTGTAATGCGGCACCCGAACATTACCCGGGATCTTGGGAAACATATCGGGTTCATCAAACCCGGAAATGGAAAGAAACCGCGGCAGGCTGTCGGTTTTTATCCGCATATGAATGATCACATCCCTATTGGATAAAGGCCAGGGCATATTCGTCTCAGAATAATAAATGACATCAAGCGGCGAATTTTTTCGGATCAGTTTACTGGTCTTGTTATGGTAAATCCAGCTACTGAAATGAGACAGATCGGTGAGAATGTTGATGAGTTTGGCATACGTGCCTTTAAGCGTGCATTCTACTCTCACTGCTTTAAAACCTGATCCCGCCACATCGGATAAATATACTTTGATCCCGTTCTTATCTTTTTCTAATTTCCAGTTGTACTGGCCCTGGCAATTATTGATCAGCAGAAAAGATAAGGCCAGGAAGGATAGACGAAACATAATGATATTTTATTATAAGGATACGGCGGGAAAATACATCTATATTTTTTAACCGCGACTGATATTTATCAGGGGCCCGGCCCTTACTGCCGGTAGCACGGGTTAATGATCTTATAAATACAAATCTTCTGTTAGATGATTTCGGTGCAAAAGCAAAAGATAATTTAAGTAAATTTATTCCATGTGCTATTACAACGAATGCAAAGTGACCCGCGCTGAATTTATCCGTTTACTGGCTATTGAAAAAGAATTAAAGAATCTCCAGCTAAACAGACCGGCACAGAGTGGTTTCGATTACCGTGACTGGCCCATCCTGGTACCGGTTGAGGGGGGAAAAGATTTTGAGATCAAGAATGTTCATTGGGAATATATACCAGCATTTATTCACGATGAAACAGACCTGGCCGAAGCCCGGAAAATGAATACCTGGCTGAATGCCAAATCAGAAAACCTTTTGATCAATGACAAGGGCAAAGCTTCCATGTACCGTCAAGGGGCTTTACAGGGCAGATGCCTGGTCCTCTCATCCGGGTTTTATGAATGGCGGCATATTCAGAAAATTGGTAAAAAGGGTAAACCCATAAAAGCTACCGAAGCGATTCCTTATCGTATAACCCTAAAAGGCCGGCCGGAATATTTTTTTATGGCCGGAGTTTCAAGGGTCTGGACAAACCAGGGCAGGGGAGCGTCGGCCCTGACCTTTGCCATTGTAACAACAGAGGCAAACGACCTGATGAAACGGATTCACAACAAAAAACAAAGAATGCCTACAATACTTCCGGCGGCATTGGCCGCAGAATGGATTCAGGAGGGCTTGAGCGAAAAACGTATTAAGGAAATTGCTTCTTATCAATTACCCGCTGAACAAATGGAAGCCTGGACCGTTGCCCGCGATTTTATCAAAACTCCCGACCCTTCAAAAGAAGTTGCTTACGCAGAAATACCGCCTTTATATGAGTAAGGAAAGTTTTGAAATTGTTTTCAGGAAAGATTTCGACCCCACTTTTTACCGGGCAACGGTGGAGATCACCAGCCGATCCGAAAATATCATCCGCTTCGATATTAAAGCCGGTACAAAGGTTTTGCAGATGGAAAAATGGCTTTTCCGGAAATCCAATCAATGGAAAATAAAAAGAATGAGCTTTGACATAAAAGGCAATTCTAAAGTGAATGCCAAACTGATGATGGATATCCAGAAAGCCATCGACTTTCAATTGAAAAAATTGTGATCCCGGTTTTTATTAAGGCTGTTTTCCGGAATTTTTGTATAAAAAAATTACCGGATCATTTCGCAACAGCGATCTTCACTTTTTTGTTTTTTATTTTCTGGTCTTTGATCAGTTGCAGGGTATGACTGACTTTTATTTTTTTTACCGCCACAAAAGAAAAGAAATCTTTTACTTCAATCAGTCCGATATCTTCTCTTTTCAGGTCGCCTTTATTGGATAAAAACCCGACGATATCAATTTTATTGACCTTATCTTTTTTACCGGCAGCAATAAACAAGGTTGACCACTGTGGTTTTTCCGGCAGCCTCAGGGGTTTCGGGAAGTTCTATTTGTTCCACATCCGGGTTGATATAGTCCGGTAATTTTTCTTCGGGTGATAAAATAATTATAGCGGTTCCACTGGCATCCATCCGCGCCGTTCTTCCGTTGCGGTGCGTAAAAATTTCTTCACTCCCCGGCAAATGATAATGAACAATGTAACGGATATTGGCAATATCAAGACCTCTTGACGCCAGGTCAGTGGTCACCAATACATTCGCTGTTCCATTCCGGAATTTACATAAGGCGGCATCCCGCTCGGGTTGTTCCAGGGCGCCATGATAAAATACATTGACAATATCTTTTTCTTTCAGCCATTTACTGGTTCGTTCTACGGATTCCCGGTGATTGCAGAAAATAATGGTGGACCTGTTTCCCAGCATACAGATCAATCTGAAAAGTGTTTCCAGTTTATCTTTTCCATCACTTAATAACGTTTTTACTGTAAGACCGGTATCCACTTCTTTATCCAGTAGAAAATTAAGACGGGTCGGTTCATCCATTCCAATGAAGGTTGGAATTTCCAGGGCTTCGGTGGCGGAGGTCAGTATTTTTTTGTTTATTGATTTCAGGGAACTGATGATAAAAGACATTTCCTCCTGGAAACCCAACTCCAGTGATTTATCAAATTCATCCAGCACCAGTGTTACAATAGAATCCGTAGTGATATTTCCTCTCCGGATATGATCCGCCAGCCGGCCGGGTGTTCCGATCAACAGGGCCGGGGGCTGCTTTAGGTTGTTCTCTTCTGTTTCCCGTAAGTGGCCGCCATAACAACAGGTTACTTTAAAAGGCGTGCCCATGCTTTTAAAAACGGATTCGATCTGCAGGGCCAGTTCACGCGATGGCACAATGATAAGAGCCTGTGTTTTTGAGATCGACGGTTTTATTAATTTAAGTAACGGTAATAAGTAAGCCAGTGTTTTGCCCGAACCCGTTGCGGATAACAGGAGGATGTTATCGTCCTGTTCAATGGCTTTAATAGATGCCAGCTGCATTTCATTCAACGAACGGATCTTAAGTTTTGCCAATATGGTATCGGTGGAACTGTTTTTTGCAGGCATGGATGCAAAAATACGTTTGTTTGCCCGGAGGCGGGTTTGATTTTTTAAAACCACAGAGACAGAGAGACACTGAGTTTCACAATGTTTACCCTGTGTTTCTCTGTGACGTTGTGACTCTGTGCCTGCCTGCCGGTAGGCAAGGTTAAATTCGATTATTCATAATTTGAAACCCGATCCTTCGATGCCTCAGGACTATCGGAAAAAAAATTAATTGCCGGACAATTCGGTCAATGCCTGTACAAACAGATCAAGTTCTTTGGGCGTCGTGTAAATATTCGGGGTGATACGGCAGCCATGCACATTGGCATAATCAATGGCCACAGTATAAATTTTATATTTTTTCATTAAGGTTTCTGCCAGGTCGGCCGGCTTCATATCTTTTATGCCCACATTGGCAATACCACAGGACCGTTCTTTTTCTGCAGGCGTATTCAATACTATATTCGGCATATTTCTCACCTTATCGCTCCAGTAATGCTGCAGGTAGCGAAGCCGTTCTTCTTTTCTTTCGGCGCCAATTTTCAGATAATAATCAATGGAATTTGTAATGGCCAGGTCTGTATGAACCGGAGGGGTGCCGGTATGATTCAACCGGTAAATGTCATCGGCTTTCATATCAGCGCCGGGCCCCAGTAAGGGCCATATATCCGCAATATTTTCTTTCTTCACGTATAAGAAACCAGCACCCAATGGCACACTCAGCCATTTATGCAAACTGGTGCCATAATAATCGCAATGCAGATCCGGAACAGAAAATTTAAAATGCCCAAAAGCATGTGCTCCATCCACCAGCACTTTTACCCCTTTGCTGTGGGCCATATCGCAGATCTTTTTTACCGGTAAGATATGACCCGTGATATTGATGATATGACATGCCATCAGTAATTTAGTCCTGGGCGTGATGGCATTCGCATAAAGATCCACGATCTCCTCATCGGTTGCGGGATGATTGGGCACAGATACGATCTTATTGATAACACCATATCGTTTCGTCACCAGCTTAAACATATCGAGCATGGCGCCATAATCCTGTTCGGCCATTACCGCTTCATCACCCGATTGCCAGTGGATACCACCAATGATGGTGTCTAATGATTCGGTGGTATTCCGGGTGATCACTAATTCCTCTTTGGAACAACCGGCCAGAGCCGCCAGTTTTTCGGCCATGGCTCTCTTGTCATCAAATCTCCGGGTTCGCATATAATAAGAGCCCTGGAAATTTACTTCCCGTACATGGTTGATGAAATTTTCCAGTGTTTCCTGCGGAAGAAAACAGTAGTACCCGTTCTCCAGGTTGATATAATCCGGTTTTAACCGGTATCCTTTGCGGATCCCTTCCCAGAAGGTCTCATCAGATGCCAGTTCTCCGGGCAACCGGTCTTCATATTTTGCAATCCATTTATCGATATTACCAAAAGCCGGAACTACCCCGAGCAGGGAAATATTTTTTATAAAAGTTCGCTTATCCATACTCCAAGTTACCGAAAAATAAAATTCGGGAACCTGTGTAATTTTTCAGGCATCCGACGGCCGGAATAGGCTTTAAATTCAGCTCAATGATTTAAGAAATCCAAAAACGGGGCGTGAAGATCTTAGTCCTCATCCGTCCAGGTAATTTTTACTTTGCGCCGCATCAGTTCTTTTACCGGTACGCCCTTATCATCATACTCCTTTACGGCGACGAAGAAAAGGTAAAGAGGGGACTTGATATTTTTGAGTTTGATTACTTCTCTGGATTCAACATCATAAAGCTGCTTAATAACTTTTGTACAGACAACGCGGTTGGTTCCAAAGCTGACGCTTTGCCGGGAAAAGGGGTGCCATTCTGCTTTTGGATCATAAAACCAATACGACCAGCCTGTTTCACTGAGACTTAATTCCTTATTGAGATTAAATTTATCAGTTTCCCGGAGCTCTAATAATTTAAGATAGGCGAAGTCACGGATGGGGCTGGTCTCGGTAAACCGGTAAATGGAATCCCGGTCACTGGCGAATACAAATACCCCTTCCAGCTGGTCCAGGAATATTTGAAATTTGAAACCCTTTCTATCCAGCGTAAGGTTCGTTTGGAAGTCGGTTAATTTTACGGATTTTTCATCCTGTTCGATCCTTATTGACAGATCTTTTTCCTGGGAAAAAGAAATAGCAGGGACCAGGAGAAACAGTAATAGGGCTTTTTTCAGGTAGTTCAGGATTTTCATGTTTTTGGGTTATTAACAAAATTAATCTTTATGAATGAATACGCACGTTTCTCTTATCCCGGCCGCACGGATTTTTTTCTACTGGTTTGCACCCAACGGGCATAAATAATGCCAACCCGGGTATTTCAAAAGGAGCATCCTTTTCTGCTTTCACAAGTCTCATCCCTAAGTAGACGAGCCCGGTACGGAATTGGAAGCAGGCAACCCATATTTAATAATAAATTAACCCGGGTGACGTACATTTAAGGGTGCAATATTTCAAAACAGCTACAGGGACAAAAAGAAAAACAAGAGGTATCGTAAAAATATTTCTGTTATTGATATTGATTTTTTCAACCAGCATCTGCTTTGCTCAATACAATGACTGGAAGAAGAACCCGGACGGGACCTATGTGTTAGGCGGCTGTTATGATGGCTGGCAAAAAAATCCGGATGGAACCTTTGTAGTGGGTGGGGGATATGATGGCTTTCAAAAAAATCCGGACGGGACATTTGTACTCGGAGGTGAATTTGACGGCTGGAAAAAAAACCCGGACGGGCGATATGTGGTAGGTGGTGCTTACAAAAGTTTCCAGATCAATCCCGATGGGACCTATGTACTGGGTGGCGCATACAATGGTTACCAGCGCAATCCCGATGGAACCTATGTTACGGGTGGAGCTTATAACGGTTACCAGAAAAACCCGGATGGGACTTTTGTTTTAGGTGGTTGTTATAATGGGTTTCAAAAAAATCCGGATGGCACCTGGGTGTTGGGTGGTGCCTACGATGGGTTTAAGAAAAATCCGGATGGTACTTATGTTCTGGGCGGAGCCTATAACGGGTTCCAGGTAAATCCAAATGGTAAATATGTTGTAGGCGGGGATGCAAAAACCGGCTGCAAAAAATGCGAATAGAAAATTACGATCGCTAACTAAGAAGGTCTTTTTTGATAAGAGCTGTAAGGCTCAGTTATCTTTCAGTATAAAAATAAAATCTCCGCCTTCATCACCGGTTTCTGCAATAACGCCATCCTGCGGCACTACGTTTGAATTATTGATGACCGCAGCCCGGAAGCTGTCAAATAATTGCTGGGAAGAAAGAAATTTACTTTGATTCTCGGTCAGCCGTTTGGTTAAGTATTGCAGAAAAACAGAATTATCCGGAACGGCTGTCATGGTACCACTGGTAATGGCCCGGCGGCTGGGTAGTTTATATAAAAGTTGAATGTCCTTTGTTGCATTTTGTATTTCGTTACCACTCCGGGTTCTGAAAATACCCCCGCTAAAACAGGCATCCGAGATCAGGAGGGTATGAGCTGATTTAATACTTCGTATCTGTTCCCGCAGATCGCTGTTGGAAAGCCAGGTGGATGGATCGCCGGGTGCAGCATCCTTGGCCCACCAGTATCCCTGTTTGGCATCATCATCCCAGTAACCGTGACCGGCATAATAGATCAGCAGGTTATCATTGGGCCCGATAATTTTTCGCAGCCGGTAAAGGGCGGCAATAATTTTCTGCCGGGTCGGGTTTAACAATAAATAAGCCGTAGAATCAGTAAAGGAATAACGTCTGACAGTCACATCTTTCATTTTACTGGCATCTCTTTCGGGATATTCCAGGTTCAGGCGTGCCACATCATATTTGGAAACGCCGATAAACAGTCCATAGAATTTACCACCGGCTTTCACTTCATATACTTCCGGGGTACGGCGGGTTGTTGAAGTATTGGTCCGGGTGGCAGGTTCTTCGGGCATATTCTGCACCAGGGCCTGGTCTTCTTTCAGCAGGTAACTCACTTTCAGATAATCGATATCGGTCTTACCCGAAAAACCGATGGTTAGTTTGCCGGGGAATACCGATTTGATAAAGGCCGTGGAGCCTACAGCTTTTTCATCAATATAGTAATAGAAATTAGCCCCGGATTTACGGATGGTATATTTAGAAAAACTGTTTTTTTCAAATTTGCTGCTGATATATTTCAGTTGCGAATTATTCAGATAGATAGAAGAACTGGGACCAATGGTCCAGGAGTAACTGTTCCAGTGAAACTGGCCGGGTAAAACCACGGAAGTGGTAGCCGCGGTTATTTCAATTTCAAAATCTTTGTTCTCATCAATGGGTATGGTCAGGGCGGTTTTTGGTGTTATCATATTCAGGCGATCGGAAACCACCAGTGTGCCATTATCAAATTTAGACTGTGGTATCAGCCATTTGCTGTTGGCTGCATCAAAGGGTTCGTAGAGGATGGTCTCTTTCCGTTCGCTTTTGGCATCAGCATAGTTTTGTTGCGCCCGGACAGGACCCAGAGCCAGAAAGGCTATAAGTAGTACGCATAGTGATCTTTTGTATGCCTGTTTTTGTTTCATGCAACAGTTGAAATTTCTTCAAGAGATTTCACAGGTGAGATAAAAGGTTTCTGAAAAGGAGTTGGAAAGTTTGGGCCATTTCCGGGAATACCCGGCCGGACAGTTATTCAGTTTATTTTGACTATGAAAGATAAATAAACTAATTGCATTTTGGAAATTTTGTTGGGGGAACTATTGGTTTCATACATACGAACCAGCGTAGCCGGCATGCCTTCCGGTAGACAGGGACAAAAAAGATCTGTGTAAGGCGGTAGGTAAGTGTAGATTCAACCCTCATTTATCTCTTTCTTTTAAAAAAAATAAGTGTTGATTATATGATCCTTTTTTAATGCCTATATTCATAAGAACCATATTTTATGCGGCGTTTTTTGAATGAGCCTTAATAGTATCAAAGGAGGCGCCCTTCGAGTTTATTTCTTCCTCCAGATCAAAATCGTCCTGAATCCCAAGCCAAAATTTTGCTGAATTGCCAAAGTACTTACTAAGTCGCAGAGCAGTGTCGGCAGTAATTCTCCTATTCCCTTTAAGAATTTCGGAAATTCGGGTTTGAGGAATACCTGTATCTTTTGCGAGTTTGTATGCCGAAATGCCAAACTGGTTAAGAAACTCCTCAGAAAGGATTTCTCCTGGATGAATGTTTTTAAGTCTTGCCATATTTAATCTGTTTAATGATAATCCACAATATCAACTTCCAGTGCGTTGCCATCATGCCATCTAAAAATGACCCGCCATTGGTCGTTAATTCGAATACTATAAAAATTTTTCAGCTTACCTGATAATTTTTCTAATCGGTTAGCCGGCGGAACACGTAAGTCTGTCAAATCGACGGCATTGTTAAGCATTCTGAGCTTTCGACGTCCTGTCTCTTGAACATTACCTGGAATTTTCTTTACACGTATGCCTTGCCAGATACTTGCCGTGTCCTTGCTTTTGAATGATAATAGCATACTTCCGCCTTACGTTACTAACGTCAAAGGTAAGTATATGTCAGAAAACGTCAAAATAAAAAGAAGCGTCTGATAAATGCCAAATAACGGTTTTCAGCCTGGCTTTGTGACGGAATTTCTGACTTGTTTCATTCAGAAAAATTCGTGAAGGTTTTTCCATCATATCTGTACAAGCCCGTGTTTCGGGTGCCTATCCAGATGTTTCCATTGCTGTCTTCTATCATACAATGAACAAAATAAGTACCCATGCCATCTTTCGTTGAGAAATTTGTAAAGCTGTTGCCATCGTAACGCCACACACCATCCCTGCTTTCATAATTAGTATCTCCCTCTTCTCCGGTAAACCAGATATTTCCTGACTTATCGGATAAAACAGCATTTCCTATTCCCGCTTTCTCCATAAAATTGGAAAAATTTATTCCATCATAACGGAAATTCCCGTTAATTCTTCCACCGAACCAGATATGCCCTTTTTTATCTTCTATCATATAACGGATCCAGCCATCGCCATTCGGTTTATAATGCGTTATAGTTTTTCCATCGAAACGGCAAACGCCTTCTCCTCCGGGCGGCATGCCTGAGGCAAACCAGATGATGCCCTTTTTATCTTCTAAGATATCATCTACCATTTTAAGCTGAAGACTATCCTTATTTATGACACCGTCATTCTGTAAAAAATGGGTAAATGATTTTCCATTGTAAGTATAAACACCCGAACTGGTACCGAACCAGATCTTTCCACTTTTATCCTGTAACATACTCCACACGGAATTTTGTACAGACCCGTCATTTGGATTGTTAATAGTGGGCATAAAGTTTACAGTGATCGGAACACGTATAAAATAGGTTCCATCGAAACGGCAGAGCCCTGCATCAGTACCGATCCAGATAGTACCTTCTGTATCTTCCAGGACAGACCAGACCGTATTGCTGTTCAGGCCATCTTTCGTTGTAAACTGGGTGAATGACTTTCCATCGTAGCGATAAACGCCTTCTCCCGTGGTGCCAAACCATAGGCTTCCTGCTTTATCCTGTAACCCGCAATGGACATTATCAGATGAGTTTGAGCCTTGCGTCTTAACAAGTTTTGATTGTCCGCCTGGGAGGACCCTGGGTTTACCAACGCTTTCTTTTGATAAGTTAGTATTGACTTGTCCGTTGCAGGAAGTGAAAAAAATGAATAGGGCCAGAGGAAATAAAATCTGCGTTTGAAAGAAATATATTTTCATTGAAATTTATGACTGTTTGTTTATTGCAGGATGATCCGGGTTAGTGATGTCTTTTATAGTTGCAAATCTGTGGTTTGCTGCTGCCTTTTCTGCAGTCATTGGTTATTGTCAAGTTGTAATTTCATCATTATGTCTGTCTGCTCGTCATTGCCTAATTTAAAAATATGTTTATTAAATTCTACAAAGCCGTTTTTTTTGTAAAAATTCAGGGCTCCTGGATTTTTTTCCCAAACACCTAACCATATATAATCAGCATTTATACGTTTAGCAAGGTCAAAAGCAAGATCGAATAAAATTTGTCCAACCCGTTGTCCTTGAAATTCTTTTAAAACATAAATACGTTCTATTTCTATGGCCTTTTTGTCTTTAAGTTCTGTCTGAGCTTGTCCAAAATTTATTTTTAAATACCCGATTGGCTTGTTGTCAAGTAAAGCGAAGTAAAAGTGTGAATTGGGGTCTGTCAGCTCAAGAGTTAATTTGTCAGCGGTAAATCCTTCTTCTAAATAGATGCGCATATTTTCTTCGGTGTTTCCGTCCGCAAATGTTTCAAGAAAAGTTTGCTTTCCAATGTCCTGTAATTGCCCGATCTCTGCCAGCCCAATTTGTTTAATTTCTACTTTATCCATTTTTGTTTCGATTGGTTGTTTTCGTCCTTTGTGTTGCAGCTAATGAGCAGGGTTTTAACGCATAGGCGGGACACAAAGCCCGGGTTATCGCTTGTTCTTCTTTTTAAGTTTTTTTGCCATCATTAAAGAATGCTTTAATGATTTTATGTTTTCCCAATCGCTATGCGCTATGATAATAAACGTTGGTTTCCGGCATTTTTTCTGAACTTTTTTTAGGGTAGAGGCATATGTTGTTACATTTCCATCATCTAAATAGCCCAGATCTTCAGCATCAGCACCTTTTATTAAGCAACCACCGTAGAGAATTTTTTCTTTTTTAAACCAGATTACAATATTGTCTTCAGTATGCCCTTGTCCGGGGTAATAAGTTTCAAAAGAATATTGTCCGGCATTGAAGACCGTATCAGTTGTCATTAAAAATTCAGCCCTTTTTTTATTATTCTTTATACTTAATTCATCTGTAAGGGCGGTCGTATAGGTTTTAATGCCCTGTTGCCTGTAATATTCAAGTCCGGCCGTTTTGTCGCTATGCCAATGCGTTGCAAAACACATTACCACCATTTTATTATGCCTTAATTTTATGCTGTCAAGCAAGGGTTGAAACTGTGTGGTATCCCAGGGTGTGTCAAAAAGAACAACACCGTTAGTAGTAACAAGATACATCCCATTGGCCGGCACCTGGCTTTCCTGGTATGTATTGTAAGTTGTATAAATATAAAAATCTCCTGTTAAATGGGAGATGTTAAGTTTCGCATTTGCTGCCTGCCCGAAAATATTGTTCAGAGAAAAAATAAATGCTATGGTCAATAGTATCGTCCGCAAAATATTTCTGTATATTATTTTATGATGGTCTCTAAAATTACCGGTAACGTTAGGGCTTTGCGTTTTGCGGGGCATTTTGGAAACGTTTAGCCCGAAACCGCTGCTGATTGAAAAACTGAAGTTGAAGTTAACAACAAAAAGTTGAACATTGTACGTCGAGCCCGGACTGCTGCTGATAGCGAGCAAAAAGATGAGGATTTATTCGTCTGCCAGAATAGCAGCAAACCCCATGTAAGCGGCTGTTTTGTTCTCTGTCATACAAAGTTGTTTTTGACGTGTCTGCGATAAAGATTTATTGTTATTAAGCAAATCCAAAGCAAGAAAAAAAGAAAAGTGATTTTTTGAACTACTGGCAAATATAATTTTAGTCCGTCGCCATAATATAATATGTTGTTAAGAACAACAAGTGCCAAATTGAAAATACCAAACCAAAAAAGCTTTGTCCACTTTAGTTTGTGAAGTCCAATAAAAGTCCCAACAGTTGCAACAAGTCCGCAAAGGCTTGCAATGTTTACGATTGTGTCGTGGAGGTCTGTAAAAAGAAACATCCCTGTTGTCATGGCAAGTGTACCTGAAATTTGAATAGTAAGCTGCACACTTTTTTTTAAATCAGCATGTTTAGGAAATATGTACCAAAAGATTGCAAGTGTCAAACAGAGAACAAACATTGCAGCCATTGCTAATGGTCTTGCAGAGTTGTGTTGTTCATTTATTGCGTTTTCATTAAGCAAGTTGCACCAATAATTATTTGTCCAGCTAAAACCTTTTGAGTTTTTGTCAACTTGTGAGCCGCCAGGATAAAAAAGTGTCGCAACAAAATATAAACAGATAAAAAGCAGTGTCCCGAATAAAGGTGTCAGCACCCAAATGTTTTGTTGTTTAATTGTGGTCTTTGTCAAACTATTGTCGCTGATTTAATATTTGTAGGGTGTTGTTTTAAAATAGCCGCTTACGGCTACCGCTTGGCGATGTGGCGGTATTTGAAAATCGTCAGCCGGAACCGCTGCTGAATAAAGTTACAAAAGATGATGTTAAGAACTACAGCTTGGCTTTATTCGTCGGCTGGGGCTGAAGTTTAATAGCGAACAAGATGAGCATATATTCGTCACCCCGCCATATTGCTAAGTCGCCTGTTGTACGTAGTTTTGGTCTAAACGTAATTCTTCCATTTGTCAATTTTATGCCAATTTATGATGTCAATTTGTGTGTCTGCTTCTAAAAAATGTTGTTCGTCTTCAAGTGCTTCCTCGTTTAATGAATAAAGACCTTTGTCAATATCTTCAGCAAAATTAAAGATTAACTCATTGATTGAATGTGCTATTAAGAGTCCAACATTATAATCTCCGTCAACGAAAATTATTTGCCCGTATGTACCGTTGTCTGAAGGAGAAAGGTCTAATCGCAAGTAACTTCTTGAGCCGTCAAAACATAATGCTATCCAATTCGGATTATAAAAATTTGAACCATCAATTTCTTTTTCAAAATGTGTAAGAGGAATTTGTGCAATGCCTTTTGACTGTGTATTTCTAAATTCCTTGTCGGCTATAATATTGTCAATTGAAAGAAATGGTAAAGCATAAAAGAAGTTGCCCATATTTTCTTCATCATTCATCCCATTATAAGTTTTGTACAAATTGATAAAGTCACCTGGAAGTTCTTTGTCAAAGTGCTTTTGAAGATTTGATATTTGTTCATCAGTTGCAGGCTTGTTCAAAGAAAATTCTACAATTCTTGATGCGTTAATTGTCAACCAATTTATAACTCTTTGTAAATTGATGTCTGTCATAATGTTTAAAATATTGAAGGGTTTGAAAAATTACATACAACATATGTATTGTCGAATATACGAAACTCCACAAGCCTTCCAATCGAAATTCAACAGCTGTAAATCAATAAATCGCCTTTTTAGATTATGCACTTATGAGTTTCGCAAATACAACAGCAATATCTGTTTACAAACGCTTATTAAACGTTTGCACACATCAATTGGGTTCTGGCCGATTGCAGGTTTGTCAAACAGTAGACAATTTTATTTATACGCTTATACAAGCAAGCTTGCAACCCTTCCAAATAAAAAATCCCCGACTGAAAAAGTCGGGGTCTTTGTGCCCGGGACTGGGTTAGCTTCACTGATCCAAAAATGGTGGTCTTACCCAAAGACCCTCGCCGCTATCGCGGCTGGGCTATTTTATTTGTACGCTTATGCAAGCAAGCTTGCAACGCTTCCAAATAAAAAAGCCCCGACTGAAAAGTCGGGGTCTTTGTGCCCGGGACTGGAGTAACACCTTTCTTATCAGCCTGAATTTTGGCATCTTATCTAACATTGCTGTAACTCAATACAATAGCTTATCAGCCATTAAGGGCAATTCTAAAAAAATTCCGGGAAAATAAATAAAACCATCCCCCGAGCCATCCCCTGACAAAAAATTGAATGTATATTCGAAGAAATATTCATTTATGGGTGAAGTTAAATTTGTTCTTAAAGAACCAAAAATAAAAGATGATACTCTTGTTTACTTATTCTATCGTTTCAGTAATCAAACGCTAAAATATTCTACCGGGATAAAGATAAGGCCCAGGTTCTGGAACCCTGATTCACAAAAAGCAAGACAATCCAGATTGTTCACTCAATCTGAAAGTATTAATGAAACGCTTGAAAACCTTTCCACAACCCTAAAGAACGCCCATAGAGACCTTGTAAACGCAAAAAAGACTCCAACACCCTACAAACTTAAAGAGGAGCTTAATAAGGCTCTATTCAAGGAAGAATATGCCCAAAAGCAAGGGTTCTTAAAATTCGTGGAAGAATTAATCGAACATTCCAATAGGATGAAGAACACCAAAAAGCAGTGGCAACAGACCTTAAGAAAATTAGTAGAATTTAAAAGGGCTACACAAAAGGAAGTTGATTTTGATACTATTGACCTTGAATTCTATAACAGTTTTGTAAACTTTCTTACCAAAGAAGGATATACAAAAAATACCATCGGTGGATTTATCAAAAATGTAAAAATATTTATGAATGAGGCAGTTGACAGAAAATTAACTAATAACCTTGAATACAGAAACCGCAAGTTTAGAGTAATGGAAGAAAAAGTAGATAAAATATATCTCTCACAATACGAATTGAAAAGTATTTATGATCTGGATTTATCAAAAACAAAGGCTGGAAAAAGTAAGAGACTTATTTATTCTCGCCTGTTATACCGGATTAAGATTTTCGGATTTAATTCAGGTAAGACCTGAAAATATTATTAATAATGGAAGCCAGATTAAAGTTAAAACTGAAAAAACCGGTGAATTAGTGATCATCCCAATACATAAATTCGTCAGGGAAATCTTAGTTAAGTATAAAGGTTCATTGCCGGCATCAATCAGCAATCAAAAAATGAATGAGTATTTAAAGGAAATAGCCGAATTAGCTAAGATTAAGGAAACTGTGAAGATTTCAATAACCAGAGGCGGAGAAACTGATAATATGATTAACAAAAAGTTTGAACTTGTAACCACACACACCGCCCGCCGGTCATTTTGCCACGAATGCTTATCTGATGGACGTTCCTTCTATTTCGATAATGAAGATAACAGGCCACAGAACAGAAAAGTCATTTATGAAGTATATTCGTATTAGCCAGGAAGAAAATGCAAACAAACTTTTAAACCATCCTTTCTTTAACTAAACAATAATAACAATGGTAATAACAAATGAATATTCATTGTTTTTTATACGCGAAAGACTCGACGTATTAGAAAAAAAGTTTTTAAAAGCAAAAGACCTTCAATCACAATGGGCAAAAGCTTTTATTGCTACGTGATATGGGATTAATTGATTCTTTTAATAGTCTTTTCAAAACCAAGGAACTTCTCTACCAATTCCTTTCTATTTGTCTGGATGAAGACTCTAGTAATATCAAAAAGTATCTAAACAATAGAGATCTTCTCGAGATTAATGAGAATTTCACTTTCTTAATTGGAAACCTACACAAAACTTCAATTGGAGGACTTAATAAAGCCGGCAGAAGAGAAGATGAAAAAATTGAAAAAGGGGTAACACCTTGTACTTACTCCTTTGATTTAGTTTCCATTTTTGCTTTCTAAATAAAAAGAAGGCAATATGGGACAAATAATTTTATACGAGATAAATGTAGAGCAACTTTTAGAAAAGATTGGTAAAGTGCTTGATAGCAGACTAAATAGTCTTACGCCCCAAAATCTGAAACCCAGTCACAGTATCTCACCCGGAAAGAAGTAGCAGAGCTTCTTAAAATTTCTCTCCCAACTCTTCATGAGTGGACAAAGCTTCATTTGCTACATGCTTACAAGATTGGCAACAGGGTTTTATATAAGCTTGGAGAAGTGGAGATCGCAATCTCCGGAGATATGGTCAAAAAACACAAAAGAATAAGCCCAGGATAAATTTTGCTGTGATCATCTTAACGCATTCAGAGAATCGTAATATCGCAAAAAAAATACTTTTTTAAAGGTCTGTTAACATTTCATTAACAGCGAATTATTGTTTTCAAAGCACAAAATTTCGCAATTTTTTTGTAAAAGATTGATAAACATAGATTTTACAAAGGTTTTTGGTAAAATAGTTACTGCAATAATTGCAGTCGTTGGCACGTGTTACAAGCATGTGCCAAGCCTTATTTTCCGGCTTCAGAACACAGTCCCACGCTAATAACCGGAAAGGGCTAAACGAAATAAATACAGGGGGGGCTTTGCCCCGCCACCCCACCGGGGGGTAGTCCCCGGACGACTAACGGATTAAAATGTAAAAGGGTTTCTTTTATTGTGGTGAGATCGTGAAAGGGTACTACCCGGCGACAACCGCCGGAGAGAGTGAGACCACGACAATACACCAAGTATTCAAAAGGGAATGGATATATGAAAGGCAGCCTCCGGCGGTACCTACAAGGACTCTGACAGCCCCTCAAATGCCCGCTAATCCCGTTTCTTTCTTTTTTCATACTAAGCAATCAAAAAGACTAAGACGCAAAAAAGGAAACAGAAAATGGAAATGTCGCATGGTGAGACGACTTGTTCTATGTTATAGAAAGAACAAAGTCTCAATCTAATTCAGACCTTCGAGGTCTTTCACGGAATTTTTCTAAAATGTGCAACTCTTGTTTCACTGGTTGGGAATTTCAGAGACTCATTCCAACCATAACACCATCCTTTGTTTGATTAAAAGAAACAAGTGCATGTATTCCTGGTAATGAGGAACGGTTAAACATCATTGTCTTTAGTTTTCTTGGCCAGTCTCGGTAATTCATTTTTTGTATTTCCTCCAGTCAGGGAATGCCACAGAAATCCTGAAAAGTTGCCTCGGCGGGGTTTCTAACATAGGGATTTGGATTTTATAGACTTTGGCCATTTCGTTAAGCCCGGTAGTTATTAAAATCAATTACATTCGGAACAGGAATTACATCAAACGGAAGAGTTAGTATATTCAAAATCAAAGCATGTCATCAAAAAGGGAGAAAATTCAAATAGAGCTTTAGAAATTTTAAGTACTAATCGAGATGGCATTATTTCTGCATTGGTAAACCAAATAAAAAAAGAAAATCCAGAATATCCACATGGAACAGTTACTGGCAGTTTATGGAATCTTGATGCAACCATACCCGATAAAGTCGTTAAAGTATCTAGAGGGCTTTTTAAATTAATAGAGTTTACTGAAACTACACTTCCAATTGAACCCCCCTCTTGTAGCGATTGACACTATTGAAAAAATAAAGGAAGAAGACTTTTACGAACCATTTGCAGAATGGATTACAAATGATCTGGAAGAATGTACAAAAGCAATTGCCTTAGGTGGAAGCAAGTTTAAAGACAAATGGGAACTCCGGATGTTATTGAATAAGAGAACCGAAGAAAAGTGGATATAATCCAGTATCCAACAGAAATAATTTCAATTGAAATAAAAGGCACAAGTGGTTTAATCACAGCTTTGGTCGGGCATGTTCTTATAAAATATTTAGTCATAAATCGTATATCGTGGTTCCAAGATCTTCCCTAGAGGATATTGATCGTTTAGATATTTTAGAAATGATTTTCGGGATAGGCCTAATTCTGAACAACCAAGAACAAAAAGTTCCAGATTTCGAAATAAGAGTTCGTGCTTCTAAACATGGACCTGACATGTTCTATGTGAACAAATACATTAAATTAATTGCAGACGATTTATTTTAGAATGAGTCCGGCACGACAACCCTCAAAACTATTATTCTTTCGAATTATGAAAATAAAGTTTGATATAACCCTCGACAAAAAAAACGGATTTGCGAAATCAATTTTGCATTGTTCTGAGAAAGGACTTAACGACAGATTAAATAATATTGCAAGATTTACGAAGAGAAAAGAAAAATGATCTTGGGGCAGAAAAGTATAAACAAGAGGGGAAGATATTATTGAGTTTAGACTGTTATTTTTATCAAATACTTTTTTGAAGGCAAAATACCAGATGAACAGAAAATTTACATGGTTATTTTAAATTACTGCTACAGAAAGCCTGTCCTTAATTAAGTCAATAATGTCTAAGTTTCAACTAGAATTAAGAGATACAATACAAGTATCTTTAAAAGGACAAGTACAAAAAATAAATCAAGATGAAACTACGGGCGTGACTATAAAATTTAATCCAAATCAATTCTTTAAAGACGAATTAAAGAGATTAGGAATAATTGACACCAGTTTACCTGTAATTCAAATAGACAAAGGAACTATTGCAACTTTCATTGCTATAAACCTGTTGATTTAAAATTTGCGAACATTTTGGAATTGAACTTAAAAGTAAAAACGAAACTAATATGAAGATATTTTAGCATCAGCAAGTTTACTTTTGACTATAATGACAACCTGTATTTGGACTTATTTATCCAACTATTAAAGAAGTATTAGACTTAAAGTGGCATCACAAAAGCAGACAATTCAACAAACTACAAGAAAGCCTTTGTTGACTAGGAGAAACTCGACTTATTCCTTTGTTAGCTTCTGCTTAATAATTCTATCTCTTATTTTCATACCGAAATATCAATAAATGTTGCAAAAGCATACAGACGTTTTTCAAAAAGGGATTGACATTAATACCTCTAACACTGTAATGGCAGTTTTATCGTTGTTGCTTACTTACATAACCTTTCAATTATCATAACCGTCGCATAGACTTCAAAAAAGAAAATAAAAGCATTAAAACCAGTTCACAAGCTTAATATTTACAAGACACCGATGAAATTAAACTTTTCTAAACCTGCAAAATCTTTAAACAAAGCGTATCTCAACCAAGATCTAAACGCTATCAAGAATTGAGTTATTCAAAACTAACCTGACGAATCTTTTCAGCAGGGCAAACGAAGCAGACAAGAAAGGAATCGAAGAACATTTTAAAAAACTTGTCAGCGATTTTCTAAAGACACCCTTTTACAAACCCCCAAAACGAAGTAAATACCTAGTGGAGAAAGACCTTGTAATTCACAACGAAACATTCTTCTTTCGATACAGTTGGAGTAATCATAGAAGCCAAGCGACCAAC
>JADKKH010000008.1 GCA_016720585.1 Chitinophagaceae bacterium | reverse complement strand
TTCGCAATGGGTAGCCTGGTGTTAACCGTATTCACATCACAGGCTCCAGCAAAACCAGGGGGTTATTTCTTATGACAGGGTCTCAAAGGTTCAGATCAGCTTCCAGGATGCCCGGCGGCATGGAGCAGCATATGCCTAAAACACGTACCGATAAGTTTGAACTGACGTTTGGGAACAACCAACTTATGGAAGCAAGCTGAACAGGATAATGAGGACGATGCAACTTTCAGCGGGGAGAATGGGGCCATATCCGGATGGTGATCGCTGGAAGTAATGATGTATTGTTTACCAGTATGGAAACCGGACGGAAAGTTGAGAAAAGAGAGCTGTTTGATAAGTCATTCATTATTGACGATACGATCAGTAAACTGAAATGGAAAATGACAGGTGAAACAAAAACAATTCTCCGGGCTACCCTGTATGAAGGCAACTGCTACCAATATCCGGACGAGAACAATGATGAATATGGACAATGGCAAACTGGAACGCAAGGAAATCACCGACACCTCCAGTATTGTTGCCTGGTTTACTACCAGCATCCCGGTATCAGCCGGACCAGCAGAATACCAGGGACAATTACCGGGATTAATTTTGGAAATGGATATTAAAGACGGCACGCAGACTTTTATAGCCACAGCTATAAGCGAAAAGCTGACCTCGCTGTGATAAAAGAACCCACAGGGAAAAACATCTCACCCCGGAAGAATTAAAAAAGAAAAAGAAAAGATGATGGAGGAAATGCAGAAAAACAACCAGGGGGGTAACCGGGTGATTCGGATGAATTGATATAAAAGTTTAACCATAATAAAAACCCCCGTTGCAGGTGCAACGGGGGTTTTATATTTTTATATTTCAGCAATTTTTATGTTTAGCAATAGAATACATTGAAACATAATTAAATTTATCTGACCAGAAAAAAATCATCTTCGAAAAATCCATCAGCTTATGTAAGTAAGCCAATGGGTACTACAGTAAGTATTTATAAGACATGCCAAGAAACCTTTACCAGGATATTATTCAACTACAGGTAATTGCAGAAAAGAGAAGCCTGGAGTACCTGAAAAAAATTAAAAGCACCGGATAAGCAGGCCCTGATGCATTTCTTTATAAAACCTTTATACTCCGCCGTCCTTATTTTATACTTTACTTATTCCGGCCGTATTACCTTTGTTTTCTATTATTTAGAATATGTTCCTCCAAATCTCCAAATCAGGTAAACCTAAACAATTCCTTGTCAGTATCGGGCTGGTGGTGCTGATTTCAGCAGGTTGTTATTCTTTATCCGATCATATGGGATATAAAGTCGTAGCATTGATACTGCTTCTTACGGTTTCATTAATAGCCATAGTCTTTGATATTCTTCCGGTAATGATAGCGGCTGCGCTAAGTGCGCTTATCTGGAATTTCTTTTTTATTCCTCCAAAGCTTACTTTTCATATCGGATCGGCAGAAGATGGTTTTCTTTTCCTGATGTATTTTATAATTGCCCTTATCAATGCTGTACTTACCAACCGGATAAGGAAAATTGAGAAACGGGCACGGGAGGTGGAAGAGAAAGCAAAGACAGTAAAATTGTATAACACCTTATTGAATTCACTATCACATGAGTTAAAAACGCCGATAGCAACAATCGTAGGCGCAACAGATAATTTGCTTTCAGAAAAATCAAATCTCTCAGCAGACAACCGAAAAGAACTGGCAGAAAATATCTCTATTGCCGCCTTACGATTAAATCAGCAGGTTGAAAACCTGTTGAGTATGTCACGGCTTGAATCGGGTTTTATTCAACCTAAAAATGACTGGTGCGATATTACTGAGTTAATCTATGCGGTGATACACCGGTTGGAGCAGCAACTGAAAAATCATAAAGTAGCCATCCATATAGATGAAAATCTTCCCTTGTATAAATTGGATTATGGATTGATGGAACAGGTATTGTATAACCTGTTGTACAATGCTTCTATATATACTCCTGAATTTTCTGATATATATATTTCAGCTAAAAACAATACTGAAAAAGTGTACAAACTTGATACGGCTTCAGAAAAGCATAGTGAAGTGAAAAAGAAAATAATTATTTATCATTGATCCTTGAGGACCGTGCCCGGCTTTCCTCAAGATGAGCTGGAAAAAGTATTTGATAAATTTTATCGCCTGAAAAATTCAAAAACCGGTGGAACCGGTCTGGGGCTTTCTATTGTAAAAGGGTTTGTGGAAGCACATAACGGAACAATAGTGTTAGAAAACGTCCCGCATGGTGCCAGGTTCTCTATCGAAATTCCAGCGGAAACATCCTACATAAACAACCTTAAAAATGAATAACGCAGCAATACTGGTAATAGATGATGAATTGCAGATACGGAGGCTGCTGGAAATCACGCTGGAGAGTAACAACTTCATTGTTGAATCAGCTGATTCTGCTAAAGAAGGATTGCGGATTGCCGCCAGTCACCCGCCCGATTTAATCATCCTTGATCTGGGCTTGCCAGATGTGAGTGGTCATATTGTATTAAAAAAACTGAGAGAGTGGTACATTAAACCTGTACTTATTCTTTCTGCACAAAGCAGTGAAGCAGATATTGTAAGTGCTTTGGATAATGGTGCCAATGACTATCTCATAAAACCATTCCGCACTGGTGAGCTGCTGGCCCGTATCCGTTCTGCCCTGCGCGGTAGATCCGCAGAAGAGAATAACCCGGTTATTGATTGTGGCGAATTACAGATTGACCTAGCCTCAAGAACCGTGAAGAAAAATAATGAGTTGATAAAGCTGACGGCAACCGAATACAAACTGCTCAGTCTTTTTGCCCAGCAGGAAGGAAAAGTGTTAACACATCAATACCTGCTAAGAGAGGTTTGGGGGCCCGGTTATATCAACCAGTCACAATATTTAAGGGTATTCATTGCACAACTAAGAAAAAAATAGAAACCGATCCTAATCGTCCGGCCTATATCATTACCGAGTCAGGAGTAGGCTACCGGTTTATCGCCAAAGAATAATCAACTTATCTAAAACTATTACTGATGAAATCGAATAGCATTCATTCGAACAGGATAACTATTGCCTCATTGCTCGTAGCATTAGGCATTATTTACGGGGATATTGGTACCAGTCCGCTGTATGTACTAAAAGCTATTGTTGGTGAAAAACAAATTGATGAAGTGCTGGTACTCGGTGGGGTATCCTGTGTGTTCTGGACTTTAGTATTACAAACCACAGTAAAATATATCTGGTTTAACACTTAAGGCAGATAATGATGGAGAAGGCGGCATCTTTTCTTTGTACGCTTTGGTTCGGAGATATGGAAAAGATTAGTGATTCCAACAATTCTGGGTGCAACAACTTTGCTGGCTGATGGTATTATCACTCCACCAATTTCTGTTGCTTCCGCAGTAGAGGGATTAGAAGCCCTTATTCCAAACCCTCCCTACGGTTCCTATTGTGATTGTGATCCTTTCGCTATTATTTTTCTTTCAGCGGTTTGGTACGCAAAAAGTCGGACGAATATTCGGGCCAGCCATGGTTATTTGGTTCACTATGTTGTTTATTTTAGGCTTCAGTCAGATTTTATCTTATCCTGGCATATTAAAATCACTGAACCCATACTATGCGTATGAATTACTGACAAAATATCCCGGCGGGTTTTGGCTGCTGGGTGCCGTGTTTCTATGCACCACCGGCGCCGAAGCATTATACTCCGACCTCGGTCATTGCGGCAGAAAAAATATCCGTATCACCTGGGCTTTTGTAAAAATCTGTTTGCTGGTGAATTACCTCGGGCAAGCTGCGTGGATAATGCACCAGGGGCAACCCTTGCTGGAAGGCCGCAATCCGTTTTTTGAAATAATGCCGCACTGGTTTTTGATTACCGGTATCCTCATTGCCACAGCGGCAACTATTATTGCATCGCAAGCCCTTATCAGCGGTTCTTATACATTGATAAGTGAAGCGATGAATCTGAACTTCTGGCCACGGGTAAGGGTTCGTCAGCCATCAAACCTGAAAGGGCAGATTTATATTCCGAGCGTCAACACCATTTTGTGGATTGGTTGTGTGATGATGATTCTATATTTCCAGAGTTCCACCCACATGGAAGCAGCCTATGGTTTTTCTATCACCATTACCATGATGATGACAACCATTCTGCTCAGTTATTTTCTTATTTATAAATTGAAATGGGGAAAATGGTTAGTCATCAGCATTCTTATTTTGTTTGCTACAGTGGAAACATCTTTCTTCATTGCCAATGTGGCCAAGATAAAAGAACGGTGGATGTTTCTGTTTTTCGAGTTGTTCATTTTCATGGTAATGTATATCTGGTTCTATGCAAGGAAAATTAATAATAAATTTACCAAATTTGTTGATCTGGGAAAATATGCTCCTATAATAAAAGAATTAAGCGAGGATGATAATATTCCTAAATTCTCTACCCATCTTATCTACCTTACAAAAGCCAATAACCGCCACCAGGTAGAAGAAAAAATTATCAATTCCATCTTCGCCAAAAAACCAAAACGAGCCGATGTCTATTGGTTTGTTCATATCAACCGGACCGAAAATCCGTTTAGTTTATCTTATGATGTATCAGAACTGCTGGACGATAAAGTGATAAAAGTGACAATTAATGCCGGCTTCCGTATTCAGCCCAAAACAGAACTGTATTTTAAAAAGATTGTACAGGACCTGGTTATTAAAAAAGAACTGAATCTGCATATCCGGCCGGATGGCTCAACGAAATACAATTCCCAGCCAGACTTTAAATTCATCGTTATTGAAAAATTTCTTTCCGTAGAAAATGAGTTTGCATTAAAAGACGGGCTGCTGCTTAACTCCTATTTCTTCCTGAAAGGGCTGGGACAAAGTGATGAAAAGGCTTTCGGCCTGGATAAAAGTGATGTGGTTGTCGAAGATATTCCACTGGTGTATCACCCGGTGCTACATGTTGAATTAACAAGAACGAATAACTAAATTAACTTTGTAGAATGAAACGGATTCATTTGCTGTTGTACCTGAATATCATTTTTATCGCTGTTGCCGGACAGGACAGCACAAACAAAAAGGCCCTTTCCTTTTCCGGTTATGCCGAGGTTTATTATCAATATGATTTCAATAAGCCATCAAATCATAACCGGCCCGGCTTTATATACAGTCATAACCGCCATAACGAGTTCAACCTGAACCTTGGTTTTGCAAAGGCAAACTATTCAACTGAAAGGGTAAGAGCTAATCTTTCATTTGCCGCAGGCAGCTATATGAATGCAAACTATACAACAGAGCCCGGTGTACTAAAAAATATATTTGAAGCCAATGTTGGTATTAAGCTCTCCCAGAAGAAAAATCTCTGGCTTGACGTAGGTATTCTTCCTTCTCATATTGGTTTTGAAAGTGCCGTCAGCAAAGATTGCTGGAATCTCACAAGAAGCATCCTCGCTGAAAATAGCCCCTATTTTGAAGCCGGAGCAAAGCTGACCTACACAACAGACAACGGCAAATGGACCGTGAGTGGCCTGGCTCTGAACGGCTGGCAACGCATAACAAGAGTAAACGGAAATTCAATGATGAGCTGGGGTACACAACTGCAATTCAAGCCCTCTGACAAAGTGTTTTTGAATTACAGCACATTCATCGGCACGGATAAACCCGACACAGCAAGACTTACCAGGTTTTTTCATAATATTTATGGCCTATTTGCCATAACCGATAAAATAGGGTTGACTCTTGGTTTTGATATGGGAGCAGAACAAAAGACTCCGCTGCAAGCAGCAGCTATACCTGTATTCCCCGTTGGGCATTCTTAAATATGCTATCAATAACAACTGGACCATCGCCGGACGGGTGGAACATTATAATGATAAAAAGGGTGTTATTGTTTCTACAGGAACTCCCAATGGTTTTCAAACAACGGGCTATTCACTGAACATAGATTTTGCCCCAATAAAAAATGTGTTGATTCGATTGGAAGGAAGAAGTCTTAACAGTAAGGACCCTGTTTTCAAAAAGGGAAATAACGCTATAAAGAATAATACATTTATTACTTCTTCTATAGCCTTAAGCTTATAACAAAAATTCAGGCAATATTCTATTACCTCGTTATCACCCGCATCCCGCCATGGTTATTCTCAATATTCAATCCGGTCTTACTCAAACTATAGGTAAAGCTGAGTAAAAGAATTGTCGTAGTGTCAACACCGCGAATCTTCAATATAATTATTATTGGTATTGCGGCTGATGCCGATATTTTTATTGAGCAGATCCCTTGCAGAAAATTTAAGTTCGCCCTGTTGATATTTCAGCATTTGCTTACTGATGCTGAGATTCCACAGCGGCACTTTGGTATTAAAACCTGTCGCCCGCTGACTGTTAATTGTGTATGTAAAATCAGAAGCAAAGAAAAACCTTTTGGGCATTTCCCAATCCAGGGAGGCATTGTATTCCTGTGAAAGATAATTGGTGTTCAGGGCTGTTTGCAGTGAGTATTTGGTTTTATTATAATTAAATCCAGCACCAACGCTGATATTCAGTTTGTCCGTCGGGTTCATATCCAGCCGCAACTCCGGTCCAATGGAATAAGTCTTAATGGCATTACCCACCGTGTTGATGAACTGTTTGGTTCTGAAAATTCCTGAGTTGCTGCTTATCTCCACATTCCCTTTCAGGAAACGTACGGGCATACTGTAACTGATATTGCTGTTGATATTATACACACCGTTTACATTCACGGGCCGGGTGGTCTTTACACCCAGCTGGCTGATGAGATCATAATTTGCAATTTTATTTTGTGTGGCCTGCATCGTTAAGTACATAAACAGGTTTTTATTCTTATAGGGACTACAAAATTCAGGTGTACCTGTGCCGTGTGGTTGTATTCTTGTTTCAGATCCGGATTTCCTTCCTGATATTTAAAGAATTACTGTTGTCGGGTACCGGCTGCAGTTGCGACATCGTTGGCTGGTTGGTAGACGTATTATAACTCAGTGAAAAGCTTTTGAACCGGGTGAAATTATATTGAAATCTCGCATTGGGTAAAATATTCCTGAATGTTTTACGTATCAAAGAATCTTTGATGCCGGTGGTGATCTTTCCTTCCAACGCAGCTTCCTGCCAGTTAGCCCCAAATGAATAATTATATTTTTTCTTTTGTGTACGCATACGGATACCCGCATTATTATATCCATAAACATTTTCAAAATCATTAGTCAGGGTACTGTTCAATTGGTCATATTTTCCATTCAGTTTATTGTAATCATGTGTAATTTTTTGGGAGTTGCTTTTAGTATGGCTTTTACTCACACTAAATTCCAGCAAGGTCCTTTTCCAGACAGGCTCTGTATAAACAGCTTTGGCCAGGTAACCCCGCAAATCTCCATTGGTAGTGCTTTGTTGATTTAACGTATCCCTTTTCAGCAATAAACCCGTGGGAGTATAAAAACTATTTATGGACGACAGGCTTCCATCCCCATCACTTTCATTGAAGCTTGTTTGCATCGACAAAGAGAATGTTCTCCCTTTCTTTGCAAATGTTTCCGCCAGGTAATCTCATTTCGAAAATTATATCCTGCACTTGTGGCGGTATTGTTGCTGAAGCCTTCGTTGGTCAGCAGTTTATCCTGCGACAATGTCTGGTAGTCTGTTTGGGACCGGTTATGTGTTTTCTGGTAACTGAATGAAGGCGTGATGCGGATGGAATTCAGCGAATCCACCTGGAATAAACTGTTCAGGTTGAAACGATGGCTGTTGCTCAGGTTATCTGCAAATGAGTTTTGATTATAGAAATAGGAAGAGTCAGGCAAAAATACTGCCGCTGTATATGACTTTCTGAATTCGGGTTGTAACGGTTGTAAAAATAATTACTCTGGAAATCCAGTTTAGTGCCTATGATATTATTATAGTTCAGACCCCGCCCCAGGCCGTATTGATACCACTGTTCCGGCCACCGGAATTATCCCCATAGAAGCAGCCTGGTCGCCGGAAACAGTAATGTTCATATTACCCCCGCCACCCTGCTGCATCCGCGCCAGCTCACCCGTGAAGTTGAGGATGTCCATGAAAGAGAACCCTCGGCATTGGTATTGTTCCCATGCCTATTGCCGAAAACTGTCGGGCGCCCTTAAATGAATTAACATTGAATTTCCCTTCATACCGTTCGGTATTACCCGCACCGGCATTTACTTTTCCGAAAACCCCTTTCTTTTATCTTTCTTTAGTTTCAGGTTAATGGTTTTTTCATAATTGCCATCTTCAAATCCAGTCAACTGTGCCTGGTCACTTTGTTTATCATACACCTGTACTTTATCCACGGCGTCAGCAGGAAGATTTTTAGTGGCGATCTTGGGGTCGTTGCCAAAAAATTCTTTGCCGTCGACCAACACCCGGTTTACTTTCTCTCCTGTGCTTTAATGCTACCATCTTTTCCACTTTTACACCGGGCAATTTTTTAATAACTGCTCTACATTGGCATTGGGCTGTACTTTAAAAGAACCGGCATTGTATTGAATCGTGTCATTATTAAGGGTGACCGGCGGCGCCTCATTTTCAAGTACCACTTCTTCCAGTACTTTGGCCCTGTCATTCATAACTATATTTCCAGGTCCGCATTTTTATTATTATCTGATATCGTGAAAATTTTATTGCTGTTAAAATAATTAACATGCGTTATTAATATACGGTACTCACCATTGGCAAAACCTTTCAGTTCAAAGTGGCCATCATTGCCCGTCATCGTAAATGTTACCAAAGAAGAATCTTTTTTCTCCAGGAGGTAACGGTAGCGCCCCAAGCGGTTGTTTGCTGATTGTGTCAAAAGCAATTCCCTTCACAGATCCATTTTTTTGCGCCAGCAAAAGGGTTGTAAAGCAAAGGGGAAAATATAAAGAGGAAAATTTTTCTCATAGATTATTCATTTCGGCTACGAAAATATTCTGAGTTTATGATAATGCTGGTTAACTGGGCTTGGTTTAATGTTAATGAAGGTTAATGTTTGAGCCTTAAATTATGAACCAGGGTTGATTTTTAAGTAAACAACACAAGTGATTTTACGGATTTTTTCCGCTAAACCCGGCATAACTGGCCCTAAAAAGGCTTTCCAATTATTAAATTATCATTTTCTTTTATACTTTTAAATAGTACCTGTTCGTTAACCCTTAGTAAAATATCCGATTATGAAAAAAAGAACCCTCACCCACCATCACGAATCAGCGAAAATTTACCGTCATTATTACAGACCTTCATTCAATTTTATCCGGTTGCTGAAATCGGTATTGATTGTTTTTATTTCCGGCTCATCTGCGGCAGCCGGCACGTATCATAAAAGGAAATAATACCAATTGTATTTATAAATTACGCCTGATTTTTTCGGTATAAGTTTACCGTTGCCGTAAAAATGTAATTACTGACCCCTGATATAAAAGAATGTCCCGTCTCGCTTTTGGCGAAACGGGACATTTTTATGTTGATCCTGTTTCAACGAATTAATACATGCGCATATTCCGCATATTCCGTTCCATCATCTTCGGCATTCCGGGCATTCCGGTTTGTCCGCTCTTGCCACCCATTTTGTTCAGGTTAAAGAGAAAGCTCACCATAAAATATCTTTTCAGCACCACGCTTTGTACATCTTCAATATAGTTGTCGCCATTATTTCGGGTAATGCTTTTATTCTGATTCAGGATATCGTTAACAGAAAATTTTAATTCAGCATTTTTCTTTTTGAACAATTGCTTGCTCATACTGGCATTCCACAGCGGAATGCTTTGGTTAAATCCATCTGACCGGCCGGAGTTAACATAGTAATCAATATCTGTAGAAAGAATAAAGTTATTTTTGAAGGTATAAGCCACATCAGCCGAATACGTTTGTGAAAGATAGCTCTCATTCAGTGCGGTACTCACCGAGTATTTTATTTTATAATAAGAAAGGCTGGCATTAGCCGATAGATCCCATTTTTCTTTCAGGCTGAAATTGGCTCCGGCTGTTTGTGTCAACGTAAGGGTCTTACCAATATTTTCCTGCTTATACAACAGGCTGATATCCCGGTTAAACAATGCCACCGTGGTAAAATTGAGGCTGGAACCCTTGAGCTTAGGATTTTTGAGAAAGGCAATCCTACCGTGAAGAATGAAGTTGTTGTAAATGCACCATTCAGATTAACCGGTTTGGTTAGTTGTACCGCCTTGTTCAGGTATCAATGCTGTTTACTATTTTGTTCCTGGTAGCGCTGAAGCTGATGTTTGCCGCAAGGTATTTGAACGTGAGAATATTGAACGTATTATATCCTAGGTTAAAGTTGTGGCTGAACTCCTGGTTCAATTCCGGGTTACCGGTTTTACATACAACGGATTGGAAAAATCCAGGACATTCTGCAACTGAGAAACAGAAGGCTGGTTAGATCTTCCACGGTAACTGATGCGCAATCCTTTGGTGCGGCTGGGGGTCCAGTTAAAGTTGGCGGTAGGGAAGAAATTCGTGTAACTCTGGTTCGTAACAGAATCTTTTCCCAGCAAAGCCTGGTAGCTGTCACTGGTTAATGTAGCCCTTTGCACGGCAACTCCCAGCTGGTAGTTGTACTTTTTTTCCTGCACCCGGAAGTTTGTACCAAAACGGTTTGCTACAAAACCATTTTCAAAACTATTGGTCAGCAACAAATTGGTGATATCATATTTACCGGTTACGGTGTTGTAGTTAAATACTTTTTTATCGGAGGTACTGTTATTATCGGTATAAGCATAATTAAGCTCAATGAGTTTATTCAGACCTACCGGTTCCGTGTAAGATAAACTCACGGTATTATTATTAGTTTTTGTCTCCTGGTTATTCTGCTGGTTCTGGCTGCTGTTGCCCTGTGATGTTCCATCAGGTTTAAAAAATTTGATTGGAGATATATTGAAACCATCGCTGCTGCTAGTGCCATAAGTATTGGTATAACCGAGGGTTATGGTTCTGCCAGTACGGTGAAATTTTTTCCGAACAGGATATTATTACTGAGATTCAATCCATCTCTTACGTTGGTATTATAGGTATTACTGGTCAGGGCAAGGTATTGCTGCAACGGGGTACTGGACAGCGTGGAAGAACTGTCTTCATTCATATTATCCGAATGCTGCAATGTAAGACTGGGTGTATATAATATGGAATGCATGGAATCAATCTGGTATTCCACTCTTACATTAAAGCGGTGATTCTGATTTTTATTATTGGAACTGGAGTTCTTGGTCTGGTAGGTAATGGAATCATCCGGGAAGAATGTCTGCCGATAAGTGTTTTGCCGTTGTTCGTTATCGGTACTGGACAGAAAATAACTGCCGCTTATCTTCAATTTAGTTCCAAACTCATTATTAAAATTAAGTCCTGCAGATAATGATTTGGTAATCCCGGTTGCTGATGCTCCGCCAAAGAAATTGCTACCGCCGCCCCGTGTACTCGTCATTTGCATACCGCTGCTCCCGCCGCCACTTCCTCCAAATCCACCGCCACCGCCGCCATCTGAATTTCTGCCACCACCCATACCACTAAAGCCCCCCATCGCGCTGATAATATCGGAAAAAGAAAATCCCTGCTTGTTTATATTGTTCGCATTGAAAAGAAAGGACAGGCGCTGATTGCCGTTGAACTTATTGAAACTTAAATTTCCTTCATAACGGCCTCCATCCCCATAACCACCGGCTGCGAGGGCTCTTCCAAAAATTCCTTTGTTCTTATCTTTCTTCAATTTGATATTTACCGCTTTCTGTTTGCTGCCATCATCCACTTTGGTAAACTTCGCCTGCTCGCTCATATCATCAAAAACCTGCACACTTTCCACCATATCTGCTGTCAGATTTTTAGTGGCCAGTTTCGGGTCGTTTCCAAAAAATTCTTTCCCGTCTACATATACCTTTTGTACCGATTCTCCCTGGGCGGTTACATTGCCATCTTTATCCACCTGCATTCCCGGAATTTTTTTCAGGAGATCTTCTACTGTTGCATTGGGTTTTGTTTTAAATGCATCGGCCCTGAACTGAATGGTATCATTTTTAATTTGAACCGGGGCGTCATTGGTTACCACCACTCCTTCCAGTGTTTTATATTCCTTGGGAATACCGAAACTACCGAGATCAATATTTTTATCCGTGGGAGTAATGGATATGGTTTTCCGGAATGTTTCAAATCCCATATGAGAAATAACTAACTGATAATTGCCCGCTTCTAATCCTTTTATTTCAAATGCACCTTGTTTATTGGATAAGGTGAAAGTGGCCAACGCCGAATCTTTTACATGTAAAACAGAGATAGTTGCTTCGCTGATGGGAAGTTTGGCAGCGGTATCTAAAAGTTTACCCTTGATGCTTCCATCGGCCTTTTGGGCCATAGTAGCACTAACCAGCATAAAAAACAGGATAAATAGTGTAAAAATCTTCTTCATAGTCAGTTTAATAAGTGTACGAAAATAGACGTAAGGGGCCCCTCAACCTTCGGAAAACTGTTAATTTTTGGGAAATAAGGGATGAACCAACCGGATTTGCCCATGAATGGCCTAACTGAACAGGTATTCCACATCCTCTCGCGTCAATGCCTTCACAAAAGAGACATCGTCGGAGATGATATCCTTAGCCAGGGCCCGCTTCTTTTCCTGGAGCAGCAGGATCTTATCTTCAATGGTATCCTTGCAGATCATGCGATAGGCAAAAATGTTTTTGGTTTGCCCGATACGGTGCGTTCGGTCAATAGCCTGTTGCTCCACAGCCGGGTTCCACCAGGGATCAACGATATATACATAATCAGCAGCCGTAAGGTTAAGGCCCACGCCCCCTGCTTTCAGGGAGATCAGGAAACCCTTACTTCTTCATTATTCTGAAAGCTTTCAATAGCAATTTGCCGGCCCGGTGCGGACGTGCTTCCGTCAAAATATTCATACTTCACCCCAGTTCTTCCAGTTTTGCCCGGATAAGCGCAAGCATACCGAGGAACTGGGAAAATATCAACGCTTTGTGGTTGCCGATATTTTCTGTTATTTCCCTGGAAAGTTCATCCAGTTTAATAGAATGGTTTTCAAATTTTTCGGTTTCATTCAGTATCGCCGGAGAATCACATATCTGCCGCAGCTTCATCAGACCCTGTAAAATGGTCAGTTGTGATTTTTGTATGCCTTGTGTTTCAATGGTACCTAATATCTGGTTGCGGAAATCATTCCGGTATGCATCATAAATATTACGTTGTTCATCTTCCATTTCACAGAACAGAATCATCTCCTGTTTCTCAGGTAAGTCTTTGGCCACCTGTTCTTTTGTCCGCCGCAAAATAAACGGGTAAAGAATTTTTTAAGATGCTCTTTCCGGTCCTTTTCACCAAATTTATCAATGGGGACTGCAAATTCCTGGCGGAAAAACTCCATGGTTCCCAGCATCCCCGGATTCAGAAAATTCATTTGTGCAAAAATGTCAAACGTATTATTCTGTAAAGGTGTACCGCTCATGCAAAGGCGGTTCTTTGCATTTAATAAACAGGCCGCTTTGGTTACTTTGCTTGATGGATTTTTGATGGCCTGGCTTTCATCCAGCAGCACATAATCAAAATCAATACTCATCAGCAGTTTAATATCACTGCGTAAGGTACCATAGGTTGTTATGGTAACATCATGGTCCAATAATTCTTCCCGCACTCTTGTCCGGGTACCACCGTGATGAATCTTATAGGTCAGGGATGGTGTGAATTTTTTTATTTCATTTTCCCAGTTGTAAATCAATGTTGTCGGACAAACAACCAATGCTTTCAACCCACCTTCCTTATTTTTAAAATACTCCATGAAAGACAGGGCCTGCACGGTTTTACCAAGACCCATATCGTCGGCGAGGATCCCACCCCATTTAATATCCCGTAAATAATTCAGCCATTGATAACCCGCCACCTGGTAGGGTCTTAAAATCATTTTCAGGTGATCCGATGGTTCAATTTCTTCTATATTATTAAACTGCCTGAGGTTCTGATACTTTTCTTCCAGTTGTACTACCAGTTCATTTTCATCCCTTACTTCATACAGCTCATCTACCACACTTAAATGATACCGGGACAATTTCAGCGAGTCCGTTTTTCCTTCTCCAACACGGAACAGCAGCGAATATTTTTTTAACCATTCTTCCGGTAAAATTCCGAGCGTACCATCATTCAGTTGTACAAATTGCTGCTTATTCGCCAGGGCCCTTTTCACTTCCGCCACCGTTACTTTCTGGTCTCCAAAAACAATATCCACTTTGGCATCAAACCAATCGGTGTTGCTGCTGATAAAGATTTTTGTTTGCGGCTTGGCTGTATTAAACCGGAAGTTCTTCAATGCCTCAAATCCAAATACCGGCGTCTTCATTTCCTTCATCGCATCCACAAATAAAAAGAACCAGTTATTTTTTAATACATCTGTTCCTTTTAATGCCAGCGTTCCCGAATCGGGATTTAAAACAAAACTTGAATGCAGGTTTTGAAGATTCCGGATAAACTCATCTTCTTTCACCCGGTTCCGGTGAATGATCAGCACCTTATCCCCTTGCGGCACGACCACTTCATCCCGGTCTTTTGATTTCGTTTCGTATCCCTTGTAAGTGAACGAAGGTTGAAAAACGAGGAAGTCACCCTTCTCAAGCAAAAATAATTTCACCTCGGGGTTACCGTCTTTTATTTCCTGTACCAGCGATTTATCAAAGTCAACCTTATGTTCTTTTGCCAGCGGTATAACCAATTCGTTCAGGACTTTGCCCCAATCTTCCGCAGGTACAGTCATTTTACCGGATGGTAAAAATTTTTCTACCAGGAGAATCACTTCATGATTCTTCCACAGGTAAGCCTGGTTATTATATAAAAAGAAAAGCGGGCTTGCAGCTTCATTATCCCCTAACTCAAACTCCAGCGGACCGGCTTTTACCCGGCACTGTATCGTATACTCGGAATTTTTCTTTACAATAAAATGGGGCCTGGCCTCTTCTGCCAGCAATTGCATCGATTCGAGATTATTTGTTTTAAATGCTTTTTTATAGGGCAATAAAAAAATAAACGGGCTGCTGGCAAATTCAGTAAAAATCTTTTTTAGTTTCGGCAGCAGGTATTCTGCCATCAGTTCTTTTGTTTCATCCGGCAAATCATCTTCTTCCTGGTGTATGATATTTTCCCAGATGCCCGAAAAAGGAGAATTCCGGCTGATATATTTATTGATCTCTGATTCCTGCAGTTTGCGCAGTAAGGTCAGTAACTCTTTATCTCCTTCGTGTAAATTGTCGGTGTTTACATACCGGCTGATGTCTAATTTTTCAACCGTACCGGAAAAGGCCTCATGGCTGTCATTGGGTTCCCCGATCACCACGTCTATAGTAAACTGCGGGTAGGTCTTCTTATTAAAATTAAAAACAACCCCCAACCGGTGCGAGGGTGTCCCTTCTGTTTCTTCAAGTACCGCAGGAGCCTCCGTTGTTTCTTTTTCTTTTTGAGGTAACAATACAGGTTTGGGTGTTGTGGGTTGTTGTACCACTCTTTTAATAGTTACATCCAATACCCGTAAAAAAGGCTTGGCATCTTTATAGGCAAATTCAAACTTGCCTTTCAGATCATCTTTCAAAGAATATCCATACGCTTCCAGTAATTTATTTTTTTCTTTATCCCAGTTTCTGATGCTGTCGAAATAACCTGCCCCGTACGTATTCAGTAATTGCAGAAACACGATCAGCTTGGGCAAACACAAGAGATGGTCTGCATCCTCATAGTCACAGCTGGTATCAAAATTGCGTTCTTCATTTTTGCGGAGGATAACTTTATATTCCTGCCCATCAAGTTTTACCGTGGCTTTCACCAGTTCATTTTCAGCAAAATCAATATGGGCTTTTTTAGTCCGCAGAAATGTTTCCGCCTCTATGAATAATTCCGGGGAAGAAAGCAGGCGGAGCGTTTTTAAGTCAATGGCTTTCATCTTGGCGACCGTATGCCGCTGGTCATAAACTATTTCTTCCGCCTGCAGGTGCCCCCTGTCAAGCATGTCCTGCAACTGGAACATGGCCGCAGCTTCATGCCGGCAAATATCACCCAGGTTGTACGGGCAGGCACAGCGGAGTGAGATTGATTTCGGGTCTTTGAATTGCTGGATATAAACTTTGTAATAGGTGGCGTAGCTGTCATCTTTTACCCTGAATACGGCCGTACCAAAAAGGTCATCATATTCTGCCAGTTCTACAAAACCAATAGCATGAATTTTTTTTCCTCTGCGGATTACTTCATCCGTTCCATGGGTATAAACGTATTTTACAAGGTGCGGTAAAGCCAAAACTATTTTCGATTTAAAATTTTTGATTGAAGTTTGAGGAACACTTTTCCATCCATGGGATCAAAAAAGGTTAATCGGCAAATGTAAAAGAATGTGAAGCGGATTTCCTCGTAAAATGAAAGAAATAAAAAATAAATTTTATTGGATGACGGTACAAAAAAAAGAAGTACCTTGGTAACTTTTTTTTACAGCGCGATCAACTTCCCATCGCTATACACCGGCAGTACATTGGCGACATCATTCGTCAGGCAGAAAGTAATATCTTCTATTAAACCGAATCGTTCTACGAGGCGGTGATAATGTGTAAGCCGGGGTGCAAATTCAATCATTTTATTTTTATTTTTTGCATACATCATCTCCGCCATCAGGGAGCTGTCACAATGAACCGTAAATGCCGCGGACACCCGGTTAATGATCGCTCCGGCAAAAAGTGTATCTTCTAAGTTGAACCGGTCTTTCCAGCCGGCACAGCCCAATACCACATTCTTTTTTTCTGCCAGTAAAAAATCACAAACAGCAGAAAGGTTGGGAAAAGAACCGGCTATTATTTTCTCAGCATTATTATCCAGGGCCATTTGCAAAAGCCGGGTGCCATTGGTGGTGGTCAGCACCAGTGTTTTATTTTCAATAAAATCCCGGCCATACTCTAAAGGCGAGTTACCATGCTCCAGCCCTTCGGCAATGATCCCATCTCTTTCCCCTGCAGCAATCCCGCCGATTTTTTTACTGATTTCAATGGCTTTGGGAACCGAGTCAACCGGTATCACACATTTGGCTCCATTAAATAATGCTGACGCAATGGTAGAAGTGGCCCGGAATACATCTATGATGACAACGACACTGTTGCTTAAATCATATAAATGTAATAATGCGGGGGATAGAGACGTGTGAAGCGTGGGTTTGTTACTCATAATCTGGTGGCAAAAATAAAGGAACAAAAATTAACGCAACCCATTCCTTACTTTATTAGCAGCATCTTCCATTTATCGCTCTCGGCAAACTGTTTAATGGTTTTATTGCGTTGCTCCAGCAATCGCCTGATATAGTTGGTGAGGTACAGGTTATTAACCCATTGGCCTATCAATCCATAGGGAGATTCGAAGTGAAAAAGGTCAATGAGGATTGTGCCGTTTTCACAAGGCTTAAAATGATGTTCATGTTTCATTTGCGTAAAATCCCCATCCAGTTGTTCGCCAATAAACATATCCGGTTTTTTCATTTCCGTGATCTTTACCCGCAGCAACCGGCTTTTAAAAAGATGTTTTGCCCGCCAGGTTACGGTCTCCTCATTTTCAATGAGCCCAAACCGGGTTCCCGCCACTGCTTCTTCTTTAAAAGCTGCCATGGATTCTTTGTGCAAACCAATATGCCGGCTGAGGTCAAAAACTACCTGCACCGGCGCTGCAATGAATGTAGTAAGATGAATCGTTGGCATGGAACTATGATTGTAGTAAGCTGTAAAACATACGACCGGTAATCACAATAATCTTACCATACTCTTTTATTATGAAAAAGGAATTTTACAAACTTTTGCCTGCAACAATTTATCCCGGACCTTGATGTAAATATCCGAATCAATGGACGCCTGGGCCGTTCGTACATATCCCAGTCCAATGGCTTTGCCCAGGCTGGGTGATTGTGTTCCGGAAGTTACATAGCCTATTGCATTACCTTCAAAATCTTTTATTTCATATCCATGCCGGGGTATTCCTTTTTCGGTCATTACAAATCCTACCAGTTTTCTTTCCACGCCTTCTGCCTTTTGCCTGGCAAATATTTCTTTCGAGGTAAAATCTTTGGTGAATTTGGTGATCCATCCCAGCCCCGCTTCCATTGGAGAAGTGGTATCATCTATATCATTCCCATATAAACAAAAACCCATTTCCAGCCGGAGCGTATCTCTTGCGCCCAGACCAACAGGTTTCATTCCCTGTGGTCCCCCGGCAGCAAAAATGGCGTCCCAGATGATATCTGCAGCTCCATCTTTATCCTCAAAATAAATCTCAACACCGCCCGCACCGGTATAACCGGTTGCGCTTATTACAACATTTTCAATGCCCGCAAATTTTCCAATGGCAAACGTGTAATATTTAAGGTTCAGAATATCCACCTCCGTTAACGGTTGTAAAATTTTGGTAGCATGGGGCCCCTGTATCGCCAGCAAACAGGTTTTATCAGAAATGTTATGCATGACTGCATGATTCCGGTTATGTTTCTGAATCCAGTTCCAGTCCTTTTCAATATTGGAAGCATTCACTACCAGCATATAGAGATTGTTTTCTTCTATGCAGTACACCAGTAAATCATCTACAATACCACCTTCCTCATTTGGCAGGCAACTGTATTGTGCCTGGCCGGCTTTAAGTTTTGCTGCATCATTGCTGGTTACCCGTTGTATCAGGTCAAGAGCCTGATTCCCTTTCAAAATAAATTCGCCCATATGACTGACATCAAAAACACCGGCATTTTTTCTTACAGCAGCATGTTCATCATTAATGCCAGTGTAAGAAATAGGCATATTATAGCCGGCAAATGGAGCCATTTTGGCACCAAGATCAATATGCTTCCGGAAAAAAGGAGTGTTCCTGATAATCATATAACAAGTTTAATTTTAGGTGACCAAAGGTAAGCGAAGCATTTGATTTCAGGGAAAAGCAAAACCACACATTTTATTCAAAGCGCTGTGTAATCACTTCCTGTATCAGAAAACAAATGGCCCCTTTTTACGGGAGCCATTTTTATTACCCGGTATTATCCGGGACTTCAACCAAGTTGATTAATGATCATAACTTATTACCCTGGATATTTTCCATGCGCCATCCCGTTTTTTCCAAATATGTACAAACTTAAAAGTGCCGCAATCGGGTTGGCCATTTTCGGTATGACAAAAGCGGTGTAATCCTGTCTGTACAGCACCATAATCAGGCAGGGCATAAACTTCAAGGCTACCCGCAATCAGATCCCTTTTCAGTCCATTGTTTTTGTCGAATAGATTTTTGAATGCATCGATGTTTTGACGGTAGTTTGTCAGACCCCCTTTGTCATGATAAAATTCCAGGTCATCTGTAAATAAGCTTTTTAATTTATCCAGGTCCCGGTTATTGAATGCCTGGAACAAAACACTATCCAGGTGAGCGATCGTATCATACAATTCCCGGGAAACGGGAGCCTGTTTCCCCGGATGTGAACCTATTGATTTAGATGAACCCGCGCAAGCTGCAAGAAAAAAAGATATAAAGAGCAGAACGGATATTATTGAGGTGCCTTTTTTCATGTTTCGTCATTTGTACTTTTCTGTCCTCATTGCTATCCTAGAACCACTGTACCAGTGATGAAACCGGTGAAGGCCCTCCTGCAAACGTTTCACCCTCATTGTCCGGGTTTATTTTCTTTTTTAAATCCGTTGCTTTGGCGCCGCTTCCCTTTTGTTTATTCTGCAATTCTTTTATTTTTCTTTCACTTTCTTTATTACGTTCATCCTGTTTCCTTTTTTCCTCTTCTATTTGTTGTTGAATTTCATTTTTTACTGCACTATCAGTGCCCGGGTAACGATAATTGCCGGCAGGCTCCGCAGTTGCCCCGGTATCATTCACGTCTTTCAAACGGCCATTTAATTCCATTATATAATCAATCCCCGGGCGATAACGGAAAGACTTGTTGTCATTAATATCGATGCCCACAACTCTGTTCCGGCGATAGCTTTTCCGCACTTTTACATTTACTGAATTCAGTTTGTCATCCACAGATTCATCAAAGCGTATCTTTTTACCTACAGGTACCTGTATTTCTATTTCCACCTGTTGACCCCTGAATTTATTTTCTTTCCCAATGGCATAACCATTTCCAAGATCAAGGATGCTGTCCCTGGAATTAACGGTGTATTGGATTTTACCAGCCCGGTCAATGGCCTCATCTTCGGTTCTTCCAAAACTGTATTTTTTTATTGCAACATGATACGCATCATCTGCACTGGCTTTAATATCAAACCTGACTGTTGATAATTTCAATGTGTCGGAAGACAGATCCCATCCTTCACCGTCGTCATTCATCCAGTCAAAACGACCGGTATATTCAAGCACAGGTTGTGATACTGCCACAAGCATTTTTCCATTCACCGGTTGATTGATGGTCATGGGCGTTTCGGTATGTTCATACTCCCTGAAATCCCGGGCGATGCTGGATCCTAATAAGACAACAGCCAGCCAGCCAATAACCCAAAGACCGCCAAATGTCCAGCTGAGATAATTATTTCTGGATTTTACTCTGATAATCCGGCGTATGATCCAGGTAATAAAACCTATCAGCGGTATTACCAGGAAAAATATCAGGGTACCCCAGGCATAAATCTGTTGCCATTTACTCGTCCATAAAAAATTATTGATCGGCCACCAGGCTACCCCGCCAAATAATAAAGCAATCAATGAAACAAATAATGCAAAAGCGATCGTACCAGCAATAAACAGGAAAAAAACTTTAAATATCACACCGATAGCATGTCCGAGGCCATTTCTTCTGCGCCGGGCAGATTCATTAAACTCCGAAACCATGGCTTTTCCTTTTGTTCCGGCAAACTCTTTCGCTTTGTTGCTGATATTTTGTGCAGATTCCTTTACTTCCTCTCCCCAACCTTTCATCTTTTCTTTCATATTGCCCATGCCTTCTTTTACATTCTGGCGGATGCGGTTTACATCCACTTTTTCTCCACGCATTTCCATTTTTTCATAATCACTGTTGGCCTCGGGCAACACAATCCAAAGTATGATATAGGTAAGAATGAAAGTGCCGGTGATGGAACCAAACCCGATATTCAATGCCAGGTCAAAATCAGTCCTCCAGCTCATTCTGCCCAGTATGCTGATTAAAATATTCAGTAATAGAGGGTGCTGCAAATATTAATCGCAAACCCGTTGCCTTTTTATTAAAATAGGCTGCCAGACCGCCGGCTACACCACCAATAATTTTATCATCGGGATTTCTGTAAAGCCTTTTACCTGAAAATCCTTCCAGGTCTTTAGGTGGCAATACGATCCACAATATGATGTAGGCCAGAAATCCGATACCGGTACCAAACCCGATAATGGCAAATAATAACCGTATTACTGCCGGATCAACATTCAGGTAGGAAGCAATACCACTACACACACCACCAATAAATTTATCATTACTGTCACGGTAAAGCCTTCCCCGGGGTTTTGTTGTACCAGTATTGGTATAATTCTGCTGCGTGCTTTGCTGAGAAGTCACATTGGCACCGGCAGTCACTGTTTCACTATCCACGGCTTCAAAGTCTTCAACCGTACCCATAGAGGTAATGATTTCCTGGACATCTGTTTCTGTTATCGCTGCCGAACTTTTACGAACTTTTTCATTCATTAATTCAGCGATCCGGCTTTCAATGTCATTGATGATTTCATCACGGCTTTCTTCATTTACAAAATACCGGCGTAAACTTTCCACGTAAGCCTGCAATTTTTCATACGCAGCATCTTCGATCGGTATCACCCGTCCGCTTAAGTTTATGTTGATAATCTTTTTCATGTTATTATTTTTTGGTTGAAGTAGGTTGGTTATCCATTCAGGGGTTCATCTGATTTTTTGCTGGTCAAGGCATTTACGCCGTTTGATAATTCGTTCCAGGTTTGTTCCAGCTCTTTATAAAAACTACTGCCTTTTTCGGTTAGTAAAAAATATTTTCGGGGCGGACCCGAATTGCTTTCTACCCATCGATACGTCAGCATTTCGGCATTTTTTAAACGGGTAAGCAAAGGATATAGGGTTCCTTCCAATATCTGGAGATTGGCAGCCCGCATTTCTTCCACGATATCACTCGGGTAAGCTTCTCCACGGCGAATAATGGATAGAATGCAGAATTCCAGGATCCCTTTCCGCATCTGACTTTGTGTATTTTCAATATTCATAGCCATACGTTTTTTCTATTACAACACAAAGATAGGGTGATATTTGGTACTATGCAACACAAAGTACCATATTTTTTATAGTAATGACCGGAAAAAACAGGCTATTTTGACCTGAAACACAATATGAGCCTACTTCCTGAACTTTATAAGTACCTCTTTTTTATAACTATACCCTTTCCATAAATGGCAAAATAAGTGGACGAATAGACATTTTCGGCCGGTTTTGGGCTAATTTGCCTCATGCGCTTTTCTTCCTTATTAATATTATTACTCGTAACCCTTATCTCCTGCTCAGATAAATACCTGGCATTTACCAGCAAGTATACTTTTAAAAGTGTTGATGGTAATCCTGATTATAGCGATTTGAATTATTGGGCAGCTCATCCCTGGAAATGGGATCCTTCCGATAGCGTTCCAGCACCCTTACGTTATGAGCCAAGCGATTCATCGGCGGATGTCTTTTTTTTGTACCCCACCACTTACACAGGGAAAAAAAGATTGAAAAATGAGAACGCAGCGATTGATGATGAATATATCAATGCCAAAACGGATTACTCATCTATTTTATTCCAGGCAAGTGTATTTAATAATCAGTGCCGGGTGTTTGCACCCCGGTACCGGCAGGCACATATTCAAACATTTTTCTTACCCGATAAAGAAAAAGCAGCCCGGATATTTGATTTGGCGTATCAGGACCTGCGCACTTCCTTTCAATACTATTTACAACATTGGAATAAAGGAAGACCCATCATCATTGCATCGCACAGCCAGGGAAGCCTGATGGCAGAAAAATTATTAAAAGAATTTTTCGAAGATAAACCACTTACCAACTTATTGGTGGCCGCTTATGTCATTGGCTGGCCTGTACCAAAAGAATACTTTACATCCTTAAAGATGTGCTCGGATTCGCTTCAAACCGGTTGTATCTGCAGCTGGCGGACTTACCGGAAGGGTTTTGTCCCGTATTATCTGAAAAAAGAAAATGGTAATTCCTTTGTCACCAATCCATTGACCTGGACTACAGGTAACGAATATGCTCCAAAAAATCTGAATAAAGGAAGTGTGCTGACCAATTTCAACAAGGTATATGAACATACCACCGATGCACAGGTAAGTAACGGGTTTCTTTATGTGAAAAAGCCAAAGTTTCCCTGGAGCTTTTTATATTTTACCAGGAATTACCATGTGGCAGATATTAATTTGTATTACCTTAATATCCGGGAGAATGTAAAGAAGCGTATAGAAATGTTCAGGAAGAAACAAGGATAACTAACCTCACATCAAAAAGACTTTTTTTTAAATTAAATAGTCGTAATAAAGAATAACGAGTTGTTTAAACATTTTTGCTTTTATTAATCATCAAAACAAACTATCATGAAACTGAAAATCATTTTTGCCACCGGTTTACTTGCCTGTTCCCTTTTTATTTTATCCTGCGGAGGAAAAGATAAAAAAGGCGAAGACAAAGCCTCTACTGAAACTACTACAACGCCTTCAACCGGAACTGATGATGGAATGGTTCCAAAAATTGATACAACATCACTTATTGATGAAGCCTCTATCCTGGATGCCATGCAGAAAGTGGCCGATGCCACCATTGCAGATGATAAAAAACAAAAAGAAGACCCGGCTTATTCCGGTCATTACCTGGAACTAACCAAACTGTATACAGCCGTACTTAAGGCTTCTACAGCCTATTCCAAAACGCTTACCGACCCGGCCAAAGCCGTAGAGTTTAGCGATAAATTCAGTGCTATTCAGAATAAGATGTATGCAAAATAGTTGCTTTTATAAAAAGGAGTCCTTCCCGGGCTCCTTTTACCTTCTTCGAACAATAGCCATATATTACTCCACCAATACAAATGCTGCCCAGTAAAAAGGAGCATATTTCTTCCGCATTTCACCCTGCGCCTGGTAAAATGCTTCTTCGATTGTTTTTCCTTTCATCCAGTAAGAATAAAATATTGTCATCAATTCAGCCGTTTCTTTATCAGGTACCTGCCAGAGGCTGACGATCATTTTTTTTATTCCCGACATTTTAAATCCCCGCTGCAATCCATACACGCCTTCGCTTCCTTTTATATCGCCCAATGCTGTTTCGCAGGCGCTTAGTACAAGAAGTTCTGTATTACTAAAATTCAATTGCGAGATTTCATAGGCTGTAGCAATCCCATCTTCAACTCCACCCACCGGTGTTTTTCCGCTCCAGGCATAATTACCGCCCGCCAAAACTAACCCGCTCCGTAACAAAGGATCTTCGGCTAATGAATAAGCATTACCCCGGTTATCTTCCGGAGACTTTTTCTTACTTATTTCTGGTAAAAAGAAACCATGTGTGGCTATATGTATTATTGGCGGCGATTTCCCGGTCAGCGCTTTCAGGTTTTCTTCTGATGCTGATTCCTGGACGAATGAACGGGTGCTTATTTTGTTTTGCTCAAACAATAGACCGATCTTTTTTATTTCATCAGCGGTGCCGGGCAGGCTGATCCATATTCCGGCTTCATTTCCCCGGGTTTTTGAAATATAATCAGAGGCGGAACCTACTTCCACATTATTATTCTTTTTTCGTTGTTTCACTAATTGCAGGCTGTCCATAGTAAACTGCGCGTCGCCGAATAATACGATGCCACCGGGTTTTACGGTTGAATTGGTTTTTGACCGCAAAGAAATCTGCCGGGTGCTGGTGTATTGCTGCAACTGATATTTATCCATTAAGATCGTAGTACTGTCAACCAGCAATGCATGAAAAGCAACGCCATATAATTTACCGGCCGGCGAGTAGGATATTTTTTTAATGCCTTTCAAAAAGGGTTCCAAAGGCTCCCATATCAGTTTATACAAACGCGTACCCGGCAGAGATCCCTTACTCTTTACATCCAGACCCCGATAAAAACTTTTCACGAGCATTGAAGCGGTATTTCCGGCGCTGTCAAATAATTGCTGCAATTGTTTTTTTTCACAAAGTGGAACAAACTGGGGCGCTATATCATTCTTGCGGAGAACATAAGCAGCATAAATAACCGAGTCTGTCCATTTTTTATTATACAGTTTAAATTTTACAAACTCAATGGCCGCTTCACCTTCTTCCAGGTTTTTCTGAACATCCTGCATCGTAACCCGCAGGGCTTTTTGCTGCTGATTAAAGGCGGAAGAACGACGGTTCAATTCTTTTTCCAGTGACTCGGCTTCTGTTTCAATCATTTTTAAATCGGCTGATCGGGCTGCTGCGGATAAGGAATATTGTTTTGCCAATATATTTTTGTCCGTCATCCATTGCATAAATATTCTTTTAACCGTTGTGTCTTTACTGTTCCGGATCAGTTCCAGCATGTTCCTGGTATCAGCCAGGGAAAGAGATTTGAGTCCCAGTTCAAGGTTATAGTTATTTTCCTTAATCGCATCAGATGCATTTGGGTAATTGTATAAAAAACTATTGTTACACTCAATTAAATCCCTGTTGTAATCCAGGAACTTTCCTTTTTCTTTTTCTGAAAGGATGCTGAATGTCCCCGTCATGTTTTGCAACAGTATATTACTGCTGGATAGAAACAGTGGTTCGGCTTTTTTATACTGTCCCATTTGCATGTATAATAACCCCAGGTCATTCTGACTCTCTGAATAAAAAGGATGCATCGCTCCCAGTATCGTTTTTCGCAGCCCGATAGCTTCCAGGTACAAGGCCTCTGCCCTGGGGTATTGTGTTTGGCTCTTCCGGTAAAAAGCTGCCAGGTTGTTCAGCCCTGTTGCATAAGCCGGATTTTTTCCCCCCATTGATTTTTTCCAGATATCTTTTGCCTGCACAATAAGGGGCTCAGCTTTTTTGTATTGGCCCATTACCGTGTACAAACTCGCGAGGTTATTCAGGCCGAGTGCATAATCCGTGTGATCGGTACCAAATATTTTTTTATAAATTTCCAGTACCCGGGTAAACCCTGCTTCTGCTTTCGGGTATCGTTCCATACTCTGCCAGGCATTGGAAAGATTATTCAGGCTGGTAGCATAATCCGGGTTGTTTTCCCCAAGGGCCGCTTTTATTATTTCTACAGACCGGGAAAAAAGTGGCTCTGCTTTTTCATATTGCCCAATGCTGAAATATAATAACCCCAGGTTATTCAGGCTGGTAGCAAATCCCGTATGGGCTTCGCCTAAAACCTTCTTTCTGATAACGATGGATTCCAGGTATAGCGGTTCAGATTTTTTATATTGCCCCATGGTTTCATATAAACTGGCCAGGTTATTCAGACTGATCGCATAATCGGGGTGATTTTCTCCAAATGATTTTCTTATTATTTCCTGTGCCTGAATATAAAGTTTTTCGCCTTTTTCATATTGGCCGGCCAGGACATATAATCCAGCAAGGTTGCTCAGGCTGGTGGCATAATCCGGGTGATTTTCTCCCAGCGTTTTTTTTCTGATATTTCCTGATTCGATACAAAGCCGTTCTGCTTTCTCATATCGGCCACTTACTTTATAAAAATTCGACAGGTTATCCAGGCTGACCGCATAATCCGGGTTATTTTCTCCTAGTGATTTTTTTAGTATTTCATTGGCCCTAATGTAAAAAGCCTCCGCTTCACCATAGTTACCCAGGGAAACATTCATAACTGCCAGGTTATTCAAACTGACGGCATAATCCGGATGATTTTCTCCCAAAATTTTTTTCCTGGTTTCCAATACACGGGTTAAAATCGGTTTGGCTTTTTCATAAAGCCCCATATTAATGTATAAGGTTCCCAGGTTATTCAGGCTGGTGGCATACAGGGCGCTGTTTTCGCCAACGGCCCTTTTCAATATATTTCCCGACTGTGTGAAAAGTTGTTCTGCTTTTGCAAACTGACCAATAAAATCATATAAAGATGCCAGGTTATTCAGGCTGGTGGCATAATCCGGGTTGTTTTCACCAAGCAGTATTTTATTTATTTCGTTTGCCTGTATATACTGTGCTTCTGATTGCTGGTATTTCCCCATGCTTCTGTATAAGGCTCCCAGGTTTATCAGGCAGGCTGCAAAACTTTTATCTTTCTCCCCGGTGGTTTTTGATAGAATTTCTTTTTGCTTGAGAAAATAGGTTTCGGCTTTCTCAAAATGATACAATTTAAAATGGCAGATGGCCAGAAAAAAAATAGGGCCGCCATAAAGTATATGGTTTTCCCCAAATTCTTTTTTAACCGCTTCGGCAGCTTTTTCTGCTGCAATAATGGTCTTTTCGTATTCACCTTTTTCAAATAACTGCATGGTGTTATCCAGAAGTTCGAATGTCGTTTGGGCAGATCCTTTTATATAAAAAAATAACAGGCAGATTGCCAGGATGAATTTCATTGCAGGAGGTTTTGGCTGATTGGTAGGTTAATATACACAATCTTTAAAGCCGTAACAAATCAATCCTGAAGGGAGGAGAGAAGCGGGTTGTTTTTACTCCACCAGCACAAAAGCCGCCCAGTAAAACGGAGCATATTTCTTCCGCATATCAGCTTGTGCCTGGGTAAAGGCATCATTGATTGATTTTCCTTTCATCCAGTAGCCATAAAAAGCAGTCATCAGTTCAGCAGTCTCTTTGTCGGGAACCTGCCACAGGCTGACAATCATTTTTTTAACTCCCGCCATTTTGAAAGCTCTTTGTAATCCAAATACGCCTTCACTGCCTTTTACATCCCCGAGTGCCGTTTCGCAGGCACTGAGTACTACGAGTTCGGTATTACTCAAATTCAGTTGAGAAATTTCATAAGCTGTGGCGATGCCGTCTTCTACTCCGTCAATAGGTGTTTTACCACTCCAGGCATAGTTGCCGCCTGCTAGTATCAATCCGCTTCTTAGTAATGGATCGTCGGCAAGTGTGTAAGTGTTTTCGTTGTTGAAACTGGTTTCTTTTCTTTTTTTATCCGGTTCGGGTAAAAAGAAACCGTGTGTGGCGATATGAAGTATTTGTGGTGACTTACCACTGAGTGCTTTCAGGTTTTCTTCGGATGCAGTTGTTTGGGTAAATGATTTATTGCTGATTTTATTCAAGTCAAATAATTGTATGATTTTATTTACTTCTTCTTCTGTGCCAGGCAGGTTGTTCCAGGTGTTATTGTCACTGCTTCTTTTTTGAGGTGTGTAAATAGAAGTAGAAATATTTTCTTTCCCCGGTTGATTCATTTTTTGTTTTACCAATTGCAAACTATCCATAGTAAAACTTGCATTGCCAAATAATGTGATGTTTCCAGGTTTTGGATTTTGATCTTCTAATGTCCGCAGAGCCACTTGCCTGGTACTGGTGTATTGCTGCAGTTGGAATTTATCCATTAGTACCGTATTGCTATCAACTGGTAGTGCATGAAAAGCAATGCTGTATAATTTGCCTGCAGGCGAATAGCTAATTTTTTTTATTCCTTTTAAATAAGGTTCTAATGGCTGCCAGATTAGTTTGTATAATTCTGTGCCCAATGCCCCGGCTACATTTTTATTTATTAATTCTAAACCCCGGTAGAATTTACTGACCATAGCCGTGGCAGTTGTGCCAGCACTGTCAAATAATTTTTGCAGTTGTTTTTCTTCGCAGAGGGGGATGAATATCGGAACAGAATCATTCTTTCTTAACACATAGGCTGCATACATTATGCTATCCGTCCATTTTTTATTGTACAATTGAAAACTTACAAATTCAACAGCCGCTTCTTCGTTTTGCAAATTCTGTTGAACTTCCTGCATGGAAATGTGTAAAGAGGATTTCTTATTCCGAAAAACAGATGATTCACGGGTAAGGTTTTTTTCGAATACCTCAGCAACGTTTTCAATGCTATCCAGGCTTTGTATCCGGTCAGCAATAGAAAGTTGATATTGTTTGGATAAAAATTTCCTTAGCGTCTGCCATTTATAAAAAGTTTTCTGAACATTGCTGTCCGCACTTTGCCGGATTGATTCAAGTGTATTTCTTACATCTGCAAGTGTTATGGATTTAAGAAAAAGTGAAAGGTTAAAATTGTTCCTGAGAATAGCTGCAGAAGCCTTTCTATAATAATATAAAAAGCTATTATTGGCGTTGATCTCCGAAATATTATTTTTTATGTAATTGTTTTTCTCTTTTTCGGAAAGAACGGCAAATGCAGCGGTCAGGTTTTTCAAATTGATACGGCTGTTCTCCAGCCACAGGGGTTCAGCTTTGGCATATTGACCTGTTTCAGAGTATAAAATAGCCAGGTTATTGAGGTTTATTGCATATTGCGAATGGGTTTCCCCAAAAACTCTTTTTGAGATATCTGTTGCGCTGATAAAAAGTGACTCCGCTTTTTGGTACACGCCAATATACATATATATTGCTGCAAGGTTATTGAGGCTGTTCGCATATGCAGGATGGTTTTCACCAAATACATTTTTCCTGATCATTGCTACCTGTTTCAGTAATTCCAATGCCTCTGTGTTACGGCCGGTAGCCTTATATAACAGGCCCAGGTTGCTCAGGCTACTGGCATAAAGTGGGTCAGCTTCTCCAGTTGATTTTTTTTGTATCCTGATTGCATCTAAGTATAATTGTTCCGCCTTATCATACTTTCCCAATCCTTTGTATAACAATGCCAGGTTGTTTAGGCTTGATCCGTAGTCTGGATGTTCTTCGCCCAAAACCTTTTTTCTTATTTCTTTGGCCTCGACTATCAGCAACTCTGCCTTTTCCTTTTGACCCAAATCCGAATACAGTGCTCCCAGATTATTCAGGCTGCTGGCATAATCAGGATGTGACTCACCCAGCACTTTTTTTCTAAGAGTTATGCTTTTAAGATATATAAATTCTGCGTCCGGGTACCGGCCCAGGGTTGTGTATAAAAAAGCAAGGTTGTTCAGGGTGCTTGCATAATCGGGATGCGTTTCGCCCGATGCCTGCCTGATAATTTTTTCAGCCTGGAGGTAAAGTATCTCTGATTTTTCATATTGACCCATCACTTCATACAAAGTTGCCAGATTATTTAAGCTGCCCGCATAAGCAGGGTGATTCTCCCCAAATATTTTCTTTCTGATATCTGTAGCCCGGATAAGTAACGGTTCGGCTTTTGAATATTGGCCCATTTCTTTGTATAGTACGGCAAGATTGTTTAAGCTGTAAGCATAAGAACTGTGGTTATCGCCATTATGCTTTTTTATTATTTCTAATCCTTTAATTAGCAAAATTTCTGCTTTGGAAAATTCTCCCATATTACTATAGAGGGCTCCCAGGTTATTCAAGCTTGTTGCATAATCCGGATCGTCTTCGCCCAATATTTTCATCTTTATCTCTTTGACAAGAATAAACAATGGCTCCGCTTTAGAATACTTTCCATTATTCTTATATAATATGGCCAGTTCACTCAGCGTATTGACATATTCCAGATGGTCCGTTCCGAATAATTTTTTTCTGATTTCGGCTGCTTTTAATAAATAGGGTTCGGCCTTATTATATTCACCCATATTACTATAGAGGGTCCCCAAATTATTCAGAATGGTTGCATATTCAGCATGTTCTTCTCCTAAAGTCTTTTTAAGGATAATCTCGGCCTGCTCATACACGGGTATCGCTTTGTCATATTGACTTATTAAGAAATATAAACCAGCCAGGTTGTTCAAGCTAGTGCCCAATTGTATGCTTTCCCGGCCATAAAATTTTTTCTTGTTTTCAATATCTTTAATGTAAAAAATTTCAGCCTTCTCATATTTTTCAGTTTTCGTATAGAGGTTTGCGAGTTGATTATAAATCCCCGCACATAGGCCATTCTGATCTTTTCTTTTTTCGCAACTTTCCACTGCCTGAATAAAGGCGGATTCTGATTTTTCATACTGCTTCGCTTCTGAACATAAGAACCCAAGAACAATAAGACAAGAAGCATAACTGGCATGATCTTTTCCGATATCTATTGCAGCTTCCTCTATTGCCTTTTCAGCAGTTGAAATGGCTTTATCAAGCTCCCCGCTTTTATAATATGCAAAGGCCTGATTATTTAGCTGACTCCAGGTTTGAGCAGCTGAATTAAAAAAGAAAAAAACCATGTAAATTGAAAAAAGAAAGGACTTCATTAATCTTCTGGATGATTGAACTCAATTTAGGAAATTTTCACTATCAGTAAAACAATCGTTGGGATAAAAAATCCACAGGCACCGGTTATAATGTCATTCTTAAAAAATTCATCATAATCAAAACAGCCCCATTACTCCACCAGTACAAAAGCCGCCCAGTAAAACGGAGCATATTTCTTCCGCATATCAGCTTGTGCCTGGGTGAAAGCTTCATTGATTGATTTTCCTTTCATCCAGTTGCCATAAAAAGCAGTCATCAGTTCAGCAGTCTCTTTGTCGGGTACCTGCCACAGGCTGACAATCATTTTTTTAACTCCCGCCATTTTGAAAGCTCTTTGCAAACCAAATACTCCTTCGCTTCCTTTTACATCCCCCAATGCTGTTTCGCAGGCACTGAGTACTACGAGTTCAGTATTGCTTAAATTTAATTGGGAAATTTCGTAGGCCGTTGCTATTCCATCTTCAACTCCGTCAATGGGTGTTTTACCACTCCAGGCATAATTACCACCGGCTAGTATCAATCCGCTTCTTAGTAATGGATCGTCGGCAAGTGTGTATGTGTTTTCGTTGTTGAAACTGGTTTCTTTTCTTTTTTTATCCAGTTCCGGTAAAAAGAAACCATGAGTGGCAATGTGCAGTATTTGTGGTGAGTTGCCACTGAGTGCTTTCAGGTTTTCTTCTGAAGCAGTGGTTTGAAAAAATGAATTGGTAGAAATTTTGTTGCTATCAAATAATTGTTGAATGATTTTTACTTCTTGTGCCGTTCCGGGCAGGCTGCTCCACCCACTATCACTTATTCCCCTTTTTTGTGGAGTGTAAATACTTGTGGATACGTTTTCCGTTTTTGTTTTCCCTTTTACTATTTGTAAACTATCTAATGTAAAGCTGGCATCGCCAAACAAAGTAATATCCTGTGGTTTACTATTTTGTTTTTCCTGTTCTCTTAATACCAATTGTCTTGTACTTGTATATTGTTGTAGTTGATATTTATCCATTAGCACCGTTGTGCTATCAACTGGTAGGGCATGAAAAGCGATGCTATATAATTTACCTGCGGGTGAATAGCTGAATTTTTTTTCTTTTTTAAATAGGGCTCTAGTGGTTGCCAGATTAGTTTGTATAATTCTGTACCTAATGACCCGGCTTAATTTTTATTTTTTACTTCAAACCCGCGGTAAAATTTGCTCACCATAGCTGTGGCAGTTTTGCCGGCACTGTCAAATAATTTTTGTAATTGCTTTTCTTCGCAAAGCGGACAAAGATGGGGCAGAATCATTTTTCTTAAAATGTAAGCAGCATAGATAATGCTGTCGGTCCATTTTTAGTATAAATTGAAACCTGACAAATTCAATTGCGACTTCTTCATTTGCAATTTTTTCTATTTTGTGCAAACGAATGGTTATGGCATCCTGTTTATTACGAAAGGTAGATGAGCTCTCTGTCAACATCTTTTCCAGATTTTCTGCTTCTGTTTGCATTTTTTTTAAGATCTTTTTTGCGTTTTCAAAGATAGGACGAATATTGGCTTTTGAAAGAAAAGATTATTTGCCAGGGTTGATTTATAAATGCTTGAAAGTATCAGTGCCTGGGAAGCAACGGTTTTTGTATTACTCAATAGTAGCGCTTTAAAAAATATTTGTATGTTGTATTCTGCTGATGAAACCTTGTGGTTTGTATTGTATAAGCTAATACTAGGTTTCTAAGAGGGGTGTTGTTGTTAAAATTTCTGTTCTCTTTCTGAAAACTATTAAAATATTAATGCGGTTTGCATAATTTTGTTCTTTGAAGGATTAGGGGTTCCGCCTTATTATATTGCCCATTTTTGCATATAAACGCCAGGTTGTTCCAGGCTCGTGGCGTAATTCGGTGTTTTCCCCAAATTTTTTTCCTATTTTCGCTGGATAAGTAGAGGGTTCTGCTTTTATATTCCTGATACGTCTGTAATTAGGCAGTTATTCAGGCCTGGCATAATCGGTATGGTTTTTCTCCCAAAACTTTTCTCCTTATTTCTTTTACTGGTTATTAAGTGGTTCGGCTTTTTATTTCGACCCATATTTCATATAGGGCTGCAAGGTTATTCAGGCTCCTGGCTGAAGGTCGTTTCGCCCAGGCATGTTCTTACGCCATATCTTTTACTGGAAAAAGTATTCCGCCTTTTCTTTCGACCCATTATTTATATAATTTGCCAGGTTATTTAGGCTTGTGGCATACTCGGGATGCTTTTCACCCAATGTTTTTTCCGGATTTCTATGCTTGTAGATATGGTTCTGCTTTCTCATATTGGCCTAAGCTTCGATTCAAATCAGGCCAGGATATTCAGACTTATGGCGTAACCGGATGTTTTTCCCCGCTACAGTTTTTTTAATTTCCGTTGACCAAAACGACTATGGTTCCGCTTTTTCATAATGTCCCATCTCCTCGTAAATCCGGCCAGGTTTAAACTGCTGGCATAATCAGGGTTACGTGCTCCCAAATCTTTTCCTGAACTTTTTTGCTTGGAAATATAAGGGTTCAGCTTTTTTATTGACCGTCTTTATGAATAAATTCAGGTTATCAGGCTTCTCGATAGAGGGATTTTTTTCTCCAAAAGTTTTTTTATTCTAATTGATTCAATAAGTAATGGTTCTGCTTTTTATACTCTGCTTTATCAGGTATAATAATAATAGCTTGTTCAGGTTGCTCAAATCAAGTGGAGGGCACTTAGTTAGCCCGCTTTAATTTTTAATTGTATATAATGAATCTGCTTTATAATTGCCCATTTCTTTAAAATTCACCAGGTTATTTACTCATTGCACGCAAGTCCCTTGGCTGGATGGCTTTCCCCTTTGGTGCTTTCGTATTCACCGCTTTGTCATTTGTAATGATATGGGTTTCTTAAACTCCGCGGGGCTTTTGCCAAATAATGTTTTCGGCTCTTTAGAATAATAATATTCGTCTTATGCCATGTCGTGAATGTAAAATAAAATAAGATTATTGTAATACGTACAAGGGGCATCTCTTGTTAATTCCGAAAGTACAAAATCTGCTCAGCGCGAAATAATCACCTCTGTTAAAGGTTATTAGTAAAATGTATTCCTCCCAAAGAGAGAGGAAAATTTCTAAGGCTGTATTTATTATTGTTGTGGCTGGTCTAAAACTCCGCACTCCCCGGCGTCCTCGGAAAAGCAATCACATCTCTTATATTCGTCATCCCGGTAACAAACTGTACCATCCTCTCAAAACCAAGACCAAAGCCTGCATGAGGTACAGTACCGAAACGTCTTGTATCAAGATACCACCAGAGTTCTTCTTCAGGAATATGCATTTCTTTCATCCGATCGAGCAAGTTATCAAACCGTTCTTCTCTTTGGCTGCCGCCAACTATTTCTCCAATACCCGGAGCCAGTATGTCCATAGCTGCGACCGTTTTGCCATCATCATTCTGCCGCATGTAGAATGCTTTTATCTCTTTCGGATAATTGGAAAGTATAACGGGCTTCTTAAAATGCTTTTCCACCAGGTATCTTTCATGCTCACTCTGAAGGTCCATACCCCATCCACTGATGGGATATTGAAATTTCTTTTTCTTGTTATAATTACTCTCTCTTAATATATCAATGGCTTCGGTGTACGTAATGCGTTCAAAATTATTATTGAGGACAAATTCCAGCTTTTCCAATAATCCCATTTCACTCCGCTTGTCCTGCGGCAATTGCTTTTCTTCTTCCCCTAATCGCTGTGCCAGGAATTCTAAATCTTCCTTGTTATTATCCATCGCATACTTAATAATGTATTTGATGAATTCTTCAGCAAGATTCATATTGTCTTCCAGATCATAAAAGGCCATCTCCGGTTCTATCATCCAGAACTCGGCCAGGTGTCTTGTGGTATTGCTGTTCTCTGCCCGGAACGTGGGACCGAATGTATAAATATCACCAAAGGCCGTGGCTCCCAACTCTCCTTCTAATTGTCCGCTTACAGTTAGGTTGGTGGCTTTTCCAAAAAAGTCTTTGGAGAAATCCACTGATCCATCATCTTTTCTGGGTGTTTCATCAAAAGGCAGTGAAGTTACTTTAAACAGTTCGCCGGCTCCTTCTGCATCACTACCCGTAATGATGGGCGTATGCATATAAACAAAGCCCTTATCATTAAAAAATTTATGAACTGCAAATGCCAGCGCATGCCTGACCCGGAACACCGAACCAAACGTATTGGTACGAAAACGTAAGTGGGCAATCTCCCGTAAAAATTCAAGGCTGGGCCTGTTCTTTAATTGAATGGGATAAATCTCTGCGTCGCTGTCACCCAATATCTCAATCGTCGCAGCATTCAGATCCATTTTCTGTCCCTTGCCCAAAGAGGGAACAACAGTACCGGTCACCTTAAGCGATGCAGAAGTAGTGATTCGTTTCAATAATTCCTCCTCCTGGCTGCCAAGTGCGATCACTACCTGGATATTATTGTTGGTACTGCCGTCATTGAGTGCTACAAACTGGTTATTGCGGAATGTCCGCACCCATCCCATTACGGTAACTTCCTGGCCGGTTGGTTCCTGCGCCAGCAACTCTTTTATTTTTATACGTTTGTTGAACATCCTGAAATTTTAAAACCCGGTATTTATCGGGAGGCAAAGGTAAGACTCATAAGGGAACTGAATGATGAACGGGCCCCGGTTCTAGACGGGAAAAAACCTGGTAACTTCTGCCCAATCCGGAGTTTAAAGCCTGTAAAGTCTCCAAAATTTTTGATTTTCCCGAATTAGCCGTATACTTGCATTGGAAATAGGCTGATAAACATAGTTCTCCCAGACAGTTTTCTCATTTACCTGCCGATTTCATTCAACATAAACTCTAACTTTTTTTCAGATTTCAAGTTGTTTACTGCGCGTTGTGACTAACATCAAGATTATTATATGTATGATATCCTCCAACTGAACGACATGTTCGTTCCTGAACTGCTGGACATAGCCGAGCAGTTAAAAATACCTAACGCTAAAAAACTCGGCAAGCAGGATCTGGTTTACAAAATTCTTGACATCCAGGCTATTGCCGGTGCTAAAGGGGCAAAACCAAGTGAAGACGGCAAACGTAAACGTATTATTAAAACCAGTACCAGCAGTGGCGGCAGCGAAGAAGCGGTCGTAGAGAGTGGTGATGAAGAAAAAAGCAATTATTAAAAAACCAATTATGGCTGTTAAAAAAGACGAGAAACACCCTATTAAAAAAGCCCGGAAAAAACCGGACGAAAAAGAGGCGGCTGTTGAAAATCCTGTTGAAACCCAACCCACCGAAGTACAACAAGACAACAATAATAATAATACCGAAGAAAACCGGCTTGCCCAGGCCATTCTTAACGAAGGCAACCAGCAATCGGCTGAAAATCCTTCCGGTCAGGGACAAAATAAATTTTATCCTCCCCGCAGAGAACAACAGCAATTCAATGTGGAGTTTGACGGTGTTATCCTGGGCGAAGGTGTCCTGGAAATGATGCCGGATGGTTATGGTTTCCTGCGTTCCTCTGATTACAACTATCTATCTTCCCCGGATGACGTATATGTTTCTCCATCACAAATAAAATTATTTGGATTAAAAACAGGCGACACTGTTCATGGAGCCGTGCGTCCGCCAAAAGAAGGAGAGAAATATTTTGCATTATTAAAAGTGGATACGATCAATGGCAAAAGCCCTGAAGAAGTAAGAGACCGGGTACCGTTTGATTACCTGACTCCCTTGTTTCCGTTTGAGAAATTGAATTTGTTCACGACACCTTCTGATTATTCCACCCGTATTATGGACCTCTTTACACCCATCGGTAAAGGTCAGCGGGGATTGATTGTGGCACAGCCCAAAACCGGTAAGACGATGTTGTTAAAAGCAGTTGCCAATGCAATTGCTGCCAATCATCCGGAATGCTACCTGATGGTGGTGTTGGTAGATGAACGTCCGGAAGAGGTAACTGATATGGAAAGAAGTATCAAAGGCGAAGTAATTGCTTCTACATTTGATGAACCGGCAGAAAAACATGTAAAAGTTTCCACCATTGCTTTGCAAAAAGCAAAACGCCTGGTGGAATGTGGTCATGATGTGGTGATACTGTTGGATTCTATCACCCGTTTGGCAAGAGCCCATAATACGGTTGCTCCCTCCTCAGGAAAAGTTTTATCCGGTGGTGTGGAAGCGAATGCCATGCAAAAACCAAAACAGTTTTTTGGCGCTGCCCGTAAAATTGAAAACGGCGGCTCCCTAACCATCATAGCTACAGCACTGGTGGATACCGGCAGCAAGATGGATGAGGTGATCTTTGAAGAATTCAAAGGAACCGGTAATATGGAATTACAACTGGAACGTCGTTTGTCCAACAAACGTATCTATCCGGCTATCGACCTCGTGGCTTCCTCTACAAGACGTGATGATTTATTATTGGACAGGGATGTACTGCAAAGAATGAACCTGCTCCGTGTTTTCCTTACCGATATGAATGCGGAAGAGGCCATGAGAGAATTGCAGAACCGGATGAAAGGAACGAAAAGCAACGAGGAGTTTCTGGCAAGTATGAACCGGTAGGCAAATTTGAAAATGTCATAATTACTCAATTTGAAAATTAATACAAGCTGCTTTTGATTATAAAGCAGCTTTTTGTTGCAGGCAACTTCTTTGTCAAATTGAACAATTTGCTAATTTTTAAATTAATTAATGGCAATAGAAAAAATACATATTGAAAAATTCCTGGAACTCGCAAAACTGCATCCGGTTCTGGATGTCCGCAGCCCCGGAGAATATAAACATGCTCATATACCGGGTGCTTATAACTTACCATTATTTACTGATGAAGAAAGAAAGATTGTCGGAACAACGTATAAACAGGAAAGCAGGGAAAAGGCCATTAAAATCGGTCTGGATTTTTTTGGTGTGAAGATGAGTAAGATGGTTGAAGAAATTGAGTCATTAGTCAGGAGTCGGGAGTCGGAAGTAAATTTCAAATCCGGTGACTCCGAACTCCAGACTAAAGACTCCAGACTCGTTCTTGTACATTGCTGGAGGGGTGGTATGCGAAGTGCAGGTGTTGCCTGGTTACTCGATTTGTATGGTTTCAAAGTGTATACCCTGGTCGGTGGTTATAAAAAATTCCGCAATTACGTTCTGGATACATTTAAACTTCCTTTTCAATTCAACATTCTTGGAGGTTACACAGGTTCCGGGAAAACAGAACTATTAAAAACATTAAAAGAAAAGGGGGAAACGGTTGTTGACCTGGAAGGTATTGCCAATCATAAGGGTTCAGCCTTTGGCAGTATCGGAATGCCGCCGCAACCCGGGCAGGAGATGTTTGAAAATTTGTTGAGTTACAAACTGCGAGCTATAAACTGCGAGCAAAAGGCGGAGTCTTCGAAAGCCCCCTTTAGGGGGTTTGGGGGTATCTGGCTCGAAGACGAATCTCAGCGTATCGGACAGGTTAATATTCCAAGTGACCTTTGGCTGAACATGCGCCAGTCACCGGTATTTTTTCTGGACATCCCCTTTGAAGAACGACTGAAACATATTGTACAGGAATATGGCCAATTAAACCTCGAAATGGTTACAGATGCGATTGACCGGATTTCTCAAAAATTGGGCAATTTAAACGCAAAAACGGCCATTTTACTGCTAAAAGAGGGTAAAATCAGTGAAAGTTTCGACATTTTGCTGAAATACTACGACAAGTTTTATTTCAAATCTTTACACAATCGGGAGGCGATAAATTCGTTATTACAAACAGTTGACTGTAAATCCGTAACCCCTGAAAATGCCGACCAACTTGTCCGTTCCAAACTATACAATCCCGAAAAAATTTAGGCTGACTACCCTGCTTATACTTTCCCCTATTTTATTTTTTGGCCAATCCCTTACCGGTCTCTGGACAGGAGCTTTAAGCAATGATAGTTCAACAGTAAGAAAAGACCAGTCTTTTGAAATTGCGCTGACCGAATACCGGGGCAAAGTGTATGGCTATTCCCGCAGTGAATTTATTGTGGATGACACCCTGTACTATGTGGTTAAAAGAGTTAAGGGAACGATTGAGGGTGACGTATGTGAAGTAACGGATGATGAAATCATTGCCTATAATTTTCGGGGAAAGCTTGATAAAGGAATTAAAGTAACCAGTATTTTTCGCAGAAATCAAAATGACAGTACCTGGTATCTCGATGGCACCTGGAAAACAAATGCCACAAAAAAATATTATGCTGTCACGGGAAAAGTAAACCTGGAAGAAGAAAAAGATCTGACCGCATCAAAGATTTTTCCGCACCTGGAAGAATTAAAACTGGCTGACGATATCGCTTTTTACAAAGAAAGAAAAGAGGGTACACCCATTGTAAAGTTGGTTAAGCCGGAGAAAATAAAAACCGAATATTCCACAAAAACGACACCGTTGGCAAATAATACGCTTGCCGCTATCACTAAAGTCAGGCCCGATCTGCAAAGAGCAGAAGCAAGACCTGTTCCCGTTACTTCATCGTCGGAAACTGTTTCAACTACCCCGGCAATCACGCCTGATGTTGTGGTGGTATCCCCTGAGTCTGTAACAAACAAAGAAACAACCGATACAAAAGAGGAAATTGCCGCTGTAAAAAAAACAAGTGTTGATTTGCCGAAGATCGATAAAAAAGAAATTCCTGAAAGTTCAGTTACACTTACGCGATCATTACCTGTTAAAACAATTACTGAAAATAAAACCCCGGCTGTCGCATCAGTTCAGGTTATACCAGCAGTTGACGAAACTGTAACTCATGAACAAAAAGAGAAGAAGCAAGAATCTGTTACTTTGGCAACAAAAAATAATTCAGCCACATCTGCGTCACCAGTTGCCGAAACTAAGCCTATCAAAACAGAACCTGTTGCCAGGACCACGGCCAAACGAGAACCGATTGTTGTAAAAAGTAAAGACATTAATCCGCAGCAAACCCAAAATGACACAAAGGAGGTAGTCCAATTAAATAACAGGGCAACTTCAACAAAGCCGGCTGCTGAAACTAAAAAACCGGATATAGCTTCAACAAATTCTGACAGGACGAATGCTGTTGTTGCAAACAATCCGGCTCCGGAAAAGAAATTAGTAAACCCTTTACCGATTACAGCTTCGGTATATCCGGAAAAGGATATCGAAAAAAAGCCGGTTGTTGATATTCTTGTTAAATCTGCACTGATTGCCGGAAGAAAATCGGAATTCACCCAGATTGTGAGTTTTAAATCTGACAGCCTCCAATTATCTCTCTACGATAACGGAGAAATTGATGGCGATACGGTTAGTGTTTTTATGAATGGAGAAGTGATTCTTTCCAAACAGGGATTAAAAGCAAGCGCCATTAAGAAAACTATTTATATAACCCCCGGTAACGAAGATTTCACGCTGGTGTTGTTTGCGGAAAATCTCGGAAAATATCCTCCCAACACCGGTCTGCTGGTAGTACATGATGGGGCGGATGTTTATAATCTCCGTTTCAGCTCCGACTTTCAGAAAAATGCCGGAATAGTGTTTAGAAAAAAGAAGAATTAATATTCCGAAATTTGCGAAATGACTCCTGACTCCATCAAGCTCACTCAATATTCCCACGGTGCCGGTTGCGGCTGTAAGATATCCCCGAAAGTTTTAGAAGAAATACTGAAAAGCAGTTTTGTATTCCCGGATAACAAAAACCTTCTTGTTGGTAATCATAGTAAAGATGATGCGGCTGTTTATGATTCAGGAAATGGCATGGCTTTGATCTCTACTACGGATTTTTTTATGCCGATCGTTGATGACGCTTTTGATTTTGGAAGAATAGCGGCGGCCAATTCCATCAGCGATGTGTATGCGATGGGTGGCAAGCCCCTGATGGCTATCGCTATTCTTGGCTGGCCGGTGGAAAAACTGCCGGTTGAGTTAGCACAAAAAGTAATTGAAGGGGGAAGAGCTATTTGTGCCGAAGCCGGTATTCCATTAGCTGGTGGACACAGTATTGATTCCCCGGAACCGATATTTGGACTGGCTGTAACCGGGATTGTACCTATAGAAAATCTAAAGAAGAACAACACAGCACAGGAAGGTGATTATTTATTTCTCACAAAGCCCCTGGGAGTTGGTATTTTATCTACAGCACAAAAAAGGGGTTTGCTTAAAGCAGAACATCTGCCGGCAATGATTGAGCAAATGACGACTTTGAATAAAATAGGCGAGGAGCTGGGTAAAATAAAAGGAGTGACCGCCATGACAGATGTAACGGGTTTTGGTTTGCTCGGACATTTAATTGAAATGGCCGAAGGCAGCGGACTTAGTGCAGAAATCTATTACGACAAGTTGCCGATTGCAGCAGGAGTGAAGGATTATATTGCTCAACGTATTTTCCCGGATGCCACCACCCGCAACTGGAGCAGTTATAGCGATAAAGTAAAATTTGAAAAGGGGGTGAATGTAATGGAGGCCTTTACATTATTACCAGATCCGCAAACGAACGGGGGATTGCTGTTGAGTGTGACGGAAGATGCATTGGAGGAAGTAAAAGAAATTTTGAAAAAAGAAAAACTAACCCCCGTAACTGATCCGGTTGGGCGCATGGTCCAAAAGAATGAAAAAATTATTTTCGTGAAACCTTAATGCTTTCTTTCCAGGAAGATTTCTGCCATCATACACCGCACACTGCCCCCTTCCACTTCTTCAATCGTTGGTACAGCAACCGGCAATAACAGGGAATAAGCCTCCAGCATCTGCCGTTGTTCTTTTCGCAATGAGTCGTAAGCAGTTTGACTCAAGATCAAATATTTTTCTCCCTTAGAATTCTTTACCTGCAGCATATTGCCGGCAAAATGGTGCATTTGTTCACGGGTAATCGCGATGATGTTGTGATGGGTTGATTCCAATAATTGCCGTACAGCTATCAGTTCCCACTCTTCTTCAATAGCTTCTTCACAGAGTACACAAAAACCCTCTCCAAGGGTCATTACTACATTGGTATGATATACCGGCATTCCGTTTTTGTCGGTGGCCAGGAAAACAATGGCCTGATAGCCGTTGGTCGTCGCATATTTTTCCAAAACCGACAGGCTTGTCCGCTCGGACATACAGGCATAAATCATTTTATTTTCATGATCCAGTATCATGCTGCCCGTTCCTTCCAAAAATTTCCCTTCTGCTTCATATTCACTCCAGTCCTGCACATCCCGTATTACAAATTCTTTGGCAAGCTTTGTTAAAATCTCTTCCCTTTTTTCGGTGCGCCGGTTGGGTGCATACATCGGAAACACTGACACCAGGCCGTCTGGGGAAGTGCTAAGCCAGTTATTTGGAAAGATGGCATCGGGCTTGGCGGGCTCTTTTGTGTCTTCAATTATTAATACAGTAATATCATGGCTCCGCAGAGTTTGAACCATATTGTCAAACTCTGCCAGTGCTTTTTTCTGTACCCCGATAGCTATCGGGGCTTCATGGTTGATCCCCGGAGCGGATTGAAAATAATTATTGACTGCTGTTTCCTCGTTGAAACCAAAAGCAGCCGGGCGAACCATTAATATCGTTGAAGTTAAAGGCAGTGTGCTGTTTTTGAAGACCGCAGATTATTTTGGTTATAACGATCAGTGCAGATCTTAACTATTATAAAAAATCAGTGTTCTACTAATGTATCAATCTTTTTTGCCAGCTGGTGGTCCTTTTCTGTTACAATATCCCCTGCGTCATGAGTATTCAGCCAGATCTCAACGGTATTGTAAACATTCGTCCATAAAGGATGGTGATCCATTTTTTCTGACTCGATAGCCACCCTTGTCATAAAAGCAAATGCTTCGCTGAAGTTCTTAAACTTAAATTTTTTATAGAGTTTATTATTATTTTCTTCCCACATAGACTAAAATTATTTATTGTCTGATAGCAACATTTGAAAATTAAAATACAAGATGTTCTTTGTTCCTGATTTTCTCATTCGTGAGTTCCAGCACCAGCTGAACACTGTTTATTGCTTTGATAGTTTGAATGGTCTCTTGTAAGGATTCATCACTTACCTCATCGCCTTTCATCAACCACAGGAAGTCAAGGTGTTTGAATTCGGGCAATAGATATTCCCCGTCAAATTGGTTGTTGTAAACGTAATGCGATAAAAACCGGGTGGGTTCGCAATATTCGTATACGGCGAAAAAATAATTTCTCTTTTTTTTCGTGAGTTGGATTTCGAGGTCGTTATTATTGCGGAAATTCAGGCCGATGGTGTTGTTAAGGTGCCAGCAGAACTGGTAATCTTTTACCGGCGCCATAATGCCCAGCAGCCGGGTATCATCAAAAAATGATTCGGTAAGTTCTTTTGTATCAAGAATAAATTTATTGTTGCGGTCTGCCATAGACACAATTGCTCAACACTAAATTACACTAAAACTCAACTACCACCACCAATGTTTCAGCTCCTCTCTTAAATTTTACGTTGGTCTTTTCTCCTTTTTTGAATTTGCCGAGTGCCTGCATATAATTTTCCAGCGATGTTATAGTGTTATCTCCCAGCTGAATGATAATATCCCCGGCTTTAATGCCCGCTTTTTGTGCCGGCTTCCCATCGGTTACGCCATCTGCCCTTACACCCATGCCGGAAAAAGTGTAATCCGGCATTATTCCCATGGAAACTCCGAAACGTGCACTGGTAGAAGTTTGTGTTTCTTTTGTTTTGGTAAAGGCTAATTTTTCTTTATTATTCAAGGATTCAATGGTAGAAAGCATATGCCGGATAATTAATTGTTCCCCGTTGTAGTTTATTTTATCGGCATCATCTGAGGGTTTATGGTAATCGGTATGAAGCCCGGTAAAATAAAACAAAACGGGTATATCCTTTCTGTAAAACGAACTATGGTCACTGGGACCCGTCCCGCTGCTGTCGATTTTAATTACCAGGTCCGGTGCTGTCTTTTTTACTTTATTGGGGAAATTATAATATTCCTTACTGATAACATTAGCCCATTCCGGTGAAGTGCCATACCCGCCGATGGTTAATGTTTTGGTGCTGTCATTCAGCCTTCCCACCATATCCATATTTATCATGTAGTTGACCGTTTTCATGTCAATGGTTGGGTGCTCGGTAAAATATTTAGATCCAAATAAACCCAATTCTTCTCCCGAAAAGGCAATAAACAGATAATTGTTATTCGTTGCCCTGGACGATTTTAGCTTTCTGGCCATTTCTATTAGGGCTGCCGTGCCGCTGGCATTATCGTCGGCTCCGTTGTGTATCATCGGATGATCGAAATTTCTTATCATCGAATTACCATCTTCGCCATATCCCAGGTGGTCATAATGTGCCCCAAGGATTATAGTAGTGGCCGCCCTGTTATCAATATATCCGATCACATTGTGTCCTACCCTTGTTTTTTCACTGATGCCGGTTCTTAGTTTGATATTCAGCGTAGCCGCTTTATCAGCAAAATATTTTTGGGCCGCTAAAGCAGATACATACAGAACCGGAATCCCTATTGGCTCTGATTTGTCTTTACCATCAAACACCAATTTGTCATCAATAGAAGAGGTATTATATAAGAAAACGGCCGAAGCTCCCCTATCCTTGGCCTTTTTAGCATTCGTTCGGATATATTCTCCTAAATCAAAATGCAGGTTGTTTTTGTTTTCCTCCAATGTTTCCTTCAAATCAAAGAACCAAGGCATACCGGCTTCCTGTACAGCTATGGATGGCAATGCTTCCAGTTGGATATCGGGACTGAAAGGAAAAGGAAAAAATTCTTTCCCAACGTTCAGTTTATTGCCATTAATAATTAAATCAGTGATTTCGTCAATTTGCTTTCCTTCATTTACCGGAAAACTCTGGGGATATGACTCCGTTCCCTTTTGAATCAATCCGATTTCTTTGAATTGATTACTGATATAGTGCATCGCCAGCTCTTCCCCTTTAGTACCTGTGCGGCGGCCCTCCAGTTTATCATCTGATAAGTATTGAATATGTGCCCTGAGGCTATCCAATAGTTGGGTGTCATTTCTTGTTAAATTTTTCTGGGGGGAACACCCGGCCAGAAATCCAAAAACGATGAATAATTTTGAAAAAGATGAGCGCATAAATATATATTCCATTGATTGGCTGCAAAGGTATTGATGGGATTCGTTTTTCTTTGTTAAGTTCTCCATATTTCTGTCATTCTTTTTCCGTCTTGCTATGCTTAAAAATCGTAATTCGTAAGGTGGTTTAACGGTTCCCATTTACTTTTGGAGACAATTCTCAGGTGGCTCAACAACATTTACATATTGCCCTGGTTGGGAACCCCAACAGCGGGAAAAGTTCACTGTTTAATTGTCTTACTGGTCTTAATCAGAAAGTAGGCAATTTTCCGGGGGTGACCGTTGATAAAAAAACAGGTGCTGCTTCTTTATCAGAATCCTTAATTGCAGAAATAATTGACCTGCCCGGAACCTACAGTCTTTACCCGAGGCGACAGGACGAGTGGGTAAGTTATAAGGTACTCCTGGACCAGGACCCGGATATCAAAGCAGATGTAGTGGTAGCTGTTGCTGATGCAAGCAATCTTAAACGTAACCTTCTTTTCTGCACACAAATCATAGACTTAAAAGTTCCGGTGGTGATTGCCCTGACAATGATGGATATGGCGAAACGAAAGGGTATCCGGATTGATATTGCTGCTCTGGAAAAAGAGTTGGGTGTTCCGGTAATTGCGGTGAATCCCAGAAAAAACAAGGGCATCCCCCAACTCAAAAAAGCGATTGAACAAACCGCACGACCTTCCGACACTTCTCCGGTAAATGATTTTATAGATAACAGGGCCCTGGCTGATGCTTCTATTGCAGGTGTAAAAGAACAACTCCCTTGGTTGAGTGATTACGCCGCTATTCATTACCTCATCAATCATGAATCATTTGATTTGAAGAAGACCCTCCAGCAAACAATTGAAACTATTGAACAGAAAAATAATTTCAACCCTACTAAAACTCAGGCAGAAGAAATACTGCAACGCTATGGCCGAATCCGGGAGATTATGCAAAAGGCGGTATCCGAACCAGATCCGTTGCAGAAAACCTTATTCACCGAAAAATTGGATACGGTTTTGCTGCACCGTCGTTGGGGCTATTTAATTTTATTGACTGTTTTGTTTTTATTATTTCAAAGTGTGTTCTGGCTGGCCCAGTTTCCAATGGATTGGATTGATCTGGGTTTTGCAAAAGTCAGCCAGTCGCTTGCCCTGTCATTGCCCAACAATCGCTGGGCTGACTTATTAATAAATGGTGTGGTCGCCGGGTTGGGAGGTATCCTTGTTTTTGTACCCCAGATTATGATTTTATTTGGCCTGATAACTTTGTTGGAAGACTCCGGCTATATGGCCCGTATAAGTTTTCTTTCCGACAGGCTATTACGCAGCGCGGGGTTAAATGGAAAAAGTGTAATGCCGATGATCAGCGGTTTTGCCTGTGCAGTTCCCGCCATAATGAGTGCAAGAAATATTGAGAACAGAAAAGAGCGTTTGCTGACCATATTGATTACGCCACTGATGAGCTGTTCGGCAAGACTACCTGTTTATACCATTTTAATTGGCCTGGTTATTCCCAAAACCTATTTACTGGGTTTTCTCGGGGTGCAGGGCCTGGTGATGATGGGATTGTATTTACTCGGCCTGGTGATGGCATTGATAGTTTCGTATGTAGCCAAATGGTTTATTAATATAAAAGAAAAAAGTTTTTTCATTCTTGAGTTACCAACTTACCGTTCACCAAGATGGAGCAATGTGTTGCCGGCGATGATAAACAAGGCTAAAATATTTGTTTTTGATGCCGGGAAAATAATTATGATAATCAGCCTGCTGCTCTGGGCCCTTTGTTCATTCGGTCCCGGAAATAAAATGCAGCAGATAACGCAACAGTATGAACAAATGAAATCGCAACCCGGGGCCAATATGGTGGTGCTGGATAAAGAATTTCAATCGGCAAAACTGGAAAGCTCTTATGCGGGCATATTGGGAAAAACAATTGAACCCGCCATTACGCACCTGGGTTTTGACTGGAAAATCGGGATTGCATTGATTACGTCCTTTGCCGCCCGGGAAGTGTTTGTAGGCACGATGGCCACCATCTACAGTGTGGGTGATAATGACGAAGGAAGTTTATTGCTGAAAGAAAAAATGAAAGGAGCAGTACGTGCAGATGGAAAACCGGTTTTTAACCTGGCTTCCGGACTTTCCCTGATGATATTTTATGTTTTTGCCATGCAATGTATGAGTACGCTGGCTGTGGTAAAAAGAGAAACCAAAAGCTGGAAGTGGCCTCTCATACAATTATTTTATATGACCGGGTTGGCTTATTTGATGAGTTGGCTGGTATATCAATTAGTCAAATAAAATTACCGGACCGGCTGTTCCCATTTATCTTTTGGTTCAAAATATTCCCAAAGCAATTTTGAAATTTTTCGGGTCAGCACCCAGGCCTCATTACTATCCCCCCAGGAAATATCTTTATTGTTATTTGTAAATAGGGAAAAGATATAAGGATTGTGAGGGGCATTAACCAATAACACTTCACTCCTTGAAGCATTCACGGCGCCATTCTTGCTGAAAACTTCCAGGTTCGGTGGTATTTGTGATAAGGCCACATCATCCCAAAAGTTCCGGCCAAGACAACGCATCATTCTTACACAGGCTGTGGGAGAAAAAATTTCATTCCGGTAAATTTTTTCAAACAATTTTCCCATTTCAAAAGCCGTAGTTTGTCCCCAGCCATATTGTGTTCTGTTGTTCTCCCTTCCAGGTGTTCTGGAATTCACCCGGGTGTTCTTCAAACCAAGACTGTCAAGAATCTCATTTATCCTAACCCCTTTTCCAGCCAGGCTTTGCAACCAAAGACTTGCTGTATTATCACTGGTGGTCAGCATCAGCATCACTACTTTTTTTAAAGTTATCTTTTCCCCGCTTTTGAATGAACCAAGTATGTCAGATCCTTCATACAGTAATGAATCTTTATAAACAATTTCCTGCTCGTATTTCAATTCTCCTTTTTCTATTTTATCCATGATCCCCAGCAGTATCGGCACTTTTACAATACTGGCAGTTGGGAATATTGAGTCTGCATTGATTGAAACGGTCTTGCCGGTTCTCAGGCTCTTTACATAAATACCTATGTCGCCATTAAAGCCCTGAATGGCCTCTTGCAATTTTGCCTCAAGTTTTTTATCTGTCTTTTGTGCCAGGGTAAACAGCGGAAGAAAAAAGAAGATAGTGCTTATTATTTTTTTCATATTGAGTAATTATTATGCGGCGGCTAACCCTCATTTCATATTCATATAATCAATCACCAGATCACAAAAAGCTTTGACACCTGTTTTCATTCCGCTTTCGTCAATAAAAAAATCAGCTGTGTGATGCGGTGGCGCTTTCTTCGGATCGATTCCCTTTGGCATTCCCCCCAGGTAAAAAAAGAAGGCCGGGGCTTTTGTTCCGTAATAGGAAAAATCTTCGGCGCCTGTCTGCCACTCTATTTCGGCTACTTTATCGGCACCGGCAGCAGATTGCAAAGAAGGGATCATTTTCTTTACCAATTCCGGTGTGTTATAGGTTACTAATGTTTTTGTGTCAATCGAAACAATAGCTGTAGCCCCGGAGGCCTCTGCAATTTTTGTAGCCGTTGTTCTTATTCTTTCATGCACTTCTTTTTGCATATCCCTATCTAATGTCCTTATGGTTCCATCCATGCTGCATTCTTCCGGAATAATATTGCTTCTTACTCCCCCGTTAATTTTTCCAACCGTAATTACTACCGGGGCTTTTGTCAATTCCATCTGGCGGCTTACTATTGTTTGAAGACCTTCAATAATTTGTGCCGACACCTGGATCGGGTCAATTCCTTTCCAGGGTTGCGAACCATGACTTCCTTTTCCTTTTACTACAATATGAAACCAGTCTGATGATGCCATAAACGAACCGGATTTGTACCTGATTGTACCTGCTTCAATGTTGGACTCTATATGCAGTCCGAATATTACATCTACTTTCGGATTCTCCATCACGCCTTCTTTTATCATTAAGGGGGCTCCGCCTTCCTCTCCTTCCGGTGGCCCCTCCTCCGCTGGTTGAAAAATGAATTTTATCGTGCCCTTTAATTCGCTTTTCATTCCTGAAAGAACCTCTGCCACGCTCATCAGCATGGCGGTATGACTGTCGTGTCCGCAGGCGTGCATCACCCCCACTTCCTGTCCATTATAGGTGGTTTTTTGTTTTGATGCAAATGGAATATTCACTCTTTCAACTACAGGCAGTGCGTCAATATCTGCCCGCAAGGCTATACAGGGTCCGGGTTTTCCGCCCTTTAATATTCCAACGACCCCTGTTTTAGCAACCCCTTCCTTTACTTCAATTCCCAGTTTTAGTAAATGTGCCGCAATGATCTTTGCCGTTCTTGTTTCCTGGTTGCCCAGTTCAGGATTTTGGTGAAAGTCCCTGCGCCAGGCAATACATTTTGATTCAATTTTATCTGCAGCTGCGGATGCGGATGATTTCAGTTTTTCCACATCGCTTTGAGCAAAAAGTTGTTTTGATACTGCGAAAAGTATTACAAACAGGAATTTTCTATGCATAGACTATTTTTTATGAATTTACTGTAATTACTCTTTTATTCTCTATCATTCTTAAATAAGCTGATTTTATTTATATTTAATCCTCCATGCTGCTGCGTCATATTCCTTTTCTAAAGGCTGTTTTTTTACACAGTATTACCGCTTTTGGCGGACCCCAGGCACATATAGGCATGATGATGAAAACTTTTGTGTACAAAAGACCTTATGTTACCGAAGAGGAATTGATGGAATACAATGCTTTTTGTCAACTCCTTCCCGGGGCCTCCTCAACCCAAACATTAACCTTGATCGGATATAAAAGAGGGGGCGTGCCATTGGCCGTTCTTACTTTATTAATCTGGATTTTTCCTGCTTCAATATTGATGGGCGCCCTGTCTTTTTTGTTACACTATATTGATCAGCGCCAGATGGGGACCGATATTTTCAAATTTATCCCTTCCATGGCGGCAGGTTTTTTAGCTTTTGCTGCATTTTCTACATTCCCGCTGGCCATAAAAAATCCTATCACCTGGATCATTATGTTCATCAGTGTTGGGACAACTTATTTTCTGTTTGGCCAACCCTGGGTCATTCCAACTTTGATCATTGCCGGGGGGGTAATCACCAATGTAAGCCGAAAACGTATTCCCCAGCTGGAACAAAAACCCAGAAAGATCCGCTGGTGGAATTTCTGGCTCTTTGGAATCATCTTTATTGCAGCAGGGATCGTGAGTGAAATGGCCCGAAAAGATGGATGGCCAAATCGAAAACCCATAAATCTTTTTGAAAACACTTATCGCATGGGAAGTCTTGTTTTTGGAGGCGGCCAGGTTTTAATGCCCATGATGTATGAACAATGGAGTGTAAGACCAGAAGCCATTAAAGAAAGAAACCCCGATGCTGTACAGATCGACGAAAAAGATATTTACACGGCCATGGGTATAGTTAGAGCAGTTCCGGGACCTGTTTTTTCTATTGCCTCCTTTGCCGGAGGTATGGCCCTGAAAGATATGGGCACAGAGATGCAGATCATCGGCTGCCTTATTGGTATGATTGCTATTTTTCTTCCCAGTGCCTTATTAGTATTATTCTTTTTTCCTATCTGGAATAATTTGAAAAAGTATGCAGCTGTATATCGTTCACTGGAGGGAATTAATGCTGTTGTTGTGGGGATAATGATCGCCTCTACTTTTTATATCATGAAGGATATTTCTTTTTCTGAATTCAAGCCGTTAAGTAGTTCCATCAGTGTACTTGCGATGTTTGGCACATTTTTATTACTGAATTTCACCCGGATCGCTGCGCCCATTATTGTATTGGGCTGTCTGGCCCTGGGTTATTTTTTCTGAAACTACTTCTTATAATATCCCCCTTTTTCTATTTCTTCCAGTACTTTATCAGGGACCATATACCGCACTGATTTTCCTTCCCGGATATACTTACGGATAAGCGTAGCCGATAATTGAAGAAGCGGCACCTCCAGTATATGCAGGGTGGCGCCGATATGATTTTCTATTTCAAAACCCGGCCGGGGATAAACATATACCGGGTAATTTTTTATTATAACTTCATAGTTTTTCCACTTGTGAAGATTTTGAAAACTATCACTACCCATAATAATACAAAACTCATGCTCCGGGTATTTTTCAGCGAGATAGACCAACGTATTTGTTGTATAGGATGGTTTAGGTAAAGTAAATTCAATATCAGAAGCTTTAATGCGCACATCATCATCCGTTGCCAGGCGTATCAAATGCAGCCGGTGATATTCGTTTAATAAATTGGAACCGGTTTTAAATGGGTTTTGCGGAGATACAACAAACCAGATCTTTTCAATGTCTGTGTCATTCAGAACCTGGTTCGCAATTATAAGGTGGGCAACATGAACCGGGTTGAAAGAGCCAAAGTATAAACCAATTTTCATTAAAACCTGATTGCGTTATGATACCCTATAATAATATATATGTATATATTTGATATTCAATGTTTTAATTCTACTAATATGTGCTCTGCTTCATTTAATCTCAGGCTAAGATGATAACCAGACACGCTTACTGAAATGGGATCGCCAAGAGGAGCTATCTGCTCCAGCAGAATCCTTTCCCCTGGTACACAGCCCATTTCCATCAATTTCAGGAAAATTTCATTATTGTTGAATTCCTTAATTATACCCTCCTGTCCTGATTTCATTTCTGATAGCTTGACAATCATTTTCAAATTTATATTACAAAACTACCCTTGTTAGTTTGCTTTTGTTTACGAAATTTGAAATTATGCCCCATTCCTCTGTAATCCCGAATCCTGATAGCAACAGGGGCGGGCTAAATATTTGTTTTTTTTACCAGGATGTCAAATTCTCACTGGCAAATAGAGGGAAATTAAAGCGCTACATCCAATCAATTTTCAAAAAAGAAGGCAAGAAGCTAATATCCATTAATTACATTTTCTGTACCGACAAGGCCCTTCTGAAAATTAATCGTCAATTCCTGAATCATAATTTCTATACGGACATTATAACATTCGACCTTTCAGAGACGAGTTCAATCCAGGGAGAAATATATATTAGTATTGACCGGGTTAAGGATAACTCAAAAACTCTTGGTACTTCTTTCAAATCCGAGCTTCACCGGGTAATTTTTCATGGAGCCCTGCATTTGTGTGGTTATAAGGACAAAAGAAAGGTTGAAAAAGATAAAATGAGGGAAAAAGAGGAGTTTTACCTTTCCTTTTATCAAAAGTATGGTTCCACGTGAAAAAAATGTTTCATCCTGAAACATTTCGCTGTTTCCCGTGAAACCATGTTTTTGACTCTAAAGCAGCACATTTCTACTTTCCTACTATGCGATTAATAGTACCTTTGCCGACTTATGTTTCCAGAATACGATGTAATAGTAGTTGGTGCTGGTCATGCTGGTTGTGAAGCGGCAGCGGCGGCGGCAAATCTTGGTTCCAAAACTCTTTTGGTGACCATGAATATGCAGACTATTGCCCAAATGAGTTGTAATCCTGCCATGGGAGGTATTGCTAAAGGCCAGATTGTGAGAGAAATAGATGCTTTGGGGGGATATTCTGGAATTGTGACCGACCAGTCCACCATCCAGTTCAGAATGTTGAACCGGAGTAAGGGTCCAGCCATGTGGAGTCCAAGGGCACAGAACGACCGGATGCTTTTTTCTATAAAATGGCGGGAAATGCTGGAGAAAACACCAAATCTTGATTTTTACCAGGATATGGTAACCGGACTTCTGATAAAAGACGGGGTGTGCCAGGGTGTAGTCACGGGTTTGGGACATGAGATAAGATCTAAATCGGTGGTACTTACCAATGGAACATTTCTGAATGGAATCGTTCATATTGGAGAAAAAAATTTTGGGGGTGGGAGGATGGCAGAGAAAGCGGCAACGGGCATTACTGAGCAATTAGTTTCCCTTGGATTTGAAAGTGACCGCCTGAAAACAGGGACGCCTCCCCGGATTGATGGTCGTAGCCTGGATTATAGTAAAATGGAAGAACAGAAAGGGGACGATGAGATTGTGGGCTTTTCTTTTTTAGAAACGGAAAAGCCAACAACCCAAAGAAGTTGCTGGATAACCTATACCAGTCAAAAAGTACATGATGTTTTGAAAACCGGATTCTCAAGAAGTCCCATGTTTGCCGGTAGGATCGACGGAACAGGACCAAGGTATTGCCCGAGCATCGAGGACAAGATCAATCGCTTTGCTGAAAGAGACAGACACCAGCTTTTTATTGAACCTGAAGGATGGAATACGGTAGAAATATATGTAAATGGATTCTCAACTTCCCTGCCGGAAGAAGTACAATACGAAGCTCTTCGTAATATAGTGGGTTTTGAAAAAGTGAAAATGTTCAGACCCGGCTATGCTATCGAATATGATTTCTTTCCGCCGACACAGTTAAAATATACATTGGAAACCAAGTTGATCCAGCATTTGTTTTTTGCAGGCCAGATAAATGGTACCACAGGCTATGAAGAAGCCGCTTGCCAGGGACTAATGGCTGGTATCAATGCACATCAAAAAAACAAGAGCCTGGAACCAGTTATTTTGAAAAGAAGTGAAGCATACATTGGAGTTCTCATTGATGATCTGATAAGCAAAGGAACGGATGAGCCTTACCGGATGTTTACATCAAGAGCAGAGTTCAGAACCTTGTTAAGACAAGACAATGCCGATCTGCGCTTGACAGAATTGAGTTATCGCTTAGGTCTGGCATCACAGGAACGAATGAATAAAGTGTTGGATAAAAAAAATAGTGTTGAAAAAATAAAATCCATTCTAAAGGAGTTCGCTGTTGAACCAGAAGAAATCAATGCTTATTTCGTTTCTATTAATTCTTCACCGATTACAGAAAAACAAAAGGCTCAAAAAATATTACTCCGCCCCGATGTGGAACTGGAGGATATGGCAAATGTATTGCCGGGATTACAGGCAGCATTAAAAGATTTTTCAAAAGATTCGATTGAGCAGGCTTCTATCCAGGTGAAATATGAAGTGTATATAGAAAAAGAAAAAGAGCTGGTTAAAAAAATGTCCCTCCTTGAAGAGTTAGAAATCCCGGATTCATTTGATTATAAAAAGATCACTTCCCTTGGAAATGAAGCCCGGGAAAAACTCGGTAAAATAAAACCCAGAACCCTTGGGCAGGCCAGCCGTATATCCGGTATTAACCCCAGCGATGTGCAGATATTGATGGTCTTTATGGGACGATAGCCTTAAGCCACTTCTTTTAACACCGGCTCTGCTAAATCTGACTGTTGTAATTCTATTCTCCGGGTAATATCATGTAGCGATGAAATACGCTGTACCGTATACGGTATCGTATCCAGTCCGGAAACAAACCGCTGGATATAGCTGTAGATACCAATCAGGCTTCCGGCCTCTATACCCACTCCGGCAGCTTTATTCGTAATTAATAAGGAAACGCCGATCACTACCATTACCAAAACCTCCATTATACCAAAATTCCAGGCTTCCTGGTCACTGATACGGATCTGCCATTTTCTTAAATTATCATAGTGCTGACGGATACTATGATTATTACCGGTAGCAATAATATCCACCTGCTTTTCTAATTCATCATTTTTTTGCCTGTTGAGGTTCTTCATCTTTTTACCATACAAATAACTGAAACCAATGACCGGAAACAGTATACCCAGGCAAACAAGAACAACTGAAGTATCATAGAAAAACAAAAGCAACAAAGAACCAACAATACTGTAAATGGCTTCTACTACATAAGCCAGGTCAAATTCAAGGAAATCAACAAACTCGCGGGCCAGGGTAGAGTGAGCACTGAGCTTTGATACATCTGTTTTATTATACCTGCGGGCAAGAAATTTTGTAACCAAAGAAGTATAAATAGCGGAATAGGTCCTGGTATCAAGACGATGCCTTATTGTACCAATTATCAGCCAGCTGAAATGTACAGCAGTTAAAATAATAAGACCCTGGTAGCTTCCTTTTATCAGATCATTCAGAGCCATTCCCAGGAAAAAGGGACGTAGTAAACTACCTAACATTTCCAGGGAAAAAAGGGAATATGTAATTGCCAACCGGTATCGGTGTTGCAGCATTATTTGTCTGAGTATGGCAAATCGGGACATAGTTCACCTTTTATGATAAATCATCATTTTGCATGGCTAACAAACCAATGCTATCTGTAAAAAATAATGGATTGCTATATAAGACCTGAACGGATCTCAGGAGTTTAACCGGAGTAATTTTTGTTCCCGCAAGGTTAACGAATTAGATGGAGCGCCAGTAATTTTTCCCCTGCATTTAGGAGAACCACACTGACAATAAAATGGTTCCATATTCTCATCCAGGAAATTAGCGTAATCAAGAGTGATTTCCTGACCCTTAGATATGTTCTTTATTACTAATACATCTAAACCGTCAAAAACAGTGTTAGGGTCGCAGCTGTGGTTCTGGGGAGCCCATTCAGATGGGTCATCGTCCCAAAGAATAAAAAGTTCTTCACTGACAGGGTAAGCATAGCGGCGGAAATGCATTTTTTCTTCTTCGTTCCAGTTTTTTTCTACAAACCGCTTGGTGATGATTCGTTGTGCCCGGCCTTCTCCTTTAAAAATTATTTCCCCCTTTTTTATACCCCGGTTCGCATAAATGCCATAGCCTGCAATAGCGTTGCCTTTCATTCTATAAGGTTTCTTCCCCCGTTCATGACGGGCTATTCCTTCTGCTATCATATGTCGTAAGAAACCGGCCTGACCGATACCATCATATTTCAAAATAAAATCGGCCGAACCCTCGTAACCATCCTTATAAAAGACAGAGCAGGTAAAATTGATTTCAAGAAAAAAGACCTCCTGCTTTTCATTGACCCGGAAATCTAATCTTGCATAGCCAACACCATTAAACCCTTTGAATATTTTTTCAGTTGCAGCGCGGAGTTGTTTGTCCAAAACATCGTCTTTACAGGGAACATTACAATCGGGATGCAGTTCAGAGGTTTTTAATGCATATGTTTTAAATTCTCTTCCTTCAGGAAATAAATATTCTACCGGGCGAAAGACTGTACAGTTGTGCCCTTCCGCATTTGCAGCAACCAGCACGGTAAATTCTCTGCCGGCAACATATTCTTCTACCAGCAGTGGGCCGTATTCATCCAGTATGCTGATACATTTTTGCTGTAGTTCAATTTTATTATGCACCAGGGAGTGTTCATCAACACCCAGGCTATCGCCGGCTTTGGCCGGTTTTACAAATAAGGGAAACGATAAATGCTCCACCGCATCATTAACATCATTTAGCTCGTTAATAATACTATACCCGGGCGTCTTTACTCCTTCACAATAGGCCAGGTATTTCATCAGTTCTTTGGGCGGGTCGTACAATTTTGTGGTGGGCCCCGTAAAAGGAAGGTTCAGGATCTCCAATGTATAAATAACATCAATACTCGGAATTTCCCATTCCAGGTAACCTTCACACAGGTTTACAAAAATATCATACCCCTGTTTGCTGAGATCTTTCAGTTGTCTGTAAGTAGTAAGCTTATTAAGAAAGACATTATGTACTTCTGCTTCAGGTATCAATACAGATAAGTCCCGGGGGGGGTCATAGTTTTTATAATCAACGCCTGTAGTGGAATAATCTGGCTGAAGTACACAAACTTTCATACAACGCTAAGGTAATGACAAGGGGCATATAAAGTACATCCGCCCCGTGGCCGGGAAAGACAAAGACTATTTAATGGTAACCGTTTTCCTTTTTCTTGCTGTTCCGGATTTTTTAACCCCGGCAGGTTTTACCACACTTCTCCTTAAGGCATCTTTCAGTATTTCTGAAATGATTTCAGTAAAAGAGACATTGGATACTTTCAATATAGCCCCAATGGAAGTATAATTCTCATCTTCGCTAAGACCGCACTGGGCGTTTGCTTCCAGCATATAGAGTTTGCCGGTGCTTGAATCCTGGCGTATATCAATCCGGGTGTATCCTTTTCCTCCACAAGATCTATAGGCATCGAGGCTTAGTTGCTTCAAAGCGGGAACCAAAGAAGGTTCAACCGGCCTGTATTCATAAAAATTCTCATTTGCCGGCATCGGCGTTTCATCTTCATAAATTTCCCAAAGGCGGTCGAAGGATAAAAATTTCTCGGATTCGGGTAATGATTTATGAAAAACCCGTTCAACCGGCTCGTATACTATACAATTATCAGAATCATCAGCAGATCCGGTAATAAAAGTGGTGAATTCGGGGCCGGTAATAAATTGCTCAACAAACAGGCCGTCTACTAAAAGGTTCCAGCCGCGGTAGCCATTTTTGATCTCATCAACCCTTGCCAATAATTCCTCTTCGGTATGCACCACATTTTTTACGGATACCCCCATGCTTCCACCAGAAACGGCCGGTTTTATAATTATAGGCGTCCCAACTCTTTTGCAAATACCTTTTACAGACCCCTTTTTATCGGTGATAACCCTCCAGTTAGCAGAAGAAACACCGGCTTTATCAAAAGCTTTCTTCATGGGGATCTTTGAAGTGGTAATGGTAAAAAAATGAGCATCCGACCCGGTATATATCAATTGGTTCTTTTCTAATTCATGAATAACCGAGACACCGGGGGTGCCATTAACTTCATCGCCATCGCAAAGATTTAATATAAGAGGTGTTTTGCCATTTGTATTAACCCGGATAGAACGGATAATATCTATATAATTATCCATGGTTACCGGTTGCCATTTCCATTCTGCTTTCAGCTCGGCAAATACTCTGGTATATTCTTTAATACTTTGAGTGAAATCATAGTAATGCTGAATATTCGGGTCGTCTGACTCCAGGTGTGGGGCCAGTACCCAAATTGTATAGGGTTTTAATAAACGGATGGCGTCAGATGTTTTCATGCAATCAAGCAACTTTCTTCCTGGCGGCAGAACGTTTTGCCAGTTGTTGTTGAATAAAATCCGTAAAGCGGTAGTTTGCCTTTGCTTCCCTGGAAAGATAGAAAGCCCCTTGTATTTGGCCTAAACAACGGGGACTTCCGCAATAACAATTAAACGGCTGCGTCATCTTCCACTCGGTTGATGGATAGAAAAAAGTCAACTCCTCATTCAGCTTTAATTCCTTCAAGGCTACTAATTCCATCGTTGTAGTATTAAAGAAAACATTGGGATCACAACTGTGGTTGATATATTGGAGAAACTCGGGCTGCAGGGTAATATGCTTACCCGTACCAACCTGAACGGTCAGATACGTTGGTTCAGCCGCTATGGTGCCGGCAGAAAAACCGGCAATGGTTTCACCGGGGCGATACGAACGAAGCGCAAATAAAGCATTTTGTTCGTTGGATAATTTTTGGCGAACCTCAGCAATAACATGATTGCTTATGGTGCGATAAGCAGGGGTAGTAAGTGTCTCCATAAATGAATTAGTAAGTATTCAAATAGAAAGATATAGATAAACTTTTGTGTAACAAGTTTAATAGATATGAATGTGAATAATTAATGAATAATGTTGAATAACATTGTTCATTGAATGGCTATATCATAAATTCAATATTAAAATCAACAACTGTTGTTTGGATCAAACTGCTGGCTTAATTAACTATCAATATTTTTTAGAGGATAAAAAACCGATAAGCCTTAAGGAAGAAAACGAAAACGGTTATTATTAATCTGGGGTTTTTTTCTGTGTAATTCCAAGACCCGCCATTACCAACCTTATTTCTCCGAAACTTATCTCTTCACCCAGTTGTTGCCTGATGGGAACAATAGACCCGCCATCAAAGTCTTTAAAGGCTGATTCTATGATCCTGATTTTCTCAGAGCTTACCAATTCATCCATCCGGATATCGCCGCTTCGGATAAATTTTGACAAATGCGTTTCAATAGTTGCGCCTGTAAGATTTCTGGCTTTGGCAATATCAGCAATAGACCGGCCTTCTTTATAAAGCTTAAACGATTCGGCATAGGTGTCTCCCTTCTTTTTAACAGGACCCGTTTTTCCTGGCCTTCCGGCAGGTGGGTCTTTACGCTCTCTCTTTGGCGATTTTTCCTGTATCATCGATGAAAGATTATTTTCTTTACTGTAGGACAGAATAATATCCAGAAACTGCTGACCATATTGCTCAATCTTAGCATCGCCAAAGCCGCTAATTTTTCTTAGCTCTGTCAACGTTTGCGGTAAATAAAGTGCCATTTCGTCAATAGTTTTACTTCCGGCTACAATAAATATGGGCAAATCTTTTCGGGAACAAATACTATCTCTAAGTCTTCTTAATTGCTGGTGTAAGACTGGCCGCGGGCTTTGTATTCTTTTCTCTGACGCGCCAGCATAAGCATTAACTGCAAGGGAAGGCAATACAAAATTCTGCTTCCGTTGATGAAAAGCTTCCAGGCTAAATAATCCATTAAATCCTTCGATCATAAATTTTTTCATCGCCAGTTGGGCAAATACTTCCCGTAGACCTTCATTATACTCTTTTGAGTGAATACGGCTGTCGGTAACGGCGGGAGATCGTTGAATAAACTGAATCAATATGCTGATTTCTGAGACAAAATATTCGGCTGCCGCTTTGATTCTTTCCTGCAATGGTTGGTTGATTTCTGCAGGTCCGGGTCCTTGAAATAATGATTGCAGTTGTAGTTGGAATTTCCTTGCTGTTTCCTGAAGTTTATCCAATTTGCTCAACAGCTCGCTTATCCAGGATATAGATTCCGGATTAAAAGATGAGGCATGCTCCACCAGGTAGTCGCGAATTTCTTTTCCGCTATTAATGGCGATTGCAAAATCAAATAGTGTGCACAATACTGTTTGCTGATATTGTTTCCGGGCCGTTTCCAATTCCTGTTTTAATTGACCGCCTGATGCGCTTCTTTGCGAAAACGCTACAATTCTTGAATCGCCTAAAAGGGTGGAGGACCTTACCTGGCTTTGTAAAACCATCCCTTCCAGGCTGGTGCAACGACTTAAAGCCACATACACCTGACCGGGAGCAAATGCTGTCCCTGCATCAATGATGGCTTTTTCAAATGTCAGTCCCTGGCTTTTGTGGATGGTAATAGCCCAGGCTAAACGCAGTGGATATTGGGTAAACGAACCCAGTACATCGGAATCTAATTGCCGGGTTGACTTATTTAATGTATAACGGATGTTTTCCCATTTCTCTTTTTGTACTTCTATTTCAACGAGCTCTCCCTCGCCTGACTGTCCGGAAGGCGTGCATTGCACAAATATTTTATCTGCTTCTAATTTGGATACTATCCCAATCTTACCATTAAAGTATCTTTTACCCTTATCGGCTGAATCATTCCGGATAAACATTACCTGGGCGCCCACTTTCAGATGTAATATTTCTTCGGCAGGGTAGGCGCGGTCAGAAAATTCATCCTGAACTTCTGCTTCATAGGAAAAAAGATTGTTGCTGAGGCTGCTCAACTCGCCGGCATTAATTTCGGCGGCTTTGATATTATGTGTGGTAAGAATGATATAGCCATCCTGTTTGCTTCTGCGAAAAGAGGGTTGGAAACGACTTTCCAGTATTTTCATTCCGTCTTCATCGAGTTCATTATTACGTACCTGGTTTAAGAGGCGAATAAATTGCTCGTCCTTTTGCCTGTATATTTTATTAAATTCAATATAAACCGGCGGATCTTCCTGCAATACTTTACTGTCGAAAAAGTATTGACCACTATAATATTCCGATAATAAACTCCATTCCTGTTCTTTTATAACCGGCGGCAATTGCAGCATATCCCCGATAAATAATAACTGGACGCCACCGAATCTTTCAGCGGGCCGCTGCCGGACGTGACGAAGAACGGTATCTATGGCATCCAGCACATCACAACGGACCATACTTATCTCATCAATCACCAGAATTTCTAATTGTTGTATTACTTTTTTCTTCTCGCTATTGAAACGTAACCGGCTGAGGAGGCTATGTTTATTGGTGATCTCCTGGTCGTGGGCTGGAAAGCCGGTTCCTTTTGTTTCGGGAATAAACGGAGCAAGGGGTAGTTGAAAGAATGAATGGATGGTAACGCCGCCTGCGTTTATGGCGGCGACACCCGTTGGCGCCACTACCGCCATTTGTTTGGGGCAATTCTCCCGGATATATTTTAAAAACGTGGTTTTGCCGGTCCCCGCTTTGCCGGTGAGAAAAATATTCCGGTTGCTTTGATTGACTAATTGAATAGCCAGTTGAAACATTTCATTATCAGTATCAGGAGTAAATAGCGCCACAGTTGTTATGTTTTAGCCACAGATTACACAGATTTACACGGATTAAAAAACCAGTCTTTTATATTCAAGGCTCTTTTTACCAAAGTTAAAAATTAGGCCAATTTTGCTTCCTGAGGCTTTCATATAATTCAGGGTTTGAGAAATATGTTTATCTGTTATCCCTTCATGGGTGGCTTTAATTTCAACAATAATATTTTCAAACATAACGAAATCTGCAAAGTATTTATGTTTCAGCTTTTCCCCTTTATAGATGATATCAAATTGTTTTTCTCTATTGATGGAAACTTCATTTAATATAGCTTCTATTTCCAGAGCATCCTTATAGACTATCTCTGAAAAGCCAAACCCCAACATTTTATGAACCTCCATGCATAATCCAATAATACTGTATGTTTCACTATTCCTTAAAAGCTTTTCCATATTTGTTTTTTCTCAGTTGTCAGGCTTAAAAAATGGCCACAGATTGTTTTTGGTTTACATAATTGCCAAAGGCAAAATCCGTGTTAATCCGTGTAATCTGTGGCCAAATAGTACTTAAGCTTCTGTGGCTTTTGCGCCCAGCATCAGCAACTCATTCACCTGTATTTCGGTGACGTATTTCTTATTGCCTTCTTTGTCATTATAACTGCGGTTAATGAGTTTGCCTTCAATGGCAACTTCTTTTCCTTTGGTCAGGAATTTTTCGACGATCTCCGCCACTTTTCCCCAGGCTACCAGGTTATGCCATTGTGTTTCTCTTACCTTCTCGCCTTTCGCATTGCGATAGTCTTCGTTGGTGGCTACGCTGAAACGGGCCATCTTTTTACCACTTTCTAATGTTTTAACTTCAGGTGCATTACCGAGGTTTCCGATCAACTGTACTTTGTTTTTTAAAGCGTACATAGTTTTAAGTTTTGTGCCTCCGTTTCCGCCGGCTGGCGATTTTGCGGAAGCGGTTTTAAAATTTGTTATTTCAGTCAGCCGGCGACGTCTTTTCCGATTGACAACACAAAGATGATAGCGGCGAAAAGCGGGAGTCGGTTTTTACCCGTTTCTTCCCGAAACTAAGCGTGTAAAAACGTTTGCACACAGATAATATCGCTTAACTTTCTACCCTGAAACCTTTACTATGTCAGCATTTGAAACAAAAACATGCCTCGCCTGCGGCAAACCCCTGAAAGGAAGAGTTGATAAAAAATTTTGTGATGATTACTGCCGCAACAACTACAATAACCAACAAAAAACGAAAGGAAGTCACAGCAATTTTGTACGAAACATCAACAACACGTTGCTGAAAAACCGGAAGATCTTAGAAAGTATCCTGCCCGAAGGTGAAGAAACGGCCAAAGCCAGTAAAGACAAATTATTGCGTCTTGGTTTTCATTTTAAATATATCACCCATATCTACACTACCAAGGCCGGCAAAAACTATTTCTATTGCTATGATTACGGCTACCTGCCCCTTGAAAACGATTGGTTTTTGATTGTAAAGAAGAAAGAAGAATAACCCATTGCCTTTACTTTTGCAACATGTCAAAACCTGTTATTTGTATCGGCGCTTCGTTTGTAGATGAATTATTTCATGCTACCGACGAAATGCTGCTGGCTACCACCAATGATGCTATTGTCACCAAAACAGCCGGAGGTGTCAGCCGGAACATTGCTCATCAATTAGCCCTACTGGGGGTTCCTGTTCAGTTGATCAGTGTGTTTGGAAATGATAGTGATGGTGGCTGGCTGAAACAGGTTTGTACCCATGCGGGTGTTAAGCTGGATGCCTCTATTACCAAAGAAGGACTTTCGGGAAAATATACAGGCATTATTAATGTTGATGGCTCCTTGTTTTCAGCTTTCCTGACCAATGCCGCGAATTACTTAATAACTCCCGAACACCTGGCAAAGCATAAAGATCTACTGAAAACAGCTTCCTATTTATTGGCGGATGCCAATATTAATATTAACACAGCGGAATGGCTACTTTCCTTTAGTAATGAAACAGGAATTCCTTTTATTATTGAACCGGTATCTGTTCCCCCGGCAAAAAAATTTAATGAGGCAAACCTTATCGGTCTTTATCTCATAACGCCTAATGAGGATGAGTTGCCCGTGCTTTGTTCTGAAAAAGCTTTTTTTACACAACAACAGGTAGAAGAATTATTACTGAGGGGCGTACAAAATATCTGGCTGCATAATGGCAAACACGGTTCTGCACTTTATAATAAGGAAAAATCTATCACGCTTCATGCTCCTGATATAGAAGTGTTGGATTGCACGGGTGCCGGTGATGGCTCTTTGTCGGGCTATCTGTTAGGCAAGCACTTGGGTAAAAATGATTTCGACTGTCTGAAATTAGCCCATACTTTATCGGCAGAGATCCTGCAGGTAAACGGTGCTATTGCCACGCATCTTACACAAGAGAAGTTGCTAAAACTTGTAACCAAATATTATCCCGAATAATGAATTCATTTCTGGAAATACATCCCGAAGTACAGGAAGCGCTGGCAAACAATACACCTGTTGTGGCACTGGAGTCCACGATCATTTCGCATGGAATGCCTTATCCCAAAAATGTGGAAACGGCCTTGCAGGTAGAAAATGTTGTCCGGGAAAACGGAGCCGTGCCAGCCACCATTGCCATTTTTGCCGGTAAGTGTCATGTCGGGCTGACCAATGATCAGTTGGAATATTTTGGCAATGCCCATGATGTTTGGAAAGTGAGTCTCCGGGATATGCCCTATGTCATTTCTAAAAATTATACGGAGCAACTACCGTGGCGGCCACGATTCGGATAGCAGCCCTGGCCGGAATAAAAATATTTGTAACCGGTGGTATTGGTGGTGTACACCGGGGAGCAGAAAGCAGTATGGATATTTCGGCTGATCTTACTGAAATGGCGCAAACCTCTGTGGCGGTGGTATCAGCTGGTATAAAATCTATTTTGGATATCGGGTTGACATTAGAGTACCTGGAAACAAAAGGAATACCCGTTATAACATACGGACAAGATGAATTTCCGAGTTTTTATTCCCGTAACAGTGGTTTTCTTTCTCCCTTACGGCTGGACACGGCTCAGGAAATTGCTGCGCTGCTGGATACCAAATGGAAATTAGGTTTAACCGGTTCAGTTTTACTTGCCAATCCCATACCTGCCGAAATGGAAATTGCTGCTGATAAAATGGAAGTACACATTCAGCAGGCTTTGGCCGCTGCGAATGAGAAAGGGATAACGGGTAAAAATGTTACGCCATTCTTGTTACAATATATTGCTGAACATACGAAGGGAGAAAGCCTGGAAGCCAATATTGCATTGATAAAACACAATGCAAAAGTGGGAGCAGGGTTAGCGGTGGCGTATGCTGAAATAAATTAAAAAAATCAAAAATTCTTTACACACTACGATCAATAACAACATCATTGATTATAAGCCCTACCAATTATCTTTCGCTGAAATTATTTTTGTGTTTTGATTTATTAACGTTAAGTTCGTAATACAGCCCCCCACTAAATTCCAACTTTTTCTTTACCACGTGAATCCCTTTTTTATTTGCGCAACAGGCAAATCCTGTTGGGATATTTATTAATCACCAAAAAACAAAAACTAATGAAAAAAACACTTCTCCTGTGCTGTTAATTGCAGCCGCTTTCTTCGCAAACAGCAGCGGCAGATTGAAAACTTAAAAATTATGGTTGAAAAATTATTGAAACAATAATTGGTAAAGACAAATACAACATATGAAAAAGCAACTTAAACAGCTGAAATTATTTTTGGCGGCTTTATTAATACTAACCGCTACAGGCAGCCACGCACAGCAGGAATATACACTGACGACGACCACGGCTAACATCAGCTCAGCAAACGCATTGATTGACGTGCCGGGTCTTTCGGGAAAAAACCGACGCCATTATTATCGCTACTCCACTGGGAAATACAAAAACAATCAACCCCCACCCAATCGGAGCCTGGTATTATTCCGGCAAGTGGAACATCTTTAATTGTGATTTTGCACCGATGCCGGTTGGCCTTACTTATAAAGTGCAATATTTTTTAACTCCCGGAGCCAATCAGTTTCTGCACCTGGTAACACAGCAAAATCTCGGGGCCGAAGGCTCTTATATTGACAATCCAGCTCTCAACAATAAACCCAATGCGCAGTTTTCCATTTTTCCAAATCACTCGCCGGATACCCGTGCCGGTTCATGGCTGAACCCGTATGAAGCGAAAACGGGTTATAGCTCCTCTGCCGGCAGATGGTTTATCACCAATACAGGCGGACAAGCAATACTAAAAGGTTGTGCTTATAATATTGTTATTTCTTCCACAGGAATATCTACACTACCACCAGTGGCAGTCAATGACCCTCCTATACAATCCTGCAAATGCCCAACTTCTCTTCCTCCCAATGGGGAGGCTACAGGCGATCTAACGGGAATGTACCCCAACCCGATGGTCAGTAAAATTTTAGGACGGCCACTCTCCAACACTGTACCCAACATTGGACAAATATTAAAATGGAATGGCACAGATTGGTCACCCTCAAATGAATCAGGCAATACGGGAAATGCAACAACTTATACAGCTGGGCTTGGGCTTTCCCTTCTCGTCAAAATTCAGGATCTTTCATGCATAGCCCGGGAATGCACATCAATTACTTGGTCATCAGTGGTTATGACTACCAAACTTTTGCCCTGCCACAAAAGGGGGAGGATCATGGTATCCGGCTGATGATAATGTGGGCGCTTCACCAAACAAGCTCTATGATAATACAACAATGTTGACTGGCACAAGCATATTTACTCACAATGGATCGGCCAGTTCCAACTATTACCCATTACCAGGAATGCTTTACGTTTTTTATCCCACTACCCCAACGAAGTATCATATCTCTTTCAACATACCCATAAGCTCAGCAAAATGCTTTGGTTGTGGGGCGACCAGTGTTTTTGTGTTCATCTACGTAAATGAGACGTTAATGCATCGATTTCAATGGGAAATAGCAAACGGATCAAACACGCTGCTGACAGGTACCCATTTGCTTTCACTTTCTCCAGGTGAAAAAAAGATCGAATTAAGGACATCCGCAATAGGCAACCCAATCTCATATGGCTATACCGCCACAACATCTACCATGATCTGAAGGCAACCTTATTCTGACAAATAAAGGATATATGAAAAAGAAATTCACATCAGGCCTTATCCTATTATTGCTGCATTTCCCGCTTGTACATGCACAAACCGTTAAATTAACCGGTGCTTTCAATGCTTCTTTCGGCATTGTTGCAGACAGTAAAGGCAACCTCTTTGTAACAGGAAAGAATAATAAGATAATTAAAGTCACACCGCAGGGAAAAGCAGAACTCTTTGCTGGTGGTGGCCGCAATGGTAAGGATGGAAAAGCAAATCAGGCCGGATTTAATGATGCAGCAGGAATCGCCATTGATGCAGCAGATAATTTATATGTTGCCGACGGCTCCTGCATCAGAAAGATAACACCAGATGCAGTTGTCACCACCATTGCAGGAACAAGAAATGCCGGTATAAAAGACGGCAACTGGCAAACCGCCGCATTCTGGAACACAGAAAACATTGCGATAGACAGCAAAGGAAATATTTACGTTTCTGATTATGCACAGGCAGGCGCCAACACGGGAGAATATTATATCCGCAAAGTAAGCGCTGATGGTTATGTTACCACGATAAGAGATGGCACAAACAATTTAGTCATCAGATACCCGAGAGGTATGGTCTGTGATTCGTTTGGAAACCTATTTGTTTGTTGCAATGCAAGCCACTGCATCAGAAAAATTACTCCGGTAGGGGCTATTACAACCGTTACAGGCCAGTGCGACAAAACTGTTTTGAATTCTGTCTACAAAGAAGGCACTGTTGCAACAGCTGTGCTTACAGCTCCCAGCGGTATCGCTATTGCCCCAAACGGAGATATTTATATTTCCGATTCAAGGCTGCACCGCATTATTAAGATTGCCAATAATAAAGTGACGACAGTAGCAGGCATGGGTAAATTAAATTTCAGCGGTAATCCGGCTGGAGCTGCAGAGCCAGGGTATGCTGATGGCAAAGCATTGACGGCCCGTTTTGATGCACCGAATGGTATTGCTTTTGACAGCAATGGTAATCTGTTTATCATTGACCGCAGCAATTCCAATAATAGTTATATCCGTAAGCTTTCTGCTGATGGGATAGTAACTACCTTTGCAAACATGAATGGAATCCTAAAACTAGTCAATATGAAGAAGTCAATTAGGTATTACATACAATTTATTTGCTGTCTTCTGTTTTCAATGCAGCTATTTTCTCAAACAGAAACCTTTGACATTGCAACCTTTACGCCGCCCAAAGATTTTAAGAAAGAAACCAAACCCGGAGTTGTAAACTATATGAATGTAAATAAGTCCACGGGAGGTTTTTGTGTTATTGCGATGTTTGCCAGCACAGCCAGTACCGGTGATGCCGAAAAAGATTTTGAAAGAGAATGGAATGCGTTGGTGGCAACTCCTTACAAAGCAGAAGCAAACCCAAAAACAGAATTGCAAACAACAGCCGAAGGATGGGAAGTGGTAACAGCCGCAGCACCCATAAAATTAGATGGAGCAGAATTATATGTTATGTTGACTGTAGCAAGTGGCTTTGGAAAAACAATGAGTTTCAGAACATCGCTGAATGATGAATCATTTATTGGGCAGATAGATGCATTATTTACAACGATGGATTTAGATAAAACAAAGGCTGCAACAGTGCATAACCATACGCAGCCATCAGCAGATAAAACATCAGCAGCAAACGGCACCACAGGAAAATTTGGCTTACTGAATTACACTGCCCCACAAGGATGGAGCCATCAAATATTCAGCGATGGCGTTGTATTTAAACCATTGGATTTACCAGCCGACGAACATTTGGCCATGCAGATTATGCAACCCTTGAATGCTTCCGGCACTTTAGAACAAACCCTTCAGCAAAGTTTTGATGAAGCGGCGGCCATGTACAATGGAACCAAAATGCATGATGTGAACGGTGGAAACTATTCAGCAATACCTCCAAAAAAATCTTTCAGAGGTTGGGATTATATTCGCTGCAGCGGCGGCCTGCATATTGGAAACGGCGATTATCCTGCGGAATTCGGGCTCGATCTGTTTGTTATTAAAATAAACAACCGGTTTGAACGAGTGGCAGTATTAAAGTCAAGGAAAATAAACAGGAGTTGCAACATGTCAGCATATTATGCTGATGAAAGGCAGCAATACAGAACCGCGATTGATAACCTTTTATTCTCCATTCATTTTACTGATGGCGATGAAGCTTCTTTAAAACCCGGCACAACAAATGGCAGCGGCATCACAGGTGTATGGCAGGGTATTTCACTGTCTGTTGGTTCACCCTCTGTTGGGCAGCCCCTTGGTGCCGGATACAAAGTTTTTTCCCCTATATTTTTATCGAACGGGCAAGCCTATTTTGGCCCAAAGTTTCCGGCTGAAGGGTTAGATGATGTAGATACAAGAGTACGGGCTGAATTATACCGAAGAGATTGGGGAACTTATTCTTTCAGCAATGGAAAAGGTATTTTGAAAATGCCATACGGCGATATCCCACTTCGGATGGAGAGCGACAAGCTAATTATTACTGCGAATCAAACAGATCACCGGTTTTATCAGTTGCCTTCGGTTGATGGCGTAAAATTTGACGGCACTTATGTAATGACCGAAGCGTATGGGGAAAATTCCTTCCATCACATTTTCATCCGATGGAAGGTTTAGTGACAATGGGGCGATCAGGGTATTGTATCATGAATATAATGATTGCATCAACCCAGGTATGTTACCAGGCTCCGGCACATATCAAGTGAAAGATTATACCATCACTTTTAACTATACTGACGGAAGAAAAATAAAAATTGCTTTTATGGGAACAGAGTATGATAAAAGCAATCAAAGCCCGGCTGTATTGCGGATGAGTAATAATGAAGACCCGATGACAAGACGGTAACATCTTCAGCAAAACGGGGTGTGTACCCGGAGCATTACAGCAACGCTTCTACTTTCACCCTTGCCGCTGTTTCTTTCCCGGCAATAATCGATTTTGAGCTAAGTGCAAAAGCCCGGATAATTCTGGTCATATTATCCAGGTCAGGTGTTGCCACTTCATCGCTTACTTTATGATAATTGGGTTCGCTGTCCATCTTGGAAGTGAGGATCGTATGTGCAGGTACACCCAATGTTGCAAGGGTAGCATTATCCTAACGATAAAATAATTGCTGCTGATAAAATGGAAGAATATATTCAACAGGCACTAGTGGCTGCAAATGAGAAAAGGATAACGGGTAAAAATATTACTCCATTCTTATTACAATATATTGCTGAACAGACGAAGGGAGAAGGCCTGGAAGCCAATATTGCTTTGATAAAACACAATGCAACGGTGGGAGCAGGGTTAGCGGTGCTGTATGTTGAAATAAATTGAAAAATAAAAATTTCTTTACACACTAAGATCAATAACAACATCATTGATTTTAAGCCATGCCAATTATCTTTCGCTGAAATTATTTTGTGTTTTGATTTATTAACGTTAAGTTCGTAATTCAGTCCCCCCTCTAAATTCCTTCTTTTCTTTACCACGTGAATCCCTTTTTTATTTCCGCAACAGGCAAATCCTGTTCGGGTATTTATTAATCACCAAAACAAAAACTAATGAAAAAAAACACTTTTCCTGTGGCTGTTAATTGCAGCCGCTTTCTTCGCAAACAGCCAGGGCAAAACCCTTTACACGGTTAATGTAGTTAAACCAAAATCTGGAATGAAGTCAGCTTTTGAAACCCACTGGAAAGCACACCTGGCCATGTATCACAAAACAGAAGACAAAAGGACGGTGTATGAAGTGGTAAGCGGTTCACATAGCGGAGAATATCATATTGTAGAAGGCCCGATCAGTTACGCGGATATGGATGTTGAAAAACCCCGCGCAAAGGAACATGGGTTGGATCTGGAAAAAAATTTTTCACCGTATCTGGAAAATGGAAGTACGAACGCCACTTACAGGCATGATGATACAGCCAGCATGAACGGAAGTGTTGCTGCAGAGAAATTCCAGGTAACAGTTACGCATTTAAAAATGGGAACACAGCAGGGTACCATTAGGGAGTTGAGAAGAGGAGCCCTGCTAAATGCTAAAAATGAATGCCAATCCGACTTTCAGGTTTAGTAATAATACTTATGTTCAGATATTGCAGGGAACTAAATCAGTTATCGTGTCGGTCCGGAATTTAAAAGACGGTTTTAAAGAACTTGATGGTAACTATTTTCCACGCAATCCTAATCCGCCGGCGCCAACGCTATTCAAGGATACTTATATAAAAGACTACGGCCAGGAAGCGTGGGACGCCCGGTCAAAATTATTGGATGACAATGCGAATATAGAAAGCCGGGAATCGTTTCTTATGATATTGCGCAAAGACCTTAGCTCACAATAAGATTATGAAAATGGAAATTTTTAAAATCCGGAGTCATTGATTCCGGATTTTTTTTTACATATAAATATTAATAGCAGCTATCATCGCTGATTACCCGGCTAAAGAGTTTTTATATTTCCGGCCCCTTTTGCGTAGTTCGGAGAATGGAACACTTACCTTAATATCATGCTTTACATTATAATACGTACGAATTTGTTAATAAGAGCAGATAAAGGTTATGGGTAAAACATGTTTATTTTTTATTAATAAACAACCAGGCGCCCGGTTTTTATTTTTTGATTATTGCCGGCCAGGCGCAACAGGTAAAGTCCTCCAGGCAAGCGAAGGGCAAACAGTTGTATCGCTCCTCCTCCAATAAGAATTCGTTGAACTATCCGGCCATTTACATCAATGATCTGCAATTCCCCTGACTGTTGTTCGTTGGTTATGACCGTAAATGATTCAGTCTGCCGCACCGGGTTGGGATATATAAAGAGCCGGTTTTCTTCGGCAAAATACAAACTGGCGATTTCTGAGCAGATTTCTGCGCCGTTTACAGTTTTCAGACAGACCCGGTATTGATTTAAACCAGTGATCAATCCGGGATCAGTAAAAATATAAGATAATGAAACAGGGCTATTAATTGTTTGCAGTGTGAAAGTATCTTTGCCAGTTATCCTCTGCACTATTATTTTATTGATGTTATATAAAGAGCCCAGCTCCAGGTTCAGCCGCCCGGTATTATTTATTTTGTCTGCATACCATGATTTAAAATAACACAGCACCCCTTGTGTAGTATAGTTGGTGCCAAAACTTTTCACTCCTTCTCTGCCGCCGATAACTGGTGCCACGGCATAATGCAAAGAGTTGTTGCTGTTTTTTTGCAACACTATTGATGTATCCGTTATCGTTTGCAAGGCTTCCATGTATTTAGTACCGAGTTTGTACAGGTTGTATTTTGAAGCTGCCGGCACCCGTGGCCAAAGGAGCATAAATGAATCGGGACAGTTAAAGCCCGTTAACAGCGTTAAACGCTTTGAGATAACGACCGTATCTGTTGTATAATCATTTCTCCGGCGGTAACTTTAATTAATGTTTTGGAATAAATATCCGGAGCCATCCATTTATAAAACCCTTTGGACAGATCTGCGGCAGCATTGATGACCTGCCAGCTGTTTCCATTGTCTGTACTATATTGTAACGATCCATTTGTGGCAGTTAAAGTGGATTGCCAGCGCAATACATTTTGTTCACCGGCCAGCACCGGGTCACTTTGCCGGGGATAATTCCATTCAAAATTGTTGGCCGCATCCGGCTGCCAGGCAATATGAAATGTTTGTGATGCGGTGGTGATTGCAAATCCTCTTACTTTGATAACATAACTACCTGAAGATGGATTGTCAAGAGTTATTTGCTCCACGGTATTTAATCCATCTCTTTTTCTTACGGCGGGTAATAATAAAGAGTCCCGGTGTGGAAAATTACTGAGCACCCAGGGCTGCCATGTTTGTGAAGTAAGTAGGTAAAATAATTCAAGGTCAACATCATTAACCAACGCCTTTGGCGCATTTACTATTGCCGGCGGATCGATCCAGGCCAGTGTTATTTTTAATTCTTTTGTATTAGCTGGTACATTTAAATTATACGTTAGTTCCTGTGCTGGCGATACAGAGCCGGAAATAAAATTGCCACTCAATAAAGTCTGCATGGCTTTGTAACCATTTACAGAGCCATATCCGGATTGAAAATCAACTTTAGCGGGGCCGGCATCATTGGCACTGTTGATGAGTAGTGCTTTTATTAAGGCCGAAGACGGAAGGTTGCCGCCATTATTTATTTTAAAAGCCTGCTGAAGAGATGCGGCGATGCCGCTTACAATAGCGGCCGCCCCGGAACTTCCGTCTTCTCCCTGAGCCACCAATTCAGGTTTCACCCGGCCATCGAAAGCCGGACCTTTTGAACTGATTGACGGAACCACATAAAAAGAATCGGTGGCGCCAACTGTCAGAATATTTTTGGCCATTTTATATTGACCGGTAAGATTGGCAAAACCGCTGATACCAGTATAGGTGCCCGAAGTGGATGCTGATTGACCCGAATTACCGGAGGAAAATACATGCAACTGGGATGGATTATTTGCAACCTGCAGGTCATAAGCCACTGCTTCGGGGCCATAATAATTTTCTATGCCTGTACCATAAGAATGGTTTTGTACAGTAACCCCATATTGCTGAAAAAAACCTGATGCATCAGGTAATAGATTTGAAAAAGAAGAAGAAATAATTTTACTCCCCCAGGCAGCTGCTTTTGCAGCATACCAGGTGTTGCCGCCCCCTGCAGCAATGGTTCCCATGATGGAAGCATGGCTATTGGCTCCGGGAGTGGCTGCCGGATTGATAAGAACCCTGCCTTTAAAATCAATATCGGCGGTGTCGAACGTATTTTCTTTTATGCCGATCGTTATATTATCACCATTGTAAGCGGGAAAAGCAGCCTGCATCCTGTTAACCACATTGGTTTGGTTTTCAATCGTACCGGTAAATAGTTCCGGTTTAGCAGCACGTATTTTATCAATAAATAATACAGGATGCCATGATGCTATCCGGCTGATATATTTTACTGGAGTGTAAATAATAAAAGTATTTGTGGGTTCATAAAGAGAAACAACCCTAATCTCTTTCAGGGCCATCAATGAATCAAGAAAAGGTTTCGTATCGCTGGTCATCACCATCAAAGATGTCTTTTTATCAGACGGGGATTTTAATAAGAGTTCTATTACTCCCGGAGCATATTTTGCCTGATTTTTTTCAAGAGGTTGTTGCCCATAGCCTTCTGGAGAAATAAAAAGAAGGACAGACAGGATACAGAACAGTGTACGTAATCGCCATTGATTTAAAAGGAAATACAGCATTTTCACTTGAAGTGATTATCTCTCAAAAATATTGAAATAAAGGCAGGAGTTCTTCTTATCAGTCTACGAAATCGTATAAATACCAGTGAAAATAATAAGGGGGATGCCCTTGCCCGAAAAATTGTTGTTCTTTTTATTTTAAATCTCAAAAAATAATATATCTTTTGTTCTTCAAATTTTACCATAAATATTTAACCCTCCAAAAACACATCAAATGAAACAAGTAACCCGTTTTTTAATGCTCTCTCTTATGACTGGACTTATGCTCACGTCCTGCACAAAATCAGTGAAAGAAACTGCACAGGAAGAAATTTCTGATGCAACGCTGGCAAAAATTCAAAGTCATGGATTTGGCATTTCTACTGTTCAGAAAACAGAAGAAGGATACCTGGTAGAAGGAGATATTATCCTGACTGAAGAATTCCTGAATTCAGCTCCAGGCGGTAACCTGCTCCGCATAGCCGGCAACGAACAGTACCGTACCACAAATCTTGTAACGGGTTTGCCAAGGAACATAACCATCAGCAGCAGTGGTAATGTAAATGCAAATGTTTCTAACGGAATTAATGCAGCTATTGCCCGTTATAATGCAGAAAACCTCCAGATCACCATGACAAGAGTTGCCAGTGGCGGAAACATAAATATCAGAATAGTTAATGGGGGGGTATATCGCATCTGCTGGTTTCCCTCCGGAGGCAATCCCTACAATGAAGTTAAATTCAATAAGACTTATCAGAATTACAGCCTCAATTTTGTGACAACGGTTATTGCCCATGAAGTTGGTCATTGCATCGGCATGCGTCATACTGATTATATGGACAGAAGCTATAGCTGTGGTGGTTCTCCTTCAAATGAAGGAGCTTCTACTGTAGGCGCCATATTGATTCCCGGAACACCGTCAGGTCCCGATGCAGCAAGCTGGATGCTGGCTTGCCTGAGCGCTACCACTAACCGGCCTTTCAACGCTAATGATAAAACGGCATTAAATTATATATATTAAAAAAATAACCTGTTTTTAAAAAAACTCTGGCTTCTCGCCGGAGTTTTTTTTGTTTAAATTTTAAACGATGATTTGATCTGAAAAATAATAAAAAATGAATCCAGGGCACGGTATTGTTCACTAAATTATAAAACCCCCTGCGAGAGGGGGTTTTATCGTTTTGACGTGGTGTGGGGCGGGATTGAACCGCCGACACAAGGATTTTCAGTCCTTTGCTCTACCAACTGAGCTACCGCACCATTGCATTAGCTACACTGATAAGCCGCACCGCACTTTTTCCGCCTTTTGGCGGAGCGCAAAAATAAGGCTATCCGCCTGAAAAAGGAAATCTTAGAACCGAAAGTTTGATTCTCTCCGCATGGGTGGATCGGGCCCTACATCCCGTATTCGCTTAAAAACTTTATCCGCATGATTTTCAGCTGTTCCCAGTTAAAATTATATTCTGACAACTCTTCCTGGGCCACCTGTAAGGAGGATGTTTCGCAACTCTTGAAATATTCAATGATCTCATCCTGATCGTCCTCATCCAGCATTTCGTCGATAGCATAAGTAAGATTCAGCTTGGTACCGCTGGCTGCAATGGTTTCCATTTCTTCCAGCATCTCATCCATTCTCCAGCCCTTGTTTTTCGCTATCGTTTCAAGAGAAACTTTTTTATCCGTATTCTGAATGATATAAACCTTGCTGCCGCTCTTATTCACCACACTCTTCATCACAAAATCATCGGGCCGCTCGATATCGTTTTCTTCTACATATCGTTGAATCAATTCAACAAACGGTTTACCATACTTGATCGCCTTCCCTTTGCTCACGCCCTGGCATTTTTCCAATCCCTCCAGCGTTATCGGATAGAAGGTCGCCATATCCTGTAATGATGATTCAAGAAATATTACAAAGGGTGGCAGCGTTTTTTTCTTTGCTTCTTTCTGTCTCAGATCCATTAACATGGCCAGCAGGTTTTCATCGAGCGCCACACCACCGGTTGTTTCTGTTTTTTCTTCATCATCAGCATCCGCATTATCATATAACTTATTAAGAACGATCTGGAAAGATTTTGGCTTCTTCAAAAATGCTTCTGCCTTTTTGGTAAACTTCAGCACGCCGTACTCTTCAATATCTTTTGTCAGCAACCCCTCTAATATTAATTGCCGCAGCAATGAGTTCCAGAAGTGGTTATCTTTTTCGTTTCCGCTGGCAAAAGCATCCAGCGAATCGTGACGAAACATCTGGATCTTAGGTGTCAGTCTTCCGCTGATGATCTGCACCACATAATCTGTTGCAAACCTTTCATCCAGCGCTTTAATAGCTTTTAAAGCGATGACCACTTCCTCTTTTGCTTCTACCCTTTCTTTCGGGTGCTTACAATTATCACACTGCCCGCAATTTTCTTTTTCATACTCTTCCCCGAAATAACTCATCAATATTTTACGGCGGCAAACACCGGTTTCTGCAAACGCAACGGTTTCATTAATTAACTGTGCGCCCACCTCTCTTTCACTCAGGGGTTTATCCCGCATCAGGTGTTCGAGTTTACTCACATCCTTATGCGAATAATAAAGAACACACTTTCCCTCCATGCCGTCACGACCTGCGCGGCCGGTTTCCTGGTAATAATTTTCTATTGATTTAGGAATATTATAATGTATTACAAATCGGATATCCGGTTTATCAATACCCATCCCAAACGCAATGGTGGCGCAGATTACCTGGACATCCTCTCCCAAAAACTGGTCCTGTCTTTCGGAGCGGAGCTTGCTGTCAAGACCGGCATGATAGGCCACCGCTTTGATGCCGTTGGCATTTAAAATATCGGCCAGCTCTTCTGTTGTTTTCCGGTTAAGTGTATAGATAATTCCGCTTTTGGTCTTCATGCTTTTGATAAAGCGAACAATATTCTCGTCGGTCTGGGTCTTTTTTATTTTAGGTAATACCTCATAATAAAGATTGGCCCTGTTGAAAGAGGAAATAAAAATATTCGGCTCCCGTAAATCCAGATTTTTTATAATATCACTTTGAACCTTTGGCGTTGCCGTTGCTGTCAAAGCAATCACCGGCGCATCGGGATTTATCTGGATCATCATTTCCCGCAGACGGCGGTATTCGGGACGGAAATCATGTCCCCACTCAGAGATACAGTGTGCTTCGTCTACAGCAAAAAGGAAATTTTTAAGTCAGAAAAGAATTCCAGGTTTTCCTGCTTGGTCATTGTTTCCGGGGCCACATAAAGCATTTTGGTTTTGCCTGAAAGCAAATCATCGTGCACTTCCTTTATTTCTTTTTTATTCAGGGTGGAATTAAGAAAGTGTGCCACTTCGTCGTTGCTGCTGTACCCGCGGACAAGATCCACCTGGTTTTTCATTAATGCAATCAGGGGAGAAACGATGAGGGCGACTCCCTCGCTTGCCATTGCTGGCAGTTGGTAACAGAGGCTTTTGCCCCACCGGTTGGCATGATCACGAAGGTGTCATGACCGGCCATTAATGATTCAATTGCTTTTTCCTGGGTACCTATAAATTTATCAAACCCAAAATACTCCTGTAAGGCTTTATGCAGGTCGAATCTTTTTTTGTGGAAGACGTTTCCTGTCTTTACGGTTTTTCCTCCGGCCGGCTTTGCCGGTTTCTTTGCTGTTGATATTCCCATTGCTCTGTTGTTTCCATTGCACTTATTAAAAATGCAGAATTATTTAAGATACTCATTTTTGTCCGGACACAATGCCCCGTCCCCAAATTTTTAACCTCCTTTTGTCCTGCCCGGATTAGCTGGTGTTAATCCATTCTAATGGCCGGGCTGTCAGGAGGTAGTGCAAACAATCCCGGACAGGCCCTCATTTTTAACAAACTGTTTGCCGGAATATAGCCTGATAGTTACCGAGTTCCAGTGGGGCCGTTTGCCAATAACCCACCCCTTATTTGACACTGACACTTTAATAATGAAGCATAAAATTGTATAACACGGACTTCATTGCAAATCCTCTAAATTTGCGGCTTTCAATCATGTCCACATCTATTAAACAGGTCGCTCTCAGAACCATTGAGTTAGAAGCGCAGTCCGTGGCTGGTCTTGCATCTTATATCAATGATGATTTTGAAAATGCCGTAAATGCTATTGCCAGATCTAAGGGTCGGGTAGTAGTAAGCGGTATCGGGAAAAGTGCAGTGATTGCTCAAAAATTGTGGCGACATTTAATTCCACTGGCACCCCTTCCGTGTTTAGGAATGCTGCCGATGCTATTCATGGTGATTTGGGCATCGTGCAACAGGATGATGTTGTAATTATTATCAGCAAAAGTGGTGAAAGCCCGGAAATAAAAGTGTTGGTTCCTCTCATTCGGAATTTTGGAAATGTATTAATAGGAATAGTGGGCAGTACCGAATCTTTTCTCGCAAAAAATGCGACCATCGTTTTAAATACAACTGTTGAACAGGAGGCCTGTCCGAATAATCTTGCTCCAACGACCAGCACAACAGCACAATTGGTCATGGGAGACGCCCTGGCGGTCTGTTTGATGGAATTAAACGGATTCCGGTCCGGTGATTTTGCCAAATTTCATCCGGGTGGCATGTTGGGAAAAAGGCTTTACCTGAAAGTTTCCGATTTATATATTAATAACGAAAAGCCCAGAGTACTTGCCGACCAATCGTTAAAAGAAGTGATCGTGGAGATGACGGCAAAGCGATTGGGAATAACCGCTGTCGTGGACAGTGATAATAAACTATTAGGCATCATCACCGATGGCGACCTGCGCCGGATGCTGGAAAAAACAGTGGCGATTGATAAAGTAAAAGCCGGGGATATCATGACCATAAATCCTAAAACCATTGCACCGGAAGAGCTCGCAATAGACGCATTGAATATGCTGCGACAAAAAGAAATATCGCAATTGGCTGTAATTGATAACGGAACCTATTGCGGAATTATACATTTGCATGATCTAATAAAAGAGGGGTTGATTTAAGCCCCCGGCTCCCAAAGGTTCGTGTGAGAATTGAAAGATTTTTTAATTATTGTAAAATAAGGTCTCCGCCAGCCGGTTGAGATTTATGAGTATGAACAAACACCATTATGTTGCGATTATGGCCGGAGGCATTGGAAGTAGATTCTGGCCGATGAGCCGCACAGATTTTCCAAAACAATTCCTGGACATCCTGGGAACCGGCAAAACGCTGATCCAGCAAACCTATGAGCGCTACAACAAATTAGTGCTCCCCGAAAATATTTATGTGGTGACGGCGCAGGAATATGTGGGTATTGTAAAAAAACAGCTGCCGGGTCTTCCCGAAGAAAATATCCTGGCAGAGCCTTCCAGAAAAAATACCGCACCTTGTATTGCTTATATAGCTTTTAAACTCTTGAAAAAAGACCCGGCAGCATTGATGATTGCCGCGCCGGCAGACAACCTTGTTTTAGAAACTGATGAATTTATTGCTACCGCCAAAAAAGCGTTAGATTTTGTAGGGCATATCAATGCGTTGGTCACCATCGGTGTGAAGCCAACCTATCCCAATACAGGCTATGGTTATATTCAACACGATACCCGGGAAACAGCCCCGGATGTTTATAAAGTAAAAACTTTTACAGAAAAACCAAACCTGGATCTGGCTAAAACATTTATCAGCAGCGGTGATTTTTTATGGAATGCGGGAATTTTTACCTGGAAAGTGAAAAACATTTTAGCTGCTTTTGAAAAATATTTACCCGAGGTCTATGATGTATTTGCTGCAGAGAAAGACAAATTCAATACGCCTGAAGAAAAAGAGGCCATAGAAAGTATTTACCCGCAATGCACTAATATCTCAGTTGATTTTGGGGTAATGGAAAAGGCAGACAACGTTTATCTTATTCCGGCTTCCTTTGGCTGGAGCGATCTGGGCACCTGGAACAGCGCCTGGGAAAACAAAGACAAAGATTATTTTGGCAATGCGGTCGTGGGCAAAAAGGTGGTGGCTGTAGATGCAAAGAATTGTATGGTGCATGTACCGGACAACAAATTGGTTTTACTGCAGGGTCTGGACGACTTCATTATTGTCGACACCAAAGACGTTCTGCTTATCTGCAAAAAAGATAAAGAACAGGAAATTAAAGAATATGTTGCTGAAGTAAAAAGAAACATGGGCGACAAATACCTGTAAACTAACCGTATGCTTCAAAAGCTCCGCACTGTTATTTATCATGTGGCCGATTTGCAGGCAGCAAAAGAATGGTATATTAAAGCAACCGGCGTTCAGCCCTATTTTGAGGAATCATTTTATGTTGGTTTTGACATAAATGGATTTGAATTGGGACTTGATCCGTCAATGAAAACATTACACCCGGTAATCACACCGAATCTTACTGGGCTGTGGAAAGCGTAAAAGAGGCTTCTCAAAATTTATTGACTTGGGTGCCACCCTGGTTCAGGAGGTAACTAATGTTGGCGGCAGCATCTATGTTGCTATCGTTGCCGACCCTTTTTGGTAACCATATTGGCTTTATCGAGGACTCATGACCCAGATAAATACCACTTTGTGGTCATTGCTATTTTCCATGGATGACTACTTTTGGGATGGATCTCTTTTATGACTTATTTTCCCACAAACAATATTCTCTTCCTCGACATTGAAACGGTGCCGCAATTTTCATCGTATCAGCTGCTGCCGGAAGCCTGGAAACAATTATGGGACACCAAATCAGCCTCCCTGTTAAAACACCATGAAGGCCAAACCAACGAATCGTTATATCCCCGGGCCGGAATTTATGCTGAGTTTGGAAAAATAATTTGTATCAGCTGTGGTATCCTGCAGGGGGGTGGCGAACAAAGAAAAATTCTATTAAAAAGTTTCTCGGGTCATGATGAAAAAATTTTATTGCAGCTGTTTACAGAAATGCTGAATAAATGGGCGGGCGGTGAACCCAAACACCTTTGCGCTCATAATGGAAAGGAATTTGACTTCCCTATCTCTGCCGGCGCATGATCATAAACCAGCTCCCTATTCCGACTATATTAAATATCTCGGGCAAAAAGCCCTGGGAAGTAAATCACTTTGATACGCTGGAACTCTGGAAGTTTGGGGATTTTAAAAGCTATACCTCCTTAAACCTTCTGGCCCACACCCTGGGCATTCAAACTCCGAAAGATGATATTGATGGCAGCATGGTGTGGGAGGTATATTGGAAAGAAAAAAACCTTGAAAGAATTGTTACCTATTGTCAGAAGGACGTAGTAACTGTAGCGCAGATTTTATTGCGTTTGGCCGGAGAGCCATTAATCAAATCAGAAAACATTGAAATAAAAACCTGATGGAAAGAAAAAATTACTCTTCCGGCGCCAAATGGGAAGACATCGTTGGCTACAGCCGGGCGGTAAAAGTCGGGAACGTGGTAGAAGTTACCGGGACCGTTGCTGTTGAAGAAAACAGTTTGTTGGTCTGTAAAGGTGATGCTTACGGGCAAACAAAATTTATTATTGAGAAAATTGAAAAAGTATTACACCGGGCCGGAGCTTCGTTGAAAGATGTAGTGCGAACCCGGATGTTCGTTACAGATATTTCACGCTGGGAGGAATATGGAAAAGCGCATGGTGAGTTTTTTAAAGACATTAAACCCTGTACTTCTATGATTGAAGTAAAAGGATTAATTGACCCGGAATACCTGGTTGAAATAGAGGCCACGGCAATAATATCTTCTTAAGATGAATATTGAATCGCTCAGGGAATATTGTTTATCAAGGTCGGGGGCAGAAGAAACCATGCCTTTCGGCCCGGACACGCTGGTTTATAAAGTTAACGGGAAAGTCTTTTTACTCACCGGCATAGACAACGAACAGCTGCGTTTTAATGTTAAGTGTGACCCGGACAAAGTGTGCTAACCGGCTATCACACCTGCCTACCGGCAGGCAGGTGAATAAAAAACACTGGAATACAATCATTGTAGACGGCTCCATCCCATCAAAGCAATTAAAAGAATGGATTGATGATTCGTATAACCTGGTGGTGGAAAAAAAGAAAAAAATTATATCATAATCTCCGGGATATTTCCTGCCACTTCAAGTCCGGCGTTTCTACCGGTATCCTCGAAAAGGATGGATTTGTTTTTCTATCTGTAAGTTTTACATCTATCCGGGCTGTCATGCTTTCTTCAATTCTTCCATCCATAAAACCAAGTATGGGGAGGCCAGAGCGGTGGCTGTATCACGGTGAGCTAAAATTTCAATAAGGTATTTATTGTTTTCAATAACCAGTTCTACCTTTTGATCATCGGCAAATGATTTCCGCAGTACAGAGCTGTTGTATGTGGTAAACCGAAAAAGCCTGTCGTGCAGCCAAAGGCCCCCGATAAAACCAACAAAAGAATTTCGTATCCAGGGAATTTTTGCCACCGATGCCTTTAAACTAATTCCCGTTTGTGCAAAATGGTTGGACTGCATCCAGAAATAGGCGCTGGGAAAAGAGCGTCCCCAGTCTTTTTCGATATATCCCCGGCCATTCGTAAAATCTATTGTCCCGCCATCAATTATTAACTCTCCGTCGACCCGGTGATCCATACTTACAATGCCATGATAACATTCCATAAACGGTACAAAAGCATAGGGTCCCATGATTCCCGGTGAGTAAAACGGTTTAGGCCATGGGGTGTTTCCTGAAAAGTTCAGTTCGCCTTTTACACCAGGCAAATTCAGAATTAGTTGTCTTTCAGAAAAACTATTTTGATCAACCCCGATTAAAAATTTATTCCGGGCTGGTTTAAATAGTGCTGCATCAAATTTGTGATATGCTGCCGTCTTTTTTTTTCCATCGAGCACCTGCACGAATGCCTGTTTATTTCCCTTTTCATCCATGGCAATGCCGGGAATAAAAGCAAAGGCCCTGGTTTCATCAGCATGCACCACTTTAAAATACCAGCCTTCGAAATATTTTTTTGTTTTGCCCCTGCCCTGGAATTGTTCCGGGTTGAAAAATGCATTGAACCGCGTTAGTATCTCCACCTGTAGTTTTTATTTTGTAATAGCTCAAATTACAGAACTATCATCCATTGTTAATCAATTGCTCTTAATTTTACATATTCTTCAGATTAAATTAAGCCCTTTGCAACTTCAAAGTAAACTTCCTTCAGTTGGCACAACCATCTTTACCGTAATGAGTGCCCTGGCGACCGAATACAAGGCCGTTAATCTTGGTCAGGGTTTTCCGGATTTTCCTATGAGTGAAGAATTGCGCGGGCTCGTAACCGAGGCTATGAAAAATAATTTCAACCAATATCCTCCAATGCCGGGCTGGATGCCCCTGAGAGAGGCCATTGCAGAAAAAGCCGCATTTCTTTACCAGGCAAAAATCAACCCGGATACCGATATCACCATTACGCCCGGCGGCACTTATGCCATCTATTCTGCTTTTACCACGATCCTGCAGCCGGGAGACGAAGTAATTGTATTTGAGCCGGCCTATGACAGTTATATTCCGAATATTGAAATCAACGGAGCGAAAGCCATTACAATTAACCTGGTTTACCCGGATTATCACATTGATTGGCTGGCGGTACAACAAGCTGTTACGCCAAAAACCAAAGCTATTATCATCAACTCCCCGCACAACCCAACCGGGACCGTGATCGGGGAAGAAGATATAAATCAACTTAGAAAAATTGTTGCCGGAACCAATATTTTCATCATCAGCGATGAAGTGTATGAACACCTCATCTTTGATAATATTCGTCACCAGAGTATTCTTCGTTACCCGGATTTATTAGAAAGAAGTTTCGTTTGTTTTTCTTTTGGCAAGACCTATAGCTGTACCGGCTGGAAGCTGGGTTATTGTATCGCTCCGGCTGCCCTGACAAAAGAGTTCAGAAAAGTGCACCAGTTCAATTGCTTTTCCTGTCACACCCCGACGCAGGTGGGATTATCGGTCTTTCTCAAAAACAAAGAAGCCTATTTATCGCTTGCTGATTTTATACAGGAGAAACGGGATTATTTTAAACAGCTGATGCAGCAAACAAGGTTTTCCCTGCAAGATTCTTTTGGCAGTTATTTTATTTGTGGCACTTACGAAAGAATCAGCGATGAAGGTGATAAAGATTTTGCTATCCGGCTGACAAAAGAAGCAGGAGTGGCAACAATACCCGTTTCTGCTTTTTATCAAAGGGGAAAGGATGACCACGTGCTGCGGTTTTGCTTTTCCAAGAAAAAAGAAACCCTGGAAGCAGCTGTTGAAAAACTTTCAAAATTCTGATGTCAATTGATTCCCGATACAAAGGAATTTTCTACATGTTGCTTGCCGCCCTCGGTTTTTCTGTTATGGGCGGGGCGGCCAAAATATTGAAAGGAAGTTTTGGTGCCGGTCAATTAGTGTTTTGGAGAAATTCAATTGGGCTGATTGTTTTAATTGCTGCTTTTATTATCAAACCTCCGGTTAATAAAGGAGGCAAGTTTCATTTGCTCCTTTTCCGGGGAATGATGGGCACGACGGCGCTCTACACATTGCTGTATTGTATCCTGCATATACCGCTTGGTACGGCCATGACCTACAATCTTACATCTGCTTTATTCATCGCTGTTTTCTCTTTTTTGCTTTTCCGGGAATATCATGGGCGCATCGTTTTGCTGGCGGTCCTGCTTGGTTTTTTGGGTATGCTGTTAATTTATAAACCGGCGATGCACTTTCCCTGGTATTATCATGTGGCGGGTCTTGTTTCAGGAATTACTTCCGCTCTGGCTTATATCACGGTTAACCGGTTGGCGGGATATTATGATTCCAGAATAATTGTGCTGGCTTTTATTGGTACCGGTGTGCTGGTGCCTTCCGTTTTAATGTTTGTACGTTATGCAGGAAATCTTCCGGCTGATGATGTTTTCTTTATCAACTGGCGTACCCCCGTGGGTATTGAATGGCTTTATGTGTTATGGCTGGGGTTGGCGGCATTATTCGGGCAATACTTTGTTACCAAGGCTTATGGGGCCGATAAAGCCGGGGTGGTGTCTGCCATCGGTTATGCCAATATCATCTTCTCTGTATTCATCGGAATGGCGCTGGGAGATGCTTTTCCGAACTGGATGTCGTCCCTGGGCATCCTTTGTATCATCGGCAGCGGGGTTATTATTTCCCTGGTAAAAAAGAAAACAGCCGCTGTAGAAAAATAATTTTATTAAAAAAGTTGGTAGTTTGAATCATCTTATCGTATATTTGCGATATAAGATTAAATTATGGCTATTCACAAAAAAGAAGAGTTCACCCAAAAAGAGCAGGACCTGGCCAATTTTGCCAAAGCCATGGCCCACCCGGCTCGCATTGCCATCCTGAAAGTGCTGGCACAGCGTAACGCGTGTATCTGTGGAGAAATTGTAGATCTGCTGCCCCTGGCCCAGTCCACAGTATCACAACATTTAAAAGAATTAAAATCCGCCGGGTTGATAACCGGCTCTATTGATGGTCCGCGCAGCTGCTATTGTATCAATTGGAAGGCTTTTGAAAAATACAACAGTGAGTTCAATTTTCTTTTTGCTAACCTGAAAGTGAAAAATGAAAAAGCCTGTTGCTGATATACCCTGCCGGGGCTCTAACAAACCTTAACAATCATTAGTAAAAAAAATATAAAAAACAAAGTCATGAACAACGATTTTCAAATCAAAAAATTAGTAAAAGAAAAGTACAGCGAGATCGCTAACCAGCCGAGAGAAGTAAATGCCAGCTCCTGCTGTGGGGCTACCGGCTGTGGTACTGGTGAAGTTTATAACATTATGGCTGACGATTATTCAACGCTTGAGGGTTATAATCCCGATGCAGACCGGGGATTGGGTTGCGGCCTTCCTACTGAATTTGCCCGGATCAAAGGGGGTGATACGGTAATTGACCTGGGTAGTGGTGCGGGTAATGATGCTTTTATTGCCAGGAGGTTTGTTGGCGAAAACGGTAAGGTAATTGGCATTGATTTTACCGAACCAATGATTGCCCGGGCCCGGGAGAATGCGGAAAAGCTTGGATTGAACAATGTAGAGTTCCGCCAGGGCGACATTGAAGACCTTCCCGTTACCTCCAACAAGGCTGATGTAATTGTAAGCAATTGCGTGCTGAACCTGGTTCCCAATAAACATAAAGTATTCAGTGAGGTATACCGGGTGTTGAAGCCCGGTGGTCATTTTTCCATTTCTGATATTGTATTAGAGGGGGCGCTTCCTGCCAAATGGAAAGAGGTGGCCGAGTTATATGCCGGTTGCGTTTCCGGCGCCATTCAAAAAAGTGAATACCTCGGTATCATTGAAGAAGCTGGTTTTAAAAATATCACGCTTCAAAAAGACAAAGCCATTATTATTCCCGATGAAATACTGGCCAGCTATTTAAGTGTGGACGAAATCGGAGAATATAAAAAGGGTGAGACAAAAATTACCAGCATTACCGTGTATGCTGAAAAGCCGGCAAAAGATGATCGGGCCTGCTGTGAACCCGGTAGTGGGTGTTGTTAAGCGTTCTCTTGTTTTTTATTTTTTAATCATAAAAAAGTATAGCCATGAACTCAAAAATTCAGAAAGACCCCACCTGTTGTGAGGCCGGTAGTATGTGCTGTGGTAATGATGGTGGCATCGGGTGTTGCTAAAAACAAAAAAGAGCCGTTCGATAACGGCTCTTTACCTTTACTCTTATGCCAAAGAAGATTCTTTTTGTTTGTATAGAAAACAGTAACCGCTCTCAAATGAGCCAGGCTTTTGCAAAAATGCTTGGCGGTGCTGCTGTTAAGGCATACAGCGCCGGCTCCCAACCTTCGGGCAGAATAAACCAAAAAGCTATTGTTGCCATGAAAGAGTTGGGTTATGATTTAAAAACACACCGTTCCAAATCCCTGGACCAGGTAAAAGAATATGCCCCTTTTGATGCGGTGGTTACCATGGGTTGTGGAGATGCCTGTCCCTGGATGCCGGCCAAACAATTTATTGACTGGGAAATACCCGATCCGAAAGAAATGAATGAAGAAGATTTCCGGAAAGTGCGGGACCTGATAAAAGAAAAAGTAACAGACTTGTTGGCTTTACTTCAAAAAAATTAATTTCTTTATGGTATCCTGTAAGAAAGGGTCTCTTAGTTTTTACCGGAACGCCCCTTTTAAAATATTATAAACCAGCTTTCTGGCTTATTTCCAGCATCCTGTCTATCGGAATTTTCGCTGCTGATCTTAATTCAGGATCCATTAAAATCTCCGGGCTTTCATATTCCATACACAGATAAATTTTTTCCAGGGTATTTAATTTCATGTGTGGACAATCATTACAGGCACAATTATTTTCCGGGGGAGCCGGAATAAATGTTTTTCCGGGGGAGGCCCTCATCATCTGGTGCAGGATACCCGTCTCTGTTGCCACTATATATTCTGATGCTGAATCTGATTGGGTAAACTTTAATAAGCCCGTAGTAGAGCCGATATAGTCTGCTATACGAAGAATCGGGTCTTCACATTCCGGGTGAGCAATCAGTTTTGCATTAGGGTGACGCACTTTTAAACGGGTTATTTTTTCCAGGCTGAAAATTTCATGTACCATACAGGCGCCATTCCAAAGAAGCATATTTCTGCCCGTTACTTTGTTGATATAAGCTCCCAGGTTTTTATCTGGTGCAAAAATAATTTTCTGGCTTTCAGGAAAACTTTCTACAATTATTTTTGCATTACTACTGGTACATATCACATCGCTTAATGCTTTTATCCCCGCACTGCAGTTGATATAACTGACCACCACATGGTCGGGATGTTGCTCTTTGAATTTTTTAAATAGCGGGGGTGGACAACTATCGCTTAATGAACATCCTGCTTTTAAATCCGGGATCACTACTTTTTTTGACGGGTTTAAAATTTTTGCTGTTTCTGCCATGAAGTGTACACCTGCAAAAACGATCATATCCGCTTTGGTCTTTTCTGCCTGTTGGGCTAAACCCAGGCTATCGCCGATATAATCTGCCACATCCTGGATATCCGGCTCCTGGTAGTAGTGAGCCAGCACCACGGCCTTTTTTTCTTTTTTAAGCCTTTCTATTTCTGCAAACAAATCCAGAGAAGGATCTAATTCAATATCCAGGAATCCTTTTTTTTCAAGGTTTATTTTTGCCGATTCAGGAATAGTGTTTGTTGAAGTATAGTCGTTCATCGCAAATCTTTTTCGATTGAGCAATATTGCAACAAGTCCAACAACTTTACAAAAGAAATTTTCAAACCCGGTGTATTAATACAATAATAGTAATAATATATTTTTATAAAAAAGAGTTTATTATTATTACAGCTGTGAATTGGTGGAAAAGATATTTTACAAAATTACCAATTTAACTTAATTAACATTAACGACCCCGTAATCCACATAGTTATCTATTGATTCTACCGGGTTTCAGCTATTCTATCCACATAATTGTGTAATCCGGTTAAGGGATAACTTTTTTTTGTATTAAAAAAAATTATCTGTGAATAAGGGTAGGATAATTGGTTTCTAAGTAATCTTATTCTTTTATTTTATAATAACCCCCATTTTTGTTTCCAATCATCCTGTTTCATATTCACGTTTCACATCAGGATATCCACATTATTTTTTCTGTGTTCACATATTATGGTGGAGAAAAAGAAGTAAGAAACGTATAAATATGAATGAATTCCAGGGATTTGTTACCACAGAATACACATATTTTTTTATAGCCACCAAATAACATAAAACCACACGAATGAATACAAATCTCTTTTCGTGTAAATTGGTGTGATTTCGAGGAAAACGTGTAATAGTCTGTGTTAATCCGTGTAGTCTGTGGTTGTAGTTGTATTTAATAAATGGAAAAAGTTATCAAACAGAAAGTCCTAATTTTAAAGCCTTAAAAATTTACTATATGAGATATCTTAAACACCTCCTGGTTGCGTTTTGTTTATCTATCGTTTCGCTGGTAAAAGCAGATGAGGGTATGTGGTTACCCTTGCTACTGGGGAAACTGAATGAAAAACAAATGAAGAGCCTGGGCATGAAAATGAGTGCCAATGATATTTATAGTATTAATTCAGGAAGCCTGAAAGATGCAATAGTAAGTTTTAATGGTGGTTGTACCGGGGAGGTTATTTCTTCCAAAGGATTAATATTAACCAACCACCACTGCGGCTTTGATGCCATTCAAAACCACTCCACCCTTGATCATAATTATATCCGGGATGGTTTCTGGGCAGGTAATTATAGTGAAGAGATCCCCAATCCGGGAATGTTTGTAACCTTTATTATACGAATAGAAGATATAAGTAAACAGGTATTAAACGGCGTTACTTCGGAAATGCCTGAAAACGAAAGACAGTCCCTTGTTGATAAAAACAGCGCTGAAATAAAAAGAAACTCTAAAAAAGAAAGCTACCAGGATGGTTTTGTCCGTGGCTTTTTTGAGGGCAACCAATATTATCTTTTTATCACCGAGACATATAGAGATATAAGGCTTGTGGGTGCTCCGCCTTCATCTATCGGCAACTTCGGAAAAGATACCGATAACTGGATGTGGCCCCGCCACACCGGCGATTTTTCGATGTTCCGCATTTATGCCAATAAGAATAATAAACCGGCCGAATATTCAACAGACAACATTCCTTATACACCCAAAAAATCACTTTCTATTTCTTTAGACGGAGTTGCAGAAGGTGATTTCACTATGGTGTTCGGGTTTCCCGGAAGAACCACACAATATTTACAGTCGGCTGCAGTGGAGCAAATCATGAAGATAAACGATCCGGCAAAAATTGGTATCCGCGAAAAAGCGCTGGCGGTGATTGACGGCTATATGCGAAAAGATGAGCAAATAAAAATTCAGTATGCGGCTAAATATGCCGGTATTCAAAATGCTTATAAGAAATGGCAGGGGGAAGTGTTGGGATTAACCAGCACCAACGCTGTCGAAAAAAAGAAAAGCTATGAAAATGAATTTCAAAAAAGAGTAAATAACAACACACAATGGAAAGCGACCTATGGGTCATTATTAAGCGACCTGGAAAAGGCGTATGCCGAAATACAACCTTATGGTTTTGCCAGGGATTATTACCTGGAAATTGTGAGCAAGATCGAGCTGTTTAGTATTGCCAATGCGATCAATTCATTAAAAGCAGCCTACGAAAAAGATGGTGAAAACGGGTATAAACAACGACTTAAAGAGGTTAAAAACAGACTGGCGGGATTGTTTGATGAATATAATGCAGAAGTTGACCAGCGACTATTTGTTGTCTTGATGGAAATGTATATGAATGATCAGGAAAGCAAATACCAGTCACCGGAATTCAGGAATTGGGTAAAAGAAAATGGAAACAACCTGGAAAAAGCGGCTGTTGATTTATATAAAGAAACCATTCTTAAGGATGCCAGGAAAACCCTGGTGTTACTTGACCAGCCAATGGGCGATGTGTTGGAATTTGCAAAAAAAGACCCGGTAGTGCTGTTATATGCGGATCTTATCAACACCTATTCAGAACAGGTTAGCAAAAAGCTCAACGAAATACAGGGTCGTATAAATAAGCTGAACCGTTCTTACATGCAGGCGCAAATGGATGTGTTTAAAGAAAAAACGTTTTACCCGGATGCTAATAGCACCCTGAGGGTAACCTATGGGAAAGTGAAAGGATACAACCCCAGGGATGCTGTGAAATATGATCATTATACCTACCTGGATGGCGTGCTCGATAAATACAAGCCGGGAGACTATGAGTTTGATGTGCCTGAGAAAATAAGAACACTTTATAAGAGCAAGGACTATGGTCCATATGGCTCTGGTGGAAAAATGCCGGTTTGTTTTATTGCTATGAACCATACAACCGGGGGGAACTCGGGCAGCCCTGCCCTGGATGCTTATGGAAATCTTGTCGGGCTCAATTTTGACCGGGTGTGGGAAGGAACCATGAGCGATATAAACTACGACCCTTCAATTTGCCGGAATATCATGGTAGACATCCGGTATGTTCTCTTTGTGGTGGACAAATTTGCCGGCGCCAGCCACCTGGTGAAGGAGATGAAACTGGTTCACCCTAAAAAGAAATAGGGCCAATCGGTTAAAACGGCTTATAATACCAGCAAAACCCTTTAAAAACGGGTATCGGGAGGAGATTTTCCACAGTTTTTCCCCTATTTTTGCCATCCTTTTTAAACGAGGTACACTATGTCTATTATTCAAACTATCAGGGAAAGAGGGGCTAAAGTCTCTGTGGTACTGATTGCATTAGCGCTGATTGGATTTATTTTAACCGATTATTTTTCCGGTAAGGGCAGAAATGCTTTTGGTGGAAGCGGCGGCACAGTTGGTCGTGTGAACGGAAATAAAATAATATTTGAAGACTTCAGCAAGAAGGTAGATCAGACAGAGGAAAGTATGAAGCAGCAGGGTTATCCGTCCGGTGGTGCATTAAGACAACAGGCGATCGACCAAACCTGGAACCAGGAGATTAACCGGTTGTTGTTGACAGATGAATTTGATAAACTGGGTATCGATATTGGCAAAAAAGAACTTGGAGATATTTTATATGGCCCCGGTGCGCCGGACGATTTGAAGAAACAGTTTACCGATGAAAAAACCGGACAGTTCAATGCTATTGCAGCGAAGACAGCGATTGATCAGATGCTGAAGAAAAAAGCAAAAACTCCCGAAGAGCAGGCACAAAAAGATAACTTTAATAATTACATCTACCAGCTGGAGTTGCAGCGGAAGGAAAAAAAATATGTGTCGCTCCTTGCCAATAGCACGAATTTGCCACGCTGGTATGCTGAAAAATTAAACAGTGATAATAGCCAAATGGCAAAAATATCAGTTGTAAAAGAAGTGTACACCAGCATAGCAGACAGTACCATTAAAATAGAGGACAAGGAAATAGCGGACTATATCAGCAAGCACAAAGAAGACTACAAACAGGAGGAAAGCCGCACCATTAATTATGTAACATTCAGCGCGTCTCCATCAGCAGCAGATAGTATTGATGCCCGGAATAAAGCCCTTGCCATTAAAACAACATTTGACACCACTCAAAACCTTCAACAGTTTTTGGCAAGCGAAGGAGTGAACAATTATTATGACGGTTATATCAACGGGAAAACAATCCAGATCAGCGCCAAAGATTCCATATTCAAAATACCCGTAGGCAGTATTTATGGTCCTTACTTAGATGGTGGAAGTTATATGCTGGCAAAACTGGAAGGTGTAAAACAAATGCCCGACACTGTAAAAGTCCGGCACATCCTGGTGGCTACGATGCAACGGGATCCTCAAAGCGGACAAATGTATCCGACAAGAGATACGGCGTCGGCAAAGAAATTAATAGACAGTATACAGACGGCTATTCAAAACGGTTCTAATTTTGACACCCTTTGCGTCAAACTTTCTGAAGACGAGGGAAGCAAAGACAAAGGCGGTGTGTATGATAATGTACCATCAGGAAACATGGTAGCGCCTTTCAACGATTTTATGTTTTTGAATCCTGTTGGAACCAAGGGAATCGTTAAAACCGAATTTGGCTACCACTATATGGAAATTCTTTCTCAAAAGGGAAGCGGGCCGGCATACAAGATCGCGTACCTGCCCAAAGAAATTACTGCAAGTTCAGAAACAGATAACAATGCCAGCAACCTGGCAAACCAATTTGCCGGTGACAGCCGCGATGAAAAATCATTTAATGAGGTGTTTGAAAAAACATTGAAGCCAAAGGGTCTTTTAAAAGGAATTGCAGCGGACATTATACCAAACAGTGCTGAAGTGCGGGGTGTGGGCGTTTCAAGATCATTTGTAAAAAACATTTATGCAGCCAAGCGGGGCGAAGTATTGAAACCAGAGCGTATAGATAACAACTATGTTGTGGCTATTGTAACTGAAACATTCAGCGAAGGAACTGTATCTGTAAACAAAGCAAGACCTTCTGCAGAACCCGTTTTACGAAACAAGAAAAAAGCAGAATTATTAAAGCAAAAAGCCGGCAAGGTTATCACGCTGGAAGCGGTTGCAGCCGCCTGGGGAAACAAAACCATTGAAACCATTGACAGCTTACGAATAAATGGAAAGGGCAGTGTTACTTCATTGGGTTATGAACCCCGGGTTAATGGCGCCGCATTTAATCCTGCCAACAAAGGCAAGGTTGTTCCGGAGATCCTGGAGGGCATCAACGGTGTTTATGTAATCCGGGTGGAGAGTGTTTCCTCAACACCTATTGCCGGGGCAAACGTTGCAGATCAGCGGAAAGGTTTTTACGATCAGACAAAACAGTATACTGAAAATCCCCAAAGCCCGGTATATCCGGTAAACGCACTAAAGGGTGCAGCCACAATAAAAGACAACAGGGCCTCTAAGTTTTAAAAAAAAGAGTATTATAAGGCCTAAAATAATTTCAATCCCGCCCCCAACAATAATGTAAGGGGCGGGATTTTGTTTTCCTGTAATCGCAAACATTCCCATAAAGTAAATAGTTAGTTTTACAGTACGGTTAAACATAATGATGAGCGAACCTTTTGTAAATAAAGTTGCTGAGAGCGGGTTGATCACCCTTGACCTGGAAACCTGGTATCCGAAAGAAGAAATAGTGGTGTTTGATATGAAGGACCATTTATACATGAACATGATATTAAAAGAACGGGATTTCAGGGAGGCCTTAAAAAATCTTGACTGGTCAAAATACCAGGATAAAAACGTGGCGGTTACCTGTACCGCAGACGCTATCATTCCCGTTTGGGGATGGATGCTTGTTGCTACTTACCTCCAACCCCTAGCAAAAGAAGTGGTAATGGGGGACGAAAAAGAAATGCATAAAATACTTTTCCTGAAAGCTCTTTCTGCGATAGATATAAATGAATTTGCCGGTGCGAAAGTGGTAATAAAGGGGTGCGGGGACACACCCATTGCTGATTATGCCTATATGGAAATTACAAAACTACTGCGGCCGGTTGCCCAAAGCATCATGTATGGAGAACCCTGCAGTACGGTTCCGGTTTATAAGAAAAGGCTATAATTCAGAGTTCAGAGTTCGGAGTTCGGAGTTCAGAGTTCGGAGCCGGGTCGTCTCAATTATGCAATTCCATTTTTTTTTGGCATAGTTTATAAGTTCGAATCAACAAACAACCCATAGTTGTCCTTTCTCAGAACCATCCCCGTTTTCTGAACCCAAGCAGCATTCCGAATGGAATCAGAAGCATAAGACTTACAGCGGTATAGAAACCCCATCGCTGATGAAAGAAGTTAACATTCGAATCGAAGTTCATACCAAAGATACCCCCAATAACTGTAGCAGGAGCCAGCAGGCAGGTAACAATAGCCATCACTTTCATGACCTCGTTCATTTTCATATTCATATTATTCACATGCAGGTCCTGCAAGCTTACCATAATGTCCCTGTAGTTCTCACTCAGGTCTGAAGCCTGTATGATGTGATCGTACACGTCTTTGTAGTATTTTGTGTGACGGTCTTCCAGCAATATGCTTTCGCTGCGCAAAAAACCATTCACCACTTCTCTTACCGGAGAAAAATTTCTTTTTAGGACGATCAATTCTTTTCGCAAATGTGTGATATGGGCCAGAGACCTGGAATTGTTACCCCGGGTCACCTCGTCCTCTACTTCTTCAATACGATCGCCCAGTTTTTCCATTACTACAAAATAATGGTCAACGATCAGGTCGAGTAAAGAATAACACAGGTAATCTGCGGTTCGCTGTCTTATTTTGGAATTGGCTGTTTTTAGTTTATCCCGGAGCGTGGTAAACACATCCCGGTGGGCATCTTCCTGGAAACTGATAACCACATCAGCGGAAAGAATGATACTTATTTGCTCCTGTTCCACAGCAAAGGTCTCTTCATTAAAATAAAGCATGTTGAGCAGGCAAAAAATGCTGTTATCTGCTTCGTCTAATTTGGGACGCTGGTTTACACTAAGTATATCTTCAATAACCAACGCGTGAATATCAAAATGGGTGCAGACGGCTTCCACATCCGTTTTACGAAGGCCGTCAATATTTATCCAGGTAGTTCGGCCACTTGTCTTATATGTAAAACAGTCGTCGATAGCAGCAAATTTTTTTTCTTCCAGCGACTCAGCATTATAATCATAAACACTCACAACGATCTGTTTGGCTTCCTCACGATGGGGGACAATGGTCGGATTGACCGACAAAATCTCCTTGGTCCTCTTGGTAGCAAAAAGGTTGGGCAGGTACAGGTACTTCAGATATTTGTCGGGGCGAAGTTTTTCCAGGTTCATAGAAGGAAAGTTAGGAAAAGAATTGCAGTTGAAATAAACCAGGCCCATCTTTACAGGTCATACTGGTGAAAATAATTAACTATGAAAATTAAAGTATCAATTATTGCCGTTTTATTTTTTGTTGGCGCCGGTACAATACAGGCACAGCATGTAAGGGTCAGGTTAAGTTTTCCGGTTGGGGTTCATACCCGGGCTCCGGGGCAGGCCCCGTTTGGGGGAGCGATATGGATTGGTCCGGAGTGGCGGTGGCGGGGAAATCAATATGAATCTGTTCCTGGTTATTGGGCAAGACCACAACGTCACGGAGCTGTTTGGGTGCCCGGGCACTGGAAATACAGCCGCCGTGGTTATCGCTGGGTTCCGGGGCATTGGAGATAACCGGCAATAAAATTCTTTATTCAACAGCTCTGTTTGTGCGGAGCTGTTTTTTTTGAAATGAAACCAGGGGCCAGATAAAAGGACCCTGATTCTGTATGAAGAAAGGTAAAAAAATTTATAATTTATCGTACAGGGCTCTTAATTTTTCCCTTGTCATTATTTTTTCCCAGTCTTTCCCGAGGGCATTTTCCCAAAGCGGCTTCATCCCAAGCGAAACCGCAATCATTTTGTCAAAATCATCTTCGCTTAGTCCCTTGCAAATGCCGGCGGGGATTTCAATATTATTTTTTTCTACCATGTATTTAAATTCCTTTACACCGGCAGGGTAGTATTCCTCCAGCTGATTCATTACAATGCAATTGCCGATACCATGTTTGGTGCCGAGTAAATAACTCAGACCGTAGCTTACCGCATGGGCCACCCCCACCTGTGAGTAAGCAATACTCATGCCCCCGGCATAAGAAGCCATCATCAGCTTCTCCTCACAACCTGTGTCCCAGGTTTCTTTATTGACAAATACATCGCGGCACAACTGTAAAGCTTTTTCGCCATAGCTTTTACTAAACTCATTGAGAAAAGTTCCTTCCAGGCTTTCAATGCAATGAATATAACAATCCATACCGGTGTAGAACCGCTGGTTGACAGGGGCACCGGCGGTTAGTTCCGGGTCGAGAACGATCTGGTCAAAGGGCGTAAAGTCAGAATTCATGCCCAGTTTTTTTGTCGGGCCGGTTAAGACCGTTGTCCTGGAAACTTCAGCACCGGTGCCGCTAAGCGTTGGGATACCGGCTTTATAAACACCGGGATTTTTTACCAGGTCCCAGCCCTGGTAATCTGCAGAAGAGCCGGGGTTGTTCATCATCAGCGAAACAGCTTTTGCCAGATCCATGGTAGAGCCACCACCAATACCAATAACACCACTTATGGTTCCAAATTCATCTTTGAGTTGCTGCGACAGTTTGTCTACATAAGTTGTTTTTGGCTCATGAGTAACATCAGCAAAAATAATTTTATCATTTCCCCGAACAGAAATACGATTAATCAACGGCTTGCCATCAAAAAAATGATCTACCAGGAAAACCATTGGTTTGCCAACTTTACGATGCGGGGCAACTATTTCGTCCAGCTGATTAAACGAACCACGGCCATACACCACATAGCCGACCATTTTAAAATTTCGAAAAGCCATAGAAAGAAATTTGGCCACGAAATTACACGAAACAACACGAAAGGTTTCAATGGAATTACCGGTGTATTTTTCGTGTCAATTTGTGTGATTTCGTGTCTATGTATTACAACAACTTCACCGCCCTGTCCAAATCCTCCGGCGTATCAATCTCCACTCCCATATAATTTACCACTACCATGCGGAGCGGCACAGCATTTTCGAGATAACGGAGACACTCAATTTTTTCTGTTGCTTCCAATACAGACACGGGCCAATGGGTAAAATTCATCAGTGTCTCTTTACGGTATGCATAAACGCCGATATGTTCATAATAAGTTGCGGGATGATCCTGATCTCTCTGAAATGGAATAACCGAGCGGCTGAAAAAAAGCGCATTCTTGTTCTTATCCACAACCACTTTTACAAAATTGGGGTCCCGGATGTCTGTGGGATCGGTCATCACCTGCATCAAAGAGGCTACCTGCACGTCAGGATCCTCAAATTGTTGTAATAATTGTTGTAAAGGTTCTTTTTTAACAAAGGGCGTATCTCCCTGCACATTTACAATAAGATCTATTTCCATGTCTGCTGCCGCTTCGGCAATACGATCGCTCCCGCTTTCGTGTTCGTTGATACTCATCACAACATTTCCACCAGACAGCTCTATTTCTTTAAAAATTATTTCGCTGTCGGTAACCACCACAACCTTATCAAACAAACCGGTAGCCACCGTTGCATCATAGGTATGATGGATAACTGTTTTTTCACCGAGCTTTTGCATCAGTTTGCCCGGAAACCTTGTAGCCGCATACCGGGCGGGTATCATTGCAATCTTTTTCATATTATATATCTATACACCAGAACCAAAAAATATCACCAGCTGGTTGTCCAGCAGATACATCTCAAACATATAAAAGGCACCATCGGCATATTCCATTTTTATTTTTGTATACCAGGCGGCGTCTCCAAACATTTCTTTTTCAACCTTTAACTCATATTCCACCTCTCCTTTTTTGAAGGTTTTGCTTTCGGTAGGGAAAACATCTTTCTCTCCAAACACTTCTTTAAATTCCGGAATGAGGCGCAGCAGTAAAAAACCCTGTTGCAGTGAGAATCCGGGAAGAAAATAAACATCAGAGCCGTATTCGTAACCCAGGTGCCGGTGCCACTCAGCCCCGTTTTTATAAAGTTGTTTCTGAATTTCCCATCCACCCTCTTCCATGTTGTTCATATTCCCTGATTTTACAATCAGCTTCCCCCCATACGGAACTGTAACCTGTGACAGGTAGTTTTTCATTTCTTTGATTGTTGCGAGTTTTGGCGGCGCCCAGGGGAATAAATAAGTGTCAACAATGTAGCCGGTTTTATTATTAAATTTCACTTTTTGCCAATAGCCCAGTATCCCTTCCGTAACAATACTTTTCTTTTCTTCTCCATACTCCAGCAGGGTAATTTTTGTTCCGTATGGAATTTTATCAAGCACTTTGGCACCGGTTTCTGGTTTTTCACGGATGCTTAAACCGGTTTTAGCTGCCACATACATGGTGCCACCCATGAGTTGTGCGGTTGCGCCAAGCGACATAATCATGAACGCCAGCAAGAAAAAGGATTTCATATTAATATATTTTATTGAAAGTAATAATTAAGCATCTAATTTTTGAAACGGTTTTTTCAGCAAGCCGATAATGTCTTCGTCTTTTTCGCCAGGATAATAACGGTCAAGACCATAGCGGATATCAGCAATATCCAGTTTACGGAATGTTCCCAGCAGCCTGTCCCAGATGGAAAATACAGCGCCATAGTTACTGTCAGTGTAAGGTTGCTTCCAGTGGTGATGTACTTTGTGCATATTGGGAGAAACCAATATATAGCTAAGAGCCTTATCCAGGCCGAGCGGCAAACGCATATTTGCATGCGTAAAGGCCGTGGACAGAACAACTAATGTCTGATAGATCATCACCCCGTACATCGGGGAGCCAGAAATAAAAATAAGCAGCAGAAAAAAAATTCCCCGCAACACACTGTCCCCGGGATGGTGACGCAGGCCGGTTGTTACATCCACCGTAGTATCGCTGTGATGAATCAGGTGAAACCGCCAGAGTAACGGAACCTTGTGCATAACCCAATGAACCAGCCAACTGCTGAAATCAAGTGCCAGCACACCGATCACAATTGTAAGAACGACACCTGTATTAAACCAATACACAAGTCCAAAGCCGGTTTCCAAACACCAGTCAGAAAGTTTTACGATCAATACGGCAAGCCCGGTATGAATGATAAGATGGAGGACGGTGAAAAAAAAATTTACCCCGGCGTGGCGCAGTTTATTCTTTTTGTACCGGAGCGGCAACAAGGGGATCGCCCCTTCGATGATCCAGAAAAAAAGCATCCCGCCAACAAGGATGGCCATCCGTTCAAACGGCCGCTGTTCCAGCGTTTGAAAATGCTGAAGAATATCATTCCACATGGTAAATTTTTTACGGTCAAAAGTTACGAAGGAAAAAACGGAAATCACCCGGGGCTTTCGGGAACCGGTTTGTCGGGTGCAAATTCATGCCCGCAATCAAAACAATGCATTATTTTTTCAACCGGCATTGCGTAACTGGTAATAAAAAGACCAATAATTACACGGGCCCAGTTGGAGGTTTTGTGTGGCGAACTTACCAATTCGATGTTAAGAGAACCACATTTAGGACAGGGGTGCAGGGCTTTGTGTTCATTTTCCAGTTTTCGGAGGATACCGACAGCTCTTTCGGCTTGTATGGCCGGCACCATTAATTTAATTCCGCCAATGGCATTTGAAAGAATCGGATCGATCGTGACCGTGTTCTCATCTTTGAGCCAGCCCGTTATATTATCTTCTTCCAGCCGCCCCATTGCAATATGGGCAGCTATATAGTTATCGTATGAACCTATCGGAACAAATTGCATAAACAGGTATCATGCGGGAGCACACCAATCAAATCACCGGCCATATTCATCACCGTACTCTTCCGCATATTTTTCATATCGCTTGATTAACGTTATGTTCTTTTTTTCAATTTCTGTAAGGAAGTTCCGGATATCAACCGTGTTGGGAACATACCAATCTTCCATTTCAAACAGTTGCCGCAGGTCCCGCTTGTTGAAACAAAAACCGTGACGGGCAAATATTTCATTGCGCATAAATTCCAGGTCTTCTTTCATCATATTTTCCACATCTGCCGCTTTCAGCAACCGTTGGGAAGCCTGGGGGTATACACCCACTTCGGGATGATATTCAAACTTGCGACGGTTCAGTTCATATTCTTTTCCAGGGCGGCCTTTCGTAAAAGGTTTCCAGGAGCCCCTTACGATATCGGGGAGCTTTTCGTCTATCGAAAAATTAAATTCACCATCATCTTTATGATCACCGGGTTCTTTTGCGGTAAAAAAATATGCAAGATCTTTTTTATAAAATGTACCCTTAAAAGGCCGGTCGTTGCCACCTACTATCGTGCGGCCAACTACCGAATCGCCGGCAACACGGATAACCAGCATCGTTATTTTGTTGTTGCCGAAAGGACCAACATACGAGCCCAGCAATTTTTCATATGGCTTGGAGGCAATTTGCAGGGGCGTTTGTTTCAGTTCTGTTTGTACAGAAGCTGTGGTGGCAGCATTCGCCTTTTCGCTTGACTGGTCCGGGGCTTCGGTTGTTTTTTTATCATTATTACAAGAGAGTAACAGGCCGGCTGTTAGAAACAGGAACAATAATTTTCTCATGATGAAAGGTTTAAATTTGTACAGGTTGATATTTCTACTGTCTTTAAAATTAACACAAATTCTAACCCGGACAAATATTTGGAATGCCGGCCTCCTGTTGGCACTGGCTTTTTTTACCTGGCTGATGGCCCGGATAACGGTTGCCTACATTCCTTATAACACGGATGTGGGCTTTTTGCGCATCAAACAGCAATATATTGATATTGACCATTGGCGGGTTGCTTTTTTCATCCATGTGTATGCCAGCCTTTGGGTGTTGTTTGCCGGGTTTACCCAATTTTCAAAAAAACTGTTGCGGTACAACCCCCGGCTTCACCGCACATTCGGCTATATCTATGTAACAGATGTATTGCTCATTACCGGACCCGCAGGTTTGGTGATGGGGTTCTATGCCAATGGCGGATTGTTTTCCAGGGTGGCTTTTGTTTTATTAGCATTATTATGGATTTTTTTTACTGTGATGGCGCTGATCAGGGCCAAACAGAAAGACTTCAAAGCCCATCGCAATTATATGATAAGAAGTTATGCCCTTACCTTATCAGCCCTAACCTTAAGAGCCTGGAAATATGGCATCACCAACACTGTGGTGCTGCCGCCGATGGACGTATACCGGGTAGTGGCCTGGCTTGGCTGGGTGGGGAACCTGGTTGTTGCTGAATATCTTATTTACCGGTACAAAAGAAAACGGCTTTCCCATAAAAAAGAAAGCCCACAATTATTGTGAGCTTAAAAATATCTATAAAATTTATTCCTTAGGAAAATAGTCGTTCTGTTACTGATTCAGCATCAACGGCATCACCAGCATCAGCAATTCTTCATTATCATCCAGGTCTGTTGGTTTGATGATGCCGGCTTTGGTGGGAGTGGATAATTCCATATTGATATCATCGCTGTCTGCAGCGTTGAGCATTTCAATCAGGAACCGGGCATTGAAAGCAATCATCAGGTCTTCGCCATTATACTGGCACTTCATCCTTTCGTTTCCTTCAAAACTGAAATCCACATCCTGTGCAGCCAATTGCAATTCGCTGCCGCTGATGCTCAGGGCCACCTGGTTTGTGCTTTTGTTGCTGAAGACGCTTACCCGGCGCAGCGCATTTTGAAAATCATTTTTATTAACGGTTAACCGGTAAGGATTATCCACGGGTATTACCACTTTATAATCAGGAAACCGGGCATCTATCAGGCGGCAACTCATTTGTGTGGTGCCGTGCTTGATAAACAGGTGATTGCTGTTATAGCTCACCGTTATCTCATCTTCAGAAGAGGGGATAGCGGTTTTTACCAGGTTCAATGGTTTACGCGGAACAATAAACGAATCTGATTTAGGGCATTTGACATCGGTTCTTTTATACCGGACCAACCGATGTGCATCAGTAGCCACGCACTGCAACCCCTTTTTATCGAGTTCAAAGAAAACACCTGTCATAGCCGGGCGCAAATCATCATTGCTGGTGGCAAACAGAGTTTTGCTGATAGCGGTTACCAGCGCCGAAGCTGTCATGGTAAAGGATGTGGTATCATCCGCAGCCGGTTCTTTGGGGAAATTGTCGGGGTTTTCTCCCATCACCTTATACTTACCATTGTCGCTGGTGATTTCGATGCCAAAATTCTTATCAATATTAAATGTCAGCGGCTGGTCGGCAATATTTTTCAACGAGTCCATCAGAATTTTTGCCGGAATACAAACTTTGCCGCTGTCTTTGGCTTCAATATCTAATTGTACCCGCATCACTGTTTCCAGATCGGTAGCCACTACGGTCAGTTTGTTTTTTTCCACTTCAAACAAAAAATCTTCGAGAATCGGTAATACGGTGTTGGCATTAATAACACCGGAAATATGCTGAAGTTGTTTCAGTAAAGAAGAGGAGGAGGCTATAAACTTCATCGTCAATTGGTTTGTGGCGAAACTACTGATTTTTGGTTTACTGCCAATACCTAAAAGAGGGGGGTGGAATACTTAAAGCCGGCCGGGTAATGGCGGGTTTAGAAGGGTCGGGAACTCGCCGGTTTCTTTGTATATTGCCTTTCTGCAAAAAACAATCATGTTTGATAAACTTTTCGGGAGGAATAGGAAAAAGGAGGAACCGTTGCCGGCGCCGGTCATTCCTTTTGGCCGGTATTCCGATAATAATAAACCGGTGGCCAAGGTAAGCCGCTGGACAGATGCGGATAATTTATTTAAAGAAAAAAAATACAACGAAAGCATTGACGCTTTTTTTGAATACCTGCGGGATGATCATACACAAAACGTCGTATATGAACGAAACGGGGCCGAAGGCCGGTTTCATTTTTACCAGGGCTCTAAAATTGTACGGGGTGTTTTTAATAATGAAGTTCTGAAGGCAGAAGTTACCCTGGCCCGGATGCCCCAGCCTTCGGTGCCTGTCATGCGGCGCCTGCTGGAAATGAATTTCAATTTATACTACAGCCGGTTTGCCCTGGATAATGACAGGCTATGCATGAGCTTTGACAGCGACCTTAAAACCGCCAGTCCCAGTAAACTTTATTATGGCCTGAAAGAACTTTCTACAAAAGCTGACAAACAGGACGACCTGCTGGTACTGGATTTTGCCGTATTGGAAAAAGCCGATAACGAGCATATCACCACCATTCCGCAGCAAGAGAAGGAGATAAAATACGCATATCTCCAAAAATGGATAAAAGAGACACTGGATGCGATCAGCAGCATGGATGCGGATAAATTTTCCGGTGGCATTGCTTATTTGTTGCTGGCGCTGATCTATAAAATCGATTACCTCATTACGCCGGAAGGAAAACTATTAAATGACCTCGAAAGAATCACAGCCATCTATTTTAAAAAAGACGAAAGACCTGTGGTTGAAAAGAACCGCGACATGGTCGAAGAATATAAAAAAGTACTGACGAAAACTCCGGAAGAGATATTCAGCTGCCTGTTCCGTTCAAATTTTACCTTTTCGATCGTGGCACCGCAGCCCTATAAAGTTGTTGCTGATTCTATTCACGGGGCTAACCAGAATTTGGTTTGGTACCGGGACAACAATTATCCTTTTGTTGCTTCACAAATTGCCGAGTATGGAATTTCCTATTGCCAGTATTCTTATAGTTTACCGAAGGTGATTACGGAATTCTTCCATTTATATATGATGATCAGCCAGGCCGATTATTTTGCGGCCCTCGGATATAAACGCTATTATGACCCGGCCAAAAACCAGTTTGCAACAGAAGCTATCCTTGAAAGAATAAAAATAATTGAGGGGCCCTGGAAAGAAAAATATCCCCTGATGGAGTTTAAAATTCAAAATCTCCGCTTCGATAACCTGGTCAATTTTGGCTATGCGTTTACAACAGAATTGGAATCATTAAATATGGAGCCTAAGTAAACATGGATCCGCAGCAAATCATAGAGCAGTATCAGAAAGCCATTATCCAGATCGCCACAGCGGGTGGAACCGGAACGGGGTTTTATGTAAAAGAGTTTGACCTGATCGTTACCAATGCCCATGTGGTGGCTGATGATGCAGAGGTGACGATTGCCGGCAAGGCCTTTGATAAAGCGTTGTCAAGGGTTTGGTACACGGACAGGAAACATGATCTTGCTTTTCTGCAGGCACCGGCAGGTATTGAGTTACCCGAAATCCGTTTAGGACTATACGAACAAATGCATGATGGAGATGCTGTAGTTGCAATCGGTCATCCATACGGACTAAACTATACCGCTACACAGGGCGTAATTTCCAAAGTGGACAGGATACGGGACGGGTTAAAATTCATTCAGATCGATGCGGCAATAAATCCCGGTAACAGCGGCGGCCCGCTGGTAAATATGAAAGGGGAAATAATCGGAGTCAACTCGTTTATCATAAGAGGAGGCGATAATCTTGGATTTGCCTTGCCGGTTAATTATTTGCGGGACGCCCTGCAAATGTATTTGCCCAATAAAGGGCTGGCTTCTACCCGTTGTTTCAGCTGTGGCTATCTCGTAACCACAACAAATATTGATTCAAAAAAATATTGCCCCAGTTGTGGTACAGAAGCAAAATTGCCGGAGATACCCGAAAAAGAAATCGAAGCCGTTGGTGCGGCAAAAACCATCGAAGAGATTTTAAAAGAATTAGGCAAAGATGTACGGCTGGCACGGGAGGGTGTGAATTCCTGGAGTGTAAAAGAGGGCTCAGCTAAAATCAAGATCACGTATAATGCGGAAAATTTTTTTGTCGCCGGGGATGCCTACCTCTGCCAGATGCCGGCGGATGCCACACAAATTAAACGGCTGTATAAATTCTTACTCGAAGAAAATTTCCGCACACAGGGTCTTGTATTGAGTTGTGTAAAACAGAATATCGTACTTAGCTGCATAATCTACGACCTCGATATGACCAAAGAAGGAGGGGCGGGTTCATTCCGCCATCTATTCCAGAAAGCAGATTACTACGATGATTTTTTAAAAACGGAATACAGTTGTACTGAAAGACTGGAAGAATAATCAGCAACCCGGATGATGTACACGAAACAACACAGCAAAGAGCAGGCCCTGCAAAAACTAAAACACTACTGCGCTTACCAGGAACGCTGCCACAGCGAGGTAAAAGAAAAACTATATAATCTTGGTGTCTGGAAAAAAGATCATGATGAGATCATATCCACACTCATTGAAGAAAACTACCTGAATGAAGAACGGTTTGCCATCGCTTTTGCCGGGGGAAAATTCCGGGTGAAGCAATGGGGCCGGGTAAAGATAAAATATGAACTAAAGCAGAAGGGGGTTAGTGAATACTGTATTAAAAAAGCGTTGAAACAGATCGGCGAAGAGGATTACCTGAAACTGCTGAAGGAGCTGACGGAAAAAAAGCAGGCTTCCCTTAAAGGCGAACAATACCTGATCCGGAAAAAGAAGACGATGGATTATTTGATGGGGAGAGGGTTTGAGGCGGAGTTGGTGAGAAGTGTTATGGAGAAGGAGTAGCGTTCAGTATTAAAATAGTTGCTGACTGCGTGGCACCTTCCTATCACGTTACACAAAAGTTGAAGCGGGCTACAAACCTTTATTGATAATACCGTATCGGCTATCATTTTTATACATTGTTGTAAGTTGTTATTCTTTCCTTTTTTCATTAATAACATAAGTTGCTTCTAATATTAACATTGAGTCAACAGGAAGCCCCTTATCATTAGCTTTCCTTTTCACCATATCAAACCAATTATCATCAGATTTTATTCTACTTACCATGTCTCCAACTCCAATCTCCTTATTCACTTTACATATAAAAACTGTATCTATTGTTATATTTGATAAAGACCATGCAGGCTTATCCCAAAAAGAGTTATACATACTTGCAAAATTTTTACCTGAAATAAAAGTTAGAAAATTTGGTGAATCAGTAATGAAATTAATTGTGTCAACTCCAATATCAGCGGATAGTTTTTGTCTTGGTACCTCTTTGGGATATACAACAATATCTCCATTCCTTACATTCAATTCATTTTCCGAAGAATAGATTTTCATCCCATTTTTTTTTGAATACCACTGCCAACCCCAGTGGCCTATTGACCAGACAGTATCTTTTACTTCAATTTTCCGGGCAATTTTTCGGTAAAAGTCAGCGTAAATCCAATCCGATATTCCAAATAACACACCCAATATTATAGTAGAAGTTAACACCAAATTGTTTAGTATGCCCCGGGATTTTTCAAATTGTTTGTGACCAAAAAGAATCAAAAAAGGGATTAGCAATAGTATATGTCGAGTCGCATTAAAAGGAGCAAAAATTCCGATAAATACTGAAAACCCTAATATATATAAAGCAATAGGGAAATCTGTGGTTTTAAAGTATTCTTTCTTCTTTTTGCTTAAAGGCTCAATTATTCTTATCAAAATCAAAGACATTAATATCAAACCATTACATATAAAAAAGTAATTCAAAATTTTATTAAATTTCAATTCATTAAGAATTCCAAAATATACTAAAGGGACAGAAAGTGAAAAAACAAAAAATCCTGACAAAATGAAAAAAACAGTAGTTCTTTTTTCAAAAAAGGAATAGATATAAACAACAGAAAAAAAAGAAATTGAACCCAATGTCCCCAAAAACGCCACTATTTTTTTTATCCGAAATCCAGAACTAGGTCTATCAAAAATATGAACTGAATCAAACTCAATTACATTCCATATTGACCAAAGCAGTAATACAAATAAAGGGATAACCAGTACAAATGCTTTTTTATAATTTTTGGATAATATTATAGATAGTAGAGTTACAAAAAAGAGTGGTAATAACGAATACTTAATCAATAGCCCACAACTCAATAATAAAGCTGATAATACATAATTTTTTAAACCACCATCTTTTAAGCCTTTTAATAGGTAATACATTGTTCCAAGCGAAATTGCTAAAATAGGAACATCTGTCATCACGTTTTGATTGATTACAAAAGCCGGACAAAGGGCAAATATTGTTAGTAATAATTTAATGTGTTTTACACCTAAAAAAAATGAAATTTTGGTAAAATAAATTAGAGATAGCAATGTGAAAATAGATATAAGCATGTGCATAATAATCTCATTTTCTCCTAAAACACTTTGTGTGAAGAAAATAATATAGAAGAAAAGAGGAGGTTGATTATACTTATATATTGGTGTTGGCGAATCATCCCAATTAATTGAACCTGACATTGGTTTTAAAGGATTTTTCTGAATGCAATTCGCTGCTTCGAGATGAAAAGTATCATCAATGTGATAGGCTTTATTAATATTAATTATAGTAAGTATACTCCAAAGAAGAATAATTAGTCTATATGGAGAGCGTAAGCACATTTTATACTTAAAATATTTTATCCTATTTTGATAACTTACAACGTGTGTATTGTCGAATATACGAACCTTTTATTTTTCAATTAATCCCATATTGTTTGTCTGATTTTCAGTTGTTTGTATTCCTGTATCCAACATTTTTGTAGCCTTTTCTGAGTTTCGACAATTTACCCGAAGGGCATTAATGCAATTGCGCAAATACAACTAATTTAGCTTGCTTTACGAAACCAGCACCATGTCAACACTCACCATCACCACGATACAGGCCAATCTTCACTGGGAAGATAAAGCCGCTAACCTGCAGATGCTGGAAGAAAAAATAAACAGCATCAAAGAGAAAACGGAAATTGTTGTGTTGCCCGAAATGTTCAGCACCGGGTTTAGTATGAAACCGGAATTGCTGGCAGAAACGATGGAAGGCGAAACGCTGCAATGGATGAAAAGGATTGCAGCAGAAAAAAAAATAATTCTTACAGGGAGTTTAATTATTGCTGATACGGTACAGACGGGAATCGCCGGACCCTGTTACTTTAACCGGCTTATCTGGATGCTACCCAATGGTCAGTGTGGTATTTATGATAAACGCCACTTGTTTGCTTATGCAGGGGAAGACAATCATTATACTGCCGGAACAAAAAGATTGATCGCTTCCGTAAAAGGATGGAAGATAAATTTACTGGTGTGCTATGATTTAAGGTTTCCGGTTTGGGCAAGACAAACCTCACCCCCCACTTCCTCTCTGTCAGGAGAGGGCGGGGGTGAGGCAGAATACGATGTATTAATATATGTAGCTAACTGGCCCGAAAGAAGAATACATGCCTGGAAAACTTTATTACAGGCAAGGGCTATCGAAAATCAATGTTATGTGGTAGGAGTGAACCGGGTGGGTAAAGATGGAAATGATATTTACTACAGTGGCGAAAGCATGATCATTGACCCGCTGGGAGAAGTGTTATATACAAAAAAAGACCAGGAAGAAATTTTTACCCTGACCTTGGATAAAACGAAACTACAGGCTGTAAGGGAAAAACTTCCTTTTTTGAAAGACGCAGATGATTTCAGGATATTGAATCAAGAAGAATAGTTGCCCGGTTAAAACGAATTGCACTAATTAATTTTCTTTTCATCGATGGAATTCGCGGCCCTATCTTTTTTTATTAATTCCATGGCCTTATCCAGTTTATAATCAGATCCCCTTTTTACAGCATCAATGGTAGGAAAAGATTCCACCTCGGGTTGTACCCCCCTTCCATTTTTAGGAACAGTCTTATCAATAACCAGCCGGAAAAGAGGCAACCGGAAACGAAGACCGGTTTCCGGTAATCGTACATCCGGGATTAGCCAGGCAGAATTTCCATAAGCTCCACCACCGGTTTCTTCACCGATTACAGTTACATTTTCCTGCCGGATTACGGAACTGACAAATAAAGTCGTTGCTGAAAAAGAATTACCGCCGGTAAGTATATACACTTTACCGTCATAATGATTTCCCTTTTTCGGTTTGAAATAATGCCGTTCAAAATAACCAAAATGATAATTGCCATCCTTCCCTTTTTTGGTGAACAGGCTTATGAAAAACTTATTCCAAAAATGATTTTGGATATAGTGTTGATAGCGACCTCCTTTTTTAAGAGCATACAAAGAGTCGCTGACTTTAAATTTATGCACGGCAAGATAACGGCTGAGCAGTGTGGAACTTACTACGCTGCCACCGCCATTTCCCCGGACATCCAGGATCAGGTGACTAATTTTATTTTGCTGTAAGGCCTGAAAAGAATTGTGAAAGAATTTTTTTAAACCATAGCCACGTCCGAATGAAGAAAGATCCATCATGGCTGTATGATTGGCAGTATCAATTTTCAATAAACGAATTGTATTAACCTGTTGTCGCTTTCTTTCTCTTTTTGATGGTTGTGGTAAGGATCTCAAGGGACGTGTGCCTGTTCGGCTGGCCGTATCGGTAAGTGCATTGTAAACCGGAATAACAATTGTTTTTGTTGCACCCCCGTTTTCCTGGTATTCAATGTTATATTTTTCTGACAAACCAAATACCGAAGTATATAATGATCCAAAGGAGCCCCGGTTGCTGAGTGTTTGATATTTATGTGTCCGGTTGTACCCATCGGTTGAAATATACCCGAAGAGTGTATCAATGATTTCTTTTTTGGTTCTCCCGTCAATTTTGGTAATCACGGTTCCTCTTTTCAGAATACTGTCACGCCGGTTAAGGTTGGCCGTAACCACCACGGCTTCTTCCCAGGCTTTTACACTTAAGGGGAACATTTTTCCGGCCCGCACCGTGTCGTTGTACTTTGCCAGGGCTTTGGAAGAACGCACTGTCGTATGGCCACAATTAATTTTAGCAGTAACATAGGTCAGCACTTTACGAAATTCCGTTTCCGTCATGGAATCCCTCAATAATTGCTGCCCCTTGCTGAAATAATAATCCATACTATCCTTGCTGGTGTACCAGTAAAGCCCCGGATGATGTTCTTCTAAAATGGTTTGGTAAACATCATAATCTTTCTGCACCTGCTGCAGGGAATAGCTGTGATTGGGAGAAAGGGAAGATTTACTGACACTGCAACCGCTGAGGATAATCCAGGTGACAATAAATAAGCTTGGTGTTTTCATTTTAGGGGATCAAGTGGATACAAAATACATAGCTTTTTTAACTTTAAGGGCTTAAGTGGTTCCAGCCCTGTGCCGTAATCGGATGTTTACCGCCTCCTTTGGTAATAATGCGGGCGCCCTGTTCCGGATCTGTCATATATCCTACCACGCTGATCCCTTCATGTAATACCAATTTATCATAATCGGACTGTGGGATGGTAAATAACAATTCGTAATCTTCTCCCCCACTTAACGCACAGGCCGTCGGATCTATTTCAAATTTAAAAGCGGCTTTTTTCATTTCTTCCGCCACGGGTATTTTTTCTTCGTACAAAACGCAACCCAGGTTGCTTTGCCTGCAGATATGCAGGATCTCAGAACTCAACCCATCGCTGATATCTATCATGGAAGTTGGAACGATCCCTTGCGTTTCAAAAAATTCCACGATGTCTTTTCGGGCTTCGGGTTTCAGCAACTTGCCGATTACAAAGGCTTCTCCCTCCAGATCGGGCTGCACCCCGGGACTTTCCATAAATATTTTCTTTTCCCTTTCCAGGAACAACAAACCGACATAGGCCGAACCCAGGAAACCGCTCACGCAAAGCAGATCGTCTTTTTGAGCCGTACTTCTTTTTACAAATTTATCCGGGGCTACTTCGCCAATGGCGGTAACCGAAATAATAAATCCTTTTTGGGAGGACGTCGTATCGCCGCCAACCAGGTCAACACCATATTTTTCACAGGCCGTATATACGCCTTCATAAAATTCATCTAAAGATTCCAGGCTGAACCGGTTGCTGATGCCAATGCTTACCGTGATTTGTGTGGGAACAGCATTCATGGCATATATATCACTGAGATTTGCAATCACACTTTTATAGCCCAGGTGCCGCAGGGGCGTATAGCTTAAATCAAAATGAACCCCTTCCAGTAATAGATCGGTCGTGACAACTGTTTGTTTTCCGGAATGATCAATTATGGCTGCATCATCGCCCACCCCCAGTACGGAAGAAATATTTTGTAATTCTATGTTTTTGGTCAGGTGTTCGATCAATCCAAATTCTCCGAGCGACGATATTTCTGTTCGTTCGTTGTTCATAGTTCTTGTGTATTATTTATTACGGCCACCATCTCATCATGAATTTTACCATTGGTGGCCAAAACACGGTGCTGGTAGACAGAAAATTTATTTCCTTCATGATCGGTTACTTTTCCACCGGCTTCTTCAACAATTAAATAACCGGCAGCGCTGTCCCAGGCCTCTAATTTATGTTCATAAAAACCATCAAATCGTCCGGCTGCAACCCAGCACAAATCAATGGCAGCCGAACCCAGTCTCCTGACTGGAACACCTTTGCGGACAAATCGTTCAAATATTTCCAAAGGCCCGTTTACGGTATTGATATAGGTATAAGGAAATCCGGTTACCAGGCAGGCTTTTATCGTCTGAGTTTGTTCACTCACCCGGATAGGCTTATCATTTAAAGTTGCTCCTTTACCTTTTTCGGCGAAAAAAAATTCCTGCAAATGCGGATTATAAACAGCGGCCATGATTATTTCCCCTTCATGTTCAATGCCAATGGACACACAATTCAGCGGAATGCCGTGAGCAAAATTTATGGTGCCATCGATAGGATCAATGATCCATTTATAATCTGATTCCTGGATAAGCTCCCCGACTTCTTCACTCAGGATCTGGTGTCCGGGGAATGTTGATTTGATCACTTCGATAATAGCTTTTTCGGCGGCATGGTCTGCTTCTGTAACCAGGTTATTTACACCCTCTTTATTGCTTATTTTAAAAATACCGTTGTAAAAACGAAGAATTTCGGCCGCCCCTGCATGGGCGGCTTTTATCAGGGTGGTTTTGAGCATGGGCAAAGATAACGAACCCCTCATCTGCTTCGGCAGGGAACAAGAATTTCCTTAATGCTGTGGGAGAACTGTTATTTTTGAGATAATCAAACAAGACGCCGTTCCGGACGGACTCAGGGTATGCAATTGTCTGTTATTATAGTAAACTATAATGTCAAGTATTTCCTGGAGCAATGCCTTTGCTCTGTACAAAAGGCTATGGCCGGACTGGCGGGTGAAATAATTGTTGTAGACAATCATTCCTCTGATAACAGTATCGGATATCTTTCCCCCCGCTTTCCCGAAGTTCAGTTTATTGCCAATAAAGAAAATACGGGTTTTGCCCGGGGCTGTAACCGGGGATGGCAGAATGCCAAGGGAAAGTATATCCTGTTTCTGAACCCCGATACGATTATCCCGGAAGATGGCCTGCAGTTATGTCTTGCCTTTATGGAGTCGCATCCCGATGCCGGAGCTATCGGTGTAAAAATGCTGGATGGAAGCGGGAAGTTTCTGAAGGAATCCAAAAGAGCTTTTCCGTCGCCGATGACCTCCTTATATAAACTGTTTGGGTTGGCAAAGTTTTTTCCCCGTTCAAAAATTTTTTCGAAATATCATTTTGGTCATCTAGATGAAAATGAAAACAATGAAGTGGACGTACTGGCCGGGGCCTTTATGATGATATCCAAAAAGTTGCTCGAAAAAACAGGAGGCTTTGATGAAGCATTCTTTATGTACGGAGAAGATGTTGACCTGAGTTATCGTATACAAAAGGAAGCTTGTCCCGGCACGGAAGGAAATTATAAAAATTATTATTTCGCCGGCACCCGTATTATCCATTTTAAAGGAGAGAGTACCCGCAAAGGCAGTATGAATTATGTGCGGATGTTTTATACGGCCATGAGTATTTTTGTCCGTAAACATTACGGAGGAAGCCGGGCGGGTCTGTTTAATTTTCTCATTCACACCGCTATCTGGTTCCGGGCGGGATTATCGGCCCTAAGCGGATTTATCAGGAAGATTGGATTACCGCTAATTGATGCAGGACTGATCCTGCTTTCATTCTGGGTGATGAAAAATATATGGGCCGATTATGTACGAACCGATACCGCTTACGAAAAACGGTTATTATGGATCGCTTTTCCGGCATTCACGCTATTTTATCTTATAGCCGCTTATTATGCCGGACTGTACGACCGATGGTATAAAAGAACAGAACTGGTACGTTCCACTTTAATTGCAACAATTGTTTTGCTCGCAGCCTATGCCTTATTGCCGGAGCAATACCGTTTTTCCCGGGGTATCGTTTTGTTTGGTGCCATACTCGCATTTGCGCTTATCAGTATTTTGAGATGGATATTGGTAATGACAAAAGTGCTGAACAGCACTAGCGGGAAAGAGGAACAGTCCAATATTATCATTGCCGGTTCGGCAAAAGAGTATGATCAGACAATGCAATTATTAAAAGAAGCCGGACTGCACCAGCGGGTTCTTGGCCGGGTGGCTGTTCAAGAAAATGATGAAACCGCCATCGGTAACTGGAAAGATCTGGAACAGCTTTCTGTAACGATTCCCTCAAGAGAAATCATTTTTTGCCAGGGAGCATTGTCGTTTGCTGATATTATCCGGGGCATTCAAAATTTACCACGCGGCATGGTTGCAAAATTTCATGCAGCGGGCAGCAGCAGCATTGTTGGCAGCGATTCAAAAAACACATCCGGTGAATCTGTGTCTATAGAAAATGGCTATAAACTGGCCGACCCCTATAATCGTCGCCTGAAAAGATTACTGGATATAGGTATTTCTATACTGGGAATTATCACGTTCCCGCTTCAATTATTTATCATAAAAAAACCGTTTTCTTTTTTTGCCAATTGTTTGGCTGTATTGTTTGCAAAAAAAACATGGATCGGGTATGCCAGGGTACAAAAAAACCTGCCTCCGCTTCATCCGGGGATACTAACCTGTAACGGGATCCCGGTTTCAGCAAAACAGCAATTTCCTGATGAGAGTTTGCAAATGATGAACTATTGGTATGCCCGGGACTATGAACCCACTGTAGATTTAAAATTAGTATGGAGAATGTACCGTAAACTGGGTGAGTAAAAGGAATTGACAATTTCAGAGCTGTGTCCGGTCGAAATAATATTACCACCAATTACACAGGGTAATCCGTGATTCAATAATCTGTGTTAACCGTGGTTAAACCCAATAAATAGCACCAATTTACCCGCTTCCCGATTTTATTCACGGCTTTTTCAACATCAACATTGCGTAACTTTACACCTAACAAGCAGGCACTTAATGGCATCCATCATTGATATCAAATTACCCCGGGCAATTGCCATGGCCTTACGTATTCCACCCAACGACCCCCGGCGTCAGCAAATACGGGTGCTGAAAAAATTATTGAAAAAAGCGCAGTTTACCGAATTTGGCCAGCAATACCGGTTTGATGATATATTATTAAGTAAACATCCGGCTAAAAAATTCCAGGAGCTGGTACCGGTACATGATTATAATAAGATCTATGAAGAATGGTGGAAGAAAACGCTGGAAGGAGTGCCTGATGTAACCTGGCCGGGTAAAATTAAATATTATGCGCTGAGCTCCGGTACCTCCGAAGCATCCAGCAAATATATTCCCGTTACGAAAGAGTTACTACGCAGCAATACCATTAATTATCTCCGGCAGCTGCTGAGCCTGATACGCTATGATGAAGCGAATAAAAGAGCTATGACCAAAGGCTTTTTATTTTTGGGAGGAGCCACGGATTTAACAAAAGGAAAAGCGGGCTGGTATGCCGGTGATCTTAGTGGGATCTTAGCCAAGAAAAGACCTTTCTGGTTTCAGACATTTTATAAACCCGGCGGCCGCATCGCCGCCATTGCAGACTGGAATCAGAAATTGCATGAAATAGTTGAGCATGCCCGGGAATGGGATATCGGGTACATCATCGGCGTTCCGGCCTGGTGCCAGATGTGTATGGAAATGGTGATAGCGCATTATAAACTCAAAAATATTCATGAGATATGGCCCAACTTCAGCTTCTTTGTACATGGCGGTGTAGCGTTTGAACCCTATAAAAAAGGATTTGAAAAATTATTGGGCAAACCCATCGTTTACATAGAAAATTATTTATCAAGCGAAGGTTTTATCGGCTACAAAACCAGGGAGCATGCTAAGGGTATGCAACTCATTCTTAACAATAATATTTTTTTTGAGTTTGTGCCTTTCGATGATGTAAACTTTGACAGCGACGGTAAGATTGTAGATTTCCCTGAGGCAAAAATGATACACGAAGTGGAAGCGGGGAAAGAATATGCCCTTTTGATGAGTACCAATGCCGGGAACTGGCGGTATATTATCGGCGATACCATAAAATTTGTTGACCTGGAAAAAAGTGAAGTGGTCATTACCGGTCGCACCAAACATTTTCTCAGTCTTACCGGCGAGCATCTGAGTGTGGAGAATATGAATAAAGCGATTGAACTGGTCAGTGAGGAATTTAATGTGAGCATACCCGAGTACACCGTAGTGGGTTTTCCGTATGAAAATTTCTTTGCGCACCGGTGGTATATTGCCACCAATGATAAAGTGGATGCTGAAAAGATCCGTAAACGGATTGATGAAAACCTGCGGATGCTGAATGATGATTATGCCACCGAAAGGGACAGCGCACTGAAAGCCGTATTCCTGGAAGTGCTTCCCGAAGAAAAATTCATGAAATTTATGGAAGTAAAAGGAAAGCTTGGCAGCCAGCATAAATTCCCCAGGGTGATGAAAGGGAAAATGCTGGAAGAATGGGAACGGTTCCTGGAAACCGGGACTATTTAAAATAAGAGTCATAATAAAACCCCTTTCAGTACCGGAAAGAGGTTTTTTGTTTAAAAAGCTATTTCTTGTTGTATGTGGGAATATATACTAAAAGGGTTTACGTTTGGTTTACTTCTGAGTATTTCTGTAGGGCCCGTACTTTTTTCTATTCTTAAGCAGAGTTTAAATAACGGACACCGGGGAGGGTTAATTTTCATAATCGGCGTTTCCGCCAGTGATATCAGCCTGGTGCTGGTGAGTAATGTCTTTACCGAGTTATTTAACAGCCTCAGTGTTTATAAAACTGAAGTGGGCGTTGCCGGATGTATCTTTTTAGTTTCGCTGGGAATTTTCTTCCTTTTTTTTAAGAGAGTAAAAGTGAATGAAGCCGGAAAACAGGTATTCAAATTCCGTAAACGGGATTATGCTAAAATATTTTTTTCGGGTTACCTTATGAATACACTGAACCCGGCTGTGTTAATTTTCTGGATCACCACTTCCACGGCGGTAATTACCCACACCGCACAGCAACGCATCATCATTTTTGTAACCTGTCTTACCTGGATGCTGGGGTCTGATATATTAAAAGTAATGCTGGCCGGGAAGATCCGCAACCGGCTTACGCCGCATAATATCCATATTCTTAACCGCATCAATGGCTTGATATTAATTGTTTTTGGTTTTGCCCTGATCTGGGGACTCCTTATTTATGGCAAACGGCTCTGAAAATAAAAACTCAGCAACACGACTATTTCTGCAAAAACTGTGGAAATGGAGTAAGCGCCTTTTCCTCTGGGTGTTTATCCTGCAATTTTTTTATATTCTGATATTGAAATGGGTGTATCCGCCCATGACCATCACGCAATTATCAAGCTGGATCAGCGGGCATGGATTAAAAAGAGACTATGTAGGAAGGAACGCTATCTCACCGGAAGCCAAGCTGGCCGTAATTGCTTCGGAAGATCAGTTATTCCCGGACCATAGTGGCTTTGACTGGAAGAGTATTAAAAAAGCCATGAAGTATAATGAAAAAAAACCCGGTCGTACCCGGGGCGCCAGTACCATCAGCCAGCAGGTAGCCAAGAATGTTTTTTTATGGCAGGGCAGGAGCTGGGTAAGAAAGGGACTGGAGGTCTATTTTACTTTTATGATTGAATTGGTTTGGGGAAAAAAAAGAATCCTCGATGTGTACCTTAATGTCATTGAAATGGGAGAAGGAATTTTTGGTATTGAAAAAGCCGCACAACTATATTTTAATAAGTCAGCAAAAAACCTGACTAAAAGAGAAGCGGCCCAGATAGCCGCCTGCCTGCCAAACCCACGGAGGTATAAAGTGAAACCGCTTTCTTCTTATGTTTCCTACAGGTCCGGTGTTATTATGCAGCAGATGAGTCATCTTCAAACAGACCCGGACATTATCCGGATCACGGGCGGGCAACAACCCTGATCCTTATTATTCAACGATCAGTTTTATTTTGTCACTGTTGTGCGTAGGATTGCGATAGCCGCAATTGATAGCAAACCTTAACAGGTATTTTCCTTTTGGTAAATTGGGATAAACAGTCAGCGCTACTTCCTGCTGACTGTTCATCTGATGCAACGTAAGCGGTGTCAGTATCTTACCGATCCAGCCTGTCGCATCTTCTACGCCCAATCTTGCGGTATCATATAATTGGGGATGTGATTGAATAAAATTGGCATAAAGAGGGGGTATCGAAAAATGACAGTTCAGGGTTATGGGCTGACCTGCTTTCGCAGTAATTTTTTTTGGAAATAGGTCAATATTTATTTTGGCAAAAGAAACAAAAGAAGAATCATACCTGTATCCAACCCAACCCACCGGTGTTTTTAATGAGTCTGGGAAGCGCCACATATCATATATATCCAGGAAGTAAACAGGCTTGCCTAAAAAAGAATCTTCTATCGGCCAGTAATTATAATTATTTATTCTTCCGTGATAGGCATTTTGCGAATAGGTAGGTTGCCCGGAGTAAAACCAGTATTTTGAAGCCCGCTGGTATGAATTACTGAAAACAACAGGTATTCCTTTGGTCCGTTGCTTCATTTGTGCCGGCCATGCTTTCCAGGCATGGTACCTTTTTTTTATTTCTTTAGACGGTAACAAATCAGCGATCATGATTACCCGGGCGAACAACACCAGTATAAGCGTTAGCGGCAAAAGGCGGAATAATATTTTTTGCCAGTTTATTTTTTGCAGCAGATACTGGTGCGCCAAAACAAATACCGGAACCAGTACCGGGATCGTCCAGTTAGCTTCCACTTTGCCCCGAAGAGAGCTTAACCCGAAAAAAACCAATAAGCCAATCATTGTATAACGCAGGGCTTTTTCTGTTTCAGTAGTTGTTTTAAATAAAAAAGCGGCGGGTAATAGAATAATTCCGGCAACAGGACCAGCCAGTAATACTTGCCCACCTATATATTCAGCGGTAAAAGCTGGTTTATAAGCATGTGCATTATTTTCAAATAAATGAAAACGAAAACTTACCCAATCGTGCTGGTACTGCCACCAAAGATGAGGTGCAAACAATAGTAGCGCAATCAATCCGGCGAAATAAGTTTGATACCTGGTAAATAACCGGGGATTAGAAACCAACGTAAACAAAACAATAAGTACCGCCTGGTATTTGCTGTACATTAACAAGGCAACGGCCACTCCAAGTAAGAGGGTAGACAACACGGATGGCTTTTGAATGAAATTTTTATAACAAAGGAAAAATAACGCGGTAAAAAATATCAGGGGCGTATCCGGTACCGCGATAAAACCCATTAGTTGTACCACAACTATTGATAAAGCGATACCATAAAAAAGGAACGGATTTTTTTTGTTAATAAGTTTTTCAATAAGAACCAGTGACAGAATGTTTAGCAGGAGCGGGATCAGACGCACGCCAAGTTCATTTGGGAAAATGGCATAACCCATTTTTATCAGCACGGCAATCATCGGGGGATGGTCAAAATAACCCCAGTCCAGGAAACGGGAATACACCCAGTAATAGGCTTCATCATCCTGCAACTCAGTTAGGCCCGCCTGGATCAATCCCAGCAACAGCCATAGTCCGTAAAAAACAAGACGGTGATTTTTTTGAAGAAAAACTGGCATGCGGCAACGAAAATAACAACAATTATTTCAGCAATGAGTCTATGGCGGCAATGGCAGTTGCCAAACGGGTATCATAAGGACCGCTGATATCAACCCAGGGTACCGGCTGGTTGATCAGGATGTCTTTATAGATTTTATAAAGTTGCTGTCTTTTCTCCAGGTCCGGATATTCCCGGAGTTCGTCTTTAACCCAGGGCAGGTCCACATTGCACAATAGGTAGAGATCGTATCTGCGATTCACAATTTCATCCAGTATAAAACGATGACATTTGCCAAAGACAAATTCACACCACACTTTCATGACATACATATCCGTATCTATAAAAAGCGGAGCAGGGCTTTTGTTGTGAGATAAAGGGAGGCCGGCCATCCGGGCACTATATTTATCTTCTGCTTCCACCTGTCCTTTTGCAATAACGAGCAGATCATTAAACGAATAATCAGTTCCGTTTTCAAGTAAATATTCCCGGGCAAATTCCGGGCACCACAATGTATCATATTGCTTAGCCAATAGTTCACATAACGTGCTTTTGCCAGTACTTTCTGGTCCGAGTATGACGATTTTTTTAAGCATGCGATTGGCGGGCTCTTTTTTTCCATTCCAATAATCCAAACAGGGCCATGACCAGCAACACCCCATAATACACACTGGTAAACACCAGCCCCTTTACAAAATACAAGGGAATAGAAGCTATGTTGGTGGCGATCCACCAGTACCAGCTTTCCACTTTTTTTCTCGTCATCAGCCACATACCGGTAAAGGCGGTAGCAGAAGCAAATGCATCAGCCCAGGGAATGGCCCCTTCAAAGAAATTTTCTTTCAGGTAAACCAGGCAAAAATAAATCACCCCGTAAAAGAAAAGAAAGAAAAAAACCTGGTTCCGCCACAATTGTTTGGTTGAATAGCTGATATGTAAAATGCTTTCCTGCCGGGTATCTTTTTTCATCCATAGATACCATCCATAAAGGCTCATTACGGTATAATAAAAATTTACACTGGCTTCTCCGGGCAGATGAAATTTGAAGCTGAGGTAAATATAGATAACGGTATTGATCAGCCCGACGGGATAGACCCAAATATTTTCTATCCGGCTGAACCACACGCTGGCGATACCTGCAAATACAGCGACGTATTCCAGCCAGCCGGTGTGTTTCATCCCTTCCAGAAATTGTTGCCAGATTGTATCCATATCAGTTCAAAAGTGCTAAATGATTTCTACATTGCCATAGAAATATTTTTATGAGCCAGATCCAGGGAACAACAGTTTTGATAACCGGTGGCGCTTCGGGAATCGGAAAGCTTATGGGCGAATTGTGTTTGCAGGAAGGAGCCAAAAGATTAATCATCTGGGATATTGACCGGGAAGAAACAACCGCATTTGCGAAAGCTCTTCTTTTACAGGGATACGAAGTACATACTTATTTTACCGATGTAAGAAACGTAGAGGATATTGTAAAATCAGCAAGTGATATCCGCCAAAAATTTGGCGGCATCGATTTGTTATTTAATAATGCGGGTGTAGTCGTGGGTAAAGAATTTTACCAGCATACCCATAGTGATATTGATTTTATCATGCGTATAAATGCAGAGGCGCTTATGCATGTTGCCCTGGAATTTATCCCGGGCATGATCGAAAGAAAAAAGGGACATATCGTTAACATTGCATCAGCTGCCGGACTTGTGGCAACTCCCAGATTATCGGTATACGTAGCCAGTAAACATGCGGTTATCGGCTGGAGTGAGAGTTTACGGCTGGAGCTGGAAAAAATTTCCAAAGATCTGCATGTAACAACGGTTACACCATCCTATATTAATACAGGTATGTTTGAAGGGGTTCGTTCACCTGTGGTACCGGTTTTAAAACCTGAAACGGCAGCCCGAAAAATTATAGCCGGTGTAAAGAAGAATAAAATTTATGTCCGCCTGCCACGGATCGTTTACCTGGTTCCTTTTTTAAAAGGGCTATTACCACAGCGCTGGATGGATACCATTATTGGAAAATGGTTTGGTTTTCATAAAAGTATGGATGCATTTAAGGGGAGAGAAAAGTAATTATCTTTTCGATCTTTTATTATTCCGGAGAATCGTTTTTATATTTCTTCCAGCCTCTCAGGTATTTTATTCCTTTTGATGTTTCAAACCTGGTTGCGATCTGTTGCCATTGTCCGCCGGCCGAACGCCACACTAAAAAATGCAGATGGGGCGTAGCAGCATAACCCGTTTTTCCACTCAGGCCTATCAGCTGACCTTTTTTCACCGTATCGCCAACCGTTACTAATCCGCCCTCTTTTTGCAGATGCCAGTAACCGGCCCGGGTTCCATCGGAATGTTGTATCACAATATTGTTTCCATAAGGCCTGTATTTTTTATTAAGTCCACCCCTGTCTCCGTCTTCCTTTACCCTTACCACTACCCCTTCTCTTGCAGCGGTAATTTGGGTGCCTCTTTTCATATTAAAATCAAGTGCCGCCCTTTCTTTATGGGTGAACCGGCTGAAGTAGCCCTGTATGACCCGGAACGTTTTTCCTTTTTCATAGGGTAAAGCATATACATAGCTGGTATCATCAGTAAGTATTCCTTTTTGTAACAGCTTTACCTGTTTGCGCAAGGGATTTTTACTAACCGAGCAACCGGTTAAAAAAAGGAGTAAGAAAAATAGTCCATATTTCATTTTGGTAAAAATAAGTGCATCCGGCAGAACCCGGTCCTAATAAATATTTAATTTTACAAGATGGAAAAAGTAATCCTCACTGAAAAATTTTCTCTATTCTCCGATTATTTCAATCCCAGGATAGTGGGAGAGCTGAATGGTCAACAGGTGAAGCTGGTAAAATTTAAAGGAGCATTTACCTGGCATCATCATGATAATGAAGACGAATTATTTTATGTAGTGAAGGGAAGTTTTGACATGCAGTTACCCGAAAAAACAATAACCGTGCAAGCGGGAGAGTTCTTAATAATACCCAAAAGGACAGAACACCGGCCATTTGCCAATGAAGAAGTAGAAATAATGTTGTTTGAACCGGCTGCCACCCTGAATACCGGTAATGTGGAAAATGAAATGACGAAGAAAGATTTAGAACACTTATAAACTAAGACTCACACATCTTTTTTAAATTATTTAACCCCTGTTCAAACTGGTGATTCAGATTTTTGGTGATCATGGGTCCCATCAGGCTGGCAATAGGCCAGGGAAGCTGTCCGCTGTTTTGCCAGGTTATTTTTGTTTCACCTTCGCCCCATTGTTCAAAGAGCCAGTTGTCTTTGGCTTTACTTTTCCAGGGCTTCAGAAATTCAAGATCAAAATGAATATGCTTATCATCCAGGCTGTTCAATGTTAAACTTCCAATACCGACTTTTTTACCTTCCCAGGCATAGGCGTGGCCGGAAGTTTTTGGTATTCCGGTTACGGTATTCTTTGCTGTTGGGTCAGCCTGCTGCCAGGGATTCCATTGGCTGTAATAATTTAAATCGCCAACCCGGTTCATCACTTCCGCAACCGGTTTGCTGATAATAATTGTTTTTTCTACGTTATAGACTTTTGGAAGCAGGGCAGCAATAAGTAAAAGCAAACCAACAAGACCCGCAAAGAGGTAAACAAAAAACATGGTGCATCATTTAATACTTTCAAGGTAGCGATTTGCAGCGGAGTGTACAAACCGTTTATCACAGAAATCACCCCTTTTGCAGATTTGTTTATTCATGAAGAATCAGGGCTTCTTTTCTTCCTCTTTAATTTCTTCCAATGCCGGAACAGGGTATAAGCTCATCAACACTTTCTCCGGGGTCATCGGTGCATCAAAAGGAATCGTGGCTGTTGGATTAAAAGCCTTCACTGCATTCCGCAGCGCAAAATAGGCACCGATACCATACATCAGCGGTGGTTCACCTACTGCTTTGCTTCGGAAAATGGCGGCGTTCTCTTTTGTTGTTTCCAACGCCTGGACAATTATTTCTTTTGGTACAGAATATATATCCGGCACTTTATAGGTGCTGAGCGCATTGCTCCTAAGCCGGCCTTCCTGATCATACAGCAATTCTTCCATCGTCATCCAGCCAATACCCTGTACAATACCACCTTCACATTGTCCTATATCTATCAGCTTGTTCATACTGCTGCCAAAATCATGTACCACTTTTACAGAATCAAATTCATAGATACCCCGGAGACAATCTACTGTTACGGCAACAATAGCGGTGCCGTAGACATGATACGTAAAGGGATGACCTTTTTCTTTGGTAGCATCAAAATGAATATCAGGCGGGGTATAATGTGCCAGTTCGGATAAGCTGATCCGGTTCACGTAAGCAGCTGTCACCAATTTTTTCCAGCTCCAGTTTGTTTTTTCACCATGGGCATATAAACATTCCTCTTTTAGTGTAAGGGAATCTGCCGGGACCTTCAGGTCATCGGCTGCCAGTTGTTTCAATCGTTGCAGAATAATAGTGCAGGCGATCTCGGTTGCCTTGCCATTCAGATCTGCTGCGGCACTGGCAGCGGTGGGGGATGTATTGGCAATGCGATATGTATTTGTCGTGTTGACTTTTATTTTCTCAGACGGTATCGAAAAAATGGTTGCTGCTACCTGAAGCATTTTAGTATTTACCCCCTGCCCCATTTCTACCGCACCGGTGCTGATGCCTACACTTCCGTCTGTATATACATGTACCAGCGATCTTGCCTGGTTCATCAATGTTTTTGTAAATGAGATACCAAAGCAGATAGGCATCAGGGCTATACCTTTTTTACGAAGAGGATTCCGGTTATTAAAGTCTGTAATTTCCTGCTGCAATTTTTTTATACCGTACAACCGGTTGGTTTTACTCCAGCATTCATTGGCTTCACTCACGGCTATCTGTCCATAAGGAAATGTATCACCGCTTTGTATCAGGTTCTTTTCCTGGATATCTGATGCGGGAATATGTAATTGTTCGGCTGCGGTTGCTATGGCCGCTTCTATCACAAACATACCCTGTGGTCCGCCAAAACCCCGGAAGGCGGTATTGGGTGGTAAATTAGTCCGGCAACTGTAAGCGGTTGCTTTTACATTCGGAACATAATAGGAATTGGTGCAATGAAATAAGGTTCTTTCCATCACAGCGGGAGACAGATCAGCAGCAGCTCCGGCATTCTGGTAAAAAGTAGCTTCATAAGCCACGATCTTTAATTGTTTATTTAAACCGATTTTAAAATCGGCCGAATAAGGATGCCGCTTGCCTGTCATCCGCATATCTTCTATACGGCTTAAGGCATATTTAACCGGTTTCTTTACAAGAATTGCTGCCAGTGCACACAACACACCCCAGGTAGTTGCCTGGTCTTCTTTGCCACCAAAACCACCTCCCAGCCGGGTTGTATCAACCTCCACCTGGTTCATAGAAAGACCCAGGACCCGGGCTGCTGTTCGTTGTACGGCCGTTGGTCCCTGTGTGGAAGAATAAATACGGATAGCGCCGTTCTCCTGTGGTATGGCATAGGCTCCCTGGGTTTCAATATACAGGTGTTCCTGACCGTTAGTTTCTGTGCGGCCTTCAAAAATGTGCTCGCATTGCGACCAGGCCGCATGGGTATCACCCAACTGGAATGTCCGGGGTGGAATGATCAGTTCACCTTTTTCTTTGGCTTCCCGGGGATCTGTGATTATTGGTAATAGTTCAAATTCCGCTTTTATTTTCTTTACAGCGGCCCGGGCTGATTCTTCTGAATCGGCAACCACCAATGCTATGGGCATTCCGCAAAAATGAACATGGGTACCGGCCAACAATTCCTCATCGGGAATAATGCCGCCAATCTGATTCTCTCCGGGAATATCTTTCGAAGTAAAAATGCCGGCAACACCCCGCATGGCAGCTGCTTCGCTGGTATCCAGTGATTTTATTTTTCCATGTGCAACAGGCGAATCAAAAACTGCGGCATAGAGCGTACCGCTTACCAGCGGGATATCATCGAGATAAACCGATTCGCCACGGACATGTGTATTGGAATCAATATGCTTCATGCTCCAGGCCCCGGGAAGGGAATTTTATTTATTAGTTTTATTTTATGTTTCGAATTCAGGTATAAAAAAATTTCAATTTATTATTTCTGTACCGGCAAATCTCCCGGTCAGACAAAGATCAGTGGGGGAAATAATTCCATAAAATGCGCTTTTATCAATTGACCCAGCAACAGGGTCTTATATTCTTTTGTTCCCCTGGCATCACTGATGGGTGTTATTTCAGTTTGCATTATCTTAATCGCTTCCCGGATCAATTGTTCAGTTACATTCTTTCCTTTTAAAAAAGCAGCAGTCTTTTGCAGGTACAGGGGTACCGGACCTACACCACCGGCAGCGATACCCACCCGCCCGATACTATCTCCATTCATCTTTATGAAGATAGCAGTGTTTACACTGGCAATATCCAGGTGCGTCCGCTTGCTGACTTTTTCAAAATGAAAACGGGTATTTTTTCCCGGTAATTCAAACCAGATCTGTTCAATATGTTCTCCGGGAGTTTTATCCAGCGTCTTATAGCCCTTGTACAGTTTGCGCAGCGGCAATGTTCTTTTTGTTTTCCCGTCACTCAGGATCAGCTGCGCATCCAATGCCAGGAAGAAAATTGTAAAATCACCGATAGGGGAAGCGTTAATAAAATTTCCGGCGATCGTGGCCATGTTACGAATAGGTGTGGAAGAAACTAATTTGGCATACCGGTTAAAAGAAGGGAAAGCTTCTTGTATGATGGGTGATTGTTGCAGATCACTCACCGTGACGGATGGACCGATAAAACATTTATTACCCTCTTTATGGATACTATCCAGTCCCGGTTGATTAAATAAAAAATAAATGTCTGCTTCTTTCATCTCATCATGTTTCTGAACATAGAGATCTGTTCCCCCTCCTACAAAATGAGGTCTTTTATCCAGGGCGGCTGTGTCTGTCAGGGCCGGAGTTTTTTTACCGGCTGCCAGGTTTTGTAATTTTTCTTTAATACCGGTAAAATATTCCGGGAGTATTTTTTGCGCGGTTACAAATTGAAGAATGTTTTCATTTTTTCTTTTCTTCAACAAGTCCACTATTTTATCAGCGGCTCTTTCTATGGACTTATATCCGGTGCAACGGCAGATATTGCCATCAATAGCAGCAACGGCATTTTCTTTGGAGGCTTCTGTATCATTCAAACAAAAACCGGTCAGGGACATTACGAATCCCGGTGTACAAAACCCGCATTGGGTGGCGCCGGCATCGGCCATAGCTTTTTGCACGGGCGTTAAACCCGGGCTTGCTGTACCGCTACCTGTTACAGGGTTGACCCCTTCAATGGTAACAATATGTTTGCCGGCGGCGTTACCGAGGGGCACCAGGCAGGAAGTAACAGAATGATACTGTAATTCATCGTGGATCAATTCACCCACCAGTACGGTGCAGGCGCCGCAATCACCTTCCCGGCAACCGATTTTGGTGCCGGCCAGGTGCTGATGATACCGGATAAAATCAAGCAGCACCATTCCGGGCGACTCATCGGCGGCCATCTCTTTATTGTTAAGTATAAAATGTATCAAACTATCTTTATGATTGACCTTTAAAGTTAGTATAATTGAAGGATAAGTCTGGGTTACAGATTATATGGATCCGCTTTAACCAAAGAAAAAAACAACTGCAAAAAATGTATTGCTGTCTGAAATGAATAAACAAATTTATTATCGCCTTATCGCGTTATGGGTTTTGTGTGAAGCGATGCTTGGCGGGATTATACATGGCTTAAAAATTCCGGTCTCAGGTTTGATCGTGGGTAGTTGTGCAGTTATTTGTATCTGTTTAATTGCCTGGTATGTTCCGGGAAGAGGAGCCATCCTAAAAGCCACACTGATCGTAGCGATATTTAAAATGATGCTGAGCCCGCAGGCGCCGCCACCAGCTTATATTGCCGTGTTTTTCCAGGGAGCTTTGGGAGAGTTGTTGTTTTTCAGCAACCGAAGATTCTATTCTATTTCCTGTATAGTCCTGGCCGTTTTGGCCTTATTGGAATCAGGATTACAACGCATATTGGTGCTGACGATCGTGTATGGAAACGATCTGTGGAAAGTGATCAATGATTTTATCAATGGACTTACAAAACAAAAAGCCACTACCAATTACAGTTTATTGATTGCGGGCGGGTATGTATTGCTGCATTTTTTTACCGGGTTGCTGGTTGGCTGGATAGCGATGTTACTGCCACATCATATCGAAAAATGGAGCACCGGCAAACAGTATATGATTTTAGTGGATAATGCATCAGCTCTTGCTTTGGCACCCGCTGCAAAAAAAAGAAAGCGGTTAAAGAAAGGTTTGTTTTTTGTATGGATAGTACTGATAGGATTCTATGTGCAGTCATATTTTAATATCGGCAACCCGCTCCTGCCCTCCCATATGGCTTTAAAAATATTATTGCGGTCCTTTATTATTGTACTGGGTTGGATATTTATTGCGGGACCCCTGTTGCGTCAATTGTTGCATAGCTGGTTGCAAAAAAAGAAAAAAGGATCAAAAGAGGATGTAGAAGAGGTTCTCCGGTTAATACCGGCCTTGCAGCAACTTGTTGCACAAAGCTGGAAACAATCCGCCGAAAAGAAAGGATGGAAACGGATCAGTCATTGCAGCAAAATGATCCTGGTAAATGCACTTTCTCCCTTTTCTTTCAGGAGTGAAGCCAGGCGTGAGGTTTATATTCTCACCGCACCCATACAAAGTGGTAAGACCAGTTCCCTTGTAAGCTGGTCGGAGACAAGGGATGATGTATATGGGATACTGACTCCTGTGGCAGATGGTAAAAGAATATTTATGAATGCCCATAGCCGGCAGGTATTTTTAATGGAAGCAAAGAAAGACGAAACGGAAGTGTTTACTGTCGGCCGCTTTGTATTCAGTAAGACAAACTTTGCCAAAGCGATCCGGATTCTCCGGGAAGAAATGTATCGTAAAGGCTGGCTGGTAATCGATGAGATCGGGCCGTTGGAATTAGACGGCGGTGGGTTTTGCGAGGTGCTGAAAGAAATACTGGCTGTAAGAGAGGGGAAAATATTACTGGTAGTCCGTGAAACCCTGCTGGAAAAAGTAAAAGAATATTTCAGGATAGGGGAAGCGCAGTTGATAACCGATGTCACCTTAATAAAAAAGCTGCCCGGTTAAAAGCAGCTTTAGTTATCATCATTGGGTTAATTCTTTATAGGGAGGACATATCAATCACAAAACGGTAGCGCACATCTCCCTTTATCATTCTTTCATAAGCTTCGTTGATCTGATCCATACGGATCAATTCGATATCCGATACTACATTATGTTCGGCACAGAAATCGAGCATCTCCTGTGTTTCGGGAATACCACCAATCAATGAACCGGCAAAACTTTTACGACCGAAGATGAGGTTGAAAGCAGGGATCACGGCAGGTGCCGGAGGAACACCCACACAAACCATCACACCATTGGTGCGCAGCAGGGCGAGATAAAAATTATAATCGTGTTCTGCCGATACCGTATCCAGAATAAAATCAAAATAACCTGTCACTGATTTTATTTGTTCCTCATTAGAGGTCAATACAAATTTGTGAGCACCCAATCTTTTTGCATCGGTTTCTTTCGCAGCAGTATGACTGAGCATGGTTACTTCAGCACCCATGGCAACGGCCAACTTTACGGCCATATGACCTAATCCACCTAATCCCAATACACCCACTTTGGTTCCCTTGCCTACTTTCCAATGTCGTAACGGAGAATAGGTAGTGATGCCTGCACAAAGTAAGGGCGCGATGGCTTCCAGGGGTTGTTTATCGGAAATGCGCAGCACAAAATCTTCATGTGCCAGTATGGATTTGCTGTAGCCACCATAGGTATTACCGCTGCCATCCCGCTCATTACCGTTGTAGCTGAATACGGCACCACCGCTGCAATATTGTTCCAATCCATCTTTACAGTTATCACATTCGCGGCAGCTATCCACGAGGCAGCCGATACCGGCGAGGTCTCCGACCTTGAATTTTTTTACATGACCACCCACAGCAGTTACACGACCTACTATTTCATGGCCGGGAACGACAGGGTAAACCGTCATACCCCAATCATTGCGGGCAAAGTGGAGGTCGCTGTGACAAACACCGCAATACAATATTTCTATTTGAACATCATGTGGCTTGGGGTTTCTTCTTTCAATGGTAAAGGGTACCACCGGGGTGGTAGCATTTTCTGCGGCATAAGCTTTTGTTGCGGGCATAGTTATTATTTATTTTTCAGCAAATATAAAGTGAACAAATTGGTCGGATGTAAAAAGAATTGTCAGCATTTTCGGCCGTTATCCTTTTTTACAATTATTCTTATCGGACAAGTCGTTAGAAAAAAAATTAATTTGTTTACTACCCCCAACTAGTATTATCTTACTGCCCGTAATTTTGATCTCCTGATCCTTCTCCATTGATTCGCTGTCATTAATCACACTGTTTGAGTTCCTAAATATTCTTCATCGATAAACTAAAAAAACAATTATGAAAAAAGTTATTTTGTTTTTCTTCTGCGGAACTGTTTTACTGTCCTGCGACAGTAAGAAAGAAAAAACCACCGCCACCGGCACTACGGACTCCACCGCTGCTAATGAAAAAACAGAAAAAAGCACCGTAGAGTTACCTTACACCGCATCTTATACCAGCAACTGGTCCAATGAGGTATCGGATGCTGATCTGAAAACTGTGTTGATGACTTACAAAGACTGGGCCGATGGAAATATCAGCAGCCTGTCTGCTGCCATGGGTGATACCGTTGTGGTGGATATGAGTTCAGGGGATCATCTTACAAAGACCAATGCGGAACTTATGAAAATGTGGGGTACAAATCGTGACAGCCTTAGCTCTGTTAAAATTGATATGGAAAGCTGGAATAAAATGTATGCTACCGATAAGAAAGAAGGCTATATCGTAACCTGGTACAAAGAATACGACACCTATAAAACCGGTAAGGTAGATTCGGCCAGCTATCATGATATTAACCTGCTGAAAAACGGAAAGATTGTCTGGTACAGCCAGTATAAGAGACCGATGAAGTAATATTGTATAATGCTAAAGAAAAACCCTCCCGCATTAAGCGGGAGGGTTTTTTAATTCGGGTTAATTTACATTTGTTTTCTAGTGACCGTAGGGTTGATCACGACGGTCATTGCGTCCATACCGGTCATCGTAACGGTTCCTGTTGCTGAATTTAGCATACAGCATCCTGATTTCCCGCTGACGTTGTTCCTGTAAAAAACTGATTTGTCTTTGTTTTTCCCAACGGCTCATAAAGAAATTATTTCTTACAGATTGGATCCGGTAATCATACTCCCGGTTGATGCGGGCGATCTGCATATCCCTTTTTCTTTCATTGGAAAAACGACTGTTGCCAAAACGGGAGTCGTTGTCGAAGGAAAAATTGAAGTCAACAAAACCCCGGTTATCATCATACCCGTTGTTTTGATTCCGCTGATCGTAGTTCTGATTCCGCTGATCGGTAGGTTGATTGTCCCTTCGGTCAGTTTGCCGGTTATCCCTGGAGCCAGGCTGAGCCTGTGCCAGTGTAAACATTCCGACTGCAAATAATAAAGTAAAAATCTTTTTCATACTGTAACGTTTTAAAGGTGAATAATAATAATGGTAGGATGCAAAGCAGGAACCAGTGTTTACAAATGGAACGTTAATAGATTTCTGCAGCTTTATAGCAGCAGTATTCATAGGAAAAAGCATTAATTTTTTTTCGGATAATTAACAGTGCAAACCGCAAGTATTTAAGAAACGATACTGATTTACCGGTTTGTGGTATAGAACAAGAGGGAAACTAATTTTTTTTTGTGATTAATATTTGTCTTCTGAGGTCACAAACTGTGACCTTAAAGATTTTTGAAATCCCAACCCGGTATATTAATATGTAAATAAAACATGGCAAAAGCAACAAAAGGAATGATCATCCCCAATGAACTGTGAATGAATAAAATTTACCTGATCCGTGGGCAGAAGGTAATGCTGGATAGGGATTTGGCCACCCTGTATGGAGTGCCAACCAAAGCTTTTAAACGGGCAGTAAAAAGGAATATTGACCGTTTTCCTGAAGATTTTTTTGTTTGAAATGAGCTGGGAAGAACTGGAAAATTGGAGGTCACAATTTGTGACCTCCAATGCTGATAAAATGGGATTGAGATATTCCCCGTTTTGTTTTACCGAACAGGGAGTAGCCATGCTTTCTTCTGTACTGAACAGCGAAACAGCCATCCGTGTAAACATTCAGATAATAAGAGTGTTCACCAAAATGCGGGAACTGCTACTAACCCATAAAGACATATTGTTGCAACTTCAAAATATAGAAAAAAAACTCACCGGCCACGACGAAGACATCGCCCTCATCTTTCAATACCTCAAACAATTACTCAACCCACCGCAACCACCCCGCCGGAAAATTGGATTCAGAAGAAAAGGGGAAAAGGAATAGGATGCATGCCGGATAGACCAACCCCCTGGACTAAAAGACTTTCCCTCCAATCCCCGGAGGGGCAGCAACATCTTACCTGAAATAATTTTATGAAAGGGGTGGGTAAAAAAGGAGTAGCAATTTTCTGTGACCCACTTTTTGTACTCCCCTTTATTTTCTCTGTGTTAAAAAAATCTCCTGCACTCCCCCACTTTATCCGTATTAATAATATCAACACCCAATTGTTGCAGCCGTAGCCACGAAGCCGGATCATCCGGGATAGACCACAGCCTTAGTAACTTACCCAGTCCATGTATTTTTTTAACCAGCTCTTCAATCCGACGGGTACTGTCTGCCCGCGAAACATAATTATAATAAGCATCACTGATAAAAGCCACCCGCTGCAGTGTGGCACTGTCGTAAACTTCATACGGGCGGCCATCAAAAAAAATTGACGATGGATAGGATGTCCAGTTGGAAACAGGTCCCCGGTCGCCGCTGATAACAATTTGTAAAGCCAGGGGATTAACCGAACGGTCAAATACAGAAGGATATGCTGCTAACAATTGTATCAATGCTACTAAAACATCCTTTCCATTATCTTTTATATCAATCATCAGCACCGGTGCATAGGTTTTGTTGTTACTGATGCGGCCTGGGTGTTTTTTAAAAAGCCGGATAATGGGCTGCAGGTACAGCGCATCCAGAGAAGGGGCTACCGTTAAATGTTTTTTATCATGCGCCACCACAAGCTGGCCGTTGTGCAGGTATAGATCTGCTTCAATGGAATAAGCCCTGTTCTGAAGCGCATTCGTTAAAGGTTTTGATTGCTGGTAATCATTGTGGGCATGGATGAGGGGCTGGGCGGATGAGTGGAAGCAGATGAGTGTTAACAGTATGAAAGGTGAGTGGTATTTCATTGAGCAAAGATGGAGGCTTCTTTTTATTTACACAAGATGGTGAAAAACAAGAAAACTTTTTCGTAAAACATAAATATGCAATAGAGCCCATATGCCTTATAATAAGACCTGTAGCTATAAAAAATAATTTATAGCCCCACTCATTTTATATAGTATTAAATGACCTACCTTTTGTGCTATATACCGCCGGTCATTCCGGGAGAAAAACCGAACCATTCATCCCAATTTATTAAGTAACCAAATCAACTTTTTATGAAACAATTAATGGTAATTACATGCCTCGCTTTTGCAGTAGCAAGCTGCAACAATGGAGATAAAAACAAAACCACGTCAGAAACCACTGAAACCAAAACTACCACTGCTGCAGATGTAAAACTGCCCTTCCCACTGGAAAAGCCCTACCGTAACTGGCAGATAACGGAGAACAATGATAATACTGTGGCCGCCATGAATTGCCTGAAAACATTTGTTGACAAGGACTTTACCGCGATGGCTGGGACACTGGGCGATACTGTGGTGATCCGGCTGGATGGTTATTCAGAAAAACTGAGTCGCGACAGTGCTGTGAAAATGTTTACGGCCATGCGCCCCATGTATGTTGACCTAACAGTTACCATGTATGATTATGAATCGGTGATCTCGGCTGATAAAAAAGATGAATATGTCACCCTGTGGTACAAACAGGCCTGGAAAGATGACAAGGGAAAAGCCGATTCGATGAATATTGTTGATGACTGTAAAATGAAGAACGGGAAACTGATAGAACTGGATGAAAAAATCCAGCGTTTCCCGGCGAAAAAATAAACTTTTTCTAATGAGCAGGCCCCGTCAATTAGGACGGGGCTTTTTTGTTGACCCTGCAGTCAATTTTTTTCAGAACGAGACAATAATAAAAAAACCCCTGCCGGTTCAGCAGGGGTGTATCTTTTAAAAAAGAATCTTTATTTTTTCCGTGTGGCCCGGTCATATTGTAACAACATATCAGCCTTGCCGTCTTTGTTGATACGCCAGGTTTCCATGATCGCCGAAGTATCAGTTTTTCCTTTTGTATCTGTATTGATTTCACGGGCCCATACCAATACCCAGTTTTCTTTTTTATCGGTACTGTAAACCGGCATCACCGCATCAATACTGTCAATCACAGTAGTGTAACCAGCCCGGCCTCTTTTCCAGCGGGCCATCAGGCTGTCAAGACCTTTTGCCATTACATTGTCACTGTGAAAAACTACCACTGTATCAGCTACCCAGTTTTTCATATTATCCAGGTTGTTGGTTTCCCAGTCCTTCCAGCTGCCCTGAACAACCATCGTGGCATAAGCGGGATTACCCAGGCCAAAAGAGGCTGAATATGCCGCCGGATAAGGCATTGTTACTGTAACAGAAGCAGCGTTTTTTTCATCGGCTTCTTTTTTCTTGTCTCCGCAGGCTACCAGCAAGGCACCTGCAGTAAGCATCAATAAAAACTTTTTCATGTTGTAATTGTTTTTTTTTAAAAATAAAAAATTGCTATGAACGATAAAAGGAAACAGTTTTAACGGGGGTGGGAATACCAAAGATGTTAGAAAAACAGGTATTAAAATTGAAGATAGGAGAATAATTTTAATTTATCAGGGAGAAAAATAACGGATAATGGTTGATGAAACAATGGCTTACAAGTGGCCCCGGCAGCTATCTATCCCTGTTTGCAGTCTTTATATAAATATTATATTTGACGTATTCTAAAATTCAGCATCTTGAAAAGAGTCACACTTTTGGGTATAGCCATCTTGCTTTCCATTTTCACCTGGTCACAAACGACTCCGGGTATTCAATGGCAAAGGGCTTTTGGTGGTAACGGTTCAGAAGCTCCGACCACGGTTACCAAAACCAGCGATGGGGGATATATCTTTCTTTCCAGCACCGACTCGGTCAGTACATCGATTACCGGCAGCCACAAAATGGGGGATCTATGGGTAGTAAAACTAAATGCTACCGGCGGTATAGAATGGCATAAAGCTTTGGGAGGCGATGACAATGATCTACCCAGGCAACTCTTTGCCAACAGCGATGGTACTTATACAATCCTGGGACAAACAACTTCCAATAATTATGACGTATCAGGCAATCATGGAGGAGGAGATATATGGGCTTTAAAACTTTCAGCAACAGGTACTATTCTCTGGCAGCGCTGTTATGGCGGCAGTTTAAGTGAAGACATAAGAGGATCTATTAAAAACACAGCAGGTAATATTGTTATTGCCGGATTTACACAATCCAATGATGGAGATATAACCGGGCAACACCAGGTAAGCGTTTCTGATTTCTGGATACTTGAAATAAATAATGCTACCGGCTCTATTGTTGCACAAAAGGCCTATGGCGGAATAAAATCAGATTCCCCCCGTTCCATTATTCAGTTAACAGATGGTAAGTATGTTATTACAGGATTCACTCAGTCCAATGATGGTGATGTAAGTGGTAATCATAATACAACCAATGGGGATGGTGATATCTGGGTGTTAAAACTGAATACCATTACTGCCCTGGACTGGCAAAAATGCCTGGGCTCTCCTGCCAGTGGTTCGGAAATAGGCAATAAAATAAGTGAATCAACCACCAGGTCAGTATTAATTATCGGGCAGGTTTATGGCAATGGCGGCGACGTAACCGGCTTCCATGGTCTTTGGGATACCTGGATGGTAAAATTAGCAGAAAACGGAACCTTGCTTTGGCAAAGAGCACTGGGCGGTAGTTCTGCTGAATGGCCCATTAATTTTTATGAAAATACGGATGGGTCAATCATGGTATTGATCAATACCGTTTCAAATGATGGCGATGTTACCGGCTATCATACGGGTGTGGGTATGGAAGACCTGTGGTTGGTAAAACTGAATAGCAGTGGGGTGCTCCAATGGCAAAAAGCGTACGGAGGTTCTACCGGTGATGGTTCCTTTCCGGGACTATCATCAATTTTCAAACAAACCGATGGTAATTATATACTGGCGGGTTATACCAATTCTGATGATGGAGATGTTATTGGCCATCATCGTACCAATACTTTTCCGGGTGATACCGCTAATGATGTTTGGATTCTGAAAGTAGCTGATGCCAACGGGGCTATACAATGGCAACGGTGTTTGGGTGGCAGTTCTAATGATTACCTGAGAGCCATTGAACAATTATCTCCTATCGATTTTATTATTGGAGCAGAAACATTTTCTGTAAATGGAGATCTGACCGGCCCGCGCCAGTCGCAAACCCCCGCATGGGATACCTGGATCGTAAAACTGGGTGCTATCAACCAGGTAAAAGGAACTGTGTTTATTGATAATAATAATAACGGCATAAAAGACCCCGGTGAACCACTTTATTCAAGAGTGCAGATAAAAAGCGAAAAGCCAGGATCTATTCGCATTACCACACCCATCAACGGGGCATTTCTGAATGAAGTGGATACCGGTACTTATGTTACAACACTGGCCTTATTATATCCTTATTTTTCGGTAAGCCCGGCACAACGAAACAGCATTTTTACCAGCTACTTTAATGTGGATTCATTTGGTTTTGCATTGGCACCCATAGTGAATAAAAAGGATTTGCAACTCGGCATTATTCCACTTACAGCAGCCCGCCCGGGATTTAACAGCCAGTACCGGGTATTTTATGAAAATGTGGGAACGGTCACCTTGTCCGGTTCAATACGTTTTGTAAAAGACAACCGGACCAGTTTTATTTCATCTGTTCCATCACCATCTAACATCATTTCAGATACATTAATTTATAATTACAGTAATCTTAATCCCGGGGACTCGGCATCCATAGGCATCCTGTTAAATGTATCAGCTCCTCCTGTTGTCAATATCAACGACACACTGAAAATGGGAGCCGTCATCCTGCCACAGGCGGGAGACGAAACGCCAGTGAATAACGGGGATACTATTTTGCAACGGGTAAGAGGGGCCAGCGACCCGAATGATAAAACCGAAGCCCACGGGGCATTTATCTCTACAGCAGAAATAAATAATGGCGAATATCTTTCCTACCTGGTTCGTTTCCAGAATACGGGTAACGATACTGCTTTTAATGTAATTGTAAGAGATACGTTGGATGCAAAACTGCAATGGGATAAACTGCAGGTACTTTCCGCCAGCCATCCGTACACATTGGAGATTACCGGTGGCCGCTACCTTACCTGGAGATTTACTAATATCAAACTGGTGGACAGCAACCGGAATGAACCGGCGAGTCATGGGTATATTTATTTCAGGATAAAACCACTCAGTTCACTGGTATCAGGTGATATAATAAAAAACGCGGCTTCGATTTATTTCGACTTTAACCTGCCGGTAAAAACCAATGATGCCACAACGGTGGTCAACACACAGATTGTTACAGGTATCAACGACCCAGTACCTGTTAACGACTGGGAACTGGTGGCTTATCCCAATCCGACCCGGGGCATTTTAAACATGGCCATACGAGGAAAGATCTATGGTGATTTGAATTTATCACTAACAGATCAGTCTGGCCGGCAGGTGATTCAGAAAGCACTGGGTAAAAAAACAGTACCGGTATTACAGGCACCACTCAACCTTACCGGGCTTCCTGCGGGTATGTATTACCTGAATATTTCATCAACAAAAGAATCGAGAACCATTAAAATACGGTTGCAATAAAAAAAATATCTGCCCTGATACTCGCTTCACAATCGGTGGAATAGTCATTGTAAACAATTACATTCCTCGATTACGGATGCACTTTCGTCATGTATCTTTGCATTCCTAAAAAACATACAATTATATGTCACCCGAGAAAGGAACCATTTCCGTAAATACCGAGAACATTTTTCCCATCATTAAAAAATTTCTGTACTCCGACAATGAGATTTTTCTGCGGGAACAGCTCAGCAATGCCGTGGATGCCACCCAAAAAATAAAAAGACTGGCTTCGCTGGGACATTATACAAAGGACCTCGGCGAGCTAAGGGTAAAAGTAGCCGTGGATACCACCGCCAAAACCATTACCATTTCTGACTCCGGGATTGGCATGACGGCAGAAGAAATAAAAAAATATATCAACCAGGTGGCTTTTTCCGGAGCAACGGAGTTTATGGAAAAATTTAAAGAAGCCAAAGATGCCAATGAGATCATCGGACGTTTTGGCCTTGGGTTCTATTCGGCCTTTATGGTGGCCGATAAAGTGGAGATTCAAACCCTTTCTTACCAGGAAGGCGCCGGACCCGCCCGCTGGATCTGTGATGGCAGCACTTCCTTTGAAATTAGCGAAGGCAGCCGCACCGAAAGAGGTACAGATGTCATATTATATATCAATGCTGAATCCGAAGAGTTTTTGCAGGAACACCGTATCAATGATATTTTAAATAAGTATGCAAAGTTTTTACCCGTACCGGTACAGTTTGGTACCAAAACAGAATCAGTGCCAGATGGCGAGGATAAAGACGGTAAACCAAAATACAAATCGGTTGACGTTGATAATATTATCAACAATACCAACCCCATCTGGACAAAAGCACCCGCTGAACTGAAAGAGGAAGACTACCTGGATTTTTACAGGGAATTATATCCCTTTTCTGAAGAGCCACTGTTCTGGATCCATCTCAATGTGGATTATCCTTTTAACCTGACGGGTGTTTTATATTTCCCCAAACTGAAAAATGACTTTGAAATTCAGAAAAACAAGATCAAACTGTTCAGCCGCCAGGTATTTATTACCGATGAGGTAAAAGATATCGTTCCGGAATTTTTGATGCTGCTTCACGGGGTGATCGATTCACCCGATATCCCGCTGAACGTAAGCCGTTCTTTTTTACAGGCCGACAGCAATGTAAAAAAAATCAACAGCTATATCTCCCGCAAAGTGGCGGACAAACTGAGCGAGCTGTTCAAGAAAGACAGAAAGAGTTATGAGGAAAAATGGAATGACATCGGCATTTTTGTAAAATACGGCGCTATCTCCGATGAAAAATTTTATGAAAAGGCCAAAGAGTTTTTATTGCTGGGGAATACCGCCAATGAAAAATATACGCTGGAAGAATATGTCATTAAGGTAAAAGATTTTCAAACCGATAAGGAAGGGCAGCTGGTGTATCTCTACACTGTAGACCCGGAAGGTCAGGATAGTTATGTGCAGGCCGCTATTAAGAAAGGCTATGATGTGTTGCTGATGAACTCACCGATCGACGCTCATTTTATTCATAACCTGGAAATGAAGCTGGAAAAAACAGCGTTGAAAAGAGTGGATGCCGATGTGGTGGATAAACTGATTGTAACCGAAGACGCGGCAAAGCATGAACTGACTGAGGAAGAGATCACTAAACTGAAAACTATATTTGATAAGGCGATTCATAATCCCGCTATGAAAGTAGAAGTGGAAAGTCAGCAGGCGGAGGGCATGCCGGTAACCATTACGATGGAAGAGTGGATGCGCCGGATGAAAGACATGAGCAAAATGGGCGGCGGCGGGGGTATGAACTTTTATGGTGCCATGCCCGATAATTATAAAGTAGCGATCAATGCCAATCATAAGATCATCAGTAAAATATTAAGTGCTGATGAAGCACAGCAGGAGGCTATGGCGAAACAGGCCTTTGATCTCGCCATGCTGGCGCAGGGATTATTAAAGGGCGCCGAGCTTACAGCTTTTGTGGAACGGAGTGTGGAGGTGATATAATATAATATGGGTTCCCGTTAAGGCACAAAATGTTTTTAGGGTTGAAACCTGCCTACCGGCTGGCAGGCACTGAGACACCAAGGCACGGAATCACAGAGATTAAACGTCAAAGTTTATACGATCGTGTAAAAAATATCTCTTGAAGCTGGAGAGTAATATCCATGATATTCTTAGTGCCTTCGTGACTCCGTGGCTTTGTGGGAAAATATTTATTCTTTTATTTCTTCGGCGAGGTACTCTGTTGTAAATCCGGATTGATCACCAGGAATTCAGGTGGTTCAGGAGCCTGTTGCAACAGCACCTGGTATTTAATTTTAAGATTTCGTTTGAATTTGCCGAGGTAACCGGGCACCTGTAAATCTTTATCGTTAATGGGGACGGACTCGATCAGGTCGTTACCTAAATACATCATTAGTTTCATAGTAGTGGATATTGGATACATCACAAAAAAAATACATTTTTTGTTTCTGTGCAATCCAATTATTACTCTTTTTACCGGGATGTAATTTTACGGTCGGGGCCTGCAAAATGGTCATTTACGCTTATTTTATATTGGCACCCTGTTCAATCCAGCATCTGAGTATATCCCGCTCTTCAGGTGTCATATTGGTCTTATTATTCTGGGGCATTGTTTTGGTAATGACCACCCGCTGCAGGATGAGGTCTTTCTTCGCTACTATTTCCTGCGGCGTATCATACTTTACTCCATTGGGGGGCGCCTTATAAAGATCATCCGTCGGTTTGGAGGAATGACATGGCACACAACGTTGCTGAATGATATTGTTGACTTCAGCAAAACCGATGTCCCTGCATTTTACATGCGCGGGTTGCGGTGCCGTTACATAGGCCACCGCCAGTAATAAAATTACCGATGCCGGTAATATCCATACACTCAATTTTCCCTGTTCCCGCAGGTTGAGCCAGTGTTTGATACCAGCACTGCCCAGGGTGATCGCCGCCAGCACGATCCATTGATATTTATTACCAAAAGTGCTGGGAAAATGATTGCTGACCATAACAAACAATACGGGTAACGTAAAATAGTTGTTGTGTATGGAACGGAACAAGGCATTTTTTCCCCGCCTCGTTATATCATTTCCAGGTGTAAAATCATTGCCCGGGGGGCAGGCTTTTTGCGGATCGGGAGCTAGGCCTTTCTTCGCCGCATTTACCAAAGCTTTCTGGGAAGGTATGATGACAAAGAAAACATTGGCCACCATGATGCCACCGATCATAGAACCGAAATGAATAAAGGCAGCCCGTCCGCTGAATACATGACTGTAGAAATAAGCAAATCCCGTTAACAGGATGATACCTGCGAGTACGAATAGTATAGGCTGTTTACGAAGCGGCGATCTGCAAAGCCCGTCATATAATAACCACGCCACAATAAAAGAACCGATGCTGATACCGATAGCCTGTTTGGCCGTCAGCTTCATCACGTTGGGATCAATCAGCAGGGCTGACGTATTGAAATAATAAATGATGAACAGTAAGGCAAAACCGGATACCCAGGTGAAATAGGCTTCATACTTGAACCAGTGCAGGTGTTTGGGTATTGTTGCCGGGGCTGTTTTATATTTTTCTAAATAATAAAATCCGCCGCCATGCACGGCCCAGAGATTACCTGCCAGTTCGTCCCGCACATTTTCAGTTCTGTTTAATGCATTTTCGAGAAAAACAAAATAGAACGAAGCTCCGATCCAGGCAATGCCAAAAGTAATATGCATGACCCTAACGGCTATATTGAGCCATTCCATCAAATGCCCTTCGTACACAGAGCCCCGCACCATCCAGTAGATACTGGCGATAATAGCTATGATGGTGAAAAGGATAGCGGCGTAAATCCAGCTTTGTATGAGTCCTGTTTTTTCCCGCAGCTCTTCGTTGGTTTCTTTTTTGGTTATAGCCTGCACCCGGTAGGTCATGATGATAAGCATGATGAAGATGCCCGTGAAAGCTATGAAAAGTAGTGTGGCCATATTTCTTGCGGTGGCCGCAGCGATGCAACGACGCAAAGCAGTGGCGATGTTTTCGCTATACTCCTCGCGGTTCGTGGGGTTTGCTGCGTGAAACCAATCCTCAAAGTAGAAAATTGTTTTCATTATTTTTAGAGAATAAGGAATACAAAGAATCAGACGTTGCGTTCTTTGTGTAAAAACTTAGTGACCTTTGTGGTACTTGTATAAAAGAAATCTTCATGATTGATGCTGCCATCATAAGTAATCGTGTCATCACACCCCGTGGAAGCAAAAAGGCTGTGGTACTGATAAAGGATGGAAAGATGGCTGATGTGGTGGATGAATTGCCAGATGGAAATTTTCCCGTTTCGGATATTGGCGACCTGGTACTGATGCCCGGGATCATTGACCCGCATGTACATATCAACGAACCGGGCAGAACGGAATGGGAGGGCTTTGAAACAGCCACTAAAGCAGCTATCGCCGGAGGAATTACCACACTGGTGGAAATGCCGCTGAATGCATCACCGGTGACAACAACAGCGAAATCTTTTGATGAAAAAATAAAAGCAGCAACCGGTTATGATCAGTCGGGGACAGTCAGACCCGTGCTGGGAAAATTACATACCAATTGTGGTTTCTGGGGTGGTGTTATCCCGGGAAATGAAAAAGAGATCGAACCCCTGATTGAGAAAGGCGTGTTAGGTTTCAAAGCTTTTCTAACCCATTCCGGTATTGATGAGTTTCCAAATGTGACAGAAAAGGATCTGAGAAAAGTAATGCCACTGATCGCAAAACAGGGTTTACCCTTATTAGTGCATTGTGAAATGAGTGGAGACGAAGTTCCAAAGGTCTACAGCCGTTCCTATCAGGATTATTTATTATCAAGACCTAAAAAATGGGAAGATGATGCGATTGCACTGATGATACGTTTGTGCGAAGAGTTTAATTGTAAAACACATATTGTTCATTTGTCTTCTGCTGATTCGATAGAACAAATTGAAAAAGCAAAACAGCGAGGATTGCCCCTGACGGTGGAAACGGCACAGCATTATTTATTTTTCAACGCTGAAGAAATTAAAGACGGGCAAACGGAATATAAATGTGCACCGCCTATCCGGGAGAAAACCAACCAGGATAAATTATGGCAGGCATTAAAATCCGGGATCATTGATTTTGTAGCTACAGATCATTCACCAGCCCCTTCCGTGTTAAAAGAAATAGAAAGCGGTGATTTCGGTAAAGCCTGGGGCGGTATCTCATCCATCCAGTTTGCTTTACCGGTTTTGTGGACAGCAGCAAAGAAGCACGGTTGCAATCTGAATGATATAGTCCGGTGGTTATGCGAAAAGCCGGCTTTGTTACCAAACTTAAAGACCAGGGGAAAAATTGAAAAAGGATATGATGCGGATTTTGTAGTGTGGGACCCGGAACAAACATTTACCGTTACCGGTGATATGATTCATCATAAGCACAAAATAACTCCTTACCTTAACGAGGAATTATACGGTGTGGTGCAGCAAACCTGGCTGGCCGGGGAGAAACTTTTTGCTGATGGAAAATTTTTACATTTGAATAAAGGACATATTTTATATCATGAATAATACAACAGCCCCGGCATTTACACATCATACAGACCTGGCTTCGGAAAGATTGGGAGGCAGAACCTTATTCTGTACCGATGATTTTTTTGCCGGGAAAGAAAACCTGCTAAAACCGGGACGTGGAATTTTTATTCCCGATAAATATACCGACCGGGGAAAATGGATGGATGGCTGGGAAAGCCGGCGTAAAAGAACCGAAGGAAATGACTGGTGCATCATTCAACTCGCCACTCCGGGAAAAATTTATGGAGTGGATATCGATACCAATCATTTTATAGGAAATCATCCACCTTATGCTTCTATCGAGGCAGTAAATCATCCCCCCACAGAGAATATTGATTTTGAGAATGTGCACTGGAAAGTCATTCTTCCTAAATCACCGCTACTTCCCGGAGCACAAAATTTTTACGAGGTAAACGATCATACTATTTATACGCATCTGAAACTGCATATCCATCCCGACGGGGGCGTGGCCCGGTTAAAAGTGTACGGCGAAATATATAAAGACTGGACTACCGTTGATGGCCGTGAAATCCTGAACCTGGCAGCAGCAACGAATGGTGCCAAAGCTATATTATGCAATGACATGTTCTTTTCTCACATGGAAAATCTTATCATGCCGGGCCGGGGCGTTAATATGGGTGATGGATGGGAAACAAAAAGAAACCGGACACCGGGGAATAAAGATTGGGTGATCGTCCGCCTGGCACATAAAGGAAAGATTGAAAAGATACTTGTTGATACGGGTCATTTCAAAGGCAATTACCCGGACAGTTGTTTGATAGAGGGATGTAATATTGCTTATAAAGATGAAAATAAATTGGACAGCGACGGGATTGAGTGGACAGTCATTTTGCCGCAATCAAAACTGAGCGCTGACCATGAACATTTTTTTGAAGACGAGATTGAACACAAAGGTCCGTTTACGCATGTGCGGTTGTCAATATTTCCGGATGGGGGTGTTAGCCGGATGAGGTTGTGGGGAAGGATTAAGTAGAAGAACACAGATTTTTATGATTATCATGATTGAATAAGATAAAAGGCGATTATTATTTTGATTCAGATCTTCACTAGTTAAAAAAGCTTGTTTAATTATAATAATAGGCCGGGTGATAGGGGTTTAATTTTTTCGAAAAAAATCCTAAAAAACCATAATCATCATAAAAATCTGCGTTCAGTATTTGTTTTATGACGCTACACGAATTAAATATTTTAAGTCAGCCCCAACTCAAAGAAGCGTTGCTGAAATGCTGTGGCTCTGCTTCCTGGGTGAAGATGATGATGGCTTATTTTCCCGCAGACGATCTTGTTGAGTTACTCGAAGATGCTGAAGAGAAATGGTATGATTGCAGTGAGGATGACTGGAGGGAAGCATTTGCACAGCATCCGAAGATCGGGGATATAGATGCACTTTCAGAAAAATTTGCATCAACAGCTGACTGGGCTTCCGGTGAGCAAAGCGGTATCAATAATGTTTCCAGGGAAACAATGGCAGCGCTCGCCGAAGGCAACCGGTTGTATGAAGAAAAATTCGGTTATATCTTTATTGTCTGTGCTACAGGAAAGTCTGCTGAAGAGATGCTGGCCCTGTTGCAATCAAGATTATCCAATACACCTGAAGTGGAAATTAAAATAGCAGCCGATCAGCAAAATGAAATAACCAAACTACGTCTTCAAAAACTTTTAGAATGAGTCAGCTTACCACACATATATTAGATACTACAAAAGGGAAGCCTGCAAAGGGTGTTACGGTTGTTTTATTCCAGCAGCATGAAGAGGACTGGAAACAACTTACGCTCGGTGCCACCAATGGTGATGGACGCATACCCAATTTACTGCAAAAAGACAGTATACTGGATCCGGGGATCTATAAAATGAAATTTGGGACAAAAGAATATTTCGAAAGCCAGGGTGTTCAGACATTTTATCCTTTTGTTGAAATCACTTTTACTATAACCGGAAGTGAGCATTATCATATTCCATTACTGATAACCCCATTCGGCTATTCTACGTACAGGGGCTCCTGAATTAGGGAGCACAAAGTACACGAAGAACCACAACAGGCACTACGAACGAATAATAGTTTTGCATATGAACAAATTGAATATTATAAAAATAAAATGAGAACTAAACGGGTTTGAGACAAGAACATAAACAATAAACTTTGTGTTCTTAGTGCTCCCGTTGTGTCCTTTGTGCTCCTAACATTTTTTACTATGAATTTTTCCATTGCCGACATTGAAAAAGAGATCCTGCTTACTTCATTAAGAACAGCAAATCGTAAATTCCAGCAAATCTATCCCGGTGACAAACCGGACCGGCAGGCCGTACATACCGTGTATGGCGGGGCCAACCTGTTCAAAGCGGATACCTGCGTCAGGATGGGCGAAATAGCTTTAAAAAACCTGCAAACCTATGCGCCCGATTTTATCACCCTGGCTAATGTGCTTAAGCTGGAAGGATATGAGGAATTGCCCGACGAAGAAAAAAAGAAAGACAAACTAATAAAGAAACTGGGAAAGATGGAAGAGTCGGAACGAAAACAACATCCGGCATGGCTGGCTTATACCGTTTACAATAAGATCATTGAAAAACTAAAAACCGAAGCCGTTGAGGATTTCAGGATTGATTTTGAAGATGGCTTTGGTAACAGATCCGATCAGGAAGAAGACGCCACGGCTGTGCATGCGGCTAATGAATTGTCCGACGGAATGATAAACAAAACCATTTCACCGTTTATCGGTATACGGATAAAACCTTTTACGGAAGACCTTGTTACCCGGGGTGTAAGAACCCTGGATATTTTTTTAACGACACTGCTGGAGAAAACAGGCGGCAAGGTTCCGGACAATTTTATTGTGATGCTGCCGAAAGTAACCATACCCGAACAGGTTTCCACACTGATCCGTTTATTTGAAATCATGGAGAAGAAAAATAATCTTATTCCCGGAACTCTGAAAATGGAGACCATGGTTGAAGCCACTCAAATTATCATGGATGATGAAGGGAAAAATCCATTAATGAAAATTGTAAGAGCCGGGGAAGGCCGGTTGATTGCTGCACATTTTGGAACCTACGACTATACCGCTTCATGCGGCATTACCGCAAAGTACCAGACCATGGCCCACCCCGTTTGTGATTTTGCACATCACATGACGAAAGTAGCGTTGGGGGGCACGGGAATATTTTTATCTGACGGGGCAACAAATATTATTCCGGTAGCTCCCCACCGGGGTGATAAGCTGACGCAAAAGCAAGAAAAAGAAAACAGGCAGTCGGTTCATAATGCCTGGCGCATCGGGTATAATCATTCCATGCATTCACTCACCAATGGTTTTTATCAGGGCTGGGATCTGAACCCCGCACAATTACCTATGCGGTATGCAGCTACTTATAATTTCTTTTTGAGCAGTATGGACGATGCCACAAAACGTTTAAAAATATTTGTTGACCGGGCCGCCATCTCCACGCTAACCGGGGATATTTTTGATGATGCGGCAACGGGACAGGGGTTACTCAACTTTTTTTTAAAGGCCATGAACTGCGGAGCAATAAGTGAAGAAGAAGCAACTGCTACCGGATTAACGGTGGACGAAATCCGAACCAGAAGCTTTTATAAGATATTAGAAGGAAGAAGAAATAAAAAGGGTTAGCCACGAATTTTCACAAAATCACACAAAAGATCAAACCGGTATCATTCCGGAACAAATTAGATATCTCAATCAATATGAATGATTTTTTTCGTGGCAATTCGTGTTCTTTCGTGGCCCCAAAATCTGTGGCTTGTATTTTTTCCCATTCATGGCTAATCAGTATTTCTCCTGACGTAAATTTGTCTTCTTAATAATCACACATGAAGATTGCTGTATTAGGAGCCGGAATGGTAGGAAAGGCAATTGCTCTGGATCTGGCCAGGGACTATGCAGTTACATCTTTTGACCTTGATACAGTTAACCTCAATGAACTAAAAATCAGGAACACTTCTATTGAAACTGTTACTGCTGATCTTTCCCGATTCTCCGAATATAAAAACTGGTTTTCTGCTTATGAAATTGTTGTAACAGCTGTTCCTGGATTTATGGGGTACAAAACGCTTGAAGCTGTTATTAATGCCGGCAAGCAGGTTGTTGATATATCTTTCTTTCCGGAAAATGCATTGCAGTTGGATAAACTGGCTAAAGAAAAAGGAGTAACGGTTATTACGGATTGCGGAGTCGCACCGGGTGTCAGTAATTTTATTCTCGGCCGGTATAATGAAGAAATGAAAATAAACTCCTTTGAATGTTATGTGGGCGGATTACCTAAAGAAAGAAAACCTCCTTTTCAATATAAAGCACCTTTCTCCCCCGTGGATGTGATTCAGGAATATATTCGTCCGGCACGGCTTGTGGAAAATGGAAAAATTGTTACGAGGCCAGCATTGAGTGAAAGAGAGCTTATGTTTTTTGATGATGTGGGTGAACTGGAAGCGTTTAATACGGATGGGCTCCGTTCTTTGATCTTTACCATGGGTCATATTCCCGAAATGAAAGAAAAAACATTACGGTACCCGGGACATATTGATTTGATAATTGCCTTGAAACAAGCAGGTTTTTTTGATACAAGAACTTTGCGGATTAAAGGAATGGATATTTCCCCATTGGAGGTTACCTCAAAATTACTTGTGGAGGAGTGGAAACTGGGCGCGGAGGAGGAAGAATTTACGGTGATGAAAGTAATCGTGAAAGGAGAAGACCGCCTGACGAACGGGCAGGTAAAAACGGTTGAATATAATTTACTTGACCGGTATGATGCCACATCTAAAACATCTTCCATGGCAAGGACAACCGGATATACCTGTACAGCAGCCGTTAATTTAATAGCGCAAAAACTATTTATTGAGAAAGGGGTATTTCCCCCGGAATTGGTAGGTAAGCATAAGAATTGTTTTGATTTTGTGATGGAATACCTAAGGGCGAGGAATGTAATTTGGAGAACAAGTTAGCCCTAACCCGCCTGCGGCGGATTTTAATTTTAAGCCACTGATTAACACGAATTAACACAGATTAAGCCGCCCAGGTTCAACAGATCTTTAAAAATTGGGGAAACAAAATCTGTGTACATCTGTGCTAATCTGTGGCCAAACAAAAAAGCGGCAAAGCCGCTTCCCTGTTTATCTCTTAATTCTTATTAATATATAGTATTATATTATTCGGCTTCCGCCACCACTTCTTTTACTTCCGGGATCATTCGTTTCATCATTCCTTCAATACCCGCTTTTAATGTGATCATAGAAGATGGGCAACCGCTGCAACTTCCCTGCATGGCTAGACTAACGGTACCGGCTTCATAACTTTTAAACTGGATGGCACCACCATCCATCTCTACCGCGGGGCGAACATAATTATCCAATAATTCCTTGATACGTTTTACCACATCATCATCATCGGCAGATACTTCGTTGCTGCTGGTCTGTTTTACTGCAGCCAGTTCTTCTTCATTGATAACCGCCTTTCCTTCTTCCAGGTATTCTTTTAAAAACTGGCGGATAGAGGGAATGGCATCGGCCCAGTCTGTATCGGCCACTTTGGTAAGCGTTACAAAATTGCTGGCAATAAATACCGCTTTGATAAAAGGGAAACCAAACAACTCGGTTGCCAGCGGGGAGGGTTTTGCAGCTTCCGCATCAGGGAAATCAATGCTTTTTCCAGGGTATAAAAGCTTGTTAGCCACAAACTTCATGGTCTCCGGGTTAGGAGTCATTTCCGTATAAATGCTGATAATGGGATTGCCTGTTTTTATCATAGCTCACAAATTAGTATGTAAAAATAACAACAATTTCCAGCCATTGTTTACGAAGGCGGGAAACAGCTGTTAATGCGGGTATTTTAACTACTGATCACACGAATTAACTCAGATGAATAGAACCTATCCACAGATTGCACGGATTAACACGGATGAATAGAACCTATCCACAGATTGTACGGATTAACACGGATGAATAGAACCTATCCACAGATTGCACGGATTAGTACGGATGAATACAATTTTGCCACAGATTAATATATGATGGTGAGGGTTGATTAGCAAAATTCCCATATTTGTACTTTATAAAAATTTCCTTGGAAATATTGCTTGTAATCCGTGGAAATCCGTGTAATCTGTGGCCTATTCTTTAAACTTCCCGGTCTTTTTAAGGTAGCGGATAAGAATATAAATAAGTACCAAAATTCCCAGGATAATACCCAGCAGTCTATTACGGAAAGATTTATCGTAACCCGTTAGCTCCGGGTAATTTAATAACAACAAGAGTGTGATACCGATCAGCCAGATAAACTGGGTGGTATGTTCTTTCAATACCCAGCGCTTCCAGTTGAATTGCATGCTGCCGAAAGTCTTGCCGATCCCTCTCAGGTCAGGAACCCAACGGTTTACTTTTTTGCAGTATGCATCAAAGCCAGGTCCAAATTTTCCCCGAAGAAAATTTTCTTCTGCTAAAACAATGGCCTGGTAGATGAATAAGAATACCGGTATAACAATGACCACATATACCAATGAGTTGGCTAGAATACCCACACCAAGCAGCATTAAAATATTTCCTACATACAACGGGTTACGGCAATGATTGAAAATTCCTTCTGTTACCAATCCTTCGGCATAGGGCTTTCCTTCCTTGCCACCCCGGACAATATAAGCCAAGCCAATAGTCAGTCCGCGGATTAATTGCCCGAGGCAGGTAATGAATAAACCAATGCTTATCGGCAAGACATGATAACAAACACCCAGCTGTTTTGGGGAGAACAACGGCCAGGTGGGTATGAATAATGCGCCGTAAAAAAGAATGAATATCCAGTTACGGTACTTAAAAAAGAAATTACCTATTGAAACCATTTGCTTATTAAAATATGTGGCCACAAAATCACACGAAATAACACGAAAAAAATGAATAAAGGAAGATTGATGTTTTTTGAGCTCTCTTTCGTGTCAATTAGTGTGATTTCGTGGCTTATTTTTTTGTAGCAATAAGACCGGCAAAATTATACCACTTAAAAAACACTTCGCAATGCGCAAAGCCTTTGTCACGGAGCAGCGTGATATTCTCACTTAATTTATAAGGCACCAGTACATTTTCCAGGGCCTCTCTTTTTTGAGAGATTTCCATCTCACTATAGTTGTTGCGGCGTTTGTAATTATAATAGTAATTAATAAAGTCACGGTTGAAATTGCTTTCCTCTGCCAGTATTTTTTCAACCAATATTAGCACGCCCCCGGGATTTAATCCGTCGTAAATGTTTTTCAATACCTGTTCCCGGTAAATGGGTCGCACAAACTGCAGGGTAAGACAAAGAACAACTACGGAAGCATTTTTAATTTTTATGCCCTGGCCCAGGTCGGTACAACGTAATTCATAATCGCGGGAGAACCCGATTTCCAGGAGTTTTGATTTGCACTTATCCAGCATTTCCTGTGAATCATCTATTCCGATAAACCGGATGTTTGGGTTTACCATGGTATCCATGCCAATCATGGTGGCGCCGGTGGAACAGCCAAGGTCATAGACATCGCTGCCTTCTTTGGCATGGTCGGCAGACAGCTCGGCCATCATCCGTTGTATTTCGCCATAGAAAGGAACCGAACGGTTCACCATATCATCAAATACTTTGGCCACATTTTCACCGAATTTAAAATCACTGGCCTTTTCTATTTCATCCCTGAAAACTTCATCTTTGCCCATGGTTAAGTATATAAGGTATATAATGTAAACAACGACAAAGTAAAGCAATTTAAAATATAGCGAACCAACTTCCCGCAACATCGTTTTATCAGTATGAAAAAAATGTATCATCTCGGCAACTGTACCACCTGCCAGGCTATTATCCGGGAAACGGAAGTTGAAATGAACGGCTTTATGATGCAGGATATCAAAGTTGAAAAAATAACTTCCACCCAACTCGATGAAATGAAAAAATTAGCCGGCAGCTATGAAGTCCTGTTCAGTCGCCGGGCATTAAAGTATAAAGAGCTGGGATTAAAAGACAGGAAATTGGAAGAAAAAGACTACCGCCAATTTATCCTGGAGGAATATACTTTTTTGAAACGTCCCGTTGTTATCATGGATGATAAAATATTTATTGGCAGCGAAAAAAAGACCCGGGAAGCGTTGAAGAAGGCGATCAAATAATTTTTGGAGGAACTATTTTTCTTTCCCGGCTCAATACTTTCCCGGCAATAAGAACACTCAGCAGCATGAAAAAAGCGGCGAGCAAAAAAGATACTCCCGGAAAATAAACGGGCGCTTTCGCGGTGGTGAAATATTTAAAAAGGTTGTTCATCATTAAGGGTCCAATAATTGTTGTAAGACTCATCAGGCTGGTTAAAGCTCCCTGTAATTCTCCCTGTTCATTTCGTTGAATATGTCCGGCCATGATGGATTGCAGAGCCGGACCGGCAATACCACCCAGACAATAGGGAACCAGGAAGGCAAACATCATCCAACCCTCCGTGGCGAAAGCAAATAAAGTCAGGCCCAGGGAATATAAAAGCAACCCGAGATAAATACTTTTTTCATTACCGAGTTTTGGATTTATGACCCGGGTTAGTCCGGCTTGCACGGCACCAACAAGTAAACCAACAACAGCCAGTGAAATACCTACCAGTTTTTCCGACCAGTGAAAACGATACATGGTAAAATAATTCCAGTTACCCTGAACGGCCTGTGCCCCGAGGTAGATCAGGAAATAACAAACCGCAAGTCCTCCAATGGCGGGTATTCTTCTTAAAAACCTTAAGGAACCAAAGGGATTTGCTCTTTTCCACTCAAAAGCGCGGCGGTTTTCTTTAATGAGTGATTCGGGTAAAACAAAATAACCATACAAGGCATTCAACAGGCAGAGTCCAGCGGCTGCATAAAACGGAGCCCGGACGCCCAGTCCGGCCAATAACCCACCCAATGCCGGCCCGATAACAAAACCCAATCCAAAAGCAGCCCCGATCATACCGAAATTTTTTGCCCTTGTTGCCGGGGTACTCACATCTGCTATATAGGCTGCGCCAGTGGTGAAACTGGCTCCGGTTATTCCGGCAATAATACGACCGACAAATAACCAGCCATAGGTAGGTGCCAATGCCAGGAAGATATAATCAATACCAAAACCAGTCAGCGAGCTGAGTAATATGGGTCGACGGCCATACCGGTCACTCAGGTTGCCGATAACAGGGGCAAAAATAAATTGCGTAATTGCATAGGCAGATAATAACCAGGCGCCATAAGAACTGGCTTCATTTACCGGTATACCTTTTAGTTGCGAAATTAATTTAGGCATCACCGGTATGATGAGACCCCAACCCATTACATCTATAAGAAGGGTGATGAAGATAAAACCAACAGCTGCTTTGCGGGGGGTTGCCATAAATCCGGTACAAACTGCAAAATCGCAATATTTTTACAACCGGTCATATAAATTATTTCAAAAAAAAGGCCGTTCTGATGAACGACCTTTTAAAAACTTCAACAAATTCTCAAAGATTATTTCAATGTTCTCATGTAATTGACAACTGACCAGATATCATTGGCTTCTGGTATTTTCTTTTTAAAGGAAGGCATGTCTTTGCGGCCTTCAAATGTCTTATAAAATAAAGCTCCGTCAGTCTGTGACTGAAAAGTAGCTTTGGTAAAATCGCCGCTCTCGGTATCTAACTGGGCCGCTTTGGGTCCATCTCCCTTTCCTTTTGTGCCATGACAGGATTTACAATGGGTACCATAAAGGGTTTTACCTTCGGCAACAGAGGCCACATCCCCTTTTAAAGGATTGACTTTGTTTTTATAAGCATCCGGAACCGGCCAGGGATCATTGGAGGTCATTTTAGGAGCAAAGGCAAACAGCATAATTGCAGATAAACCAGCGACAAGTATAAAGGCTTTCTTTTTCATGTTTAATTGTTTTTTCGTATTAAATAGATTGCTCAAATTATGAAATAGTTGCATTAAATGATGATAATTTTTCATTCAAAATCGAAAAATTTCGGTTAGGAAAGATGTTCAACATTTGGAGAATCAGGTTCAGGCTCTTCTTTCCGTAACCGGAACAACTGAATAATGATTACGAGGTAATGGCCCCACACGGTGCACATAAGAATAATAAAAGTAATCATCATCCAGAGAGGTGGGTGGGCACTCCATAAAGCCCGAGGCAATTCCTGAAACTTATCAGAAACAGGGGTTCCCCAGGGCTGTGTAACACCGGCCTCCATGTTTCCATATAATTCATTTTCATCCAGTTTTGCCAGCAGGGTAATATTACCTTTTGCGTCACCGGGAAGTTTTTGGGGAATTTCAACGGAGACCTCTCCATTTTCATCTGTGGTTCCTTCTCCGATTTTTAAAGGGAAAAAAGTTCGTTTAACAAATATTCCAAGTGCAATTTCAGGCACCGGGGTTTCAGTTCCTGTACCTACATCTATCAATTTTACCTGGACGGTCAGTAATGAATCTCCTTTTACAGGGGTGATTTCCAGGCGGGCTCTTTTAATAGTTAATTCCTCATTTACCGGTTCCATCGCTTTATTGCCGGCAAACACAGCTTTGAAATGTAATTTTCCTTCTTTATCGGTTGCCAGTGCATCTGCCTTTACATTAAACACAGCCTTTCCAACCCGGTCAGTTATTACAAAACCCAGTTCTTTCTCTGCCGTGTCGGTAACCAGCAGGAAGGTGACTTTAAGCAGCGGCAATTTGATGGCCGAACCTTTAACCTTTGCATTCAGGGCTGCTTTCAGGTCAATTGTATTATCTGCTTTTTGAACACTGATAAAGCTGAGCGCAGGTGAAATAAGCGCGGATTCCTCTTCAACTGCGGGGGCTTCTTCCTTTTGGGTGCTGTCTGCCTGGGCCATCAATCGTATAGGAAGCCCTGCTGTTAATAATAACAGAGCAGCCGCTACAAACAGTTTTTGAAAAACTTTTTTAAATACTGTTATGGTTACTTCTTGTTTCATAAACTATTTTTTATTCCGGAACTTTTCCATTTTCATCCTCATGTTCTTTTGCGGTAACGACAGCTTTTTCTTTACCGCCGAATTCGGATATAGGAATTATCGTTACAAATTTTGAGAGCAGGGTAAAAAATAAAAAGAAAGTGGCAATACCTGCGAAAGTTAGCGCCCACTCTACCCAGGTAGCGGAATATTTTACGTACTCCATCCGGGTATCCTGCATGGGAAGTAAAGGAGACTCGAGTGTGGGAACAATGATCAGGTATCTTTTTACCCAAAGTGCGATCACCATAAAAAAGGAAGCGATAGCGATCAGGGTTGGCTTTCTTGTTTTCGGAATAGCGACCACAAAGATCGGGAGAATGATTCCGGCTACATTAGCAAATAGGAACCACCAGCCATATTTGGCAGGGTTGAATATTTTTTCAATAACCTCGCTGTTCCATTTTTCAGAACCAAACCAGTCGGTGAGGTATTCTGAAAATGTGAAGTATCCATAAGCGGCACCCAGCACCATCATGATATAACCGAGATACACAAAATGTTTATCGGTTATATAGCTTTCCAGTTTATACATTTTGCGGTACACCCACATGGCCATGATCAGTACACCTGTACCGGAATAAATAGCTGCCAGCACAAAGTAAGGTCCGAAGATGGTACTGTGCCAGCCCGGACGTAAGGTCATCCCGAATATCCAGGAAAGAACCGAGTGAACAATGATGGCCAACGGAATGATCATAATAGCCATCAGGTTGGTAGAAATCCGGATATGTCTTTTTTGGCTCTTGGTACCCCGGTAGCCGATGGCTAATATTTTATATAATTTTTGTTTCCACTTGGGTACATTCAGTTTGGCATCCCGATAGATTGCAAAGTCTTTTATCAGGGCGAGGTAAAGAAAAATGACACTACCGGTAAAATAGGTACCGATAGCAAATACATCCCAGGTAATGGGTGACTGTAGCCTGGGATACAGGAACAGATGATGAAGCCTGTCTAACCGGCCCACACATAACAAAATAAATACGGGACCGATGATCGTAGAGATCACCGTAATCATTTCGGCGATACGGATGATCGGTTTGCGCCATTCCACTTTCAGGATATGAAGAATGCCTGAGATAACAGCACCTGCATAACTGATACCAATGAAAAAAATAAAGTTGGCTATATAAAGTCCCCAAACCACATTATCCCGCATACCGGTTACTTTGTGGCCTTTGGCAATCTGTAAATACAGGGCATAGCCTCCTAGCCCGATCCACAGAAGAAAAAATATTGTCCAACCCCAGGTTTTCTTTCCAAAATTTTCAATGGTGGGGCGTTGTTTTTCAAAAACCTCCTGTTGATATTTATTGAGTTCCATAAACGTTGGTATTCATTATTAATTTGAAAAGCACCGGAAGCATTATTTTTTTTCAAGTAAATTACTTTCCTCCATGACTTCTTTAAATCTTTCTTTCAGGTTATCCGGAAGATTTTCATAGCCTCTTTCTACCGGGAACTGCCGGTCTTTAGGTGGCAGGTAATACACCCTGGGCTTGGTACCCAGTTCTTCCTGGAACCGGTAAGCTGCCCGGTCTTTTATCAGCTGACTGAAGCTTATGGTTTCATCACCATTACTCACGGTATCCTCATTTTCATCTCCAAAATAAAATACACCATTGGGACAGGCTTCCACGCAAGGGGGAAGAAGACCTTCTCTGGCACGGTCCGGGCAGAAATCACATTTTTCTACAGTTCCTACTTTGGCAGGGATTCCAGTTTCTGCAGAGTAAGTCTGGCCAATGATATCCATGGGGATCACCGGATCATCCCAGTTAAAAACACGGGTAGAATAAGGGCAGGCAGCCATACAGAATTTACATCCGATACAGCGCTCATTATCAATCAATACCAGCCCATCCTGTCTTTTAAAGGTTGCATTTACCGGGCAAACTTTTACGCAAGGCGGATTGTCGCAATGAAAACATTGTTTGGGAAACCAGTAAGGAGCAGCTTTATCACTGTCCTTAATAAGTTTTACGGTAAGCCACTCAGTTTCTTCGGACCGGTAGTGCCATTTCTGGCAGGCGGTAACACATTTACGGGCATTCTTGCAACGGGATAGGTCAACGACCATTACAAATTTCTTCCCGGCAATACCCTGCCTGGCTTCCAGTTTGGAAACTATGGCCATATGTTCCTGGTGGTTCAGATAGGCCGAATCAATTTCAACGATCTCGCCATCGGGAGAAAGCAGTTTTACTTTTTGGGAAACGGTTGCCTTCTTAGAAGAGCAGGAACAGACCAGGCTTCCGCAGGCAGTAGCTGCCACGGTTGCAATAGCGGCCGTTTTTAAGAAATCCCGGCGACCGGTATCATTTATTTCTTCTTGTTGTTTCATTGTTCAATATTGAAATGATCAACTATTATTTTCTTTGGAAGGATTATTCATCCAGGTGTAGATCTCTTTGTTGGTAGCTTTTTGTTTTTTAGTCAGCTCATCCAAAACAGTTTTACTGACTTCCACCAATTTTCCATCAGCGGTCAGCATTTTTACCATTTCCGGATTACCCTGGTTTGTACCAGGCTTGTTATCTTTTCCGGATAACAAAAAAGACAGGAACGATCTCCGGTTTCTGTCTTTATGGTTGTTGTTTCCCATGTTGGTTTCCTTTTACAGAATAGATAAATTTATTTAAAAGAGAATGGGCTAAAGTACCTATCATGATTTTGGGAGGGAATGATGAAAAAGGACGGGGAATGTGATTTTAATCACATTTGCTGATGACCCCGGTCAAATGATAGTACCAGAAACTATGTAATTAATTGACAATGTTTTATAAGGGCACTTGAAAGCATTTCCCTGATCACTTCTTCTTTTTATAGAGTAATAAAATCAAAAGTGGGGTAAGGGTAAGTTCAAGGATCATGGCACAAAAGAGACAGATACTGATCAATAAACCGATGTAAAAAGTACCTCCGAAACTGGAGGATAAAAGTGTCATAAAACCGGATAATAAAACCAGGGTAGTGATAATAATCGCCTTGCCGGTTGAAAGATAGGTTCGTTTAACGGCATAGGGAACGGATAGGCCTTTGGATAATTCAAGCCTGAACCTACTCAAAAAATGGATGGTATCATCGACAGCTAAACCGAGGGCAATGGCAAAAATCACGGACGTGTCGGCTTTTAAATTTATTCCTAAAAAGCCCATTACCCCGGCCATAAAGATGAGGGGTACAATATTTGGAATTAACACAATGAACAGAATCACCCGGTTTCTTAAAAGAAAAAAAGCAATCAGGCAGATGATCAACGCATCAAAGAGAATCCCGGTAAAAAGATTTTCGGTCAGCGAATACGTGATCTTATCCAGTAAAACGGCAGAGCCGGTTACCTGGTAAGTAAATGCATAGGTGGATTTTTTTTTGGTAAAAAAATCATCTATTTTTTTCTTTAAGGGTTTAAATTCTTTTACACTCAGATTGGGTAATCTTCCGCTGATGCGCAACCGGCTGCCATCCCCGACCAGGTAATGCTCCAGTTCGTCTGCAAATTCAGTTTGTATAATTCCTTCATGATAGCGGTTTACGGCCTCCTGTGATTCCGGCAATAGAAAATGGGCGTTTTCGCCACCATTAAAAGCTTTGTTAGCTCCCCGGAATAAGGATAAGGGTGAAATGATATAACCAATACCACAACTGTCTTTTAAAAAAGTTTCAACCTCTGCTACCTGTTTCATTTTCTCCAGTTCGAAAAAAGATGTTTTCTTATCGTTGACAGTAAGGGCTATCTCAAATGGCCGTGTGCCTGCAAAATCCTTTTCCATGAACCTGTAATCTTCGAGCATAGGATTTTTCTTCGGGATTTCCTGTAACAGGCTTGAATTGATTTCAATTTTAGTTGCATAAAACACAGAAACTCCAATCAATATTATCAGTAAACTAAAAACAAGGACTTTGTTTTTCAGGATTGTTTTGAAGGAAAACGCTAAAAAATTATTCCACCGGTGTTCCCCCCTTTTTTCAAATACAACTTTGGGAACCGGAGAAACCGAATAAAAGACATATAAGGAGATCATCGTAATTCCGAATCCAAGCATAATACCGATTGCGGCAAAGAATCCGAAATTCCGGATAGGGATAATATTCGTTATGCCCAGGGTGATAAAACCGATCGCAATCGTGCAGCAGGTAAAAAAAGTTGCGAGCCCGATTTCTTTATAGGTTTTATCCAATGCTGCTTTTTTGGACAGACCCGCTCTTAATTGTTCAATATAGTGCGTTGAAATATGAATGATATCCGACATACAGATAGCCGCCAATATGGGAGGTAAAAGACTTGAAATAATATCCAGGGAATGACCGGTTAATGAAATAAATGAAAGCGTCCAGATTATGGAAACAACAATGACCAGCAACGGAAGGATAATGGTCTTAACGGATTTAAACAACAGGTACAGGGCCAAACAAATGAGGGAAAGCGATAGCAACAGGTATTTGGTAAGATTTTTTTGAATCTCTTTGATATAAATTCTTTCTACACGGATTTTTGCTGTAAGATGTGTTTCATCAAAACCCAGTTCCGCTATTTTTTGCTGGATAGGGTTGAGTAGCTTATCTTTTTGCTCGTTGGTTAAATATTGTTTATTAAAAGCGGCAATAGCAATTGATTTTCCATCCTTGGAGATCAGCAGATCCCGGTATTCGGCTGATTGAAACAGGTAGGCCGAATCAGCCGCATATAATTCCGGTTTATCTATATGGATCAGGGGCCGGGCATTTATTTCTTCTTTTTGAAAATAAATGATATTGGAACTGGTAAGTGAATAAACCTTGATAATATTATCCTGCCGGGCGATAAACCTGGATAGGCTGTCGGTCTTTACCAAAAAATCCCGGTCAAAAATCCCGGTTTTACTCTTCAATCCGATGAACATAAACTCCTCATCAATATCAGACCGGAATTGTTGTTGAAACTCCTGGAAAAAAGCCAGTTCGGGATCTCCGGAAGGGAAAAGTTTTTCAATATTAAACTCAAATTTTAATGAACGGAGCGGGATAAAGCTTAAGAAAGTTAGTAGCAGGATAATAAAAATGCCTATCCGGCCTTTATGCTCGTTCATTATTCCGTTTATTTTTGGGTGATTTGAATGTAAGGAAAAAAATCTAGAAAAGGTCTCCTTTTATCATCATGGTTTTTGTTTGCCTCAGCGATTCCATGGCTTTTTCATGCTCTTCTATAGGAACAAGATAGCTGATTGCTTTTTCAGCATATTTATTACAGTAGTTGCATTCATTACAATCCCGGTGGCAATTTCCTTTGTGAAAAAAGTCCATAAAGCCATTCAGTTTCTTATTGTCAATATACAGGTCAAAACTTTCATTGAATTCTTTTTCATTTCTCAGGGTATTCAGCTGGTTGACAAGTTTGTGGGCTTTAAAAAGATTGATCTTGGAGGGTTGTAACAAATACTTTAATCCTTTCCAGTAATATTTGTCTTTATTATAAATGATATACTTGGAAAGCCCGTGAATAAGGTCCATCATATTACCGTCATAGGATCTTTCCGTATAGGCTTTCACGATCCGGGCCAGGGCATCCGTGGTCATACTTCGTTCTACCAGTTTAATATTATCCACCCCGGCTTCTTCATAATAATGAATGTCTTCCGGCCGGATAAAAGCCGATTTCAGTATTTCCACAGGGTTGGACAATAATTTTTCAGCACAGGAAAAAAGATAATAATCGAAGCTGAAGTTATCGTTTACGTGATTTTTCTGGGATGCATGCGCATTATAGTTGGCATGGAGGGTAACCATCGGGCATTTATTCATGCACATCAGGTTGGCGATCGTTTGAATTTTGCAGGTGGTTTTCTCTTTAATCTTTTTAATTTCATCAAAATTTTTATTGATGTCCACATAAGATATATTGATCTTATCGGCACCCAGGTTTTCCCAGTACCGGGCTTTTTCAAAACTATCAATCCGTACCTGCACCGATGCAGATATGGAGAATTGCGGGTAATTTTTTTTAATAATTTCCATTACCATCGGTAATGAAACGGAAATTCCATCCACGTTAATTTCAGCCAGCCAGTCCAGTGTTTTCCGGATATCCCGGTAGCCGGTCCTGGTGATCTCCAGGTTATCAAAGCAGGTACCATTCAACAGGTAGTTGAATTTCAGATTTTTTTTATGAGCCTCATCTACAAATTCTTTTACTTTCCCCTTTTTTACACCGGGTAATGTAAGTGAGGGCCGGCCGCCCCCGATAAGACCTACATTGAGTTTTCCGTAAATTTCTTCTGTTTGGGAAAAATCGATCTTGTCAAAATAATCATCTTCCCAATTGACAGGTATTGTTAGTTTCATAAATTTGGCAAGAGGCAAAAATGGTAATTGTTGTTTTCATTTCTGGCATAAAATAATAGAAAATCCCGGTGAGAAATACTGAGCAAGGTCAGTTAAATGCTTGACTATTATTCAGACAAAAGCTGATATACTCATAATTGCAGGTCAAATCCAGTTGTCGACGATAGACAATTAAGGAAGGTCTCCAGGTTATTTGTCAAAATAAAAAGGAAGTTCAGAATCAATATTCATCATGTCAGCGGGATGCGGGTCTTTTTGGGTGTTAAAAAGAAACAGACCATAGGGATCGTAATTATTCAGATCAATAGATGCCGATTCAGTATTCGATTTTTTGAAAAGCAGGTACCTTACATTTTTTGCTTCAATTATAGCGATAGTCGGCCAGTTCTTTTTTAAAACCATACGGGCATTTCTCATTTGAAAGAAATATTCATGCGTTTGCGATTCAAAAATTCTTTCCTCAGTCAGTTCTTTTATTTTTTGTAATTGAAAAGAATCGGGGGAATAGAAAATGGCAGCCGGAAAATCAATTTTCAGTGTATCGGGGTAAGTAGCCGAAGGCTTGTGCCGGTCTTCTTTGTTAAATACAGTGTTATCCTGTAGGGTCTTTTCTTTTACGGGTGTATTGGTACATGCCGTAATTATTATCACCAGGAAATAGAATATATATTGGAGAAGGTTAATTTTTTTCATCGCTCAAATATAAAAAGCCCCGGATAGTTTTTAGTATCCAGGGCTTAAATTAGGCTACAAAGCGGAATTCACCTTAATAATTCCACAACCGGGTTATATTAAAACCAATCAGGAATCTCCCGCCTTTTATCCGAACACTTTCATCTTTCTCGGTAGTGGCCGGATCATCCTTCATACGAAGCGGATGGGGGGTTTTACTCGGATCATCATATGCAAATGGGTTATTGGTATTAAACAGGTTGTTGATCTGAGGACTCAGGTAATAATAGTTGGTGAAAAACAACTGGAACGAGTGGCTGCTTGTGTTAAACTCAACCCCGAAAGAAAGACTGGGGTTAGGATTAAAACGGGTATGCTTTGTCAGGGGCTGATCGTAATTGATCATCAGCGAGGTCACATTGGTTATTTTATACCGGGCAGAAAAAGCGAGCGCAAAATGATTGTGTTTCATTTCAGGCTCAATTTTCAATGTGCTGTCGTTGAGCTTGGTAAAATAACCGTTCACCACGTTAAAGTGTGTTAAGCTTGGGGCTATCTGTACAGATAATTTGTCTGTAACTTTCCGGGCAATTAGTACCTGATGGAAAAATGAAAGCCGGTCAGAAGTATACCTGTAGGTTTCATTTTTGGGATCTTTTTTTGTATTAAAGGCAGCATTGACATAATAGCTGACACTCACCGGGTATTTTCCTTTTGTCTGCGTAATGATTGAATATTTCAGGCTTCCATCCCACAAAGGGCCGGAAACAGATGATGGAGCTGATGCAGGTGCTATGGCAGCTGTTGTTTTAGTAAACCCGATGCCCACATTCAATTTATTAACAGGAACATAGTTAAAGCCTACCCGGATATTTGAAGGAGCGAAAAATCCCCAAAAATCTTCATAGCCTTTATTCCAGGTACCAAAACGGTGCATGATGTCCATTTCCAGGGTGCCTTTTACAGGTACCATTACAGTTTGATTGTCGACCAGCCAAACACTCTGGAAAGTGTTTTTTACCGGTTTGGCTTTGGCCGGAGTTGTGGTTTCTGCAGCCACAACGGTGCTGTCCTGTGCAAGCAATGTACCATTCAGCTGGAACAGGCAGAAGGCAAGCAAAGCAGGCGCCGCAAACCAGTTTTTAGTATTAATTATTTTGAGTTTCATTTGATTAATTTTTAAATCAGTTAATTATTGGGGGCTCCGTTTCTTATCCAGTCATACACTTTTTGCTTGTCCTTTGCAGAAGGTATGTATTGTGCCATTTCCCCGTATACATTTTTATAGAGACTACTTTCTTTAGGGAGTGCGAGATTTACAAAACCACCATTAACAATTTGAGTATAGGATACATCAGCTGCCAGGTAAGGTTTATGAGCTCCGGACACATGACAGCCCACTTCAGTACAGTTTGCGGCAAATAATACGGCCAGTTCGTTCTTAAAGCTTACTTGTTTGGGAGTACCCTCGGGATCATCTGCCAGGTTGGGTTTAATGATATCCTTGTAACAACTGGTAAGTCCCAGCCCTAAGGACAAAATCAAACCTGTATATATTAATAACCTTTTCATTATGGTTGATTTAAGGGTGATTATTTATTGTTGAAATTCATATTGCATTCAATATCGATTTTATCGGCAATACTTGTACTTACAATTCCAAAATCACGGCAGTTGAACTGGAACGATAATTTCAGACCAAATACATCATAAGCCGCAGCTGTACCAAACTGAACCCTTTGTTTTTTGACGTAAGTAAGTTTGCCTATAATTGATTTAGTAAGTGGGGCGGTTAATTTACCCTGGTAGGTAAGATCCAGTGTAACGATATAGCCGTTACTTGCCGGGTCGAATTTTACTTCAGTTGTTTTAATCTTTGCAAGATTGGGGTAGGCCAGGTTTTGCGTTCCTGCTACGATAGCAACAGTACCCATACCCGCAACATTACATCCGGCATCACGGCCGGGCTCCCCGGTATTGGATGTATTGATTTGCACGTATCCGTTAAAATAAGATTTGGCAGGTTCATTTTCGTAAAAAGCCCAGGAACTGTCTAAAAGAGGCTGGCCGGCAGTAACATAAGAAATGGCCTTTGCATTTGTTACATCATGCATCCCAAACTGGTTGAAACGGCCGGTTAATAATCCGGCAGCTCCTACATAAGGCGTTTCCCATAGACAACTTGAATGGGTTTTATCTACTTTCCATTCATTGGTATTTCCGGCAGTCATATTACCGGGTAGCAGGATATCTGTTCCCCGTGTGCTGACAAAGGGTTGGGTCAGTTGAATCGGAACAATCATATCGTTATCACGGGTGCAGCTGACTATATACCCATAGCCACTGACAAGGATCAGAAGTATTATCAGGGATTTGTTACTAAACAGTTTCATAAAAAGTATTTTAAAAATGAATAATTACTAAAAAGAACAGAGCAAATTTATTTTTGATATAATTAAGCCGTTATGACTATTGTCAAAAAATCGGGTGACATATATCACATAATCAAAGGTTGATTATCAATGTTGGGTACTATTTTCTAAATTCGAATTATATAAAAGAAGAAAAATCAATATGTTATAATCATCGTAAACACAGCAGCCGGTCATAAAAGAGATTATTAATGAATATAAAAGCCAGCCCGGAATTCCGGGCTGGCTTTTTATCTACCCTTTTATGAAACTGATTTTAAGGTGTTTTTTAATAATTAATTTTTAAAAATTCCACAATCGGGTAATATTAAAACCAATTACAAACTGTCCATCCCGAAAGTCATTCTGGTTAAACATATTGTTGCTTTGGGGAACAATACCATAATAATTTCCCATAAATACCTGGAAAGCATGTGAGCTGGTAGTAGTTTCAAAGCCAAAACAGATATTCGGGTGTGGGTTATTGGTAGTATGCTGGGTCAGTGGCTGATCATAGCCAACGATAATGGCTGATTTTTCAGTTAATTTATACCTGCCGAGTAAAGAGATAGCTAAATGACTGTTCTTCATTTTTTTCCGGATTTCTCCTTTATCATCTACATAGGCTTCTACATTATTGAACCAGGAAAAACTGGGAGCCACCTGTGCGGAAAACTTCTCTGTTATTTTCCGGGCAATTATTAACTGATTAAAATATGAGAACCGATGAACACCATAGCGAAAATTACTTTTATCCCGGGCATCAATAACTATATTTCCAAAATAACTGACACTCAACGGCATTTTACCATCAGTGGTTTGCTGTAACAGGGCATATTTGGCATTCAGGTCAACCTGCATTCTTTCGCGGGTTATACCGGCACCAACAAATAATTTGTTGATGGGAGCATAAGCAAGACCTAACCGTATATTGGAAGGAGCAAAAATTCCCCATAAGTCCTTTTTACCTTTATCAACAGTTCCAAAACGGTGTTGAATATCGAACTCGAGGGTTCCTTTTATAGGAACCATTACGGTCTGGTTATCCATGAGCCAGACACTGCCAAAAGTGTTTTTAACTGGTTTTGCTTTTTTTACTGCTGCAGCTTCAGGCGGATCCTGGGCAAACAAACCACCTGCCAGGAAACAGGCAGACAAAAACAGTAATATTTTTTTATAATTTTTCATGTGTTTATTTTTTAATTGTTTTCGGCACCTTGTTTTATCCATGCAAGTACAAGTGCATTGTAATCTTTATTAACACCTGTTGTTGGCATTGGAGTTCCCTTTTTACCGGTCATCCACAGATATAACTCGCTGGTTTGAGGAACCGCAGTGTTAAAGTAATTTCCAACGGTTAAAGATGCAAAGGCATTAGTGGCAGATAAATCCGGTTTAATACCACCAGCAGCATGACAACCGCTTATATTACAACTCTTGTCAAATATTGGAATAATGTCACTGGTAAAACTTACCGGTCGGGTAATTTCCTCACCGGTATCAAAAAGAACAGTCTTGTCTTTGTAACATCCCATGAGCAAAAGCATGGTAAAGCCTGCCAAAAACCCAGGTAATATTTTATTGTGTAACATGATATTTGTTTTTAGGTTTTCAGAAACTGGTCGCACCAATTACTTTTTAAATTTCAACACCAGGTTGGTTTTTATAGCATGCTGGTAATTTGATTTATCAAATACGGCTACACCAAAAGGCTGGTCTTCTAAACCAGAAAAATTAACATCCTGTTTCAGTACATCAGCTGTTTTTAATAAACGTTTAAATTCGTAAACCCAGCCTGTACCTGTATGAACGAAAGAGACATTTATATCTGCACGCCCATTAAGAACCGGGGAAAGAATAACACTTGGAAAACATTTTGCCCCAATAGGACTGTAAGCAGTAGTTCCAAGTCTTTGATAATCTGTGCCAACATTTGGATCTATTGTTCCGGTTGCATAAGTTAATACTCCTAATGAACTAACTGCTGTAATTTTAACCCCTGCACCACCAGCTAATGTATCTGCTACTTTTATATAACCACTGGTTGAATTAGGAACTACCCATAATGGAACAGCAACAGAAGTACCTGTACCGTCTAATTTTAAATTTTGTGTGTTATTGGCACTTCCCTGGGTAGCATCGGATGTATAATTTGGACGGTATGGCCAGGTTGTAGACGCGGTACCGTTTGGTACTAAATCATCAAAGTGACGACCATTGCCATTACCACCCACCAGGTTCATAATAGCGGGTCCACCAGCCCAATCCTGATATCCATCATCGAGTTGTCCGAAAACCAAACCTCTTTGCGGATGTAGCCACCACATATCAATTTTTTCATTTTGATTATTGGTGTAATGATTACCGCTACCTGCATTTGATTTCATGACAGCAGGTGTAACTGAATAATCTAAATATGGGGTGAATATATGGCAACTGGCATAGCAGGTTTGACTGGTAAATTTTGGAGTTGAATTGTCAATATTCCAAAGAAAGGCCAATTGGTCTTTACCATAACCTTCTCTTAATAAACCTCCATTTGCATCTAAAGTCCTTGCACCTGGCTCTTTATTCCAAAGTTTGGTTACAGGATCAAAATACCATGGCGACACATTATGATTTTTGTCAGCGTCCTGAACCTCCACTAAAAAGTAGATGTATTGATTATCATACATGGAACGGATAGATGTAGGTAAGGTAATTCCCTGATATCCCGCCCACATACCGTTACCCGGATCCGGCATAGCCGGGATAACACTTAATTTTGATGCATTAGCCCACAGCGCATCAATGGTTCCGTCAATAGTGGGGCCCGTAGTGATTTTTTCAGAGAAAAGCTCCGTGCCGTTAACAACGACAGGTGTACTTAATACCTGATCGTCTTTTGTGCAACTAATAACATAGCCAAATGCTAATACCAGGGTTGTGATTACCCAGGCGTATTTTGTTTTGAAAAGTTTCATAAAACTGATTTTAGTTTGAAAAATATTTTTTGTTTGAAAGAACTTTTGTGGATCACAGTGCGCAAGATATTTACATCAAAATGACAGAATTATGACTTTAGGATAATCTTTTAGTGATAATTATCATTTTATTGATATCGGAAATCTGAAAAAATATATTCTATGAGTAGGGTTAATTATCAACCTGACAAAAATCATGTAACTGCAAAATGGTTTCAATTATAATTATAGCCCGAATATGCTTTCCGCAGGTGTTGAGATCAATACAGGCGGCCACCTGTTCCAATTTTATATCGGGAGCACCACGGATGAACCTAACATTGATCAGCTTGCCCGTAATAATAGCTGGATCAAAGACGGACAATTCGCTTTGGGGTTTACCATAAACAGAAGGATGAGTCTTAAAAAATAAGTTAGAATTTAATTTTTCTTAAAAGCCGGCTGAAAAGCCGGCTTTTTTATTGAATGATTGTCCCGGTACTTACAAACTTACCTTCTTCAGAAGGATTTTCTTAGCTTGATGCGTCAATATGGAAACCAGTTTGAATGAACAGGAACTGATACAGGAGCTCCGGCAGGGAAATGAACCTGCTTTCCGGTGGCTGGTAGATAACTACCGCAACCGGGTGTTTCATACTGTACTGAACATTTTGCAGGATAACAGCGAGGCGGAAGATGCGGCGCAGGAAACATTTATACAGGTCTTTGAATCGGTAGGAAAGTTTAAAGAAGAGTCATCGCTCTCCACCTGGATCTACCGGATTGCTGTGCGGAAAGCCCTTGATAAAATAAGGAGGAGAAAGACAAGAAAAAAAACTGCATACAATATTGCCCTGGTGGATGCCGGAAGAAAAGAAAAGCTCTGAGGAATCATTTCAACATCCGGGGGTTGTGGCCGAGAACAAAGAAAAAGCAGCTGTATTATTTAAAGCCATCGAATCACTGCCCGAAAAACAAAAACTGGCATTCACCTTAATAAAAGTACAGTGTATGAAATATGAAGAAGCCTGTGAAATAATGCAGCAAAACAGTAAAGCGGTAGAATCACTGATCACCAGGGCTAAAGTGAATTTGCAAAAACAATTGGAAGCCTATTATAAAACGCAGATATGACTATTAGAATAAAATAACTACGACCCCCCCTGGGAGGCCAAAAAAAAATTTTACACCTTTGGTTGATGTGCACCTGCAAAGTATCCAGGGAATGCATGAAGCGGGAACAGATGATTTTTTTTATACCCGGTTGAGGGCCAGGATAGATAAAGAGAAATCAGAACAAGGCTGGAGCCTGCCACTTAAACCCGTTTGGATATTGAGTACGCTGGTATTGTTATTAGTCCTGAACGGAATTACGCTGTTACAACAGGCTAAAACAAAAACTACAAACACAGGGGCATCCACTTCGTCGTTACAAAATTTTGCAGAATCCTATGATCAATCTATTTCATCATATTGAAAAATAAAATATGAATCACGGAACGAAAAATAAATTATTGACGGTGCTGGTTGTATTGCTATTAATAGCAAATGCCGCTACCTTAGCCCTGTTTTGGATGGATAAAATGAAACATCCGCCGCAACCTAAGGGAACACCCCAGGAATTTTTAGTCAAAGAGTTGAAACTGGATGTCCAACAACAGGAACAACTGGATGTGTTAAGAAAAGAGCACCGGGAAGCAGCTGACCAGCTTCGTGAAAAAATTAAAGACGCCAAAGAATCTTTTTTTGATTTATTGAAACAAACAAATGTAACCGATAGTGCAAAACAGGCGGCAGCAAAAGCCATAAGTAGTAACACTGAAGCCTTAGATCTGCTGACATTAAACCATTTTCAAAAACTAAGGGCTTTGTGTACTCCGGAGCAGCAAAATAAATTTGATAAAATTATTCACGAGGTTGCCAGAATGATTAGTCAGCCCCGTCCACCGGGTGGCCCCGAGGGTGACAGGCCACCTCCGCCACAAAATTAATAGTAGCAGCACCGAAGGATTTTAGTGCACCTGTTCATCTGTATTAAAACAAAAACCATGAAGAAACTGATTTTAGCTTTAGGACTCGTATTGTTTGTTATCATTACAAAAGCACAACCTCCCCAGCCACCCAAACCACCAGATATTGAAGACCGGTTAAAAAAAACCGAGGAATTATTACAAAAGGAAATTCAACCCAGTGCTGCACAACAACAGAAATTAACAGCTGCTTTCAAAATATTTTTTATAGCAGAAGATAAATTACGAAAAGACAATCCGCCACCACCACCGCCCCCGCCTGACCCGAAAGTTAAAGAAGCGATGGACAAACTGGTGAAGGAAAGAGATGAAAGTGTAAAAAAGATCCTCACCGATGTTCAATACCAGAAATATAAAGAAACGGCAAAAAAATTACATCCGCCAAAACCGGGAGCTCAAAATGGAAAGAATGGACCACCGCCACAAACCAATCAATAAATCATAAGAAAATAAGCGTTTATATTTCTGTTTTTTTATTTCGAATAATTATCCATTCTTTTTTCTGTTCAATCCTGTGTACTACAACCCCTCATCCCGCCGGCCTGGCCTATCATAATATTGCTGCAATTACAAACAAAAAAATTGAATATATTTATTTCAGACACCTGCGGTTTATTTCTTCTTATATTGTAACCATAATAAACGATCGTGAGAAGATTTCTCTGGAAAATGATCTTGAAAATAATGGGCTGGAAAACGGATGTTTTATTTCCAAGAGAGCTCAAAAAATGTATCATTATAGTAGCCCCACATACCTGTTGGCAGGATTTGATCATTGGGCTTGCTTACCGAAGCCAGTTTAGATTAAAACATTCTAAATACCTCGGGAAAAAGGAATTATTCGATGGACCCTTTGGATTTATATTCCGCTGGTCTGGTGGCCTTCCGGTAGATCGTTTTAGTAAAAAGAATATGGTTGACCAGGTAGTTGAAATAATAAACAAACACCAGGAAATGATCATTGCTATATCACCGGAAGGAACCCGGAAAAAAAGTGGACCGGTTAAAAACAGGCTTTTATCATATCGCCAAAAAAGCGGGTATTCCTATTATCATGGCCGGATTGGATTTTACAAAAAAAGAAGTAATCATTGCTGAACCTTTTTATACCAGCGATGATGAAGCAAAAGATTTTGAACATATAATTCGTTTTTTTGCACCCATTCCCGGGAAATACCCGGAACTGGGATTGGCCCATTTATTAAAAGAAATTCCTGTGTAATGGATGATGCCATAAAAATATATCCCACGATTCTTGAAAAATTTTATGAACATGAGAAGAACCGGGCGGACGCACTTTTTTTGTCAGAACCGGTACAGGGGATTGCCCAAAACTTTACGTGGAAACAGGCCGGCGATGAAATTCGAAGCCTGGTTACAGCGCTCCGGTCAATGGGCTTGCCGGAAAATTCAAAGATGGCCATCCTCGGTAAAAATTCGGCTCACTGGATAATGGCTGACCTGGCGATCATGATGGCTGGTTTTGTTTCAGTTCCGCTATATCCCAATATATCAACGGGTACGTTACAAACAATTTTACTTCATAGCGAAAGCAAGGTCATTTTCATTGGTAAACTGGATAATTATGAAGAACTGGAATCTGAAATTCCTGCTTCCATCATAAAAATCAGCTTCCCCTTTTATCCTAAAAAGGATTGTTTAGGTTGGAAGGATTTACTAAAAAAGTACCCGCCCTCAACTACTAATCTAGTACCTGATCCCATGTCATTGGCTTGTATTTTATATACATCGGGTACCACCGGCACTCCGAAAGGCGTTATGCATACGTATTATGCACATAGTTACAGCCTGGTAACGGTTATCGAAGCGCTGGGAAATGATTTTGATGCAGAAATATTTTTTTCGTATTTACCCCTTTGCCATGTGGCTGAACGAATGGTTGCTGAGTATGCTGGCGTGTTTTGTGGGGGTACGATTTATTTTCCTGAATCTCTGGAAACTTTTTCTAAAAATTTACGTGATGCACAGCCCACGGTATTTTTAGCAGTACCCAGGATCTGGGAAAAATTTCAGCAGGAAATCCTGAAAAAAATTCCGCAAAAAACCCTGAACAGGTTGTTAGCTGTTCCCGGTCTCTCGTCACTAATAAAAAACTATTAAAGAAAAAACTGGGTTTGTCAAGAGCAAAATATATTCTTACCGGCGCTTCGCCTATTAAGGCTTCCCTGTTACTGTGGTTTTCAAAATTGGGTATCATCATTCAGGAAGCCTACGGAATGACGGAGAATATAGCTTTATCGCATATCAACCGGAAAACAAAGGCCCGTTTTGGTACCGTTGGACAATCCTACAACGGGGTAGAAGTGCGGTTGGGAAAAGATAATGAAGTGCAGGTAAAAAGCCCGGCATCGATGATCGGGTATTATAAAGATCCGGAACTGACCACACAATGTTTTGAAGATGGTTTTCTGAAAACGGGTGATGAAGGCTTTATCGATGCGGAAGGATATTTAACCATTACCGGCAGAATAAAAGACCAGTTTAAAACCAGTAAAGGAAAATATATTGCACCGGCGCCCATCGAAAAAATGTTGCAGGAGAGTTCCCATCTTTCGCAGGTATGTGTCGTGGGATCGGGCCAATCTCATGTACTGGCGTTGGGCGTGTTGACAAAAAAATTTCTATACAGGAACAAGGTAGTCTAACGGCTTTATTTCAGGATCTTTTGCAAAAAATAAATACAACACTGGAGCATCACGAGCAACTGGCAAAACTGGTGTTGGTATCGGAGGAATGGACCGTAGCCAATGGATTTTTTACCCCCACTTTAAAGATCAAAAGAAAAAGTATAGATAGTTATTATGGTAGCTATTATTCAAAATGGCTGCAAACCCCTGAGAATATATTGTTCTTGTAAATTATTTTATCTCTTCAAATACCCCCGTCTGTTTGTTCTTTCGTACGTTATCCCAGTTGAAGTAACGGCCATTCATGGCAATATATACACCCGGAGGAAGTGTTTGTGCAAAAGCTAATGCACTACCGAGATTGAAAAGGCCATCAGAACTGCCAAACTTTATCGGTATCATAGCTCCGGTAAGGATCACTGTTTTATTATTTATTTTCTGCGCCAGCATTTTCGCTGTTTCACTCATTGTATCTGTGCCATGGGTAACTACAATCTGTGTTTCATCGCAACTAAGACATTGATGGGCTATCAATGACCGGTCGCCATCTGTCATTTGTAAGCTATCTACCATCATCAATGTTCTTATTTCTACAGCTACTTTACTGCGGCCTTTTTCCAGCAGTTCAGACATGTGGGTGTCTTTAAAAAATAACTCACCGGTAATTTCATTATACTCTTTATCAAAAGTGCCGCCAGTAATGAAGATGCGGATAGCCATGGGTATTTTTTTAGGCATGAAGATAATAACTGGTAATTACAGAAAACGAATAGGCAAATAGCGAATATTCAACCAAACCCGGAAGAAAATAGAAGAAATAAAAAAACGAAAGGCTCCGTTTGTTTAATATTTAGAAACAGTTACTTTAGCAGGCCATTGATATAAATTATATCTCTTTTTTGCTGCTTTATGAAGAAACGTTAATCCGGGTTCTGGCCGGGGGAAGAAAGGGACATAAAAAAAGGCCCTTCCGTAGAAACGGATTGACCTATAACGATTGCTTGCCATATGAAAATCTTCGAAAAATAATTTTTTAAAGATGCATTACTCAGACTACAGACGATTCATTTTTCTATAACGATTGCCTGCTTTATGGTTCCTGCAACTTTGTACCTCAAAATACGGTCTGCAGGTTGCCCTTTTTATCCAACCTGTACTGTATTGAATGATGCCTACGGGTTATCTTTTTATTAAAACCCTTGACCATTAAGCGTTTCAGGATATATTTGCAATGATGCCCACCCGTTCAACTGATATATTATTTCAACTGATAAAGTCCCTTGAAAAAGCCGAAAAAAGGCATTTTAAGCTTTATATCAAACGAAGTTCAGGTAAGGAAGACCTCAAGATCGTCCGCTTATTTGATGCGCTGGATAAGCTGAAGGACTATGACGATAAAGTTTTATTGAAAAAACTGGGGGATGTGACCAGGCCCCAATTGGCCAATCTGAAAACCCATTTATATAAACAGGTATTAGCCAGTCTCCGGCTTCTGAAAAGTACGGATAGTCTCGATCTGCAGCTGAATGAACAGTTTGATTATGCTCACATCCTATATAAGAAAGGATTGTTTCTGCAGAGTCTCCGGATCATTGACCGGGCCAAAGAAATTGCAAAAGCCAATCAGAAATTTAATTTTTTACCCCAATTGATAGCGCTGGAAAAAAGAATTGAAGGATTGCATATTACCCGGCATATTCAATTCAGGGCCGATACACTCTCCACGGAAGCTAATGAAGTAAGCCTTCATATCGATAGGGTAGCGCGGCTTTCAAATCTTGCCTTAAAACTATTCAGCTGGTTTGTGCAGCATGGTCATGCCAGGAACCCGGAAGATGAAAAAGACATCAAACAATTTATGAAAGAAAGCCTGCCGGCTGATGTGTGGCAGCTTACAGGTTTTTATGAACAGCTCTATCTCTACCAGAGTTATACCTGGTATGCATTTATCCGCCAGGATTTTTTACAGTATTACCGCTATGCTCAAAAATGGGTCAACCTGTTTGCAGCACAGCCGCTGATGATCCGCGTAGAGACCGGTCACTATATTAAAGGCATTCATAATTTATTGAATGCGCATTTTGATCTGCGGAATTATCCTCAATTTGATAAGACACTAAAACTGCTGGAACAGGTCGCACAAACCGATCGTGTGAAAGAACATGATAGTTTCAGGATACAGGCATTTATTTATATAAGTACCGCCCGGATCAACCGTCACTTTATGAAGGGGACTTTTAAAGAAGGGCTGTCCCTGGTACCGGATATTGAAAAAAAATTGTCGGAATATTATCTTTTTCTGGATAGTCACCGGATCCTGGTGCTGAATTACAAATTTGCCATGCTGTATTTTGGCAGTGGGGATTATAACCGCAGCATTGACTATCTGCAAAAAATCATTAATGATAAGAACAACCTGCGGTACGACCTGCAGTGTTATGCCAGGGTGGTACACCTGCTGGCACATTATGAACTTGGGAACGATATGCTGATGGAATCGCTCAGCAAATCGGTGTACCGGTTTATGGCGAAAATGAAAAACCTCACTGTGGTCGAAGAAGCTATGTTTAAATTTTTGCGCCAAAGTATTCCCCTATCGCCCCGGCAATTAAAACCTGAGCTGGAAAAATTGCTGCATATCATCAAGCACCTCGAAAAGAACCGTTTTGAAACCCGTGCCTTTGCTTACCTCGATATCATTTCCTGGGTAGAAAGTAAAGTGTACGACAAGCCGATGGGGACGGTAATACATGAGAAGTATCTGCAAAGCAAAAGGAGGAAGTAATTTTCAAGACAGAGAAACTGTGATGATAATTTAGACGGATATTTTCTGTGGAGCTCTGGTACTCTTAAACTCTGCCTGCCTGCCGGTAAGTCTGTGTTGATAAGCTAACAGGAATTCTTTACTTTTCAGTATGAAAAAAATATTCTTTTTATTTCTGCTGGTTAGTTGTAAGGCTTTCTCCCAAATAAACCCCGTCAACATTACTATAGCACGGGATAGTTTTGGCGTACCCCACATCTTTGCGCCTACTGATCCAGAAGTAGCCTACGGACTGGCCTGGGCACATGCAGAAGATGATTTTGCAACCCTGCAATTAGTAGTGCTTTCCGGAAAAGCAAAACTGGGCACCAGCCTGGGTAAAAAAGGGGCAGAAGGGGATTATGTAATCAACCTGCTCCGTATCCGGAAAACAGTTGAAGAACAATGGAACACCCTTAGTCCGGATTTCCTGGCACTGATAAAAGGATATACAGAAGGCTTGAATGCGTATGCAAAAGCACATCCAAAAGAAGTAATATACAAGAAGGCTTTTCCTTTTGATGAAAAAGATTATATGACAGCCGTTGTTTTTTCTACGAGTCTTTTTTGTGGTATTGACCAGGCCTTACCGCAAATATTGGGTGGTAAAGTGGCTACGCTCCCGGGTTTTAATCCTCAGGGTTCAAATGCCTTTGCCATGAATTCAACTAAAACCACAACTGGCGAAAGTTTTTTGGCCATCAATGCACACCAGCCACAGGAAGGACCGGTGGCTTTTTACGAAGCACACCTGCAAAGCGAGCAGGGATGGAATATGCTCGGCGGTTTATTTCCAGGTGGCTGCCTCATTTTTCATGGCACCAATGAGCATTTAGGCTGGGCGCATACCGTGAACTACCAGGATAAAATTGATGTATATCAGTTAGAGATTAATCCTGCCAATAAAAATCAATACAAGTTTGACGGGGAATGGATCAACCTCGAAGAGCATAAAGCTAAACTGAAAGTAAAAGGGATTCCCATTACCATCGGAAAAAAAATATACTGGAGTAAATATGGCGCAACGGTAAAAACGGATAAGGGCGTTTTTTCCCTAAGAGTTCCTGCTACAATGGATATTAAGGCTTTGGAAGAATGGTACCGGATGAACAAGGCAAAAAACTTTACGGAGTTTTACAAAGCTATCAGCATGACCAGTCTGCCGATGTTCAACATTATGTACGCCGACAGGTATGATACCATTTTTTATGTCAGTAATGGAAAAATGCCGAGGCGAAACCCTGATACAAGCTATCATTGGAAAAGCACTTTGCCGGGAAATACATCCGCAACCTTATGGACAGAATTTAAACCGGTGGGGGAATTGCCACAATATGTAAACCCCGCATCGGGTTATTTATTCAATACCAACCACGCTCCTTTTTTAGCTACCGACACCAAATTCAACCTGGACAGAAATAAATTTGATAAGAATGACGGTTATGAAACCTATCATAATAACCGCAGTCAGCGGGTGACTGAATTAATCAACGGTGATCGGGTTGATTATGCAACTTTCAAGCGAATCAAGTTTGACCAGCAACTGCCCAGGGAATTAAAATACATATATGGCATTGATAGTATGCTGAACTTATCTGTCAATGATCATCCGTATTTGAGAGATGTGATTACGCATCTTCAAAGCTGGGACCGTAAGGCCGTTATCAGCAGTAAGGGGGCAGCTGTATTTTTATTGGTTTATGATTATGTAAGTAAAAAAATGGCTGGTGCGCCGGCCCGGCAACTTACTAAAGCTGAATCGCTGGAAACATACCAGTATGTGAATGATTATATGATGAAAAATTTTGGTAAAACAGACCTGGTATTAGGAGATGTTCAGAAATTAGTACGTGGGGAAGATGTACGTCCGGCCTGGGGCCTGCCCGATGTGTTGACAGCTGCTTATACAGAGATCTATAAAGACGGTATGCGAAAAGTTAATTCCGGCGATGCCTATATCTGTTTTGTACGCTATCCCAAAAACGGTGGCTTACCAATTATCGAATCGGTGAATACTTTCGGGGCTTCCATGCACAAGGATTCTCCGCATTATAAAGACCAAATGACGATGTTTCAGAATCAGCAAACCAAACCGATGACATTGGATAAGCTGGAGGTTTTGCGTAAAGCCGAAAAAACGTATCACCCCGGACAATAATAAATAAACCTCAAAAAACTATTTCACTTCCCAGTCATTGTCTTTTTTATTTGTATCGGGCGTATGCACCGAACCAAGCTGCAACCGGGTAATTTTTTTTCCGGAGGAAACGGGAATCGTTACGGTACTGTTTCCTTTTTCCCAAACAGCTATACTTTTATGAATCTTCATAGAAGTATTGTCGGAAAAATAAATGGAAAGATCAACAGGAACCGGCTTGACCCCTTTTGATGTAATTACAACCGTAGTTAATTTCCCTTTTGTGTTTACTTTGGTAATGGCAAGGTCTGGTTCGCCATTATCAAAAAACCATTTCTTCCAGAACCAGTTCATATTTTTCCCGCTGCCCGTGTTCATGCAATTAAAGAAATCATATGGAATAGGGTGTTTCCCATGCCATTGCTGTATATAATAATGAAGTCCCTTGTAAAATAATTTATCTCCCAGCATATCTTTTACAAACAGATAACCCATGGCAGGTTTGGGATAGGCATTGGTAAAATAGGCAGTGGATATTTCTGTGGACAGGGTCATTATCGGGAGATCGGTTTCCTTGCCGGCATTGTTTTCTGTGGGTGCCACACCATATTCATCCACCAACGAAGAATCGATAAGAGGAGAAATGATCCATTCACCAATAGTAGCCCAGCCTTCATCCATCCAGGCATATTTGGTTTCGTTGGTGCCCACATAAAAAGGGAACATCGTATGAAATATTTCATGATCCGTTAATTCAATGGACTCTGCACGATCTTCAACCGGGTTATCATTTACCATCATGGGATATTCCATCTGGTCCAATCCATCGAACACGGTTATATGCGGATAAGGGAAAGGCCATTTCGGAAAATGGAAACTCATGGCTTCCACTGTTTTCCGGGCATCATTGATAACAGGAAAATAATCTTTATGGACCGGGTTAAAAGCAACATCCACACGGGTTCGTCTGCCGGTGGATGAATCAACCACGAGGCTGGTGGAATACCACAGGTAATGATCACTGCAGGCAAAAACAAAATCGGTGACATCCGATGCTTCAAATCGCCAGGTATTTGTAGTACCCAAATGATTGGTAGCCTTCGTAAACTCGGTGCTGTCAATAATTGTACTTATCGCATCATTTTTTTCGACCAGCCCTAACCGCTGGTAGCTTGTCGGGCTTAATACATCTTTCGCATTTATTAAATTTCCGGTGGCCCATACTACCTGGTTAGCAGGAACCGTAACAGCTGCCTTGAAATGACAAAAATCATTATAGAATTCCAGTTTTCCCAGGTAAGGATACTTGTTCCAACCATCTATATCATCATATACAGCAATACGGGGAAAGAAATAAGCAACAAAATCAGCACCCGGATCGATTTCACCCGTACGGATATGTGAATGTTTATTAAGTGTATAAGCATATGTAAGGGCAAATTGAATATGCTGACCGGTTGTCAACGCAGGTATGGCAACCGTCATATTGGTTCCGGCAATCTGTAATTTTTTTACATCAGTAGCTATTCCATTTATGGAAAGCCGTTCAATCTTTACGCCTTCAGAAAGATCGGCACTGTCGACAGGCATAAGCCGGGCACTTCCTTTTTTATATAAATTGGGATATAACTTGAACCCTATTTGTTTTAATGTATCCGGACTGTTATTGGTGTAATCAATTATTACCGTTCCGGATAAAAACCGGGTGACCGGATCAAAATTTACGTTAATATCATAATTGGCGGAGTTCTGCCAGTAATTTTTTCCCGGCTTGCCATCTGGTGTCCTGGTTTGTTTCAGATAAGGCTCTTTCAGGTTACGGGCCATGGGTAAATTTATCTGGGCGAAAACACCAGCGACACAACATAAAAAAGGGAAGACCAGGAGATTTTTTGCTGACATAAAGATCAATTGAGTGGTAAATATAAATTTTAGAAAATGAAAAAGCTTTAACAACCTGTGGCAGCTTAATTTTGTGTTATGCAGGATTATTTGAGTGGATTAAATGAAAGGCAAAAAGAAGCCGTACTTCATATTAACGGACCGATCATGATTGTGGCCGGTGCCGGCAGTGGAAAAACAAAAGTCCTCACTACAAGAGTCATTCATTTGATGGCCAATGGGGTGGATGCGTTCAATATCCTGGCATTGACATTTACCAACAAGGCGGCCAAAGAAATGAAGGAACGGGTGGAGAAGATTTTGGGTAATGGCGAAGCACGGAATTTATACATCGGTACATTCCACTCCGTATTTGCAAGGATACTTCGCTTTGAAGCCGATAAGATCGGCTATCCCCGGAGTTTTACCATCTATGATACCGATGATTCAAAAAGTGTGGTGAAGACCGTCATCAACGAACTCAACCTGGATGACAAACACTACAAACCCAATATTGTCTACAACCGTATCTCATCCGCCAAGAATGCATTAGTTGGTCCGGAGGAATACCGGAATGATTACGGCTTGCAACAGGAAGATATGCGTAGCAACCGGCCTGCGATTGCCCAGATATACGAGGCCTATGTAAAGCGTTGTTTTAAAAACGGCGCCATGGATTTTGATGATTTGCTGCTGAAGTTTTATGAACTGCTGAAAAATATACCGGAATGCCTGGCCAAGTATCAGCGAAAGTTCAAATACATTTTGATAGATGAATACCAGGATACCAACCCGGCACAGTATGAAATCATCAAACTGCTCGGGGCCATGCATGAAAATGTATGCGTCGTGGGAGATGATGCACAAAGTATTTACAGTTTCCGCGGGGCAACCATTGAAAACATCCTGCAATTCCAGAAAGATTATGATGAAATAAAACTGGTGAAGCTGGAACAGAACTACCGCAGCACCCAAAGCATTTTGCAGGTGGCCAATGAAGTGATAAAAAATAATAAAAACCAGATCGAAAAAGTCCTCTTTACTGAAAATGAAGAAGGGGAAAAAATAAAACTGGTACGGACCATGACGGACAACGATGAAGGCAAGTTCGTTGCTGACAGCATCCAGGAACAAAAACTACGTAACCATTACAGTAATAAAGAATTTGCGATTCTATACCGGACCAATGCACAAAGCCGGGCCTTTGAAGAATCCCTCCGCAGAATGGGGATTGCCTATACGATTTATGGTGGTATCAGTTTTTACCAGCGGAAGGAAATTAAAGATATTGTTGCCTATCTCCGGATAATCATAAATCCCAAAGATGAAGAGGCTTTAAAAAGAATTATCAATTTTCCGGCAAGAGGGATTGGCAAAACGACCATTGATAAACTGGTTTTGTCTGCCAATGAAAATGATATCAGTATGTGGGACGTACTGGAAAAAGCCAATCAATTTGGTTTCCGGGCTGGTACTTTTACCGCCTTGCAGGATTTTGTAACGATGATAAAAAGTTTTGCCAGTATGCTGACAAAGCAAAATGCGTATGAAGTAGCGGCGCATGTCGGCAGGCAAACCGGTTTAGTAAAAGAACTCTTTAATGATAAGAGCTCAGAAGGCGTTCAGCGGTACGAAAACATGCAGGAGTTATTGAACTCTATTAAGGAATGGACCGAAAGCCCCGATAATGAAGACGGAGAGTTGGTGGATAAAAGTCTTGCTTCGTATTTGCAGCAGATTACTTTGTTGACCGATGCAGATGAGAAAGATCCGGATGCGGATACCGTAAAATTGATGACGATCCATGCGGCCAAAGGTTTGGAATTTACCTGTGTATTTGCTGCCGGATTGGAAGAAATGTTATTTCCCAATGCCATGGCGATTAATACCCGGGAAGAACTGGAAGAAGAAAGAAGACTTTTTTATGTAGTAATAACAAGAGCCAAACAACGGCTTTGGATTACGTATGCCAACACCCGGTATCGTTTTGGACAGTTAGTGCAAAATGAACCCAGCCGGTTCATTGAAGAGATTCCGGAACTCTATATTGACCGGAGCTTTGCCGGTGGTGGTGCAAAAAACCAGGTGGGTGGCAGCCGGTGGAGTAAAAGCTCTGCTTTTGACCGGATGAAAGGTAAAAATGTGGACGATGGTGAATCCGGAAAAGTAAGTCAGCAATCAGGAACCTATTATAATTCAGGACCCGCTGTCGCCAAATCAGCGCCTTCATATCTGCCACCAAAAGGAGTGCCTGCAAAAGTAAAAGAACATGTGCCTTCACCGGATTTTGCGGCGAGTGACACAACTAATTTAAAAGAAGGCCAGAAAGTGGAACATCAGAAATTTGGTTTTGGCGAAGTGCTGAAAATGGAAGGGGCAGCACATAATCCCATCGCTACAGTAAAGTTTGAACACAATGGTGAAAAGAAAATAATGCTGAATTACGCAAAGCTTCGGATCCTCGATTAAGAATCAGATACAATACGGGATGATCGCTTTCCTGTCTGCAGGATATTCTGTAAATTTTTCTTTATACCATTTGTGATGCGAAAGCGCCCGGGGGATAAGGTTAGCGGCTGTCCAGATAAAAAAAGTAAGGGCAGGCAAATTCCAGCAGAGTATTGCAAACCCCACCCATTCTATTAATTCACCCAGCAAATTCGGACAACTTATTTTATTAAAGAGCCAACCCCGGGGAATTACATAATGGGTTTCACCCGGCTTGCGTAAATGGATTAGCCGGTTATCGGCTTTCCAGTTTATCAGCATGCCGATAAAAAAAATGACCAAACCGGAAAGAAAACGCATATCCGTTAACCAGGCATTTGTATAAATAGCAAAATGGACAAAGTAATAGCCGAGTGAAAACCCGTTTACGAGGTTGAAAAAGATACCCGAACTAACAATAACCAGCGGCATTTTTTTCCCCTTTGTATGAAGCCGAAATGGAAAAATAAACGTACGGTTGATATAGTGAAAGCAAAACAATCCGATCATTATCCAGGAAGGAGCCGACAGGGTTGTAAAAACAGGTCCGAGAAAAAGCACTAACACCAGTAAAGCCGGTAATTCCATGAGCAGCCATCCAAATTTGTTGGAAACCAGCGGACCCCATTTGGTAGAAGTGTAACGGCCATAAGGAGCCGTAATTTTCAATAAAAGAAAAAAGATAAATACAGCCAGGCCGATCCAGGTAAACATGATGTTTTGGTAGCTTGACCACGAAATGAAAAATTCATTCATGCAGTTGGTTTCGGTTCGTACTCAGACAAGATAACCCTTATTCTGAAACCACCCGAAGGTATCCCGGAGCGTTTCCTCAAAAGGGCGAATGGTATACATAAGTTCCTGTTTCGCTTTAGCGCTGCTGATGCAGCGGTTACCTGCAAACAAGGCATCGAGTGCTTCGATGGTATAAAGGGGTTCCTTCTTTTTTAAATAGGCAATCGATTTTATAAAAGGCAAACCGGCTTTACCGATAACAGGAGGGAAAGCAATAACATTTATCTGTTTACCCGATACCCTGGAAAATAATCCCGCCAGTTCTTTCAGGCTATGCCATTTCCCGGGCAACAAATAATTTTCTCCCGGTCTTCCCAGGGTTAATCCATTTACAATGGCATGGGCTACATCCCGGCAATCACAGAAGTCAAACCCGCCATCGAATACAAATGGTAAACGGCCAGCATATAAATCGAGGATGACTTTTCCAACTTTGGAAGGTTTGAAATCATATGGACCAACAATAGAGGTCGGGTTCATCACCAGTACTTCCATTTCAGGTCCGTTCATGGCTAAGGCAATTTCCTGACCCAGTTTTTTTGAGCGGTCATAGGCAAAGGCTTTTTCTCCGGCTTTTTCCCTGTTTTCGTCAAGCAATTCGAAGGAGGGGCGTTGATTATACGCGTGAATGGAACTGATATGAATGACCCTTTTTATACCGCATTGTTTTGCAGTTTCCAATACCAGTCCGGTTCCTTCCACATTGGTCCGGTGTACCATTCCTTTCGGGTCACCATTTACAGAAATGAATGCTGCGCAATGAATCAATGCATCAGAACCCTCCAGTAATTTTTGCAATGGGTCTTTTTGTAGAATATCCCCATTGACTATTTCTACAGGTAATCCTTCACGGGAACTGAAATCAGTACCCCGGATCAATGCTTTTATAGTAATTCCCTTTTGGAATAATTCCTGCAGCACGGCAGCACCTAAATGCCCGGTGGCCCCGGTTAAAGCAACTTTCATAATTGTTTTTGATAATTCCGGATCTCTGCGAATAAAGGAGCAAGATAAGTCTGAATCACCGGAACCTGTAAAAAATGCCATTGGATAAACACGGTTATGAATATTGTTTTATGGAAAAAATTGACCAGGGCAGCTGGTTATTAATAACAACAAATTGTTTTTTGGAAACTTTCCTTATCTTATCGGATATTTTTATGATAGTAAAACTTCCGGCTCATACTGAATTTTTTTCTGGCATTCGTTTCCCGCAACGGATCGTATTATTTTTTTTAGTATCACTTAGTTTTACGGCAGTACAGGGCCAGCAGCAAATTGAGGAAAGGCTGAAACAAAATTTTAATGCAGCCAGGTCTGATTCAGAAAGGATTGTCCGGTTGGGCCATCTATCCCAGTATTATTATGCCAATAAGAATTTTGCCAAAGGCGATAGCCTGATTGAAAAGCAGATCATGCTGGCCGAAGCCACCTTGAAACAACACCTCATCCTGCTGGCGTATTTTGGAAATGTGGGTTATTCCTCTCCGGGGGTCTCTACAAAGGACCGGTCTAAAAATACCCTGGTGTATATCCGGAGGGCCCTGGAATATGCAAAAGCCAATGAGCTTACCGATTATATGGCCCTGGCTTATGCCAACCTTTCCGCTATCAATAATTCGGATGGTCAGCTGGAGGAAGCTTTTAAAAATGCCAACCTGGCTTTTACAACAGCTTTGAACACCAATAATGATTCTGCTAAAGTTATCAGTGCTGTACAACTGGGAAATATTTACCAGCAGCGATCCGATGTATTGATGGCTTTTAAAACTTTTACGAATGCACAAAACATAGCCATCCAGCATCCTGATGAAAGATTATTGCCAGTGGTATATCATTCGCTGGCGAGTCTGTATAAAAAATTAGGAAAAAATGAAGTTGCTAAAAAATATATTCATCAGAGCCTGGCGATTCATAAGCGGGAAAAAGATATTACGGGTCAGATCAACGATAATATTTTCCTGGCGAAACTGAATAATTATATCGCTGGCAAGGAATATTTACAGGAAGCCGTGATGCTGGCCGATTCTTTACAGAATGTTGCCCTGAAAATTGAAGCAGAGAAAATCTTATTCTCTCATATGATGATCAAGGAAAAACCTTCATTGATGCTTTCCTACCTGGGCAATAACCCGGAGCTGAAGAATGTCTTTATTAATACCGGGCCGGAGTATATCAGCTGGATGCTGGCGGAGGTATATCTTTATGGAGGACAACCGGACAGCGCCTTATATTATTTTAAAAAAGCAGAATTTTCATTTAGTACCGGATATGATCTAAGTACCCGGAAAAATTTTTTCAGCGAAGTTGCCGATTGTTACCTGGCCCTTAAGAATACCCCGATGGCCATCAGTTATTATCAAAAGTCATTCGATCTTTCCAAAGCAGCATCCGACCTGCGTAACCTGAAAGTGTGCTCCAATAAGTTGAAAAACCTGTTTGAACAACAGGGAGATTATAAACAGGCTTTTAGTTATAGTTTATTGTATGATCATTATAAGGATAGCGTGAGCCTGCTGGAGGGGGAAAGAGACCTTGCATTGCTGGAGATAGAGAATGTAACCAAGCAGCAACTCCGGGAAGAGGAACTGGCTAAGGAAAAGCTGCAACGGAAGTACAATCTTCAATACATGCTGATAACGATTGTGATCGCAACGGCATTTTTGTTAATGATCATGATCGGTATGTTTAAAGTGTCCACATTTATGATCCGGCTGATGGGGTTCTTGTCCCTGATCTTCTTTTTTGAATTCATTATTTTAATACTGGATACCTGGATACATCATCTGACGCATGGAGAACCCTGGAAGATCTGGCTTATAAAAATAGGTATCATCTCTTTTCTGTTACCAGCACATCATTTCCTCGAACATAAACTCATCCGGTATCTTTTATCACATCACCTGATCACGCTTCGCAGCCGTCTTTCAGTTTCTAATCTATTCCGGAAAAAAAAGAAGCTTCCTCCGGAGCAGGAAACCACGGAAGAAGCTTTGGGGGAATGAGAAAATAATTATTTACTCCGTATCACAGGATGTCGGCGGCGGACAGATACCGCCTAAGAGAAAAAATAAGTCTCCGGTTGCATATGGTATTCCTGCAAAGGGAGAATCCATCATTACCAATCCTGATGACAATAAACTCAACATTAAGGGGTTCTTTCCACCATTAATTTTTGAACCCGCAGCTCCTGCCATTGCCATCCGGGGTATTCTGAATACCAGCATCTGGCTACCTTTTAGCTGGTCGTCTGATGCAGGTGATTCGGGATGGATCTTGCGGTAACGGGCTATATCAGACTGGCGGATGGAAATGATCATAACAGATATCTCCGTAACACCTTTAGCCGCACAGGCATCGATGATTTCTTTTAATTTATCTACCGGCAAATTGATCCGTTCGGTAGCATTTTTTTGACCACTGGCTTTTATGGAATTCAAATAAGTGCTTTTGGCACCGATCGCATCGGCTCTGGAAATAGTGTCTTTACTCCAGTCAATTTTACTGGAAGTTTGTGCCTGGCTAGTGGTAAAGTTTAGCAGCAGGAAAAGAAATACGATTAAAGAATTAAATTTTACGGTTGGTAGCAGTCTCATAACAAAGTAGTTTAGGTTAAAACGAAAGACGAACAATATAAGACATATTTATATTTATTGCAATAAAGGGCAATAAAATATTGACAATTGCCTGTTTTGTGAAAGCTTCTTCACCCTATAATATAATAAACCATCTGCGCCGGCCCCTTAATTAACATTTTGTCAAGGGGGGCTCCGGTTATATTTGTTATGTGCTTATTTTTAGTGCCAGCCATTATTTTTCATGACTTCCCGCAAACAACAGAAACGCATCCGCCGGATATTATTTTCTGCCATCGCAGCAGTCCTACTGCTGGTGGGCGGGTACAGGCTTTTTAATTGGATGAATTACCGGAAGGCAAAATTTACCCGTTACCCGGAATTTGGTATCAGTATCCCCGAAAGTTATTCTATTCATGGCATTGATGTTTCCAAATACCAGTCTATGATTGCCTGGGAAGAAGTGAGGATGATGAAAGTAAAAAACATCCAACTGGGATTTGCCTTCGTTAAAGCCACGGAAGGCATTGGCAATACGGACCCGCAGTTTAAGCGGAACTGGAAAAGAACAAAAGATTACGGTATCATCCGGGGGGCCTATCATTTTTTTGTGGGTTCAAAAGATGGAAGGATGCAGGCGGAAAATTTTATTGACCAGGTGGAACTGGAACCCGGTGATATGCCGCCGGTGCTTGATGCAGAACAACTGAATGGCGCTTCAGCGGGACAACTGAAAAAAGAAATAAAGAAATGGCTGGAGATTGTAGAAAATTATTACCAGGTTAAGCCAATCATTTATACTAATGTGGATTTTTACAATAAAAATCTCGGGGTTGAATTTGATGGATATCCACTTTGGGTAGCTCATTATTACCAGACCGAACAGCCCCGTATCAACCGGAGCTGGTTATTCTGGCAACACAGCGATGAGGGCCGGGTAAATGGCATCGTTTCCAAAGTTGATTTCAATGTTTTTAATGGGGATTCACTGGAATTTAAAAACCTGTTGAAGGATTAACTGAAGAGCCAGGGGTTTATAAAAATGGATGTAGTTTGTTAACCCGAAACAAAGTTAAAACCGGAACCTGGCTGGTATGGCAAAAATACCAGCCGCTATAAATTTATGGTTGGATAAAAAAAGGTATTTTAGAAACCTGATAAAATATCTGATGGAATTAAGACAATACAGCAGATGGTTCGTCATTACGGGGACCCTCGTTATCTGGATAATCAAGTTTATTATCCGTCCCTTACATTTATTCGATGAGCCTGCCCGGTTTTTTCTGGGTATTGCCCCCAACCTGTTGGGTTCATTTTTAATACCCTTTGGTGCTTACTGGTTTTTTAGCGGCAGCAATTTTTTGGTGGCCCGCATTTTCCGGATTCAATCGCCCTATGATTTGCGCTTGGTTTGTATGCTGGGTTTTGGCATGCTGGTAGTAAATGAATACCTGCAACAGATCCCTTTTTTCGGACGCACATTTGACTATAACGATATTCTTTTCTCTTCTTTAGGATTGCTGGTTGCGTATTTTACGTTTTCAGCAATTCAATCACGCCATAAGAAAGCGTATTCCGCACAAACCAATTAATTTTTACTGTCTAATATTACCGGCGCATTTCCTTTACCCATAATGATCACTTTGGAATTGGGCGATTTGGCTAACTCCAGGTAGGCTTTTATCTGTTCGTATTGTAACTGCTGATCGGTCAGCCCGATATTAATGATTCGCTGGTAATCGGCAATACCCTGTGCTTCCACTCTTTTCCGCTCGGCCTCCTGTTTTTCTTTCAATAATACAAACTGCATTTTCTGTGCATCTTGTTCTGCATTGATCTTTTGTTCGATCGTAGCCCTGACAGAGGCAGGCAGGGTGATATTTCTTACGAGTAACTGCTCCAGCACCAGCCCCCTTTTCTTAAAATCGTCTTCGATGCTTTTAAAAATGCGTTGCTGGAATTCATCTCTTTTATTGGAATACAGGGATACAGCTTCATAATAAACGGAGTTGTCGCGGATCTTTGTTCTTGTTAGAGGACGCACAATTTTATCCGTATAATCAACACCCGTTTCCCTTACCAGTTTTGGTGCTTCCGATGGCAGCAATTTATAAAGTACGGTCAGATCGATGGTAACTTCCAGTCCATCGGAAGTTAAAACCCGTATGGCATCATCACCTGATTTTGTTCCTTCATCATGAATGCCGCTCATAGTGTAGTTCTGCGTTTTAATATCCAGACGTTGTACTTCTATGAAGGGGTTGATAATATGCAAACCACTGCTCAGTACATCATTCTGAACTTTACCAAACAGGGATTTAACCCCTATTTGACCGGCATTGATCTGCACGGTACATTTTATCAGAATACCAGCCACAATGATCATCAGGGCCATGCTACGGACCGTTTTTGCAAAACGACCAAATTCGGGATTTTTTTGCAGGGCAAAACCAGCAATTAATACTGCGATGCCAATAATAATAACTACCATATAATTTTTTTTAATAATTAACTACTATGATCGGAAATAATATACCAACGGCCGTTTATTTTCCGGAACAATAAGGTAAAGTGACCGCCAATATCCCCGATGGAACGTTTCAGGAACCATTTGCCGGTGATATGATAATATTCTTTCGATAGCTTCTTAAATTGTATCAGGTTGAAAGCGAGTTTCCCCATGGCTGCCGTATCAGGGTAACCTTTTTTATAATTTTGTAAGGTATTGGACCAGCCGTAGGTAACACCGCTCTTGCCGATAAACATTAAGGAATCGTTTTCCCAATAGCCCTTCATAAAACTGTCAATATCGCCCCGGTTCCAGGCGGCGGTTTGTTTATCCAGTAATTGACGGATAGCCAGCTCATCGGTGTCTGCCGGACGGGCAGAAGTGGATTGCGAAAAAGTAGATGTTGTTACAAAGAGGAAAAAGAGGAGCAGTATTTTTCTCATGGCCAAACTTTTATCCAAGTTAAATCAAAAAACAACAAGGCTGAGTTAATGATCACAATCCTCTGCGTGGGCATGATTATGCACCCGGCAGGAACGATAATTGAGCAGGTGGGCGCTGATAATTAACGCCACGGCAGGTATCAACAGCCAGGTTTCAACATGAATAAATAATTGTTTACATACCAAAAGAATAATGCCGGTAAAGAATAGCGAAAGGGGTAAAAGACTGTGATGGTGTTTTTTAAAACCATGATATAAGGAATATGTGCCGATCGATAAAGCCAGCAGGATCATACCTATTTCAAAACCCATGTTATGAATGATGTTAATACCAAAAAGAGGAAGACTGCTGAGCAGCAGGGGTAATAAGGCACAATGAATGGCACAGGCCAGTGAGGCCCCGATTCCTAAAGCATCCCAATTAATGTTGATTTTCATAACAGATAGCAAAAGTACAAAAAAAGCAACAATGTTGCAAAATTTAAAATATCACCGAAACTATACTGCTGGAGCCCTGTAACTTTGCCGCAATTCAAAAAACATGTCAAAAAAGAAGTTATACTATTCTGTTTTTTTTGTGACCCTGGCCCTGGTATTTTATTTTATTCTTACGCAGATCATTCCGGGATTCGGGGAAAAGAATGTTCCCCCGATCAGTTTTGTGAGGCCTTTTTCATTTTCCAACTCCGATGGCAAAACAGTAACCGAAAAGGATGTAGCCGGTAAAGTTTATGTGGCAGAATATTTCTTTACGACCTGTAAAGGCATTTGCCCGAAGATGAATAATAATATGCGGTTGGTTTATGAAGCGTTAAAAGATGAAAAAAACTTCTTGATCCTCTCTCATACCTGTGACCCGGATACGGATTCGGTGCCACAAATGAAACACTACGCAGATTCCATGAAAGTCAATACAAATCAATGGATATTCCTGACGGGCAGAAAAGACAGTTTGTATAATATGGCCAGAGTGAGTTATACCATTGATGATCCCGCAGATAACCTGGTAAATATGGAAGATGATTTTATGCACTCCCAATTATGGGCCCTGGTAGATAAACAGGGGCAGGTAAGAAAGATTTATGACGGGTTAAAAGAGAGTGAAGTAAAAGAACTGATCCGGGATGCCCGGAAATTATTAAAGAAAAAATAATATGTTATTTTGGGATTTCAGGATCCTTTGTTATCGATATTTATTATTCTATGTCAAAGAAAACAGTCAAACTAATAGCTAACCAGGTGGAAGCGTTACTAAAACGCAACAACCTCAGTATAACCGGCAGCCGGAAAAAAATTCTGCAAATTTTCCTGGAACAAACAGGAGCGTTGGCTCATGTGAACATTGAAAAAAAAGCCGGCGAAAAATTTGACCGTGTAACTGTTTACCGGACACTGCAAACTTTTGTAGACAAAGGTATTATCCATATCATTCCTACTGCTGATAATTCCATTCGCTATGCCTTATGTAAAGATGAATGTTCAGAAGGACATCATCAGGATCATCATATACATTTTGTCTGCAACAACTGTAGTAAGACTTTTTGTCTTGACGATGTTGTAACACCCGAAATAAAATTACCGGCGGGTTATTCTGCCGGTCATGTAGAAGTGGTCGTGGAAGGAATTTGTAAGAAATGCGGTTCCCAATCTCCTAAATAAAAGACCTGTTGAAAGAACATAATATTTCCTAAGTTCTATTAAATAACAAAGCCCCGGTGTAGAAACATCGGGACTTTTTGGTTAAGGCTCTGATTAGTAGCTATGTTGAAGTGCTGATACAGGCACTTATAATTTCAGATTCAAAAATAGGGACTACCTGTCACAATTCCGAATTAATACTTTTCCACTTTCCGGTTTTATTTTGTTGGTTACAAATGCTCAAGTTCCTGTTTGACAAAAAGCATTAATTGCTGTATATAAGCCGGGGAAAAATTGAATTGTAAACCCGCTGCTTTGAACAATTCGGGTAATGTACGGGTTCCCCCCAGCATCAATGCCGCTATATAATTCTGTATGGCAGCTTCAGGATTTTGTTTGTACTGCTGCCACAATCCTATTGCGCCCAGTTGGGCAATTCCATATTCTATATAATAAAAAGGCACTTCAAATAAATGCAACTGACGCTGCCAGGAAAACCGGCGATAATCCTCCAATCCCGTAAAATCAATTACCGGTGAAGTGAATTCTCCTAAAATAAATAACCACTGGCTGGCCCTTTGTTCTTCTGTATGTTCGGGGTTTTCATATACCCAGTGCTGAAACTTATCAATCGTGGCAATCCAGGGAAAAATGGTAATCACTCTTTCCAATTGTTGCTCTTTGGCTCGGGTCAGTTCTTCTTTGTTATCAAAAAACACCTGCCAGTGATTCATACTGAATAATTCCATGGACATACTGGCTACCTCAGCAATCTCAGTGGGATATTCTTTAAAACCGGTTAACGCTAATTCATGTGTTAAGAAAGAATGAATGGCATGGCCGCCTTCATGTACCATGGTGGTCACATCATCAAACTGACCGGCTGCATTCATAAAAATAAAAGGAGCCCCGCTTTCAGCCAAGGGGCAATTATAACCACCCGGGGCTTTACCCTTCCGGCTCTCCAGGTCCAGATGACCCAGGGCCTTCATTTTTCTCAGGCAATCTCCGAAGAAGGGTTTTAATTCCTCAAAACAGGCAATAGTTTTCTCCGTTAGTTCCTCTCCGTTCTTAAAAGGCCGTAGCGGTTGTATCCCTGCTGGTTCAGCTTCCACATCCCAGGGGCGCAACACATCTAATCCCAGTTTTTTCCTTTTTGATTCATAAAGCTGGTTCACCAGTGGCAGGACATGCAGTTTTACCGCTTCATGGAACTGGTAACAATCTTCTTTGCTGTAATCAAACCTTCCCAATTCAGCAAAACGGTAGTCCCGGAAATTTTCAAAGCCGGTATTCACCGCTATCTGGTTACGTTTCTGCAATAAGGATGAAAAAAGACTGTTTAATTCTTCTTTATCCTGCAATCTTCTATCGTTGATTTTGCGAAATACTTCTTCACGGAGATTACGGTCGGGGTCCTCCAGGAATTTAGCCGCCTGTTGTAAAGTATATTCCCGGCCATTTACATCCACGGTCATTTTCCCGGAAATAACACCAAACTGTTGCTGCATGACACCCAGTTCTGCCTGCAACGGAATGTTTGCTTCGCGGAAGAGCTCTATATTTTTTTTTACATTCCTCAGGTAAGTGAAATATTGCTGCGGGTCAAGTTCCTTTGTCCACGGACAATCAACGATCTTCTTATTCAACTTATCTGAGAATGGTTGAATTTTGGGTTGAATCTCCATCATAAAAAATGTAAAGGCTGCTTCCAGTTCTTTATTTTCTGTATCACAGGTCATTTTTATCTGGCGCCAGCAGGCATCTTCACTTATTACGGCCTCCAGTTCGCTGGCATCTTTCAGCCATTGTTCCAGTTCGGGGATAGATTCAATTTTTCTTTCATCCAGTGTGATAAAATAAGGCTCCAGGCTTTCCCAGTTGGTAATAGTAAAATCTTTTGGTAAAAATTGCCGGGGCAGTTTTTGTATGTCCGCGCTGTAAGTCATAAAAATAATTTGATAATCAGCCCATGTCTGATTTGCTCATGAAAGTACTTGCTGATATCCGGGAGGATTTTATTAACCGGTAAGCTAAACAGCATCAGCCTGTTTTCAATCTGCTTTCTTTTTCCTGGTAGATTTTTTTGGAGCCTCTTCGGTAACTTCCGGAATATCTTCTTCTGCAACCGGCTCTTCTTCCGGTTGCTCAGTCAATTTAATTTCTATTTCATTCTTTTTTAAAACGGCAAACCACTTAACCATTTTTTTCATATCGCTGGCATAGACCCTTTCAAAGTCCATATCCGGATAAACTTTTTCAAAGTATTTTTTTACGGCAGCTGCATCTTTCTCATCCGGCAGGGCTACTCCAGCTTTGTCCATAGCCATAAAAAGATCCACCATGTTCACATTATCCCGAACGGTGTAGATTTCTATACTTTCCAGGTGTGAAAAATTGTGAACACGACTGGCCACAAAACGGGTTGATTTGTCATCCAGCGACCTAACGATCGCACCGTCAGTTTTACTGTTAATTAATTCAAATAATCCGGGTAACCCGGTTACGGCAACAAGTTTACTGTATTCCATAAGTGTTATGATAATTAAGGAGGTGCAAGATACTTGAGTTCCGGCAAATGACCGGCCGGAAAATAGCGGGCCCCCTGCCGAATGTTTTCGATTCTCCCGGCGTCTTACTAAACAGCTTGTTATTGCTAATCATAAAAAAAAATAAATGAAAAAAATATCCCTGGTACTCTTAGCCTCATTTGCCTTTGCAATCAGCGTTTCAGCCCAACCCGGCGGGGGTTTTCAGCGCCGTACCCCGGAAGAAAGGGCCGCAAGCATTCATGCAAAATTAGACAGTGCTTTTAAACTGGAACCGGCCAAACTCGCCACCCTCGATACAGCCATAGTGGCCTTATACAAGGCCCAGGATAAGAAAAGAGAAGAAATTATGGCGGGTGGAATGCCTGACCGGGAAACCATGATGGCCGAGATGAAAAAATATTCCGACGCACAGGATGAAATACTGAAAGCAGTACTAACGGAAGAGCAATTTGGTATCTGGAAAGATAAAATTCAGCCTTCAATGCGTCCGCAACGCCCACCCGGTGGTGGTAATCAGTAACTTTTATTATTGGTATTAAACTATTAAATCCCGTTTTGCCATCCCGGACCGTACCGGGGGTGAAACGGTTTTTTATTTCTATTACTGCTGGTATAAAAAGCGGATAAATGGAACAGCAATAAGATGGAAATGGCTGTCTTGCCTGAAATAACTGCCATGCGTCAATTCACCACCTTATTTTTACTTTGTTCCTTAATGCATTCTTCTTTTGGACAATCTGCCTCCAAACCTCCCTGCAGCAGCCCGGTTTACCGGCAATTTGATTTCTGGCTTGGCGAATGGGAAGCCTTTGGCCCCAATGGACAAAAAGCCGGGGATAGCAAAATCAGTTTGATTCTTGACAGTTGTGTCATCCTGGAAGAATGGACAAGCGCCAGCATCAGCCAGGGTATTCGGTATGCCGGAAAGAGCTTTAATACCTATAATGCTGGTACCAAACAATGGCAACAAACCTGGGTGGATAATGCAGGCGGGAGTAATGAATATTTGTTGGGAGTATTCGACAATAATAAGATTATTTATACCTCCTCGCCCTTTCCCATAAGCCAGGATACGATGGCCATCCGCAAAATGACGTTTACTAATTTAAGTCCGGTCAAACTCAGACAGCAGGGCGAAATATCTAAGGATAAAGGAATTAGCTGGTCCACCGAATATGACCTCGAATACAGGCGAAGGAAATGATGAACGGAAAAGGTTCGAAGGTTTTATTTCCGGAACTTTAAAGCAATAAATTTACCCAACATTAAAACAACTGCTATATGAAACGAATTTCATTCTTATCGGTAATATTTTTTATTGCTGTGCATTCCTTTGCACAAATGGATGTACCACCAAGCGGCAACAACCCAAGAGCCACCATTAGCGAGGAAGTGGGTATAACATCTATAACAATCAAATATTCGAGACCTGATGTTAACAAACGGGAAGGAAAAATTTATGGAGAGGGTAACCTTGTAACCTATGGCTTCAGTACTACCAATTTTATTACTAACAAACCAACTTCACCATGGAGGGCCGGCGCCAATGAAAACACAACCATCACATTTGAGCATGATGTAAAAGTGGAAGGAAAAGATATAAAGGCGGGAACATACGGCTTGCATATGGTAATGGCAGCAGATAATGTGACGCTTATCTTTTCAGCACAAAATGATGCCTGGGGCAGTTTTTATTACGAAGAAAAAAACGATGTGTTGCGGGTGAATGTAAAACCTGTTACACTTGAAAAAAGTGTGGAATGGTTGAAGTATGAATTTATAGATCACAAAGAAAAGTATTGTGTGGTGGCTATGCAGTGGGAAAAACTGTCAGTGCCTTTTAAAATTGAAGTAGATGTTGACAATATAGTGATAGCAAGGTTACGGGACCAGGTAACCAGCCAGAAAGGATTTAACAGTACGAACATGCTGCAGGCCGCACAATATTGCCTGAATAAGAATATTAATTTAGAAGAAGCCTTGGCCTGGAGTATCCGTGCCATTAATGGTTTTCAGGGGCAAAAAAGCTTTATTACATTGAGAAATCTTGCAACAGCCTATGAGAAATTAAGCCGGATTCCACAAGCGGATTCTACAATGAATGAAGCCTTGCTGATAGCGACTGCCAATCAATACACAGCCTATGGTCGACAGCTGATCGGGCAGAAAAGACCAGATAGGGCAATGGAAGTTTTTAAAGCCAGTGAAAAAAGATATGGTGATGTATGGGGCGTTAATAATGGATTGATGAGCGGCTATTCGTCTATTGGTGATTTTATAAATGCTATTAAATATGCGGATAAAGCCATGGTTCAGGCACCTAATGATGCAGCCAAAAAAACATTGGAAGGGCAAATAGCAAAATTGAAAGAAGGAAAAGATATTAACCAGTAAGTATAAAGTATAAATGAAAAGTATGCTGAAAGCGTTTTGTGTTTGCAGCTTGTTGTTCTTTTCGCTAACAGCAGAAAATTGTTCAGATGGCAAGCAGCCAACAATTAATGAAACAAACGGTGAATATGTTTGCCTTCCCTGCGGCAGTGATTGTGATAATGCCGTTTACACTAAACCTGGCACCTGTAAGCATTGCGATATGAAGTTGGTGCAAAAGTCAACGGTTGTTTTTAAGAAAGTGGAACCCGAACTTTTATGTTCTTTTATTGATTCAGTTGGCGAAAAAAATATTTTGTTACTCGATGTTCGTACGCCGGAAGAATTTGAAGGCCGCGCTGTGGATAAATTCGGCAGCCTTAGAAATGCAATGAATATCCCTGTTCAGGAATTGGAGAAAAGGATAAGCGAATTGGAAAAATATAAAGACAGGGAAGTGGTAGTTTATTGTTCACACAGTCATCGAAGTCCCCGGGCAAGTTATATGCTTACTCAAAATGGATTTAAACATGTTACCAATATGCAGCAAGGAATGTCCGTTTGGAAAGAAAGGGTAAAGGATAAAGCCTGTAACCAACAATTATATGTGCAACAGTAAAAACAACTTAAATCAATCAATATGAATAATGCAATAAGCTGGTTCGAAATAGGAACCACCGACCTGGAGCGTGCTACAAAATTCTATGAAACTATTTTTAATATAAAACTGGCTCCGCTGGATCTCCCTAATATAAAAATGCGGATGTTTCCCCTGGATGATATGATGACACAGGTAGGAGGCGCCCTGGTGGATAGCGGGGGCTTTCATAAACCTTCTGCCACAGACGGCCCATTGATCTATCTGAATGGAAATCCGGATGTACAACAAGTGCTGGATAAAGTGGAAGCGGCCGGGGGGAAAATCATGGTGCCCAAAACTGAAATTTCACCTGAGTATGGTTTTATGGCGGTGATCATTGATACCGAGGGCAACCGGATCGGGCTTCATTCTGTTCCCCGATAAGCCATTAAGTTATAACTTAAAAAAACTGTCATTGGAGTTAAATAAATTTTCCAGGGAATTCTAAAAAAATATTGTACACAAATATTTATTTTATGCAATCCAAAGCAACTACCGTAGAACAGTATATTGCTGAGTTACCGGCAGACCGGCAAAAGGCCATCACCGAACTAAGAAAAGTGATAAAAAAAAATTTGCCTAAAGGATTTTCAGAAGGGATGGGCTATGGAATGATTGGATATTATGTTCCTCATTCTATTTATCCGGCTGGTTATCATTGTAACCCAAAACTTCCATTGCCCTTTATGAATATTGCCTCGCAAAAAAATTTTATTGCTGTGTATCATATGGGGGTGTACGCCAATCCAAAACTCCTGAAATGGTTTACGGATGAATATGCCAAAGTTGGAGTGGGAAAGCTGGATATGGGCAAATCCTGTATCCGGTTTAAGAAACCAGAAAATATCCCGTATAAATTAATGGGTGAATTGGCATCAAAAGTTACCGTTGAAAAATGGATCGAATATTATCTAAAAGCTTTTAAAAAATAAATTATGACTACTGGATCATTAGATAAAGCCTACGCAACACAACTGGCCAATATTGAAAAGAATACTGGCAAAAAATTAAAAGAATGGGTTACCATTCTGAATAAAAGCGGTTTTTCGAAGCATGGTGAACTGGTGAATTTTTTAAAAGAAAAGCACGGCTTCACTCATGGCAACGCAAACATGCTGGTTCATAATGCCAAACAAAGTCATGCCGCAGCGGCAGAAAATGACACCGACTGGATAGCTGAACAATATAAAGGCAAGGAAAACCTCAGGCCCTGGCATGATAAGATCATGACGGAAATAAACAAGTTTGGAAAAGATGTTGAGGTGTCACCCAAAAAAGCCTATGTCAGCTTGCGAAGAAAAAAACAGTTTGCTATCATACAACCCTCCACAAAAGACCGGCTGGATATTGGATTAAATATTAAAGGCGTTGCTCCTTCCGGCATGGCAGAGGATGGAAGCAAGTGGAATGCTATGTGTACCCATCGCATTAAAATAGAAGAAGCCAAAGCTGTCAATAAAGATTTAATAGCCTGGATAAAGAAAGCGTATGAACAGGCAGGATAATAAAGAGGCTGTCTCAAAAGCCAGCAAATTTGTCACATTGAGTTAATCGAAATGTTTACAAATTTGCTGGTCAATCTTTACCCTATTTCGTCATAGCTCAATATGACAAAGATTGACCCTTTTGTGACAGCCTCTTTATTCTAAAAACCCCGTACTGATTATTTTTTGCGTGTATACTTAATGTTCATGGTTTTAAACTCCTTGCCTTCTGGCATCATGATGAACATTTCCATTTCATGTGTATTATCATCAATAATTCTAAAGGTCTCCCGTACATCAACTTCTGCTTTTGTTCCTGGGTCTGTCATTTTTCCTTTCAGGGTTATTGTTTTAGTGGCTTCATCCCAGGGTCCTTTCAACACCATAATACCACTACCCATATTATCTATCCAGGTGTTTATAAATTCTTTGAGGTGAATATCGTATGCGGTTGTGCTCAGGCCGCTAAAAGGCATGCCCATCATATTTCCGGTATTGGTGCCTTGCAGATAAAGACCATTCAGGATCATTTTGTTTACAAGAGTTCCAACAGTTTTTTGTTCAGGTGCACCGGGATACATCCACATGGTGATGTCACCGGTCCAGGCACCATCCCATTTCGCCATCATTTTGTGAACATCACCAGGAGTCATATACTCCTGCCAATTTTTCATCATCGTTGCAGAATCCGGTGTGGCCATAACTTCTTTTGTTGATTCTGTTCCGGTTGTTTTTGTTTCAGTTGCAGTAGTTTCTGATTTTCCTTCATCCGTTTTCTTTTTATCATTGCAGGAAAAAAGCAGCAGGGTTGCTGCGCAGAGCGTTAAGGTTATTTGTTTCATACTAATAAGTTTTAGCCTTAAAAGATAGGAATATTAATATAAGCTACCAACAAATCAGGTGATAAATGGAAAGAAGCTAGGATAGCTGATGGGTCTTTATTTGCATGACCGTGGCGATACTGGTAGCTCTTTCTTTGATTATAAATGCGTTATCTCCGGTAAATTTTTCGTCAACCGATTCTTTAAAATAACGGAGCCAGGTTTCAAAATGATGCGGGGTCAGCGGAGATTTCTGGTGTAAATCCAGGTGTGGTTGCAGGGCATTCTTTCGGTACGTGTCTGACTGAAATAAAATCGAATCCCAGAAATCAACCAGTACCGGTAAGTGATGTTCTAAATTTATCTTAGCAATACCGGTGAATAAATAACTGATGGTACTGTCAGCTAATAATTTTTCATAAAAACTTTTCATCAGTATTAATAGATCTTCCCGGTTGGCGATATCTTTTTTCATGTGTTTAGTATCAGTAGTACCCGTTCGGGAAAAATATTATTCATAACTGTGGTTTAGCTAAGGGAGCTGGAACCGTTCTGTTTTTAACTTCATCAAAATGGTCATCGTAATCTTTCCGGATGGTGCCCATCATCCTGTCCCAGAATAAAAAATACAAACCATAGTTACCTTTAAAATACTGGTGGTGCATATTATGATTAATCGAAGTATTGATCCATTTACCCAGCCAATGCCTGCTGAATCCTTTGGGATAAAGCTCCCAGCCCAGATGGCCATATACATTATATACGATCATAAACAGGAAGAAAAAAAGCAGGTGAAATAAATGAACCGGGATCGTAAAGACGAATACCAGGAATATCCCGGCTTCCACTATCGCTTCCAGCGGATGAAAAGCATAAGCCGCAAAAGGGCTGGGGTTGGTTGATTTGTGATGAACCAGGTGAACGATTTTAAAAATTGACGGATGATGCATCAGCCGGTGCATCCAATAGAAGTAGGTGTCATGCATGATCGCCATGATCGGGAATGCAAAAATAAAATACGCTGTTCCCTGTTGGTTTATGTCCCTGTAGAATTTAGTGTGCCGGGCCATTTCGGGACTACCCAAAACGAGGGCAGGAATAAAGGCCATAATAAATATAGTAAGCACAGAAAAAATGATCTCCCGGGCATAGTCTTTAAATTCCGGGAACCGTTGTTGAATTTTTTTGGAACGGATCATCCGGCGCAATACCACATAGCAAATAAAAAAAGCGATAGAGGTTATAATTAAATAACGGCTTCCAATAATAGCCACATCTTTAAAATAGAAGGACCAGTTCATACTTAATGGGCTTCCAGCCAGTTTTTGCCTTCACCGCATTCGGCAGTTACCGGCACTTTATGAGGTAATGACATAGCCGATTGCATACATGCCACTATCAACGGCTTCAATTCTTTTACTTCTGATTTCACTGCATCAAAGACCAGTTCATCATGTACCTGCAAAATCATTTTGCTTTGCATTTTTTCTTTTTGCATAGCTGCCTGTACTTTTTGCATGGCCAGCTTTATCATGTCGGCGGCCGTTCCCTGTATGGGTGAGTTGATGGCGTTACGTTCGGCAAATCCCCGAACCGTGAAATTGGCGGAGTTTATATCCCTTAGCCATCGTTTCCTGCCCATCAATGTTTCAACATAACCGTTTTCCCGGGCAAAATTGATCGTGTCATCCATGTATTTCTGAATACCGGGAAATTGTTTTTTATAGTTATCAATAATTTCTTTGGCTTCTGCTCTGCTGATGCCCAGATTGTCGGCTAATCCAAAGGCCCCCTGCCCGTAAATGATACCGAAGTTCACACTCTTGGCTTTGTACCGCATTTCTTTGGTTACTTCTTTCTCATTGATATTATAAACCCGGGCGGCCGTGGCAGTATGAATGTCGGTTCCGTCTTTAAATGCTTTACACATATTGGTATCACCGCTGATGGCGGCAACAATTCTTAATTCGATCTGTGAATAGTCGGCAGAAAGTAAAATATGTTTATTGTCCCGGGGAATAAAGGCTTTTCGTATCTCCTTGCCCCGGTCTGTTCTTACCGGGATATTTTGCAGATTGGGATTATTGCTGCTTAACCTTCCCGTAACGGCAACAGCCTGAGCAAAGGAGGTATGAACCCTCCCGGTTTTTTTATTTATCATCAGGGGCAGCGCATCAGCATAAGTTGATTTTAATTTTGTCAGCTCCCGGAATGTTAGGATGTCATCTACTATCTGGTGACCTTTGGCAGCGAGTTTTAATAATACATCTTCACCGGTCTGGTACTGCCCCGTTTTTGTTTTTTTAGCGGAAGGATCCAGTTTCAGTTTATCAAACAAGACTTCTCCCAGTTGTTTGGGTGATGCCAGGTTGAAACGAACCCCGGCCTGTTTATATACACTCTCTTCAGCTTTTTTGGCGTCTTTCTCCAATTCCCTGGAATAATCCGCGAGAAAATCAACATCAATTTTTATTCCTTCAAATTCCATATCCACCAGCACTTTCACCAATGGATTTTCCACTTCCGTAAAAACTTTTTCTACCTCTTTCTTTTTAAGTAGCGGAACAAAAACATTTTTCAACTGGAGGGTAATGTCTGCATCCTCACCAGCATATTCTTTTACCTTTTCAATATCCACATCTCTCATGGTGCCCTGTGTCTTACCTTTCTTCCCGATGAGTTCTTCAATATGCACCGGTTCATAACCCAAGAAACGTTCACTCAGGATATCCATACTTCTTTTTCCGTCGGGTTCAATAACATAATGAGCCAGCATCGTATCAAAGAGCTCTCCTTTTATTTCTATACCATACCATTTTAATACCAGCAGGTCGAATTTGGTATTCTGCCCGATCCAGGTTTTTTTCTTATCAGCAAATAAGGTTTCAAAATGAGCCAGTATTTCTTTGGTTCTTTTCTGATCGGCCGGACAGGGAACATAAAAAGCTTCTCCGGGTTTCACCGAAAAACTCAAACCAACAAGTTCTGTATCATTGGCGTCGATGCCGGTGGTTTCCGTATCAAAACATATTTCATTATATTTTTTTAGTGCTAAAACCAGCTTTTTGATAGACGCATCGCCTTCTATTGCCTCGTATTTGTGAGGGCTATTGTTAATGTTCTTATCAACAGACAAGTTATCAAATATTTCTGCATCATCAAGAACCGACTCCCGACTCCCGACTTTCGACCCGATAGCTATCGGGTCAGTACTCTCTACAATATTTCCAAATAAATCCGTCTGCACGCCCTGGGGTATTTCTTTTTCTACAACAGCTTTTGATGAGCCGGCTACTGTAAAATCGTCACCCAACAATCTTTTACCCAGTGTTCTGAATTCTAATTCAGCAAAGACTTCTTTCAATTTTTCTTTATTCCATTCTTTTAACCTGAAATCCTCTTCATGAAAATCAACCGGCACATCAAGAATAATAGTGGCCAATTTTTTTGAGAGAATAGCCATCTCTTTTCCCTTTTTCACTTTTTCACCCATCGCTCCTTTTATCTTATCCGCATTTTCTAATGTTTTTTCCAGGGAACCATATTCAGCCAGGAACTTTGCGGCTGTTTTTTCTCCTACTCCGGGGATACCCGGAATATTATCGACCGAATCACCCATCATACCCAGCATATCGATCACCTGGCTGACATCTTTTATATTCCATTTGGCACATATTTCTTCCGGCCCCATTATTTCGGCATCATTTCCCTGGTAGGCGGGTTTGTATATTTTAATTTTTTTTGAAACCAGCTGGCCATAATCTTTATCGGGTGTCACCATATAAACTTCATAACCGGCTTTTTCTGCTTTTTTGCTTAACGTACCTATTACATCATCTGCTTCATATCCGTCAATCGCAATCACCGGGATATTAAATCCCTCAATGATTCTTTTAATGTCGGGTGTTGCCGCAAGAATATCTTCCGGGGTTTCCTGGCGATTGGCTTTGTAAGCAGCGAAGTCAGTATGCCGTTCGGTGGGGGCAGAAGTATCAAAGCAGACCGCCATGTGAGAGGGCTTCTGTTTGGTGATCAACTCTACCAATGCATTGGTAAAACCAAATTGTGCGTTGGTGTTTTTCCCTTTTGAAGTTAATCGTGGATTCCGGATAAGTGCATAATAAGCCCTGAACACAAGGGCAAAAGCATCGAGGAAGAAAACCTTTTTTTCCATGCCCCTAAGGTAAAGAAATCAGCGTCAGGCATGGCTAAAAACACAACAATCCCGTCTCGCCTTAAGCGGGACAGGATTGTTGCTATGTTAACGCTGCTTTGTTTAATTTATAGCAAGCTTTAAGGCTTCTGTGCTGCCTTCTTCCGGCTTCGTAGTTGCAGTTTGGCCGGTAGTAACAGTTACTTCCGACTTTTTTTGCTGGTTAGGGTTGTCAACCAGTACGGTTCCGCTGAAAGCTGCAGTGGTAGTTTGACTGGCTGTTGGCTGGTTTACCCCGGTAATAGCGGCCTTGTCTTTATGAATAAAATTCAGGTACAAAGCGAAAAACAGGAGGTTAAACGCAAAGAAGTTGGCGATTTTACGGACACGTCTTTTCATAATACTGGATTTTCTGGTTTTACAAATATTGGATTAGTTCGGTTTCTACAGCTAAGATAGAATGGACTGTTTCCCGGTGCAAGGATGGGGCTATTGTATTTTTTAAAATCAGGCACAAATACTCTGGAGGGATGCGTAAAACTACGAGAGGCTATTTATTATCTATCAGCCAATCCATAATGGAAGCAGTATTTCATTTGGAAAGCCAAACGAGGTCTGCAGGCGTTTCTTTGGCCTCTATCCTTTTTTATTTCAGTTCCGCCTTTGTCAATAAAACAAACTACAATCTATCTCGCTCCCGGCGGGCAATGCTCCCGTAAAAATTTAATTAAGGTTGCATTCAGGTGTTGGCTTGTTCCTGCGCCCTCATAAATTCCATGGGAGCGGTTGGGATAGGCCATAAGCTGGAAAACTTTTCCGTTTTTCACAAGTTCATTGATCAGAACTTCAGCATTTTTATAATGTACATTATCATCGCCGGTGCCATGCATGTATAAAAGATTACCCCGGAGATTTTTGGCAAACGTATTTGGTGATGCCTGTTTATAATCCTCTTCATTTTCCTGCGGTACACCCATATACCTTTCTGTATAAATATTATCATAGAAATGCTGGTCGGTCACCGCAGCCACGGCTATCCCCGTCTTGTAGATCTCCGGGTAGCGGAACAAAAGGTTCAATGTCATAGCACCCCCGCCACTCCAGCCATGTACCGCCACGCGGCTGGTGTCAATAAAACTCCATTTCAGTATTTCTTTGGCGGCCATCGCCTGGTCGCGGCTGTTGATAACCCCGATCTTCCGGTAAATGCATTTGCGCCATTCTCTTCCTTTATAAGCGGGTGTGCCCCGGTTGTCCATCGTAATACCGATATAACCTTCAGGGATCAATTGTGAAATAAAACGGTCAAAACCCGGCTGGTCATTGGCGGTAGAAGCAGCCGGTTCACCATAAACATAGAAATAAACGGGATATTTTTTGGAAGGATCAAAATTATTCGGCTTGGCCATGATACCGTCCATCTCAACGCCGTCCACTGTTTTTACTTTGAATTTTTCCAATCCGAATCCCAGTTGTGGGACGGTGAATTTATCATCGGTTGAAGGATAGATCTTTTTATGTTCAGGAAGAACTACCAGCCGGACATTGGCATTGCGGCTGATGCTGGCATTTACCTGTGTGGCAAATTTGGCATCAGGCGATAAACGGTATGAATTGGTACCATCAAATATCGCAGGGGTCACGCGTATCGTATCCGTATTATTTAAATTGACCCGGTATAAATATTTTTGTGTGGCATCATAAGGACTGGCTTCGAAATATATATTTCCACCGGCGGCATCATAAGCCACCATATCCGCATCAAAATTTCCTTTGGTGAGCAGTTGTTCATTCTTGCCATCCCTGGATACTTTATAAATATGCAGCCAGCCGTCTTTTTCACTGTTCCATAAAAATGATTTCCCGTCTTCCACCCAGGTCCAGGAAGGACCATCCCAGACAAAAGGTTTTACGACATCCACCCAAGCTTCGTCTTTATCACTGTAGATCTTATTCGCTTTTCCATTAACGGCATCGCATAGATAAAGACTGGCTTCATTCTGTTTCCTGTTCAGCTGTACCGCCACGATCTCTTTGTTATTACCGGCCCAGTCCATTCTTGCCAGGTAATTATTCTGCGGGTCACCGGGTATATTCAGCCACATTGTTTTTTTGGTTACCAGGTTTATCACGCCGATTTTAACCAATGAGGGTTTATCCCCGGCTTTCGGGTATTCCACCGGAACAGTGAAGGGATAAAGTGAATCTGTATTATTGATCATTAAATGATTGCGTGTAACGGTAGCGTCTACCCGCCAGTAAGCAATATTTTTTCCGTCAGGGCTCCAGCGGAACCCGTCGCGACAACTTAATTCTTCTTCATACACCCAGTCAAAGGTTCCGTTGATGACCCGATCGGTGCCATCTTTTGTCAGTTGCGAGATCTTTCCGGTAACAAGGTCTTCGGCGTAGAGGTTATGTTTGCTTACATAAGCGATATTTTTATTGTCTGCAGAGAATTTTGCAAACATCAGAGAGGAGGAAGGCAATGTTTTCCCGACCTGTTTTCCTTTTCCTGTTGCCAGGTCAAAATACCAGTAATCTCCTTTTGTATTTCCCCGCCATACCCGGGAAGAGTTGGAATAGATCAGTATCTTTTTGCGGTCTGTACTCCACACGATCCCTTCTATCCGGGTGGTAAGCCCTGCTTCCCTGATCTGTGCGGCACTGATCACCGTTTTTTTTGTGATAAGATCATCTGCACTGTACATAAATAGGTTTCCATTGTCATTGATCCAGAAGTCGTGGGAGTTGGGCAGCCATTGCAGGCGGTTGATGGGGATCTGGTCTTCCGGAAGGGAAGCCTGTTCCATTAATTTTTCGGCCGTACCAAAATAAGCAGGCTGGGCAAATACGGAAAGGGTTGTCAGAGCCAGTAAAAAGGAGAGAAGATTTTTTTTCATAAAAACAATTATTAATATATTAATGATTCGTTGATGGGCACTATCGGGTGGGACAGGTTCATTAAAAGCGGAAGTTCGTTTATTTTTTATTTTCTCTGGTTACTTTTCCAAAAAAATCCGCCTGCGTTAAAACACCTGACTTTGTTGGGTAATCTGGCGGGCAGGCCTCTCCTCATTTCTTCATTTCATCCAGCTGTTTTTTTAAAAGAAACATTTCATCTCTTAGTCTCGCCGCTTCCATAAAATCCAGGTCCCTGGCTGCCTTCTCCATCTCTTTTTTAATTTTGGAAAGGGCTTTTTCTGTTTGTGGAATGGTTTTGTATTCCGTTTGTTCCTCAGCTGCCACCGTTATCATGTCCTCATCCGGTGCAATGGCATAGGGATTGGCCGGGTCGTATCCTTTTATATCCAATACCGAAGTTTGAGCAAAAACTTCTTTGGTTGATTTAATGACAGTTCGGGGAGTAATGCCATGTTCTATATTAAAAGCAATTTGTTTCTCCCGGCGGCGGATGGTTTCATTGATCGTCTTCTGCATACTGTCCGTCATCTTATCTGCATAGAAGATAACGAGTCCATTCACATTCCTGGCGGCACGACCTGCAGTTTGTGTCAAAGATTTTTCATTACGGAGAAAACCTTCTTTATCAGCATCCAGAATAGCCACCAGGGAAACTTCCGGCAGGTCCAATCCTTCACGAAGCAGGTTCACTCCTACCAATACATCAATTTTTCCTAAACGCAGATCCCGGAGTATTTCTATTCTGTCCAATGTATGTACTTCGCTGTGAATATATTTTGATTTTATATTGATGCGGTGCAGGTATTTATCCATTTCTTCCGCCATCCTTTTGGTCAATGTGGTTACCAGTACCCGGTCGCCCATTTTTATGCGTTTGTCAATTTCATCCAGCAGATCATCTATCTGGTTCACCGAAGGACGGATCTCGATAGGCGGCTCCAGCAAACCAGTTGGCCTTACTACCTGCTCTACGACTATACCTTCCGATTTTTCCAGTTCATAATTATCAGGTGTAGCCGAAACAAAAATGGATTGGTTGGTCAGCGATTCAAACTCATGAAAATTCAACGGACGGTTATCCAATGCCGAAGGCAGACGGAAACCATAATCAACCAACACTAACTTGCGGCTCCGGTCCCCTCCATACATGCCACTCACCTGCGGGATGGTCTGGTGACTTTCGTCAATGATCGTTATATAATCTTTCGGAAAATAATCCAGTAAACAGAATGGCCGGGTGCCGGGCTTCCTTCTGTCAAAAAAACGGGAATAGTTTTCTATGCCGCTGCAATAGCCCAGTTCCCGGATCATTTCTATATCGTAGTTCACCCGTTCACTCAACCGCTGGGCTTCAATATATTTTCCTTCTTTTTTAAAGTACGCTACCTGTGCGGCTACCTCATCCTGCATTTCATAAAGCACCTGTTGCAGAATATCTTTTGGCGCCACATATAAATTAGCCGGAAAGATTGCCGCATTTTCCATGAGCCCGATTCGTTTACTGTTCACTACATCAATAGTTTCTATTTCTTCTATCTCATCTCCAAAAAAAGTAATACGGTATCCATAATCAACATACGGAAGATTGATATCAACCGTATCCCCTTTAACGCGGAAAGTGCCCCGGTTAAATTCCAACGTTGTTCTGTTGTATGTAGAATTGACCAATGCATGAAGAAAGGCCTGCCTTGAAATGGTTTGTCCTTTAGTGATCCGGATGATACCGTTTTCATAATCGGTAGGATTACCCATACCATAAATGCAACTCACGGAAGCCACCACAATAATATCCCTGCGTCCGCTGAGCAAACTGGATGTTGCCCGTAATCTCAGTTTATCCAGTTCATCATTAATGCTCAGGTCTTTTTCAATATACACATCACTAACCGGCATATAGGCTTCGGGCTGGTAGTAATCATAATACGAAACGAAATATTCAACGGCATTTTCCGGGAAAAACTGGCGGAACTCCCCATACAATTGTGCCACCAGGGTTTTGTTATGCGTAAGCACCAAGACCGGCCGTTGTACCTGCTGAATCACATTGGCAATGGTAAATGTCTTACCACTTCCGGTTACACCCAGCAGTGTCTGGTATCTTTCACCATTCAGTATACCTTCTGTCAGTTGACGGATAGCATCCGGTTGATCGCCTGCGGGAGGAAAAGGAGTATGTAATTTAAAAGCCATGCCTGAAATTGCAATTTACTGATTGTGCCGGGATAACTACCGGCAGGTAATCAGTATTAATTAAATTGATTTAATTTTAAATAAAAACAATGACTCAGTTAGCCATAATGAATATTGAAAAAGGGGAAGAGATAGCCATCGCTGTTGTCAGCGGTTCTATTCCCGGCACCGGCCGGTATAAATTTTTTGCCAAAAAAAAGAAGAACGGGCAATATGAATGGGCTCACTTCACCGAACGGGAAAGTGGTTTGAAAGAAAAGGTTTTCCGTGGTGAAGTAAAGAATGAAGAAGAATTAAAACTGGTACTGGAGATCATGAACCGTAACTTAAAGAGGATATTCGGTGATGTGGCTGAAATGAAACAGGGTATTCCTGAATTCCGCTCCATGCTGGGAACAAAGTTTGATGACAGTATCAATTAACGGGACTTACAGGCCACCAGACCATTTTCCCGGATGCATCTAAATACCCGGGAAAGTCATCTTTATCAGCCGGTATTTCCGTTGAAATAAACATCAGGATAGTTCCGGCCATTAATTCTTACTTTACCGGCAATACTACGAACATGAAAAAGATACTACTGAAAATAGTTTTTGTTTCTGCAGTCATTTTATTGTCTTTAAGGCCATCCGCAGCTCAAAAAATTGATTCCGCGCTTAATGTAATTGCGACACAGTTTCAACCCGAGAAATTATATATACAGTATGACCGGGAATATTATGTTGCCGGAGAAACAATCTGGTTTAAAGCCTACTTTCTGAGTGATGGCAAACCCAGCGGCATCAGCAATAATTTCTATGTTCAGTTTATTGACAGCAAAGGAGCTGTTATAAGCAGTAAAAAATACCCGGTATTCGGGGCTGTTGCCAAAGGGAACATTGATATTCCGGACTCGTTACCACAAGGCAATTATTATATACGGGCATTAACGCCTGATATGTTGAATTATGAGGAAGCATTTATCTACAAGAAAAATATTTTTATTTTTCATCCTTCTGCCGGAAATGCATCCACAGCAAAAACACAACAAAATGTTTCCCTGAAATTTTTTCCGGAAAGCGGGAACCTGGTGGATGGTATATTAACGGTGGTTGGTTTTAAGGCGGTTGATCAATATGGCACCCCGGTTGAGATCAATGGAGTTATCCACTCGGGGGATGGAACCACCATTGCTTCTTTTAAAAGCTATCATGATGGTATCGGTAAAGTACAATTCAAAGCACAAATGGGAAAGAAATACCTGGCTGAAGTAGAAACAGAGGCCGGTAAAAGAACCTATGCTCTTCCGGATGTAGTACCGGCCGGGATCAACCTTAAAATACAGGATGAAAAAGGAGGAAAAAAATTCCAGTTGTCGCGTAGTGAAAATGATAAAGCCCGGTTTGAAAAAATCGTGGTGACCGCTGAGATAAACAATCACCTGGTATATGAAAATGAAATCGCTTTTGAAGATTATCCTTCGGTGATCGGCCACCTCGGTACAGACAGTCTGCCTTCCGGAATTTTGCATTTCACCGTATTTGATCAGAACGGAGCCCCATTAGCCGAAAGGCTTACGTTTGTCGATAACGGGGAATACATCAGCGGGGGTGATCTTGCGTTCGTAAAGACGGATATGAGTAAGAGAGCCGAAAATAGCATCGAACTCAATTTCCCCGAAGCCATTCAACGCAGTTGTTCTGTTTCGGTTGTTGATTTGTCGGGTTCCGGTTTTGGTGATTACGAGAATATCTATTCCCGTCTATTACTGACCAGCGATTTAAAGGGATACATCTATAACCCTGCCTGGTATTTTGTAAACAGGAATGATACCACCAAACAGGCATTAGACAATCTTATGCTGACGCATGGGTGGAGCCGGTTTAACTGGACCAATATTTTAGCGCATAATTTTCCGGCAAAAACATACAAAGACCAGGAGCTGATCACAATAACAGGTAGCGTATGGGATGAAAAGGAAAAAGAAAACCTCTATAATGGTAAACTGAGTATTTACCTGGAAGGCGAAGATTCAACAGGAGGGCAGAATTTTGAAGTGCCGGTAAATGCAAAGGGATTTTTCAGGATGGACTCGGTCGCTTTTATGGGTAAGGCAAAACTTTTTTACGCTTATGCGGACAAGCCCGGAAAAACCAAACCCGCGAGGATTCATCTTGATGAAAATGTACTGGAGAAAAATATTGAAACCATACCCCAGGGTGTAACTGAAAATCTAATTTCAAAGAACCTCTCCGCGTTGCAGAACAAAGACGAGATAGATAACCGCTACCGGTATGTACAATCAAAGCTGGATGAAGTAAAAGAACTGGAGCGGGTGGTTGTACAGGCGAAAACCAGCAAGAAGCCTATTGATATCGTGAATGAAAAATACACCACCGGTGTTTTCAAATCGCCGGGGAAAGTAAATCTTGATAATATCAATGAGCCGGCTAATGACAAGTCACTGAATGTGGTGGATTATATTAAGAACAGTATTCAACAGGTGGAAATACAGGGTGGCCGTTTTGTAAACCGGAAAAATATCAGCCTGATGACCGGTCAAAAATGGATTGTGGGAATCTTTCTGAACGAAATACCAACAGACATGATTCAATTGAGGGTCTTGCGTATGGATGATATTGCCCTGATAAAATTTTATGAAGCCGGTTTCGTAGGTGTAGGAAGCGGTTCACCCGGTGGAGCCCTTGCGGTGTATACCCGGGAAAAATTTGTTGAGAATAAGCCTGATATGCTGGAATATGTGGAGTACCGGGGTTATTCCATAACAAAAGAATTTTATAACCCCGATTACAGTGTAGCCAATGCCAAACGATTAACGGCCGATAACCGGACTACCTTATACTGGAATCCCAATGTGTTTACGGATACCGAAACGAAGTCGGTTAAAATGAATTTCTATAATAATGATTTCAGTAAAAAATTCAAAGTGATTGCAGAAGGATTTGATGCCAATGGGAAATTAATTCATATTGAAAAGATCATTGGTAACTGAGTTACCGGGTTGGCCAGAAAAAATATGAGGCTGTCTCAAAAGGATCAATCTTTGTCATATTGAGCTATGACGAAATATGATAAAGATTGACCAGCAAATTTGTAAACATTTCGATAAACTCAATGTGACAAATTTGCTGGCTTTTGAGACAGCCTCATTTTCATAAAATACAGAAACGAAATTAAAATTCAGCGGTCACAGTTACTTTGGGTTGCTTGTCCACTTTACCCGATTCAATAGGCATACCGGTAATATTATAGTCAGCAAGTTTTACCACAAAATTGGAGGCAATTTTTATTTTACCACCGGCTACCGTAATCGTTCCTTCGATCTTGGCTTTGTTACTTACGTCACGGATTTTCATCACGCCATCCGCTGAAACGCTGTAGGTGCCGTCTTTCGTAAATTTTACTTTTGAGATCTTTTCAATTTTACCGGTAAATGAGAAAACTGGGTAGGTATCCGACTTGAACCAGTTGTCGCCATTGAAATGTTCCTGCATCTTGGGACTGGAAAAAGAAAAATTCTTTACGGCTGCTTCAAAAGCCACATCACCTGTCTGGGTATCTAAAGACCCGATAACGGTTTTGTTTTCGGCTTTTGGTAAGGCATCTTTTTCAGTGGATGCATCAAAGGAAACAATAGCTGATGTGGTTGTTTTCTTTTGTGCCAGCAGGCTGCCGGCTGAAATAATAAAAGCTAAAGCGAGGATTGTTTTTTTCATTTTTGATTTTGTTTATTTAATGATGAACGTTTAAAACTTATGGAGGTAATGCCGAGTATTTCACTGTAGATACTGCCGCTGCAGGAGCCTTTAACTGTTATCGTATCACCGGGTTTGATATTTTTCAGGTTTTCGAACTGATCTTTTTCAAAAGAGAAAATTGCGTAGGAACCGGTTGTATCGGAAAAGTTAATAGTTGTGGAAGAGTCGGTGCGTCTTTCCACATTGGAAGCAGTACCCGAAACCACCAGCATTTTTTCACGGTATTTTTTATTGGCGGTGCTGTCACTGGCCGCAAACTCCCGGATCAGGTCGAGGGCAGTAACGGAATAATCCGCAGCAACCTGGTCGGTCGTTTTAAAGGTTTCAGCCATGATATATTTTTCACCCATTTTATAACCCGACCAGGCCAACAGCGGACCGATCAATAGCCAGGCAATTTTTGGTAACTGGCTTTTAACCGGAAAAGCAGCCAGGATAATTCCCGCGGCAGAAACGGCAGCTATATAGAACGGCCACTGCAGCATTTGGAAAATATCATTTCCCGCACCGAGGTCAATCAGTGTTTTGGTAAAAAGAAAGTACACCGTGAGAAGAGTAAGCGAAAGGGCGCCCGCGATAAAAGCAGGTAAGACAGATTTTTTATTGAAAAGGATAAGGGCAGCACTTAATAAGGCCAAAACAGGGATCAGCCAGAATATATATAAAGAAAAATTGAATTGCGGGAAAGGGTTACCCAATTTATACCCGGATTCAGCTATGGAAAAGAATTTTCCCGAGGGCATATAATAGCCCGGGATAGAAACCCCTTTCCAGGAAACCCAGGGCAGGAAAAAGGAAACAGTGAGGCTGGCGGCAAACACCAGGGGTAGCCACTTTTTATTTGCGATATGATTGTTTGCCGGGTTCATTAAATAACTACCTGATAACGGTTTTTCGTTTAATAAGGTTGCGGGTATCCCGGGCAAATATAATGATGTTTAAACATTGAATTTATAAACTCCTGTGAAAATATTTGTAATAAACGAAAAAACCGTCCCGCCAAAGGCGGAACGGTCGTTTTTACTAACCCACCCTTAATCAGGCTCAGGGTGACAAAATGATCAAAAGCAGCTTAAGAAGCCTGCATTTCTTTAATTTTTTCCCGTATCCGGGTTTCAATTTCAATAGCCAGTTCAGGGTTATCAATCATCAGTTGTTTAATAGCATCCCGGCCCTGTCCCAGTTTATCGTTGTTATAGCTGTACCAGGATCCGCTTTTCTGAATGATACCCAGTTCGGTTCCCATATCCACGATCTCCCCGGTCTTGGATATTCCTTCCCCGAAGATGATATCGAATTCCGCAGCCCGGAAGGGTGGCGCTACTTTATTTTTCACCACTTTTACTTTTACATGATTACCGATAGCCTCATCGCCATCTTTTATCTGGGTCTGGCGGCGGATATCGAGGCGAACCGATGCATAGAATTTTAAGGCATTGCCACCGGTTGTTACTTCGGGGTTACCAAACATCACGCCTATTTTTTCGCGGAGCTGGTTGATGAAAATACAGATCGTATTTGTTTTGGAAATGGTAGCGGTGAGTTTGCGGAGTGCCTGGCTCATAAGCCTGGCATGCAATCCCATTTTACTGTCGCCCATCTCCCCTTCCAGTTCGCTTTTGGGAACTAGTGCGGCCACTGAGTCGATTACCACTACATCCAGGGCACCGGAAAGGATCAGGCGGTCGGCTATTTCCAGGGCCTGTTCGCCATAATCCGGCTGGGATATTAAAAGATTATCTACATCCACGCCCAGTTTTTTGGCATAAGCGCTGTCAAAGGCATGTTCTGCATCGATAAAGGCACACATGCCGCCTTTTTTCTGTGCTTCGGCGATCACATGAATGGCTAGGGTTGTTTTCCCGGAAGATTCGGGGCCATATATTTCCACGACCCTTCCGCGGGGTAAGCCGCCGATGCCGAGGGCTACATCCAGCCCGATGGAGCCGGTGGAAATGACTTCCTGCATTGCTTCTGCCTTATCACCCATCATCATCACACTGCCTTTGCCATAGTCCTTCTCAATCTTATCCATCGTAAGCTTGAGGGCTTTGAATTTTTCACTGTTCGGGTTTGAAGTGTCGGTGTTTTTTTCTGATTTTGCCATGGTTTAAAGTTATGTGTTTGCGTATTGTAAGTCGAAATATTTCGACCAGGAACAAAACTAAATGATTTAGCAATAAAAAACTAATAATTTGGGGAATTATTTTAAAAAATTACCGGATAGTAGCAGGCATACCCGGTAACAGGTATTGTTGACATAAAAAAATAGGAGTATTTTTTCAGGAAATACCGGGGATAATGAAAGGGCGCTATGTTGTTTTGTTTTTACTACAGTTTAATGTTGTTTGGTGTCAGCAGCCAAGGCTGGTTTTACCGATTGGACATACCAATATTATTTCTTCCGTTGCTTTCAGTCCGGATGGTAAAAGAATTGTTACCTCTTCATTGGACAAAACTGCTAAAATATGGGATGTGGTTACCGGCAAGCTGCTAACTGATTTAAAAGGGCATAACGATTGGATTAGCTACGTTAGTTTCAGTCCCGATGGAAAAAAAATAATTACTGCTTCGTATGATAATACGGCTAAAATATGGGATGCTGAAACGGGTAGATTTTTAACTGAATTGAAAGGTCATAACCAGGTGCTTCATTTTGCCTGCTTTAACCCGAATGGAAAAAAAATAATAACTGTATCGGATGACAATACAGCAAAAATATGGGATGCAAACACGGGAAAAATGCTGATTAATCTTGTAGGCCACACTGATGGGTTATTGTATGCCCAATACAGTTTTGATGGGAAAAGAATAGTGACCTGCTCCAGGGATAAATCTGCCAGGATCTGGAATGCTGAAAACGGAGAGTTAATAGTTGATCTAAAAGGACACAGGGATTATGTCAATTATTGTCAATTTGATAAAGAAGGGAAAAGGGTGCTGACCAGTTCTGAAGATAACAGTGCCAAAATATGGGATGCCGGCACTGGTAAAATATTACTTGATTTTAAAAGTCATGGTGATAAAATTACTTCGGCTCATTTCAGTCCGGATGGGAAAAAGGTTATCACTACTTCCAAAGATAAAACCGCAAAAATTTGGGATGCTGTAACCGGCGTAATTATAAAAGATTTCAAAGACTATAAAGACCCTGTTGATTATGCAGAATTTAGCCCTGATGGGGAAAAAGTTGTAATTGTTTCAGATAAAAAAAATAATAAAGTATGGAATTTGGAAACTGGAAAACAAGTAAGTAACCTGATTGGACATACATCATATGTTGCCACAGCCAGGTTCAGCGGGGATGGTAAAAGCATTGTCACCATATCGAACGACCTGACTGCTAAAGTTTGGGAAACTGAAACAGGGAGGGTTAAAGCCGATATGCAAGGCCATGGCGCCACCATCAGGGGCCTCGAAATTAACCCGGATGCTACAAAAATTATTACAATTTCCGGAGAGAAATCATTGCAGGAATGGGATGCTTTAACAGGAAAAATTGCAATTATTCTGAAAGGTCATACTGATGCAGTTAATAGTGTATGCTTTAGCCCTGATGGCAAAAAAATAGTTACAGCTTCATATGATAGTACAGCAAAAATATGGGATGCTATCAGCGGGAAAGTGATATTTGATTTAAAAGAGCATATGGATATTGTTTATTTCGCCGCCTTTAGCCCTGATGGTAAAAAAATTGTTACCACTTCTGCTGATAATATGGCAAAAGTTTGGGATGCCTCAACAGGCAGGCTCTTAAAAAATCTTACAGGCCACACCGATGTTGTAAATATGGCTGAATTTAGTCCGGATGGTAATAAAGTTGTTACTGCTTCTGTTGATCATACAGCCAAGATCTGGGAACTGTCAACAGGTAAAATACTCGGAAATCTGAAGGGGCATACAGATGCTGTTAATACCGCTCACTTCAGCCCTGACGGAAAAAATGTTGTTACCAGTTCTGATGACTATATAGCGAAAATTTGGGATGCCGGAACCGGGCAGATAATTACTGATTTAACGGGTCATTCCGCAATGGTTAAAACAGCTGTGTTCAGCCCCGACGGCAAAAAAATCACCACAGCTTCAGTTGATAATACAGCTAAAGTATGGGATGGAGCGACCGGAAAATTAATCAGAGATTTAAAAGGACATAAGGAGCCACTTGTTTCGTCCAGGTTCAGCACTGATGGTAAAAAGATTATTACAACTTCCTGGGACAACACGACTAAAGTGTGGGATATAGTGTCCGGAAAAATGCTGATTGATTTTAATAAACATAACGATGTGGTAATATCAGAACAACCTAGCCCGGATGGGAAAAGAATTATCACTGCATCATTTGATAACACTGTCCGGGTATGGAGCATAACCACCGGCAGACTTTTTTATACTTTTTTCCCTGTTGACTCTGTAGATTATTTTGCACAATCATCCTCTGGTTATTACCAGACCACCTCTTCCGCTGCCAAACTCCTTCACTATGTGACGAAAGACCTAAAGATTATCACCTTCGAACAACTCGATGTGAAATACAACCGCCCCGACAAAGTACTTGAAGCCATCGGCAATACTGATACAGCTTTGATAAAATCTTATCGCAAAGCATATGAAAAAAGAATTAAGAAGCTTGGTATTGATACAACAGCATTCAGAGATGGATACAGTGTGCCGGAAGCAGATTTTGCAAAACGGGATGGTATTGAATACGAACAAAAAAATGGAACGCTTAAACTTGCAGGTTAAAGGGCATAGACAGCTCTTACAAACTCGATCGCTTTAATGTATGGATAAATGAAGCACCTGTCTTTGGACAAAGAGGTATTAGTATTGGCAAGCGAAACAAAAATGATTTTGATACCACTATTACACTTAAACTCTCCCAGGGAGAAAACCGCATTGAAACATCCATCACCAATGTAAACGGCACGGAAAGTTATCGTATGCCGTTAATCGTAAACTACACCCCGACTGTTAAACAAAAAGAAACCACCCGTTTCATCGGTATCGGTATTGACCGGTTTGCCGATAATCAATATAACCTGCAGTACAGTAGCAAAGACATCCGGGATCTGTCGAAAAAATTGAAAGAGAAATATAAAGATGATATCATCATTGATACCTTATTCAACGAGGATGTTACAGTTAGCAATGTAAAAGCGTTGAAACAAAAATTACAACAAACCACAGAGAACGATAAAGTGATCATTGGCCTACTCCGGTCACGGTATGCTGAGCAAAGAATATGATTATTATCTCTCAACATATTCTGTAAACTTTGATAAACCGGAAGAAAATGGTTTGCCTTATGATGAACTGGAAAGTTTACTCGACAGTATTCCCGCCCGTAAAAAACTGATGCTGATCGATGCCTGTCACAGCGGTGAAGTGGATAAGGAAGATTTAATAACGCTAAATGCAAGCTCTGATTCATTGATAAAAGGATTAAAACCGGTGGCTTACAAAAAAGAAGGCCACCTCGGATTAAAGAACAGCTTTGAACTGATGCAAAGCCTGTTTGTAAATGTGGGCAAGAGTACCGGTGCCACGATCATCTCCGCTGCAGCGGGAACACAGTTTGCATTGGAAAGAAATGATTTGAAGAATGGTGTGTTTACTTATTCCATTCTTGAAGCGATGAATAAATACCCCACTCTTAAAATAAGTGAGCTGAAAAAGATTGTTGGCGAAAGAGTGGAAGAACTGACGAAGGGATTACAAAAACCCACATCGCGAAATGAAACGATTGCTGTTGATTGGAATGTCTGGTAAGAATATCCGACAATAAATTACCCGACCCAGGCTGCAATCAGCATTGAAACAGCACCTACTCCCAGCCCGACATACACTTCCTGTGTCGTATGATCCGAAACAAGAAATCTGGCTGTACATACCAAACCGGTAAGTAAAAAAACAATGGCTAACCAGATTCCAAAGCTGAGCGGTTGCGTAAGAGCCATAAATACAAAGAAAGCTGCTACAATGCCGGCAGAAATCGCATGCAGGCTTACTTTCATTTTAATATTCACCATAAGACCAATGATGGTGCTGATAAAAGTGGCCAGGGCAAATTTTACCGCCTCCGGGGGCATATCCACCACATCCTGTGTTTTTCCAAAATTGTTCCATACATACCAGATCCAGAAATACCAGGTCATGCAGGCAATAAAAGGTATCACCCTTTCTTTTTGGGTACGCAGATAAATGGAATCAATAAATTTTAAGGCTTTTAATAAAAGAATGGTAACCAGGGGAAAAAAAGTAAAGGTCACCCCGGCCATTATAACGACCCGAACTTTTTGAAATTCAGGAAACCCTGCAAAAAGATAAGGATGCACATATACCAGGAACCAAACAATATAAACCGGTACAAAGATCGGGTGAAAAATATACGAGATAATTTTTGCTCCCAGTCTCAGTGCCGCAGGTTGCCGGGGGAAATCAACACTACTGACTTCCTGAAACTGATTTTTTTCATCAATGATCAATCCTGTACTCATAAAATAGTTGATTCTGTAAAATGGCTCTCTGAAGAAGTCTCCCACAAAGCCGCAAAGGGCACAAAGTAAAAGAATAGATCATAACCTATGTGTTCTTGGTGCTTTTGTGGGAAAAAATAATTTCAGGTAAATTTCTTGTATGCAAAGTAAAGGAATTGATGAAAAGGGTGCGGTTTTTGTATATTTATAATTCAGGTCCCTGATCCTTTTATAAAACCAGTGCTATTTTTAACTAAACCAACAAGCATGAAGAAGCTTCTGTCTGCTTTGTTCCTGTTATTCTTTTTCCAGCAGGCTTTTTCCCAGAATATCAATAAACCCAAAATGCAGGCTATGTACGATGCCATCAAAGCGGCCGGCATACTGCATCCTGATTTTGTCATGGCCCAGTGCATGCAGGAAACGGGCAACCTGGCCTGTAAAAAATGCTGCCTCCGCTACCACAACCTGTTTGGCTTTTATATAAAAGGAAATAAATGCAAGAAATTTGATTCAGACGAAGACTGTATTGAATATTATAAAAAGTGGCAGGATAAGCGGTACCCCAAATGGCGGGCAAAACATCCCAAAGGCACTTACTATGATTTCTTAAAACATGCGGGTTATGCCACAGGGGATAAATACACGAAAGAATTAAAACCTAAAGTTATTTGGGTACAGAAGCATTTAAAACTGTAAGTGTTTATTCTTTGCAGTTTATGGTTTTGCCTTCGGGCTGCCTGGGTTCATCAATCCCTTTATATTGCTGATATGAAACGGTGTATGCGCTGCAAAAATATTATTTAGGAATAGAAGTTCATTGATTCCTTCTGCTTTTAGCATAGCAATAAAATCGCCACTGTAATAGCGGGAGTCCACCACAATTATTTTTTCATAATTGTTAATCAGGAATGGTGCAAATGCATTGCCGTATGATTCTTTTACTAATGCAATTCTTCTTCCATTCTTATGTTGTGTTTCCATTTTGCAAATGGGTAGATCGCCTTGCAGAAAAACAGAATAACTATTAGCACCGCTTACCTTTTCGGCATACATTTTCGATTTTGCCCAATATTTAATGGAATTGCTGCTCCCAATGTAAAAATTGATGGAGTCGGGAAATAGATAATACCTTACCGAGTCTGGATTGTTTTTTAGTACAACAGATCTTGTAAGCCGATGAAACAAACCCAGGAAACCAGGTTTTACTTTCGAAGGGATAGTATCTAATGAAACAGGCGTAAGCCCCGCTGCGTTACAGAATGATCGGTAAGCATAGTAAGCACCCAGGCTTGTCCAGTGATGGTCGGTATTAAAATAAATGTATTCAGTCCGATGCTTTCTTATTTCATTTATTGGATTTACTTTAATAATCTCCGGGTCTTCAGCAGCGAAAACAGATCTAATGGCTTCTTTGGCGGGTGTAATGAGTTTTTTATATTTTTCTGTTACTTCAAATTCAAAACCATTAGGGATAATTAGATTGTAAATTTTGATACCGGGAATTCTTAATCGGCTGTACATATTAACAACAGATGCGTATTGCCTGCCATTTCCACCACCACCGCTGAATAGTTCGAAGCCCCTATTTTTAAAAATAAAGACAGCCCTTTTTCTAACACCGACCTGGCCATCGTCAGGTAATATCTCAGGTACCGGTGGCTCAGGTTTTATAATACTAACCTGAGATGTTGTATCTGTTCCGGTAATGTTTTTTTTCTTCGCACCAGAATTACACGCAGCCAGGGCTATAGAAACGAGTAAAAAAATATGGCTACGGTTTACCATTATTTTTTTAATCCCATTATTTTATTAATGTGAAACGGTGTATGCGCTGCAAATATATTGTTGATGAATAACAGCTCGTTTATGCCTTCTGCTTTTAACAGGGCTATAAAATCACCCGTGTAATAACGCTGGTCCACCACCACAACTTTTTCGTAATTATTTACCAGGAAACAGGCAAAAGCATTCCCATAGGATTCTTTTACCACGGCAATTTTTCTTCCATTCTTATGTTGTGTTTCCATTTTTACAATAGGCAGATCACCCTGGAGAAAAACAGAATAACTGTTGGGTCCGCTGGCGCCTTCGCCATACATTTTTGATTTGGCCCAGTAGTTAATACTATTACTGCTGCCTATAAAGAAGTTCAGTGAATCACTGAACAGGTAATATCGGACTGAGTCCGGATTGCTTTTTAATCCCGGATCTCTTGTTAGCCTATACAAGGAACCGAGAAAGGAGGGTTTTGTTTTATACGCAACCGTGTCCAAAGAAACCGGTGTAAAACCGGCAGTAGCACAGAAAGCTCTGTAAGCATAATAAGCACCGAGACTGGTCCAGTGATGATCGGTATTAAAATAAATATACTCGCCGCGGTGTTTTCTTATTTCATCAATAGCCCACACTTTTTTGATATTCGAATCGAGTGAATTGTAAATATTTTCAATGGCCGGCCGGTTGGGTTTTTGCAGCTTGGCATATTTCTCCGTGATCTCAAACTCAAGGGCCACGGGGATGATCAGGTTATAGACCTGTATTCCCGGTTTCAGCAGCCGGTTGTAGGAATTAATAACGTCCGCATAGGATTTTCCCATGGCCGGACCACCGCCAAACATTTCAAAAGCCCTGTTCTTAAATACAAATACCCGTTTCTTTATTTCACCCGTGGCACCATCATCTTTTAAGGGGCCATCATTAACTGATTCCTTAGTCGTATCTTTTTTCTCATTGGCTTCTGCATCATTGGTCTCATCGTACAATTTGATCTCGCTGGACTGAAAACCAATTGAATTCCTGAATGCAGCAGAAAAATTCACCCATTTTTCACGTAGCGGAAAATTATCAGCATAATAGGCTTCAATATCTTTAAAATACTTTCCTTTCCAGAAAGCACTATCAGAATATATAGGAAATGAGGCCAGTTTACGGTTTTCCATTACGGATACCGTTTCTTTTTTCATAGCTAAAGAAGCAATGCCACCTGCCAATAGAATTCCACCAAAAACGATTACGTTAATAAGATGTATTTTTTTATTTATTGTATCACTCATATACGTCACTTCATTAGGTTGTTTCCCGGTCAAAACCGGAAATAAATAAACGGGTTATAACTTTTACCTACCAATTGGGCCACACAAATGAAAAGCAGTACCACGTTAAAACCGATAGTAGCAGTATCATAAAAGGTCATACGGCTTGTTTTTTTATCCACCCAGGCTTTCACTTTATGATACACCGGCATACACAGCATAATGGCGAGTATGAGCCAGAATAAATGCGTCGTAAGGGTACTCATCACTTCCATATTGCCATTTGGCCCGGCGCGGAACGAAAACAATTTTTTTACATAAGCGATCAGTATCTCTGTATCTGTAAAATAGAAAATAACCCAACCCGGAACTATGACCAATAATGCATAAAGGTGCGAAAAGAAAGCAGGGATTTTCTCCAATACTTTTAATAAAAAGATCCTTTCCAGGGATATAAAAATAAAAAAATAAAGACCCCAGAAAATAAAATTCCAGCTGGGACCATGCCACATGCCTGTCAGGAACCAGACAATAAAAAGATTCAGGTAGACCCGTTTTTTGTTGCCCCCCAAAGGGATATAAACATAGTCCCTGAAAATACTTCCTAAAGATATATGCCATCTCCGCCAAAACTCACCAATAGATTTGGCGATGTAGGGATAATTAAAGTTTTCACGGAAATGAAAGCCAAACATCCTTCCCAGGCCAATCGCCATATCCGAGTACCCTGAAAAGTCAAAGTAAATCTGTATGGCGAACATGATCAATCCTACCCAGGCTTCAAAACTGGATAGCGATAAAAGTCCCGTCATGCTTAAGGGGGCACTGTTGTCGCCCATATATTTTTTTACTATCTCAGCCGCCACATTGGCAATGATTACTTTTTTAAACAAGCCGATACAAAAACGGGAAAGGCCAAGACTGAAATCCTTCAGGTTTTCTTTACGTCCGTATATTTCAGTTGCTACATGTGCATAACGGATAATAGGGCCGGCTACCAAAGAAGAATAAAGTGAGACATACATTAAAAAATTTGGAAAGGATCGTTGTGCTTTAATATCGCCGCGGTAAACATCCACAACATAAGATATGGTGTGAAATGTATAAAAGGAAATACCAATAGGCAATGCATAACCCGGCGCAGTGAATGAGGTTCCTAAAAGTGCATTGACCTGGTTAACCAGGAATACATCATATTTAAAAGTGGCCAGCAAACCCAAATTAAAGACCAGGGTTATTACAACTCCAATTTTTGCCCATTTAGTACCCCGGTGTTTTTGTATAAAAAGTGCATTGGCCCAGTCAAACAGGGAGGATAGAATCAGCAGGGAGATCCAGATAGGCTCACCCCAGCCATAAAAAATCAACGAGAAAACAATCAGAACCCCATTTCTCCATTTGGGGTTTTTACTGCTATAATATAGAATCAGGTTTAGCGGAAGGAAAATAAAAATGAAAAGCAGGCTGGCGAAAACCATAAATATGGGTTGGTAAATGTTTAGCCGTGTAAAATACTACTTTGCTTATTCATTCAAAATGAATGCGAGTGTTTTTTTAAAAAAGATCCCGGCAGGTTTTATAACTGAGGTTTATCTGCCTCTATATGGTAACTTTATCGGCAAATAACTTTCACATGCAATTAACAGCCAAACTTATCCAGATATTACCCCTGCAGACCGGTACCGGAAAAAACGGTGTTTGGAAAAAGCAGGACATCATTGTAGAAACAGAAGGTCAATACCCCAAAAAGGTTTGTATTTCCATCTGGGGCGACAAAATAAATGAGAGCCAGTTGCAGGTTGGTGCACAACTCAATATTTCATTTGATGTGGAAAGCCGGGAATACAACAGACGCTGGTACACCGATGTAAAAGCCTGGAAGATTGAGGCGGGCGGGGCTCCCAAATCCGGTTCTTCAGGTAATGGTGGAGAGGAATATGTTGATAATGGACATCCCGAAAGCTTTGGGGAAGAGAATAAAGAAGATTTACCTTTTTAAGAGTTAGCCACAGAATGGCATGAAGGTTAGCTGGCTAAGCATCTTTTTGTCTCATTTGGCCAAAACAAAACTGCTTAATGGCCGGGCTACCGAAATGATGAGAGTAATTCACGATACTAGCATTTAAACTAAAGTTAGATCTAAATTTTTCGTGTTATTCGTGAAATTTTGTGGCCCAAAAATCAAAGCTGCTTTCTAAGCCGGGCTACCGAAATGTTGAGTTGCTCCCGGTATTTGGCCACCGTACGGCGGGCAATATTGTATCCTTTTTCCTGCAATAATTCCGTTAGCCGTTCATCACTGAGCGGGTGTTTCTTTTCTTCCGCTTCTATCATATCGCTGAGGATCTTCTTTACTTCCCGGGTGGAAACTTCTTCACCGCTGTCCGTACTTAATGATTCACTGAAGAAAAATTTCAACCGGTAAGTACCGAATTCGGTTTGTACAAATTTGCTGTTGGCCACACGGCTTACGGTAGAGATATCCAGGTTTGTTTTTTCGGCAATATCTTTTAATATCATCGGGTTCAGTTCTGTTTCGTCACCTGTAAGGAAGAAACTATACTGATGCTCCATGATGGCATTCATCGTACTGAGCAGGGTGTGTTGCCGTTGTTTAATAGCATCAATAAACCATCGGGCTGAATCAATTTTTTGCTTGATAAAAAGTACGGCTTCTTTTTGTCGTTTATCTTTCTTGGCGCCCCGGTCATATTCTTTCAGCATATCCCTGTAACCTTCGCTGATGCGGAGTTCCGGGGCATTGCGGCTATTCAGTGTCAGCTCCAGTTTACCGGCATTATTCAACATAAAAAAATCGGGAACCACATAGTTTCCGGCTTTGTTTGTTTCACCAACCGTGCCCCCGGGCTTAGGATTCAGCCGCACAATGACCTGCATTACGTCCCGCAACTGGTCATCATCCAGGTTGAGTCCCCGTTGAATTTTTTCGTAATGTTTTTTGGTAAACTCATCAAAGTATTTGGTGATGGCCCTGATGGCAATATCAACGGGTTTGCCTTCTTCTTTCTGGCGATATAGTTGCAGTAATAAGCATTCCTGTAAATTCCGGGCAGCTACTCCGGGCGGGTCAAACTGCTGGATACGTTTTATCAACGCCTCTGTTTCTTCGGGGGTGGTAATAATATTCTGACGAAAAGCCAGGTCGTCAACAATGGCAGCCGTTTCTCTTCTTAAATATCCATCTTCATCAATACTGCCGATGATCTGCTCGGCAATAGTATGTTCTTTCTCTTCAAGTTTAAGGAGACCGAGCTGGTCATTCAGCAATTCATAAAAGCTGGCCTCGGTTTTAAAGGGAAGCTGTCTGCCGTCATCTTCTTCGGGATAATTTTCATCGCGTAATTTATAATCCCCTACTTCATCATCACCCTCCTGCACATATTCGCTGACATCGATATTCTCGTATTCATCATCACTGCCGTCCTTTTCCTGCATTTCCTCTTCTCCGGGTTCACTAAACTCATCTTTCATCTCATCGGCATCTTCATGTTTATCTTCGTCCAGTTCCAGGGCGGGATTTTCTTCCATTTCTTCTTTGATCCGCACTTCAAGACTGGCCGTAGGTACCTGCAGCAGTTTCATGAGTTGAATCTGCTGGGGCGACAATTTTTGCAGCATCCGCTGCTGTAAGCTCTGGCTTAGGGCCATGGTTCGTTCGGGAATTTAGTGGCTGGACCCTGTTTTTCAAAAATCCGGCCAAACATCAAAAATAATGCCGTAAATTTAGGTACAAAAGAATTAAGGATGGCGCAACGAAGTCTTAAAATAATTGTTGTGTTGTTTTGTTTTAGTTGGCCCCTTTTTTTATGTGCCCAAAAACCATATAAGCATCCAAAATTTATTGAGCAGGTAGGCAGAAGGAATTATGAACAAACCCAGTGGATCTACCGGCAGGCGCCTTCTTTTGTAAAAAAGAGCAGCCTGAAATATCCGGGGCCGGATTACAGCCCGGGTCTTTTGACACTACCTTATGGTAAGACCGAAAAAAATTTTAAACAAGTAAGCACCAAACTCTTTAGCCTGTCCCCAAAATATTACTCCCAATCGCTTGGTTATTTCTGCCAGCAGGAATTAAAGTTTGAAAAATTCACTTCGGTACCTCTTCGCTTCCGGCTGGGATCATTGGAGTATGTGAATTACCTGGAACAGAAACCAAATGCCGCGAAGCCCCGCTAAGTAAATTAACGTGAAACTGATTGCACACTTAATACTTTCCTGATCACATGCACCATCTTTTCCCCTTTCTCTTTTATTTGCTCTTCAGTCCACAATAAACTGATAGCAGTAGAAATGCAGCGGCTCATCACAGCGTCGCTGGCTGTAAAATCTTTGGTGGCATGATGGATAACTCTTGCTTTCAGATCAGGATGCAGGGAATTTAGTGTGACAGCATTTTTCAGGTGGTCCCACTTGCGGATATAATGCCAGTTGTTATCATACCAGTAAAAATTACCGGGAAGAATTCCCTGAGCTTTCATTTCAATGACCACTGCAGCGGTTATGGCTGCTGTTGGTAAAAACCAGCTTATAAAACTGCAACTGTCGCCTTCCGGATCGGGGATCCGCCGGAAAGAAACTTCAGGTACCTGTGCTAAAATGTTTTTTAAGAGGGCATGATTTTTTTTCTGGATAGAAAGAAATTCATCCAATCTTTTTATCTGTGCCAGGCCAACGGCAGCATGTAATTCAGAAATGCGGTAGTTGTAACCAATAAACGGATGCAGGTCAGCGCCCCGGTCAACACCCGTATGATCATGACCATGATCCGTATAACCATCCGATTTGAGATAGATATCTTCCCGGTTGGTCATTACCACACCCCCTTCGGCACAGGTGATGGTTTTTACAAAATCAAATGAAAAAGATCCGGCATCACCGATAGTGCCAAGATGTTTTCCTTTGTATGTTCCCCCGATACTCTGGCAGGCATCTTCGAGTAAAATCAATTTATGTTCTTTACAAATCGCCAGCAACGCATCCATATCCGCCATGCTGCCACACATATGTACGGGCATGATGGCTTTTGTCTGAGGGGTGATGGCTTTGCGTACCGCATCGGGAGCGAGCGTCAATGTATCATCCACATCCACAAATACCGGCACAGCACCCACACTTAGTATCGCTTCAAAACTTGCGACAAATGTAAAAGAAGGCGTAATGACCTCATCACCATAACCAATACCCAGGGCACTCATCGCGGTGGTTAATGCGGCTGTACCGCTGGAAGTAAGCTGGGCATATTTGCTGCCAAAAGTCTGGCAAATGGCATCTTCCAGTTCTTTGCTTTTCCAGATGCCTTTCCTGGGTCCGTCAAAACCATAACGCATCAGGATGCCGGTTTCCAGCACCTCATTTACTTCTTTTCTTTCTTTATCACTCCAGAGTTCAAAGCCGGGCATGGGGAGATTTTTTAAGGTTACAAATTCATTAGTTCAAAGGAGAAGACCGCAAAGGTAGAAAAGTGAGATGATAAGTTTTTAGGGAAACACACTGTAAATATCTTTTCTGTCAACTACCCTTGCCAATAGAATACTATTATTTCTAAAAAAGAAACCAACCCTGTAGTTCCCAAGCCGGATCCGCCAGGCATCGGGATGGCCTTGTAATTTTTTTATATGCGGTATTTCAGAAAGTGTTTTAGCTGCTTCCAGTTTCAATATTAATTTTTTCACTGATTTTCGGGTAATTGCTGAAGATAGTTTGCCCAGGTCTTTGTTGAATGAAAAAAGAAATTCAACCTGCATTATTTCAGTTTTTTCATAATGGTATTCCGATCTACTTTTTTATTCCGGTCCACTTTGCTCATCAGGACTGAAAGTCCAAGATCTTCTTTTTCTTCAGCAGTCAGTAATTTATTGCGGATCTTCATTTTGTCCAATAATTCCCGGACAAACTGAAGTTCTTTGATATTTTTTGGAGAGATAATAAGGGAAGACATGCCAATAATTTTATTAATTACAAAGATCAAACAAGTATAAAGATAGAAAATGTCAGGAATATTATTTCCCCTTAAGGGTTAGGGGCATAAAACTCCCATTTCCCTCCCGGTTGTACCAATATGGCTATCTCGCTCAGATCACTTTCATTGTTATTTTTTCCTACTGCGGTAATTACATAACGGTAGGAATAGTACTGTGATGAAAGATTTTCAGTAAAAGTAAAACCAGCCGGCAGCGTTACAAACCGGGAAATATATTTCGGCACATTCCCGAAGGTTTCACTGTCTGAATCTGCCGTATATTGGTACACGACATAATATTTGATCTCAACCCGGTTTCTGGGATCAGGTCTTGCGGTTAACCGGATCACGGAGTCATTCGTTATCGCACGTTCTACAATCGGTGGCCAGGGTTTTTCATTATCGATCCACCGCATCGGCGGTAATAAGGCCGGGTACCGGTAATAATTATTTTGCAGGCTGTCATTCCAGCCATTGGGATTGCGGCTGAAGGTTTTGCTGCTGAAATAAATGCTGCCCTGCACATTCGGATAGCGGCGTAATAATTTTATCTGGTCGGGTAGCTGGTTGGGATTATTCCATCCCGCTTCTTTTCCACCGGCCCGGTAAATGCCATGACCAATATAAATATGACGGCCATAACTGTTACGGCTCCACCAGTCCAGCATTTTTGCATAATCAATTTTTGGATGGCCGATCTCCAGGTAGAGTTGGGGCGTCACATAATCAATCCATTTCTTTTTCATCCATAATAAAATATCGGCATATAGATCATCATAATTAGTTTGACCGCCACGGCTATCGCTACCCCTTTCCGGGTCTTTATCATTATTACGCCATACGCTGAACGGGGATATGCCGAATTTGCAAAGTCTTTTTTCCTGTTTGATCACCATACTCAGCGCCTGTATAATAGAATCTGTATTGCTGCGGCGCCAGTCATCTTTAGACAGTTTACTTCCCGAATTTCTGTATGTCGCTTCATCTGGAAATTCTTTACCGGGTATACGATACGGATAAAAATAATCATCCATGTGGATGGCATCCACGTCATATCTTTTTACAATATCACGGACAACGGTCACAACAAATTTTTGTGCGTCTTTATTTCCCGGGTCAAAATATTTTTTATCGCCATAGGTCAGGAACCATTCAGGATGGATTCGGGTGATATGATTTGCTGCGATACTGGCCGTATTGATATTGAAATTAGCCCGGTAGGGATTCAACCAGGCATGAAACTCCATGCCTCTTTTATGTGTTTCTTCAATCATAAACTGGAGAGGGTCATAATAAGGTGCGGGTGGTTTACCCTGTTCGCCGGTAAGCCATTGGCTCCACGGCTCATAAGAGGATGGGTAAAAGGCATCTGCTGCAGGGCGCACCTGTACGATCATGGCATTCATACCATTTCGCTGGTGCATATCGAGGATCTTGATATATTCTGCTTTTTGTTTTTCCGGTTCCCACACACCATATGTGGGCCAGTCAATATTATCAACGGTGGCTATCCATACACCCCGAAATTCATATTTAGGTTGGGCGGAAGCGCATTGAAAGAAAAATAGGGCGGGCAATAACCAACTGGCGGATCTCTTCATGTTTTCAGATTCGGAATAAATAATGGTGGTTCTTTAAACCTGTCTTCATAAAGGCAGGCTCAGCTGTAAAAATACATTATTCACTGCCATCCCGTATCTTATCCAGCAGGTCGCTGAGAATATTAGCATCTTTTTCTGAAAGATTTCCCAGCACTCCATCAATTTCATCCTGGCGGGTATCTAATCGTTCCAGTAATTTTTTCCCTTTATCTGTAATGATGACGTCTACGAGGCGGCGGTCATTCTTGCAGGTTAATTTTTTTACCAGGCCTTTGGCAATGAGCCGGTCAACAATACGGCTGGTATCACTCATTTTTTCCAGCATCCGCTCTCTTATCTGTAACGTGGAAAGGGGTTGTGGAAAGCTGCCTCTTAATATCCGGAGAATATTGAATTGCTGGGGAGTTATTTCTTCTGCATCAAAGATGGCATTTGTTTTTTCCCGCATCCAGGAAAGGGTATAAATAAGATTTATAGCTGCCTTCTGATGCAGGTTCCGGAATTTTACCTGCTGTATATCTTTATCGATACCCATAAATAAAAACTTAATTATTAAAAGTAAAAAGTTTTGAGCGAAGCTGGGTGCTTTGCCCAAAACTTTTTAAAGTATAACAACAGCAGCTTAATTGTTGTAGTAGAACTTCTCTTCCGTAATCTTACCGTTTTTCCAGCGTTGAACGGCCAGTTGGGTGTAGTTACGGGTTCCAAAATCTTTGTGTGTATAATCCATCCACCACTCGGTAACAGCCAGGTCATCACTGATGATGGTATTGACGATCCGGGCGCCGCGGAATTCAGTAAGACCGTTTACAAAAGCCTCTTCAAACTGGCGGCAAACATCTTTACCCACCCGGGCAGGGTAGTCATTGTCCTGCATTACTACGTCTTCAGAATAAAATTTTTCAAAAGCTTCCAGGATCTTTCCTTCCAGTATCATTTGATTTAACTGGTCAACATTGGTTCTTAAATCAGTCATGGTATAGTGTTTTTAGAAGTTAATAATTAAAAGAGCAAAATTAATGTTGCAACATTGAAAATCCAAATAAATCCCTTGATAATACCCGGATTAGTCATTTATTAACATTGCCGGAGCAGCAAAAGTGTATAAAATCCCCTCTTTGTGGTATTGCAGCAGACCGGGAAAATGTGTTGCTTTACAGTACGAACCTTAAATTCCTGAACCATGAAGCTACTATCCGAATCCATCCGTAGTTTTTTTGAAGGATTTACTTCCTTCTACACGTCTATTTTTGATGAGATGAAAAAGTGGTAGAACTTGCAAATCCACCAATGATTTTGAGTGTGTGACTTTACACGCAAAGGACTTCTGTCCGTATTAGGATCAATAAAGGGTGATCACAACCTGTAATCAGTTATTTTCCTTCCCCTTCTTTATTTCTGAAGCCAGTTTAAAAATGGCAAATAAATGATGCGCTTCGTGCAGTAAGAAAAAATTCAACCATTGTAACAAAGTCATTTGTCCAAACGCAGGATGGATCCCTGTTTTTGCTAAATCAACTTCCGGAAAAGAGAGCATACCGGCCGCTATCTCCTTTCTTGTGGTGATGAGATCCTGCATTACTTCGCGGGAATATTTTTGGCAATTGTCCTTAAACAAAGGATCGGATGCTGCCGAATATCCGGGAAAAGAAGGGTTATTGTTTTCCAGTATTTGTTTTACCCGGTCAATAAATGTGTGCTGGTAGCTTTGCAGGTGAACGATATGTTCAAAGATCGACCATTTACCGGCAATTACCGGCTGCCTGATATCCTCATCCGTTATACCGTCAATAATATCCATCAGTGATTTATGCTGGTATTGCAACCGGGTGGATATAGAAGACGGCATTTGCATATTAGTTTGTTTTACCCCCTCTCAATTTCATGGAGAGGGTTGGGGTGAGGTTTTAATCGTTACTCCAAACTTTCGTTCCCTCACTGCAATTCGAACAGATATCAATATTTTTCCGGCCTTTCAATATATTTTTTCTAAAAGTAGTATAAGCTCCGTTCTTCCAGATCTCCTTGAATGATTTTTTCCGTAAATCTCCCAACTGGTGTTGTGCATCTTTATCAAAACAACAGGGAGCAACCAACCCATCCCAGGTTATCACCGGATCATGCCAGAGCCTCCAGCAATGATTGGCCAGTTTGCCTTTAAAGGTATGTCCATTTTCGGTTTTGCGGTAACGGCTGTATTTGTCAATACTCGGAATCAATTGGTTCGGATCATTTTTAAAATCATATACCTGGGCTGTTTTAAACCACACATCATCCACCCCTACTTCTTTCGCCAGTTTTTTTACATCCTCCACCTGGTGTTCATTGGGTTTCACTACTAAAAATTGAAATACCACGAATGGCTTATTACTTTTCAATGTTTTTTTCCACTTCACAATATTCTTTGCACCTTCTATTACTTTACCAAGATCGCCCCCGATACGGTATTGCTGGTACACTTCCTGTGTGGTACCATCAATTGAAATGATGAGTCGGTCCAAACCACTTTCAATAGTTCGTTTCGCATTTTCATCTGTCAGATAATGTGCATTGGTAGAAGTGGCCGTATAAATTTTTTTCTTCGATGCATAGGCTACCATATCCAAAAAATCCGGGTTCAGGTAGGGCTCTCCCTGGAAATAAAAAACAAGGTATAGCAGTTCTTTGGAAAGCTGGTCAATAGTTTCACTGAAAAAATCAGGCTGCAGCATACCAATTGGCCGGGTGAAAGCCCTTAGCCCGCTGGGACATTCGGGGCAACGCAGGTTACAGGAAGTGGTGGGCTCGAATGAAATGGAAATAGGATAACCCCATTGTACCGGCCGTTTGGTCCATTTACTTATATAAAAGCTGCTCAAAACTTTCAGTGCGTTCCAGGCACGGCGGGGGGTAAGTTTGGTCAATAAATTGAGACTGTCACTTCGGTTGAATCTTGCCATCGGGGAGTAAAGTTAAGTTGGTATCTTCAAATGGATTTGAGATGAATTACCCGAATCTGCCATACCGTATTTTCCCCCTCGGTGATGCTGCCATTACTGTCGACTTTGGTAACTGTATAGATGAAATTATCAATAACGAAGTGATTGCACGGTTCCGCCAGCTGCAACTGCAACCCTTACCCGGAATGATAGAAGCGGTTCCTGCCTACAGTTCACTTACGATTTATTATGATGTATGGGCTTTAAAGAACATTAAGACGATGGGTCAAACGGTTTTTGAATGGATGAAGCATCAATTACTGGAGAGATTACAGCAGCCCATTGAGCCTTACGAAATACATGAACGACAGATACAGATTCCGGTTTGTTATGCAGAAGAATTTGCAACCGACATACGTCATCTGGCTGCAACAAAAAATATTTCTGTGGAGGAAGTGGTACATATTCATACAGCAAAAAAATATAAAGTGTATATGCTCGGGTTTTTGCCGGGCTTTGCATATATGGGAGAAGTGGATGAAAGAATTACCATGCCCCGGAAACCACAACCTGTCGGTATGGTTGCCGGGAATGTGGGTATTGCCGGAAAGCAAACAGGAATTTATCCCCTGGCATCTCCGGGTGGATGGCAGATCATCGGAAGAACACCGGTAAAATTATTTGATGCAGAAAATGAAGCACCAACTCTATTAAGAGCCGGGGACTGCGTACAATTTTATTCCATCACCAAAGAACATTATTATGAAATTCAATCCCGGTCCTTACCGGGAAGGAATCAGTTATGAGTTTGAAAGTAATAAAAGCAGGTATACTGGATACCCTGCAGGATGGTGGTCGCTTCGGTAATCAGCACCTGGGTATTAATCCTTGCGGGGCGATGGATACCTATGCTATGCAGGTAACCAATATCCTCGTAGGTAATCATCCGGGCGAAGCCGTTATTGAATTGCATTTCCCGGCATCGGTTTTTATGTTTACCCATCCTGCCCTTATCGCATTAGGCGGTGCCGATTTCTCTGCCAGTATCAATGGCGAAGCGGTACCTCAGCTGCATCCGATCATTGTTGGTAAAAATGATGTCCTGCAATTCCATAAACCGGAAAAAGGGGCCAGGGCTTATTTAGCTGTGTCCGGAGGATTTGTCCTAAAAACCCTGGATGAACAGTTTCAGTACCCACCTTAAAGCAAAAGCCGGCGGGTACCAGGGAAGAAACCTGCATAAAGACGATGAGCTTTTTTTTAATCATCCAACTTCATTTATAATCGGACAAAATGATTTTATCGTATTACCCTGGCAGGCGGATATTAATTTTCTGCATGATGGAAAGAGAGAAATGAAAGAAACGAATGAAGTGTTCATTCTTCCCGGAAATGAATGGGAGCGTTTTACAACCGAATCAAAAGAAAATTTTACGATGACCTCTTTTGTCATCACGCAGCAATCTGACCGGATGGGTTACCGGCTGAATAATATTCCGTTGCATAGCCTGACTCATGAAGAAGTGATCTCATCTGGTGTAAGTTTCGGCACTATTCAATTATTGCCCGATGGGCGGTTGATTATTTTAATGGCCGACCACCAAACCTCCGGCGGGTATCCGAGAGTGGCCCATGTTATTTCAGCCCATCATTCTAAATTGGCTCAGTTGAAAGCAGGGGATAAGATCCATTTCCGTCTTACCGATCAGCAGACTGCCGAAGAATTATGGATAAAACAACAGCAACATTTGCTGCAACTGCAAAATGCCTGTACATTCAGGTTACAGGAATATTTTAAAGGATGAGTGCTGCTAAAGAAAATAACAACGGGTTTAATGACGCTTCAAATCTCATTGTGCTCAACTTGTGGAGAGGAGAAGCGGGTAAGGCGGACATAAACTGTGACCTCGGTGAAGGCGCCGGTAACGATGATGACATCATGCCTTATATTACTTCCGCCAATATCGCCTGCGGTTATCATGCAGGTGATTCAGAAACGATGTGGCGTACCGTTGAATCAGCTGTCAGGCATAAAGTAGCGATTGGTGCACATCCCTCTTTTTTTGACCGGAAGAATTTTGGACGGAGCGAAATGAATCTTGACCCCGGGGAAATTTATGACCTGGTAACACAGCAATTACTGGTTCTTACGGAAATCGCTTCTTCACTGGATACAAAACTGCAACATGTAAAACCCCATGGTGCACTATATAATATGTCGGCAAAAGATCCGGCATTGGCTAACACTATTGCAAGAGCTGTAAAAGATTTTGACAGCAACCTTATTTTATTCGGTCTCAGTGGCAGCTTTTCTATTAGTGAATCAAAAGCCATCGGACTAAAAACGGCCAGCGAGGTTTTTGCTGACCGTACCTACCAGGATGATGGTTCACTCACGCCCCGTTCCCAGCCTGATGCATTGATAGAGGATACCGGTAAAATGCTTACGCAGGTAATGCAACTTATAAAAGAAGGAACTGTAACCACCCTAACCGGAAAAATAATTCCTATTGTTGCAGATACCATTTGTATTCATGGGGATGGTAAACAAGCAGTAGCATTTGCAAAAGCAATTCATAATGCAATTAAGTAATGATTATTTAAACAATAAACGACCTATAGCCTCCTTTAAAGGGTTGGGTGTGTTATGAAACGAAACTCTGCCATACTCGGTGCTGCATTCTTAATGGCCACTTCTGCCATCGGGCCGGGGTTTCTAAATAATACCAGTGCTTTTACACAGCAACTGCTGACCAGTTTTGGATTTGTGATTCTTATTTCTATTCTAATTGATATTGGTGCCCAATTGAATATCTGGAGGATCATAACGGTTAGTGAAAACCGGGCTCAGGATCTTTCTAATAAATTATTTCCCGGTCTGGGATATTTGCTGGCAGCCCTGGTTGCTTTCGGAGGACTGGCATTTAATGTTGGCAATATTGCCGGATGTGGTATGGGATTGGAAGTGCTTACTGGTATCGATGCCAAATGGGGCGCTATCATCAGTTGTGGTATTGCGCTGATTATTTTCTGGATGAAAGATGCGGGTAAGGCCATTGATCTTTTTGTAAAAATTTTAGGCATTGCCATGATCGGGTTAACGGTTTATGTGATGATAGCTTCGCATCCTCCCTTCGGGAGAGCTATTCAACATAGTTTCTGGCCCGAAAAAATTGATCTTAGAATGATAGTGGCTTTAGTGGGAGGAACCGTGGGTGGCTATATCAGTTTTGCCGGAGCCCACCGTTTGCTAGATGCCAATATTAAAGGGAAGGCAGCCATACCACAGGTAAACAGGAGTTCCATTACGGGGATAATCATAACAGCGATCATGCGGTATGTTTTATTCCTGGCTGCTTTAGGTGTGGTGTGGGGTGGCGCAACCTTGCTTGAGAAGAACCCGGCTGCCTCCGTTTTTCAATTGGCAGCCGGTAATGCGGGGTATAAATTTTTTGGAGTGGTATTATGGTCAGCAGCGATCACTTCTGTCATTGGAGCATCCTTTACATCTGTTTCATTCTGGAAAACATTCAGCCCGGTATTAGAAAAAAAACAACGGGTACTGATCTCCGGGTTTATTATTTTTTCAACACTCATTTTTGTTTTACTGAAACAAACACCGGGTACCATTCTGATCATGGCAGGCATCCTGAATGGATTGATCCTGCCGGTTGCCCTTGCCATCATGCTGATCGCCGTAACAAAGAAAAGATTATTTCCTTCCTACCGGCATCCGTTGTGGATGCAAATTACCGGTTGGCTCGTAGTAGCATTGATGACCTGGATGAGCATCATTATTATTCAGCAAAGTATTGGGAAAATATAAGGCCCCCTCTCCCCCGCAGGGGAACTTAGACCAATCAACTTTTCGGAAAAAATACCATTCTCTACAGCTTAGATTGTTTTATGATAAATTTTTCGAAAGGGGCTGGGTGTTGGTGGCCTCTCCCTTGGGGGAGGTCGGGAGGGGTTCAACAAAAAAGCCTTCCGAAAAATATCGGAAAGCTTTTTGTTATCATCCATCCTTGTTTGTGTCCAATCAGCCGTTTAATATTTTTGATCTAAGCAGATAATTCCGTGACGGATGATAAATAAAAAGACAGGTTCCGTTTTTTATAGTGTTAATAATATTTGCGCTTTCTTTTTGCGGCACTGCAGGACAACCCCAGCTGCGGCCCATGAATATTCCGGCCCGGGCTCTTGCTGCATCCACATAATTTGCACCGTGAATGACAATGGTTCGTTCAAGTGCTTTGTCATTGTAGCCAGGATCCACACCATTTATATGCAGGGAGAGACCATGTTCACCAATGTATGTGTCCGCGGTTACATAAAATCCCAGGCTGCTTTGTAGTGATTCAGGTTTATTCGAAAATTGCGTGGCATATTCTCCGCCGGAATTTTTTCCATGTGCTACATACGTATTAGTGACCAATTTATTATTCGACACATCAATAATATATAATCGTTTTTGTTTTGAGGACTGACTGAAATCACAAATCGTTAATAAATGACTCCGGGATATCATTTTTTTATCAAGCAAATTCTGATAACCCTTCCAGGCATAGGAAAAAGCTTCTTCCGATAAGCCATACTGCTCCAGGTGTATAGTGGTATATACTAATGCAGCAGCATCATTGACAGGAAGAGAGAAGTCATTACTGGTAATTGAAGAAACTGCCACAGCATGAGTATTGCTGTTATCAGTTTGTACAGCGGGGATTGTGATGAACGAAGTACACAATAATCCCACAAATATTGGAATAATGGTTTTTTTCACTTAGGGTACGGATTCTTCTGAAGAAATCTTTTTATACTTGTGACAACTTCAGATTGGATTTATGAAACGTAAGGCAATGCCAAAATATTATCTTATTGTTAGGAATGCAAGTAATAAATGTTTGTTTCTTAATCTTTTGCGAAGAATTACTATATACGACAAATGATACTACCGGGAAAACTACGAGTTATCTGCCTGCAGACAGTTGAATCCGGAGTGACAGCCTTTTCCCAATCTAATTCTCCATGATCTTATTAATATCCCGTTGCTTGGTAATAAATTCACTCGAATAGATTTTAAGCAATAACATAAACAACGAAATCAGCAGGGGTCCGAATATCAAGCCAATAAAACCAAATACATTCAAACCGATAATTACACCAAAGACCGTCGTCAGCGGATGCACATTACCGAGTTTCTTTAATAAAGAAAAGCGAAGTACATTATCTATGGTGCCAATAATGCCAAATCCCAATATAAGTATAGCTATACCTTTCCCGGTCTGGTCGTTGGCAAAAAGAATAATAGCCAGCGGTATATAAGCCAGGGCGGCTCCAACTACCGGAAGCATACCCGCAATGCAGGTGACCCCGAACCAGAAGAAGGGTTCATTCACACCAATAATTAAATAACCTGCCAGGCCGACCAATCCCTGCGCGAATGCGATCAGCGGAATTCCAATAGCATTCGACACCACCATCATATGTATTTCTTTTCCCAGCCGGTCCACATTGGTATTACTCAGCGGTACATGTTCATAAAGTGCATTCTCCATATACCTTCCGTTCACCAGCATAAAATAAAGAATGAAGTACATAAAGAAGATCGTCGTCAGGGTATTGAAAGTGGCTCCAAGTATCCCGGGCAGACTTTGGGTAATCGTTGAACCGAGCTTATTAATATTCTCCTTACTGGTAAGGGTCACATCAAACCGGGTTTCAAGATTGGCCACTACTTTTTTCAGGGCTTCCACCAGTTCATCAGAATGCTGCACCGCATAACTTACTTTGGAAGATAACATATTCACCAGCATGCCTACAGGCAGGAGAATAACGATAAAAGAAAACAACATCAGCAATAACGCCGTCCATCCCTTGCGCCATTTCTTTTTTTCGGTGAGATAAAACATCCATTTATGCAATAAAATATAAATCGTGATGGCACCTAGCAGGGCCGGGAGAAAAGAATAGAGTTCCAGGAACAGTAATAGCCCCAGCAACAAAATCACAATAATAAAAGATACCTGTCGTACCCGGTTCTGGCTGATAACGTCGCTCATAATAAAGGATGAGGTACTAAGTTAAAAAGGTTTTCGCCACAAATTATAAAAAGGTTAGTAAAGAAGAATACAGGTTTACACGGATGAATACAGGTTAGCCACAGATTAGCACGGATTAACACAGATTAACTCAAGGTAGCGATGGCTTAATATGAATCTGACCTAACTACAGGTTTATCCACCCTGGGCATGGCAGGCAGTTTAATACGGATAAATACATGTGGCCACCAATTACACGAATGCGAAATATGTCTTGATATGGCCAACATAAAAAAATCGCATCAGTTGCTTTCAATATTCTGTAACTGAATTTTTATTTTTCTTCCTGTGTTTTCCCAACATAAAAACAAGAAGAATTTAATAATCATATTAAACATATTACGCCCGCCTCCCGCCTCCTGACTCCCGCCTCCAGACTCCCGACTTCTCATTCACGCCTCCAGACTCATACAACCACTTTCTTCCATTTCCCTTTTTTAAAATAATACCAGGCTACCAAAGCGAGTACTGATTCAGCAGCGGGGATTGCAATGAAAGCACCCACGGGACCCATGTCCATTTCTTTAGCCAATACCCATGCCAGCGGAATCTGGAACAACCAGAAACCGAAAATATTTATCCAGGTAGGTGTCTTCGTATCACCGGCACCGTTCAGTGCCTGTATCATTACCATCCCGATCCCATAAAAAATATAACCGGCACCAATGATTTGAAGGGCTTGTGTACCAAACCGGTGCACCTCTAGTTCATGGGTAAATATGCTGATGATAGGTGAAGAGAAAAATAAAAAAAGCAACATGACCCCTGCCATAAATAAGGCATTGTACTTTGTAGTCAGCAGCACGCTGCGTTCCGCCCGTTCGGGTTGATTGGCGCCGAGGTTTTGACCTACAAGCGTTGCCGCCGCATTACTCAATCCCCAGGCTGGCAAAATAAAGAACACGACATTACGTATCGCTACCTGGTAACCTGCCGATGCATTCGTGCCACCGGTATCAGAAACTAACCAGGCCAAAATGATCCAACTGCCACTCTGGATAAAAAACTGGAAGGTTGCCGGCCAGGCCACTTCAAACAAATGTTTTATCAAGGGTTTATCCCACTTGAAATGCGGCCATTTTATTTTGATCGTTCCCTTGCCACCAAACAAATAATAACACTGGTAGATCACCCCCACCCCCCGGCCGACAGTAGTGGCAATGGCAGCGCCTTTCAATCCTAATTCGGGAAAGGGTCCATAACCCATGATCAGCATGGGACACAAAAAAATATTAATGATACTGGCAATCCACAGGCTGCGCATGGCAATGGCCGCATCTCCGGCGCCGCGGAAAATTCCATTGATCAGGAAAAGCAAAATAATGATCACACTACCCCCCAGCATGATGCGGGTAAATACAGCCCCTTCTTTTATTACTTCGGCCTGGGCGCCCATCAAACGCAAAACATCGGGAGCAAAAATAATTCCTGCAATACTGAGCACTATGGCTGATAAAATCGCCAGCAAGATGGATTGGGCACCGGCATGAGAAGCCGCTTCGGGATTTTTTTCGCCAATGCGCCGGGATACCACAGCGGTAGCAGCCGTGCTGAGACCAATGGCAATGGTATAAATAAGTGCCACAACCGATTCTGTCAATCCCACCGTGGCCATCGCCACTTTATTATGCGGTGCCGGAAGATGACTGACAAAATACATGTCCACAACAGCAAAAACCGACTCGAGGCTTAATTCCAGTATCATCGGGATAGCCAGTAAAATGATGGCAGCCCGAATGCTGCCCTTTGTATAATCATGTTCGCCGCCACGAAGGGATTGTTTAAGTAAGGCAATAAAATGAGACAGTTTATGGGTATATATTGATTGAGTCATGATAATTAATCGTTGAAAGTAAATAATTATGTAATGAGGAACAGCAACGAAGTATTGCGGTTTAGCAAAAGCCTGTATGATTTTGGCTGGGCCGCCTTATCCTGTCACAAAATTCCCTAACAACCGGAAGATTTGTAAAGAAGGATTAAAAAAATACCCCGACATATTAAAAGCGGCAACCCTGATTAAAGCTTCATATTCGTAAAATTAACGGGGCAAAAATAAGGGGAATTTCCGGTGATGGTATTGCCAAATAAAAAATGGATTGAATCCCGGGCCGGGTGATAAGAATCATCACCTATTTTTTTTCAGATCATTGGAAAAGGCCCCTCCGCAGCGTTATTTTCCCGGAAATTATGGTTTATGGATAAAACAACTTTCCCGGTACTCGTTGTTCCGGATGTAAAAATTGATTCCGATGCTATGCTGATGGATCCCGTAAATATCCACATCGGAGAAGATATACGGAACCCGGATCTTATTATCAGCAATATCATTGACCACCTGAAACAAAAAGAGGTTGATGCCAGCTGGCTTTTTACTGTCAAGGAATTCACCCATGACGAAAAGGTAAAATGGATATTCTCCCTGCCGGATCCCGGTAGTATGCTGCTGACAGAAGCCAGTTTTATTTTTCCGGTTACTGTGTATAATACCCTGATGCTGAAAGTAGCTGAAACTGTAGGTGGCGAAATGCTGTATGAAAAAAAAGAGGTTGAGAAAACCATCGAAAAATGCATTCCCGCCTAATCTTGATCGGGTAGTACCGTACCCTTATTTTATTTGCAGAAGCCTGGCAAATGGTCGTTTTAAGTCCATTAGGGCATTCCTTTATTCGTGAAAAAGCCACGAATGAAGAAATATTTATAAAAAATAGTGTATGAAAAAGAATAATATAACAGGTATGGTTATATTTTTTTTGTCCGTGCTGCTCACCTGCGGCATTATTTCCTGTAAAAGTTCAGATAAAAAGAAGCAGGAGGAAAAAATAACAATACTCAGTGAGGCAACTAAAAATATCGGTACAAAAGGAGGAGAACTAAGTTTACCTGATGGAATCAAACTGGTAGTGGAGCCCGGTACACTGAATGCTGATAACTCCATTACTATTTCACTGGTAGAGACCGATAAATATTTTGGCAATGATGCGGCTGCTTTTACGGTAATACAATGTAATGCAACGCAAAAAGAATTTTCCAAACCTGTAACTATTCAGATTCCTGTACCAAAACAATGGCAGAGTAAAGTATCCCTGGATGCAGCCGGAGGTGAAATAGATGAAGCGACCGGTATCATTAAAACATTACCCACCGAATTAAAAGATATCAATGGAGTAAAAACACTGTTGATACAGACCACCCATTTTTCTACCTATGCTGGTTGGTTCTGGGAAACACCGCCACTAAGTGTAGTACCTATGGAGATCCCTTTTTACCGGCAGGGAAGCGCTTCCACCTGTTGGGCAGCCTGTATACAGATGTTATGTGAAGGAGTAAAACATAAACCATTTCATGAAGTATTTGATATTCTGAAAAAAGTAGGCTACACGGATGGCGTATCTCCGGCTCAATTCAAATTTTTCTCTTCAGCTATATCTCATATGAGAATTTATACCGATGCTACGGCGGTAACGGAATACTGGCAGTATAACTCTGCTGAAGGACTAACGAAAGCTATTAAACATCATATTGCCCTTGGTCATCCTGTTATGTTGCTGACGACTTATTCTATTATGACAACAAAAGACGGACACGCCGTTATTATTACCGGTTATGATGGCGGACGTTTTTTTGTGCATGATCCGGCCAACATTTCTGCTACAGGGGTAGGATACCAGTCCGTGGCAACGGCTGACCTGGTAAAGATTGATTTTGGCAATACGAATGCAGCAACCATTACGGCAATACCCGCAACGGTATCTCCTCCAGGCCTGGTAAGTCTGAGCCCGGAAGAAAATACGATTCGGTTTACGGCACCAAAGAAAGCTGGTTCAGTGCAGGAAGAAACGTACAATCTAAAATACAATACTGCTGCTGTAAATGGTTATTCATTTAATTCAGGTACCGGGGTCATAGTAGATACTATTCCTGCTACAGTTACCAAACTGGTAATCAAAGACCTTCCGGTTACCAATGCAAGCCGCAGCGTTGCCAAAACAGCATCGGTGGATATTTTTATCAGCGGACCACCCAAATCGAAGATTAATAAAAGCTATAACGTAAACGGAATACAGGTTGGTCCAAACAGTGTCGTTCATTTCACTAAAGAAATTGACCTCGCTGATCTGCAAAACAAGGGAACGGAATATATAAAGTATAGTATAAAAGTATCTGTACGAACAGGCGGCAGCGGAGATGATGATGAGTTTATTATTGATGCATTGATGGCTCCACCGGATCCGTTAACTGGTGATTGGCATATCAGTTCAACCGTGAAATCATCTTCGGATGATCCTGATGCTATAGGAAAAGTGAGTACTATTGATGCCCGATTTACCGTTAACAATAATTCGGTGATAATAGCGCAGCGCAATGACCAGGGTGAATCGGATAAAAATTTTGTAGTACAACTTCAAAGAAAACCCGGAGATATCATCAACTTTGTTTTAGTGACAGAAGGAGGGGAAAAAGATTCCTGGAGAAAAATAACCATTAGCGGTAAAATGACAGGGCCGGATAGCTGGACAGCAACTCAAAAGATAGAAGGGGGAGACATAACGAAAAAACGAAATTATGTAATTCTGGATTTGGTTGCCACAAGGCAAAAAAATCCATAAGGGGTTGGGGATATTAGAACCTGTTGAAAGTTTCTAAAATCACTAATCAAATTTTCATACGCACAACTTTCTGTAATCTTTGTTATACGTTTTAATCATTCAGATAACAATGTAATTCACTGCTATTAAATATAATCAAACCCCGAAGCATACAGGGGGCTGTTCTCAGTTTCATAAATTTCTTCCACCGTCATATTCTGATAAGAGGCCATGATATATACATCAGAATCTTTTACAAACTGGTTGATCAATCCAAAGCGGCCATAATTCATCAATGCTTTATACGAGGGACATTTTTCCGCCATCCAGAACAGGGCAGATTTTAATTTTTCCTGTGCCAGTAATCCTTCAAACAGTTCCTGCAGGCGGTCTTCCTTTCCGGGTTTAAAATAAAGACCTTCAAAAGCAAGGAACTCGAATTTTTTTGGATTGAAGAGTTTATTAAGCAGGGGGATCTTTGGAACCGCCTTTAGAATCATTTTCCCCATAACTCCCGGCATTTTATTTACCACCCAATGGGCCTTATGAAACTGGCAGCCGGCTACGATTTCATTATGCTCCCGGATCACATAATAGTTGTCGTGCATAAAAAGATAATCAAACTGGACCAGGGCATGTTCCCGGTATTGATGCTTGAGTAAGGCAAGCACCTCCTGCCTTTCCGTTTCAGTGGCCACCCGCCGGATATGGGAAGATTTTTTTGGAAAAAAACGGCTGAACCCAACTGTTTTAATGGTACCAATCGTACGATAACCCGCCGATTCGGAAACTTTATACGAGCTTTTATTTCCTCTTTCCACAAATCCTACAAAAATAGTTTTCAACGATTCCCCTTCCCGTATGGAGCTCATGACCTGGATGGCTAATTTTTTTATAACGCCTCTTCCCCGGATGTCAGGGGATGATGCAAAATACCGCGTGTAATAATAATTAAAAGGTTTGCCGGCCACGGTGACCTGCGGGTTACAAAAAACGGCCGTACCCAGCATTTTTTCTTCTTCGGTTATAGATACCAGGTAGGGATTGGTAATATGTTTAAAATGCTCGGGCGTATTTTTATGCTCGTACACCGCACCTTCCGCTCCCCAGGCAATGCTGTCTAAAAATTCAATGGCCTCCACGGGTATGCCCTGTTCTTTCCAGATTGAAAAGCTACCGTCTGTTAATAATAAAGTTTTTTCCATGTACAGGCGATTAAGAAAATGTTTGACACCCGCGTGCATTTAGAATCTGCAACGTTAAATGTATGATTTACGGTTGATGATTTACCTGATATTTCCCGGGCTCCATTTTTTATTCCCAGCGGATGATAAATTTGTTGTTATCAAAAATGGAAGCATCCACCACCGGTACTTTATTTCCGGGAGGTAAAATAATAGTTGCTTCACATCCGTTGATAATATCTTTTTCAATATCCAGTCCCGGCATTACCCGGGTCAGCATCAGGCCTTCTTCGGTGAGTTTAAATACACCTACATTGGTAATATAAAATATCTTCTTACCCGATTTCAATCCTTCGGCTCCATTAAAAGTCACTTCATCCACCTGCTTCACAAATTTTGACCGGCCCTTTTTAATTAATTTCAACGCATGATCCCGGATCGCAAATTTTCCATCCCACATCCAGGTGCCAACAAAAAAAATAACTTTTGCTCCCGATGCAATATCAGCTGAACCACCCGGTCCCACATATTCGGTAATCGGGGTTCCTCTTTTGGAGGCATTGACATTACCCCGGCTGTCAACCTGCAGGAATCCTAAAATGGCCACATCCAGGTCATTCCGGTAGCGGTGAAATGTTTCAGTGGAAGATTCAAGATGATGTGGGTTTATAGAAGCGCCAAAGAAAATACCTGCTGCCGGAAGACCGCCATAGGAACCGGCTTCGGTGGTAAAAATAATATCCTGTTGCAGGTTATGCTGCAGTAACTGGCTGGCCACTTCTTCGGGAAAACCAACACCAATATTCACTAAGGATCCTTTCCCGGTGGCTTTTACAAATTCAAAAGCGCCTAACCGTCCCAGTAAGTGACCCGTTTCGCCACGGACAGGCGTAATTTTTAAAAACCGGTTTATATATTTTATTTTTTTCAGGGCTTTAATAGGATCCTCTGTAGAACCGGCTGTAAACATGGGCCAGTATTTTTTCTGCGGAACGCTACCCACCTGTTCATTATAGGGATGAACCACGATATGGTCAATATCCCCGGCGGGCATGCTTATGCGCATTTCATTTTTCGGAATAATGTCGGAGACAGTTGCTATGGCAAGACCGCCATTTGTCCGGGCTGCCCGGGCCGAAAGTATATTTTCGGAAACCGTTGCTGCATTCTGGAAATAAATATTTCCTTCACGGTCTGCATAAGGGGCATTGAAAAGCGCCCTGTCAATCTTTGGCATACTGTAACGCAATACATCTCCGGACACGTGCACCAGTTTATTTTTTGCCTGTGCAGAAATCGCTGAACCGCGTCCAAACCGCGGATCAAAAAAAGTATGCAACCCTACGGTGGACTCATAATAATCCCGGGGATTTTCTTTTCCCATTTCTTCGAGTAAAAAAGACATCACGCCCTGCGGAAGGGTATGTAATTCCAGTTTCCCTTCTTCCGCCATCTTTAATTGTGCTTTTACTGTTTCAAGATGTCCTGATATATAACAACTCAACAAACCGGGAAGACCGATTTCTTCCACGGTGCCGGGAACTTTTCCGCGGCCGCCCTGTGCAGCAATATTTATCCAGGTCAGGTTTTGCGGATGACCGGTTTTCAGAAAACACTCGCGGATGGCCCAGAAAAAAACAGCGCATCGTGCATTGCCGGCTATACCACTGCTTATACAGGTGGATGCATCCGGTATCAATGAGGCTGCCTGCCGGGCGGTAATAAATTTTGCAGAAACATTTTTTCCCGGATGAAAGTCCAGGTCTTTTTTATCCCAGTGCAACCGCCAGTGAATAATATGTCTGATTGTTTTAATCTTTTCGGCAAGCGTCATAATTATTTTTTACATGGAGATACTTCCTTCCCGGAAGGCAGTAGATCCGATGATGGCATTAATAAGATAAGGTACTCCTTTGTCCATACTTTCAATAGCGTTTTTTAGCGCCTGTTCAAAATCGTTGATGGTCTCTGTTCTTTCTCCATTGGCCCCGAAAGCTTTTGCGATGAGCTGATAATCCGAACGGGGAATGGCGGTGGCAGTATCTGCTCCCAATAAATTTACCTGGTCCCTGGCCACCTGCTCCCAGGATCCGTTGTTACCCACGATGGCACAAACCTTTAATCCCAGTTTGGTGAACGTATCAAACTCCACGAGGCTATAGCCGGCGCTGCCATCACCATATACGATAAAAACATAATCACCAGTATTACATAAGGCAGCACCCAATGCAAAACCAGCGCCAACCCCCAGGGTGCCAAACACACCGGAGTCGAGCCAGCTTAACGGTTTTCGCGGATGCAGTGTATAGGATGAAGTGGCAGCAAAATCTCCGCCATCAGAAATGATGATTGAATTTTCCGGCAACAAATGTTCCATTTTCTGAAATAATAAAACCGGGTTGATGCCCTTCACTTTTACATCCGCTATTTCACCAACTTCTTTTTCGCGTATCATTTCCCGTTCTTTCAATTCTTTTTTCCAGTCATTCCAGTTGTTACGGCTTATCGTTTCTTTTTGTAAGGCAATAAAACAACCGGCCGGGTGACCCTGAATAGCCAGTTGCGGCGTTATATTTTTCCGGAGAGCAGTTTTATCCAGGCTGATGGTAATTTTTTTTGCGGACCGGGAAAGTTCTTTTCCATAATTCAGCCGGAAGTCGCAGGGCAAACCGGCGAGGATGATGAGGTCCGCTTTTTTTAAGGCTTCTTTTCGTTTATGATGGAAATGAAGCGGGTTGTTATGTCCCAGTAAACCCCGGGCCATGCCACTTAAATATGTGGGGAGGGCTATTTGGTTGATAGCGGATGCTAATTCAGTTGCAAGGCCAGGGTCCGACATCGCTCCGCTTCCGATTACGAGTACAGGTCTTTCGGATTGATTGATCATACCCGCCAGTTGCTGTAATTGATGGGCTGATACAACCGGGTTTTGTGTTTTCTTCAATTCTGGTATCGGGTTTGTTCCCGTTCCTTTAAATAGTTGGTTGGTATGCCGGCCGATATACCATTGAATAAATTTTTCTTTAAAATTTTTGTTCTTGTTTTTATTATTTGTCTGATACCATTCCCTCACTACGGCTTCATCATACAACAGGTCAACCGGGCATTCAATAAATACCGGGCCGGGAACTCCTTCGCCGGCAATGGCCAATGCTTTTTGTACAGCCGGTGCCAGTTGTTTTAGCCGGGAAACCCGGATCACTTTTTTAACCAGTGATCGTACGATAGCCTCCTGGTCAATATCCTGCAGGGCACCCCGGTTACGGAGTAGTGTGGCAGTGGCTCCGGCGATAACCAGTATGGGCGATTGTGCCAGTTGTGCATTTTTCAATGCTGTGATGGAATTGGTGATACCCGGTCCTGCCGTTACTGCGGCCACACCGATAGTATTTGTTAGCCGCGATACAGCATCCGCAGCAAAGACGGCGGTAGCTTCATTCCGGGTGTCAATCACGGTGATGCCGGCTTTTTCTGCTTCCACATAGACGGGTGCCACATGACCACCGCAAAGTGTAAATAAAAATTGTACACCTTTTCTTTTCAGCTCCTGCGCTATTATTTCACCACCATTCATAATTAAAGTTCTGTATTAAAAATACTGAATAAACATTTTGTAATCAGGTACGGATAAAATTATCAGGAGCCATTTTTTTATTCTTACCGGATTTCTGCTTTATATCATCAAAAATTGACCGGAAAAAAATCAGCAAAACGGGTTACTTTTCCCTCTTGGCAGGCGTTCAACATAAAGCAGGAAGCCACTCTTGGCGTTTTCTTCCACTAACCGTATGTGTTAAGAACAATTCTTCATTACACTATAATAACCTGCTAAAGTCTATTGAGGGGTGAAAGAAAAAAAGTGGTCTTTGCTTCAGCAAGTAAATTTGTATCTTCCTCTAAAATAATATTATGCGTTTAATAACCTTACTTTTTTTATTCATCAGTTGGCAAACCTCATCTGCTCAAGTGCTTATCAAAAACGTCAACGTTATTGATGTTGAAAATAAAAAAGTATTGGCGGGATATAATGTGGTGGCACTGGAGGGAAAGATCATATCTATTGATAAAGACAAAACCTATAAACTACCCCCAGGCACAGAGGTAATAGATGGCAGCGGCAAATACCTGGTGCCGGGATTTACAGATGCCCATGTGCATTTTTTCCAGAGTGGCGGTTTATTTACCCGCCCCGACGTAATAGACCTTCGGAAATATCAATCCTATGAAAAAGAACTGAAATGGGTTCATGCTAATATGGAAGATTTCTTACGTCGTTACACCAGCATCGGTATCACTTCGGTGATTGATGTAGGCGCTTCCTATAATTTTTTACAACAGCGGGATTCATTTGTCCATAAAACCTTTGCGCCGCTCATCCGGATGACGGGCCCGCTGCTGACAACCTATGTACCCGGACCTTATAAAGATTTGGATAAGGAATCACCTTTTGAAATGATGCTCACCGAAGAAGGGGTACGGCAATCTGTACGTAACCAGTTACCGCTGCATACCGACTTTATCAAGATCTGGTATATCGTAACCGATGCGGATATAGAAAAAGGAGCCCGGAAGAATTTGCCCCTGGTAAAAGCCGTAATTGACGAAGCCCATAAAAATAAATTGCGTGTGGCCGTGCATGCCACCGAACGTATCACGGCCCAACTGGCCGTGGAAGCCGGCGCTGATTTTTTAGTGCATAGTGTAGATGATGAATTGATCAGCAATGAATTTGCACAACTATTGAAGAAAAATAAAACGGTGCTTTGTCCAACCCTGGTGGTGATGGGTAATTATGGTAAAGTACTCGGCGATCAGTATCAATTTTCAACGGATGAATTAACTGTAGCCAACCCAACTACCATTGCTTCAATATTAGATTATCCGCTACCGGATACAGCCATTGCTGTCCGGTACATAAATGCCATGGCTTCTCCGCAACAAAAAGCAAAAGATCAACAGGCCGATTCCATCATGCAGGCAAACCTGAAAATATTAGTGGATGCGGGTGTTATCATTGCCACGGGAACTGATGCCGGTAATATAGGTACACAACATGCCAGCTCTTATTTTGAAGAACTGAAAGCTATGAAAGCAGCAGGTATGACCATCTGGCAATTACTGGAAGCATCCACGATTAATGGCGCCAAAGCTGTGGGGCAGGAAAATGAATGGGGAAGTATTGCTAATAATAAATGGGCTAATATGCTGGTATTATCAGCTAATCCATTGGATAATCTTTCTAACTGGCATAAAATTGATTGGGTTATTAATAAAGGAGTGCCTTTGAAACCGTCATCGTTAATCACGGATACACCGGAAATGCTGGTACAGCAACAACTGAATGCGTACAATGCTCATGACCTGGAAGCTTTCCTGGCGCCCTATGCGGAGGATGTTGAAATTTATATGTTTCCGGATAAACCGGAAATGAAAGGAAAAACTGAAATGCGAAAAGCGTATCAGTTTGTCACCCAAACTCCGGGTTTATATTGCCGCCTGGTAAACCGGATCGTTCAGGGTAATATGGTGATTGATGAGGAAGAAGTGTGGGGCTTTGGTGATAAGCCGGTGCATGCTGTCGCGATGTACCTGGTGGAAAAAGGAAAGATCAGGAAAGTATATTTTAAACAATGAGCGGATAATAGTTTTTAATTTCTTTTAAAGCCTGTTATAATCATTGGTCGGTGGAAGAAAACACCGGTCCCGGCGTAAAAACAGGTTACTTTTAATACCACAGCCCCAGTTTGATTTGAATATGCCTAATTGTAATAAAATGACAAAACAGTTTACACTGCTATCTGTATGGATCGCTCTCATGGCAACGCCCAGCCTCCGGGCACAGGATAAGAATATTCCTGAAAAGATTAATACAAAGTCTTTTAATACATCAACACTTTTGTGGTATGCTGCACCGGCGCAAAAATGGGAAGAAGCGCTTCCGGTGGGTAATGGCCGCCTGGGGGCGATGGTGTTTGGAAAAAATGGGGAAGAACGGATACAGTTAAATGAAGAAACCTATTGGTCCGGTGGCCCGTATTCAACCGTGGTGAAAGGGGGTTATAAAGTATTACCGGAAATTCAGAAGCTGGTATTTGAAGAAAAATATTTGGCGGCTCATAATTTATTCGGCAGGAATGTCATGGGATACCCGGTTGAGCAAATGAAATACCAGTGTCTTGCCAACCTGCATTTATTTTTTAAGAATACCGACAGTATCAGCAATTACAAACGCTGGCTTGACCTGGAAACGGGGATCTCCGGCGTTTCTTATAATTCAAACGGTATTAATTACCAACGGGAGGTATTGGCTTCGTCACCAGACCAGGTCATTGTTGTTCGGATTACCGCTGATAAACCCGGGAGTATTTCTTTTACTGCTAATCTCCGGGGGGAAAGAAACCAAACGCATTCTAATTACGCCACCGATTATTTCAAGATGGATCCCTACGGCAATGATGGATTAGTTCTAACCGGAAAATCGGCAGATTATATGGGTGTGGAAGGAAAAATGAAATACGAGGCCAGGATAAAAGCAGTAACCGAAGGGGGCACAGTTAAAACAGCAGGTGTTGACCTCATCATAGAAAATGCAACAGCTGTTACTTTATATTTTGCTGCAGCCACCAATTTTGTGAATTACAAAGACGTTAGTGCCAACCCCCACCAACGGGTAGATGATTATTTTAACGGCATTGCCCAAAAAAACTATTCCCTGATTCTGGCATCAGCTATTGCAGATCATAAAAAATATTTCGACCGGGTTAAACTGCAATTAACGAAAACAGATAATTCTTTCCTGCCCACCACTGAACGGTTGAAAAAAATACAATCCGAAACCGATCCTTCAATGGCAGCGTTGAGTTACCAGTTCGGCAGGTACCTGATGATTGGTTCATCAAGACCCGGAACCCAGCCCGCTAACCTGCAGGGTATCTGGAATGATAATATGAATCCTTCCTGGGATTCAAAATATACCACCAACATTAATACTGAAATGAATTACTGGCCGGTGGAAAGCGGTAACCTTTCGGAATGTGCCGAACCCTTATTTAAAATGATAAAAGAAATAACCGACCAGGGCACACTGGTGGCTAAGGAACATTATGGTGCCCGGGGATGGGTGCTTCACCAGAATACAGATATCTGGAGAGTGGCGGCGCCCATGGACGGGCCTACCTGGGGAACATTTACCGTAGGTGGGGCCTGGCTCTGCACGCATTTGTGGGAGCATTACCAGTACACAATGGATAAAGATTTTTTAAAAGAAACTTTTCCGTTGATGGAAGGTTCCGTACAATTCTTCATGGATTTTTTAGTGCCGCATCCCAATGGAAAATGGCTGGTGACGAATCCTTCAACTTCTCCCGAGAATTTTCCGGATGGTGGTGGAAACAAACCTTATTTTGATGAAGTAACAGCCGGATTCCGCGAAGGCACTACCATTTGTGCGGGTTCTTCTATAGATATGCAGATTCTCTACGACCTCTTTGGTTATTATATAAAATCTGCTAAAATTTTAGGAAAGGATGATGCCTTTATTCAACAGGTAAAAATAGCGCGGGAAAAATTAGTGCCACCACAAATTGGTAAGGATGGATCCTTACAGGAATGGGCCGATGACTGGAAATCATTGGAAAAAAATCATCGCCATTTTTCACATATGTACGGCCTCTACCCGGGCAATGTGTTGTACCAGAAAAGAACGCCTGCCTTGATTGAAGCCTATAAAAAAGTATTGGAAGAAAGAGGCGATGTGTCAACCGGTTTTTCAAGAGCCTGGAAGATGGCTTTGTGGGCAAGACTGGGAGATGGAAACAGGTCCAATAAAATTTACAAGGGATATTTAAAAGAACAGAGCTGCACTTCTTTATTTGCTTTGTGTGGCCGATCACTGCAGGTGGATGGCAGCTTTGGTGTTACAGCTGCTATTACCGAAATGCTGATGCAATCGCATGATGGGTTTATTAAATTATTACCCGCATTACCCGATGAATGGAGCGATGGCGAAATAAAAGGGGTTTGTGCACGGGGAGCTTTTGAACTGGATTTTGCCTGGAAGAACAAAACGGTAACACGTCTTACTATTTTATCAAAGGAAGGATCCCTCTGCCGGATTGAATATAAAACCGGTTTAAAGATCATGCGTGATGAGAAAAAGGTCAGTTATAAAAAATTACCAAACGGGCTGGCTGAGTTTCAAACCGTGAAAGGAATGGTTTACCAGGTTTATTGATCATAACAATTAAAAATACGCTCGCTAAAAAAATGAAAAAGGTTTTTACTATAGGCTGTTTATTAATTATTTTTTCAACCACAAACATTAATGCCCAGCAGCTACCCTCTCCGTTAGAAGCATCTTTTAAAACGTATCAGGAAATGAAGAGGGATACGAAGTATAAATTGGACTGGGTTTCGCTGGGGCCGGTGGTTAATTCTGCAAGAGCTGATGTTGTTCAAGTGGATGCAAAACACCCCGGTACTATGTATGTCGGATTTGGATCCGGTGGTTTGTGGAAGACAGTTAACAATGGCACCAGCTGGGATTGTGTTTTCCAGGAACAGGCTTCATTGGGTATTGGTGATATGGAATTAGCGCCGTCTGATCCAAACATTATTTATCTCGGCACAGGTGAAAATTTAAAGAAGCCCAGAAATTTTACGTTGCCCGGTACAGGTATGTACCGATCCAATGATGCGGGAAAAACATGGCAGCATATCGGCCTGGAAGATTCATGGTCCATTGCTGAAATTGCCATACACCCTAAGAACCCGGATATCGTATTGGTTGCCGTGCTGGGACATTTGTGGTCAAAAAACAAAAACCGCGGACTCTATCAAACCACCAATGGCGGCAAAACATGGCAACAGGTATTATATAAAGATGATGCAACAGGTGCAAACGATATTGTTATTGCCCCTTCCAATCCCAAAATAATGTATGCTTCTTTATGGGAAGTCTATCCGGGCATTAGCGGAAAAAACAGTGGCATTTTCAGAAGCGTCGACGGAGGAAAAAACTGGATAGCTTGTAGTAAAGGCCTGCCCTCTGGGTCGCAGGTGGGACGAATAGGATTAACCGTATCTTATACCAATCCCTTAAAAGCATATGCCCTGGTTGATAACCTGCATAATACTCCCGGTCTGTCGGCAGAATTATATAAAACAACAGACGGCGGTATCACCTGGGATAAAACAAATAAAGATTCTCTTAAATTTTTCTCAGTGATTGGCTGGTATTTTACAGATGTCTATATAAATCCCAAGGACGATGAAGAAGTATTTTGCCTGGGCGTTCGTTTGGCGCATAGCCTTGATGGCGGTAAAACATTTTCTTTTATAGACGGACAGGTTACCAGGGCAAACCCGGGGCTGGCAAAAGGTTTCCATCTGGATCAATGTGAATTATGGATTGATCCCGATGATCCGAAGCATATTGCTGCCGGCAACGACGGAGGCTTTTATGTCAGTTATGATAAAGGGTTGACCTGGTTTCATTATAACAATATTCCGGTTGGTGAATTTTATGATATAGCTATCCATCAAAAAAGTTATACGATTTATGGAGGCACACAAGACAATGCAACCGTTTATGGGCCTCCTAAAGAATTTAATCCCCGGATCCCGGACCCCTGGAAATATATATGGATCGATCCATGGGATGGTGGTGATGGTTGTGTAACTCAGGTTGATCCCGAAGACGATAACATTGTTTATTATAGTTCACAACATGGGGGTGCTGTTCGGATCGACAAAAATGCGGACACGACTGTTTTCATCCGGCCCAGGCTTCCGGCAGCTATTAAAGACACGTTGCTGTTTAATTATATAGCACCTTATTTTATCTCCCCGCATCAGAAAGAAACACTTTATCATGCCGGCAATTACATATTCAAGAGCATGGATCGGGGTAACAGCTGGAAAGTGATCAGTCCCAATCTTTCTGTTTCTGCCATAAAAGAAAAGCAATCTTTTTCAACAGGCGCACTCGCAGAATCGTTTATCCAGAAAGGATTACTCTATGCAGGAACTGATAAAGGGGCTTTTTGGGTTTCCCAAAACGATGGAGCAGGCTGGGAAGAAAACGATAGGGGTCTTGCGAATAATTATATCAGGAGTATTTGTCCTTCCCGCTTCTCAAAAGAACGGGTTTATATTGCCATGACAGGCATTAATTATGATGATCTTCAAAGCTATCTCTACGTATCGGACAATTATGGAAAAAACTGGACCAGCATAGCAGCCGGTTTGCCCAATGAACCGGTGCATGTTATTTTAGAAGACCCCATCTATGAAAATATTTTATATGCTGGTGGTCTTCGTGGCGTTTACATATCTGTTGACCGGGGCAAAAACTGGTCTTATCTTGGAAACAATATGCCCGGTACGGCTATCGCCGACCTTGAGATCCATGAATCAAGCCTGGATTTAATTGCTGCCACACATGGCCGGGGCATTTACAAAATAAATCTCCGTCCCATTCATTCCATGGTCAGCAAAAACTTTTCAATGGACAAAGACTATTTGTTTGAAATAGCCGAAAGTGAATTGCCGTGGTTTCAGTCTGCTTCCAGAGTGCCTGATTACCGGACAACTGAAAAAGCAACGATATCATATTGGTTGAGCAAACCGGAAACAGTCACACTTTCACTCAAAGACAAGGATAATAAAGAAATCTGGAAGATAACTTTAAATGGCCAGGAAGGGTTTAATCAATATCGCTGGGATATGATCGTAAGCAGGCAAACCAGCGATTTACCCTATTTTACTCAGTATGAAAAATGGCTGAAAGCAGGGACTTATAAAATGATCCTGTCCAATGGATCATCGGAAACGGAACAACCCTTTATTGTAAAAAAAAGGACATCGCCCTATAAAAAATAATACGTTTTTCAGTATGATTTCTTAGTTTTTTCGATATAGGGTGTTTTTTATTTTTAAAGAAAATATGTTTTGAAACACAAAGACACAAAGACACCAGGAAATTTTTCGTCTGCTACATAATTCCCTAATATTTTTTCTTTAACCGAATAAACTTTGATATTAAAATTAAAACTCCGTGTCTCTGTGCCCTGGTGCCTTCGAGCCTGCCTGTCCGGTTTACCTGCCGAAGGCATGGTAGGCAGGTTTCAAAACCCGCATTTTGAGCAGTAATCCTTCCTCAATAAATAATTTGTAACTTGAATGTCTGAATAAAAATAAGCCAACGAATGACCACGTATCCCAGCATATTCAATGATGTCATCGGCCCGGTGATGCGGGGGCCATCCAGTTCACATTGTGCTGCATCCTTACGCATTGCCCGTATTTGCAGGGACCTTATGGATGAAAATATCAAAGACATTTTGATAGAATTTGATCCCAGGGGTTCTTTGGCAACCACGCATAAAAGCCAGGGATCGGATATGGGATTGTTTGGCGGCTTTCTCGGATGGGAAGCGGATGATGAACGATTACCGGAATCTGATAAACATATTAATACCGCAGGGATCAATGTTACTATTAATATAGTTGATATAGGCAACGGTCATCCAAACTTATATAAGATAACATTACATAATCATAAAGAAACACGGAAGCTCTCGGCTATCTCCACTGGGGGAGGAATGATTGAAGTAATTGAAATTGATGATGTGCCCGTTTCTATGGCAGGGGATTATTTTGAGACACTGATCTATTGTCATGCGCCGGATAAAATCATTTCTTTTCTGAAAGCATCGGTACCATTTGATGATATGGAGTTTCATAAAGGCGAAAAATCTTTTATTGAGATCAAGGCACAGGCATTTTTTGGGGAAGCTATTTGTAAAGAGTTGATGGAAATGGAAGGAGTAATAACTATCAAACAATTAAAACCGGTGTTACCGGTTATGGCCCGTAAAAATTTGAAGGTCCCTTTTATTACCTGTCATGAAATGCTGGAATATAATGCAGAGAAAAATAAACCCCTCTGGGAGCTGGCGGTTGATTACGAAATGGCCCGGGGAAATATTGCTGCCACAGAAGTATTTGAAAAGATGCGGGGCATAATTCATATCATGGGACATGCTATTGAATCAGGATTAAAAGGTACAGCCTATCATGATCGCATTTTAGGAAGCCAGTCGCCGCAGTTCCGTGAAAAAATGGAGGCCGGAAAATTAATTGGGGGCGAAACCAACAACCGTATCATCATGTATGTAAGTGCGATGATGGAAGTAAAATCTTCGATGGGCGTGATCGTAGCGGCACCGACCGCCGGAAGTTGCGGGGCCTTGCCCGGTGCATTATTCGGAACGGCTCATTCATTAGGATTAAGTGAAGATGAATTGGTGAAGGCCATGTTATCTGCCGGTTTGATCGGTGTGTTCATAGCTGCGCATGCCACATTTGCGGCAGAAGTGGGAGGTTGTATGGCCGAAACAGGTTCGGGTGGAGGCATGGCAGCAGCGGCTATTGTAGAAATGAAAGGCGGCACACTACAGCAATCCATTGCTGCGGCATCACTCGCTTTGCAAAATTCATTAGGCATTATCTGCGACCCGATTGGTAATCGTGTAGAAGCCCCTTGCCTTGGAAGAAATGTAATGGCGGCTACCAATGCTGTATCCTGCGCCAATATGGCTTTATCAGATTATGAACAGCTTATTCCATTAGATGAAGTAATCGAAACGATGAAAGCGGTGGGCGACCAGATACATCATACACTGCGCTGCACCAATCTCGGGGGACTCTCCATTACCAATGCCGCTAAAAAATTAGAAGCGATGCTGGAAGAACAACCACGGCAATTTTTTAAGAGTTGTTGAAAGCTCAGAATATAATTCTTGGTGACAATCAATAAGGGAATCTGGTCCTCTCGTTGTGGTTGGTGTTTTTCCACCAACCATATGAGTTAGGAACATTTTTCCACCGATCTTTTAAAGTTTACTATAGATCGGTGAGCTGTAAAATAAAACCCGGCTACAGTTTACACAATCTCCAGTTTAAATTTTTACCCCTTTTAAAAAAACAGGTCAGCAAATTTGCCGCAAAGGGTCTGCCAGATCCAGGATTGCGGCATAAAAAACCAACCCAGGTGACAGCATAAAAAAATGGTTAATAATATGGCATAGGGTTTATAGTGGTTGCCTTTTTTTATGTCAATTATGATTAAAACGGCAAGAATCAGTTCTGTCACTAAAAAAGACAATTGAACACTTTGCTGAAACGAAATACCCGCCAGGGAAATAAACGCCCGTCCGAGTCCGGGTCCAATGAGCACCAGGGAAGTCCCGATGATATACCGCATATGATACCCGGTATTTTTGATATTTAATATGGCCAGTATATACATCGCTACGAAAATTATCAATTGGGGTAAAGGAATAATTAAGTTGGCGATACATTGACTCCGGGGATACAAAACTATCTCCCGCAGGTACTGACGTTTAGTTACCATAAATATGGAAACGATAAGCAGGGGGACCAGTATGTAGGTGCATTTTCCCAGCAGGCGATGCAGTTTCAGGTTTCGCCTTTTAATTAAAAAAGGCTGGATAAACAGTAATACAAACCATAACAAAAACAATATTGTATGAAAATGGTAGGTTGACGGAATTTTTTCCACCGTGGACAATAAACCAAAATAGGATTTAAAAAATCCCAAAAAGACAAATGCCAGAATGGTGAGAAATAAAATCCAGATATTATTATACGTTTTATCCATAAATTTTTTCTACGCACCTGAGAATCTCTCTCTAGGGTTTTTAACTCCAATTAAAAAATGTGATGTTCGTACCTGACAGCCAGAGGAGATCCCGCTTACCGGGCAACCGGAATAAAAAAGGTAAGTTAATGAAAGATACTGATGCCGTTTCAGGATATTACGGGTAAATACTTGGCAACCATGAGGCTATTATTTTACGCTGGTAGATTTTATTTATTCCGCCCGTCAAATGTAATTCCAGGCAGGTAATTTATTTCATCTTCCTTGTCTTATCCGTAAAAAAATCATACCCTGCTACCGTACCATTTTGCAGGTTGATGACCAGTAATAAATTCACTTCGCCCGAACCCAGGTTTTTATTATCCGTACCGGTTACCACTAAGGTGTGGCCCTGTAGCTGCCAGTCGTAAAATTCTTTCAGACCGGTGTTGATCGTCCATATTTGCCGGCCATTCGTATTGATACGGGTAAGTTGTACGTTGCCTTCATTACCAATCAGATCTTTGTGCACAATTAAAAAATCGCCGTTGAAATGAAAAGGAAGACCGGTTTCTTTATTTAGCAAAAAACCAGCTTGCAAATAAACCGCATCACCTGCTGGCTGTTTTTCTTCGGCGATCACCCAATGCGTATCTTTTTGTGTAACAGCTGCGGTATATAATTTGCTCCTGGCCGCCTCATCATGCACGGTCTGGTAATCAAATTGCGGACTAAGTTTGGTTAGGCCATCATTGGTAAACAGGCCATACCACCGGCCGTTCAGGGTATCACAATTAACCCGCATGCCACTAAACCCGGTGCCGGTACTCCGGGTAATCTTTTTCCTGTTTTCGGCAGTATCATTAGCCTGTTGAGTATTTTTTGCTTCCCAGGTAAGTACTTCCAGGCTGTCAAGCTGTTCATTCAGCCGGTTGGTTTCATTTTCTAAAAAGGAGCTGCTGTCTTTATACTGTTTAAGACTTAGTTGCTTTTCCCGGTACAGCCGGTTGCTTTCCCGCAAGCGATCGTAAAAGTATTTTCGCTCTTCTCTTACCAGAGTTTTGAGTTTATCCAGTTCTTTTATTTTTTCGGCTGCTGTATTTTCTGTTCGTGCATTCTCATCTATTGCTGTTGCTATAAGTGTAGTGGTATTAAGAAGATAATTTCCACCGTCGGCTGCAGTAAAACTTATTTGTTGTGTGGTATTATCAAAACTATAGTAACGACGTTCATGGATCAGCTTGTCTTTCAGAGCCGGGTTTTTTTCTTCAATTGAAGCTGCATCAGCGATTTTTGTAAGTGTGAAAGGATCATAGGCCATCAGTTCCCCGGCAAAAAGCCAGGCGGTATTTCCTGAGGCACCGATTATTTCCACCGGGTATGATTTTATCTGGCCGGGATTTTTTATTTTTTGCAGGGCTATTTTGGCTGCCGTCACCAGGTCATTCGACTGGGCGTAGTAAGTTGTGTTGACAGACTTATTGATCGATCCCCCCCTTTGACTGTAGGAAACCGTTTTATCATATTTTATCAATGAAAAAATAACGCCCTTACCTTCTTTTTCAAATACTAAAAACTGTGAAGCAGTTTGGGAAGCACCTCCGCCACCACCAATAGCTGCCCGTTCATCATACTTCGACAAACAGGAACGAAGCAACAGTACGAAACCAATAATTAAGAGGGCAACCACAAGTACAATACGGAGGGCGATGCGTTTGGTCATTCTTTACGGGTTTGCAAATAAAGATAAAACAAGCTGTCATAAAAATAATAACTGACCGTAAAACTTATTTGTTTGTATTTTCAAAAAGAGAGCGGTAAAAGGCTATCCGGGTTATTGCCCGGGCCGGAATTTTGTAAAAAAAAGAAACATAAATAAAACGGATACAGGTCAGAAACCGGTATGACCTTACTCATGCCTACTGTCTTCTTTAAAGTCAAATTTTGTAACTTAAAAAATATTCTTAGATTTAAATATAAAATACAGCAGCAAATGAAAAAAGAATACTGGATCAATGTAAAACATGTAGATAACCGCCTGGTCATTTTTTTAAACGGTGCAACTGTATGGGATAGCGGCATTATTCACAACGATCCTGAAATGGATGAATATATCAATATTACGGATCAGTTGATTGAACATATAAGTCATTCGGTAGAATTGATCTTTGAAGGGTTTAATGACACCTATACATCGGATGATAAACAGGGGGATCTCAATCCCTGGCATTTTCATTACCGGGTATTTTCCCGGGTGGTGGATGCAGACGGGAAAGTAGTTTTGGAGGAAGATATGCTGGCGCCCTATAACGAAAAACATATGTCCAATCCGAATATCAGGGCCATCAATAACTGTTACCAGATCGTGCGAAGGGATAATGATTTTAAAGTTATTTCCAATAGCTTAACCCAGAATTTTTATAATTAGTAACACAAATCGCTTCCGGTAACAGGGGTCAATAAAAATCGCTGAAGCATATTATTGAAGCAGGAGGAGTACGGGGTCGAGATCGTACCTCGTTTCATCAAAGGGTACCAATGATTTATCCTGAAGTACCGTACCCATTTTCCGGAAGTCAAATTTCTCCTTGAATTTAGTGTACGAATTCCGGATCATCGTTTGCAGTTCGTTTTTATCGATTATATCGGGCAGATCAATTACATAAGAATCTTCTGCCACATATTCCAGGATAGTTTCTTTTCAAAAACAAATTCACAGGTAAACCGGCAGGCGATCCCTTTTTTAGTGGCGGCTCTTTTTTTCATTACATCCAGCGAAATATAACTGGTTAACTGCTCTCCGGCATCTTCCAGGGAGCCTGCAGGTGGCCGGTACAGCCATTTACTGACAACAAGTTCGGTTTGTTCTATCATACGGTTTTTTTAAAGCATTTTTAACGGGCCGGCATATATAATAATGACATGTATATGTCACACCGTATTTTCCCCGGGGCGTTGTAAAGATATATAACACCGGTCAGGTATGCGGATGATGCGTATCATTCTAAAAAAGCATAGGTTGGCTTACCTTACTCTGTTGAAAAGAACGATTTATATGATTGAAGAACTTGAACAAGAAAAGAAAAAAAAGAAAAAAAGCAATAAAGTCATACGGACCGATGCCCTCTTGCGGGAAACATCTTCGAATTATATCCGCCTTATCGGAGATGCTGACCGTAAAGCCCGGATCATGATCGTGGTGAATTCCATTTTATTGACGATCAGTGTCACGTTGTTAACCAAGGCCCTCAACGATAAACCCGATGTTTGGATCAGCGCTGCCCTGTTGATGACTTCTAACCTGATCACGCTCTTTTTTTCGATCATATCTGTGAAGCCGGAACTGCACAGCAGCATCGGAAAAGAAACGGAGAATCATATACTTCACTATAAAAAATGCATGGATTATTCCCTGGTTGACTACTCAACCCAGATATTGGATACTATGGCGGATGGCGATAAAAAATGGAAGCCGTTATAAAAAATCTCTATTTTTTCGGCAACCTGCTGTGTATGAAATATAAACTTTTGAAAATAGCCTACCGTGTGTTCTTTTGGGGTATTTTATTGTCCGTCATTTCTTATTTCATCATTATAGGAATTTCTAAATTAAAACAAAACGGATAGAAAAGAAACCAGTGGGTATTATTCTGAACGGAGTTTATGGAAAAGGAATAATTCTTGATTTATTCGTAAATTGAGGGGAATAACAGTAGCTGATTGGTATGGGAATACTGACGATAATCAACCTGCATAGAAACGGAGGTCATAAAGAAATGACGGACCCGCTTTTCCCTTTGCAGCATGAAAACAAACCGTTTTGTAAAAGGGCTACTCCTGCTTCCTTTTCTTATTACCACTACGCTGGCCGCCCAGCGAAGTATCAGCATTGACCTGGGGGCCATCCGACAGAGAAATCATCATAATGGCGGGGTAAACATCAGCAGTTTTTACCATGTCAATGAACACCTCCTCGTTGGTTTGGAACTAAACCGTTTCTTTCCCGTACGCCGTATTATCGATGATGAAGAATTGCGGTTATCCGGATGGGATGTTGAAATGAATATTCATTACCGGCTGCCCCTACTAAAATCCTGGTAAGTCTACCCCATCACAGGCATCAGCCATACCTCTGAAAAGGAATTAAATGAAATTACCCGTCAGAGCCGGTACGAAAATTTCTGGTCAATAAATACCGGTGCCGGTATGTTGCTGGAATTGGGCAAATGGCGGCCCTATGTTGAGTATAATTTCTCCTGGGGGCGGCTAAACCAGCAGTTTGTATTATTAGGTATCGGTTATGAAATTGAATGGGGGAAGGATAAGGAATAGCAAGAAGGCCATTAGAAAAAATAGAAATATCAATTCTGTTATCGACACATGTGTCGGTAGGCTCCCTGTATTTTCAAGCGAACCCCGAAATTTTTTATTTAATACGATTTGTGATTAAAAACGATTATTTTGTTTTCAAATAAACCCAATGAAAAAAATAATTCAACTGGTGGTGCTATGTACTATTATGGCCAGCTGTGGTTCCCAATCGGGTAATAAAGATGTCGCTTCAGGAATAACAGATTCAACTGCTATGGAAACCGCCACTGAAAATAAGATCATTCGCCTGGATCCTGCTTCCGTTGATGTGAACAAACCTATTGATGCCATTGAGGCCAATGCCCAGATCGATTGCTGGGATGGTAAAAAAATTGAGGTAGCCGGTTATGGATTTGTTTTTTACGGAGACTCCCTGGAAACAAAATCGGGAATCACCTTAACCGATAGTGCCGGTGGCAAAAAATACCTGTTTGACTGCAGGTTTGTAAACCCGCCTGCAGTTTTGAAAATTGCTAAAACAGATAAGATCCATATACGGGGAAATATCAATGGTAATTTTAACGGGAGCATCATCATGGACAGTTGCGAAATTATCGTGGTAGCAAAATCAATTTCTACACAATCAGTAGATCCCTTTGGAAAAGGGGTGATGGATGCCACGGCCTTATCCGCAGATTATTTTAAATGGGAGGGTAAAGAGATCGCTGTTGTCGGTGATTATTATATGACCACAACATCTACTACCAGTTATGGCATAACCATCCGGGTTGATCTGAAGAATTCCGCAACCAATGATAAAGTGGTGGGTTGTGATTTTAAAGTTGATCCCAGTGAAAGGATTTCCGGAAATGAAAAAGGGGTTATTATCAAAGGAAAAATAAAAACCTATACGCCCTATGGCTATTTAATGCTGGAAGAATGTGTTCTGGTAAACCGGTAGCCAGGTTCAAAAAAAGAAATATATTGATTTGATTTTATGCTCTCGGCAACAATTTTTTTCATCATAAAAATTAATACAGTATGACAAATGTTGAATTAGTAAAGCAGGCCTATTCCCATTTTGCAAACGGTAATGTGCCGGCAGTATTGGCATTATTTGATCCCGCCATTGAATGGCATGAATGCAAGGGGATGTCTTTTGTAACAGGCGACGGCATTTTCACCGGACCAGAAGCGATTGTAACAAATGTTTTCATGCATCTGCCAGTTACTTTTGATGGATTCAACATTGCTGTAAATGAAATATTCGGAGCTGAAGATAAAGTGGTCATGACAGGTTATTACCAGGGAACAAATAAATCAACCGGTAATCCTTTTAAAGCCAATGCCACGCATGTATGGACAATTAAAAACGGAAAGCTGGCTCATTTTTTCCAGGCAGTGGATACGGCTACCATTAACAGTTAATCCTTTTAAAGACTTTTTGCCAGTATTTTATTTCGTCTTTTGTGACCGTTCCGATCCTTTTTAGTGTTCGGGTATATAACTATCGGACTACCTGATAATAAATAATCGGATAAACATTAATTGTTATGAAGAAATCAATTGTGCTACCCGTCTTCTTGTTTTTTTCTTTAATTACTTTTCACAGAAAGATAATTCACCCGGCAAGATTCCCATACTTATCCGTTGCGATGATATTGGTATGTGCCACTCCGTAAATAGGGCTGCCAAAGAAGTGCTGGAAACCGGCATGCCGGTCTCGATGTCTGTTATGGTTCCCTGTCCCTGGTTTTCCGAAGCGGTGGAACTATTAAAAAAATATCCGAATGTTTCTATCGGTATACACCTGACACTGAATTCCGAGTGGAAGCAATACCGCTGGGGACCCGTATCCGGGTCACCGGTTGTGCCTACGCTGGTTGATTCGCTGGGAAATTTCTTTCCATCCCGCAGTAAACTTTTTGGTAATAATCCGAAACTCAGTGAGATCGAAACGGAACTCCGTGCACAGATCGAGATAGCACAAAGGGCCGGATTAAAGATTGATTACCTGGATTATCACATGGGGGCAGCCGTGCAAACCCTGAAACAAGAGCTATCGTTGAAAAACTTGCAGCAGAATATAAACTGGCCATTTCCCGCTATTATGACGAAGTGGATGTGGAAGGGGGATATTTTGCTCCTGTGGCTAACAAACGTGATACCCTGATGGCAAAACTGCAAACGCTGAAGCCGGGAGGTACAAAATTATTCGTTTTTCATATCGGACTCGACACACCGGAAATGAGTGCGATGGAAGACCTTAATCCAACGGGACCAAAAGACATGAGCAAGCACCGCCAGGCTGAATTAAAAGCATTGGTCTCACCTGAATTTCAGCAACTCCTTCACGATCCCCGATACCGGCTTGTTAATTATCGTATGCTAAATGACGAAAAAGGATTGGGTGCCATGAAAAGACCAGCAGCGGATTAATTGGTGAAATGCGCTTGCCCTGGATTTCTATGGCACAATCGGATTTATTTATGGAACAATCGCTGTATTCCCGGAAACCAAGGGAGAGAAAATCGAACTGATAAGAGTTTCTCCAACTCATGATGTAAGTCAAGCCTATTCTTTTTTTTAAAGGGTATATTCATTTTTTATAAATACAGTCCGGGTTGCTTAATATTTTACTTAATACAATAAATCATGAAAATCCTTGACAATAAAGTGGCAATAGTAACCGGGGCAGGTTCCGGTATTGGTCGTGAAATAGCCATAAGTTATGCAGCTGAAGGTGCTAAAGTGATGGTTAGTGATATCAATGAAAAAGGAGGGAATGAAACCGTTAGATTGATCAGTGAAAAAGGAGGTGAGGCCAACTTTTTTAAAGCAGATTCTTCAAGCGCAGAAAGTAACAAGGCGTTGGTGGATGAAACAGTTAAACGTTACGGCGCATTGCACATAGCCTGTAATAATGCAGGCATCGGCGGCCCGATGGCTCCAACAGGGGAATACCCGCTTGATGGATGGGACAAAGTAATTGCTATCAATTTATCCGGTGTGTTTTTTCGGTATGCGATTCCAGATACCGGCTATGCTGGCTGCAGGTAGTGGTGTTATCATCAATATTGCATCCATATTGGGTCAGGTGGGAACAAAATTTGCACCGGCTTATGTTGCAGCAAAACATGGAGTGGTTGGTCTGACTAAAACAGCTGCCCTGGAATATGCGGATAAAAATATTCGCATTAATTCAGTCGGCCCCGGTTATATCCTAACGCCTCTATTGACCCATACGCTGAATGAAGAACAAATGAAACCACTGGTTGGATTGCATCCTATCGGTCGTCTCGGACAGCCGGGAGAAGTGGCAGAATTGGTTTTGTGGTTGAGTTCACCAAAAGCCTCCTTTGTTACCGGTAACTTTTTTGCCGTTGATGGCGGATACCTCGCGCAGTAAATTTTGTACCGGAAAATAGGCTCTATTTTGACTTTTAACCTATTTTACCATTTTCGCTCATTATGAATGATTTTACGAAAATTATTTTGTTATGCTGACGTCGGTTTCCTCCATTATTACGAATTTTTTGTACTTAAGTTGTAGCTCTTTTTGATAACTTGTTAGTCGTGCGATCGAGGATAAAATTCGGACAGACTATGGAAGCAGTAGTCCTTAAGGGCAACAAAAGGTATTACCAGTCTTTTTCCCTCTAAAGATTTGTGAGCTTGTTCATGGCTCGTAACACACGGACAAGATTCTGTTCCCATACCTGTAATAAAAGTGCTCACAATGCCAGGATCAAAAAGCAAAAACTAGCACTGTCAAATGAGAAAACAGACCAATCAATAACAAGAACAGCTCGGGTACTCTCCATCCAAAGCTCCCAAAGTCCTAATTAATGTAAAGGAACTTTCGGCCCTTACAAGCCTTAGTGAACGTACCTTGTATAAGGATGGAGAGTAGCTGCGTCTCTAATAGCAGGGCCCAGTGGGGAATGACCGGCATGCGTGGCCGTATGTAAATTTTGTTTATATCATTAATTTTTTTAAATTGATAAATTATTCGCCAATACTAAACTGATGAAAAATAAGACTAATCAAAGAATTACTCGGGATGTTTTTTTAAAAAAATCAGCTACTGCAGTATTTGGAAGTGTGTTTGCTGGCTCTATGTTTAGTTCTATAACAGCAAATGCCAGGCAAAGCGAATCTTAATGATTCAATAATTAAAATATTAGGTGTTACAGAAGATGAAATAAGAAAGCAAAAAATCAATGATTATGTAACTAAGGTAACAGTGGCAGACCTTACAAATTTAGCTCTTGGTAAAGTCGATAAAAGAGCTGGTTACATGGCAAAATTGACAATTGACGATCTGTCTTATTTCACAAATTTATTCTCCTTTAAAATCACTGGAGGTAAAGCCACTACCAAACCTCACTATAAAGCACCAAAAAACCCTCCATTAAAGCAGGAAGACTATGGAACTATTGCATGGGCTTGTACTTGTTCTACACTTTGTGCTACTTAAGATATGCAAAGGGGCTATTTAATCCCTTATTTTTAAACATTTTTAAATGAAATATAGATATAAAATCCGACCATTTAATTATTACCTAGATGAGGGTATTTTGCTAGTTCGTTTAGAAAACAATAAACTATATCGTTTCACTAATGTGCTAAATGCACAAATTATTTGTCTAATAGATTTTTTTCACAAAAACAGCTGCCTTTTATTTACAGCAAATCCCTTTTTTCGAGGACTATTCTACGAAAGAATTAATAAGTTCTTTTATAAAACTAAAAATAATTATAAAAGAGAATGCCAAAATCCAGCCATCCCAATCATTGCTTGGATTTTCGAATGATAGTATAAATACTTTTTTTCGGTGCGCAAACTATTTTTATAGGTGAGAACATGCTAACTCTCACAATAAGAAATGATATCTTTCATATGTCTCCAAAAACAAAACATTACTATTGTAAATGGTACAGAACTTGATGACAACTGTCAAAATAAATTCAAAAGGCAAAATATAACAATTAATGAACTGATCAATACTGTCGATAAAATGCCATTATTTTTGCAATTTCATCCAGTAACGACCGGCGTGCATTATTGACATTGAACCATTTTTTACATAATAATAATGTGTCATATTGTCCTGTAAACCTCACACATGATTCCCTTGAATTAGGACCAAGAATTGTTTTTGAAGAAACACCTTGTTATGATTGTATTTTAACCAGGCGAATAGCAAATCTCAATGAAAATTTTCGCACTATGCAAATGTCATTGGACTTAATAGCCATCTTAAGCCAATTAAAGCTTTAATTGATGAAAAATTACATTACGAGTATTCGAGTAAATTATTTTTTAAACTATTTATTGACTGAATTTATCTCTTCAATTTCAATTAATCAAATTTCTTCTCAATCAATTGTAAATTTTTCTGAGTTTGCTTTTTCTAAGCACCATATTCTTAAGAACCCATTCTGTGAGACTTGTTCTTCCTTTGCGAATTTGAATGATTTAAATATATTTCATCAATCTGTTATCAATGAATCAACAAGTAATTAATATATTAAGTGACGAGATTTATGGAATTATAAAAAATTCTTTTTCCAGAAAAAGTCGGTTCGGTTTTGAAAGCTTATTTTATAAGTATGTTGAGACCTGTAACACGGAGGCCCTGGGTGCCAGCACTTTTAATAACAACTTCAGTGGTTCCGTTTATTCAAATAAAAACCAAGCGTATATAAAGGCCTTTGGGGAAGCAATTGAGCGGTATTGTCCATCTTTTTATAATAAGTCCTCATTAGCTTTTGAAACTTATAAAGAATCACCACTTGGTAAAATCAATCCAAAACTATTTTCGTTTTTTTCGACTGACCAAAAAAAAATGATTTTAAGTTTGACGTATTTGATGAAAACTCAAAGTTATACTGGGTGGAAATGAAAGGCTTGATAAAAAATAATAAGACTGTGTTCGTTCCAGCATCGGCAGTTTATTTCCCGTATAGATTTGATAGCAAAGAGGCTAAAATTAATTTACCAATAACAACAGGCTTAAGTTGTAATGTAGATTTTAATAGTGCGATGCTTAACGCCTGTTTTGAGGTAATAGAAAGGGATGCTTTTACTCTGTTTTGGCAAATTGGGATCAAGCCAAAAAGGATTAGAATTAATACGTTACCATATGAGCATTCGAAACTTCCTCAAAATATTTAAGGGTATATCGTTAAACCCAGAAATATATCAACTTACTTCAGAGTTCGATTGTTATACAATACTTGCTATTATTAGAATCAACGAAATAAAAATTTTCCTCCTATTGTCATTGCTGCATCCACCGATTATGATCTAAGTTTAGCAATAAAACGGGCGATAATTGAATTGTTCCATGCTTTTGAAAGTGTTAATGATGTTTTTCAAAAAATGGATTGTAAAGAAAAATATTTGGATAAAAATAATGTTTTATCTCAACTAGATCATATTATCTTTTGGCTTAAAAGAACTAATCTTAATTATATTAATAGTTATTTTGACAATACCAAAACCATCGGATTTTACGAAAAATTTTCAAATTTTTCAATTCAGAAAAAATTAGATATGCTAATCCAAAATTTCAGTAAACTTAAAATTGGTGTATTCTATAAAGATCTAACTACAGTTGATATTAAGAAACTAGGTTTAACTGTAGTTAGGGTTGTAATTCCTCAGTGTCAACCTTTGTCTTTTGGACATAGTTATCGATATTTGGGTGGGGATCGCCTAAGAAGATTTTATAAAGCCTATTACAATAAACCGTTTATTAACGATTCTGATATGCCATGCATTCCCATGAAAATATTAAAATATTTATGGCTTTGGTTTCATGAGAATTCTAAGCTGACTGCACTTTCAAATAAACTTTTAGTAAAGAGCTTTTAATTGGAGAGGGAACTAGGTTTACCGAAAGCTTAATATCGAATTCACAACTAAGCTTGAATCTGGATCAGATTCAAAACCCCGTGCCTAATAATTTGGAAGATATAATTCAGAAGAGGAGCTCTATAAATACTCTGGAACAGAAGAGACAAATTAGCTTTAGAGCTATGAGCAATATTATGCATTATTCTTATGGAATAAAAAAGAATAAAACTATAAATTCTACTTCAAAAAAACGTCATTGTCCATCAGGCGGAGGAATTTATCCTTTGGAGATTTTTATATATGCAGGTAACATTGAGAAATTAAAAAAAGGATGTATCTATTATTTTAATTCATATCAAAATAATTTTTCGCTTGTCTTTGAAAATATTAATTTGAAAGCATTGGAAAATTGCTTTTTAAAACTAAATAAAAGGAAAGTCACTGCTGCCAATTGCATACTATTTATATATGGAAATTTTAATAAGTCAATTTCTAAGTATCATAATAGAGGTTATAGATTAATGAACATCGAAGCAGGTCATTTAGGGCAAAATATTCTTTTAAATGCAACGCATTTTCTGTCGGGAAAATACCGGTATCCATAAGTAGATGAACGCACGAAACAGGGTCTATGCTTCCACACAACCCGACGTAGCATTGCCAGGGGTTCATGAAGAATAGCTGAATCACCTGGTTGGTCTTCATCCGGTCTTTGTCTTTCCCAACAGGTTTCCGGCAAAAAGTCATATAACACAAGCATCTATATCAACCCTTTTTATGAGGATGGTCATGCAAAAAACAGTATGTAAATGATAATTTGCAAACTGCGATAACCCAACTTTCTATTTAAAAAACTACTATTAAAAAAAGATCTATATATGAAAGCAATTCAATTAAAATTCCCTGTTATTGCAGGGTTCATTTTTTTACTAACGGTTCTTGGCTTTTCCGGTTGCGGTCAACAGGACAGCACTAAAAACCCGAAGCAACAATTGATTCGGTAAAACCACCGGTGGTAACCACCCCGGTTACTGCCGACACCCAGGTTTCTGTACCTGTAGAAAAAATCAGTGTTGAAAATACAGACCATACAAAGCTTGAAATAAAACCCGATCCGAAAAGGAAATCTTACCGGCTGATAAAAAGAAGGAACCAGAACAGGTAAAAAAATTTCCAGCTGAAAAAACGCCACCCCCTGTTAGTGTTGTTGTACCAGAGGATAATAAACCGGTCATCAAGACGGAGAAGACACCGGAAGTTAAAAGTAGTGGAACCAGAAAAACCTAAGCAGGAAACACCACCTAAAACAGTCGAAGTTCCCAAACCGGTTACGGTTGTTAATGCACCCGATGAACCGAATGACTGGGTTGTGCTGGCAAAGTATAAAAATATGACGAATCCATTCCCGGTTGATAAAGAAAATTTGGATCTTGGAAAGTCATTGTATGGCACGCATTGCAAATCATGTCATGGCGCCAAAGGGGATGGCAAGAGGTCCCAAAGCCGCAACCCTTGATACCAAAATAGGTCTTTTCTGAGCGCTGATTTCAGGGCACAGAAACCCGGGGAGGTTTATTATAAATCTAATATCGGACGTAAGGATATGCCCAAATTTGATAAAAAAATCCCTGATGAAGAAGAAAGATGGGCGGTTGTTGAATACATCATGAGTTTAAAATAAAGATCGTTTTTCAAATCAGTTGTTGCTCCTTCCGGTGGCACGTAGTGTTTCAAAAAGGAAAGGATAAAGGACAATCCGTTGTTTTCAATTCTGGAATTGACGAAAAGTTTTATTCTATCTTTAGTTAAACATTCCCTCTCTTAAAATCCATAACAGCATGCTCCGAAAATTATTCCTGCTTGTAACGGTTGGTTTTGGTTTAATCTTATGGTTTTCCTGTACAACTACGAAACAAACCACCATGCAGGAACCGGCGGCTGCATTGCCGCAGGTACAACAGGAATTCCGTGCCGCGTGGATAGCCACGGTGGCCAATATCAACTGGCCCAGCAAACCGGGATTGCCGACGGCTACACAACAACAGGAAGCCATTGCCCTGCTCGATTTTTTACAGGCCCATCATTTGAATGCGGCCATATTGCAGGATACGGCCACAGGCAGATGCCTTGTATAAAAGTGATATCGAGCCCTGGTCGTATTATCTCAGCGGCATGCAGGGGAAAAGCGCCCGATCCTTATTATGATCCATTGGAATTTTGGGTTAAAAGAAGCATGACCGGGAATAGAATTACATGTGTGGCTGAATCCGTACCGGGCTCATCATAAAGATGGCAAAACGATCAGTGACCGTCCATTGTAAAAAACCCGGAGCTGGTGCTGTATTTAAAAGAAGGTTATTGGTGGATGGATCCGGCACAACAAGCGGTACAGGATATTACCAATGATGTGGTGATGGACCTGGTTCAACGGTATGATATTGACGGTGTGCATATGGATGATTATTTTTATCCCTATCCTTCCTATAATGGGTCGGCTGATTTTCCTGATTCCGTTAGCTGGTTGGCCTATCAACAAAATGGCGGCAAGCTATCCCGTGCAGACTGGCGCCGGGATGCAGTCAATCAATTAGTAGAACGATTGTATAAGAATATTAAAGCCAGCAAACCCTGGATAAAATTTGGCGTAAGCCCTTTTGGAATCTGGCGGCCCGGTTATCCGGAATCGGTAGAAGGATTTGATCAATATAACCAGTTGTATGCCGATGCCCGTCTCTGGCTCAACAAAGGCTGGGTAGATTATTTTTCTCCCCATTATATTGGCCGGTAAACAGGTACGCACAAAGTTATCCGGCACTGTTGGGTTGGTGGGCTGGTGAAAATAAAATGAAACGTCACCTGGGCCGGGCATTAGTGTTGGACGGGATAGTACAGATAAGAACCTGGACGAAACCATCAACCAGATCATGATTGACCGGGTATGCTACCGCAAAGTAAAGGGGTGGTTCATTGGAGTATTTCATCGCTAACAAAAAACCCGAGATTGGCTGATACGTTATTGAAGAGTGTATATAAAAACAGGCACTCGTTCCTGCCAGTCCCTGGTTAGATAAAGCACCCGCACCACCGGTTGTCTCCGGGGCTTTAGAAAAGGAAGTATATAAAATAAACTGGACACACCCGGATGAAAAAGATGTTTTTCGTTGGGTAATATATTATCAGTATGGAAATACCTGGACTTACCAGGTTTGTAATCATTTGGTTCGTTCCCTGCAGCTGGAACAGACAAAAGGTACAGGGGCGTTACAGCAACAATTAAGATCTGTTATTGTTACAGCCGTGGACCGGACAGGAAATGAAAGTGAAAAATTAGTTGTTGTGATAAAGTGAATTCTGTAACCAGGCTATAGGCCTGTTGGCTAAACCGATCGATCTTTTCAAAATATTAAACTCAAATTTTACCGGAATTCCTGCGCACCAGGCAATAAGCAAACCGGCAAATGCTGTATAATAATTTTTACAAGTTCAATTAGAGTAACTTTATACAGGATGCCATTTAACAAACTCATCATCAGCTACGCCCCCTTACCGCAATTGTCTTTTTTGCGGTGGATATGGTATGGCTGGGTTTCATCGCCAAAGATCTGTACCGTAAATACCTGGGTGGTTTTTTAAGCGATAAAGTAAACTGGGTCGCTGCATTTATTTTTTATGGTTTGTTTATTGTGGGCATATTTTATTTCGCCATTCTCCCGGCCTTTGAAAAAAATTCGGTTTCCCGGGCCATACTCAGTGGAGTCCTGTTTGGTTTTTTACCTATGCTACTTATGATCTAACCAACCTGGCAACCCTGGAAAGACTGGCCCTTGCCTATTGTTTTTATTGACATCGCCTGGGGTATGCTGCTTACGGGCCTGGTAAGTACAGCGGGGTATTATATTGTAAAATGGGTAGCATAAATGGTAACCGTTTTTATAAATTGTTTCCTCCTCATTTCTCTTTATGCCAGTTGTTGGTTTGCTGTTGCGCTCTATAAAAAAAGAAACGATATAGCCGATATAGCCTGGGGACTGGGATATATACTGATCTGCGGGTATCTTTTATTTACCAATAAACCAACACCTGTAGTTACACTGCTGTATATCCTGGTTTTGGTTTGGGGATTGCGACTGAGTGCGCACATTTGTCTCCGCAATAAAAATAAAAAGAAGATTTCCGGTACGCAGCCTGGAGAAAAGGAATGGGGTAAAACATTTTACTGGCGTAGCTACCTGCAGGTATTTTGTTGCAGGGCCTTTTTTTTAATTGTCATCCTGTCGCCGGTAATACATGCGGCCCCTTGCCCTGGCCATGGGATGTATTTACCTGGATCAGGTTGTGTTGCTGGCTTGTGGGTTTTATTTTCAGGCAATAGAGATTGGCAATTGGCTGTTTTTACCCGGCAGAAAAAAATTCCGGGAGCCATCATGCAATCGGGGTTGTGGAAATATTCCCGTCACCCTAATTATTTTGGTGAGATAGTGATGTGGTGGAGCATTTTTATTATTACGGTTCCCCTGGATAACAGCTTTTTATTTATCATCAGCCCGGCTTTTATCACACTGTTGCTGGTTTTTGTTTCGGGTATACCGATGCTGGAAAAAAAATATGCCGGTAACACCGCTTTTGAAGACTATAAAAAAAGAACCAGTGTATTGATACCTATGCCTCCGCGTAAAGTTTAATAGGGTTATCGATCCCTGCTGATTGTTGTCAAACTTCAAAGAAATATTCTGAAACATACCTTTTCAATGATCCGGCAGTTACGGGACCGATGAAAAAATAATAAAAACTAATATCAATTTATAAAAATGGAACAAGCCTATATCATTTGCACGCCTGAAAGAAATTACGATCCCGGAATTATTGGATGCTTTGGCAGAAGCACATGCCGGGCAATCCGGTAGATATTTATGAACACCTGCCACCACTTTTAATTGATAAGCTTACCGATACTTTATGGGAGTTTACGGAAGCGGTGAAAAAAATAGAAAAATAAATAGCGCCTGCGTATTTTCTTTTATTGGCTAAAGCCGGCCCAGGCTCCGGGAATGCAAGGCCAAAATATTTCGACCCGTTTTCGAGCCTGCATTCGACCCTGACAGCAAAGATGATCATTTCAAAACTTTACCGGTAATGTTACTATTTCCCTGAATTTCGAAATATTGTGTGGGTTCCCCGAATTTATCTTTTTTTGACAAAAAATGATTTTTGTATTTAAGAATTTTATTAACTTCCTTGCCTGTTATATCCCCCCTGTAAATTCTTCCCGGTAATTCCCCCTTGATTTGTGTGTTAGATAATAAATCTGTAATAATTAGCCTGGTTTTAATTTTTACCTCGCGCACTGATATTTTTTTAACCAAACCAAACCAAAAACAAACATGAAAAAAATCCTTGTATTACTGCTCATGGGTACCACCTTGACAGCTTATTCGCAAAAAACAGACCTGACCACCGTTAATACGGTAAAACCTAAAAACGGACAGAAGATGGCCTTTGAAGCAGCTTACAAAGTGCATATTGCTAAATTTCATTCAGCAACAGAAAAATTAAGTGTTTATGAAATCATCAGCGGCCCCCATAGCGGCAAATACCATCTTGTAAATGGTGGCAGGTCCTATGCGGATATGGATAAAGACAGGGCTGACGCCACAGCACATAGCCTGGATCTTGATAAGACGTTCTTCCCATATTTGGAGGAGACCATGAATGGCACTTACCGCTTTATGGATAGTTTAAGTATACACCCGGACCCAGGGGGTGAGAAATGTGTAGTAACTGTCAGAACGATCAAATCCTCTATGGAAGGAGATTACCGGACAGAGTCGGCAAGATCTGCAAAAATTTTATCTAAAATGAAAGGCGGATTTTGGGATAACCTGAGTGTTAACGTGTTTGAGCAGCTATGGGATGGATCAGAACCCGTAGTTGTAAGTGTTCGTAACCTGAAAGACGGGTTTAAGTCTCTGGAAACAGATTTTTATGGAGCTGCCAAACCCGGAGATCCATCTTTCAAAGATGAATATATCAAAGCATACGGAACACTGGATTGGGATAAAAGAGTTAAGCTGCTGGAAGATGCGGTGGTAAAAA
>JADKKH010000007.1 GCA_016720585.1 Chitinophagaceae bacterium | reverse complement strand
AATTCCCATAGAAAACAAGGCTTCCAATAGTTCCTTTTTTTCCTGTCAAAATATTTACAGTAAGAGGCATACAAGTCCATGCACGCAATTTATCATTGCCTTCATAATATTGATAAGTTTCAAATCCATTACCTGCGCACCAAAATATTTTTCAATATTGTTTTTACAAAACACCCGCCTGTATTTTATAATACGCATATTATTATTTTTTTTTCTTTTTCTAGTGACTCCCCAGGTAACTAGCAGAAATTAACGCATCATAATAAAGCATTAAGGTACATAAATTGGCATTACAGGAAGGAAACGGCCTTCTAATTCATCTGATTCACAAGTTACAACTCCCGAAATTTAGTTTTCCGCTTGTTGTATTCCAGGCACCATTCTATTAATGAAAGCCCAAGCTCCTCTTGCTATTTTACGATCACCCTGCGAAAGTGCAGGAAACAGGAAGCTCCATACGCAATCATTGCCGCATCACCCCGATCTCACCGGCCCCATTCCAGATATCTATTCCTTCAGCATTGATAGATGAAGAGATTAGTTCAAAACAGGATTTATAAGGCGGGCAAAATGCCGAGGTACATTCAACGCCGATTAGATTACCATATTCATAGGGTAAGGAAAAAAAGGATTGATGTATTCAGCCCCACACACGGCCTGATCATTGGCCCATATAGCTTGCATAATAGCTCAGCCCCGGGTCCATGCATCGGAGCCGCCTTTTGTCCTGGTAAATACTTTTTCACAGCCGCCCTGATTTTGCAAAAGCAAAAGTCAGTTCAGAACATCGAGGTTTGAGAAATACAAGATTTTTCTGAATTGCCGATAGCAAGCTCATTACGTTGCTTAATTCATTTCTATATCCGTATCAGTATAGTCCTGCCCCTGCTTCAAAAGCACCGGAAAAAGAAAGGTAGAATTTTACAGAGTCCATAGATTTATATGGCACAAACGCACCCGAATTCAGGTTTGAATTTTAAAATATAACTGCCATCCAACACCTCCTGGGCATTTTGTACTTTGGAGACAATATTCACCAGGGAATTTCAATGATTACCGCTGCAGTCTTTCTTCCCTGTTGGTCGAAACATATTTCTCACCTACGAAGCAGGGCATATCCGTGAACCAGGAAAACCATTACTTCCGGGTGTAAGTTTTCAACTGGCTGGCTTTTCACGGTAAGTGTTCCATCTAAAATAATTTCATCTACTTTTCCTGTTGCACCTATAACCGCCTGTTTACGAAATCATTTTTATCAGATCAAGTTAAAATGAACGGATTAGACTGGCATGTGTGTTATTCGAATTGCACGCAACATGGGCAAACAATATCCCTGCTACAATAAAAGGATCGATCTGTATTGACTCATAAAGAAAAACCGCCGAAATAAATTTTTCCGCTCATTTCAATATGGTCACTATGTGGCAGGTTGTCCGAAACTTTCCACCCAATAGCAGCATTATCTTCTAATCTCCAGCGGTTAGGCTGTCCAACTACGTTAAGAGTCAGAAAAGCGAAATAGAGAACCTATTTGTTTCATTGATTAATATCTATTAATCCCGGATAAACTGATATAATAATAGTTCGCAAACGAGAATGCCTGCGCTACAGGCAATTTAAACAATCTTTGTTGTCTTTCTATCTTACCTGATCAGATAAGTGACCCCGTTTATTAACTGCGATACCGGGCCAGACTTCATGGCTCCCTGGAATTCCCTGCGGTCAAAGGATGCATACCAGGTATAGTTGAACATCCCGATGCTTTTAACTTTCCGGAAATGAGCTTATCATCAAAAGTGGTATAATAAGTGATGGATGTATTACCAACTGACTTTAATTTACCCCTGAGCGCTTCATTATCATAGGCCCCATAGAAAGTGAATAAAACTGTTCTGGCAAACTTTAATTTCCCTTTGAAAGCCTCATTTTCGTAATCGTCATAATATTCCAAAGCAACTGATCCAATCGTTTTTAATTTGCCACACTTTGGACCGGGTTCATATCCCAAAATAAGATAGCGAACAGGTCCCGATACTTTTACTTTACCCGCAGCACCGAATCATATTCCGGGCCATAATAATCCACTCTTCCGATATAGGGTTGCCATCTTGCCGGATCATTATAATAGCGCCCGGGGCCTGGATCCGTTCCCCCATTCAAGAACTTTCCCATCCGCGGAAATCTTCATGAGTATCGCCTGGTCCGTAAGAAAAGTCAATGAAGAAAGGTTTTTCCCCAGGGAAAAAGTAACCTGGCTTAATTCCTGGGCATGCATACCAAAAGAAAGAAAAAGTAATGACATGAATAAAACAAAACTTTTCATATTTTTTTTGTTACGGCTATTCCGTTATTAAAATAATGCGCCGTTATAGAAACAATGGTATATAAAGTCCCTGCCTGACAAATTATTCTGTTTGCTATTTAAGCGCTTTTAAAACCAGCCGGCAACCATCATCCAGTGCCTTCCGGCAGCTCATTTATTTTTCCATCATATTTTCCATTTATCTGGGGTTCTGAAACAGTCGTGTTATCAGACAGTTTAACCAGTGTCTGCGTTGCTTCAATAGTAAAGGATGAAGCCGCATTTGGGTCTGCATTTTTATGGCTTTCAGTAATCCCCTACTTTACCGCCTTGTTTGATTTTGATAAAATTGCTGGCCAGAGTGTGTAATCGCAATCCTGTTTTCGGGCTTCTTCTTCTGAAGAATGGCCAAGGCTTCTATTTTGCCCCGGTCAATGAAGAAACCATTTGTTGTTGTAATGCGGAAGCGGGCAACTGGTCATCTCCTTTAGGTTCATACACCCCAATCCGTATCATACCGGCCTTCTTTTTATTTTCGCCGCTGATTTTTTCGGGATCTTTATCCATATTCTTATACTGATTCATCATGTCATTCATATCAAATTTATCCTGGAGTTCATTTTCGTTCTTGGTTTCCGTATAGCCCGGAGGGATTTCAAACAACATGGAATCCAGTTTTACAGTTGAAAGTTCGAGCGTTTCGATGGATGTTACATATTCACTTGTCTGGGAGGTACCATTACCCATGATCATTGTTCTCGTTTCCAGATAAGGAAAGCCCAGTTTCCCTTTTCCGCTACGTCTGCTTACATATCGGTCCTGGCAATCGGTTTGGGGTTTTCATTCGGTGATGTCATCGTTTTAGCAGGACGATATTTCACCGGCAATTAAACTGTGGAAAATCAATATACCATCCATCCGTTTTGATGATCATACTGTCTTTCATGGTGCAGGCATCCGGCGAGGGCTTCATTTTTTGATTAGTCCACACATGTCTTGCATTAAACCCGTACATTTTTTTCCTTTCTCCTGTGTCCGTAATGTTGTACCACATAGTAATAACACCGCCCTTTTGAGGGGTTGTTTTTTCTTTTGGTGGTGCTGTTACCGTTTTATTCTTTGCTACCGGTTTCACATCTTCATCAATCACTTCAGTTTCTTTGGAAAAGGGTTCAATGAAATAAAGTTTTTCTTATCATTAATCTTGATGGTACGTTGGGTCGCATTGTTCAATGGTGGTAGGGTTTTTGCCCATGCCCATGACCGCTTCACTTTCCGTTCTCTTTGCGCATCCCTTTTACATAGATGGTAGATTCAGACTTCATACCCATCATATTATTAACCTGGCGTAATTTATACTGCTGTGCGTTGACTTCATGGTTCAGGGATGTAGCAACGATCAGTATAGCTGTGAAAAAGAACCCGTACTTTTTCATATAGTTTGTTTTATATAAAGTTAAATATTTAATCATTGAAACAGGGATTCTGGTCAAAGCCTGGCTTTAAAGAGAATAAGTAATAGTACGGAGTTGAAAAAAAGGTCCGGCTATAGGGAATCCCGGATCGTTACCCAGGTATTGTGCAGGCCTGTCAGCTTTACCAGTTCATAAAAATCCGTGCATTATCCGGGTGAAGCCGGATACATCCATGAGAAGCGCGGGTTCCCAGTTTAAATTTCCAGGGTAGTGCCATGAATCGCATACCCACCTCTCAGAAAACCGCATAAGGCATATTGCCCAGACCTTTGTAGTTTCCTCCCGGGTATTTCCGGGAAGTGTATTTGGTTAACACCGGGCCGGCCGGTCTCAAATTGAGCCTGGGCGTTTCATACTTTTTTATACCCGTTGAAACCTTAAAACTATCCTTTATCTCCCCTTCAATATATAAATACAGGGTTTGCGTGGATTTTATGATCTCGGCATACAGGAGGCATTCGTTTCCGATACAGTAAGATGGCTTACTCCCCTGGTTACCCAAAAGAAAAGAATCGAGCATTTTGACATTCTCCCTTATTTTCCCTTTTTCCTCATCTGTAAATTTTTCTTCCGTTTTTAAATGCCTGATCAGGGTATCCAACTGTTCCATCAGAGCTAATTCCCGGTGCCACAAAGTGTCGATGTTTATTAAAAGGGTATCCAAAGAATCAATTCCCGGGGTAAAAACTTTACCGTCAAATACATTGCTGGTATCGTTTAGAACTTTTTATTTTCAATCTGAAGTGAATCTTTGAATTTCTGGTACTGAAAATTTTCCAGGGCTGACTTTTTTCTCTTCGCTACAGGAATTAAAAAGATAAATATGACCAGGGCATTAACAGCGGCTTTACAAATATTCTTAATTATCATAGTGGGTATCCTGAATTTTGTCTGAAGGTACTCCAAGCTGTACAAACAATAAATGATATATATCATTTACTAAAGACCCTAAATATTTCTTAAAAGTAAATACAACACTTATAAGAAATATCACAAAATTTAAAATGTCTAAAGCAAGATTTTTTGTCATTTCACCTTTATACCGCCTCAGCAAGCCGTAGTTTTCGGGCCATGAACATACCTTACAAACAGCATTGGGCAGGCTATCAGGCAACAAGATCTGGATATCCCCTGTTTTACGCTTTGAAAAAGGTTAAGGCAGCAGGGAAATAGTAACTTTATACTATTCGAAACTATAAAATCAGCACCATGGAATTTATTGATTACTATAAAATTTTGGGGGTTGCAAAAAATGCTTCAGATGATGATATAAAAAAGGCCTACCGAAAATTAGCCAGGAAGTTACACCCGGATCTTAACCCCCAGGATAAAGATGCTCATCAGAAATTTCAACAGGTCAATGAAGCCAATGAAGTATTAAGTGATCCCGAAAAAAGAAAAAAATACGACCAGTATGGCAAAGACTGGCAACATGCTGAACAATTTGAACAACAACGGAAGTCAACCTATACAGGCGGCCAGCCATTTACCGGTGGTGACGATAGCGAATTCTCCGGCTTTTTTGAATCTATGTTTGGGCAATCTGGCCGGAGCCGCCAGACAAAATTCCGGGGGCAAGATTACCAGGCAACATTAAAACTCAGTTTACCGGAGATACTGGAAACGCATCAGCAAACACTTACTGTAAACGGGAAAAATATCCGTATTACCATCCCGGCAGGCATTGAAAACGGACAGGTGATCAAATTATCCGGCTATGGCTCACCGGGTGTCAATGGAGGCCCGGCCGGTGATTTATATATTACCTTTTCCATTGCAACACATCCCTATTTTAAACGCTCCCACAACGATCTTTTTACGACCGTCCCCATCAGTTTATACACCGCTGTATTAGGTGGGGAAACCACGATTGAAACACTGACCGGAAAAGTTAAACTGAAAGTGAACCCTGAAACACAAACTGGTTCCAGAATAAGGCTTAAGGGGAAAGGCGTACCCGTATATAAAAAAGAAGGAGAAACCGGCGACCTGTATATCACGTACGAAGTCAAATTGCCCACACATCTTACTGAACAGCAGAAAGCACTTTTCCAGGAACTGAGTAAACTCAATTAAAACCTTTTGTATGCAAACAGTAGAAATGATATCAGCCGATGAATTTTGTATTCATCATAACATTGAGTTATCGTTTATTTATTCCTTACAGGAAAGCGGCCTGCTTGAAATTTCAACAACCGGGGAAAAATTATGTATACCGGTAACACAACTGCCGCAATTAGAAAAAGTATTACGACTCTATGATTTGGACATTAACCTCGAAGGCATTGAAACCATCACTCTTTTATTACAACGTTTACAAAAGCAGCAGGAAAATATTATCGCTCTTAAGAACCAATTGAGCAGGTATGAAAGTGAAGAATCCATTAATCAATAAAATAGACTTTCCCAAAATTCTGCACATCGTAGAAAACAGAAAAGCAGGTTTTACCTGGCAATACCAATCTCAAACCGGATGATCTTACTTGCCCGGGTTAGAAGGTCGCACTTCTATCTTACTGGGCAATGTTCGTGGATTCATTTTTAAAAGGTCTGCTACTAGCTGGCCGATATCTTCCGGTTGTATTTTCCAGGCGTCTGCATCTCCGGGAATATGGTCGGCAAAATGAGTGGAAACAGAACCCGGCATAATCGTTGTGACCTTAATGCCGTATTTACGTAAATCAAGCATGATGGCCTGTGAAAAACCAACCAGGCCAAATTTACTGGCATTATAAGCAGCCCCATTTTCAAAAAAATTGGCGCCAGCAAGGCTGGCAATTGTAATAATATATCCTTTTGACTGCTTTAATGCGCCGATGCCTGCCTTGACACTGTTGAATACACCTGTAAGATTCGTGTCAATCGTGTCTTTCCAGTCATGTGCAGATAAAGTTTCGATATTAGAAAAATGACCAACACCTGCATTGGCCACCAACACATCTATTTGCCCGAAATGAGCAAGAGTTGCCTCAATTGCTTTTGTTTCGGATTCCAATGAGCTTACATTGGATTCCAGCGCAATTATTCTTTTCGGGTCTTTAGATAAAGCTCCAGCAGCCTGTTTTGCGGCTTCCATTGTTCTGCTGGTAATAGCCACGTTCATGCCTTCATTGAGCAATGTCCTGGCAATTCCATATCCTATGCCTTTGCTGCCGCCGGTGATATAGGCTACTTTATGGGCGATGTTATTCATGGTTCCTGATTAGTTTTATTGATCCTTTAAATAAATTAATATAGAAATGGGTAAAAGGAAAATGTGATCCGGAATATTCATTCCCTGAAGCCGATTTAAAAAATGCGGCTGCACTTTTGTTCTGACCTGATAAAAAGCAACAGTTAAAACACCTTTATCCGGTAATAATTTTTTGGGCTGCTATTACGTCTTTTTCAAATACCCTCAACTCTGCTCCACCGACCGGATCCAGTCCCATTACATTTTCATTTTGCAAAAAAGATTCTACCCCGTTCTCTTTCAGCTTATCCTGGATCATTTTTGCTTCCAGCATATCATTATAGGTATGCAGGATGATTGTTTTGTCCTGTGTCATAAAAAATAATTTGATTTGGTAAAAATATTTATTTTATCCTAAGTACAAGCAACACCTCCTTTTTCTTTTTAAGAACAGTTCATTCCCGCTTGCTTCGTAATGGTCAATGCTGTTTAATGTTGATATAAAAGCGTTTTCAAATTCATTATCATTACAACTCATTTTTGTACTCACAACTTCTCCAAACCGGATCAAATTTTTATCAATAGTATAATTCCCGCTGATTTGATTACAACCTCCATTTCCAACAAACCTCTTTTCATTCACCTCAAAAGAAAGATACGCATCCCGGCGACTTTCGCTTTGCTGTACCGGTACACCTTTCATTTCTGTTAATACCCAACGCTGGTTACCCCAGTTGGAATCAGGTGAAAGTCTGGGACTGCATTGAAGGCTTATAAATGAGAGAAATAATATGTATTTCATGTTAAATAATTTAGTTGAATTGACTGGTTTACCAATCATTACCAGATAAAATGATGCCAGATTTTTAAAGAAATAAAGATTTTATGAGGAATTGTTTCCTCAATGTTTACCAGTTGGAGGTATTTGGTTTGCCGCTACCGGAATGCCGAAATTAATCAGGCAATCGGAAAAGCCGGAGTACAACTGCAACTTTGATGTTGCCCGATGGAAAAAAACACCGGATATCTTTTTAGCCAGATAAAAAACTGTAAAAAGAAGTATTACAAACTTAATATTACCCAGCAAAAAAAAAGGCTAGCTTTCTGTAAAATATTAATTTATGAACTGGACTGTTATCATTCCTGTAGGCATTGGAGCAATTGTGTTAATTGTTTTCCTGGTGATCCGAAACATAAAAGATGAAAAACAATTTGAAAACCAGCTTAAAAATGATTACCGCAAACCCAAAGATGATGCCGGTGATATTGAAATTGATGAGATATTGAAATAATGGGCCTGGTTTCAAACATTGTTAAGGCTATTCATTCTGCTGGCAATGCAGGATTGTCCATCTCAGTTAGGAATATCTCCACAAAATAAATTCCTACCTTTCTGTTCATTATCATCATTTCATCAATCGCATTGTATGACATTAAAAAGAAGAGAATTCATCAACCTCAGCGCCCTGGCCGCAGCTACGGGCGTAGTGGCAACCATCAGTTCCTGCCAAACCAAAGAACAAACAAAGGAGAAAAAATTGGCAATTGATACTCCTCAATCTATGACGGCTGATGTACAGCCGATCTCCACCAAAGAAAGAGAAGCCCGGATAGAAAAAGCACAGCGTTTCATGGCCGGTGAAAAAATGGCCGCATTAATTTTGGATTCCGGTACTTCACTCGACTATTTTACCGGTATCCGTTGGTGGCCCAGCGAAAGGCCGATGGTGGCCATAATTCCTGCAACCGGCGAGCCAAGATATGTTTGCCCCGGTTTTGAAGAAGCCAGATTCCGTGAACTGATCACAATAGGGAAAGAAGTATATGCCTGGCAGGAAGATGAAAGTCCTTACCAGCACATGGTGCTGGCTTTAAAAGATGCAGGCATTCTCTCTGGGGCAATCGGCATAGAAGAACGGGTTCGTTTTTTTATCCTGGATGGACTGCGAAAAGAAGCACCCCAATTAAATTTTGTGAGTGGCAACCCGGTCACCATGCCCTGCCGCATGATAAAATCAGCAACCGAAATTGCGTTGATGCAAAAAGCCAGTGATATTACTGTGGCCGCAATAAAAATAGGTATCACTCAGTTGCAGGAAGGCATGACACCTGCAGAACTTTCTTCCATTATTTCAACCGCCCAGGAAAAAATGGGTGGCGATTCTGCAGGGGCACTTGTACTTTTTGGAGAAGCATCCGCATTTCCGCATGGTACCACCAAACCCTCTAAATTGAAGAAAGGAGATATCGTGTTGATGGATTGCGGTTGCAAAGTGGAAGGATACAGTTCTGATATTACCCGGACTATTGTATTTGGTGCCGAACCTACCAAACGTCAATTGGAAATATGGAACCTGGAAAAACTATCGCAGGCTGCCGGCTTTGAAGCAGCCCGGATCGGTGCGGCTTGTGAAGAAGTGGATGCTGCTGCCCGGAAGGTTTTGACCGATGCGGGATTCGGACCGGGTTACAAATTACCGGGCTTACCACACCGTACCGGTCATGGTATTGGTATGGATGGTCATGAATGGGGCAATATGGTAAAAAGGGAATAAACAAATTTTTGAACCGGGTATGTGCTTTAGTGTGGAGCCGACTATTTCCATTGTTGGAGAATTTGGAGTACGACATGAAGATTGCGCCTACATGACAGCCGATGGGCCCAAATGGTTTTCACAACCCGGGAAATCCATAAGTGAGCCTTTTGTATAGTTATTTAAATTTTGTTGAATTTGTGGAAGAAAATAACGTCATAGGCCTGTTTCTTTTTACCAACAACTGTCAAGCCGAATATCATCGGAATTTTATTGAATTTCCGGATTTATAACAATAACGGGCCAGAAAGAAATCTAAGTGGAAATTAGTTCCCGTTGGCCCATTTTTTTGCCCATAATCATTTACCAGATTGACCATTATCAGCTAATTCGGGACAATCCGGGTGTAATATTTGTCAAATTATTTTTATGAAAAAGTTTAGCACTATTATACTCAGTATAATCTGTTTTACTGTCGGTACTATGAGTTTCACTGCAAATGCACAGACAGTGATCCAGGGATTATGGACAACCCAGGCCAATGATTACAAGAATAATATAGGTCAACGGTATACGTTTTATTTTCCGCCGCATGGTACCATCTCCAACCGTGTTTGGGGTACCGATATTTATACTTATGATTGTTCCATCGCAAGTGCTGCGGTTCATGCCGGGTTAATCTCTGCACAAAATGGCGGTACTGTAACAATTGAAATACGGACAGGGCAACCCGCTTATAGAGGAAGTGTACGTTATGGAGTCACCAGTAAAGATTGGGGAGCATTTGAGAGTAGTTTTGTTTTTATTTCCGGAAAAGAAGGTCCGCCCGACGCAATGGTTATTACGGGAACCTGGGCTACCCAGGCCAATGATTATGCAGCAAATATCGGACAACGCTATACTTTTTATTTTCCACCAAACGGAATTATATCCGGACGTGTATGGGGTACGGATATCTATACTTATGATTGTTCCATAGCAAGTGCTGCGGTTCATGCCGGATTGATATCAGCACAGACTGGTGGCACTGTGACCATTGAAATACGTTCTGGTCAATCTTCCTATAAAGGGACTATTCGCAATGGAGTTACCAGTAAAGATTATGGCGCTTTTGGTGGCAGTTTTGTTTTTGTAAAAGGTCCTGTAAAACCAATTGAACCTGTTGCCAATGTTATCCAGGGGAACTGGGGAACCCAGGCCAATGATTATGCAGCAAATATTGGTCACCGCTATAAATTTTATTTTCCTCCGGGCGGAACTATTTCCAACAGGGTTTGGGGCACGGATATTTACACTTATGATTGTTCCATTGCCAGTGCTGCCGTCCATGCCGGATTGATAACACCACAACAGGGTGGTACAGTTACCATTGAAATGCGGGCCGGTCAATCCGCTTATAAAGGAACCACCCGGAATGGGGTTGCCAGTAAAGATTGGGGAGCTTTTGGTGGCAGTTTTGTATTTATAGGAAATTAAAAATAAGGTGAACTGGTATAAAATGTGAAGAATAATTTTCTTCACGGGTAATAATTAATAAGATATCAAAGACAAGCCCGGGAGTTATTATAACAAAATAATTATCCCGTAAGTTGACAGTAAACAATCCCTGCGTTTGAGGAATGGGTATTTATCGTTTCCTGATTTTATCAGCGTTGACCCACTCATCCCACAAAGCGCTGTAACCCTCATAGCTAATTTTGTATTTCTGATCTTTTATTTCAATTATCGTTGCCGGATACCATTCTGATGCCCAGATCACTTCCACTTTATCCCCTGTTTTCCAGCTGGCAGCCGGTGGAATGTCTGCGGGGATTTTTATGATAAGGGTATCCCGTACTGTTTTTACAATCGTGATAGTATCCCGTTTAATAATAGGTTTGCGGTCGTCTCCGTCAATAAATACGATATCCTTTTCTGCTACCATCCTGTCATAACTATCGGGACGGGAAAGAAAATGGACAAAATATTGACCGTTCTTGATACTTAACAAAGTGCCGGTCTCCCAGGTGCCCCGTTCATTCACTCTAACCTTACCCCCTATTTTTTGTGCAGACACCGTTAGAGAAAATACAGTGGCCATCAGTCCCAGGAATAATTTTTTATCCATAAATATTTCTTAATAATGATTTGACAAAGTCAAATATACCTTTTTATCAGAAAGTGAGAAAAGTAAGAAATCTGCGGCCCGCATAGAAAATATATTTCATCACTAAGATTAATCATAAAAACCTTTAACCCAAATCATAAAAACCGGAGTAGTACATATATTATCTTCACCCGGACGATTGTTATAGGCACTATTCTAAAAATAATTGTATGAAAAAGGTATCCTTATTCTTCGCAGGGTTATTGATGACTTTATCCATTCTGGCACAGCATGGCAAGAGTGCTGTGAAAATAACTGTCTATGGCAATAAAAACCTGCAAATATCCTTTGATGAAAAAGTCTATCCGATCTTTCAAAGCATCGTTTCGGGTAATAAAACCACCCTGGATATCCGTGATCTTGAAATTGGGGATCATGCCCTGCTGGTTACCCGATCAGACCCGAACAGCAGGCGAACAGAAAAAATTTCTACGCTGTTTAGTCTCCGGCGCAGATATGATCTTTATATCAAAGTAAATACAGACGGGGAGTCTGGAACTATTAGAAAAAAGAAACCCGGTATAAACGCTAACAGAACTGCTATAGATTCAGCAGATTTCACCAATTTATTAAATAATGTAAAATATCAGCGGACCACTATTGGAAAAAGAAACCTGATCGCTAATGCGTTTAATGCCCCGAATTATTATTTTTTAAGTTCACAGGTCGTGCAATTGATTCAGCAGCTTATCCTGGAAACCTACCGGATTGAACTGGCAAAATTATCCTACCATACGATTACTGACCGGAACAATTTTAGCCAGGTATATTACCTGCTCAACAGCCAGGCCAACAGGGATGAATTGGATGACTATGTGAACAATTATTATGAGGAGGATGATCTTCCAATAGCCATGTCCGATGCCAGTTTTACCACATTATTCGAAAACATAAAGCAACAATGGCCCGTCAACACACAGATGAATTCCCTGGTCAATGCATTTAATAATACCAATAACTATTTTACCACCTACCAGGCCAGCCGGCTGATTCAACTGGTAAGCGCTGAAAGCAACCGGCTCCAATTGGCCAAATTATCTTATCGCAGTATTACAGATAAAGACAATTTTCATAGTATAGTTGACCTTTTATACAGCCAATCAGGCAGGGATGAATTAGAGAATTATGTAAATAATTATTCTGAAGACGGTACGAATGCCCTTGCTATGACCGATGCTAATTTTAATAGTTTATATCAAACCATTGAGCAACAATGGCCCGTCAGCACTCAAATGAATTCCCTGGTCAATGCATTTAATAACACCAATAACTATTTTACCACATACCAGGCCAGCCGGCTGATCCAATTGGTAAGTGCCGAGAACAACCGGCTGCAATTGGCCAAATTATCCTATCGCAGTATTGTTGATCCGGTAAACTTCAGCCAGATATACAGTTTACTCAGCACGCAAGCCAGCAAAAATGAACTGGAAGCTTATGTTCGTAATTATGGTGGTGGTGGAGCCGGATATAAAGTTGCCATGGCTGATGCCGACTTTAATGCGCTATACCAAAATATTCAGCAACAATGGCCCGTCAGCACCCAGATGAGTTCATTGACCAATACATTTAATAGTACCAATTACTATTTTACCACTTACCAGGCCAGCCGGCTGATCCAATTGGTAAGTGCCGAGAACAACCGGCTGCAATTGGCCAAATTATCCTATCGCAGTATTGTTGATCCGGTTAATTTCAGCCAGATATACAGTTTACTCAGCACGCAAGCCAGCAAAAATGAACTGGAAGTTTATGTTCGTAATTATGGTGGCGGTGGAGCCGGATATAAAGTTGCCATGTCGGATGCAGAATTTAATACGATATACCAGAACACGCAGATCCAATTTTTGCCCGGCGCGAAAATGGCATCGATTACCAATACTTTCAACAACACCAGTTATTATTTCACTGTTGCGCAGGCAAAGAAATTAATTGAATTGGTTTCATTGGAAAGCAACAGACTGCAACTGGCCAAATTATCCTATCGTATGATTACTGACCGGGGGAATTTCAGCCAGTTGTACGATTTATTCAGCACGCAGGCAAGCAAAGATGAACTGGCAGCCTATGTAAATGCGTATGTCGATTAATTTTTTCAGTTGCCCTGAGCTGAACAGGCACCGGTTATTTCAGGAGAACTGGATGCAGACAGGTAGATACTGGACAATATGCAAACATTTTTTATACCCTGTCTCCTTTTATACAACGCTGGATAAGTGGGAATTTCTGTATTCTTTCCAAAAAAACTTGACCGCTTCCAGCACTTCTTCCTCTGATTTATTCTGGGTATTGGTGAGTGGAATTTTACGACGGAAACCCTTTTCAACACCGTCTTTCCGGTACTCCACCACCAGGATAAAATTGTCCTGGATACTGATAACTTTATCTTTCTGGCTGATATAGGCATTCAGAAAATCTGACCAACCGGTTACCAGTTGTTCCTCCTGGTAGATCCCCGTTTTATTGATACGGATATAAACCCGCTTATTTTTCGCTTTTATAAAAAAGAGCAGGGCCGGTGCCAGGGCAATCATGAAAATAAAACTCTGGTAATCAAGTTTTGTAAAATGATGCAGGAGCGCATCAATCAACCCATATAAAAAAAGGGCAAAGAATAGTGTAGCCAGGATCGTAACCAGTACTTTATCCTCCCCTACAACAAATTCACTTTCTTTGCTTAACGGAATTTTTCCCATACCTATTTTAAAATAAATGCCGTCATTAATGTGCCAGGCCGTTTGGTGAATTTACCAATAGTTTTGTTTTGGCACCATTCCGGTGCGGGAAGCGGCTTCAGTGTTCTTTCTTGCGGAATCCGACCCACAATTGACCCTTTTAAGAACCCGTTTGCAGTTACTATGTCTGGTAAAAAATAAAGAAAGTGATAACCTTATAATCATCAGGCTAACGGTAATAATTAAAAAGTTTAAATACAAAGAGGCTCACATTTTTGAGGGCGGGATATATTCATTGAAAAGATTTAGTAAAAACCCATCATTCCGGAACCGGGTCATCATTTTCGCCCATACCTCTTCCCAGATAAGGTCTTTATCATGTTGCAAGGTTTCGTTAATCACATCGATCAGGGGATCGTTGATAAATTGTGATCCCATTTTTTTCGAAACGATGATTTGTGCTTCAGGGCTGATACGGGCAACACTTAAGATACTATTATAACCGCCACAGGAACCCAGTATGGTCAGTCTAACAGATGGCTGAAGTCTTTTCAGCGTCTGGCGCAGATGATAACTGTGGCCGCGGTGAATAAGAATGACCGGATCGTCCGATCGCTGCTGCAAATAAAAAGATAGCGAATCCTGTGCCTGCAGATCCATTTCTTTTTTTTCATCGAGTGGCCGGTTAGCATAAATAATAATGGGCTGACCGGTAAGAGAACGAATCGTTACCCAAAGTTTGTTTTCAGAGATCAACCATCCCTTAGAAGATTTAAAAAGGTTAAGGAAATTGTTGAAGGAGGCTATACCATCTTCATCACCATAAAATAAGACCAGCTGTATTATTTCACCATTTATATTCTGCAGCGCCCTGCGCTCCAGTGATTCAGGGTTCCCGAGGTTTGACCATAATTTTTTGGCAGGGTCTTTTTCCTTTACCAGGTCAAAAACCTTCAGCAAAATACCGTATAAGCGCATGCCGAAATATAATTGGCCGGACTGGCAACGTTCAAAATTGGATCTCAGTTCGTTTTGGAAAAGCAGACTGATACCCGGTACAGAATTAAACCCGGCAAATGAATCAGCTATATCCATCGCCTTTTCAAGTCCTGTGTGTGTATCGCTTTCAATGTGCGAGATAAACCGTTTCAATAATCCCAAGGCTGTTTCCTGTGGCATACAACTCAAAAAATCCGGCAGTGTATTATAATTGGCAGCCATCCGTATGAAGTGGAGAAATTATCATACTGTACTACATTAAATAATGAATCAACTGACGGCGTACTGAAATGATCCATGAGCCGCTTGTACAAACCCAGGTAACTGGATGTATACAGTTCATCCTCACAACTGGTAATAATGTAGTAGATATCTTCCAGGCGCAGATCTCTCACAGAAGCGAAACGGATATCCTCTGCAGAAGCATGTAACTCATTTATCTGGTTCACAAAGAAAGAAAGGATTTTCCTTTATGGCTTTCCGTAAAGGATTGAGGTACGTATTTGAAGAACCTGCCTGCCTGTCCCTATATTTTCAAGGGTATTAACCAGTAGTTGAAAATAACCGGTTGCATCTCTTCTTTTTTCAATGATTTCTTCAGTTGTCAGGCTATTTTCTGCAAGTGGCAGTATGAAAGGGAGCAGTTCTGATGCGTTCGGATTTTTCGAAAGCGCTGCAACCTTTTGCAGGTATATATTTTTGTTATTGCGTATAATCTCCTCTAAACCGGGTTTATCCTGTTGAAGGTATGAAGCTATTTTGACTGGGTTATAATCCACTGCAAACAACAATAAAGAGTCGGCAAAACGGAAACCGGGATACATTTCCAGGAACTGAAGAATATAGTCCGGTGAAGAAATAACACGTTTATATATTGCAATATCGCTAAGTAACCCGCTTTCTTTGTACTGCCAGAAAGCAGCGGCCAACAATTGGCTGCGCCTGGGGCCAAGGGGTTTTAGTACTTCTGCGTAGGGTGTATGATAAAGAAATGCATTTAAGAGCCGTTTATACGATTCCAGGGCTTCAGGAATATCATAGACTTCAAATTTTTGTAGGGAGAGATTTTGACAGAGCTCCTGAATAAAATACATCATGCTCAGTATGGCCCTTGCTTTTCAGCATCCGGTAATGTTGTATCAGCCATTACAGACCTGTGAATACTGTCCACTTCTGACCCAATAAACAGGGAAAGCCTGACAACGATATTAGAATCTAAAGAAACCGGGTTAATATTTTGAAGAAAACTGACCTGTTCTTTTTTGAGACGTTCCGTTGCAACTTCGGATGTACCCGTTTGGGCAATGCCTGAAAAATGCCCTGCTGATAAAAACAAAAGAATATAACAAACTGCCGTAATTAAAAACCGGCGGGGAAGAAACTTCTTTATTGAAGTGTAAAAATTAAACATGCCCTGAACCTTCTGGTAGCTATCAAAGTTACCTTGTCAAACTCTGTTCAGATATGATATGTTCCGGGTATTACTATGAGGAAAATCAGTTCAAACTTCAGGTTTACTTTCACGGGTTGTACCAGACCCTCAGCAGAATTATGAATAATAGATCCACATTAATATCGGCTTTTTGGAAGCCTTGATATATTTAGTCAAAACTGACAGGAACAATGGGGACACTGTCGGGCATCCGGCACTTTGATAAATATGGTAGGGAAAAGGTTCTTTTTCCGGTACATGAGTATCCGCATGTAAAACGATTGTTCGCTCCAAAGCCCTGTCATTAGTACTGTCTAATCCATACAATTTATACGACAAACCGTAAGTGCCTTTATAATCATTTCCTATTTTATACTTACCAAGATGTTTTATAACTATTAGGCATATTGGAAAACTCCAGTTCATCATAACTGTTGTGTTTGGTAGAACCAAAACCATGGGCCACCAACGATGAGGTTTCAAGAGACTCTTTTTAAAATTGTAAACAAAAAGCGATTTTTCCCGGAAGGAATGGACATATCTACCAGGAAACAATATTCCGTATTAAAATCATTCTCTGCAAGATATTCTTTAACTGCACCGGCCTGTTGCTTTAAGCGGATCAGGGCCGCCTTATAGGTTGTGTTGATGCGGTAAAATGACGTGTCAAGTACGGAATTGTCTGATGTCGTATCTGATGGAGCAAAGACAGGAGATTTATTATTAAAGGATGTTCCATTTTCCAGGCCATACAAAGGCTTATCCGCTACAGAACTGATTGCATCAATTGATACAATCAGAGAAGAAAAGGCCATAAACGATCTTACGACAGTATTCATTTTTTTCAGAAAAAATGATTTGAAGAAATATCGGAAATTGTATTAAAAAATTCAAAAGACATAGACAACAATTCAGGCAAATTCTTTTGCAAAACTATTTAACTTTTTTAACATACGTTGTTAATTTAAATTTCAACAACAGATCAGGTAGATATTTAACTAAACATTTTCTTCAAAGTCGCGTTTACTTACGCAGTATCGGGTGTTATTCTTACGACTCAGGCTGCATAAAGCCCCGATAGTCCCAGGTGCAGGAGCGGTTTAGAACCTCCTTTTAAACGCTATTTCACCGATTTTATTAGTAATTCCCGTTAAAAAAGTTGAACTTTAAAGTACATTATAAAAAATACTAATATGCTACAGGAACTTATTCAAAAACTACAAAAGAACTATGGATTGTCGGTGGAACAAGCCAAGGGCATTTTATCAACTGTAACAGGATTTATGAAAGAAAAATTTCCCGTGATGAAGGATACCGTTGAAAAATGTTTGCCCAGGAACCTAAAACGTCAAAAGGCGCTTTTGAAGAAAATCATGCCACAGAACCCAAAAAAGATGAGCAAAGTATCCTGGATAAAATAAGCGATATGATACCGGACAGGCCGGCGAAAAAAATTGAAAATTTTGTCAAAGGTGCTGCTCAGAAGCAGAAGATGTATTTGATTCGGTTAAAGAAAAAGCGGGTGACTTATTTGGCGGGAAAAAGATGAACCAAAATAAACAAAGACGTTGATGGCTTTTTAGGTCATTGCGGATGATTTCTTTCACCCGCCACCGGACTTTAGTGAGTTTCTAAAGCGTAATTGAGATTCCTCATCTATTCGATTGGTTAGTGGAGAGCAAACAGAAACCACGGCGTAAGTGGATCAAATATACCGCTACGATTATTATTTCTCTTTACCATTCATAGGTCAATCCGGAAGAACACCAGATCCTCTTTTTCACTTTTTAACATAAAACATTAATTTTGGTGAATAAAATTTATCATTGATTCTTATGAGAAAGAGAACTGTATTTTATTTACTATCTGTTGTGTTGGTATTTTTTTTAACTTTTACCGGTTGTCAAAAGAATACGAAGGATGATGGTGGAAATATTACCCCGCCTGACCTGATCAGTAAAGTAAATTCATCTGTAAGCGGTTTTGTTACCAACGAAAACAATCTGCCTGTTTTAAATGCAACTGTACAAATCGGCAGTTCAACCAATTGAAATCAGGAATGTTAGCGTCATTCAAAATGCAGCAACCGTAAGGGTAACAAAAACCGGTTATTTTAAAAGCATCAAGACCTATACTGCTGCAGAAAGGCAAAAGTGCTTTTTCAGAATAAAGCTTATTCCTAAAACCAACTCTGGTACAGTTAATGGAGGAAGTGGCGGCTCGTAACACTATCTAATGGCCTGAGCATTTCATTTCCGGCCAATGCTGTGATAAATGCAGCAACCAATGCGGCGTATACAGGTACAGTTAATGTTGCAGCCTATTGGATTAACCAACCAGTAATGAAATTTCCAGTATCATGCCCGGAGACCTGCGGGGTCTTAATACAGATGGCAATTTACAATTATTGGCAACTTATGGTATGGCAGCAGTAGAGTACAGAAATGGCGGGGAATTACTACAAATAACTTCGGGCAAAAAAGCATTATTGAGTTTGCCTATTCCTTCGTCATTGTTATCCATAGCTCCGGGCCACAATTCCACTTTTGGTACTTTGATGAAAACATTGGCCTTTGGAAACAAGAGGGCAGTGCTGCAAAAACAGGTAGTATTTATGCGGGCGATGTGAGCCATTTTAGTTTTTGGAATTGTGATGTACCAGGAACTATATACAGTTTAATTGTACCCTCGTCAATACAACAGGCAACCCATACCCTATGCCTATGTAAAAGTTACCGCCTTAGGTCCCGGCATTTATTTTTCCGATTATGGCTATACCGATTCTACGGGGTATGTAAGCGGTATGTACATCAAATGCACAATTAAAACTGGAAGTCTTTGATAACAGCAATTGCACCAATGCCGTTTATACTCAAATCTTCAATACAACCAATGTTAACATCTCTTTGGGCACTATTGTAATTTCCACGACTGCCAGAATCGCCACCCTTACAGGAAGTGTAAAAAATTGCAGCAATGCTCCTGTAACGAATGGTTATATAATTGTAACAGATGGCATTTCATTAAACAGGTACCGGCTCAGTAACAATGGCACCTACAGTGTTAACAAACTGGTATGCAGTTTCCCGAGTACGATCTCCTGATTGGTGAAGATGTTTCAACATCCCAGCAAAGTAAATTCCCGCAATCATATATTATTACTAATCCGGAATACAAAATATACCGAATATAAATGCCTGTGGCCTGAATACTCAGGAATATTTTAATTTTACGGACAATGGATTCCTTTTAGCTATTCCACCTGTTGACACGATGTACATGTTTGCGACTCCTCCCCCCTACGTATACTACTACGATTTACGGACGGAAGCTTCTCTGGTCGCTACAAATTATGTTACGATAACTTTTGGCTCATTTAATCTTATAGTTGGAAGTATTACTAATGTGAGCAGTTTTGCCACTTTTCAAGTAACAGTTATCTTTAAATTCTGGCACCGTAACCACACTGAATATGGCCCTGTCGGTCAGGTTTATAGCCGGAACATTCACTGCAAACAAAACGGATATTACTACCCAAACGTGCATACTTTTACAGGCAACTTCAGAGTGAGGCGAACTAATTAATATAAATCGCAATATCTAAGTTATTAGCTTTGCTGTTTCTTTGGCGAGTTCATATCCGGCGTCCGCCCCGCTGAGGCGGGACTCCCGCAGGCTTATTTAATTCTATCAGATATATCTAAGTTATAAGTCTTTGCGGTTTCTTTTGCTAAATCGTAGCCTGCGTCCGCCCCGCTGAGGCGGGACCTCCCGATGGCTATTTAATTCTATCAGCAATATCTAAGTTGTGAGCCTTTGCAGTTTCATTGGCAATTTTGTAGCCAGCGTCGGCATGCCTTATAACTCCCATACCCGGATCATTTCTTAATACCCGTCGCAATCTTTCTTCAGCCTCTTTTGTTCCATCTGCCACAATTACCATACCGGCATGAATCGAGTATCCCATCCCTACCCCACCACCATGATGCAGGCTTACCCAACTGGCGCCTCCTGCCGTATTCACCAAAGCATTTAATATCGGCCAGTCCGCTACGGCATCACTTCCATCAAGCATGGCTTCTGTTTCTCTATTGGGCGATGCTACACTTCCGGTATCTAAATGATCTCTGCCAATAACAATCGGGGCTTTTACTTTTCCGGTTCTTACCAATTCATTAAATGCTAATCCAGCTTTTTCCCTTTCTCCCTGTCCCAACCAGCATATTCTTGCAGGCAATCCCTGGAAAGCAATTTTTTCTTTGGCAAGTTTCATCCAACGGATCAGAGATCCGTTTTCCGGGAACATATTTATGATGACTTCATCAGTAACCGCAATATCATTGGGATCGCCACTGAGTGCCGCCCCAGCGGAAAGGGCCTTGCCTTCGCAGAATAAGGGACGTATGTATGCGGGGACAAAGCCGGGAAAATCGAAACATCTTCCGGGTTTATAGTTCCGAGTTCGAAGTTTGGAGTCGTCTTCACTTTGGGTTTCTACCCCGACTCCTTACTCCTGACTCCTGACTCCAAATTCCTTGGCTCTTGCTCTTATATTATTTCCATAATCAAAAGCGATCGCTCCTTATCCATTAACTTAAGCATGAGCTGAACATGCAGGTGCATACTTTCATAACTGCGGTGGAGATATTCTTCTTGATTTTTTCCCTGAGTATATTGGCCTGTTCGTTGGTGAGCGTATGAGGAATATAACCGATCAGCAGGTCGTGCACTGGTCTGGTCGGTGAGTGTATCAGGTATTACGTCCCGTTGTATCAACCTGTCGAGGAGGTGAACGGCATTACACAACACACCTATACTTTTTGCTTCACCTTCCCTTCGGTAATGCATGGCGGCATTGATAGCATCATCTATACTGGTATGTTTTTCATCCAGGTATTTCGTTTCAATACGCTTGTCAATACGCCATTCCTCCACTTCAGCAATTAAAGCCACCCCCTCGTTCATGGTTATTGCCAACGGTTGCGCTCCACCCATTCCTCCAAGACCTGCCGTAACGTTTAACGTACCTTTTAAAGTACCCCTGAAATGCTTATCGGCA
>JADKKH010000006.1 GCA_016720585.1 Chitinophagaceae bacterium | reverse complement strand
ACCAATGACTGCTTAGAATACAATTTACTGAACATGGAAAATTTATCACAAACCTCTCCCTGGAACGTTTACCAAAAATTTGCATTCCGTTTTGTTTTTATCTTTTTTATCCTGTTTATCGTTTGCCTGGACTGGTCTGTTAATTCTATTTTGTCCAATTTCTATTATAATGGAAACCTCGCAGAATTTTTAGATAGCGTCATTTTCTGGACCGGGAAACAGCTTTTTCACATCCAATATACCATCATATCACCCTATGACGGGCAGCACAACGACAGAGTTTATATCTATCTGCTTTATTTCATTATGGTAGTAATGGGTGTATTGGGTGCAATTATTTGGAGTGTATTAGACAGGAAAAGAACCAACTACCAAAGGCTGTATTATTGGCTCACCGTTTTCGTTCGTTACTATTTGGCGTTTACCCTATTCATGTTTGCATTAGAGAAATTCTTTAAAATTCAATTTCCAGACCTGGGTTATTATACATTGACCGAACCCTTAGGAGATATGTCGCCCATGAGTTTGGCCTGGGCTTTTTATGGATATTCTTATGGGTACAATGTTTTTATGGGTTTAGCCGAAAGCGCTGCCTTATTCCTGCTGTTCCGCAGAACCACAGCATTAGGTGCATTGCTTACCATGGCGACATTGGCCAACGTGATGGCTGTAAACTACAACTATGATGTTCATGCCAAAATGTATCCAACGGCATTGTTTCTGATGGCCTTTTTTCTATTACTAAAAGATCTCAAGAGATTGATGCAGTTTTTCTTTACAAGTCAAGCCATTTCGCTTCCGGTGATCAAAGCACCTGTATTTAAAAAACGATGGATGAACATTTCAAAAATAGTGCTGAAAGTTTTAGTGATAGGTTATTTCACCGTCCTTCCAGTGATGGACTATTTTGGTTATAAGAAAAACTCTGAAGAAAGGCGTAAGGCTAAATCCCAAATATCCGGGGTTTATGATGTCGATACCTTTATTACCAATAAAGATACTTTATCAAATGATAATCCATCGAGGTGGAAACAAATTGTCATTGGGGATAAAATGGTTGAGGCGGCGCGTTTAATGGCGATAGCATTGCATTTCTATATGTATCCGTTAACAAAAAAGAAATTATAGTTTCAGGAGATCAAACCGATTTACAAACCAAAATGCAAGAGATATATAATGAACAAGGCCTCGATATTTATCCCAAAATGGATTCGATACTCATTGCACGGCAAATAGAAAGCAGCCTGCGTTTCGAATTCCCTGATTCAACTACACTAAAGCTAAAAGGAATGATCAAAAACGATTCTGTTTTCATAACCGCCAAACGAAAACCGCTTGATATAAAAAACTTCAGGTTGATGAAAAGACGTTTTCATTGGATAACTGAAGCAGCTTATCTCCATTGACGAGCGTATGCGGGACAAAAATCTAAAGACTCGACAGAAAATTGAGTGAGTGACTAACAATAACGGACGAAATCCAACTGCTTGCAACATTGGGTTTTATGCAAGTTGGGCTTGACCAGCAAACATCAACAAATTGCAAATCCAAGCTGTGGTTCGGGCTGGACGAATAAATCTCAACTTTAGTTCTTAAATTCAATTTTATATTTTCAATCAGCAGCGGTTGTCGGCGGACGGAATACTAATTCCCAACCTGCATAAAGCCCTGCTCGTTGTAGAGCGACAATTCCAAATAAACAAAAACAACTTAAACAACAAGTAGAAAAGTAAAATATGAGCAGAATAATTTTCGACAGTGGAATATCTCTTGATGGTTTTTTCGCAGGAGATAACAGAAGTCCTAAAAATCCTATGGGTGGAGTTTCAGGGCAAATTCACTCGTGGATGTTTAATCAAAAAGCTTTTTGGGAATATTTAGGATCCGAGGGAGGCAAAGAAGATGGACCTGATGGAAAATTTATTAGAGAGACGATTGAAAGAACAGGAGCATTTATTATGGGTAGGCGTATGTTTGAGGAAGGTGAAGCCAGTTGGCCAAATGACCTATATAAAGCAGACGTTTATGTATTGACACATGAAAAGAGAGAGCCTTGGGTGCAAGAAGGAACGACAACTTTTTACTTCATTAATGATGGAATAGAAAGTGCTTTGGACAAGGCAAGAAAATCAGCAAAAGGAAAGGACATAAGAATACAAGGTGGTGCAAACACTATTCAACAATTTCTAAATGCAGGACTTGTGGACGAATTTTTCATTCACATTGCACCAGTTTTTTTAGGAAGCGGCATCCGACTCTTTGACAACATTGACAAAGATAAATATGACATACAAATTGAAGAAGTAATACCTTCAGAAGTGACAACTCATTTAAGATATAAACTGACAAAGAAATAGAACAACGACCCGCTAACATGGGGTTTGGCGTCATGGCGGCTTTACGAATAAATCCTCATCATATATCAATACTCAGCGACATATCAATCTTAAGAATAAATCCAAGCTTTAGAGTATATTCTCATCTTCTTATCTTTACTCAGCACCAGCCCTGGCTTACGTAACACGGAATATCGCCACGTCGCCAAGCCCTGACGTTGGGCGTAATTTTATAGACACCAAACTTAAACAAGAAAATGATTACAATTGACAATTATTTAGACAGTCATTACATACACCGAAGTAATTGGTTAAGAGCTGCTGTTTTGGGAGCAAATGATGGAATTATATCTATTTCAAGTCTTGCAATAGGTATTGCGGCTGCAAGTTCAACAAGAGAACCTATTGTTTTAGCGACAGTGGCAGGACTTGTCGCAGGTGCATTATCAATGGCTGCAGGTGAATATGTTTCTGTAAGTTCCCAAACTGACACAGAAAAGGCAGACATAGAACGAGAGAGGCAAGAACTAAAGGATATGCCTGAAGAAGAGTTGAACATATTAGCTCAAATCTATCAGAAGAGAGGTCTAAAAAAAGAAACAGCAATGCAAGTAGCAATTGAATTGACTGAAAAAGATTCTTTGGCAACACATATTAGAGACGAATTAGGTGTAAACGAGATTAGTCAAGCGAACCCAATACAAGCAGCAATAGCTTCAGGAGCTTCATTTACAGTTGGAGGTGTATTACCTCTTTTAGTAGTGCTTTTTGCACCAGTAAAAGTTATGGAGTATTGTCTATATGGGTTTACGATAATTTTTCTAATTATTTTAGGAACACTTTCGGCAAAAACAGGAGGCTCAAGTGTAAGAAAAGCAATTGTACGTATTACAATTTGGGGTACACTTGCAATGGGGTTATCCGCATTAGTTGGGTATATCTTTGGCGTTAAAGTATAATTTTTGAGTTTAAAAAGTAATAGAGAACCTAAAAGCAAAGCCAGTCATCAGCCTGGGCTTGACAAGCATTTTTGATCTTTAGTGCAAACAATAAACTTTTAGTTATAAATTTAGCATCTGCACCGGGCAGGACGTTGGTAAATATCCCAACAGCACAAAGCCCTGCCCGTTGGACGTAATTGTATTCAGTGCATAAATTTTTTGAGTTTTTTTTTGGAATTAGTACCAATTATTGGTACTTTTATAAAAAGAACTAAATGGCACGTAACACATCAATTTTATTGGGGGAACACTTTGAGGAATTCATTTCCACTAAAATTTCATCTGGAAAATATAATTCAGCAAGTGAAGTAATTAGGACTGCTCTAAGGCTTTTGGAATCAGAAGAATTAAAAATGAAAAACCTTAATAAAGCTCTTTCCCAAGGCGAAAAGAGTGGAATGGAAAAGAATTTTGACCCAAAGGCCAATTTAAAGAAGCTGCATAGCAAGTTTTTATGAAACTACTTCCTTTTATTTTTAGTAAAAAGGCTGTTTCTGACTTGGAAGAAATTTGGCTTTACACAGTTGAAAAATGGTCTGTGAAGCAAGCTGACCGATACTACAACCTAATAGTTGACGAAATCAATTACATCTGTAAGAATAGTACTGCTGGGAAATCAATGGAGCATGTTCGAAAAGGGTACCGGGCATCAAAAGTCAAATCTCATCTCATTTTCTACCGAGTTTTAAATGGTACACTAGAAGTAATTAGGATTTTACATGAGCGAATGGATATCGAAAGTAGGCTTAACGATTAAACAACAACGCCCAACAGCGGGTTTGGCTCAATGGCTGCTTAAGAATAAATCCTGATCTTCCAGCCCATTAATCATCTCCAGTCAGATACTTACCGGTTCCTAACAAAATATTAATTAAATTCAACATCAATTTCCAGGTTAGGTGACGGGCCCGGCAGACGGAACACGGATGCCGCCACTGCGCCAAGCCCTGGACGTTAGGGGAAACCATTTCATTCGCTCTCGATGTTTATAAGACTATAACCAATGTATTTAAAGTTCATTTTTATTTTATCACTTTTATTAATGCAGTTGTCAGCCCTGCTTTCGCAAACTGTGTTATCACTTAATCCGTTGTTTACAGAACAGAAGGCCTTCCTGTTTCCGCAGGCAGAAAGCAAATGGGCACTAGACGAAAATGATACAATTGTTATAAAAAAAACAGGAGATAATTTTTACCTACTGAAATACGGCAAAGCCAATAACCCTTCACAATACGAAGCTGTATTTATTTATGTTGGCAATACTACATTCCTTGACCTTGTTCCCAAAATACCCGATACCATCGGCAGTAAAGAGTACAGGACGCAAATACAACCCCTGCATTCCTTTCTCAAAATAAAAATTGAAAAAGATACACTTTGGGTGGCCGAATTGAACTATGCCTGGTTTTACAATCAGCTCACAAAAAGTAAGAACTTGTTAGAGCATTCCTGGAGAGAAGGCGGTTTATTGATCACGGCAACCACCATTGAACTGCGAAAATTTATGGAAGCACATGTAAATGATTCAGCATTTTTTATTCGACAGTTTTCTTTGGAAAGAGTTCATACTACTTCTAACAAATCATCAATATCCCCATCAATAAATCCAACAAATGATGCTCCGGTAAGTTTTAAACGAAAATGTTTGCCCGCATTCCCTCTAAAAGACGGATGGCTTGGTGGTGATGGAGATGTTTCACTTGTAGTAAATGAAACAGAGGACCTGTTCCTTTTTTCTGATAGCTATGTTGGGCAGAGTGGTGATACATCTCGGCAGCAAGCCAAAGACCACACATTAGTTTCAAACACGGTTGGAGTTGCCTCCTGTATGGCGAACGGGAAATACGATATTAAATATTATTGGAAAGACATGTATACCACACATCCAAAACCGGTGTTTGAAAGCTTTACTAAACGCTATAGATATTGGATAAATGACGCCTTTATGCACAAAGGCTGTTTGTATGTGCTGATGCCTAAAATAGGAGCGAAAACAGCGCCTACTCCGGGTGATGATATTTTTGATTTTTCTATTTTAGGATTTAGCTTGGCAAAAGTAACTGACCCAATAAACAACACGCCGGATCAGTGGACGCCGGAACTAATACCATTTACATTTCTTGATCCTGATATTTACGATCTTCATTCCCTAGTTAAAGACGGCAACTATCTTTACCTGTTTACTGATAAAAGCCGCAACCAAACTATATTGCTCCGGTTCCCTTTAAATTTTATCGATTCTCCTAAAGGGCATATGGAGTACTATTCGACAGCCAATGTGTGGAAACCAGGAATGGATACCACTGATATGGCGGTTATATTACCGGAGCAGCCTGGTAATACCATCCGTTACCATAATGATATTAAAAAGTGGGTGATGGTTTGTGGACCTGGTTTTTTAGACAACAGGATCAGGTTGCGTACCGCCAATGAGTTAACCGGCCCATGGTCTGAGGGTGCGACTGTTTACGAATGTCCGGAGTTAATACCCGGCACCCCGGAATACAGAAAAAACAACTTTTGTTATTTAGGAAGGGAACTCATTCAGTATTATGATAAAACCAACTGTACCATGTATATTAGTTATGATACCAACAACACCGATTTTTCAGAGATAAGATTAAATCCAAACATTTACTCACCTAAGATAATAACCGTTTCATTAACTAAGTATGGCATCCGCTAACATTGCATTGGCGTATATGGCGGGGCGACGAATATATTCTCAACTTTTTGTTCGCTACTCTGCTTCAGTTTCGGCAGACGAATAGAGCCCGTCTGCAGTACATATCATCAACTTTTGTAACTTTATTCAGCAGCAGCCCGGGCTGAACGGATTACAGAATGCCGCCACAGCGCCAATGCTTTAACGTTACAGGCAATGTTAAACGACCACACATAACGACTTGACATATGAACACAAGTAATGCAAAATTCAAAGACGTTGACGAATACATATCGTTTTGTCCGACAGACGTGCAACCCGTTTTGAAAAAACTTAGGACGACAATCAAAAAAGCTGCACCAATAGCAGACGAACGAATAAGCTATGGTATGCCGTTTTATGAATATGGCAGCAAAGGCTATGATGGACGGCTCATTTATTTTGCCGCTTTCAAAAAACACATCAGTTTATTCATTACACCCCGACACAGCAAATCCGTTCCAAGCGAATTACAAGAATATCACGTTTCAAAGGCGACATATCAATTTCCGTTAGACAAACCTTTTCCTTACACGCTGATTGAAAAAACGGTTAAGCTGCTTGTGAAAGCAAGAGATTTACAGATTACACATCCTAAATCCACCAAAAAAACAAGCACAAAAATACAAAACATCAACAAGGACATTCTTTCTTACAACAGCAAACAAACCTTAGCCGACAAAAACATTTGCAATTTGTTGCTGCAGGAAATTAGCAATGTCTTGCCTAAAGCTGAAAACAAAGTATGGCACGGACACCCTGTTTGGTTTTTAGACGGAAACCCTATTGTGGGTTACAGCAAGCAGAAAGCGGGCATTCGGTTGATGTTTTGGAGCGGAGCAAGTTTTGATGAACAATGGTTGGAAGTGCGGGGCGATAAATTTAAAGACGCTTCTGTTTTCTACAATGCCGTTTCAGACATTAATACCAAAGACCTTAAACGTTGGCTCAAAAAATCAAAAGAAATTCAGTGGGACTATAAAAACATAGTGAAACGAAAAGGCATTTTAGAACGACTGAAATAGTAAACGAAAGAGAATATGGAAAAGATTATTATAGCCAAAGGCGTTTTACACAAACTGCCCGATTATATGTTAAAGGCATTAAAAGCCAAAGCTGATATCTTGGAACGTTGGAACAAACTAACGCCTATTCAACGCAACGAATGGATTTGTTGGGTTACAATTGTCAAAAAAACAGAAACAAGAACAGAACATATTCAACGTATGTTGGAAGAATTATCAGAAGGAAAACGCCAACCCTGCTGTTGGCCTGGCTGCCCACACCGCAGACCTTCGGCTCAAAAATGGTTTAAATAAGTAAAATATCAATAAAATTAAAAAAATATGGCGTCTATCAATCCACACATTAACTTTAACGGCAATGCTGAAGAAGCATTCAATTTTTATAAATCAGTATTTGGCGGTGAGTTCGCCAAAATTATACGTTTCAAAGATTTAGCAAGTGCTGAATTTCCAGTCGCAGAAAATGAAGCGAATAAAATAATGCACATTGCTTTACCAATCGGTAAAAGTATTTTAATGGCAAATGATGTTCCGGAAATAATAGGACGAACAAATGAAAATGAGAACAGAAGTAAAATTGTAATTAGTGCCGAAAGTAAAGATGAAGCTGATAAACTGTTTAGCGGACTTTCAGCAGGTGGACAAGTTGAGTTTCCTATTGCAGACAGTCCCTGGGGGGCATATTTTGGTATGTTTAGGGATAAATACGGTATTGAATGGATGGTAGATTTTACTTCTAATCCCAATAAATAAAACACGACAAATGAAAACAACACCCGAACACGATGAACGAATAGCAAAATTGATTTTTGCATCGGTATTTCCGCACTATGTCACAAAAGTGGAAAGCAAAGGCAGAACCAAAGAAGAATTGCATCAGGTTATAGAATGGCTGACGGGATTTGACAAGAAAAAACTGCAAACCTTGATTGACGATAAAGTAACATTTGAAACATTTTTCAACAAAGCAAAGCTAAACCCCAACGCCAAACTAATAAACGGAGTAATTTGCGGTTATCGGATTGAAGAAATTGAAAACCCGTTGACAAAACAAGCAAGATATTTAGACAAGTTAGTGGACGAGTTGGCGAAAGGACGGAAAATGGAAAAGATTTTGCGGACAACTTGAAAAGAAACACTGCCTGTAACATTGGTTTACGGCTATGGGGGCAGACGAAAGGAAATCCAGGCATCACTCCCCTGTTCAGCTTTTGCTATGGGGTTGACCGTTTACCTATTGGCTTTACGTTTTCAATAAAAATTCGTTTCTTTAATCAGGTTTTGTGGGTGGGCGGACACAGCAACAATCCCCCACAGCAAGCAAGCCCCGAACGTTGTTATGCCCAATGCTATGACGACACAACAGACACAAAACGGACAAGGCAAAAACGGTAAGACAATGAAGAAAACACTTTTAATTTTAACTGTTACTACCTTGACAGCAACTATTGGGACAACAGCATTTTACTTTGGGACTGTAAATCCACAAACCCAAAAAACAACTCAAACGGCTGACACAGTGCAGACCAGACAAGTTCATCCGATTATCGAAAATATTTTTTACAACCTTCCTCTCGAAAAATCCCGTTTAGACCTTCGTGAAGTAATTGTAAATGATAAGAGATTTATTTTAACAGACACTACTTTCAATAACTTCAAACCCTCGTCCTTTTTCAAAGGTATTACAGCAGACAAAGGCCTGATTAAATATAACCCTGACTCAATTCAAGTTATGTTGTTTTATGGCAATGCTGCTCTGGTTACTGAAAAAGGGGGAAAAGAGGATTTTAATAAACATCCTATGATTTTAGAGTGTAAATATTTCTATTCCAATAAAGACAGTGTTGAGATGGAGTATGGAAGATTATTAAATTTGGTTCATCCCATTTTTGCTGACACAAATTCAATAAAGGATGATAAATGGGAGACGGCATACTCAAAAGGTAAACAAAAAGGAACACAAATATGCATCGGAAAAATCTTCGACAGCTTTGAGCCATACTATAGGGTAGCGATATCAACAATATCTTTTATACCCGCTGACGGTTCTAAAACTGTTTTTGTACTAGACTTAGCATTTAGTAAAGAGGATAAATAAAATGTAAACACTTGGCATAACATTGGGTTTTGTGCAAGTGTGGATTGACAAACAAACATCAGCCAACCTGCCTGCCGGCAGGCAGGTCAGCAGCGGCTGTGGGCGGACGGAATACTAATGCCACACCTGCACAAAGCCCTGCCTGTTGTGCGTCATACTAATGAATGAATCAACTCCAACACAACATTTTTAAAAAGCTGCACACAGTCACCCCCCCGGGTCGGCTCGAAAGGTACTCCCCCCAAACCCAATTACTACCCAAATACCCAACCAGCCCGATTTGAAATCATAAACATCATTTAATTAACATTGAAAAGATGAAAAAGAGACCTATCTTATTAATAGCAATATTGTTCAGTTCTATGACTGCGTTCTCTCAAAATGTAATTGATTTAAATGTTGCTAAAAAAGAAATTCAAGTCCAAATAGAAGCCTATGTAGATGCACTTAGGAAATATGATTCAATAGCTTTAGGAAATCTTTATACTATTGATGCGAGAATCCTAAATCATGGCAGCCCGTCAACAATTGGTAGAGCGGAAATAATTAAAGCTTACGGAGAAATGATTCGGGACAGTATAACAGGTTCAAGTTTTATCACTACCGGTTTATGGGGTGATAATAATTTGCTTGTTGAAGAAGGTACAGGATACTTTTCACTTTCAAATGGCAAAGTTGTATCTAAGGGAAGATACCTGTTAGTTTGGAAAAAAGATGAAGGTCAATGGAAAATATTTCGTGACACTTTTTTTTCGGATGGGAAATTACCTAAATAAATAGTTACCTGAATTGAAATGTAAATTTTGGAAACAAATAGCACGAACGCACAACATTAGTATTTGTAAAAGCAGGGCTGGACAATGTAACATCAGCTATGTGCAAGCATCGGCAGCGGTTCGGGCCCGACGTCCAATTTTCAGCTTTAGTTCATAACTTCAACAACATATTTTCATCCCGATATCTATCGGAAGGGCATTTGTACCGGGCTGGACAATCAATGAATTCCCTGCCTTCGCAAATGCTCGAACGTTGGCAGCCATGCAATGGGCAGCAGATCAACAATTCAAAATTTAGAAAAACAAACGTCTTATGTCAAATATGTTGAAAACAATTATAGTATTTTTTACTCTTAGTTTTACTGCAAAAGCTCAAAAAGCATCATTTCAACCATTATATACGGCAATTAACGTTACGAATATTGATAGCTCAATTCGTTGGTATACCAAAGTCCTAAATCTAACGCTCCGGAATAGAGTTGATAGCGAAACTCGAGGTTTTAAGCAAGCAGTTTTAGTTGACAAAGGAATTATGATAGAACTTGTTGAATTAAAAAAAGTAGTCTCCGTAGATTCATTATTGAAAACACACCCTCCAGGGACGAGAACTTTGGGGTTTTCTAAATTCGGCTTTATAGTTCCACAAATTGATGCTTTATTTGAACGCTTTTCTACTATGTCTTTGGCCTTTCATGGAAAAATGGTTGTAGATCCAGTAAATAATAAGAAAACATTTATAGTAGCGGATCCTGATGGCAATCTTATTCAGTTCTTTCAGGATTAAGTATTACATGCACGAGCTGCCAACATCAGGTTTTGTGCAAGTGTGGCTTGACAAACAAACTTCAGCCAACCTGCCTACCGGCAGGCAGGTCAGCAGCGGTTGTCGGCGGACGGAATACTAATTCCACACCTGCAGCAAAGCCCAGCCCGTTACTGGCAATACTTTTAAACGGCCTCAAATTGACATCCTATTTTTTAAAATCAGTTTATGAAAAGATTTAATCATTTAAGGTATTTCACATTCGTAGCAATCTTAGTTTTCTTGACAATTTTATTTAGTTGTAATACACAAGTAAATAAAAATGAACCAAATCCTAAAAGTTCAATCGATTCTACAAACGTAGAGAGTAAAGAATCAATACCAGACTCTGTAATTCAGTTTTTAATTACTTCGGCTGCCAAAGATTTCAATGAACATCAGCCACCAACTGTTATTGATTTACGTGATGTAAAAGCTGGATACTTTTCATCAGGAAATGAAAGGACTTACCTAATTTGTGGAGAATTTTTATCTCAAGAAAAAAGAGATTGGGAGTCGTTTACTACAATTAAAACCTCTGGTTATGAACAATATCTTGGAAGTAGTATATATTGTCAGAAAGCAACTTTTGTAGTGACTGACAGTAACAGGTTATCTGTTGAAATAAAAAATAAATTGACTAATCATAAAAAGTAATTGCTAATTAATGCACGTTCAAGTACTGCCTGTAACACTCGTTTTAAATAATAGGGGGCAGACGGTGGTGCAATCATCGGCAAACCATTTCTCTGCAGCAGTTGTGGTCGAACGTTCCTTGAATCCCCCTACTATTTAAAGCGGTGAACGTTAGCGGAAACACATTTTGGAGACATTGTATCATTAATTTGATAGACGGTAATTTTATCATTTCACAAAGAATTATCTTTAAAGTATAAAAAAAATATTTATTCATTTGCAATATTTTAAAAATATTAATGATGAAAACACAAAAAATAATACTTGTACTCTTTCTAAGTGTTATATACACGCAGGTCGTATTCGGGCAAAGTACTAGTAAGCGAGTTTATTATTTTAATCCAAAGTTTTCTCCTGATGGTTCTTCAATTGTGTTTGAGTCAACAAGAGACGGTAAATCTTCAATCTATACGATAAATCCTGACGGCAGCGACTTAAGTAAAATTACTGATACGACATTTCATTACGGACAGCCTGCATGGTCAACCGATGGAAAACACCTTGTGTATTATGGAAGCAATCATCCCATGCAGCTTTTTATAAATTCATGGAAAGGCGGGGAACAGAAACAATTATCCACACCAGGATTTGATGCTTATGAACCAGTATGGTCATCACAAAACGTAATTGCTTTTGACTCCAGGTCAATCGAACAGACGCCTAATGATATAGCTGTAATTAATGCTGATGGAACAGGATTTACAAAACTTACTACAGATGAGAAATATGACTGCTCATCTCCTCAATGGTCCCCTGACGGGAATAAAATTCTTTTTCAACGCTCAGTTGCCATCCGGAAACCGTGGAAAGAAATTACTAAAGAAGAAATGAAAAAAAAGAAACAATCTACCGAGATAATGATAATGAACGCTGATGGTTCTGATATTCATAATCTTATTTCTAACCTTGAGGGAGAGGTTGCTCCATTTTGGTCACATGACGGGAAATTTATTTATTATTTAACCAAACAAGACACAGCTCATATTTTGTATCGAATGCCGATGGGCAAAAATAAAAGTGAGCCAATGCTTACTTTGTTTGGTGTTATTTATAGTGTAAGCATTTCTCCTAATGGAAAGTATGTAGCCTATGCAGCCGAAAGAAATAAAAAAAGTTGTGTGTATGTAATGAATTTGAAGAAAAAAGCAGAAAGCAAACTTATTGGAGATTAATATTGCTGATAAGCCTGTCAGGGCTCGTATTCATGCAAAAAGATAAAATCAAACACATTTAAATTCGTGACAAATGTATTCCGCTAACATGGGTATTGCTGGCAAGTGGGGCTGGACAAACAACTTTCAACTTTAGTTCTTAATTTCAACTTTAAATTTTCAACCTGCCTGCCGGCAGGCAGGTCAGCAGCGGCTGTGGGCGGACGGAATTCTAATGCCACACCTGCACAAAGCCCTGCTCGTTAGCGGTCATGCTAAATAAGCACTCATTATTTCATAATAGCAAAAAAGGTTTTATGACAAGCTACAAATTTCAAAAACCTGACCATATAAAAGAAGATGGTATGGTGGTAAAATGGCAACTCCTGATTTTTAGTTTGGCCTTCGTTCTAAGTAATTTTGTAGGTCCATTTTTGCCTAAGATTCCATCAGACATGGTCTTCAAAATGGTAGACATGCTTTTTATTTGTGGATCAATACTCATAGCTGTAAAACTAGCCAGGGAAGGTTGGGATATGGCAGCATCTGGTTTTACAATTTTGGGTATTGGTTGGGGAATTATTTTTGCGGCTCTGGACTTTGAACATTTGGAAATTGATATGGAAGTAAGAACTTCCGCTGCCTACTTTTTCATCCCATGTATGATTATGATAGCTTATTATAAGCCTTTTCCCTTGTGGCTTAAATTGCTCACACTCTGGTGCATGGTTCCTTTTACGATTTCTTTATTTGTACAAAAAATAAACCCACACGATGAAAAGTTACTTATGTCCTGGCTTCTAGGAGGATTCGGCTCTTTCCATTTAGTAAGTTTAATTTGGGCAATTTACTTTTATCGACAATACAGAAAGCAAATTAAAGCAATAGCTAAAACTCAAGTAGAGAACAGAAACAGTTAAGCACAAACCGCTAACATGGGGTTTTGTGCAAGTATGGCTTGACAAACAAACATCGGCCAATATCAAACCTGCCTGCCGGCAGGCAGGTCCAGGCTGTGGTTCGGGCTGGACAAACAACTTTGGGCTTTAGTTCTTAACTTCAACTTTAAATTTTTCAACCTGCCTGCCGGCAGCAATACCTGATCGTTGGGCGTCATTTAACAAACCCTTATAGTGGACACATATCAAGAGACATTTGACACTTGGAATAAAGTAGCAAAAATTTATCAAGACAAGTTTATGGATTTAGACTTGTATGATGACACCTATGACACATTTTGCGACCAACTAAATATAGAAAATGCGAAAATTTTAGAAATTGGATGTGGACCAGGAAATATCATAAAGTATCTACTTAACAAAAGACCAGATTTTAGAATTGAAGGAATTGACATTTCTCCAAATATGATTGAGTTAGCAAAAGCCAATAACCCAACAGCCGACTTTAAAGTTATGGACTGTAGAGAAATAGACAAGTTGCAAAGTAAAGTTGACGGCATTATTTGTGGATTTTGTTTTCCGTATTTATCAAAAATTGACAGTTCAAAATTGGTTAAAAACTGTGGCAACCTGCTTAATGACAAAGGAGTTTTATACATCAGTTTTGTTGAAGGCGATTATAGTAAATCAGGTTTCCAAGTTGCGCGTAGTGGAGACAGAGCCTATTTTTATTTTCACACATTGGATAGTTTGACAAAAGAACTAACAAACAATAATTTGGAAACAATTAAATTACTAAACAAAAATTACAAAAAAAGCATTGCGACAGAAGAAGTACACACAATCATAATTGCGAGAAAATAAACGAACGCACAGCAAGGGGTTTTCTGCTATGTTAAACCAATCTCTTGTCAAATTCGAAAACCAAATCTAACATAATGAAACAGTTGACACTTTTATTTGCATTGGCAACAGTCATAAGTTGCAATCAGACAACAGAGAAAACCATTTCCCCAACACCTGTAAATGTTGACTCACTGACAGCAACTTTTCTAGCAGGCTGGAATAATAAAGATTCAGCAGCTATTATGAAAACAATTGCTGACAATGCTATAGTCATGAACGACTCATTAATTCATAATGGACAATTAGCTATTGCAAACAATTGGGTAAGTGGTGGAGTAAAAGTTCTTAGCAACATAAAGACTTCCTCTGTAATTAAAGACAGTGATAACAAAATCGCATATGACGGAGGAACGTATACACTAGACTTGACTCCACCTGGCGGCCCTGTACTTAAAGAAAAAGGTAATTACAATCTTGTATGGACAAAACAACAAAGTGGCGAATGGAAACTCACTCTGGTACATATTGAAGATATCACCAGAATGCCTGACATTAAATAGGCATTTCATCCAAAACACAGCAGCCAACATGAACTGTGTAAAAAACCAAACAAATTTTGATCTTTTTTTACGGTCTTGATGAACAATAATTTGGTTGATATAATGTGTTATTTTTCAATTTGGCTTCATATCCAGCTTGACGTTATAAATCTAGCTTCAGTTAGCCGGGCGGACGGAAATCTATTGCCACCGCTTCGGCAAGCCCTGTTCGTTGGCTGCCCTATTAAATCGAAATAAATTTTCAAATTAATGCACCCGAAAGTACTTATATCCATCATTTCTATCTTCTGTGTACAGTTTTCCTTTTTAAACGCCTCAATTGCACAGGAAATAAAATCAAATAGCAAAGTAGACACATTGCAAGTTGAAGTAGATAATCATAAGATGTCTATGTATGTATCAGGCACCGGTAGATATACCGTAGTTTTAGAAGCTGGCGGAGCTTCTAATCACAAGTGTTGGCGTACTATTGATACAGCAATTGCAAAGATTGCTCATGTTATTTCTTATGATCGGCCAGGATATTTGAATTCAGAAATCTGTGCAAAGACAAGAGATGCCGTCACTGTCGCAAAAGAATTAAAACAAGCACTTCAAAAATCTGGTTATCAGCCACCATACATATTTGTAGGATGGTCTATGGGAGGCGCTTTCGCCAGAGTTTTCTGCGGGCTATATCCTGAATCAGTCGCTGGATTAGTATTAGTTGACCCAACTCCGGAAGATGTATATGCAAGAGTAGAAAAGGAGTTTCCTGAATTACTGACTGAAGATTCTATTTATATGAAAGAATTATTGGCCAGTAAAAATAGGCCGGGAGAGCGAGGAGAAAATATAGTTTTTGATTCCAGCATGAACCAGGCAAGGCTATCAGACGCAACTCATTCGACACCCACTACTCTACTAATAGCTGCTTATGGTAAAGCACCGGGTGCGTCTGAAAATGACCCAGACAATCCAATGAATAGAATTTGGGTAGAAGAATTAATAAAATGGGCAGGGAAACGGCCTAACATTCAATACAAAGTAATAAAGAATAGCGGCCATCATATTGCTAAGCTTAGACCAGAAGTTGTAATTACCGCAATCACGGAAATGATTGAAAAATTAAAATGAATATCTAGCACGTGCACACAACATCAGGTTTTGTATCCCGGTAATTGTCTGGATGGCTTTACAAACAAACATCAGCCAACCTGCCTACCGGCAGGCAGGTTGCAAATCCAGGCTATGGTTCGGGTTGGACAAACAACTTTCAACTTTAATTCTTAATTTCAACAATATATTTCTGCCTACCGGTAGACAAGTCAACAGCGGTTGCGGGCGGATGTTCCGAAAAATTTCAGGATAATTCCACACCTGCACTATTTGTCCCGCTATAGCGGGAAAGCTCTACCCGTTAGGCGTCAACAAAAAGAAATCAAATTTTAATGACCAAAACAAACAGCAATTATGACAAAGATCTATTTATTTGCTTCAAGCCTTTTAATGGGCTTATCCTTGCTAAGTGGTTGTAACAACACTGACACATCCAAAGCAACTGCAGAGAAGGAGCTTAAGGCAACACAATCTGACCTACCCGAATATTTTAACCTGCGACCAAAACTTGAAAAAGATTACGGGTATTCTCATGCCGTAAAAATTGGTGACGACCTAAAGATCTCCGGGGCCGTAAGCATGGACGATTCAGGTATAATAGTTGCTCCTGGCAACATGGAACAACAAATGAAAAATTGTTATAGCGACTTAGAAAAAATATTACAACACTATGGCTACACTTACGAAGATGTTGTTGCAGAGAATATTTATACGACCAACATGGATGAATTTATAAAAGTTTCTGGCTTCAGAAATTCAATTTACAAAAAACAATTCCCAACTGGAACCTGGCTTGAAGTAAAAGGACTTGCAGTCAAAGGACAATTAATAGAAATTGACATGGAGGCACATAAGACAAAATAAACAACTTTAGGTTTACAAAGAAGAAGTACGAACACACAACAGGCGGCCTGGCAATAGGGCGGGACCATGAATCCCGGCATACGCCGGGACAGGTGCTGCCAGGCTGTAGTTCTAACCATCAACTTATGTAACTTTATTCAGTAGAAATTCCGGCAAAGGACTTTCATGCCGATAGCTATCGGGACGGCCAACCCGTAGCGGTTAGCAGCAGAACTATGTGACACAGCAGAACACTGGACAGACATTAAATGACTATTTGAAAATGAGAAAATTAAAATTACAAGTGCAAATGACCATTGATGGTTTTATTGCAGGAACAAACGGCGAAATGGATTGGATGCATTTTCCGTGGACAGATGATCTGATTAATTATGTCAAACAACTAACGGAGCCGGTTGACACAATTTTATTAGGCAGGAAACTTGCCGAAGGATTTATTCCACATTGGGAAAAAGTTGCCAAAAACCCAAGTGACCCGGAATTTGAAGGTGGACTTAAATATTCAACAACACCCAAAGTTGTTTTCACAAAGACACTTGACAAATCAATTTGGGACAAAACTGTCTTAGCAAATGGCGATCTTGTTGAAGAAGTTACAAAAATTAAAAATCAGGAAGGTCATGATATCATCGTTTATGGTGGTGGGACTTTTGTAACATCATTAATTAATGCGGGACTCATTGACGAATTCAATTTATTCATCAATCCTTCTGTCATTGGTACTGGAATGACCATTTTTAAAGGTATAAATACCAGGCAAAATATGATACTTAAAACTACACAACAATTTGACTGTGGGATAGCCTTGCTTTGTTACGAACTTAAAAGGGATTAAACGAAAGAAAAAAAAGGCAGTAGGCCACATAAGGATACACACCATAAATAAACCGTTTCATAAATAATGAAACGGTTTATTAGTATTGAAAAGATATGTTCGTTATAACATTTGCTTCTTCATTCGGGAAAACAGGGCACTAAAAAATACCAGGCTTTCTGTTTTACATCAGCGATATTATTACCTGAGCCCAGGAAATTATCCGCTCAATTTTTATTCTTTCAAAACCTGTTTGCTTAAATTCATGTTTTTGCTCTGTATGTTTAATATATAATATCCATGAGGCAGGTTTTGAAGATTGTAAATTTTATAAGTACCCTGCTCTGTTTTAGGCTCATAAACTTTTGCAAAAGTACATGGCCCTGCATGTTTATCAGTTGAATACGCATAGAAGAGACTGATGGCATACTATAGCTGAAATTTAACTCCTGGCTGAACGGATTTCCCAAAATGGTTATTTGACTAGTGCCCGTTGTTTTAAGCTCAACTATTTTGGAATAAAAATACTTACCGTCACTGCTGAATATTTTCAACCGGTAATAATATATGTTCTGGTTGGGCGAAAGGTTTCTATCCTCAAAATCATAATTACTTCTGGAAGCATTATTTTGTGCAGCCCTTTCGCCGATCTTTAAAAAGTTAAACCCATCTGCACTTCTTTGTATTTCATATTTACTTATGTTGGTCTCATTGAAAGCTGTACAGTTTAATACATTTGTTTGCCTTATAGTTTTACCGGAAAATTCCACTTTTACAGGTGCCAGAACCACGTTTCCATCAAACCGGTCTGTTTCAAAAATTCCTTTCCCATGGGTTACGGCTCTAAGTTTATTCCCGGGTACAAATACAATATCCATAACATAGGTAGCATCCCAAAATCCGCTGTTGTAATCGTACCAATTGACACCTCTGTCGGGGCTTACATAAACACCTAAATCGCAGCCGGCATATAAAACATTCGCATTGGCAGAGTCAATTAAAATACAATTAAACGGAACATCGGGCAAGCCGCTACCGCTGGGTGACCAGGTACTACCGCCATCGCCGGTAACATATATATGTGTACTGCCAAAACCGCCCAGCGTAACAAATACGCTATCATCGTTGGTAGCACTAATGGCTATATCTGTAAAAATCCTATCCGGTAAAGTACCCGTTGCCGTTGTAAAACTGGTACCTCCGTTTATACTTTTCCGGATATTGGCAGGTGGGTTATAATATAAACCATAAGTAGAGGTGTTTTGCGAAAACGGGGAGACAGAAATATATAATTTATTGGCATTTAAATCCGATACGCCAATAGATACGGCTGGTTTATGTAAGGCTTCAATATAAGCGGTGCCTGGTACACCACTATTGGTAAAGGTTGATCCTGCATTGGTGCTGATATGTATATTATCGGATCCTGCATACCATTGGTTGGTATTGGCTTTGCCCACTGCAATCGGAGACATAAAACTGGTTCTATCATCATGAGGAGTTGATAAACTCCCTAAATAGGTTAGCACATTTGCACCATAGGTTTTACCGCTATCCGTAGATCTGCTTACACCCCGGGTATCGGTTGATCCTAATAAAATGGCTTCGTTGTCTGGTTTAAACAAACAAGGACCGCCATCTCCACCAATAACACGGGCCCAGGTATTGCCCCGGGAACGTACTACATTATTATCCTGTAAACCGCCTACAAAAAGAGTCGGGTTACTTCTGGATTGTGCTGCCGTAGGATAAAATTGCTGTATTTGTAACCCACCATTACACGAATTAAAACTTATAGAAGAAGCAGGCGATGCATTAGCATTGGTAGTTCTAAACACCCCACCATCTGTTGCAAAATAAGCTTGTGTTGTACTTCCGGGTACAAAGGCTATGTCGTGTACATCGGCATGTACATAGCTGGTACCGCCTTCTTGTTGCCCGGCACTTAAATAAGTATTTGTGGTAGCGCTACCCGATGCAATAGTTGTTCTTGTGCCAGTGGATCCGGAAATAGTAAATACATACCGGCTTACTCCCGCCATAAAAAATTTACTGGTACTGGTACCCCCTGTTACCGGGAAAGGCGTAATACAGTGTGCAAACCAGGCCTGGTAACTGCTATGATTTGAATTTGAAATCAATGTCCAGGTAGTACCGAAATTGGTAGACCTGTATACTTCCTTTTCATTATAGGAGTTTGGTGTTACGACATCCCCTTTGCCCACACCCGCAATTACAGTATAGGGTGCAACAGTGCCTGCAATAGTGAGCGATATAAATCCTTTATATTGGCTGGCTGTAGGAAGACCACTGGTTAATTGTGTAAAATTGGTTCCACCATTGGTAGAACGCCACAACCCTTTACTGGTGTTATTTAAATTTCCATTTGCAATCAATATTTCCTGGTTATTGGCTGGGTTAATTACAATATCATTTACATAAACCAGCGAAAATATTTTTGTAAAACTTGCCCCGGCATTTGTAGATTTATATAAACCATCAGTACCACAAGCATAAACAATACTGGCATTAGTGGGGTCAAATTTTATTTTTTGAATTCCAAATAAATCAGGCATGGTAGCGGATAATGAATTGGTCCAGGTGGCACCAGCATCTGTGCTTCTTAATATCCCGATACCATAGGTTCCCCTTGTTTTCCATACAACGCGTCCATTATTCCCGGTTTGGTTCGTTGAGTTCGATCCGTTTGTTACCGTTTCTACCCTGTATACTTCTCCTGTACCGGCCAATAGAATACTCGTGTCGGTAGGATGATACACAATACTGGAAACACCCAGGACATTTGTATTTGTAATAACCGGTTGCCAGGCTGTAGCACCTATGCCCCCGGTATATGTTTTCCATATACCCCCACTGGCGCTACCAGCGAAAATTGTTCTGCTGCCTCCGGCATTAGCCAACCTGTTAATAGCCAAACTCAATACACGTCCTCCAAAAACTTTGGGACCCACGGATACCCAATTGGCCGTATTCAAACTCCTGTTAGCTGTTTGATCAGGCACGTTGTTTTGAAGGTCTAAAAATTGCGACCAGGCCTGTTGATATTTTTTTGTGAGATCTTCCGGATGGGGATAACCTTTTTGCCAAAACCAATTGTCCAACTGTCCATCAGCTCCGTTTGTTTCCTGAGCTACTTCCTCATTCAGATCTACTTCTTTGGCAGAAAAGTATTTTAAAATACCAAAAGCAACCCAACCAAATAAAAATGCAGTAATGAAGAAAATTTTCAATTTCTTTCTCATAATATTAGATTTTAGTGATGGCTGAAGCCAAAGAGTTTGGCTTTATTTTCAATTCCATTCCGAATTTAATGGATTTATTCGAAAAAAACCTAGTAAGGTTATTATTCTGTAATTCTATTTCAAAAAATACTACGCACTTACCTGTACATGTATTCATAAAAACATAACATTAACTTTTGGATTGATACTTTTCTTTCGGACGAAATAACATTCGGTACTGTTGACAATCGGGGTGATACTATAAATAATATCTGGCTTGACGAATCTCAGTCAATGCGGGAAAGGCGTCGCCCAACTTTAATACTTAATATTTATCTTTAGCAAAAAACAGGCAGTGGTTGCTTGCAGACGGATTTATTATATCCCACTATCGGCATTAGTTGTCCGTTACCTGCACTCATAACAACAACACTTTTATTCAGGGAAATTTTAAAAAGACCAGAATATGAATAAATATAAGAACCTGTACAAATGGATGCTGATCCCTATGCTTTTTATGCAGCTGGGCATTTTTAAAGACTACTGGGGCGATTTTTCCAGTAACGCCTGGTCCGTTCATATACATTATTGGACAGGTACTACCTGGTACATCTATCTCATTATCCAACCTTATTTTGCTACTCATGGCAAAATGAGTAAACACCGAACCAATGGTATGGTGGGTATGTTCCTGGCAGGAGGGGTTTGTATCACAGCGTTGAGTATGATGAACAGGGATTTAGTATCCGCTCAGAATGCCCTGAAAATGCCCGAACAGTTTGGCCCATTCCAACCCTGGTTCTTTTTTGGTGTTGCTGCTGTAGAAATTGTCATGATGATAGCTTTTGGTTTTGCCGTGATAAAAAGTATCATTCACAGAAAAAATATGGAAGATCATGCCTGGTGGCTTATAACCACCGTGTTTCTTATTATGATGCCGGCCCTTGGCCGGGGCATTCAGAATGTATATGTTGACCTGAATATTAAAGCCTGGCCGACAATCAATATCATGACCCCTATAATTTATACCCAGTTATTGATTCTTTCGATGCTGCTGATCGCTGCCTGGAAATTTGGAAAGCTTAAACATCCCGCTACATTTCTGGCTATAGGAGTAAATCTTTTTATATTCGTACTGGAACCCTTAGGAAGATCAGAAACCATACAAACCTTTTTAGAAACAGTTGTAAAAGGATGATTAAATAAAAAATAATATGCGGCTCCTAACATTTATAACACTTTTAATCCTCGGTAGTAATTGTGGAACGGCTAAGAAGGCCTTAAACGCAACTATTTTAAATGGTGACTGGACACCCATAAAACAGGAAATGGGAGGCAAAGAATTTCCTCCTGCTGTTTTTGAAAAGCAGAAGCTCATTATCCATGACAGCTCGTATACACTTATTGCCGAAAGCGTTGACAAAGGAATTCTAAAGTACAGCGATCATAACATGGACATTTACGGCAAAGAAGGGGTAAATTCCGGGAAACACTTTACAGCCATTTACAAATTTGAAAATAAACAGTTGACCATTTGTTATAACCTGATGGGAAACGGGTACCCGGAATCTTATGAAACCAAAGGCAAACCCCTATATTTTCTTTCTGTATTTAAGAAGAACTGATAAAAAAATATTTAAACAACCAGCTTATGTTTCCAGATAGCCTTTTAAAAAATAAAAATTTGGTTTTACTGACTGCTTTCTTTTTGGCAAGCCTTATCAACATTCAGGCACAAAAAAAAACCGAAATCATCTGGGATAATTATGGTGTGCCCCATATCTATGCCCGTAATGTGGAGGAGATGTATTATGCTTTTGGCTGGGCTCAGATGCACAATCATGCAGATCTTTTATTGAAACTCTATGGACAGGCGCGGGGCCGTGCAGCAGAATATTGGGGTGAAAAATATCTCGCATCAGACAAGCAGATTCAATTATTTAACTTACCTGATTCAGCCCGGGCACAATATGCCCGGCAACATGAAGAATACAAAAAACAATTAGACGCATTTGTCAGTGGGGTAAATGCCTATGCCGGGGAACACCCTGATGCCATTGCCCCGGAGATGAAACGGGTATTACCCATAACCGTTTATGATGTGATGGCCCATGGCAAAAGAGTGATTTGCCTTGAATTCATAGCCGGAAATGATCTGCGGAATGTCCGGCAATCAGCCAGTGCCGGATCAAATTCCTATGCCATTGCCCCTTCAAAATCAGCTTCGAAAAATGCCATGCTTATGGCTAATCCACATCTTCCGTGGAATGATTTCTGGTTATTCTTTGAAGCACATTTAACGGCACCGGGATTTAATGCTTATGGCGCTTCATTGGTTGGAAATTCAACATTGGGCATTGCATTCAATGAGAACCTGGGCTGGACACATACAAACAATACAATAGATGTATCAGACCGGTACGAACTCACCCTGAAGGATAATGGATATGTGTTAGATGATAAAACAGAACCCTTTGAGAAAAAAAATATAGAACTGAAAGTCAGGCAGCCTGACGGAAGTCTGAAATCACAGCCTGTTGAACTAATCTATTCCAAACATGGACCCATCGTTGGTGAAAAAAATGGTAAGGCCTGGGCTGTAAGGATTGCCGGATTGGAAAATGCATTTTTTGCAGAACAATATCATGATATGGCCAAAGCCCGGAACTGGAACGAATTTGAAAAGGCCATAAAAATGATGCAAAACCCATTCTACAACGTGATCTATGCAGATAAGACCGGAAATATTTTTTATTATTTCAATGGGAATGTACCCAAAAGAGCCGAAGGGGATTTCAAGTTTTGGTTTGGCGCTATCGATGGCAGCCGCTCCAGATACATCTGGCATCAATACCACAGCTATGAAGAATTGCCTAAATTATTTAATCCATCAACCGGGTTTGTACAAAATGCCAATGATGCACCCTGGACAAGCACGTACCCGCCAATGCTGAAAGCAGAAAATTTTCCATCTTATATGGCACCGCAGACAATGCCTTTACGACCACAACGTGCCGTAAATATGATAAAAAATGACGCTTCCATAACCTTTGAAGAATTACAGGGATATAAATTAAATACAGGGATGGAAGCCGCCGAACGATTCCTGGATGATCTGATGATCGCTGTAAAACAGTCATCGGATACCCTTGCAAAAAGGGCTGTAACTGTTTTGCAGCAATGGGATAAAGCTACAAATGCTGACAGCCGGGGTGCTGTTCTTTTTGCAAATTGGTGGGACAAGTTAAGTGATACCATGTATACTATTCCCTGGAACCCTGAAGAACCCATAACCACACCCGATGGTTTGAAATATCCGCAAAAAGCTGTGACGTTGTTGTCAAAAGCTGCAACAGAGGTTGAAAAAATGTATGGCAGCCTGGACGTGGCCTGGGGAGAAGTGAACCGGTTTAAAGTGGGCAACTATGATTTACCAGGTAATGGTGGCGGCGGCGGCTATGGAATATTCCGGACTATGTCATTTGTAAGAGATGCAAAGGACAACAAAAACTATGCAAGACACGGGGATAGTTATGTTGCCGTAATAGAGTTCGGCACGAATGTAAAAGCGCAGGTATTGCTTAGCTATGGAAATGCCACGCAACCCGGAAGCAAACATATTGGCGACCAATTGGAATTTCTTACACATAAAAAATTACGGACTGCTTTACTGGACAGAACTGAAGTAGAGCGGAATGCGGAAGAAAGAGAACAGTTGTCAATAATTGTTAAAACGCCCTGAGTTTATCGCTGAGGAATATTCATGTTCCTGTTTCGGCAAAAAATATTTTGCGAATTTAAAAAGAGACTGTCATAAATATTTTCAACACCGGCCGGCCTGCCGGTAGGCAGGGAATCGGAGTAAAAGAGTCACACAGTTTATTGATCCACCATTTCACTTTCGCTGTGAAACTCAATCACTCTTTTACTCCTATATTTAAATTCTCCTCTTTTTTGTTTCCGGAATACCCGGAAATATGAAATTAGCAGCTGCAACTCCGCCGGAGTAATTCCCGGGCCCTTTATGCAGGGTTTTCCTATCTTAGACGATAACCTTTTTACATGACGAAATTTTTTGTTTCCTGCCTTGTCGCACTATTCATTGCTTGTTGTATCCAGGCACAGCCGTTCGACGCACACTATTTTAATTCGATGAAATGGCGGATGATCGGTCCGCACCGGGGTGGCAGAACCGTTGGTGCCGTGGGTGTTCCCCAGCAACCCAATACATTTTATATAGGTGTCAACAATGGTGGTGTCTGGAAAACCACGGATTATGGCCGTAGCTGGTTTCCCATTTTTGATGATCAGCCTACAGGTTCTGTGGGTGATGTGGCCGTAGCATTCTCCAATCCAAATGTAATTTATGTGGGTTGTGGTGAAGGACTGCAACGCCCCGATCTTTCAGTAGGTGATGGTGTTTATAAATCTACAGATGCGGGAAAGACATGGACCCACCTGGGTTTAAGTGATGCCCAGCAAATCGGCAGCATTGCCATTGACCCAACAAATGAAAACAGGGTTTTTGTGGCAGCCCTTGGACATCCCTATGGTCCCAATACTGAAAGAGGTGTTTACAGAACACTGGATGGTGGTATCACCTGGGAAAAAGTATTATATAAAGATGAAAACACCGGTGCCATACAGGTAACCATGGATCCAAAAAATCCAAATATTGTTTATGCCGATATGTGGGCCGGTAGACAGGGCCCCTGGGAAAATGGCGCCTGGGACGGTAAAGAAAGTGGCTTATTCAAATCAACAGATGGAGGAACAACCTGGAAAAAAATTACGAAAGGTTTACCGACAATAGAACAGGGATTAGCCAGGATCGGGTTTTGTATCGCCCCGTCTGATCCCAACCGTTTATATGCCACGGCAGATGCCCGGGAAGCAGGTGGTATCTATCGCAGCGATGATGCCGGCGAAACCTGGAAGCTTTTGGTAAATGATAATCGTTATTGGGGAAGAGCTGCCGATTTTGCAGAACTAAAAGTGGATCCGAAAAATCCGGACATTGTTTATTCTGCGAATGTGGTTACCTGGAAAAGTATGGATGGTGGAAAAACCTGGAATGCTTTTCGGGGTGCACCCGGTGGTGATGATTATCACCGTATCTGGATCAACCCAAATAATTCAGACATTATTTTAATCGCCAGCGACCAGGGGGCTATCATTACCGTAAATGGCGGACAAACTTTTTCCAGTTGGTACAACCAGCCTACGGCACAGTTTTATCATGTAAGCGCCGATAATTCTTTTCCTTACAATGTATACAGCGGCCAGCAGGAAAGCGGCAGTGTGGGTATTGCTTCAAGAGGCAATGATGGAGGTATCACTTTCCGGGAATGGCATCCGGTAGGTGCAGAAGAATACGGTTATGTGGTGGCTGATCCGCTGGATCCTAATATTATTTATGGAGGTAAGATCTCGCGCTATGATAAACGAACCGGGCAGACACAAAATATTTCCCCGGTTACCGTACGGGATGGTAAATATCGTTTTATCAGAACGGCACCTGTTCTATTTAACCCGATCGATAATAAAACTTTGTATTATGCCGGTAATGTCTTGTTCAAAACATTGAATGGCGGTAATAGCTGGCAGGTCATCAGTCCGGACCTGACCCGTGAAAGCTGGGATATTCCCGCCAGTGTGGGTATTTATTCAACGGAGGATATGAAAAAAATGCCGCGCCGGGGAGTCATCTACACGGTCGCCCCTTCTTATAAAGACATCAACACGATCTGGTGCGGGACCGATGACGGATTGATTCAACTAACCAAAGACGGAGGAAAGACCTGGAAAAATGTAACGCCTCCTGAAATCACTTCGTGGAGCAAGATCTCATTGATGGATGCCAGTCATACGGATGTCAATACAGCCTATGCAGCTGTTAACCGGATCCGCTGCGATGATATGCGTCCGCATATTTATAAAACGACTGATGGCGGTAAAACATGGAAAGAAATTGTAAATGGTTTGCCGAATGATCCGATCAATGTGGTGAAAGAAGACCCGAACCGTAAAGGATTATTATTTGCCGGAAGTGAAAAATCCGTTTATGTTTCTTTTGATGATGGGGGCCATTGGCAGAGCCTGCGGTTGAATATGCCGGCAACATCTATCCGTGATCTGGTAATTAAAGATGATGACCTGGTTATCGGCACGCATGGAAGAAGTTTCTGGATACTGGATGATATCACTCCGCTTCGTCAGTTATCTGCACAACTTGCCAATCAACCGGTGATTCTTTATAAACCACAGGCTGCTTATCGGGTTCGCTGGAACATGAATACAGATACGCCTTTGCCACAGGAAGAACCGGCCGGACAAAATCCACCCGATGGTGCCATCATTAATTATTACCTCAAAGAAAAAATATCAGGTGAAATATCGCTGGAGATCCTGGACGCAAAAGGGAAATCTATTCGTAACTATTCTAGCAATGATAAACCGTATGAAATTCCTGCCGTGAATATTCCACATTACTGGATACGTCCGCAACAAATACTTTCTGCAACAGCCGGTTCGCATCGCTTTACCTGGGATATGAAATATGCACCGCTGGATGTACCGGCCACCTATCCTATCGCTGCTACGTATATGAACACAGAGCCGGATCAAACATCGCCCTGGGTAATGCCGGGAACATATACCCTAAAACTTTCTGTCAACGGAAATATCTATTCACAATCCTTAACGGTAAAAATTGACCCGAGAGTTAAAACGTCACGGGCCGATCTTCAAAAACAACATGACCTTTCTGTTCAATGTTATGAGGGAAGAATAGAATGTATGCGGTTAATAAAAGAAATCCGTGCTTTCCGTTCTATGCTGCAATCTCAATTAACGAGTGCAGAAAATAGTGTAGCGCAAAGATTGAGTCCGTTGGAAAAACAAGCGGGACAATTGGAGAATTCACCACCGGGTAACCGGGAACCCAGTTTTGGAACTCTTAACAATTCCTTTGGTTCCATCTTCAATGTATTACAGGACAGCGATCGTCCGCCAACGACACAGGCCATGGCCGCTTTAACAGAAGCTCAAAAACAATTACAAGTTCTGATTTCAAAATGGAAAGTGTTAAAAGCCAAACAGCCAGGGAATTAGCACAGGCAAAAGCCTTTGAAAAAAAAGCCTAATCCCTTACCTTTGCGGCTCTTTACAGCAACTATTGTACATCGTAAATACAGATAATTATGGCAGATATTTTTGAACGATTATTAAAAAATGCAGGCCCCCTGGGTCAGCACCGTGAAAGGGCCCATGGTTATTTCGCCTTCCCAAAACTGGAAGGGGATATCGGCAACCGCATGAAATTCCGGGGCAAGGAAATGATCGTATGGAGTTTGAACAATTACCTCGGGCTGGCCAATCATCCTGAAGTACGTAAAGCCGATGCAGATGGAGCCAAAGAATATGGACTGGCAGCACCCATGGGTGCCCGTATGATGAGTGGCAACAGTACAAATCACGAAAAACTGGAAGCGGAACTCGCGGCTTTCGAAATGAAAGAAGATGCGGCTTTATTAAATTATGGCTACCAGGGCATGGTGAGTATTATTGATGTGCTGTGTGGCCGTCATGATATCATTGTGTATGATGCAGAAAGTCATGCCTGCATCATTGATGGTTTGCGTTTACATCCCGGTCACCGTTATGTTTTTAAACATAACGATATGGATGACCTGGAAAAACAATTGCAACGGGCTACGGCATTGATCGAAAAACAAAAAGCAGGTGGCATATTATTAATAACGGAAGGTGTGTTTGGTATGGCCGGCGACCAGGGTAACCTGAAAGAAATTGCAGCGCTGAAAGATAAATATGCATTTCGCTTACTGGTAGACGATGCACATGGTTTTGGTACCCTGGGAAAAACGGGAGCCGGTGCCGGTGAAGAACAGGGAGTACAGGATAAAATTGATTTATACTTCTCAACATTTGCCAAATCGATGGCATCTATCGGTGCTTTTATCGCCGGTGATAAACAAATCATTGATTATATCCGCTACAATATCCGCAGCCAGATATTTGCCAAGAGTTTACCGATGCCCCTGGTGATCGGTAACCTGAAGCGTCTCGAGTTATTAAAAACTCAGCCTCAGTTGAAAGAAAAATTGTGGGAGAATGCCCGGAAATTACAAAAAGGATTAAAGGAAAGAGGATTTGATATTGGCAAAACAGATTCAGTGGTAACCCCGGTGTATATGAAAGGCGATATCCCGGAAGCCACGGCCATGGTAATGGACCTGCGGGAAAACTATCATATCTTTTGTTCGATCGTAGTATACCCGGTGATTCCAAAGGGACATATCATTTACCGGCTTATTCCTACCAGTGTACATACCGATGAAGACATTCAACAGACATTGGAAGCATTTTCTGAAACCAAGAAGAAATTAGATGCCGGGGAATACCGGGTGGAGGCCATCCCCGACATGGCTGATTCAAAATAAAAGCTTCTTTGTCATCCTGAGTGAAACGAAGGATGGCTGATTCGAAATAAAAAGCCTCATTGTCATCCTGAGTGAAACGAAGGATGGCTGATTCAAAATAAAAGCTTCTTTGTCATCCTGAGTGAAACGAAGGATGGCTGATTCGAAATAAAAAGCCTCATTGTCATCCTGAGTGAAACGAAGGATGGCTGACACTACATAAATTTTTAAGATTAGTAGGATTTTCTCAAAGCTGTAGGACTACCGGCATCGAAAAAATGACGTTAAGAAAATTACGTAGTAAACCGTTAAAAAGCCGGTCCCGATAGCTATCGGGATTTGAGCCAGCAACCTCTTGAATATCTAAGAATCCAGCGGCGAGTTCGCCGGGTTTAGGTTTACGAAGTAATTTTTAGTCATTTTTTCTCCCGCCCTTCGGCGGGATTGACTTTTTTTGTTACTTTTTTGCGTCAAGGCAAAAAAGTAAGAAGCCAATTAAATGTCGAGATTTAGTATAATATACTTAATCTAACTAATTTTAACCTTTTAAAGGACGGCATCTTTCTTAAAGATGCCGTCTTTTATATGTACGGCAAGTGACTTACCATCGCATACAGTACATTTATACCTTTAAAATCAATAGATATGCGTAAATTTTTATTGCCCCTGTTCCTGTTACCGCTGTTTGCCCTGGCGCAGAAAAAACCCATCACATTAGAGGACATTTATAAAAAAGAAACATTCCGGGGAGAACGTGTACCAGCCGTTTTTGAAGGAGCAAAAAAAGACCCGGAAATAAAAACGGAGGACCTGATCGATGATGCCGGGAATGCCATCGGGCAACCGGAAGATATTATTTTCAGTACGGCCAATCCGAATATTGTTTTGATCCGGATGAATATTGAAAAGATTTACCGCCACTCTTCCAAAGCCACGGTTTATATGTATGATGTGGCAGCCAAAAAACTAACTAAGCTGGATGATGAAAAACTGATGCACCCCACCCTGTCACCCGATGGCAGCCAAATAGCCTATGTAAAAAACAATAACCTGTTTCTTTATAATATTGCCGGCAACAGTGCCCGGGCCATTACTACGGATGGCAAATGGAATTTTATCATTAACGGTAATTGCGATTGGGTTTATGAAGAAGAATTCGGTTTTACCCAGGCCTACCAGTGGAGCCCCAAAGGAAATTACCTGGCCTATTACCGTTTTGACGAATCCCGGGTGAAAGAATACCAGTTCACACAATTTGATGATACCTATAATAATCAATACAGTTATAAATATCCCAAAGCCGGTGAAGATAACTCCAAAGTGGAAATACATATTTATGATGTGACCAACAGCAAAGATGTAAAAGCACAGTATGAAACCGGCGATATTTATATTCCCCGGATCAAATGGACCACGGAGGACAATGCATTGGTGGTATTCTGGATGAACCGCCACCAGGATAACCTGAAACTTCTATTGACAAATGCACAAACAGGCGCCAGCAATATCCTGTACGAAGAAAAAAATAAATATTATATAGACATTAATGATGACTGGCAATTTATGAAAGATGGCCGGAACTATCTTTTTACCAGCGAAATGAATGGCTTCAATCATATTTATATGTACAGCCTGGATGGCAAAACAAAAACACAGATCAGCAAAGGCCATTTTGAAGTTACCGCGATAGACGGTGTTGATGAAGTAAACAAACGGGTATTTTATACGATGGCTTACCCCAGGCCTATGGACAGAAATTTATTTGTTACTGATTTTGCAGGAACTAAAACGACGCAGCTGACACAAGGCGAAGCCTGGCACCGGGTTGTATTGAATGACAACTTTACTCAATTCTATGATTTCAAATCAGACCTGAACACACCGCAGTCAGTAACCCTGAATACTATTTCGATTGATAAAAAGAATGCGATCAGTACGGCTGTAATAAAAACAATCGATGAAAATAAAAAGCTGAAGGATACATTAAGTGCCTATGGCATTGGCAAAGCGGAGTTCATCCGGGTACCCAATAGCAAAGGTGACACCTTGAATGGCTGGATGCTGAAGCCGGCTGGTTTTGATCCCTCAAAAAAATACCCGGTATTGTTCTGTAACTATGGCGGACCGGGTTCACAACAAGTGGGCAACCGATTTGGCGCGGTCAGTTTCTGGCATCAGCTGCTGGCCCAGAAAGGTTTTATTGTAGTAAGTGTTGATAACACCGGAACCGGATTTCGTGGAGAGGAATTTAAAAAGAAAACCTATCTCCAACTGGGTAAATTTGAAATGGAAGACCAGGTAGATGCGGCAAAATATATCGGTAACATGTCATTCGTGGATAAAAATAATATCGGGCATTGGGGCTGGAGCTATGGGGGCTTTATGAGTGCCTTAGCCATCACCAAAGGGAATGAAGTATTCAGTGCAGCCGTGTCCGTTGCTCCGGTTACTTCCTGGAGATACTATGATAATATTTATACCGAAAGGTATATGCGCACCCCCCAGGAAAACCCTAAGGGGTATGATGATAATTCACCCATCAACCATACCAATAAGATTAAAGGCAAATACCTGATCATACATGGCATGGCAGATGACAATGTACATTTTCAAAACGCCACACAAATGATTTCGGCATTGGTAAAAAGTAATATTGATTTTGAAAGTGCTTATTATCCCAATAAAAATCATGGCATTTCCGGCAAGGTGGATAATACCACATTTCATCTTTGGAGCAAAATGACCAACTGGATAATGGAGAATATGGGTAACGAAAACACACAGAAACCCAGCCAACCCGCTAAACAGCCGAAAGGATTCTGACGGGAATTATTTTTTAGGGTACCGGGTCCTTTTTAAAACTGGAAAAGAGTTGGCTGGCACTTTTTGGCAGACCACCTGCGGGAGTTAGGGGTAAAAAAGAACCCCGACTCGAAAGTCGGGGGCCCTAATCAAAAACCATTAACCATTAAACCTTATCCTATGAAAATTCAAAGCTAATATCGTTAATAATAAGATAACACAGAACATGGGGCCGTCATTTTTAGGTCCAAACCGGGAATTATGTGCTCAAAACACAAAATATTGATTATACTCAATGTCTAAACAGCGTAATTTGGCCTTTTACGGCCATTCAGGATCTACAGGAACAATTGCCGGATTAATTTAACTTAGCCTGCTTTTCAAATTCGGGGTATCAGTATTATGAAAAAAACAGTGATTGCCATAACCGGTGCCAGTGGCTCGATATACGCAGAAACCCTGCTGAAAAAGATTTCTGCAGCGCAAAATCAATGGGAAGAATTGTCCATTGTGATGTCGGACAATGCAAAACTGGTTTGGCAAACGGAATTAGATACTGATTCCTGGAAAAATTTCCCGGCAAAATTCTACAGTACCTCTGATTTTTCGGCTCCCTTTGCCTCCGGTTCCGGGCAATATGATACCATGATCATTATCCCTTGTTCGATGGGTACTTTAGGCCGTATAGCCACAGGCGTTTCAAATGACCTGGTTACCCGGGCTGCAGATGTTATTTTAAAGGAAAGAAGAAAATTGATCTGTGTGATTAGAGATACGCCCTACAATCTTATTCATATCAGGAATATGGAAACCGTCACACTTGCCGGTGGAATTATATGTCCCGCAACGCCCTCTTTTTATAGTCGCCCTACAACACTGGAAGAAGTGGCCGCAACGGTAGTTGACCGTGTGCTTGACCTCGCCGGTTTTGATATTAAAACATTTCGCTGGGGAAAATAAAAAGAGGTTTTCATTTTTCAGAAAACCTCTTAAAAGGACACATCACATCAACATGTTTTTCATATTAATCAGTGTACCTGCCTCCGGCATTAATCCAGTTAGTTATTTTCTGACGTTCTGAGGCCGGTAATAATCCTGTTGGAGGCATTGCCGAAGGATTAGCATTTACGGCCCTGGCCTCTATCCTGTCTTTAAAAGTGACAATGTTACAATCAACAGTCCAGTTCATACCTCCTTCTGCCAATACTGAATTATGGCAAGTCACGCAATTGGCCTGCAATACACCCCTTACCAAAGAGAATAGAGGTCCGGCAGGTAAATTGGGTATTGTTTCTATTGTTGTTCCAGTACATCCATTACCATCTTTAGCGATGACTGTATAATTGCCCGCCGGAAGATTTGGAAAAATATTTGATGCCTGGAACGCACCGCCATTAAGATTATAGGTATACACACCTGTTCCTCCGGATGCAGATGCTGTGATACTACCCGTATTGGTGGCTCCGCAGGGTGTATTGCCAACAAAAGTTGTAGTGACTGTAATCGTTACTCCTGCACAGGGATTGGGCACCGTTAAAGTAAAATTAGCTGTACCCGAACATCCATTCAGATCTTTGGCCACAATAGTATAAGTGCCCGCACCCAGGTTATTAAAAATTCCTGATGCCTGGAATATTCCTCCATTTATACTGAAAGTAAAGCCCGTGCTTCCCGATGCTGCTGCAGCAATGCTGCCATTGGTAGCACCGGGAGCTGTTGGATTGGTTAGCGTAGCTGTTACCGTTATCGTAATACCTGCACAGGGATTCGGAGCTGCTAATGTAAAATTAGCTGAGCCCAAACATCCGTTCAGGTCTTTTGCGATAATATTATAAGCACCGGCACCCAGGTTGCTAAAATTACCCGAAGCCTGGAAGGCGCCACCGTTGATACTGAATGTAAATCCTGAACTACCCGAAGCCGAAGCAGCAATGCTACCGTTTGTTGCACCCGGAGCTGTTGGGTTTGTGACAGTACCACTTACCGTTATTGTTACACCGGCACAGGGATTCGGTGCAGTCAGAATAAAAGAGGCAGATCCTGTACAACCGGCACTGCTTTTACCTACAATGGAATAAGTGCCGGCTGCCAGGTTGGTAAAACTTCCGGAAGACTGAAAAGCTCCTCCATTAATACTGTATGTAAACCCGGAACCTCCGGAAGCAGAAACGGTAATGCTTCCATCACTGGCTGCAAGCGTAGTAGGATTAGAAGTGGTTCCACTAACGGTAATGGTTACACCAGAACAGGGGTTTGGTGTTGTCCCGCCACCGCCTCCTTTACTACAGGAATAAATAACTATTACGGAAAACAAGGCAGCGTAAAAAAAACGAAAAGTTTTAAACTGTTTCACAAGCAGATTTTTTTAACCTATCGTATGCTTGTAAAAACAGGTTGCCTACTGGAATCAAAAATTATTTACGGCGTGCATCAGGATTCTTCTTAAAAAGTTCAAATGGCTTGATCCCGAATGTAAACAGTACACCCGAACTATTAAGTTTGACCTTTCCATAACCTACACCACTTAATGGCACTCTGATATAGGGTTCTACAGTAACAGAAACTGATTTGCTGATGTTTTTCTGATAACCCGCAGATAAATTAAACACTGAAAAATAATGTTTGTTTACGCCCTGCATCGTACGCTTCCGGCTTATGGTTGGTGATGTTGGTGATGATTTGTAAAAATAATTATAGGCTTCCTTCTTCATAAGGTAAGAAGAGACACCGGAAGAAACGAACCAGCTTTGCTTAGCGGTATGACCGAAATGGTAACTTAGGTTTACCGGTATTTCATAAACCCTGCAACTGGCATCTATCTTCTCCAGGTTGGGATAATAATAATAGAAACGGGCCGGTGGATGATAATCCTCCGGCAAGGCTGTGTAAACTTTATCTGCCACATAAAACCCGGTCCGGATACTTAACCTGTCTTTAAATGTATAACCCAGCCCCAATCCTGCAAGCAGTTTCATCTTACCGGGTTTGCCCGAACTGGTGGCACTAACATCCGGACCTGCAGAAAAATTCAGGGAAAATGAACTTCTTTTTTTATTTTTTATTTTGACGGTTGTTGCCGCCGGGCTCTTATCTAGGGTCGTTTCTTCTTTATGTACCGGTTTATTTATTTCAGATTTGGATTGATTATTTTCATGCGGGTCAACTGCTGGTTGAATTGTTTCGGGGTTTTTCAAAGCGGGAGTAACAGCAATGATAGAATTGTTATCAGGGGCTTTTGCCGGATCAAAAAGACCGGGTACCTGGAAATTATTTTTTACATCCACCCCGGTAACCTGCTTATTCCCCTCAGTGGCTGAAGGAGGAGAACTGGTTTTTTTTGTACCCACTACCCGGGTGATTCCTGTATTTTTCTTTTGTTCTTTTGCTACACCTATACTTTCCGGAATAGCAGACGTTCCTGAAATTGCTGTATGGTTAACGGCATGTGTTGTATTATCCGGGATGTTACTGCCTGCAGGTGTTTTAGTAACATCAGTAATTGCCGTGCTATTTTTTTCAGTCCCCGTTGTTTCATTATTTACGGAGGAAGGCATATTGGTTACCGGAGCAGCAGGCTGAGTAACCGCTTTTGATAAAGGATTATCCTTCGGGTTTTTCCCTGCAAAAAATAAAGTGGCGGCACCGCCTCCCAATAATAAAAACAACAACAGGAAGAAAATAATCCTTCTCCGGTCATCTTTTTTTTGTGGAAGATGTTTGTCCAGCAACTTTTCCATCTTCTCCCAGGCTTTTTCATCATAAGCCGGGTGGTGGTTTTCAGCCGCTTCCCTGATTTTAATATTCATTTTTTCAGACTGCATTCCTGGCAACTTGAATTTCGTTTTGTTTAAATAAGATTTTCTGCAATTGTCTCCGCGCTTTTGAAAGATTTGACTTGGATGTGCCGGTGGATATGCCCAGTTTCCCGGCAATTTCATCATGGCTCAACCCTTCAATAATAAAAAGATTAAAAACAGTTCTATACCCCGGTGATAAACCCTGTATAGCCCGGATAATTTCTTCATAAGATAATTTATCGATAGCATCCTCCTGTATGGTCTCCACCTGGTACACAACATTATCTAACTGTGTTACCAGCTGGTGTTTTTGGTTTTTCCGAAAATGATCGATAGCTGTATATACCATGATCTTCCGTAACCATCCTTTAAAAGAACTGACAACATCCGCATAGGCCGGCTTGTAATGGTGTATTTCTTTAAAAATTTTCAAAAACCCATCATTTAAAATTTCTACCGCATCTTCCTGCTTTTTAGCGTACCGGTCACATATAGCCATAGCATACCCGTAGAAAGAGCTGTATAAAATTCTTTGGCTCTCCCGGTTGTTAAGGGCACAAGCCTCAACATGACAGGTCAATTCATCTGCTGATAGCAAATTTTAGTTGTGTTTCGTTTAAAAATCGTGTTTTTGGGTTAAATGGTTGCCCCTGAAGGGCTATCCTTTTAGAAAGTTAACCTATTTTTTTGAGCCAGTTTGGGTATTTGGGGATGGTTAATCGAGCCAGTTATTGTGTTCTAATGCTATAAATAAATTATGGCGTATCTCCCGGATAGGTTTGGGCGTATTACACAATAAGACATAAAAAATCTTCTTTTCTGGCAACCAGCAATAATCACTGATAAAACCGCCCTGGGACCCTGTATGTCCTGTTATATCCTGATTCATCTCCCTGGTTATAAACCAACTAAGTCCGAGTTTTGAAGTTGTTGAATCTTTCCAATCCGGAAAAAGATAAACTGTCCTGGATTGAGTGATCCGGTTACTATCCAGGAAAATATGCTGCTGAATAGCCTGTTCATATTTCCATAGTTCTTCCACACTACTCCACACACCCCCATTCCCGGCTGCTGCAAATGTGGGCTCCTCCCCATAATCAAGTTCATCAAATCCCCCCTCCTTATTTTTTATATAACCATGGGCCACGTTTGTTTCGGGATAAGGGCCATCAGTGATCGTAGAACTAAGCATCCCGGAAGGTTGAAAAATGATTTCACGAATATAGTCCTGCCATTTCCTTCCGGTAACCTGTTCAATGATAAGGGCAAGACCATTAAAAGCCGGGTTGGAATACCGGTATTTTGTTCCTGGCTCAAATTCCAGTTTTTCTGTTTGCTTTAAGGGAGCAAAATTTTCTTCATCCTTAGCAGTCAGGTAAAAATCATGCTCTTCTTTTACCCTTCGGCTATCCGGAATACCGGATGTATGCGTAAGCAGGTGAATTAATTTTACTTTCCAGGCTATATATTTTTTTTTAAAATCCGGAAAGTACCGGTCCAGTTCATCATCCAGAGACAATTTTTTCTCCTGCGCCAGTCTTAGAATTCCATAGGCCACAAAGGTTTTACTGATAGAGCCAATATTAAATAAGGTTTTTGTAGTGACCGGTTTTTTCGCATGTGTATTTACAAGTCCAAACCCTCTTTGATAAATGATCTTATTTTCTTTGACCAATAACACGGCACCGCCTGGTTCACCCGGTAAAAAATAGGACTGGAATAATGAATCTAAATGCAGGGAATCTCCCGGAGATTGCGCCGTGACAAAGACCGGAATGAAAAATAAAAAAAAATTACATTTCATATCAATGATTTTATCACTACCCCACCACCCGGAACACTTTCCATTTTTGTGTGCCCGGAATAATCAATGGAGCCATAGCCTCCGAATATTGTTTGAACTGCGGCTGCCCCATTTCTCCCAATGCCATCGTAAAATCATCCAGGTTCTCAAATTCATATTCGTCAATAACCAGGGATGGGGATTCACCAATATGCCCTACATATACCCTGCTTTTTGATTTTGAAAACCGGGAAGAACGGAATTTCTCCGCTCCCCATTCTTTCATAATATCAAGAGCCTGTTTTTGCTTTCCAAAAACAATTTGCAGTGACCATTGACAGATATACATAAATAAATATTTTACAAAGCTGATCTAATTATTCATTACCGGCAATTCAATATAGGTCGGATATTGCGCAGAAAAGTAGATACGGTGTTCGGCTTTGATAAAGTCGGTATCTTTTGCTTCAAATATATTCGGCACAAATTTCTGGGGATTGCGGTCAATAACCGGAAACCAGGTGCTCTGAACCTGCAGCATGATCCGGTGGCCTTTTTTAAATGTGTGATTGATATCATGGAGGTCTATTACAAACTCCTCGGGTTTATTGGGCACTAAAGCCGAAGGATTGGAAAAACTTTTTCTGAATCGCCCCCGGAATACTTCCATGGCTACGGGCAACTGGTAACCACTCATGCTTAAACTCTTTGTATCAAAATCAGGATACACATCAATCAGTTTTACAATCCAATCCGCATCAGTTCCGCTGGTACTGGCAAACAGATGCGCCATTATTTTCCCGGTTACCGTTAGATCTTCCGTAAGCGAATCCATTGTAAAACTTAGCACATCGGGTCTTGAATAAACAAAGCGCTGGTCTTCCACATGCCAGTTACGCCAGCGGCTGCCGGTGCCATAGGTTGCTTCAATGGGTTGTATTCTGTAAGGAACCGGTTTTGCCGGATCACTGATATAGCTGGTAAATCCTTTGGCGGCTGTAGGCTTATTAAATGAACAGGTATTATTTGCCCCGGCATACAATTTTCTAATAACCGCTTCTTTCGGCGGCCAGCTGGTATACGTTTTCCATTGGTTGTTCCCGGTCTGAAAACAATAGGCTTCTTCAAATTTTCCAGCTCCCTTACCTTTCAACCAATAGTCAAACCAATTCTTCTGCAATGCCTGGAACCAGGCAGCCGTATTACTTTCAAAAGAAATTTTTCCCAGGCTGTCGGCCCTGTTTCTTGACCACTGTCCATGATTCCAGGGGCCGAGTACCAGGTAATTCATATTAGCCTTGTCTTTTTTCTCCATATGTGTATACATCAGTTGCGGACCGTTGATATCTTCCTGGTCGTAGTAACCACCCACATGCAATTGAGGTATCTGTGCATACTCAATATAATTTAATGGAGAATTTTTTTGCCAGAAAGCATCGTAGTTCGGGTGCTGTATAAAATTGTTCCAGGTAGGTATTTTCCCGTGAAAGTATTTGTCATTAACATTTTTCAGCGAACCCAGTTTTAAATACCAGTCATATAAATCAAACTGCGGAAAAGGAAAATCGCTGTCGGTTGTTTTGTCAAATTCCACTTCGTAGGTGTATTCCATACCATAACTCAGGCGGAATGCGCCATTGTGATGAAAATCATCGCCGAGAAACAGATCACCCATACAGGCCTGTTCTGAGGAAGCTTTTAATGCCGGGTGCGGATCTACCGCCCCTACCAATGCCAGCCATCCGGGATAAGAAACCCCGAATATGCCGACCTTACCATTATTACCTTTTAGATTTTTTACTAACCAGTCAACTGTATCCCAGGTATCCGTGCTTTCATCCACGGCATTTTTTTCAGTGGCATGGATCAATGGCTGATGTATTTCCATGGTCCCTTCACTTAAATATTTACCCCGGATATCCTGAATCACCAGGAAATATCCTTCCCGGAGCATACCCCCCGAATTAGAACCAAACATCGAAAGACTTATAGCACTATCATTAGCTACACCACCAGGACCTGCACCATAAGGTGTACGCTGGAGTAAAACCGGTACTTTTTCTTTTGCATCGACCGGGGAAAAAACCACGGTATGTAATTTTATACCATCCCGCATGGGAATCATTAGCTCTGATTTCTTATAAAACGCAATGGTATCCGACTGTGCAAAGCAATTGCTGTAAACAAGGTTGCTAAAAAAAAGGAAAAGGAAAATCTTTTTCATGTTGATCAATTAAGGAGTCATCTATTTAATTAAAGTTAGCAGAATCAGAACCGGTTATTTCAACAACTTACTGAATTTCTGCAGTTCTGTCTTTTCAGCCACTGACAAAATTTCATTATTATCAAACTTCGATTTAAAGAACAAAACCCTTTTATGCTGCGGATATTTTACCAGGATAGCTTCAATCATTTTACCCGCTTCATCATCTTTTACATAAAGAGGCGTGGCAACCGGTAATTCAGATTTATGTTTTGTGTGTTTCCGTAAAATAATCGCTTCTAAAGTGGCCAGTTTGTTGGGAGGAATAGTCTTTACATTTGTTGCTTTTTGATACAAGCCTTCGAGTTGTTTTTTGCTAAGCCCGCCCCGTTCCTGGTACTGGTGCAATAAGCTTTGGGTAAAAGATGACCCGGGCTGTGCTTGCAGCACGGCCTTTAATATATCCAGGACAATATCTACATCTGGTTTTAGTCTTTGCATAATTACCCGTCCCGCGAAAATACACAATGGGTTGTTCCCGGCCACGCCGATTTTTACATTATATCAAGCCCTTTGCTCCTTTCATCAAAGGAATTTTTACCGGGACTCCCCGTTCGGTTCTTTTGCAAAGACAATCGTTTATTTTATTCCTGACTTAAAATTATTTTTATGAAATCGATCTTCAGTAAAACAATGATGCTGCTCTGCCTCAGCACAATGGTATTTTCGTATACAACAAAACCCGGTGGGGAGGGATTTGAAATCTATCTCAACAACAAAGTCGTGATTCAGCAATACGGCAACGAAATGAATACCGTCAAAAGCCTGCCCCTGAATCTGCAGGCATCCAATGACGAACTGACCATAAAGTACCATCATTGCGGAAATATTGGTAAGAACCGGGTTATTACGATCAAAGACCAGCAGAATAATGTGCTGAAGGAATTCCGGTATGTTGATGCCACTTCAGGCGTTTCAGCAATGTTGGTACGCGTAAAAGATCTAACGGTTTTGAAGAAAGGAAATAGCTCCTTACTAAAATTGTATTATTCATCCAGTGAATTACCGAAGGGACGCATGCTGGCATCCCTAATGACCAACACAGGAAATACTATCAACCCGTAAAAATAAATGCCCCTCGCAAATACGAGGGGCATTTATCAACAAATAATTATTCTTATTAATTTACAAACTGTGACCTGATAACATTTAATGCACCCCCCGCTTTAAACCATTCGATCTGTTGTTCATTATAGGTATGATTTACCGGGATGGTATCAACAGAGCCGTCTTTATGATTCAAGACAACGGTTAAGGTTTTACCGGGAGCAAAGGAAGTTAAACCCACAATATCGATGCTGTCATCTTCCTGTACTTTATCGTAATCCTCTTTGTTCGCAAAGGTCAGCCCCAGCATGCCCTGCTTCTTCAGATTCGTTTCATGTATTCGTGCAAAACTTCTTACCAATATGGCTCTCACCCCCAAATGCCGGGGCTCCATCGCTGCATGTTCCCTGGACGAACCTTCGCCATAATTTTCATCACCCACAACAATACTTCCCACATGTGCGGCTTTGTATGCTCTTGCGGTGGCAGGCACAGGTCCATAGGCACCGGTGAGTTGATTTTTTACAGTATCTGTTTTTTCATTAAAAAAATTGACAGCACCAATAAGCATATTGTTACTGATATTATCGAGATGACCGCGAAACTTCAACCAGGGTCCTGCCATGGAAATATGATCCGTAGTACATTTTCCCTTTGCCTTTATCAATAATTTCAACCCGGTAATATCAGTCCCTTCCCAGGCTTTGAATGGTTCGAGCAACTGTAACCTTTTAGAATCGCTTGCCACTTTTACATTGATGCCACTGCCATCTGCTGCAGGCGCCTGGTAACCGGCATCTTCAACGGCAAATCCTTTGGGAGGTAATTCAAAACCCGTGGGTTCTTTTAATAACACGTCTTCCCCTTTATCATTTTTAAGTTTATCGGTTAATGGATTAAAAGCAATCGTTCCCGCAATGGCCATCGCCGTAACAATTTCAGGGCTCGCCACAAAAGCATGCGTGCTGGCATTGCCATCATTACGTTTCGCGAAATTCCTGTTGAAAGATGTTATGATGGTGTTTTTTCTGTTGGGGTCATCAATATGCCGGGCCCATTGACCAATACAGGGACCACAGGCATTGGCTAATACAACACCGCCCACTTTCTCAAACGTAGAAATAAATCCATCACGTTCTATCGTAAACCTTACCTGCTCACTTCCGGGAGTGATCGTAAATTCAGAATTTGCTTTCAACCCTTTGCTCATGGCATCTTCAACAATCGAAGCCGAACGGCTGATGTCTTCATAAGAAGAATTTGTACAGCTTCCTATTAATGCCACTTCCAGTTTGGCAGGCCAGCCATTTTCTTTTACCGCAGCAGCCATTTTTGAAATGGGCGTTGCGAGGTCAGGAGTAAACGGACCGTTTACGTAAGGTTCTAATGTATTTAAATCCAGTTCAAGTACCTGGTCATAATATTTTGCAGGATCAGCATATACTTCTGCATCCGGGCGAAGATGTTCTTTAATACCATCAGCCAGGGCAGCCACTTCTGCACGACCGGTAGCTTTCAGGTAAGCACTCATTTTTTCATCATAAGCAAACAGTGAGCAGGTAGCACCAATTTCTGCACCCATATTACATACCGTTCCTTTACCGGTAGCGCTCATGCTGTCGGCTCCCTCACCAAAATATTCAACAATAGCACCCGTACCACCTTTTACAGTCAGTTGCCCGGCCACCCAAAGAATAACGTCTTTACAACTGGTCCAGCCACTCATTTTACCGGTAAGTTTTACACCAATGACCTTGGGCATTTTTAATTCCCAGGGCAGACCGGCCATGACATCTACCGCATCAGCACCACCCACTCCAATCGCAACCATTCCCAAGCCCCCGGCATTTGGTGTGTGAGAATCTGTTCCGATCATCATACCACCGGGAAAAGCATAGTTTTCTAAAACCACCTGGTGAATGATACCGGCACCGGCTTTCCAGAATCCAATTCCATATTTATCTGAAATGCTTGAAAGGAAATCATAGACTTCCCTGTTTGTTTCTATAGCCAGCTCTAAATCCTTTTTGGCACCAATTTTTGCCTGAATCAAATGATCACAATGCACCGTAGAGGGAACAGCCACTTTGCTGCGCCCGGCTGTCATAAATTGCAGTAAAGCCATTTGGGCGGTTGCGTCCTGCATGGCCACCCGATCCGGGGCAAAGTCTACATAGTCCTTACCACGGCTGTGGGCGGTAGCTGGCAGCGACCCGTACAAATGAGCATACAGGATTTTTTCTGTCAGCGTTAAAGGCTTGCCTATCAGCTTTCTGGCAGCTGAAACCTTACCCGGCAATTCAGCATATACTTTTTTTATTAAATCGAGATCAAATACCATGTGGTGCATCTTTTAGTATGATTAAAAGTTGCTGCGAAATTACGAAAAACCGGGGTGTGAATAAGCCTTGTTGTTTGTTTTATGGCAATTTTCTAATTTCGGGGCATGAACAAATTCAAAAATTTTGTGGAATGGAATGCTTTTGGCGTTTGTTCAGCCATTGGCAACCGGATGGGCGTTGCTACCAGCAAGATCCGGCAATATTTTATGTATGCGTCTATCCTCACGATGGGCTCCCCGATCATTATTTATATGGTGCTGGCTTTCTGGCGGAATATCCGGAAGTATATCTGGGCAGCAAAAAGAAATCCCTGGTATTATTTGTAATACCCCTTAAATCTACTAATCTACCTGTACAGTATCTGTTTTAAAATGAGTATTTTCATTGTAGAATTTAAGGAAATAAGTTCCTGAAACAGATATGGCTATTTTAACAGAATCATTTGCCTGATATAAAGCCTGGGCACAAATTGGTTTTCCGCAGGTTACTTTTCCCTTTGACCTTATTTGGAAAATCTTTCCTGGTTTTTCTAAAATTTCTGTATGCGAAAAGCTATAACATAAATTGGCGCCATAAGACTCAATGCCTGAATTAATTCCCGCTGCGATTGTAGTTCTTGCCGGCGTTCTTGTGACTGAGATTACCAGGTTAGTATCACATTGTCCCGGATTATTATCATCATCCTTGTTGCACGAAAAAGATGTCGCCAATAAAAAAAATAAAATTGCTTTAAGTTTCATAAGAGCATTTGTATGTTGACAACCCAGGTTGCATATTTGTTGCATCAAATAAGTTCCTTCAACTTTGCCACCACGGCATCTGCTTCTTCAATTGTATTATACTTACTGAAAGAAAACCGTACCGGCACCCTGTTGGGGTTATTACTGATAGCCCGGATAACATGACTGCCAATATCGGCACCACTGCTGCAGGCGCTGCCTCCTGATACACAGATCCCCTGCATATCCAGGCTGAAAAGTAACATTTCAGATTTTTCTGTTTTGGGGAACGAGGCATTTAAGACCGTGTATAAACTTTTCCCCGCATAATCACCATTGAACTGAACACCCGCAATATGTTTTCGCAACTGTTCGATCATATAGGTCTTCAGCGATTGTATAAAGGCAGCTTCCTTTTCCATATGAGCATCGGCTATTTCCAGGGCTTTCGCAAATCCGACAATACCATAAAGATTTTCCGTACCCGCCCGCATATTTCTTTCCTGGGCTCCGCCTAAAATGAACGGATTGATCTTAATATTATCATTAACATATAAAATTCCAACACCTTTAGGACCATGAAATTTATGCCCGGCACCAGAAATAAAATGCACCGGTGTTTTACGAAGATCCAGCCTGTAATGTCCCACGGTCTGAACACAGTCGGAATGAAAGATAGCCTTATGTGTTTTACACAGATTTCCTACCGCATCAATGTCCAGGAGGTTGCCGATCTCATTGTTGGCATGCATTAAAGTTACCAGGCAACGGTCTTTATGCGATGACAATTGTTCTTCAAGATCCTCAAGGTTTACATGCCCGATACTATTGAGTTTTACAAAACTCGTGGTCACCATTTCCTGATGATCATAATGTTCTACCGTATGCAATACAGCATGATGTTCCACCGGTGAAGAAATGATATGTTTACAACCCAGGTCGCGTATTGCTGCACCGATGGCCGTATTGTTGCTTTCCGTACCGCCACTGGTAAAGAAAATTTCGCCGGGGTGGGCATTGAGAATTTTGGCTACGGATTTACGGGCTGACTCTATGGCCATCCGGCTTTCTCTGCCATAAGAATAAATAGATGAAGGATTACCGAAATGAGTGGTCATGTAGGGCAACATGGCGTCCAGCACTTCTTTATCGAGTGCGGTAGTGGCAGCGTTATCGAAATAGATGCGGTTCATGATACTGTTTCGGGTTTTGCGTTTCGGGTTTGAACCCGAAATGCAGCGTTTTCTTATTGCTGCACAAAGATAAGTAATCGATTTTCCGTGCAGATTCTTTTGTACAAACCAATAGAATCGATGGAGGAAAAACCTGATTTTCGGCGACCCGATAGTTTTAGGATTGGGATTCTTAAAGAAAAAAAAAGACTTCCCGATTTACAGAACCCGAAACGCACAACCCTAAACACGAAATTCCTCAAGTAAATTCTTTAATATCTCTCATGATCTGCATCGCAATATTACCGGCCTTGGTTTCAAAATCACTTTCGGCATAAATGCGGATAATGGGTTCGGTGTTGGAAGTACGGAGGTGTACCCAGTCATTATCAAACTCAATCTTTAACCCATCCTCCGTATTGATAGGATTCTTTTTATATTTCTTTTTTATTTTTTCAAAAATAGCTTTCACGTCAACGCCATTTTCCAGCTCTATTTTATTCTTAGAAATAAAATAATCGGGATACTGGTTGCGAAGTGATTTAATCCCTTTTTTATGACTGGCTAAATGACTTAAGAATAATCCGATGCCTATCAGGGCATCCCGGCCATAATGAAAATCAGGAACAATGATACCCCCGTTTCCCTCCCCGCCGATCACGGCATTCACCTCTTTCATCTTCCTGACCACATGCACTTCTCCCACAGCTGATGGGAAATATGCACCCCCATGCTTCAGGGTAATTTCTTTGAGCGCCTTGGTACTGCTCATATTGCTTACTGTATTTCCCCCGCTTCCGACTGAAGTACTCTTTCTTTTACCCAGGACATAATCCGCAATCGCCACCAGGGTATATTCTTCACCAAACAAGCTGCCATCTTCATTCACAAAACAAAGCCTGTCCACATCCGGGTCAACCGCAATTCCGAGATGTGCTTTTTGCTGTACCACTTCACTGCATAGTTGGGATAAATGTTCGGGTAACGGCTCAGGGTTATGCGCAAACTTTCCATTCACTTCCCCGTTCAGGACAATCACCTCCGTAACACCCAATGCTTTTAATAAGGCAGGAACATAGGTGGCTCCTGTAGAATTAATAGCATCCACCACGATCTTGAAATTTTGCCGGGCTATCGCTTTTGCATTTACCAGCGGATATTTAAGTATAGCATCAATATGCTTTTGAAGATAACTGTCATCTGTTTTTATAGTGCCGAGCTTATCAACCGGGGCAAAAGAAAAATCTTCTTTAGATGCCAGTTCCAGCACTTTGGCACCTAATTCAGCAGAAATAAATTCGCCTTCACAATTCAATAATTTGAGTGCATTCCATTCTTTGGGATTATGACTGGCGGTAAGAATAATACCTCCATCAGCATTTTCGGCTTTTACAGCCAGTTCTACCGTAGGTGTTGTTGACAAGCCAAGATCCACCACATCAATGCCCAGACCTATCAATGTATTCATCACCAGGTTTTGCACCATCGCTCCGCTGATACGGCCATCCCGGCCCAAAACTATTTTTGTTGATTTTTTTTTATGCATCATCAAGCTGCCAAAAGCAGCGGTGAATTTTACAATATCAACAGGAGTCAGGTTTTCGCCGGGTTTACCGCCCATGGTACCTCTGATTCCGGAAATGCTTTTTATCAATGCCACGCTAAACTATTTAAGGTCGCAAAAATACACTTTTCAAATTCAACCGGTTCTTACGGTTACCTTGGTACATTTGCAGGATGGCAGAACAGGCATGGTATAAAGATTGGTTCAATTCTTCCTTTTATCACAAGCTATATTTTGAAAGGGACGAAAAAGAAGCGGAAGCATTTATCAAAAAACTGATTGAACATCTGAAACCGCTTCCAGGCAGCCGGATGCTGGATGTGGCCTGTGGCAAAGGCCGGCACAGCAAGACCCTGGCTTCCCTCGGGTTTAATGTTACCGGCATTGATATTTCCGTTGACAGCATTTCGTACGCAAAGCAATTTGAAAACGATAATCTTGAATTCTTTGTTCATGATATGCGCTTGCCGGCCTGGGGCAGCTATTTTGATTATGCCTTTAATTTTTTTACCAGTTTTGGTTATTTTAAAACCCGGAGGGAACATGATGATGCCATCCGGACCATTGCCCGGAGCCTGAAACCCGGCGGACTGTTTGTGATTGATTACCTGAATATTCATTATGCCGAAAATCATATTGTGCATTCGGAAGAGAAAGCCGTTAATGGCACATCTTACCGGATTCTCCGCTGGCATGATGAGTCACATTTTTTCAAGAAGATCGTAGTGGATGATCCCTCTATTACCCAACCGCTGGTATATACAGAGAAAGTAGCCAAATTCACGCTGGGTGATTTTACAGATATGCTAGCCTTCCAGGACATGCAGGTCCAGGAAGTCTTTGGCGATTACCAGTTTCATAAATATCATGTGAAAGAAACACCCCGGCTTATCATTATTGCCAGGAAAAAAAATATCAAAGGTTCCCGCTAAATGGTGAAGGCCTCATCACCTTCCGGCTTATAATTAACTACTTTGGTCAGGTAGATTTTACGTAAATATCAGGTTCCTTTACTTATGAGGAAATCAACCAACAGGTCAGTGTACAGGAAAGATGTGTTCGCTAAATTGCAAAAAAATTATACTAAAGTTTGAATTTCAATTTCTCTTTGCTTCGTGACCCTGCCTTCTCCCAGGTTTACGCCGTGAGGCCTTGGTGCCTTAGTGCCTTGGTGGCAAAAAAAAATCCTTCTAGGCTTCCTCAATAACATCCTTAATTCTTTTTATTATTCATCAGCAAATATTTTGCTGTTTCATAAAATGAATTGGTAAACCTGGAAAGTCGCTGCCTGGCAGAATCCTGTTGTTGTTTACTGAACCGGGATTCTCCCCGAACCATCGGGTGTATTTGTTCGTCCGGGAAATTGATATTACGGGTGAAATAAAATTCATCGGTCACCATACCAATACCCCCGGCCGTGTTGGTGATAAAAGCATAATTGTTTTTCTTGGCCGGGTCGAGAAGATCCCGTCCGAGGGTGGTGTTTAGATAAGACTGGTGCAGCATACCGGCAATGGTTGGCAGAATATCGATCTGTGAAACCACTTCCGTTCTTTTCTGCGGTTGCAGCAGATCCGGTGCAAAAAATAATAAAGGCACATGCTCATCCGTAAGCCGTTGATTGGTCCATACGGACGGATACAAAAATTCGGCATTACCCGCTACGCCATGATCTCCCACAAAAACAAAAATAGTATTGTGGAAATAAGTTTCTTTTTGTGCGGCTTCGATGAATTTCCGGAAACAATAATCCGAATAACGAAAGCAGTTATATTCCTTGAGAGATTCAAATCCGTTTTTTTTCAATTCGGCATCTTCTACAAATACTTTCTCAAAATCGGTATCACTTTCGGGAATGGTATAGGGCCGGTGATTATCAGAGGTCTGAATGTATGCAAAGAACGGTTTGGTTTTCCGGCTGAATAAATCGTTGGCTTCCCGGAACAGATCATGATCACTGATACCCCAAACATTTATTTTAGGCGATTTGAAACTGCCTTCCGTGTGCATCTGCAGTCCCCCGATATTTTTCAGGATGCCTTCATAATTATTAAACTCCGGGCTGCCTCCCAGGAAATAATGTTTTTCATAGTCTTCCAGGTTGTTGATGATGGTATGCTGCTCCAATGCATCCGGGTTGCGGCTGGAGAATTTGAACAACTGGGCATCGGGTATACCGGTTAAAATAGCAAACAAGCCACGGGCTGTAGAGAAATGCGGTGTAAAACATCGCTCAAAGAAGATCCCATTTTTGCACAGGGAATCAAAATAAGGAGTTGGATTCAAGGAATTACCACTCATGGTACTTTTATACATGCTGAATGATTCACACTGCACCAGGATAATATTTGGCCGGCTTTCCAGTGAATTACTCCTGGGGCCGATCTCGCGGCGATAAGAGAAATTAGTGGGGTCCGGTAACTGCATCCAATCCGCCATCAGGGGGAAGGCTGCCCGGGCCTTTTGTTCATTGAACTCCGGTTTTCGTAATTTAAGCGTGGCAAAAAAATTCTGTAAAGGATTAATGGCCAGGTAGGATTTAAATGCATTCCGGAATCTGAAACTGTCATTACGGGTTAAGGGCCTCGGGGATAAACTGCCCCAGGCAAATAACAATAAAATGAACGTTGTGATGACAAAGAATTTTCTCCGGTAAGGAATTCCTTTACCATCCGTTTTATTAATTACCTGCCAGTGACTCCGGTGATACATCCAACGAAAAAAAATGACCGCCACTATCAATCCCAGTATCATCCAGACCATGGGATAGGTCTGAAACATCATTTTTAAAGAGATCCCGGGGTCTTCTACAAAATTCATGGCGCCGGCATCCAACGGTGTCTGATTATAAGAAAAACTGCCAAAGCCGGCAGCAAAAAAGAAAAACACAATAAACGTAATGATTGCCAGGTACCAGGTCCACCATTTTTTATTTCTGGCGGAAAAAAAAGGCGATAACCTGGGTGACATACTGAACAGGATAACCGGCAATAAGATAAAAGCTATCCAGCGCATATCGTAGCGGATACCCAGTAAAAATGAAGGGATCACCTCTCCGGCTGAAATATTTTTTGGCCTGAATGCCAAAAATGTTGCCAGCCTGAACAAAGTAAATATCAGCAGAAAAATGACCAGCAGGTTGGTCACCCATAAAATTGTTTTTGGTATCTTAAATCTCGACAACATGAAGGTTATTTGATTCGCCGGAGGCAAAAGGACTACAAAAGAATAGAATTTAACCCGTTTCAACAATAACCCGTGCACTTATTTAACAGGAGGCACAAAATCTCCATTGGACAGCATCCATTACTTTTGCAGCAATGTTTTTTTGCACAACCACTTTTTGGCAACACGTTTTACAATGGGATCAGTATGCGTTTGAAAAGATAAATAGCGGCCTGGCTAATCCGGTCTTTGATGAGTTGATGCCTTTTTTACGAAATTCCCTTAATTGGGCACCGCTTTATCTTTTTCTTTTGGTATTTGTATTGATGAATTACAGAATAAAGGGATTGTGGTGGGTTGTGATGTTCCTGGTGACTGTTGCTTTAACAGATATGACAGGGACCTATGTTTTTAAACATGGTTTTGATCGATTGAGACCTTGTAGTGACCCCGGTTTTCTGGATCATGTCCGGCTCGTAGTAAAAGACTGTTCGCGGGGCTTTAGTTTTATTTCCAACCATGCAGCCAATCATTTCGGAATGGCCGCTTTTTTCTTTGTAACATTCAGGCACCGGTTCCCCAAATGGGCCTGGGTAGCGCTGCTTTGGGCGGGGGTCATTTCGTTTGCCCAGGTATATGTTGGTGTACATTATCCCGGGGATATTCTTTGCGGAGCCTTGCTGGGACTGGCTTTTGGCATTAGTACCGGCACTTTCTTCAATAAGCAGTCCGGATTTGCTATCTTCGGCAATCAACCTGCTGCCTGAATAAATGGAGATCATCATACTGCTGACTTTGATTTTTGTAAATGGGCTTTTCGTTATGTCAGAAATCGCCCTGGTTTCGGCCCGAAAATCAAGACTGGAACACCTGGCCGAAAAAGGTGACCTGAAAGCCAAAAGAGCTCTTGACCTGGCTAATACACCAGAAAAATTTTTATCGGCTGCTCAAATAGGTATTACCCTGATCGCCATTCTTACCGGTGTGTATTCAGGTGAACGGTTTGCTTCACAACTGCAACCTTATATTGAAAGAATAGATTTCCTTAAACCCTATGCTGATACGGTCGCTACTACCATAGTTGTTATCATAGTTACTTTTCTTTCCATCATTTTCGGTGAATTGATTCCAAAACAGCTGGGACTTTTAAGGGCTGAAAAAATTGCCAAATTAGTGGCCGGCCCGATGAATGTTTTTGCAGGCTTCACCCACCCTATTGTTTGGCTGCTGAATAAGATCAGTGTGCTTTTCTTCCGCATCTTCAATGTCAAACGATCCAAAGATGAAGCTGTAACGGAGGAAGAAATCAAAACACTGATCGGGGAAGGAGCCGAAGCCGGAACAATTGATGAAGCCGAACAGGAAATCATTGAACGGGTATTTCATCTCGGTGACCGGAATATCACCTCGCTGATGACACATCGCAGTGATATTATCTGGTTCAACCTGGATGATAACGAAGATAAAATAAAAGAAAAAATTATAGGGGAACCTCATTCCGTATACCCGATCTGCGATGGAGAAATAGACAACCTGAAAGGGGTGGTGTCAATCAAAGATCTTTATGTAAGCCCGGATGATACCTTATTCAAAACGATCATGCAGCCCGCCTTGTTTGTACCGGAGAATAATTCTCCTTACCAGGTGCTGGAGAAATTCAAAGAATCCAAACTGCACTCCTGTTTTATCGTGGATGAATATGGAAGTATACTTGGATTGATAACCCTGAATGATATTCTCGAAGCCATTGTTGGTGATATTCCACAGACGGATGTACCCGATTACCAGATCAATGAACGGGAGGACGGATCATTCCTGGTTGATGGGCAGATACCCTTTTATGATTTCCTTACCCGTTTTGACAAAGCAGAATGGATGAATGAAGGAGAACATGATTTTGATACGCTGGCCGGGTTTATTTTACACCAGATAGAAAAAATACCCAAACCCGGCGCCAAATTAGACTGGAAGGGTTTCAAAATTGAAGTATTGGATATGGATGGGCACCGGATCGATAAAGTGCTGATAACACTCAGCGATGAATTAAAAGAAGACATGGAATAAAGAGCGTCAGCAGTACCCGGAAAACCTTGTTGTAAAAAAATGGCCCTTATTCCTTAGCTAGAAATTAAAAACAGTTTGTGTTGCCGGGTAATCCAGCTTATTGCTTTTCCGGTTTCCCCCCACCGTTGCATGAATAATATTTACCTGGTCTTCAAAAAGATCGTGCATGAGATTTGTAGTAATCTCTAATTTACTGACGGAAGAGATATTTTCGACCTCGAAGTAAGCGAAAGCTGCTTCTTTTTCATTTTCAAAACCCAGGTAATGAAAAACAACCGGTTTCCCATCTGCTTTAAGAGACGTATGCGATAAAATATATTTTTTTACCAATGAATCCATCGTGGTCTTGTTGGATGGGTTGATAAGGTCAATTTTTGTTTTATAATTTTTAGCAAGTACTTTCTCAAAATCATCCGTAAATATCTTGCAGCTTATCTCCAGTGTTTTGTCAGTACCGTTATGATTAATTTCCAGAACACTTACATGGAAGGGATGGGGCGCCGGAGGCCTGGCCGAAGTTAAAACTGTTGCCAGAACCGGAATAAGTAACCATTTAAAGAGGGATGAAGCCATTGACACAATAATTCCCGGTTTTACAAAAGTCTGGGCTATTTTGAGCCCGGATTAATAAGGGACGTTAAAAGTAGGGCAATAGTTTCAAGGGAGACCCGGAAATTTTATGAATGATTTCAATTTTTATTTTGGTTTAGGCTGGGAACATATCATCAGTAAAAATGCACTGGATCACCAGCTGTTTATTGCTGTTTTGGCGGCAATCTATGTGTGGAAGGACTGGAAACAGGTCCTGGTATTAGTTACCGCCTTTACCATTGGTCATTCACTCACCCTGGCATTAAGTGTTTTTGATGTACTACGGTTCAACAGCAGATGGGTGGAATTTTTGATACCCGTGACCATAGTGATCACAGCGGTATCAAATTTATTTCAGAAAAAATTTACACCCCGATCCATACGTATCAATTATTTCCTGGCGCTTTTTTTCGGTTTGATACATGGTATGGGCTTCGCCAATTACATCCGATTCATGATGGCAGATGATCAAAGTATCGGTTGGAGCCTGTTTGGATTTAACGTTGGCCTGGAAGCAGGACAGATCGCTGTTGTAACAGCCCTACTCACTTTAACATTCCTGGTAATAAACCTATTTAAAGTTAATCGCCGTGACTGGGTTATTTTTCTATCCGCCGGTGTTTTTGCCCTTTCACTAAAAATGGTAATTGAACGTTTTCCCATATAAAATAAACAAAGTCATGAAAAAAAAATTCATCCTTATTTTCTTCGGGTTCCTGATTTTTTGTGCAAAAATTCAGGCACAGATACAGAACAATTCGGGTTCTGATCATGCGAATAAATTTGAGCAATTAGGCACCGTACTCCCTACACCCAATGAGCAACGCACGGCCAGTGGTGCCCCTGGTACAAAATACTGGCAGCAACGGGTGGATTATAATATTAAATGCGAACTTGATGAAGCAAAAAATAAATTGACCGGGAGTGAGGTCATTACCTATTTCAATAATTCCCCCGAAACACTTACTTATTTCTGGATGCAGCTTGATGAAAATCAGCACAGCACCGTAAACAATGCCAATTATCAGAATCAAAATGTGTTGCCGTTACAAACATCGGATAAAGTGCTTGACCGCTATGAAGAAAGGAAAACAGATAATGGCTATGGGGTGAAAATTACCCGGATTACCGATGCTGCAGGCAAACCCATAAAATATACCATTAACAAAACCATGATGAAAGTGGATTTACCGGTTCCGTTGAAGCCGGGACAGAAATTTATTTTCAATGTTGACTGGAATTACCTGCTTGCCAACCGGGGGGATTTTATCCGGTTTGGTGGAGCCAGGGGCGGCTATGAAAATTTCCCGTCGGATAACAATAATAATTATACCATGACACAATGGTATCCCCGTCTTTGCCGGTACAGTGACGATCAGGGCTGGCAGAATCACCAGTTTACTGGTACGGGGGAGTTCACTTTATGTTTTGGAAATTTTAATGTGCAAATGACCGTGCCTGCAGATCATATTGTCGGGGCTACGGGTGAATGCCAGAATTATGGGCAAACCTTGTCATCCACACAAATGGCCCGCTGGCAAAAAGCTCAAACAGCTAAAGAACCGCTCCAAATCGTTACACTCGATGAAGCACTGACTGCTTCAAAACAAAAAAGTACCGCAAAAAAAACCTGGATATATAAAGCGGATAATGTTCGTGACTTTGCCTGGACCTCTTCGCGCAGGTTTGTCTGGGATGCCATGCCGGCAGTGATCGAAGGCAAGAAAGCCATGGCTATGAGTTATTATGCAAAAGAAGCCTATCCTATCTATAGTAAATATTCCACCAAAGCGGTAGCACATACCATTAAAACATATTCAAAGTTCTCTATCCCATATCCCTATCCGGTAGCAATCAGTGTGGAAGGCAACCAGGGAATGGAATACCCAATGATAAGTTTCAATCCCGGACGTGCACTTCCTGACGGCTCTTATTCTGAAGGTTCAAAGAATGCTGCCATTTTTGTGATCATCCATGAAGTGGGTCATACGTTCTTTCCTATGATCGTTAACAGCGATGAACGCCAATGGACCTGGATGGATGAAGGATTAAATTCTTACCTGCAATACCTCACCCAGGAATTATGGGATAATAAATTTCCTTCCACAGGCGGCGTTCCGGCTAATATTACGGATTATATGAAGCTGCCTAAAGACCAGCTGGAACCCATCATGACCAATTCGGAAAACATCAAAAACTTTGGAGCAAATGCCTATGATAAAGTTGCAACCGGATTAAATATTTTAAGAGAAACCATTGTTGGGCGCGAAGCATTTGATGATGCATTCCGTGAATATTCAAAACGCTGGGCCTTTAAATCCCCGACCCCGGCTGATTTTTTCCGCACATTGGAAGATGCCACCGGTGAAGATCTTGATTGGTTCTGGAGAGGCTGGTTCTATGGTACCGATGCCTGTGATATATCCATAGATACCGTGAAATATGCGGTACCGGACGTAACCGCTGTTCCATTGCAGACTGCTGAAACCACGAATTACGTACCCTTAGCCAAACCCAATGTGAATAAATTTGAGGACCTGTCAAAAATCAGGAACAAAACAGATAAGAACATCGTTTTCGAAACGGATAAAGATACCTCCCTGCGTGACTTTTACTGGAAATATGACCGGGAATTGGAAAAATACGATACCACCAAATACCCGGTTGTGGTAAAACCTCAAACCGAGGCTTTAGATGCGGAAGGAAGAGAAAAATATGGCAGTAAGCATATGTATGAGATCACTTTCAGCAATAAAGGCGGATTGACGATGCCGATCATTCTTGAATGGCTGTACAAAGATGGTTCGCGTGAAATAGAAAGGATTCCGGCACAGGTGTGGAGAAGAAATGAAAAAAAATTGAGTAAAACTTTTTTGAAGGACAAAGAGGTGGCTTCTATAAAACTGGATCCCTATAAAGAAACGGCCGATGTAGATGAAAGCAATAATAACTACGGGGATATTAAGTCACCCAGCAAATTCAAAGTATTCAAACAAAAGCAAAATCTGACTCCTGCACAGGGAATAAACCCGATGCAGAAAGCACAGGAGAAAAAAGGGTTTTAATAATAATTAATTGTTCTGTGTCAACTAATATGACTGCTTTAAAACAAAACAAGGCGGTCTTATCTGTTAACCATTTGTTGTCATACCTTAGATAGTTAAATTTTAAAAATCATCAAATGAAAAATTTCCTTTTTGGCCTGTTGGTATTTATTGGTTTTAGTAAAACAAGTTCTGCCCAGAACATTCAAAACAACCCCAACAGCAACCATGGCAATAAGTTTGAGCAAATGGGGGGAAGTTTCCCTACGCCCAATGAATACCGTACTGCCAGCGGCGCCCCCGGTCCTAAGTACTGGCAACAGCGTTGCGACTATGATATTACATGTGAACTGGATGAAAAAAATCTGAAACTGAATGGTAGTGAAACAGTGACCTATTTTAATAACTCACCCAATCTCCTCACCTACCTGTGGCTGCAGCTGGACGAAAACCAGCACAGTAGTGTAAATAATGCCAACTACCAGGGCAGTAATGTCATGTCCAAACAAAGCAGCCCACAACAATTAGACAGGGCTGCTGAAGAAAAAACGGATAACGGATTCGGATTTAATATTTTGAAATTAACCGATGCTTCCGGCAAGACCCTGAACTATACCATTAATAAAACGATGATGCGGATTGAACTTCCGGTGCCCTTGAAAGCTGGTCAGCGTTTTGTTTTTAAATTGAACTGGAATTATAAAATTATAGATCGCATGGGCAGAGGCGGCCGGGGTGGTTATGAATATTTCCCCGAAGATGGTAATCATGAATTTACCATGACACAGTGGTACCCCCGTCTTTGTGTGTACAGTGATTTTCAGGGCTGGCAGAATCATCAATTCACCGGCCGGGGAGAATTTGCGTTAACCTTTGGCAATTTTAAAGTGCAGATGACGGTTCCTGCGGATCATGTAATTCTCGCAACCGGTGAATGCCAGAACTATTCTTCCGTTCTTTCTCCTGCACAATTAGCCCGTTGGAATAAAGCACAACAATCAGCTGAACCGGTAGAAATAGTTACACTCGCTGAAGCCAAAGCTGCAGAGAAAAATGGCAGGGAAATGATTGCTTCGGCTTCGCCTCGTAAGAAAACATGGATTTTTAAAGCCGATAATGTCCGGGACTTTGCCTGGGGCTCCTCCCGTAAATTTATCTGGGATGCATTAGCTACAAAAATAGAAGGAAAAAAAATAATGTGTATGAGTGGTTATGCCAAAGAAGCATATGGGTTATACCGTAAATTTTCGAGTAAAGCCGTAGAGCATACTATTCAAACTTATTCCAAATTCACGATCCCATACCCTTATCCTGTTGCGCAAAGTATGGAAGCCTCCAGTGGTATGGAATACCCGATGATCTGTTTCAACTTTGGAAGAACTGAAAAAGACGGCACCTACAGCGAAGGCATGAAGAATGGCATGCTGGGTGTGGTGATACATGAAGTAGGCCATAATTTTTTTCCGATGATCATCAATAGTGATGAACGTCAATGGAGCTGGATGGATGAAGGGCTGAATACATTTGTGGAATATCTTACAGAAGAACTCTGGGATAATAAATTCCCCAGCCGCCGAGGCCCCGCCAATACGATCACAGATTATATGAAGCTGCCTAAAGACCAGCTGGAACCTATTATGACCAATAGCGAAAACATCAGCAATTTTGGAGCAAACGCCTATTCAAAACCAGCTACAGGTTTAAATATTCTCCGGGAAACTATTATGGGCCGTAAGTTATTTGACTATGCATTTAAAGAATATGCCAGAAGGTGGGCATTCAAGCATCCCGAGCCTGCTGATTTTTTCCGCACCCTGGAAGATGCCAGTGGTGAAGACCTCGATTGGTTCTGGAGAGGTTGGTTTTACAGCACAGAAGTCTGTGATATTTCACTTGACACTTTGAAATATGCTAAACCGGATCTGACTGCCGAACAACCGGAATCAAAAGAAACAGTAATAAAACGTCCTGTCGAGAAACCCCAGGTTCCGACTTTTGATGATATATCAAAGATCCGTAACAGGGAAGACAAGAATATTGTTTTTCAAACCGATGCTGACACATCAACCCGTGATTTCTACTGGAGATATGCCCGGGGGATAGAGAAATACGATACTGCAAAATATGCCGTGACCTTACCCGCAAATAAACGGGAGGGCCTGTCCGATGCAGAAAAAGAAAAGTATGCCGGCAAAAATATGTATGAACTTACCTTCAGCAATAAAGGCGGATTGGTAATGCCCATCATCGTAGAATGGACCTATAAAGATGGCACTAAAGAAGTAGACCGTATTCCGGCACAGGTATGGCGGGCAAATGAAAATAAAGTAATTAAAACTTTTATCAAGGACAAAGAAGTTGCCTCGGTGAAACTGGATCCCTTCCGGGAGACTGCAGACATCAACGAAAGCAATAATAGCTGGAATACGATTGCGGAACCTTCTAAATTCACCATCTTTAAACAAACACAGGGCGGAAGAAGCGCCGGCGGTGGACAAAGCGGAAACCCTATGCAAAAAGCACAGGAGAAAAAAGGGTTTTAGGGAGTAAAGCCCCTCTAAATCTCCCCGCTGGGGAGACTTGCTGCCGCACAGATCCAAAAAGTGTAACCCACTTTATCACAAGCTATTTGTTTTAAAGCAAATGGCTTTTTCTATTCATCGTGATATAACAGAGTTTCCATCCCCTTCCGCCGGTTGGCGGAGCAGCATTAGTTTCTAATATTAAATGCCCATATAAATGGGGTGGGTTTATGATAATTCTTATTTTTAGATATGATCAGGAAAGCATTCTTACCGGTAATTATTTTTTCCCTGGTAACCGCATCTCACGCAGCCACGGTTGACACCATCAGCATTTACAGCAATGCCATGCACAAAGAATTTAAATGTGTGGTAATAAAACCTGAACTAAATAAAAAGCATGCCGGCCGTGGCGGAAAAAATATGGAGTTTCCGGTTGTGTACCTGTTGCATGGTTATGATGGCTGGTACAGCAACTGGATTATCCGGGTGCCGCAATTAAAAGAATATGCGGACCAATACAAGCTGATGATCGTTTGCCCCGATGGAGGAAAGAGTAGCTGGTACTTCGACAGCCCGGTGGATTCCACCATGAAGTATGAAACGTATATAAGCAACGAAGTCCCTGCGTATATTGATGCGCATTACCCTACTATCAAAAACCGGGCTGGCAGAGTCATTACTGGTTTAAGTATGGGTGGGCATGGCGCTTTTCTTCTGGCACTCCGTCACCCGGATTTTTTTGGTGCCTGCGGCTCGATGAGTGGTGGCATGGATCTGAATTACAGCCGCAACAAATTTGATATAATGAAAAGGCTGGGCGATACCCTCACGCATGCTGAAAACTGGCAAAAAAATGTGGTAATCCATGTGGTGGATGAATATAAAAAACGGTTGCAGACCAGCCTTGCAGATACGCTGACAATGATCTTTGATTGCGGGGTGGACGATTTTTATTTCGAAGCCAATAAATTATTTCATGAAAAACTTTTGCAGCTGAAACTTGCACATGACTATATCGTGAGGCCGGGGAAACATGACTGGGCCTACTGGAGAAATGCGGTACCCTACCAGTTATTATTTTTCAGCAACTTTTTTAAAAGGAGTGCTAAATAAAATCCTGTTTTACGGCACCGGCAAATAGCCCGTCTGCCCATCTCTTGATTTTATTTTCTTTTTCCCGGAGTTTTTCTTTTCATAGTCCAGGATGGCCTGTGGTTTGGCCAATGCTTTTTTACCGGAAGTATCTATTTTTGATTTACTGACATCGATCGGCCGGATATCATCATCACCGATGAATTCATCGTTTTCTGTCCGCAATTTGTTCATAACATAAAACTCGGTGGCTTCAATCGTTCCTTCCCGGGGTTCGTAATAGGTCCATTTGCCATGCTTTAATGATACCCCTTCATTTTTTACCACCACCCAATTCATTACTTTGGAAGCATCTTTCAGGTCATACACGGCAACGGTATCATAAGCAACTTTTGGGTCCATGGCACGCCAGCTTTCTTCCCGTAACAATCCACCGTTATATGTATAATATTGGGCTTTACCATGCAGTTTTCCCCAGGCATAATTTTCTTCAGCAATTTTCACACCTTCCAATGAAAATTTTTTCCAGGTACCCGTCCTCTGGTCATTTTCATAATAACCCTCTTCTTCATAGCCCCTTTCTCCTCTAAGGTCATCCACATGTACCGACCAGGGTCCCTGCTTTTTGCCATTCATATCCACCCGGTTGAGCGTATCCCCTTTTACGTTGAGTGTAAAGCTTTTCCACTGGCCGGAACCACTGATAGAAATAAATAAAAAGAGGGCAACAATCAATCGCATAGTTTAGTAAGTTTGAAAGAGAAGCGGCAGGCTACATGCTGTTCGCTTCACGCTACTGCAATTTACTAACGAAAATTAACTGCTTTTATGTTCCAATTGTTAAAAAATCTTGCCGGCCAGAGAAGACTTTTGCTGTCAGCCATTTGCACATTTTCATATTTGCACATTATCACATTTGCCTTCTCCCAGGTAAACCCCACTCCCGCCGCCGAAAGAATGCAGGGACTTGATCAAAGACGCAAACTGGAGTCCCGTTCGTTGCTTAATGAAATAGCATTCCGGAATATAGGACCTTCCATCATGAGCGGCCGGGTGGTGGATATAGATGCCAACCCGGAAGATCCGACTGAATTTTATGTGGCTTATGCCTCCGGCGGATTATGGCACACAACAAATAATGGTCAGAGCTTCACACCCATTATGGACAGTCTTGATGTATTGATTATTGGTGATATAGCCGTTAACTGGACGGCAACTCCCCGATTGATCTGGGTAGGCACCGGTGAAGTGAACAGCAGCCGTTCCTCCTATTCCGGAACCGGTGTTTTTAAAACAAATAATAATGGCAAAACATGGGAATATCTTGGTCTGCCCGAATCACATCATATCGGGAAAGTACTGTTGCATCCAACCAATGCAAATATTGCCTGGGTAGCCGTACTGGGTCATCTCTATTCGGCCAATAAAGAAAGAGGTATTTACAAAACAACTGATGGTGGCAAAACGTGGAAACAAACCTTGTATGTGGATGATAACACCGGTGGGATTGAAATGGATATTAATCCTGCCAATCCCAATGAAGTGTATGCAGCCATGTGGTACCGGGTCCGCCGTGCCTGGAAGTTTGAGGAAAGCGGGAAAACAAGTGGTATTTATAAAAGCAGTGATGGTGGTGAAACCTGGAAATTGATTTCCGGTCCCGGTTCAGGTTTTATGACCGGTGATAAGATCGGAAGAATTGGTTTGGCGGTCTACCCGAAAAACCCCAATATCGTTTATGCGATCGTTGATAACAACACACCAAAACCCGATACCACAAAGAAAAATGACTCCTTGTACAAAAAAGATGATTTCAAATCTTTAACCAAAGAACAATTTGCAGCACTTGACAGTAAAAAACTGGATACTTTTTTAAGAAAAAGTTTCTTCCCCCGCAAATACACGGCAAAATCCGTAAAAGAAATGGTGGCTGCGGAAAAAGTAAAACCTACAGCCGTATGGGATTACCTCGACAGTGATGATGGTTTTCAGAATACAGGTATCAGTGGATGTGAAGTGTATCGCAGCGATGACGCCGGTATGACCTGGAAAAAAACAAATACCAAAGCAATCAATATCTACAGTACCTATGGTTATTACTTTGGAAAAATATATGTTTCGCCAATGAATGAAAACAAAGTGGTCATCTTCGGTATATCGATTCAGCTATCAACAGATGGTGGCAAGACATTCAAAAGTATGGACCAGCGCAATGTGCATAGCGATCATCATGCCATCTGGATCGATCCTAAAAGAGATGATCATATGATCAATGGAAACGATGGGGGCTGTAATATTACTTATGATAACGGTGAACATTGGTTTTTTGCCAATACACCACCTGTCGGGCAGTTTTATTCTGTTGTTACGGATGATGATAAGCCTTATAATGTTTATGGTGGCCTCCAGGATAATAATGTCTGGTACGGACCTTCTTCTTACCGTGCCAATATCGGTTGGCAGAGCTCAGGCGATTATCCTTATAAATCGTTAGTTGGTGGCGATGGCATGCAGGTTCAGGTGGACACAAGGGATAATACCACCACCTGTGCAAGATCACAATTTGGCGTTTATTCAAGGTTAAACAGAAAAACAAGGGGCGATAGAAAATCAGTTCGTCCGCAGCATGAATTGGGTGAAACACCATTGCGTTTCAACTGGCAGACCCCTATTTTATTAAGCAAACACAACCAGGATATTTTTTATATCGCTTCGAATCGTTTATACCGTTCTCTCAACAGGGGCGACACCCTGGTAGGCATGAGTAAAGATCTGAGCAATGGAAAAGTTGCCGGTAATGTGCCCTACGGAACTATTACAACCTTAAGTGAATCATCACTTCGTTTTGGTATGTTATATGCCGGAACCGATGATGGCAATATCCATCTTTCAAAAGACGGCGGGTATTCATGGCAACTCATCAGTCAGGTTGCAGAAAAAGAGACAAGTCCTAAAAAAGGGAAATCTGTAACTCCCGACTCCCGACTCATGACTCAAGGATTGTGGGTAAGCAGAGTAATTGCTTCTCAGCATAAAGAAGGAAGAGTCTATGTCTGTCTCAATGGTTACCGTGGTGATAATTTTGCTCCTTATTTATATATGAGTGATGATTATGGAATGAGTTGGAAGCAATTAGGCAAAGACCTTCCCTTTGAACCGTTAAATGTGATTCGTGAAGATCCAAAAAACGACAGCATACTTTATGTGGGCAGCGATGGTGGTTTATATGTAAGTTTCGACCAGGGGAATAATTTTATGACCTGGAATGGGGGCTTGCCAAAATCTGTTCCTGTGCATGATATTGCCATACAGGTAAGAGAAAATGAGATTATCCTGGGCACGCATGGCCGCAGTTTGTATGTGAGTAAACTGGATTATGTGCAAGGATTGAAAAAAGATGCGGAGTGGATGAAGAAGAAAGAAAAGCCAAAGAAGACTGAGAAAAAAAATGAAGAAGAAGATTAACAAGGATTGAAATAAAATTTATTAAAAGAGCGAAGCATAATGTTTCGCTCTTTTAATTGTTAGCATCAGGCCTTTTTCTTCCTCCTCAATACAAAAAACAAGATTAATACAAACACCAACACCCCGCCCCCGATATAATAATACAGCATCATATCCTTTGGTTCCTTATCCAGCCCCTTATCAATATTTTTTTGGGTCTGGCTGACATAGCTGTCTATAAAAGGAAAGGAAGGGTTCATATCTTTCACCTCCTTAAACTTCAGTAAGGCTTTTTTATACCGGGCTTTGTCAAATAAATTCATGGCCTCTTCGTAAGCCAGCGAAATATCACTCATCCCCGGTTTGATCTTTGCTTTATCAACAAACTCATTCACAATAGTGGTAGGTACAATAAAGTTCATACCCTGCACTTCCTGCTTGCGTTGCTCATCCACGCTAACAAATGTGGCCAGGCCAATTACTTCACCCTGTTCATTCATTACCGGTCCACCGCTGTTGCCATGTGTAATAGCCGCATCTATCTGCAATACTTCCCAGCCATCTTTCATATTTTTTTTAGCACTCACAAGCCCCTTGGTTAAGGTTGCTTCGGATATAGTCTCTTCAGAAAGCAAGGGATTAAAAGTGGCAACTGCGGGATAACCCAATACATATACCGGGTCTCCTACCCGCATCGCTTTATCATCACCAATACGGATGGTGGGATATGTATGTTTCTCGGTGAGTTTCAGAATAGCGACATCTTTGCCCGGAATAGGTTTGCCCTGTGTAACAATGTTTGCCCGGATAGTCAGGGGAACAATTTTGCCCTTATCCCCGGAAATGCCCAACACCACATTAAATTCTTTTTTGATGTTTCCCACTTCCATCGCCTGGGAAAAATACCAGCTGTTGGCTTCTGTCAGTGCCTTGTCCTCATCTTCCGTGAGCTTACGACCCATGGTTTCTTCCAGCGTTTTGGCATCATCGTCCAGTATTTCCTGGAAAGCCTGCTTGACAAAATTCTTCCGGGTCTCATCATCATTTTCATCAACAACATGTGCGTTGGTAATAACCATAACCATCCGGGGTGATAATAAAACCCGATCCCATCATCGTGGTATTAAGTTCCTTGCTCACGGTCTCGGTTCCACGCATCATATATTTACTTACGTCTGCACAAAAGGCTTTTATATACGTATTCCAGAATACATCCGTGGTAAACTTTCCCTCGCTTTCCAATTGCAGTTTTACTTCCCGGGCAAGGTTTTCAAGCGCGGGCTCATCAAACTCAGGCTGTACAGCACTCACGGTCCCTTTATACGTGGCCGTGATCATTACAGTTCCCGGTTTATTCCTTTCAGCAATCTGTACCGGCGTCATCCCGGTTTGCTGGGAAAAAGAAACGAGCGAATAAAGAAGCGCAGTAATGAAAAATATTTTCTTCATAAAAGTTGGTTTATACCTGCCAGCCGGCAGGCAGAGTTACAATAAAGGTAGTTTACCCGTCTCAAATTAATTTCTGTTGGCTAATTAATTTTTTGAGTTGCTACGTATATTACCGAGCTATGCTGTACATAAAAAATTGTTACTATTCAAAGTATTAATACTGCCACAAAGGCACAAATACACAAAGTTTCACTAAGTAGTTCACAATCATATAATGAATCGTTTTATACCATCTTTTATTAATGGCACATTAAAGTTAATCAGATAACCAAGTCGCTTGCCCGTTAATTTCAGATGACTCAGTATTTGTGCTTGCCAAACAGGATTGACCGTTTCCAATGCTTTAAGTTCGCAAATCACTAAATCATTTACCAAAACATCTAATCGCAAACCTTCACTGAATACTATTTCATCAAACACGATGGGTATATCCAATTGTCGTTTTATGTCACAGCCATCTTTAGCCAAAACATGGCAGAAACAAACCTCATAGACTTTTTCCAACAGGCCGGGTCCAAGTGCTTTATGAACTACATAAGCAGCATTGACAATGAGTTTGCCAGTCTTTTCTTCCGCGGCAGTTAGTGGTTTAAAATCTTCTTTGTGCATCTTCGTGGTTTTGCGTCTTTGTGGCAAAAATTTTTGAAGACATCTACTTGATAGGGTATAAGAAGTGATCTTGCCTCTTGTCTGAGCCGAGACAGGTCAGGCGAGATTTCAAATATACACCAGCAACTCAAAACATTAATTAGCCTTTCTGTTGAATAAAAATGTCCGTACCGGGAAACACGGATAATTAAAAGGAATGAAATCTTTCTATACAGGCTTTTTCCAGCATCTCCCGGTCATCGGGATGGGCAATCTCCACTAAAGCTTTGGCTCTTTGCCGGAGATTTTTTCCAAATAAATAGGCGATCCCGTATTCTGTAACCACATAATGAATATGGCCCCGGGTAGTTACCACACCAGCTCCTGGTCGCAGAAAGGGTACAATTCGGTTGATCCCTTTGTTGGTGCGGCTGGTTAATGCAATGATCGGCTTACCGCCTTCGCTCAATGCAGCCCCCCTAATAAAATCCATCTGCCCGCCAATGCCGCTGTATTGCATGGTACCGATGGAGTCCGCACAAACCTGACCCGTAATATCCACTTCAATGGCACTGTTGATCGCTACTACTTTGGGGTTCCGGCGGATAACATGCGGATCATTTACATAATCGATATCCAGGAAAACAAATGCCGGGTTATCATCCACATAATCATACAAACGACGGGTACCTACGGCAAAACCCGTTACAGTTTTATTGGGATGAATATTTTTCTGCGAATTATTAATGACATCCTTATCAAATAAGTCAATGATACCATCGCTGCACATCTCAGTATGTACACCCAGATTTTTATGATGATATAAAGATTTCAAAACCGCATCCGGAATAGAGCCAATACCCATTTGCAGGGTGCTGCCATCTTCAATAATTCCGGCTATCAATTTTCCGATCTTCATTTCATCTTCACCGATTTTTGCACTATAATCAACTTCCGGTAACTCCTCCGAGTAGTAAACCATAGAAGTAAAACGCTTGGTATGTACCAGGCTGTCGCCGTGTGTTCGGGGCACCCTCGGGTTAACCTGGGCAATAATATGTTTTGCCGTGTTAACAGCGCTACGGGCAATATCTACCGAAACGCCTAAAGAACAATACCCATGTTGATCAGGTGGTGAAACCTGTACCAGCGCAACATCCAGCTTCATTTGTTTGCGAAACAGATCAGGAATATCACTTAAAAAAACGGGAATAAAATCAGCCCTGCCCTCATTTACCGCCTTACGAATTGACTCCGATACAAACATGCAGTTGATATGAAACGAATCAACATATTGTGGCTTCTCCACTTCAATTTCTCCCTGGACGGTAATAAAAGTTAGTTCAACATTGCGTAAACCGGGAGCCATTTTCGCCAATTCCCGTAACAAATAATGGGGCGTTTGTGCGCTGCCGTGGACAAATACACGATCGCCGGACTTGATAACCGATAAAGCTTCCTCTGCAGTCTTATAAATAACAGGCAATTTCATGTCGCAAAATTATAGCTAATAATACTATGCTGTAATAGCAGCAACGGCATCGCCAATGGCTACTGAGGTATGGGTGTAACCGCCGGGATTCAACACAATACCGTTGTACTCAAACCCTGCCCTTTGCAATTCATTGATCAACTCCCCTTCCACATTACTTTGAAAATAGTGGATTTCAATGGGGGCATATTTTTTCCGGAGCGTTTCAAGAAATTCCTCAAAGGATATATTGCCGTAAATATCTGTTTCCCGTTTACCGAGCAGGTTCAGGTTGGGGCCGTTGATGATTGCAATTTTCATTTTCCGAATTTAAACAAAATATGGGTTGTACGGCTGGAAGGAAAACCACAGAGACACCCAGCACACAGAGAAACACAGAGAAAACCACCATACTGCTTTGTGCCTTTGTGCCTCCGTGGTTCAAAAATTAGTTCTTCTGTGCCTTTATCAGTTCAATAAATTCATCAAACAAATATCTTGAGTCGTGCGGCCCCGGCGTAGCTTCCGGGTGATATTGCACAGAGAAAGCCGGCTTTCCTTTTACCCGGATTCCTTCGATGGACTGATCATTCAGGTTTACATGGGTTATTTCGATATGACCGGCTTTTTTCACCGCTTCCGGATCCACCCCAAAACCATGATTTTGAGTAGTAATTTCTGACCGGCCGGAAATGATATTCTTCACCGGGTGATTTAATCCCCGATGCCCGTGGTGCATTTTAAAAGTGGGAATATCATTTGCCAAAGCGAGCAACTGATGCCCGAGACAAATTCCAAACACAGGTTTCTCTTCTTGTAGTATTTGTTTTAAGGTGATAACTGCATAATCCATGGGCGCCGGGTCACCGGGACCATTGGAAATAAAATAACCATCAGGCTTAAATTGTTTTACTTCTGCCAGAGGTGTCTTTGCAGGAAATACTTTTACATAAGCGCCTCTTTCCACCAGGCAGTTTAAAATATTTCTTTTCACTCCGTAATCCATCACAGCGATCCGGATCGCCGATTTTGGTTCTCCCATTTCATAGGATTGTTTCGTACTGACCTTAGAAGCCAGTTCCAGTCCGTCCATATCCGGCACTTCAGCCAGTTTATTTTTTAATAGTTCAATATCTGTTGTTTCAGAAGAAATGATGCAGTTCATCGCACCTTTGGTTCTTACATGTGCCACCAAGGCTCTTGTGTCTACACCTTCTATGGAAACAATTTTATTAACTTTCAGGTATTCATTTAAAGAACCATTCGCCATTTTTCTTGAATACTGGTCTTCCAGGTTTTTCCCGATCAAACCATTGATCTTAACGCTGTTTGATTCTACATCCTGGTCCTTTACTCCATAGTTACCGATATGGGCACTGTTCATGATCAGTATCTGGCCAAAATAACTCAGGGTCGGTAAATACTTCCTGGTAGCCGGTCATCCCGGTGTTGAAACATATTTCACCGGTTGTGGTGCCAATAGCTCCAAATGCCTGCCCGTGTGCAAAGGTTCCATCGGCTAATAATAAAACAGCGGGAATAGGTTTGTCTTGCATAATTAAAAAGGTTCTGCAAAGAAAATGATTCAGGATAGATTATGAACAAATACTTTTTCACAGGCAATAAAAAAGGCCCTGGAAAAACCAGGGCCCGTATGAGAGAAATGTAAATGATATTATTCTGCCTTTTTCTTTGTTTCTGTTGCAGTCGCCTCTTCTGTTTTTTCGGGGGCAGCATCGGTTTTCTTTTTGGTACTACCGGCACGACGGGTTTTCTTGGCTACTGCTTTCGCTTCACCTTTACCCTTACCATAAATGTCGTTGAAATCAACCAGTTCAATCATGGCAGTTTCAGCATTATCACCAACCCGTGCTCCTAACTTGATGATACGTGTATAACCACCCGGGCGGCCAGCAACTTTCTCGGCTACTGCACCGAATAATTCTTTGATCGCTTCTTTATCCTGCAGGTAACTGAATACCACCCGGCGCTGATGTGTAGTATTTTCCTTCCCTTTGGTGATCAGTGGCTCCACATAAACCCGTAAAGCTTTTGCTTTTGCGGTAGTGGTTACGATTCTTTTGTACTGGATCAGCTGACAGGCCAGGTTACTCAGCAAAGCATCTCTGTGTGCTTTCTTTCTGCCTAAATTTTTTATTTTGTCTCCGTGACGCATGACGTTTTAATTTGCTAATTTGATAATGTGCTGATTTGCTAATGAGCAACACTCCAAATTATAGTTAAAAAAAGATTCGGTTGTACCGTGTCAGGAATTACAACCTACTGTTATTGAATAGTCGGGAGTCTTTAGTCATTGGTCAGGACTCCTGACTCTCGACTCTGAACTCCTGACTCATTTTAAAATTCGCTTGGATCAATACCCAACTTAATTAGATCCATTCCAAAATGCAGACCTCTTTCGGTAAGCACCTGTTCAATTTCTGCCAGTGATTTCTGACCGAAATTCCGGAATTTCATCAGGTCTTCCTGCTCATACTGTACCAGCTCACTCAGTGAATTGATTTTCGCTGCTTTCAGACAGTTGAAGGCCCTTACAGAAAGATCCAGGTCTTCCAATGGAGTCTTCAGAACTTTACGTAGTTGTAAAGTCTGCTCATCCACCATATCCTCTTTCTTTTCTTCCTTATTATCAAAAGTGATATTCTCGTCTGTAATGATCATCAGGTGCTGGATCAGGATCCTGGAGGCCTGCTTCACCGCTTCTTCCGGATGAATTGTACCATCTGTTGAAACTTCCATGATGAGCTTTTCAAAGTCGGTCCTTTGCTCCACACGTGTATTCTCAATCGTGTATTTCACATTCTTGATCGGCGTAAAGATCGAATCAATAGGAATATAACCCAGCGGGGCATCTTTTGGTTTGTTATCTTCTGCAGGTACATATCCACGGCCTTTACCAATGGTCAGTTCCACATCCATACGGGCAGATGAATCCAGTGTACAAATCAATAGATCCGGGTTCATTATCTGGAACGTATGCGTGCCTTCGCTTATCATACCGGCCGTAAATTCGGTTTTGTTTTTTATGGACAACATGATCTTTTCGTTGGAAACCTCATGATCCACCGCTTTCTTAAAACGGACCTGCTTCAGGTTCAGAAAAATTTCTACAACATCTTCGCTGATGCCTTTCATAGTTGCAAACTCATGTTCAACCCCTTCAATTTTCACACCTATGATCGCATAACCTTCCAGCGAATTCAGTAATACGCGGCGCAGTGCATTACCAATAGTTACGCCGTATCCGGGTTCCAAAGGACGAAATTCAAATTGAGCTTCGAAATCACTTGCTTTCTGCAGAATGATCTTATCAGGCTTCTGGAAATTTAAAATGGCCATATTATTATTTTAGATTTTAGATTGATGATTTTAGATTCCTGCAAGCTGTGAACTCCATTCACTATTCACCATTCAACTTTACTTACTATACAATTCCACGATCAGCTGCTCCTTGATATTCTCCGGAACACTTTCCCTTTCAGGATAGGTGATGAACGTACCTTTCAGTTCGGTCTCACTCCAGTCCAGCCAGCTGAATTTTGGATTTTTACCGCGAACAACGCTGGTAATGGAAGTTCTTCCTTTGCTTCCTTCCTTGATCGTGATCACATCACCTGGTTTCATCTGGTAGGAAGGAACGTTTAATACATCCCCATTTACTTCGATATGCTTATGGCTAACCAACTGGCGGGCAGCAGGACGGCTCGGGGCAATACCCATACGGAATACGGTATTATCCAGGCGTGCTTCCAGCAGTTTAATCAGGTTCTCACCTGTTACACCTTTGCGGCGGGATGCTTCCTCAAATGTTTTACGGAATTGTTTCTCCAATACTCCATACGAGTATTTTGCTTTTTGCTTTTCGCGGAGCTGCAAGGCGTATTCGCCTAATGTCTTACGTTTCTTGGAGGGGCCATGCTGACCCGGCGGGTTGCTGTTTTTATCCAGCCACTTCCCATTACCTAATATAGGTTCGCCAAAACGACGTGAAATCTTGGTCTTTGGACCTGTGTAACGTGCCATAGTTTTTATTCATTTCGATTTTTTTTGTAACGGTGCTACGATCGGTAAAAAATCGTAAAAAATTAATCGGGCACCCTTTTTTTAAATGAACTACGCTGATCCTTTCAGCGCAATTATAACTATATAAAATCCCTTACGCTCCGCCAGTTGGCGGAGATATGGGCCTTAAACTCTTCTCTTCTTGGGCGGACGGCAGCCGTTGTGTGGCATCGGCGTCACGTCTTTTATCATCACAATTTCAATCCCGGACTGTGATAAAGAACGGATGGAACTTTCCCGTCCTGCACCCGGACCTTTTACATAAACATCCACTCTTTTCAGACCGGCATCAAATGCTGTTTTGGCAGCATCGGCAGCAGCCATCTGTGCAGCATAAGGGGTATTCTTTTTAGAACCCTTAAAACCCATTTTACCGGCACTGCTCCAGGCAACTACCTGGCCGTTTTTGTTTGTAAGGCTGATGATAATGTTGTTGAATGTTGCGGAAATGTGTGCATCCCCATAAGAATCCACTTTTACCACTCTTTTCTTAGCAGCTGCTTTTGCGCTGACTGCCTGTTGTGCTTGTGCTTTTGCCATAATTTTTGTTCTGAGGTAATCTTTTAATTTTCAAAATTTATCCCGGCTTCTTAAAAGAACCCGGAACTGAATCAATCCTCCTGCTGACTTACGAAGCGATCCGAAATTGATTCATGTTAAATGCAAGTCTTATAATTATGAATCCGGGACTCTAAACTCCAGACTCAAGACTATTTCTTCGCTGCCTTCTTCTTACCCGCCACAGTCTTTCTCTTACCTTTCCGGGTACGGCTGTTTGTTTTGGTACGCTGACCACGAACAGGAAGTCCTTTACGATGACGAAGTCCGCGATAGCAGGCAATATCCAGCAACCGCTTAATGCTTGTCTGTACTTCAGAACGTAACTGACCTTCCACTTTCAGCTCTTCCGTAATCGTATTACGTATTGCTGTCAGTTCTTCGTCATTCCACTCATGTACTTTCTTGTTACGGTCAATAGTATGCTTATCAAGAATGTACTTGGCAGTAGAGGGGCCGATACCATAGATATAGGTAAGTCCAATTTCGCCTCTTTTATTTTTTGGTAAGTCAACACCGGCAATACGAGCCATATTATTTGTTTATAGTTTGTTGTTTATAGTTTGTTGTTGGCTTCTGTTGTTCATGGTTTTACTATTGACTCAAGACTCCAGACTCCAGACTTCTTATCCTTGTCTTTGCTTGAAGCGGGGATTTTTTTTGTTAATAACAAACAGTACGCCTTTGCGACGAACTATTTTACAATCGACACTGCGTTTTTTAATAGATGCTCTTACTTTCATAACAATCAAATTATTTGTACCTAAAATTGATTCTTCCTCTTGTTAAATCATATGGCGATAACTCCACGCCCACTTTATCTCCCGGAAGAATGCGGATATAATGCATTCTCATTTTCCCCGAAATGGTTGCCAGTATTTCATGCCCGTTTTCAAGTTTAACCCTGAACATGGCGTTGGATAAGGCCTCTATGATCGTACCATCTTGTTTAATAAGGGGTTGTTTCGACATAATTTTTTCGGAATGCAAAGGTAGGAGTATCAGGTCTAAAAAAGAAATAACCCCGATTATTTTTAGGGGTTATGTGGAAAAGGGGGTTACCCTGGCAAAAAGGGGGCCTGGTGAGTTGTTAAAGCTTGTCCAGGTGGGCTTTAGTCATGTCCAGGTACAGGTTCTGAAGTTCATGAACTCCCAGCGGGGTATCGAAATTCCGCCTGTCCTCCCGCCACCACATCTCGATATTTGAAAAATCCCCATTTTTGGGGGTCACTAACCGGAAAGAGTCTTTTTTATACTTTACGCCACCACCGGTTTCCTCCCGGGTAAAGCCCAGTTTTAGCAACTGGCTGTCATCAAGAGGCACGGCAAACATCTCTTCCGGGTTATACCAGAACTCCTGAACGCCGTTATCCACCAATGCCTGGTTTTCTTCATGGCTTACACTGACAACCGTTCCTTCCCGCATAATCCCTTCATCATTTACTGAAATAATACCGCCGGACTTTAAACTTCCAATTTTTAGCATAGCAACTCGTTTTAATAACCGAATATAAAAAAGATTATAAATACTGCGAAATGACTTTTCGGGAAAATAGTTGTCTCCCTCCTTTTTTTCATTGAAAACCGTATTTTTAATGATCCTTTAATCAGTAAACAAACCACACATGAAAAAAAAATTATTCATTACAGGTGCATTCCTGCTTTGTCTGGCCGTAATATCCTGCGGCGGTAAAAAAGATTCTGCTGCATCCATTGCCCAAAAATGGTGCGATCTGAACGGGAAAGCCTTCCGGGCTGCCGATGGCCCTGAAAAAGATGCCACTAAAGCGGCGTTAGATAAGTTTGAAAATGAAATGGAAGCCAAATACAAAAATGACGAGGCTTTTATGAAAGAAGTTGAAAAAGAGGTCAACAAATGTGAAGATGCATCGGAAGGAAGATAAATTTCAGGTTATAGTGTTATAAGTTATTCCCCGGAGGATAAAATTCAGTAATAATCTGCTTAACTTCTTTTGCGGTAACTGATTACGGCCCAGGTATTAAATACTGCCGCAAATCCAAGCATGGAAAATAAATGATATTTAATATCCGCAAGGTTACTTCCTTTTAACACGACCATCCGCATGACTTCAATGAAATAGGATACCGGGTTGAAACGGGTTATCCATTTAGCCCATTCCGGCATACTGTCGATGGAAGTATATAATCCACCCAACAGGATGAAGATCATCATCAGGAAGAAAGAAAGTAACATGGACTGTTGCTGGTTGCTGGAAAAAGTTGATAATAACAATCCCAAACCAAGCACTGCCAGCAGGTACACGGCCGCAAAGACATAAATGGTAACAAAACTTCCCGCGGGAATAATTCCGTAAAATAACCGGGATATAGTAAGCCCAATGGTTAAGACCACCAGTCCCAATATCCAGAAAGGGATCAGTTTCCCCAGGATAAAATGATATTTTTTTATCGGTGTTACATTTATCTGTTCAATAGTACCAATCTCTTTTTCCTTTACGATATTGATAGCGGCCAGGTTAAGTCCCACCATCGTTAAGAGTATAACCAGGATACCCGGCACCATAAAATATTTATAATTCATCAGCGGGTTAAACCAGTTGGAAGAAACCACTTCAATTTGAGTTTCGGGACTGAAACGGGGGAACTGAATCCATTCTGTTCGTACTTCCCGGTTAAAGTCCTGGATGATGGTCCGTAAATAGGCTCCCCCCAGGTTTGCTTTCACACCATTTATCGCATTTAAGGCCATAAAAAGTGTTGCCTCGTCCTCTTTAACCAATTCCTTTTCAAAATTATCGGGAATCTGTAAAACCAGATCCGCTTTATCCCTTTCAATCTGTTTCAGCGAGGCATTATACGAATCGGTATAATCCGTTAAAATAAAATAACCGGATGAAGTGATCTTATTAATCAACTGGCGGGAATAATCAGAATGATCCTGATCCACCACGGCCAGTTTGATATTCTTCATCTCATAATCTGCGGCCCAGGGCAGTATCAGTAACTGGATAACGGGCATGATCAATATCACCCGGAGAATAGAGGGGTCTCTGAATATCTGGCGGAATTCTTTTTGTAATAAAAATTTTAAAGTTCTCATGCCAGGCGGATTTTAAATTTCTTAATGGCCAGCGTTAAAAAAAATACCATCATACCACCTAAAATGAGTGTTTCTTTCCAGATAGCCTGTAGACCCAACCCTTTTATCATCACCGATTTTACAATACTGTAATACCATTTTGCCGGAACAATATTTGAAATGATGCGCAGCGGCAATGGCATGTTCTCCACCGGGAACATAAAACCACTGAGCATGATCGTGGGGAGAAACAAGGCTACCAGCGAAATGAACATGGCTGTTTGCTGTGAGGCTGCCCCCGTTGAAATAAGCAGTCCCAGGGATAAAGAAACCACCGTAAACAAAATACTTTCAGACATCAGTAAGGTCAGGCTTCCATTAATGGGGAGTTCCAGGACAAACACACTTAATAATAAGATCGTAATGATATTAACGATGGATAATAATAAATACGGGACCGCTTTGGCCAATACAACCAACTGGGGTCTCATAGGAGATACAAGCATGATCTCCATCGTACCCATTTCTTTTTCTTTTACAATAGTGATGGCGGTCATCATGGTGCAAACCAACAGGAGCACCATGGCCATGACCCCGGGTACAAAATTGAAAGCGCCTTTTAATTGCGGATTGTAGAGCATCCGCATTTCTGTATTTATCGTGTAAGGTAATTTCCGGTTCCCGGTAATCCGGCTTTGATAATCCATAATTATGGCCGAAGCATAATTGATCAGGGTATTGGCCACATTCGGATCCGAGGCATCTGCAATCAGCTGCACCTGGGCTTTATTGAGATGCAGCAGGTCCTCACTGAAATGCTCCGGAAAAATAACCGCCAGTTTTATCTTTCCTCTTTTGAATTCTTCCTCTACCTGGTTAAAGGATACAAGATTTTTTTCAAGGTCAAAATAACGGCTGGCATCCAGCTGGCTGATGAGCGCATTGCTGGCTTCATCTTTTGAATTATCCAGTACAGCAATTTTGGAATTTTTAACCTCATTGGTAAGTGCAAACCCAAAGATGAGAATCTGTACCACAGGCATACCCAACAGAATAAACAGCGTACGCTTATCCCTTCCGATATGATAAAACTCTTTTTTTACAAAAGATAAAAATTGCTTCATAAATAATTTTAATCTGCCGCCCGCACAGCTTTCCGGGCCAATTGTAAAAACACGTCCTCCATAGATCCCGCTTCATAAATTTTCTTTAACTGCGCCGGCGAATCCAATGCCTCAATTTTCCCATCTACCATTATACTGACGCGGTTACAATACTCCGCTTCATCCATATAATGGGTGGTAACAAAAATGGTAATGCCTGATTCGGAAGCCTGGTAAATCATATTCCAGAATTCTCTTCTCGTTACCGGGTCCACACCACCGGTGGGCTCATCCAAAAAAACGATGCCGGGTTCATGAAAGATGGCAACAGAGAAAGCCAGTTTTTGTTTCCATCCCAGGGGAAGTGCTTTTACCAGCTTATTGCCTTCTTTTTGCAAATGAAGCTGATCCAGGATAGAAGCCGTTTTGTTTTTTATGAATGCATCACTCATACCATAAATCCCCCCGTAAAAACGCATATTCTCTTTTACCGTCAGGTCTTCATACAATGAAAACTTCTGGCTCATGTACCCGATATTCTGTTTTATCTTTTCATTTTCCCGGTACACATCAAAACCAGCGACGGTAGCTTTACCGGAGGTAGGTAATGAAAGACCGCAGAGCATCCGCATCGCCGTTGTCTTACCAGCCCCATTGGCACCGAGAAAACCAAAAATTTCTCCCTTGTGCACCTCAAAGCTGATATGATCCACCGCCACAAAATCACCATACCGTTTGGTGAGTTTATCAGCTGTTATTACTTTATCGCCTGTCATATCAATTTTTCATTAATGAAATAAAACAATCTTCAATATCCGGTTTTACTGCCTGCATAACGGCATGGTCTTTTGCCCGGCTTTGTACAAACTGCTCTAATTCCTTTTTACCGGATTCATTTTTTAAGACCACATGATGAAATTCACCAAAGGGATAAGCATCTTTTACCGCTTCCAGTGCCAGCAAATCATTCAACAAATGAAGCATACCCGTCGATTTAACGGCCCATAACGGATCTGAAAAATCATCCACGATGCCCTGAGGTGTATGAATGGAAAGAATTTTTCCATTTTGCAGCAAGGCCACTTTATCACATAATCCCGCTTCATCCATATAAGGCGTGGAAACTAAAATGGTAATTCCCTGCTGCTTCAGCCCTTTCAGCATTTCCCAGAATTCTTTTCGGGAAACGGCATCCACACCAGTTGTGGGTTCATCAAGGAACAAAACAGAAGGCCGGTGAATCAAGGCACAACTCAATGCCAGTTTTTGTTTCATGCCTCCTGACAATTTCCCGGCTCTTCTTTTTTTAAAAGGCTCAATCTGTATATAGATATCTTTTATCAGGTCATAATTTTCTGAAATGCTTGTATTAAAAATGGTAGCAAAAAAATTCAGGTTTTCTTCAACGGTGAGATCCGGGTATAAGGAAAATTTACCCGGCATATACCCCACCCTCTTTCGTATGGATTTATATTCCTTCACCACATCAAAACCATCCACCCGGGCGTTGCCGCTGTCAGCCAGCAATAAAGTAGTGAGGATCCTGAATAAGGTTGTCTTGCCCGCCCCATCAGGACCAATCAGGCCAAACAGTTCTCCCTTCGGGATTTCAAAAGATATAGCACTTAATGCAGCAACTTCTTTTTTCTTCCCGTAGGTTTTAATAATATTTTCTACAATAACTGAATGCATGTAATTACCATTTCACTTCTCCGTACATACCGATTTTTACATAGCCGTCATTTGTCACTTTCACTTTTATCGCATACACCAGGTTGGCTCTTTCTTCCTTGGTCTGTATGGTCTTGGGTGTAAACTCTGCTTTACCGGAGATCCAGATGATCGTCCCGGGGTATTCTTTATATTTTTTTGCCCCGTCATCAATCAGCACTTTTACAGATTGATTTAGTTTCACCTGCGACAATTGTGTACCGGTGATATATGCCCGGAGATTAAGTGAGGACAGGTCTGCAATCTTATACAAAGCTTTCCCGGCAGTTGTAACTTCTCCTGTTTCCGCGTACTTGGTAATAACGGTTCCGGTAACCGGATTAATTATTTTGGCTTTACCGGCCTGGTCCTTTAATTGCGCCACTCTTTTTTTAAGCGGATCGGCCTCGCTTAGTATGCTGCGGTTCTGTGTCGCTATGGCGTTTTTCTGTACAGCGATCTGTTGCTGGGTTACATTCATCTGTTTCCGGGCCACATCTATCTGTGCATTAATATCATCGAGTTGCTTTCCTGTGGCGGCATCCGCTTTTACCAGGTTTTCCACTCTTGATTTTTCATACAATAAATTATTCAACTGTGACTGCTGAACAGCGAGTTGGTTTTGCAGCAATTGTACCTGGGGGCCTGCATCGGCCGTCTTTTCATTCAAGGCCCGGATACTGGCTTCCACCTGCTCCTGTTGCAGGGAAACATGGACGGCATCAATTGTCCCGATAACACTGTCTTTGGTAAGTAGTGCTCCTTCTTCTACATTAAAAGAAAGAATTTTCCCGGATAACTCTGAGGATACAATGGTTTCATCGGCTTCAAAGGTTCCGGATGCGTCAGAACTATTTCCGTTCCCCTGGCAGCCTGCCCCGATTAAAAAGACAACGGAACTTGTTATTAAAAATATTTTCTTCATGATTAAGTATGATTTATTGTTTTCCTGAAATAGTCTGATAATTAATCTGTGCCTGCAACAATTGTATCTCGTGGGTAATTAACGATTGCCTGGATTGGTCTTCTGCATTTACTTCCCGCAGGTAATCGTTAGCCGTGATCACCCCGTTTTCCAGTTGTGCTTTGGCAGCCTCTTTTACTTTTATCCGCAGATCAATGATCTCCTGGTCGGTAGCGATCAGTTTCTGCAGTTTATCAATTTCCGATTGCTGTTGTTTTAATTGTGTGCCGGTGTTCAGTAGAAAAACTTCTTTTTGCACGGTAAGTGACTTTTGATTTAGGGCAACCAGATTTTTTTCATTTTGCTTTGTATATAAACCACCGAAATTCCAATTAAGACGCAGACCGGTTGTATAAAAAAAAGCAAACTCATTTTTCAGAAAATTCAATCCAGGCTTGCCGTAGCCTCCCTGGAGAAAAAAACCTGCCCGGGGTTTGTTTTTGGAATCGATTAGTTTGATCTGCCCGCCGATCAGTTTTTCCTGTATTGAAAAGAGTTTAAGTTCGGGTCGTTGTATTTCATTGTTTATGACAGCTGTTTCAACAAGGGGTTTCTCCAGTTGAATATTTTCGGGCAGGGACTGATTGATAAACAAACCCAGCACATCTATTAATCCTTTCCGGGTGGCATTCAGTTCGATCAAACGCTGGTCCGCTTTCAAAATTTCCGCTTTTAAGACATTCAGATTTGATTTGAAGGCAACACCATTATTTACCTGTGCTTCCACTTTTTTTAAACCGGCATTTAAATCTGTTCTGATCAAATCAACCTGTTTCCGTTGTTCATCTAAAAATAAAACGCCGAGGAAGAGCTGATTAATTCTTTCTTTCAGTTTATATAATTCCACCTCTAATTTTTGCTGCTCCGTCTCAGCATTTAATTCCTGTACCCGCTTCTGGTCTTTTATTACCCCGCCATCATAGATGAGTTGATTGATATCTGCCAGGAATTTATATTGATCCTTGTTCACAGTAGCAATGGATATACCCGGAATGGGAATTTCAACCCCCGAAACTGCCGACTGGTAGGTAGCCTGTCCCATAATACTAAACTGTGGCAAAAAACCTTTATCGAGGTTATCCACCGTAATGTCTTTGGATTGTTTGATCAAATCGCTTTGTTTGATCAGGGGATAGTTTTGCCGGGCCAGTTCATAGGCTTTTTGTAATCCCAGGGGTTGCCCGGTCTGCGCCATCGAAAGAAAAGGCGCTAAAAAAAAGAGGATCAGTATTTTTTTCATAAAAACTATTTCCGGATTGAATCAAAAATAAATTTTGGGATTTCTTTTTTCGCTGATCCATGACCTCTTTAAACTGAGTCTCATTCAAACGGAGATTACGGGTCAGCATGGGCCGGGCCACAAACGGAAAGATGGTCATGGACAAAAGATTCATCAGTAAATGAATTGGGCTGATCCTTTTTATGGTTCCTTTCTTCACTTCTTTTTCAATTTGCTCCAGTAATTTCTGGGGCTTTGGCAGATTTTTTTCACCCCAGATCTTATACATAAACTGGTCGGGATCGCGGTGCAATTCATTCATCACAAACCAGGGCAGGTAAGGATTCTCCTGCATTTCATCAATATATTCTGCTACAAAATTTTCAATTTTTTCAAATAAGGGGACTTCCGAATTAAAAATGCTGTTTATTTTAGGAAAAAATTTTTGCGCTTCGGCCAGGAAAACCACTTCAAATAACTTGTCCTTATCCCTGAAATAATAATGCACCAGGGCTTTATTGATCCCGGCTTCATCGGCAATATCCTGCATCCGTGCACCAGCCATGCCTTTGGTGGTAAACACTTTTTTGGCTGCGGCCAGGATCCTTTCTTCAGCGTTGTGATCTTTTTTAATTTTAACCATATAGTTTAACCAAATGGTTAACAAAAATAAAGATCTTTTACTTACATCCAAAAAAAAGATGTACCGCACGTCTTGCCTGTTGAGTCATTTCTATAAAAAAGTAAAAGGTCCGCCGTGGCGAACCTTTCATCATTTTAATTTTCGGAATTCAAAATTATTCTGCCCAACTCATCACATAGTCCCCGTTTTCAATCTCCAGGGCTTCCCGGGTCAGCATCAGCGGATGAAAAGTATCCACCATCACTGCCAGTTCTTTGGTTTCCTTAGCCCCGATACTTTTTTGCACAGCTCCGGGATGTGGTCCATGCGGAATACCCGCCGGATGCAGGGTTATCATTCCCCGGGTTACATTTTTCCGGCTCATAAATTCACCTTCCACATAATACAACACTTCATCACTGTCAATATTACTGTGATTATACGGAGCTGGAATAGCATTGGGATGATAATCGTACAATCTTGGTACAAATGAGCAAACTACAAATGTATTGGTCTCAAAAGTCTGGTGAATCGGCGGCGGCATATGCACCCGCCCGGTTATCGGTTCAAAATCATGAATGGAAAAAATATACGGGTAACAACATCCATCCCAGCCAACCACATCAAAAGGATGCGTACCATAATGCAAGCCATACAACATTCCTTTCTTTTTTGCCTTGATCAGAAAATCCCCTTTCTCATCAATGGTTTTCAGGTCCTGCGGCGGACGGATATCTCTTTCACAATACGGCGAATGTTCCATCAGCTGTCCATACTTACTCATATAGCGTTTGGGATAACGGAGGGGAGCGAATGATTCAACGATAAATAACCTGTTTTCAGCCGTGGCAAAACTGATCTGGTAGATCGTACCCCGGGGCAACATAATATAATCCCCAAACGAGAAAGGCAATTCTCCATACTGCGTATGCACCGTTCCACTCCCCTCATGCACAAAGATCATTTCATCAGCATCGGCGTTCTTGTAATAGTAATCTTTCATGCTTTCCTGCGGTGCGGCGAGTACAATATGGCAATCACTATTTACCAGGACCGGCACCCGGCTTTGCAAATAATCCTTTACAGGTTTTACTTTAAATCCTTCGAGGCTGCGGTGCTTGAGCATTTTTTCCTCTGCGATATGCGGAGACACATCCACAGGAGTTTCTGTTTTTATGATCTGGGTCGGGGGATGACAGTGATACAACAGAGCATAATCATCACTAAATCCTTCTGTAGAGAACAATTGTTCGCTGTATAACCCACCATCGGGTTTGCGGAACTGCGTATGACGTTTATGCGGAATGGTACCGAGTTGAAAGTAGTGAGGCATACTTAAGAATTTGAGTATAAGAAAATGATACAATTTGACAATGAAACACGTAAAGTACCCCGAATCATTTGTCTAATTGAAGAGATACCATCAGGAAATAATATTTCCATTTTCTTTTATCAATATAATAGATGAAGTTGCGGTGAAAAGGCATTTTCAAATTTACAACTAAATTTAGTCTGACAAATGACCCGGATCGGACTACTATCAGACACACATGGCTTCCTGGAAGAGACCGTTTTTACGCATTTTTCCAACTGCGATGAAATCTGGCATGCCGGCGATTTTGGTACTGTTGAATTAGCCCGGGAACTTGCTTTGTTCCGGCCACTAAAAGGAGTTTATGGTAATATTGATGACCCATCTATCCGGAATAGTTACCCTGAACAGCTTGTATTTTCTTGTGAAGGGGTAAAAGTGATGATGCGTCACATCGGGGGCTCTCCCCCGAAATACAACCCGGAGACAAGAAAAGAATTACAAATTCACCAACCCCGTTTATTTATCTGTGGGCATTCCCATATCCTTAAAGTGATGTATGATGATAAACTGCAATGCCTTTATATGAATCCCGGGGCAGCAGGCAAACAGGGCTGGCATAAAGTAAAGACCCTGATCCGCTTTGTAATAGACGGCCAGGAGATCAAAGACTGTGAAGTGATTGAGCTGGGTAAAAGATAAAACTACATTCCCGGGAACCACACCCTTCCGCTACCAACCAATCTGAATGGCCATGGAATAGAAATAAGAATAATAAGCAGGGCCAGTCCGAAGTACAATAAGCTCCTTTTATGTTTCAGGGAATCAGGGATATTTTTCTTTGAATAAGAATAACCGACATGCACCAGTACGATGGATATCAACATGGCCGTAGTATGTTCCACCGCAAAAAAACGAAGGACGGAGTCTTTCATTACGGCACCCATGCCATTGACCTGAATGCTTTTTAAACCCCAGGTCCCGGTGACCCACTGGTATACACCCAGCAGCAACATCACATCACAACAAATCATCAGGAACAAACCGGTTTTTTTATGGCCGGAGGTAAAGGCCTTTTTCCGATCCACAAAACTTTTGTAAACAGCAACGAGCAATAAAATAAGTATTACCCAACGAAGAACACTATGCAGGTGGAGGAGGCCCTTGTACATAATCAGAGTTTCGACAAATCTAAAATCTTAAATCTGAAATTGGAAATCTTATTCCACCCAATCAGCTATAAAAACATTGGTATCCCGGGTGCCCCCGTTATTTCGGTTGCTGCAAAAAACAATTTTCTTCCCGTTGGGGGAAAACATCGGGAAGGCATCGAAAATCTTTTCATGGCTTATTTTCTGCAGGTCGCTGCCATCCTCATTGATCGAGTAAAGATTGAACGGGAAGCCCCGTTTATATTCCTGGTTACTGGCAAAAATGATGCGTTTGCTGTCGGGGAAAAAAGCCGGAGCCCAGTTGGCCTGCCCGAAATGAGTGACCTGTTTTACCTGGCTACCGTCAGCATTTGCTACAAACACTTCCATATTAGTTGGGGCCACCAGGTTCTCGGCCAAGAGGTCTTTGTATTCTTTTATTGCCGTTTCTGTTCCGGGCCGGCTGGCTCTCCAAATTAATTTGGTTCCGTCGGGACTGAACCAGGCACCACCGTCATATCCGGTTGTGTGAGTGATGCGTTGCTCTTTCCCCGTTTCCAGATCCATAATGTACAATTCGATGTCGCCATCTTTTGTACTGGTATAAACCATTTTCTTTCCGTCGGGTGATAAAGTTGCTTCCGCATCATAACTTGTGGAATTGGTCAACTGTTTTACGATCTTTCCATCGAGGTCGGCCATAAAGATGTCGTACGTGTTATACAGAGGCCAGATGTATTTATTGCCATATTTCGTTCTGTCGGGGGTCGGCGGACAGGCGTCGCCACCGAGGTGGGTTGATGCATAGATAATATGCTTGCCGTCTTTGGTAAAAAAGGGACAGGTGGTCCGGCCCTTGCCACTGCTTATCATTTTGTAAGTAAACTTCCCGCCTGGCTTTAGTGGAGCTTTCCCCATAAATATCTGGTCACAGAGAATACCCTCTTTGGGATTGGTCCGCTGAAAAACAAGATACTTGCTGTCATAACTCCAGTAGGCTTCTGCATTATCACCCCCAAAAGTTAATTGCTGAATATTTTTTAAATGCGTTTCATCCGTATATCTCAATGTATCTTTTGGGGAATTAGTGCCGGCTATTATAGAACTGTTATTGCAGGACGAAAAAGCCGCAACAATAATCCCTGAAATGAGAACAAGTTTTTTCATCTTTTTTCGTTTAATCAATGCCTGTGGGTTGACAGGAATGCAAAGATATTTTTGATAGAGCTTTAATTTGTCAGGCGATTGTCATGTCTCCGTATATAAATTCAATTATTTTTGAAACATGAAAAGGATTGCAAAAATATTTATCTCCATCATTTGCGGTATGATTTTAATCAGCAGTTGTACTGATAAAGGAACTGACTCCCCTTTTGCTGACATTCTTTCCCAACCTCCGTATGCCCCTTTAACAGACAGTATTAAAAAACAACCCAAAAACGACAACCTCTATTTCCGGAGAGCTGTGTTATTGAATACCGGCAACCTGCCTGAGCCGGCATTAGCTGATTTCAAAAAAGCCTGGTCATTAAAAAAAGAAGAGAAATATGCATTGGGTCTCAGCAACCTGTTGCTGGATAAGAATCCTGATTCCGCTATAATTTTCCTGAAACAAGCCCTCAACGAACTACCCAACAGTTTATTATTACAACTAACCCTGGCCCGTTCGCTTACGACACAGGAAAAAACAGACGAAGCATTGAAAATCTGTGATGGGATGCTGCAGAAAAATCCGGAGCAGGTGGATGTACTGAAAATGAAAGCCGGCCTATTGGATAAAAAAGGAAAGAATACAGAAGCCATAAACACACTGGAAAAAGCCTATTCCCTGGCTCCATTTGATGTTGAATTGAATTATATGTATGCGCTTAAACTGGCAGAAACCGGAAACAAACGAGTGTTAAGTTTATGTGATTCCCTGATCCTTGCAGATTCCCTGGAGCTTCATGCTGAACCGTATTATTATAAAGGAATATATTTCAGCAACCGGAATGAAAAAGTAAAAGCCCTTTCCCTGTTTGATGAGGCCATAAAACATGATTATTATTTCCTGGATGGTTATATTGAAAAAGGTGCCGTGTACTATGATCTGAAGAAATTTCCCGAAGCACTCCGGGTTTTTAATCTTGCCCTGACGGTATCCCCGAAATTTGCAGATGGATATTACTGGGCTGCCAAATGCCAGGAAGCGATGGGTAATAAAGAAGAAGCTAAAGAAAACTACCTGCGAGCCTATAGTCTTGATAAAAACCTGGCGGAAGCAAAAGCAGCAGCTGATAAACTGAAATAGAATTATCTTGCAGGGCAAACTAACTCCCATGCCAATTATTGCTCCTTCGCTCCTTTCTGCCAATTTTCTGAAACTGGAAGATGATTGTAAAATGCTTAACGAAAGTGAAGCAGACTGGTTTCACCTGGATGTGATGGATGGCCGCTTTGTTCCCAACATCAGTTTCGGACCCATGCTGGTGGAATTCTTCAGAAAAGCCACTAAAAAAGTCTGTGATGTGCACCTGATGATCGTGGAACCGGAAAAATTCGCTGAGCAGTTTAAGAATGCAGGTGCGGATATATTATCGGTTCATATCGAAACCTGTACGCATTTACACAGGAATATTCAGCAAATAAAATCGCTGGGGATGAAAGCAGGCGTAGCCATCAATCCTCATACGTCTGTAACAGCGTTGAGTGATGTGCTGGGGGATATTGATCTTGTATGTATGATGAGTGTGAATCCGGGTTATGGCGGGCAGAAATTTATTCCACAAACTATTGAAAAGATAAAACTGCTGCGCAAAATGATTGATGAAAGAGGGCTGAAAGTGCAGATTGAAATTGACGGGGGTGTTACGCTGGAAAATGCGCCATCCATCATTGCTGCCGGGGCGGATGTGCTGGTGGCTGGTAATACTGTTTTTAAATCGGCTGATCCGAAAGCGACGATTGCACTTCTTAAAAAGATATAGTGCGATTTGTTTGCAGGAACAATTCGTATCTTGAAGCGGAATCTCTTATGAAAAAACGCATCCGGCAAATACTCCTCACAGCTTTCTGCATTTTGCTTACTGTCCTCGCTTTCTCCCAAAAAAAGTCCGCTTATGTTTCCGGCAAAGTGGTAGATGACAATGAAAATCCATTGCCAAACGTTTCGGTTGTCATCCTCGGCCAGGCAAAAGGAATCACCACAAACGATTCGGGTTTTTTCAGGTTAAAAGTAACTGCTGAAAAAGCTTTTGCCCTTGTATTTACATACACAGGCCGCAAATCAGAACAGAAAAATTTTCTCTTAAACGAAAATGAAGAAGAGACCATTACCATCCGTTTGGAAAAAGGTGAAAAAACATTGCAGGAAGTTGTGGTGACAGACCAGCGTGACCGCAGGGAAACGGGTTTGATACGACCTAATCCGAAAACCATTCTCCTGCTTCCTCGGCGGTATCGGGTGTTGAAAGTTTGATAAAAATATTTGTTGGTTCCAATAATGAACTGACTTCGCAATACTCTGTCCGGGGTGGCAGTTATGACGAAAACCTGATTTATGTAAATGACTTTGAAATTTTCCGTCCGTACCTGGTAAGAAGCGGACAGCAGGAAGGGTTAAGTTTTATCAACCCGGAGATGGTCCGGAATATTAATTTTTATACAGGTGGTTTCCCGGTAAAATATGGCGATAAGCTCAGCAGTGTGCTGGATATCCAGTATAAAAAACCAAAGAGTTTCGGCGGTTCCGCTTATGTCAGTATCCTGGAGCAGGGTTTGCAGTTTGAAGGCAGTGCTAAAAATTCAAAATTGACTTACCTGCTGGGTGTAAGAAACCGCAGCAACCGAAATTTATTAAGCCGGCAGGACACGAAAGGAAATTATGTTCCCTCATCAGCCGATTTCCAGGCATTACTTACTTACCAGTTCAATTCCAAGTGGCAGGCCGAACTGCTGAGTAATATTTCACAAACGAAATTTACCCTGATACCGCAGAGCAGCCAGTTAACGACTTCTGTTTTCTCACCGGTATTCAGTGCCACTATCGGCGTTGATATAGAATTTGAAGGCCGGGAGAAAGACCAGTATCAAACCAATATGCTTGGTTTTTCATTGACCAACCAGGTTGCTAAAAAACTGAAATTAAAATGGCTGGTTTCCCGTTTTGTAAATGACGAAAGAGAAAACCTGGATATCACCGGGGCTTATTTATTCGGAGAACGGGATTTCGATAAACGAAATCCCACCTACGGATTAATTGTAAATCCCCTGGGGGCAGGCATCAACCAGAACTGGGCAAGAAACAGTCTGACAATTGAAAACTGGAATATTTCACATAAAGGAAACTTTGAAAAAGGCTCACAGGCTTTTCAATGGGGATTGGGCTATGATAAAACAACGATTGACGATAAGTTGCATGAATGGGAATTCCAGGATTCGGCGGGGTATGCATTGCCTTATCAACCCAATATGCTGCAGTTAAACAAGGTGATCAATTCTACAGCCAACCTGGACATCAATAAATTTTCCGGATACCTGCAGGATAATATTTTGCTGGGCAAAGATTCCATTCATGCTGCCACTCTTACAGCCGGAGTTCGTTTCAATTATAATTCACTCAATAAAGAATTTTTGATTTCACCACGCATCGGCGCCAGTTGGAAACCGAATGGAAAAAAGGATATCATCTTCCGGGCAGCAGCGGGCGCCTATCATCAACCGCCCTTTTACCGCGAGCTACGCCGCTATAACGGAACCGTCAATACCCTTCTCAAATCACAAAAAAGCTGGCAGGGTGTACTTGGGTTTGATTATAATTTTATCGGCCTGGGTGACCGGCCGATGCGTTGGACTACCGAACTCTATTATAAAAACATGACCGATGTGGTGCCGTATGATGTGGACAATGTCCGGGTCCGGTATTTTGGTGAGAACAATGCAAAAGCCTATGCTGCCGGTATAGAAATGCGTTTACATGGCGAGTTGGTGCCCGATGCAGAAAGCTGGATAAGCCTGGGTATCATGAAAACCAATGAAGATATTATTGGCGATCATTATTACAGGTATAAAAATGCGGCTGGTGATTTCATCAATGCACAAAGTACGGACCAAGTGGTGGTGGATAGTGTAAAATTTGAAGTCGGTTCATTACGCCGGCCATCAGACCGTCGTATCACTTTTGGCATGTATTTCCAGGACTATTTGCCGACCAATAAGAATTTTAAAATGTTCCTGAATCTTTTGTATGGAAGTAATATGCCTTACAATATTCCCAATGCTGTCCGGTATCGAAATGCAGCGGTCATAGAACCCTATATCCGTTGCGATATCGGTTTCAGTGCCTTGCTTGTGGATGATGACCGGAGCAAACGCCGCAGCCACTCTCCTTTCCGCAACTTTGATAATATCTGGGCGAGCCTTGAAGTATTCAATATCATTGACAGGGCCAATACGATTTCCTATCTCTTTGTAAAAGATTTTTCCAACACCGTTTATCTGTTACCCAACCGGTTGACTCCAAGGTTGGTGAATTTTAAGATCGTGGCGAGGTGGTGATGGTCTATCGTTGGGCAAAACACGAACAAAGAGTAATTTAAAATCGTAGAACGGTGGTGAATTTCCCCGCTTAGCAAGCAGGTTCCTTTGTATTTTGGGCCAAAGAATATTCAATGCGGCTTACGGTTATTCAGCAAAAAATATATGAAATACGGGGGTATAGAGTCATGCTGGATTTTGATCTGGCAGCGCTTTATGGAACTGAGACCCGTACATTGAAACAAACGGTAAGAAGAAATATTGACCGCTTTCCTAAGGACTTTATGTTTCAGTTAACCAAAAAAGAATGGAAGGAGGTTATCACAATTTGTGATAACCTGCCAGCCACTGTAAAATTTAGTCCTGCACTGCCTTATGCTTTTTCAGAACATGGCGTTACTATGCTGGCAAGTGTATTAAAAAGCAAAAAGGCAATAAAAATGAATATTGCTATTGTAAGGGCTTTTATTGCCTTAAAACAATTTGTCCTTAATTACAAAGACCTGGCAAGCCAAATAAAAGAAATCCGTCACAATGTTGCCAATCACAGCGAACAATTGAACCAGATCTATGATGCCATCGAAAACATGATGGATGAGAAAGAAGAAAAAAAACATGAAAAAAGGTTATGGAAAGAAAGAGAAAGAATAGGTTTCAAAAAATAAATGCTACCGCCAATTATTCCTGAACCGGTCCCAGGTCGTCAATCCAATCTTAAACTGTACCGGGTTATTAAATTTATTGGCGGCAGAACCCACCACGTATATTCCAAGTTTTAGTTTGGCCAATGGATTAAAAGGCCATTTAAACACCCGTTCGATGCCCGCAAATACTTCTACATACTTCAGGTCTTTTTCAGGTGCAATCAGAAAACCGGTACCTGCCACTTCCTGCAGTTTTAATTTTTTCAGGAAAGGAATTTTGTTGATCAATAACCCGTTGAACTCATGAACCAGGTTGGCCTGATAATACCTGTTAAATAAAGGAAATGTGGAATCCAGGGCCTGGAAATTTTGCTGGGGATTCTGAAAAAACAAGGGATCGCCCTGCTTCACAAATTTATAATCAATGACACGCAGGTCACGCCGGTTAGGGAAATTACCTGTTTTAATAATATAATTTGTATTCCCAGCCACACTCAGGTTGATCTTTTGCATGATCCCCATTTCCAGGAATGTGAAATCAATTTTACTGCGGAAAAGATCCGGTATACCCCTCCGCCACATGACATAAAAAGTGGGCCATTTGGAACCCAATAAAATTCGCTCCTTCGGTTCCCGGATATATTTCATCCTGGGCGTATAGTAGATTTTTATTTCACTATAGCTGGCATTATAGGGTTCAAAATCAATCGGCGGCTCATTAGCTATACCAAATATGCTGTCGGCATTATTGCCCACTTTATAATTGATCACCGACCGGCGAAAAGCAATTTCAAATTTGGTACTCAGATGGACCCCATTGAAAAGTTCGATCTGGTGGTCGAACAACAGCGAATTGTTCAGGTAAATATTGCTCCGCTTCAGGACATTCACCCAGGCATCCCCGGCATAAATGAAATCAAAACTCCGGCCGGCACTGATCTTAAATTCTCCACCGCTGAAAGGATTATACATTCTTTGCAAACTAACAGTGCCATTCACGTCACGGTTACGGAAACCATAGCTGATATCCGCTTCAAGGGACAAATTTTTTCTTGATAAAAAAGTTTTACGATAGGCACCTCCGATCTTTAAACGCGTTCCGCCAAAAGCAACAGGCTGGATCAACGAAGTGAGCGGGGGGAGTATCCAGGTCCTTTCTTTTTTATGATCATTGAATATCAGTCCGAAGATCAGGGCCTTTTTCCAGGTGATCTTATTCAACATCCTGTCCACAGAATCAAGGTAGGCCTCACTCCGCATATACTTGTAAATGCTGTCCTGGTAGCGGCTATATAATTCCTGCTGCCGTGATAAGGGCTCTGCACGAACCGATTTCCAGAAGGTAGAATCTTTTTCGTAAGCTTCAGCCGATGTCGAACTGACTTCATTCCCGAAATAACCCTTCTTAAAATTTTTCTTCAGCTCATACCCGGAATAAACCACAGTCGTTTCACCATATATCCTCCCCTTTTTTGTTTTGATGTAATAATTAAATTGCTGACGGGTAATCATTCGCGCAATATCACCTACAGGACCATATTCCTGTTTCACTTCCATAAAATCATATTCAGGCATGTGTGCCGGAGGCAGCCTGAAGTCGGCACGTAACACAGCCCAGGTACTGTCCTGAATAGTTAGCTCCCCTTCGATAGTTGCATTACTGAGTTGCCGTGGCCGAACAGAAATCGTATATACTTTGGGTTTTACGGTGCGGTCAATTTTAAGTGTTTTAAACCGATAGGCCACCAGTCCGCTATAACTTAAAGGCGATACAAAAGGTATTTCGGAAACCGGGGGCGTATTGATCAGGTTATTATAAATATAAAAATCACCTTCTGTTACCGATAAATAAAAAAGACTTTCCGGTGATCCCAATTTTATCACCCCCAGCTTTTCCTCTTTTATCTGACCGTTATTGCTTTTATCAAGCCGAAGCGATACTTCAGCTAGTGACATGCCCTCATAATTTTCTTTTACCAAAGAATCACTTTCATTTTCCTTCTTCTTTTTAATAACTCCGGAATCAAGTTGCAGGGCTTTAATATAGGCTTTGTAGGAATGTGCCCCGATGGCATCCAGGATGGATTCTTTATTCCGGACCACATTCCGAATTATTTCCTCGGCCCGGTCCCTTGACTTTACTTTCAGCACCACTTCGGAAAGGTTATTTCCCTCATCCGTTTCCAGCACCAGGGTTTCGGCAATGTCTTCATTATTTACAAAAATCGTTACCACCCGGGGCTTATAACCAATCATACTCACCGCCAGGTCATACTTGCCTCTTTCCAGGAAAAATTGAAAGGATCCGTCGTCTTTGGTAATGGAACCTTTACGCAATTCTTTTATTTCAACACTGGCAAGTGGCAATGGTTCATTCCGGTTATCCAGTATGATACCCGACACTTTGTACAACTGGCCATAGGAAAAAAAAGCAGTCAGTAAAAAAATAAAAAATAAAAAATAACGGGGTCTGAACATCGTATACGGGTGGCGGGTTTATTTCAACTACAAAAATTGCAATTAATAATCTGGTTAGTCATGTTTTACCCGATTTTTTTTGTTTTTTAACAGAACACTAAGGACCGGCAGATTTTAATTAATCAAAATGCATCAGATGGATAGATGAATCACCCGGTTGCAAAGTACCGAAAACAATCTTCAGCCTCCGAAGGTTAATTTCGAAATTACATACAGGAAAAATCATTAACTATTGCTTTTGCATCATTATTTGTATTCACATCTGTGAATAAGTAACTTTAGGATAGAATAACTGTATAAAGTTATATTTGATCATGAAGGGTAACCCTGCCGGCGGCAGGCAAGCTTCTGAAAATGGTCAGAAGACGCAACGTAATCCGGTACTACCCTTCGCCGGTATTTATGAAAACATGGTTCCGCTTCCCACCCAATAAAAGAAGCCTGCCATCTAAACTGAAGCGCATTGACAGATACAATTATCAACCTTGAAACGGTTAATCCTATTGAGTTTTTTGGTGTAAACAATGGTAAGCTCGACGTTCTGAAAAAGAAATTTCCCCTCTTAAAAATTCTCTCCCGTGGTACACAGTTAAAACTGAGTGGCGCCCCGGAGCAGATTGAAACGGCGCGGGAAAAAATCTCACTCATCGTCACCTACCTCGAAAGAAATGGTCATATGAGCCAGAATTATTTTGAGCAGGTTCTCGGTGGTGATGATGCCGAAGTGATTGACCATTTCCGGGAAAAAAATCCCAATGAAGTATTGGTGTTTGGTCCCAATGGAAAATCGGTTCGTGCCCGAACCGCCAACCAGAAAAAAATGGTACAGGAATCAGAAAAAAATGATATCGTATTTGCTATTGGGCCGGCCGGTACCGGCAAAACCTATACCGCAGTTGCGTTGGCCGTACGGGCATTAAAAAATAAACAGGTCAAGAAAATAATTTTAACCAGACCTGCTGTGGAAGCCGGTGAAAGCCTGGGTTTTCTGCCCGGCGATCTGAAAGAAAAAATCGATCCCTATCTGCGTCCCTTATATGATGCACTGGATGATATGATCCCCGCTGACAAACTTGGTTATTATATGACCACCCGGACAATCGAGATTGCCCCGCTGGCTTATATGCGGGGAAGGACACTGGACCATGCCTATATCATCCTGGATGAAGCACAGAATGCTACTGAACTGCAGATAAAAATGTTTCTTACCCGGATCGGTGCCAATGCCAAAGCCATCATCACCGGTGACATGACACAGGTTGACCTTCCAAGAAACCAGCGCAGCGGCTTGCAGATGGCAACCCGGATCCTGCGTGATATTGAGGGCATTGCACATATAGAACTTGATGAAGAAGATGTGGTTCGTCACCGTCTCGTGAAAGCGATCATCAAGGCCTACAATAAAGAGCATGAAAAAGAGGAAGCTGAGTATGCCAACAGGCCAACACCGGCAATTGTAAAGAAAGACAAGCCTGCTTTATAATAAGGCTCCGCTAATGCAGAATTGTCCGGGTAAGCTTATGCTTCACTTTGTTCGCAAAAAGCAGTTCGCACGAATAAAAGATTTATTACATTGCAGGAATGAAGAGATATCCATTCATCTTTTTATTCCTGCTTTTTTCTTTTATAGCCTGCAAGAATAAAGACAACGCCTCCAATGGCCAATCAGAAAACAATATTGACGCAGCGAGAAATTTTATCCGGGCTGCCTTGGACGGTAAATTTCAAGAAGCCAGAACCTACATGCTTACTGATTCGGTGAACACCAATTATATGGATGTGGCTGAACGTAGTTATCAAAATGCGGAGCAGCCAACAAAGGATGGCTACCGGGCATCTTCCATAAACATTATCCAGGTAACAGAACCGGTTAAAGATTCGGTAACCGTAGTTATTTATTCCAACTCTTTCAAAAATGATCATGACACGCTGAAAGTTTTAAAAACCAACGGACAGTGGCTGGTGGATCTGAAATACCTGTACGAACATGATGAAGACACACAACAAAATAAATTGATAACTAACGATACACTGAGATGATAAAAAATATTTTACTCGTGGGGTTGGGTGGCGGCCTGGGCAGCATAGCCCGTTATGTTTGCCAGCGCTGGTTTGCCGAGGTCTACTCACATTCATTTCCCTGGGGTACTTTCGCGGTTAATATAACAGGCTGTTTTCTTATTGGTGTATTATGGGGAATTACGTTCCGGTCTTTTGATAGCAATGAACAATGGAAGCTGTTCCTGATGACCGGGCTCTGCGGGGGCTTTACCACTTTTTCTGCTTTTACACTGGAAGGTATCGGGTTGATCAGGGAACAAAAAATGGCGGTATTTTTTTCGTATGTAGCTGCAAGTGTGTTGCTGGGTTTAGCGGCCACCTGGGCCGGAATGAAACTAACCAGATAAAAAAAGAACCATGCTTACTGTAAAACATCCCTGGCACGGCGTAACACCCGGCGATAATGCACCGGCAACGGTAACGGCCTTAATAGAAATACCACAGGGATCCCGTTCGAAATATGAAGTAGACAAAACCACCGGCTTGCTGCGGCTGGACCGGGTAATTTATTCATCGTTCCAGTATCCCATAAACTATGGGTTCATTCCACAAACGCTGGGGCAGGATGGTGATCCGCTGGACATCCTGGTACTTTGTTCCCAATCGGTTCAATCGCTTTGCCTTGTGGAAGCCCAGGTGATTGGCAATATGCAAATGATTGACAGCGGGCAGATGGATGATAAAATAATTGCTGTGGCAGCCAAAGACCCATCGGTAAATCATATAAAAAAAATGGAAGAGCTCCCGCAACATTTTTTACTGGAGCTTAAAAATTTCTTTGAGCAATATAAAGTGCTCGAGAATAAAAAAGTGGAGATAGATAATTTCCAGGATCAGTTGGTCGCTTACCAAATCATTAATGAATCCATTACACGCTACCAGCAGACATTTAAACAATAATCGTGGTTACCCATAAAAAAAATAATATGGCAACTCAACTGATAATAACAGCCCTGCTGATCGGGCTGGCAGCCGGAATGCTCAGCGGGTTGGTCGGTGTTGGTGGCGGTATCATTATGGTGCCTGCATTGATCTTTTTCATGCATTATGCCCAGCACCAGGCTCAGGGTACTTCGCTGGCAGTGCTTACTTTACCGGTGGTCATTCTTGCTTCGCTATATTATTACCAGCAGTGCAAGATGGCAGGAACACCCATTGATTTACGAATTGTAGGTTTATTATCAGCAGGTTTTTTAGTAGGTGGTTATTTTGGCAGTAAAATGGCATTAGCCATCAACCAGGAGATGCTAAAGAAAATATTTGCCGTAATTCTTTTTTATTCTGCTTTCAAAATGCTGAGTTGGGATATGATGATTGCAAAGTGGGTGAGGGGGCTATTTTAACCGGTTATTTCCCGCAACCTTCTTATCGCATTCAACCGTAAGGTTCGCTTTCCCGTTTCCGCATCCACGATCCCTTTTTATTGATCGTGTCAATCCTGACTTTACCCGATGCATGCATGATCTGATCATTACCGAGCAGGATCCCGACATGTACAATATCCTCTTTGTTATCAAAGAATGCCAGGTCACCTGTTTGTACATCACTGAATTTCTTAACCGGCTTTCCTTCCTGTGCCTGCTGCCAGGTGTCCCTTGGAATATCCATGCCCATCAGTTTATAGATCACTTGAACAAAGCCACTGCAATCCACCCCTAGTGGCGTGCGACCACCCCACATATAAGGAGCATTCAGCCATTGTGATGTCAGGTGATTTATTAATTCGGGGGCGGGTTGCAGTTCATCCCTTTTACAAAATTGCCCGGAAAAAATATAATCTAATTCTCCCAGCTTTCCTCTGCCATTTTCAAAAAAAGGTAAGGAGGACCCAACCGGGATATTTATTGTTGCGCCACCCATTGAAATAGTGCTTATCAATTCTGTTGTCGCAAAAACAGTCCTGGTGTTTGCGGTATTTTCATCAACCGCCTGGAGCATAGTATCAGTCATTCAGCCTTCATAACCATCATGCAGACTGCGGATCTTAACCCAGAGCTCGTTTTTTGAGTAAAGCACTTTTACGGTTTCCCCAAATAATAGCTGGTTCACCATTTCTTTCCGGTGATTGGGTTTCCGTCGGACAGGTGCGGCCGGCACCGAAATAACTGCATAGTCCATTTGATAAAGTTTTGACTAAAATAAGAAATGAAATGGTGTGTAGTAAAATTTTGTTGAATTTGCAAAACCCTGCATCTAACTAATAGTAATGACAACCCTAAACAAGAAATATTTCCCTCATAGGCCACCCTGTACACAAAAACCCGGGAAACTGTATCAAATGACTTTGAATGATCTATAGTACTTTGTGACATTTGTGGCTTTGTGGGATAGAAAAAATAACTATTTTCCGCTTGTGAAGGCCGACAACTACAAGGATTTAACCGACCAGGAACTGCTCGAACAGTTTTATGCAGACCATAATAATGAATGGTTGGGCATTTTGCTGCAACGTTATACCCTGCTGTTGCTCGGTGTAAGTATGAAATATTTAAAAAATGAAGAAGAAGCCAAAGACAGTGTGCAGCAGATTTTTTTAAAAGTGATCCAGGAACTGCAGAAATACAAAGTGGAATTTTTTAAATCCTGGTTATACATGGTGGCCAAAAATCACTGCCTGATGAAAATCCGTGAAAGGCAGGGAAAAATTACGGCAGAAATAAATGACAAATTAACCACCAAGCCTGAAGAGGAAACAGACCTTCAGGCAATAGCAGATAATGAACAAACGCTGGAATTAATGGAACTGTCTTTAAAAGAACTGAACCGGGAGCAACAGCAATGTGTAACTTTGTTTTATCTGCATAAGAAAAGTTACCAGGAAGTAAGTGCTGAAACAGGTTACAGTTTGTTGCAGGTAAAAAGTCATATCCAGAATGGAAAAAGAAACCTGAAAATTCTGATTGAAAAAAAATTAAGTGAAAAAATGAACAGGAAATAAGATGTCCGAAAAACTGAAAGACATATTATCCAATTTGTCAACCGAGGTAGACCCCGAAACCCTGTTGCTGTACCTGCAGGGCAAATTGCCTGAGCTCCGGAAACATGAAGTTGAAAAGCATCTCCTGCAAAATGAGTTTGAGGAGGATGCCATTGATGGTTTGCAGGAATTCAAGGACAAAGAACAGCTGCGATATATGGTTGACATGCTGAACCGGGATCTGAAGAAAAAAACGGCGAAGAAAAAGCAACGCCGGGAAAAACTGAAAATAAAAGACCAGCCGTGGATCTATGTTTCGATCCTTATTTTAATATTGCTGATCACACTCAGCTATATAGTTATACATAAGTATTTACAGAACAAATAGATAGTAAGTTTAACCTGCCAGGATTTTTCATGCTGAATACGCCTCTTTTCTTTTAATATACTTGCAGGAACGATTAATCTTTATATCTTTATAGTTAATCCTCCTGATCTCCCTGAATTACCGACCTATCTTCCGCTGACTTATTGATTAACCCGTTGCCCATTCTCCTCTGAACTAACCCTTCTTAAAGTTCCTGTATCTGTACAATTATTAAGTCATTGATCATTAACCAAGTTAATATTTAACCTGCATGAAACTGTCTGCCTATCCCGTAAAAAAATTACTTTTTTCTTGCTTTACAACCCTGTTGTTAACAACTGTTGGTCATAGTCAGACAGGGCTGCAGTTTAATGGAACAAATCAGTATGTGACTTTTGGTGCAGCAACAAACACACTGGGGACTTCAACTTTCACTCTTGAAGCATGGGTAAAAAAAACAGGGACAGGAGTAACTGCCAACACCGGAACTGGGGGAATTGACGCAATTCCTGTAATTACCAAGGGCAGAGGGGAAGCTGAAACACCTGCAAATTTAAACTGTAACTATTTCCTCGGAATTAATACGAGTGGGAAATTGGTAGCAGATTTTGAAGATAAAGCAACTGGATTAAATCATCCAATAACTGGTGTTACCACTCTATCAGACAATATCTGGTATCATATTGCAGCTACATACGACGGAACAACATGGAGATTATATATCAACGGAGTTCAGGATGCTTTCTTCGTAGTAGGTGTATTCTTGCCTGAAAATACCAGTATTCAGCATGCTGGCCTCGGAACTGCAATGAATTCAACAGGTGTTGCAGCAGGTTTTTTTGCCGGTGTAATTGATGAAGCCCGCATCTGGAATTTTGCCCGTTCACAGGTACAAATTTCCGCTAGTATGAATTCCGAACTTACTTCCGGAACCGGCCTATTAGGAAGATGGGGTTTGAATGATGGTTTAGGAACAACAGCAGTTAATTCAATAGGCGGAAGTCCAAATGGAACTTTAACTAACGGACCAACCTGGGTATGTGGTGCACCAGCATTAGACTTTACACCAACAGCCCCATCAGTTCTCACAGCATCAGCTCCATCAGTGCTCCAGGTAAACCTGGGATGGACAGATAATTCAAATAATGAAACCGGCTTTGAGATCGAACGTTCAACAACCGGTATTGCAGGAACCTATACACTCCTGGCAACAGTTAGCCCCAATGTAACCACATACAGCGATTTAACCGTATACGCATCTACTGAATACTGCTACAGGGTTCGAGCAAAAAACTGTACGATTAATTCCGGTTATGCAGGCCCAACCTGTGCCACCACACCTGCTGAAGGTGCAAATGCTTTGCAACTCACACCAAATACCTACGTCACTTTTGGAGCTGCACCATCACTTGCTTCACAGAATTTTACTGTTGAGGCCTGGTTCAAACGAACCGCAGCAGGAACAGCAGTTAGTTCAGGCAGTGGTGGAATCGTGCTTGTACCAATTGTTGCAAAAGGTTCTCCTGAAGCGGATGGAAGTACAGTAGATGCGAATTATATCCTTGGAATCAGTTCCGCAAATAAAATCGCTGCAGATTTCGAAGAAGGTACTGGCTCAGCGAGTCCAGGTCTTAATCATCCTGTAGAAGGTACAACAACAATTATCAATAATGTTTGGTACCATGCAGCAGCCACATATGAAAGCGGGATTTTCTCTTTATATCTGAATGGTATTTTAGAGGGTACATTAAACCTGGGAGTAACTATTTGGCCACAGGGTGCAAGTATCCAGCATTCAGCAATGGGTACGATGCTTAATTCAACAGGTGTTGCAACCGGTTTCTTTGCCGGCGTAATTGATGAGGCCCGTATCTGGAACTATGAAAGAGCTGAAGCTCAGATTCAATCTACCATAAACAGTCAGATAACAACTCCTCAAACAGGACTATTGGCACGTTGGGGACTCAACGATGGTACAGGCACAATTGTACATGCGAATGCAGGAACAACCGTTAACGGAACAATTACCGGAGCTGGTTATAGCTGGGTTACACCAGGAGCGCCATTCAATATTTCATTTACTCCTCCAATCGCTCCAACCAGCCTGGGGGTTTCAACAATATCAAGTACGGTTCTTCAGTTAAACTGGACCGACAATTCAACAGATGAGACCGGCTTCCAGATTGAACGTTCAACAACCGGTGCCGGTGGCCCATTCTCACTGTTCACAACCGTGGGTGCAAATATTGTAACATATAATAATACCGGACTGTCCCCATCAACAAATTATTGCTACAGGGTGAGGGCGATTAATGGAGGTCTTTCTTCCTCTTATTCAAATACAGGTTGCGGAACAACGATGAGCAGCGGTCCGGTAACAGTTTCTTTTCAGGATGGCGTAAATGGATATACCGGAACAAGAGATACATATACCTGGGAAACTTTACCATCTACACCCCGTGGTAATGAAATCACATTTATTCAGGATTTAAATACCAGTGATGAAAGAAGATCTTTACTTCGTTTCGATTTGTCTTCAATTCCTTCAGGGGTCACCATTAGTTCAGCACAACTTCAATTTTATGTTGATGTAGAAGGAGAAGGTTTTAACATGCATCGTATGCTGGTTCCATGGAATGAATCAACGGTAACTTATGCTTCTATAGGTAACAGACATTTTGCACCGGATAATATTGATGCGCAATCTTCTGTAAATGCTAATTGGCCCGGAAATGCATTGTATACCGGATTAATTACTGTTTCTGTTCCAGCTTCTACGATCCAGGATTGGATCAATGGCACTTTACCAAATAACGGCTGGCTTATGATTGCTACAGATCCTTTGCCAGATGGTAATGGTCAGCAATTGCGTTCAAGAGAAAATACAACATCGACTCCGGATGTTGATCATCCTAAACTAACGGTAACTTATTCAACCAGCCCCCCGAATCAACCAACCAGTCCGTCACCAGCTAATAATGCAAATGCTCCATCAACCAGTCCGAATATATGTGCAACAGTCAGCGACCCTGATGCCGGTAATCTGACAGTTCGTTATTATGGCAGAAAAAAAGTTAATGCCAATTCCAAACTCACCATCATCGGATTACCTGATACGCAATTTTATACTGAAGAAGTTCCGGGAACGAATAGCGGCGGTGGTGGACATAATGGAATCTTTAAATCACAAACACAATGGATAAAGGATCACAGGATCGATAGCAGTATTGCCTTTGTGGTACAATTGGGCGATTGTGTACAAAACGGCGACAACCCGCCAGGGGCCGACAAACAAATTGAGTGGAAACGGGCAGATACTTCAATGAAAATTATCGAAAATCCGAGCGTATCAATTACAGACGGTATCCCTTATGGGATTTGTGTGGGTAATCATGACCAGGGTACAATCGGCGACCCCAACTCAACCAATACTTATTACAATCAATATTTTGGCGAAACAAGATTTACCGGCAGAGGTTATTATGGCGGGCATTACAGCACTAATAATGATAATCATTATGAGTTATTCAGCGGAGGTGGTGTTGATTTTATTCATATCAGTATTGAGTATTATCCCAATGGCACTACGCCATCTTTACAACCCGTTTTAGATTGGGCAGATGCTTTATTAAAAGCTTATCCAAATAGAAAAGGAATTTTATCATCACACAATATACTTGGCACAAGTAATCCAGCCAACTTCCAGGGGCCTGGTCAAAAAATATATGATGACCTGAAAGATAACCCTAATCTTATTCTTATGTTAGCAGGACATGTGGCTGGTGAAGGCAGGAGAACGGATGTGTTTGGCGGTAATACCATTCATACCCTCATGGCCGACTACCAGAGTGGCTATACCAATGGCGGAAACGGTTATCTGAGAATCATGCAGTTTCTTCCTGCACAGAATTTATTATCAGTTAAAACTTATTCGCCTTATAGTAATACCTCATTTACAGGTTCAGGAAGTCAATTTACTTTACCTGTAAACCTGACCCAGCCCTTTACACTTCTGGGCACAAATACCAATGTTGCTTCGGGTTCTCAAACTTGTATTAACTGGCCATCCCTTGAACAGTTAACTGATTACGAATGGTATGTTGAAGTGTCAGATGGTGTAAGTACAACCACTGGTCCGGTTTGGACTTTCACCACACCTGCCAACAGTCCCTTACCGGTAAATTTGGTAAGCTTTAAAGCCATTGCAGAAAACAACAGTAAAGTAAAAATCACCTGGACCACTTCCTATGAAAGGGATAATAGTCATTTTGAGGTACAACGTTCAAAAGACGGTATCAATTTTTTATCTATTGGAACAATTCCCGGCATGAACAATTCAAACAGTCTGCATGATTATAATTTTTATGATAACCTTCCGTTTAAAGGCGTTTCATTTTACCGGTTAAAACAAGTGGATATTGATGCAAGATTGTCCTATTCCAGAATTGAACGGGTAAATATTACGGATACCAAAAATTCATTTGATGTATATCCCAACCCGTCTACCGGGAACGCTTTTAACATTACGCTGCTGAAAGATATACGTGGCGTTATTGAAATAAACGTTTACGATATGAAAGGCAGCTTACAACTGCAACAGCAATTCAGTGGGGCTAATACCATCACTATTAATCATCATTTGTCCCCCGGGGTGTATACCATCAGGCTTACCGGCGATCGATTAAATGAAATAAAGCAGTTGGCCATACAATAATTCCTAGTTACCACCATACGAAAAGGTCCGGCATGCCGGCCTTTTCTGTTTTATAAAGTCATGTACTGATACAACAGTATTGTATTGTTGAGCCAATTTAAAATGATTAATATTTTTTTTTGCCTTCCCAGTTTTTCCATGCCTCAAATACTTCTTTGGCTTTCGGATGAGGATGATGAATAAAAGGTATTTTCCTGTCACGCATCCCGGTGCTGATCTCTTTATAGATGAATTGATCGTCAAATTCTATCGCCGCTGCTTCTTCTTTTGTATTGGCATATATAACTCTTTTCGGCCTTGCCCAGTAAATAGCGCCGAGACACATAGGGCAGGGTTCACAACTGGTATATATCTCACAGCCGGTTAACTGGTAGCTTCCTAACTTATTACAGGCCATGCGTATAGCGACCACTTCAGCATGGGCTGTGGGATCATTGGAAGAAGTTACCTTATTTGTTCCTTCCCCGATTATTTCGTCATTTAACACCACGACACAGCCAAATGGGCCTCCCAGTCCGCTTTGCATTCCCTGTTTTGATAATTCAATGGCCCGTTCCAGGTATGTATTGTCTCTTTCTTTCTGCATATTCATTATTAAAGGCTAAAAAATAAAGTAAAAATGTGGGTAAAAGCCGGATTAGACACAGTTTATTCACCGGGGACATTCCAATATGAAGTTAATATTAATTTTAGGTTAATCACTTGTTACCGGGCTAAACGCGTGTAATTTTCTACCCAATTACAAACACTAAAACCTTACGCCATGAGATGGGAATCAGCCGAAACAAGTTCCAGCAATGAAGTCTACCACCTGATCAGGGATGATAAGAAAATCCTGACATTGACTTTAAACCCTTTTTCTCATACAGCCCGGGTAGAATGTGATAAACAAAAAAGGGTATTCCTGATCCGCAAAGAAGGATTCCGGCGTAACAAAACGGTTCTTTGTAATGAGTATGGTATCCGGATCGGTGAATTGGGCCAGGAGAATAATGAGAATTTCATTACCATAAATAACGAAAAATTTTTTTACACAACTCACAACAACCCGCTGGCAGAATTAGTGCTGTATAAAGAATCAAAAGACAAACCTTTTGTTACCTGCGGTCTTACCGCCAAAGAGGGAACAGCCGCCGTACGTTTTACAAAAGATAAAACCCTTTCGGACACATCCCATCCCGGTTTGCTGATGGCCTTATGCTGGTATATGTTCCTGCCGGTAACCAAAGAAAATGTTGTGGAGTTTGCTTCCTGATTGATTTTATAAATCCTGCCAGGTTTGCCGGCAAATTGTTCCAGGGAAGGATCCTGGCGGCCATGAGCAATAGCACACAATCTCCGGTCAGATGCGGGCGGGCGTTTGCCAGGAAATCATTTCTGTCTTCCACAAAAAAAGCATTCTTTCCCAGGACTTTCAGATCATTGATCAAATCATTGGCAGAAATATCTTTAACAGCGGTTCCGCCGGCATAAAATATTTCACTCATCCATATTTCGTCCTCCGGCCGAAGGACCCGGGCCATTTCTTTAACAAAATCATCCCGTAAAAATTTTGTAGGTTTATAACCATGAGGTTGAAACCAGGCAATTACTTTTGGGGCAATGGGCTGACAGGCCTCTATTGCAGCAGCACATTTGACCGGGTTATGAGCATAATCATCAATAAGCACTACGCCATTCTTTTTGCCATATACCTGGTGACGGCGATAGATGCCCTCATAAGTTCGTAATGCCTCAGCACAGGTTTCAAGACCCACACCGATTCCATTGGCAATTGTAACAGCAGCAACAGCATTTTCCATATTATGTTTTCCAACCACATTTAACTGGAAAGGAACACCCTGTATCTTAAAACTGATCGTTAATCCCTGCTGGTGAAAATCCGTAGCTACATACCCTGCATTAATATCCGGGTTTGTTGAAAAATCCTGTTGTACATCTTTTGAAAGTTGACGGGCCAGTGCATGTGATTGATTGACCACAAAAAACCGGCTGTTATTTTTGAAAACACCAAACACTTTCATCAATTCATCAATCTCCTGGTGGTCTTTATCAATATTCAGCAGCAAACCCACTTCCGGATGATATTGCACAATGGAGCCATCGCTTTCATCAGCTTCAATGACCAGCCACTCCCCCGCTCCAACTTTTGCATTGCCGATTTTCCCTTGCTTGATAATGCTGATTAATCCTGCCCCGCTGATAATGCTTGGTTGAAGACCATCATGCTCCAGGATATCAAACAGCATGGCACTGGTAGTGCTTTTTCCACTGGTTCCACCCACGGCAATGGTTCTTTTGCTCTCGGCCATCAGTGCTAAAAGCTCCGAACGTTTTATTATAGGAATAGCAAGTTGCTTTGCTTTCTGAACTTCTGCAACAGTATCTTCTATAGCTGTTGAAACCACAATCAGATCAGTTTCTTCTGTTATCCCTTCCCCGTTCTGAACAAAACAATGAATTCCTTCTGTTTCCAGCTTTTCTTTTATTTCATTGTATGCACCGGGGGTAAAAAAACGGTCGCTGCCAGAAACATTTTTGCCGATCCCTTTCAGGTATTGGGCAATAGCACTCATACCCACCCCGGCTACACCGATAAAAAAAGGGTTTTTGAAATCATTTATGGAAGAAATCATATTGCAAATAAAAGAATTAATTGCAGAGAAGGATTTTTAGTTCTTCAGACGTCAAAGCCTCATTCCTAGTACCGCCTGATTTACCGGCAGTATGAAATTGAAAAAATAGTGGTATTTTAAACCTTTTATTTAATGGCCTGTCATAGGCCCCGACTAAAACCCCGGATATGATTTTGATGAAGCCCCGCTTTTTTATTATTTCAGCTATTTCCGCAACTTTTCTTTTTATTGCCTGCAAAAAAAGTGCGGACAATAACCCGAATCCTGACCCGGTTGCTGCTGTTTTAAATTTACCGGCCACCCCATTCAATTATGCCAATATCACCCAACCGGCCTACCTGAATGCCCCGAACATCCTGGGACAGATAAATACACCTCCCGGAAATCCGATCACTGATAATGGCGCCACTTTGGGACGCGTGTTGTTTTATGATAAAAACCTATCCATTAACAATACGATTGCCTGTGCCTCCTGTCACAAACAGGCCAATGCTTTTTCTGACCCGGATGCAAAAAGCCTGGGTTTTAATGGTGGTTTAACCGGGAGAAACTCGATGTCATTAATTGATGCGAAGTATTATCCCAATGGACGTTTTTTCTGGGATCAGCGGGCAGCAACCCTGGAAGACCAGACACTGGCCCCGATACAGGACCTTGTAGAAATGGGAATGACCTTGCCGCAATTAGAAACAAAACTTAAAAACCTGGCTTATTATCCTTCCCTTTTTACCAAAGCTTTTGGTGATGCAACCATTACCAGCAACAGGGTTTCGTTAGCGCTTTCTCAATATGTTCGTTCCATTGTATCCTTTCAATCAAAATATGATGCAGGCAGATCCACATTTCCTGCAGCACCTGCACCACCACCCAATGTAAATTTTCCCAACTTTACAGCACAGGAAAACAGAGGCAAGGAAATTTTTCTTACACCTCAAAATGCCTGTGCAGCCTGTCATGGTTCAGAAACATTTACAGCGCCACAGGAAAAAAATAATGGCCTTGACCTGGTAACTATTGACAGGGGCTTTGGTTCAGTAGTTAACAATACAAACCTTGATGCCACTTTTAAAGTAACCACTCTTCGCAATGTGGAGTTAACAGCTCCTTATATGCACGACGGACGATTTACTACGTTGGAACAGGTTGTTGAACATTACAGTTCCGGGGTAAAAAATCATCCCAACCTGTCACCACAACTGCGCCTGCCCGGAGGTCAACCCAGGCTGGCAAACTTAACAGCTGCGGATAAAGCCGCTCTTGTTGCTTTTCTGAAAACACTGACTGATGTGACTATACTTACGGATGTCAAGTATTCAAATCCGTTTAAGTAATTATTTTCCCTGAGAAGCACGTAACATTTCCGGATACCCCCATTTTTTGGCAAGGGCGTTTACTGCCAGGGCAATTCTTTTTACTTTGGTCGGTTCCGTCTTAGCATCATCAATCCATTTGCTGAAATAGCGTTGGTGCGAACCGGGTAAACTTTGAAAAAAAATTTGGGCCTTGGGTTCATCCGCCAGGCATTCCATAAAATCTTTATTGAAAATAAATGCACTGTTATCAGCTTCTAAGTGAACCTGGAGCATAGCACCCATTCTCTTACCGATTGCTTTTCTTAATGCCGCATTCAGTACCAGAATAAATTTCCCCCCCTCCCATCGGAAAAAGTGACACTCTTTTAATGGGATGAGCATCCAGTTTGCCTTTAACCTTAAACTCTTTCCGATTTTCCGGTTTTAATTGTTGTGCCAGGTCGGCGGGAACTTCAAAATATGTCCAGCCGGTTTTTTCCCCCATCTTTTCAAAACGTTGTATGGTAACCGTAAACAGAACTCCTTTCATGCTTTAAACTTACTGATAATAGCTGTTTTTCCAAAGGTTAAAAGATTTTTAAAATCAACCGTTCATCCATTTGAATCATTTTACCCACGCCTATTTTATTATTTTTGTCAATTCCCACTAACCTGAATACTCATGTTCATAAAACTGCTCCGTATCCTTCCAAGACCATTCTTTGTTGCCCTTCTTTTTACGTTTACGCATCAAGCCTATACACAACCTGTCCCGTCTGGACAGACCGAAATTCCGGTTACCATTAAAATAGTTAACCAGAAAAAAGAACCCGTGGCTTTTGCATCGGTCACACTCATCAACAGGATGGATAGCACACTTTCTATAAGTAAAGTGGCCGACAGCAGTGGTATGGCTTCATTCAACCTCATTAAAAATAATCAATACACGATCAGGATCAATTCGGTGAATTATCAACTCATAGAAAAGGAATTTCAACATCGGGAAAACAAACAATTTTCAACTATACGGCCGATCCAAAGGGCAAAACTTTAGAAACAGCGGTGGTCATTTCCAAAAAACCCCTGATGACACAGGAAGATGACAAATTGATCGTGGATCCCGAAAACCTGGTAGAAGCCTCCACCAGCGGCTTTGAGGTCATTGAAAAACACCCGGTTTATTTGTGGACCAGGATGGCAATATATATATCAGCAGTCTTACACCCGCCACGGTGCAGATCAATGGCCGGGATATGAAAATGAGTGCGGCAGATGTGGCCACCATGCTCAAAATTTACCACCCAATGCCATTGCTAAAATTGAAATAATAAAAACGCCTTCTGCAAAATATGATGCATCCAGCAGTGGCGGTATTGTAAATGTTATTTTAAAGAAGGGTGTTAAGATCGGCATCACTGGAAGTATAAATACGGGTTTACAGCAGGGCACTTATGGCAACCAGTTTATTGGTTTCAACCTGAATAACAACAACGGCAAAAAAACCTCCTACATCAATCTGAATTACAACAAGCGGAACAATTATGAAAAAATTGTTACGGACCGCATCTTTGCACCGGATTCTATGCTGAGTCAGCATGCGTATACAACCTATCCGGCCTCAACCTATTTTGCAGGTTATGGCATCAATTTTTCGAAAAGAGAAAAGTGGAATGTTGACTTCTCCGGACATCTAAACCTGAACAAATCTGATAACAACACCGATAATCAGAGTGTCATAAGAAAAATCAGCACTTCACAAACGCTGAGCAATAATCTGAATCATGTAAATAATAAAGGAAGCTCATTTCTTATTGGGAATGGTATTGAAACTAAATTGAAAATTGATTCTCTGGGGTCTGAATGGTCCACTAATGTCTTTTATTTTTATGCGCATAATACTTCTGACCAATCTTTTGTAACTACCTTTTTAAGCCCTTCTCAACCGGTAACAGGCGGTGATGGGAACGCCGACAATAAAAGAAACTACTTCTCCGCCAAAACGGATCTGAAACTGAAATTGAAAAATAAGTTCACTTTTGAGACCGGTGGAAGGACAACCCTTCACACGTATAAAAATGTAGCAAATTATTTCCGTGAATCGGATGGCGTAAGGGCTAAAGATCCAAGCCGGACCAATTCTTTTAATTATACTGAAAACATCAATGCGCTGTACCTGCAGGGTTCACAGACATTGGGAAAAGATTTTGTCATTAAAACGGGTGTACGGCTGGAAAATACCAACATGAAAGGCAGACAAATCATTCCTGATGACACAACTTTTTAATATTCATCGCACGGATTTGTTTCCTTACATATATCTCAGTAAGAATCTGATGAAGATCGCCGGTTATGATTTACGGGCTTATCTCGTGTATCGCCGTACCATCAGCAGACCGGTTTATGAACAACTGAATCCTTTCCCCCGGTATATTGACCCCTATCTTTCTGAAACAGGTAATCCGGCCCTGCGCCCGCAATTCAACCAGAATTATGAAGCCAATATAAGTGTGGATGAAAGACCCATTTTAGCAATAGGGATAAACGATACCAGGGATATTTTTACCAATGTCATTTACCAATCCGATACCAGCCAGCGCCAGGCTTACCGTACTTATGACAACCTGGGCAAAAACAAGGAATGGTACTTTCGGGGACTTGGGGCCTTACCTCCCGGTGGCAGGTACTTCTTTGTGCTGGGCGCACAGTATAATCATAATTTCTACCAGGGATCGTATGAATACAAACCGCTTTCTTTCAAGAAAGGTACCTGGACCATCTTTACTTACCAGACATTTAAGATTGATAAACGTTCTGTTATAACCTTAAACGGGAATATCCGGCTGAAGGGACAACAACAATTTTACGAACTGTCAACTTTTGGTACATTAAACACCAGCATCAACAGAAAATTTTTGAAAGAAAAACTGGTTGTAACGCTGAGTCTCAGTGATATGTTTGCCTCCAATAAAAATAATTTCACCTTCAACCAGGGATCTGTCAATGCCCGGGGTTTCAGGCAATCCGACACCCGGAGATTCGGTATTAATCTCCGGTATAGCTTTGGTGTCCGTAAAAAAGAAGAAGCCAATTCCATATTTAACGTAGATCCGCCGGTAAACAATTAACGATTCGCTTCAAAATAAAACAGACAAAGTGAATATTTACCACTACCTTTGCAGAGTTAATTTGAGCGATAGAGCATTTTGTAAGTGAACGATTTTTTCTGCTACGCATTTTTCTGCTAATAGTTAGTCTTCTTTACCTTGCGTTATTCTCAAGAATTTTAAAAGTTAATTTTTTTACATGAACATTTATGTTTCAAATCTAAGCTTCGCCGTTGTGGACGAAGACTTAAAAAGTTATTTTGCTGAGTACGGAGAAGTTACTTCTGCAAAAGTTATTATGGACAAATACACTAACCGCAGCAAAGGCTTTGGTTTCGTGGAAATGAGTGATGATGCTGCTGCCCAGAAAGCTATTGCTGAACTGGATGGTGCTACGGTTGACGGTCGTTCTATCAAAGTGAACGTTGCCAGACCTAAAGAAGAAAAGAGCTGACAGGCCTGCAAGACCTGCTTACTCAAATAATCGTTGGTAATAACAACTGATTTAATTTAAAAACCCTGTTTCGTTTAAAACGTTACAGGGTTTTTGTTTAAAAAATATCCCGCTTCCAATGGAAACGGGATATTACTTGTATTTTAAACAGGTTAAACCTTTTGTTTGGTCTTTGACAGTGTTTTTTTAGCCGCTGGTTTGCTCTTGGTTTTCTTGATCGCTAAATCAAGGGCCGCACTCAGGTTACTAAATGTGGGTTTCAGTGTAAACGGTACATCGTTTATAAAAAAAGCGGGAATTTCTTTTACGCCCCGGTTAATTCCTTCTTTCAGATCATCCTGTACCTGCCAGCCATATACTCCGTTAACCAGTTCATCTAAAAATTTTTTATTATGAACACCGGCTTCTTTGCTGTGTAATTTCAAACTGGTAGTGCCCAGGTTCCGGCGGTTGCTGAAAAGCACATTATGCATTCCCAGAATTTACCTTCCTGACCTGCAGCCACAGCTGATTCACTGGCTTTCAGGCTTCGTTGGTGAATTAATGTCAGCGGAAGTGGCGAAACTGGAACCTGATCTTTCCTTCATATTCTTCCAGCAATTGTTTTACCACCTCATTTACTTTTGCACATTCTTCACTTTCGTATTCACCAAATTCCATGAGTGTAACAGGGGCATCTATATTGCCTACAAACATTTCTCTGGGTTCAATAATAATTACGTCATCTTTTTTTAAAAGCCATTATAGTTCTCCTTTTTTTCAGTTCATCCCTTACCTGGTTTCTGAGCTGGTATTAATGATTAACAATTTTCCCGCCATATAGTTGAAAGAAAGGTCCTTATGCCAATCCGGCATATCCCCGAACCGCTTGAAGATAATATTTTTCTGCACCCTGCCAAATCCAGTTATCAGTAATTTCCTAACACGCAAGTCTCTTATTGAAAATCAATTAGTTACACACTATTTTGGGCAATTTTATCTCTTAGCAAAGTGTTAATCCATGCCGGCCGCCAGGAAAGCACTTGTTTTGCCCGCATATCAATGATTTTACAATTGCTGATTATCTCCTGCATACTTCGCATCGAACTCAACCCGGATTACAACGTATTCAGGAAATTCTAAGTTTTTAAAAGCCAGTTTCAATCCCTTTAGGCTTCTTGGACATCTTTGATTTCATTGAAGTAATGATCATGACTGTTAATGATTTACAACCCTGATCAATTTGTTGGCTGTGCTGATAACAACCCTAAGCTTGTTTGGAAGGGCCTGGCAGACCAACTATTTTTACAACATCAAAGCAACATCCTATTGCTTTATTCCGGAAAACACCGGAATCCGTTACAACTACTTGCCCTTTTGTTTGCCATTATTTTTTATTCATCACACGATTACTGCCGCACTTTTTTATTTGAATCAAAGATCATTAACCTTTAAACCATTAATTATGAAAAAGATCTTCAACAACAACCGTTTAATCGCCCTTGCTTTTTTTACGGTATTCTCAGTAGCTACTTCGCCGGCTGTAATGGCCCATGACAAAAATCCTTCTGTGCCGGTAGAAATGAAATTTGCGGGGTTGCTTAATAACCAGCCGATGTTCCAGTTGAGTTTTTACGGGAATGCACAGCAGGATGAGTTTACTATCAGTATCAGGGATGAAAATGGCAACTCCCTGTACCGGGAAAACATTAAAGGTGAAAATTTTACAAAGAAGTTTTTGCTGAACACGGATGAAATTGGTGATGACACCCTTTTGTTTGAAATCCTCAGTAAAAAAACCGGTAAAACAGTCGTATATAGCGTGAACCGTTTTTCCCGGCTTGCTCAGGATTTTGCACAAGTAAATTAAGACTGAATATTATTGACTATCCATTCAATAAATGGGGCTAAGCAATGCATGCGGCCTCATTTATTATTTTATCTTTCTTTGCAGAAACCGGCTGATATCATCCGGGACTTAATAACGGTCTGCTGCCTTCTTCTAATTTTTCAGGCTATAGCCAGGCAGATAACAGATCGATAACTCATCTTATAATTGCTGCAATAAATAGTCAAATCAATTTATTCATGTTTTATCGTTAACGGGAAATCCATACCCCTTGAAAATGACTGGGGAAATTGTTGCGACCCTTTATATTTTTCTGATAACGACGGGATAACCTCATTAATATAAAGCTCTATCTCCTTTACGGTGATCTTTCCATCTTTCTTCAGGTCGGCCTCACCATTCAGTCCATTTAACAGTGCATAAGTGAACAGGCCATGACCCAAGGCTTTCATCTCCGAAGCAAACTGCTCCTGGCTGGTGGAAGATAAAACCGTGAACCCGGTACTTCGTGCTAACTGGAAGATGGCTGCCTCTTCCGAAGGTCCCCCGGGTTAGTGTGGTAATAGCACCCCTGAATTGCATTCATCGAGCAGCACCAATTGTTTTTGTGCCGGTATATTCAGCAGCAGGTCCTTCAAACCTGTCGCGGATAATGCATTTTCTTTCAGCATGGTTTCATTGCCTGTCATCTGTGTCACCTTATGCAATACAAGATAGAAATCAGGTTTTGTGGCATCCACCGGGTCATTCATGATTCCATGGCCCGCGAAGAAAAAAAGAAATACATCTTCCGGTTTTATTTTCTTCTGCAACAGCTCCATTTTACCAGTGAGATTTTCCACCGTAGCTTCTTCGTCAAACAGGGAGTCCACCTGTATATTCTTAAAAATTGTTTTCGCAGAACCCGCCAGTTGTTGCACGATACCAGAAGCATCGGCTTTGGCATAATTCAGGTTATACCGGTTATTTTTATACCGGTCAACACCTACAGCCAGGATATATAAATTACTGGAAGGCCTGGCGCCGATATAAGTCAGTTTAAATTTTATCGGTGTGCTTTCCACCTTGTTTTTATTCAGCACAGAAGCCACAAATAAATTTTCCCCTGTAACAAGTTCAACCGGAATACCGGGAGCACCTACTTTCAGGCCCCTGATCATGTCAGCATTGACTGTGATCCGTTTTCCATTCTGATAAAGCAATACATCACCCAAAAATTCTTTATTATCAACTGAAAATTTAAGATTGATATGTTTATCCGTAAGCTGGGCCGTATCCACTAGTTTTTCCAGCCTGAGTACCGGCATATTGCTTACCTGCTCTGCAATCGAAAGATTAGAAACGTCTTTACTATTTCTTAAAATATCGGCTGTGTACTCATTTGAAAACAACAGGCGGTTGATAATGTCTGGCCGGTAATAATTATCATAGAGTTTATCCGCAGTATAAAATTCTGCATCCGTATCTTCCCCTTTATAAACATACCAGCCGATATAAGCGGCCCCGTTGCCCGAAGCTTTGAAATAGCCTTTATTATTCCACATCACCCATTCATTATTCTCCGCTATAAACATGTTCAACCGTGGTTCTATATATTGCGGCAAAATAAGGTAAGTGGCATTGACAGCACTGGCCTCACTTCCCTCTTTCATCATTTCATTATAAAGCCACTCTATCGGATTTGCTGCTGATGAATCAAACGCCGGGTAGTATTTTGAAATAAACTGCTTCCAACCAATTTCCAGATCCGTGTAGGTTCTGAAGGAAAGCTGATTCTTTACCTGGCGCAGGTCCCACATCCGGATCGTCTTGTCCAGGCTGGTAGAAAAAAGGAAATTGCCATCTTTCGTTTCCTGGATACTTTTTACATCCCCCTCATGACCGATAAAGGCTGCCAGCATTTCGCCCTTATTATTATACAGGTTCAAAACCTGCAGCACTACGAAATGACCTGGTGCTTTGTAGTGACAGTCGCGCAAACGTGCTGATACCCGTTTCCACCATCCCTCCGGATCGTCCCTGTTACAGAATCATGGGTATAGATATACATTTGTGTGGCGCTGCCATCAACAGAAATGCGGATGCTATCCTTTCTATCGGATCCAACGGGTACAACAATGAATCAGCAACAACAAAATTTTGCAGCCGTCCTGCTTCTGTATTGAAAATATATTTGAAATCTGCTGATGAATTGGTGGTGGCTTTGGAGTCATCATTAAGAGCAAGATTTTTATCATGCACTGCTATTCCTGTAAACGTTCTGCCGGCCCCCGAGAGGGTAACACCGGGATTTACATCAGCAATTGTAAGGGCATTTTCCTTAATGCTATAAAACTGTAAAATGTTTAACGGACCTCCTACCACGTAAAATTCATTATTTCCCAAAAGCCCATTCCAAGCACGGTGCTGCCACCCGGAAAATCAATACTGCCTGATGCCTTATAGCTGCCTGCTTTCCAAAATGAAAAAAATCGGCCTTGCTGTCTTTGCCTTCTGTCACCATATTGACCGTTGGGTGAAATAGCACAACGGGTCGATGACTCATTCAAACTAATAACCTGTAATTCTTTTAGTGTTGTATCCATGATCACAAGCTCTTTTCAGTTGGATGTGATCACAATTCTATTTTGCTGCTGTTAACAGCAATTGAAGTAATTCTCCCTTTATAGTTTTTTTGCTTATCCCTTTTTGGATCATTGAAGGCAGGCTATACTTTGTAATTTGGTTTTCTTCAGTAACTAAAACCGTATTGCCGAAAGTTTGTATGTCCTCGAGGTCGTGGCCGCTTCTCACTATTTTCTTACTGATCGTAAATAAAGGTTTATTAACCGGGCCGCTGATCTTCCAGGCAATTACCGGATCGTCATAGGCACCGGAAAACAGGAATTTACTATCACCGGAAAAACGCAGGGCTGTCACTACATTTGAATGGGCTTTCAAACGAAGCACTTGTTTCCGGGATGCAAAATCATATATCCTGATCTGCCCGGCGAGATCACCATCTGTCTCGGTACCGATAGCCAGAAACCACCCACCGCTAAAAACGGTTATCAGGTGAAATAGCCACTGAATAAAGCTTTCCCTGGTTGAAAACCGACTTGGCCCCCCGGATCTGGTCAACCAATTTTTTATTAACGGCATCCCAGATGCAGACCGTTTTATCCGTACTGGTTGTGATGATATACTTACCATCGCTGGTAACAATTGACTCTGATATCTGGGCCAGGTGTCCTCCCGCATTGATCTGCAGCGTCGCATCGCCGATCTGGGGTTGGGCATAAGACACCATTAAAATACAACTGAACAAGACTCCAAGAACATATCCCCTGCTGATCACTTTCATCCGGCTATTGATTATATAATTTTTCTTAATTCTTTGCAATCAAATATACCGATTCAGGGCCATGTTCACATACCCTGTTAAATGGATGCTAACCCATTAAAAAAATAATTGGGAACAGGCAAGCAGTCAGAATTAAACTGCGAAACCAGAAGTTTCGGTGAGTTACTTTAACGATAAGAATATTTTAAAAAAATACGTCTTTGTTGGTGCCAGCCTTCAGGCAAACAAAACGTCTTGAAAAATCAAAAGCCCCAACTCACGTCAGGGCTTTTCTTTATGAAGTCATTTTCTTTTCCTTATTCTTCGGCTTAGACTCAGCCGCTGTCTCATTCCTGAACACCACCATATTATCAAATACATCAACCAATACCGGCTGTGTTTTATCAATATCACCCGCCAGTATCCGTTTACTCAGCTGGTTTACAATTTCCTTTTGTATCAATCGCTTTAATGGTCTTGCACCAAACTGCGGGTCAAAGCCCTGTTCAGCGAGGAACTCCAGCGCATAATCACTGAATTGTAAATTAATACCACTGCCGGCAACTAATTTCCGCAGGTTGTCCAACTGTATCTTTACGATGCCTTTAATTTCTTTGCGCATCAACGGGCGGAACATGATGATCTCATCCACGCGGTTCAGAAATTCCGGACGTATGGTTTGGCGGAGTAAGGTCATTACTTCCAATTTTGCTTTGTCCGTTACTTCTTCAACAGTATCTTCCTTCACTTTCTCAAAGGCATCCTGTATCAAATGACTGCCGATATTGCTGGTCATGATGATGATGGTGTTTTTAAAATTCACCACCCGGCCTTTGTTATCTGTTAAGCGGCCATCATCAAGTACCTGCAACAATACATTCCATACATCCGGGTGTGCTTTTTCAATTTCATCAAGCAATACCACGCTATAAGGTTTGCGTCGCACCGATTCAGTTAACTGTCCGCCTTCTTCATAGCCCACATAACCCGGAGGGGCACCCACCAACCTGGAAACCGTATGTTTTTCCTGGTACTCACTCATGTCGATCCGCGTCATCATACTTTCATCATCGAACAAATAAGCGGCCAGTGTTTTTGCTAATTCTGTTTTACCCACACCGGTAGTACCCAGAAAGATAAAAGACCCAATGGGTTTCTTCGGGTCCTGCAATCCGGCACGGCTTCTTCGTATCGCATCGGCAACGGCAGCAATAGCTTCATCCTGTCCCACTACCCTTTCATGCAAGTGGTCTTCCAGTTTTAATAATTTTTCTTTATCGCTTTGCAGCATCTTTGTTACGGGTATGCCGGTTGCTTTGGCAACACTTTCGGCAATATCTTCTGCATCCACTTCTTCTTTTAACAGCCGTTTCTCGTTGCTGGTTGCCAGTTGCTGGTTAAGACGTTCAATTATTTCTTCCTGTTCCTTTATTTTGCCATAGCGTATCTCAGCTACTTTACCATAATCACCTTCCCGCTCCGCCCGTTCTGCCAGTTGTTTTAAATTATCAATTTCCGCTTTCCCATTTTGTATTTTCTCCACTATTTCCTTTTCTTCTCTCCATTTTGCTTTATAAGTATCTCTTTCTACAGAAAGATTAGCGATCTCGGTATTCAGTTCTTTCAGTTTTACTTCATCATTCTCTCTTTTAATAGCTTCCCGTTCAATTTCCAATTGACGGATCTGTCTTTCTAACGTATCCAACTCTTCAGGCATGGAGTTCATTTCCAGTCGGAGTTTGGCAGCACTTTCATCAATCAGGTCAATGGCTTTATCGGGTAAGAAACGATCGGTAATATAACGGCCGGATAATTCCACCGCTGCAATAATGGCTTCATCTTTAATTCTTACATGGTGGTAAGTTTCATACCGGTCCTTTAATCCCCGAAGTATGGAAATAGCATCTTCCACTGAGGGTTCATCAATCATCACTTTCTGGAATCGTCTTTCGAGCGCTTTATCTTTTTCAAAAAATTTCTGGTACTCATTTAAGGTAGTGGCACCCACCGCCCGCAGATCTCCTTTGGCCAATGCCGGTTTTAAAATATTAGCGGCATCCATGGCCCCTTCGCCGCCACCTGCACCCACCAGCGTATGTATCTCATCAATAAATAAAATAATTTCACCATCACTGCCGGTTACTTCTTTCACAACGGCTTTCAGCCGTTCTTCAAATTCGCCTTTATACTTGGCACCGGCTATCAGCAAACCCATATCCAGCGCATAAATAATTTTTGATTTCAGGTTTTCCGGCACATCGCCATTTACAATCCGGTGGGCAATGCCTTCGGCAATAGCTGTCTTACCAACACCGGGTTCACCTACCAGTATCGGGTTGTTCTTGGTTCTTCTTGACAAAATGTGCAGGGTCCGGCGAATTTCTTCATCACGGCCGATCACCGGATCCAGTTTTCCCTGCCTGGCCATTTCATTTAAATTCTTGGCATACTTGTTCAGTGCATTAAATTCCTGTGATTGTGTTTGTGATGTAACCGTTTCACCTTTGCGTAATTCGTTGATGGCGGCTATCAATCCTTTCTCCGTCAAACCCGTATTTTTTAATAGTTTGGCTGCAGCATCATTACCCTGTACGAGGGCCAGCAATAAATGTTCCGGAGTTACAAATTCATCCTTGAATTGTTTTAATACAGCACCTGCCCGCAATACAACACTGTTTGCATCACGGCCTACCGTCTGGGCCGGCTCGCCTGAAGTGGTGGGTAATTTACGGATGAGTTCGTCCAGTTTACTCTCAACGAGGTTAACCGTAACATTATTCTTTTTTAATAAATATTCAACCGGAGAATCCTCCTGGTCCAGCAACGCTTTTAATATATGCTCCGTCTCGATATTCGGGTTCTTTGCATTAAAGGCAATTTGCTGTGCCTGCTGAAAAGCTTCAGAGGCTTTTATGGTAAAATTTCCTAAGTTCATATTAATAGTTTATAGTTTGTTGTTTGTAGTTTATGGTTGGGTATCTTTTAAAGCCATATTTACAACTTCATACAAATACCCCCCTCTGACCATACAAAATGAAATAACTTTAAACTTGTTTCGCAAATACTTATCCAACCCCTCAATTCCCGAAACTATGTCATATAAAGTTAGTTCTATCTGCATGAAAGTCATATCCGTTATAAGTTTCCTGCTATTCTTACAGCCTGTATCCGCGCAGTACAACTGGACCCAACTGGATGCCGAACTCCGGGACAAACAGCAAATATTGGGAAATAATGTAGTTGCCCTGATCTGGAAAGGCGATTCCTTGATCTACAAAAAAGAAATGGGTGGTTTTAATTCCAACACCCAGGCACCTATTGCCAGTTGCAGTAAATGGCTGACTGCGGCACTGGTGATGCAGTTTGTGGACGCGGGAAAACTGTCTTTAGATGATAAGGTGGCGAAATACATTCCGGAATTTGAGAAAGATTCAAAAAAATCTATCAGTATCCGACAATGCCTCTGTCATATGACGGGCATTACAGACGATGATAAATTTCTCAAACGGCTACTGCAACGCAGAAAGCTGGCCTCACTCGAAGAAGAAGTAAATGAATTTGCGGTAAGAGACAGCCGGGCCAGACCGGGAACTGATTTCTGGTATGGTAATGTTGGTTTGAATATAGCAGGCCGGGTACTGGAAGTCATCAGTAAGGAAAAATTTGAAAACCTGGTACAAACAAAACTGTTTACACCACTGGGAATGTCCCGTACCAGTTTTTCAGGAACCGGCGGTGGCCCGGTGAATCCATCGGGGGGTGCTAAATCAACTGCTGATGATTATATGAAATTTTTAATGATGCTGCTGAACAAGGGAAAATACAAAGGCGTACAGGTATTGAGTGAAGATGCCGTGAACCAGATGATGCAGGTGCAGGATAAACCGGAACAAATAAAATATGCACCCAAAGCGGCCCAGGGTTTTACCTATGCACTCGGCAGTTGGGTAATAGAAGAAAAGAAAGGGGTGGCCACATCTATTGCCAGTCCGGGTTTATTCGGCACCTGGCCGATGATAGATTTTTGCAGGGGATATGCTTACCTTGTATTTGTAAAAAATTTACTGGGGGAAGAAAGGGCCGATGTTCATAAAAAAATGAAAAAAATTGTGGACAAACAGATCGTTACTTCCTGTCAATAATAAATGATTATTGTATGTATGAGCATCGTAAACAACCCCTGGCGTCAACAGCCACTTTTTACCAGCGGATTTTAAAAAATATTATTATCTCCCTGATCATCATGTTAATTTGCCTGGTAATCGGAGTAACAGGTTATCATTTTTGGGCTGAAGCCTCCTGGATAGATTCCATACATAATGCTGCGATGATATTAAGCGGCATGGGACCTGTGATAGAAATAAAAACAGCTTCCGGCAAATACTTTTCCTCAGCCTATGCCTTGTTCAGTGGCGTGATATTTATTACCAATTTCGGGATCATTCTTTCTCCCGCCATTCACCGGCTTTTTCACCGGTTGCACCTCGAAGCTGAATAATATAGAAATTTTATTCAGACTAAAAACCCTTAGTGCTTTCCTTTTTCACCAGTACCACTTTGCTGCGGTCAGCCTTATATACAGCATCGTAGAACCCGACCAGGTCAGGATATTCTGTAGCTGGAATTCTGCCGCTGTATTGTTCATAAAGTCGGCAGTAAATCAATTTGTTGGCCAGCAACATTACCGAACACTGATACCTGCCAAATTTGTTCCTGATAGAAATATCTTTAGGCATTGATTCAGGTTCATATCCAATCGGAAGTTCTATCTCCGCCGTATCAATATCTCTATATTCATACCTGAATTCTAATTCATACTTTCGTGTTGTATCTGTCTGTAGTCTCCTGTTGGCTCTGGTCATAATATTCGGATTGACAAAAAGACGCTTACCGGTAATCGTCGCATAATTACTTACGGTAATTTCAAGAGACTCTTCAATAACAGGCATTGCTGATTTTTCTTCTTTATACTCAAAGTTGTTGATCTCGTAAGTTGCAAAATCCAGTTGTTCATGTAATGACTCTTTTACTTTATCTTTTGATAACCCGTTAATCATCATTTGCAGATCATCCTGCTGCATCGCTTTATAGGAAGATTTAACATGCACTTTTAATGTTGCTTCGATATCAAGTAAAGCCTGAATATTCCTTATCTGAACATTATCATTCAGTTTATAAAAAGGAGTAGTCACTAATTTACCTCCCTCTTCTGTTATCAGCAGGGCATGCCGGTTGCCCGTAAAACCACCCATATACCCGGCAGCTTTGTTTTGACTGGTACATTCAAGCCAGATGGTATCTTTTTCAACCGGAACACATACTATAGCATGATTAAACTGCCGGGATGGAAAATCCGTAACGAGATCAGCTGCACCGTCACCCGCTTTGATCAGGGTATAATAAGATACAATTCCAGCCTCCTTTAATAAAGAAAACATATAATTTGACAGGGCTTTACAATCACCATATGCTTTTAAGGCAACAAAAGAAGCTTCAAAAGGTCTCCATCCGCCGATACCCAATTGTATGCTGATATAATGCGTATTAGATTGTAAAAAATTATAAAGAATCCTTATTTTCTCTGGTACTGAGTTAATATTCCGGGTAAGCTCAGCCACTTTCTTCTTAATGGCATCTGGCAAAACATCCCTGCCCCTGTTTAAGTTAATTTGAAATTTACCCAACTCTTTCCAATCAGTCATGTTTCCTGTATAATCTTCAATCACGAAATTGGATGGGGCAAGCAGGATCGTTGGGGTAATTTCAGCCCAGCCCGGATAGGCATATTCTTTAACAACAGCTTCATAGTTAGTTAGCTCCCAGTTATATATTCTTTTATCCTCAATTTCAGTTATTGAAGCGGCGTTCTTATAATTGATCTGTTTAAATCTTACCAGATAATCTTTGGGAACACTTATAGAAAACCTGCTTTTTTCAACCGAAATATTTTCATCCCATACCGGGACCCAGGATGGGAAAAACATAGTCTCCCTTTTTACTGTCTCAATGTTGTATTCAACGGTATACGGGTATATTTTATAATAAAAATCATGTACTTTAAAGCGGGAATCATCAGCCAGGTTGCTACCTCCTGAACCACTCAAATCCTCCACATCTTTGCTTTTTAATGATTTAAGTTTAATTCCATAAGCATCATATAGAATACCATCTATTGATTTTATCTCCTGGAAATTATCGTATGATTCGACCAACCGGGCAAATCTTGCGCCTTCGTCATTAAGAATTGTAATTACATAATGATGTTTGATCAGGACTTTGTCCAGGGATTGAAGCACTATATGTTCCTCTTCAAACCGTATAACAATATTGGCATTTCTTAATAATTCAGGTGCTATTTTTGACACAGCATACTCCCCCCCCGCCGGCCCACAGTTGCAGCGGGAATAATAAGAGTAGTAAACCGAATGCCCTTTTTTGCATGAATTATTTTTTCTTTTTAAATACGATCTGTTCGGCATGCTTTTTTACAATCAGGTTAAAAAATTCCCGCAGCATCTCATATTCATCGGGTAAAAAATAAGTACGCCTGATCCAGATATGGGAACGGAATGAAATATTGTCCCCCGACTTTGAAATACGGTATTCAAACATGCCATCGTTCTGCTCGTTCATTTTTACTATGAGCGATTGGGGCAGCTCATCCACCTCATATCCCACGGGAACTTCCATCTGCAGGTTGTAGGTTTCATCAATTGCAAAAGGCATTTCAACCGGGTAAACCCGTTCTGCTGATTTGAACAGGTTTTCTTTTTGCCCTTCACTGAACATCGGGTTCAGGTAGATGATATCCTCCTTTTCATTGTTAAAATCAAAATCATATTTTATGTTCAGTTCATGATCGTATTGGTCCAGCGAATCAATAGTTAAAGCCGTAATCGTTATTTCAGCGCCAAAGCCTTTCTGAATCCCTTTTTGCAATTCCTCTTTTCCTTTTTCCTTAATCCGGTTCCTGATATCATACGATTCATAATTACCGGGCATTTGCTGTAAGCTACCGACCAGTTTCCCTTTTTCATCATTGATAATAAAAACACTGGTGATTTTCCGCTCTGTAACCGATTCACTATTTAATTCTACGTGATCGCCTGTCTTATTAATGATCCTTGCGGCGCCATTATAGCATCGCAACGGCAAAAGCCAAAGCCTATCCGCGGTTCGCTGGCATCCAGGTAATAGGTTTTGCCATCAATATCTGCTTTGCTGATCACATAATTGAACTTGCTGGTGATGGTGTAGATGGTAGAGAAAGTATACCCGTTTGAACGGGTACTGAGCATGACCGGGTCTGCATCAATATCCGCAAACTTCAGCATGGCTGTAAGGAGCAGATTGATTTCCGCTACACTCCCATTCCGTGTTTTCACTATGTTGCGGAGTGTTTGATCCATAGTCCGCCTGTTATAATTGGTGCAGGTGAAATTATCCCGTACATATTCAAAAATTTTCCTGGCTTTTTCCATTTTAGTGTCAACCCCGTTGAGTACCGGCTTGATTATATCCTTTAACCACCCGTTATCCTTTGTAAGTTGTTGCCCGAAATAATCGGCATTCAGCAAATCGCTGGCCACTTTTGCCCAGGTACCCAGCAGGCTACGATAGGTAAGGGGTCTCCTGAATTCGGATAATTGAAATTCAATCTTGGTTATATGATTATCCAGCGTGGAAGTATAGCTCTCTTCTTTCAATGCGGGAACCTCTTTGGTAACCCAACGATAATCCGTGACCTCTGCATCAAAATTAAAGTTTTCAGAAGCACCGGCTCCCCGGCTATCCACTACCCGGAAGGATTCGGTCCGAAAATTTTTTTCATTGATGTCATATTTTTTATACCCCTGTGTGATAAAAAAATATCCGAGAAACTCCGGAAGAGAAAGATTGTATTCACTCCACAAACGGGGATAAGCGCCCTGGAATTCCCAGGGCTGAAGATTGTTCAGGAAATCAGAAACAAGCGTATATTCAAATTCTATGATGGATCCTTCTTTCACATTGGGGAATGTGAATTTTTTAACTACCCTGTTTTTGTCGATCTTATCCTTAAAAACATTGCTCTTTACGTCGAGTTTTGTTTCCACCACTTTGCCATTTTCAAGATTATAGGTAACGGCCCTGAGTTTATCCAATTTTTCTTCATCCTCCCCCTCAGAATATAAACGGATAGACACGTCGGCAATATCATAGCCGTTCTTGTTCAGAATATGTATTCTTTTAAAATGTTTATAGACCAGGGAGAACCATCCTTTGGTATTACCTTCAATCGCACTTGAGCCAATATCAGCTAATACAATTGCGTTGGCATTGCTGTCGATCGTATAAATCTTTGTAGCAAAATCCTTTTCGGATATATTACCAAATTTTATGTTTACTTTATCCTGCCCGTAATCTTGTAAAACAAGCAGCAGGATAAAACCCAGGCAAAAAAGTGGTTTACGTTTCATGCAGATAGTTGTGTGGTGAAAAAAGAAACCGGTATTCAATTTTACAAAAAAATATCAACCCCTGAACAATTAATTTTAAATAAAGCACTGCTCCCTTAAAAGCTAATAGCTGATGGTGAATAAGTTACAAGAAAACTCCGCCTTTATTAAAAATACTTCTGCACGGCTGGGTTTTGATTACTGCGGTATCGCCCGTTCGCAAAAGCTGGATGCGGATGCAAACCGGCTGGAACAATGGCTGCAAAAAGGGATGCACGGCAGCATGGAATACATGGAAAAATATTTTGAGCTCCGGATCGATCCATCCAGGCTGGTGCCGGGTGCCAGATCCGTTATCACTTTACTAAAGAATTATTTTCCTTCACAAAAACAAGATCCCGGAAATCCCAAAATTTCAGCTTATGCTTACGGAGATGATTATCATGAAGTGATCCGGGAGCAGTTGAACGAATTAATGCTGTCCATAAAAGAATATGCCGGTGAAATACAGGGCCGTGGTTTTGTGGACAGCGCCCCGGTACTGGAAAGAACCTGGGCACAGCGAAGCGGTCTGGGCTGGATTGGCAAAAACGGGAACCTGATCACTAAAGAAAGCGGATCTTTTTATTTTATCGCCACACTGATCACCGATCTGGAATTAGATTATGATGATCCATTTGCAAAAGATTATTGCGGTACCTGTACCCGCTGTATCGATGCCTGCCCCACCGATGCCATCTTACCGGACAAAGTAGTTGATGGCAGCAGGTGCATTTCTTATTTCACCATTGAATTAAAAGAAATGCTGATACCGGGAGAAATGAAAGGGAAAATGGACAACTGGATGTTCGGTTGTGATACCTGCCAGGATGTATGCCCCTGGAACCGGTTCAGTCATCCGAACCAGGAAAAACGTTTTACGCCCGTTCCTGAATTATTAAACTACTCCACCAGAGAATGGGAAATAATGACCGAAGAAAGTTTTAGAAAAATTTTCAAAAATTCACCGTTGCGCCGGGCAAAATTCAGCGGCATTCAGCGCAACCTGAAATTTATCAGTGGTACGGATTAAAAATCACTCTCTTTCCGGATATATTGTAATTGCTTAACAAATTCCGCCCACACTTTTTTTGCATCCGGAAATTTATAGTACTTATTGAATAATTTTTGCGTTTCCAGTATGTTCCGGCCAAAGGAAAAATGAAAAACGGCCAGGTTCATGGCAAACTCTTTCCGCAATCCATTATCCTGTCCAAAGGCAGTATCCGGTTTTTCATAAGGCTGCTCACCCAGTTTACCCAGGTTATCATTAATGATACTCCTCAGTTCCTGGTCGCCGGGAACAACGGTTAGCTTTCCTTTCTGGTATTTCAGGATAATACCCCGGACCTCAACCGGAGCCCCATCACTGGTATCAACATAAGCACAGGCGAAACACGTAAAAAAATATCCCAATTGCTGGTAAAAACTATAACTGAATTCATTACTGTCCGACACACAAACATCGCCGGCAAATGTTTTGGCGACATACTGGTATTTGTCGGGGCCAATGTTTTTGAAAAAATAAAATTCATCACAACAATGGGCACCACCGGTATAATTCATAACAACCAGTTCTTTTTTGCCATCCTTATCGAGGTCAATCAAACCATAGTCCTGCAATTTGGGTAATTCAACAGTCGAAGGCGCATTAATAAATTCACCGCTGTGGGAATATATGGTTGCCATAAAAGCGGGCAGCTTAACCGTTTTCAGGCTCTTCGTCACAACAAAAACTTTTGATGGGGCGACTGGTTTTTCCAGGCGTTGAATAAATCCTTTCGTACAATCGAAGCCCTCTTCATCCAGGCTTTTTGGCTGAGACAGAACAGAATCCTGTTGAGCATGCCCCCATGAAAAGTTGAATAGAGTTAAAAGGAGCAGAACTATTTTTCTCATACCGGGATATTTAATTCAATTAATAGAGTTATAAAGTTATACAATGAAAGAAAAGCGCAGGGCTTATTTTTCCATCATTTTTTTCAGATTGTCCAGCCCTTTTTCCATCAGGGGCCCATAACGTTTTTCAAACAGCAGGCTGGAAAATTTTTCCCAGGGATACCAGCGCAGATGAAAATCCATATACCATTGTACCGTTATTGTATTGGGTACAGCAGATTGATAACTGTTCCATCCGGTGATAGCTTTTCGTAATCCCTGGCCAACGATAGCTGCCGTCACCGAACTGTCGGTAATATTTGTAATACGAATGGCTCCCCGCAAACTGTCCAGCTTCAACCCCGTTGCTTTGCCATCCTCTACCAGTAAAGCCATAGTATCAGCGCCGGGATACCAATTTTTCCAATGCGCTGCATTCTTTATCTGGTTGAGCACAGAGTCCTTATTGGCATTGATATCAATGGCTTTTGAAATACGGATATGCGCAGGGAAAAAGAATGAAATGCCTGTAATGAGCAGGGCAAATACAACCAGGCTGATAAATCCAAGTTTGATTACTCCCATTTAATGACTCTTGCTGCTATTAAATAAATTACGACCATCCATATTCCGAGTATGCCGATCTCTTTCCAGCAATCCAGAATACTTAATCCTTCAAAAGAAATTTTGCGGATGCTGTCGTTAAACTGTGTCAACGGCAGTATCCGGCATATCCCCTGCAGCCATTTGGGAAAAACTTCTATCGGAAAGAAAGTTCCCGACAACATCATCTGCGGAAATCCAAAAAGATTTATCAGCAAGGGTATGGATGTATCGCTTTTTGCAATACTGCTGAAAATAAGTCCTACCCCCATCAGCAGGAAAAGCATGATGACAGTCATCACCAGTATATCTATAAAAGTGAATACGCCATGCTGCAAGGTGAAATTGAGGAAGAAATATCCAAACAGTACCAGCACCACGATATTTATCAACTGGAAAAACAGGCGGCTCATGCCGATACCCAATAATATATTGAGCCGGTTGACGGGTGTTGCATAAAAGCGTTTCAGCACCAATTGTTCCCTCAGCCCGAAAAAGGTAAAAGCGATACCAAATAAGGTTGAGAATAATATAGAAAAACCCAACTGACCGGGGAGGATAAAATCTATCTGACGGTAGGGCCGAACTTCAGCCACCACCGGATCTTCAATAGTAATACTACCGCCAGCGGCAGCATCTGCTCCGGCCTGGGAGGATTCAATCAGTAAACGTAAATAATCGAGGACCGGCATAAAAGAACCCATGGAATTGGCACTGGCTGTTGTGGATCTGACGCGTATGGTAGTCGAAGGTTGTAGCGTTGAATCCGAAACAGTAATAATGCTGATAACAGCCGTCAGTTTCCCTTTTTGAAGATCCTTGTTCAATGATACGGAATCCGGATATTCTACAATCCGGATAACATTGGCTCTTTTCAGTCCCTGGTAAAAATCACTTGTCGTATCGCTGTCAGGCGACAATGCGATCCGGTATGTAACTCCGCCGCCATTACCAAATGAACCAAATATCAAAATGAAAATGATCGGGAAAAGTATACTGAATATAATGGCACTGGGATTTGAAAATATGGCTTTGAAACTGGCTTTCGTTATGGCCAAAAGCGCTTTTGACTGGCTGTAAGGTTGTTTGACTAATTTCATGATAAAGGACAAATGTAAGCCTCCTCCCGAAATTTATTCCATCCATCTTATTACCGGGTTGCTTCCAAAAGCGGTGTGCGGTATACCCTCTCCTATTTTATTCAAAATTCTAAAATGCCCCTTAAAATAAAGATATTTGAATTCTTTATGAACCGGGCATACCTACTTACTGGCGGCAATCTTGGTGACAGGGAACACTATCTTGCAACAGCAAGAACATTTATCCGCGAACAATGTGGTACCATCCTCCGGGTTTCTTCTTTATATGAAACAGCTGCCTGGGGAAATACGGACCAACCCCCATTTTTAAACCAGGCCATTGAAATTTCTACTTCCCGGAATGCCCGGCAACTTATGCGGCATATTTTGAAAGTGGAAAAACTTATGGGACGGGTGCGGAAAGAAAAATACGGCCCACGCCTTATTGATATTGATATACTGCTTTTCAATGATGAAATCCATAACTACGCTTTGTTGAAGCTGCCACACCCGGAAATGCAAAACCGCCGGTTTGCACTGCTCCCCATGGCTGAAATCGCTCCGGAACTGGTACACCCTATATTGAAAAAAACCATTGCCGAACTGCTGGAAGCTTGTACGGATATGCTGGAAGTAAAAAAGTATTCCTGATTTTTTCCACAATCTTCAAGGAATAATTTTAAGCCCTGGCAATTACAGTATTTTGCAATCTCTAATCAAGTCTATTCATTCATCATTGATTTTTCTCTTTTTAACCCTAAATGACTTATAATTTCATCACCATAGAAGGGAACATCGGTGCCGGGAAAACAACGCTGGCTCATTTACTATCCAAACAGTACAATGCCCGATTGATACTGGAAGAATTTGCGGACAACCCTTTTCTTCCGAAGTTTTATGAAAATCCCGGTCAATACGCTTTTCCGCTGGAACTATTCTTTATGGCCGAACGATTTAAACAACAAAAAGAATTTTTGCAACAAAAGGATATGTTCCAGAATCTGACCATTTCGGATTACCTGTTTACAAAATGCCTGCTGTTTGCCAAAGTCACCCTGCCTGATGATGAATTCCGTTTGTACCAGCGGTTATTTGATATCATCACCCAGCAACTGACCAAACCGGATATTCTTATTTACCTCCATGCACCAGTCACTAAACTGCAGGCCAACATAAAAAAACGCAACCGCTCCTACGAACAAAATATTTCGGATGATTATTTATTCAGTATCCAGGAAACCTATACGCATTATATTAAACAACATAATATCAAAACACTTTTTGTAGATGCCAGCCATGCTGATTTCCTGGGCAATGAAAAACATTTACAAATAATACTTGACGCATTGGAAAAAGATTATGAAGACGGACAACACTATCTTACACTTCCATGAGTAAACGGTTTTCAATAAAAAATATTTTCGCTACCGTCATCAATAAAGAATTTTCCTGGTTCATCATGGCCCGGATCCTTTTTATTTCCGGGTTACGGATGACCCCGGTCTTACTGGGTTGGCGCCTTTATGAAATCACCGGCAGCAAACTGGCCCTGGGTATTTTAGGATTGGCCGAAGTGATCCCTGCGATCGCCTTTGCCTTGCCTGCAGGCGTAAAAGTGGATAAAAGCAATAAGCACAAACTCCTCAGCACCTGTATGGGAATCTATTTTTTCCTGATGGCAGGTTTGCTGGTCGTTACATCGCATTGGATGCAACTAAATACATCAACTAAAATTTCCGAATGGTGTATCTATGCCCTTGTTTTTTGCACTGGAGCTGTCAGGGCTTTTGCGGGCGCTGCTTTTAATTCCTTTCTTGCCCAGTTAGTTCCGGGTGCATTATTGGTAAAAGCCGTCTCGGTCAATAGTATGATCTGGCTGATCGCGGCGGTAACGGGCCCGGCTGTTGCAGGTGTGCTGATGGGCTATACCAATATTACCATTGCCTTTATTCCGGTTTGTGTGCTGGTAGGTATTTCCTTTTTTATATTTCAAAAAATAAAACCCAAACCGGTAAGCTGGCAACCCGGTAATACTAAAACCTGGGACAGTGTGAAAGAAGGATTACGTTTTGTACTCAAACAAAAAGCCTTGTTCGGAGCTATGAGTCTTGATATGTTTGCTGTGTTGTTTGGCGGGGCCGTGGCTTTGTTACCGGCATTCGCCAATGATATTCTACATGTAGGCCCGCAGGGGCTTGGTTGGTTAGTAGCTGCAACATACCTCGGAAATTTTGTGGCCATTGCCTGGCTTACTTCTCACCCGTTAATAGCGAAACAGGGCAAGATATTATTATATGTAGTTGCCGGTTTTGGTCTTTGTATTTTAGTTTTTGCTATTTCAAAAAATTTCTGGCTCAGCTTTGCAGCCTTATTTGCCAGCGGCTTGTTTGATGGGGTGAGTGTAATTATCCGGGGCACGGTGGTACAGTTATTTGTCCCCGATGAAATGCGGGGCCGGGTATCCAGTGTAAACTCCATATTCATCAATTCTTCCAATGAGCTGGGCCAGTTTGAAAGTGGTGTGGCAGCTACGGCCATGGGCACTGTTCCTTCGGTTATCTTCGGAGGCTGCATGACCTTGCTTGTTGTGATCATTACCTGGTTCAAAGCCCCGGGGTTGAGGAAATTTGAGTATTAAGGTACCACCCACCCCAATTTCCTAAAGTTTAATGTTTCTTAAATGCGCCCCTCCGGGGAGGGGATGAACCCTTAAAACGTTATTGGGTTGCATTTCTTTTTCCAAAATTTCAGGCTCTCCATCACCTCCCCGGGTTTGCGTAAATTCGAGTATTAGTTTTTTGAGTCCAACTTCAGTACCTTGATTTAGCTTTTGCTGCATTGCACACTTCATCGTTCGGTACGTTGCTCAGCAATTTTGTTTCCCGCAACGAACACGGTGAGGCAGCGGCGCAACGAACAACTATAACTATACGCTGCATTCGCTGCACCTTTGCGGACGCTGCGTGAAATAAAAACAACTATTATGAATCGCCGTTCCTTCCTTCAAAACTCCGCACTCACATTCGGTGCATTAACATTAGCCCAGCAAAATGTATTGTCTTCCTTTTTTGAAGATCCCTGGAAAATAACTATGCTGAGAAATGATGTAGGCCTATTTGAAGAAAAAGGCGGAACGATTGCATTCCTGTTATCCAAAAAAGGGATCGTTGTGGTGGATTCACAATACCCCGAGCAGAGCAAGCATTTGATTGAGGAACTGAAAAAGAGATCGGAGAACCCATTCAAGCTATTAATAAATACCCACCATCATGGGGACCATACCGCGGGAAATATTTCTTTTAAAGGAATGGTGGGCCATGTACTGGCACATGCTAATTCAAAAATCAACCAGGAAAATTCTGCGAAGCAAAATAAATCAGAAGACAAACAACTCTACCCGGACCAGACTTATACCGATACCTGGTGTCAGAAAGTTGGCAAAGAAAAAATCTGTCTTACGTATCATGGCGCAGGCCATACCAACGGCGACAGTTTTGTTCATTTTCAACACGCCAATATTGTTCATTGCGGGGACCTCGTGTTTAACCGCCGCCATCCCTATGTGGATCGCAACGCCGGAGCGAATATGAAAAGCTGGATGGAAGTACTGGACAAAGCCCTGAATACATTTGACAAAGAAACGATCTATGTCTTTGGTCATGCCGGGCCTGGCTACAAAACAACCGGCACAGCAGATGAACTTAATAAGTTCAGGGATTACCTTGGTAATGTGTTGAAATTTGTAGAAAGCGAAATAAAAGCCGGTAAGTCAAAAGAAGAAATTTTAAAATCCACCATCATCCCCGGCGGGGAGGAATGGAAGACAGAGGGTATACAACGGCCGCTCACGGCAGCATACGAAGAGCTCAGCGCAAAGAAATAAAAATCACTCCGCTGTTAACGGGCTTTTCACATTTTTTTCTTCGAACCGGTTAGCCGGAAATCCCACTTTGATGCCCTATTCTAAAATGGTCTCTTTAGTGGGGCCATTGCTGTTGCAATAGATATCTTCTTCTGTTATTTAATTTTCAACAGTGGCTGGCAGTATTTTATAAAAACAAGACAAAGGGCAGATAGACAGTTAGTAATTAGTTGATCAGTGTTGCTTTCTGATTGTTATTTTCATTTAACTCGGCTATTGAATTCGCTAAATCAACGTATAAAATATAAAACCTGTATCTATTAAATAAATTTCTATCAGAACAATTAAATGAAGAAGTTGCTGATTGGCCCGGGTTAAGCATAGTCCCGATCGGACTAACAATTGATCCGCAGGCATGTTGCACAATTTCTGTATTATACACCTCCGTGTTAGCCAAAAAACCTTCCACTAGGATCAGGCTCTGACTTAAAGCTTTTGCGCCATTATTTTTTACGGTGTAAGTTATAGTTCGCATTAATCCGCTGCTTCCTACGTTATGTGCGGCCGATACTTTTACACCGGTAATTTCCAGGTCAGGCAATTTCGATTTGGCTTCTTTTACTTTGGCAATATCTGTGCCTGTTTCCGTTCTGCCGTTTTGTGCATTGGCGTTTTGGATTGCAGTTGTAAACAATAGCACCAGGGCAATAACAATTATCTTTTTCATATTAATTTATTATAAATATCCGTATTACTGAACCAAACTCTGCCTTTGTGTCTTTTGCTGTGCTCTGTGGTTTTTTTTAACCCCAGCGATACATGGTTGGAATAACAGTAGTTTATAGTTTTTAACACTTAACGCCGCGGTTGATGTTTTCACTTCACGAACAGCACAAATAGCGGAGACTTTGTGTAAAAAAAACGCAAATATTTACTCCGCCGTTACCGGGCTGATCACATTTTTTATTTCTTCTACCCGGTTGGCCGGAAATCCGCCCTTGCTGGCATGTTCTAAAATGATCTCTTTATTGGGTGCATTGTAAATGCAGTAGATCTTATCTTCTGTAACATAACTTTCTACCCATTGAATAGAGGGGCCCAGCTCCCGTATGACACCGCAGGACTTTTGTGAAATTCCATGAAGATCTTCAGCGCTTAATTTCCCGGCACCGGGTAATTCTCTTTCGATTACATAACGTGGCATAGTATAAAATTTAGAGCAATAAGATACATAAAAATTATTTACCGTTCTCCGCAGCAATCAGTTTCTCGATAACATAATAGGTAATCGGGCAAAAAGTGGAGTTCTTCAATGCCAGGGGTTGACGTTTGAGCATAAAATCATTGTCCATATACGGAAAACGGGCACAATCGATCGGACGAACATCATAAATCCCACAATGATTATCCGCACCCAGGAAAGGACAGGGTTTTGTTTTGGTGACATTATCACCCTCCTCATCCTGCACAAGATAAGTCGCCTTAAAATCACCATCTTTCATCCCAAGGTATTTGCTGATCCTTTTGATATCGGGAGGCGTAAACCGGGGGGAAAAACTTTTACAGCAATTCGCGCATTGCAGGCAATCCACTTTCTCAAAAGCCTCTTCGTTGAGATCAGGTAATTGTTTCAGCACTTTGTTCTTATTGGCCCGGTGCAGAAATTTCTTATACTCTTTCTGACGTTCGCCTGATTTTTTTTCCCAATTTATTAAAATATTTTTTTCCACGGATTAACACAGATTGATTGCGTCGCAATTAAAGAATATATAATGAATGGCACAAATTACACCAATTAAAATAGTCTTTCATAGCTGAGATTATCTTATTCGTAACATTGTTGTGATCAGGGGCAACCTGGCTGCATAATCCGTGAAAATCTGTGTAATCTGTGGCTAACCAACTATCATTGCAGGCAAACAGGTATTTTTGCCGCCACATGGGAACCGCCAGGGAACAACTATTGATATTAATTACCACGCCACTTTATCTGGTGGTTATCGGACTTGAATTATTTGTCAGCAAACTGCGCAAACAGGAAACATACAGCCTGAAGGATACAGCCCAGAATATTTATTTCATGCTGCTGAATGGCATCATTGATCTTTTATTCCGGATCATTTACATCGGTTTTATTCTGTCATTCTTTTATGACCTGCGTTTGGCTGAACCCATCAGGAACCCCTGGATATACTGGATCGTATTAATCGTATTTGAAGATTTCATGTATTACTGGCTGCACCGGGTGGATCATGTCTGCCGCCTGTTCTGGGCCACGCATGTTACCCATCATTCTTCGCCTAAGTTCAATCTTACGGTCGGATTTCGCTCCTCCATCCTGGAACCCCTCTATCGGTTTGTTTATTTTATCCCGATAGCCCTGCTGGGTTTTCAACCCATTGATATTGCTTTTATCTATGCCGCTACACAAACCTGGGGAATACTGGTGCACACAGAAAAAATAAATAAAGCAGGATGGCTGGAGTATTTCCTGGTAACCCCCTCCCATCACCGGGTGCATCATGGTACCAATCCAAAATACCTGGATAAGAACATGGGCATGTTCCTTATTATCTGGGATAAACTGTTTGGAACTTTTCAACCGGAATTACCGGTCAATCAATACCAGCCGATAAAATACGGTCTTACCAAACCGTTGGAAAAAGAGGACCCCCTAAACCTGGTCATCCATGAATGGAGAAATATCGGCCATGACCTTCGCAAAAGCGGGCTTACGTTTAAACAACGATGGAATTATCTCCTGGGTCCGCCGGGCTGGAGCCATGACGGCAGTACACATACCAGCGATGAACTTAGGAAAATAGAAGCGGAAAAAGAAAACATCGTAAATTAATAATATACCTTTTCCGCACTTCAGAATATTGGAACATCCGGCAGGTTCAACATCTGCCTTTTTTCCAAATTGGCCCCCTAACTTTGCACTTCTTTATCACAATTAAGGAATTCCTATATGAATCTTTTTGAACAGCAATCCAACGAATTCTATCCCCGCCACATCGGACCCAATAAAGCGGACACAAAGCACATGCTGAAAAAAATTGGTGCAGAAACCCTCGACCAGTTGATCAGTAATACAGTGCCTGCCGGTATCCGCATGAGCCAATCCCTGAATATTCCTGCAGCCATGAGTGAGTATGATTATCTGAAACATATCCGGGAAATATCATTAAAAAATAAAGTGTTTGCCAATTACATCGGTCAGGGATATGCTGATACGATCGTCCCTTCTGTGATATTGAGAAATGTTTTTGAAAACCCGGGATGGTACACCCAGTACACGCCGTACCAGGCCGAAATTTCACAAGGACGTTTGGAAAGTTTATTAAACTTTCAGACGATGATCAGTGATTTAACCGCTTTACCTATTGCCAATGCTTCCTTACTCGATGAAGCAACTGCTGCTGCTGAAGCGATGACAATGTTCTTTAATACGCTCAATAAACAGGACCATATTGAAAGACCCCGGTTTTTTGTTGATGCTGCTCTTTTTCCTCAAACAAAAGATGTGCTGCTCACCAGGGCCATTCCTGTGGGAATTGAAATTGTAGAAGGTGATTATAAAACGGCAACTCTTGATGCCACTTATTTTGGTGCAATTGTTCAATACCCGAATGACAAAGGAAGCATTGAAGATTACCGGGATTTCATCAGTACAGTACATGCTGCCGGAGCTTATGTGGTCATGGCGGCAGATTTGTTAGCGCTGACATTATTAACTCCTCCGGGCGAACTGGGTGCAGATGTTGCGGTTGGTTCGGCCCAGCGATTTGGGGTACCATTGGGTTATGGCGGACCGCATGCTGCTTTTATGTCCACAAAAGATGATTTCAAAAGAAACATTCCCGGCCGCATCATTGGTATCAGTATTGATGCGCAGGGCAACAGGGCTTTGCGGATGGCATTGCAGACAAGGGAACAACATATAAAAAGAGAAAAAGCTACTTCAAATATTTGCACGGCACAGGCCCTGCTGGCTAATATGGCCGCCATGTATGCTGTGTATCATGGCCCTGAGGGTTTAAAGAATATTGCCCGGAGGGTTGCACTATTAACGCAAACCGTGGCCAATGCCATAATGGAAAGAGGATTTGAATTAGCCTCGGGTACATTCTTTGATACCCTGGTTGTTAAGACCAACGATGTCGCCAGGATCAGAGAAAAAGCAGAAAGACAACAAATTAACTTCCGGTATATTGATTCAACCCATATTGGAATTTCATTGGATGAAACAACGGATATAAGTGATTTGTACGACCTGATCAACTGCTTTGAAAATGATACAGACCCGGTGGCTTTTGATATGCTCCAGGATGCAGAACTGCTTTATATCCCGGCAGCATTAACCAGGACCAGTTCTTTCCTCACTCACCCGGTATTCAATACCCATCACAGTGAAAGCCAGATGATGCGTTACATCAAGCAATTGGAAAACAAAGACCTTTCCCTGAATACTTCGATGATTTCGCTGGGTTCCTGCACCATGAAGCTGAACGCTGCCTCGGAGATGATGCCGCTGAGCTGGTCTCATTGGAGCAAGATTCATCCCTTTGCACCCGCGGATCAAACCGAAGGATACAAATATATTATTGATGAATTAGGAAAGTATCTCTGTGAAATAACGGCATTTGATGCCTGCAGCCTGCAACCCAACAGCGGTGCACAGGGTGAGTATGCGGGTTTGTTAACAATAAAAGCTTTTCATGATGCAAATGGAGATCATCACCGAAAAGTGATGCTGATACCTATTTCTGCACATGGTACCAACCCGGCTTCTGCAGTAATGGCCGGAATGAAAGTGGTGGTTGTAAAAGCCTTAGAGAATGGCTATATAGATGTTGCGGATTTAAAAGCAAAAGCCACGCAATACAGTCATGAACTGGCCGGTATTATGATCACCTACCCAAGCACCTATGGCGTGTATGAAGAAACTGTAAAAGAAATTACTGAGATCATTCACAAGCAGGGCGGGCAGGTGTATATGGACGGGGCCAATATGAATGCGCAGGTTGGTTTAACGGCACCCGGGTTAATCGGTGCTGATGTATGTCACCTGAATCTGCATAAAACATTTGCTATACCACATGGTGGCGGCGGCCCTGGTATGGGACCGATCTGTGTGAAAGAACATCTGGCTAAGCATTTACCGGGTCATTCGTCTGACGGTCACCGTCAGACTGGTGCCGTATCTGCAGCTCCTTACGGTTCAGCTTCCATATTATTGATCAGTTATGGTTATATAAGAATGCTGGGCTATGAAGGCGTTAAAGCCGCAACGGAATATGCCATCCTGAATGCAAACTATATGCGGGCTAGACTGGAAGGACAGTTTGATATTTTATACACCAACAATAACGGACAATGTGCCCATGAATTCATTGTGGATCTAAGACCTTTTAAAAAATCAGCCGAAGTGGAAGCAGAAGATATTGCAAAGAGGCTGATTGATTATGGTTTCCATGCACCCACTATGAGCTTCCCGGTTCCGGGAACTATTATGATTGAGCCCACCGAAAGTGAAGACAAAGCCGAACTGGATCGTTTCTGTGACGCATTGCTATCTATCCGGGATGAAATAAAGGCCATAGAAGCTGGCAGGTCTGATAAAAAAGATAATGCCTTGAAAAATGCACCGCATACACAGTTTGTAATTACGGCCGATGAATGGAAACATTCTTATTCAAGACAAGAAGCAGCTTTTCCTTTGTACTATGTTACACAAAATAAATTCTGGCCTTCTGTAGCAAGAGTAAATAATACTCATGGTGACAGAAACCTGATCTGTACTTGTGAGCCAATAGAGAGTTATATGGAGACTACTGCCTGATAGGCTTTTTGTCACCCTGTCCCGATAGTTATCGGGATCAGCGAAGGATGGAAACTACTGTCTGATAGGTTCTTTGTCACCCTAAGTTATATGAAGGGTGGAATCGGAAAACTGATCATTAATAGCGACTGCCAATTCCCTGGATAAATGTACCGCTTGTATTGTAGGTATTAATAGTCCCGTTTTCGCCTGCTGTACCGCCCAACTCCACGATCATGACCTTACCGTTATTTTTTAATTGAAGATTACCGGCTGAACTACTGACAGAAAGCCGGACACGTTCATCCCCACTATTATTATTTACATACAGATCACCATTACCACTGCTGGTTTGGGTTAGTTTAACGGCTGTATAACCCGAAGAATTATATAAACCCAGAAAACCTCCTGCACTGCTGTTGCATTGCAAGGCTGCCCGGGTGTCACCATTACTGTTACCTAAATAAACATTGCCCCCGCTTAAATCATTGCATAAGGTCATTGTTCTTTTACCGTAAGGATTAAAAATCCCGATATAGCCGCCCCCGCCATCGTTGGAACTGGTAAACCGCATCATTTCCTGGTCCTTGCCATCTTCGACACCGATGTACCCTTCATTTTTTGTAGAATAGGTAAGGTTTAAAAGCTTTTTCCCGTCAGTCCGGTAAGTTTTAATGGTGCCATTACCCTCGCTTTGATTCAGACGGACCAGCACATGGCCGTTATCATCTACTACTTCAAAACGCTTCGCCTGCAACACATCCGGGGCTGTTTTTGGGCCACGGAAAGCCATAAAAAAAGTGGCAAAGGAAGCCATCATCAACAGAACTATTCTTTTATACCTGCGGTTCGAAGCTTCAAGCTTCTGAAGACGTATCTCAATAGTATTCATATAAAATAATTTTTAGACAGAAAAGTTACCCTATTTCATGATATAACTGAATGACATCTGTTGTTTGTTATTCATAATGCCCTTGTTTGCAAGCTTCTAAAGCTGATTTTATTTCAGGCTAATACCCAAAAAACCCTTATCTTTGCTCCCTTTAAATAAATAATACAAATACAATGAGCGACAAAAATCAGGGAACTGTAAAGTTCTTCAATTCAGAAAAAGGATTTGGTTTCATCAAACATGATGATTCCAACAAAGAAACTTTTGTTCATTCCAGCGGTCTTATCGACCAAATTGCTGAGGGCGACAAGGTTGAGTTTGACCTGCAGGAAGGCAAGAAAGGTATGAATGCAGTAAATGTAAAAAAGGTAGGCTAAGATATTTTACACCAAAAGCTTTTCAAACAAAAGACCCCGCCGGTTGGCAGGGTCTTTTTCTTTTTCCAGGGCTGATACTAAAATCTTTTCCGGTTATTGCCCTTTCCGTTATTTCCTTCTCCTGTATTTTGCTGACGGGGTTGCTGTTCCTGTTTCCGTTCCATTTGTTGCGGAGGCTGGCGTTGCGTCTGCTGATTGTTTCTCGCTTCCGGCTGCCGGAAAGTTGAATTGCTGTTTACACTATTGTTTTCCCTGCGTTCGTACTGGCGGGTTTGTTGTTCCTGTTTCCTTTCTATTTGTTGTGGCGGCTGGCGTTGCGGCTGTTCATTGTTTCTGAACTCCGGTTGACGAACTTGTGTATTCCTGTTTCCGCTATTAACATCCCTGCGTTCAAACTGGCGGGTTTGTTGTTCCTGTTTCCTTTCTATTTGTTGTGGCGGCTGACGTTGCGGCTGTTCATTGTTTTTGAACTCCGGTTGACTAAAAGGTGTTTTCCTGTTTCCATTATTATCGTTGGGCCTTTCAAAACGCCGGTTATTGTTTTCATTAATACTGTTAGGATTCCTGTCTGTTCTTTCAGTTGGCTTGTTAAACCTGCTATCGTTTGTACGATTAACCTGCCCGTCGTTGTTATTATTCCGTGGCTGCCTGAAATCAGTATTATTTCTGTTTTCTGTTCCGGGGTTCATTACCCGATCCGTACGATCCGGTTGATTATTTCTGTAGTTATTGTTTGTATTATTATCTCTTCCCCTGTTATTATCATTATTCCTGAAACCATTATTATTTGAAGTAACCCGATTATCATTCCTCCTATCATATCGTTCAAACTGGCGGGGAGCATACTGGCGTCCCTCATTCTGGCGCACCTGGGGACGATACACACTCACTTCATTATTCCTGAATTGTGTTCTTCCGGGCGTATAACTGTCACGGAATCTTACCGGGTTTATCCTGCCGCAATATATTTCAGCATCATAACGGCGCGGGCCTGACCTGAACCCATAACCGCTTCTATAATTATTATGGTTGATTATTGTTGTGTAGTTTATGATGGTGATATTTTGCCTCCGGTCAACACAATAATCATAAATACGGGGCGATGTGATATAGCGCCGTGGTGCAAAACTCCAATAACTATAAGGAGGTGAATAACTGCCAATATTGAAATTAATACTAATGTTTATCCCGGGTCTCAGCGGAGCCCAGCCATAATAATCACCACCATCCCGCCAGGCTACCCAGGCCGGTGACCACTCATAACCCGGTTCCCAAACCCAGCCATAGTATGAATCTTCATACCAGCGGCCATAGTGAAAAGGCGCCCAACCCCAATCGTAGTCGGAAACCCACATCCATTCATAATCATCGGTCCACACCCAATGACCATTGGTACTATATGGACGGAAATCATCACCGGCATCCGGCACCCATACATAACCATAATCAGGCGACTCGATCCACTGGCCGTAGGGACTTAGTTCGTCATAAAAGGTCTGGTAAGTAACATCGTTCCGGTTATCATTATAATACTGAGCCGATGTTTTGTTTTGAAGGGAACTGCCCAGCACAATAGCGCATGCAAGTGCAGTAATTTTTAAGATACTTTTCATAGCCAAATTTTTTTTGTAAAAAATTAATACATACGGAAAATGGTCAACTGTTTTCTTCCTTTATTACACAACAGTAGGACGCTATTATTATGCCATGAAGGTTGCATAAAAAGGTATTTAGGTGAGTTTTAGCAAAATTTTGTAGATGTGTTAAAGAGGCAAATCGCTACCAGGTACTCACAGTGGGTCACCCGGCCTACTGACTGGCGGGCCATTAAAGAAAATACAATAGACAGAATCCAATAACTGGCGTAAAATTTTTATATTCATACGTCGTTAATCACCAGTCAAACTAACCTGCTATGTGGATATTCCAGCTCAGAAATTTTTTCCGCAATACGTTCCGCCTGATCACGATCATCCTGATCTTTCTGAGGCACCTGGTTAAAAACTGGTTCTTCCACAGTTGGTTCCGTCGCATTTTCGACCCCAAAGGCAAAAAACTGACTACCCGCCCGCAACGCATCCGCCTTATCATTGAAGACCTGGGGCCCACTTTTATCAAGTTTGGACAAATTCTCGCAGACAGACCCGACCTGGCCTCTGAACAACTCCGCGATGAGTTAAAAAAATTACAGGCCGCTGCAAGGCCCTTTGATAGTGATGCGGCCGTCCGCATCATTGAAGAAGAACTGGGCGACCCGATAAAAAAAGTTTTTTCAAAATTTGATACCAAACCACTCGCATCCGCTTCCATTGGCCAGGTGTACAAAGGAACCCTGTTAACCGGGGAAGAAGTTGTCGTAAAAGTGCAGCGGCCTGCGATCAAGCAAAAAATAAAACTGGACCTGGTGCTGATGAAGATATTGGCACAATATGCTGTAAAGTCATATCCGGAACTGGCACACTTTAATGTGGTAGGCTTCGTGGAAGATTTTGGTGATAATATGATGAAAGAACTCGATTACACCAATGAGGCCTCCAACATGAAACGATTTGCTGAAATGTTTAAAGATGATGTAACCTGTTATATTCCCCAGGTGGCTTCGCAATACACTTCACAGAAATTACTCATTATGGAGTATGTGGCAGGCATGAGACCCGATAATCCGCTCGCATTGAAAGAAGCCGGTTTCAATACGCAACTGATAGCGGAGAACGGTACGCATATCATATTAAAAATGATTCTCAAGCATGGGTTCTTCCATGCCGACCCCCATCCCGGTAATATTTTTATCCGGGGCGACAACCAGATCGTTCTGATGGATCATGGCATGGCGGCAACACTGAAGCCGAAACAAATTCAGGCACTTATTAATTTTATGCTGGGATTTTCCCAAAATGATACCCGGAAATTCACCCGGGCCTTGCTGAATCTCTGCGACGTTTCTTACTTTAAAAATTTCGAAGATCTTGAATTTGAAATAAGCGAGGTCATGAAAAGGTATAACTATATCCCGTATGATCAGGTGGATATGTCCCAGTTGATGTCTGAAACCTTTAAAACCATTATCAAATACGATCTGAAAGTTCCTGCCAATCTTTTTATGCTGATAAAAACGATAGCCACCATTCAGAAATTCGGGGAGAACCTGGAAGCCAGCATATCCCTGGCAGATATGATACGTCCGTATGCGATTGAAAAGATACAGGAAAAATTTACCTGGAAAGCCATTCTGAATCAAATTACCAGCTCCGCGGAAGATTATATTTATTTCATTGATAAATTTCCCCGGGATGTTAAAGAAGTCATGAGTAACCTGAAGCGTGGGGTGCTGAAGCATGAGATAAACCTGCAGGAGGACAGCTTTACCAATAAAGCTTTGCGGCAGGGCATTAACCGGATGGGCTTTGTTTTTTTACTGGGTCTGATGCTTATCTGCTCTACCCTGCTGATGATGTACAAAGGAGATAAACAACTTATCCGGGTATTCTTTTATGTTTCTGTTATAATAACCGCTCTCACGGCCTTCCGGTTGTTTGTCAAGACTAAATTCAGTTAAAAGAAAATGGCTGCTTTGGTGAACAGCCATTAAATAATAAAAATATTGAGTGGTTATTTACAATTACTTCACAGCATCAAATCTTTTTTGCACAACATCCCAGTTTACCACACTCCACCAATTGGTAATATAGTCGGGGCGGCGGTTCTGGTATTTCAGATAGTATGCATGCTCCCATACATCAAGACAAAGCAAAGGAATTCCCTTTAATTCGCTGATGCCCATTAAGGGATTGTCCTGGTTAGGAGTAGAACCAATTAATAATTTCTTATCCGCTCCCAGCACCAGCCATGCCCATCCGCTGCCAAACCTGCCTTTCGCTGCATCCGAGAACTGTGTTTTAAAAGCATCTACTGAAGTAAAGTTTTTTTCAATAGCATTCAGTAAGCTTTCTGCAGGTACAGGGATATCTTTCCCCGGAGCTTTCATTGTTTTCCAGAACAACTCATGATTATAATGGCCCCCGGCATTGTTGCGCATTTTTACAGAGTATTTTGAAATACCTCCTAATAAATCTGTCAGGGAAGTTTTACCAGTATCTACTCCTTCTGCAGTTACAGCATCAGCCAGGTTCTTTGCATAAGCAGCCGCATGTTTTGAATAATGGATTTCCATTGTCATGGCATCAATGGCAGGCAGTAAAGCATCATATGCATAAGGAAGAGGCTGTTGACTGTATGATATGTCATCGCCCGTTATCCTGAAATAATTTTTTGAATTATACTTTTCTGCCAGTGAAGGCAATACAGTTAAAGAAAGTCCAGCTGCCAGGCCGGCTTTGCCGGTGGTTTTTAAAAATTCCCGGCGATTGTTTTTAGAATCATTATTCATGCTAATATATTTTAAAGATGAAGAAGTGTTCCCCCTAAATTTAGTCCAAATTACAGAAACAAGACTGTTTGATATACAAGGAGGTTGTAAATATCTGATAAAAATCAGCAAATAATCATATCAGCCAACTCCTAACTTCGCAAACAATGATGCACCTGAAAGATTATTACGGTTTACTGGAAATAGAAACTTCTGCAACCCTGCAGGAAATTAAAAAGGCGTATCGAAAACTGGCCCTGCGCTATCACCCGGATAAAAATCAAAATGACCCTTACGCCACTGCTCAGTTCGCAGCAATCAAGGAAGCCTACGAAGTACTGACCCACCCCTCCAAAAAAGAATACTACCTGCAACAACGCTGGTATAACCAAAGTGCCGGTATTCGAAAAACACAGGATGTGATTACTCCTGTGACTGTTTTAAAGCAGTCCTTGGAACTGGACAAATATGTTTCTACACTGGATGTATTCAGGTTAGATAAAGAAGGTCTGAAACAATATGTACTGGACCTGCTGCCTGGTTCAACGATTGAAGAGCTTAAGAAATTCAACGAACCTGAAACTATCAGAGAAATAGTCAGCACCATACTCCGTATCCTGCACCCCCTGCCAAAATTTTTCACAAACGAAATCACCACCCGGTTATCCAGATTAGCTGAAAGAGATGAAAAAGCAGACCAACTAGTAGCTGAATTCATCCGAAAAACTGAAAGAAAAAATCGCCTGGAAAAATATTCGCTAATCCTCATTATTACCGCTACGATCATTCTTTGCGGCCTCATCTATCTTGCGGGCCGTTAGGTTATCTTTGCGGAATGCACTACGTTTCAGTTGAGGGTTTGACAAAGAGTTACGGCATTCAGCCATTATTTGAGAATATTTCCTTTAATATAGAAGAAGGCGATAAAATAGCCCTGGTCGCCCGGAATGGCACCGGCAAATCCACTTTATTGAGGATATTGGCGGGTAAAGAAATCGGGGATGCCGGTAAGGTTTGGGTTAATAAAGAAGTGGATGTGGTATTACTTGAACAGGAACCTTCCTTTGCAGAAGAAAAATCTGTTCTCGATAATATTTTCTTTCACAATCATCCCATCATTAATGCCATAAAGGAATATGAATTAATGGAAGAAGAGGGCGACCCGGATAAATTAAGCGCCGCCATTATCAACATGGATGATCTGGGAGCCTGGGATTTTGATGCCAAAGTAAAACAGGTATTAAGCAAACTAAATATTCATCACTTACAGCAACCGGTGAATAAATTGAGTGGCGGCCAACGGAAAAGAGTAGCCCTCGCAAAAACATTAATTGATATCGGTTTTGAGCATAAGCATGTATTGCTGATCATGGATGAACCAACCAACCACCTGGACGTGGAAATGGTGGAATGGCTGGAGCATTATTTTGACAAAGAAAATATCACCCTGCTGCTTGTTACCCACGATCGTTATTTCCTGGATGCCGCCTGTAATGAAATATGGGAAATGGAAGGAAGTAATATTTATGTCCATAAGGGCGATTACCAGAATTACCTGGAGAAGAAATCGGCCCGGATCGAAAATGACCTGGCCAGCATTGATAAAGCAAAAAATACCTATCGCCGGGAACTGGAATGGATGCGTAAACAACCCAAAGCCAGGACAACGAAAAGTAAAAGTCGCCAGGATAATTTTTATGTGGTCGAAAAAAAGGCCAAACAACAAGTAGTTGATGAGCAGCTGCAATTAGATATGAAGATGAACCGCCTCGGCGGAAAAATTGCCGAGCTGAAAAAATTAAATAAAAGCTATGGCGAAAAAATTTTGCTGAAAGGCTTTGATTACACTTTTAAAAAGGGTGAACGCATTGGTGTAGCCGGAAAAAACGGAACCGGCAAATCCACTTTTATAAATATCATCCAGGGAATTGAGCAACCCGATAGCGGTAAAGTAAATATCGGCGATACTGTGATCTTTGGCAATTACTCCCAGCTGGGCCTGGTAGTAAAGGAAGATATGCGGGTTATAGAATTTGTAAAAGACATTGCAGAACATTTTCCGCTGGCCAGCGGGGGGTCTTTAAGTGCGGCCCAGTTTCTGCAGTTATTTTTATTTGACCCGGAAAAACAATATACCTACATCAGCAAACTCAGCGGTGGCGAAAAAAGAAGGTTGCATTTACTTTCCATCCTGTTCCGGAACCCCAATTTTTTAATCCTGGATGAACCTACCAACGATCTGGACCTGCCAACCTTAGGTGTGCTGGAAAATTTTCTAAGTGAGTTCCCGGGTTGTTTACTGATCGTATCCCATGATCGTTATTTTATGGACCGGCTGGTGGATCATTTATTCATTTTTGAAGGCCAGGGTGTTATCCGGGATTTCCCTGGCAATTATTCGCAATACCGTTTATGGCTGAAAGAGCAGCAGGCCGCAGGCAATACCCTGCCCATAACCGGAACTTTTAACAACAGCAATGACGTTCCACTTGCTAAAACCAATCAGCAACCGGAAGTTAAAACCAAACGTCAGTTATCGTTCAAAGAAAAAAGAGATTTTGAATCCGTGGGAAAAGAAATTGTTGCCCTGACAGAGGAAAAGGAGGCCATCCATAAAAAATTGAACAGTGGGGATACCCCTTTTGGGGAATTACAAGAGCTCTCCCAACGCATCGGCGAAGTGACCCGCCTCCTGGATGAAAAAGAACTCCGCTGGCTTGAACTAAGTGAGCTGCAATGATTTTCTCATTATCTTAGTCGATTCTTAATGAGCCGTTAACCATGTTACTGCTTTATGTATTATTTGCTTTTGGAGATCCTTTGCCCGGATCTCCAGCTATAAATTTACCTGCAGAAAAAATTCTGCAGGTGATTGTGGATGAAACAGGCACTGTTTCTGTTGGCCGTGACACGGTTAATGCTGATAACCTGGCACATTACATACAAGACCGTTTATTCAAAAGTTTTATGGGCACGGGGCAGATGCAAAGCAAAATACTATTTACCAAAGCAACCGGGAATGTTCCGGAACTGGTGGTCCAGGTGGTGATAAAGGAAATACAGGAAGGACAATTCCGGGCACTAAAACTACTATGTCTTCAGCGCTATAACAATTTCTTCGAAAAGATTGACAGGAAAAAACAGGAGAAACTAAAAAAACAATTCCCGGTTTTATTCCAGATAGAATACCAGTAAACTTCCGGAAGCAATACCTCACCACTATTTGTAATTATTTCCCACTTGCGTTAACTCCGGCTGCTAAACTATTCAATAAACGGCGTATAGGCCCGAACCCCATAATAGCGGTATTTTTCAGAATCAAATTTTGTTCCGCATAAAACGGAATGTATAAATCCATTCAACTCAACCTGCTGGGTATGATAAATACCACGGTTGACATTCCCTTTGAAAAAGAATTGTATACGCTTGTCTCTATTCCGGTAAATAATAAGACTATCCGTAAGGGATTGAGAAAATACAAAATCATCCTGCAGGTGCTTCAGCAGCAAATGACTCCTGTACCAGGTGCCGCCGGTAGCCGACACAACGGGTTTCCCATTATATAATGCAACACTATCATTGTAGGCAAATACATTTAAGGCCGACCCTTTTACTTCTTTCAGCCACCGGGAAAATTTTGGATAGTAACTGCTATCATATCCATAATCGCTGTCCAGGAAACTGATTCGTTTTACCCGGCCGGGAATGTGCTCCACCCCGGCCAGGTAACCAAAAATAAAACTACCCCCGCCGCTGTGACCATTCAGGTATATGTTCGTACGCCTGGAATTGAATAAGCCCGTTAATGAATCAACTAAATGCGGTATTTCCTTTTTGAAATCCGGGTGTTTCTGTTTCCAGGATGGCCAGCTCTTATAATTATTCTCTAAATAAATAACTACAAAATTTTGGTTGCTTAACTGTTGCCGGATAAATGCTGTCTGTGCCCGGATGTGTTGAATATCAAAATGCCAGTCATCACCGGGCTGCAACTTCTTACCCATGGTTTGTTCCGTACTATTTCCATTCGGCAATGCAAAGAAAGTGATAATCGTTTTTCTGGATTCGGAGAAATCAGCTGGACGGTCGATGGTGATTTTTATATCCCCATAGATCCTGAACGAGTCGATAGAACCTTCCGGTTGCTGGTAACTAAAAACAGGAACACACAAAAACAGAAAGCTGGTAACCATAATTGATTGAAAGACAGAAGTCATAGTATGAAATTACAATCTTGTGATGATTAAAGTTTCAGGCAGTGGGTCGTAGTTTTCCGATAACCTATCAATAGTCTAATTTAAATGGTCATTCACTTGTATCTGAAGAATCTCTTTCATAAATTTGCAGTTCTCATTCTTTCCTAATCCTTATTGAATCGCCTCACACCAACTCCTGGAAAACCTGGTTATTTTTTCACTTTTAAAAATCAGGTTATGAAGAAAATTAGACTTCTTACAAAAAATGAAAATGTACAGGCCGGATTGGTTATTGCAGGTTTTATCGTAAGCTTTACTTTGCTCGCGATTTTTTTCTGGAATAATTAATAACAGTATCTATATTTTGTCTGATACTTTCAGGAAAATAACTTTTCGGAAGACCCCGGATTGAGCTATAATTTTTGATTGGCTCTTTCATGCAGTTCCCTGGATGAAATTTTTTCCATGCATTTAAAATGCCCCAGTGGACATTTATCAAACCCAATTTTGGAACAGGGCCTGCACCAGAGACCTGATGTTTCGAAACGCTGATCGTTCACCGGAGCATCTCCATAATAAGGATACATGCCGAAAGCCGGCACGGTATTGCCCCAGAGAGAAAGAATGGGTCTGTTAAATGCCGCAGCAATATGCATTAGCCCGGTATCATTCGTGATCACCAGTTTTGCCTTTCGCACCAGGTCGGCACTTTCATTTAATTTGAATTTGCCACAGGCATTGTACACTTTTATGGCATCTGCAGAAGCAATCTCATTTCCATGGGCATAGTCCTCCTTTCCGCCCAATAAAATAATGGGGTGTTTCATTTGTAAACAAAATTCCTTCCATTTATGCACCGGCCAGCGTTTGGTGCCATGAGCGCCACCAATGACACAGGCAATATAACCAGCAGAATGGGAAGCCGGAATATCCTGTTTTTTTATTTCTTCAGATGAATCAATAAAATAATCCAACCCTTTCCCGTCATTTTTTACGCCAAAGGATTGTACTGTTTTCAAATACCGGTCAACAATATGAAGTTTGGGCAGCAGGTTTATTTTAAAAGCCGTGTAGAAATATTTTTGAATATTGAGTTTGTAAAAAGAAAACGATTTTTTCTTCAAAGTGTTTTTTACCCTAAAAGTTTTAGTGTTGTGATGAAGATCAATGATATAATCATACTCTTCTGTCTTCAATTCTTCGATCATTAATTCCCAGCTATGAGCCAACACATGCAGTTTGTCTATATAAGGATTGTGTTCTACAACAGCACGGAAAGTATTGTTGGTTAAAAAATGTACTTCCGCATCCGGTACCTGTTTTTTCAGGCAGCGGATAACGGGTGAGGTGAGTACAATATCACCAATCGAAGAAAAACGTATGATGAGAAATTTGGCCACGGCTGGTTTTAAGGAATGACATCTTCCGGCTCTGTATAATTAAGGTCTTTATGAAAAGTTTCTTCTGTAAAATAGGCTGCTATCAATGTAATGGCCATCACGATAACCCCGGTTACCATGGCGCTTTTAACAAAGGTCCAGCCCAGGTCTTTTTGAAACAACCCGACAAACATGAGGTTGATAAGGGGTAACGATCCCCGCACGAAATTTGGAATGGTGGTAGCGGCCGTTGCCCGGAGATTGGTTCCAAACTGTTCGGCACCCATAGTTACAAATATGGCCCAAAAGCCGGTACTAAAACCCAACGCAGCACAGGCCAGGTACATGGTCGTGTCATTTTTAATATTTCCGCTGAAAAAATAAATACCGGAAAGAATGGCGAAAAAATAAAACAGGTACAAAGCTTTCTTCCGGCTTTTAAAATACTGGCTCACAAAACCCACCAGGATATCGCCCACCGCAATCGCAGTATACGCATACATAATGGCCCGACCGGATTCAATTTCATTTTTTCCATAAAACTCTGTGGCAAACCTGTTGCTGAAGTTGATCAGTATACCAATAACAAACCAGGTGGGCATACCGATCAGAATGGCGAGGATGTATTTCTTGAACCGTTTGGCGTTATTAAAAAACATCAACAGGTTACCTCTGGATACATTCTGATTTTTAACCTGCTTAAACATACCGCTTTCGGCCACACTGATCCGTAAAAACAATAATAAAACCCCAAGACCCGCACCGATTTTATAACACAGGCGCCAGTCGTCGGTGAATTTAAAAGTAAAAAAAGCAGCTACAGCACCGAATAAACCTATACCCGCTACCAATGAAGTACCGATACCTCTTTTATTTTTGGGGAGTAATTCACTTACTAAAGTTATTCCGGCTCCCAACTCACCGGCAAGACCAATACCTGCGGCAAACCGGGCATAAGAATATTGTTCTACTGTTTCTACAAAACCCGTAAAAAAATTGGCGATCGAATAAAGAATGATGGACCCAAACAGCACACTCAGTCTTCCCTTCTTATCACCCATAATGCCCCAGATGATGCCGCCGATCAATAATCCCCACATTTGCCAGTTGATGACTTTGGTACTGGCGGCAATAACATCCTGCCGCAAGGCAAGATCCACACCCAGACCTGCAAGACTGGGTTCCCGGACAATAGTAAAAAGTAATAAATCATAGATATCAACAAAATAGCCCAGGGCTGCAACGATAACAGCAATATTAAAAACGGAGACTGGCTTTTGCTGATTCATAAATTACGATTGGTTGGAATCCTTAACCGGTGGGGTTTTATCAGTTACTGTTTTCTTCCTGGAAGAAAACATTTTTATTATGACCGGCGCTGTTGTTACTAATACAATTCCCAGTACGATTATTTCAAGATGTTCCTTCAGGTCAAACTTAAATAAATCCCAAACCCATTTTTGTAAAAAATAACCGGCGAATATCATGGTGAATACCCAGGCGATACAACCGGCAATATTAAAGAAATGAAATTTTTTACGGTCCATCTGTACGATACCGGCAACAATGGGGGCAAAAGTGCGGATAAAGGGGAGAAACCTGGCGCCGATAATGGCAAGCCCGCCATGTTTTTCATAAAAATCATGCGCCTGGTATAAATATCTTTTTTTGAAAAGAAAACGATCTTTCCAGTGGTACATCGCCGGGCCTACTTTTTTTCCTGTCCAATAGCCAACAGCATTACCCAATATTCCCACAAATGAAATAAGCGCCACTAAAGTAAACAGGTCAATCCATTCGCTCCGTATGCCACCCAGTCCGAACAATTTCAGAAACTGGTAGGCTAATCCTGGTTCACCATTTTCCATTTTATGGGCAAATATGCCGGCAACAAACAGTAATGAATCACCGGGCAGGAAAAACCCGACGAACAAACCGGTCTCAGCAAAAACAACAAATAATAAGAGCCATAATCCGCCATTCTCTACATACCATTGCGGTTGTAATAACTGGCTCCAGTGAAAACTATCCAATAAGTACATCAATTCCATTGTATCATTTTTTTTGAAAAAATATTTTGCCAGAATCCTGTCTATGTTTCGGCAAGCTCAATATGACAGGATTCTGTCAGCCTGAGCCTGGCGAAGGCGATTAATCAATAACAGCATCAGCTGCTTTTTCGTTAAAGGCTAAGGCTTTTTTATCATCAAACTCACCCTCCCACCGGGCAATAACACAGCTGGCCAGGGTATTACCGATTACATTGACAGAGGTTCTTGCCATGTCCATCAGTTCATCTATTCCATAAATAGCCATAATAGGCCATAGCGGAAAATGAAATGTAGTTGCGGTCGCAATTAAAATTACCAGTGAGGCCCTTGGCACAGCAGCTACCCCTTTGCTGGTAAGCATTAATGTAAGACCAATGATCAGTTGCTCACCAAATGACAAATGCATCCCTGCGGCCTGTGCTACAAATATTGATGCCAATGAAAGGTACAAAGTAGTTCCGTCAAGATTAAAGGTGTAACCCGTAGGGATTACAAAGGATACAATTTTTCTTGGCACCCCAAACTTTTCCATATTCTCCAGTGCCTTCGGCAAAGCAGAATCGGAACTGGTAGTAGCAAAAGCTATGGACACGGGTTCCCGGATGGCCTGTATAAATTTCCTAATGGGCACTTTTGCCACCCAGATCGCAATGGGCAGTAGCACTAATAGTATAAAGGCAATCAAAGCCAGGTATAGTGTGATAAGCAATAATGCCAGATTCTTTAAAATATCTATGCCTAAATGACCGACTGTAACTGCAATAGCAGCACCAACACCAAAAGGAGCAAAGTACATGATGATATTGGTGAATTTGAACATCGTTTCCGCCAGACTTTCTGCAAAATTGAGCATCGGTCTTTTTTTGTGCTCATTCAGCAACGCCAAGGCTATACCAAACACAACACTGAATAAAACGATGGGCAATACATTGCCTTCATAAATCGATTTGATAATGTTCTCCGGGAAAATATCAATGATATGATCCTGCCAGCCTTTGACCTTTACTTCGGGCAATTCTTTTAAGAGACTCTGTGGTACATTTATACCCACACCGGCTTTGGTGATATTAATAAATACCAACCCGATAAGGAGAGCAATGGTGGTGACCACTTCAAAATATAAAAGTGACTTCCAACCCATCCGGCCGACCTGTTTCAGATTGGCATGACTGGCAATACCAACCACCAATGTGGCAAATAATAATGGAGCAACAATCGTTTTTACTAAGCGGAGAAATATTTTACTGAGAAACTGAAGATTTTGTGAGAAGGCCGGAAAATCAAGCCCGATTTCAACCCCAATGGCCATGGCCACCAGTATCCATGTCGTCAATGATCTTTTATAAACAGCAAACAGAACAAGGCTGGCTACAAAAATCCAGCGCATAGTCATCAATACTTCGCCGGAAATGGTCGTCCATCCCTGTCCATGAATAAAATGGAGCAGGGCAACAACTGTAAAAAGCGAAAGGGCAAGAAATCCGGCTTTTCGTTTGTTCATAATAATTTATAGTAAGATTTCAAAACTAAAGGTTTAGCCTCAATCCCGGAAATCTGTTAAGGCTAAGCCGTTTATAATTCTTTTTAAGCCTTTTTCCGGGAAATCAGTATTTTCCCATTCGCTTAAAACAACGGTACCTCCAAAACCAACACAATGGCAGAACAACAAACGGGTTTTAAACCAACGCTTGGGTTATTTGACGCAACAATGATTGTGGCTGGTTCCATGATCGGCTCAGGTATTTTTATCGTTAGTGCAGATATTACAAGAAATGTAGGTAGTGCAGGCTGGCTGATAGCTGTGTGGCTGATTACTGGTTTTATGACATTAACAGCAGCCCTGAGTTATGGTGAATTAAGCGGCATGTTTCCCAAAGCCGGTGGACAATATGTTTACCTGAAAGAAGCGTATAACCCATTGATGGGATTTTTATATGGCTGGAGTTTTTTTGCCGTCATTCAAACAGCAACGATTGCAGCAGTTGGAGTTGCATTCAGTAAATTTTTAGCTTATTTGGTTCCCTCCTTAGGCCCGGAAAATATATTGGCTGATTTAGGTTTTATAAAAATTAATGCGGGTCAGCTGGTTTCTATTGTGCTGATTATTTTCCTGACATATATAAATACCAAAGGCATCAAAGGTGGAAAAACGATACAAACAACTTTTACGGTTGTAAAATTATTATCGCTTTTTGGATTAATAGTATTTGGCTTTTTGCTGGCTTCAAAGCCCGGCGTATGGAATGCAAACTGGGCTGATGCCTGGAACATGCAGTCACGCAATGCGGAAGGTATAATAATTGGCGGGGTCACGGGCAGTGCCATACTGGGTGCCATTGCTGCATCAATGGTTGGATCAATATTCAGCAGCGATGCCTGGAATAATGTAACCTTCATTGCAGGTGAAGTAAAAAACCCCAAACGTAATATCGGGTTGAGTTTGTTTTTGGGTACTATGATCGTAACTATCATATACGTAGCAGCAAACCTTATGTACCTGAATGTGCTGCCACTAAATGAAATTGCATCCGCTCCACAGGATCGGGTAGCTGTTTCAGCAAGCAGGGCTATTTTTGGAAATATTGGTACGTATGTAATCGCAGTGATGATAATGATTTCCACTTTTGGTTGTAACAATGGATTGATACTGGCAGGTGCAAGGGTTTATAATGCTATGGCAAAGGATGGCTTATTTTTTAAGCAGGCTGGTCGGTTAAATAAACATAATGTTCCTGAATTTGCATTGTGGGTACAGTGTATCGTGGCTTCACTTTTATGCCTTAGTGGTAAATATGGCGATTTGCTGGATATGATTTCATTTGTAGTAGTGATGTTCTATGCATTGACCATTCTTGGAATTTTTATTTTAAGAAAAAATAAACCCGGATTAGAAAGGCCTTATAAAGCATTTGGCTATCCCTTATTACCAGCCATTTATATATTGATGGCAATTGCTTTTTGCATTTTGCTTATCTGGTACAAACCTGTTTATGCAGGCTGGGGATTAGGAATCGTTTTGGCAGGTATTCCGTTATATTATTTTGCCGTATCAAGGCAGAAAACCGCAAAAGAATAAAATCTTAGTTTGTATCCTTAACTTAGTCACTTAATAAAAACCAACATATGAGTTTATTTGTCAGAAAACCGATGGCTGCTTTATTAAATGAAGCATCCGAGACCGGTACCCATACGCTTAAAAGAACCCTGGGTGCAAAAGGCCTGGTTGCCCTGGGAATCGGCGCTATCATCGGGGCTGGTTTATTTTCCATTACCGGAATGGCTGCCGCTAATCATGCTGGTCCTGCCATCACCCTTTCATTTGTAGTTGCCGGTTTGGGTTGTTTGTTTGCCGGTCTTTGTTATGCCGAGTTTGCCTCTATGATACCTGTTGCAGGTAGTGCGTATACGTATTCTTATGCTACCATGGGTGAATTTATGGCCTGGATCATTGGTTGGGACCTGGTGCTGGAATATGCGGTAGGTGCTGCCACTGTAGGAATAAGCTGGAGCCGGTATTTAGTAAAGTTCCTGGATGGTTTTGGCGTTACCTTACCAACAGAACTAAGCTCCGGTCCCTGGGATGGCGGTATCATTAATCTGCCTGCTGTTTTAATCATTGTTCTGATGAGCTTGCTGTTGATACGGGGAACAAAAGGAAGTGCTCTTGTAAATAGTATCATCGTTACCATTAAAATAGCCGTTGTACTTACGTTCATTATTCTTGGCTGGAAATATATTAATAATGCCAATTACGATCCTTATATACCGGATAATACCGGCAATTTCGGCGACTTTGGATTCAGCGGAATAATCCGGGCGGCGGCCATTGTATTTTTTGCTTATATCGGGTTTGATGCGGTGAGTACGGCAGCACAGGAAGCCAAGAATCCGAAACGGGATATGCCGATTGGTATTTTAGGTTCGCTGGCTATATGTACGGTATTATATATTCTGTTTGCACATGTGATGACTGGTGTTACGAGTTATACAACCTTTGCCGGTAAAGATGGCATCGCCCCGGTTGCTGTAGCCATTGATCATATGGGAACAGTAGATGCCGCAGGTATTTTAAAACCAGATTATCCCTGGCTGAACCGTGCTATTGTGGTTGCGATACTCTTTGGATATTCATCGGTGATTCTTGTGATGCTGATGGGACAAAGCCGTGTATTCTTTAGCATGAGTAAAGATGGTTTGATCCCTAAAATTTTCTCTTCTGTCAACCCCAAAACACAAACACCCGCAAAAAATAATTTATTATTCATGTTGTTTGTAAGTGCTTTTGCTGCTTTTGTACCGGCAAGAGTGGTGGGTGAGATGACCAGTATCGGAACCTTGTTCGCCTTTATACTCGTTTGTATCGGTGTATGGGTCATGCGTAAAAAAATGCCAGACTTACCGAGGGCCTTTAAAACACCGATGGTGCCGTTGATTCCTATTTTAGGTATTGCCACCTGTTTATTTATGATGGTGTTCCTGCCCATGGATACCTGGATACGCTTATTAGTGTGGATGCTTATAGGTCTGGATATTTATTTGGTATATGGAGCTAAAAACAGCCACCTGGGTAATGGAACCAACACCCGGAAAGGAATGAAAATGGCCCGGTATACCGGTATCGCCCTTTCCGTTCTTTTAGTGGTAGTGGGTCTGCTGCATCAGAATACCGTAGGCTTTGATGCTGACAGGACTTTACTCTATATTTCATTGGGTCTTGCAGTAGTTCATGGATTGCTTTATGCAAGCAAACTGGGCAGGGCTGAAGATAAAATCTGATAAAAGATAATCGCTGATCATTAAACCGTTCCATCCTTTACCAGGTGGGACGGTTTTTCATTTAATCCTATTGCCTTAGATTTGCAGCCGCCTTCGTTTAAGCCCAGGCACGCAAGGCCTGATTAACCAATTAACTTTTTTACGAATTAACAAATACCCATGGGAAGAATTTTTGAAGTACGAAAATCCTCGATGTTTGCCCGCTGGGATAAGATGGCCAAGAACTTTACCCGTATTGGTAAAGAGATCATTATTGCTGTAAAAGCCGGTGGCCCGGATCCCAAAGATAATGCAGCCCTGCGCCGCTGTTTTCAGAATGCCCGGAGTGTGGGCATGCCCAAAGACCGTGTAGAAGCAGCGATTAAAAGAGCCCAGGGAAAAGAGCTGGTGAACTATGATGAGATCCTGTATGAAGGTTATGCCCCGCATGGTGTAGCGATATTGGTAGAAACAGCCACTGATAACCATGTAAGGACGGTGGCGAATGTAAAATCCTGTTTCACCAAAGGACATGGAACATTGGGTAACAGTGGGAGTGTGTCTTTTCAATTTAAAAAAATGGGGGTGTTCAAATTGAAACCGGAAGGATTGAATGCCGAAGACATGGAATTGGAACTGATTGATTTTGGATTGGAAGAATTGGGCGAAGGCACAGGTGAAAACGGAGAAGAAATTTTAGTGGTCCGTTGTGGCTTTACTGATTTTGGTAATATGCAAAAGGCTTTGGAAGATAAAGGAATTGTTCCCATCACAGCGGAACTGGAATGGATACCAACAGTAACCGTTCCACTCAATGATGAACAGGCAGCGGATGTCAGTAAGCTGATTGATAAATTAGAACAGGATGAGGATGTGCAGAAGGTGTTTCATAATATGGGATAGCTAACAGACAATTGGCAATGCGTGATAGGTTTGAATGTTGCCAATTGTCTATTGCCCAATTTTTATTGACTATTTACAGGTTTTACCGGACTCACAGGACTGTTATCAACAGTCTGGTCTTTTACAAAAACATTAATTGAACCACCCTTTTTCCGAATAGGTTCGGTTTCAATAACGATATAGCCCTGCACAGCGCCATTAGGCCTTGCTCTTACCTTATCAAAAAACACCCGATGTGTTTTCTGATTCCGGATGACCGAATTGTCATTTACAGTGACTCGGGTAGCACCATTTAATTTTAGAGTTACAGTTTCCGGCTGAATGTCCAGTACAGGGTTATCCATAAACTCAAAAGCAACTCCATTTACATCATAAATCCGGTTAACAGCCATAAGCGCATTCGTATGCGGAGGCAGAAAAAATGCCATATAAAAACGCATACGCTGGTTAATTCCGGAAGCAGCAATTTCATTATTGCCTGTTTTTTGAAAATAACCCGTGCCGTCTGCCATGGCAATAAGTTGCGTTTCATTTCCTTTTTTGCGCCAAAACTGGTTAATAGGATGTATTTCGTTACTATTCCTCAGGTTGATATTTCCGATATCTATACTTGCATCAGTGAAAGGGATTGGAACTTTTACATTAATGTCAAGGATATCCCCCATCCAGGGACCAAAGAAACAGACATTTTCATCTTTTTTTATTTCCATTAATAAAGGATTACGGGGGGTTGTCGTTTCAGTTGACTTCTGTGTTTGAGGATTGTAGTTTGCTAAATTAATCGTCTTCACTTCTCCTTCTATTTTACCATGCGTTTCACCTGTCCACCTGTTGGTCAGCATAGACCTGAAAGTTTCTGAAGGCATCAGGTTAAAACATACATCTTTATCAATGGTAACCTGGGTATGCGAGTAATCCTGCGTACAGATCTCAACATCCTCTTCCATTTTCCCACAAACCGTTTTTTTGAACTCTGAATCAGGATACCAGCAATCCATTTCCATTTTGGTTGAACTGGATCCAAAGATCCAATCTTTGATATCACCGGCGACATCGGTAAGGACTTCAAAAGGTTTTATTATGATCCCTGCCCTTCCGAGTTTTTCGCTGGCCCAATCAAAAAACTTTCCGGGCAAACGAGCCGGATCTATCACTTTTTTATATTTATATACTTCTTCTCCGGATTGATTATGATGATAATAAAATGGCCTGGTTGTTTCGCCACCCAGCACACCCACACCCAACTGATTTTTTTGTACAGCATTGAATTCGTCTATTTCAGCCTGTGAGGCCTGTGGTGCATGGGAGGCATCGGCAGCGTCGAAAGTCGGTGCCAACGTAGATACGATCGCAGGAGGTGCATTATCGGGCAATACGCCATTGGCTCTTTTTCTTTCCCAATGCCCGGGAACAAACTGGTTATCTTTCATCCGGTTCCTCGCCCATACAAATCCTTCCGGTTTTACAGTATTGATCACATTGATATATGAAACCTTGTCATTAAAATTATAAACGTTCAGATCGGGGCAATCCTCCAGTAAATCAGTATACATTCCATAGCCGCCCATTTCGTTGGCATTTTCGAAAATAATAACAGCCATGCCGGCCGATACTTTAATGGACGAAGCCATATCATTGAAATCATTGCTGTCAAAAAATCTGTACACGCCGGGACCGAGTACTTTTGATTGGCCCTGGTAATTACCCTGTTCATACAACACTACATTCTGCCCGACCGGTGTCATAATTTCTAACTTATCGGCAGGCTTTTTAAGCTTGTCAGTACGATGATCCCTTACCACCTGGGCAACCATAGTGTTTACAATCAGCAGGGCAATAAGTATTGCTGGAATCTGTTTCATGGTTTTTGTTTTTAATACCGCCTACTCTGTTACTGGTTTTCGGCAAACCCTGGAAAATAGAGCTAAATCAATATTATTAAGCATGATTCAGATCAGAAATCTGCTTAGTAGTTATAAAGGATAGCTAAATTAACAGGGGGCCGGTTTAAAGATAGAATTTCTTTTTGAAATTCATCTCTACCTTTGCACGCATGAAATCCTCTCCCATTATCCTTTTTGACGGCGTTTGTAATTTCTGCAACTACTGGGTAAATTTTGCAATAAAAAGAGATCGCAAAAAGAAACTGCGCTTTACACCACTGCAAGGCGAAACGGCAAAACGTTTACTGCCGGAATATACTATCAATCCCACTTCTCTTAGTTCCGTTATTTTAATTGATAACGGCAAGGCCTATACACAATCTTCCGCTGCTATCCGGATATGTAAACATTTGAATGGCGGCTGGAAATTATTTTACGGTTTGATCATCATCCCTAAATTCGTCCGGGATTTTTTCTACAACATTATTGCCCGAAACCGGTACAAATGGTTTGGGAAAAAAGACCAATGCATGATCCCACCCGCTGACTGGAAAGAAAGATTTCTGGATTAAGGAAACGGGGGAGAGTGGGGTTTGGCAAGTGGGGTGTGCTCCCGATAATTATAGTGAGGTTAATGGGAACTAAACGCTAATAAGCATTTTAAGTCATTAAGTACACCAGGAGATTAAGTAAACCATCCCACTCCCTACTAGCTACTAGCCACTTCCCACTCACCGCGCATTTATCGCCACCACAACTTTATCAATATTCAGCGCCCCGTAGTTGAACGTATGTTTGGAACCATCCGTTAATGTAAGTATGGCTTTTTTAGCCAGGAAACTCTTCTCAACCTGTACATCAGTGATGTCCGCTTTGCTGATCTGCAGGTATCCTTCGCTGCCCCACTTGATAAACATAGCTTCTGACAACAAGCCTTTTGCCGATACATCATACTTGGCATCATACAGTAATCGCTTGTTGGTGATCGTTAGTTTGCCATTATACTTGCCGCCCCCGGGTGGCGTATAGAGCAGGGTCCAGGTATCAATAATGGTTTCATCCTGTAATAAATCGAAAGGAAATTTTGACATAAGGATTATTTTAGAATGAAGTTACCGCATTTTTTAAAACAGAACCAGAACAACCTGGTGCGACTTTTTGCTCCCGGCCAGAGACTCCTGACTCCTGACTCCCGACTCCTGACTCCCGACTCCCGACTCATAACTCTATCATCCCTTTCATATAAAAAACGCATTTCCCGCCAATAATAACCCGGTTCTCTTTTTGCTCACAATAAAGTTCACCACCCCGTTGAGAAAGCTGTTTTGCCCGCATGTTATTTTTTCCCAGTTTTTCACTCCAGAACGGGATCAGTTGTGCATGTGCCGAACCGGTTACCGGGTCTTCATCCACCCCGGCTGCGGGTCCAAAAAAACGGGATACAAAATCAACTTCTTTACCGGGAGCCGTGATAATTACCATCCGATCCAGTTTTTTCATCATTGAGAAATCAGGTCTGCAGTTTTTAACCGCTTCCTCATTCATTAACTCCACCAGGTACTCCCTGTTTTTATACACCCCTGCTATTTCCGGATTGCCCAAAGAAGCCAGCAATTCATCCGGAAATTCCGTAACCCGTTCCGGCGGCCAGGAAGGAAAATCCATCATAAGCACATTCTTTTTTTTTGTAACAGTCAGTAACCCGCTTTTTGAATCAAACACTATTTTTTTCTTTTTCAATTTTAATTTTTCAAAAATTACAAAAGCAGAAGCCAGTGTAGCATGACCACATAGATTTATTTCCTGCACAGGGGTAAACCAACGGATGTCGAAATCGACACCCTTCTTTTTGGCTGGAACAAAAAAAACGGTTTCAGACAGGTTATTCTCCAGCGCCAGTTGTTGCATCTGTTCATCCGGGATCCATTTCTTTAAAGGAATTACCGCAGCCGGATTACCGCCGAATAGTTTGTCTGCAAAGGCATCCACCTGGTAAAGGGTTAGTTTCATAACGCATCATTTATTTAAAATAGAACAAAATAATTCGGGGTATATACCCTGCATAAACAAATGTCCGGTTCAACCCATATTAAATAATCCCATCCTGTTTTACCGGGATGGGATCCATATTAATTTGAGAGGCGATTCAATGGCTTAGACCTTGTTTTCTTCTTTTCCTTTTTCTTTCCCTTTTTCCTTATCCTTACCTACCCGGAAAGATACTTTGCAGATAACCCCGTATGATTTTATCTTGCCGTCCTTCACATGCACTTTCATATCCTTCACCCAGACCGAATCAATATTACGGATGGTTTTAGAGGTTTCTTTTACTGCCTGTTTTACAGCATCATCAAAACTTTTATCGGATGAGGCGATCACTTCAATAACTTTTACAATAGCCATGGTGTTGTTTTTAGGTTTGCTGATAAGATTATACCAAAAGATACAGCTTTTTATCCCGGGAGCGACTCTTTTTCTTTGAGTTTTTGATATTGTTTTCGTATAAATCTCAACATAAACCACCCATAGAAAATACCCCCTATGGAAAAACCAACCAGGTTGAGCCATAATTCACGGCTCAGGATCGTATGAAAAGATTTTCCAAAAAGGAACATATCAATCAATGAAACCATGAGGGCCACCGGAACTCCCCAGATCAACACTCCATTAATTAAAATGAATTTCCAGGCAGGCCAGCGGAGTTCCTTTTCATACTGGGCCCGTTGTTTTTTTTCTTTATCAGTCAGCATAAAAAAGATTTACAAATTATTCCGCCATCATTTGTTTCACTACCGCTTCAATCTCTTCCGCATTGGGTTTGCAGAAATAATCGCCATCGCTGCCATAAGCAGGACGATGCGCTTTACTCGTAATAGTTCGTGGGGCGACATCCAGGTATTTATAGCCGCCTTGTTCTTCCATTACTTTTGTGAACATATATGCGGAAGCGCCCCCGGGCACATCTTCATCTACAAAAACGATCCGGCTGGTCTTTTTTAGTGAGTCAAGAATTTTATGATGAAGATCAAAAGGCAGTAATGTTTGTACATCAACAATTTCACAACTGGTACCCTGTGCCTCCAGCCTGTTCGCCGCATCTTGTACAATGCGTAAAGTGGAACCATAAGAAACAATGGTAATATCCGTTCCTTCTTTAATTATTTCCGGCACGCCTAATGGAATCGTGAACTCCAAAAGATTGGAAGGCAACTTTTCCTTTAAGCGGTAACCATTTAAACACTCTATGACCAGCCCCGGATCATTACTCCTTAATAAGGTATTATACATACCGACTGCCTGGGTCATATTTCTTGGTACACATACATACATACCCCGAAGTGCATTGATGATCATTCCCATCGGTGAACCGCTATGCCAGATTCCTTCCAGGCGATGGCCCCTGGTTCGTACGATCAAAGGACAACTTTGCTGACCTGCTGATCTGTAATGAAGGGTGGCCACATCATCGCTCAGAGGTTGTAATCCATATAACAGATAATCCAGGTATTGTATTTCTGCAATGGGTCTTAACCCACGAAGGGCCAGGCCAATGCCCTGTCCAATGATTGATAACTCCCGGATTCCGGTATCGAATATCCGTTGTTTACCGTGTTTCTGCTGCAAACCGCTGAACCCCTGATTTACATCCCCGATAAAACCCAGGTCTTCCCCAAAAGCAACGACTTTAGAATTGGTCGTAAAGAGTTCATCAAAGAATTTATTCAGAACATCGAAACCATTCAGCAACGGCGCATCCTCAGCAAAAAGGATTTTTACTTCTTCTACTTTCAAGGCACTTTTCGGCCCTTCATTATATAAAAAAGTATTAAATAGTTTTTTATTCTCTGCCAGCAGGTCATTATAATAATCTTTTGTCCAATAGGCCGCCTCTGCATCACCGGCAATAGCCAGCGCCGCATGCAGGGTTTTCATTACATCCCGGCGCAGGGGTTCCCGGTTAGCAGTTAATTCATGAACCATTCTCTGCAGGACTTCCGCCTGTTGTGGCAGTGAATTCAACATAGCACTGATCAGATCCGTGGCCCTGACCACCTGCTGTTTTATGGGTAAAAGATATTTTTCCCAGGCTGCTGTTTTGCTCTCTCGGACAGATTCTTTTGCTTTTTCAGATATTTCATCCAGCTCCTTTTCTTCCGCGAGTGCATTTTCAATGATCCACTCTTTCATTTTCTTAATGCCATCCCATTCTTTTTCCCATATTAAACGTTCCTGGGATTTATAGCGCTCATGACTACCTGAAGTAGAATGTCCCTGGGGTTGGGTAATTTCCTCAACATGAAATAATACAGGGATATGTGTTTCTCTGGCCTGTCGTATCCCTTCTTCAAACACTTCACACATACCGGCATAATCCCATCCTTTTACTTTATATATATTAAAACCATTTTCACCTTCTTTTTTTTGCATACCACTCAGGGCCTCAGAAATGGAACCTTTTGTTGTCTGGTATTTTATTGGAACCGAGATCCCATACCCGTTATCCCAGACAAAAACAGCCAGGGGCACCTGCAACACACCCGCAGCATTCATTGTTTCCCAGAAATGACCCTCGCTGGTGGAAGCATCCCCGATGGTTACAAAGCAAACTTCATTTCCACCCCGGGACAAATTTTTGTAGTCCTTTAAAACATCAATTTCGCGAAATGATTTTGAGGCAAAAGCCAACCCCAGGGCCCTGGGCATTTGACCAGCAGTAGGGGCAATATCGCTGGATACATTTTTAAAGTCAACCAGGTTTAGCCATTCCCCGTTTTCATCCACCATCCGCGAAGCAAAATGACTGTTCATCTGCCGGCCGGCGCTGAAAGGATCGTGGTTAATATCCGGGTCGGCATATAATTGAGAAAAAAACTGCTCAACATTAGCAAGACCCGCGGCAAACATAAAGGTTTGGTCACGGTAATAGCCACTCCGAAAATCCCCTGGCTGAAAAAACTTGGCCATGGCTACCTGGGCTATTTCCTTACCATCCCCAAAAATTCCAAATTTAGCTTTCCCGCCCAGCACTTCTTTCCGGCCTAAAAGACTGGCTTCCCGGCTTATACAAGCTGTTTGGAAGTCATTTAAAACAGCCCCCCTGAATTTCTCAAAAGAAAGCTTTTCTTCATCAGCCAATATTTCCCGGGTTGGTTCCATCAGGCAAAAATAGGAAGAATGAATTCACCTGCAGCCTATATATGAAAGCCGGGTTTCTGAGGATAAAAAATAATAATATCCGGATGCAACCCGTCTATGTAATATGCCATCTTTTATCTAAATTTGAGGTCTTTAATTGGAAAAGTATGAGCAAAATTTTTGCCCTTATTGTTTTAATATCAGGTTTTCTTTCTGGTAATGCACAGGTTATTGCCCCAAAAGAAGATTTATTGCTATTGAAAGAAACGGAGCATGATTTTGCCAAAATCCCCCAGGGCAAGCCGGTTTATTACAATTTTGAAATAACCAATTCCGGTAAGACTGAACTGAAATTAGATAATGTACAGGCCAGTTGCGGATGCACCACACCTGAATGGAGCCACGACCCGATTGCCCCCGGTGCCACAGCAAAAATTAAAGTGGGATACAATGCGGCTGCAGAAGGTGATTTTCAGAAAACAATTACCGTTACTTATAATAGCAATCAGTCAAAAATAATAACCATCAAAGGCACGGTTTGGAAAGCCCCGGAAGGTGCAGCTCCTGCCAATGCCTCTGTTGATTTTTTAAAAAAACAATCCTTTTAAATTTTAAACCATGAAGAAGATTTTCTTAGCAGCAACTGCATTCGTATTCAGCCTGGCAACATTTGCCCAAACAACTCCAGCGGCACAGCCAAAAGCGGAAGACCTGATTAAAGTGAATGTTGAAAAACATGACTTTGGAAAAATACTCCAGGGCACCCCGGTTACGTATTCCTTTGAAATCAAAAACGTAAGTGAAAAGCCCCTGGTTGTAGAAAACACCTGGGCCAGTTGTGGTTGTACTACACCGGAAAAAATTGTTGACCCGATTTTACCGGGCAAAACAGTTTCTTTAAAAGTGCAGTATAATGCTGCCGCAGCAGCCCCTTTCTCAAAAGATGTATTCATCAAACTTGCCGGCATTGATCAACCTAAGACGGTGCAGATAAGCGGTGAAGTTCTTACGGCTGAAGCATATGATGCCTATATGAAAGATAAAAAACCAGGTACTGAGATGCCCGCTGCTAACAATACCAGGGTTCCAACTACATCACCTTCGAGCCCATCAATTTCAACCAATTCCAGTCAACCCAAATTGAGCAAGAATCAATAACCTGCTTTTTAATTGAATAAAAAAAACTTCCCGGTAACAACCGGGAAGTTTTTTTATTTTACAGGGTAAAAGAAGGTATGAAAGATCAACTGCTCGGCACCTGGCATACACATAACAAAATGAACTACCTGCTCATAGATAATACAACGGATGCAGGTATGCAGAAATCATTAAGCACCCGGAGTGGCAGGACTATTTATGAGCAATGGGTGCATATACATTCGGTTCGGATGCAATGGCTTGAGATCTGTGCTATTGATATTTTTAAAAAATATATGCCTCTGGATAAAAAAGCTGCCTTCAACCGGAAAGCTTTACGAAAAGCTTTTGATGATTCGGCCAAAGGCATTGAAGAATTACTGAGCCGGAGCTGGGATAATGGTGGCACAGTAAAAGGTTTCCGGAAAGGCGTGATCCCGTTGCTGGGATATTTTATTTCTCATGAATCACATCACCGGGGCAATATGCTGCTGACATTAAAACAAAGTGGGGAGAAAATTCCCGATACGGTAAAATGGGGTCTGTGGGATTGGGGAAAATAAAATAGTTATCCCGGCTGTCTTATCTGATAATACTAAGACAATTTTTCATTTTTCTTTTTTCGGATACAATTTCTCCACATTTACGGCGTGATGAAATGGATTATCAAATTCCCATCCGTTCTGGAAAAAACTGGCACGGATATGTATACATTTCATCAAAATGAATGTTATGCCCGATCAAACCAGCTTTGTAAAGCCTGATATACTGACCAACAATAAGATCACTATTAATACTTTCCTGAAACAGTCCTATTACGGGGCGAAGAAACAAGCCGCGCTTGGTGTAACGCTTATCCAGGATGGCGCATCGTATATCAAAGAAGAATTCTCCGTTTTTTATCATGAAACAGGCCTAAGCCTGCATAAGATGGCTCTTCCGGTCAATAATTTTCTTAAAGACCTTGCCCAAATAGAAAATGAATTATTGCAAGAGATCAGCAAAAATTCGCCCCATTATGTTTTAATGAACAAAGAAATGATACCGGTTGAAATAGTACTTTCAGAAATGATGGAAGAAAATTATTAGTTAATTCCTGCCATATATTTTTTGAATACCGGTGATTGCTCCACATACTTAATTATAGCTGCCTGGAATTCTTCATTTTGTTTGGCAGGCCCGTTCTGAGAAGTAAAATAGATCGTAAAAAACTTGTTTTTCCGGAAATTAAAATCCGGGTCTGTCACATTTTTCTGCGAAATAATGATAGCAAATAATTTTGATTTTGTTTTTGATTCATCATCCCCCGTTGTTCCGGTCTTGGCATAATAATAATACGGCGAAGCATTTTTCAACAGAGCCCCTAACCGGGCAGCCGTTCCACTAAATAAAGCCTGTTCCATTCCCACAAAAACTTTTTCCCGGATGATGGAAAGATAATTAGCGAATTTAACGCCGTTATCCACATCAAATGCCTTGAATGCCGGTTCGGTGGCATAAGGGTTTAAGGTGAGCGCATAATTCCGGTTCTGACTAACCAATTTGCCAAAAGCATCCAGCATCTTTACAGGCGGCACCAGGACCTGGCTGCTGCCTTTTACATGACCCCGGAAAGAAGACATAAATACCTCATTGGGTTTGGCATTATCCATACCTGTTCCTTTCTGGTCAAACAACGCATACTCCGGTAAAATAAATCCGGATTTTTTAGAAGCCTCTCGGAAAAGCAAAGAATCATAGACGGATGAAAATTTATCAGCTCCTTTACCTGTCCGGAAAGTATGGATACCATAATTGTTCAGCAATCCGACAGAAACAAAAGAACTATCCGAACCAAAGTTGGCTTTTCCATTTATATAACCGGGCCAGTTCTGAAAACCATTAAGCCAGTATTGCTTTCCGTTATAACTGAAGTAGGGCCAGCTAAACGAGACACCAGTATTTTGTGTGGCAAAGTGTTTTACCAATAAATCCTGCAGGTTTTGCCTGGAATAGGATCCCAGCAATAATAAGTTGGCGTGATAATAATTGTCTGAATACCGCAAATAATCAACCACGGAATTAACCCGGCCATTATTCTTTTCAAAATCGTATGTTGCTACTTTCTCTCCACCGAAAAAATCCTGCTTTTGTGAAAACCCTTCAGCGGCAAAAGCATCCCAATCCAATTTTAATTGTGAAGCAATCGCAGAGAACACAATAGGTTTCAAGGTTGAACCGGGGCCGGGGTTCATTCGCAATAAATTGATGTTACCGATTTGTTTGCGTAATAAAGACTGTGAAACAAACCCGTTGTCACCTCGTATCACTTTATTAAACCCGGCTTTATCATTCGGGTCGGGACGGTTCATTCCTTTAATAAAATCAGTCATGGCCAGCAGTCTTCCATTACCATCCGCAATGCAAATACCATACTCGGCTCCTTTCTTATAGGCCGTATCTGTATGCACCATTGTTTGAATCCTGGAAGATAAAGAATCCATTAACCCCGCATCCAGGGATATATAGGCATTTTTTCCAGATGCTCCTTTCCCGGTGTATTCAGCAGAAATACTTTCAGCAAAATTTCTTGCCCAGATAAAATCCTTACCCATCGGGTACACATAAAACCGGCTTCCATTCACATAATAATTTTTCATAAAGGCATCCGGTTCTATCACCACTATTTTATCCTGGCTTGTTGAATCCACGATACGGATCCTGTCAGGATTATGAAGTTCCAGTGTATCATTCGGATAAAGGATAATCTGACCTTCTGTGTTACTGACTTTAATAGATGAACCGGAAAGATTGATGAGACAGAGCCTGGTAAACCGATTTTCACCATATCTTTCCCGGAAAGTTAATTGGAGTCCTTTTGTCAGCAGTGAACTTTGTTCATCCGTATAATTGCTCATCCTTTTATTGACCACTGAACCATCTCCCCCATTCCACAAAGTGATATTATAATTAGTGCTGTCACCAAACACATGACCCGTCCAGTATTGTTGCAGGTGTGGTGGCGGTTCAATACGGAAGTAATTATCATTTACAGCTAATTGTGGTTTTCCGGAATTCAAATCCAGGTAAAGCATCGGGCGCTGGTCAAGGTGTCGTGAAAAACTACTTCGGGTATAGGTCTCAATCTCTTTGGCAAAGAATTTCCCGGCTTCGTCGAGGCTACCTGCCGCCTGCAATTTCCGGACTGAATCACTGAACAACTGGTCTTTTTTAAATAGGGATAATTTCCGGGTTAAACGGGATGAATCAAAATAGTCCAATACAGGCTGCAACCGCATTTCAATAAACACGTCCATATTTTTCGCCAGATCAGATACACCGAATTCCTTGTCTTTGTTAAATACCGGCTTTACCACGAATAATAATATTGTCAGCCCGGCAAATACGATACCTCCCGGAATCATTTTTTTCCGGTTCGGATACTGTTGCAGCGGAATGTTTTTAAATAATATAACAACGGCCACTATTAAGAGTGCCGGAAACAGGATGGATTGTTTACTGAGAATACTGCCAAATGGCATATCCTGTCCAAAGAAAATATAACGGCCTGTTGCCGCCAGTATCACCAGCAAGGCGGTTATCCCTAAATAATTCAGCAATGAAAAACCTGCGGTGATGGCTGGATAGTGGTTATTGATACGATTCGTAAAATCCGGGTAAAGTTTATAGAAGGATGCCAGCAAAGTTGTTGGCACCAATAACAATAATACAAACAGCAATACCGACCATTTTCCATGCTCGGCAATAAAAAAACGGCTGGCAACCAGGTCGGTTGCCTGTGCATTGTACTTTGCTCCTTTATTTTGCGGGGCATGTGGCAATAACGTAAACCCGGCTGCATTTACACTTACATTATTTTTTTCATAAATAAATGTATTGATGAACCATTGATTCTGTGCTGCCCGGATAACCGGCTCATAGGTCTTACCCTCCCGGTAAGCTGTTTCTATGGCCTGATCAACCGGCATCGTCATTACGTCAATACGATATTTGGTGATAGCGGCTTTTTCCAGGATCCTTTCTTTGGGAAAGAAAAGAAATGCACCTGCAAATAAGAAGACAGCTGTTACTAAACCGATAAGCGTTCTTCTCCGAACCGGCAACTGGTGCATTAAGCGGACAAGGTTATATGAAATGCCTATGGCAAAGAAAATATACCCTGCCGCATACAGTAATTGCGGGAGACCCAGGAGGTATTTGAAAATATAGGGGCCGAAAACAAGATTGACAGCAAACAACAACCCGTAAATAAACCCCAGTACCCCAAACAACGATGCATTCCTTTTACTGCCCGCAGATAATCCGGCAATTGCATAATTAATACAGAGAAATGCTTCATTAAACAAGAGGAAGTTCAGGAAAATGATGGCAAACCCGATATCCACAAAAGCAAATAACCCCAGCAAACTGACCGACAACAATACTTTTACCGGGTTATTAATAATAATATCAAATGATCTCCCGGTATGGACACCCCACCAGCTTTTTTCAGCGGAAATGACTAAGGGTGAATGCTTATAAGAGATATATATAAATACAAAATATAACCCTACCAGTAAAATTGCCAGGTGCCGGGAGGTGCTGGGGTCAAAATTATTGAAGGCAGCAAAACCACCTGCCGATAAAAGCAGAACGATCCAGGAAACAAAGAAGGCCAGGCTCCTTCCACTTTTCCGGATCAGGGGAATTTTATCGATAGCAGCTCCTATCCTTTCTTCTGTACTAAGATATCCTGCCTCAAAATTTTCTTTATACGACTTATTAAATAACGAAGCAAATCGCATGCGAACAGATACATATAAATATTTAAGAAACCCAAATCCAAAAATGATCGCTAAAGCCACTGTGGTCAATAAAATTATACCAAAATTCCAGGAGCTATTCAGCTGTTGAACTGAAGGCAGATCCAATCCTTCATAGGGCGGAAAACTTTTGTACCGCCAGTACATAAAGAAACGGGTGCAGAGTAATACGAGGGTGACAGAGGTCAGTATCTGCCAAATCCAGCTGAGTTTATGCGCAGGCTTTAGCCAGGAACTTGAAAATACCAACACGAAAAAGAAAAAAAGTGTTCCGAATAACAGCCATTGCCATGTTCGGGGTGATAAATTCCTGACCTCAAAATTCCAGTTGAATGAATTTTGAATAGAAAATATCCAGGAAAAATTTGAAGATCTAGCAGGCAGCAATAATGTATTTGATGCGTCGGGTCTTACGCCGTGGCTTGCTGATTCCTTTAGAAATTTTGCCTGCAGCTGTAATGGTGCATGAGCCCTGTCTTTCTGATACGTTAATAACACCGGTGAAAAGTCCAGGTTATTATCGCCGGCAAAAGGCGCAAACATAAATCCTTCAGTAAAAACGGCCGGCATTTGTTGCAGGTCTTTTGCATCGGACACCAAAAATTTATTAACGCTGTGTTTATTCCAATCGTCTTTTCTTTCTTCGGTGAGCGGATAAGAAACCGGGTAACGGTTCAGCAGGTCAAAACTGTCGGCGCCGAGGTAATGAATCCTGAACTGGTTCCGGTTATTATCCAGAAAGCCAACACCCCAGGCTATGGTACTTTTATCTGCGAGGGTTGTATGGAACGCCATATGATCCGGCTGAATATTTTTTTCATCATACTGCACCTGTTGAACCTTTTGAAATAAGCGGCCGGACAGAAAATATGTCAACGCCCCTGCACCTTTTCTGGAAACATCATCCCGTAAGATCAAAATACTTTTCAGTGATTCAACTAATCTTTCATCGGTGTATACTGCAGAATTAATAAAGGCCAGATCATCTTTCAGGATATTCCAGCTCAGGGCTCCCTTCGTAATAATTTTTGTCGTCCTGCAAACAACCGCATTATTGATCCTTAATTCAAAACTGCTGTCACCCATAGCCCGGATATGCACGGTTACTGAATCTATTTTGAATGATACCGTATGATCCTTGGCCGGATAGTTCACCGACAACAATTTATACGAACTACCCGTGGCAGCATAAAAAGGCTCTTCCGAATAGGTGGAAGTCACCTGCAGCTGATGGCCCTGCTTACTCAGTATAAAACGGTTAAAAGAATTGCTTTTGTAATTACTGGTATCCGTTCGTCCTAATTCGATACTGCCGGCAACCCGGAAACCATCCTGCCGGATAAAATGATGATCGAGATTACTGATCGTTTTCAGAGAAAGCGGTGCATGAATATTAAAATACAGAAATGAAAAACAGGCCATTCCGATAATCCCGAAAACAAGCGGAAAACTTTTTTTAAGATACCCTTTCTTTACAAAGCCGGTATAATAGATCCACCCATACAGCAGCAGCACTCCGATAGTGATCGCATACAAAAAGGTAAGACTGGTCAGAAATCTCAGCATAGCGCGGATTAGGGATTGTTCAGGTTCGTTTCATCAAATACAGGATAGGACAATTGTTGCAGATGAGCAGAACGTAAAGCCATTTTTAATACCAGGGCCCTGCTTCCGGATTCGGTGTTAAGTTTCCGTAACAAAGAAGTGTCCAACCCGTTTCCTTTACCGTATCCTTTTATCCGTTCTACCATGGTGCCCCCAACAGACAATTCATTTACCCGCAGGTAGAGGTATTCAATATATAATAAGGATAATGAAATAAGCAGGTCTAAAAGTTTCTCCCGGTCTGTTTCACTGAGTTTGGCAGGCGTATTCTTATTTGCATCTGTGATAGCCAGTATGGGCTTCAGGAATTTTTCATATGCATATTTTGCCACCGTATTTTCTGTCTCTAATACACCCCGAAAGGCATTCATTTCATCTTTTGTTTTATCATATCCCGGGTAATTCTTCACTTTATAGGCTTTTAAAATTCCCTGTTTTAGCGAATCGTATTCATGCTGTATCCCATTATATTCTTTTAGAACCCGGTTTAATCCTTCATTCTCTTTGGAAAGTTTATACAATTCTGCATTCAGGTCATTCATTTTACTTTCTGCGGATACAGGCAGGGCTTTACCTTTTTTTTCTCTTATTACGGTATGCCCGTTATTTCCGTATCGGGTTTCCGGTTGTTTTGCAATTTCATTGAGACCCGCAATGGTCCTGTTTATTTTAAGCTGGTGGCGATAAAACATATATATAAGAAAGCCGAGTAAGAAAATAACAGCTGCCAATCCTGCCCCAATAAAAGTGGTTGTGTTATCCCTGGTCACTTTTTCAGGGTCTTTCACTTCGGGTTGCACCTGGCTTGCATTGTATTGCCGGATCAGAGAATCCAATTCCGATTTCAGTATAACCGGGTTACGATTGGTTTTCTCGGCGGCAGTCAATGTATCCACGATGCGGATAAGTTTGGTATCCGGCAGCTGCGCAAAAAGACCCGTTGACCAGGCCAACAGCAACAAAGTGAAACAGATTTTAGTCCGCATAATCATTTGGTTAATCATTATAAATTGAAGAAGGATAGAATACCCTGCCTTTTTTTCACTGGTTTTACAACAGGCACCTGCTTTTCATGTATCATATCATTAAACAGGGTATTTACTGAAGCCAGTTCACCGGAATAAGCGGGAAACATCGATATAGCTTTCATATCCTGTATGGGCGAATAGGTTTCTGCAACGGAACTAAGGATGCTGTACAGCGACCTGACATCTTTCACTTTCTGATTTTCCATCAATCGCAGGTAAATATTGTCCCGGGTAAAATAAATATCCACGGTTTTATTCCGGAAGGCTTTTAATTCCTGGTTATTTCGTCTCACTACAGCAGCATTGTATAAGATATCATTGCCCGGTTCGATTTTAATTCCCCGGTACAGGTAGATATTATTATTCAGCACATCGTTGTTCCTGGATAAACCTTCTTTTTTGTCTATGGGTATCCCTGTAAAATCTGTGATTTTATAGGCACCGCTGAAAGCGCCATAAATTGCCACGTTCTTATTATTTAATGCCCGGCCGGCCGGAACTGTATTAATCCGGATAGCAGTGCCCAGCAATTCCTGTAATTCTTTTTCAAGCTTTATTTTCAGTTCACCGAAATAAAATGCCCGGCCGCTAAGCATTACGGTCCTGATCCTTTTCTTAATATCTTTTGTGATAACATCTTTGATGCTGGCGATGATACAATGGACCATACAATCGGTTGCTTTGTGTATGATGCCGGTCACTTCATCATCCCAACGTATACTCCGGTCTTTCAGGATGGCTTCGGCATATTGCAGTAAGGTTGAGGGGTCTTTATATAAGTTGCCTATCGTTCTTTCCGTGCTGAGTGAATTTTCCGCCAGAAGCGAAAATTCGGTGATCCCCACGGCGGGGAGGTTGTTGTATTTTTTTTTCTGCTCTTCCATCAGCTGAATAAAATTCAACACTTCGGCGGTCAGGTTCTGATCGAGCATATGGCGGCTGATAAAATCCTTTACCAAAGTGGTATTATTTCCCGGGATGGCCTTTAATACCAGGGTCAGAAAATCTTCCACAAACCCATACAGCAACACATTGCCAGCCCCCGCAAAACCGGTTCTGAAAAAACTGGAATAATTTTCATTGTCATCTGCCAGTAACATGGAAATATCTGTTGTTCCTTTCCCGCAATCAATCACCAGCGCAATCTCGCCGTTTGACAGATGTACTTCGTCTGCATGGGTTTGCTGGTAGCCCATAAAAGCCGCATCGCTTTCTGAAATGGTTTCATATTCGATATATAATGTACCGCTTGAAATACCGATCGATCCCAATAAATTACCGGTCTGTTTTCTCAATTCATTCAGCAACTCAAAAATGTCATGCTGGGTGTACATATTCGGGACCAACAATGTAACAATGATACCGCCCTGCCGGAATGATGGCTTGGTGCTTATCATTAACCGGAGCAAGCGGAGCAATACAGCGCTGATCAATTCCTTTTTATGGGTGCGTATGCTGTAATCCTCAGTATGGCTTCCCATCGAAAGCTGGAGGCTTTTCTCTATCCCCAGTTTCAGATTGGGTATGATCTCATAATTATCCCGAAAGTTTGCTTCGGTTGCCGCTACTTCGGTGCGGGTAATAAATAATCGTATTTCATCATCTTCGATGTTATTAGTAAAGTTGAACGGGAAAGTTTCACGTTCTTCCCGGGTGATCCCTTTCTTCACGGCATAAAAAGAACGGTACAACATGTTTTGTCCCGGCTCATTATTGAGAAAATCTTCCTTTCTCCGGTTTTTAGTACCCGCACTTATGTTTAGCTGGCTGATAATATTTTCCAGGATATCATATTGCACAATCGCTGACTGGGGGCCACAGTTTTTATACCCTACCTGGCTGGCTTCGCTCCCAAAGTCAATCACCACCCTCTGGCATTCTTTGGAAGGGACAATCGTAAACTGAAATTCACCTGAATACTTTTCATCGACACTATGTTCCAGTGTAACCTTCAATTGAAAAGGAACCGGTACAACTTTGTTTTTATAAAAACCCAGGGACACCCGCTTCTGGTCGGCTGAATAATCCAAACGCAAACCTGTTTCTTCATCTGCAAAGGGTTCAATAACGAAACTCGCGTTCTTCTTAATGATCAATTCAAAATCGCCATCCTCTTTGAGCAAAGAAATATGGCATTCACGCAGCGGGATATCCTGCCTGTCAGAAGGTGCCATCTGGTTAAGGACTATTTTGCCCGGGTCTTCGATCGTTAACAAGGGCGTAAGCACCCGGTCCTCCGCATGAACTACAAAATTGAAGTCTGATACTTTCTGTGACTTGTCCGTCTGCGGTTCCTGATGACGGCGTTCCAGCCTGGCAACAAAATACCGGTCGCTGCGGATTAAAAATGGTAAATAATAAAGTGCCATAAAAAAAAAGTTAGGAGTTATGTGTTTCGAATTATTCCCGACAGAACCATCGGTCATTATAGTTACCTGAATTATTTTTCGTTGCTGCGGAATAACAGAAATTAAAGGCTTTTGCCATGATGGACTCAAATGTTACCGAGATACTGTCTCCATAATACAGGGCTGTTAACGGCCTTTTCAATACTTTATCATACCGGATGTTTTTGAAGCTAAACGTATCGGTGCTGTTTACTTTGTTATTCTTCCATACCTGCAATTTCACAACGGCGTTATCCAGGTTAAAACCAGTTGTGTTATCAATAGAAATATCCACATTAAAAAACCGGGTTACGGCATTGCTGGTTTCCCTTTCGGAATGCAGGTTCAGTGCTATCCTGTCTGGCCAGGTATTACGAAGACGAAGATTGGTCCGGGTACTTCTGTCAAGGGATACACCTCTTATATCTTCGATCTCACTGATCAGGGAGTCTATATCCATTACCGGAACATTTGCCGGTCTGGCAGCAGCACTATTTAGCGGATCGGCCTTTTCCCATTTTATTTTTGTGAAGTTGAAAACAAGGAATATGCCCGCAGCTATGAGTGTGATATATGACATTTTTTTCAACCAGCGTCTGCCGGTACTGGAAACGGGCATGGGATCAGTAATTACAGTAACCGGTTTTTCTTTTTTGGTAACGGGTTTTGCTTGTTTCCGAAATGTTGGATAACTGATCCATTCAGTACTGCTGAATAGCCAAATCTGTATTTTTTCCGGATGTTCAGCAGATTCGATCAGAGTCTGCAGTGCTGCAATTGAATGCACTTCGGTAACTCCATTTGTTCCATCAGTAAAAAGGAATTTTTCCATCTTCAGGCGGTATAACCAGTATGATATATTCTTGGTTAAGTGTAGAGAAGGATCAAATAGGCTTTGCGAATTGAAATGAAATGAAAAATTACAATAGCCGGAGGTTCCGGCAAATACAGTGAAGCCTTTACAACAAAGTTTTATGAATACCAAAGCCCGGAAGAAACATATTAAGATTTCCTAAACAAAAAATTGGCTTTATGTTTATACTAAAATGAAATAAGCTCCGGCGGTTATAGATGACATTACCGGATAATATGCACCGTACCTTTCATATCCGGTGTGCCGTCTGTAAAATGAATGAAGTAAACATAAGTGCCCGCAGGTTGTGGAATACCGGATAAATACCCATCCCAGTTAACTTCGGCACCAATGACCTGGTAAACTTTCTGGCCCCAGCGGTTGTAAACACGCACGGAAACACCCGGCATCGGTTCAAGATAAGGGATCTTCCAATAGTCATTCTTTCCATCATTATTGGGTGTAAAAGCTGTTGGTACAAAAATACCCGCTACAACTTTTATGAATACCTGGTCTTCATTGGTACAACCATTTGGAGAAACCGCAAAAAGGGAATAATACATATCCCGGTCCGGCGCAGCAACTGGGTTTAGAATAGTAGTGCTGCTCAAATAATCCGGCGGCATCCAGTTGAAGACATTGTTGATATCGTTGCTGGTGGCCGTTAGTAATGTCTGTTTCCCGGATAATATCATCCTGTCGGGCCCGGCATTGATAACCGGTTTGGGAAATACATTAATGATAAGCACATTGGAACCGATACGACAGGCAGAAAGACCGGCATTTCCACTTTCAGCTACGGTAAGCCGGTACCAATAGTTACCTGCCGGAGTTGGTTGCCGCTGGTACAAAAGTGTATTGGCACCGGGAATATCTTTCCATAATACTCCTGAATCAGTGCTTACCTGCCATTGATATACAGGCAACAAAAAGCCCGGTGAAACAACTGCCTCAAACGTGTAGTTGGATTGTAAATTGATACACTGATCAACTATATTACTGCTACCCTGAATGGAAGAACTAAGTACCGGTCCGCAGGGACGAAAGGTTATATCATCCAGCGCCAGATCATTCCCTATTCCCCCGGGTGCATTATTCGTGATCCGCAAAACTATAACCGGATTGCCGGGAGTAGTGGTAAAAAAGAAACCATATTGTTTCCAATCAGGTTGCGGGCTAACAGCAATATTGCCTGTATTGAATGTATTTAAAATGACGCCGGCAGGTGTTTCGATATTAAAAGTAAGATTCGGCTGAATACCCGTAGCTGAAATCAGCACATTCATGATCCAGGCTGAAAATTCATAGGTCGTATTCGGACAAAGACCCGAAACGGTGGTTATAAAAAAATCAGCGGGCTGGTTAGAAGCATTGACCAGTAAAAAAGCACCATTCCCTGTATGATCAGCATTGACCGTATGCCAGGAATTGCCAAAACACCCCGATGTAGATGAGGTAATGGTATAAAATCCGTCATTGGGGCAGGAAGAAGCCACATAAGTATAACCGGGAGCCGTAAAACCCTGTCCTGTATTTGCACCCGAACCAAAAGTTAAATTGACCACAGGATCTCCCAGGCTGCCAATACATAATTGTGCGTTGGATGATAAAAAAATGAAACTACACCAGAATAAAAAAAATAGTCTTACAAACAAAATAGTACGGGAAATTCCGCTCACAGATCAGGTTATTTTAATAGGGGCTAAATTACTGCATTTAATTTTGCCCCGCTTAAAATTGAATACGTAAGTAAACCCGATTTAAATGGACCGCTTATACACCAAATTTCTTAGCGCAATTGCCAAAAAAATCAAAATCCTTATGAAACATTGAGTACTAACCTTTACACCGTAATCCCTGAATCTGCAGTTCCTTTTGTATTGAGCAGTATCAAACCACATAGTGACCCCTATCATTGAAATAACAGGTATGTGAAGGTTAAATTGCGGGTATAAAAAATGTTTTTATGAAACATATACTTGCAACGATTGTAGTGTTTCTTTTTCTGGCTTCCGGATGCGGGCCTTCTTCCCGTATTACCAGTTCCTGGAGGGCCGAAAATGTTCAACCACAAAAGTTTAAAAAGGTCGTGGTGCTGGGTTTGATTCGGGAAAACGACCGTACACTACGCGAAAAAATGGAACAACATCTTGTGGGAGACCTTAAAGAGCTGGGTTATGATGCCGTTTGTTCCTGTGATCAGTACAACCCCAAGGCATTTGAAAATATGGGTGAGGAAGAAGCCATCAGCAAATTGCACACTTCCGGGGTTGATGCTGTATTGACCATTGTATTGCTGGATAAGATGCAGGAAAGATATTATGTGCCCGGCAGGGTTGTTTACTCACCTTATACCATTTACCAGGGTCGTTTCTGGAGATATTCCCGGATGATGTATGACCGGATTTATACAGAGGGGTATTATACAACTGATACAAAGTATTTCTGGGAGACCAATTTATATGACCTGGCCAGTAATAACCTGGTCTATTCATCCCAGAGCCAGTCATTCGACCCCGTAACATCAGAAAGCCTGGGACATGAATACGGTCAAATGATCGTAGAGGATATGGTAAAGAAAAATGTGTTGACTGATGTGAAAAAAGAACCGGTATTTAAGGCGATGTAAAAAAGTGGTATTGAATAAACCGGGTGGACAACATTTCTCTGTTTCTTCAGAGGCAATGTAGTTATTAAACTATGTTTATTATACCTCAGATAAACCCCATCACCGATGATTAGTTTTCCGGGCATGTTTTAAATCGCCTTTTTCTTTGAAGAATAGCGATAACCTCACCATATCATGGGTATTGGAACGGAGTTGATTTAACGTTCAATACTGGTATATTCTCCAATCACCAATTCCTATTCACTATTCACCCCTCCCTTCTTACCTTTGCCTCTATGCTTACAATTTCCAACCGTGGCCAGCAGATGCCGCCATCACCGATACGTAAACTGGTGCCTTATGCAGAGGCTGCCAAGAAAAAAGGTATCAAAGTGTATCACCTGAATATTGGCCAGCCGGATATAGAAACGCCGCCTGCTATTCTGGATGCGGTACGAAATGCGGAAATAAAAACGCTGGAATACAGTCATAGTGCCGGTAACGAAAGCTACAGGCGCAAGCTGGTACAGTATTATAAAAAAGTGGGTATTGAGGTTACTTACGACCAGATAATGATAACTACCGGTGGCAGCGAAGCCATCATGTTTGGTTTCTTTACCTGTTTAAATCCGGGAGATGAAGTAATTATTCCCGAACCGTTTTATGCCAATTATAATGGTTTTGCCTGTGCAGCCGGTGTAAATGTAGTGCCGATAACGTCCCGCATAGAAACCGGTTTTGCCTTACCTCCTATTACCGATTTTGAAAAAGTGATAACGGATAAAACAAAAGCCATCATCATCTGCAGTCCCAATAACCCCACGGGATATTTATACAGCCGGGAAGAGATGGAAGCCTTGAAAGAAATTTGTATCAAATATAATTTATACCTGTTCAGCGATGAAGCCTACAGGGAATTCTGTTATGATGGTGAATATGTAAGTGCTATGCACCTTGCTGGTCTTGACCAGCATGTGGTGCTGATGGATACCATTAGTAAAAGATACAGTGCCTGTGGTGCGAGGCTGGGTGCATTGGTTACCAAAAACAAAGCGGTATATGATGCGGCCATGAAGTTTGCACAGGCCAGACTGAGTCCGCCGGGCCTGGCGCAGATATTGGGTGAGGCAGCGGTGGATTTACCCGATAGTTATTTTGATGCTCCCAAAGCTGAATATTTACGCCGCAGAAATTTATTGGTGAAACGATTGAATGCTATGCCCGGTGTTTTTTGTCCCAACCCCGGTGGTGCTTTTTATGCGATGGCGCAGTTGCCGATTGATGACAGTGATAAATTCTGCCAGTGGTTACTGGAAGATTTTTCCTATAATAATGCTACCGTAATGCTGGCGCCAGCAACAGGTTTTTATGGAACGGCAGGATTAGGCAAGCATGAAGTTCGCCTGGCCTATGTACTTAACCTGGATGCTATCAATGCTGCGATGGATTGTTTAGAGAAGGCGCTCGAAGTTTACCCGGGGAGGATGATAACTGTTGAGAAAACGGCAGCCATGGCTAAGTAATTTTTTTTCCGGTAGCACGGATTCAGAAATCAATTACTCAGTTGATATGAACGTTCAGGGCCTATGGAATCAGCACTCTATTTAATTAATGGGATTCTTTCTCCGTTAACTTTCTTTTCCACCACTTCCGCACAAGCCCCGATTTTTTACTGCACGCTATAATCAACCATATAATTTTATACTACATTAGCACATCTATTAATCTACCTGTCCCGCACCGGTCTGTAAGTGTGCAGACAGGCAAAAACCAACTAATATGCGAAAGGTATTCCTTCTTTTTATCCCGTTTTTATTGATGGGTATAGTTACGATGGCACAACAGGCTGTCAATGGAAAAATAACCGATCAGAATGGTTTGCCTTTAGCCGGTGTGTCTGTAAAATCTAAAAAAACCGGCAAGTTTACCACCACAGCTGCGGATGGTTCTTTCAGTTTGTCTGCAATTGCTGATGATGAACTGGAGATAAGTTCAGTAGGATATATTACCCAAACTGTTAGTGCATCCAATCCTGTTATCAATATCTCATTGGTTCAATCCGTGGAAGAAATGAGCCAGGTAGTACTGGTGGGTACCCGTACTGCCGGTCGTGTTAAAACAGAAACCCCCGTACCCGTGGATGTGATAAATGTGGCACAGGCGAGCCAACCGACAGCCAGGATGGATATCACTTCTATACTGAATGTTGCCGCTCCTTCTTTTAATTATAATAAACAAAGTGGAAGTGATGGTGCCGACCATGTGGACCTGGCTACCCTTCGGGGACTTGGCCCGGATCAGACGTTGGTACTCATCAATGGTAAACGCCGTCACCAAACAGCATTTGTGGCGGTATTTGGAACCAGGGGCCGGGGTAATTCCGGTACCGACCTGAATGCCATACCAGCCAGCAGCATTGACCGGGTTGAAATATTGAGAGATGGTGCTTCTGCCCAATATGGTTCAGATGCCATCGCCGGTGTAATCAATCTCGTATTAAAAAAATCAACAAAGAAATTAACCGGCAGTATCGGCTATGCGGGTTACCATGATCCGAAATTCAATACTGCATTTGCCGATGACCTTTCCACACAATATGAAAAAGCCGGAAAATTTGATGGCAATTCTGTTACCGCCAACCTGAATTACGGATTACCGATTGGTAAAAAAGGAGGCTTTATCAACCTGTCGCTGGATGCATTAAGTACAAGTAAAACATTCCGCCAGGCATTGGATACATCAGACTATATCAACAATCCGGATGGTATGTATATAAATATATACCGCCGGGGTAATGGCGACGGATCACTTAAACTGATTGGCACTTTTCTAAACTTAGAAATACCTACCAACGGCCCGGCCACTTTTTATTCATTTGGAGGATATAATTACAAATCATCCGATGCTTTTGCTTTCACCCGGAATTTTTCGGCCCGGCCGGAGCGATTTCCTACTGATGCAGGCGGTGGAATAATCTTTGTTCCTTCCATTATGAAAAATACGAATGATGGTGAAACTTTTTATTCTCCGCATATACAAACTAAAATAAGTGACTTCTCCTACACCGCCGGTGTAAAAGGACAAACAAAAGGCCACTGGAACTGGGACCTGAGTAATACCATTGGCCGGAATAATTTCCATTTTTATGGAGATAAAACTTTTAACGCATCTCTTGGTGATAAGAAAACCCATTTTGATGATGGTGGCTTTAGTTTTTTACAAAATACGATTAACCTTAATTTCAGTAAAAAAGTATCCAGCTCATTTAATATTGCCCTTGGTGCTGAAGGGAGGTTTGAGAATTATAAAATCTATTCCGGTGAAGAAGCCTCCTATAAAAATTATGACCCAACCGGTGATAAAGCAACCGGTTCACAGGGATTTCCGGGTTATCAGCCTGCCGATGTAGTAAATGCCAAACGTTCAGTGGTTGGTTTATATGCCGATGCCGAATATGATGTAACCACAAACTGGCTATTGAATGGAGCCGTTCGTATTGAAAATTATAACGACTTTGGGTTTACCAGCAATTATAAACTTGCCACCCGGTATAAAGTTTCTCCCGGCTTTAACCTGAGAGGATCTGTCAGCACCGGTTTCAGGGCTCCTTCTTTACAGCAGATAAATTTTAGTTCTACATTCACTACCGTGCAGGCAGGAAATATTGCCGAAGTAAAAATTGCACCTAATTACAGTCCTATTACCAAAGCGGCCGGTATTGAAGAATTGAAACAGGAACGTAGTGTTAATGGTAGTTTGGGCTTTACCTGGCAAGCAGCTAAAGCACTGAGTGTAACTATCGACGGTTATTGGGTAAAGATCAAAGACCGTGTTGTATTAAGCGGACAGTTTGATGGCAGCGATCCTGATCTTGATGCAAACCTTCGTTCACAAATGGCCTTATTGAATGTTAGTCTTGCCCAGTTTTTTGCTAATGCAGTTACCACGACCAACAGAGGGGTGGATGTCGTGATTGACTATAATAAAAAATCCGGCAAGCATCGTTACCGGGGATTATTCACCGGTAATTTCCAATCCATGGATATCGATAAGATTAACATTCCTACCAAGCTTTCCGGTTCTGATTTTCTGAGACAAACTTTCCTGAGCGACCGGGAACAAAAGTTTATCCTGGCTTCCGCACCAAATACAAAGTTTGGTCTCAACCTGGAATATGGCTGTAGTAATTTAACAGTAGGCACCCGTTTTACGTATTATGGTAAAGTGGTGTTGCTGGGTTATGGAGAAAGCGGCCTGGGAATCAATCCGGAAGTGCCGTTAGATAATGGAAGCGGGTATGTAAAAGATCAATATGATTATACCGGTAAATTGGTTACCGATCTTTATGCAAGCTATAAACTGAATAAGCATTTCACTCTTTTTGGCGGAGCTGATAACCTGCTGAACATTCATCCTGATTTTGGTGTGGCTCCGGGTGCTAAGGACTGGGCCTATAATACAGAAACAGGCGGACCCTGGGATGCGGTGCAGATGGGGAACAATGGAAGAAGATTGTTCCTGAGAGTTGCCTTTAATTTTTAGAACGATAACACCGATTGTGCATCCGTATCCTGCCTTTGCCGGCAGACAGGTAGCCCATTTAGGTTGGCCAAACCGGCTGAAACAAAGACCTTATTCCGGAATTGGTTGGATTATTTTAGAAATTCCCTGGATTAACTTGATATACACTAAGCCATCTCATTTTTGAGATGGCTTTTTATGTTGCAGAAAAAAATAATTACTGTTTTATTGTTTTAATTTTTTCAGCAAACAGTTCCGGTAAAAAAGATTTATCAAGTACCGAAAACTTTACCGGCGCTGGTGGATCATCACCAAATTCATTCACCACTAATCTCCACCAGCCTACATTTTTCCATTTACCCAGTTTATATCCTACTTTTTCATACGTAGCAAAATATTCAAAGCCACAACTTTCATGAAAAGCCACACTTTTTTCATTGGGAAGGTTTATCACTGCATAGACATTTCTGAAGCCCTGCATTTTTAAAATATCCAGCAAAGCCCTGTATAAAGCCCGGGCAATTCCGGCCCGCTGAAAATCATCGTGAATATAGATGGAACTTTCGGTGCACCACTGGTAGGCGGTCCGTTCCCGGTATTTAGTAGCATAGGCATACCCGGCAATAACACCATCCACTTCGCATACCAGCCAGGGCCAGTTGATGAGATAGGTCCTGATCCTTTCAGCAAATTCTTCCAGGGTGGGGACTTCCGTTTCAAACGTGAAGGAGGTGGTCTCAATATAGGGTGCATAGATATTCAGTATGCCATCAACATCATCAGGTGTTGCAAGTCGTAGAACAGTCATAGTACTGCTAAATTAAGAGCAAATTTGATTTCAATCTTTAGGCATATTTGGCTATTTTTGCCGCCCAATTACTTCAAATACGAGATAGTATTTGCGGGGGTAGCTCAGCTGGTTAGAGCATCGGATTCATAACCCGAAGGTCGGCAGTTCAAGTCTGCTCTCCCGTACTAAAGGCTCTTTTAAAGAGCCTTTTTTTATGATTTACACCGTCTACATACTATACACCGAAAAGTTTAAGAAGCATTATACCGGCTACTCAACAAACCTTCCCTCAAGACTAATTTCGCACAATGAACTCGGCCATGGCTGGACAGCAAAATACCGCCCATGGAAACTTATTTATACCAATGAATTTGAAACAAAACAAGAGGCAATAGCATATGAAAAATGGCTGAAGACTGGTGTTGGCAGAGATTTCATTAAAAAACTACATCATTAAGCATCGGATTCATATCCGCCGCGGCGGACGGCAGTTCATCCCGATAGTTATCGGGACTGCTCTCCCGTACAAGAGCCCATTCCTTGATAATAAGAGGTTTGGGCTTTTTAATAAGTCACATAACAGGATTGTTTTTGGTTCAATAGTTAACAAATGAGTTAACAAAAAGAGCCTAAGACAATGATTTATCTGCCTTTTTCGTGCCATTGCAGCACACCGGCATTTGCCAAATCTCTTATAATATATATTTATATGTTTAATTTTATTTATATTTTTAAACTAATATATGTATATTTGCATATAATATTAAACCTATACGTTTATGAAAAAACATAAAAAAAGACTGATCCTTAAGCAGGTTTCCACCAAATTGGCTGCGTTTAATTTGCTGAGTCCCATACAGCAGCCATCGGGGTGGATCAATACCATCCGGACTGCTCTAAATATGTCACTGTCTCAACTTGGGAAACGAGCTGGTAAAACTGCTCAGGGTATCCGGGCACTGGAGCAAAGGGAAAAATCAGGTTCTATCACACTCCAATCACTTCGTGCTATTGCTGAAGCTATGGATATGAAGTTGGTCTACACAATCGTGCCCAAAAGTGGTACACTGGAAGAAATGGTGAACGAAAAGGTCGCACTCAAAGCCCGGGAAATCGTCAATAGAACTAGTAACAGCATGGCACTGGAAAACCAGGAGAATGCCAAAGCAAAGTTGCTGGAAGCCTTTGCTGAAAAGAAGATTGAATTAAAAAATGAAATGCCAAAATTCTTATGGGATTAGATATAAAGTATGAAGATGGGCAAACACCGCTGGATGAAAATGAAAGTATGGGGTTGCTATTTAAGACGATCACTACGCAGGGTGAACTCAATGAAGCCGAGCAGTTGAATATCGAGGAAGCTGTTGAATGGACCTTGCGGAAAAAGTTCGAAGCTGATAATATTTTGAGTGAGACATTTTGCAACGAGCTGCACAGAAAAATGTATAGCGGAGTTTGGCAATGGGCAGGAACATTCCGCAAGACAAACAAGAATATCGGCGTTGACAAATATCAAATACCGGTAGCACTCCGAACGCTGATCGAAGATTGCAATGTATGGATCGATCATCAAACATATCCAGAGGATGAAATTGCGGTCCGGTTTAAACACCGGATCGTTTCCATCCATTGCTATTCAAATGGTAACGGGAGGCATTCACGGTTGATGGCCGATGTGATCGTAAGTCATATTTTCGGAAGACCTGTGTTTACCTGGGGAGCGGCCAACCTGGTGAAAGCGGGCGAAGCAAGAGAGACTTACTTAAAGGCACTAAAGGCAGCGGACAAAGGGGACCTGACGGGGTTGGTAGGGTTTGCCAGGGGATGATGATTACCTGTGAGGTCTATTTAGCTCAGCAATATTATCCAAGTACCATTTATCTATCGCAATGATCAGTTTGTTAACATGCTGAATTTCTATATCATTAATCTTAATGACAAATTGGTGATTAACTTCCGACAAATCATTTTTTTTGATTTCGCCCGCGCACAAATTTTCAAAAATTGAATCTGTAATACCCAAGTGTAGCCTTACCTGAAGGGGTAAGGCTACAACGACATACAATAATGACAAAATAAATCATTAACACAGCAGAATAATATAATTTGTAGTATTTGAAATAATAGAATTAGATTTATTAATCAAGTCAGCAAATATGAAATTTAAATCAAGTACAACTACATGCTTTTTTCTATTTCTATTTATTTCAACGGTAGCCCAGGTAAATGATACAGCTGTATCTAAAATACCTTCTACTATTCCAAAAGGGATCCTTAAAATCGTCCTGGAAAGCGATTCTTCAACAAAAAGTGTATTGGTCAGTAATATAAAAGCAGATAAAACGGGCGATATGTCACCCGTTATTGGAGCAGCTAACTGGATGGATAACGGCAAAGAATTGCTATGCCGTTCTTTGCTTGAATTTGATTTTAATTTATTACCAGTTGAGATACTTAATAACCCTATACTCATTTTGAAAGCTGACCTGGTATTATATCCCATTAATACCGAATTTGCAGTTAATGATAATGCAAAGACAAGTGCCCTTTATATCAGGCAGGTCCTGGATAAGTGGGAGGATTCCTCAGCCATGTGGAATAATCAACCATCTGCCAGCTTTGAAAACCAGAAATCTGCAACAATAAAAACAAAAAATAAAAATATTCCTGCAAGCATTGATGTAACTGAAATTGTTTTTAATAGCATATTCAAAGAAAAGAATAATGGGTTCATGATTGTCTATGATGATACCCACAAAAAATCATTTGCTGCAGGCCAATTATTCGCCTCCCCTAAAAACGAAAATCCAGCTATTCGTCCCCAATTGGTGATTTATATAGAATATCAAAAAGATAGGGTATTTGCAAATAAGGTGTCATCAATAACTCCCACAAAGCCCGTAGAAAATTTACTGAATGACCTTTACCGAAAAAGAAATGGCGGGGGGAGTTATCCTTCTTATGAGCAAGACAGATTCTCTACTAACTCTGTCTATCAGATGAATTTAAGAAAGGTTACTGTGCCTTCAGACCCAGCACCAACCAAAAAAATTAACCAATAACTAAGAAAGTTGAATTCTTGATTTACTAAAGTTTATCAGAAGAACTTACCAATCGCTTGCCGGCAGATCCTTACCTCGGTTCGTGAACACTCGAACCCTTGGCAGAAGTATTCTTGCTTTACAAATTTTCGAATCACTTTTTTATAAAAATATAATCACCCCCCACATGCCCCGCCAGTTCTAATGTACCATAACGGGGTTCGGTTTTTGTTTCTGTCATCACCGCTTCTATGAATTGCTTGATATTAAATTATTTCACAAACCAAAAAAGCAGACTATACAGCCTGCTTTTTATTATTCCGAAAAAATTTTATACTAATACAACGAATAGGTGTATCGTCCTGTGCAATTTCCGGTTGCCGTCCAATCCCTGGTACCACCGGTAGAAATACAATAGATCTCTGTATATCCGTCAGCTGCATTCACGGTAAAAGCACCATAGGGAGATAATGTACCCATGTAATAACCATCCACATATACTTTTACATATAAACCTGAATAGTTGTCAAAATAAACACTGCAGGTACCCCTTGGTTTTGAAGCAGGCTTGTCTGTTGTCGGCACATCAGTTTTGATGTTGGGATTATTGGAACCACGGCTGGCATCCACGGGCTTTGACTCCACCTTAACGGCGATCTTTTTTCTGCGCAGAAGTGGTCGTTGTAAATGCAAGCATCATAAAGCCTGCTGCAAAAATGCTGAGAATTGTTTTTTTCATTTTCTTTGTTTTTTTAATTTTTAATTAATTGATCGGGTAACTGTTGGTTAAACTCTTTTTTTAATTACTGCGCACATTTTAAATCAGGTCAGCAAGATATAACGAAATGGTTTGCCTGCCTATACCCTTTCCGGGGTATTTATTAATGTTTTGATTTGATGGACATCCTGATAATATTCCAGTTGGTGACTGATTTGTTGAAGCCCCGGGTGCCTTCATTATTACCGAGGTTCAACAGATTGCCCAGGGGACTACCCACACCACGGGTGGCTGCCCGCACACCTTCCTGGTTAAATACCATGGCATAATTGGATATGGGTTCGTCGGATGCCAGTACGTAATAATTATCGGTTCCCACCGGCTCCTGTACATCCCCTTCAAAAAGGAACACATTACTGACCAGGTTAAAATTCTCAAACTTAGGAAACTGGTTGGCCACATTACCGGCATCTGCATCAGGATAACATAATACCATATTTCCATCTTTGTCAATCAGAAAAACATAAACATACCGCTTCACTTTATTGGCGCCGGTATAGCCTTTATCAGCCACCAGGTTAAACGCTACTTTGTCTCCCACTTTATATTCCCGGTTGGTGATCACTTTACTATCCGCCTTATTCACTACTTCCAGGTGAAAAGGAAATGTTTTATCCCCGTCCTTAGGACCGGCTAACTGCTGCCAGCCGCGGATCTTGGAAAGCTTCATAGCCACTTCATACAGGTTATCGGCCAATGCCGTTCCGGAAGTTTTATCATTCTCCAGCACAAAGTTTTTGTTTGCACAGGCATGGATTCCAGGCTATCCCTCGAAGAAGTTTGTGCCCGGCGTAATCCATAAGCCGGTTTACCATCTTCATCAATAGTGCCATATAACACATAGTTGGCATTGGAAGCATCTTTCGTCAGCACCATACTTTTATTCAGATTCATTTTTTCTTTTATCGCATCCGCCAACTCTTTAGAAGGTGGTAATTCAAAATAAAAAGTGGAGTCTTTCCGGCTGAGTTGTAATAAAGCCTCTGCCGTTAATGTAGCAGGAGCTGTCACTTCTTTTCCATCCTGGTTTACATGGAATTTTTTGCCATCATAGTAAACCGTGGTATAAGGATCTGTTTTTCGGGTTATTGATCCATTTTATTTTTGAAGATTTCTTAAGCTCCTTATTAATAGCCGCCAGGTTAGCGATATCGGCATAGGTCATATTTCCGGAAGGCACAAATACTTTCAGTAAGGGTGCAGATGAAGAAACCCAGTTGGTCACTTCCAGCAATTCACCGGCTTTTAAATCTTTTACGGATCCTTTTATTACCGAAGCAATGGAACGGTTAACACTTATCACCGTATCAATCCGCAATTTTACCAGTGTATCCTTGCCCTTAAATTTTACCAGTTCATTTTCTTTATATAAACCCAGGGCAAAACCACCCTGTAAAGTCACTTTGTTATTTTCAATACCAGAAATAGCAATCAGCGATTTATCCGGAACTGAACCTTTTGCCAGGCCAAACAAGGTTTGCTGCTGTCTTTCTTTGCTACCACCTAATACCGGTTCCTGTTTTTTACCATTACTTTTCAGGATAGCCCGTATACTGGTAAAAAGATTTAGTACGGAGGCATTGACCGACTGTTGTTCCAGTGCCTGCGTGAAAGCAATAGTGAAAGCGCCATGGGGAATATTATATTCATCCAGTTGTTCCTGTGCAAATTCATTATCCTGTGCAGCAGACATGATCAGGAAGGTTCCCTCCTTACGGGTCTCGGTGCTGTGGGTTGTGATGGATCTTTTGCATCATATTTGGCTTCTTCAATAAACCTGAATTTAGCCGGGCTAACTGGGCCCCTTGATAAAGAACCACTATGACAGCAATCCATTATCACGGTCAGCTTGACGCCTTTATCAATAAAATTATTGAAAATCTTTGCCAGTTCCTTGTCCCTGATATCTTCCACACCTTCCTTCCAGGTATCGCCGGGCACCATGGATTCATCTTTTTTATCGGCTTCCTTAGCCAGGCTGTTGGGCACCTGGCTTCCGTGACCCGCATAATATATAAATGCAATATCATTGGGCTGGCTCTTGGCCAGAAGTTCATCCATTTTTTTCAGGATAGCCGCTCTGCCGGCAGCTTCATTAAATAAAGTATCCACTTTGGCGGCATTAAACTGGAATTTAGACACCACGATCGATTGTATGGACCGGGCATCATTAACGCAGCCATCGAGATTACGGAAGATCGACCTGCCCGTCCTGAAGGCGTATAGGTTGGTGGCGCTTCGTAATTATCAACAGCTATAAGCAAAGCCCTTTTTCCTGGGCTGCACTGAATAAAGTTGCTGTAAGAGCCAGCATAATAGAAAATATTCGCTTATTCATAAACAGGGTGTTTAAAATTGATTCTTTATTAAGTAAAAATCAGGTGCTAAAATAAGTTGATTTTTGAAAAAAACAGAACGGATTGCGCTGAAATCTTCCCTTAGAGGAATGAATGTGCAAAAAGGTTGTATTGGTTGTAAAGACCGGTTCTTCCGGCCGCCATTATCTTCTTTCGGTAATATAAAATATTTCATACAGGTACAATATTACAATGCGTGAAGATAGGGGCATATACCCACAAGGAGGTATTTTTATAGACTATCTATTCCTGCATTTTCAGAATATTTTTATTCACAGGAGCATAAAATAAAAAACCGGTAAGATTGTTTAGTCCTTACCGGCGTTCAACAGATTTTATATGGAGTTTTTCATTAATCTGTAAACCCATACGACTCTTTCAAAACTTCTTTGTATTCTACCGCCAAACCGGCATGATGATAAGCTTTTTCAGCAAATAGCTTGGCTTTGGCTTCATTACCCGCTTTGGCATAACACATCATCTGCATCAGCCAGAGCCAGTATTCTTTTCCTTATCGATTGGCCGAAGTTTAAATAAGGACAACTGGCTATTGATCTTCTGAATTTGTTCACTTCAAAAGAAGTAGCATAATCGAGCAGCCATCCTGCCAGGTCATCTATTGCCGGGGCTTTTGTGTATCCTTCAGGTATTGTATCAATAAATTGCTGGCTTTATTCATATCCTTATCTATAAAAAAAGCCACCCGGAATAACAGATCCTTCACCGCGTAATTTTCTTTCTTCGGTCAAACTTTTATCAGCGCCCTGAACGAATCAATTTTGTTGCCGCTTTTTCGCACACCGCTGCCCCCTGCCTGAACAATTTTTTTATATAAAACGGAAGCGGTTCTTTCGGCATCCCATCCCATCAGTTGAGTTATTTTAGTTTGATTACTGTGCAGGTAAGTCAATTGCCGGTCGGTCAGCACATCGGTAAACATCAGCACGGTATTGGCAATGTCTTTATTCCCGAGTATATCTTCCTTACTCTGCGGGTAAGTGGCAATAATCAGTTCTTTGTCGCTGTCTTCCAGTCTATCGGCCTGAGAGGCCCAAACACTAAAATCGGCATCAGATAACTGGAGTTGTTCTGCTTTTTCTTTCAGGCCAACATATTGCTTGGAGGGATCCTGTGCATCTTTACCGAGGTTTATAAATTGACCAGCATCCATGGCACCGATAAATTTATGTACCACTTTACCTTCAGGCGAAAAGAACAACAGGGTTGGATAAGAAGTGATCCCCAGTTCTTCTGCGAGGCTGATCCCTTCCCCGTCTTCCATATCAAATTTTACATTTATATAATTGGCATTGTAATAGCTGGCCACCGCATCATCTGTGTAAACTTTGCTTTCAGGAATTTGCAGGGACCGCACCAGCTGGTGTGGGCATCAAGAAGATCATCTTATTTTCTTTGGCTGCTTTTTCTTTGATCTGTTTCCAGGTAAGGCTTTTTCAAAAGTTATCTCAGTAGCAGCTAGCGCTAAGCGCAAACACCGAGAATAGAACGAGGCCGGTTAGTAGTTTCATACAGTTGTTTTTGGTTAGTGATAAATAGTAATTACATACCTGATGCCGGCCGGGGTTGTTATTCGTCAACCGAAGCTGTTAAATAAAGCCTAAGAAGAAGTTCAGGAGCTTTTGTGTGTTTGTTATGCCCAGATATATGCAACGTTTAAGGCAGGCAAAGCCTGACAGGAAAAATACCCTGTTTCACGGATGAATCCATCGCTTCTTTAACAGTACCTTTCTTTTTTAAAATAGTTTGTGCAGCCCATTCGTACTTTCAATATTTTTTGCAAACTGCAGTCATTATTTTTATCGCTTATTTTGGTTACTACATTAAATTGATAAATAAAGTTTATGAAACAACTCCTTCCTGGTCTCATATCCATTTTTCATTATTATTTTTTGAGTACCGGTTGCAAAACCTCCGGCTATAGCCATGCCCTGAAAGATGAAGAATCTGATATCGTCATCAAAGAAAAACCGGATGCTATCAGTTGTGCCTCTATAAAACGACAGGAGATACCCTCCCTGAATGACCGGGCCACGGCATCCCGTGGACTGTTTGGGCCGCTTGTTGGGTGGGGCCGTGTCGCGTTAGCCACCAACGCTGTAAAGAAAATGATTGCCAAAGACAGGCCCGGTATGTTGCCAATTATACATTTGCCCTGACGGATCTCTATTTTTACGACCAGCTCTCTGCCGAAAGTGTCTTTGACCCGGTGGGTATGCAATTCAGCGGATTCGTCCTGGTAAGAACATTTACTAACCCCCAGGGACATACGGATACGGCTTTTGTGGCCCGTTTTGAACTGGATACCACTTCCGCCAATGAGATCATCAATAATTCCATTTTCAGGCTCCGGCTTACCGACCTGCAGTTACGATATTCCAAGATTAAAATGACGAAGGCCCAGAAGAACAACCTGAACATGGATATCGAGATAGCTTTCAAAACATCCTATGTAAATGAACTGGGACAGTTATTTGATAATGTGGAACTGGGCAAATTCTATGTATTGCTCCGCGAAGCCCCCGTTGATAAACTCAACCCGGCCTATGCACATTATTATGACAGCCTGAAAGGCACCCGGGTCGATGGCAGAAGTTTTATCGTACCCAGATCCTTTGGGTATTACAAAGATGCCAATGGTGTAGTGGGAAAATCATATAGCCAGGGATCCTATTCCATTTCAGTAAAAGTAACTGAAAGTGCCAATGACCGTTTTGTTACAAAAGTATTGGCGGATAACGGTGATCGATCATTGATATGATCGGCAAGGGAGCAAAATCTGCCTTGATAAAATAATATCAACTTGATTTATAAAACAGCCTAATACATCTCGTCCGCCTGGATGAACCATTTCGACAGGCAAAGACCAAAGAGGGCAAACGGCGCAGGGAATACATAAGACTAATTACTATTTCACTTTAGTATTAAAAATGGCTGGCTTCTGCAGCGCAGCGATAAAGAATAAAGCCGGCAAAGCTTCGAAAAGCATTACCGGCTAAACTTAAAAGTTATTCTTTTTATTGCCTGTATTTTTTACTTCCGCCGGAAAATATTTTATAAGGAGCTTTAAACCGGTTCATTCCGGATAGAAGCCAGGTCATCATCGCTGGTCAGCATAAAGTAGGTGCCAAAGCCAAGCTTCAATGATTTCTCCAGGCTTTCCAGTGCCGTTTGCTTATCTGCTATCAATGCTTTGTAACAGGCATGATGATACCAGGTAAATACAGATTCGTCTTTAAAATTGAACAGTTCGGGAAAGATATAATCAAAGGCTTTTGTACTATTGATCAGGATACTATCGCGCATAAAACAATAAAGCACGGACAAATAACCCAGGTATTGCAGATCATACTGGAACGCTTTATCCCGGAATTCCCGGTACAGGCTGCTGTCCTTAACAGTATAATGTTTGTTCAAATAAAGATCAAAATGGGTTACAAATGCTCCGTAAAAGCAGGAGCATAATCAATGGATTTGGCAAAACCGTTTATGGCTGTCCGAAAATCCTTTTACATCAATCGTGGCCAGGTTGAAGATCGGGAAGGCATTGGTCGTATCAAGCGACCGGGCCAGGTTGAAATACTCGCGCGCAGAATCAATTTTATTATTGACAAAATACATGACGCCGATATTGTTATCACAAATATTACAATCAGCCGTTGATTTAGCCAGCTGGTAATAATAAACGGCGCTGTCCATATTCCCTTGCTGCGAATAATAGACTCCCGTAGCGAACAGACCGGTGAGTACATCCACTGAGTTCGTGATCTTCCGCGCAACTGCAAGGGCTTCGGCATATTTACCGTCTTTGTAATAGGTATCAAACAGCTGCGAATACAGGAAGGCCATATCCGGCTTTTCCTCGATCAGTTTTTTAAACAATTCTTCCGATTTATCAAACTGTTTCAGTTTCCGGTAAACAATTCCCAGCGAATATTTGGAATAAAAATCATTGGGCCGCAGATCCAGGTATTTTTGAAATTTGGCAAAAGCTTTATCATATTCATATATAAAAAAATACCGGGTACCGAGGGCCGACACCGTATAGGCAGCATTTGGTTCCAGTGCTTCCGATTGCTCCAGGTAGGAAATGGATTGTTCAACCTGTGGCTTCAGACTGATATTATATTCCGTTTCCGACAAAGCCCAGGTTAGCGCCATGGCATCCATAAAAAGTTTGCGGGCTTTTAAATTACTATACATATAATGCTGTTCGCCGAGCAGGTGAAGGCAATCCTCCAACTCAGCGGCTGCCATAAAACATTCATCCTTGGTGGAATAACTGGTTTCATCTTTCAGCAAAGGTCCTACGATCCCGTTGAACCGGTCATTCAGGGAAGCAGCCATGGTGCGGCGCATCGTTGCAATCAGTGGGTTGTCCTTGTATTTTTTTATAAAGGCTTTATAATCCCGAAGGGCATTAGTATCCTTTGGCCAGATGAGCTTCTTGTCTACAAGATTTTTTTTGAAGGAGAGATAGATCTTTTTTCCCGCAGGGTCCAGCGAGTCCACATATTTTTCTTCGTTGCCTTTGGTATTGGCCACCGCCAGCATGGGGTAGTTCTCTGCTTTTTGTTTTTTTAAAACCGCCAGCGTTTTGGGATCCACTTTGATAAACGATTTACTGAGATCACCGCTGACTACCGGGATCTGTTTTTCTTCGCTATAGGTCGCCACATTGTCGGTTATATATCGCTGCAGTTCCGAGAAACTCACTTTACCATCATTGTTTTTATCCGCAAGTCCTTTCATGCCCTCTTCCAGTTGCAGGGAAAAAAGACCCCGGCCACCACCCCATTCGGAACTTTCGAGGGATAGCTGGTTGGGCTGACAGGAAAGTATTTTATATTCTTTACCCCAGGAGCTGGCCAGCGCCGATGCTGTTTGTGCCACGCCTTCTACGCCCCCTCCCAGGTTTCCGGAATGACAGGCATCAATAATAAAGATCATCTCCACACCCCGTTGCGACAAGGGCGATAAATATCTTTTCAGGTTAATGAACTCCAATACATCATCATTCATCCTAAATAATTTCCGTTGGGACTGTTATATAATAATAACAATCCATTTTCAATTTGTGTGAGGTCTTCCATATCACCATGACCGGCAAAAAGAAATAGACCCGGTCGCCCGGTTTGGCTTTTACGGGCCATGACGGAGATGGCATCTCCCACATTACTACGGGTAGCATTTTCATTAAGAAAGGTTTCAACATTGGCTGGCGATACTTTTCCACCGGCATCACTGAGCAGGAAAGTTTCAAAGGCCTGCGCATCTTTATGGGCATATTGCAGGTGGGGCACTACTTTATAATCACTGATACCCACGATAATGGCATAGGTATTACCTGCCGGCCCGGTGGAATCTTTTTTAACGATCAGGCCCCGTTCTCCGGGTTGGGCATTAACCTGAACTAGTAAGAAAAGGGAAAAGGTGAAGAGGAAAAGTAACGTACGGTTCATGGCGCTGATAAAAGGGTTCAAATTTGATACAAGTTACAGCATTCCCCGACAGTGGCTATCAGGGGCGCAGGGTATTTTTAAAGATGGACAAACCCGGCAATCCGTTGCGTTGGCCCGTATTACTTTCATAATATAAATAGATAGTAATATGAGAAATAATTCTTTTTACGAATTACTGTTGCTTTTATGCAGCAGTCAAAATTGGGGATCAGTTAATTTTTACTTTCCACAGGAAAATATTCCTTCAGGAGTTTTTGAAACTCAGTTGTACCACGGAGCATATCCAGGTCAGCATCGCTGCTTATCATGAAGTAATTACCAAATCCGAGTTTCAACGCTTTTTCGATGGCTTCCAGAGCAGCTTTATTATCGTTGTTAAGTCCCTTATAACAGGCATAATGGAACCAGGTAAGCGGATCATGTTGTTTGAAGGTGAGCATTTGAGAAAAGATATATTCGATCTTGTCCGTTTTATCTTTTAATGTTTCATCCCGCAGGTAACAATATAAAATGGATAAATAACTGAAATATTGAGAATTAAAGGCGAATGCCTTTTTTTTGAACGCTTCGTAAAGTTTTGTATCCGTAATGTGGTAGTTCTTTTTAAAGTACAATTGAAGGTTCGTATTAAAACAATCGTCGAAGGGTGTGAAATTGATAAGTGCGGTAATAAATTTTGAAATGGCAGCATAATTATTACCCTGAGCAGCATCGATCGTAGCCATATTGAAATTTGTATTTGGAAATGTGCTGTCCTTTTTTAATACCAATTGAAAATATTTTATAGCTGAGTCAGTTTTGTTATTGAGAAAATAAATATGTCCGATATTATTATAACAGGCCGGGCAGTCTTTCGTTTGTTTTGCGCTGAGTTTATAATAATAAGCCGCACTGTCCACCTGGTTACTGTACGAATAACAAACCCCCATCGCAAAGTAGCCGGTAAATTTATCGTGTAATACATCCACGATCTTTTTGGCCCATTTGAGTCCTTCATTTTTTTTATTATCATTCATATAGGCATCCGACAGGCCGGTATACAGGTCCACATTATCCGGATATTCCCGGATCATTTGCAGGAACAGGTCTTGGGCCTTTTCAAACTTACCTAACCGGTTATAAATAGTTGCCAGTGAATATTTGGAATAAAAATCATTGGGCCGCAGGTCTAAATATTTTTGAAACTTCGGGTACGCTTTTTCATATTCAAAAATATCGCAGTACAGGATGCCTGATTGCTGCAGTGTGTAAGCCGCATTGGGCTCCAGCGCTTCCGATTCTTCCAGTAACCGGAGTGCTTTTTCTATAACCGGTTTAATGCTGATATTATATTCGGATTGGCTAAACGCCCAGGTAAGTGCCATGGCGTCCATGTACAATTTACGGGCCTTAAGATTCGTGTACATATAGTGCTGTTCGCCCAGTAACTGCAGGCAACTGTCTAATTCGGCAGCCGCATATTTACAGGCGTCGCGGGTGGAATAGCTGGTTTCGCCTTTCAGCAGCGGTGCTACTATTGTATTGAACCGTTCATTAAGAGAAGCGGCCAGGGTACGGCGCATAGATGCAATCAGCGTATTGCCGGTGTATTTTTTTATAAAGACTTTGTAATCCCTCAGGGCATTGGTATCCGTTGGCCAGATCAGTTTTTTATCGTCAAGATTTTTTTTAAATGAGTGATAGATCTTTTTTCCCGCAGGATCCAGTGAGTCCACATATTTTTCTTCATTGCCTTTGGTATTGGCCACTGCCAGTATCGGGTAGTTTGCCGCTTTTTGTTTTTTTAATAAAGCCAGTGTTGGAGGATCCACCTTCACGAAAGATTTGCTGAGGTCGCCGCTTACCAGGGGTATCTGTTTATCTTCACTAAAAGTGGAAACATTGTCGGTGATGTAGCGTTGTAATTCGGCAAAACTTATTTTACCGTCGTTGTTCCTATCAGCCAGGCCCTTCATGCCTTCTTCCATTTCCAGGGAGAATAAACCCCGGCCGCCACCCCATTCAGCACTTTCGAGTGAGAGCTGGTTGGGCTGGCAGGAAAGTATTTTATACTCTTTACCCCAGGAATTGGCCAGCGCCGAAGCCGTTTGTGCTACGCCTTCCACGCCACCCTTTAAGTTTCCCGAGTGGCAGGCATCCACAATAAAGATCATCTCCACACCATGTTCTGACAACGATGATAAATATCTTTTCAGGTTAATGATCTCCAGCACATCGTCATTCATCCCGAAATAATTTCCATTGGGACTGTTATATAATAATAACAACCCGTTTTCGATCTGTGTCAGGTCTTCCATATCCCCATGACCGGCAAAAAAGAAATAGACCCGGTCGCCGGGTTTGGCCTTCCGGCAAACAACAGAGATGGCATCGCCTACATTACTACGGGTGGCATTTTCATTCAGAAAGGTTTCGACATTGGCGGGCGGAATTTTTCCGCCGGCATCGCTCAGTAAGAATGCTTCAAAAGCCTGTGCATCTTTATGGGCATACTGCAGTGGACGAACCACTTTGTATTTACTGATGCCAACGATGATCGCATAGGTATTTCCTGCGGGACCAGTGGAATCTTTTTTAACGATCAGACCCCGTTCGCCGGGTTGGGCATGGGATTGCAATAACAACAATGTGCAACTAAGAAATATACAAGTCCTTATCATCTTCATTTTCTGTTTAACCACTTTAGCAGACATATTTATTTAAGTATGTATGTGTTAACAGTTGATAAAACTTCTTTATAAAGGTACAACAGTTTGTTTTGAAGAAACTACCCAATGCAGGGTATTGGTAAACTGCGTTAATAATGGTAATTTTTCGGGTCAAATCAATGTTATGTCTGAAAAAAAAATAAGTCCCTCCTTCTATTCCAAATTAATCATTGGGGGATTATTAATTTTTGTTCTTTCAGCAAATCATACTGCTGTTGCAAATGATGGCATTAAGCCATACGGAACAACCCTGGTATTGGCCGCCGGTCAGTATCCTGAAGCCGTAAAGAAATACAATCCTTCCAGAGTTTATGTATCTTATTTGATGTCTTCTTCGTTAAATAAATTTGAAGGCGTATTTCTGCATAAGGACACCATCACTAATCTTAAAAAATTCACGGATACTCTGGGGAAAGGAATGGGAGGATTCAGGCTGATTTTTCAAAGCAACAACAATATTGATAGTGTTTGGGAACTGGGTCGTCAATTCGAAATAGCCTTAACAGCCTATCCGCTTGAAGGCGACCTGCTCAAAATTGTAAATCTGGGTTCATCCTCAAAAAAAGTTGATGAATTTATTTTCAATTATGGACAAAAATTTTCTGACGAAGGCAATACCAGGGGAAGGTCTGACGGCGCAGAGACTGGGATGCTTGAACGATTATTGAGAAAGTACGAAATCTATGATTCTTATGACCGGAATAAATATGCTGTGGCTGCTGTATGGGTACTTTCGGTTGGCATTGATGATTATGGCGTGATTAAATATAGGACCTGCAGCTCTGATGCGCAATCCTATATAAAGTTTTTCGAAGATCAACATACAAGAGGAAAGAGTTCCTCAGTTCTCAGCTCCTTATTTCATGAATATGTCTTACTTGATAAAGATGCCACCAAAGAAGCGATCTTAAACGCTTTAAAAGAAATCTCCCGGAAAGCCACTTTAAACGATGTTTTTATTTTTAATTTCAGCGGATGCAGCATTGTACTAAAAAATGATTCTCCGGATGCCGGCACTTATTTTTACCCCTATGATATAGAAGTAATAGATAGAAAAAATACTATCCGGAACCGCAACAGCAAAGACACAACAAATGCTTTTAGAAACTGCATCTCCCTCAAATTATTACAGGAATATATACAGCTAATTCCCGCAACCAACCAGTTGTTTATCTCCGAAGCGGGGCCATCTGATAAATTTAAGACAGAATTCATAAAAACTCTGATGCAAAACTCACCCGAAGTGGCCAGCATACTCAACAAGAACCGGATTATCATTGTACCGAATAAATACGGCTGGGATGCTGTCAACTGCCTGGATAATAATTTTCTTAAAGGCCCGATCAATTATTATATCACTTCATTGGATTCCGGGAATATTTATGACCTTTTTAAAGATGAGTTTTCCGCCAACCAGGTCGCTTTCAGGATAAAGAACAAAGCGTACAGTTGTAACTCATTCGATTTTGATTATTTCGATATCTTCTTTGAAAGAAAATTCCTGAAAGATTACAAAGAAATATTCGGAGATGCCAGTGGTCAAACAAGGGGGCTGGGACTGAAAACGAAAGAATTAAGATCGGCCGCCAATTTTTCCGGGAAACAATATGCCCTCGTGGTGGGTACCAATAATTATAAAGGGGGCTGGAAAACACTCCCCAATGCCATTAATGATGCCCGGGCCATTAAAGATGAACTGGCCCAGGATTATGGTTTTGAAGTGCAACTGCTCGAAGACAAACCCATGGATACTATTTATAAAGCCATTGGCGAATACTACCGGATTATGAATCCCAACGATCAGCTTATTATTTATTTTGCGGGTCACGGCGATGAGGAAACAGAATTTCTGGGTGATGGATTTATTGTCTGTGCCGATTCAAAGCCAAGGGATATGGACCCGGCGCGGAATACCTATATCCAATATGCCAAATTGCAGAAGATGGTCAACAATATCCCTTCCCGCCAGATACTGGTGATGCTGGATGTTTGTCATGGTGGGTTGTTTAACCAGAAAATACTGGACAAGAGAAACGAAGCTGATAAAAAAGCCATAACTAACAGGAATGTGCGGCAGTTCCTCGTTGACCAGTCGGAATTCAAATGCCGGAAGTTTTTGTCATCCGTAGGCACTGATGAAGCCTTTGACGGTAAATCCGGTGATCATTCGCCCTTTGCTAATTTGTTATTGCAGGTATTAAGAGCGAAGGGCCAGGAAACCAATGGTATTGTCACCCTCTCGGATATTTATTCGGTTTTGCAAAAGAACAGTCTGAACGAAACCGCTACTTTAAAAATTTCGCCGCAAAAAGATGGGTTTGGGGGTGATAACCCGATGAGTGATTTTATATTGATACCGGTGGAGCGGGGTGTTTCAAAAGAATAAATAGCTAAAAATACCCTATATTGGGTATAGGCAGGCCGGTTCTGAGCGGTTAGCTTTACAACTTAATAAAGCCCTGGGACAGAAAGCACTTATTGAATCGGAGACAGGCCGAAAAGTGGAAAAAAAGTGGCCTTATTTATCGAAATATCATTTTGGGCTATCAAAAAAAACAATACATTTAAAGCGTCATTAAATTTTATCACTCATAAAAAATAAACAACTATGAACAAAATCAAAGGATTGCTCTTAGGTTCGATGCTGGTGTTTGCCTCCATGGCATTCGGACAGGCAGAAAAAACAGTTTCCACAATGAAGGCCGGTACCGTATTAACGGATACAGACATCGGGTTTTTAAGTATGGTAGCTAATGCCAATCTCGAAGCAGGCAATCGGGGTGCCCCTTCAGCTACTATTGGCGGTAAAACTTACACCGTTGGCTATACGCTGACTGCTGCAGATGCAAAATCAATCAGCAAGGAAATCAAGACCTGGTCAAAATCTTACAAAGCTCCTGAAAAATCCCGCGCAGGACTTTGTTATTACTGGTATTACTATTGTGATTATTACGGTTATTGCTACTACTATAAGTATTGGTATTACTGTTATTAAGACCTTTATTCAAACCGGTCCCTTTCAAAACGGGGCCGGTTTTTTTTTTGCTATTTTTCAAAAGTTTGTTCATCTTCTCCAGATAGGAATCATACCCGGTAACTATCCTCCTCCCGTGTTGGCATTACAATAGAATTTTGAAAGCACCTGTAAACAAAAAATAATTAAGATTTTCAGGTAAGAGCAACTTCTGAATGCTGCGCCGGAATTTCTACATCAGGAAAACCTTTTTTGATAAGCCACCGTTTAAAATCCTGCTGTACATCATACTCTCCATGAACCAGGAATAATTTCTTTACCTGTTTCATATCCTGGCAGGCAAGCCATTGGGAAAGGTCTTCATAATCTCCATGGGCACTCATACTCCGGATGGCTCCAATCTCCGCATTTACTTCATGTTTTACACCATAAATACCCACTTCCTTGTCACCATTTATTAACCGCCCACCCAGAGAACGGGGCTCACAGTACCCGGTAAATAAAATAGTGTTGTTGCTGTTCTCGATATTATTACTGATATGATGTTTTACCCTTCCCGCATCCCCCATTCCACTGGCTGAGATAATAACCATGGGTCCATCGGTAAAATTTAATTGTTTGGACTGATCAACAGTCTTTATATACTGCAATCCTTTGAAACCAAACGGGTCACTATCTGATTCCATGATCTTCTGAACCGTTTTATTGAAATACTGAGGATATTTTTTTATGATCATAGTCGCTTCGATACTCAACGGGCTATCCACGAAATAATCAAGATCGGGAAGCCGGTTTTCCAGTTCCAGTTGATTTAATGAATACAGCAGTTCCTGGGTTCGACCCACACTAAATGCGGGCATAATGAGTTTACCCTTTTTTTGCAGGCAGGCTTTTTCCAGCCAGCGCAGCACCATATCCGGTGTGGTTACATTATTATCATGCAGGCTGTTGCCATAAGTTGATTCCAGCAGAATATAATCTGCCTGCGGAAATGTTTGCGGGGATTTTAAAATCGCATCCCGGTAGCGGCCTACATCCGCACTAAACGTAAGTCGTGTTTCTTTACCATCTTCTTTCACCCTGATATGTACACAGGCACTGCCGATAATGTGACCTGCATCGGTGTACATGGCCTGTACACCGTCAATCACATCAAACCATTCCTCATAATTTCTTTCTTCTAAATGACCAATGGCATTTTTTGTCTCTTCAATCGTATATAACGGACGCTGGTAAGGCAAACTTCCGGCCGAACGGCGTTTATTCTGGTATTTTATTTCGTCTTCCTGGATCTCTGCAGAATCTTTCAGCAATACCGAAGTCAGATCCCGCGTAGCCGGTGTGCAAAATATTTTTCCGGCATACCCTTCCGTTACCAACCGGGGGATAAGACCGCTATGATCAATATGCGCATGTGAAAGGATCATCACATCCACTTCACCGGGATTAAAACCAAAATTTCTGTTCAGGATATCTGTTTCGTCACCCAATCCCTGGAACATACCACAATCCAAAAGAATCTTTTTTCCGTTTTTTAAGGTCAGCAAATGTTTTGAACCGGTAACAGTTCTGGCAGCGCCATGAAATGCAATTTTCATTTTGTTGATTTTACTTTAAACGACCAGGTAATAGTAAACTCTGCTACTATGTCTCCCGCTTTATTCTTTCCGACTGATTTTGCTTTAATAATTCTTGCTTCGCCTGTCGCCAGGGTTTCTTCAACAACCTTGCTGAACAGATCACCGTCTTCACATACAAAATAAGTGCGGCCCGTTGCTTTTTTAAAATATTCTGACTCCACTTTCACCACGAGCATAGAAACAGGCGGATCGAGCCTGTAAACATGGGCCATCGCCAAAGCACCCGTACTCATTTCTGCTGCCATACTCAGGCAGGCAAAATAGGTGGACCGGAAAGGATTTTGCGACAACCATTTGTACGGAACAGTAGCCAGGCATTTTCTTTCATCCAGTTCCCGTACCCGTACACCTGCAAAATAGGCTGCCGGTAATTTGGTAAAGAGAAACATCCTGAATTTAAGAGGATGCTTCATCATCTTGAAGAATACAGTTGCGTTAGGATTCATTTATTCTTCTTTGTATTGAGCAGGATCAAATGCTTTTCTGCCCCAGTCATTAAAGAAAGCGGTTACTTTTTCCTTATCGTAGCTTTTTCCGGATTCCAGGTACCAGGAAGTTTGTGTGTGCAGCAAATCACCTTTTTACATTCAGTACGAGGAATACCGGGAAGCCAAACCGCTGCGGAAAATCATACTTTGTCAGCAGTTCAAGGTTCTTATTCTCTTTGCTGTAGTTAAGATGGTAAACGATGTAATTACTGTTAACGAGCGAATCAAGAGACTTATCATTAGTAACAAACTCATTAAATCTTGCACACCAGACACACCAATTGCCACCTATCTGTACCAGCACATGTTTACCCGATTCTTTGGCTTTCTTCAGGGCTGCAGAGATTCCTTCTTTGGCATTCTCTCCGGGTGAGTACAATTTGAATTTTGTCATATCCTGGGAAAACACGGATAGTACAGATAAGATAACTGCTGCGGTTACTATAAGTTTTTTCATGCTGATCATTAATGATGAATCGATTCTTATTGTTTGTCAATGGCTACTACACAAGCTACTGCTTTATTGCTGTTGGCATCCACTTTAAAATAGATCCTGCCATCACCCGTATTATTAAACCGGGAAGAACTTATCAGGATGCTCCGTAAAGCATCATTTACTTTTCCGGCGTAATCAGGACGGCTGCTGTTGCTGATAGCCTGGTTTAATGCCGAATAGTCCAATTCTTCCTTACTTACAACAAGGGCTATATAATCCCGGTTGCCCAGGCTATCTGCTTCCATGGATTGAGCTTTCGGGAACAACCGGTAACCTGTAATGCCGCAATACGGTGCATGTTTGGAAACCGTTTCACCGGGTTTCAGGTAAGGAAACAACACATAACTGCTGTTATCAGTTTCCATGCCAAAAACATAGATATAACATTCGGTTACATTCTCTATGGACATTTTAAAACGGGTTCCGGCCGGGAGTGGCGTAATCGTTTGAAACATATTACTACCGGTGACCTGCAACCGAATATTTTCCCCACCCTCATTATTCACCAATCCAATTGTACACTCCAGTGGAATATTGGCAACGTTATTTCTTTTGGGTAACGGATCAATACCATACGCCTCTCTAACATATTTTTTAAAATCGCCATAGCGCACCCAGGCCACGCCATTCTTTCCCCATTCCGGTCCCCAGCTGTTCATTATCTGGAAGGCACCGCCAAATTTGGTATCATCATATCCTATTACGCTCATCGCATGCCCACCCATACCCATCTGTGATTCATCCATACCTTGTGGCGTCCATAATTCCTGTCCCATCATATCCTGCATAAAACTCTGGCCCACCATCATGCCGATGGCCACCGGTGCATTCTTTGCCAAATGCTCTTTTATTCCCCGTACACTTATTTCATTTACATTGTCGCCATTGGTGATCCGGGTAAATCCATGAATTACATTTTGACGGCCGGCCTGTACCTGTGAAGAAGTTGGTTCACTTTCACAGTCCTGGTCGTTATATGGATACTGGCTTAGTGGCATACCCCCGTTTTTCTGCATAACCTCCATGGCCCGTTGAATATAAGAACCCTGGCATCCATCCAAACGAATCTGGTTGTATAAATAAGACGGGCTGAACTTAATCTGGTTGGGATCAGCGCCGGTTGCAGCTGCCGTCAAAATGGTATGAGAAGCATAGGCACAACTCCAGGCTACACAGCTACCCTGCTGACCCTGGTTTCCCCTGTCGGGCGCATACCGGAGAAGCGAAACTGCTTCGGGTAAAGGATTTTTTCCTGCATCATCTTCCAGCCCTTCATAAACGGACGCTTTATTGAATTCGTTCTTATCAAAATTATACCCGCTTTCAGAAAACTTTTTAATGACTTCTGACGGGTTACAGCCGCCACTTTTATTCATCAGGAAAAAAGCACCTGCTCCAATAACAAGCAAAAGAATAATTCCTTTCCCTTTAAATAGTCCCAATAACATAGGCAACAACGACATCAGGCCGCCACCGCCGCCCGGAAGATTGGGCCCCCTGCCACCACCACCATCGTCGGGTTGATTCGGATCCACAGGATCATCTGTCATTCTTATTGGCATAAAAAATTGTTTTTTGACTGCCGGACGACAGGCAGGTGAAAAAAGAGAATTAAAAATAGGAAGTTCAGGTGATTTTAACTGGCAGTACGGGTACATTATAACAATTATTTTTCCCGGTTCTGCAACGATTATGAAGAAGAATCGTCAATTTTGAAGATTATTCACAATTTCATATATGAAAAAAATTATCACTTCCCTTTCTTGTCTGATTGCCATTAGCAGTGTTGCCTTTACCCAAAAAGTAAGCAGTAAATTACTTTTTCAACAGGGTCAAACACTGGAGGTTAGCCTGAAAACGAAATCCACTATTTCCCAGCAGGCCATGGGGCAGGCCATTGATTTTACGGTTGATGCCACCGGTGATCATTCCTTTAAAGTGACCAATTCAACGGAGGATAACAACACCCTGAACCACCGGGTACAGCATATTGCTTTCGCATTTGATGGCATGGGTCAGAAAATGACTTTTGATTCCAAAATTGAAAAAGACCTTTCCGGACCATTCGGCAAACCCATAAAAGATATGCTGGGCAAAACTTATGATGTCATCCTTGACCCGGCCGGTAATGTGATGTTAGCTATGCCGGAAAAAATGGCCCTTGCAGAATCAGACAGCCGCATGGCCATCATTACCAGTATGCTGAAAGATGTGATGGACCTGGTTCAACCTCCGCAAAAAGGAAAAGCCAGCTTTTTTAAAATATTACCAGAAAGCGAAGCAGGCAAAGGTGATGCCTGGACTTCTTCGTATGAAGCAAACGGAGGAAAAGTTGATGCTGCGTATGCAATTTCAGATATTAATGACTCCACCATCGTGGTAGATTTTGCAGAAAATTCTGTTACGGTAACCAAAGCCGAAATGATGGGCAATGAAACAACCACCACGATGAATAATAAGTCAACCGGGAAAATTATATTGGATCGTATCAGTGGTATCATGCGGGAAAAGACCATCAATACCGAATCAAATGGAAACACCGAGGCCTCCTTTGGAACATTGCCGGTTACGTCTAAAACTACCACGGTAATTTCTGTGAAGCCGGTTTTACTTAATTAATGAATCCGGTTATTTCAACCTGGTTGTTCAGCAAATCATCAAACTCATCTCGTTTACGAATCAGTAAAGCCTGGTTGTTTTTTATCATGACTTCTGCCGGTTTGAATCTTGAATTATAATTGGAAGCCATTTCAAAACCATAGGCACCGGCATTGTAAAAAGCGAGGTAATCCCCTTCCCGGATCTCCGGTAGACTTCTGTCTGCAGCAAACGTATCCGTTTCGCAGATATTTCCGGTCACTGTATAAACTTTTGGTTCTCCGGCTGGATTTGAAATATTTTCAATATGATGATAGGCATCATACATCATGGGACGTACCAGGTGATTTAAACCACTGTCCACAGCAGCAAATACAATCGGGCCGGTATCTTTAATTACAGTAACCTGTGCCAGTAAATAACCGCATGCACTCACTAAAAACTTTCCCGGCTCAAACCATAGCTGGAATTTTTTACCTGTCCCGGTTTTTTCGGGATAGCCTGCCATAGGATGATTATCAAACGTCTCTTTTATTTTTTTGGCCAGGAGTTCTACATCCGTTTCTTTTTCGCCGGGCTTATACGGTACTTTGAAACCACCACCCAGGTCAATTACTTCCAGCTCCGGAAAATGAGGAATGAGTTCAAACAATACTTCTATCCCTTTCACAAAAACTTCAGGATCCTTTATATCACTACCGGTATGAATGTGTAAGGTCCGGATAAATAAACCCGTCGCTTTTACCACTTCCTCGATCTTATCCAGCTGACTGACCGGGATTCCGAATTTACTGGTATCATGTCCCGTAGAAATTTTAAGATTCCCGCCAGCCATTATATTGGGTCTTATTCGAATCCCTACAGGATAACTGTGACCATACTTCTTTCCAAACTTTTCTAAATTTGAAAGGCTGTCAATATTAATATGAACCCCAGCTGTTACAGCCTCTTCTATTTCACTGAAGGCAATGCCATTCGATGTATACAGAATTTTTTGTGGTTCAAACCCCGCATGCAAAGCCAGCTTTACTTCGTTGATGGAACTACAATCCACATTTCCGCCGATCTCTTTTATATACCGGAGAATGTTGATATTGGTCAGCGCCTTACTGGCATAAAAAAATTTTGTATCCAGGATCGAAAATGCCTTTGCCAGTTTTTGATATTGTTCTTTTATTTTTTCCGCTTGGTAGACATACAAAGGTGTTCCAAACTCGTTGGCGGCATGTATTAATTGTTCGTTGGATAAATGCTCCGGCATAATTGCGAAGATAAGCTGTGTCAGGGTTTTAAACCGTTTCACACTTACATTGCCGGTTTCAAACCCCGCTAACCCTTAACACAAATGCCATCCCTGGTTGGAATGGCACTATAGATAAAAATTAATTCAAATAATCAACTTTCTTCCCCTTCACCGGGTTCATTACCTGACTGTCCGGCTGGCAGGTTCACAATCAATTCTCCTCCGTCAGTTACTAAGAATGCTTCGGTCTCATCGTCACCAGCCGCCTTTTCTTCATCATCCGGTGTTGGTTCTTTTATAACAGTAGGTTCTATTAATTGCTCTCCCAGTACTTCTTTTATTTTTGGCAATTCGTCGGCAGAGTTGATGCCGAAATAATCCATAAAATTCTTTGATGTTGAATACAGCAAAGGTTGCCCGGGTGCTTTTTCATTTCTGCCACTAATGATGATCAGTTCCTTTTCCAGCAACTTTTGTACCGAATAATCCGAACTCACGCCACGGATCGCTTCAATATCTCCTTTTGTTACGGGTTGCTTATAGGCAATGATCGCCAATGTTTCGAGTGATGCAGCAGACAAACGTTTGAGAAATTTCTCACCGTTAAGCTGAGCAACGGTTTTATGAAAGGCTGACCTTGTCAGGAACTGCCAGCCACCACCACTTTTTTTAACTTCAAAAGGATAAAATTCGGCACTGTATTTTTCCGTGATCCCCTCCAGGCAGGATTCTACCTTGTCAAGAGTGATTCTATCCTCCGGAAAATCCAAAGCACTGTTCACCAGTTCGGTGATCTCGGCAGCAGTTAACGGCTTTTCGCTGGCAAAAATCAACGCTTCAATATGTGGTATAAGATCAGAAGTTGTCATATTTGTCAAAGGGTCATATGTGTCAAATTATTAAAGAGCAAGTTAACTATCAGGCACAAGCAGTACAAAAGAGATTATTCACAATTATTAAGGAGTTTCCGGTGAATCCCTGTTGGTTTCTGTTAGGGAAAACCGGAGAAATTTAAAGATAATTTCAGTACAGTAAACTCAACTAACTCTGAACTATGAACTCTGAACTGAACTCTGAACTAAATTTACCCCTGTAATGCTGCTGCACCACTCACAATTTCAGTCAATTCAGTAGTAATGGCCGCCTGTCTTGCCCGGTTGTAAGATATTTTCAGCGACCGGAGTAATTCATTCGCATTTTCGCTGGCTTTGTCCATGGCGGTCATCCGCGCACCATGTTCAGATGCATTGGAATCCAGGACAGCTTTAAATAATTGGGTGTTGAGGATCTTCGGCATTAGTTCTGCAATCAGTAATTCTTTGGTAGGGTCATAAATAAAATCTGCTTTGGCAGTACCCGCTTTTTTGGCCACTCTCGGGACTGGTAAAAATCGTTCCACTTCAAAACGCTGTGTACCTGCATTTTTAAACTGACTGTACACCAACTCTACCACATCAAATTGTTTTTCTTCAAAAGCTTTCCGGGCTGCAACCGAAGCTTTCTGCACATTTGCGAATGTCAGGTTCAGGAAAATATCCTTGAATTGTGCGTCTGCTTTGTAATTGTTTTTGACAAAATGATCATAGCCCTTCTTTCCAATATTCCAGATCGTCACATGGCCTTTCCGAAACTGTTCAGGATATTTTTCGGCAATAGTCGCTTTGGTAAGTTTGATGGTATTTGCATTAAAGGCCCCGGCCAGTCCACGGTCACTCGTGATAACAATAAATAAAACTTTTTCAATGGAACGTTCTGTCGCCAGGGGCATACCGGAACCCCCACCTTCGCTGTTACTCACAATATTGCTGAGCATTTCCTGCAATTTCTGTGCATAGGGGCGCATCTGAATAATGGCATCCTGTGCCCGGCGAAGTTTAGCAGCACTCACCATCTTCATGGCCTTGGTGATCTGCTGGGTGCTTTGTACTGATTTGATGCGGTTACGAACCTCTTTTAATTGTCCTGCCATAGCCTTTTCGAATTGGCGGCAAAAGTACGGTGTTGGGACTAAAATTCCATTTCAGGGCGAAAATAAAACAACCTATTTCCCGGTAAAGTTATCCCCCGGAAAATCCTGGCTTGCCGGATGGGCCGTTGTTGCTTTAGACTAATTTTTCAGGAAAAATTCCCGCTTTAAACGATAGATTATCATTAATCTTCCACCCGTCCCGGTACCATTTTTAAGTGGCCGCTCCTGCTCTTTAATAAACTCCAGCTGAACGGGTCCGTTGGAAAGACTTTCCAGTTCAGTTTGGGTTATTTCCAGACGGCCACCCTGTACCTTATATACCCGGCTAATGCCTTCATTAATAAAAGAAGTATCGGTCATCAAGACAGTCATAGACTCTTCCGGCTTCAGCCCCCCGAATTCAAAAACAAGCTTGCCCCTCTGTAAGGAATCTGCAACCTGCGTTAATAAAGTAAATGGCTGAAAGTCGAATGCTTCCTTGTAGATCTTTTTATCATGATCGGTGAAAACAATATGATGCTTTCCTGTAAATACAGATACCGGTTTATACATCTCGTAAAATTTTCCCGACATTTTCGTACTATCCTCCGGTACAGGTTCTCCATCCAATTCAGCTTTACCTATTTCGCTGATTGAGATGGCATCACCCTCTATTCCCGCTACCCGGTATTGCAACAAAATCGTAATCGTATCATTCCCTTCTTCTCCGGCTATTTTATAATCAAAGTAGAGGTCATCGGGGTCCACGGTCTTACCGGTATCATCTTTATTATTACAGGCGAAAAAAAAGAATGAAGAAAAAATAAAAAGAAGAGAAAAAAATTGGCTCATTTTCAAAATTAACTTGAAGAAGTGTTACACCGGAAAGATACTGTAACTAACTTCAAAACTTATCCGTTTTCATCAACCAAAGCCCATTTGAAATCTTATAGATTTTTCCCGGAAAGTCAGGGTACCAAACTGCAAACTAAGACTTATCTTTGCCGGCCCCTGTTAAACCGGGGCAAGTACTGTCAAATTGGCCTGTAAATAGTTCGTAGCACCCTTTTTGACCACCCAATACCCAAATTAACTAATAAACTAATTAACCTTCCAATGCTTGGTTTTATTTCAAAAATTTTTGGCGGAAGCAAGTCGGAGAAAGATGTTAAAAAGATTGAACCGTACGTTGGAAAGATCAACCGGTTTTATGCCTCATATAATTCGCTGGATAATGATCAGCTTCGCAATAAGACGCAGGAATTTCGTCAACGCATAAAAGAACACCTGGCAGAAATTGATGCGGAAATAGCTGAAAAAAATGCAGCTGCGGAAGAACTTCCGTTCAACGACCTGATGGGTAAGGACGCTATTTACCAGGAAGTAGATAAACTGAAGAAAGACCGTGATAAAGAAATTGAAACGGTTCTGGAAGCTATTCTTCCCGAAGCGTTTGCTGTAGTTAAAGAAACGGCCCGGAGGTTTAAAGAAAATACAGAAATAGTAGCAACAGCGACACAATTGGACCGTGACCTGAGTATCCAAAAAGATTACATCACCATTACCGGTGACAAATCTGTTTTCAAAAATACCTGGGTAGCCGGTGGCGGACAAGTAACCTGGAACATGGTGCATTATGATGTACAGCTTATCGGTGGTGTGGTATTGCACGAAGGCAAGATTTCTGAAATGGCTACCGGCGAAGGAAAAACACTTGTCTCCACTTTGCCGGCTTACCTGAATGCCTTGCCCTCCGAAGGGGTTCATATTGTAACAGTGAATGACTACCTGGCCCGCCGTGACCAGGAATGGAACGGTACTATTTTTGAATGGCTGGGATTAACCGTGGATTGTATTGATAAACATCAACCCAACACGGAAGAAAGAAGAAAAGCTTACCTCGCTGATATTACCTATGGCACAAACAATGAATTTGGTTTTGACTACCTCCGTGACAACATGGTGCACACACCGGAAGAAATGGTACAACGTAAACACCATTATGCCATGGTGGATGAAGTTGACTCGGTATTGATTGATGATGCCCGGACCCCGCTGATTATATCCGGGCCGGTACCCAAAGGCGATGACCAGCAATTTCATATTCATAAACCCAGGATACAACAATTGGTACAGGAGCAGGAACGTATCGTCCGGAACTGCCTGAATGAAGCCAAAAAAAGAATTGCAGAAGGAGATGATGACCCGAAAGGGGGTGGATTATTTTTATTCCGGGCACACCGCGGATTACCCAAGTATGGCCCTGTAATTAAATTTTTAAGCGAACCGGGTATCCGGGTGAAAATGCAGAAAGCAGAAAATTATTACCTGCAGGATCAGCTGCGTAATATGCATATTGTAGATGAAGAACTACTCTTCCAGATCGATGAAAAAAACAACTCGGTCGATCTGACGGATAAAGGATTGAATATGATTACCCGTTCCGGTGAAGACACGGAATTCTTTGTATTGCCGGATATCGGCGTTCAACTCGCCGAAGTAGAAAAGAATAGTTTGCCCGCAGAAGAAAAGTTACGTCAGAAAGAAGCGATCCTGAATGAATATGCACAGAAGGCTGACCGCATACATACGGTTCAGCAATTATTGAAAGCTTATACCATGTTTGATAAAGATGTGGAGTATGTGATCATTGATGGCGCTATAAAGATTGTGGATGAGCAAACCGGTCGTATCATGGAAGGCCGCCGCTATAGTGATGGATTGCACCAGGCATTGGAAGCAAAAGAAAATGTGAAGATTGAAGCGGCTACACAGACCTATGCCACGATCACATTGCAGAACTACTTCCGTATGTATCACAAATTGGCGGGCATGACGGGTACTGCCGAAACAGAAGCAGCTGAGTTGTGGAGCATTTATAAATTAGATGTGGTAACGGTTCCTACCAATATCGATATGATCCGGAATGATAAACAGGACCTGGTGTACAAAACGAAAAGAGAAAAATATAAAGCGGTTATTGATGAGATTGAAGCCTTACGAAATGCAGGTCGCCCCTGCCTGGTAGGTACCACCTCGGTTGAAGTGAGTGAGCTGCTGGGCCGTATGCTGCAACAGAAAAAAATTCCACATAATGTATTAAACGCAAAACAACATGCCCGGGAAGCACAGGTGATCGTAGAAGCAGGCTTGGCCGGTGCCGTTACGATTGCCACCAACATGGCTGGTCGTGGTACGGATATCAAACTCGGACCCGGTGTAAAAGATGCCGGCGGACTTGCCATAATTGGTACCGAGAGACATGAAAGCCGTCGGGTGGACAGGCAGCTTAGAGGCCGCGCAGGCCGCCAGGGTGATCCGGGTTCTTCCCAATTCTATATTTCCCTGGAAGATGATCTGATGAGAATGTTCGGCAGTGAAAGAATTGCATCGCTGATGGATAAACTGGGGTATAAAGAAGGGGATGTGATACAGCACAGCATGATCAGCAACAGCATTCAGCGGGCACAAAAGAAAGTGGAAGAAAATAACTTCGGTATCCGTAAACGCTTGCTAGAATATGATGATGTGATGAACAAACAACGCAATGCGGTTTATGAAAAACGTACGCATGCCTTATTCGGTGAACGTCTTGCACTGGATATTGATACGTCCTTCTCGGCTGTAGCCGGAAGCCTGATTGATTCTTTCCGGGAACAGGAAGACCTGGAAGGATTCAAAATGGCCTGTATCGTCAACTTTGGCCTGGATACAAAAATCGATGAAGAAGAGTTCCGGAAAGGTGATGCCAATGGTTTAATTGATCATCTTTATGCAGAAGCCACGGAAAGATACAATCAGCATAAAGAAGAATTACAGAAACAGGCCATCCCTGTTTTCAAGAATATCCGCCTGACGCAGGGCAGCCATATTGAAAACGTAGTGGTTCCTTTTACGGATGGACGAAAAGCGCTGAGTGTGTTAACTAACCTGGATAAAACACTGAGCTCAAAAGGAAAAGAACTTACCAGTTCACTGGAAAAAACCATCACGCTGGCCGTTATTGATGATGCCTGGAAAGAACACCTGAGGGCCATGGATGATCTGAAACAAAGTGTACAGACAGCTTATCTTGAACAAAAAGACCCACTGGTTATTTATAAGATGGAAGCTTATAACCAGTTCAGTAATATGAATACAGAGGTCAATAAAGGTATAGTTTCCTTCCTCTGCCAATCATCTATACCCATTCAGCAGGAAAACGCACCCCTGAAAGAAGGCCGTCAGCAAAAAACTGACATGAGTAAGATGCGGGCCAATAAAGATGATGTGGAAGCAGCCGGCAAGGAATATGGAGCTAATGAAAAGGACAAATTTGAACCGGGCGGCGGACCCGAGGTGGCCGTGAAACATGAACCCGTGAAAGTGGGGCCAAAGATCGGAAGGAATGACCCCTGCCCCTGTGGTAGCGGGAAAAAGTATAAACAATGCCATGGAAAGGAAGGTTGATGAACTTTTCCTTTTGAAATGATAGAAACGATGCCAGTGTAAAGAGGCTAAAATAAGGAAGTTACGATTTTTGAAAAGCGATATTTACTTAGTAATTATCGCTTTTTTTATACCAATTAACGGCTTTGTAAAACCAATTGACAAAATCATAAAATATTTTAAAAATAAACTATAGGTTTGCACTCCATAATTAAAAAACCTAAAATCAAAAATCATGAAAAAATTGTTTGCCGTATTGGCTCTTGTTGGTGTAATGACATCTTGTAAAGACAAAAAGAAAGATGAGAAAAAACCAGAAGAGACAACCACAACTACGACCACAACCACGACTACCACTGAAGCAACAACCCCTGTTTCCGGTGTTCCGACATTTTCAGATCCTGAAATTCAAAAATTTGCTAATGACTACGGTGCTTTTATTGCACAATACAAAGCGGGCATGTCAGATCCGGCTAAATTGACAGAACTTGCCAAAGGAATGCAGGATTGGACAACCCGGTCAGCTGAAATTGGTACGAAACTGGCTGCAAACCCTGAAGAAGCACAAAAATGGGCTGAATGGGTACTTTCAATAACAAAAGATATGATGCCCGCAACTAAATAATATTTGTTTTAGTTTCTTTATAAAATCCCTCCGGTTTTGAACAGGAGGGATTTTTATTTTCTAACTTTAGACTTACCAAAACTTTTACCCAGATGTACCATGCCACCAAAAAAAAGGTTCACGGATTGCTCCATCCTGAAATTGTAGGTGATAAGCATTGGGACAAAGTCATAAATGTTTTCATCATTACATTAATTATTCTGAACGTGATTGCCGTGATGCTGGAAACCGTACAGCCAATATATCATAAATACAAAGATTTTTTTGATAATTTCGATCTGGTCTCTGTTATAATCTTTACAGTTGAATATGTACTGCGGGTATGGAGCAGTAATCATGAAGAAAAATACAAACACCAATTTTGGGGTCGCCTTAAATATATAGCATCCCCATCAGCACTGATTGATCTGATCGCCATTCTTCCTTCATACATGCATGCGATCATTGGTCTTGATTTAAGGATTCTCCGGATGCTCCGACTCCTGCGATTTCTCCGGCTGTTCAGGCTAACAGCCTACATGAAATCGGCCCACATGATTACCAATATTTTCAAAAAAAGAAAGAATGAACTGGGATTGAGTTTTATTCTGGCCATTTTCCTGGTTATTATTTCTTCCTGTATCATGTATTTTGCTGAACACCTGACACCGGGCAGTTTATTTACAAGTATCCCGGCAACCATCTGGTGGTCTGTGGTTACCCTCACCACAACCGGGTATGGCGATATGTTTCCGGTAACTGACATCGGAAGAATTATGGCAAGTGTCATCATGCTTAGCGGAGTAGCTTTCTTTGCCCTGCCTGCGGGAATTATTACTGCCGGTTTCCTGGAAGAATTCAGAAATACCCGGAAAAGAGGTTCACATACCTGTCCGCATTGCGGCAAAGTAATTGAAGGAGATGATGCTAACGGTCATGAGGATCACAAAGAGGAACATTAAATTTATAGCAAAAAAAACCGGGCAATTATTCGATTGCCCGGTCTACTATATAAATAGTTTATCCTAAAACCCTTTCTTCAAATTGTATTTCTGCTGATATTTTTCGTAGAGTTGTTTATGTTTATCATTGAGGTCAATTTTACGTCCCTGGATAAAAGCATCGGTAACATTGCTGGTCCTCATATCTAAAATATCCCCGTCACTCACTATAATATTGGCATCTTTCCCTGCTTCAATACTTCCGGTTTTATCCGCTACACCCATAATTTTTGCAGCATTCAATGTTATAGCAGCCAGTGCCTCTTCTTTGGTCAAGCCATAAGTTACGGCCGTTCCTGCATTGAAAGCAAGGTTCCTGCCCCGGGTCTGTGCATCATCATCAGAAATCGCAAAATTTACGCCCGCTTTCTGCAAAGCGGCTGCTGTTTTATACGGCTGGTCCACATCATCATCTTCTGCCGTTGGCAGACTGTGCGGCTGGTTCAAAATAACCGACACATTATTTTGCTTCAGCAGGTCGGCCACCTGGTAACTGTCACTGCCCCCAACAATCACGAGGTCAAACCCAAATTCTTTTACAAAATCGAGTGCCACCAGCATTTGCTTTACTGTATTGGCATGCACATATAATTTCTGGGTTTTATTATAAAGACCTTTGGTTGCTTCAAACTTCAGATTGGTTTCTTCATGAGAGGTTTCGTTGAGATAGGCTTTTGCCATACGGAAAAATCCTTTGATGCCTTCCACTTTTTCCAATGCTTCTTTTACTGGATCGGTACTGGGTGTCTGCGTTCCTCCTCCACCAAATCCGCCAAACCGGCCTCTTGCTTGAGCCATCATAGAGGGCATATACAAATGCATTCCCGCATCGGTTTTATATGCTGCATCTTCCCAGTTCCAGGCATCTAATTGCACCACTGAGGACGATCCCGCCAGCAAACTACCCTGCGGGACAATATTAGCCAGCAAAATTCCATTGGATCGTAAGGTGTTGATTACTTTTGAATCAGTATTGTAAGCCACTATGCTGCGAACATTGGGATTAAATTCCCCGATCTCCTGTACATCACTGGAAGCTCTCACAGCAGAGATACCCACCAGTCCCAGGTTACTGGTGGGCAGAATAAGTCCCGGATAAATATGTTTCCCCGCTACATCAATAATCTTTGCATCCTTAAAATCAGAAGCCACCATCGGGCCCGCATAAGTAATTTTCCCTTTCTCCATGATCACTACGGCATTAGTAATTACTTCGCCATTCCCTTTATGAAGCGTTCCATTATAAAGAACGATGGTTTGCGACTGTGATGGAACCGGTAAAATCGTTTCCTGTGCCTGGGCCTTCAGCAAAATAAAACTGGATATAACTAAAAATATTTTTTTCATTTCTGTTTTTTTAATCGTTAGAAGTATCATCAGTATCAATAACCAGCAAGCCATGATTGTGACCATGGTCACTGCAGGTATGCATGATCTGGTAACTTGGCTGAGCCGGAATGGTTGGAGCTCCGCTTCTTTTTTCTCCATTTAATTTTTTAACCAGCCTGGCTCTTTCCGCATCTACCTGTTTCTGCAACTGTTCATCTTTCTGCCGGTCAAAATAAATGATACCATCTACAATAGTGTATAAAGATTTTGCATATATGCTCAATGGATTATCCGTCCACACCACCACATCCCCATCCTTGCCTATTTTAAGGCTTCCTACCCGGTCATCCACATGAAGCATCTTCGCGGGGTTAAGTGTAACCATCTTTAAAGCCTCTTCTTCTGTTACACCGCCATACTTCACAATTTTGCCGGCTTCCTGGTTTAAACGTCGGGCCATTTCTGCATCATCGCTATTAATGGCAACCGTCAATCCAACTTTCTGCATGATCGCCGCATTATAAGGAATGGCATCTTCCACTTCCATTTTATACGCCCACCAGTCAGAAAATGTAGAAGCAAAAGAACCATGCTTGAGCATTTTATCGGCCACTTTATATCCTTCCAGTATATGTGTGAATGTATTCACCGTATAACCCATCCGGTTGGCAACTTCCATGGCCCCATTAATTTCGCTCTGCACATACGAATGACAGGTAATAAATCTTTTTTTATCCAACACTTCAACCAACGCATCCAGCTCCAGGTCGCGACGGGGGGCTATCAAAAGTTTTTTGTCTTTCGCAGAATTATACAGATCCCATATTTTCTTATAATCCTTTGCCCGGGTAAATGCATCCATCAGCACCTGCTCTACGCCCATACGGGTATCCGGGTATCGGTTATTATTAGAAAAATTACTGATAGAAGAGGTGGATCGCTTTACGTTCTCACCCAATGCAAATTTTATCTGTCCCATCCAGTCCTTAAATTTCAAATCCTCCGCATTGGCACCCCAGCGTAGTTTGATGAGCTGGGTCTGCCCGCCTATAACATTCGCAGAACCATGCAGGATATGGGACGTAGTCACCCCGCCGCTCAATTGCCGGTAAATATTTATATCATCCGGATTTAAATTATCTGCAATACGAACTTCGGATGTAACACTTTGCCCGCCTTCATTAATGGATGCTGCAGCAATATGTGAGTGTTCATCAATAATGCCGGGTGATACATGTTTACCTGTTCCGTCAATCACTCTTGCCGTTGGTTCAGAAATATTTTTACCAATCGCTGCAATCTTTCCGTTCCTGATCAGCACATCGGTATTTTGCAAAACCCCTTCTTTCTCACTGGTCCATACCGTTGCATTTTTTATCAGAAGGGTTTCCTGTTTTGGCCCCTGGTCCTCTTCCCAACCAAAAGGTTCAAATGGATAAACCACTTTACCCACCACCGGCATTTCCTTTTTCTTTACACTGTCTGTTTTTACTTCTGCAGATTTCGTAAAAGTTGCTGTCCAGGTCAATGCATTTCCAGCCGAATCGAGACCTGTTCCGTTCCATTCCATTCCGTTGCTTACGCCACTCAGGCGGGTAGCACTTGCCGGTAAACTTTGAGTTTGATTACCCGTCCCACCCGGAAAACCTCCAGGAAAACCACCCGGTCTTCTTTGAGTAGAGTCGGTTGGCAGTGCAGGTCTTTGTCTTCGGGTCATCGCAGCATAGCTCAGCTTTATCATCTTTCCATCAAAACTGAATTTTGTATTCAACGTATCTTTTCCAAACATGGTAAGTGAACTACTGTTTTTTACATCCAGTGTATAATTTTCAGCACCGCTCGATGATTTGATGGTAAGAGCATAGGTACCCGCAATATTTGAATCATCTTTTACATTGTACCTGATCCCCTGTACCCAGTTGTAATAGATCGTAGTCTTTTCATAAAAAATAGGGCCGCTGGTGATTAAGAAGTTGGCCAGCTTACCGGCATCCAGACTTCCAACTTTATCGTAAATACCTAAAACAGTGGCGGGCGTTTTTGTTAACGCCTCCAGGGTTTTATTTTCGCTCAGGCCATATTCCATCGCTTTGCGAAGACTGGTCCAGAAAAGATTTACATTTCTTAAATCAGCAGTAGTCAGACAAAAAGGAATACCGGCTTTTTCAAATGCTGCCGCACTGGTGGGTGCCAGTTCCCAATGTTTCATGTCATTTACAGAAACAAAACGGGCATCGGCGGGATCTTCCACATCCTGTGCCTGTGGAAAGTTGAGCGGAAGAATGAATGTGGCATTCGTAGCTTTCATTTCTTTTATCCGCTGGTATTCATTCTGACCAGCTTTAATAATATACTGTATCCCAAACTCGTCGCCGATTTTATCTGCACGTAAATCATTCCATTTGTCGTTGGCATCAAAAATCTGTGGCAGGCCCTGCACATCATTCCATGCCTGCAGGCTGAGATTGATGCCCTCCAGTGCTGGTTTGTTTTTATACCATTGTGCATCCAGGTAGGACTGACGTAATAAGGCGATCATGCCCATCATAGAACTGGGATAGCTTTGGGTAGAACTCCCTTTTATAAAAGAATAATGCGCCGATGCTTTTTCTTTAAGCATAACTAGATTCTCTTTTTCGTTTGCCAGGGTGACCACAGTTCCGGTACCACGGGCAATTCCGTCGCGTACATGTGAAAGCACTGTACCAAACCCGGCTTCACGCAGTGGTTTGGCTTTTGCATCATCTACTGTAAATACTTTGTAAGCTTCAGCATCACTCTTAATAGCCTGGTTCCAGCCATAGGCCCCTTTGGTAGCTGTTTCTAACTGTGACTGTTGGGCGAAATTAAATCCACCGCCCGCACCCGCCGTTCTTTGGGTTGTTGCTATTCCATAATCGGCATAGATGTCAATAAAGGAGGGATAGATGAACTTACCCTTGCAATCGACTTCTACTGCACCGGCAGGCACTTTAAGACCGGTACCGACGGCGGTGATCCGGCCGTCTTTAATTATCAGGGTGGCATTGGTTAAGGTTGTTGCCGCATCTTTTACAACTGTAGCATTCGTAAAGGCATAATGACCATGTCGTGGATCGGCCACTCCGTTTTCCGGGAAGGTAACCTGCGCCTGAATAACTGATGCAACGTGCAGAAAGACGAATACAAAAACCATCCGATAGGTATCGGATTTAAAAAAGAGATGGTTTTTTCTCATTATCGTTTATTTTATTTGTTAGATGATTTTTTTGAATAATACTTTCGGAGTACTGTCCCGATAACTACCGGGTGCCGAATTTAAAGTAATTAATGCAAAGAAAAATGACGACTATTTGAGAGGTAAAAGCGGGGGTTTGAGGTGTATTTTCAATACTGGAAAGCACTATCTGGTACCATAAAGTTTGGCTACCTTTGACTTCCCTTAATTTATGCTATATGGCGATTGCCAAATCGGACCAAATGATCCCGGACTTTACTCTTTCTCCCCATATAGACCAGGTGGGTGTGGAAGAAAGGGCTTCCCGTTTTACAAAGAGAAGTATCAAGAAAGAATCCAAGATGAATGGTCTGAAGCTCGTATTGAATATGATAGACCTGACAACGCTGGAAGGAAAAGATACGGATGGTAAAGTAAAACAGCTTTGTTACAAAGCCATGCATCCCCATGATGCATACACGCCCCTTGCGGGGGATTCGGAGGGGGCCATTCCCTCAGTTGCTGCTATTTGTGTGTACCCATCCATGGTAAAAGTGGCGAAAAAGGCCCTGGGCAATTCCGGAATAAAAGTAGCTTCGGTGGCTACCGCATTCCCCAGCGGACAAGCACCGAGAGATATAAAAATAAGAGACACAAAATATGCTGTGAATGAAGGGGCTGATGAAGTGGATATGGTTATCAGCCGGGGAAAATTTCATGCCGGTGAATACAATTTTGTGTTTGATGAAATCGCCTGTATCAAAGAAGCCTGTGGAAAAGCAAGACTGAAAGTTATACTTGAGACAGGCGAACTCGGTACTTTTGATAAAGTCAGGAGAGCCAGTGATATTGCCATGCTGGCCGGTGCAGATTTTATCAAAACGTCTACCGGAAAAATTTCTCCGGCAGCCACTATGCCTGTAACATTGGTTATGCTGGAAGCGATCCGGGATTTTTATTATAAAACCGGAAAGATGATCGGTATGAAGCCAGCGGGAGGCATTTCTAAATCAAAACTGGCGTTGCATTACCTGGTAATGGTAAAAGAAGTGCTGGGGGAAGACTGGTTGACTAACCAATGGTTTCGTTTTGGTGCCAGCAGCCTGGCCAATGATGTGCTGATGCAGATATTGAAAGAAAAAACGGGATTGTACCAGAGTGCAAATTATTTTTCGGTTGATTGATTTTCTCGCAACGGCCGCTACGGAGCAATGAACGCAGCGCCGCTTCATCTTTGCGTTCGCTGCGAGAAACAATCAAGCTGAATAGAATTACTTAACAATAAAGACCCGATAGCTATCGGGAATGACTTTACGGAAGATTATCAGTGTTTGGGTTGCCGTAAAAATAAATAAATTAGTACATGGCAAAAGCAATTGCAAAAAAGAAAAGCAACACCATCAAATTAAAATTTGATACATCCTGGAGCTATGCCCCTGCACCTGAAAGTAAAAGTGCAGCTACTATTAATAAACAATATAATTTGTTTATTAATGGCGCATGGCAGCAGCCCTTAAGTAAAAAATATTTTGATACGATCAACCCCGCTACCGAAGAAAAACTGAGTGAAGTGGCAGAAGCCGGTGCGGCGGATGTGGACAAAGCTGTAAAAGCGGCCAGAAATGCGTATGAAAAAGTGTGGAAGAAAATGCCGGCCAAAGAAAGAGCCAAGTATATTTTCCGAATAGCCCGGTTGATGCAGGAAAAAGCACGGGAATTAGCGATCATCGAAACACTGGATGGTGGCAAGCCGATAAAAGAAAGCCGTGATTTTGATGTACCCACTGCGGCCAATCATTTATTTTATTATGCCGGATGGGCAGATAAATTAGCCTATGCATTTCCAAACCGTAAAACAGAACCATTGGGTGTTGCCGGGCAAATCACTCCCTGGAATTTCCCCTTGCTGATGGCTTCCTGGAAAATTGCCCCGGCATTGGCAACCGGGAATACTGTTGTATTAAAACCTGCGGAAACAACATCGCTCACCACCTTAAAACTGGCGGAGATAATCCAGGAAGCAGACCTTCCTCCCGGCGTTGTCAATATTATTACCGGGGCTGGTGAAACCGGTGCCGCCATCGTTAACCATGCAGATGTAAATAAAATTGCTTTTACAGGTTCTACCAACGTTGGAAAAATAATTCAACGGGCTATTGCCGGAACGGGAAAGAAAGCGACCCTGGAATTAGGCGGTAAAGCTGCTAATATTATTTTTGAAGATGCCCCGATCGACCAGGCCGTGGAAGGAGTAGTGAATGCGATCTTTTTTAACCAGGGACATGTTTGTTGTGCCGGTTCAAGACTGTATGTACAGGAATCCATTGCCAAAGAAGTGATACGCAAATTGCGGGACCGCATGCAAACCCTGATCGTGGGCGACCCGATGGATAAGAATACAGATATTGGCGCCATCAATTCAAAAGAACAATTGCAGATCATTCAAAAATATATTGCGATCGGTAAAAAAGAAGGCGCCGAAATGTATGAAAGCAGTTGCCGGTTACCAACGAAAGGGTTTTGGTGCCGACCCACCATTTTCAGCAACGTAGCCCAAAGCAATCGTATCGCACAGGAAGAAATTTTCGGGCCTGTACTTTCGATTCTGACGTTCAGGACCGATGATGAAGTGATTGAGAAAGCCAATAATTCTCCTTACGGATTAAGTGCCGGTGTATGGACAGACAAGGGTTCCAAAATTTTTAACATGACAAAAAGAATGCGGGCGGGTGTGGTTTGGGCAAATACGTTCAACAAATTTGACCCCACGTCACCCTTTGGAGGATATAAAGAAAGCGGGTATGGAAGAGAAGGTGGATTACATGGCTTGTTACCTTATTTGAATTTGATAAATTAATAATTGAACGCTGATTTTCATGATTATTAAGATAAATTATGATCTTCTGCGCCAATCATCACAATCATAAAAATCTGCATTCTGTTTTTTATGGAAAAGACAATTAAAAAATCAGCACTGTCCATCAGCGAAAACGGCCTGGAGAAAAAAAATTCTTCAAAGAGGCTTGAAGTGTTGAAGACCTATAAAATTTATATCGGTGGCCAGTTTCCACGTACCGAATCGGGTCGCTATTACATGCCTGCAAATGCTGCCGGGACCAAATTGGCGAATATTTGCCTGAGTTCAAGAAAAGATTTCCGGGATGCGGTTGTTGCAGCCCGGGCGGCTGTTAGTGGCTGGAGCGGAAGAGCAGCCTTCAACCGTAGCCAGGTATTATACCGGATGGCTGAAATGCTGGAAGGAAGAAAAGCACAGTTTATCCAGGAATTGGTACTGCAGGATTCAACAAAAGCAAAAGCAGAAAAAGAAGTGAATCTGGCCATTGACCGGTTAATACATTATGCCGGCTGGTGTGATAAATTTCAGCAACTGTTCAGTGCTGTTAACCCTGTGGCTTCTTCGCATTTTAATTTCTCCGTTCCCGAACCCACAGGTGTCGTTTCCATTATTGCTCCGCAAGGCGATTCGTTATTAGGACTGGTTTCCGTAATTGCCCCGGTAATTGCCGGAGGTAATACTTGTGTGGTGTTGGCATCGGAAACAAAACCGCTTTGCTCCGTCACTTTCGCTGAAGTATTAAATTCCTCTGACCTTCCGGGTGGCGTTGTTAATATTTTAACAGGTAAACCTGCCGAACTGGCTTCCTGGTTTGTGGACCATATGGACGTAAATGCAACCATTTACTGTGAAAATAATTCTGACAGAAGGAAAATGATACGGGAAAAATCAGCCACGAACCTGAAACGCGTTATTTTTTATGATAAGATAAACTGGTATTCGGATGAAGGACAATCCCCGTACTTTATTATGGATACACAGGAAATAAAAACCACCTGGCACCCTGTAGAAAATATTGCCGGTGCCGGGGGAGGATATTAATTTTATGAGCTTACAGAACCTTATTCCTTATATGAAATTTATTTTTGCATTTGCCTTTTTTGTTTTCGCGTCATCCTGTTTTGCTCAGAAAGATACTGCCGGAGTTTTACCCGCAGATAGTAACTCCATTATCATCCACCAGGACCCGAGGCTCGATCTGTTGATAAAAAAACAGGCTACCATCAACGAAGTAACCAGCCGGGATGGCAGAAGAACCGACAAAGGTTTTCGCCTCATGATCATCAGTACGAACAACCGGGATGAAGCCCTGGCTGCCAAAACCAAAGTGTATACCTATTTCCCGGAACTGAAAGCTTATCTCTGGTACCAATCGCCTTATTTCCGGGTTAAAGCAGGAAATTTTAAAGACCGGAAAGATGCGGAATCTTACCAAAGAAGATTGAATACCTATTTCCCAAAAGGAGTTTTTATTATGAAAGATATTATTGAAGTAAAACCGGGTAAGAATAATGATGACGAAATAGCACCCTGAATATCTTCTTTTCGATAAGATCAATAATCCTTATCTGTTTTCAGATGAGGATTAATTATTTTTGCTCAATGATAAAAAAAATCAAGGATTTAGCTAATACATATGCTCCGGAATTTATTGAAGTCCGGCATCATCTTCATGCGCATCCTGAATTAAGTTACCAGGAATTTGAAACCTCCGTTTTTGTACAAAATAAACTGAAGGAACTCGGGATCCCCTTTGAAGTCAAAGCAACCACAGGTGTTGTTGGATTGATAAAAGGTAAGAACCCGGAAAAAAGAATCATTGCGCTCCGTGCCGATATGGATGCCCTGCCAATTAAAGAAGAAAATGACATCCCCTACAAATCAATGAACAACGGGGTGATGCATGCCTGCGGACATGATGTACATACGGCCTGCCTTCTGGGGGCTGCAAAAATATTGACCGAAATAAAAGATGAATGGGAAGGGACGGTGAAACTCATCTTTCAGCCAGGTGAAGAAAAAAATCCCGGGGGTGCTTCCCTGATGATAAAAGAGGGTGTATTGGAAAACCCAAGACCGGAAGCTATTCTTGCCTTGCACGTTAATACCATCCTGGAAGTGGGTCAGCTCAGCTTTCGTAGTGGAAAAGTAATGGCCAGTGCGGATGAGTTATATTTTACAATAAAAGGAAAAGGGGGTCACGCCGCTTCGCCGCATTTAACGGTTGACCCGATACTGATCTGCTCACACCTGATCATCGCGTTACAGCAATTAATTAGCCGGAATAATAATCCGTTCAACCCCTCGGTTCTTTCAATTACCTCAATAAATGGAGGCAATACCACGAATGTTATTCCGGCTGAAGTAAAATTGATGGGGACCTTCCGGGCGATGGACGAAGAATGGCGTTTTAAAGCACATGATTTAATCCGCAAATTGACAACAAACCTGGTTCATTCCATGGGCGGAGAAGCTGACCTCCATATTGATGTAGGCTATCCCTGCGTCATGAATAATGAACATGTAAACACTATTGCCAGGAAAAAAGCAGGAGAATATATAGGCGCCGAAAATGTAAGCGAAACAGAACTCCGCATGGGTGCTGAAGATTTTGGATACTACGCCCAACGGATACCCGCTTGTTTTTACCGACTGGGTACGATGAATCCAGCCAAAGGAATCACCGCTGGTGTACATACGCCCACTTTTAATATTGATGAAGATGCCATTGAGATCGGAATGGGAATGATGGCATGGCTGGGAACTTCTTTAAAACCTTAAAGCGATAATTCAATATTTTGAAAAAATCCTGCAGAAACCTGTTCGGATTATAATATTGTACCTTGCATCCCCATCTCGAAATATTGTGCAGAAAGCAGATCATTAAAATCGGATTATGGACAATGATTTAAGAAAACAGCAGGCCCTCGAATATCATTCCAAAGGCCGACCCGGAAAAATTGAAGTAGTTCCAACCAAAGAAGCCAAAACTCAACGGGATCTTTCCCTGGCCTATTCACCCGGAGTGGCTGAACCTTGTTTAGAAATTGCCGCTGATGTAGAAAACGTTTATAAATATACTGCCAAAGGAAATTTAGTGGCCGTTATCAGTAATGGGACCGCCGTACTAGGTTTGGGTAATATCGGTCCAGAAGCCGGCAAACCGGTTATGGAAGGCAAAGGTGTATTATTCAAAATATTTGCCGATATCGATGTATTTGACATTGAAATAAATGAAACCGATCCCGAAAAGTTTGTACAGATTGTAAAAGCGCTGGAACCCACATTCGGTGGTATCAACCTGGAAGATATCAAAGCACCGGAGTGCTTTTACATTGAGCGGGAATTAAAAAAGGTATTGAATATTCCCATGATGCATGATGATCAGCATGGCACAGCTATCATCAGCGCAGCAGCATTACTGAATGCCTGTGAAGTACAGAAGAAAAAAATTGAGAAAGCAAAATTTGTCGTGAGTGGTGCCGGGGCTGCAGCCGTGGCCTGTATGAAACTTTATATTGCCTTGGGTGCAAAAAGAGAAAATTTCAGGGTATACGACAGCAAAGGTCTTATTCATGAAAGCCGGACTGACCTGGATGAACTAAAAAAAGAATTTATCGCGGCGGGAAAAAACACCACCCTTGCCGAAGGCATGAAAGATGCCGATGTTTTTATCGGATTGAGTAAAGGCGGAATATTGAATACCGACATGATAAAAAGCATGGCCAAAAATCCGATCGTGTTTGCTATGGCCAATCCAGATCCCGAAATAAGCTGGGAAGATGCTACCAATGCCCGAAAAGATATCATCATGGCCACAGGCCGCAGCGATTATCCCAACCAGGTAAATAATGTACTCGGCTTCCCCTACATTTTCCGTGGGGCATTGGATGTCCGGGCCACACAGATCAATGAAGCCATGAAACTGGCCGCAGTCAAGGCATTGGCAGAACTGGCCAAAACGCCTGTACCCGATATTGTGAACATGGCCTATAATGAAAAGAATATCCTGTTTGGTCAAAACTATATTATTCCAAAACCGCTTGATCCGAGATTACTGGCAACCGTCGCTCCTGCCGTTGCCCGGGCAGCCATGGAAAGTGGCGTGGCAAAACAACCGATCACTAATTGGGATAATTATATCACCAGCCTCAACAAACGCCTGGGACTGGATAACCAGGTTATGCGGGTCATTGGTAACAAAGCCCGGCGGGATCCGAAAAGAATTGTTTTTGCTGAAGCAGATAATGTAAAAATTTTAAAAGCCGCACAGATCGTTTTTGATGAAGGTGTCGGCTATCCCATTTTATTGGGAGATGAAATTAAGATCAGAGATATTGCAGCGGCAAACGGCATCGATCTTGAAGGATTACCCATTTTTGACCCGCGCAGTGATGCCACGGAAGAAAGAAGGAATAAATATGCTGAGATATTCTTTGCCAAAAGAGGCCGTAAAGGATTTAATGCTTATGAAGCAAAAAAAGTGATGAAGGATCGCAACTACTATGGTTGTATGATGGTGGAATGCGGTGATGCCGATGCCATGATTTCTGGCTTAGCTAAAAACTATCCGGATACAATCCGACCGGCCCTCCAAATCATCGGTACAGAAGAAGGCGTAAAGAAAATTGCCGGGATGTACCTGATGCTTACCAAAAAAGGACCTTTATTCCTGGCAGATACGACGGTAAACTTTAACCCAACCGCTGAAGAACTGGCAGAAATAACTTTAATGGTTGCAAAAGAAGTCCGCAACTTCAGCATCATTCCCCGTATTGCTATGCTCAGCTATTCCAACTTTGGCAGCAGCAATTCACCGGAAGCAGCGTTAGTATCAAAGGCCCGAAAAATAGTAAAAGAGAAAATGCCCACGTTGCTTGTGGATGGTGAAATGCAGGCCAGCGTGGCATTTAATAAGGAACTCATGAAAGAAAATTATCCTTTCAGTGAGCTTGTTGACAAGGATGTTAATACCTTGATTTTTCCAAATCTTGCCTCAGGAAATATTGCTTATAACCTGATGAAAGAACTGGAAACGGCTGATGCCGTCGGCCCCATATTATTAGGATTGAAGAAACCGGTGCATATCCTTCAGCTGGGCAGTTCTGTCAGAAGCATCATTAATATGGCCCTGGTTGCAGTAGTAGATGCCCAGATAAAGAGTAAAACCGCCACAGATGAAATTGTAAAAAGATCCCGGTGGTGGAAACGATTCAGGAAAGAAAATAAAGAAATATAATTCACCCGGGTCTTACTTATAAAATCCCCCTGAAAAAAAACCATAGCGTTTAGCTAATGGCTTTTCACTTTTCATACTGTATCTTAGCTTCACAATATGACTATTTTCAGAGATATAGGCCGTTACCTTCTGATGATCAAAGGCATGTTTTCCAAACCGGAAAACGGGAAGATGTACTGGAAAGAATTTATTCACCAGTGTACAGAGATCGGATTCGGTTCACTGGGTATTGTGGCCATTATCTCAGTTTTTATCGGGGCAGTTTCCACTATACAAACAGCCTATCAATTAGTAAGTCCCCTGATACCACCATCAACAATTGCCCAAATTGTACGGGACACCGTTATACTTGAATTTGCCCCCACCCTGGTTTGTATTGTACTGGCAGGTGTGGCTGGCAGCCGCATTGCGAGTGAACTGGGTAACATGCGGGTAAGTGAGCAAATTGATGCGCTGGAAATAATGGGTATCAATACAAAAGCATACCTGATCCTTCCCAAAATTGCGGCAGCCTTACTGATGATACCCTTACTGGTTGTTCTTGCAATGGCCCTGGGCATTTGGGGAGGAAGACTCGCTGCTACAGCATCGGGTATCATTTCCGGAAGTATCTATGATAAAGGACTCCTGGAATTTTTTGTTCCCTTTAATGTCATTTTTGCCCTTATAAAAGCCTATGTCTTTTCATTTATTATATCCAGTATCCCGGCATTTTATGGCTATTATGTAAAAGGGGGGGCATTGGAAATCGGCCGGGCCAGTACCAAAGCGGTCGTGGTAAGTTGTATTCTCATTCTATTTGCAGATTATGTTTTGTCTGCCATATTACTACCCACGTAGCAATAAAGAATAAATATGATTGAAGTAAAAAATATTAAAAAGACTTTTAACGACAAAACCGTGATACAGGATGTCAGTGCCGTGATGAAAGCCGGGCAATGTAACCTTATCATCGGGACCAGCGGCAGTGGCAAGACTGTACTAATGAAATGTATGGTCGGTCTTTTTGAACCGGACAGTGGTGATGTCTTATATAGCGGTCACAACTTCACAACGATGAATGTTGAAGAAAAAACAGAGATCCGGAAAGAAATTGGAATGCTTTTCCAGGGATCGGCCTTATTTGACAGCCAAACCGTAGAAGAAAATGTCATGTTTCCCCTGAGTATGTTCACTAAAGATTCTTACAAAAAAAAATTAGACCGGGTAAACCAGGTATTGCACCGGGTAAATATTGTTGATGCAAATAAAAAATTCCCTTCCGAACTCAGCGGAGGCATGAAAAAAAGAGTGGCATTGGCGCGGGCTATTGTTTTAAATCCCAAATATCTTTTTTGTGATGAACCTAATTCCGGTCTTGACCCTCAAACGGCCCTGTTAATAGACAAACTGATTCAGGAAATAACGGTTGAATATAATATCACCACGGTTGTCAATACCCATGACATGAACAGTGTTATGGAAACAGGTAATTACATTTTGTACATGTACCAGGGCAATAAAGAATGGGAAGGCACCAACAGGGAAATAATCTTCAGCAAAAATCAACGGTTGAACGATTTTATTTTTGCTTCCGAATTCTTACGGGACGCCAAAGACATGCGTATGCTGGAAGAAAGCGGCAAAATTTCCAATGAACGGAACATGGATGCCCTGTTGGATAAAGATGCCGCTACCCTGGTGCCTCCCCCGGGTGAGTAAGTCAACAAACCCATAATATCTTTTACAAAAAAGAGGAACCGGCAAATCCCTTATTTTTGCCACAATCCACAATTTTTCAATATGAGCATTCTCGTTAATAAGAATTCTAAAATAATTGTCCAGGGATTCACCGGAACCGAAGGCACTTTCCATGCAACCCAAATGATTGAATATGGCACCCAGGTGGTCGGTGGTGTTACACCCGGTAAAGGTGGCAGCACACATCTGGACAAACCGGTTTTCAATACGGTCATGGATTGTGTAAAAGAAACAGGTGCGGATGTAAGTATCATATTTGTTCCTCCGGCTTTTGCCGGAGATGCTATTATGGAAGCGGCTGATGCAGGTATTAAACTCGTCGTTTGTATCACCGAAGGAATACCAGTACAGGATATGGTGAAAGTGAAAAATTATTTACAGGGGAAAAATACCCGTTTGGTTGGACCAAACTGCCCCGGTGTTATCACCGCGGGGGAATGTAAGGTGGGTATTATGCCGGGATTTGTTTTTATCCCGGGCCGCATTGGTATTGTTTCCAAATCCGGAACATTGACTTACGAAGCTGCCGACCAGGTTGCTAAAGCAGGTTTGGGAATTTCCACGGCCGTAGGTATTGGTGGCGATCCGATTATCGGCACAACTACTAAAGAAGCTGTGGAATTATTTATGAATGATCCCCTCACAGATGCTATTGTAATGATCGGCGAAATAGGTGGTGGCATGGAAGCTGAAGCGGCTAACTGGATAAAAGCAAACGGAAATAAAAAACCGGTGGTAGGTTTCATTGCCGGTCAAACGGCACCTCCCGGACGTCGTATGGGTCATGCGGGAGCTATTGTGGGAGGCGCAGATGATACAGCAGCTGCAAAAATGAAAATCATGACTGCATGTGGAATTCATGTGGTAAGCAGCCCTGCCGATATCGGAAAAAGGATGGCCGAAGTGATGAAAGGGTGAATGGGAAATAATTTGTTGTAATCAGTATACTTCACTTAATGTTTTTTATAAAAAGAACTCTCCAAAAAAAATTGAAGAGTTCTTTTTATTTAAGGGTGTTTTTTATTTCTCACTTTCTATTCCACATTGTCCACGCGCCTATCGGGATTCACGGATAAAACGGGCCAGTTCATCTTTACTGCTGTTAAAAGTCAGGGCATCATTTAACTGGTAGGTGTTTTGTTTGTCTACTGTTTTACGGTAAGCATACTTAGCCACTTCCAGCCTGTTATTTTCAAAAGTAAAGAGCAGCATAAGTTCTTTTACCTGTTGCATATTAAAATTGTTCTTGTCTATGATAACTTTGGCAGAAATCAACCGGTTGTTCTCAAACCATTCTTTACGAATCTGGTCTTTCATATCCGAAAACTCACGGTTATTCATCACATTGCCGCGGCCACCATTCCATCCGCCATTATCGGTATCATAATAATCGTCTTCATCATTGTACCAATCATCGTTGATATCGATACGGCGTTCATCGGTCATTACTTTTCCAAAACGGTTGACCGTAATATCCAGGTGAAATCCCCTTTTCAGAAATATGGAACTGCTGAAGATGACTTCGCTCTTCCTGCCGGAACCAAACCCGTTTCCTTTCCGGTTCTTCTCCCGGAAGATTTTTACCTGGTGGTATCCTTCGGCAAGATAACTTACGGTTACGCTGTTATTGTTCATACTGAACTTTCTGCCATCGATTTCAATTTTCATTTCGGTACTGGTAGCAACGGAAGAGACACTCAGGCGGCTGCCATCAAAGGCCAAAAGTGAAAGAGAAAAAACAGAGGCAATTAAAAGTGTAAAAATTCTTTTCATGGTTTAAAATTTAATTTTGATAAAAAGGGTTTCCGCTAACTCCTATTTCCAAACCCATGCCACCGTGCCAGAAAATGGTTGAAGAAAATGTTAAAGGCGTTTTTTATTCATCCCATTACTTGCGGGATAATGCAGGAATACTTGCCTGTAAAGGGTTTCAAGGCAGCAATATCCAGATGCTAATAAATTTTGAAAATGCAGAAATTACCGGAACCAGGACATAATAATTACCCGGAAAGAGTAAAAAATGATTGCCTTTTTTGTTTTCCGCTTCTGTTGAGGATACAGATACCTTATTAATTGTATCGGAAAGTAAGGGTTTATGAAAAACCATGACTTACGGCATCTTATCGTCACATAGGATTAATTACCTTGTACTAAATTTTTAGCGCATGAAAATGCTATTTATAAAAAACTTTTACCTGTTGCTTGGTATATGCTGTCTTTTTACACTAACTGTCCATAGCCAAAGCCCGGTAAAGAAATATGAAAAAGAATGGAAAAAAGTTGAAGCTTTTGCAGAAAAAGGGCTTCCTAAATCTGCCCTGGCAGAAGTAAAGAAGATCTATGCGCTGTCTAAAATCGAAAAACAAGACGCGCAGCTGATCAAATCCCTGGTATATATGACGGACCTGCAAAGTGAAAACAGGGAAGACAATGAAACGTTTTCGATTGCAGAAATAGAAAAAGAAATTACGGGCACAAAAGAACCTGTAACAGCCCTTTTAAAAAGTCTGCTGGCAGACATGTACTGGAATTATTACCAGCAGCACAGGTGGAAATTATATAACCGGACAAAAACAGAAAATTTCAGCAAAACAGATATCGCCACCTGGGATGCAGAAGACTTTCATAAAAAGATAAGTGCGCTTTATCTGCAATCCATCAAAGAGGAAAAATTGCTGCAAAAGACAAAGTTGGAAGCTTATGATGCCATTATCTTAAAAGGCAACGTCCGTCATCTGCGCCCTACGCTATATGATTTGCTTGCTCATCGGGCCTTGAGTTATTTTGAAAATGATGAAAGGGATATAAAAAAACCGGCCTATGCATTTGAAATTAACCAGGCGGGTGCTTTTGACCCGGCGGCTGTTTTTATTACCCGGAAGTTCACAACCCCAGATTCACTGTCTTTGCAACACAAAGCCTTATTGATCTATCAGAAGCTGATAGCCCTTCATGGGAACGATGCCAGACCTGATGCGTTAATTGATGCCGACCTGCAGCGCATTGAATTTGTAAAAACGAAATCCACGCACCCGGATAAAGAAAAATTATATTTCAATGCGATCAGTCAGATAGCCAACCAATACCCTGCTCTTCCGGCCGCTTCACAGGCCTGGTACCTGGTTGCCGCCTGGTATGAACAAAAAGCTGCTGAATACAAACCTTATGGTGATACGACCCAACGATTTGCCAGAATAAAGGCAAAAGAAATATTGGAAAGAGTGCTTTTACAAAAGGACTCTTCAGAAGGAAAAGTAAATGCTTACAATCTTCTGAATACGATCAACAGCAGATCATTTCAGTTCAGTGTAGAAAAAGTGAATGTACCCGGCCAGCCTTTCAGGTCCCTGGTAAAATACCGGAATATCACGTCCCTCTATCTGAGGTTGATTAAGGCTGATGAAGCATTGAAAACAGCACTGGAAAATCAATACGATGAAAAATACTGGCCTGCGATTGTAAATGCGAGTCCTTTAAAGACCTGGCAGCAAACTTTGCCGGTTACGAATGATTTACAACAACACAGCACTGAAATAAAAGTGGATGCCCTCCCACCAGGAGAATATATACTGGCAGCCTCCACCGATAAAGATTTCAACGGCAGAAATACCATTATCGGGGCCAGGTTCCTGTATGTATCCGGAATAAGCTATGTAAATAACAGCAACGATTTTTTTGTGGTTGACCGGGATAATGGACAGCCACTGGTAAACGCAGCTGTACAGACCTGGCAACAGAAGTATGACTACAAGCAATCCAAATACATAAAAGAAAAAGGAAAATCGTATACGACCGATGCCCATGGTTTTTTTAAGATGGAAAAACCCAAAAAGGAAATCACTAATTATACTAATTATTCCTACCTGCTTGATATTACACATGGCAAAGACCGTCTTTTTATGAACGACCTCGTGTATGATTATTATTACTATTACAATTATAATGAGGATGAAGATGAAGAGCCAGAGACTTTAACGTCCATTCATCTTTTTACAGACCGAAGTATTTACCGCCCCGGTCAAACCATATACTTTAAAGGGATCGTTCTCAGCAGAAACCAGGAAGACCCGGCTTCCGGAAAGGCAGGGAGTAAAACAGGTGTAAGAAATGATTATTCAACCACCGTCTTTCTTCGGGACGCCAATTCAAAAGATGTGGATTCCCTTCTGTTAAAAACGAATGAATTTGGATCTTTTAATGGCAGGTTTCAATTACCACAAAGTGGCATAAATGGTCAGTTTACTATTTATACCAAAACGGATGACGGTAATGCCGGCTTCCGGGTGGAAGAGTATAAACGTCCCAAATTCTATGTGGATTATGAACCCATCAAAGGAACTTATAAAGTGAACGATAAAATAAAAGTAACCGGTATTGCCAAAGCCTATGCAGGCAATGCGATCGATGGCGCTCTGGTAAAATACCGTATCGTCCGTCAGCCAAGATTTTTATATGCCTGGATGTTCTGGCGTTGGTGGCAGCCGCCGGCTGAAGAAATGGAAATTGCACATGGTGAAACGAAAACAGATAAAGACGGAAAGTTTGTAGTCGGGTTTACCGCAATCCCGGACCTGAATATTGAAAAGAAATTTGAACCCGTTTTTGACTATAGAATATATGCTGACATTACAGACATCAACGGCGAAACAAGGAGTGGCGAAAAAATGGTTTCCGTAAGTTATAAATCGTTGATGCTTGTTAGTTCGGTTCCCGCAAGGCTACCAGCAGATAGTTTGAAATCACTATTCATCCGCACCCAAAACATGAATGGTGAATACGAACCTGCTAAGGTAAAAGTGACCATTACAAAACTAAAAGAAGAAAAACGTCTTATCCGTGACCGCTACTGGGATAGACCCGATCAGTTTGTAATGAGCCAGGCAGAATATATCGGCAATTTTCCATACGATGAATATGATAATGAAACGGATCTCAAAAGTTGGGAAAAAGAAAAAGAACTATTTAATAAGACAGATTCTGCCAGGGAGAATGGACTGTGGACTATTGATCGTGGACTGTTGACTTCCGGGTTCTACATTATTGAAATGGAAACAAAGGACAAGAACGGGGAGCCGGTAAAAGACCTGAAATACATCGAGCTGTTTGATGAAAAAAACAAGCAATTGAATCGCCCGGATTATTTATGGACAGGAATAAGCAAAACCACTGTTGAGCCTGGCGAAACCGCCAAAGTGGAACTGGGTACAGCAGCAGACAACTTATTTGTGGTTCATCAAGTGGATAAAGGAACTATAAACAACAAACTACAAAATATAAACTACACATTTATCCAAATAAACAACGAAAAGAAAATTTTCAGCTTCCCTGCTGCTGAAGCAGACCGGGGTGGCTATGGAGTCGGTTGGTTGTTCATAAAGCATAATCGCTATTATCAGCTCAATCAAACAATCAGTATTCCCTGGACAAATAAAGAGCTGACAGTTGAATATGCCAGTTTCCGTGACAAGACATTACCCGGGAGTGAAGAAAAGTGGAAAATAAAAATTAGTGGTTATAAAAATGAGAAAGTAGCCGCAGAAATGCTGGCTGGTATGTATGATGCATCGCTTGACCAGTTCTATGCGCATAGCTGGAGCCAACCCAATATCTGGCCCTATTATTATAACAGCAGAAACTGGAGCGGTTCACAGAATTTTACGACGGTGGAATCAAACCAAAAAAATATTGGTAGCCCGGAATCGAAAAGCCTTTATAAACAATACGACTACCTATTATCCAGTGAGCAAAACCGGGATTATTATGGAGGTGGTGTATATCGTTTGGGAAAACCTGTAACTGCAGAAGCCGATGGTAAAAACCTGGAGGAAGTAGTTGTAACTGGAATAGGCGTAAAAAAGCAAGCCAAAGAACTTGGCTATTCCGTTTCAAAAACAAAAGATGGAAATGGCGTAAGTGATGAACTTGAAAAAGAAAAGACGAACCAGCAAACTGGCGAAGTTAAGATTCGTAAAAACTTCAATGAAACAGCTTTCTTCTTTCCTGAATTGAGAACAGATAGCACGGGGGCCATAGCGTTTACTTTCACTATGCCCGAAGCACTGACCAGATGGAAATTCATGGCGCTGGCGCATACCAAAGAAGCAGCCTTTGGCAGCAGCACCAAGGAAATTGTGACTCAAAAAGAGCTGATGGTGCAGCCCAATCCTCCCCGTTTTTTAAGGGAAGGCGATAAAATGGAATTCAGTTCCAAGATCGTCAATCTTTCAGGGAAAGAACTAACAGGTACTGCGGAGTTTCAATTATTCGATGCCGAAACCAATGAACCGATAGATGGACGTTTTAAAAATGTGGTACCCAACCAGTACTTCACCGTAGCAGCCGGTCAAAGCGAAGTTGTTAAGTTTCCGATTGAAGTACCCTACCTATTTAATAAAGCATTGGTATGGAGGATCGTGGCAAGGGCGCCCCTCTCCACCGGAGGTGAAGTGAGTGACGGCGAAGAAAACATGCTGCCCATCCTGACCAACCGGATGCTGGTAACAGAAACAATGCCCTTGCCCATGAGAGGGACAGGCACTAAGAATTTTACTTTTGAAAAATTAGTAAAGACAGAAACTCTTGCGTCTCAACCTGATGCTACATTGCAGCATTACTCTTTAACCGTTGAATACACTTCCAATCCCGCCTGGTATGCGGTACAGGCCCTGCCCTACCTGATGGAATATCCTTACGAATGTGCCGAGCAAACCTGGAACAGGTATTATGCCAATTCGCTGGCCAGTTTTATTTCCAATTCTTCCCCACGCATCAAACAGGTGTTTGAAAAATGGAAAGTACAAGATACAGCTGCCCTGATGAGCAATCTGCAAAAAAACCAGGAACTCAAATCCGTTTTGCTGGAAGAAACCCCCTGGGTATTACAAGCAAAGAATGAAGCTGAACAAAAAAGGAATATGGCCTTGCTTTTTGATATGATAAAAATGAGTGAGCAGCTGAATAACTCGTATGAAAAACTGAAACAAATGCAAAGCAGCAATGGTGGCTTTGTATGGTTTACCGGGGGACCGGATGATCGTTATATGACCCAATACATTGCAACGGGCATCGGGCACCTGAAGAAATTAAAAGGCATTGCTGAGGGACAGGATGCCAAACTGAAAGCCCTGTTATCAACAGCTATTCCTTATCTCGACAGGAAGATCAAAGAAGACTATGATTATTTAATTAAATACAAAGCCAACCTGAAACAACAGCATATTGGGTACACGCAGATCCAGTATTTATATATGCGGAGTTTCTTCCCGGAAAATAAAATTGATGCGGCTTCTCAAACTGCTTACAATTATTACTATAAACAAGCGCAGCAGTATTGGGTTGGTCAGGGTAAATACATGCAGGGTATGATTGCTTTAGCCTTACACAGAGGCAATCTGGTAAAGACGGAAGAAATTGCGCCTCAACCAACCGCTATCCTGAAATCGCTGAAAGAAACATCCATTACCAATGAAGAACTCGGTATGTACTGGAAAGACCAGACCGGTGGATGGTTCTGGTACCAGGCCCCTATTGAAACACAGGCATTATTGATAGAAGTATTCCAGGAGGTTGATAAGGATGATATAAAGACACAATATTTTGTGTCTCAAACTGTGGATGACCTGAGAACCTGGCTATTGAAAAATAAACAAACCAATAACTGGAAAACGACTAAAGCCACTGCTGAAGCCTGTTATGCCTTATTGATACAAGGAACAGTACCGTCAGCAATCGGGGTGCTGGGTAACGAACCTGTTGTTGAAATAAAATTAGGTAGCAGCACAACTATCAAATCAACAGAAGCCGGACAAGAAGCGGGAACAGGCTACTTCAAAAAAACAATTGAAGGGGATAAAATAAAATCAGATATGGGAAATATCTCAGTAACTGTTAGCCACCCCCCAATTAACCAATCAACCAATCAACCAATTAACTCCGTATCATGGGGCGCTGTGTATTGGCAGTATTTTGAAGACCTTGATAAAATCACAACCGCTTCCACCCCGTTAAAACTGGTAAAGAAACTATTTGTTGAGAAAAATACTGACCGAGGTCCGGTAATTACCCCGGTAAATGACGGGAACATATTGAAAGTGGGTGATAAAATAAAGGTACGGGTAGAACTCCGGGTCGACCGTGATATGGAATATGTACACATGAAAGACATGCGGGCATCGGCGCTTGAACCGGTGAATGTTCTCAGCAGTTATAAATACCAGGGTGGTCTCGGTTATTATGAAAGCACCAAAGATGCCAGTACAAATTTCTTTTTCAGTTACCTGAGAAAAGGAACTTATGTGTTTGAATATACCTTATTCGCCACTCATGCAGGTAATTTCAGTAATGGAGTCACCACCATTCAATGTATGTATGCACCTGAATTTACAAGCCATTCTGAAGGAGTAAGGATAAAAGTTGAATAAATGCTCAATATTCAATTCTCAATGTTCAATTAACAACGGGTCTCCGTATTGAACATTGAGAATTGAGCATTGAATATTGAACATTACATTTGCGGATGCAGATTGACTATCTCATCATCGGCCAGGGTATCTCAGGCACATGGCTCAGCTATTATTTACAAAAAGAAGGAAAGAGTTTTCTCGTAATAGATAACCATTTTAAAGAGGCTCCTTCCCGGATTAGCGCAGGCATCATCAACCCCGTCACGGGTCGCAGGCATGTGGAAGTATGGATGGCCAAAGAAATACTTCCCTTTGCCTGGAATGCTTATACCCAGCTTGGAAAAGAATTGGGTATCTCCGCTATTTCACAAAAAAATATTATTGACTTTTTTCCCGGTCCGCAAATGCGGGTGAGTTTTCTGCAACGGGTAGAAGAAAAAGGGGAATATGTTTTCAATTATGCGGAACAAAACCAATTTCATTCAATGTTTAACTATGAATTTGGCTGTGGGGAGATACGTCCTGCTTATACTGCACATCTGGAAACACTATTACCTGTTTGGCGGCAACAGTTGAAAGAAAGAAAAACTTTGCTTGAAGAAGAATTTGACTTCAACGAACTAAAAATTTCTTTGTCAAAAATTCATTATAAGGACATCATCGCTGATAAAATTATTTTCTGTGACGGCAACAGCAGTTGCAACAATCCGTATTTCCATTTATTGCCATTTGCACCAAATAAAGGCGAATTGCTGATAGCGGAAATACCTGGTTTACCTCAAACATCCATTTATAAAAAAGGAATGATGCTGGTGCCCCTGGTTACAAAAGGTTTATGGTGGGTGGGTTCGGACTATGCCTGGAAATTTGAAAACGCAGATCCAACCAATGCATTCAGGGAAAGAACAGAACAGCTCCTGAAAGATTGGTTGAAGATACCCTACAAAATAGTAGCTCATCTTTCCGGCACACGACCGGCTACCCTGGAACGACGACCCTTTGTTGGAATTCATCCGCATCACCCGAATGTGGGACTGCTCAATGGCATGGGAACAAAGGGCTGTTCATTGGCTCCTTTTTTTGCCCGTCAGCTGACAGAAAACCTGGTGTATAAAAAGCCCGTTTTACCCGAAGCCGATATCATGAGATTTTCAAAAATACTGGCCCGCTGATAGTTGTTTGGTATAAAATTATGACCTGAAAAACCTACCGGTTTCACCAAATCCTTACTTTTAATGAACACGATTATTAAACCAACTTTTTTTAACATGCACGCATCCAACAAATCCATCTATTCCATTCCGGCTGGTTTTCGCCGTTTAGAAAATATGCATATTGTTTTCTGGCTTTTAAAGGACATCAGCTGGTGTATGATATGGAAGCCGCTTGGTATCGCCATGATTATCCCAACCCTGTGTATTGCCATATGGATTGCCTGGCACAACCGGCATATTAAATCTGAACTGGCGCATAACCTGGCTATCGTTTTCTGGATCAGCGCTAACTCTTTATGGATGATCAGTGAATTTGCAGGATTTGATTCAAGACTTTTATGGAAGGATTTTACGGGCAAACATCTTGCCTTAATTCCATTTGTTGCCGGCGCATTAACACTTTTTTATTATTATGCAGTACAGCGTCCAAAAGAAATAAAGTTGAATAGAACTACTACGATGTAACTAATATGGGTTGTTTTTTTCTGCCCTGGAGAATATAACGCCGGACAAGGCAGATGATGGCAAGGGTAATCATGGGATGGATTTTAATGAGTTTTCAACAAATACGGTTCGTCTTACGTCTATAAATATAAGTAATGGTTTCTCAATTTGCAAGCGGCTGGCTGGCTTTTGCCTTATATTTGCGGGTTGTTGGGGTGTAATGATCTGGTAACCAGCAGCGTTATTGCTAATTGCCTGCCGGCGGGTCATCATTGCTTAGTCATTGATATTAGTACCCTGAAATACTATTGAACCATATTGAAGAATAAAACTATGTACAGAAGTCATACCTGCGGAGAACTTAGAATAATTAATAAAGGAACCCAAGTCACCCTTGCTGGCTGGGTACAAACGGTTAGAAAATTAGGAGCCTCTATCACTTTTGTTGATCTGCGGGACCGTTACGGCATCACCCAATTACTTTTCAATGAAGAACTGACTAAACAACTGGAAGAAAATCCACTCGGCCGTGAGTTTGTCTTACAAACAACGGGTACCGTTAATGAACGGAGTAATAAAAATGGAAATATTCCAACAGGCGAAATAGAAATTGCTGTTACCTCTTTCAAAATATTAAACAAGTCCGCTGTTCCACCCTTCACTATCCAGGATGATACCGATGGCGGTGATGACCTGCGGATGAAATACCGTTATCTTGACTTACGCCGTAATGCCGTGAAAAAAAACCTGGAACTGCGTTATGCAGTTAACCGTGCCGCCCGAAATTATTTACACCAGCAAGGGTTTATGGATATTGAAACGCCTTTCCTGATCAAATCCACGCCGGAAGGTGCGCGGGATTTTGTCGTGCCATCAAGAATGAACCCCGGACAATTTTATGCGCTCCCGCAATCGCCCCAAACATTCAAGCAGTTATTGATGGTGAGTGGCTACGACCGATACTACCAGGTAGTAAAATGCTTCCGGGATGAAGATTTACGGGCAGACCGTCAGCCGGAGTTTACACAGATAGATTGTGAAATGGCATTTGTAGAACAGGAAGACATTCTGAATATGTTTGAAGGAATGATCAAATCTATCTTCAAAGAAGTAAAAGGAATTGAATATGCAGAAACCGTGCAGCGGATGACCTGGGAAGATGCTATGTGGAATTATGGCAATGACAAACCGGATATCCGGTTTGATATGAAAGTGTTGAATCTTAAAAAGCCTGCTACAGTTTATACAGACAAACAAGATAATGCTGCATTAATAAATGATGCTGGCTTCAAAGTATTTGATGAAGCAGAAACGGTGGTCGCCATTTCTGTTCCCGGTTGCAGCGAATACAGTCGCAAACAAACAGACGAACTGACCGAATGGGTGAAACGTCCACAGATAGGCATGAAGGGTTTGGTATTTATAAAAGTAAATGCCGACGGGACATATAAAAGCAGTGTAGACAAGTTTTACCCTGAAGAAAAATTGAAAGCCATTGCTGATGCAACAAATGCGAACGCCGGTGATTTAATTTTAATTCTTGCCGGGGCGGAAGAAAGAACCCGGAAATCCATCAGCGATTTAAGAATGGAAATGGCGGGTCGCCTGGGTCTGAGAAAAGATACCGAGTTTAAACTCCTGTGGGTTTTGGATTTCCCGCTGTTTGAATATGATGAAGAAGGCAACCGCTGGGTCGCCCGTCACCATCCGTTTACTTCTCCCAAACCTGAACAAATAGAAACGATGATCAATAATAATCCGGTTATTGATAATGCGGCTGAATATTTAAAACATCCGTATGCGAGTATCAAAGCGAATGCGTATGATATGGTATTAAACGGAAATGAAATTGGCGGTGGGTCTATCCGTATTTTCCAAAGGGAGTTGCAGGAAAAAATGTTTGCTGCATTGGGAATGAATGAAGAAGAGCAATTGCATAAGTTTGGTTTCTTACTCGGCGCATTTGAATACGGCGCCCCGCCACACGGAGGTATCGCCTTTGGCTTCGATCGACTTTGTTCCATCCTTGGTGGCAGTGAAAGCATCCGCGACTTTATAGCTTTTCCAAAAAATAATTCAGGAAGGGATGTTATGCTGGATGCCCCGGCTACAATTGATGAAAAGCAATTTGAGGAATTACAGATAAAACTGAATCTTAAAAGCTAAGATATAAGAATTCTTTTAAGTACATCAGTTACCTTCTGGGCATTCGGTAACATCGCCTGTTCAAGCCCTATATTCATCGGTACTGCAGGTAGATTTAATGCGCCCAAAACTTCTACTGCTGCATCAAGTGATTGAAAACAATTTTTAGAAATTCTTCCAGCCAAAGCTTCCGCAAAAGAATTGTTTTGTTGTTCTTCCGTTAGTACTAAACATTTGCCATGAAGCCTGACTCTTTCAAAAATCAATTCTTCATCAAGTGGAAATAAAGTTCTAAGGTCAACGACTTCTATTTGCTGAGAAAAATTCTTTGCAGCAGCTTTAGCCCAATAGACGCCCATGCCATAGGTAATTATTACGCAGCTTTCGCCTTGTTCAATTCTAACTTTACCGGCATGCAAAACAATATTGGCTTTACCAAATGGCAGAATATAATCTTTCGAAGGTTCCGGTGTTTTTGCATCCTCAGTGCCCGGTACTTTACTCCAGTAAAGCCCTTTGTGTTCCAGCATCACCACCGGGTTAGGGTCATAGTATGCAGCTTTCATCAATCCTTTCATGTCAGCCGCATTGGATGGATATGCCACTTTTAATCCTTTGATGGAAAGTACCGTTGTTTCTACACTGCCACTGTGATAAGGCCCGCCGCCGCCATAAGCACCCACCGGTACGCGTAATATCATGGATACCGGAAACTTACCACAGGTGAGGTAACAACTCTTTGAAACTTCTGTCACCAATTGATTAAATCCCGGATAGATATAATCCCCAAACTGCACTTCCACTATCGGCTTCAATCCCACAGCACTCATACCAACAGCAGAACCCACCACATACGCTTCCTGGATAGCCGTATTAAATACGCGGTGTTCCCCAAACTGATCAGCCAGTGTTGCTGCTTCACGGAATACACCACCTAATCTTTTGCCGACATCCTGTCCATATAAAATGGCTTCAGGATGCTGTTCCATTATTTCACGGATAGCAAATAAAGCAGCGTCAACCATGATAATTTTTTCAGAACCAGCAGGGTTTCTCTCCCCTTTCTCTTCGTTAACAGGTGTTGGTGCAAAAACATGGTCTTCTACTGTTGCCGGATCAGGATCAGCTGCAGCTACTGCTTTAGCAAAATCTTGTGTCACTAATTTGGAGGCCTCCTTTTCCATATTCACTAATTCACTTTCCGATATGCCCCGTTCCAGTAATTTTTTTCTGAGTTTTGCATTCGGGTCATGTGCAAGATGTTTAAGCCAATCTTCCTCTGTACGGTAATGTTCTTTTCTGACGCCACTGGTATGATGACCTAATAAAGGCACCTGTGCATGAACCAGGTAAGGCTTTCTTTCTCTTCGAACAAACTCACACACTTCTTTCATCACAGAATAAGAAGCTTCAAAATCGCTGCCATCCACCTGCACCCGGTTCATCCCCTTGAATCCGGCAACAAATTCATAAGCATTCATGGCCCTGGCTTCGGCTGCTGTAACACTGATGCCCCAGTTATTATCCTGTACCAGATAAATAATAGGCAACTGTTTAAGCACAGCAAACTGAAAGGCTTCACTTACTTCGCCCTCGGTCATACTCGCATCTCCAAGAGAGCAAATAACTATAGCCCCCCTAAATCCCCCGCAAGGGGGGACTTCTGAACCCTTGCTTTTAAAGGGTTCTAAAAAATTTGAAGACTTTAAAGCCCCTCCTTGTGAGGGGTTTGGGGAGGCCTGGCTTTCCTTGTATTGAATACCCTGTGCAATACCGGTTGTTGGAATTACCTGCATTCCCGTGGCACTGCTCTGATGAATGATCGTTGGTTTATCAGTACCCCGATAGTTTGGATGAGAATAATATTCACGGCCACCGGTAAAAATATCATCACCTTTCGCCAGGAGTTGCAGCATTTGCTGGTAAGGCGTAAAACCCAAACCTAAAATCAGGCTTTCATCCCGGTAATAAGGACTTACAAAATCGGTGGGGTGTAATTGAAAAGCTGTAGCCAGTTGAATGGCTTCGTGACCTCTGGAGGTAGAATGAACGTATTTACAAATGGAACGATTGGCTTCATAGGTATCTGCCATTGCCTTCACCTGGCTCATGTACCGGTACGCCTTCAGTAATAGGTTGATATCCATCATTTACAACAATCAATATAAGCAGCAAAAATAAGGCAAAAGCTCTTCTGCGCACATCATTCCCTGTCTTCATTCTGAACAGTAACCAGGAAGAAAAAATTTACAGAGACTTTAATAATAAATCTAAAAACCGGCGTTGTGTTTGGCATAGCCCGCTTCCCGAAAGACATGAAGAAATATTACTTTACTTCCAGGGTAAACATGCTGTCATCTTCAATAAAGGCTTCCAATTCATCTCCTACTACTACCTCTCCGACACCGGCGGGTGTACCGGTAAAAATAATATCGCCGATATTGACCGAAAAGAAATTAGAAATATAAGCTACAATTTTATCAAAGCTGTGAATCATGAAGGATGAATTGCTCTGTTGTACCAGCTCTTTGTTTTTATACAAACAAAAATTGATGTCCTTCTTATTTTTTATTTCTGTCAAAGGGATCCACTTACCAATTACCGCAGAATTATCCCAGGCTTTCGCTTTTTCCCAGGGCAATCCCTTTTCTTTTAATTCATTTTGTATATCCCGGGCTGTAAAGTCTATGCCTGCTGTAATGGCATCATAATATTTTCCGGCAAATTTATCCTGGATATACTTGCCATTTTTACTGATACGGAGTACCAGTTCACATTCATAATGCAATTCATTCGTGAACTCCGGGTAATAAAACGGGGTATGCGGTTGCAGCAAGGCACTTTTAGGCTTCATAAAAATCACCGGTTCGTCTGGGACTTCGTTACCTAATTCTTCAGCATGAGCTGCATAATTACGGCCAACACAAAAAATTTTCATAATCAGAGCGTGTTTTTTTATAAATACATCGGATACATGTAAAGTCTGTTCATCCCATATATTCAGGCCATCATTATGTCAATTGGATTTTAAAATTCCCGATACTTCTGCTACGCTGAGTACTATCGGAAAATGGTTGGGCCTGCCTGTCGGTAGGCAGGCTGCTAAAGTAAGTAATCAATCTCATTTCTCATAATGAAAACTCCTGATTATTTACCTGGTTCATGGCGGCTGCAATACCTTGTAAAGCAAAGATTTCAATAACCTCCACTGATTTTTCAATTTTTAGTTTTACCAGGGGCACCTCCTCTTTCTCCCATTTACCCAGCACAAAATTGGCCTGGTGACCTTTGCTGTAATTATTGCCAATACCAAACCTGAGTTTGGGATAATCTGGTGTACCTAATTCCTCCTGAAGGCTTTTTAAACCATTATGACCTGCATCTCTACCGGTTGGTCTTACCCTGAGTTTGTTCAAAGGCAGGGCTAAATCATCTACAACAACCAACACTCTTTCCAGCGATATTTTTTCTTTCTCCATCCAGTACTTTACGGCTTTTCCGCTCAGGTTCATAAAAGTAGTGGGACAAATACATATAAAAGTCTTTCCTTTCAATTTTATCACTGCAGTAAAAGCTAGCCGGCCTACCTGGAAACTTCCGGCATGTTTTTGAACAAATCCTTGAACAACATCAAAGCCGATATTATGCCTGGTATGAGCATATTCGTCTCCTGCATTTCCCAAACCAACGATTAGAAATTTCATTAAATTATTTACGTATGCCAAATATCGGATTAAGTCAATAAAAAACCCGTCGGGCTCCTTTGATAAACACAGGATAGCAGGACGGGTTTGAATAAGCTAAAAAAAGATTATTTCTTTCCTTTGGCAGCAGCGGCCGGGGCAGCAGCGGCTGCAGGTGCGGCGGCGGCAGCAGGAGCAGCACCTGCCGCAGGGGCAGTCGCTTCGTCCTGTTTCAATTGCCGGGTTAATACTACCGAAGCAATAGGAATGCGGGGGGAATTCAAAATTTCGTAATGATCAATTTTTACATCCTCTACCCGGATATTACCATTCAGTTCCAGGTTATCAATATTAACCTCGATTTGCTCTTTCAGGTATTTGGGAAATGTTTTTACTTTCAGTGATTTGATCTTTACGATGAGTTTACCACCATCCTTAACTCCTTTAGAAACTCCAACGAATTTCAAAGGAATCTCTGCGATCACTTTTTTGTCTTCCACCAGTTCCAGCAGGTCAATGTGGATTAATTTGTCATCCACTTTGTCAAACTGTAAATCCTTCAAAATGGTTCTGTACGTTTTGCCCTCCAAAACGACTTCTGCTACCTGGAAACTTGGTGTGTAGACGAATTTTTTGAAAGCTGCAACCGGAGCTTGAAAATTAATCTCCTGTGCGCCGCCATAAATTACACCGGGCACCAGTTCCTGAGAGCGGATCTGCCGGGTGGCTGTTTTCCCGAATCCGGTCCTCAGTTGACCTTCGATTGTAATTGATTTCATTTTATAAATGTTTATTGTTTACTGTTTAGGATTTAAGGTTTAAGTTATAACTCAAACCTCAAATTTTTTATTTATCCCGTCTTTGAGAATGAATAAAGAGACTTGTTATACTCTTGTTTTCATACGCATTGCGAATCGCTACGGCAAAAAGTTCTGCTACGCTCAGCACTTTTATCTTTGAACTTTCTTTCTTCACGGGTATCGTATCACACACAATCAGTTCTTCAAGCACACTGTTTTCAATATTCTCGTAAGCCTTACCACTCAAAACCGGGTGCGTTATCAAGGCCCGCACACTTCTTGCCCCTTTTTCCTTTAAAAGACCTGCACTTTTTGCCAGTGTTCCTCCGGTATCGCAGATGTCGTCGATTATTACTACATCCCGGTCAGTTACATCCCCAATAACAACCATACTCGCTATTTCATTTGCTCTTTTCCGGTGCTTATCACATATGACCATTTCCGCATTAAAATAGCTGGCAATTTCCCTGATGCGGTTGGTAGCTCCTACGTCAGGGGCGGCAAAGGTAAGGTTTTCAAGCCTCAGATTCTCTATATAAGGGATAAAAACAGCGTGACTGTCAAGATGGTCAACCGGTATGTCAAAATAGCCCTGTATCTGAGGTGCGTGGAGGTCCATTGTAATGACCCTGTTGGCCCCTGCAGCTACTAACATATTGGCAACCAACTTACTTCCTATGGCTACCCTGGGCCGGTCCTTCCGGTCCTGGCGGGCATATCCATAATAGGGAATAACGGCAATTACTTTGTAGGCAGAAGCTCTCTTGGCTGCATCAATCATCAAAAGAAGCTCCATCAGATTTTCGGCAGGAGAAAAAGTACTTTGTACAAGGAAAACATAATCCCCCCTGACACTTTCAAGGAAAATAGGGCTTATCTCACCATCGCTGAATCTCTGAATATTTACTTTCCCCAATTTGGTTCCATATCGGAGACAGATTTCCTCAGCCAGTTGTTGTGAGCCGGTTCCGGAGAAGATTTTAGCAGTTTGCATGGCTTAAAATGTGCGGCGAAGATATTACTATCAACTCAATCGCCATATGCATGAGCAAAAAATATTGTCCGGAAGAGCCAAATTACCTGATAGCAACCGTTCCTTTTGTGACCGAAGCTGCGGTGTATACGGTTTTTTCTGCCGGAACCAGGCTTTCACTACTCACTTTAGACGGACTGGCGTTACAACTGTAAAAAAGGGAGGAACAGATAAAAATTGAAAAGAAAAGGGCCACCACATACACTACGGCAAAAAAAAGGAAAGGATGAAGGGAGCCCATTGGAGAAAGCATTTTGGTTTTCATAAGTACCGGATTTAGCGTTTTCAAAAAAATGGCGGATAGGGATAACTGGTGGCTCGCATTAATACCGTTTAGTGGTATTGACAGGATAAAAATATTAGCTAACCTTGTTTTATGCAAGAGCACAAGTACTCAATTAAACAATGGGCAAAAGACGACCGCCCGAGAGAAAAGTTACTACTGAATGGTGCAGAAAATCTCAGTAATTCTGAGTTGCTGGCTATTTTAATTCATAATGGCAGTAAAGAAAAAACAGCGGTTGACCTTGCAAAGGAAGTGCTGAAACTCGGTAAGGATAATCTTAGCGAGTTGGGTAAGGTATCCCTCAAAGAATTGATGAAAATAAAAGGGATCGGTGAGGCCAAAGCCATTACCCTTGTCGCAGCACTGGAATTGGGAAGAAGGCGACAGGCTTCGGAACCCTTAAAAAAATCTAAGGTTACCAATAGCAGTGATATAGCCGGATTCCTTCAAACCAAACTAAAGGATTACCGGCATGAAGTTTTTGCGGTGCTGTTGCTCAACCGTGCCAATAAGATCAATCACTTTGAAATAGTCAGCGAAGGTGGTATCACCGGTACAGTTGCCGATCCCAAAGTAATACTTAGAAAAGCTTTGGAAAATGATGCCGTTAATATCATCCTATGTCATAACCATCCCTCCGGAAGCCTGTTACCCAGCCGCGCTGATGAACAACTAACCTCCAAAATAAAAGAAGCCGCACGTTACCTCGACATAGCCGTTATTGACCATATCATTGTTAGTGAAGAAGGGTATTACAGTTTTGCTGATGAAGGACTTCTATAAGAGTCGGGAGTCAATAGTTCGGAGTTCGGTGTTCAGAGTTCAGAGTTCGGAGTTCGGAGTTCGGAGTTTAAATAAAAAAAACATAATTATGTCAACAATCAAAAATTTTGAAGATTTAAAAGTATGGCAGAAGTCAAGAATATTATGTCAGCAAATATTTGAAATTATTGAAGAAAAAAACTTCTCAAAAGATTATAAGCTGAAAGATCAGATAAATGGGTCATCAGGTTCTGTAATGGATAATATCGCAGAAGGCTTTGGACGACAAGGGAATAATGAATTTATTAATTTTCTTACCATTTCAAACGGGTCTGTTATGGAAGTAAAGTCGCAGCTTTACAGAGCTTTAGACAGGAAGTATATAATCAGGCAAAAATTTGATGAACTCTCGTTGTTAATTGAAGAGATCAGTAAAATGATATTCGGCCTGATAGCTTATCTTGGAAAGAGTGATTTCAGAGGTCAAAAGTTTAAAGCAAGAGAAAAATAAGTTGTTATGTAAACTCCGAACTATGAACTTTGAACTCCGAACTATGAACTTTGAACTTTGTATTCGTTACGCCTGCGCCGTCGGCCCCCCAAAATTCATGGGTAATTGTATTTCTTCCAGATCTTTTACGGTTCCATTTACAGCCTCATACTTCTCTACATTTTCATGGATGGCCCGCATAAAGCGTTTGGCATGTTGTGGCGTTAAAATGATCCTTGACTTCACCTTGCTCTTGGGTGTTCCCGGCATCACATTTACAAAGTCAATAACAAATTCCGCATGAGAATGGGTTATGATAGCCAGGTTGGCATAGGTTCCTTCGGCTACCTCTTCCGAAATTTCTATGTTAAGCTGGTTGGCTACAGGATGTTGATCAGGCATGGTGTTTCGGTTATATTATTTATTTAAATAATCAAATGCTTTCCGGAGAGATTCCTCCCGGTTTACATCAAATTCAGCGCTGTTTACAGCAACAGAAAGGTCTTTGATATTTTTAAATTCTTTAACTACACTACTGGCATTGGGTTTTATTTTTTTAACGCCCTTTTTTCCGGTTTCATTGTAATAGTATTCAAAGGTCAGATCAAACTGGCGCAGTTCGGATTGGACATAATTCGTGGAAACATATCCCAATTCGGATTTATACCTTTTATAGAGACTGAATTGCTTTCCGGCATATACTTCCTGGTAAAAATATTTGTCTCCCGAACCCAAGTGCGTCCCGTAAACAAATTTCAGGGGCGTATTAATTTCAAGTTCAATATTCTGATGAATCATAAAAGAATCAACTTCGCCCGGTTCTTTTATCAACGGCCTGTCAGGATTAGAGGTGGAATAGAATTCCACTTCCTGGTTGAACGTATTATAGCTTATAAAAATATTAAAAGCCTTTGCTTCGGTCGAAAACATATCCCCCATATGATGCTCCCCATAAAGAAACTGCGTACCTACTACTTTATAAGGCCCTATCAGTTTATACATCCCATCACCTGCTTGTTGCTGGACAAGTTTGTTATGGTTTAATGCCGGATCTGTCCATCCACGGCTATCTGGTGCCGGTCTGCCCCAACTGTCAAATCCGCCATTGAGAGAACCAGAATTGGAAGATCTGCTGATAACCTGGGGTTGCTGTGCCTGGGTGAAAGAACAAAAGGAAATTATCAGGCAGGCGGTTAAACAAATCCCTTTTATTAATTTTATGGTCATTGTTTTAAGATTAAATAATATTAAAACCCCTTGGGAACCTTATTTATATATTCAAATACTTTCCGGAGGGCTTCCTCCCGGTTTACATCAAAATCATCAGGTTTAACTATATCGGAAAGTTCACTATAATCTTTAAACTCTTTTATAACACTGCTGGCATTTGTTTTTATTTTTTTTAACCCTTTTTTCCGGCTGTCCGTATAATAATATTCATACGTAAGATCAAACTGGCGCAGTTCGGATTGCACATAATTCGTGGAAACATATCCCAATTCGGACTTATATCTTTTATAAAGACTGAATTGCTTTCCGGCATATACTTCCTGGTAAAAATATTTGTCATCGGTGCCCAGGTGAGTGCCATAAACAAATTTCAGGGGTGTGTTGATTTCAAGTTCAATATTCTGATGAATAATAAATGAATCAACCTCTCCCGGTTCTTTTATCAGGGGCTTATCAGGATTTGCTGTGGAATAGAATTCCACTTCCTGGTTGAACGTGTTATAACTAATAAATAAATTATAGGCTTTTGCCTCGGGCGAAAACATATCCCCTTTATGATGCTCCCCATAAAGAAACTGTGTGCCTACTACTTTATAGGGCCCTATCAGTTTATATATTCCATCACCGGTTTGTTGCTGAATAAGCCTGTTATGGTTTAGTGCCGGATCTGTCCATCCCCGGCTATCTGGCGAGCGGGAAACCATGGATCCCGAATTGGCAGATCTGCTGATAACCTGGGGTTGTTGAGCCTCTGTGTAAGAAAAAACAACAATAATCAGGCAGACTATTAGAGATATCTTCCTCATCAAATTCATGCTATACCTTTTTAGAACACCAAAAATACTAAAAACCTCAATGCCTTCCCGGATGGAAATAAAAAGGGACTGTTAAGAAACAGTCCCTTTCCGGTATAACTTAAAAAAATAATTATTGCTTCGTAATATGTTCTTCCGTTACTCTCCAGCCTGTTCCGCCTACATATCCATAACGTACATAGAACGTCTTGTTCGCAGGATTATACGTGTTATTGCAAAGTCCTGAACCACCCCATTGTGGTGTATAACCCGGTAAAGTAGCGGGCAGACCAGCATTAAACTGTGTATAAGGACCACCCGATGCACCCGGAGCTGCGACAATGGTAAGATTGTTGGTAACAGGATCAACTGTAAATCTTCCTATATAGCCTGAAGTACCCAGGTCGCCAAGGTAAACGTCTACACTATTGGCACCCGAAGTCAGCACATTCTTAACCTCACTTAATGCACGGGGAACAGAAGGGTGATACACATATCCTGTAGCATCATAAACACCATGGTATTTGTTCTTGATGCTGAAATTAACGATCAGGTTCTTCAGGTTGTTGGCAATGGTATAGCCTCCGTCAACCGCTGTAATAGTAATACCGATACCATAGGTCTTATTGGGATCCAGTGTAGTGGTATTAAATACATTGATCGGTATCTCTGCATTTATCTGGCCTGCAGGTATGGTCACAGTAAGTGCCATACTGTACAATGCTGCCGGCATCAGATCAATGGTCGGGCTGTTGACAGCATTATAGGCTGTCCGTAGCGCATCATTGATAGACAGGGTAACATGAACATCTGAAGAAGCCGCATTACCGGTATTCAGTTTCACATACACAACCCCATTAACTGCCTGTGCTGTAGCAGACACATTTATACCAATCGTATTCAAAAACTGCGATTTGGCTGACAAAGGAAAACCAACGCCCGGAGGTTGGGTATCCGGATCATTGATACCATAAGTGCCATTATCAAAACCCTTGTCTTTTAAGCAACTGGTAAACAGTACTGCCAGCGCTGCAAACAGGGTTGTTGTTATCAATATTCTTTTCATATTTCTGTTTTTTTGAGGTGTAGAAAACCGGCAATTACAGTATCAATTAACGTACAGGTTACAGAAATGGTTGCCTTAAAGGCAAAAATCTCATACTGTGTGTGGAAATACTAAAAACCTTGATGCCTTCCCGGATGGAAATAAAAAGGGACTGTTAAGAAACAGTCCCTTTCCGGTATAACTTAAAAAATAATTATTGCTTCGTAATATGTTCTTCCGTTACCCTCCAGCCTGTTCCGCCTACATATCCATAACGTACATAGAACGTCTTATTCGCAGGATTATACGTGTTATTGCAAAGTCCTGAACCACCCCATTGTGGTGTATAACCCGGTAAGGTAGCTGGCAAACCTGCATTAAACTGCGTATAAGGACCACCCGATGCACCCGGGGCGGCAACAATGGTAAGATTGTTGGTAACAGGATCAACTGTAAATCTTCCTATATAGCCTGAAGTACCCAGGTCGCCAAGATAAACGTCCACACTATTGGCACCCGAAGTCAGCACATTCTTAACCTCGCTTACTGCACGGGGTACAGCAGGGTGATACACATATCCTGTAGCATCATAAACACCATGGTATTTGTTCTTGATACTGAAATTAACGATCAGGTTCTTCAGGTTGTTGGCAATGGTATAGCCTCCGTCAACCGCTGTAATTGTAATACCGATACCATAGGTCTTATTGGGATCCAGTGAAGTGGTATTAGATACATTGATCGGTATCTCTGCATTTATCTGGCCTGCAGGTATGGTCACGGTCAGTGCCATACTGTACAGGGTGCAGCCGGCATCTGATCAATGGTCGGGCTGTTGACAGCATTATAGGCTGTCCGGAGCGCATCATTGATTGACAGGGTAACATGAACATCTGAAGAAGCCGCATTACCGGTATTCAGTTTCACATACACAACCCCATTAACTGCCTGTGCTGTAGAAGACACATTTATACCAATCGTATTCAAAAACTGCGATTTGGCTGACAAAGGAAAACCAACGCCCGGAGGTTGCGTATCCGGATCATTGATACCATAAGTGCCATTATCAAAACCCTTGTCTTTTAAGCAACTGGTAAACAGTACTGCCAGCGCTGCAAACAGGGTTGTTGTTATCAATATTCTTTTCATATTTCTGTTTTTTGAGGTGTTACAAGTTTTTAATTAATATCCCAGAAAATACGGCTGCTAAACGGATCGATAACTCCCTGCAGACCTACGTTTGTCGGGTTATAGTTATACTCTGTTTGCGGATAAAGGTATCTAACAGGGATCTGAGTCGATGTATTCTGTGGAGCCACCGAAATAAGTGGACCTGCAGAAAAACCACCAGCTAATCCCCATGAAAAATGGGTTGCTGAAGCACTGGCAAGTGCAGGAGCAACTTCTTTAAAAGGCACCCTTCTGTAGTCTGTCCAGACTTCAAGTGAATTGACTCCATTCAGTGCAAACCATTTCTGTGAAAGAATAGTTACAAGTCCACCGGCAGGATAATTAGGAGCAATCGCAGGGGCTGTGTAATCTACATCCGGGAAACCGCCATTGTAACCTAAATAGGCAGTCAGGGCAGCCGCAGGATTGGTAACACCCATGAAGGCAAAGCTTTCCTGTGTACCCGTTTCCATTAATGATTGTGCACTTGGCCCGGAAGTTATCCAGCCTCTGAACCTGGCTTCGGATTGAAGAAAGAAGCTTTCTGCAGAAGAAATTATACACTGCGGTGAACTTGAAGTCCTGTAAACACCAGGTCCGATACCAGCTAAAACAGGAGATGCATTGGCAGTTACAGGAGGTAACCCATAAGGAACACCAATCATACCACCCGTTCCCGCTTCGTACATTCTGCCAGAACCACCTGAATATGCACCGGTGCCTACACGTGGGTCTCCGTCGCCTTTATAAACATCGATTCCCCACTTATTGGCCCTGTAATAGACGTTATTGGCAGATTGAGATCCATCCGTATTTGCTTTATATAAATTGTAAAACGGATTGGGCTTGTCAGATTTATACCCGGGTTGCACCTGGGCATTTTCACCTGCACCGAGGAAGCCACTTCCTTCTGCATTGATGATATTCATTTCAGTGGTCTTATTGATACCGGCCACAGCATAACAATGAATAAGCATACGAAGCTTCAAAGTATTACCAAATTTTGCCCATTTGGTTTTCATTGCAGCCACATTGCCAATTACACCATTTACGGGATCGCCGAACATGATATCATTGGTCCAGATACCTTTATTGGAGTTGGTTGTAGTAACTGTTGAATTTTTAATAAGATCAATTCCCGCGTCAATTTCACGGAAAAGGGCTTTGTAAATATCCAGTTGGTTATCATAGGCAGGTGTAGGATTACTACTTCCTTTCAAAGCCTGTGTGTAAGGAACGTTTCCGTACACATCTACCAGTATCTGGTAATTGTGTGCCTTCATGATACGTGCGATGCCTTCATAAAAAGTAGCGCCGGCAGCATTGGCTTTTGCTTGTACGATATTATAATCGTAATTATTATCGTAACAGTTGTTCCAGATACCATTTCCAAAACCAGTAGTAATGGCATAGGTCTCTTCAGTTACATTGGGTGCATACGTACCGGACCTGGCCCAAAAGCCCATCCAGTTTTGTATAGTTCCCCATTGTCTTGCAACAATGGTTCCTGATGCATGTAATGCTGCAGGAAGTACAACATCATAAGTTACCGAACTATCCGTAGGGTCGTTAGGGTTCCTGTTGATGTTGAATTTAGCTTTATTACAACTGCTTCCCGCAGCTATAATCATCGCTGCCAGGGAAAAGCCGTATAATATTTTTTTCAGTTTCATGTCTTAATTATTTATTAGGTTATAGCTGAATGTTTATGCTGGCACCAAAAATTCTGGTTGGTGGTGTATTGTCCAGCCCACTTACACCCTGGGCATTTCCTGTTGTGTTTGAAAATTCAGGGTCTGTCCATTCATTTGTTTTAGGAAGGAACATAAAGAGGTTTCTTCCGCTCAATGTAAAGCTCACACCCTTGATTGCATTTTTGGTAAACCCAAGCCATTTTGCAGGCACGTTATAACTAAGGCTGATCTCCCGTATTTTCCAGAAATCACCACTTACCAGGTAATTGGTATTGGCATTTGTGTTAGTAGCTCCCTGTGACCAGAAATTATAACCACCCGTTGCATATATGTTGGTATTATCCACATATTTTGTAACGTTTGGATCAGGATCTGAATCATAAGAAGAGTTCGGGAAAATAAACGGCTGACGGCCATTCTGACCACTTCTTTTTGATACACCGGAGAAGTCCATACCAGTACCGAGATTACCGGTATAGATCTGGGCACCACCACGATAATCTGCCACGGCACTAAAGGAAAGATCTTTCCAGGTTACATTCAGGTTCAAACCCACTAAATGCTTGGGTGCGGTTTGTCCGAAAGGCTTGATAGTAGGATCAACGGTTGGAAGACCTGTTCTTTCGTTTACAATAACGCGTCCCTGGTCGTCTCTTGCATAGTCAGTCAATTGGAAAGTATAAGCAGGTGAACCAACAATTACATAGTTACCGTTTCCGATACCCAGCTGGTCAACACCCTCGATAATTTTTATAACCTCATTCTTTTGTTGTGTATAGTTGACTTTTACATCAATGTTCACTTTACCTATTTTAACCAGAGGCGTTAATTTAAGGTCAATTTCAAAACCATCGTTATTAAAAGTAGCCGCATTCAGCCTTGCATTGGTAAAACCAGTAGCTCCTGAATAAGCAACGTCCACAATCTGGTTAGAGTTACGTTGTGCGTAAAAAGTACCTTCAATATTAATTCTGTTCTTTAATAAACCTAATTCCAGACCTACTTCTCTGTTACGAACAAACTCAGGCTGATAAGATGGCAAACGCAAAAGGTTGTTGGAAGTATAGCCCACCAGTGATCCATAAGGGAAACCACCGCCAAGTCCATACCTGTTTTCCAAACCATAAGCACCCAGGTTTACGTTACCTGTTTTAGAATAAGCTCCGCGAATTTTAAGGTAAGAGATAACCTTGCTGCTCTTAATGGCGGGAATTGCTTCACTCAACAAGAAAGAAAGGCTGGCTCCCGGATAGAAGAAGTTAGTATTCTTGAAAGCATCTATGCCTCCAAAAGGATCGTACAAACGGCTGTCGATATCGTAACTTCCGGTAACTTCTGCAAAAGCCCATCCGTTATAGTTGATTCCCATTTTTCCAAAAAACCGCGCTAATCTTGATTTGGATATTCCTTCATTTGCAGTGGTTAATTCACCTTTCCGGCCGATGATATTGAATAACTCTGGGAAAGCCAGGTTATTGCTACCTGAATTAATGCTCTTGGAATTATCTTCCCTGAAAGACTGACCCAGTAAGAGATCTAATTTAAAATCACCAAAGGTTTTTCTTGCCGTAGCAAAAAGTTCTGAGTTGAGGCGGCTTGAAGTTGCTGAACCGTCAATTACCTGTGCAGGTAAATCACCGGACTGGGCAATGGCTTTACCATGATCTTTGGCAAAAGCACCATATTGTAATGCGCCACCAGTTGCTTTTGAAGTATTGCTTGAAATGGTAGCACCCAAACGATACGTAAAGTTCAGCCAGTTGTTGGCTTTAAAGTTCAATTCTACGTTTCCAAAAATATCTTCTGTTCTTCCAACTTGTCTGAAGTTGTCGATCATGAAGTAAGGGTTGGAATAATAGTCGTTAAAATATCCATCAGGGCTGGAAAAATAATCATGCTTCCAGTCTTTGAAACGGGTGACAGGGATATTCTGAGGCGTATTGATCAGGTTCCAGTAAACTGTGAAGTCACGGCCGTTTCCAAAAGTAGAACCGGCAGTTACATCATAGTTACCCTTGGTATAGTTAATGCTATAAGCTGCTTTAAACTTATTGTATTCCTTATTAGCAGCCATGTGAACAGAAACCCTGCGGTTAATGTCTTTTGGCATGATACCTTGTATAACTACATTCTGGGCACTCAGGTAAAAATCACCTGTAGAAAATGAAAGATCGGTCTGGTTAGTAATACCCGTATTCCAGAATTTCAATTTTTCTTTGGGTAAAGCAGTATAAGGAGTAATGTATTGCTCACCGTTGGGACCATCACGGCCGATCTGGCGCATAGAACCATCAAATGCATCACCATAGCACTGGTTCTCTATAGGGTCATACACACCATAACCATATTGGTCTTCAGAAGAACCTGATCCAAAACGATTTTGCAGTTCAGGCATATAAGATACTCTTTCTACCTGTACGGTATGAGATACGCTAACACTTGGTTTGGTTCTGCTACCTTTTTTGGTAGTAATTACCAGGGCACCGTTGGCACCATCAGGACCGTACACAGCTGTTGCTGATGCAGATTTCAGGATGGTTACATCGGTAATGTCGTTAGGGTTGATTGAGCTCAGATAATTTAAAGCAATAGGAACACCATCCATAATAAGCATGGGCTGGTTGTTACCCGTCAGTGAACGGATACCTCTAAGGGTTATCCTGGTATCACCAAAAACGCCGTTATTTACTGTTTGTACATTCAAACCCGAAACTTTACCAGTTAAACCATTTTGCAGGTTAACTGATTTTGCCTGGGTAAGTTCAGCAGCTTTAACCTTGGAAACAGAATACCCCAGCTCTTTTGGCTGACGGGTTACCCCCAAGGCTGTTACAACTACTTCTGTACCTGTAAGAACCGTTCTCTTAACTGAAATTGTTATGGTATTTCCAGCTCCAACAGTTGTCTCAGTAGGTTCAAGGCCTGCGCCTGATACTACTAAAACGTCACCAGTCTTAGCCAGAATACGAAACTGGCCGTTGTTGTCGGCAGCTACCCCTGTACGGGTTCCTTTAATTCTTACAGATGCGCCGGGCAAAGCGTCGCCCTTTTCGTCGGTCACAGTACCGGAAATCGTCCGGTTCTGACCAAATGCAAATGCTGCAAACAGCATTAACATCGTACACAGTGATGCGATTTTTCTCATGTTAACGTTAATTTTTAAATTAAAAAAGCATTGATTATCAAGTATAACCGTCAATTTAAAGGGGGTAGGGATTCTCATAAAGACACAAATGCCTTTAGAAATGCTGCCGCAAGTTAAAGTTTTTTTTAACAATTTGTTAAAGTGGCTAAAAAAATAAAAAAGTATTTCTGAAACAGTATCCTGGTTAAAGAATTACATGGGCCTGCAGCTTCAAATCTGTTCGGAAATTGCCCTTTATTTCATCAGGTCCCGAGCCAACCGTTTTTTGGTTTCGAAAGACTGTTTGTGACCATCGAAACCAAATAGAAATTCTTTTACTGACATCATAGTTTAGGGTCAGGTAGTAACGTAACCCCTGGTAAGCAAATGAGGGTATGGAATAACTGTACATAACATCGTTTTCATAGGCGTAGATCCGGGAATTATAGCCCCCGGTTTCAAAATATTGCAAACGGAGTATCCCGGAATGAGGGGAAAGCAACGGTTTATAGATAAAATCGAAAAAAGTCAGAAACCCATTTTCCTTATTCAGTCCTCTTCCAAACGGGTCATCCGGACGGGCTTTATGATCATACCAAAGCAGCTCCACCCTGTTTCGAAATGTAAGGGACGGGTTTAATGTATAATTAACCTGGGTCCGCCAGCTTTGCCGGGGTATGGATACCAGGAAATTAGTAACCGTGCTACCAGTCTGTCCGGCAGGCAGGTTGCCCGATTGATTTATTTGCTTTGTTTCATTCCTGAATCTTGAATACACAACTACCTGCTTATTGGGTGCGTATGTCAACTGGACCAAAAAATCTATCCCATGGCTGGGTGCATCCACCAGGTATTTCAACCCGGGAAACTTAAAAACATCACCATATACTTCAATCCGCCAATCTTTGACGGGCCGGATAACCATACCGGTATAAAAACCGGTCTCATTTGTGGGATAGGAATTTTCAGTGAATGCATTTCCATTAATGGACTGATAGGACTTTGAAAGGGTTCGCTGAACAAAAGAAATATCAACCCGGGGATCTACACTCAATAATATTCCATTTATAAATGCTTTGTTGAAATTTTTATCCAAAGCTGCTTCGCCGAAAAAATGTAGATTCTTATACGTGTAACTATAATCAACACTGAAATTATACCACTGTATCCCGCTGATGGCATATAAATTATAGGGTTCGTCTCTTTTTTGTATGGGCCATGAGAATTTATAATAAATACCATTTACCCCCACCTGCCACTTATTCTTCCGGTAAATAATATTTCCACCCAAAGTTGTTTGTGTAAGATTATTCCGATCCGCATTTTCCCCCGGAGTGCGGTGATAACCGGATGTGAAAAAAGAAGAAATATAATTTTCGTTGTTGACGGAATCCGCGACAAAATTTCCGCCCAGTTTCCGAATAGAAACAAATGCAGTTGATTCCAGGCGTCCTTTTTTCATAGTAACGCCAACGCCCCGGTGAAAATAGAACTCGCCGGCAGAATTGTATGGACGCAAAACAGCGGACTGCCGTTTTACCCCCATTACTTCTGCACTTTTTTTAAATGCAAGCCCCTGCCATTGAATTAATCCCTGACCCATATTTACTGAAAAATCTCCCAATGCCAGGGATTGTATGGAACCGATTTTTCTTGCAAAAAAATGAAAAGAGTAAAAATCAAATCCGGTTTGCTGTTTACCCTTCAGGAATTGTTCACCGGCATCCTTATCACCCACCAATCCAAATTGTAATAAATTCTTATACGTATACCGGTAACGAAATAAAATCTTCTGAGGGCTACCCAGGAATTTTGTTCCAGGCGTTGACTTATTAAAACCAGCAGATTTTTCCAAAACCTGTGAAAACCGGAGCAGCAGGCTGTGATCGCCCTGCCTGAATCGTTTTCCGGCTTCTTCATTCAGAGTAACAGGGGTGGCTGTGGTTACATACGGTAGTATTTTTTGGATCGTATTCATATCCCAGGCCGACACGCCCTGCAATTCATAAATATTTATCAGTTTCCCGAAGAGTTTTCGGTATGAAATAAGGTTCGCAATCTGCAAATCGGTTACAATTCTCAATAATTTTAATTCTTCGGCATCGGCGGTATTAAGATTTATCGGATCTTTTTTGAACTGTACCAACTCCAGCAGGTAAGAATCATCTTCTGTTTCAATCTGGTCCCCATCAGTCTGGTTCTCTAATTGCTGTTCGGTACTAACCGGAATTTCCTGTCCCCAAACGCGATATGGATGTAAGAAAAATATCCAAACCAAAAAAATAAAAATGAATCCTGAATTTTTCACGCGTGAATTCTTTTCTTATAAAAAAATTTGACTAAAACTGTTTTTTAGGAGCGGGGGTAGGTAAATTGAAAAGAAATAATAAGCCCGGTGTAATACCTAACACCGGATGATACCGGGTGGTAAGATCAACCCGGAATGATTTTAAGATAAGCCCTGCTCCTATCCAGGCAGATGTAGTGGCCGATGACATGCCAGCCCTTACCCACAATTGCGGTATGAATTTGTATTGAAACCCGGCATTTACAGTTACCGGACTATCCTCTTCTTTTTCTATTTCTGCACTGAAAAAAAATTTTCCGGAAGCTTCATATCCCAAACCAATTGTATAAACCGATGCTAATTTTTCCTGCTGCCCTTTCCCAAATTTTCCGCCTACCGGATTATTTATATGAAAACCAGTATGTAATTTATCTGTAAGATGCAACACCGCCCCGGTCTCAAAACTAATAGCCGATGCGTTACCATAATCTTTGATACGTATTCCATGGTAATTAAACTGTACGCCTATATCCACTTTAGTTCCCAGAGTTCTTCCATAGGCTATTCCAAATTGCGTTTCATTATAATCACTATATCCCGAATACCGGGCTTCTATTCCAAAATTTCCTGAATGGGCAGGTATTCCGACAACCGCCGTATAGGTATTTAATTCTTTCAGTAAAAACCTTCTTTCCCCATAAACAGCAAACGAGATATTTTTTAATTGTGACAGGGATGCCGGATTGGAGGTAAAGGAAAAGACATCTGCATGGTGCAAACTATAGGCCCCGGAGCCCGTATAGGAATCCGCTAATGATGGCCGCAGGGTTTGTGCCGGTAATAAAATATTACCTTCTAACAAAATAGCAACTAAGACTATAAATTTATTGATCACTATACGGACTTTATATAAAAGTTGAACAATATTAACTGATGCATTGAGCACTGTTTCTAACCATAGGCTGGTTCAGCAAGGTGTTTAGTTTTCCAAGTTGCAATCACTGATCTTTCACTTTTACAATGACCTGTATGACCCGGGTTAACGGCCAGTAAAACGTGAACAATTTATTCATCTGCTCAATGCTGACAGCTCATCAAAGCTATATCTCAGCGTATGCTTTTCCCTGTGTTTTTCATCAGGAAAACCTGTTTTTTCCCGAAGTCATTTCAGAGTTATTATATACGCGCCAATAACCGACCCGGCACATGACTATTTTTTCAGAACAAAATAATGACAGTCAATTATACCCTGGAATTCCAGTTAGCCCCATAACTTTTTATTTTAAAATAAAATACAACTTGACAGATGAAGACCATTCCACATGCTTTACCTTTGCGCCATGCAAATTTTAGATGGTAAACAAGCGGCTCATGTTATTAAAAGTGAATTGAAAATTGAAGTAGCCCAACTCGCTGCTGAAGGAAAAAAAATTCCGCACCTGGCAGCTATCCTGGTTGGTACCAACGGAGCCAGCGAAACTTATGTCGCCGCAAAAGTAAAAGCGTGTGAAGAAGTAGGATTTATTTCCACCCTGATCCGGTTTGAACAGGATGTACATACAGGTAAATTACTGGATAAAATCCAGGAATTGAATACCGATCCGGATGTCGACGGAATATTGGTTCAACTGCCATTACCCAAACACATTTCGGATGAGGAAATTATTAATTCCATTGATCCGGATAAAGATGTGGATGGTTTTCACCCGGTCAATGTCGGGAAAATGGTGCAGGGCCTTCCGACTTTTATTCCGGCCACACCCCATGGTATCATGTTATTACTGGAACATTATAAAATTGATACAAAAGGTAAGCATGCGGTAGTCATCGGTCGCAGCAATATTGTTGGAAGACCACTCAGTATTTTATTAGGCAGCAATACCAACCCGGGTAATTGTACTGTTACCACCTGTCATTCACAAACTAAAAATATCAAGGATTTTTGCCTGCAGGCTGACATTATAGTTGCGGCAATAGGCAAACCGGAATTTGTTACCGCCGATATGGTAAAGGAAGGAACCGTTATTGTCGATGTAGGCATAACCAGAGATGTAGATCCTACCAAAAAAAGCGGGTACAAATTAAAAGGTGATGTAGCTTTTGATACCGTTGCCCCCAAATGCTCGTGGATAACCCCTGTTCCCGGCGGCGTTGGGCCGATGACCATTGCAGCTTTGTTGAAAAACACCTACAAATCCTGTTTACAAAAGAATTGATTGTTATGAATGCTTTGTTGAAAGAAACCATACACCTGCCGGTAATGGAACATTTTTATACCCTGCAGGGTGAAGGTTTTCACCAGGGCAAAGCGGCTTACTTTATCCGCCTGGGTGGGTGTGACGTAGGTTGTGTGTGGTGTGACGTAAAAGATAGTTGGGATGCCGAGAAACATACGAAGCTCCCAGTTCGTAGTTTGATAGATGTCATAAGGAAAACACCGGCTGAGCTGGTTGTAATAACGGGTGGTGAACCTTTGATGCATAACCTTGAGGAACTCACTTATGAATTGCATCAGGCCGGGTTGAAAACACATATCGAAACTTCCGGGGCTTATCCGTTGAGTGGCAAATGGGACTGGATTTGTTTGTCCCCTAAAAAATTCAAAGCGCCTTTGCCAGAACTTTTGCCGGTGGCTGATGAACTGAAAGTGGTCATTTTTAATGTCTCCGATTTTGACTGGGCAGAAAAGTATGCAACGCTCGTTTCCCCGGAATGTAAATTGTATTTACAACCTGAATGGGATAAAGCGGCACTGGTTACTCCGTTGATCATTGAATACATCAAGGCCAATCCAAAATGGGTGTTGAGCTTGCAGATACACAAGTACATCCAGGTACCCTAAGCAACCTTCTGTTTAATATTTTCTTCTTTCCCCTTAATCCTGCCTTTCTGTATGTTGCAATTGGCGGAAATAAAAAATTATCAATATTAGTTAACGTTTGCAGCTAAAATCAAGATGGCTAATAAAATTCAGGTAGTTTCGTTATAGAAATGCCTTCTTTTACCAATGAAAAAAATATTCTTTTTACTTTCTTCTTATTTACTGATTCAATCTTCTTTTTCCCAATACGATCCCGGAAAAATCAGTAAGAAAGCAATCGCTTTATATACCCAGGCACAGGAAAGAGCCCTGGATGATAATTATACCAGCGCGGCCGGGCTTTTATTGCAGGCCATTGAAGCCGACAAAAAATACGTGGAGGCTTACCTGGCCCTGGCCAGTATTTATGGAAAAATAAAAAATTACAACAGCAGTACACAGTTTTATGAAAAGGCATTTGCATTAGATACCGCGTATACCTTGGATTATAAACTTCCCTATTCCGTTCACCTGGCGGGTTTGGGAGCATTTGAAAAGGCCCTGATCGCTATCAATGAATTATTGACAAAAAAGCCTCCGAAAAATCCATCGAGTTTTGAAATGGTCCAAAAAAGAAAACGATCGTATGAGTTTGCCGTTGCCTATGAAAAAAATAATCCAGATAAGAATTATGTATTTGCTCCCCGGAATATGGGCCCGGGAATCAATAGCCCTGAATCGGAATATTTCCCCTCATTATCCATAGATGGAAAAGAATTAGTATTTACCAGGAGAGTAAATAATCTGAATGAAGATTTTTATTACAGCCGGCTGAATGCAGACACCTGGGATATTGCCCGGCCCATGGAAGGAAACGTAAATACACCGCAAAGTGAAGCTGCACAAACTATTTCCAGGGATGGACAATGGATGGTATTTACTGCCAACAACCGGGTGGATGGCTTCGGAAATTATGATCTTTATTCTTCTTATTTGACCCCACAAGGTTGGAGTACGGCAACAAATTCCGGCGGCCGGGTCAACTCGGATCAATGGGATTCTCAACCCTGTCTTTCACCGGATAAAAGAGATCTGTATTTTGCCAGCCGTCGTTTGGGTGGTTTGGGTGGCAGCGATATTTATGTTTGTCATATGCAAACCAATGGCCGATGGAGTGAACCGGAAAATTTAGGGGCAGGCATAAATACCACTGGAGATGATCAATGTCCCTTTATACATGCCGATAATCAGACCATGTATTTTACCTCAAACGGATGGCCCGGATACGGAGACAATGATTTGTTTTTTTCACGCAAAAATGTGAAGGACACCTGGAGCAAACCCATGAATCTGGGTTATCCGATCAATACCATTGGTGATGAAGGAACTTTATTTATCGCAGCGGATGGAAAAACTGCTTTCTATGCCAGCGACCGGAGCGATTCCAAAGGGGGGCTTGATATTTACAACTTTGAATTACGCTCCGATATCCGTCCCGATAAAACCCTCTGGGTAAAAGGAATAGTTACCGACAAAAAAACCGGGAACGGATTGTCTTCTTCTGTTGAATTGACCGATCTGGGAACCGGTCAAATTATTTCCAAAGTACAGACCGATGAAAAAGGGGAATATTTTATTACCCTGCCTGTCGGGAAAGATTATGCATTTACGGTTAACCGGAAAGGTTATCTTTTCTATTCCGGCAATTTTTTAATGCAGGGCCGTTCCCCGGACTCCACTTATGAAAAAAATATTGCGCTGCAACCGATCGAAGTCAATGCACGTATTATTTTAAAAAATATTTTTTTTGATATCAACAAGGTCGAGCTTAAATCCGAATCACAGGTGGAGCTGGATAAACTGGTATTATTGCTGATGGAGAACCCCGGGTTGAAAATTGAGATCACCGGCTATACCGATAATGTAGGTAAACCCATGGATAATCTATTACTAAGTAACAACCGGGCAAAAGCCGTGGTCAATTATCTCATAGGCAAAAACATTGTCGCACAAAGACTCACTTCAAAAGGTTATGGTGAAACAAACCCATTGGCTGATAATAAAACGGAAGAGGGCAGAGCCTTAAACCGCCGGACTGAAATGAAAGTGACCAGCCAGTAATTCTGAATAAACCTTTCAAAGTATATTTGGGTATACGCTTCGATTACGACATGGAATCAGAACTGCTTTATCAGCTTGCTTTAACCCTTATCCCCAATATCGGGCCGGTACAGGCCAAAATCCTTTTGCAGCATTGCAATGCAGAAGAAATCTTTCATGCAAAAAAATCCTACCTGGAAAAAATAGAAGGTATTGGCCCCATACGGGCAGCAGCAATCGCCGGATTCAGGGATTTTTCCCTGGCAGAGGAAGAAATAAAATTTATTGAGAAATATAAGATCAACCCACTTTTTCTTACCAACCCGGCCTATCCAAAACGACTGCTGAATTGCTATGACTCTCCCACGCTGCTTTATTATAAAGGCGCGGCTGATCTGAACGTTTCTAAAACGATCGCCATCATCGGCACAAGAAGTCATACCGAGTATGCCAAACAGGTGACCGAAAAATTAGTAAAGGATCTTGCTGCACAAAATATAACGGTGGTCAGCGGTCTGGCTTTTGGTGTGGATGCCATTGCACACAAAGCATCTCTTAAAAATGAACTTCCTACTATCGGCGTACTGGCTCATGGCTTAGATCAGATCTATCCTGCAGCACATGCCGGCTTAGCCAAAGAGATGATAAAAAATAATGGTGGCTTATTAACAGAATTCCGGAGCAAGACAAGTCCGGACAAACATAATTTTCCCAGCCGCAACCGGATTGTTGCGGGAATGAGTGATGCCACCATCGTAATAGAAACAGGTATTAAAGGAGGCAGTATGATCACCGCAGAACTGGCGAATGGATATAACAAAGATGTATTTGCTGTTCCCGGGAAAATAACGGACACCAAAAGTACCGGCTGCAATTATCTTATTAAAAACAATAAAGCCATGCTGCTGACAGATGCACAGGAAATAATTGATGTGATGGGTTGGGAAGATAAAAAAAGTCGTAAACAAGGGATGCAGAGACAGAAAGAGTTGTTTATTGAATTAACGGTTGATGAAAAAGTTATCGTAAATATTTTAAATGAAAAAGAAGCGGTACATATTGATGAGATCAATATAAAAAGCGGGTTAAGCAGCAGTACGGTGGCAGCCGCTATCCTTAACTTAGAATTACAAAATGTGATGTTATCTTTACCGGGTAAATTATACCGGCTTGCCTGATCATACCAGACAGCAAAAACATTGTTTTTGTTGTCCATATTAATTAAAGCAATTTATTGCTGTTTTTCCCGATGAAAATGTTTTTTACATCAAAAATTTTCGGAGTATTATTTTACCTGTCATTGTTTAACGGGGCGGCATTGTCACAGACCTGTACCACACCCGGACAAACACCCAGTACAGCTTTTCCGGTTTGCGGAACTACCACGTTTATTCAAACAACCGTCCCGGCTTGCAGTACGAATGATTTATTTGTTCCCGGCTGCTCCAACGGGACAGGGGGTGCAGCTTATCAAAACAAAAATCCTTTTTTTTATAAATTCACCTGCTATGTATCAGGCACGTTGGGATTCCGGATAACACCCAGTGCGGACTTTGAAGATTATGACTGGCAGCTATACGATATCACCGGACAAAATCCCAATGCTATTTTCACCAACAATTCCCTTGTTGTAACGGGGAACTGGTCAGGAACTTATGGACCCACCGGTGCATCTGCGTCCGGAGTCAACTATATTAATTGTGCTTCTGTTCCGACAAATAATGAACCGACATTTGCTCAAATGCCTATGTTGATTGCAGGTCATGAATACCTGCTGATGGTCAGTCATTTTACAGATACACAAAGTGGTTATTCGTTATCCTTTGGTGGTGGCACGGCAGTTATTACCGATCCCAAGATACCGGCCATGATAAGTGTAACCCCGGATTGCAACGGGCAGGTTCTTAATTTGAAGCTGAATAAAGATATCCGGTGCAACAGCCTTTCTGCCAATGGCAGTGAGTTCAGTATATCGCCTTCCGGAACCACCGCTACCGGCGCCACCACGACAATCTGTTCCGCTGGTTTCGTCTTTGATGAAGTTGTTATAACACTTACGGCACCCTTAACCAGCGGTACGCATCAACTTGTTATCAATACCGGCAGTGATGGTAACACGTTATTGGATGTCTGCGGAAATAATATAGCTCCGGGACAATCCATTTCTTTCGATTATTTTATTCCGCAACCGATCCTTGCAGACAGTATTGGTAAAGCTCCCTGCACACCTGATTCCATATTAATTTATTACCCAAAAAAAATCAAGTGTTCCAGCATTTCACCAACCGGGAGTGATTTTTCTATTAGCGGCCCGACACCTGTTACGATCATCAGCGCATCCGGTAACTGTATAAATGATGAGTCTAAATATATCGTCTTAAAATTAGGTTCAACCATTTACACAAAAGGATTATATACTGTTTCTATTCAACCCGGTATTGATGGCAGTCCAATTTTTGATGTATGCGGACAGCCCATATTACCACAATCTCTTCCATTCATAACAGCCGATACCGTATCAGCTCTTTTTACATATACAACAAAATTTGGTTGCCAGAGAGATACGTTGTCATTTTCGCATGACGGGGCACATGATGTCAATTACTGGAACTGGATATTTAATACGGGTACACCTGTAACAACGCGAACACATACCATTATTTTTCCGGCCACCAGTACCAACGATATACAACTGATTGTAAGTAACGGCGTGTGCAGTGATACGGCCACCAACACTATTGTTTTGGACAATGAGGTGAAAGCAGCTTTTACCATGCCCGATGTAATTTGCCCGGAAGACCAACTGCAGGTGAATAATATAAGCACCGGGCAGATAGATGCCTGGCGCTGGAACTTTGATATTATCGCCTCCAGCAATTTAAAAGATCCCCTGCCATTTTTATTCCCAAACAATAATAAGGAAGCTTATTACACGGTCAAACTGGTTGCCTTCAACTTTACCCTGGGCTGTAGCGACAGTACCAGAAAAACGCTGACTGTCCTGGATCATTGTTTCATAGATGTACCCACTGCTTTCACTCCAAATAATGACGGATTGAATGATTATTTCTGGCCGCACAACGCCTTAAAAGCAGATAATTATGAATTCAAAGTTTATAATCGCTGGGGACAATTAGTTTTTGCAACCACCGACTGGCGGAAAAAATGGGATGGCCGCATCAACGGGGCAGTCCAGACAACGGGTGTATTTGTCTGGATGCTCAGTTATATCCACCGGGATACCAAACAACCCGTTTTCAGAAAAGGAACCGTTACGCTGATCAGGTAATAAAGAGTGCATTTCAAATTATTTATTGCCTGACTTTGTTCTTGTAGAATTTTGTTATTTCTCATCCCCTCCTTGGAGGGGCAAGGCAACTATTAATAAGTGAATAAATAAAGGGGTGGGTAGGATAATACGACCATTATTAATAACCCTAAAATTTCAATTTGTACATATTTTGCCGCCACCCTATCTTTGCACATGGCAACAAGAAATTCTTCCCCCGCTAAAGACAAATTCTCTAAATTTTTTGGTGAAGGTTTAACCTTTGATGATGTATTGCTGATGCCCGGCTACAGCCAGGTATTACCCCGTGACGTAGATATCAAAAGTAAACTCACCAATGACATTACCCTGAATGTACCGCTGCTGTCAGCAGCGATGGATACCGTTACCGAAGCGGCTTTGGCTACAGCCCTGGCCCGGGAAGGTGGTCTGGGCATACTGCATAAAAATATGTCCATTGAAAAACAGGCCGAACAGGTACGTAAAGTAAAAAGAAGTGAGAGCGGTCTGATCATAGACCCGATCACATTACTCGCCGATGCGACTATTGGCGATGCTTTACGATTAATGAAAGAAAATAAAATCGGGGGCATTCCCATTATCGATAAGAATGGGAAATTGGTCGGTATACTCACCAACCGCGACCTGCGTTTTGAAGACAACCCCAAACGTAAAGTGAGTGAAGTGATGACTAAAGAAAATCTCTATACGGCTCCTGAAGGAACTGATTTAAAAAAAGCAGAACAATTATTCAAAAAAACAAAAGTCGAGAAACTACCCATCATTAATAAGCAGGGAAAGCTGACCGGATTATTTACCTATAGCGATATTCTTAAATTAAAAAGTCATCCGAATGCTTTGAAAGATGCATTCGGAAGATTAAGGGTAGGTGCCGGTGTTGGTATCACCAATGATTTACTGGATCGGGTTGCCGCCTTACAAACCGTCGGGGCAGATATCATTGCACTGGACAGCGCACATGGACACAGTAAAGGAGTGATCGCTGCTTTGAAAGATGTGAAAAAGAATTTCAAAAATATACAAGTCATTGCCGGTAATGTGGGAACAGCGGCCGGTGCCATCGCTTTAGCGGATGCAGGCGCTGATGCTATAAAAGTTGGTATCGGGCCTGGTTCGATTTGTACAACCAGGATTGTAGCCGGTGCCGGAGTACCTCAACTTACAGCCATTATGGAAGCAGCTGCGGCATTAAAAGGAAAAAATATTCCGGTGATCGCCGATGGTGGCATCCGCTATACCGGTGATATGGTGAAAGCATTGGCGGCTGGTGCCAATTGCATCATGATGGGAAGCATTTTTGCCGGCACGGAAGAAAGTCCCGGCGAAACCATTATTTATGAAGGCAGAAAATTCAAGGAATACCGGGGCATGGGTTCCCTGGGAGCTATGTCAACGGGCAGCAGCGACCGTTATTTCCAGGATGTGGAAGATGATGTAAAGAAATTTGTACCCGAAGGCATTGAGGGCCGTGTAGCCTATAAAGGTTTTTTAAAAGAAGTGGTGTACCAGTATACGGGTGGTTTACGGGCCGGTATGGGATATTGCGGGGCAGCTTCGATCCCGGCATTACAAAAAGCTGTTTTTGTAAAAATCACCAATGCGGGTATGAAAGAGAGTCATGCACATGATATTGAAATAACAAAAGAAGCACCGAATTACAGCAGGAGATGAAAGAAGTTCATAGTTCATGGTTCATAGCCGTTAACTTCAATCTTTCAATGTATATTCAAAAAAAATTACAGAGCTCATTTTGAGGTTCAATGAACCATGAACTAAGAACCATCAACTAAAATGAAACGTTACACCAATCTTTACATAGCCATTGGTGCCGGATTATTACTCTGGGCGGCCTGGCCTGTATCTCCCCTTACGTTCCTCATTTTTATTGCCTGGGTCCCGTTATTATGGCTTGAATCCAAAGTGGAGAGCCGGAAAAAATTCTTTGGTCTTACTTACATCAGCATGCTCATCTGGAATGTGGCCACCACCTGGTGGATCTGGAATGCATCGGTACCGGGGGCTTTATCAGCGTTTCTGGCTAATAGTTTACTGATGTGTTTACCCTGGTTGGGATTTAAGATCGTTAAAAAAAGATTGGGAAAAAAATGGGGTTACATATCGCTTATTGCTTTCTGGATGTGTTTTGAATATATCCATCTGCAGGATTGGGGATTGAGCTGGCCCTGGCTTACCCTGGGAAATGTATTTGCCACGCATCCGGAATGGGTGCAGTGGTATGAATACACCGGAACAAGCGGTGGCAGTTTGTGGGTTTTGCTGATCAACATGCTGCTGTTTCTGCATTTAAAAAATAATTGGAACAGGACTACTGGTAAATCGTATAAAAATTTTGTAGCAAGCATCCTTCTGCTCCTTTTACCCATTACCTTTTCTTTATTCAGTACGATCCGTATGCAATTGCCCAAAAGTCAATCCAATGTGGTGGTGGTTCAACCCAATATTGATCCGTATGAAAAAGTATCGGAAGCCACCGGCTCCTTTGAAGCTCAGTTACAAAAACTGATCGCTACCAGTGAACAGGAAACAGACAGTAACACGGTTTTAATAATCTGGCCCGAAACCGCTTTATATACTGCTTCCAGAATTGATGAAGAATCATTAAAAGAAAATTTTTTCCTGAATCCTTTGTGGGCATTTTTGAAACGCCATCCCAATGCCTCGCTGTTTACAGGTATAGAAAGTTTCAGGATGTTCAGCGCCAAAACAAAATATTCAGAAGAATTCAACGGTCAGTTTTATGAATCCTATAACGGATCGGCATTATTGGATAGTTCCGGCGCCCATTCCTTTTACCATAAATCCATGCTGGTACCGGGTGTGGAAACCCTGCCCTGGTTCTTAAAATTTATTGACAAGTGGTTTGAAAAATTCGGTGGTACAACGGCAGGTTATGCCAAACAAAAAGAAAGGGCCGTGCTGGAAGCCAAAGGGGGTTTCAAAATTGCACCCTCCATTTGTTATGAAAGCATTTATGGTGAATTCATGAGTAAATATGTCCTTAATGGTGCCAACCTGATCTGTATCATCACCAATGATGGCTGGTGGAAGAATACGCCGGGTCACAGACAACACATGAATTATGCAAGATTGAGGGCTATAGAAACAAGGACCTGGGTGGCCCGTAGCGCCAATACCGGCATCAGTTGTTTTATTGATCCGTATGGAACTGTTATTAATCCGCAACCCTATAATACAGCCGCTACTATCAAACAGGCCATTTCTTCTGGGAACCCGATAGCTAGTGGTTCAAAAACATTTTTTGTAAAGCAGGGTGATCTTTTATCGAAGAGTATGGTGGTTCTCAGCATCCTGCTGCTTGGATGGTATTGTACTTTAAAAATTCTTCGGAGATTTTTTAAAAAAAAGTTTCCTGCTTTGCAGGAATAAAATAGCCACTAATAACACACATGACTCTAGAAATAATTCTTCCTGCGTGAAATTTGTATCGTTTTCCTCATGGACAGGTCAAACAGTAAAAAAATGAAAAAACAATTTCTATATCAAAATAAAAAAACTAGTTACAGTATTACTGGTAATGGCAAACCTGTAGTGTTCATTCATGGATTTGGCGAAGACGGTGATGTATGGAAGAACCAGGTTGAATTTTTAAAAGATAAGTTTAAGCTCATTATCCCCGATCTTCCCGGTAGCGGGCAATCTGAAATGATTGACGATATGAGTATGGAAGGTATGGCTGATGTAATTCATGCGATCATCCGTGAAGAAAAATTGGAGGCTTGTCCGATCATCGGGCATAGTATGGGTGGCTATATAACATTAGCCATAGCAGACAAGTATCCAGGAGATATTACCGCTTTTGGTCTTTTTCATTCTTCGGCCTATGCCGATAGTGAAGAAAAAAAAGCTGTTCGACTCAAAGGAATTGATTTCATCCGGCAGCATGGTGCTTTTGAATTTCTGAAAACCGCCATACCCAATCTTTTTTCACAACAAACCAAAGATGAACAGCCTGAATTAATTGCGGAACAAGTTGCCGCTTCAAACAACTTTTCCCGGGAGGCACTCGTTTCATATTATGAGGCTATGATGAAGCGGCCAGACCGAACCGAAATGTTACAAAAGGCTGCTGTGCAGGTACTATTTATCATGGGAAAATACGATATGGCCATACCCCTTACAGATGGCCTGGAGCAATGCCAACTGCCTGAAAAATCGTACATTCACATACTTCAAAAATCCGGGCATATGGGCATGCTGGAAGAAGCAGATGCCAGTAACTGGATTTTGGAGAAGTTTTTGCTGGAAATATGAAAATTATTTTATTACCGATCCTCCAATGAGACGCTTTTTACTTTCCATAGTAATTTTTATACTCGTATCAGCCCCTTCCCAGGCCGCACATATTAAAGGTGGATTTTTCTCTTATCAATATCTTGGACCGGGTATTACTGACCCATCTGCAAACAGGTATAGAATTACCCTGACAGTTTATATGCTCTGCATCCCATCTGATGGGCAATTAAGTAATCCCATCAATTTTACCATATTCAATGCTGGTAACAATCAGTTTTTACAGAATGTCAGTGTGCCAATCACCAATCAATACACTTTAGACAAATTGTATGACGAGCCTTGTATTACCGGAGATCAAAGAGGTTGCTATTACTATATTGTTGTTTATGATCTTCCGTCAATTGAATTAGCGGCTGACCCCGATGGTTATATAATTGCCTACCAGCGATGTTGCCGGATTGCAGGTATTAATAATGTTGTTGCCAGTGGAACTGTAGGAAATACCTTTACCATACAAATACCCGGAACAGCGGCACCCTTAAATGCCTACAGAAACAGCAGCCCGCAATTTCTGATCAATGATACAGCCGTAGTCTGCGCCGGCAGTTTTTTTCAGTATTCATTCCGGGCTTCAGATATAGATGGGGATTCATTATCCTATCAGTTTTGTTATGCCTATTTAGGGGCAGACCAAAGTAATTCTGCGCCTCCTACTGCAACAAACCCACCTTACAGTTCGGTCCCATATCAATCTCCTTTTAGCGGAACACAGCCTATGGGTGCAGGGGTAACTATCCACCCGGTAACAGGGCTTATCAGTGGTATTGCTCCACCCCTTTCAGGCGAATACGTAGTTTGCGTTTGTGTAAATGAATACAAGAACGGCGTATTAATTGCTACATCACGGAAAGAGCTTCATATCCGGGCTGGTGACTGTATTCCATTGAGTGCCATGTTAAATCCAAAACCCACCACCTGTGACGGTTTCACAGTTAATTTTCAGAATGATGCACCCGGCAATCCCCCGGGAACGGAGTATTTCTGGACTTTTGGTGAACCTTCTTCGGGTAATTTAGATACCTCCATTTTAGCTGCGCCTACTCATACATATGCAACTGCAGGAACATTTACTGTAAGGCTTAAAGTTTCCCTGGCCGGAGGATTATGTGCAGACAGTACCTTTTTCCAGGTGAATGTTTTCCCAGGTTTCTTCCCCGGATTTACAGCTGCTGGTGGGTGTTTTCAAAATCCATTTCAGTTTACTGATACGACTAAAACATCCTATGGTTTTGTGGATACCTGGCGATGGGATTTTGGCGACCTGACGACAAATGCTGATACATCACATTTGCAGAACCCGCAGTGGACCTATGCCAGTTCAGGACAAAAAACAGTAACCCTAAACGTCACCAATAGCAAAGGTTGTTTTAGCACTGTTCAGTTTATTATTGATGTTTTGGACAAACCTCTGATCACTTTAGCTTTTAGGGATACCCTGATCTGTCGTACAGATGCGGTTCAGTTAAATGCCAGTGGTACCGGAGCTTTCAACTGGACACCTCCCGTCAATATCATCAATGCTAATACAGGAACACCTACAGTAAATCCACCCAGCACCCAATGGTATTACGTTAATTTAGATGATAACGGCTGTCTCAACAAAGATTCTGTTCAGGTGAGAGTTGTAAACTCTGTTACATTAAAAGCAATGAATGATACGACCATTTGCCAGGGGGATGCCATCCAGTTAAACGCCATTTCGGATGGACTTACTTACAGCTGGACTCCCGCAGCCAATCTTAATAACCCCAATATCATTAACCCGGTTGCCATAACATTTTCAACAACCCCTTACAATGTTGTTGCTTCAATAGGCAGTTGCTCGGCTAATGACCAGGTTATTGTTACAACAGTTCCATATCCTATTGCCGATGCGGGAATAGGTCCGACCCTTTGTTATAATACCCCGGGACAATTGAATGCAAGTATTGTTGGAATCACATTTACCTGGTCGCCCACATCCTATCTTAGTAATCCGAATATTCTTAACCCTCTTTCAACACCTCCGCGAACCACGCAATATATTTTATCAGCCTTTGATACGCTGGGATGTCCCAAACCAGGCCGGGATACGATTGTAGTAACGGTCAACCCAAAAGTAAAGGCATTTGCGGGCCGGGATACAACGGTGGTAGTTGGCCAGCCCCTGTTATTCAATGGAACCGGTGGTGTCAATTACTTGTGGAGCCCTTCTACCGGTCTAAGCAATACAGCCATTTTTAACCCGATCGGGATATATGACACCGGCATTGACAGCGTGAGATATAAACTGGTTGTCAGCGATGCTACCGGATGTGCTGATTCTGCTTTTGTAACAGTGTATGTTTTTAAAACCAACCCTTCAATATTTGTTCCCACAGCTTTCACACCCAATAATGATGGTCTCAATGATGTGGTCCGACCCATTGCTGTTGGCATAAGGCAGATAAATTATTTCAGTGTATATAACCGCTGGGGCGAACGTGTTTTCACGACCACCGTTAACCGACAGGGCTGGGACGGCAGGATTAACGGACGTGTACAAAACAGCGGCGTTTTTGTCTGGATGGTAAGCGCCATTGATTATTTAGGCAAACCTATTTTTCTGAAGGGAACCGTTACATTGATCAGGTGATTAGATTCACGCAAAGACGCTAAGGCGCAAAAAAATTAATAATCAGAGACCATTAACTACCCTTTTAATCCCATTTTTTATTAGCGCATTATTAAAATTGATCAGCAGCCCCAGCTTGAGACCAGTAAGTTTTAAATAAGTCAATAATTGCTTATAGTGAACAGGGAGTACAGTTTCAACTGATTTCAATTCAATAATTACTTTGTTTGCAATAATCATGTCTGGTTTAAATCCCAGGTCAAGCTTTATTTCCCTCCAGATTACGGGAAGAGTTGGCTGTCGTTGAACAAATAATCCATATTCATTAGTAAGTTCATATTCAAAAACAGATTCGTAAACTGACTCAAATAACCCAGGTCCCAGTTCTTTATGAATTCTGTAAGCAGTATCAACTATGATTTTTGCAATTGCATTTTCGTCCATAAATTATGATTTTCCCTATGAATATACTAACAATTCATAATCCGGTCTTCGTATCGCGTCTTTGCGCCTTTGCGTGAGGAAAAATCTTTTATCTTAGCAGTACAATCAACCTATTTATGCGAAAAATCGTTTTCATCACCGGCGCTACAGCCGGTTTTGGCGAAGCCTGTGCGTATCAATTTGCAGCCAATGGTTATGATCTTATTATTAATGGAAGAAGAACGGAACGGTTGCAGTTGCTGGCCGATTCCTTAGAGAATAAATACAATGTAGCTGTCCTGCAACTTCCTTTTGACGTTCGGGATGAAAAAGCCGTTACCCAATCTATTCAAAACATCCCGGCTGCCTGGCAGGCCATTGATGTGCTGATAAATAATGCCGGGCTGGCACTGGGAAGAGATTATTTTGATGAAGCTGATCTCAACGACTGGAATACGATGATCGATACAAACGTGAAAGGCTTTTTATATGTTGCCAGGGCCGTATCGCAATTGATGGTGAAAAATAACAAAGGCCATATCATCAACCTGGGTTCCATAGCAGGCAAAGAAGTTTATGAAAAAGGGAATGTGTATTGTGCTACCAAATTTGCAGTGGATGCCATCAGCCAGGCCATGCGGATCGACCTGCTCCGGCATCAGATCAAAGTTACCTCGATCAATCCGGGCGCTGCCGAAACTGAGTTTTCTATAGTGCGTTTTAAAGGTGATGAAAAAACCGCCCAAAAAATATATGATGGCCTGAAACCATTAACAGCCCAGGATGTAGCAGAAGTTATTTTTTATTGTACCACGCTTCCGCCCCATGTCTGTATCAATGATCTTACCATTACCTGTATCCAGCAGGCCAATACAATCTATTTCAACCGGGAAGCCCATACTTGATTCGTATCAAAAATTTTGAAAAGAAAGGGTAGTTTCTGTAACTTGACCTTCTTGTAAACGGAATCACAACCGTTGGCCCGAAACTTGCCGTAGATTCCCTGCGAAAATGTACTAATTATCAAAAATTTTCTGTTGTAAATTTAGAATACGGAAAAACGCCTGTTATATTTACGATGTACCACCAATATCACATAAAGCCCGTTATGAAAAACCCGTACATCCTCCTGCTCACTGCATTTGCTTTTTTATTTACGCCGGTTTTTTCCCAGGAGGTTATCCGTTTGCAATCCTGCAGTAATGAAATGATCAGCAAACAGGTGGACAGCCTGAAAAATTTGTATGGTAATGACGGTTATGTTTTACTTAAGGAAGCCTCCATCAGTATGGAAAGCGAATTTGAAATGCCGGTGATCATCCCCCTGACACAAGGAAGCTGGTACCAGTTCGTTTTTATCGGCGATTATTCCTCCAGGCTCTATGAAGTACGGATGTATGACTGGCAGGAAAGACAGGTTATTTACCGTCAAAAAAGATGGGGTGAAATTGATGGAAACGTTATTGTTTATTCCTATGTTCCTCAATACTCCGAGTTTCATATGATGAAACCGGTACAGGTCAATAAGCAAAAGAAAAAAAATCTTTGCGGATATGTAATGTTATTCAAAAGAACCGGGGCAGATACGGGTTTTGTTAACCCCAACTCCAAAAATCCTTAACCTACTATTTATACAGATGAAATCCTGGCCTATAGCCGGGATTTTTTTTGCCATTTACCAAACATATATAAACTGCAATGCCTTCCGCTCTAATACTCAGCAGGAAAAATCCTTTTGTCTGGTTGACATAGACGTTTCAGAAAAGATCCGGGTTATTGTGAAAGCGATATTCTTACCTGCAGACCGGCCCGGGTATTTGTAATGGGGAAAGCATTACTGATCTTCGGGATATTCCGGTTCTGCTCAAAATACAGTTTAATGCTTACCCTGTTATTGACTATATAATCTATCGAAGGCGCAATACGGATAACTTTTTGCCCTGCAGTACCAAAGGAAGTTCCCTGGTCAAGCTTGCTGTTGGCCGTGGCATCATCCCGAAGGCTGAAATCCAATTTAAAAGTCACATCATTATCCAGCTTATTTTTCATAAATGGCAGTTTCTTAATTAACGGCACGCCTTTTTGCCGCCAATTGAAACCAAAAGTTACTTCAGTGGAACGGTTCTCCGCCAGTTGGTAATCTATCAGGCTTAAACTTAATGTCCTGGATTTTTTAAATTCAAATCGGGTGGTCAACTGGTTGGTAAATGTCATATCCACTTCAATCAACGGATCAAAAGATTCCTGGATCGTGATGTTTGGCACCAGGAAGTAAGGAATATAATTACCGGTAAGCGGGTCAACAAAACTCGGGAACCCGATCCGGTTTGGATCCAGGAACAATAAGGCCGTATTAAAGCTATTCATGCTGAATGTGCTGTGATAGCCATGCCGTATCGTAAAGTTTGTAAATATTTTATCCAACCCCTTCAACCTGGACAAACCCGTATAAACGATGGTCCAGTTTGGCCTCGGCAGAATACCGGAGAATGCATTGGAACGTATGTTCGGGTTATTGTTCTTTGCCAACTTTACAGTCATCGGATCTTTTTGGTATAAGCAGCCAGGAAAGCGGGAACTACCACATCCTGCGCATAGCGGCCATATCCCTTATAATAAGCCGGATCATTAAGATCAATTACGCCACCCTGGTAGTTATTTAAACCCGCTAGTCTTTTCGAAAGAATAGCCCGGTTACTCTCAAATGTTTTGAATGTTTCGGAAATCACATTGGGATCAAATTTTGTAAACAAAGTCTGGTAAGAAATATAGCTGACACTGAAGCTGCCGAGCGCATAAGGATTTAAACGGGTCAATCCTACAGCATCGAATTTACTGGTGTCCTTATATAATTCAGAATACTGTTTATCAAACGTTTTATCGATGTTGATATCAATATTAAAATCCCGGAATGGACTTACCTGTGCGGTAATGTTGAGCCGTTGGTTATAACGTTGCCGGATCATTTCACTGACTAAGGTATCCATGGATAATAAACCTTTGCTGCCAAACCGGTTGATCCAACCTGTATCGGGCTGATAACCGAAAATAAATCCAAACCCGGGTTGACTGCTTTTCGGGTTATAGCCCAGGAGCCTGGTGCTGTCCATGTAGCCCGGCAAAGATGTTCCGAAGTCTTCGGTATATTGAATGCCGACCCTTTTCAGGGACGTAGCTAATTGTAAAAAGAATTTAGGAAGATTGCCGATTTCCGGTAATTCATTGGGGTCTTTTTTCTCTTTTACTTTTTTTACTTTAGCTTTTTTAATTCTGATAATCTTTCCTTTTTTATTTCTGATCGTATCCGCTTTTACAAGTACTTCAGTGGTTTTTACCTGTTGTGGTTTATCAGTTTGAGGCGCATCCTGGTTGCCGACAGCCTGATTTCCTTTATCATCTTTGCCTTTCGCTCCGTCACCCTTTTTATTATTTCCGTTAGCACCACCCGGTTGCCTGGGTGAAGTACTGTTCACCGCTCTCAGGAATCTCGATTTATTATACAACTCTTCAAATTTCATTTCACCATTAATGGTTCTGGTCTGTGTATTGGACAAGGTATTACCTAACAACCTGGCTTCCGGTAATAACGAAGCCGCCAACCAGTTATATTTGGTATTATAGCTGGCCCGGAGTGTTGTCCAGTCAAGGAAAGGAATTTTGTTGGTAGGCACATTATAAGTAACGGTCGCTTCCTGGTGGTAGTTGGTATTTCTACCTCCTTTAAATAAATTGGTGCGGACAGAATCTTTTTTGGTCTTTGTATCAATACGTCCAAATGGTTCATCTACCCTTGCATTATTAATAGCACTGTAGTCTATGGAGATAGATCTTGTCAGGTTCCATTGAAGGATATAATAGCGGTCGAATGTAAAGTACTTATTATAGGTCTCCGGTATTTTATAGGGCCCACCTCCTACATTCTTAGGCCGTACAGCCCCAAACTGACGGAATACATCAGCCCTGAAAGAAACCTGGGATGGAGCATAGTTGAAATTAACGTCTTTGATCAGGGCCAGCCATTTTGATTTTGATTTGATCAGTTTCTTAAATGGTTCAAAGGGTTTGGTCTGCGGCGCATAGGTGTAACCCAATGCCCCACGGGTCCGCCGCATTTCATCCAGTTCGATCAAGGGATTGTGACTGAGTGTCTGGATATAGGAATAATTAAAATCGAAATTGGATACGCTCCATACTTTCGGCCTTTTACCATCGGTCTTTAATTTTTTTACATTGGTAAAGTTGATGGTCTTGATGGTAGTAATATCCTGTGCATCGCTTCGGATAGAATCCCGTTGCTTGGGATCAGCCTCTGATAATTTTTCTTTTAGTTTAATATCCAGATCATAGGGATCATATTCCGGCGTACTGCTTCTGCGGCTGATACCCATATACACGGGAATCTGAATTCCCAATTTTTTAGGCAGCAGCTTACCGGCTTCAATAGTTGCTGATGCATCGATGGTATAAATGTCTTCGCGGCTTCGTTCATTTACCTTTTGTTCCAGTGTACCAAAACCACGGCTCCGGGCTGTTCCTGAAACAGTAAGAGTTCCCAGGTCGGCCAACCGGAAGTCAACACGACCCAGTGCAGCCCATCCACCTTTCTCATCCAATTGTGAAAGCCTGAGTTCATTGAACCAAACTTCAGTACAGGCTGATTCCTGCGCCACATTTTCTACCGCCAGCAACATACCCCGCACTTCCCCAAGGTTTGGATTTCCCAGCATAGCATAAGAACGTCCATTCGGTAAGGTTTCTTTATAATACTGGGAAGGCGAAATACCCAGTTTATTCCGTCTCTTTTTTAGTGCTGTTAAATCATCCAGCTGGAAATCCAGGTAGTTAACATCCGGCCATATTTGTAATGAATCGGTTGTGCCGAATGGCGTTGTTTTCAAGGGAATTTTCAATTCATAATAATTACCTGAAAAATCATTTCCAATACGGATAACTGCATTTAAATCGCCGTCATCCAATGGCTGTGCATTTTGTACGGACTCGGAATGAATAAACATGGACAACTTTCCATACTGACGCATATCCAGGTTCATGGTTTTGAATACGCCGCGGGATTCATACTGATTCAATCCACATACCTGCATACTCAATGCCTGCTCATTCAGGAACAGGGCTACATTATTATTACTGAGTTGTTGTTGTCTTTCGATACCCGGTGGGATCCGGTAAATAATCGGCTGCCGCTGATCATTCTCTTCCACATTTACAGCCAGTACATTCACTTTCGTCGGATCTGGTACAGGCAACGTGGTAAACAACCCGGTTGTATCTATTTTGCTTTTGAATTTCCTCCATTGATTACGTACCAGTTCCAGTTTACCAAACCGCATGACCACAGAATCTTCAAAACCGGTAACAAACATCCGGATGAAACGAATGGATTTAAAGTCAGGGATATTCCCGATCTTCTGCTGGTATTGATCAATAGGAATTCGGAAGAGATACCATTTCTCAGTACGGGTAGTTCCGTCAGCTAAAGTTACAGTGGGAGTTCGTACGTCAGTAATAAAGTTGGAACCGGATAACATACCTGGTTTTATATCCACTTTATACTGAAAATATTCTTCCACTTCATTCATCGTGTTATCACGATTCAGTTCCTCCGCATCCGGGTATTGGGTAAAGGCATTTACAAACTCGGTATTATTATCTGCGATGGGTGAATTGCCATGCGGATTGTTGATGTTTTTATAGCGCTGTAAAATTCCGGCAACCGGAGCTGCGTCAAAAGTAGCATCCCGGTAAGGTTTAAAATTATCTGCTGATGGATCGGTCAAAGCTTTTTGGTAAACAGGGGAACCAGCACCAAAAGTGGCAGCCAGGTTATCCAGGTAAGGTTTAAATCTTCTTTTTTCGCCTTCATCCTGTAAACCGTCATACCCTACATCCTGGTACACCCGGTCCGTAGGTTCATTACTGAATGCATTGGTAACCTGCAAGGGATTGGAAGGCACCTGCCCCCATACAGTGCTTGAATCAAGTGTTGCATTATTGGTGGGTGTACGCAATCCATTTTCATATTCACGCTTTCCATCACGTAAAATATCTTCTGAGATATTTCCAAGGTTAAAATATAACTGTCCGCCTGTTGGATTAGCTGTATTTTTTATAAATGGATCCTGCAGCCAGAATTCGATATATTCAATATTACCTGTTTCAAAATCTGTTTGATCAATATTGCGCATCAATCCACCCCAGGCCTGCTTGGGATTTATTAATTTCCCATTGGCATTTACCCTTGTATTTCCAGTCTCAAAATTATAGGGTCCTTTATCTTTCGGATAAAATGCCAGGTCAAAAGTGGTCAGCAACCCTTCCCCAAACTGTGTGGTGACATTTGGAAATATTTCTTTCCGGAAAACCTGCCGGGTTTCTGGTTTTGATAACTCTGCCAGGTCATTTCGCAATGGGTTATTCGAACTTCTTCGTTCCTGCAGAACCGATTCAATATTATACCAGGCAATTTTTGCACGGTTATAACCACTCCTTAGGTCATTACTCAGGGATGATTCAGCAAACAATCCATTTCCCTGCGGAATAGATGCGGCTGTCCAGCTGATTAATGGAAAACGTAAATCAATTCCAGACCGGGTTCCTTCAAAGTCATCAATATATACCTGTCCGCCCTTATCTCCTTTGCTTGAGTTAATTTGTTTGGCATGACCCGGATCCAGCAAAGCAGCCTCTGCATAAGCGGTAACAGAGGACATGGCCTTGGTAGAATAGAATGGTAATTTATCCAACCACTTGGTTAACCGGGGAAGATTATTTCGATAATCAACATCCACACCATACATCCTGTTTTTAATAGGATCTTCTCCATACGATTGTTTGATGAAAAAAGGTCTTTCGCCGAGCTGAACGATAGTAGCGCCAAGGCTAAGTTTTTTTCCTGCCAGATAATCCAACCGCAAGCCTAAAAAGTTTTTTTGCTGAAATCCAAAAGCCTGGTTATTCTCCGAATTGATCGTAACCGGTATACCCGAATTAATAATGGCCTGGTTGGTAATACGAAGTGTGCCGAGGTCATAGTTAACTTCATAATCCACATTTTCCTGCAGGATCTGACCATTTGCCGTTACTGAAACAGATCCCCGGGGAACATTATACCCTATCTGGTAATCACTGTTTGCCCCGGCAGAACCTGAAGATTTTGACCGGCCAACTATTTTAAACCGGTTAAGATTTGCATAGGTCTGTGCAATGGCTTTTATAGTGTCATACAATGGATAATACAGGTACTTATTACGCAGGGTCTGGTTCGCATAGATATAATCCAGATCATGACCAAATGGTTCCAGCACGGGAAAAATGATTCGGCTCTGAGATGAGATCACAGTAAAGCCTTCCACAAAGTCGAACACACCATCTGGTTGAGGGTCATTCTGATTATTCAACCGGTCCAGGTTTGTCAACGAAATAATGGGTTGACCCTGAAATGTGGAAATCACATCGGAAGGAGGTAAATATCTTTTTTCGCCAAGGCTGGGTTCCTCGTAAGTCATGTCAAGTTTGAAATCCTGTCTTTCCAATTGTCCGAATCCGACAGAATAGACATTCTTCATCATCAGGTCCCATATAGGAAGATTGGTCCTTTGTGAAGTGGCTTTTAATAATTTCAGGAACAAAACACGCTGGGATGCACCGGTAGTATCCGGCGGCACATCCTGTGAAAATTCACCCACCTGGAAAACACGGCCATTATACGTGTACTGAAAGGCTACGCCCAATACTTCATCGGGCTGCAAGGGCTGATTCAATGAAACAAAACCTATCCTTTCATTTATAAAATAATCTGAAGGCAGCAGTTTCCGGGCAAAAGTCTTTTCGAAATCCTGAACCGGTAAAAGTCCAAAGCTGGTTAACTGACCCTGCACCAATGAAGAATTACGGTAATTAGGATTTGCCTTAAGCGTTGAATAAAGATTATTTGCATCATTCCTGGGAAGCACATCTCCTGATCCGGTTAATAAACCGCTGAACGGGTTTCGCTCACCGAGATCCATAAAGCCAACCACATCTCTGGTATCCGTTGTTGCGCCATTCCGGTTAGTAACCCACACTTCTATTTTCAATATTTGTATCCGGGAGTTTACCACCGGCAATTGCTTCATAGCCGCATTATAATTATTCCGGAAATATTGTCCTACCAGGAAGTGACGATTCTCATCATATTCATCGGATCGCAAAGAAAAATTTTGTGCCGCTGTTCCACCCTGCAGATTCTGAGACTGCCGCTGTGATTGTTGGTTGGCCAAAACGGTTGTCACAAAAAGATTTCCAAACTGTAATTGTGTTTTAATCCCGAATAAAGATTGGGCACCCGGGATCAAAGTTCCTTTGGTGGCAAAACTTGTATTACCCGCCTGAAACTGTTTTAAAATCTGGTCTTCCTGGCCCCGGTAATCAAGTTTCAACTGGTTTTCAAAATTAAAATTGGCTAAAGTGTTGTAATTGATAGGTAATTTTAGTTTCTCCCCGATCTGGGCATCTATCTGGAGTTGGGAATTCATATTAAAATCGAATCCTCCATTCTTACGGGCTCTTTCAGGCAGTGTTGGATTTTTAATATTTTGCCCCTGGTAACCGGCCAGGAAATCAACATAGCCGGTAGGCTTGATATCAATTTTTACTTTCCCATCCGGACCTACACCCATAATCCTGTTGAACCAGTCATTAGAAACTTTAAATTTCGGCTTGAACAACCGGCGGTTCATATTGGCCAGTAAAGCCGATCTTTTCTTAAAATAATCCTGTTCATCTTTTCTGCCCTGCAGCTGTACAAACTCTTCCATCGTAAAAGAAGTGGGTGTACGATAATAGCTGTTACCTATTTTTTCTACGATGTAATATTGTTTTGTTTTGGGGTCATACTCAATAGTACGCTTGATAAAACCTGTATCCCTTAAATCAAAACTGTTGCGGTTGGGATACGTATAGGGATCACCTCTCCGGTCTCTGAGCGGATAGCGGGAAGTATCCGTAATTGATCCAGTTGGAACAGGGGAATAATCACCGGCTTTTGCCTGTGTTAAAAGGGCAGTTACAATGGCTATAAAAACCAGTGTTCGGAAGATATGAGCAGTCTTAAGGTTCAATGTTTTTTCTCCATCAGTTAGTTGCCTGAAAATAGTGGAATTAGAGGGTACGAAGCACTTTTTTTATCAGTTCCTCAACAGATAGGTTGGATTCGGTTGCAAGGGTTTTTTCGAGGGCCTGGCTGGCAGCCTGCCGGTTGATACCCAATGCAGTCAAAGCATTTAACGCATCCTGTTGCAATGTATTGTTTTTCATAGGTAAAATATTTGATTCTATCGGATTTTTTGTCAGCTTATCCCGCAGCTCCAACACCATCCTTTCAGCCGTTTTTTTGCCAATCCCTTTGAGTCCTTCCAGTGTCCTGGTATCACCCTGAACAATTGCCCCGGCCAGTTCCTCAGGTTTCATATAGGACAACATGACCCTTGCCGTTGATGCTCCGATTCCGGAAACACTGATCAATTGCAGAAAGATCTCTTTTTCTGACAGGTCAAAAAAGCCATATAAGAGGTGGGCATCTTCCCGGATAAGCAGACAGGTATGCAGCATACCTTTATCCAGTTGCTGTATTTTAGAGTACGTATTCAGACTGATCTGCACTTCATATCCCACCCCGCTGACTTCTACCTGCACCACAGCCGGACTTTTGTGTACAAACGCTCCTTTCAGGTAAGCAATCATAGGCCGCGAAATTAAGGAAAAGAGGCAAGAATCAGGAGTCGGGAGTTGGAAGTCGGGACCCGATAGCTATCGGGTCATGACTATCTCCTAACTTTGGCCACTTTTATTTCAATAGTAACTATATGAACAAAAAAATAACGGCAGCCATTACCGCAGTAGGCGGCTTCGTTCCGGAAGACAAACTGACGAACGCTGATTTGGAAAAAATGGTGGACACCAATGATGAATGGATAAGAACCCGTACCGGTATTTCTGAAAGAAGAATATTAAAAGGAGAAGGCCTGGCGACTTCCGATATGGTAGTACCTGCCGTAAAACAATTATGTGAAAAAAGAGGCATCAGCCCGGATGAAATAGATTGTTTAATTGTAGGAACCGTTACCCCCGATATGGTTTTTCCGGCTACCGCCAATATTGCCTGCGATAAATTGGGGATAAAAAATGCTTTTAGTTTTGATGTGTCGGCTGCCTGCTCCGGTTTTCTGTATACACTGACCCTCGGCGCTGCATTAATTGAAAGTGGCCGGTATAAAAAAGTAGTCGTTTGTGGGGCCGACAAAATGAGTGCTATTGTCGATTACACTGACCGGGCTACCTGTATCATTTTCGGGGATGGAGCCGGTGCCGTTTTATTAGAACCCAATGAAGAGGGCTATGGTGTGTTGGATAGTATCCTCAGAAGTGATGGCAGCGGATCACAATACCTGCACATGAAAGCCGGCGGTTCAAAAAAACCAGCCAGTATTGAAACGGTCTTGGCAAAAGAACATTTTGCTTACCAGGATGGACAACCGGTTTTTAAATTTGCGGTAAAGGGCATGGCGGATGTAAGCGCAGAACTCCTGGAAAAAAACAATCTGACAGGAGATGATATCGCCTGGTTGGTTCCCCACCAGGCTAACCTGCGTATTATTGATGCCACCGCTAACCGTATGGGACTTCCAAGAGAAAAAGTGATGATCAATATTCAGAAATATGGCAACACTACCGCAGGTACTATACCACTTTGTTTATGGGAATGGGAAAGCCAATTGAAGAAAGGAGACAATATCGTTTTAGCAGCATTTGGCGGAGGTTTTACCTGGGGAGCTACCCTGGTAAAATGGGCGTATTAAAACTATCTCCAATAATTTCTACGCCGTTTGAAAATTCAATCGGGTTACTTTTTATTTTTCAGAAAAAAAACAAAATCTGTCTGAGTTAATTTTTCGACACCAGACTGACGGAGCATATTTATTAACTGTCCACGATGGTAAGTTCCATGATTGAAAACATGCAAAAGCATCTGATAAATATGCAATTTTACCGGCTCCTTTTTGCTATTGTAATATTGAAAAACATGATCCAGTGAAAGATCAGATGCAGTGTTTACCCATTCCTCCCATTGCCTCGATTGTTGCAATAATCCATTGGCCACATCGGGCATGGCTCCCATAAAATTTTCACTGGGTCGCACAAACCGTTCCTGCATCTTCATCCGCTGCCACCAGATACTTTCTGCATCCCACATATGCAAAACTGTTTTTTGCAGACTATTGAAACTACTGGGTAATTCAGCCCCTTGCTTTTCTTCAGGCAAAGCAAGAATCAGTTCCAGTATCCGTTGACTAGCCCAGGTATTGTAAGCGGCATATTGTTTCAGGAGTTCTTTCATGGAACCGGGGTAAAAAAGATTGAAATCAGCTACTTTTGAAATGATACATTTTCCAATCCGATAAATATCGGAATCAAATATTTTAAAATGGACAAAAGTTTTCCACTATCCGGATGGGGTTCGCTGGCAATACATGCCGGTCATAAACAAGATCCTAATTATGCGCACCTCGTACCCATCTATGCCAACAGTACATTTGTATTTGATGACGCGGAGCAGGGAATGCGCCGATTCAGTGGTAAAGAAGAGGGCTATATCTACAGTCGCTGGGGCAATCCCACCTTTTCCGAAGCCGAAGAAAAAATTGCTGCACTGGAAACATTTGGTTTGGACATCGAAGCAAAAGGTATTCTTCATGCTTCCGGTATGGCCGCTATTTCAACTTTGATGCTGGCTACCTTACAACCGGGTGATAAGATCATCACTCATTTTTCTTTATATGGTGGAACTGAAGAATTGGTCTCAAAAATTCTTCCAAATTTTGGCATTACCCCAATTATAGCTGACCTGAGAGACCTGGATAAAGCGGAAGCCATCCTAAAAAATGATCCGGCGATCCGGATGATGTACCTCGAAACACCAGCTAATCCTACTATTCAATGTGTAGATCTTGATGAATTAAGTAAATTGGCCAGACAGTATAACCTTGTAGTTGCCTGCGACAATACTTTTGCAACACCTTACCTGCAACAGCCCTTTCAATATGGAGTTGATTATATTGTTCATTCCACCACCAAGTTTTTAAACGGGCATGGCACGGCTATCGGCGGAATTCTGTTGGGAAAGGATGTGGAACAGATGAAAACAAAAATTACAAAGATCCATCGTACGCTGGGTGGCAATTCCAATGCTTTTGATGCTTTTCTTTTGATTCAGGGTATTAAAACCTTAGAAGTGCGGATGGAGCGGCACTGTCACAACGCCCTGGAAGTAGCCAATTTCCTGGAATCACATGCAGCCGTTTCGAAAGTTAATTACACAGGCCTGGCATCACATCCGGATCATTATACGGCCATGAAACAAATGCGACATCCGGGAGCCATGCTCAGTTTTGAATTGAAAAGCGGCTTGCAGGGTGGCATTGATTTTATGAATAAACTGAAAATGTGTGTAAGAACTGTATCGCTGGGCACCTGCGATTCGCTGCTCTCCCATCCGGCATCGATGACGCATTACAGTGTACCAAAAGAAGAAAAAGAAAAATATGGCATCACGGATGGCTTGATACGGATGAATGTAGGTATCGAAAATTTACAGGATATTCTTGCAGACCTGGAACAGGCCCTGTCCTAAAATATTTTTTCAAATTTTATTTATAAATACTATTTTTTATCAAATTAAATAAACGGTTATGCAAAAAACCAATCTGCTTTTTGTCGTCCTCCTTTTTTCTTTTACAATAACTGCGCAAACACCCACCGATCCCAGGCTTAAAGGCCTGGATACTTTAGTGGCTAAAGTTTTAAAAGACTGGCATGCCCCCGGTGTTTCGATTGCTGTTGTGGAAAAAGGAAAAGTCATTTATACCGGTGGCTTTGGCTATCGCGATATCGATAAAAAATTACCGGTAACGGAAAATACCCAGTTTGGCATTGGCTCCTGTACCAAAGCATTCACCGCATCAATTCTCGGTATGCTGGCTAAAGACGACAAGGTGGATCTGGATAAACCGGTCCGGAATTATTTACCTGAATTAAAATTTCAGAATGAATACACTAACAGTCATGCAACACTGCGTGACATGATGTGCCATCGTACCGGTCTGCCCCGTCATGATATGTCCTGGTATGCATCCTGGGCTACCCGGAATGAATTCCTGGAACGTATCCAATACCTGGAGCCAACGGCTGAGCTGAGAGAGAAATGGCAGTATAACAATTTTATGTTCATGGCCCAAGGTGTAGTGATAGAGAAACTGACCGGCAAAAGCTGGGAAGATAATATGAAAGAAAAAATACTCAAACCACTGGGTATGAATAATACCAATCTTTCAACAAAAGATATGGAAAAATCCGGCGATCATTCGCTGGCATATTCAAGCACGGATTCATCTATCAAAGCCATTCCTTACAGAAACATTGATGCCATGGGCCCCGCAGGTTCAGTTAACAGTTGCGCAAAAGATATGGCTCAATGGCTGATAACCTGGATCAACAATGGAAAATATAATGGAAAGGAGATCATTCCTTCCTCTTACCGCAGCGAGGCCATAACGATACAAATGGCTACCGGCGGCGGATTGCCCGGTGCAGAAAATTCCGATATTCATATTAACGGGTATGGATTGGGCTGGGGCATCAGTAGCTATCGTGGTCATTACCGGGTGGAACATGGTGGAGGGATAGATGGTTTTATAACCACAACAGGTTTTTTCCCCAGTGACAGCATCGGCATTTTTGTTGTGAGTAACCAGGGGCAACCCGTGGCTGTTATCCGCAATTTTATTGCAGACCGGATGCTCAAATTGCCTTACCGCAACTGGAATAAATTTCAATTAGATGCCACACAAAAAGCAAAAGAAGCCGCTAAATCAGTTGTGAAAAATGACAGCCTTAATCATGTATTCAATACAAAACCTTCGCATGCACTTGCTGATTATGCTGGCATTTATACTAATCCCGGTTATGGTAAAATCGAAATAAAATCAACAGAAAATAAACTGACTTCCAATTTCAACAGTATTGATATCCGGTTTGAACATTATCATTATGACCAGTTCAAAGCTTACCCCGAGGATCCTTCCCTGGAAGATGCTACTTTGATGGTAAATTTTCATACGGATGAGAAAGGCACTATCAGCAAACTGACGATTCCTTTTGAATCCGGAGTAAAAGACATTGAGTTTGTCAAAGAGACAAAATCAATGGACCTGGCAAAGGATGCTTTGCAACAATATACCGGTGAATATGAACTGGCGCCGGGCATGGTGGCGAAATTTTACATCAAAGGAGAAAAAACTTTATATGCATTTATTGAAGGCCAGCCGGAATATGAACTGGTTGCAGTCAAAAAAGATGAGTTTAACCTGAAAGTGATGACTGGTTATAGTGTAAAATTTGAATCCAATGAAAAAGGTGAGGTTACCGCCGTTAACTTTATCCAGCCCAACGGCGTTTTTAAAGCTCCTAAAAAGAAATAGTTATGAAATGAACCATAAGCAAAACTTACCAAGGGGTAATGAATATTTGTGGTGAATTCCATGTGGCCAATTAAAATAAAAATATACACATGAAAAAATTTTCCGGGTTCTTATTTATTCTTGTTTTGATTTCCTGTAATCAAAAAAAGAAATACGATACCATCATCCGAAACGGAATGATCTATGATGGTAACGGTGGAGCACCTTATAAAGGAGATATAGGTATTAATAATGATACGATCGCTTTCATCGGTGATCTGTCCAAAGCCGCTGCGGGGAAAGAGATCGATGCCAAAGGAAATGCAGTGGCACCGGGTTTTATCAATATGCTCAGCTGGGCTACAGAAAGTCTGATTGCCGATGGCAACTCACAAAGCGATATCCGGCAAGGGGTGACTCTGGAAGTAATGGGGGAAGGTTGGAGCATGGGCCCTCTGAATGAGCCATTAAAAAAACAACAACAGGAATCACAAACAGATATCAAATACAAAATTGAATGGAATACATTAGGTGAGTACCTGGATTTCCTGGAAAAGAAAGGCATCAGTTGCAATATTGCCTCCTTTGTTGGTGCCACTACGGTGCGGATGAATATTATTGGTGAAGATAACCGTGAACCCACTACTGCTGAAATGGACAGTATGAAACTGTTAGTACGACAAGCCATGGAAGAAGGGGCGATGGGTGTTGGTTCATCCCTGATCTATCCGCCGGCCTTTTTTGCCAAAACAAATGAACTGGTGGAACTCTGTAAAGAAGCATCCTCATTCGGTGGTTCTTACATCAGTCACATGAGAAGTGAAGGAAATAAATTACATGAGGCCGTGGAAGAATTGATCACTATAGCCAAAGAAGCAAATATTCATGCTGAGATATATCACCTGAAAGCAGCCGGAAAAGATAACTGGTCAAAAATGGACAGTGTGATACGAAGAGTAGAAAGGGCCAGAGCAGCAGGATTAGATATTACGGCAGATATGTACACTTATATTGCCGGGGGCACCGGGCTTACCGCTACCATGCCACCGACTTTACAAGATGGCGGTTTTGGTAAACTGCGGGAAAGATTACAGGATCCCGTTGTTCGACAGAAAACGATTAAAGACATGAATTCTAAAACCGACCAGTGGGAAAATTTCTTTTATGCCGTAGGCACCCCGGAAAATATCCTGGTGGTAGGTTTTAAACAGGACAGCCTGAAGAAATACATTGGTAAATCACTGGCTGCCGTTGCGAAGCTGCGGGGCAAATCAGCCGAAGAAACGGCCATGGATTTAATCGTACAGGACAGTACCCGGGTAGAGTGTATTTATTTCCTCATGGACGAGAATAATGTAAAAAAACAAATCGCGATTCCCTGGCTGAGTTTCGGTTCCGATGAAGGTTCCTATGAACCCGCTGGTGTATTTCTGAAATCCAATCCGCACCCGAGGGCCTATGGAAATTTTTCCAGAGTATTGGGAAAATATGTACGGGAAGAAAAAATAATTTCTTTACAAGAAGCCATCCGCAAACTTTCTAAATTACCGGCTACGAATCTAAAAATTAAATCCCGCGGTGAAATAAAGACCGGTAATTATGCCGACATCGTGATCTTTGATCCTGCAAAAATCACAGACAAAGCAACCTTTGAAAAACCACATCAATATGCCGAAGGGATGATCCATGTTTTTGTAAATGGCGTACAGGTGTTGAAAGATGGTGAACACACCGGCGCCAGACCGGGAAAATTTGTTAAAGGGCCGGGCTATAAAATGAAAGCTTCAAATTAAAAAATTACGAATGGAAATACTGATCAGAAGGGCCGAAAGAGAAGACTGCCCACGATTACTGGAGCTGATCACGGAATTAGCTATTTATGAAAAAGCTCCTGATGATGTAACTGTTACACTGGAACATTTTACGGAAAGTGGTTTCGGATCAAGCCCGGTGTGGTGGTCATTTGTCGCTGAAGTGAACGGAGTAATACAGGGATTTGCTCTTTATTATATACGTTACTCCACCTGGAAAGGACAGGCCATGTATTTAGAAGATATTATTGTAACAGAAGAGATGCGGGGTAATAAAATTGGTAAAATGCTGTTTGACAGACTGATTGAAGAAGCCCGGAAGAAAAAATTCAATCGTATTATCTGGCAGGTACTGGAGTGGAATGAACCGGCGATAAATTTTTACAAAAAATACAATGCTGAGTTTGACAGAGAATGGCTGAACTGCTCTGTTTATGTCTAGATTTAATTCACCCCATCCACCTGCATGTCTTTGTTGATCTTAAGCACCAGGCCTTGTAATACTTTTCCGGGTCCGGCTTCAGTAAATTTATAAGCTCCGTCAGCAATCATCGCCTGCACGCACTGTGTCCAGCGTACGGCTCCTGTAAGCTGGTCAATCAGGTTTTGTTTTATTTCTTCCCGGTCCATCACACCTTTTGCCACCACATTCTGGTATACGGCACAGGTAGGCGCATGAAATTTTGTTGATTCTATTGCTGCTGCCAATTCTTCTTTTGCCGGCAACATTAACGGCGAATGAAAGGCACCACCCACCGGTAAAACCAATGCTCTTTTGGCACCGGCCGCCTTCATTCTTTCGCAGGCAATTTCAATTCCTTTAACCGAACCACTGATTACTAACTGGCCGGGACAATTATAATTTGCAGGAACCACCACTTCACCCGTTTCCTGCTGCACTTCGGCACAAATAGCTTCCACTTTTTCATCAGCAAGATTTAATACCGCCGCCATAGTTGAAGGAAGGACCTCGCAGGCTTTCTGCATGGCTTGTGCACGAATGGAAACTAAAGTAAGCGCATCATCAAAACTCAGGGTACCATTGGCAACCAGGGCAGAAAATTCGCCTAATGAATGTCCGGCCACCATATCCGGAGAGGCACTTTCAATACTTTTATAGGCCATGATAGAATGAAGAAAAACGGCTGGTTGAGTTACCTTGGTTTGTTTTAAATCTTCTTCCGTTCCGGTAAACATTATGTCGGATATGCGGAAACCCAAAACTTCATTGGCCTGTTCAAATAATTTTTTGGTAAAGGCGCTGTTATCGTAATGCTCTTTGCCCATTCCGGGAAATTGTGAACCCTGGCCCGGAAAAATAAATGCATGCTTCATAGATTATTTTTTACCCCCACCCTGAACAAAAAAAGTTTGACCGGATATCCATCAAACTTTTTTGGCGAATGCAAATATACGGTTAATCCAGCTTAGCACTTATCAGCTTGAGGAACTCACTGCGGGTGCTGTTCTTCTGAAATTCCCCGTCAAAAGCTGAAGTGGTTGTAACAGAATTTTGCTTTTGAACACCCCGCATCATCATGCATAAATGCTTTGCCTCGATCACTACGGCCACGCCCAGCGGGTTTAATGTTTCTTTAATGGCATTCATTATCTCGACCGTCAGTCTTTCCTGAACCTGTAATCTTCTGGCGTACGCATCTACAACACGGGCAATTTTGCTAAGCCCGGTTATCCATCCGTTGGGGATATAAGCAATATGGGCTTTCCCGAAAAAAGGCAACATATGATGTTCACACATACTATACACTTCAATGTCTTTTACCACGATCATTTCACTTACCGGTTCATGAAACTTGGCCGAGTTAATAATAGCTTTTGCATCCTGGTGATATCCCTGTGTCAGGTATTGCATGGCTTTCGCCAGTCTTTCAGGAGTTTTTAACAACCCTTCCCGGTCTGAGTTCTCGCCCAGTAAATTCAGCACATCCTTATAGTTTCCCATCAGGCCGGTAGTTACGTGCTCATCGTACTGTTCAATTTTTTTATATGCCATGGAATTAATTTGAATAGGGTTAAAAAAAATTCGAAAACAACACGAACCTTCACTTGGAAGTTTCATGAAGCCGGGAATTCTACAAAATTCCTGGGTGTTTCATACAGTCTTACCTGCAGATCCAGTTTTTTATGAATATGTGGCCGGAGTAATTTATAGATCACAACGGCAATGTTTTCTGCCGTAGGATTTAGTTCCTTAAACTCAGCCGTATCCAGGTTCAGGTTTCTATGATCAAACCTTGAATGAATTTCCCGTTTTACCAGGTCACCCAGCTCTTTCATATCCATGACATACCCGGTATCCTTATTGGGTTTACCCACCACTTTAATTTCGAGCTCATAATTATGACCATGATAATTGGGAAGAGCACATTTACCAAACACTTTTTCATTGGTAGCATCATCCCAGTCAGGATTGAATAACCGGTGGGCCGCGTTGAAATGCTCCCGCCTGAAAACAGCTACTTTTTTACTCATACATTCAAATTACGCAAACAATTATCTATAACCCGGAATTCCATGAAAAGTTGAAAAAAAGAATATTATTCCCCGAAATATTCCACATAGATCCGTGGGGTTTCATACAATTTGATAGCATGCAACTGAACCCCGGCCGGCAAACGCTGCACGAGTTCCTGCCAGATGGCCATGGCCAGGTTTTCGGTACTGCACATCTTCCCTCTCATAATTTCCACATCCAGGTTCAGATTTTGATGATCGATTTTTTCGATGATGTGTTCTTTAATGATATTACTCAGCTTTTTTACATCAAAGACGAAGCCGGTATCCGGGCTGGGTTGACCTTTTACAGTTACCAGTAATTCGTAATTATGCCCATGCCAGTTTTCGTTGGCACATTTACCAAAAACTTCTTCGTTTTTTTCGTAGCTCCATGCCGGGTTGTAGAGTTTGTGTGCGGCATTGAAATGTTCAGACCTTGTTAAGTAAACCATGCTTTACTTTTTTTGTTCCCTCACAGCATTGGGCGGAGGAAATGATGAGGCGCAAAGGTAGGAGAATTTGGCCACCCGCAGGGCCAGAATAAGAAGAAGTTTGCACTAACTTGCAGGCTCAGTTTATACTTAACAAACTGTTTGATATGAATTGTTTAGTTGTTGCGGCAACCGCAAATGAGATCTCCCCTTTCCTGGAAAAATACCGGACTATTAAAAAAATATCTGTTAGTATGGATATAGATATTCTCATAACCGGTATTGGACTTACAGCTACTACTTATTCTTTAGTAAAGCAACTATCTATTAAACGCCCCGATTTAATAATACAAGCCGGTGTGGCCGGATGTTTTACAACTACTATTCCCCTGGGTACTGTTGTTGCCATCAAACAGGATACAATTGCTGATGAAGGTGTCGTTGAACAAAAAAAGCTTAGAACAATTTTTGATTTAAAACTTATGCCGCAAAACCAGTTTCCCTTTAGTAAAGGATGGCTTATTAATCCGGCAGGAGAATTGATCAAGAAAATTAAATTAAAGGCTGTAAAAGGAATTTCGGTTAACGAGATTACCACTTCAAAACAAGTGATACAATTTTATAAAGATAAATTTCACCCGGCAACAGAATCAATGGAAGGATCTGCCCTGCATTATGTATGCCTGATGGAAAAAATTCCTTTTTTACAGATCCGAAGTATTTCCAACTATATTGGTGAACGAAAAAAGAAGAAATGGAACCTGAAAGACTCCATACATAATCTTAACCAGGAATTAATACGCATCGTAGCAGAATTATGAAACTGACCCTTGGCTTTTCCCCCTGTCCCAACGATACATTCATCTTTGATGCACTGGTCAATAAAAAAATTGATACGGAAGGATTTGAATTTGACACTGTGCTGGCCGATGTGGAAACCCTGAATGAATGGGCCCTGGCGGGCAAACTGGATATTACCAAACTGAGCTTCCCGGCTTTTTTTAAATCTTTAACCCATTACACGCTGTTACCTGCAGGCAGTGCCCTGGGGAAGGGAGTTGGTCCTTTATTAATTACCGATGCCAAACATGAAATTTCAAATGACGAAATAAATCAGGCATCGATAGCTCTACCCGGTGCTAACACTACTGCCAACCTCCTCTTCAGCTTTGCCTACCCGGAAGCAAAAGAAAAAACCTTCATGCTTTTTTCAGCTATTGAAGAAGCCCTCGTAAATAAGGAAACTGACTTTGGTGTTATTATTCATGAAAACCGTTTTACCTATCAGCAGAAAGGTTTGTACAAAGTGACCGATCTTGGTGAATACTGGGAAAAAAGAATGGAGCTTCCCCTACCCTTAGGCGGCATTGCGATCAATCAATCCATTAAAAGGTCCCTGGCGTTGAAAATAAATGAGCTGATCCGCAAAAGCCTGGAATATGCCTTTCAAAATTATCCGGTTATTCCGGATTATGTGAAACAACATTCCCGCGAAATGAGTGAAGATGTGATGCGGCAACATATTGACCTGTATGTAAATAATTATAGTCTTGATCTCGGTGATGAAGGAAAACTGGCTATCGAATGTTTACACCGTCTTTTTCTTGAATTAAACAACCAGGAAGCGGATGATGAGGATGTGCTATTTCTTTAGAATCAAAATTGAACAATTTTGTAAACCCCAGGTTTGATTGACAAATTTATTTTTTCAATGACTGGCCATACACTTCCAGGCATCTTTTTCTGGCCACTTCATGTAGTACAAGTGGTTTGGGATATGAAAATTCTTCGAACTCAGGCACCCACTTACGAATGTATTTTAATTCAGGATCAAATTTTTGGGTTTGCAGATAAGGATTGAAAATCCGGAAGTACGGTGTTGCATCACAACCACTGCCGGCCGCCCACTGCCATCCACCATTATTAGCCGCTAAATCAAAGTCAAGTAATTTCCGTGCAAAGTAAGCCTCGCCCCAACGCCAGTCAATCAATAAATGTTTGGTAAGAAAACTTGCAACGATCATCCTGACACGGTTATGCATAAACCCGGTTGTGTTTAACTCACGCATTCCTGCATCAACGATCGGGTATCCGGTTTGCCCGTTACACCAGGCAGTAAATTCTTTTTCATTATTCCGCCAGTTGATTTTATCATAGGCTGGTTTAAAAGCCTCGCTCACCACATTGGGGAAATGCCAGAGTATCATTTGATAAAAATCCCTCCAGATAAGTTCATTCAGAAAGGTCTCATTCAAAGCACCCGCTTCGCCTGCCAATACCCGTATGCTGATAGTCCCAAACCGGAGATGCACACTAAGCCTGGATGTGCCAGCTATAGATGGAAAATCCCGTTGTTCTTTGTAATTCCGGATAATAGCACCCTGCCATTCTTTTCCGGGAAATGTTTGACCGGTACCTGTGAAACCCATGGCTGCCAGAGTAATAAGTTTCTGTTCAGGTTGCTTATAAAAATTTTTGAAATATTTTTTATTGTTATAAGAGGATAAATGAAATGGAGTAAGAACGGATTTCCATTTCCGGGAATAGGGCGTAAAGACTGTGTAGGGTTTACCATCCTCTTTAAGTACCTCATCTTTTTCCAGCAGTACCTGGTCTTTGAAAGAATAAAAACCGGTTCCCTGTTCTTTCAATAATTTCTTTATCGCTGCGTCTCGTTCAATGGCATAAGGTTCATAATCCTGGTTAGTGAAAACCTTGCCGATGGTATACTCCCCGAGTAATTCCGTAAAAATTTCCAGCGGTGTGCCATACCGGACATCTAAGGTTGAATCCAACTTTACTAATTGCCGTTGTAAATCCTGTAAAGCCAAATGGATAAATTCCACTCTCCTGTCGGTTTTATCCTCCAGTTCATCCAGAATATTTCTGTCAAAAATAAATATGGGGAGCACGGGCCTGCCCTCTTTCAGCGCATGAAATAAACCGGCATTATCGTGCAAACGCAGATCACGGCGAAACCAGAAAATAGAAACAGAAGGCTTCATAAAGAAAATAAAACAAACTTACAGAGGATTAGTTCTGAGGCAGCGCTTATAAATCTCAACTGTCCTGGAATTTGTGAATGTTTTATCCCGGAATGCCCGTACCCACCGAATACCGTTAATGGCATTTGTTAGAAAAACCTCATCAGCATTTTCAAAATCTGAAACAGAAACAGCCGTTTCGGTTACGGGATAACCCGCTAGCTGCATTTCTGCAAGTAAGTGTCGCCGCATCACCCCATTCACACATCCCTGATCTAAGCCCGGAGTTCGAATAATTTCCCCGCTAATTACAAACACATTGGCAATCGTTGAATCTGCAATATGACCGGCAGTGTTTAATAAAAGGCAATCATTCAGTTTATTTTCTTTTGCAAACAAAGCAGCCAGGGAGTAAGGCAGAAAGTTAGCGGATTTCAGGTTAGCATATTTATCACAACTCTTGGCCGCATCGGGGAAAACATCAATCACTAAACCATTCTCATTTAAACGATTCACTGTTTCATTCAATGACCAGCACTCAATACAATATTGAAGGGCCTTGTCATTATCATACAATCCTCCATTCCCCCTGAATACAGATAATCGCACCCTGGCCAGCTTTTCACAATCATTTCTCCGGCACAAGTGTAATATCTCTTGTTCCAATTTTTCCCTGCTCAATAACCCGGGCATTACAAATTTCAGTAAAGCAAGGCCATAAAAGAGTCTCTCAAAATGGTAGTCAGCCAGAAAAATTCTTCCATTCCCTACTTTCAGGGTTTCAAATAATCCATCCCCATACCGGTAACCCCTGTTTGAAACAAGTAAGACAGGTTCATCACCCGAAAGTATTTTACCATTGAAACAAATGTGGTTCATGCAGGCAAAGTAAAATAAAAAAAACCACCCTGCCTGAAGCTGGGTGGTTCAATATATTCCAGTTGGAAAAATTAAACTTGCTCTACAAGCCCGGTTTTTACCGCATACATCACCAGGCCAGCCATTGATTTGGTTCCAGTTTTAGTTTTTAACTTATCCCGGATAGCTTCTACAGTCCTGGGACTCAGATCTACCATATCAGCAATCTCTTTGGTACTCTTCTCATCACACATTAATTTGAGGATAGTGATTTCCTTATCAGTCAGGTGCACATCCTGTGGCATGGAAGATTCTGAAGTACGTTTGGTACGCAAACCACTCAACAGGGCCTTATTGGTGAGTTCATTGAAATAAAAATCGTTTTCATAAACACCCCTGATGGCTTCATAGATCATTTCAGCTCCGGATTCTTTGGTAATATAGGAGTTGGCACCAATTTCCATCATTTTGGAAATTACCGAATGATCATTAAGAAAGGACAACATGATCACCTTAACATTGGGATACAATTTTTTTATCTCCGGCAGGGCAGTCAGGCCATCCATGATCGGCATTTGGATATCCAGTAATACCACATCGGGCTGAATATGGCGCAGCAGGTTAAGCAACTGCATACCATTCTCGGCTTCTGCAACCATCTGTATGTCTTTGCGGGCCTGGAGTGCAGTTTTTACGCCGGTTCTGAATATAGCATGATCGTCTGCTATGGCTACTTTAATAACGGTGTTGGAATCTTGGTTTTTCATAATTGGATAATTAAAAGAATTTTAAAAACAGTATTTATTCTGTAGTGCAAGATGAAAAAATCCTGTAACATATACCATAGTATAAGTACTTGATTTCGTATTTGTGGAAAGTACCGTTACTGAAATTAATAGGACGAAAGAGTACGTAGGATTTCCGGAGATTTTACGATGTGTTCAGTAAAAACCATATCGCTAATAAAGGGCAGTTATGCTCTTGTTAACAATTGATTTCAAATATACTTTTGTTTCAGAAAGTTGATTGACACGGATGACTGTCTTTTTCCTTCTCATCCAATGTCCAGAACCGTCCAGAAATAATTTCCAAAGATCCTTTGAAAACCAAACCCGATCTTAATCGGGAGACACTCTACCGGCCAGTCAACTTTCTCTTTTTATTTTCAGATCAATGAATTGAAGACCTCGTTTTTAAAATCCTATACCTATAAAAAACCATTTACCGAACAACCATAACCGTTAAACCCTGTCTCTATGAAATTCAACGGTTAATAAATTTTTTCTTTTCATAACAGTAACGTTTAACCCCGGTCCTCATAACGCCGGGGTTTATTTTTTGTATCCGCCTGTTAGTTTCCGGAACTACTCATGTTGCACTATCATCTTTCCCGCGTAGATCGTTTCTTTGGTTTGAAGATACACGCGGTACATGCCATTAGCCCAACGACTGGTGGGAACAGAAACAAATGACTGGTGGGATACATTTTCCTCATACATTTTTCTGCCAGTCATATCCCAGACAACCAGCATAGTTTTTTTATGCGGTTCCGGGTTTTGAAACTGCAAATAAGTGTTCGCCGGATTTGGAAAAATATTCAGTTGTCTTACAACAAGGGAAGGATCCCCAACGGGTGTGGTAATTAAACTGCTGTCGATAATGATATTCTCATCCCCTGCCTGGTATTGGGTAAATGCAAAATATACCAGCATCATTTCATCGGTTGTTGCTTCACCCAGGCTAACGGTCTGAGGTGGATTATTGGGATTATGCGGATTGGAGGCCGTATTATTATAGGTAGCAAAGGCCCGCAAAGTACTTCCCCCGTCTACAATTACCGGCCGCTGAAAATAATACTGACCCTGCCAGTGAAAATCCCAGTGGGGAATATCTATAAAACGAATGGTATCGTTATTGGGTTTGTTGGCATAACTCTTTATTGATTCACCGATCAGGTGCATATGCGGGGCTACAGTTAATACAGTTGCCTTAAAAAAAGCCGGTAAAGAAAATCGTTCTTCAAAAGTTTTTATCGTATTGGCCGGAATGGTCAGTGGTCCGTTCACAAGGGTAGGTGCAATATGATTGAGTATAGGTTCTATCCGTACATCTCTTGCCGAAGTGTTACTGTTGTAATACAAACGAACTTTGGTACTGTCTGTCTTACCGACACTACCCGCAGGATAGTGTATCTGTATGACTATATCTGAATTTGTATAGATCCTTTTCCCAAAAATGGACGGGAGTTTTTTTACCGAAGTCCCCGGAACCCAGGCATCAATTAATACGGCGCTGTTGACTCCAATACCTCCAAAACTGGTATAGCCGGCACCCGGAAAGGCATTGTCCAGTAACTGGGCAGCATGATTAGATGTGGTATCCTGGTAAACCAGCACATGATGAACTATAGATGAATTACCGGGCACCACTTCAATAGCAGAGACATACTTACCTGTATTCAATCGAAGAGGTAAAACAAAACATTGATAAATATCTGCGCCAGCAGCCGTGCTGGTATAATCGGCCATTCGTAAAATAGTATCCGGAGTTCCGAGAGAATTGGTAACAGGTCCTGGCGGCGGAGGTGCATTGGCAAGATTGCCGGAAGCAGCGCCATTATTTACCCAGTTAACTATTGTACTTTTTTGAGCAGCCGTTAGGGTTCTTGCACCGGTAAAATGAACATAATTGTCCTCGGGAGGCCAGGGGGGCATATGCCCTGTTGAAACAGCACTGCTTATAGAATTACGGTAATTAAACGCATCGGTATAGGTTAACAGGGAAAAAGGAGCAATCCCATCCGGCCGGTGGCAGGATACACATTTGGAAAAAAGAATGGGCGCCACATTATCCGCCCAGTTTTGGGTAAAGGCTTTTGAAGAAAGAAGACAAATACAACTAAACAGGTAAAGTCTTTTCATGCGATGTATAATTAAACGTAAGCCAAGATACAAAAAACATATTACGCTTTTACCGCTACCAGGTAGGCCCGGGGCTCACCTATGGCAAATTTCTTTTTACCCGGGATGCTGTAAACTTCTTTGAGAACCAGGCCGGTTTCTTTCAGCATCGATTCCATTTCATTGATGGAAAAAATATAATCAACACCTTTTTTAGTCTCTGTCGTTCCGTCGGGAGAAATCATTTGGCTCTCCGTTTCGATACGCGTGGGATGAAACAGGAATTTTGCGTCGGTAAGAAATTTTAATTCCCCAATATAACTCCAGGCTTTTTCTTTGAAATTCTTAAGGACTATTTCAGCAAGCGACCAGCTGTTGATCAATAATTGACCTCCGGGTTTCAGGCAGGATGAAATAAGCGTAAATAATTTTTTGGTGTCCTCGGCGTTAAAGAAATTAAGGCTATTACCCATGCAGATAACCAGGTCAGCCTTTTCATCACCCGTATAATTTAGTACATCCGCCTTCACCACTTTCAGGGGGAGTTGTTCTTTTTCTGCAATTTGCATTGATCTCCCGGGTATAATCTTCCAGGTTGTCAATCGCTGTAACTGCTATTCCCTTTCTGGCCAGAGCAATCGCATGTCTTCCATAACCACACATCAGGTCAAGCACTTTGTTACCCGGCTGCAGGTTGAAATAGGAAAGCATAAAATCAACTTCCTTGACCGTTAGTTCTTCCGGAATGATCTTACGCCATATATCTTTATAGCTACCATCAAAAAATGTATCGTTGATATTTGACATGGCTTTTTTGAATGAAAAATTTTAGTTGATCTGGCCCTTTTCACAAATTCCCCAATCCCATTGAGAAGAATAAAGTTATTCTAAAAGTTTATTCCTCATCGCATACATCACCAGCCCGGCAATTGTTTTTGCTCCTACTTTTTGTTTCATATTCTGACGGATGGTTTCTATGGTACGGGGGCTCAAAAATACTTCTTTGGAAATCTCCTCAGTTGTTTTATCCTCGGCTATCAGTTTCAGTATTTTTAGTTCCTTCTCGGAGAGTTTCACCGGGTTGGGATAAAATTGCCGCACCGTTTTTTTGTGCTGTAGTTTCAGCAGCACGGCCTTATTCACCAGTTCATTAAAATAAAAATCATCGTTCATGCAGGTCAGGATGGCCTGGTATATTTCTTCCGGGTCGGTGGTCTTGGTCAGGTAGGCATTGGCGCCCATCTCCATCATCCGGGTGATCATTTCCTGGTCGTCGTACATGGTCAGTACGATGATCTTAAGGGCTTCGTATTCTTTACGGATCAGGCTGATGGCGTTGATGCCATCGATTTCCGGCATGCGGATATCCATCAGGATCACATCAGGAAGTTTTAGCTGGAGTTTATGCATCAGGTCTTTCCCATCTTCGGCCTCCCAGAGTATTTTCAGGTACTCCTTGTCTTTAAGGGCCATTCGGATACCGTCTCTGAAGATCTTGTGGTCATCGGCGATGGCCACTTTTATTTCCTGGGATGACATGGATTATTGGTTTACAGTTAATTTAATGGATATTGATTTAACGTAAAAGTACGCTTTTTTTAGTATTAACTGCATGTATAAAATTAATCCAATTAATCCAGCCGGCAATTCATTGTCATTAATCTGAAAAAAAAGAGATAAGACTACAGCTTTTTCGAATGACAAAAATTGAAGCAATTTTACCGTAAAGAATAATTAAATGAAAATTGGTAGATGGGCAAAGAATAATCTATCTCCGGTCGTTTTACATACTTATAGAACACTACTTTGATATTTACCAGGTTATTAATATCCACCCCCCAGGCCAGGGACCAGCCATGATAAAAACCATTTGTTAGTATGCCGGGCAATATTTCTTTAATTTGTTTAGCGCTTGTTTTACAAAATATGTAACGGCCCGCCAACCAGAATACGCCCAAATTTTTTGTATTGTTTTTTTCCCATGCTCCTGTTTGAAAATACCAGCCGGCTGATCCAAAACTGCTCAAAAAATTAATTGGTTTACCGGCAAACGGCGTTGATAATATCCCTGCTTTGTACCCGGTTAAAATCCGTTCACCCATATGATATAAAAAACCTGACCTTGTAATTTTTACCTTTTTTGGCTTAAAATATAAAATACCATCGATTGAAATATTAGCCAGACCGCTTAAAGGATTAATAAAGCTGTTTACCAAATGTTCATTAGACATCTGACCGCCCGAACTTTGTTGGTTTTGAAAATTATTTGAAGAAACACCGCTGTAAACTGAAAGTGGAAAAGCGAACTTACCCGGTTCGCCTATAAACAATCGGATAAACCTTGCTGAAGCATTGACCTGACCATTATTTACAATATCAATAAACCCTGAACTCAGGATTTCAGGTTTAAGAAACAATGCTCTTGTTGGAATAATCGCTCCTGTATCCTTCTTTGGAAATAAAGAAACCCCTTTCGACCGGATATCTTTTGGCTGAACCATCGCAATACCTGGATATAACCAAAAAAATAATGGCAAAAGGAGTTTCATTTATTAACCCGAAAGGCTTAGGTTATGAACTGAAGTAATAGGAAACAATTTTAAATAACAAATAACATTGAAAGTTTTCTTTTCATTCTTTACTATCCGATTTCTTAAAATAGGCAATAATGGTAACTACGAAAATTGTCAATGTCAGTATAAATCCAATAATGGAAAATGATTGTCTCCATTGCTGAACACTATTATAACCACTCAAAAAGCCCAGCAATCCTGAAATTAGAAACAGGATACCTGTAAACAGCATAAAATTTTTATTTTTTTTCATGATATCATTTAATTTAATACTGATTTATTTATTAAAATAAAACTTAGAAGGAAAAATTATCAAAGGACCATTTCAAATATTCAATCAGCACAATATTTAGCCGCCCCTGAAAATGAACCAGCAATAACCCCACTGATCCCTCCAATAGCTCCCCCCAATTGTCCGAATCTAATGCCAGCCAGAAAACCCTGAAAACCCCCCAGAATCGCGCTTCCTATAGTTCCCAATCCACATCTTACCCAACGGGGTAAACCTTTAACTGCTGGTAAGTTTTCCGAATGCAAGTCACCGGAGGAAATACTGAAATCAGATTTATCAGTCAAGCCATTGTCCGAAAAAGGAGAAACAATAAACCCAGTACTATTTCCTCCCAAACCAGGTAAAGCGTAATTTCTTACCAATTCCTGCGTACAAATATCAATCATAGCTAAAGCTTCAGATTCTTTAATTGATAACGATGAGGAAATGGCCATGCTGGCAAAAGCATTACGGATATCCATAACTGAATTTGTTTCATTATTACTTTGATTCAGTGCCATGGATAGCTGCTCCAGAAACTGATTGGAATAATCTTTCGCGGAATTAGTTTTATCCGGGTCTTCAAGAAGCTGTTCAACTCTTGGGAAAATGTTTACATCAACTCCGTAATAATTTGAAACGGCACCAGCAGATGTTAGCTCTCCATTTTTCACTTTACCAATACCAGATTTAAAATCGTTAATAAAAGAAACAAATTTCTCTTGTCGCACATTTATAGCCAAATGACTGGTAACAATCCCATCATCGCTCATTTGGGCATGAGTCCAATTGCCCAAAAAAATGTTACTTAAAACAATAAACAATAATATCTTTTTCATATTCATATTTTTATCGCTTACTCTTTTTCACCGGTTTTCAGCATAACCCGTTGCATTTGGCCAAATGATGCAACAAAATTATTCGGAACCTTATCGGATGACATTAGAAATTCCTCATTAAAAAATTGTATTTTCCGGAAAACATATCGCTTTTCGCAACAGTATTTGGTTATTAGTTGTGCTCTAAGCAGGTGATTTAAACCATTTTTCAAATATTGATCCCAAAAATTAATAAGCACAAGGAAATAAGGATAAATGAATCCATCCTGAAGATTATTTATCCCAGACAGAGTCTACATATGAGACTCCGGAATAATCGAAAGGCGTGAAACCAATGTTTAAAACCATATTCAGGATTGATATGGAAAATGCACCTGAAAATGAATAAATCGCCGATTTAATTATGATAACTTTTCGGGATTGTTTTTATTAACATCCAATAAACAAACAGCATAGGTGAAAAAATTAAAGTAACGCCCAGCATTTGAATTACATATTCAAAAAATGTTGAGGTTGTACCAGTACCAGACATTAAATGATTGTTGGTTTCACAGCCGGTCACAATACTATTTAACAACCCATGAACTAATCCTAGCAACCACACATTATTGGTTCGTATCAATAAGGCGGAAAATAATAGTCCCATAAAGAAGGCATAAATTACCTGAATGATAACATTATAAGATACTGTATATTCCAGGTTGGTTAAATGGCACACGGCAAACAATGATGCGGACAAAAAGCAACTAAAATGATACGATCTTTTGGGGTAATTTTTCAAGAGGTATCCCTGAATAACTCCCCTAAAAACTGTCTCCTCTACCAATCCCTTAAAAAGAAATACAGAAAAAAAGATTAGGACCGCAGAAAAATCGTCAAAACAAGTTATTTCAATATTCACACCAAACATAATTCCCGGAAAAATTAATGGCAGCAATAACATCCAATAATTCTTCTTTTCATGTCCAGAAAATCCTCCTTTTCCCGTTAGATTAAATTTCCTGGCAACCCAATAAGATCCTCCGGTGATAACTATCGCCATTATAATCGCCTTAAAATCTTTTGCGTGGGCATCAAATTTTCCTGAGTGAAAAAGAACATCAATAGGCAATCTCCTTATAGTAAAAAATAATATAATAATTACAAGGCAGAAAATGATGTCTTTTCTTTTCATAAAACCGCATTTGGCGTATTACAAAGCGCAAAAAAAAGTTTGAGTAACAAACCCCTACATTTATTACTCAAACCTGTTTATTAATAATTGCTCACCGAATCATTTCATTCTTCAAATTTAAGAGTACACTCTACGATTTCAAAGCCGCCATTGAATGGCCAACTGAAATCCCTGCAGAATTGCCTATACGGAATGGGCCAGGCACTACATTTAACCCAATTCAACTTACAGGAAATGCTAAACCCCTCCGGTTGCTGTGATTTACCGGAAATTTGATCCACATGAAGAAAATGGGAATCATAAACTATGGTATTATTCATTACCGGTTGATAAATACCGGTTGGTAACACCACTGATTCCTTTGTATAGTCTGACAATTGAACAGAAGTCATAATACCATCATTAGCGATTAGGTCAAAGTTTTTTCCATCATCCGCAAATTGAACACCTTCAATTATAGTAAGTCTATGTCTTTTGGAAGGATCCAGATAATTTACTGACTCAACACATTTAGCAAACTGGTTCTTATTAATACCAAGCATTTTAAAATTGGTTAATGCCATATGAGCCCGGCTATATTCTTCATAATCGGGTGTTCCATCTGCTTGAGAATAGGATTGGTATGTTACCAGGCTTAGGACAGTAATGAATATTACAATTTTATTAGATAGTTTCATTTTTAGTTATTTAGAATGCCTACTCTTTTTCACCGGTTTTCAGCTTTACCCGTAACATCTGGCCAAATGATAAACCAAAATTACCATCGGCTAAAGCAGACCCCAAGGGAAATCAACTATAAAAAATTGTTCTTTCCTGAATGCATCAGTTCCAAACAACAAAAAATCCGAACCAACTCACTAATAAAGTGCATATTTTTCTCAAATAGCAAATATTCTTTCCAATAATCTATGGGAAAAAAAACATAATAAATCGTTTTTTTCTGAAGATTAAATAATTAATAAAATGAGACAAATTTTTATCTTTCCGAAATAATTTAAAAAAATGTTTGAATTTGATAAATTAAACGATGATTGGGCAAAATTCTTTTACACTACATTACTAATGCTCATTGTCGAGTTTACTTCACTAATAATAGCAACCATTTATTCATTAATACTAAAATAGGTCAACAATATTATTTGTAAATTTTTTGATTTTGCCTTTGTTCATCGACAATTGCTTTTCAATAGCAAAAAAAATAGCTCTTCCTTTATTATTATTGGAACACTTCAAATAAGTTTATTTGAAATTTTGAGTTTACTATTATTATTTTTTTAAAATGGTACTTCACGGGAAATTAAATTATTAAGTCAAAATTCTTGTCTCTTATATTATCTTTCAATTGTTATTTTTTTCTAAAATTACTAGGATAAATTTTATAAAGAGCAAAGTTTGGCTATGTTTCATTTATTATTATAGCAATTTTATCCTTATTTTTATCCCCTGTCTATTTTATTTTTATAAAATTCTTACTAAAAATTCACAAATATCTCTATTAAAAGTCCTTCATTCTGGATAATAACTGGAATTTTTTTCTTCCTTATTTCTATACCTTATTATGCACTAAATAGATTTATAAAAATTGCTGATAAAGATATTTGGTTTCCTATTTGCATCGATCCATTATATTTCCATTCACAATGAATTTTCTATGTCTAATCAAAGCCTTTTTATGCAAAAAAACACTAACGATATAATAGTCTTTTTGATAGTGGTTTCAGTCCTTATAATTTGTATGGTGTTTTTTATTGTTATGATTCTATATTTATATAGGAAAAGGCAAGTTGAATTTCAAATTAGCTTGGAACAACTTAAACTTGACTTATGAAAAAAATTTATTGAAAAGCCAACTCGAAATCCAGGAACAAACTTTTCAGCACATCTCCCGTGAAATTCATGATAACATAAGCCTTTCCCTTACCTTAGCCAAACTCCACCTGCATACCATTGAATGGAAAGACAATGATAAAGCTTGTGAAAAAGTGGAGAATTCAATAGAGTTGCTCAGTAAATCAATTGCTGAGCTAAGCGATCTTTCCAAAAGCCTGAACGCAGATATCATTATCCAGCATGGGCTACTAAAAGCTATTGAAGAAGAAGTGCAACGTATCCGCGAGGCTGGATTGTTTTCTGTAAGTTATGAATTTGCTGGAACACCGGTATATATGGACAGTCAAAAAGAACTGATCATCTTCCGCATAGTACAAGAGGCTTTTAATAATATCATCAAACATGCCGGAGCATCCAACGCCCAACTATCTATACAATATTATCTTTCAAAAATGGTTATCACAATCAGCGATGATGGCAGTGGTTTTGATACAAAACTGGCTGTAACAAACCAAAAGGCAGGTCTGAAAAACATGGAAACAAGAATAAAGATATTAAAGGGTGATATTCAAATCAATAGCCGGCCAGGCAATGGCACAGAGCTTTCATTCATAATCCCGTTTGAATAAATATGGAAAACAATACGCCGATAAAAATTGCTATGGCCGATGATCATGTGCTTTTGCGCAATGCGCTGGCTTCCCTGATTGACAGTTTTGGTATCTGCCGGGTTATCCTTCAGTCCGGTACCGGCAGGGAAATAACTGAGAGCATCGCCGCTGGTGTTGTGCCCGATGTGGTCATCCTAGATCTGAATATGCCGGTTATGGATGGTTATGAAACGGCATTATGGCTGCAAAAAAATGCCCCGCAGGTGCATGTGCTGATGCTGACGATGTATGATTCAGAACATTCCCTTATCCGGTTGCTCCAGGCAGGTGTGAAGGGGTTCCTGAAAAAAGATATCCATCCTTCAGAATTAAAATTTGCCATACAGTCGGTTATGCAATCCGGCTATTATTATTCTAACCATACTACCGGTAAACTGGTAAATTTATTCCGTAATAATTCAGAGAGCAGTCATAGTTTACAAAAAGCGATGCTCTCTGACCAGGAAGTGGAATTTCTAAAATTGGCCTGTTCAGATCTCACCTATAAAGAAGTGGCTCAGAAGATGGGCTTAAACCCAAGGTCAGTTGATACGCTGCGGGATCAGTTATTTATTAAACTGGATGTAAAAAGCCGGGTAGGGCTCGCAATGGTCGCGTTGAGGCATGGGGTGGTTACCTTATTATAAAGAACCCATATTCCGGGTCTGCTATTATTAAATCCCAAAAATGTATAGAAAGCCCGGAAGAACCTCTGATTCTGCCCTCTACGTGTATTTTCATCGCTTCCATCGTATATTTTCATTTAGGTAACGAAACATTACGATGTCATACGTAAATACCGAACTGGCCAAAAGCCGTGCTATTCCTCTTGTGTACACCCGTGTGAGTATTTATTTTTGTCTTTAGTTGATTGACTGAAGATGGAGCCCCTCAAATCATCCAATGTCCTGAATAACCGTCCTGAATATGATTTCCAAATCCCTTGAATGCCATAAGCGAAATCCAATGTCAATCAACTTTCTTCCTTATTCCTGATTATCCAGTAAAAGGGAAATTTTCAAAGCCCTGAAATTGCATTGCTAAAGTTCCTTTTGGCCAAAAACTTACCTATTTTCTTATCCCCACCTGTTAATAACCGGGCTTTCCCCAGGTAAATTTGCTATTTTATAATACGTATTTTTACTATTTTTACTTAGAATAAATACTTGTTTTATAATAGTATGAATACTACAAAAAATCGCTGAAATCGTTACCCATACTACGTTATACGGCATTTTATCAATTTATACCTGGATGTAGTACGATTGCTTTCGATACGACAAATTTCAACATTTACAGTTCAAATTCGAATTCGAAAGGCTTTAAAATGTTACTGTTATGAAAAAGAATGTGAAAAGAGCTTGGGAAAACGATGTTATTATTACTGTTTGGGAAGACTAATCAGTATTACATCGTTAAGCTACAAATCTTAAAAAGTTTTTCTATTTTTGGATTCATAAAAATCCAAATTATAGAAAAGCTTTTTTATTATACTAGTCACCTCCTCCTATTTATTGTTGCCGCTAGGTTTTCTTATTTCCAGAAACAAAAAGAAGGAAATAGTTCCTCTTTTTTTAGCCATCTACGGTATACTTTTTTTTGGTTTGTTATTTTCCTATGACACACTTCCTAAGGAATTTAAGAAACTATATCAATCATTCTATACTTTTTTGGAATATGCGTTTTTTGGATTTTTTTTCTGGTATAATATAAAAAATAAAAAAACTAAAACCCTTATCATCATCCTTTCTATTCTCTTTCTTTTATTTCAAATTATATACTTTTTAAATACAAAACTAATCCGACTTGATTCAGTGCCAATTGGCATAGAAACTATATTACTTCTAACCTATATACTCTATTTCTTTTATGAGTTCTCACAGAAAATTAATGGTCAGTATATATATAATCATTTTTGTTTCTGGATTTCAATCGGGATATTGATTTATTTAGGCGGATCTTTTTTCTTTTACATTCTAATCAATCATCTAAAACACGATCAGGTTGAAACTTTCGGGAATATGACATACTTAGCCGAAATAATTAAGAATATTCTTTTTTTGCTTTCCATCTTTATTTACTCCCTCATCTTCATCGTCATGCACCAGCGCCGGGTGCTTCGTTTTCAGAACAAACTGCAACAGATGGAGCAGGAGCAACAAAAGATACTACTCAACGCCTCTATCAAATTACAGGAAGAAGAGCGTCAGCGCCTCGCCGCCGACCTGCATGATGATGCCGGCCCCTTGCTGGCCACGGCCCGCCTGTACCTGAATGAGAACCTGGTAAACCAGGACAAAGCCACCCAATTGCAATCCATTTTCCAGGCAAGGCAGATCATTGATGATACCATTCAGCTTGTCCGTAATATCAGTCACAGCCTGATGCCCCCTACCCTGAAAAATTTCGGGCTGGAATCAGCTGTGAATGATCTGTTTCAGAAAATAAGCGGTTCCGGTGCTATCAATGCCAGCAGCCGCTTTCATGAATATAAGGAACGCCTGAAAGGAGAAAAGGAACTTATCATCTTCCGGGTGGTTCAGGAGCTTATCAATAACATACTGAAACATAGCAGTGCCAGCTTTATCCATTTAACCCAAAATGTCCATGCTGATAAATTCTACCTGCGCATTCATCATGACGGGCGGGGTATTGTTCAATCAGACTTTGATAAACTGAACAAGAGTAATGTAGGTCTCGGTCTGAAAAACATAAGCAGCCGCCTCCGGGTAGTACATGGCCAAATCAATTTTGAAAAAGACATTTCTCAGACCTATTATAAAGTAACTATCGAGCTGCCAAAAGATGAACCGTACGAGTAATCCGCCAGAAGTGACCGGAATTTGCTAATTTTATCGAATATCTGATAACTATGGGAATCATCAAGGTTGCTATTGCTGACGATCATAAAATTTTTCGCAAGGGAGTTATTCTCTCCTGCGCCCCTTTACCAATATTAAGTTTGTACAGGAAGCAGAAAATGGAGATGAACTGTTAAGCGGTTTATCGGCCTCCGAACCTGATGTAGTGCTGATGGACCTGCGGATGCCCGGAAAAGATGGTATTGAAGCCACTAAAATAATCAGCAAACAATTCCCCCAGATAAAAGTGCTGATACTGAGTATGTACGAAGATGAGCGGTTTGTTTATCACCTGATGGAAAATGGTGCCAATGGCTACCTGCTAAAAAATGCAGAACCCAATGAAATCAGAAGGGCTATTGTGGAAGTATTTGAAAAAGGATACTACCTCAATAATTTTGTCAACCGCATCCTGCTCAAAAAATCACATTCACGGCAAAAAGTTATTCCTTCACTTAATAGCGAGATCACGTTAAGTGACAAGGAAAAAGATGTTTTGCGATTTATCTGTATGGAATTTACCGCCCAGGAAATTGCCCAAAAAATGGAAATCAGCCCACGAACCGTTGAAGCGATAAAAGATCGCCTGATGGAACGTTTTGGAAGTAAGAATACGGCAGGACTTGTTTTCTTTGCTGTAAAAAACAACCTGATTGATTAATCCCCTTTAAAAAACTTAAGCAACGATTTTTCAGGTATTATAACGGATAAGCTAATTCTTAGAATTGTATCTCGGGAATATCTCCTTCAATTATCAGTTTACCGGACGTCCTGGCTTTTATATCATCAACGGACACCCCCGGAGCTCTTTCAAGTAGTTTAAATCCTTTGTCCGTTACATCCAGCACTGCCATATCCGTAATAATTTTTTTAACACATTTCACACCTGTTAAAGGAAGTGTACACCTGGGCAACAATTTGGATTCACCTTTGGGGTTACTATGCATCATGGCAACAATGATATTTTTAGCACTGGCCACCAAATCCATCGCCCCGCCCATTCCTTTCACCATTTTGCCGGGAATCTTCCAGTTAGCAATATCCCCTTCTTCGCTTACTTCCATAGCACCCAATACGGTAAGGTCAACTTTACCAGCCCGTATCATCCCAAAACTCATGGCTGAATCAAAAAAGGCAGATCCCGGTACCGTGGTAATGGTTTGCTTTCCGGCATTAATCAGATCAGGATCTTCTTCACCTTCAAAAGGAAACGGCCCCATGCCCAGTAAACCATTTTCACTTTGTAGCACAACATTGATTCCTTCAGGAATATAATTCGCCACAAGTGTCGGAATTCCAATCCCCAGGTTTACATAAAACCCATCTTTCAATTCCCGGGCAATACGTTGCGCTATTTGTTCTTTAGTTAATGCCATTAAGATTTACTTTACTAATTTACTTTCTTTTATCCCACGAAGGGACATCAGGGATGCTTCTTTCTGACTGTTTTTTGTTCAATTCTTTTTTCATAACCTGTACCCTGAAAAATCCGGTGAACATAAATACCGGGTGTATGAATTGCATCCGGATCCAGTTTGCCGGCCGGCACCAGTTCTTCCACTTCTGCAATGGTTGTCTTTCCGGCCATGGCCATCAACGGATTAAAATTTCGCGCTGTTTCCTTATAAATAAGATTGCCATCCGTATCTCCTTTCCAGGCCTTTACTATGGCAAAATCCGCCTGAAACGCATATTCCAGTAAATAATCTTTGCCATTAAAATGACGCACTTCCTTTCCTTCGGCCACTTCTGTTCCCACACCTGCCGGTGTGTAAACAGCGGGCATCCCATACCCTGCAGCCATACATCGTGTAGCCAATGTGCCCTGGGGTATCAATTCAACTTCCAATTCCCCGCTCAGCAGTTGCCTTTCAAATTCAGCGTTTTCGCCAACATAAGATGAAATCATTTTTTTCACCTGCTTTTGCCGGAGCATAAGCCCAACTCCAAAATCATCTATGCCGGCATTATTCGATATACAGGTCAGTTGCATTACTCCTTTCGCAACAAGCGCCGCAATACATTTTTCGGGGATTCCACAAAGCCCAAATCCCCCCAGCATCAGGATAGCACCATCCTGAATATCATGAATAGCTTCATTGGCGTCAGCAACCACTTTGTTCATGTACATATGATTAGATGATAAAATTAAGAAAGTTGGAAATAACCCGGTTGATTCATTTATTAATCAGGGTGCAGCAATCTTCTTTTTTTTCCGGAGCTACTGGTATCCTGCAAAGAAGGTTGGGGTAGCTGCCGCTGAATGGTATCTTCTGGTCTTACCAGCTCGGTTGGAGCCGTTCCAGATTTATTATTCAGGGAGTCCATTATCCCCTGTAATAATGCCGGGTGTGCCTGGTAATAGGAAAAACTTTCACGGAAAATTTCTTTGGTTATGCCGTGTATAGCAAAAACCTGCTGATACAATTTTATACTCTCTGATTTCTGGTTCAGCGAAGTATCCCTGTTCAAAACAAAATCTGTCAAAAACCTATCGGCCCGCATCATATCCCATAACACGACCTGCATTTTTTGAGCCGGTAATATATCCCTGGGAACTTTGCTTTTGTTGTTACAGCATAGCTGAATTAACGCTAAGCAAATCATTGCTATGCCTGCTTTCATTTAAGTTCTTTATAAGCGGTTCCGTTTGTAATATCCAGTTTGGTCAAAATATCCCTGGCCCTGGTTTTCTGATCGGCATTCGCCTTACTGAATACTTTTACCAGTTCCGTGCTTTTACCCTGGAAGAAAAACTGCAGGAACATTGAATTCGGATTTTCATTGTTGATCGTATTCAGGAAATTCAAACAATTTTGTATCCCGGTGCGACCAGCATCTTCATTTTCAAAAAATATATCCATGCCTGTCCGATAATAAGAATACAAAGCATCATGGATCAATGCGAACCGGCTATTATTAAAGTTTTCAGCCAGCCAGTAACGGTTACGAATGCTTTCAAATGATTTCCATCCGGTGATATCCCGGCTTTCCGGGGCATTGTTTACAATATTCCAGGCTTTTTGAAAATAGGGATCTCCGCCCCTTAAAGAAAAAGAGTCATAATCTAAACCAAGTATCAGGTTTACATAATATGCAAGCACTGCAGTAATGTTCGCAGTCATGGGATCATTTCCCTGTATCCGGTTTTCATTGAATTCGACGGGCTGAAATTCCACATACCTGAAAACTATATTATCATCCAGGAAATTCATGATCGGCGAATCATAGTTTGTATTATAAACCGGCCGGGCAGCCTGTACTGTCAGCTTTCCTTTGAATGTATTATTACCCAGGTCCTGGTCAATATTCAATAAGAAATTGCATTGAATTTTTTCAGACGTTTGAAAAGCATCATTGGTCCACCTGCGGTTATTCAAAAAATTCATCAGGGCATTTTGCAGGGTTTGAAATACTTTTTTATCCACCTGGGTACTTACCTTACTCGTTAATACAGTCAGGCGTGCCTGTATTTCCTGTGCCTGTGAAAGCATGGAACAAAAAATGATAATACTAATTACCAGACTTCTCTTATACATAATAAAGACGGATTATAGTGTCAACAATATCTTTAGCAACCAGGGTTTTGGATTTCAAATCGAAAGGAAACTCCTGACCCCCTTTTTCGAATATAGTTATCTTATTGGTATCATATCCAAATCCTGCTCCTGCATCATTTAATGAATTCATAATAATCATGTCAGCATTCTTATCCCGTAACTTATCCCGGGCATATTGTTTTTCATTATTGGTCTCCAGTGCAAAACCCACCAATACCTGGTTCTTTTTCTTTTTTTCCCCGAGCGTTTTAAGAATGTCTTTTGTTTTAGTTAACGTAAGGGTGATCTCATCATCCGTTTTTTTTATTTTTTCCTTCGCATTGGCTGTCGGCGAAAAATCGGCAACAGCCGCAGCCATAATCCCGATATCTGCTGTATCAAAGTTATCCATACAGGCCTTATACATTTCCCCGGCAGTAGTTACCTGTACAATAGAAACCCCTTTTATTAAACCGGAAAATGGAGTGGGACCCAGCACCAACATAACATCGGCGCCCCGATGTGATAATTCCTTTGCAATTGCAATGCCCATTTTCCCAGATGAATGATTACCAATAAAACGTACCGGGTCAATATGTTCGTATGTTGGCCCGGCAGTAACCAGGGCCTTTTTACCTTCCAGTGGGCGGGTCAAAAAAAAATTATTGATATATGCTGCAATATCCTCTGGTTCCGCCATCCTCCCGTCTCCCCACAGACCGCTGGCCAGGTCTCCTTTTCCAACTGGAATTATCATGTTTCCAAATGATTCCAATTTCGTTATATTTTCTAAGGTTGCCGGATGATGCCACATATCTTCATCCATTGCGGGGGCAACAATCACAGGACAAGTGGCAGAAAGATAGGTCGCCATTAAAAGATTATCACATTGGCCATTCGCCATTTTTGCCAGGGTATTGCAACTTAATGGAGCAATGATCATAATATCTGCCCAGCGACCCAGCATGGCATGATTGGCCCAATTATGTCCGTCAAAAAGATCTACCAGGACTGCATTCCGGCTAAGTGTTGAAAGCGTAAGGGAAGAAACAAAATCTTTTGCGGAAGGTGTCAGGATTACTTTTACTTCGGCTCCGGCTTTAACCAGTAGCCGGATCAGGAAATTAGATTTATAAGCAGCTATACTGCCCGTTATACCAAGTATTATTTTCTTCCCCTGCAACATAGGCTTCAAAAATACCAATTACTTATAAAAGGCCATAATTGTAGTTGAAATGGCTGTTGTAAAGTAAAAAAGCGACGGAAAACCATCGCTGTAATTATATAATTAACCAATTCGCTTACTGCTTAACTAAAAAGCTCGTCTTCCCCTTTCCGGAAGTAGACTTTATCATCCATAAATTCCTGGGTAGCAAGCAATGCCGGGTTTGGCATTCTTTCATACGCCCTGGAAATCTCAATCTGTTCTTTGTTTTCATGGATTTCTTCCAGACTGTCCGTGTGACTGGCAAATTCTTCCAGTTTATTATGTAATTCTTCCTTCAGTGAAATATTGATCTGGTTAGATCTTTTTGCAATGATGGAAATGGATTCATACAAATTACCCGTTTTCCCTTTGATATCATCCAGGTTGCGGGTTTCAACATTATTTGTAATGCCAGCACTAAGTTGGCGTCTTAATTTACTCATTGCCTAGATTTTTAATATTGGTTTGTGATAAATTTAAAAACACATCAGATTCTTTCTTCAATTTACTATCCGGGAACCGATCCGTAAATTCATTGCATTCATTGATCACCTGTTCGAACCGTTCTGCCTTCTTTTCTTCCACACTTAGTTCAGCAAAACGATAGTATGCTTTTATGATCATCAGCTTATATTCATCTCCCTTCTGTGATTCCGGGTATGTATTCAGCAACGTAGCAAAAGAAACGCCCGCAGCCCGGAACTGTCCCAGGTCAAAATACAATTGTGCACTTTGATAATCCTTGATCTCCATTTTAGCCCTGCACTTATCAATGATCTCAGTTGCTTCTTTATTTTTTTCCGACCCCGGATGTGTATTAATAAAGGTTTGCATCATTCCCATGGCTTTAATAGTATTCGTTTGATCCAACTCGGCCTTGGGTGATTGCTTATAATATGAATACGCCCTCATATAATCCACCTCTTCTGCTTTTGTACTATTGGTGAATATCTCCAGAAAACTTTTAAACAGGTTTTCGGCATTCGGATAATCTCCCTGGTAATAAGCACAGTAAGCGTATTTATAATAAATATCTTCAAATTCTTTTTCTACCTTATAATAAGGCATAATGTCTTCGTAAATCTGTTGGGCCAAACTGTATTTCTTTTTTACAAAATATTGTTCCGCCATACGAAGTTTGTAAGCAGGGTCAGGGTTTTTCAAAAGCTTGGTCATCCCTCCCCCACAACTACTCAAAACGATACATACAATAAATATCCAGCTTAATTTCATATAAATAGTGTGCTAACCCGAACGCTACTATTTGTAACGGGGGGCAAAGTTAACTGATACCGGCAAAACTTGTATAAAAAATATATGTGGCCAAAGAAGTATCAGTTAAGATTTTGATAAATGAAAACCAACCGATTATGTCAAATTAGCCGTTTTGACCATTTTGCTGAAATAATCCCGGGAATTGATGCTAAGTCACCCATTCCTGAAAGAAAAAACCCTCCAGGCAATCCTGGAGGGTTTTCGATAAACAAATAGATATATTATCCTAATTCTTCTTACGAAGATTCGGATGAGGTGGTTCTACCGTGTTTGGTCCATCTTCACCTTCACCGGCTGCACGAAGGTCAACTGTGTTACAGTCACCGCCTTCCTGGCCATAGTTGAAAATAAAGCGTTCAGCACTGATACCTTCCTTATCCACCATATAATTAATTACTGCATTTACATGATCCCAGCTCAATTGCTGCTCTTTTTTGCTAGATGAGCAATAACCGATTACCACAACTTTACAACCTGGGTTATTACGAAGTTTAGCTGCAACAGTAGATAATACAGCCATCGCATCATCATTCAGTTTGTTAGTTCCAGCTTTGAAGTTAACAGGAGGTAATGAACCCATTAATTCTGAACAGGTCTTAGGAACTTCTTTTACACCAACACCAACACATCCTTCAGGACATGGGCATTTACCAATACCATCTGCATCAACAGGCTGGCAATAGGTTGGGGTGATAAGCTCTTTATCCTTACAATCTGGCACTCCGTCACCATCTGTATCTTTTGTTACACCATGGCTGTCAACCGGGCAGCCAGCAGGTGTTTGCTCCTGGTCGAACTGGTCAGTAATACCGTCGCCATCGCTATCAGGCAATACAGGCTTTGGCAAACGCATCAAACGGGGGTTACGGATCTCACTGTAAGCATAATCCAGCGGATTCAACCACCAGAGTGGTTCAACGGATTTTGCACCCAGGTTGAAATTCAATCCTATTGTAGCATAGTTGTATGAGTCATAATCACGGGTCAGAACAGCATCACCATAAGCATGTTCCTGCCAGCGTTGTCCATCAAGCAGGTCATCTTTAATAAATGTCTGGCGATCTTCAATTGCAAGATTAATCCTGTTACTAAGTTTGAAAGCCACCCCTACACCCACAGTACCTGAAGGTTTAAATGTTTTACTGAATAACTTGGGACGACGTGGGCCCTGGTTTTCAGCACTGGTTTCGTAAGAATCATCCATATTATCCTTCAACTGCTTGTAAGTGTCTTTACGCTTTTTATAAACACTATTTTGAGTTACAAATGATTCGAAATTGTATTTAGAAAGACCCTCATCTAAAGCATTCACTTTTGTATCATAGATCATTGCACCAACGCCGGCAATGGCATAAAAATTATACCCCGTTTTTGATTTATGAAAGCGAATATTGTTCAGCGTTACGATTCCTTCCAATGTAAGCTCATGTGCTTTGGTCTTGTAATTGTAGTACACAACCTGTCTTGGTGTGTTGGGGTTACCACCATACAATAATTGCCATGAAACGATGTTGCCGGCATTGTCACGCCATGGAGCAGAATAACCACCTGGGTAAGACCAGGCGGGGTTTTTACCATAGTTCTCAGCAGGATTGAAGGTCCTTCCTTTTGCTGTTCCATACATATACTCAAGGCGCATGGAGAAAATGTAACCAAAAGCTTTTCTCACGTGGATACCACCACTGGGAAATGCCAACTGTGACGGAATATCACCGCTCACATTCATCATTCCCAATTTTAAACCTATCTCCCACTGATTCCGTGGTTTTGCGGGAAAATTATATGTACCGTTAAGAAACTCAGTATGCTGAGGCATTCTCTTGTTCGGAACTACAGATGAATCTTTTACGTCATAACTGGCCCCTACTCGCTGGGAGAAACCATAAGACGTTAACAGGCAAAATACGCCTGCCAATAGTAAATACTTTTTACTTGCCATAACTAAGGATTAAGATTTGTGATACAATGTCCTAAATAATAAGCAAATTTAGATATTGAGGATTAATTACCAAAATTTTATGATAAAAATTTGCCCCTTTTGCCATTATTTTTCAATTACTTAGTCAGTAAAAGGGGCTGTTTCGCTGCCTGTTAGCTCATTTATTTTTTATCACCGTAAATTGCCGGATTATTATAACATGCCATTGCCCACCGATTTGATTAGAAATGAGCTGCAAATCTTTGAATCAAGATTCAAAGAAGCTGTAAAGAGCCAGGCCCCCTTGCTGGACAGGATCATGCGCTATATTGTTAAGCGAAAGGGTAAGCAGCTCAGACCCATGTTTGTCCTTCTTTCAGCTAAACTCTGCGGACAAATTAATGAGCCCGCCTACAGGGCAGCCTCACTCGTAGAGTTGCTGCATACGGCCACCCTTGTACATGATGATGTGGTGGATGATTCGATGGAAAGAAGAGGCTTTTTTTCCCCTTATGCCCTTTGGAAAGCAAAAGCAAATGTGCTGATAGGTGATTACCTGCTGGCAAAAGGCCTGTTGCTTTCGTTGGATAATAACGACCACCAAATTCTGCATATTCTGTCCGATGCCGTCCGAAAAATGAGTGAAGGTGAGCTGTTGCAACTGGAAAAAGCCCGGAGCCTGAATCTTAAAGAAGATGTTTATTACGAAATCATCCGCAATAAAACCGCTTCCTTACTTGCTTCAGCCTGCGCTGCGGGTGCCTGGTCCACTTGCGGTGATGAAATTATTACGGAAAGAATGCGCTTATTTGGCGAAAAAACGGGTATGGCATTTCAGATTAAAGATGACCTGTTTGATTACGCCAATGAAAATGTGGGCAAACCTACCGGCAATGATATCAAAGAAAAAAAACTCACCCTGCCGCTTATCTATACCTTAAACAATACGGATAAGGAAACCCGCCGTAAAATAATTTATATTGTAAAAAATAACAACCAGGATAAAAAGAAAGTTCGCTGGGTTATCGACCAGGTAGAAGCAACAGGTGGTATTGCTTATGCAACTGAGAAAATGAATGCCTACAAAAAAGAAGCCCTGGATATTCTGCATCAATTTCCTGAAAGCCCCGTCCGGAAAGGGTTAGAAGACATGGTTCTTTTTGTAACAGACCGCAAATATTAAGTACAGATTTCTTCATGCAAAAAAGATGGAACATACTGGCTGCCGATGAAAAAAAGATCATTGACCTGCAGCAAACACTTAAAGTACACCCGGTTATTTGTAAAATTCTTGTGCAACGGGGAATTGAAACATTTGAACAAGCCAAAGATTTTTTCCGACCGCAATTAACGGATCTGCATAGTTCGTGGCTGATGAAGGATATGGAAAAAGCTGTGGACAGGATTTTAAAAGCGATCCATAACAAAGAAAAAATTCTCGTCTTTGGTGACTATGATGTAGATGGCACTACCGCCGTTGCCAGTATGTACCAGTTTTTGAAAAAAATTCATGACCATCTTGATTTTTACATCCCCCACCGTTACCGCGAAGGATATGGTGTAAGTAAAGCCGGAATTGATTTCGCAAAAGAGCATGGATTTACATTAATTATTTCATTGGACTGCGGTATTAAATCAGCATACCTGATTTCGTATGCCAAAGAATTTGGTATTGATTTTATCGTATGTGATCATCATTTACCCGATGACTTATTGCCTCCGGCTGTTGCCATTCTTAATCCGAAACAACCGGATTGCAATTACCCGTACAAAGAACTTTGTGGTTGTGGTGTTGGGTTTAAACTGATGACTGCAATCGCTGAACGATTGAAATGGCCTTCAGAAACGGTCTTTGAATACCTTGATTTACTTGCCACAGCTATTGCAGCGGATATTGTTCCGATAACCGGTGAAAACAGGATACTGGCTTTTCATGGCCTGGTAAAAGCCAACAAGAATCCAAACTTTGGGATTAAAGCCCTTTCAAAACTCAGTGGGCTGTCTAAAACACTTCATATAACTAACCTGGTTTATATGATTGCACCCAGGGTAAATGCTGCCGGACGTATGGATGATGCCAAAAAAGCTGTCCAGATGTTTGTTGCCCAAAGTGAAGAAGAGGCCTTGTTCTATGCAGAACAGTTACATAGCGACAATACCGACAGAAAAGAAGCAGATAAAAATATTACGGAAGAGGCATTGGCCTTAATTAATGAAAACGAGGAATGGAAAAACCGGAAATCCACCGTGGTCTTTCAGCCACACTGGCATAAAGGTGTTGTTGGTATTGTTGCATCAAGAGTTATAGAACATTTTTACCGCCCCACCGTAGTACTTACCCAATCAGGTGAATATGCTGCTGGAAGTGCCAGAAGTGTTCCCGGTTTTAATTTATACGAAGCCATTCATGCCTGTAATGAACACCTGTTGGGCTATGGTGGCCATTTTGCCGCCGCCGGCATGACTTTAGAACTCGGCCAGGTAAATGCTTTCCGGGAAAAATTTGAAGCCGTTGTTTCTGCTACCATATTACCGGAACTACTCATCCCAGAAATCGTAATAGATGCGGAAATTTCATTACCGGATATCCAACAAACCTTTTATAATTTTCTCTGCCAGATGGAACCTTTCGGCCCGGAAAATCTTCGCCCGGTTTTCATTGCCCGGAAAGTAATGGACAGTGGCTGGTCAAAGATTGTAAAAGAAGAACATATTCGTTTTTCCCTCCAGCAGAATAATGTAACCATAACAGGAATCGGATTTGGCATGGCGGATAAATTTGACCTGTTGCGTCAAAAGCAACCGGTAGATATCGTTTTTACTATAGATGAGAATGAATGGAATGGGGAGAAAAATCTGCAAATGAAAGTTATTGATTTCAGAGTATCCGCATAAACCCTTTTTACGATTAATAATAATTGATTTATTTTAATCCATCATCAGGTAGACGGATTTTCCTTAGCTTAGCCGCTTTCTAATGTAAATACCATACTGGATCAGCCAATTTATTATCCGATAATTTTATTATTTATTTAAAAAAATAGAAGGATAGAAAACTCCCATTATTAAAATTGCTTTTATGAGAAAAATCTACCAATTGCTTTTAGGTGTTTTACTGCTTTTTAGTATCCAGAGTAAATCGCAAATAAGCCTTTCCGGGCCCGCATACACACAGGACTTTAATTCACTAGCATTATCCGGAACAAGTTCCACGCTCCCCGCCGGCTGGTTAATGCTGGAAACAGGTACAAATGCAAATCTCCTCTATACCGCTGGCACTGGATCCAGTAATGCCGGTGATACTTACAGTTTCGGAGCGGCAGCAAATGCTGAACGGGCTTTTGGAGGTTTATTGTCCGGTAGCCTGACCCCAACTATCGGTGCATCTTTTACCAATAATACGGGAAGCACTTTAACATCACTTACTATTTCTTATACGGGCGAACAATGGAGACTCGGTGCTTCTCCCAGAGCTACAAATGACAGGCTGGATTTTCAATATAGTGTAAATGCAACAAGTCTGTCAACAGGAACATGGACCGATGAAAACGGACTTGATTTTACCGCCCCGATTGGTACCGGTACCGTTGGCCTCCTCGATGGCAACGCAGTTGCAAACCGTACAAACATAACTTTTACTATTAGCAGTTTATCAATTGCTAATGGAGCAACCTTTTTTATCCGTTGGAGCGATTTTAACGTAACAAGTTCAGATGATGGTCTTGGTATCGATGACTTTACCGTTGCCGCAACAGGCGGACCAGGCCCTTTAACTATAACTACTGCTTCGCCCTTACCCGGAGGAACAGTTGGTGTTCCCTATAGTCAGACAATTTTAGCCTCCGGCGGCACACCGGGTTACACATTTGCTCTTTTTTCAGGTACATTGCCCACGGGCACTCTTATTGACGGTTTGGGGAATATAACAGGCACTCCAACTGTTGCCGGCCCTTTCAATTTTACCATTCAGGTAACTGATGCTGCTTCTGCCACTGCAACCAAAAATTTTGATGTCACTATTATTAATGCCCCATGCAGTCCTCCATCGCATACAATTGCACAAATTCAGGGAACCGGGAATACATCACCCTTTGTTGGAAACATTGAAACAACGAGTGGTATAGTAACCGGGCGGAGATCGAATGGATTTTTTATGCAAACACCAGATGCCAGTATAGATGCCGATCCTCTTACTTCTGAAGGGATTTTTGTGTTTACAGGCGCTGCACCTCCTGCAGCCGCGGCAATCGGAAACAATGTTTGTGTATCAGGAACTGTGGCTGAATTTATTCCTTCAACAGATCCAAACAGCCCATCGCAAACAGAACTTGTTTCTCCAACTGTTAATCTTTTGAGTTCAGGAAATCCGTTACCAGCAGCAATTATTCTAACTCCTGCAAATACTAATCCTGCAGGTGGCTTATATCAATTAGAACGTTTTGAAGGCATGCGGGTACAGGTAAATTCATTAACTGTTGTTGCACCCACACAAGGCAACCTGACTGAATCTTCCGCCACCTCAGTGAGTAATGGATTTTTCTATGGAGTTATAACCGGTGTTGCAAGACCATTCCGTGAGCCGGGTATTGGACAACCCGATCCACTACCTCCCGGCGCACCACCCACTGTAACCAGATGGGATGCTAACCCTGAATTAATTGGAGTTGGAAGTAATTCACTTGGTGGCCCCGCCCTGGATGTGGCTACGGGTGCAATTCTTACAAACGTTGTAGGACCGTTGGACTACAGAAGCCGCAATTATACTATTGATATTGATGCTGCCTCTCCGCCTGTAGTCAGCAATAATGGTTTAACGTTTACTGCTGTACCTGCGCAAACAACAGATGAACTTACTGTCGCCTCATTTAATGTGGAAAGATTTTATGACGATATTAATGATCCTAACGGCGATGCGGTATTAACAGCTACTGCTTATGCAAACCGACTCAATAAAGTTTCACTGGCCATTCGCAATGTCCTCAACACGCCCGATATAATTGGAATGGTGGAGGTAGAAAAACTAACCGTATTACAAGCTATTGCAGCAAAAGTAAATGCTGATGCCATTGCCGCCAGCCAGCCTAATCCCAACTATGCAGCCTACCTCATAGAAGGCAATGATGTGGGTGGTATTGATGTTGGTTTTTTAGTTAAACCTTCAAGAGTAACTGTTACAACGGTTACTCAATACGGGGCAGCGACCACTTATATCAATCCGAATAACGGCTTACCGGAACTATTGAATGACAGACCCCCATTAGTTTTGGAAGCAACATTTACAAAACCAGGATGCACTACTGCAAATCCTATTACAGTAATTGTTAACCACCTTCGTTCGTTAAATGGTGTGGATGATCCGGTTGATGGCAACCGTGTCCGTACAAAAAGAGCTAAACAGGCAGAATTTCTTGCCACCCTGATTCAGGGATTTCAATCCAGTAACCCTGCAGCCAATATTGTTTCCGTAGGGGATTATAATGCGTTTGAATTCAGCGATGGTTATGTGGATATGATTGGAACCATAAAAGGTACACCGACTCCTGCAACGGATGTTGTTCTGGCATCACCTGATTTGGTTAATCCTGATCTAACTGATCTGGCGGATGCGCACCCGGCAGCCCAACGATACTCTTATAGTTTTGCTGGTAGTGCACAAGTACTAGATCATATAGTTGTAAATTCAAATTTAGTTAGTAAGATCAACAGGTTCAGTATTGGAAGGGTTGATGCTGATTTTCCTGAAGTATACAGAAATGATCCTAACCGTCCTGAACGAATTTCAGATCATGATGGACCGGTTGCATACATTTTATTTCCTGATGTTACGCCCCCTACAATTACTTGTCCTGCACCTATAACTGTTAGCTGTTCTTCAGCAGTACCAGTTGCTGATATTGCTTCTGTAACCGGAGTAAGTGATGATTGTTCAGGTGTGGTAACCGTTACTCACCAGGGTGATGTGATCAGTGCACAAACATGTGCTAATCGTTATACAATAACCAGAACATATAGAGCAACAGATGCAGCCAGCAACTTTGCTGAATGTACACAGATAATAACAGTAAATGATAATACACCACCATCATTAACCTGTCCGGCTCCGGTAACAGTAAGCTGCGCATCTGCAGTACCAGTTCCGGATATTGCATTGGTAACCGGAGTAAGTGATAACTGCGGCGGTTTAGTTACGGTCACGCACCAGGGTGATGTGATCAGCGGACAAACATGTGCTAATCGTTATACTATTACAAGAACCTATCGTGCAACAGATGTCTGCGGCAACTTTGCGCAGTGCACACAGATCATTACAGTAAATGATGTGATAGCTCCCGTAATTACTTGTCCCGGGAATATCACAGTAAACGCATCGCCTGGCCTTTGTTCAGCTGTTGTTACATTCACAACAACCGCCACTGATAATTGCGCAGGAGCAGTAACCATAGTGAGTGTGCCTGCTTCGGGTACAGCCTTCCGGGTAGGAACTACAACTGTTATATCTTCTGCAACAGATGTCTGTGGTAATAGTTCCAACTGCACATTTACAGTAACGGTGGTGGATAACCAGCCGCCGGTAATTGTATGTCCGGCTAATATTATTGCCAATAATACTCCGGGCTTATGTTCAGCAGTAGTTAATTATCCGTTGCCAACTGTAACAGATAATTGCTGTTTGCCTGGTGCCGTTTCACTTACACAAACAGCATCACAAACACCTACAGCCGGGTCGGTCGCATGTAATGCAGGCGGGTTCCATACTGCTAATAGTTATTGGCGGGCTTATGATCTTTCTACCATATGCTTGTCAGGACCACTTACTATTAACACTGTTCAATTTGGCATTGAGTTAGCAGATGCAAACGGAACTGGTACAACACAACCTGTAACAGTAAGAGTTTATACAAGTGCAGGCCCATTCCCTGTTAGTCCCCGTACTTTAGTTGCTTCCCAGACATTCAATGTGCCCGACCAGACATTAAGTGTATTTAATGCAGTTTTGACAACGCCTCCAACTGTTGCTGTGAATTCTATTCTCATACTTGAGTTGTTTACTCCTGATGGAAGGGCTCCTGCAAACAACAGGTTCTTTATTGGCAGTAACGCTTCTGCACAAACAGGACCCAGTTATATTTCTGCAGCAGATTGTGGTTTTCCCAATCCAACAAATCTGGCAACCATCGGTTTCCCTAATATGCATATCATCCTGAATGCAAACGGAGTAACTTCCGGACCTAATCCGATAACACAGATAGCTGGTTTACCAAGCGGCAGTATATTCCCTGTTGGTGTAACAACCAATACTTTCCGTGCAACAGATGCTGCTGGAAATACTGCACAATGTTCGTTTACTGTGACCGTGGTAGATAACCAGGCGCCTGTAGTTACTTGTCCGCCGAGTGTTGTACGCAATACAGATCCGAATGTTTGTACTTCTACTTATGCTACACCCAATCCTACAACATCAGATAATTGTGGAGTAACATCAATTAGCTGGGTTATGACAGGGGCAACAACAGGAGCTTCACCGCTTACGGGTATTAACTATCTTGGAACCCAGGCGTTCGGCTTAACCGGAACCACGGGCCAGGGTATTACAACGGTAACGTATACTGTAAAAGATGCGGCGGGTAATACGACCACCTGTTCCTATACGGTAACGGTTAATGATGCTTCGATACCGGTTATCTCAGGACAACCGACCAACCAGTTTGTTTGCGTGGGAAGTAATGGTGCCTTTAGTGTAACGGCAACTGCCGGAGCGGGCAACCCACTTACCTATCAGTGGCAGGGATGGAATGGCAGTGCCTGGGTTAATATCGCAGGTGCAACGAATGCAACCTTACCGTTGAATGCTGTAACCTTCAGTATGAATACCAATTCATACCGTGTTATATTGACCGGAAGATGTTCGGTGGTTACATCGGGTTTTGCAACCTTATATGTAAATCGTCTGCCAACAGTAGTACTGGCGGCATCAAGGATCCCGATCCTGTTACCAACAGAATCGGTGAACCTGGTAGTAACAGCGGATCCAACGGGTGGTACGTATCAGTGGTACCTGAATGGATCAGCCACACCGATACCGGGCGTTACGGGAGCTACTTATGCCGGTCTTACAGTGGATAATATTGGAACCTACACAGTGAAATATACCGACCTGAATGGTTGTGTATCTACCACAAATGCCATCACGGTAAGCGGTGCACCAACGGATAACCTGTATGTGTATCCAAATCCAAATAATGGTCAATTCCATGTGAGGTTCTACAATAGTGTCAATGAAGAAGTGACCATCCGGATATTTGATGCAAAAGGTACATTGGCATATCAACGCAAGGTTCAGACAACAACGGCTTACACCAATATTGATATTGACCTGGGTGATGTACGAAGCGCTGGTGTTTATCTTGTTAAGATATATGGAAGCGAAGGCAGACTTTTGGGTACAAGACGGATAATTGTAGGCAGACGCTGATAAATAATAGGATTATTTAATATAAAGCCATCCCAAATTATGGGGTGGCTTTATTGACTTATTTAATACGCTTTTCATCTGATAGTTAGACTATTGCAACACCCAAATTGGCTATTTTATTGGCCAAAAAAAGTAAGCACCAAACTATCTAATTTCTGATCTCAAACCCCTATCTTTGCCGCCCCAAATCTGTGTTCGCAGATTCTTTCGGCACAAAGCTGAATGTCCATTGGGATAAATCGAATTTTAAAACTTTAAACAGGTAAAATGAACAATTACGAATTGATGGTGGTTTTTACCCCTGTTTTGAGCGACGATGAGTTTAAAGCTGAGCTGAAAAAATATGCGAAGCTGGTTACCGACGCCGGTGGCTCTATCGTGGCTGAAAATCCCTGGGGACTGAAATCACTGGCTTACCCAATCCAGAAAAAAACAACGGGATTGTACTGGGTGCTGGAGTATACTGCTGCAGCCGACTTTAATGAGAAGCTGAAAATTCAACTTCTGCGTGACGAAGCAGTTCTTCGTCACTTATGCACCAAACTCGATAAATACGCCGTCGTGTATAATGCAAGAAAGAAAAGTGGCGCTAAAACAGGAACTGAAAAATTAGCGGAGGTATAAGCCATGGCAAAAAATGAAATAAAATATCTGACCGCTATTAAAAGCGACAAACGCATAAAAAAATTCTGCCGTTTCAAAAAATATCGCATTCGTTACATTGATTATAAAGATGTAGAATTTTTGAAAAAATTTCTGAACGAACAGGGTAAATTATTGCCACGACGTCTTTCCGGAAACAGCCTGAAGTATCAGCGCAAAGTTTCTGATGCGGTAAAAAAAGCCCGCCAGATGGCCTTATTACCTTACGTAACAGACTTATTAAAATAATACCGATAGCTATCGGTGTGAACAAAAAAGTTAACAATGGAAATCATTTTAATACAAGACGTAGATAATCTTGGCGGCAAGAACGAAGTGGTACGGGTTAAGAATGGCTATGCCCGTAATTATTTAATACCCCGTCAACTGGCTGTTGAGAACAGCTCCAGTAATAAGAAACAACTGGAAGAAAGAATGAAGCAGGTGAATAAGAAAGAAGCCAAAATGCTGGCTGAAGTGAACAGTGTTATTGCCAAACTGAGTGAAACTCCATTGAAACTGGGTGCTAAAACCGGTACAAGCGGTAAAATATTTGGTAGCATAACATCCCTGCAACTAAGCCGTGCTATCCGTGAGCAAAGAGGGTATGAAATTGACCGTAAAAAAATCACCCTTCCTGATGAAGTAAAAGAACTCGGAACTTATAAAGCCACAATTGATTTTGGTAATGGCAAATCAACCGAGGTTGAGTTTGAAGTAATCGCAGAATAAAACGTCAAAAAAACTGATATAAAAGTCTCTCCTTATTGGAGGGACTTTTTTTATTTACTCTTTTTACCCTCATAAAGTGTTGATTTTGTAGGGCTAAGACAGATAAACTCCGGAAAGATCTGTCCGCAGGTAAAAGGGCCTGGGTCGTAATATAAAAATTTGACAATATGTGGCAAAAAAATCCGTTATTTTGTCTTGCATTTGGTGCTCTTTCAGTTTCACAAGTCCTGAACGTTTCGAAATAACGCATAATGTTCATTGGTTACTGTTTACTGTTGACACTTTTATTTTTTTAAAACCTCACAAAATGAACATTTACGTAGGAAACCTCAGTTGGAACCTGAAAGATCAGGATCTGGCCAACCTTTTTGCTTCACATGGTGAAGTAGTATCAGCAAAAATTGTTACAGACAAATTTACAAACCGCAGCAAAGGCTTTGGTTTTGTAGAAATGGCCAACGACGAACAGGCATTAGCAGCAATCACTGCTTTGAATGGTACCGAAGTTGACGGTCGTGGCATTGTAGTTAACGAAAGTCGTCCTAAACCGGAAGGTGGTGGAAGCGGCGGCGGCGGCGGCTTCAAGAAAAGAAGCTTCGGCGGCGGCGGTGGTGGCTACAGCGGCGGTGGCGGCGGTGGTTACAAAGGCGGCGGCGGTGGCGGCGGCTACAAAGGTAAAAGCGGCGGCGGCGGCGGCGGTTACAACCGTGACCGTGGCGGCAGCGGTGGATTCAACAACGATTATTAATTAATAACGATATTCACGAAGCTTTACAAAGTCTGGTTCGAAAGAGCCGGACTTTTTTTATTTCCTTAGTACCTGAACAAAAGTTTCCCCGGCATTATTTCTATCTCCAGTTTGTAAGCTGAATAATATTCTCCATCCAGGTGAGACTGAATAAGCTCATTACTTTCTATGAAAATTTTCTTCGCCCTTGAATGTTGTAAGATTGAAAGTCCGAGATGTTTTCCTTTTTCTATGACAGGTAACCAGCGCAACCTTTTAATCGGGTGGAGTGCATCAATTAATATGATATCAAACAATCCGTCATCCGCTTTTGCTTCCGGGGCAATATGAAAACCTCCTCCTGCCCTGCTGCCATTGCTGACATCAATAATAAAATATTTTTTCGCTGGAATTGGTTTGTCATCAACCGTAATACAGTATGCCGTAGCCCGGTAAATAAATATCTTTCTCAATATCATCGCCATGAAGGAAGATTTTCCAGCTCTTTTCTTTTTGCCGGTCAGGCCTCTGGCAACTTCTCCTTCAAAACCAACTCCAATCCCATTAATAAAAAATCTTTCATTGCATTTTCCCAGGTCAATAGGTTTTGGCGCGGCTGATAATGCAAGATCCAGTTGCTCCTCAAAACTCATTTTACCATAGAGCAGCCAATGAAAATCATTACCTGTTCCGCCATTGAAAATTACCAGCGGCAATTTTATCCCCTGGTAATGATTGACAAAATAGTTCAGGGTTCCATCACCACCAACAATAAATACGTCGGTAAATTCCAGCAGATCATTTGTCCAGGGCTCTTTTAAAAAAGTATATTGAATTTTTCTAACAGCCAGTGCTGCGCCTATCCTTTCGGAGAGTGAAGCTGAAAGTCCCGATCCTGCAGTTGTATTGCAGACAATAGCTATATTTTTATTGACAGTTCCCGGCATGAAAAAGCCTCTCCCTGCGGAGAGGCTTTAAAACTACTGTTTTTTTTATTGTATCACCCGTACCACACCAGCCCCATTATAGGAATGATATTCCCCATTATACATCGCATCGGCACTTACCGGTCCCATTTTATAATTACCCGGTGATACGGCCCGAACCGCATAATAATAAGTTTGCTTATTGCTGTTTGCATCCACAAAGAAATGTATACGATCGTCCCGTACATCGAGTGCTGTTGGTGTCATCGCATCTTTTATCCAGTCCATACCTGGTATTTCTTTTGTCCGGGGGTTTTCTATTTCAAAACCGGCGGGTAACAGATCGGTGATAACCACATTCTCAATAGACGTATTGAACGAACGTTCCAATGAAATACCGATGATGATTAAATCATTTTGTTTAAACGTATTGGTTGTTATTGGTTTACCATTTCTGTCGTAGAAACGTCTTCGCACTTTCAAATAACTGTCTTCTTCTTTGTATGCACCGCTGGCACTGATACCTTCTGCCTCCCAGAAATAAAAGAGACGACCATTACCTTTGGTAGCTATCTCCACATTGGTATTTCCTAATGCTTTCATATCGCCTTTCCATTGACCACCATCCACTTTGGCCAGGACTTTACCATTCACTTTTATTTCCGCTGTTGCTGTGGAATTGTTGGCCGCTTTGGCGTGTTTACCCAGGGCAAGAAAAGCGAAGGCCCTTTCCTGTGTACTCAGCCATTGCCTGTTTTTCAGTTTATCGGCCACATGTTTTACCATGGTGCCAATCTGAGCATTGCCGGGGTCCACATCTATCAACGCATTTAAAGCAATAGCTTCATCCCGGACATCTGAATAATAACTGCCACCTGTTTGAGCAACTGATTCCTCGCCACTGAAGGATGCGGGCAACATGGCCATAAATGATTTTTTGTCACCGGCAGTAGCATAAGCTGCCGCTAATAAGTAACGGCTGTCCAGCGCCAGTATGGCCGGATTGGCTTTATAATAATTCATCGCAGGCACATTCGTTCTTCCTGCCAGGGCCAGTACATATAAACCATAGGCCACTTCTTTAGGCGCAATTTTTTTATTCTGATCACGGTTGAAATAATACGTAATCGTTTCCTTATTTTTCAACCGGCTATTAATATAATTGAGCATGGTTTCCTGTAAACTGTTATCCACATCAAAGCCTGCTTTCTTTGCTTCCAGTAAAAAATGCGCCGCATAGATTGTAGCCCACCAGTCCTCTTTGCCTTCTCCATCCCAAAGAGTCACAGCACCATTATACAACTGCCGCATTTTAATCTTGCGGATAGCTTCCAGGATATTGCTGTTTGCATTAAGTTTATTCTGTTGCTTACCTGCCTGTCCGGCAGATGGGCTCAGCAGCATCAAATCAGATAAATCACCATAATACAATTGCGGGAATGCAGCTGAAACCGTTTGTTCGGTACAACCATAAGGATATTGAACCAGGTATTTTAATTGCGCTCCTAACTCTAAGGCAGGAGAACGACTTACTACTAAATTGTAATTGGTGCTACCAGGAATAAAATCACTCAATCCGATACTTACTTTCTGCGTGCTGCCTCCGGCAATAGAACCACTTCCGGTTAATTTCTGTAACGTGGATGGTGGGCGAACAGAAATTTCTGTTGCGTCCGTAAACTTCTCTCCCATCCCGCTTACTGTTACAGTAACCTTACCAACATTAATGGTAGGGTCGGCGACTATTTTGAAAGTAGCCCGTCCTTCACTTTTTGCTGCAAGACTGACTGATTGATTATTGCCACCTACTAATTTCATTGGCCCTTCCACACCGATAGTTGCAGTTACATTTGCCGCTTTAGTAGTTGTATTTGTCAAAGTTACCGGAACATTCACCGTATCACCAGGACTTAAAAATCTTGGTAAGGCCGTACTCACTACAATCGGATCAGCAACCGTCATTGTATTATCTGCAGCGCCAAAGCTTTGACCTTTATAAGAAACAGCCATTAATCTAAGTTCTCCACTGAACTGTGGTATGTCAAATTCAAATTCAGCCACACCATTTCCATTAGCTTTTTTAATGCCACCCCAATAGCTTACCACTTTAATTCTTTTAGCCGGCATCGGGTTCGTTCTTTTTTCCATGGCCATATCAGCATCACCACCCGTACTGCTCAACCGGGCTCTTACTTCAGCAAATAATAATGGATACAGGTCAAATGCTGAAACCTGTAAGGCTTTTTTCTGATAGAAATAATCATATGGGTTGGGTGTCTTGAAATCACTTATCTGCAATACACCATTATCAACAGCTGAAAGTGTTACAAAACTACCCGGAGCCGCTTTCACCGATACCTTTTGATGCGTTTTTGAGCGTACTGTTTTCTGTGCTACCACTTCCACGGTAATCTTTCGGCTCTTGTCTTCAACCGTTACATTTTTAAACCCATGGGCCACTGTCAACGGGATATCGGATACCTCATGTGGTTTAATTAAAGTAGCGGTAATGTATACGTTAGGGACATGGTCAGCACCCAGCTTTAAATCCAGGCTGGCAGTTCGGTTGCTCACATCTACATACTGATGCGAAACTACATGGTCTGTTTCCAGGGTTACCAGCATCCTGCCGCTAAAAGGTGTCTTGAATAATGCCTTCGCTGTTTCTCCGGTTATATACGATTTTTTGTCGATTTCAATTTCAATATTTCCTTCTTTGCTTACTTCAAAGGAATTATTGTTACCCCCATAACTTCCATAGCTGTAAAAACTGCGACTCACGTAATTATTAGCCCCGGGATGATACACTTTAATTTCATAATCGCCAGGACTCCGGGGCACAAATGTATAAACGGTGTTATTCCCAATAGAAATTTGCTGTTCAACCATCAGCTTATCTTCTTTCTGCGATTCATAGCGGAAATAGCTTCCGCTTTTGGTCAATACAGTCCTGTATTCATGTTTAATAACTTCCACTTTGGCTGTTGCACCTGCCGCATTACCCTCTTTATTCACCGCTACCAGGTTAAATTTAACTGGTTGGTTCAGCGGATAATAATAAAACCAATCCTGTTTGATGCCAAAGAAAATATCCTGTGTAAACACATCCACCGTAGTGGCCCGGCTAACGGGTCTCCCGGTTTCATCAAAGACGGTTGTATAAAAACTGGTTTGCAAGGCCCCCATGTTAGCATAGGTTTCCGGTATCGTATATTCAATCACCGCATTACCTTCAGCATCCGTTGTACCTTCTTTTACTTCTTTATCAAAAAAAGAGTTTTGATTGGCCAGACTGAAATTATACCCATCAAAATTTTTGGAAGAAAAATATTTCTGTTTTACCTGTATTTCTGTTTCGTATTTACGATTGGCGGCAGGCGGCCCAAAAAAATTCATAGCATTGATGGATAGTTGTGCCTTATCGCCTGAACGTAAATATTCTTTATCCAGTTTGGTGCTTACCCGGATACGGTCAGGCACAAATTCTTCTACTGAAAAATTTTTAGAAGCCAGTAAAACATCAGTGGATGTGTAAACTTCCAACGTATAACTACCGGTGATAGCTGCATTAGCGATATCAATGCTCCCTTCCACCGAGCCTTCCTCATTCAGACTTTTCCGGAAGGATTTCAGCTCCTTACCATTAGGCATCAGGAATTTCATCTTCAACGGCACATCCCCCGGATTCTTCCATTGAGCATCCCGGAGGATCACAGAGAAATTTATTTTTTCCCCGGGGCGGTATACATCTCTTTCTGCATATACAAAAGCATCAAAACCGGAAGGATTGTTTCTTTTACCTGCCACATCAAATCTTGATGTATTCACCCGGGTATTATTAAAAGGCAGGTAGTTGAAGTCATCCGCGGTCCTGGCAATAATCATGGCCGGTTTGAACCCACTAAAATCTTTTTTGCTGTAAGCAATGGTTGCCACACCTTCTTTATCGGTTGCCCCGGTTCCGATCAACTGGTTATTGGTTGCATAAACCGATATGTTTACGCCGTTAAAAGCTTCTGCGGATTTAATAGAATTGGTGAATACATATATTTTGTCTTTCCCTTCCTTGGCTATCAACCCCAGGTCGGATAAGGAAATATAACGGCTGTCTTTAACCCAATAATCTTCGGCAGAACGTATTACGATATGATAAACGCCTTTAAAATCAGGCAGCCTGTCCTCAAACTGTGCAAAGTTTAATATTCTGCCTGCACCACTCTTCGGTAATGAACGGGTATCAATTTCCTTTTCAAATATCACATCACCAAGCAGTGCATCGCCCCCACCATATTCATCCGAGTAATCACCTTCGTATTCACCATCATAGCTGGCATAATCAGAGCCACTGCTTTTCTCCTGTGGCGTATAGCCATAACGTTGTGCCAAGAGCAGGTTGTTTTCATAAATTTTAGAAATGATCAGTTTTACTTTTGGAACATTGGTAATCTGAACTTCAATATTTTTTCCGCCTTTCTTTGAAAGATAAACTGCTTTACTGTTGGTAAAGCTGATACCTGCTTCAAGTTCGCCGAATGCCACCCCGCCATTATAATCTTCTTTCATTACGCCTCCTATCTTACCCCGCAGGCCTTTAATAACTGTTAAAGCATAGCTTTTTTCTGTATCAAATTTATCACTGCGAATGGTGAAGCCATAATCGTTTGCTTCAAGGGTATACGCCAGGTCAGGATCAAATTTTAAAAATGGTTTCAGGCTTTCGCCGGTCAGTTGCTGGCTGGTTGTAACCCTTATGACTCCTTCCATACCATCATGCTCCGACTCCACATTTTGAATAGTAAGAACATACGGGGAAGGAATAGTCAATGAACTGGTGATTGCTTCTGTTGTAGGTGTATTTCCTTTCTCCGGTTTCAGCCCTTTTTCAATTATCACTTTGGTATCAATGTCTTTGTCTTCGGCTTTTAATCCATTTACCCTGACTGCTATTTTATTGTCAGGCGAAATAGTTATTATGCTGAAGTCAGCTTTCTTGCCTTCCACTTCTATGTGTAACCTGTCTTTCAGGTCTTCCGGGTTTACCCGGTAGTTAAAAAACAAGTCAACCTGGGGAATAGCGGATGTGCTGCTTTCACCCATCCAGATGATTTGGGAATTATCCAGTGCCAGGTCGGGTGTATGGAAAGTGATCTTATCTCCGTTCTTGACCGAATTATATTTACTGAATTTCAGCACGGCGCTTTTGATCTTTGCTTTGTAAACCGTGGCAGGATTTAGTGGCTGCGAAGGAGAAAACACTAACTCGTCGGGGCTTTGCCAGCGGAATTTTCCGGCAATTTTGGGTTCGAAAGAAATGTACTCCGTCGAATCCCAGGCATTGAGCATGGAATCCTTCGCCAGCGAACTGCTGAAACGAAAAACTAAATTACCCAGCTGGGGCACTTCGCCTTTGGCATTGGTAAAAGAAAGTGTAACGGCATTTTTTTTACAGGAAGACAAAAAAATAGCCCCGGCTGCTATCAGCGGAACTAAATAGAATTTGATACGCATAAAGGTGTAGGTTAAATGGTCAGTTATGAATGAGAAGTTAAAGAATTTTGATGTAGAAAAAAATTTAACTGTGTATTTCTTTCCTGCCGGCAGGCCGGTTCACAAAAGAATGTCCTTCTTTGGCTGGAAATAACAGAATTTAGCAGGCAAAATAACTAGGGGGGAATATCCCGGGTGGGGCGGGACGAGTCAGACGGGTCCATACAAGAAGAAAAGAATTTGACAGGAAAGATACAGCACATAGAATATGAGTTGCAAGTTTCAGAAGATAAATATTTGTTAAGTGGATTGAAGGTTTGGATCAACTGGTATTTTTTTGCATCAATAGAGATGCCTTCCACCCGTATTTTACACGTATGAAAAAGATTAATTTTCGGATTAGCAAAATAGGACTTCTACGATTTTTTAAACGCCTCGGCATAGGGTTCCTGGGGTTGATCATTTTATTTTTCCTCCTGAACTGGATATTTCCGCTACGGGATAAGATTGACTATTCCACCATTATCACAGATAATAAAGGAGCCGTGGTAAACGCTTACCTTACCGCGGACCAGAAATGGCGTATGAAAACGGAGCTGGATGAAATCTCACCTTTATTGCGGAAAACGATTATTGCCAAGGAGGATAAACACTTTTACGCTCACCCGGGTGTCAATCTTTTTGCAGTGATCAGGGCTACTTTCAGCAATATTTTTCATATGCGCCGAATGTCCGGTGCCAGCACCATTACTATGCAGGTGGCTAAAATGCTGGAACCAGGCAAAAGAAATATATGGAGCAAAACAAGAGAAATGTTCAGGGCTTTACAGCTGGAACTTAGATACAGCAAAAAGGAAATCCTTCAGATGTACCTGAATCTTGTGCCCTATGGCGGGAATATCGAGGGTGTCAAAGCAGCTTCCCTGCTTTATTTTAAGAAAAATCCTGACCACCTGTCTTTGGCAGAAATAACAGCTTTGAGCATTATTCCCAATAAACCCGGTGTGATGGTACCCGGCAGGAATAATGCCTTTATTGTAAAAGAACGAAACCGATGGCTGGAAAGGTTTGCCAGGCGCAAAGTATTTACCCAAAAGGAAATTGAAGATGCTTTGGCAGAGCCCTTTGACGCAACCAGAGGAACTGTGCCGCATTATATTCCACATCTTTCCTATAAACTAAAGAAACAAGGTGGCGCTATTATCAAGACCACGATCGACCTGAACACACAGTTGAAAACAGAAAAGCTGGTGGAAGATTATATACGAACACAGCGATTAAAAAATATTAAAAATGCAGCCGTAATAATCATAGACAATAAAACACATAAAGTCATTACTTATGTCGGTTCTTCGAACTTTAATGATACAACAGATGGCGGTCAGGTAAATGGTGCCAATGCTGTACGTCAACCGGGCAGTACCCTAAAGCCTTTGATGTATGGAATGTGTTTTGATGAAGGTTTATTAACCCCCAAAATGGTGATGACGGATGTTTCGGTTAATTATGGTGGGTATGCCCCGGAGAATTATGATGAAAAATTTAATGGCTATGTAACTGTTGAATATGCGCTGGAACATTCATTAAATATCCCGGCTGTGAAAGGACTGCGCATGCTGGGGCATGAAAAGATGATACAAAAATTATCCAACTGTAATTTCCGACAGATACAAAAAGACCGTAGAAAACTAGGGTTGTCGTTGATCTTAGGGGGTTGTGGCACTACGTTGGAAGAACTTACCGGCTTGTTTTCTTCGTTTGCTAATGACGGGGTTTATATAGCACCGGCCTATGTCAGCACCAACCTGTCAGACCAGGACAGCCTGCCCCGCCAAAGCGGGGGTCAGACCGTAGTAAGCCCGGCGGCTAATTTCATGATCAATGAAATTTTATCTAAAGTAAACCGGCCGGACTTTCCCCTGAACTGGTCAGCTACAGAACGTATGCCCAAGATAGCCTGGAAAACAGGTACCAGCTACGGAAAAAAAGATGCCTGGAGTATTGGCTACAATAAAAAATTCACCGTCGGTATCTGGACAGGAAATTTCTCCGGGGTGGGTGTTCCTGATCTAAGCGGTGCCAATATTGCTACCCCTTTGTTGTTTAAAATTTTCAATACCATTGATTACGACAGCGATGAAGCATGGTTTACTCAACCAAAAGATTGCGACATCCGGCAGGTTTGCAGTGAAACGGGAATGACCCCTTCTGAACATTGCACCAGTATGGTAACTGATTATTTCATTCCCCTGATTTCCTCTACCAAAAGTTGCAGCAACTGGCAGGAAATTATGATCCGTCCGGATGAAAAATTATCGTATTGCAAAAGCTGTGTTCCGGAAACCGGATATAAAAAGAAATGGTATAAGATCGTTGAACCCGATATGCAAGGATGGTTTGAAGAAAACAGGATAGCTTATCAGAAGATACCGCCGCACAATCCTGAATGCGAACTGATATTTAAAGGGTCGGCTCCTTTCATTACCTCCCCTGTTAACGGAACTGAATATTTAATCAACAAAAAAAATCCGGAGCCGTTGCAGTTGATCTGCAAAACAGCCAATGATGTCAGCAAAGTGTATTGGTATATCAATAATAAGTTTTACAAAAGCAGCAATGCCGGTGAGAAACAATTTTTTGTTCCTGAGGAGGGGCCTGTAAAAATCTCCTGTACGGATGATAAAGGAAGAAACAGGGATATCCGGATTACCGTGAAGCATGTAAATCTTTAAACAGGGCCTGCCCCGGTTTGAGACCACGGCATAGCCGGCATCCGGGTATTTAATTTACTCCACTTTCTTAACACTACCCGCCCCGCTTACTTCCTGGCTTACGTTGGCATTACCTTTATACTTCACATCGGCAGCCCCGGATACATGAACATCCAGCTTTACACTGGCAAATACTTCCGCATCTCCGGCACCTGACAACTCCACTTTAGTATTCTCTGCAAGTAGTTCAAAACAATTAATATCTGTACTGCCTGAACCCTGTACGCTGAAATCCTTTGTATCGCCCCGAAGTGTAATAGTACCTGCACCGGAAAGATCAACATCTACCCGGGGGCTTTCAATTCCATATTTACATCACTGGAACCGCTCAGGTGAATAGTAACCGATTCAATGCCGGTTATTTTATTTTCCCCGTAAAAATTACAGGCACCGGAGGCTTCAAAATGTTTAAAAGAAGGCCCGCTGACATAAACCTTGATCGATCTGGAGGGTTTTAAGTTAGTTCCATCTTTTTGATGGATATCGAGAGTGCCATTATCATTTTCGATAATTATAAATTCGAGCAGGTTCTCATCTGCCTCTACCCGTACAGAATTGACCGAATCCTGTTTTACATACACATCTGCAATACCACTTACATGAATACTGTTGAATGTTCCGGCAGTCCGGCTCTCTGATTTTACAACTCCGTTTCCCCGGATCCTCTTACCGGAGAAATAATGGCAGGAAGTCAGTGTTGTCAGAAAAAGCATAGCGAAAAAGAAAAAACGTTTCATACAAATTGGTTTTGTGGTATCAAAATTAGGCTCAAATTGCCCGGAATTTCTATCCACTTTGACGTTTTGACCCCTATAAAGGTTACAATCAAAAAAAGCACCCCTTCTGAAGTGCTGAAACCAGCCACAGTAAAGCATTACAAACTACGCGATGCAAAGCTCAAACCGTTTTTTTATCTTCGCAGACTTATGACTGAAAAGATACTGATTCTCGATTTTGGTTCTCAATATACCCAACTGATCGCCCGGGCCGTACGGGAAGCCAATGTATACTGTGAAATAATCCCGTACTATAAACCCTTTGATTTTGAACCCGGAATTAAAGGTATCATCCTATCCGGTTCCCCTTTTTCGGTAAATGAAGAAAAAGCGCCGGAAGTAAATGTGCCAGAATTCATCTCTAAAGTCCCGGTGCTGGGAATATGTTATGGTGCACAATTAACCGCCAAATGTTTTGGGGGCGTGGTGGCAAAAAGTAATAAACGGGAATATGGCCGTGCCATCTTAGAAAAAATAAAAGAAGATGTATTGTTTGCTGCCGTGAGCGAAAAATCACAAGTCTGGATGAGCCATGCAGATACCATCTTAAAAATGCCGGATGGATTCGAATTACTGGCTACAACCGAAAGTATTCCAGTTGCTGCCTTTAAAAAATCAATGAAAGGAACACCTGACCTGCTTGCCGGACAGGCAGGCACCAAACATCCGGCTGCTGAATTTCCGCTCTATGGCGTACAATTTCACCCGGAAGTCTATCATTCCAAAGAAGGAAAAACAATACTAAACAATTTTTTAACCAGGATCTGTCATTGTTCCCAGGACTGGACGCCAGCACATTTTATAACGGATACCGTTGAAGCTTTAAAAAAACAAATTGGGGATCGTAAAGTGATCATGGCATTGAGTGGCGGTGTTGATTCCACAGTTGCAGCTACGCTGATTCACCGGGCCATCGGCGACAGGCTGTCCGGAATTTTCGTAGACAACGGTGTTTTACGAAAAGATGAATTTGAAGGGGTATTAAAAACCTACGAACAGCTCGGATTACATGTAAAAGGCATAGATGCTAAAGAACGTTTTTATCATGACCTGGCTGGTAAAGTTGACCCGGAGGACAAACGGAAAGTGATCGGGAGTTTATTTATTGATATTTTCCAGGAAGAATCTAAAAAATTTGAAGGCGTCCAATTACTTGGTCAAGGAACGATTTATCCGGATGTTATCGAAAGTGTTTCGGTTCATGGTCCATCTGCTACAATAAAATCACATCACAATGTGGGTGGATTACCGGAACATTTGCACCTCGAACTCGTAGAGCCCCTTCGTTCCCTATTCAAAGACGAAGTAAGAAAAGTGGGAAGAGAATTAGGAATACCTGCAGAAATGATTGACCGCCATCCCTTTCCCGGTCCTGGTCTGGCTATACGTATATTAGGAGAAATTACAGAGGAGCGGGTACAATTGTTGCAGCAGGCAGACCATCTTTTTATTAAGGGACTGAAAGATGCAGGATTGTATGCAACGGTTTGGCAGGCGGGTGCTATCTTACTTCCGGTAAAAAGTGTGGGCGTAATGGGTGATGAGCGAACTTATGAATTTACATTAGCCTTACGAGCCGTAACCAGTGTGGATGGGATGACCGCAGACTGGGCACATTTGCCCTACGAATTTTTGGCAAATATCTCCAACGAGATCATTAATAATGTGAGAGGAATAAACCGTGTGGTGTATGATATCAGCAGCAAACCGCCGGCGACCATTGAGTGGGAGTAACAGTTTATAGTTCATAGTTTTTTGTTTGTAGTTAAATAAAATAGAATGAAGAGAATTTTTTTATTGAAATTTTCCTTGCTGCTGGTGTTCTTCTATGCAACTGCACAAGAAAATCAGCATAAACATAAGATCGCTGTATTTGCGCCATTATACCTGGATTCTGCATTTGATTCCAATGTAGAATACCGTTATGCCAAAAATGTATTTCCTAAATTCATTAACCCGGGTTTAGAGTTCTATGAAGGGGTACATTTGGCTTTAGATTCATTGAACCTCGAAAAGGCCGGTCTGGAAGTTTTTATTTATGATACTAAGTCTGCCAAAGAAAGCCTGCAGCAACAACTGAACAAACCGGAGATGGACAGTGTAGAAATAATCATTGCCCATTGCAGCAGTGCGGAAGTAAAATTGTTTGCTGATGCCGGACTTAAGAAAAACATACCGGTAATCAATGTTAATCTTCCCAATGAAGGGGGTGTTTCAGCCAATCCCTTTTTTGTTGTATTAAACCCTACACTCCGAACACAATGCGAAGGAATCTATAAACATCTGCAAAAATATTATGCTCTTGACCCAATTGTCGTATTCCGGAAAAAAGGGCAACTCGAGGATCGTATAAAAATGTATCTTGATGAATCCGGAAAAAATACAGTTGCAATACCATTGACATTTAAATATGTGGAGCTACCCGACAGTTTTACAGTTGCCCACCTAAAACCCTACCTTGACACCATTAACCAAACCTTGTGTATAGCCGGTAGTCTTGATGAAAGTTTTGGAAAACGACTGACCCAGCAATTAGCGGAGCTTAAAAAACAAAGATATCATGTAATGGTTATGGGCATGCCAACCTGGGATAACATTAAAGAATTCAATAAACCCGAATACAAGGGAATTGAAATAGTTTACAGTACCCCGTTCTATAGTTCAAAAACGGATAAAGTTAGTTTAAGTATCACCAGCAAGTTCAATAAAATAATGTATGCCCGTCCCAGTGATATGGTTTTTCGTGGATATGAAGTGACCTGGAAATATGCTAAGCTATTATTACAATTCGGGAAAGATATTGCTTCTAATCTTGCTACCAAACAAACAAAAATATTTACGGAGTTCGATATTCAGCCTGTCTTGAATAAACAGAATATGACCCTGGAATATTTCGAAAATAAAAAACTCTATTTTTTGAAATGGCAGGACGGACTACTGAAGGGAATCTTTTAGTTCTCTATTTAGTCAGCATCTTCAAGTACATTTTATTTTGTGGAAGTTCAACACACCAAAGGATACCGGGTTATCAGCGACTGGCTCATTACTAAAAACTATACCCCCTTTTTATTTCAACAAAACACCTGGCAGCATATCATCAACGGAGAAAGTGGCCTGGTGAATGCTCCCACAGGCTGTGGCAAAACCTTCTCCGTATTTCTCGGATCTCTCATTGATTTTATCAATCATCACCCCGATGATTACACTACCCTAAATCCCCAGGGCTTGCAATTGCTATGGATTACACCGCTACGGGCATTGGCAAAAGATATTGGCCGGGCGATGGAAGAAGTAATCCGGGAATTGGGCATGAACTGGAAGATCGGCATTAGAAATGGCGACACTTCAACCACCGAAAGGGTCAATCAAAAAAAACAAATGCCGGAAGTGCTGATCATTACCCCGGAAAGCCTGCATTTGTTATTAGCTCAAAAAGGATATGCCGGAATCTTTTCTTCACTGAAAATTATTGCGGTAGATGAATGGCATGAGTTATTGGGCAGTAAGAGAGGTGTGCAAGTGGAGTTGGCGATCTGCAGGATAGTCGGGGAACTTGAGTCGGGAGTCGTGAGTTCTGAGTTCAGAGTCCAGAGTTCAGAGCCTGGAAAAAAAACATTTGACTCACAACTCATGATTCACGACATGAGATTAAGCATTTGGGGAATTTCTGCAACGATTGGAAACCTGGAAGAAGCAAAAGAAGTGCTCCTCAACCCCCTACTCCTACTCCTACCCCTTCTCCACTCCGTGGAAAAGGGGGGATGTGAAGACCCAAAAAAGTCCGGTGTGATAGTGAGAGCAGAAATGAATAAAAAGATCGAGGTTGAGTCCATCTTTCCTGACGAGATAGAAAAATATCCCTGGGCCGGACACCTTGGAATTAAACTGGCTCATAAAATTATTCCCATCATTCAAAAGAGTAAAACAACGCTCATCTTTATAAATACCCGGGGGATGAGTGAAACCTGGTATCAAACCTTATTGAATATTTGTCCGGAGTTGGCAGGTTCTATTGCATTACATCACGGTTCTATTGACAGGGAGTTGCGCTTCTGGATAGAAGAAAATCTCCATTCCGGTAATTTGAAAGCAGTAGTTTGTACAGCCAGCCTTGACCTCGGTGTTGATTTTCGTCCGGTGGAAACCGTGATCCAGGTTGGTTCACCAAAAGGTGTGGCCCGTTTTTTACAAAGAGCCGGCAGAAGTGGTCATAGCCCGGATGCGGTGAGTAAAATTTATTTTCTACCCACGCATTCGCTGGAATTGATAGAGGCTGCCGCACTCAAAGCTGCTCTGAAAGAAAACCTGGTTGAAAGCCGCTCACCCATGTTTCTTTGCTATGACGTATTGTTACAATACCTTAATACTATTGCTATCTCGGACGGCTTCTTACCAGAGCAAATCTATAAAGAAGTTATTTCAACCTTTTGTTTCCGGCATTTAACCAAAGAAGCCTGGTTGCAGATTCTCCATTTTATTACAGAAGGGGGTATTGCCCTGAACCAATATGATGATTTTAAAAAGGTGGAGATCGACAACGGTCTCTATACAATTAAAAGCCGCAAAGTGGCCATGCGGCACCGGATGCATATAGGAACAATTGTCAGCGATGCGATGATGCAAGTAAAATTTATGAGTGGTGGTTATATCGGGGTGATTGAAGAATATTTTATATCACGGTTAGAGCCGGGAGATGTGTTTACCTTGGCCGGTAGAAATTTAGAATTTGTTCTGATAAAAGATATGACGGCGCTGGTGCGGAAAAGTTCTTCTAAAAAATCAATAGTACCCAGCTGGACCGGTGGAAGGATGTCGCTGAGTGCTAATTTGGGGAAGAAGTTAAGAGAACAGTTGGATGAGTCCACAGTCCACGGTCCACAGTCCACCGAAGAACTTGAAGTTTTAAAACCGCTTTTTGATCTGCAGGAGCATCTTTCTCATATCCCCAAAGAAAATGAATTGTTGATTGAACAAATTGAAACCAAAGACGGTTTTCATCTTTTTGTCTATCCCTTTGAAGGAAGACTAGTACATGAAGCCATGGCAGCGATATTAGCTTACCGGATCAGCCGCATCACTCCGATCACTTTTTCATTTGCTATGAATGATTATGGTTTTGAATTATTGAGTGACCGGCCGATACCTGTTGATGACAGTACTATCTATGAACTATTTTCTCCTGCCGATCTGCTAAACGATATTCAACGCAGTGTAAACAGTACAGAAATGGCCAAACGAAAATTCCGGGATGTAGCGGTTATCGGCGGTCTTATTTTCCAGGGTATGCCCGGAGAAAAAAAGAAGGCAAGGCATTTACAATCTTCGGCTTCGCTCCTTTTCAATGTTTTTAACGAATATGATCCCGGGAATCTTTTGCTCCGGCAATCCTACCAGGAAGTACTGGACCAGCAAATGGAAGAGGTACGATTGAGGGATATGCTGGAAAGAATACAGCAATCGAAAATAGTTATCACTTTTCCAAAACAACTTACTCCGTTCTGTTTCCCGATAAAAGTGGACAGTATGCGGGAAGACCTTTCTTCTGAAAAGCTGGAAGACCGGGTGAGGAAAATGCATCAGGAACTGGATTAGGTCCGTCCTGATTTTGATCCCAGCACTCCTGACTTTGAGACCCCTTGTTTATCTTTGTCGTCATCGATGCAAAATCCAGTTCCGCATATTATCCGTAATAATACCTTTTGGGTTTCTCCGGAACGCTGCCTATTCTGGGAAGAACAGAATACACTCATCATTGCAGATCTACACCTCGGTAAAAGCGGGCACTTCAGAAAAGCAGGAATTGCTATTCCGCAAAGCGTTTATAAAGCAGACCTGCAACGGCTGATGTCACAGCTCTATCTTTTTAAAGTTGACCGGCTTATTATTGCCGGAGACCTGACACATAGCTCCACCAATAAAGAACTCGACCTATTTATAAAATGGAGAAAAGATTTTTCCCTGCTGCACATTGACCTGGTGAAAGGCAACCACGATATATTGGATGACAGCTGGTATACGGAAACTGATATAAAAGTCAGTAACAAAAAACTGGCTGCGGGTCCGTTTCTTTTTATACATGATTTAAAGCAGCATCAAAAGCTGACTGAAAAAGAAAAAAAGCTTTACACATTTACCGGGCATATGCACCCGGCAATCAGTTTAAAAGGAATGGGTCGGCAATCCCTGCGGTTCCCTTGTTTTTATTTTGCCAAAGAATATTGTGTGTTGCCTGCTTTTAGCCGTTTCACAGGAACATTTAAAGTAAAACCAGAAAAAGGAGAAACGATCTTTGCTGTAGTAGAAAATTCTATTATGCAATTGCCTTAGCGTTTCCTGCGGAGCTGGTTATAATCCAGGAAATAAATGAACCGGACTGTTAATTCATTGCCGTGCCGTTGGTTGAAAATTTCCCCAAGGTTATGGAAATAACTGTTTTTAGCTGAACTAATGGGAACATATTCACCATCACCAAGCCAATTTTTATATCCTACGATCAGGCGGCTGCCCAGCCTGAAATCCCAGGTAAGGAATGCATCCAGGTTGAAGATATTAACGTTATCGTTCCAGTTAGTAATAAAAGGCCGGTTGGTAAGATTGCCTTTACTGTCCACATTATGAAAACTCAGGTATTTCACTTCATTCCAGTAATGCCGGACCCTGAGGGTGAGATTGAGCCGTGGGGTAAAATTATAAATGCCGGATAGAACGTTCGTATTTGCTTTTACATCCCGGAAGCCCACAATAGGTTCATTATTACTTTCCCGGGTAAACGCATAACCCAGGTTATTTTTTTCTTTATAACCATCCATTTGCAGGTCAAGTGAAAACCGGTTACTGAAACGATAACGGAAACCCAAACCACGGCCGTAATAATTATTGTTAAATTCAGGTAACCGTGCAAATACACCATTAAATCTTACAAATAATCTTTTACGGCTGTCGGTACTGCCGGAAAAATCAAAAATAAAATTTAGGGGATAGTTTAGGTAACGCCCATCCGTCCGTAATTCAAAATAATCATGAACCGGGAAAGGGGTTAACTGTGTTTTTAATGTAACATCCCAGAAATTTTTAAAGATCCAAAATGCGGTTCCGTTAATATCATACCGGTTGTACGCATTAGGCTGGTACAGGTAAGTTAACCTGTTCTCTAGCGTGTAACTATATTGTATAAAGTTATGGGTGGGTTGGAATTGGTTATAACTGACATTTAACTTGGTAGTAACTTCATTAGGTGCCGGAAGGATTCCCAAATCATTCGGGTCGTATTTTTTTGATTCCACATTTTCCGAAACATAATACCGCCAGCTGCCACTTATTTTTTCAAATTTCATGGTGGTATTAAATCCATCATAGGAGTCTTTTCCCCAGATCTTACTGTAGCGGACCTTCCCATTAAATGTATGGGTGTTCTTCTTATTATAAAGGGCTACATCCAGGGCAGTCACATTGGCATTACGGGCATTGGATCTACTGATCACATTTGTATTCGTAAAAGTAATAGATGATCTGCCCTTCAAAGCCTGATCCAAAACCAGGATATTATAATTAGTCAGCTGTGATGTTCTTATAATCGAATCTTTACCTGAAATAATGTTGTGGATCTTTGCATCCATCGGTGCTGTGATGGCATTGAAAATGCCAATACCAAGTTTATTCTTATTCCGACCGGAGAATTTGGTAGCATTATACAATTGAGAAGTTGAAGGATTTCTTACGAGCTCCCAGTTGGGGTTACCCGCCAGAAAATTATTTACGCCATTATAGCCGGATGGTGTGGCCCCCACCCTTCGGGAATAAAACAGACCGGCTTTATTAAAAATTTCGGTTCCTTCAGTAAAAAATTGCCGGTTCTCCTGGAATTTTATTTCGTAGGGTGTCAGATTATTAATGACATTGTCCGAAACAACCTGACCGAAATCCGGCACTAAGGTGACATCCAGTGTTAAGCTTTCATTGATACCGTATTTTACATCCATACCACCATTTCGCAACCATGATCCGGTGAAACCAGTACCATTCGTTTGCGGGATGCTCCTGTAACCGGTAGAAACATAAGGAGAAAAACTGAGACGAAGTGGTGGCTCAAGGTCTATTAATCCAGTAAAGTTGCCGAACTGATTTACAAAACCATTTACTTCAGGTTTAACGGGATTCCAGTAACAACTTTCATTGGTACGCCTTATTACCCGTAAGAACTGCAGACCCCAGTTCTGTAAATCCTTTTTTGCAAAACGCAGGGAGATATACGGAATTTTCATCTCCACCGTCCAGCCATCCTTTTGTATCTGCACTTTGCTTTCCCAAACAGCATCCCAGGTCCTATCCCCATAATCACCAAATCTTCCGCCGTAATTGGGATCCAACTTGGCATCTGATTGCACATTAGCGGAAGTAACTACAAACTGGAAACCATTCTGGTCATCATTGTAAGTATCAAAAAAAATGGAGAAAAGGTCAACGTCTTTTTGTTGTTCAGCATCACGTGCTGTTATTTGTTTCCGGATCAGTGCTGGATTATCATACAAATAAGCGCCTACATAAATGGCGGAATTATCATAGATTACTTTGATGATCGATTTTTGAGATGCGGGTTTGCCAGTGACAGGATAATTCTGAATAAAGTTTGTTGCTTCCGGAACATTTACCCAAGCTTCATCATTCAGGTTACCGTCAATTTTCGGTGCCTGTGAAACTTTAACCGCCTGTAATGATCTTTCCTGTGAATAAAGGGAAATACCACAAACCAACAACAAGGGTAACCAGATAAGTTTTCTCAATAACATGTTCTGTCTTTAACAGTCCGCAAATATAAAAGACAGAACCGAAGGATAGATGGCTGCCGCAGAAAAACGCAAAAAAGAACAGAAAATACAGGGAATTTGAACTAATTCATCCTTTTTTTCAGCGAAGTCACCTGTTCCTGCAGGTCTGAAACAATATTTGAAAGCTGACCCATATCCCATCTTTGTTGTGTATTCGCCCTAGATATAACCATTTGAGCCTGCCACATTTCAAGAATTTCATCCGCATTGACCGTGTAGGGGTGAAAAGACGGGTTATCACTGACCAGGGTCACTTTGTTTTTTTGACGCCCGTTTTTCTGTACTCTTTTATAAACCACTCCTTCATTGCGGGAAACAACAATACAAGCCACATTATTCTTTACTTCATCAAGGTTCTCGACTTTCTCTCCTACAATCACGGAGCCACTGGGTGTCGGTAACATGGAATCACCAATGATTTCAAAAGCCCGGTAATTTCCTCCTGACAGCATAGGTAATGTGAATGTGTTGAGTTCATCAATAAACTCCGGATCTCCGTAACCGGCCAGGTATCCCGCAGCTGCTTTCACCGGAACAAAAGGAATATCAGGCCGGCCGGCAGCCAGTTTCAAGGCACGCCGTTTAGCGAGATAATTACTTTTATTATCACTTAAATCTTTGCGGAGGATTTCATCCAGCGTTAATTTAAAAATATCACATACCACTTCCAGCACATCAATCCGTGGTTCTGCCCGCTCTTCTTCATAAGCTCCGAGCAGGGAACGTTTGATACGAAGTTTGTTTGCAAATTCTTCCTGTGTCCAGCCCCGGAGTTTACGGAGATATTTCAGGTTTTGATTAGAGATTGCCATAATTGACTAATTTAATTAGCTGCAAAATACTAATTATTTTAGATTTTCAAAGACTTTTATGGGTCTGTTTTGGATAACCCGGAAAAAACCGGGATTTTTGTACCCGTATGGCAAAAAAAACGATTCCCAGTCCTAAGAAAAACGCTACTTCGCCAGGAAAGAAAAGCAAATCATCGGTAAAGGAAAGACCCGTCATTCTTATTACCAACGATGATGGCGTCACGGCCCCGGGTATCCTGAACCTGGTGGATGCAGTAAAAGATTTAGGAAAAATAGTCGTGGTTGCTCCCGATAAACCCCAGTCGGGCATGGGTCATGCTATTACTATTGGTCAGCCCTTACGATTGCATAAACTTCACACAATAGATAATGTAGAAACCTGGTCCTGTACCGGTACTCCGGTTGATTGTGTAAAGCTGGCCGTTGATAAAGTACTTCATCGAAAACCGGATATTTGTCTGAGTGGTATTAACCACGGTGCCAACCATAGCATTAATGTGATTTATTCCGGCACCATGTCAGCAGCGGTGGAAGCCGCCATTGAAAGTATTCCTTCGGTTGGTTTCTCTTTGCTGGATTACCGCATTGACGCTGACTTTACCGGTGCCCGGAAATATGTACGGATCATTGTAGAAAAAATGCTGGGTACCAAACTCGATAAACACACGGTATTAAATGTAAATATCCCGGCTGTTGCACCGGAACTGCTGAAAGGTTTTAAGATCTGCAAACAGGCTTATGCCAAATACGAGGAAGATTTTATTGAACGAAACGATCCGCATGGCCGGCATTATTACTGGCTCACCGGGGAATTTGTCAATTTTGATAAAGCAAAGGACACGGATGTTTGGGCCCTCGACAATAATTTTGTAAGTGTGGTGCCGGTACAATTTGATCTGACCAATTACGTTTTAAAATCCAAACTGGAAAAACTCTGGAAATGATATTTAAAAAAGATAATCTCCGGCTCGGGATGATCCTCGGATTTTTTGGGCCTATGGCAGGACTCGTGGCAGTTTATTTCATTAAATTCCCCTCCTATAAATTTTCAGATTTTATTGATTACTTTATTCATGATAATAAACTCATTACTTCTATCGGCTCCCTGAGTTTGCTGGTAAATGTTATACTGTTTACACTTTATGTCAATACCCACCGGGATCATACCGCAAAAGGACTATTTGTAGTGACCCTTGTTTACGGCATCGGTATTTTACTTTTGAAAATTTTTAATTGAACTCAGCCCATGTTGCAAACTGCGACCATCATGATTCCATTGCCTTTTTCAGTTTATCCGTTGACGACCTTTGGAAATTGCTGTTTACCCGGTGCTTTTATGAAATTTGTTGAAACAGGGACTGTTCAATCAATAGTTTTATGCCCCTCGCCAAATAAACTGATATGAAATATTATATCATTGCGGGTGAAGCTTCAGGTGATTTGCATGGCAGCCATCTGATCACAGAATTAAAAAAGCTGGATGCGACAGCAGCTATCCGCTGCTGGGGTGGTGATAAGATGAAAGAAGCCGGTGGTGATCTCGTAAAACATTACCGTGAGCTGGCATTTATGGGTTTTGCTGAAGTGCTGCTGAATCTCCGTACCATATTCCGCAACCTGAAATTTTGTAAAAAAGATATCCTGGCATATAAACCGGATGCACTCATCCTGATTGATTACCCCGGTTTCAATCTCCGCATAGCCCGCTGGGCCAAACAACAGGGATTGAAAATTATTTATTATATCTCTCCCCAGGTATGGGCCTGGAAAGCGAACCGGGTAAAAAGCATGAAACAATGCATTGATAAAATGCTGGTCATTCTTCCTTTCGAAAAAGACTATTTCAAAAAAAACTGGAACTGGGAGGTGGAATATGTGGGGCATCCGCTGGTGGAAGTTATTGAGAGTCGGGAGTCGGGAGCCCGGAGTCGGGAGCTCTCCAAAAGTCCGATAGTGGCTTTGTTACCCGGTAGTCGTAAACAGGAAATATTAAAAAAATTACCGGTGATGCTGGAAGTAAGTAAACTGTTTCCTGCATACCAGTTTATTGTTGCGAAAGCTCCCGGGGTGGAAGAACAATTTTATGATGACCTGCTGAAGCCTTTTTCCAATGTATCCTATGTTTCAGACAGAACCTATGATTTACTGATGCAGGCCAAAGCGGCTTTGGTAACTTCCGGAACCGCTACGTTGGAAACAGCACTTTTTGCGGTACCTGAAGTGGTTTGTTATAAAGGCTCCTGGCTGAGTTACCAGATTGGGAGCCGCCTGGTAAATGTAAAATACATATCACTCGTTAATCTTATACTCGATAAACTGGCCGTAAAAGAATTAATACAAAATGATTTTACGGTTAAAAATCTCCGGGAGGAATTAACAGCCTTATTAACCAATGAACAGAGGCAGGAATTTTTGCAAAAAGATTATAACACCCTGAAACAAATGCTGCGTGAAGGCGGCAATGCTTCTGCAAAAGCGGCGGCTTCCATCACCAGCTTTCTCAACATAGCAATTTAATACCGAGGATAACCAGGCAAATCAGGAAAACGAATATGCTGATACGGTTGATGCCGTGCATATAACCGATCCATTTATCTTTTGGCCGCTCCGGATCTTTTTTCCGCAGGTAGAGGTATTCAGCTATTTGTTTCCAGACGCCCATTCACCTAATAATTATTGGCTGCAATTTAGATTAAAATAAAACTATTACAACCTGATTCTCTTTTATTTTAAAGATGGAATAGTTTTTTGCAGGGTGAAAATCATATAATGAATAACCGGATATCTAATTTATTATGTTGATCTTCTTAATAATCACCTGGTCACCCGCAGTCATACGCAGGAAATAAATTCCAGAAGATAAATTGCTCACGATATTGTTGGTAATATTATTGCTGCCAGGTAATATTTTTTCTATAAATCGCTGTACAAACTTGCCATTGCCATCTGTCAGGGCAAATTCAGCAGTTACCTGGGTTGTAGAATTGACCAGCAATTGCATCTGACCTTTTACAGGGTTAGGGAAAATCTGTAAATCAGTTTTATAGTTAGTGATACGACGAACTGCAATAATATTACTCAGGCCTGTTTTTCCATTTTTCAGCAGCGTTTTTAACCTGTAATAAATGATTTCGTCATTAACTCCAGTAATATCATCTGTTGCGGAATAAGATTCCATTTCATTAACAACAGACCTGCCTGATAGGGTCACAATATCGTTGAAAGTAGTTTTGTCAGTACTTCTTTGAACTGTAAAATTATCTGCTTCCTGTTTACATAAAACTGTCCAGTCCAGTTTTACCTGTTGGTTTTGCAATACAGCTTTAAAGGTGATAATATCACAACTTAAGACATAAAATATGCAACGCCAGTCTCGTTCAGTAGTACAACCCAACCCGGCTGCAACTGCTGTTTGCTGAACGGTAGTAATTGAGCCTGGTGTAGGGTCACCGGAAGTACTACCTCCATTACCCATACGTGCAGATGTGGCTTCGGCACTTGAATTATTATTATCGAACCGATCGTCTAATCCATCGCCATCGGTATCTGTCCCGGTTAATGTTACATTATCATCGGGAAGTCCGTTTAAGTTTAAATCGTTCCCTTCTACTATGTCAATTAATCCATCACCATCCGTATCGGAATCGAGGTAATCCGGCTGGGTGTCAGCATCTTTATCAGGCGGGTGAATACCGTCTCCCCCAAATCCATTAAAGTTATCATAGGTATCATCTATTCCATCCAGGTCTGTGTCTGCGGCTGCTGGTAACAAATATCCGTTGGTGGTCATACCTTCCACATTATCAGGAATACCATCGTCATCGGAATCAATATCATAAGGATTTGATTTCTGATTCCCGTCAGTATCGGGAAATGTCAATGATCCCTGTGCGGCAAGTGCTGCATTGCGTCCATCTGCATTTATCGCACCATCTACCTGTCCATCCCAATTAGCATCAGTGAACTGGGCTTCTTTTGTATCCGTGATACCGTCACCATCACTATCCAGATCATACGGATTGGGCTTGCTGTCACTCTCCATATTTTTATTTGGCCAGGTGTCACAACGTCCATCATTATTGCCATCAGCACTTGTTAGCAACAAAGAGGCAGCAGTATTTTCTGCAACATTATCATTACCTACATCTGCATCCAATGCATCCGCATATCCATCGCCATCAATATCTGTAAAAACACTCACCTTAGCACTATTAGATGCATCTGTTCCAAATACTTCTATAATATCGGGTATCCCATCATTATCGCTATCCAAATCTAAATAGTTGGCAATACCATCTCCATCGGTATCTACTGCGCCCAATCCTACTCCGGAATTAGCAACCCCTGTATTATTAAAATCTACATTCTGTGAAAACCCATCATTATCTGTATCTGTGTAATTATCAATACAGCCATCACCATTGGCATCTACACCAAAGCTTTCTACTGTATCCGGAATGCCATCATTATCACTATCCAGGTCAAGATGATTCGGAATACCATCCAGGTCCTTGTCCAAATTATCATTTACTCCGTCATTATTGCTGTCAACATAACCCGGGAAATTAATATCATAAAAGTTAGGTATGCCATCGTTATCCGAATCAGCACTGGGGTCAAAATTATCATTGAATCCGTCACTGTTATTATCAACAAATCCGGCATAAGTATTATCGTTCCAGTTAAGTATCCCGTCACTATCTGCATCCTGTAAGGCTACAGGATCATTTAATTCGACATAATCCGGTAAGCCATCATTATCATCGTCAATATCGGGACAGCCCACAATAAATACATTGATTTTTATGGTATCCGAACAACCGACACCGCTATCGAAATAAGCCCAGTAAGTATGTGATACGGTAATGGGAATATAAGGATCATAAATATTTCCAGGAATAAAAGGCATCCCGGAATAAAATGTGTATCCTCCATATTTTCTCCAGGGTAATAAAACACTGGTTGCCGGGCAATTATTTGTTACTAAAGTATCTCCCGGAGTATAGCATGTCCCTGCAACAACATTAACTACCGGTCCGGGTGTGATACAACCTGAACTATTGACGCCGCTTGAATCGAATAATACGGATCCGGAAGTTTTGCCGGTATAATTGATTCGCGCACTATTTCTAATAGAGACAGTACATCCTATCAACGTACAGGAAGAACCAACAACAACATCAAATTGTACATTACCACTTACTCCAATTCCTATCCTGCCACCCGTGGAGGCATCGGCGCCTAACCCTACCCGGAAGACCACCCGGTTATTTGTAAAATCATAATCTGCCTGGTCATCACCTGTGGCATCCGTTTTGGTTATCGCCGATATTTTAATACTGCCCGGAATAAATGTTGTACCAGCAGGGATATTATCAAGAATTGTTGAATTAATGCTGGAATCATTTCCCAGGTTAGTGAAATTTATCTGGTAACGTAAACTATCGCCCGGCAGGAGCGAACCCCCGTTGATGTCGGTGGCTGTTTTATCAAAAGAATAGGTTGGGTTATACTGAGAAATAGAAGTAGATAATACATGAACAAAATAGTTTTCACTGGGTGATGCAAACCTGATGTTAGCTGCAGTTTGATTATTTGACAGTTGCAGGTTGCTGGTATTAGGCAAATCAAATATGGGTGCATCGTATCCCAGCGTATTTTGGAAAGCCGGGTTCCGGGTTGTTACAACAGAACCTTTATAAGATATTTTACTGTTCCAGGCATCATTATTTCCATTTAATGGAATAGTAGTAGTAGCCAGGTTATAAAAACTGGCCGCCCCATTTTGTTTAAATGCAAATGAATCAGTGCTGCTCCTGTCGCCATCATAAACAACGGCGCCTAATTCACAACTTACCGCACCGGAAGGGGGCGTCAGGAAGCCTGAAATTGGTACATCAACCGCCGGATCACCCAGGTTGATAATTACAGCACCATCAAACACAGTTAGATTTCGAAGTTGTAAAGATGAATTGGCATAAGCAATAGCTATAGTCCATCCGCCGCAACCGTTTACGATCCCAATCGGACCAAGAACATTGGCCCCTGAATAAGTACCGTTTGGATTGGTCGTATTCAGCAAAGAAGTTATATCTGCAAAACATAAATAGCCGGTATGGTTAAATCCTGCAGTTGACCAGCCAAGGCTATGTTGATTGGATTGCTGGGAAGTAAGAACCTGGTAACTGCCGCCGGGTATTTTAAATTTAATGGTTTTATCGGCATCTCCTGTAATCCATGAGCTGTCTGTACCATAAGTGCCCTGGTCCGCGCCCCAGTAAAGTCCTGCCCATAAAATTTGTGAACAGGACGGGAGGTTTAGGTCAGCTGTTGAAGAATTAAAAGTTGTGTTGAGATAATTTCCTAACAATTCAAAATCGAATAACATATCCCTGATATTCGATGTCGAGGTATTGGTTTGATTATGCACTTCCACCGCTATCGTATTGTTACCGGATACAAATTTTGAGGCCGGAATCTGGATAATTTTATATTCATTTGCTCCTTCTATATTAGTAGCAGGAACAGCAGGTGTCAGATACGTGGTGGGTGATGCAAAAAAAACATCGGCAAAAACTTTGACACCGTTTACATAAACAATGGCGCCATCATCTCTTCTCAGGTTGATCGTAAAATCTGAATATGCAGAAACAGATGGAATATTTATTGTCTTTCTGAAATAGGTAGTCGGATAAGTTGCATTACCCGGGTTATTTGCCAGTGTTGTTCCGGCATCATTATAATAAATTACGGCATTCCCCTGCCGCCACCAGGTATCATTATAAGAGGTTTGATTCCAGTTATTCAATCGGCCTGTTCCTATAACAGCCGTAGTAACAGTATCATGAAAATACCATTGAGAACCATAAGCAATCAGCGTTGTTGGCGCTGTTCCGGCACCATCCACATCTATATTGATAGCAGCACCGGCATTGTCTTTGGTTGTACCTGCAGGAGGAACCTCCCCGGTACCCGGGCTACCCGAACCGATGCCGGCCGTTGATATGATGCTATTGGAAACATAAACGATATTTCCCCGTACCGAAGGATTGTAATACCGGACGGCAAAAGGGCGTATCACCTGGGCAGATATATTGAAACCAGCTCCCAGCAAAAAGAAACATATATAAAATTTTAGTTTCACGGATACGGATTGGGTATTGATTAACCAGTAGGGTTTACCCCTGCTAATTGATCAAAATTTTTTGAGAAATTTTTTCGCTTTTATTATTAATTACTTCATATATATACATCCCCGCTTCCAGGGTAAATTCTTTTTTGCAGACCCCTAAATGGCAACTCAGCATTTCATTTCTTCGCTCCCTGCCCTGCAAATCATAAATACGTAATTGATAGATACTCTGGCCAGAAGAATTTATCTGCACTGACAATAGTCCATTTCCGGGAGTAATCGCTTTCACCTCAAAATCATTCCCTTTAATATTTATTACCTGTTTTACCCGTAAATACGCTATATGATCGTCAAGATTGGTCTGCGATAAGCGGTAATAACTGGTGCCAGGTAAGGGGCTATGATCCATCAGAGAATATTGCTGAATGGAAGAAGAATTGCCAGCACTATTTGCCGTTCCCAATACGCTGAAATCCCTTCCATTGGCAGATCTTTCAATAGTGAAATATTTATTATTGTGTTCATTGACCGTAGACCAGTTGATATCAACTTTTTTATTATTAAGTCTTGCTTCAAACATTAACAATGAAACGGCCAGAGTGGCACTGGTATTTACATTAAACTGGTCAAGAACACAACCTAAACCATCAGCTACCGTATAGAGGGTGGTTGCATTATCAGGAGGTGTAACGCTGACCGTACGGGATGTTCCTGTGGTATTAGTCCAGGTATAATTACCCGTTTGGGGCCAGGAGGCTGTTAAGTCAAGTGAACTGCCGTTTATAATGGTATAGTTAGTAGTAGTATTTATATCCTTCATGATGGTGAACCTGTCAAACACAGTTCCATCACTTCGAAGCATTTTAGCATCAAGCCTGTTGCCTTCAACTTCAAAATAAAATATCCCGGCATTGTTTACTGAAAATGGCATTTCATAGGCGCCAAAATTAGTCTGGATACCGCCGCTGGCCCCGGCAGAGCCCGCTACTACATATACAGTACCATGGTTGGCTGGTGATGTATTATAGATATAGGGGCAGGAGGATGCGGAACCATCATATTTAGCACTGGACATACTTACCGCATTTGCAGGAACAAATGAGGTCCAGCCCCCGGTAAAGTTTCGCAGCAAATAGCTTCGCTCATACCCATGACTATGACCACAGATAATCATATCAACACCCCGGGCTTCCAGGTAGGTGATAAAATTCTGGCGAATAGCAACCAGTTCCGCTTCACTGTCGGAATTATGACTGGCCTTTGTATAAGGGGGATGATGCCAGTAAGCTATTATCCATTTTTTAGTATTGGCGGCAAGGTCATTATTGATCCATGTTTTTAAGTTACTGTTACCGTTGAAACCCATGTCTTTATTAGCATCAGTGGTTTCAGTACCCCAGGAGTCCAGGGAAAGAAAATGAATATTACCAATATCATATGAGTAGTAATTGGGCTTATTAGACGCAACACCCCCGCATTCCGCCAACTGTGGCATTGAAAAATTATTATAATAGGGCATGACACGGGACGGTTTATTAGCCACATTATTACCATAGTCGTGATTCCCCGGTGCCGGGAACAGTTTATGATTTTTTAAAATATTACTTCCATATATACCAAAGAAATTATTCGTGTATTCCAAATCAGTACCCGAGTTATAAGCATTATCCCCCAGTAATATCCATGCATCCGGTGCATCAATACCATTGGTTGCTAAATAATTTTGATAGTTCGCAAGATTTTGATCCTGGTAAGTCGCATTACCCCTTCCACAATCTCCAAAAGCCGCAATACGTATTTTACGGGTTGTATTACCCGGCGGAACGGTTGTAAAAAACATTTGCGCATCCGCCACTACCAAGTTCGTACTATTTCCAATACGATAATAATATTTGGTATCGGCTGTTAATCCGGTAACTCTGATTATATGTTCTGTTGTGATTGCAGGATCTGTTACTACGGTGGGATAAGTGCCAAAACTTGTCCCCAATTCAATTTTGGAATTCTCCCCGGCCGAGGTTCTCCAGCGTATAGTTATAGCTGTTTGAGTAGCCATTTGCAGATAGGGTCCCCTGGTTATAGTTTGTGAAAAAGCTAAACAGGCTAATAAGGATGCAAATAGTACTGCAACAAATGCTTTGGAATGTAAAGCAAATTTCATATGATTCGGATTTTAGGCGGCTTTTCCTAATTTATTGAGTATAAAGTTTAGTCAAATGTTTTGCATTTCAAATTGTATGAGAAAGGAAAAAGTTGTTTCACAAACAAATAAATATTTGTACCAAGTAAATATCCTCCCTACTAAAGGGATACACTTAGATTAATATTAATGGAATACCTGAATTATCAGAAAGTCCATTAAATTGGCATTCTTTCTATTGCTCAATGTTGAAATTATACTGGTACCAGCGTAGGGTTACCTCAGGCAAAAGATATTAAGAAATATAACTGGTAGCAGTCTAATAATCGGACCGGTTTTTAATTTATTATGAACAGTTAATACATTTTGGAGTGCGCTGATATATTTTGACCGTACTCTTTTCATCGTATGTATTCAGCATTAAACTGTAACGATAATATACTGTGTAGTAGCTAATGTGCCTTTCAAATCCTGAAAGGAATGTTTTTAGCAGGCATGTTGATTTCTCTTTACCAAACTTTTCAAAAAACCTGTTTCCTTTAGTACAACAAAAAATATCTGGTATAATACTTAATTTAAGTTTTTGATGAAAATGATCTAGAAATACCAAATTCCAGTCCCCTGAGTTCAGCCAATCCCCGCAATCGTCCAATGGCACTATATCCCGGGTTGACTTTTTTATGTAAGTCATCCAGCATCTGGTGACCATGATCTGGCCGCATAGGAATCGAAATATTTCTTCGATTCATTATTTTAACCACTTCTTTAACTATTTCATACATATCTGTATCGCCGGCCAGGTGGTCAGCCTCATAAAAATTTCCCTTATCATCCCTTTTTGTATTTCTCAAATGAAGGAAGTGAACATTTTCGCCAAAGCGCTTCAGCATTTTTACTAAATCATTATCGGGTCTGACTCCAAAAGAACCGGTACAAAAACACAACCCATTGGCAGGTGACGGTACCGCATTTAATAAATCCACAACATCTTCCTCAGTACTCAAAATTCTTGGCAAACCCAAAACCGGGTAAGGCGGGTCATCCGGATGAATCGCCATTTTCAGTCCGCAGGCTTCCGCTACCGGAACTATTTGCTGCAGAAAATAAAAAAGATGTTGCTTCAACTTCGCTGCATCAATATCTTCATAGTCTTTCAGCGCAGCTACGATTTGTTTTTCAGTAAACCGTTCTTCGCTTCCGGGTAATCCCAATAAAGTATTTCTATATAATGACCCGTTTTCCTCAGGGGTCATAGCATTAAGCCGCAATTCAGCATTTTTTATTTCTTCGGATGTGTAATCTTTTTCTGAACCAGGTCGCTTTAATAAAAACAAGTCAAAAGCAATAAAAGCTGAACGCTCAAAAAATAATGCTTTACTGCCATCAGGCATTGCGTAAGAAATATCGGTCCTTATCCAGTCCAGTACGGGCATGAAATTATAGGTCACTACCTCCAATCCGCATTGTGCTACATTCCGAAGACTTTCTTTATAATTCTCGATATGCTGCCGGTAATTACCATTTTGTTTCTTTATGTCCTCGCTTACAGGCAGGCTTTCAATCACCGTCCAGGTCATACCCGCATCTTCAATTACCTGTTTACGTCTATTAATTTCCTCCAAAGTCCACACTTCTCCCACAGGGATATGATGTAAAGCTGTTACGACACCTTCACATCCCGCCTGGCGTATGTCGGATAAACGCACCGGATCATCAGGCCCGAACCACCGCATAGTTTGATGCATCAACATTTTCAATATTCTGTTAGTTTATAGATTTTTTTAACCGCAACCCTGCTTCCAGAAACTATTGTTCTTATCAATTACAACCGGCAGTAAATTTTTAGCTGGCTTTTCATTCACCGTTTTTCTTGCCTGAGTATCACAATAGGCCAGTACGTCTGTAGGAACAATAGATTTGATATGAGTAGTGGCGCAAGAATACAGGGCCAAAGGAATAATAGCCAATCCTATTTTTTTCAATAAATAAATCATATCACTTAGCCTGTACAAAATTTTTTATACTTTATGTACCCGATCAGTAATCAATTTTTTTCATCCTGGGTACCAGGAAATGCATAATTAACCAGGCCAGTAAATAGGCCAACCCGCAAATAATAAACATGATAAAATAACCTGTGTCTTTTTCACCAATGGATTTATAGTAATCAAACAATTTTCCGGCTCCCCGGGCTATTAAAATTCCGCCTACGGCACCAAACATACCTCCGATACCGGTTACAGAAGCCGTGGCATTTTTTGGAAACATGTCGCTGACAGTTGTAAAAATATTAGAACTCCATGCCTGGTGCATACCCATTGCAAATCCGATCATGATAACGGCCAACCACATATTGATGCTGCCGAGGTATTGGGCAAACACCACCGGTAAAATGGCTATGGCAAATAACAACATCGATGTTTTACGAGCCCGGAAAACCGGCCAACCCTTTTTGATAAACCACATGGGTAACCAGCCACCAAACACGCTACCAATTGTTGATAAGGTATAAGCCAATGCAAGGGGCAGCGATTTTGCGGTACCTAATAAACCATATTGTTTTTCTAAAAAATCGGGCAACCAGAAAAGATAAAACCACCAAACCGGGTCGGTCAAGAATTTCCCTACTGCAAATGCCCAGGTTTGTTTATAGGTTAACAATTTACCCCAGGATATTTTTTTAGCAGCGCCCTGTTCATCTTTTTCATCTTCCGGATCACTATGTATATAATCAAATTCAGCAGATGATAATTTTTTATGTTTCCGGGGAACTTCATAAATGATAAACCATAAAATCAACCAGATAAAACCCACTAAACCTGTTAAAATAAAAGCCCATTTCCATCCCCAGGCTTCTGCAATAGCCGGAACCGTGAGTGGGGCTATAATGGCACCAATATTTGCACCTGAATTAAAAATACCTGTTGCAAAGGCCCGCTCCTTCTTAGGAAACCATTCAGCAACTGTTTTAATGGCTGCCGGGAAATTACCCGATTCTGTTACCCCCAGGGCACCGCGGGCAGCCATAAATCCCAACGTGCTGGTAACAAAACCATGGGCAATGGCAGCCATGCTCCACAAACCGGTTGCCAACGCATAACCGATTTTTGTTCCCAGTTTGTCAATTAAACGGCCGGCCCCTAAAAAACCAATGGCATAGCATATCTGAAATGCGATAACAATATTGGCATAATCCGTTTCCGTCCAGTGAAACTGTTCTGTTAAAGGAGATTTCAAAATACTGATGACTGCCCGGTCGAGGTAGTTGATTGTTGTGGCAAAGAATACCATGGCGCAAATCGTCCACCTGTATTTCCCTATGGCTTGCTGGGTCATGAGCAGTTATTTTTTTATGGTTTGAATTAATTCCAACACTTTTTTTGTTTCCAATTCTATTGTATGATACTCTTTTGCTTCCATTAATTTTTTACTGATAAGTTTACTGCCCATACCCACTGCACAAACACCTGCTTTAAACCAGCCTTCAATATTTTCTTTGGTTGTATCTACGCCGCCGGTGGGCATGAATAACAGTTTTGGAAAGATATCTTTAATACCACTTAAAAATTCAGGTCCCAGCATATTACCCGGGAAAAGTTTGATAAACTTTATCCCTGCATTTTCAGCAGCAATTATTTCGGAAGGCGTCATACAACCTGGCGCATAGAAAATATCTTTGCTAACAGCATAATCAGCTACTTCCTTAACAAAACCCGGGCTTACCAAAAAATCTGCACCGGCATTCATATAATCATTCGCCTGCTGCAGGTTTTTTATTGTGCCCACCCCCAATAACATACCGGGCATTTCTGCATTGCGTACCTCCACCATTTTTTTAAAATTGGCAAGAGCGGCTTCGCCCCGGTTAGTATATTCGAGTGCTTTCACCCCGGCTCTATAAACGGTTCTTAAAATTTCCACACTCACCGTTTCGTCAGCGTTAAAATATAAGGGCAGCATACCCTGGGCAATAATTGTGTCTGTTGTTTTTTTAATATTACTCATGTTATTTTTTTTGCCTCAAAGACGCCAAGACCCGAAGGAATAGTAAAATTAAAAGACGCTATACTTCGTGCCTTTGTGTCTTAGTGGCTGATTAAATTTTCACTTTGATCACCAGTTTTTTTATTTCACCATCACCAATCATAGGCGCATGCACATCTTCAGGAAAAAAAATCGCAAACTGCCCATTGGTCAATTGAAAGAACATATCAGGCTCATCGCTGAAAAACCGGACATCTTTTTCCTCATTGTATGCGCCGTTGGGTGAAATACAGGTAGATCTTGGTTTCCAGCCAAAAGTTTCCAATCCATTTATACAATACTGTATGTCGATATGTTTATCATGACATTCAAACTTTGACAGGCTGGCAGCTAAAGTTTTTCCGGGCGCATTGCTGAAGATGGATTTC
>JADKKH010000005.1 GCA_016720585.1 Chitinophagaceae bacterium | reverse complement strand
ACAAGGAAGATTGTACTCCTATCAGGTTTGCCTTTCTTTGTAGATTCTATAATAGCAATTATTAGAAACAGTATAAGGAAGGATAAGATTAAAATAAAATCCCAAGACCATAAACTCTTGGGCTTATTATTAATTTTTTCTTGTAAAAAATTTGAAACATCAAGTATTTTTCCCTTTAATTGAAAACTGTGTGTTACATCACCTTCATAAATTATTTGAAAAGATATCCCAAAATGGGGGTCAAAGTATCTCCAGTCTAAAGATAAAATATTGTTATTAGTCTTGCTTAGTACAAAGTTTGCAATGGATGAGTCTTTTTGTTTGATAATTTTGAAGTCTAATATCCTATTTGATTTGTCTAAAACTAAAGTAATAGGCACTCTTATATCGCTTTTATCAATTGGTAAATTCCCGCTATTCCAAATCATACCAGTCAATAAGTATACATTTCTAGAAATTAGTACTGTATCTTTTTCATAGAGTTTTATAGCTGAACTTGAATTTTTACTATCAAATATTAGAGAAGGAGTTTCCGGCAAAGAATATGATACATTCTTAACTTTCTTACCATCAAAATAAAAGAAAAAAGATAGTACTATCCCTAGAATTCCAATAATTAAAGGAATTATATTTATTGGCTTTTTAAAATCACTGATGAATGTCATAAAATAATTTTTACCATTGCCGCTAATACTACAATTTATGATATAAGACGCTGTTCTCCAAAATATCGACATTTGATAACTATCAGCTTAGTATTATACATTTTGTATTGTTGTTAGGACAATCTGATTTTTTACAAACAAATAGACATCTTATTTCAGACTCATGTTTGCCGATGGCAAGTTGGCAAGGTTGGCAACCTTTATTATTCTATTTATTATAATTAATAAAAGTATATATCTCTATACATTTTAAAAATAACCCCTTGCCAAGTTTGCCAACTTGCAAACGTGGTTGTTTAAAGGATGTTGATTAATGTCTCCAATAATTTACCTCTTTTACAATTTTGCGATACTGCAAAAGACGAATCTTCTGATACCTCCTCTTTCTACAGGATAAAGTCAAAAGCCTATAAAGCCAAGGTATAGGTATTTTAAGGAGTGCCCCAAAGGCCAATTAAGGGCAAATTTGGACTTAGATGGTGGGACGGGTAGCCACTGTCTTATATGTACAAATGCCCAGAGCAGAACAGGAAAGCACCCCCGGTTGTAAAGAGGCCCCCGCCTATCCCCCTCTGTTTTGAAAAATAATCCCAAAACTAGAGTGGGAAGAAAAAAATCCTGTCAAAAGGAAACCTAATTCAGCTAGCTTCAAAAAAGGCTGATATCCGGGTATCCAAAGCCTCTGCTAACCTTACAATGGTCATAAACTCAATATTCGTCTGCCGGAACTAAAGTACAGCGATGCCAAAAAGCTGAAGTTTCAACATCCAGCCCCACCTGCAGCAATACTGATGTTGTGCAATGTTATTTTGTCATTCCGATTTTCTTCAATTTTCTTTGTAGTTCATAAAAACACTGTTCGATATTGTCACTAGAAAATGGAATGTACTGTAAACCTGCAATATTGGTAAATTCTTCAACTCCTTCCTGTTTCAAAATAATTACTTTGTCAAACCCTAATCTACCTTGAAACAATCCAGCCTCATGAACTACGTTTTGTCTTGCCCTTAACTTGCCCTCTGCAGATTCGTCTTCTGCAGTCAGTATTAATATTGCAATAGAAGATTTATCTAAAAATTCAGCTAAAATATTTACGATGCTTTCACTTGTTCTTTGATTCATCTTCAAATGTCAAAGTCCTCAAATTCAAGTCGTCCTTCAGAAAAACCTGAACCCTTGCCCACAACTTACTTCTGCCATGTCCAATAAAAACCTGACCGCCACCTGTTGATGCTTTATGTGTAACAGTTTTTATGTTGTCGAATTCTTTAAGTCGTTGTTCTGGCGAAAGTGAGTTAAGCTGTTTTACAAGCTGATATATTGTTTTAACTGTGGTATCGTTAGTAGAAGTTTGTGAAGGCGGAAAGTATAGTCCCGAAGTGGGAGTTGGTCTGTACCTATTAAAAAACTCTTCAATTTTTTCAGTATACATTTTTATGTCTTCGAAATTAGAAGGTTCTGTAAAATCAATTTCGGACAGTTTCTTAACAAACACTTGAATGGGTGCAAAAAATTTCAATTCAGTCTTTACGCTTTCCCAAAGGGCTTCGGCTAATAGTTGAAGTTCTTTAATTATCATGAAATTGATAATGAAAAATCAAGTTTAAATAAGTGATGCTATTTCAATCCTTGTTCTTTAAACTGTTCAAATAGTTCTTTGATAAAGTGATTTTTGTCAAAATGTTTTATCTCGGTTTTAGCATAATCTGGATTTCGTTGAATAAACATTCGTCTTGTATGTTCCATTGAAACTTGAACTAGGTCAGTTATAACATCTACATTAGCTAGATAACCTTCTTTTGTCATTCCCTTTAATAAGTATTTACTTCCAGATTTTGTGATAATATGTTGTTTGTCGTTGATAGGAACAATAAGGTCAAAGATGATATCTAATTCTGTACCGTTCTCCTGAAACTTAGGGTTCGTCAAAAAACCATATCTCATATCGTCAAGAGGTTCGTCAATAGTTTCATTCTTAATAACTGCAATGTTGATTTTTTCAATATTTTCCATATCGTTTAAATTTTAAGTGTGTCGTGATTAATATCGCCCAACGTTCGAGTATTGATGCAGTTGGGGAGTTGACCAACTGTCTGCCCGGAACTGAAGCCCAATAGTTACTGATGATGAAGATAAGAACAAAAGCTCAATAGTAAAAGTCAAGCCCGGGCTGCTACTGATTAGGGAACAAAAAGCTGAGAATATATTCGTCTGCCAGCATAGCAGAAACCCCCGTGTTGTAGGCGGGCCTTCGTCTGTCCCCTCAATAAGAGGGGATGTCTTTCATGTATTTTTATAATGTGGCGATTTTGTCAGCATAAGCAACCCACTGATAGTCCCGGTTAGTTCTATCATTTCCACAACCTCTTTTTTCCCAAAAGGAACTACTTTTTTTGTATTCAAATATTTAAAAAAATAGACAGTCTTTTCATTATCATTTTTAAAATCTTTTAGTACGCCAGCAGATATGTGCAAGGAACAATGGGCCAATACATTCCTTTTAGCTGCAATCGTATTTACTAAATGGCTATATACTTTTTTAGCCTCACCCTTAGTTGTATGCCCATTTCTTTCAAGTAAACATTGTAGTATTTCTGCCTTAGATTGAAAAGTTAGATGTTTGGTTGATATTATTACCTCCATTAACTCATTTCTCTTTTCTCTATTCTTGCAAAAATGCTCACATATATAAGTATCTATTCTCTGTTCCATTTCCGCTATGCTATTGATGATTCTGCCTCTAACATCGTGTGCATGGTCAAGGTAGTCAACTCTTGGGTCACTGTATCTTGTCACTTGTACAAATGGCATAATGAAAAATTAAATGATGTCCTTCTTATTAATTCCACCAGTAAGACACTCCTGCGTCCATTTCAATAAGAAAACAGATGCGCAATAGGCTTGCCTACAACGGTAGGGCTTTGCGTTCGGCAGGGCATTTGGAAAACGTCCAGCCGGAACTGAAGCCGATGTAATTTACAAAAGTTGAAAATATATTCTATAGCTCATCCGTGTTCGGTCAGCCAGATATGCCCCTGATAGTAGCACTAAGATGAGGATATGTTCGTCGCCCCCCGCTGACGCAAAACCTCGCTGTTGGCTGTAGCTTTTCTGTCAACTAATTTTCAAATACGATTACCCCCTTATTATAATCAATAGTTACCTTTCCAAACTTATTTAACACACTTTGTCCAAGTAATAACGGAGCTGTGACTGAATTAGAAATAGATGCTTTCACATTAGTGACTTTTTTGTTTCCTATTTGAATTTCCCTAATGAGAAATACTTTGCTTTTAGCTGTTGACCCGTCAGCAAATTTGTAAGTTTCCGTCCCCAAAAAATCTTTGTCAGTTACTGTTCCAGTTCTAATCAAAGTTAGAGCAACATCAGCTGAAATTGATACGTCGGCTGCTCCTGCATCGAAGATGAAATCAAGTTTTAAAACACTATTAATAAGAACTGGAATCTGATAAACCCCCCAATTTTTGTCATTGGAATTGAGTTTGAGTTAAGTGTACTAATAATTGCATTGGTTACAATTGTATCTTTTTTACCGGATTTGCAAGGGGTCGTTATCTACACTAATTTCTCCTGTGTTATATTTTGGGTCTTTTAGTGCCAATTCTAGTAGATGTGTGAAAGCGTTATAAAGTTTGTCGCAAATGAGATTCTTGTTTGAAAATTCTATAGTAAAAAAAATAGCATTTGGTTTTTCAGTCATTTTATCTTCTTCCTTACCGTAATAGTTATATTTTATTGTTTTCCTTTCGAAAGAATTATTTTCATAAGGACTAGACGAGTTTGATAAAACATAGAAATAGGAAAAGTTATTATAACTACAATGATTTATTAATGTGGAGGTAAGATTCTTTAGAGAGCTTGATAATTCTTGTTTTGCTAGTAAGTAGGTTTCAAATTTGCCATCTACGTAAATATTTTTAAAGAAATTCTTCAGGAATTTGAGATTACCATTTTCAATTTTCACGTCATATTTATAGGTTGACCAATCCGTACCTAAGTTTAGTCGGAGCTGACTTTCTTGATAAGTGAACTTGTTGTTTTCGTCATTTAATTGCTTATTTATATAAGCTAATGTTTCTTCAACAGTTAATTCCTGTCCCCAAACAGGAAATGTTGAGGTACAGAGTAAAAGTAAAAGGGGAATTAGTTTTAATTTATGCATAAGATTAGTATAGAAATCATAGAAATAGGTGAAAGTGTAAGCTCCCCCTTTTTCAGGCCATTTAAAATTAGAGTTTTTTGAGTGAGTTTACTAAAAATATCCCCCTTGCCAAGTTTGCCAACCTACAAAGTGCCAGAAGCATATAACCCTATGCCATGTATATGTAAAAAGAGACTCCAGAACCTATAAACCTACCCCCATGACAACTCTGCCTGCCTGTACCCCGGTCTCTCGTAACTGCATCTTTCAAAAAAAATATTTACAGCATGAAATGCTTAAAAATTATAAGAAAGGTGATATAAAAAGATTTTAGGAAACTAATAAATGACCTTACCTAAAATTGGAATAGCTCTTCCGGCTTGACTTTAAGGGCCTTTGCAATGGAAGCTACGTGACTGATGGATGTATTTATCTCACCTCGCTCAATACGACCAATTTGGCTCAGTTCAAACCCAGTTTCACCAGCTAGTGCTTCCTGACTGATGCCTTTAGCTTTTCTGAGTTCTCTTAGCCTATTTCCAAATTTCTTTATGAATTTATCATCCCTGTAATACACAAGGACAAATTGACGATTTACTCTTCTTGCAAATTAGAGCAAATTTGCGTTATTTTGAAAAGCCATGCCTCAATCGAACGTATATTTTGATAATCAAAAGACAGTCATAAGTCAGCATCTCCATGGTGCAAAGACTTCTATTATAATAGCCATAGCGTGGTTTACTGACAAAAATCTATTTGATATACTGGTTAAAAAAAGTAAAGAGGGTGTTCATGTTTATGTGTTAATTCATGATGATGAGATTAACTCAACATCAGATATAACTTATGAGGAGCTGAATAGTTTAAACAGTGATGTTGTATTAATAGGGGACGAGAAGAAATTAATGCATCATAAGTTTTGTGTAATTGACGGCATTACTATTCTACATGGTTCTTACAACTGGACTTATCAGGCAATGAATAACCATGAAACCCTTATAGTTACTGAAGGTGACATTGAATTGAGTGCTACTTTTGTCAAACAATTTTATAAAATAAGGAAGTCATACCGCCCCCAATCTCCCATCGACCGAAGCAAGTACTTCGCCTGACCCAACTCCGGTAGAGCCTTCATTGAGAGAACAAAGGAGAAGAAGACATGAGGCACGCCAGTCTGATATTGTACAAAGAATAAAAGAAAGACAAGCCGCACGAGCTTCAAAAAACGCAGGGGGGACAAACCCTGAGATTCAATAAGTCTTTATAGGAAAGAAAGGAAGAATTAGCAAAGTTATTTATTAGGGTCCTCAACCCAACTTCTAGAATCTCCTAAGTACTAAAGGGAGAACAAGCAAAGCAACCTTTCCGGACACTTAGCCACTTCTCTTAACTCTCCTATTGAATGAAAAAGGGAATAAGCACAGCTACCGTTGAGAACACTCAAACTCACTCGGCTTATCAGCAAATAGAGCTGTCCAGCCATTCCTTCAGAGGGCTAACGATATGCCACCTCATTTGCATGATAAGCCTCGTTCGTAACAGCATCCGGAAAATTTATTTGAAAAGAAAGGGAAGTAAAAAAGAAGCAAGATAGACGGCTACCTCATAGCCATGCTGTAAAATCCAAAAGCTTACGGCATAAACTCGATAGCCAATAACACAAGGCCAACCTTTATTCCGTTTCCTTTTGGATTTTAGCCACGCCGTCTGCTGCAATAGCTTTCTTTTTCCCCTTTTTCTTTTGAAATAAAATATTTGTTATGAGAAAGCAACTAAGAATCATTACAACCCGGAGGCTGGCAGTAGACCCGTGGAGTAAGGAGACCTACCCACTCCCAAACATTCCCAGATTTGCACACACCAAATACCTCCGAAGGAGAACTAAGTACCGATATGATAAGATGAATGTGGTAGACCTAACAGGAGGCTGGTATATTCTGTGCTATCCGAATGGAAGACGGATGATATCTGCTCTACCGTTCTGACAAGTATGAGCAGCAGGAGGGCTATAGATGGCTTTCCAGTACTGCCAAAAGTCTGTTATAGTATACTCTTTAGAGCGCAGTATATATGACTAATTTTAAACTTTTCAGCTTAATAATCCTGTATATTATTAAGCTAAATTTGAGTAGTTATTTGAAACATTATTTTTTATACGGGTTCCCCATTGAGGATGATAATTTGTTATTTGCAAGACTGGTACTGGAAATAAACCAGGCAGGACTTAGTTGGGAGACCATTTTGAAAAAGAAAGACAATTTCTTTAAAGCTTTTGATGATTTTTCAATTGATAAAGTAGCCCGGTATACAGATAAGAAAAAAGCAAAGCTGATGCAGGATGCAGGCATCATCCGTAACCGGTTAAAAATTGATGCGACGGTGCATAATGCAAAATGTATTAAAACCATTCAGAAAGAATCAGGTTCATTTAAAAATTGGTTAGATAATCATCATCCCAAAACTAAAGAAGAATGGGTGATGCTCTTCAAACTTACTTTTCGGTTTACAGGTGGCGAGATCGTGAATGAATTTTTAATGAGTACGGGTTACTTACCCGGTGCGCATGCAGCCCATTGCGCTGTATATAAAAAAGTGTTGAAACAAAAACCCAAATGGATGAATTTAACACAGAGATACTGAGATAATGAGTTACACGGAGATAATCTCTGTGCATCTCTGTAACTCCAAAACTCTGTGTTGAAAAATTAATTGGGATTTACTTCCGGGAAGCGGTAATGCTGGCCATCTAAAACAAAGAGTTCATCAATTTCAAAAGTCCAGAATTTAAATGAGAGGGACTTCTTCAACAACTTTTCAACCTCTTTTTATCCGCTGCATTTAAAGTTATCCACGAACGCTGCGTTTCCATACTGACCGCATAATGATCAATGGTTCCTTTATTAATAAGGGAAATTAATATAGGTTCTATGCGGAGGCACCAATTCCATAAACTCATCGCTCATTTCAAAATGTATGGTCACCTGGTATTTCTGCATATGTATAAATGACCATTTAAAAATAGGAAAGTTGCACGGCAGCCAAAAAGAAAGTTGGAATCACGTATTTTTGCTTCCAAAGGAACGTTAGCTCAGTTGGTTCAGAGCATTACTTTGACAGAGTAGGGGTCACTGGTTCGAGCCCAGTACGTTCCACCGATTTTTATGATTTTATAAAATGGCGGCTGTTTATATTCTTTATTCAGCATCACTGAAAATTTTTTTTACATCAGTAGCTGTCAGCATATTTCAGAAAAATTTCCGTGGTAGGTGAAAAACCAGCATTATTATATGAATAGGATGTTCATAAAAGTAATAATTGGTGTTTTCCCAACCGTTGGCTCTCCCGATAGCTATCGGGATGGTTCAGAGCATTACTTTGACAGTCCCGATAGTTATCGGGAAGGGGTCTCCCGATAGCTATCGGGAGGTTCGAGCCCAGTACGTTCCACCACTTCTCGCTCCCTTTTCTTGAGCATAATCACACCCTGTGCTGATTAGTTTCATGAAATAGTTCCCTGTTTTGATTAATATTTGTTAGTAATAAATTGACATGGTATTACCCAATACATGGCAGCGATTCCTCGATGAAACAGGTGGTATGAGCCGGTTTACAGGCCGTTTTTTTTCACAGGCTTTTAAGCCCCGGTATGAGTTTTCTGAATTTATCCGCCAGTGTTTTATAATAGGCTACAAGTCGCTTCCGCTGGTGGGACTTACCGGCTTCATTATGGGATTGGTTTTGACCATGCAGCTGAGGCCTTCTATGATAAGTTATGGAGCGGAAAGTCAATTACCTGCGATGGTGGGGATTGCCATTGTAAGGGAGATAGGGCCTGTGATCACTGCGTTGATTTTTGCAGGTAAAATTGGCAGTAGCATCGGCGCTGAACTGGGCAGTATGAAAGTGACCGAGCAGATCGATGCCATGGAAGTCAGTGGCACAAATCCGTTTAAATACCTGGTAGTTACCAGGGTAATGGCAGCAACTTTTATGTTGCCCGTGCTGGTTATCCTGGGTGATGCCATTTCCTTATATGGGTCTTATATAGGAGTGAACATCCGTGGAGTTACCAGTTTCGATTTATTTTTTAAACAGGTCTTTGATGCCCTTTCTTTTGATGATTTTTTCCCGGCTTTTATTAAAACCTATTTCTTTGGATTTGCTGTGGGTATCGTGGGATGTTACAAAGGATTTAATTCCAACAAAGGAACAGAAGGCGTGGGCCGCTCCGCTAACTCCTCAGTGGTGGTGAGTTCTTTATTGATATTTATTATTGATTTACTGGCGGTACAAATAATTGATCTATTCGGGCTTAATTAATATTTATGCAGGCAGAAGAAACGATACTGGAAGAATTAAAGCCAACCCGTTTGCCAGGTAAAGAGATGGCCCTTTCCATAACGCATTTGTATAAATCATTTGGTGATAATCATGTTTTGATTGATTTTAACTTACAGCTGAACCGGGGAGAAAATGTAGCGGTGCTCGGGAAATCAGGGTCCGGCAAATCTGTGCTGATCAAATGTATTATTGGTCTGCTTAAACCTGATAAAGGATCGATTAATATTCTGGGTCGGGATATTGAAGATTTAAGCTTACGGGAACTGGATGAGGTCCGGACACGGGTGGGATTTTTATTCCAGAGCAATGCCCTGTACGACTCAATGACGGTCCGGGAAAACCTGGAATTCCCGCTTCGGCGACATTGGATAAAGCTGACAACTGCAGAAAGAAATGAGAAAGTTACTGAAGTGTTGAAAAACGTGGGACTTGTTCACACCATCGATATGTTACCGGCTGAATTGTCGGGAGGAATGCGGAAAAGAATTGCTCTCGCAAGAACCCTGATCCTTGAACCGGAAATAATATTATATGATGAACCTACCACGGGACTTGACCCCATAACCGGGAAAGAAATAAGTAATTTAATAATGGAATTGGGAGAAAAATATAATACGTCGGCAATAATTATTTCACATGATATAAACTGTATTCACCGGACTGCCGACCGGATTGTGATGCTGATTGATGGAAAATGTTATGCCGATGGAACTTATGATGCGCTAAAGAATAATAATGATATTAAAGTGAAACAATTTTTTGAATAATGGCAAAACGAACAGTTAATAATATCAAGTTGGGGCTATTTGTAACTGCCGGTCTGCTGCTGGTCATCTTTGCCTTATATATGATTGGCAGGGACACCAATCTCTTTGGCAAAATTATACGTTGCGGGCCAGGTTTGAAAATGTACAGGGACTTACCTCGGGAAATAATATACGCTATGCCGGTATCCAGGTTGGTACAGTAAAGAAAGTTAAGATATTGAATGATACACTGATCGAGGTAAGTATGCTGATCGACCTGAAGATGAAAAAATATATTCATAAGAACGATATAGTAAGTATGAGTACCGATGGGTTAATGGGCAACAGGATATTGAATATAACCCCCGCCAAAGATGGCGCTCCCCTGGCGGAGGACGGGGATCTGCTGGTTATTAAAAAGAGCGTGGGTACAGATGAAATCCTGGAAACTCTGGATAAGACGAACAAGAATATCGCTTTTGTCTCTGAAGAACTGAAAACAACTGTTCTAAGGATCAATAACAGTGCGGCTTTATGGAAGTTGTTAAATGAAACTACATTACCGGACAACCTCCGGATATCTGTGGAAAATATCAGGCGGGCAACTGCCAAAGCGGACAATATGGTGACGGATATGCATGCTTTAATAAGCGATATCAGGAGTGGTAAAGGTTCCTTAGGAGCTATACTGACTGACACAGCAATTGCCTATAACCTTAATGAGGCGGTACTGAAAATTCAACAGGTCGGTAATTATGCCAGTGATCTGGCCATTGAATTAAATAAACTGACCGCCAGCGTACAGAAGGATATTAATACAGGTAAAGGACCAGCCCATGCGCTATTGAAAGATTCTGCAATTGTTATCAAGTTGAATAACAGTCTTTCTAATATCGAAAAAGGCACAGAAGGATTTAATCAGAATATGGAGGCCCTGAAACATAATTTCTTATTAAGGGGCTATTTCAGAAAACTGGAAAAGAAACAGGAAAAAGAAAAGAATAAAAGCGAATGAGTTGTTTGTATTCCCGATGATCTGAAAATAAAATTCCGGGAAAAAGCAGTCTTAAATTTTCCACTCCACAATTTCATTCACCCAATCAGGCCGGTAAGAAGTAGTTATCCTTAAATAATTATCAGTATAACCTTCTATAATACCCGGGCCGTCAGGCAGGTTTGCATGAGTGTCCTGCCCTTCAAATAATACTTTCCGATACTGCCCGCTTTGTTGCTGTGTAAAATATTGCATCTTCATATACGAAAGATTGCGCAGGGTTTTATTTCTTTCCTGACGGACATGTACGGGTACAACTGGTTTTAATGTCAGCGCATGTGTGTCATCTCTTTCTGAGTAGGTAAACACATGTAAATAAGAAATATCCAACGCATGAAGAAAATCAAAGGTTTCTTTAAAATCTTCATCCGTTTCGCCGGGAAAACCAACGATCACATCCACCCCAATAGCAGCATGCGGCATTAGTTTTTTAATCAGGGCAACACGTTCAGCATAAAATTCTTTTTTATACCGGCGACGCATCAGACCCAGTATCTTATTACTACCGCTTTGTAAGGGTATATGAAAATGCGGCATGAACTTTTCGCTCTTTGAAACAAATTCAATTATTTCATTCGTTAACAAATTCGGTTCAATAGATGAAATGCGATACCGTTGAATGCCTTTTACTTTATCAAGCTCTTTAACCAAGTCAAAGAAATTTTCTTTCTTTGAAGTTTCTAAAGCCCCCCTTGCGGGTGTTGGGGGGCTAAAATCCCCCAGGTTCACCCCCGTCAATACAATTTCTTTTACCCCATGTTTGGCTAAATGTTCTGCATTCATGATCACATTTTCAATGCTATCACTTCTGCTTTTTCCTCTGGCAAGGGGAATAGTACAAAAAGAACAATTGTAATCACAGCCATCCTGAACTTTCAAAAAAGTCCGGGTGCGGTCATTGACCGACCAGGAAGCATGAAACCCCGAGACTTCATCAATATCACAACTGCAGATTTTGGCTGAATCACCTTTTGTCAGTTCCCGGATATGCCGGGCGATATTGAATTTCTCTGCAGCACCAAGAACCAGGTTCACACCGGGAATTTCGGCTATTTCTTTTGGCTTTAACTGAGCATAGCAACCGGTGATCACAACAAAACTTTCAGGTGCTTTTCTTTGTATACGCCGCACTAACTGGCGGCATTCTTTATCCGCATTATCTGTAACCGAACAGGTATTGATAACATAAACATCTGCCAGGTCATCAAATGCCTTTTTCTCAAAACCCTCGGTTTCCAGCATGCGGGAAAGAGAGGATGTTTCCGAGAAATTAAGCTTGCAACCCAGGGTGTGAAATGCTACTGTTCTTGTTTCGGCCATAGAGCCTGCAAAGATAATCCCGGATGCCCGATTAAGTTTGATTTCGCTGATTTTTTAATTTCAGGTATTTTTAGCCAAATGTTTGAATGTGAATAAGAAATGGCTCCCCTACATCCTGATCATACTGATGGCCATAGCGGTTATCGTACTTAAGACCTGTAAGAACTATAATGCATCGCCACCCAAGCCAAAAACCACAAAGGATAAACAAAAAGACCCGGCAGGTAATTCAACTAACCGGGACAGAGGATTTGACCGCCGCACTTCTTTTCTTGAATACAGCAATCATGCTAAATGCCGGATGCAATGCCGCAAAATTTCACAAGCAGAAGTTGAAGAAATCATGCTGGACGGGAAAATAAATTATTCAAAAAGTGATTTGCAGAATACCCGGTGTCCCCGGTACGCAGTGGAAGGCGTGACTAATGACAACCAGCGGGTGCGGATTGTATATGCGCAATGCAATGAATCAACAACTGTGGTTACCGTAATTGACCTGGAAACCGATTTTGAATGTCACTGTCCCGGGGATGATGATAAATATAAAAACCGGAACTGATGAAGCTATTGCTAAGGCCCTTGCAATGGATTTATAGCATCTATGCCTTTATCACATTTGTGACGGTCATGCTGTTGATTTTTCCGTTGGCTTTAATTGCCGGTTTCTTTGGACGGATTAATGGCGGCAATATGATGATAAGGTTATGTATGCTTTGGGCTGATATATGGTTCCCGTTGATTTTCATCTGGCATAAAAAAATATACGAAGCACCGCACGATAAAAAGAAGGCTTATATTTTTGTCAGCAATCATATTTCTTATCTCGATGCAGCTATCGTTGTAAAAGCCTATCGTCAGCCATTCAGACCACTTGGCAAGGTTGAAATGAGCAAGGTCCCTGTATTTGGGTTTATTTACAGGAATGCAATTGTAGTGGTCGACCGCAGCAGCCCATCCAACAGGGCAAATAGTGTAGAAGTTTTAAAATCGCTGATTAAAAAAGGCATTTCAGTAATGGTTTTTCCCGAAGGAACGTTTAATATGGGCACCACGCCATTGAAAGATTTTTATGACGGGGCTTTCCGTGTGGCCATTGAAACGCAAACCCCGGTCAAACCAGTTTTGTTTCTCGATGCCTATCGTAGAATGCATTACAGAAGTTTATTTTCTGTGACACCCGGTCGCAGCCGGATTCTTTACCTCGATGAAATATCGGTTGCCAAATATGCAATAGAGGATATCGGTAAGTTAAAAAATGAAGTATATGCTATCATGGAAAAAAAATTGATTGAATACGATGCTGCCTGGCGGAAAACCTAATCCCTAAAGTGATTAAATAGGTCCTGTGAGAAAAATTTTTTTGTTTGAAACACCAAGACACTAAGGCACCAAGGCACTAAGGCACCAGGACTGAGTAAAGAAGCTTTCGCTTTGTAATAATCTTTGTGTCCCTGCCTGCCGGCAGGCAGGTTTGTGCCTTCGTCTCTCCGTGTCCCAAATCTTTTTACAATTTGAGAAATAATATGAGACTAAGGGAGGAAATATTAAAGACTCTTTGAATCATCATTATCTTTAACATTTAAATGCTGGAAGAAATTTTTAATAATAATGCGACTGGTTCTTCTCAAGTAGGCAGTGAGGGGGGCAAGTCTTTGTATGCCGAAATCATCATACCCGCCGCCTTACCTAAAAATTATACCTGGTCTGTTCCCACGCATTTACTGGAAACAACGAAAGTGGGATGCCGTGTAGAAGTGAACCTTGGCAAGAGTAAAAAATATGCAGGTATTGTAAAACGTTTATTTGAAAAGAAGCCTGAATTTATTGATACAAAAGACATCCTGAATGTGCTGGATACAGAACCCGTTGTTTTTGAGCAGCAATTGAAATTATGGGAATGGATTGCCGCCTATTACCTGTGCAGTGAAGGGGAGGTGATGGCAGCAGCCTTACCTGCACACTTCAGGCTATCCAGCGAAACCATATTGGTATACAATGAAGAATATGGGGATGATTTTTCCGCACTCGATCATGATGAATACATTGTAGGAGAAGCTTTATTGATAAAAAAAGAATTGAATCTTTCTGAAGTACAACAGATCCTGGATTCATCCCATATCTATCCTGTTATTGACCGGTTGATCAAAAAGAAGGTATGTTTTGTATGGGAAGCATTAAAGCAAACCTATTCTCCAAAAAAGGAAACGTATGTGCTGCTGAATCCAGAATATGATAATGAAGACAAACTGTCTGAATTGCTGAATAACTGGACAAAAGCCCCCAAACAGATGGAGTTATTATTGGGCTATCTGCATTTGATGAAAACAGAAGGGGAAGTGGTCAAGTCAACCTTACTGAAAAAATCAGGAGCATCGGATGCACAATTGAAAGGTTTGATAGAAAAGAAAATCCTTTTGACTGAAAAGAGAACGGTGGACCGCATTCACTATTTACCCAAAAATGTACAGATTGATTTTGAACTGACCGGCGTGCAACAAAAAGCATTGGAACAAACCCGGCAACAATTACAGGCTAAACCGGTTTGTTTACTTCATGGGGTAACTTCCAGCGGTAAAACCAATATTTACATCAAACTGATTGAAGAATATATAAAAAATGGAAAGCAGGCATTATATATGTTGCCGGAGATTGCCCTCACTTCGCAAATCATCCGGCGACTGCAAAAACATTTCGGTGGTTATATTGGCATCTATCATTCCAAATTTTCTCCCAACGAAAGAGTGGAGATTTGGAATAAAGTGAAGAATGGCGAACTAAGAGTGATCCTCGGAGCCCGGTCTTCTGTTTTTTTACCTTTTCAAAACCTGGGATTGATCATATGTGATGAAGAACATGATACATCTTACAAACAGCAGGAGCCGGCACCCCGGTATAACGGGAGAGATGCGGCCATTTATTTTGCATCATTGTTCCATGCAAAAACATTACTGGGCAGCGGCACGCCCTCCGTGGAAAGTTATTATAATGCCACTACCGGAAAATATGGTTTAGTAGAACTTATGCAGCGGTACGGGGATTTAAAATTACCACCGATTGAGATAATTGATACCCGGAAGATCATGCAGAAAGACAGGTCGAAAGTGATGCTGTCACCACAACTTGTGGAAGCAGTGAATGAAGTGATGGCCAGAGGAAAGCAGGTCATTCTTTTCCAGAACCGAAGGGGATATTCGCCTTACCAGGTCTGCAGCACCTGCGGCTGGATACCACAATGCAAGTATTGTGATGTCTCGCTGACCTTTCATAAACTCACCAATAAATTAATTTGTCATTATTGCGGTTCCACATATCCGCCGGTACATACCTGCGCAGCCTGCGGCAGTGATAAATTTATGCAACGCAATTTCGGCACAGAAAAAATTGAAGAGCAATTACAGGAAACTTTCCCTGATGCCAAAGTGGCGCGGATGGATATAGATACCGTTCGGGGAAAGAATGCACATGATGTATTGATACAGCAGTTTGAACAAAAGCGGATCGATATATTGGTGGGCACACAAATGGTCGTAAAAGGACTGGACTTTGACAATGTGGACCTCGTGGGCATTTTAGATGCCGATGGACTTTTGCATTTTGCCGACTTCCGCGTAAATGAACGGGCCTTTCAACTGATGGAGCAAGTGAGTGGCCGTGCGGGAAGAAAGGAGGAGACGGGCAAAGTGCTTGTACAAACTTCTCAACCCACCCATCCGGTTTTGCAATTTGTGCAGCAGCATGATTATAAATTAATGTTTGCTGAAGATCTGAAGAAGCGAAAAGAATTTTTTTACCCGCCATATTCCCGGATCATTCATATAAGTTTTAAACATAAAATAAAAGATGTGGTGGAACGGGCGGCACAGGTATATGCCGAGGCATTAAAAATTAAATACAGTCAATTTCTTGTTGGACCGGCTGAACCCGTTGTAGGCCGTATCAGAAACCAGTACCTGATGGAACTCCTGCTGAAACTTCCCAGGGATACTCCGACTATCAGACAATGTAAAAAGGATTTACTCGAGCAGGTGGCCATCTTGCATCAGAATAAAAGTTTCAGAAGTGTCACTGTGGTGGCTGATGTGGATGCGGTGTAGAAGTCGGGCCCCCTAAATCCCCGCAAGGGGGACTTGCCAACACACAACCCTCGCTTTTCAACAATCCTGATAATTTTCTGCTACACCTGACTTGACCCGAGTCTTTATTTTTTATTCGTATTTTACTTCCATGATTGGTATTATAGCTCAACTGGCCATTTCCTGGCTTATAATCTGGCTGTATGAAAAAGGCAACCTGAGTTTTTTGGGATTTATGCCCACAAAGAAACGTCTGGGGGACTTTGCCTTGTTTTTCTTTATTACGGCCGCATGTGCTGCATCGGGGTTTTTGCTTCAAATGTTTATTGCCCGTCAAAGATGGGTAATAAATACACATGTAGATGCCGGTCTTATTATTCAAGGTGCCTGGTTTACCCTGAAATCTGTTTTATTTGAAGAATTGATTTTCCGGGGAGTGCTGTTATATATTCTCATTAGAAAGTTAGGAACAACGAAGGCTATTATTATTTCTGCTGCAGCCTTTGGCATCTATCATTGGTTCTCGCACGAGTTATGGGGAAACCCGGGGCAGATGACCATTGAGTTTTTAACTTCGGGAGCTATGGGGCTGGTACTGGCATATGGCTATGCTAAAACTTTTTCATTATATATCCCTGTGGCGATTCACTTAGGCTGGAATATTGTTCATATGGTTGTCTTTTCCGGTAATACGATCGGTAGCCAGCTTTTTGTTGAAGTATTACCGGCCCCTGTTGTTACTATTTCTTATTTCAGTTATTATACTATGTTGCTTTTCCCGTTGTTAAGTTGCTGGATGATCAATACCTGGTTGCTGATAAAACAAAAGCAGGTTCAATGGCATTCCATCTAATGTTGTAAAATTCTAAACAAAAATGGTCTCTCTATTTCTTTGAAAGTAAAAGGAAGTAGGCAAATCAATAATTGATTTTTTATTTCAAATACTTATCAAACCAATCCACAAACTCCTGCCATTCGGGGTACATGTCATCCCCATTATGTTTGCCGCCTTTTTTAATAATAAACCGGTTAGGAACGCCTGCTTCATTGAAGCGGGCAATGATGGATTTTGATTGTTGTACCGGAACAGTAGGATCGGCATCGCCATGGATAATAAATACCGGCGGGTCATCCTTTGATACAAAATTAATAGGTGAAATTTCAATGCCGATTTTACTTCTTGCAGCCGTGTCTGTTACTTCTTCATATAATCTGGTTTTGTCATTAAATACTCTGAATTCTACAGGCCCCCAGGCTTTGTTTATGAGCAGTATTTGTTTTGCATTAACAAAATTAAGACCGGGCCCTCCCCAATTCAGTAAATCTGTGGGGGGAAACAGCACGGCAATGGCCTGCACCCTTGAAGAAACCCGATCCACCGGGTCCGGAGCCGTTGTATTCATTTTATCATCCGCAGTGGCAACAGCCAATGATAAATGTCCGCCTGCAGATCCTCCTGTAATTCCAATATGGTCAGGATCAATGCCAAATTTTCCGGCATTATAACGGATATACCTGATAGCCCTTTTTAAATCACTGATAGCATCGGGAATCGCATACCGGGGTGAGGAACCATGCATTACGGCAAACATGGTATAGCCCTTTTTGAGATATTGTTCCATCGCCTGGGTATTTATTTCAATTCCATTATAGCGGGAAATCCAGCTGCCGCTTTGTACCGAAATAATTGCTTTTCCATTGGGACTTACTTTTGGTCTGATCAATATTAATGTTAGCCCCATTCCATCCTTTCGGCCATAAACAAATTCTTCTTGCAGGTAACCATTTTTTTCAGCCTGGTTTTGAATTTTTGCTATTAATGGCTTCCATCGTTTATCATTTTTTACCGGTATAAAATCTTTATCATTTTCAATATCCGTTGCCTGTACTTTGTTTACTTTATCGGATAAGGTAATAACATTGAGGTAATGAAATGCACTGTCTGTTTCTCCGGCTAAAGACCAATTGGAAGCAAGGGACCAGTAGCGGTTAATGGAAGCTTCCTTTCCCTCCTCTCGTATTCCTGTAGCAAAAGCAACGGCTGCATTTTTATATTCTTTTGCTTTGTACAAAGAATCTCCTGTAGCATAGAGATTATTGGCGTTTTGCCCGATAGAAAGTTGAGTAAGGGTAAGACTAAATAACAGGAGTAAATTTCTCATATAGGTTTTTTATTTGCTTTTTTGATCAATCCTTCCTCAACAGGATTGAATATTGAATGTACAATAAAACCATGTGAAATGCTTTTACATTAATTGCTTTATCTCCCGGTATTCCGAAATAAAAAAACCTGCATCACTTTTCTTCGCAGCAGCTGCCATCGCCTTCGCTACCTCCTTTCCTTGGATGGGTTTGTATTTTGAAGGAATCAAAAATGAAAAGATCGGGAATATACCTTTCGAAATTTTTTCTCCCAACCGAAATTCTTTCCGGTCGCCCAGCAACATTGAGGGTCGCATTATATGTAACGATTTTATGCCAACCGCTTTTACGGCATCTTCCACTTCGCCTTTTAATTTCAGGTAAAAGTTATTGCTCTTGCTGTTAGCGCCAACAGAAGAAACCAGCACAAATTTTTCGCAGCCGTTCAGCTTGCAAAACCGGGCTGCATGTACGGGTATATCATAATCCACCTTACGGTAAGCGGCTTTGTCACCCTTTACTTTTTTCTGCGTGGTGCCAATGGCACAAAAGACCACAGCGCTTCCTTCCAGGGCCAAACGGAAATTTTCCACATCACTGAAATCAACCAGCTTTTTTTCTAATTTAGGGTGTGTGAGTTCCAGGGGTCTGCGGAATAATATCCGGACAGTATGATAAAAATCATCTTTTAACAGCTCTTCCAGTAAGTAATTTCCGATTAATCCGGTGGCGCCAATAAGTGTTGCTGTCATAAAAATTAAGGATGTTTACAGTATGCAAATTCAGGAAAATATTTCATTAAGACCCTATAACTCCTTTGGCATTGACGTACGGGCAAGATATTTCGCTGCCTTTAATAATATTGAAGAACTGGAAACACTCCTGTCTCCCGACTCCCGACTCCCGACTCTTATCCTTGGTGGGGGGAGTAATATCTTATTCACGAAAGATGTTGACGGCCTGGTATTGAAAAATGAAATTACCGGGATCACCGAATTGCATGAAGACAGCCAGTATGTATATGTAAAAGCAGGAGCCGGGGAAAACTGGCACCGGTTTGTGTTGCACTGTATAGAAAGAAACTGGGCTGGGGTCGAGAACCTCTCACTGATACCGGGTAATGTGGGTGCGTCTCCCATGCAGAATATCGGTGCGTATGGGGTTGAGATCGATGATGTGTTCTGGGTATTGGAAGCCTATCATCTGAAAGAAAAAAAGCGGGTGACCTTTACCCGGAGTGATTGTGAATTTGGCTACAGGGATAGTGTTTTCAAGAAAAAATTCAAAGACCAGTTTGTCATACTGAATGTTACTTTCCGGCTGCACAAGAAACCAATTTTTCATACAAACTATGGCGCTATTGAACAGGAATTGGAAAAAATGGGTATTAAGGAATTAAGTATAAAAGCTATATCGAATGCGGTTATACGTATCCGTTCTTCAAAGCTGCCTGACCCGGCTATTACCGGAAATGCGGGTAGTTTCTTTAAAAACCCGGTTGTTTCAAAGGAACAATTCGTTCAGTTGAAATCCATAACTCACAACATTATCGGGCATGAAACCATTGAAGGCACTATTAAACTGGCCGCCGGCTGGCTGATCGAACAATGCGGTCCCGAAGCGGAAACAAGCTGGAAGGGCTTCCGTAGAGGCGATGCAGGCTGTCATGCTAACCAGGCTTTGGTGTTGGTTAACTATGGGGATGCCAATGGCAAAGAGATCTTTAACCTCAGTGAAGAGATTTTGCAATCTGTGAAAGCGAAATTTGGGATTACCCTCGAAAGAGAGGTGAATATCATTTAGAAAACCTCCTCAATAAACAAAGTTACCTGCCGATCCATGCCGGAGTGACAGGATTCCGGTTGGTTCATCATTTTACGCTTCCTCATCAAACTCAAAATCTTTCTCTGTAAAGTTCATCATGCTACCCACCAGGTCCTTGAATTCAACTTTATTTTCAAAAATTTTCTTGCTGATAAGCGAAAACGAAGCAAGACCATGCAAAACGAATTCCATTAACAGGGCTGCCTGCAATTCGTTAGACTGCGGGAAATATTTTTTTACGAGTGCATGAAGACCATCCACTTTGTACAAAGACACTATTTTGTCTTTATCACTTGTATTAAATGACATATTCAGGTTATTGCCCTTATCAAACCAACTGGTGATGGAACGGTACGGATTGTCCACCATTTTTTCTTCCTGAGAAGGTTTACGCTCCCGATTGCTATCGGGATCCCTTCTTTTCTTTAATTGATCGGGGTTTGGAAAATATTGAATAAACTGGGAACGAATAGCTTTATCTACCAGGTTCATGGCCACCTGGTATGGACCTTCCTGTTCTCCTTCATATACCAATTCTATTTTTCCGGTAATGGAAGGTATAATACCAACGAGGTCGCTCATCCATATCTGTGTTTGCTTTTCGTTATTAATAATGGCCCGTCGTTCCGCCGAACTCACTGCATTTTCATAGGCCGAAATGGTAAGCCTTGCACTGACACCACTTTTCTTATCTACAAATTCACTGCTTCTTGCCTCGAAAGCTATTTGTTCAATTAACCGTTTCACCAGGTCACTTACTTTCACAGTAGCTTTTTGTTCATCACTTATTTCGGCTTCCTGCCCGGTTATTTCCAGGGCATTCTCCAGCGACTTTGGATAATGCGTAAGTATCTGGCTTTCGATGCGGTCCTTTAACGGAGTTACAATTGAACCACGATTGGTATAATCTTCCGGGTTGGCCGTAAAAATGAAGAGTATATCCAACGGTAATCTTAATTTAAAACCCCTGATCTGCACGTCACCCTCTTCTAAAATGTTGAATAAGGCAACCTGTATCCTGGCCTGTAAATCAGGCAGTTCGTTAATAACAAAAATACCCCGATTGCTCCTGGGAATGATCCCATAGTGTAATACCCTTTCATCGGCGAAACTGAGTTTCAGGTTGGCGGCTTTGATAGGGTCAATATCCCCAATCAGGTCGGCCACACTAACATCCGGAGTGGCCAGCTTCTCACCATATCTTTCGCTGCGGTGTATCCAGTGTATGGCTGTTTCATCACCATGCGTTGCTATTTCTTCCTGTCCGTATTTTGAAACGGGATTGATGGGGTCATCATTAATTTCACTGCCCGCAATCGAAGGGATGTACTCATCCAGTAATTCAATCATCTGCCTGGCCATCCTCGTCTTAGCCTGACCTCTTAATCCCAGGAATAAAATATTGTGTTTGCTGAGTAAGGCCCTTTCCACATCGGGTATCACGGTGTCTTCATAGCCAACAATACCGGAAAAAGTCGGCTCATTCTTTTTAAGCTTGATTATGAGGTTTTGCCGTATCTCTTCTTTGATGCTTTTGGGTTGATAGCCACTGGCAATCAGTTCACCGAGATTTTTTATTTTTTTTATGTTCATATATTTTTTATAAAAGTGAACGCAGATTGTCATGATTGTGATGATTAGTGATGATAACTGCGTCAATCTTAATTATCATAATAACCTGCCTTCTTGTATCAATAAACTGTTTTTCTTTTCCCGGATTCAAAATCTTTAAAAATAAATGCGCCCAATTTATCCAGTGATGCAAAAAACGCTTTACCATTATTCATCTCTGTAAACTCCTGTACAAATTTTTGAAGATAAGGGTCTGTAGCAATCATAAACGTAGTGATGGGTATTTTCAATTTTTTACATTGCGCAGCGAGGTTGATACAACGGTTCACTACTTTTCTGTCAAGCCCAAAACTATTTTTATAATACCGCTTGCCGATCTTTAGACAGGTCGGTTTACCATCCGTGATCATAAATATCTGCTTGTTCGGATTCTTTCTTCTCCGCAGAATATCCATGGCCATTTCCAAACCCGCAACCGTATTGGTATGGTAAGGTCCAACCTGCAGGTAGGGGAGGTCCTTTACTTCAATCGGCCAGGCATCATTGCCGAATACCACAATATCCAGCGTGTCTTTGGGGTATCTTGTTTTAATTAATTCGCTTAATGCCATCGCCACTTTCTTTGCCGGGGTGATGCGGTCTTCTCCATACAAGATCATGGAATGGGAAATATCAATCATCAGCACGGTGGAGGTTTGTGACTTGAAATCCGTTTCCCGGATGCTCAGATCATTTTCCTGCATACTGAAACTTTCAATACCATGATTAATTTGTGCATTGCGGATACTCTCTGTAAAATCGATCTGTTCCAGCATATCACCAAACTGAAACTGCCGGGTTTCCGGATTTTGTTCGTCGCCCTGGCCGGGTTTAAAACTATGATGATCGCCCTGTTTCGTTTTCTTTAATTTCCCAAAGATCTCTTCAAGGCTGCTCCTTCTTATTCCCTGTTCAGTTTTAGGAGTAATTTTTCCCCGATAGCTATCGGGGTCACCCCGTTCATTGTTTTCAGTCAGGTATCCTTTCTCCTTCAGCTCATCAATAAAATCACCCATGCCGTATGCATCATCGGTCAGCTTGTATTGTTTATCCAGTTCATTCATCCACTGCATGGTTTCGCTTACATCACCACTGGTATAGGTGATCAGCTGCATAAAAAGGTTCAGCAGTTGATCAAACTTACTTTTCCCGCCTTCGGCGGGATCAAATCTGGTGAAATAAAATCCATTCATTGGAAAAACAAATTACGACAAATATGTTGTGGCCGTATGAATAATACAACAACAAAAAGAGGTATTGGTTTAAAAAAAAGACCCCCGTTATAAGACGGGGGTCAGAGACAATAAATTCAGCGTATTAATTAGGAGCTTTTCCACTATCCGCTTTTCCAGCACTATCTGGTTTCACCGTGTTGGTTATTGAGGTCGGACCTTCGGTGGGTGTTTTGGTCTGTACCTGTGGTGCATATTTTTTCTCCACCGCTTCCAGTACCATCAGCATAGCTTCATTGATCGGGGCCTCTGATCTTTCAAACCCGTTAAACAGATCCGAACGGCTGTCTTTAATATAATCGTAATATTTTTTCTGTTGTTCCAGGTCTTTACGTATGGCCAGTCTTAACTTTTCAGCCAGTTCAGCTTTGCCGGCTTTATAACAGGCTTCCAGGTATATCATGCTGGTTTGATTATGACTGTTATAACGACTCACCATGGCATAAGGCAGATTTTTCGGGTCAATACCTGCTTCTACTTTATCGATCAATTTCTGCGCTTCTTCTTTTCTGCCTTCATCGGCCAGGTTACCTGCCGCTTCGCTGTACAAGGCCCTCAGGTTGAGAATATGACGGCGGTTCTCTTCATCAAAATAAACGCCTTTCTTATTGGCTCCGCCAAATTCATACTTGGTCATCAGGTTATTGTAAATCGTATCACTATTATTATCCCGTATCTGTGTGCCACCCAAACGAACCTGTCGCAACGTTTGATCGGTAACCCAGTTTGACTGTGGTGATTTACTTTCAACCGGAACCAGGCGATAACTTAATCCGTCTTTTCGGAGATATTGGGCAAATCCCAGTTCTCCAAAAAGGGATGTAAAATAAATCGGCCTTTTCCATTTATTAGAAGCGATAATATTTAATATCATAAAATCACTCCGGACAAGACCACCATCCAGTTTGCTTTTCGGAATCTCAAACCGTAGTTCGGACAGTGCACTGTCTGATGCATTCAACGTACCATTCTTCCGAACCAGTTCCACATCTACCGGTACTTTGAATTTTGCTACCGGGAAGCTTCCAAAGCCCACATCCCTTTTTGTTTCCGGATCAATACTGGGTTTACCCAAAACATTTTTCATGACATCATATACATCATAATATTCATTAGGGTCTCCCTGTGCGCGGTAACGCAAAAATTCCCGGTTATGGCCTTCAATCTGTTCGGGCGACCAGAGTACATCCAATGAATCTGCACTGTTTACTTTATAACGAAGCTGGTTGATATACCAGTCAATCCCAAGCAAACTGTTATTTATAACCCGGATATCAGGACGTATACCTTCTACTTCCTGAGCATACCACAACGGATAGGTATCATTATCACCAAAAGTGAAGATGATGGCATTGGGGGCACAACTTTCTAAATAATCTTTCGCCATATCCGGAGCCGTTGTTTTACTGCTGCGGTCATGATCATCCCATTCCTGCTGGGCCATAATCAACGGAGCGATAAGACAAATAGCGGTAGTAGCCAGATTCAATACGCCTGCATTTTGTCCACCGGATGAAACAGCCCTTATCAAAAATGTGATACCTGTGGTAAGCGCAGCGAAAAGAACGGTAGCATAAATGGCGGTCATGAACATATCGCCAAATGGGCCGGGGGCGGCGCTCATCAGTGTTACAAGGAATGTGAGGATACTTCCATATACCAACGTATTCTGGAATGTTTCCTTGTCAGCCTTTTCCCTGGCCAATCGCACAAATCCTACTACGGCGAGACCAATCCATATAGCAAAAGCATAGAATGATCCTACATAAGCGTAATCCCTTTCACGGGGCTGATTGCCCGGTTGGTTCAGGTAAAGTACTACGGCAATTCCGGTAAAAAAGAAAAGAAGGAAACTGACCACCCAGTCTTTCCGGTTTTTCAAAAAATGAAATACACAACCTACGATGCCCAGTAAAAATGGCAGCATATAAAGTTTATTATGCGCTTTGTTGTTTTTAATGCTATCCGGCATTTTTTCCTGGTCACCCAGGCGTTTGTTATCCATAAACGAGATCCCACTGATCCAGTTCCCATCCCGTTTATTACCCAGTCCCTGGATATCATTTTGTTTACCGGAAAAATTCCACATAAAATACCGCCAGTACATAAGTCCCATCTGGTAAGAAAAGAACCAGTTGATATTATCTGCGTAGGTGGGAGCGTCATACCTTCCTGATTGCTGATCCTGGCCCAGGCTCAGCCATTCGGCATAAAAATCGGCATGGTACTGATCGTTACTGGAATCCCAAACCCGCGGGAACAATTGCATATCACTGCTTTCGTACAGGGGTTTTTTCTCTTTCCCGATCGGTATATATTTATTCTTCCCTTTTACATATTTCATTTCCCCATCGGTCAGGTCTACCATATTGTCCCCATCGGCATCCCGGTATTGAGCGGCGAAGTGTGGACCATAAACCAGCGGTGCTTCACCATATTGTTCACGGCTCAGGTAGTACACGAGGTTTATGGGATTGTCAACATTGTTCATATCAATGGCCGGGTTGGCATTAGAACGGATCAATGCAGTGAAATACATGAAATATCCCAGCATCATAAAAACATAACACCAGAGGGATAATTTAATGATCTTAAGGGCCGATACTTTGATAAAATATCCAATCGCAGCAGCGGCAGCTCCCAGCAACAAAAACCGGAAGATCTTTAACCCGGTGCCCGGAATGATAATAAAAGGCAGGGCCGATAAAAATAAAAATAATACAAACCAGGTGATCAATTTCGCCCGGGTAATATTTTTTTCATTGAAACGGAGCGCCCAGATGATCAATACCGCCAGGGCTAGAAAATAAATGGTAAAGCCGGAGAAGAATGGCAGGCCAAATGAATTCACAAAGAAAACATCAAACTGTCCGGCTGCTTTCATGGAATATTGTATCACGCCTAACTGTACCAAGCCGGTAATGACACAGCCAATGATAAAAGCAATAACAGCCCCTTTAGTGGTAGCCTGGTAACGGCGATAATAATATACCATGACGATGGCCGGAATGGTTAACAGGTTTAATAAGTGAACACCAATGGACAAGCCCATCATGAAGAAAAGAAAAACAATCCACCGGTCACTACGTGATCTTGCATGCGGGTCATTTCCTGCATGCTCGTCAGCATGTTCCCATTTCAGCATACACCAGAACACCAGGGCGGTAAAGAAAGAAGACAAGGCATACACTTCACCTTCCACGGCACTGAACCAGAATGAATCACTGAATGTATAGGCCAGGGCTCCTACAGCACCGGCAGCCATTACGGTAAATGATTGCTGGCTTGTGAGTTGTTCACCCACATTGACAAACATTTTACGGGCAAAATGGGTGATCGTCCAAAAAAGGAACAGGATCGTGGCGGCACTGGCCAAAGCACTCATGAAGTTGACAGCACTGGCAGCCGTGTGACCGTTATCTCCGAAAAGGATGATAAAAAAACGACCCAACAGTACAAACAAAGGTGCTCCGGGAGGGTGTGGCAATTGCATTTTATCTGCACTGGCGATAAATTCTCCCGTGTCCCAAAGTGATCCTCTTGCCTCACGGGTAAGAAAATAAGTAAGGAAGGCGATTAAAAACACTGCCCAGCCGGTAAGGTTATTGACTTTTCTGAATTTCATAAACTATACAATTGGTTTTATCCTTAATAAAATTCTGCCTTTCATACCCCGGTTAGTTTCGGGATCGTGAAAGATTGCGAATAATTAAAAAGTAAGCAAAAATAGGGATATTCAGTTGATGGTTAGCAGGGGGTAAAAGCCTGTTTTTCAGTACAAAATCTTAAAGGAGAGGAGCGGTTTCCCCGCTTATTCAAAATAGACCTTTATAGTCTGGTAGGAAAGTTGTCCCTGCCTGAGCTTTTCTGAAAAACCTTTCAGTCCGAATAAGCCGGCAGCATTTCCTTTGTTGATGGCAATCTCAAGGTAACCGGCGCTATTGAACAGTGCCAGTTTCTCACCTTCGGAAACATCCGCATAACTTTCGCTGATGCGGTCGATCATTTCATCTCTTTTGAAAATAATACGAAAGCTTCTTCCTTTTCGCTGTTCTTCAAACTGTTCATGGGTAATATTGACAATGACATTTTCAAAACTATCAATGAAAATGATTTGCCCTTCGATCGAATTATTTTCCAGGATAGGTCTTAAATGCCTTTTCTCTAAATAGGTTATATCAGAACTGCCAATGTTCTTTATGGATTCTCCGTTAACCAATTGGTTTACCACTTTGCCCATTACGGAAGTGATATAGGTTGTGTTTTTGGCGGCAGTTTTTTCCAGCGGTATACCAATGATTATTTCCGGGGTTTCTTCCAGGATCATCGTCAGTAATCCATTGTCCGAACAGATCAGGTATTGGTTGTTATGAAAAGCCAGTAATACCTGTTCCGGTTTTTTTTCAAACATATTGACCAGTATCAGGTGATAGCTAAAGTCAGGAAAATTTCTAATAGCGCCCCGGCATACATAAGCGGCTTGCGGATAATTAAAAGGTGGAATATTATGTGAGATGTCTACGATCCGGAATTCAGGGTTAATATGTAATAACTGCGCCTTAACGGCTCCCACTAAATAATCAGGGCTGCCAATATCTGAGGTAAGGGTTAGTAAAGGCAAAATTAATAATGGTTTCGGGTTTAAAGTTACGGGTTAGCTTTTCCTGTTTTTAAATTTTGTTCCTTTATGATCAGTGGAATTAAGATAATTAATGAAAGCGCCGGTTTTTTTACCAATTATATCTGCTTTTTCGTACAGGCCGTCAAATTGTTCCTGTGTAATATATTTTCTGTCAAGGGCCCGGTATAATTGTGATTTTACTTCTCCGGCTGATCCTTTTGAGTAAGTAAGAAAATTAATAAACTCATTTCTACCACTGCTTTCAAAACCTTCAGCAATATTGTCCATTACAGAACCACTTGAACCATTGATTTGGTCCCTTAATTTAAAATCCCTGGAAAAGGCTTCTGAAGATGTGAATAGTTCAAAAATTTGGTTTGCAAGTTCTCTGGCCAATTGCCAGACTTCTAATTCTTCGAATTTCGTAATTGTGGCCATAATATTAAGTTTTCCAATTGGTAAACAAGAAACCCGAAACACTAAACCCTGAATTATTTAACAAGCTTTCCATCTTTAAAGAAAAATTTATAAGCCAGTTTATCGGCAAGCTTTGGAAAGAATTTCTGCATAAAAACAGTTCGTTTACCGGTAAAAGTCAATACCAATGTCCTTTTCTTCTTCCGGATGGCTTTTAATATATGTGCTGCACAAACATCGGCCGGCATCATACTGCTTTCATCCATCGGTGTTTCCCCATGTGAACTACCATCTTTACTCAATGCGGCATTACGGATATTGGAAGTAGTAAACCCGGGACAAACCCACATGACATGTACGCCATCAGCCATCAGTTCTGTTTTAATAGCTTCCAGCCAGCCCTGCACGGCAAACTTACTGGCGGAGTAACCACTTCTGCCGGGTAAACCTCTGTATCCTGCAATAGAAGATACGCCGGTTATGGTTCCTTTCCGGGCAATAATGGATTCGAGTGCATATTTGGTACAATAGACCGTGCCATAAAAATTTATATTCATCACCTGCCGGATGACTTCGGTGTTGGTTTCTTTCAGTAATGCCCTCATGGATACCCCGGCATTATTGATCAAAATATCGATACCGCCAAAAACGTTGATAGTGGTTTCAATAAAGCGCCGGCAGTCGTTTTCGCTGCTTACATCAGCTACCATGGTGTGTAAATTAGCCGAAGCATATTGGGTCTGCAATTGGTAAAGTTTATCATGATTGCGGCCACAGGTAGCCACTTTGGCTTCCATCTGGATTAATGCTTCAACAAGGGCCTTGCCAATTCCTTCGGTTCCTCCTGTTACGACTACGACCTTATCTTTGAAATATACTGACATGAAAAGCGGGTTATGGCTACAAACCTACTTTAAAATTGTGCAATTGTAAAAGAGGAACTTCATCCTTCCGGATCCTAAAGTCAATCTGCTACATTAAAACAGTTGATAACTGTTTGAAAAAGTTTTTGGTATGAAAGGTGTCAGACCGTATTTTTGCACTCCCAAAAAGGGAAAGTTTGTCTGTAAGGACTCATTTGGAGATCTTGTAGCTCAGTTGGTAGAGCACAACACTTTTAATGTTGGGGTCCTGGGTTCGAGTCCCAGCGGGATCACGGGAATCCTCCGGTAAAACGGGGGATTTTTTATTTCCCTGCTGGATGATGCTTAGTAATTTTTGAAGCATTTCCGCATATTGATTCACTTTGCCATGCTGCGTTTCAACATTGATATAACGCCTGTTTCTTTCGCCGCAATAAATACTCAATGAACCATCCCTTTTTGCATTTTGATTATCCTGCCAGATGCTGTTATATCCCATCTCCGCCATTTTTCTGTATAAAAGACTGTCCGTAGTAAAAACGATATCATCTACATCCTGCAAACTGTCGGCATAAACGGCTCTCGCATCCGTTTCCCGGTCACTTCCTGGTAAATAGCTCCGGACGGAGTAGGCTTCTTCTGTATTATTATGTAATGCAACAATACAGGAAGTGTTCTCAGGTATAAGTGCTAAAATACGTTGGGCAAATTTTTCCACCTCTTCCACGGCCTCGGGACTAACTCTGCTGTTTTCTTTTAATGTTTGTTCAATACCCACCCGTGAAAAAATCCGGTTGGGATCAAAGCCATAGTTGATGCCTTTTAATCGGAATCGGATCACCCGTTGTTGCTTATTTTCAATTTTGATAAGGGTGCCCCCGGTTTCTTCCAGCACGGATCTGGCTGCCTGTACAGAAGTGATTTCATTGGCATGTAAATTTATACATACAAAATGGGTCGCATTCCCATATTGCAAAACATTGATTGGAATTGTACTGCCACCCAGTTTGTAGAAAATTGTTTTTTCCGAAGGTTCGTATACGACATTACTCAGGTAAATATTATTTTCACTGGTTTGGGCAAAAAGTTTTGTTGAAAACAATAAAACTGTAATGATTACTATCCGGATATTCAAGGTTATTTGTTTGGGTTAAAGATACTGTACTGGTAATAATTAGGAATACCCTGCAAACGGTATTTACACAGATATTCAGCAGCTGTAATGGGGATAAAATCAGGAAAGTACTTCTTTCATTTTTTTCATGACATCTTTTTCAATCATCACCCGGGCCAGTTCGATCATATTCCCGAAGGCTTTGGCGCCGGAGATACCATGGCCTATGATCACAGGTTTGGCTACACCCAGTACCGGGGTGCCTCCATAATTTTCAAAATTGAATCTTTCGAAATAAGCGTTTTCTATTTTTTTCTCCTGGCTGATTTCATATAATGATTCTGCCAGTTTAAGTATGATATTTCCGGTAAAGCCATCACAAATCAGTACATCTGCTTTATTAAGTAATACATCCCGGCCTTCGATATTGCCGATAAAATTGATGCGTTTATTTTCTTTTAACAGGGGATAGGTTGATTGTGCCAGCAAATTCCCTTTTCCTTCTTCTTCCCCGACATTTATCAATCCTACTTTGGGGTTGGTGATACCTAGAACAAGATTGGCATAAACTGAACCCATTATGGCAAACTGGTTCAGTTGTTCTGGTTTGCAGTCTGAATTCAGACCAACATCCAACAAGAGTCCTGACCCACCATCCGTTTTTGGAATAATACTTGAAATGGCCGGCCGGATAACGCCCTCCAGTGCTTTAATGCTGAATAAGGCACCCACCAACATGGCCCCGGTATTGCCGGCACTGATGAACGCATCTATTTTACCCGAAGCCAATAATTGAAAGCCTATGGCAATAGACGATTTTTGTTTTTCCTTTAAGGCTTTGGTAGGATGTTCGTGCATACCAATCACCTGCTCTGAATGAACTATGGAACATTGTTCTGCGGGTACATGATGTTCAATACAAAGTTTCTCCAGCAGCTCTTTATCACCAATCAACAGCAGTTGAACCGGAGCAGCGATTCCCGAAAGATAACTTTGCACACCTTTAATGGCTTCGAGTGGGGCATAGTCACCACCCATCATATCAATACCTATCGTAATTGTAGTATTCAAATAATAAAACGTTGAGAGCGAATCGGACAAAACAATAATCCCGGGAGTCCTGAGTTTGCCGAAGGCTCGGGACAAAATTCCTTGTTGACAATTTAGCCAAATGCCCGCCTTTCAGGGACGGGCAGGGATCTGGTATAAGAAAGTTTGCTTACAAAGAGCTTTATTACTGAGCTCTCAAGGGAGCTTTTTCAGCAACAACTTTTCCTTTGTAATACAGTTTGCCTTCACTCACGTGCGCACGATGGCGCACATGTATTTCACCGGTGGTACCATCGGTGGTTAAGGTTGCTGCAGTGGCTTTATAATGCGTTCTGCGTTTGGCACTTCTTTGCTGACTATGTCTGCGTTTGGGATTTGGCATAACTCAAATATTAATTGTCCAAAATAATTTAATCTAAATCTTTAAATTTTTCCAATCCTTTCCAGATCGGGTTCTCTTCGGCTTTGATTTCTTCGGGTTCCATTTTTTTCAGCATATCCAGGGCTGCAGCATTACAATATGGTCCATCCATCTTTTCAAAATCACAAATCTTTTGAAAAGGAATACTCAGGTTGATGAATTCATAGACCCAGTTGGCGATATCCAGGTGGTGTTCACCTTGTCCGATATAATACATATCCGGGTCATCTTCCTGTTCATTCATCGCTTCCGGATCCTCTACCAGCTTTACGGTGATATTGAATTCATCCCACAATTCTAATGGCAGGTTGCTGTTGCAACGATCACAGGTTACTTCCAGTGTTCCGCCGATTTCAAACTTTAATAACATAAAGCTGCTTTTCCTGTCAAGCGACAACTTTACGTTGGCTTTACAGTTGCGGAAGTCCTGCTGTTGGAATGCCTCAAAGAACTTATCATTAATCGAATAGTTGTATTCATGAACCCCGGGTTTTAACCCCACAAAAGGTATCTCAAACTCCCGGCGGCGGCTCATTAGTCAACTTTTTAAAGAGTGTGCAAAGGTAGGGGGAATATTCGAATATTTTTAGGCTGATTTTAGATTATTTTTGCCCGTCTGTCCCGGCTTAAAAGCCAGACCTGCCTGCCGGTAAGGCAGGTTTTGAAGATACTTAAAACCTGAAAGTTTGCAACAATTTATTGCCCGGTTATTTAGCCGCCTCATGAAAAGCTGGAGTTGGGTTTTTCTGATTGTGCTCACCATCTTAATTAAATGGGCATCCTGGTACCCGGGTTGGGTAGAAAGAAATTACAGCCAGGGGGTTTACCCGGTTATTTCCAACGTGCAAAGATTCCTTTTTGGCTGGATACCTTTTAGTGTCGGGGACCTGTTTTATGGATTCCTGGTTCTCGTCATCATCTATAAAACCTACCAGTTTTTTAGCGCAATAATCAGGCGAAAACTTACCCGCCGGATCTTTATTGCTGGTTTGCAGCAGGGGATTTTTTTCTTTCTTTTTGTGTATGTATTTTTTAACCTGTTGTGGGGACTGAATTACAATCGCCGGGGTATAGCGTATCAGTTGAACCTGGAGGTAAAGCCTTATTCAGTTGCAGATCTGGATACATTAACAAACGTTATTCAAAGCCGGGTAAATTATTATGCCGGGTTTGTTACCGAAGCACAACGGGATTCATTTGACAGGAAAAGAAGGTTGTTTACCAGTGCGGTGGATGCATACAGATCAGTAGCCAAAAAGCATTCTTTTCTCACCTACAAATCAAAATCAATAAAACCGTCCTTGTTCAGCTATTTGGGAAATTATCTCGGATTCCAGGGTTATTACAATCCTTTTTCCGGCGAAGGGCAGGTGAATACAACGGTTCCCCGTTTTTTAGAGCCTTATGTTACTACCCACGAAATGGCCCATCAATTGGGTTATGGAAAAGAGAATGAAGCTAATTTTGTTGGATTTCTTGCCTGCAGGGAATATAACTCCAACGCATTCCGGTATTCTGTCTATTACGACATGTTTAGGTATTCTGTTGGAGAAGTTTACCTGAGAGATACAACGTTGGCAATATCATTTCTTAAAAAAGCACATCCGCAGGTGCTAAAAGATCAACGGGAATTCAGGGATTTTTATCGCCGGTATAAAAACCCAATTGAGCCTATCGTTATGTGGGGTTATGGACATTTTCTCAAAGCAAATAACCAGCCGGCAGGTAAACGGAGTTATAATGAAGTAGTAGCCTGGCTGATCGCTTATTACAAAAAGTATGGCACAGAGGCACTTTGAACAATTTTTACTTCTTAGCGTTATAGAAGAATGAACAATCTTACAAAGTTGGTTATTGCAATAGCAATTCCACTGGCAATTGGCGGCACGGCAGGATTTTTCACAGCCACCGGTGTTGATAGCTGGTATCAGACTATTAACAAGCCTTCCTGGAATCCACCGGGATGGATATTTGGTCCCGTCTGGACCACCTTGTATGTTATGATGGGGGTTGCTTTGTTTTTCGTCTGGAAGTCTGATGTAAATGAACAATTGAAAAGGACGGCCATCACACTTTTTGCCATACAATTAGTGCTGAATTTTTTCTGGTCATTTATTTTCTTTAACCAGCACCAACCCGGATGGGCCTTGGTGGAAATAATCGTGATGTGGGTTTTTATTCTGCTGACCATTTTTTCCTTTGCACCGATAAGTAAAACGGCTGCCTGGTTACTGGTACCCTATATCAGTTGGGTAAGTTTTGCAACGATTCTTAATTATACAATCTGGAAATTGAACTGATGAGTTCGGACATGTTATCGGGTTTAGGTTCGTACTTCGGACTCAGAACTCTGAAATATTACGTCAGATCGAAGGTCTGACTCCCGACTAGAACTCTACCTAGAACTTATTCTTCCACATCATACTCTCCACAGGTTTATCCGGCTGGTTGCTGTATTTGGAATTTTTCTTCTGGTTGTATTTTATTTCAATCTCCCCATCTACCGGGAAATAGATTAGCTGGCCAATCGGCATGCCTTTATAAACTTTAACAGGCTGCTTGACGGATATTTCCAGTGTCCAGTTGCCACAAAAACCAACATCACCCTTTCCCGCAGTAGCATGGATATCTATTCCCAAACGACCGGTAGATGATTTGCCTTCCAGGAAAGGAACATGGGCATGGGTTTCAGTGTATTCTTCTGTAACGCCGAGGTAAAAAATATGCGGGTATAACACAATGCCTTCTTCGGGAATTTCAAAATAGTCGATCTGGTTGTGTTTCTTGGCATCAATCATATGTTCCTTATAGGTAGCCAGGGTCTTACCCAGGTGAACATCATAGGAATTACTGCCGAGACATTCCCGGTCGTAGGGAACAACTTTAATAGTACCTTTTTCTATTTCTTCCAGTATCCGTGTGTCAGAAAGTATCATTATCTATCTTCGGTTTATTATTGCAGCAAAGTAAAGCGGAAAGACTAACTAATGCCCATTTTTTTTCAACAACAAATCAACGAAAGCACCCGGCTGGGTATCTGGAAGATTGAGGAAACCGAAGAATTCTTCAAAGGGAATGTGCCCCTGCACCGGGATGTGACCCATCCGCACAAGCGGTTGCAGCACCTGGCCGGACGGTTTTTACTGCAATTCCTCTTTCCTGACTTTCCATACCATCTGATTGAGATTGCGGATACCCGCAAACCCTTTCTGCCCAATGAGCAATATCATTTTTCTATTTCACACTGTGGTGATTATGCGGCGGCTATCGTGAGTAAGGACAGCAGGGTGGGGATAGATATAGAGATACCAATGGAAAAGATTCTGAAAATTTCAAAAAATTTTTAAATGAAAAAGAAGATTCAATATTCAACATACAACACTCAACTCTCAACGACCGGCTATCGACTATCGACTATCGACTAACGACTCTCCTCTGGTCTGCCAAAGAATCAGTTTTTAAATGGTATGGTGATGGGGGCGTAGATTTCAGGAAACACATTCTGTTGTTGAAGAATGACGAAGCAACTGAAACTATTGATTGCTTTTTTTTAAAAGATGAATCAGAATTAAATATTCATTACCGGCAGTTTGAGCATTTGGTGCTGGCCTGGGTGGTATCATGATTCTTCCCCTTCGCCCGTATTCTCCAGCAAATTCAGATCCACATCCGTACCTGATATACCTTCTATAGAACCCCGGACATGAGCGGCATTCAGCAACACTTTTTCCAATTGTTTCTCCCGTTGCTTCCACAACTTCTCCATGGCATCCCGTTCTTTTTGAATGGAAAGTTTCATGCTCATAAATCCTTCCCGGATAGCCTGCCATTGTTCTGCAAATTCCCGGCTGGTCAGGTAATCATAAAGTAAGTGCATTTTATCGCCCCGGTTCTCCTGGCTTTTTAAAGCAGTGGATATTTTTATTATTCCACCCCGCAGCATTTGAACGATGGATTTTACTTCCGAAAAACTGCAGATCCAGATGCCCTCTTTTTCACCAAAGCGGTCCATATCTTTTGGTAATGCCTGTGTAACAATGACGGCCACATCAGCACCCTGGCTGCGCATATCGGCTTTTAATTTTTCAATCCAGTCGTTGGCAAAATTGTTGGTTCGCTTACTTTCAAAAATGATTTTGCCGCATTCCTGTCCAAAATTATTTCTTACTGTTTGAATACAATCTGCCCCGCGAACCCCTTTGCCTACTTCGCTGATCAGGTCAAAAGGAAAAGCAGCTTTTAATAATTCTTCGAGGGCCAGTTCCTGAACTTCACCCTGTAATTGCATGGAACCTTGTTCAGATTTCCGGCGCATTTCATCGGCCAGTTTTTTCTGGTCGTCTAATTGTTTTTCCAACTCCTTTAAACGCATCTGATGCTCCGTATCCTTAAGTGAATTCTTTTCTGCTTCCTCTTTTCGGATTATTTCGGACAGTTTACTTCTTTCTTCCAGCAGCAGTCTTTGAAGTTGCAAATCAATTTCCTTTTCTTTATTTAATAATTCCTGTTCCTTTTTCAGGAACTCAAGTTCCTTTTGCCTGGAAAGTTTTAGTTTTTCCTCGTTGTCCTTATTGTTATGTTCAAGCAGGCGCAGTTTGGTTTCAAAATCAGAAGCAATATTTTTTCTCAGGCTCTCTTCCAGCTCCTTTTCCTTTTTCTTTTTCCATTCTTCCGCTTTTGAATTGACCTCTTTCTGAATCTCATCACGGATCATATCAGTGGGTTCAAATTCATGACCACAATTCGGGCATTTTATTTCGGTTGCCATTTAGTATTCCTTTGATTCAAATCTACAAATAAAAAAAGCGACTCATTTTATTGAATCGCTTTAAATAGTGCCCCGGAACGGAGTTGAACCGTTACCCGCATTGCTGCAGACAGGATTTTAAGTCCTGCGTGTCTACCAATTCCACCACCAGGGCGTGAAAAGTTTGAAGTTACAGGTTTAATAGTTTCAAGTTTTTACAAGCAAGATCAACTATCAGAACGTTAATTCCTTAAACCCAAAAATTCAAAAAAAATCCCGACCCGCCTTAGGCGAGACGGGACCTTAGAGCGGAAGACCGGGCTCGAACCGGCCACCTCGACCTTGGCAAGGTCGCGCTCTACCAAATGAGCTACTTCCGCATATTGTTTGCCCATATTTTCCAGGCAAAAAAAAGAACTTAAGGGTCGCAAAAATAGGGCATGGGCCCTTGGTAAAAAAATTTTGTAATAACTTATTTATATATGGGAGTATATAAGGTGCTTTCCTGGTATTTCACATCAGCCTTTTCGTAGCGTTTTGAGTAAAGCATATAACAGCCCCCTAAAACAAAAACAACGATACAGGCCACCTGCAGGTAAAAAAGGAAAGCGGAGGAGGATACCCAGTTATGGGTGAAATCCTGGTCCTGAATTTTTTGTAATTCCTCGTTGTATTCCTGGGAATTTGTCATATAAGAATATTGAATCGCAAAAATAGGGCTTCAGTTGAAAAAATACTAAGTCTTGTCAATTATTTCTGAAAAATACTTCTTCTTTCTGGCAAAATGCTGCCAAACCATATTCTTTTGCAAATAACCCGTAAGGTTGCCTTTCTTGCTGACCGGGAAAACACTTTTCTTCTGATAAAACAACCACCACTTGATAAATCCCAGGTGTGCCCTTAAAATGGCAATAAAATAGCCCCCATCCCCGGAAAATAAACCCTTCCAGGCGGAAACGGCATCCAGTAGATTTCTTACAGGTACTACCCAAAGTTTTCTTGATAGCGGCATGTTTTTCGATATCATGATCCGGTTATTCCGGAAGTTCAGGTAGGTCTTCAGCGAATTTCCCCTCGGCAATGTGCCGCCACCCACATGATACACCACTGAAGAAGGGCAGGAGTAGATTTTATAACCTGCTAACTGTATACGCCAGCACAGATCAATTTCTTCCTGGTGAGCAAAAAAATATTCATCAAAACCCATCATTTCATGAAACACGGACGAACGGATGAATAATGCGGCCCCACTTGCCCAAAAGATTGGTTCAGCCTTGTCATATTGCCCATGATCTTCTTCGGAGATATCAAATACTCTTCCTTTAGCAAATGGATAGCCATATTTATCGAGCCAACCACCGGCAGCTCCGGCATATTCAAACATTTTGGGTTGGTGGTAAGAAAGAAGCTTGGACTGACAGGCTGCAATATTTTTATCTTTTTCAAGCAAGTCAACCATAGGTTGCAGCCAGCCGGGCCGGACCTCAACATCCGAGTTGAGGATACAATAATAGTCAGATACGACTAGTTTAAGCGCTTCATTGTATCCTTTGGCAAACCCGTAGTTCTCATCAAAACGAATAAGCCGGATGTCCGGATATTTTTTCTGAAGAAAAGAAATGGAATCATCCACAGAGCCATTGTCGGCTATTATTACTTCTACGTTGGTATAACTGGTGGATAGCACGGATGGCAGAAACTGTTCCAGGAATTTTTGGCCGTTCCAGTTTAATATGACTATGCTTACTTTAGGTGCAGTGCTCAAGGAGATGAAAATATTTATTCAAAAATACGGGAAGCCGGTTTATCCTCGTTAAATTCGAAATATGTTTCGGCAAATATTAAACTGGAGAACGGGTTTGGCGGCAATTGCCATTCTGATTGTAAGCGGTACTATTTTTTATTCCCAATACCTGGCGGGTAAAATTGCCACCGAGGAGAAGCAAAAAGTCCGGCAATGGATTGAGGCCGGAAAATTTCTGATAAACTCCCCGGATGATGCTGATACCAAACTTGCCGCCGTCATTCTTAGCGAAAACAAAACAATCCCCATTATTGAAACAAATGAGAAGGACAGCATCATACAGTATGTAAACCTCGATTCAGCAAAGTCAGCAAAAAGTGTTGCCTATGTTGAAAGAAAACTCCGGAAATTTAAATCGCAAAACCCGGCCATAGAATGGGCAGATCCGAAAGATCCGGCTAAAGTGAACCGGTACTATTACGGAAATTCAAAATTATTGAATGAAGTCCGTTATTATCCCCTCGTTCAGTTATGTGTAGTGGCACTTTTCATTGCTATTATTTTCATTTCGTTACGCAGCAGTTATCGTTCTGTACAAAACCAGGTGTGGGCCGGCATGGCGAAGGAAACGGCGCATCAGTTAGGAACCCCGATATCCTCTCTGGAGGGCTGGGTGGAAATGCTGAAAGAATCTGCCGGCAATGAAAAAATTATCCGGGAACTGGAGAAGGATGTGGATCGTTTGCGGTTAGTTTCTGACCGTTTTGGTAAGATTGGCAGCACCCCTCACCTGGAAGAAATTGACCTGGTAAGCCATATAAATGATATGGTTGATTACATGCGGAAAAGGTCCACCGGTAAAATAATTTTTTCAGTAAACTCCCAGAATAAAGAACATATTCCCGCCAGGGTCTCGGCGCCCTTATTTGATTGGGTGATTGAAAATCTTTTAAAAAATTCGTTGGATGCCATGGAAGGTAAAGGGAATATTATCGTTGCTATTAATGATAATTCAAAGCAAGTACTTATTGATATAACTGATACCGGCAAAGGGATCAGTAAACAAAACATTACCCGGGTATTTAAACCGGGGTTTACCACTAAAAAACGAGGATGGGGCCTGGGGCTGAGCCTTTCCCGGAGGATCATTGAACAGTATCACAAGGGGGAGATCTTTGTCAAACATTCTGAATTGGGAAAAGGAACCACTTTCAGAATTGTCCTGAAAAAATAAACGGCTTACATTTGCAGTCCTCAAACCAACAGTATGGAACAATATGCCCAGGTGGCGAAATTGGTAGACGCACCACTTTGAGGTGGTGGCGCCCGAAAGGGTGTGCTGGTTCGAATCCAGTCTTGGGCACAAAAGCGAAGTTTATACTTCGCTTTTTTTATGGGGTCACCATTACTTTTTTCATCCAGCATTTTACTTTGCTATTGGCAGTTTTCAGTAGTAATTTCTTATGCTCATTGGTTTTGTTTTCAAAGTCTTTTAACAGTCGATATTCCTCAAATGATTTTGGCAGATAGTCTTTCCGGAAATGTTTAATTCTTATGGCAAGTATTGTTTGGTCCTGCCAGTTACCCAAATCGTCAAGCAGGTCGTGTAATTCCGATGGATACCAGGATTCCTGTGTATTTTCATCCGGGAATAAAGAAATCCAGTAATATATTTTTTTTAAGCATTTCCGGACAAGGTGGGGCTGCCGTAAATGTTTTTTTGTTTCTTCCAATTGCGCATTTATAATAGCAGTCAGGTCGTTAGAAAATTGATCAGGATTTCCCAGGCTGTTGTCCTGCTTTAATAAAAAAGCTATTTGGGCCAGTTCTTTTTTTTGGTAATTATGAATTTCCTTGTTAACCCATGCCCCGGTTATTTTTAGTACAGACTGCAGGTACTGGTTCCATTCTTTACAGGAGCCTTTAGCATCTTTTTCAAAAGCTGCGGTTAATGCAAGGCATATTTCAACATCTCGGCGCCTTCCCAACACATCAAATAGAAATTTGGTTTTGCTCATCCCGTATTCCGGCTCCGGGTCTTTTTTCAACAAGATGTATAAATCCCAGAAAGCCCGGAGTTTTTTGGCAGCAACCCGGATATCATGAATGGGTTCTGTATGTAATTTTTGCTTTAGCAGTTCAAGGTTCCTGTTAAATTCTTTCTGCGATTTTTTCCAGTGGAGGTGTAGGTTGTTGTAATCGTTCATGATAGCTAAAGAAAATTTTTTCTTTAAAGAACGGGGTTATCTTTTCTCAAACCTGCCGGTTTTCTCCGTGATTTTTATCTGGTATACAATTGCTGTAAAGCCCTTTGTATCTCTTCTTTCAGGACTTTCTCCCGGTTCAAAGGCATGAATGGTTTCACTGGTCATAAAAGGGCTTACCCGGTCGATCAGTTTCTCCATGGCCTCTTTTGCCGGTAAACCACTCAACTCTTCAAAAATTCCCCATACAATAACACTTTGCCAGTTGGCCATATTTTCCATATAGTCCACCTCAAAACATACTTCCGGATTTTTTCGCATCATTTCCAGTTTCAATCCTTCGCGGGTGTGGCATATGATATTTTCACCGTCATAAACATAGGTTACCGGTACCACATAGGTCCGGTTGTCTGCATGGCAGCCAATCCGACCCGTTACCTGGCTATGAAGCAGGGCGTCAATTTGTTTATCGTGGAGAACTCCCAGCAAACTATTTTATTTAACCGTAAGTTATCAGGTAATACCATAATCCCGGATGAGCATTGTCAGTAAAAGGGATGATTTGGTCCGGGGATGGCTTAGGAACCAAAAGTATAGTTGTATTCGATCTTGCCGGTCAGTTGTTTATCCTTATTGAAAAGTGCTTCTTTGGTTTTCAGCCCTTTTTCATCAAATATGTAACGCCAGATAAGATAACTCATCAGGGTACTTGAAGTGGTGGTTATTTTCTGGATGACCCGGTCACTGTCATCATATTCAAATAACATATCGGGCAGCAATTTTTTTGCCTTATTGTTATACCGTACAATATCCGTGAGGCGGTTATTTGTATCATAATAATAGTAAATCGTTCCGGTTTCTACTCCTTTCCGGTAGGTCTTTTCTTCACCGGCATTGCCCGCCTCATCTGGAATAAAACGAATTTCCAGGCTATCGGTTTTGTTAATGATCCGCCACATTTTTTCAGGCCTTCCGGTAGCTGTATAGTTCCATAAGTGAACTTCAGTCTGGTTAAAATCCCGGGCTGAGTCAGTCATAGTGTTTTGCAAACGTGTTATCCGGTCATTGCTATCGTATTCATACAAGGTTTCACTTTCCATAGCTGTAGATGAATCAGTCGTTCGGATCACTCTTCCCTTTGTATCAAATTTTGAATAAGTAACCGTTTTATTCAGGTTGTTGAAGGATGAAACCCTCAAGGCCATTCCGTTTTCTTTTACTTCCTGGAATTCTGAAAAATCACTTGTTTTTGCACCACGCTGGTCAAAGCCGGTGGCAGAAACCGTTCTTACTTTATGGGCCAGGTAGGCTTTCATCTGCCGGTTGGTTTCCTGCGTGCCAATAATATCATTATAATAATATTGTGCCGGTACGGCAAGAGAATAAAGAAAAACAAAGAGAAATAAAAGGGTTTTCATATTACTGATATGGCTTTTGCAGTTCAAAGTTACCTGAATTGTTCAGTAACGAAAAAGAAAGGCTTCTTGTATGTTTTTGTACTTATTTTTAAGAAAAAATTACGTTGTCTCATATACCCGAACGAAAAGAGAAAGACTGCCTGAACTGCGGCACCCTGGTTCAGGGGCCTTATTGCCACAATTGCGGGCAGGAAAACGTTGTGCCGAAGGAAACTTTCTGGCATATGTTTACGCACTTTTTTTATGATATCACCCATTTCGACAGCAGCTTTTTTCATACGATACACCATCTTATTTTAAAACCAGGCTTTTTATCAAAAGAATACATGGTTGGCCGGCGGGTCAGTTACCTGCACCCGGTCAGAATGTATGTGTTTACTTCAGCTATTTTCTTTTTACTTTTTTTTACTTTTTTCAGACCAAAGGAAAGTGTTACCCTTACCACGGATAAACCATTGGATGCTAGACAGAGGGGGGAATATATCATTTCGTTGCAAAACAGGTTAAAAAAAGATACGGCGAACAGGCTGATACTGGATAGAATAGCTTTGATCAGTGATACCAGCAGACCTTTTACTGCAAAAGACATTTTTAAAACAGGTGCAAACGGAGATTTAGATACGACTATTAGCGCCAACGAGTACAAAAGTATTGAAGCGTACGATTCCATACAGCGGGCATTGCCACCTGGCAAAAGACATAGTTGGTTAAAGCAACGGTATCTAAAAATAGGTATTAATATAAACAGCAAATACCAGGAAAATCCGAATGATTTTTTACTAAAACTATCGGAAGGATTTTTTCACCGGTTACCGTATATGCTTTTTGTTTCATTGCCCTTGTTTGCATTTATCCTGAAGCTGGTATATATACGCCGTAAGCAATTTTTCTTTGCGGATCACGGTGTTTTCACCATCCATCTTTATGTTTTTACATTTATTGTGTTGCTGGCATTTTTTTGTATTGGTAAAATTCAGGAGTTTACCCATGGGGGATTTTTTACAGCCCTTAAGGCTTTACTTTTTATCGGACTGGTGGGTTACCTGTATATATCAATGCGTAACTTCTATAAACAGGGATGGGGCAAAACGTTTATTAAATTTCTATTGGTTATTTTCTCATCGCTGGTGATGATGCTGATATTATTCGCCATCTTCCTGATTTTTTCTGCCGCCACTCTTTAATAATAATTCTTATATGAATACAAAAAATGAAATTGCTTTTTCCCGGTTGGTGGCCATAATGGACGAACTCCGGCAAAAATGCCCCTGGGATAAGAAGCAAACTATTCAAACGCTCCGTCAGATGACCATTGAGGAAACGTTTGAACTGGCAGATGCGATAACTGATAATGACTGGAAAGGCGTCAAAGAAGAACTGGGAGATTTATTACTCCATATAGTATTCTATGCCATAATCGGCAGGGAACAAAAACAGTTTGAACTGGATGAAATGATAAATGGAATTTGTGATAAACTGGTTTCACGTCATCCGCATATTTACGGAGATCCCGCCAATGGGGGGCAGCTGATAGAGGTTAATAATTCTGATGATGTAAAAAGAAATTGGGAAAAACTGAAACTGAAAGAGGGTAAGAAATCCGTTATTGAAGGTATACCCAGGTCATTACCGGCTACTATCAAGGCCATGCGTTTACAGGAAAAGGCCAAACAGACCGGGTTTGAATGGGATAATAAGGAACAGGTCTGGGAAAAGGTTGAAGAGGAATTGCAGGAATTGCAATTGGCAGTGAGCAATTTACAGTCAGCAACCAATAACCAGCAACCAGCAACGAGTAACCAGCAACCAGTACCCAGCCCGAAGGATCTGGAGCTACTACAGGGAGAAGTGGAAGAGGAGTTTGGCGATGTCGTATTCTCATTAATCAATTATGCACGGTTTTTGCAGGTGGATGCTGAAAATGCACTCGAAAAGACCAATAAGAAATTCATAAACCGTTTCACACAGATGGAACAACAAGCCTTACAAAACGGGAAAAGCCTTAACGATATGACACTTCAGGAAATGGATGCCATCTGGAACACGATTAAACAACAGCGGAAAGATTCGTGAAATCACTTTTGAAAAATATCTTTTTCCGGAAATACAGCCTGCTGTTTGGGGCAGCATTGCTTTTTACACTTTCCCTTGTTTTTAATAAGTTATACAGCAATCGTTCATCGGTTGCACAGGAAGTTAAACTTGCTGAGAAATACATCCACCATCAGTATAATGATTTCGGGGCGTTTACCAGGGATACTGTTCTGATCAATCGATTGCTGGCCCAGGCTGAAACCATAAATGAATTCAATCACCTGGCCGCAAAAAAATATACGATCTTCCTTTATTCGGAGGATCTTTTTGGTAATTCGGATATGCGTTTTTGGAGTGATCACTTAGTAGTACCTCCTGCTGATATCCTGACTGCCACAGATGGCGAATTTTTTCTTAAAGAATTGAACGGATGGTATTATGTAATTAAAAAAATAGTACCGGGTCGTCAGGAACGTAAATTGATCGCAGTGGCAATGGTCCCGGTCCGGTCCGAGTTTTTTATAACCACCGACTACCTCCCCCAGCGGTTTTTTTACAGTAACTCGGCTGATAAAAGGGTACGGATCAGTGAAACGGTCACAGATTTCCCTGTAAAAACGACTTCAGGGGAAACACTTTTTTATCTGGATAGAAAAGTATCGGCCGCTGTGCCCTACAATGACCAAAAAACGATCTTTTTAAGGTTTGGTGCCGTATTGCTGTTATTTCTTTTTATTCACCTGCTGACAGAAGAAGTTGCTAAAAGAAGGGGCCCATGGAAAGCCATCGGATTATTAGCGGTCGTGTTAATAGCATTCCGGATTCTTACCTATTATTACCCTTCGTTATTAAATCTCCGCCAGTTTGAATTATTTGATCCGGCTATTTATGGATCCAATGCCATTCAGCGGTCATTGGGTGACTTACTCATCAACGCCATACTTTTTTGCTGGGTAGTTTTATTTGCCTGGTCGAAGCTGCATCCGGTTGAAAATCCATCGGCTGGATTTTCAAACCCGGTAAAATGGCTGGCGGGTATCGTTTCTTTATGCCTGCTTATTTTTTCAACATTTATACTGGCATCAGTTATTCGTAGCCTGGTGGCTGACTCCAAAATATCTTTTGATGTCACCAATTTTTTCAGTCTGAACCGCCACACGGTGGCCGGATTCTTTGCACTGGCCTGCCTGTCGCTGACCTATTATTATTTCTCTCAGTTATTATTCCGTCTCATCTTTCCATTATTCGCCGGAAGAAATTTTCTCATTTTTTTTGCCATCAGCTTTGCCGGTCTGATTTATCTCACTACCCGTTCGGGAAACCCGGAAGTGTTATTTTATTTGCCGGTATTGGTCTGGCTGCTGGTATACACCTGGTTGGTAAACAGGAATGGGGTATTATTCAACCGGTTCCAAATTAATATTGCGGGGATACTCTCCTGGATATTTATTTTTTCTGTTTCCATTACGGCCATCATGTTTTCACAAAACAGGAAAGCAGAATGGGAGAAAAGAAAACTGATAGCGGATAAACTGGCTGTACAAACCGACCCTTCCAGCGAGCGATTGATGAGCATTGCGATCCGGTATCTGGATAATGATTTTCTCAGTGAAAACTTTCATCGTTTTGAAAGCGAAGAAGGAGGCATAAAATTCAGGGATAGCATCATTACCGATAGTTACAGCGGCTACCTGAATAAATATGATACCCGGATGTATGTATACAATGCAGATGATAAACCGTTGTATAATGATGACCCGACACCTTACGAAGCTTTGAATGCCATCCTTACCGTTCAATCGAAGCCCACAGAAACGGAGGGGTTGTTTTATTATGAAACATCCCTGGATAAGTTTAATTACATCACCCGCCGGGAAGTGACGGATACGGCCAATAGAAAGCTGGGTTCTTTTTTCATAGTTTCCAATTTAAAAAATTATAGCCGGGATGCCTTGTTTCCCGAGTTGTTCCGGCAATTCAAAGAAACAGACCCGGAGAATTCCCCTATTTATTCCAATGCAGTTTATGACAGCCTGCGTTTGGTATCACCACCGGGTAATTATCCTTTCCCTATCTGGCTCACCAAAAATGAAATTCCTTCGGAAGAGTTTCAGCAAAGGGTTAATGGGGATTATGATGAACTCTGGTACAGGGCCGGTAATGAAAAAGTGGTGGTGATAGCCCGTAAAAAGGAAGCTACTATTGAAACGATTACGTTATTCTCTTATATTTTCTGTTCCTTTCTCTTCCTGGTATTGTTTGTACAGTTGATCTCTTTTGTCCTTAAAACGGGGTACCACCTCACGGGTCTCCGGAAACTGTTCCAATGGAATATCCGCTCGCAGGTACATGGAACTATTATTTTCATCAGCCTTTTCTCTTTCCTGATCATCGGGGCTTCCACGATCTCATTTTTTATCAGCCGTAATAAACAGAGTAATAATGAAAAGCTCAGCCGTACCATGAAGATCATGGTTAATGAGATGGAGAAGAAAATGTCGGACCATACTATTTTTGATGATGTGGTGAAGATCTATGATTCTGTGTCCAATACGGGTTTGCAAAAACTGGTGGATGAGGTCTCAGACATTCACGGTGTGGATGTGAATGTCTATGATCTGAAAGGTAACCTGCAGGTCTCATCTGAAGCCAATGTATATACCAAAGGGGTGTTGAGTAAAAAGATGGATCCCACCGCTTTTTATCACCTGGACAGGTTGCGGCAGGTACAACATGCCCAGGAAGAAAGAATCGGCAACTTCACCTATCTCAGTATTTATTCACCCGTGCGGGATGAACTTGGAAAAGTATATGCCTATATCAATATTCCCTACTTTACTTCCAAACCGGAACTGCGGCAGGAGATTTCCAACTTCCTGGTCACTATCATCAATCTGAACGCTTTTATTTTTCTGATAGCAGGATTGATTGCTTTATTCATTACTAATCGTATCACGAATTCCTTTTCCATCATCAGCGATAAAATGAAAGAAGTGAACCTGGGCAAAATGAATGAACAAATTGTCTGGAACCGTAATGATGAGATTGGTGACCTGGTGCAGGAGTATAATAAAATGGTAACCAAACTGGGAGCCAGTGCCACAGCGCTGGCTAAGAGTGAGCGGGAGGGTGCCTGGCGGGAAATGGCGCGCCAGGTGGCGCATGAAATCAAGAATCCATTGACACCGATGAAACTCAGTATCCAGTATTTGCAAAAAGCCATTAATAATAACCAGCCAAATGTGAAAGAATTATCCAGCAGTGTGGCCAATACATTGGTGGAACAGATAGATCATCTTTCCAAGATCGCCGCTGACTTTTCCCAATTTGCCAATATCGGAACTACAAACATTACCACGTTTGACCTGCATGAAGTGCTGGGTTCACTGAAAGAGTTATATACAACGGATGAAAAGATTTTGTTTGACTGGCGGCCGGTAAATGAACCGGTACTGATGAAAGCTGATAAAACGCAGATGAACCGGCTCTTTACGAATTTAATTGCCAATGCCGTAGAAGCCTGCCAGGAGAATGGTATTTGTAAAATAGAAGTGACCGAACAACGCCTGGAGGATATGATCCGGGTAAGTATAAATGATAACGGGGAAGGTATTGCTCCGGAAATGCAGGAACGGATCTTCATACCCAACTTTACTACCAAATCTTCCGGTACCGGATTAGGACTGGCGATGTGCAAAGGGATTGTAGAACAGGCGAAGGGGAAGATCTGGTTTGAAACCGGGCAGGGAAGGGGCACTACATTTCATGTGGAGTTGCCGGTGGCGGATTAAATATTTTTCAATATTCTGGTTTTCTCCAGCCAAACTTCAAATTGCTTCAAAGTAAAACTGCTCAAATTATTTTCCTTCATCATCCCCCCTTTTTGTGCAGCCAGCACCCCGTATTTCACATCATCATAACCATCTAAAGAATGTGCGTCCGGGTCAATGGAGAGTAAGACTTTTTTTTCCAGGGCAAAATCGATCCATGTCCAGTCAATATCCAGGCGGCGGGGGTGGGCATTCAATTCTATAACAACATTATTGGCGGCGCAGGCCTCGATTATTTTTTTATGGTCTACCGGGTAGCCATTACGGCTCAGGAGCAGCCGGCCTGTCATATGACCGAGAATAGTAGTGTAAGGATTTTCAATAGCTGCTATCAAACGCTTCATGGCTTTTTCTTCCGTCATTTTCAGGTTGCTGTGTACAGAAGCGATCACAAGATCAAAGGTTTTTAATACCGGTTCGGGATAATCCAGGCTGCCATCATTTAGTATATCACTTTCAATACTTTTAAAGATTTTAAATGGGGCCAGGTCCCGGTTCAATGCGTCAATATGCCGTTGTTGCTCCCGTATCCGGTCTTCTTTCAGGCCATTGGCATAAAAAGCCGATTGGGAGTGGTCGGAGATAACCAGGTATTCAAAACCCCGTTTGATACACTCCCGGGCCATCTCATCAATAGTATTGCTTCCATCGCTCCAGTTACTGTGACTATGGATAATAGAACATATATCGACCGTTTGAATCAATTCCGGAAGGGTATTCTGTTTAGCCTTTTCAATAACAGCTGCAGTCTCTCTCAGACAGGGGGGTATATAAGGTATGTCGGCTTCAGTAAAAACGGTTTCATCGTTATTGCCGGATGAATAGTTTACATCCGGAAATGATTTTTGAAAGGCCTTAATGAATTCCTTACTGCCTGTTGTGAGAAACTGTTTTTGCGTAAAATTTTCTTTGCCGGTAAATAAACGAAGCTTTAGTCCATTCCTCAACTTATATAGTAAGTTGTCCGTATTTTCTTCCAGCAACTCAGGCGGTTGTGCCGTTTGAAATTTTGGTTTTATTTTTTCATTCGTTTCTGCAATTACAAATTCCAGTTCTTCAATTGTTACAGCTTGTCTTCTGTAAGCTCCGGTTACTTTTATTTTTTCGGGAGAAAATAATTTCTGCAGGTAGTTTTCAATCTGCGGGAACACTTCCTCCAGTTGCGCATACAAAAAATGACCCTGGTTCGAAAAATAAAAATTTATGGCCTCCCGGACGTTTTTCTGGGTTTTTTCACCAAATCCCTTAAAAAGGGTCAACCGGTTTTCGTCGCAGGCATACAGCAATTCGCCCACCGATTCTATCTCCATTTGTTTCCAGATGGTATTAATTTTTTTGGGACCGATGCCTTTTATGTTCAGCATTTCAATAACACCGGGTGGTGTTTTAAGGATGTATTCATTCAGCATTTCTAACTGGCCGGTGTCCAGCATCTCGATTACTTTACGGCCAATACTCTCACCAATACCCCGGATGGTGAAAAGTTTTTCCCGGGGTGTTTCTTTTAACGGCATGGGCAGTTTCTCTATGTTGAAAGCCGCTACAGCAAAGGTTTTCGACTTAAATGAGTTTTCGCCGTGGATGTCCATCAGCCTGGCAAGGAGGTCAAAATTATCGGCGATGGCGGCATTTTCCATACGGCTAATTTAGCAATTATTAAAAGGGCGCGCATAAAAAAAGTCTCACCAGAGGTGAGACTTTTTGTCGTGTTTAAGTTTGCCTTAAACTTATTTCTTTTTCTTAGCAGCTTTCTTCTTAGGAGCAGCTTTTTTCTTTGCAGCTTTTTTCTTAGTAGCCATTTTGTTAGAATTTAATGTTAGTAAAAATGGGTTAACGATAGTAAAAGTAACAATTATTTCATACTACCCAAATTTTTTTTCCACAAAATTCCAAACAGGGAGAAAATGCTTATGCTTCAGCAACGGCTACAGAAACATAAGTCCGGTCATTTTTTGCTTTGCGAAATTCAACAACACCATCGCTTAATGCAAATAAGGTGAAGTCTTTTCCAACGCCTACATTTTTTCCGGGATGATAAACCGTGCCGCGCTGACGAACAATAATGTTACCGGAAATAGCAGCCTGGCCACCAAAGATTTTTACACCAAGGCGTTTGCTTTGAGAGTCGCGGTTGTTTTTTACGCTGCCTTCACCTTTTTTATGTGCCATGATTCGAAGTTTTAAAAATTAGTACTTGGGTTAATTTGATTGCATCAGGCAATGCTGGTTACTTTAATTTTTGTATAAGCTGTGCGATGACCTTTCTTTTTGTGAAAACCTTTTCTTCTTTTTTGTTTGTAGGCAATCACGGTATCACCTTTAACCTGGTCAACGATCTCTGCCTGGACGGTTGTTTTTATGGAGGAACCTGTAGAAAGACTTCCATTGGCATCGGCCAATAAAACTTCCAGGTCTACAGCATCACCGGCTTTACCTTCCAGGCGGGGTACATACAGCGTCTGGTCTTTTTCCACTTTATACTGTTGTCCGGCCACTTTTATTACAGCTATCATACTATTAAAATTTAGTCCCTCACTTTCAGCTCTTAAATATACTTTAAGCTCAGGATTTCGGGAGGCAAAGGTAAGGAGAAAGTTTGTACCGGCAAACGGGTAATCAAAGATTTATGAACATTAAATGACCCCTCTTTGGCCTGTCATCCGTTATATTTGTAGCCGCCTAAAGGTTCTCTAAGCATAAAGTATGAAAATCAAGTCTTTCTTAGCCAGGCCGTTTGCTTCTTATATATATAAAGGTATCCGAAAAGGGATGACCACAGCGGTGGCTGACCAGGAAAATATCCTGAAAACCCTCCTTAAAACAGGCCGGACCACCGATATTGGTAAAGAGGCCCGATTGGAGAAAGTGGACAACTATAGGGAATTCCGGCAGGCGATCCCTATCCGGGATTATGAGCAAATGAAGCCCTGGGTCGAGAAAATCAAAGAAGGGCGGCACAATGTACTCTGGAAAGGCAAACCCATCTATTTTGCCAAAACCTCAGGCACAACCAGCGGCACCAAGTATATTCCCATCACTAAAGACTCGATTCCTAACCATATAAATACAGCCCGTAACGCCCTGCTTTGTTACATGGCTGAAACCGGGAATACTAAATTCGCTGATGGTAAACTGATCTTTCTCTCCGGTTCGCCGGAATTGGAAAGGGTGGGGGGCATTCCTACCGGCAGGCTAAGCGGTATTGTGAACCATCATGTACCGAAATATCTCCGCACCAACCAGATGCCATCTTATGAAACAAATTGCATTGATGACTGGGAATCCAAACTGACGCAAATTGTAGAGGAAACCATTAGCCAGAACATGACACTCATCAGCGGTATTCCCCCCTGGATGCAGATGTACTTTGATGAATTGATCAGGAAAAGTGGAAAGAAAGTGGGTGAGTTGTTTCCCAACTTTAGTGTTATGGTGCAGGGTGGCGTAAATTTTGAACCCTACAAAGCGAAGCTGATGGAAAGTATCGGAAGAAAGGTTGATACCATCGAATTGTTTCCCGCCAGCGAAGGGTTTTTTGCTTTCCAGGATTCACAGAACTCAGAAGGATTATTATTGAATACCAATAGCGGGATATTTTATGAATTTGTACCTGCCGGGGAAATTTTTAATGAAAACCCGACCCGGTTGTCCCTGCAGGATGTGAAAGTGGGCGAAAATTATGCACTGATTATTACCAGCAATGCCGGCCTTTGGGGTTATGACCTGGGCGATACGGTAAAATTTCTATCCGTTGATCCGTATCGTTTAGTCGTTACAGGAAGAACCCGGCATTTCATTTCCGCTTTTGGAGAACATGTGATTGGGGAAGAAGTTGAAGCCAGTATGCTCAGGGCCGCAGAAACGGAACAGGTTCATGTTACCGAGTTTACAGTGGCACCTTTTGTAAGTGGTGATGATGGAAAATCTTATCATGAGTGGTTTGTAGAGTTTGAAAATAAACCCGATGATCTATCATCGTTTGCTGCCAGTCTGGATCAATTCCTCAGGGAAAAAAATGTGTACTATGATGATTTGATTAGCGGGCATATTCTTTCGCCGTTAAAAATTACCCCCGTTTGCAAAAACGGATTTATTGATTACATGAAATCAATCGGTAAATTGGGTGGCCAGAATAAAGTGCCCCGGTTAAGCAATGACAGAAAAATTGCTGATGCATTAAAACAATGGACTGAAAAATTATGGACTGTTTAACGCAATGACTCCAGAACAACCTACCAAACGAATTGCCCTATTTGGGTCAACAGGTTCTATAGGCACCCAGGCGCTTGAAGTAATCGCTGCAAATCCCGGTTTGTTCAGTGCTGAAGTACTTACTGCACAAACCAATGATGAGTTGCTGGTGCAACAGGCCCTGAAATTTAATCCGAACCTTGTCGTAATCGGTGATGAACGGAAATACGGAAAAGTCAAAGAAGCACTCGCTCATACAGGAATAAAAGTTTTTACCGGTGAGAAAGCATTGGTAGAAGTTGCCGCAATGGATTGTTATGACCTGATGCTTGCCGGGATTGTGGGTTATGCAGGCTTACGACCGACATTAAAAGCTATTGAAAACGGGAAAGTCGTGGCATTAGCCAACAAAGAAACCCTGGTAGTGGCGGGTGACATAATCATGCGGAAAGCCGTAGAAAACAAGGTGCCTATTATCCCGGTTGATTCCGAGCACTCGGCAATATTTCAATGCCTCGTGGGTGAAACCCGAAACAGGATTGAAAAGATCATTCTCACGGCCTCAGGCGGGCCATTTATAGGCCGCAAACCCAACTACCTGGTTAATGTAAAAAAGGAACATGCGTTGCAACATCCCAACTGGACCATGGGCGCAAAGATCACCATTGATTCAGCTACGCTGATGAACAAAGGACTTGAAATGATCGAAGCCAAATGGCTCTTCAATTTAAAACCTGAACAGATCCAGGTAGTCATACACCCGCAGAGTATTATTCACAGTATGGTACAGTTTGAAGATGGTAGTATTAAAGCGCAGATGGGATTACCGGATATGAAACTTCCGATACAGTATGCACTGGCGTTCCCTAAAAGAATAAAGAATGATTTTCCCCGGTATGATTTTAAAAAAGTAAACAACCTGACATTTGAAGAGCCTGATGTTAAGACTTTCAGAAATCTCGCTTTGTCCATGGAGGCATTGAATAAGGGTGGCAACCTGCCCTGTGTAATGAATGCGGCAAACGAAATTGCAGTGTATGCCTTTCTGCGCAACCGTATCAACTTTCTGGATATGACCGATGTGATTGAAAAAACCATGCAGAATATTACGTTCATCGCGAAACCCACTTTGGAGGAATATTTTGACAGCGATGGTGAGGCCCGTAACTTTGCAGCCGATATAATTAAACTCTAAAAGTTCCCAACCTGCGGTTGGGATGTTTTTTAATACTATGAATTATTTATTAGCCATTGACTGGAGTACTGTTGGTGTGAAAGCAGCTCAGTTTATCCTGTCATTTTCAATTCTCATTTTGCTGCATGAATTCGGGCATTACATAACTGCCAAATGGTTTAAGTGCCGCGTTGAGAAATTCTATTTGTTTTTTAATCCCTGGTTTTCTTTATGGAAAAAGAAAAAAGGCGAAACTGAATATGGCCTGGGCTGGATTCCCCTGGGCGGTTATGTGAAAATTTCGGGGATGATTGATGAGAGTATGGATAAAGAACAGATGAAACTTCCGCCACAGCCTTTCGAGTTTCGCAGTAAGCCTGCCTGGCAACGGTTAATTATCATGCTGGGGGGGATAGTTGTCAATATTATACTGGCCATCCTTATTTTCATTGCCATATTATGGGTTTGGGGAAAGGAATATATGCCGCCTTCCAATGCCAGATACGGAATTGTTGCGGATAGTCTTGCACAGACAATTGGATTGAGGGATGGAGATATCCTTCTTAAAGTGGGTGATAAGGAAGTGAAAAATCTTTTGAAACTACGGGGAGATATCGTTTACAATGAAGGGGCCAGCATTATATCGGTAAAGAGGAACGATAGTGTCGTGAATCTATCGTATGATGAAAAGATTGTTCGAAAACTGAATTCAAGAAGTGCCGGCGATTTTGTGACGATCAGGGCTCATTTTATTGTTGAAAAATTTGCAAAAAACTCACCTGCTGAAAAGGCCGGTATCCGGGCAGGAGATAGGATCATCGGGGTTAACGGAGCGGCTGCTTTGTATTATAATGATTTTAAAAAGCTGGTAACCGGTAAGAAAAATGAAAAAATAACGCTGGCTGTTTTAAGAAATACGGACACGTTAAACATACCTGTTATGTTGGATTCCGATGGACGTCTGGGTGTAAATGCAAGGAGCCTTGAGCAAATGGGTTTCAAATATGAAACAACAAAGTATTCATTTTTCGAGGCTATTCCGGCAGGGTTCAGGGAATGCTGGAATACTTTAGGTAATTATATGAAGGGGCTGAAACAACTCTTTAACGGGAAAGCAAAAGCCAGCGAATCGGTGGGCAGTGTATTGAGTATCGGGGGTATTTATCCCGGATTTTGGGATTGGCAGATATTCTGGACACTTACCGCTGTGTTCAGTATTATTCTCGCATTCATGAATATTTTACCTATCCCCGGTCTGGATGGCGGTCATGCCTTATTCACCTTATTAGAAATGATTACCGGCCGTAAACCCAGTGATAAATTCCTGGAGTATGCCCAGATGGTGGGCATGGTATTGTTATTAGGACTGATGGCCTATGCCATGGGGCTGGATATCTGGAGAATATTTAAATGATATTATAATTCGATACCGATCTTCTTCATCAGGACAGAGGCATTCATGCTGCGGCAGATGCCTCTGTTCAATTTATAATCAAAATATAATTCTTCATGAGCCACCTGTACATCAAAATGATAATTGTGAATATTCACGGGAAATTCTTCTGCGAGTTTTGCTAATTCCAGGTCATGGGTGGCAATCAGCCCCGCTCCATGATGTTGAATGAGTTGTTTTATCAGTGCGGTTGATCCGGTGTGCCTGTCGCCGGAATTGGTGCCTCTTAAAATTTCATCCAGTAAAAAAAATACTTTTTCCCCGTTATTAACGGCGTCAATTACTTCTTTCAGTTTTTTCAGTTCGGCATAAAATGTTGAAGTACTTTCTTCCAGGTTGTCACTAACCCTCATGCTGCTTAACACTTTCATAGGTGAGAGTGTCAGTGATCTGGCTAATACCGGGGAACCCATCATGGCCAAAACAATATTTACCCCCACCGTTCTCAGGAACGTGCTTTTGCCCGCCATGTTGGATCCTGTTACCAGGTTAATTTGACTGGATCCTTCTGTTGAAAAGGAATTGCACACCCGTTTTTCATTTTGCAGCAGCGGATGGCCTATTGAATCGGCTGTAAAGACGGCTTCTTTTTCTGAAAGTACAGGAAAAGTGAAATCGGGATGATTAAAATACAGATTACCCAGCGAAGAAAGCGCTTCTATTTCTGCTAAGGCCGTAAACCAGTTGGCGGCATTTGGCCTGTTTTCTTTTTTCCATCTTTCCATAGCAAAGACCTGTTGCAGATCCCAGAAAAGGAATGTGTTTAACGGGAGGAAGACAAGCGGATTCAGGCGTATATCGAGGAGGTCGAGAATTTTTTTCAGTTTGTTGATTGCATGAGAGGTCGTACGGGAACCGGTGTTGTATTTATTTCTTAGTTCTTGTAATAAGGTACTATTGAATTCTTTTTTCTCAATCCATTTGATACTGTCAGACAGAGATTCTAATTCCCGGGCAATTTTATTAAGTTGTAAATAGGCCGGCATGACTAATTTGGAAATACCCAATGAACCTGCTATAAAAATAATCAGTAGCCCGTAAAAATTACCAGCTGAGATAACATCGGCCATGTAAAGAATAAGGGTGGTACAGCTAATGACAGGTAATAAAAAACGCAGGACCTGCCACCCCGATTTATTAATAAATTGTTCGGGCTGACCGAACCAGTTTTCAATTTTTTGTTGTGTTGACAGGTTAACGGGAGCTGACATACCATAAGACTGTAGTTGCTGGCGCCAGTTCATTTCAGATGCCAGTTCTTTAACAGCCAGCTGACGTTGCCTAAGTACTTCTTTAGTTGCAGGCTCGAGCAGCCAGTCAGCAAAAAGTTTGTTTCCCTGTTCACTGCAGGTCCTGTTTATATATTGGTACAGGGAAGCCCGGCCAAAAATATCCAGGTCATTTGCATACGCATGTGCTTCAGGTTTATACTTACTGCCATCAGGCAGGTGGGTAAAATGATGGTTCAGTATGTCTATTTCTGTCCGGATGATCTGCTGAAGCCGGTTGTTATTTTCTATTGAAGTATTGTTGCGGAGATCCTTTGAAAGTATAAAAAGAAACAGTCCGGTCAGCAATAAGAACGCCGTTACCGCAATGAAAAGTCCCAGTGGCCAGAGTTTCCATAGCGCCAGAAAAGCAGAAACCAATGTGATAAACCTGAGCCATCCCAGGAGGGATTTTTGTTTGGCTAGTTTTTTAAGTTCAGCACGCAGTACATCAAGTTGTTTCTGATACCGTTCAAGGGGTATAGTCATTGGACGAAAATATATTATTTCTGGTTGGTGTGCGAGGCGGTCAGAATTTTACCTAAAATTTACACGATGGGCTGGCCAAACATGTTTATTTTTGCAGACTGATTATATATGGTTTAGCGGAAGGGAATTACACGTGTGCGGGAGAATCGGTGTATTTTTCAGTAAAGCCTTAATTCAAAATGAAAGGGGGCGTATGGTTTTGACAGCGTAGATCTTTGAGCCCCGATAGCTATCGGGGGTAAGCATGTTAAGTAGTGTTAATTTTACAGCATGGCTAATGTATATATACTTTATTCTAAAAAGCTAAACAGATATTATACAGGAAGTTGCCTTGATTTAGAAAAGCGGGCCAAGCTGGGAAAAGCGATTTGGCGAGCACCAAAGCAAATCTAGAAAAGACAGTTTTACATCGAAAGCAGATGATTGGGAATTATTTTTTTGGATTGGCGATTTGGAGTATAAACAAGCAAGAAAAATTGAGGCTCATGTTAAAAAATTGAGGAGTAGAAAATATATCGAAGATTTGAAAAAATTCTCCGAAATGTCCGAAAAACTGATTATTCGATATCGCTAATATCAAGGGGGCGTATGGTTTTGACAGCGTAGATCTTTGAGAGTGTAAGCATGTACTGCGTTGCGTAATTAGCAGTTTAATCTGAATACGAAAAACTCAAATGGCAATACTCAGTATGCCATGGCTGCCTAATCAGTGATTACGTAGTCATTAGGGCCGCCGGGCCGGTTGTTCTGTTACCATGCCCCGCCGCCGACTTAAAAACAAAACAGGATGCTGCAATCAAAGGCTGTGCTGATTGCTTAAGACCATCCAGCTACGTGATGAATGGGTTTGTTCATTTCCGGTTCATCGCCGACAACTAATAATGAAATAAACATGTAGAAAGCTTTCGATGAATATGTTTGGACACCGGTTCGACTCCGGTCGCCTCCACTTTACTTTTAAACAGGCAATCCTTTACAGGGTTGCCTTTTTTATTTTCCCTAAAACCTTTCCCAGGAATGAAATTTGACCAAACACTTAATACACACGGTTGGTTAGTACGGCCTTGTTTTTTGATGCTATTTATATATTGCGGGGTTAGGCATGATTATTCTTTTTATATAACCGCTGTTTTGTCTAATGAAGAAAAGAGAAATCTCTATATCAACAGGCCTTGAAATAATAAAATGCAGGCTGCTTGAGATAATAGGACAGAATTCTTGAACTCGAATGCAATCCTGCGATTTTTCAGATCCTTTTTGATTCATTTATATTAACCCTTTTGGTATAATCTCATTTCGTTTACATCATTCGTAATACCGTCAGGACGGGACTGACAGGTCCCGGCCCTGGCGGAGTTGGCACCGGGAATTTGATGATTCATTATTGCACTATAGTTGAAACACTACTATCCTTGTCATCGTTTGGCTACAAATTAAATATTGTCTAAGTGGATATACTTAAAATCAGGTTTTTCCTGAAAGTTTACGAAATATTCTTTGCGTTTTTTACCCGGTACTTAGGATAAATTGCTTAATATTAGTATTAGAAAAACCTTATCCAATCACCATTTACCACTATCCTTATGGAGAAAATCACCATTCTTCTTGTAGACGACCACAAGTTAATCAGAGAATCATGGTCGTACATCCTCAACAGCGATCCACGCTTTCTTGTAATCGGGGAAACCAGTAATGCTGATGAAGCAGCCGAAATTGCCAAAGACAAAAGACCAAAAATTGTTTTGATGGATATTAACATGTCCCCGGTTAATGGTTTTGAAGGCACTAAACTGGTCAGGAAATTTTCTCCGGGTTCAAAAATTATCGGGATATCCATGCACTCGATGCCCGCCTATGCCCGGCGCATGCTGCAAATGGGTGCCATGGGGTATGTAACAAAAAATTCATCCAAAGATGAGTTAATGGCTTCTATCGTTGAAGTAAATAATGGTAAAAAATATATTTGCGATGAGGTAAAAAATATTCTTGCCCATCAGGAACTTGAAGATGAAGGTGGCCCACCTGATATGAATGTGCTTTCCCGGCGTCAGATTGATGTTGTCAAATTAATTAAAGAAGGGCTGACATCTAAAGAGATAGCTCTGCAACTGGATATTACAGTAAAGACTGTGGAAGTACACCGTTATAATATACTTAATAAACTAAATCTGAAAAATACTGCGGCATTAGTCAGTTTTACCATTGCACAGGGATTATAAACCTATGAACCGGCAGAACCTATTCTGTATTTACTCTTTTTAAACTAAACTGACAGCAAATGAGCTGCGGCATCTTAACCTTATGGAACCCTGATACGGGTTATTTTACTTCACTAACAGCATCACTGTTTTTTATTGCTTTTATGTATGATGCTTTTCACAGGATCACTATTTACCCGATACGTCGTTTTGCCAATATCCAATTTAAATATGAAACAGGAATCAGACAATATCTATTTATTTACAGGGAGTGAAGAGAAAACCAATAAACTAATCAACAGCCTTCGGGTAGGCGTCTTATTACAGGGTCCGCAAACAGAGATTCTATTTATTAATAAGGCGGCACAGCAGATGCTGGGATTAACTGAGGATGAACTTTCCGGGAGAACATCTTTCCACCCTGAGTGGAATGTTATTTATGAAGATGGTTCGCCATTTCCGGGTTTATCTCACCCTGTTCCAACGGCTATCCGCACAAAAAAGCCTGTGTCCAATGTAATTATGGGAGTGTACAGGCCGGTTACCAGGGACAGGGTATGGTTATTGGTGAATGCGGAACCGTTACTGGATGAGAAAGGTGAAATCAAAGAAGTGATTTGCAGCTTCAGCGATATTACAGAACGAAAAGAAACAGAGGAAAAGCTGACCTGGTTATACCAGAGCCTGGAAATAAGAGCCTTTGAATTGGCCACGTCCAATGCCGAACTGAAAAGATTTGCTTATGTAGCTACACATGACCTGCAGGAGCCCTTGCGTTTGGTGAGCAGTTTTATGCAACTGTTGAAAAAAAAATATGAAAAACAATTAGATGAACAGGCAAACGGATATATCAAATACGCTGTAGAAGGAGCCAACCACATGAAGAAACTCCTTTTAGATCTGCTGGAGTTTTCAAAAGTCAGTAGCAATAAGGAAGAATTCACAAAAACTGATATGAATCTGGTGCTTAAGGAGGCCTGCAGGGAATTGACAAATGAGTTGAAAGATTCAGAAGCAGAGCTGATTATTCCAACCTTGCCTATGATAAGGGCAAATACTTTATTGATGGTACAGCTTTTTGAAAATCTCATTGGCAACGCTTTAAAATTCCTGGGCTCCCGTAAGCCGGTAATACAAATCAGTTGCAAAGAAGAAGGGGATAAATATCTTTTCAGTATAAAGGATAATGGAATAGGTATTGATCCGGAATATACAGATAAAATATTTGTCCTCTTTCAACGACTGCATCAAGACAATCAAACATATAAAGGGACCGGTGTTGGCCTGGCAATTTGCAAAAAAATTATTGAGTTGCACCAGGGCTCTATCTGGGTGGTGGCTGAACCGGGAAAAGGCAGTACGTTTTATTTTACAATTCCTATGGAATAAAGTCAAACGTATGAAAAAATATAAAAAACAAATATCTCTTTTTCTTTACGTTTCATTGCTGATTGTAATTGGCAGTTTTGCTGTTTTGTTTTTTAATTTCAGGAAACAGGTAAAATTGCAAAATGAGATCCTGAAAATAGAGACGAATTTAATCCAGGCAGACTCCCTTGCTGCTAATTTGCTTCAGATTGAATCTGATAAAAGAGGTTTCCAGCTTACAAGCGATGTTAACTACCTGAAAAATTTTTATAATATAAAAACAAATTGTTATGGCAATATTATCAACCTGAAAAAAAATGTTATTACAGATGCTCACACAAAAATTATGGGAGCAATTGATTCTTTGTTAAAATTAAGGATCGGCAATCTTGACAGCGGTATTTTGGTTTTTACAACTAAAGGGTTTGATGCTTCCATTGAGTTTATGCAGCGTATGGATAAAAAAAACATCCGGGAACTGTTAAGTAAAGAAATACAGGGATTAAAGAATAGTTTACTTGGGAAATTAAATGAAGACACATCCTGGATAAATAAAAGGAGCAATCACAATTTAACAGGCCTTCTTATTCTATTACTGATTTTTATTATACTGATGCTCTTTGCAGCAAGAACATTCAGAAGAGCCCAACTGAAAATTATTAAAAATCATATCAAATTCAAAGAAGCACAGCGTATAGCCAAAATTGGCAGTTGGGAATGGGATCTTGCTACCAATAAGCTTACCTGGAGCCAGGAACAGTTCCGGCTTTTTGGTGAAGACAGGAAAACATTTGATTTAACCTATCAGGGTTACTTAAATCATTTATCCGGAAAGGAACAGGTGAGGACCGGGGCCCTGATACAAGATGCTTTGGAAGGTAAAGCCAACTATGCTGTTGAACATGAGATCATTCGGAAAGATGGAACAAAGCTGATGGTCTTTGAACAGGGTACTGTTTTATTTGATGAAAAAAATAAACCAACGGGTATGTTGGGTACTACACAGGATATTACCGAACGTAAAAAGAACGAAGAGGAATTAGTGCTGGCACAAAAGAAATTTCAGGCAATTTTTGATAATACAGCAGAGGGGATTTATCAAAGTACAATGGATGGAAAGTTCATTATGGCCAATTCTGCTATGGCAAGAATCCTTGGTTACAAATCAGAGGAAGAGCTTTTACGTTCTGTTACGGATATTGGCACCCAGGTTTATGCAAATTCGGCGGACCGGCAAAGAATGTCTGAGTTACTTGCCTGTCAGGATCATATAGAGAATTTCGAATCATCACTTATAAAAAAGAACGGTGAACTCATTTGGATAAGTGAATCCACAAGGGCGGTCAGGAATGAAAAAAGGGCAATCATGTATTTTGAAGGAACGCTTAGAGATATCACTAAACGAAAAAAAGCCGAGGAAGCAGTCGTGTTATTACAAAATAAATTCCAGGCAATTTTCGATAATACGGCAGATGGCATTTATCAAAGCACCATTGATGGAAAATTCATAATGGCAAATCCTTCCATGGCCAGGATTTTTGGTTATGATTCTTCTGAGGAACTTATTGACTCTGTTACTGATATAGGAACCCAGATTTATGCAAATCCGGTAGAGCGAAAAAAGATGGCTGAGATGATTTTAGTACAGGACCGGGTGAAAAATTATGAGTTACAGGTATTGACAAAAAATAAAGATATTATCTGGGTCAGCGCCAACATACGCATTGTAAGGGATGATCAGGGGGCCATAAGTTTTTTTGAGGGGGTACTGGAAGACATTACGGAACGGAAAAAATCGGAAGAGCAGTTGCTGAGCCTGTCCAACCGCCTTCAACTGGCCGTCCATGCCACCAGCATTGGTATTTGGGATTGGGATTTAGTTACTAACACCACCGTTTGGGATGAGGAAATGTATCGCATATACAATGTTAATCCCAGTGATCCTAAATCAATAACCGAATCTTGGGAGGCCGTCGTTCATCCCGATGATTTGAAAAGAGTAAATGAAGAGTTGCGGATGGCATTAAATGATGAAAAAGAATATGATACCGAGTTTCGTATTATCCGGAAGGACAATGCTATACACTATGTCAAAGGCAATGCATTGGTCTTAAAAGACCAATCAGGCAATGCCATACGAATGACAGGTACGAATGCGGATATTACTGAACGAAAAGAAGCAGAAATAGAAATATTGCAGCTGAACCAGAACCTTGACCAGTTTGCAAACATAACGGCCCATGATTTACAGGAGCCCATACGTATGGTTAGCGGATTTTTGGGACTGCTGTCCAAAAAGTACAATGATGTCCTGGATGAACAAGGGCAATCATATATTTACCGGGCCAAGGATGGTGCCGACAGGATGAGCATACTGATAAAAGATCTACTCGAATTTTCGCGTTCCGGCAATAAAGCAGCCAAAAAGGAACCGGTTGATTTTGCAGAGGTGATGGACCTGGTGAAAAAAGATTTAAGTATTGTGATGGCAGATACCGGTGCGACACTTCATATACCGGAATTTTTACCAACTGTTACAGGGACCCAGAGTGCTTTTTACCGTTTAATCCTGAACCTGGTAAGTAATGGGATAAAATTCCGCAAAAAAGACACGGTACCTGAAGTGACACTTACGGTTAACGAACTGCCGGATTATTGGGAGTTTCATTTGCAGGATAACGGTATTGGTGTTGCAGAAAAAGATCAGCCTAAATTATTCAATGCGTTTCAACGGCTGCACCGCCGGGAGGAATATCCGGGAACGGGGCTGGGGTTGGTAACCTGCAAAAAAATAGTAGAAACACATGGGGGAAAAATCTGGATGACATCTGTACTGGGTAAAGGCACTGCGTTTCATTTTACAATTCCTAAACTATAACCGGCAAAGAAGTAAACTATGGAACAGCCAATACAGACAGATAATAATCCTGCAAACAGGCAACCCGTTACAACGGGAAAATGCCCGGAAGAGGAATTGCTGAACAATAAACTGGCAGAACTGACAAAGGAAATGAACCAGTTTACTTATATCGTATCGCATGATCTGCAGGCACCTTTGCGGATGATAACCGGCTTTCTGGAATTGCTTGAAAAAAAATATGGCGACAAACTGGATGAATCTGCCAAACAATATATTGGATTTGCTGTAATGGGTGCTGCCAAAATGAAAAATTTAATATTTGATTTGTTAGAATATTCAAGGCTCAGTTCCGATACTAATGAGTTTGTTGAAGTGGACCTCAATGTAATAATGCAGGAAGTAAAAGAAAAATTCCTGCCGGCTATAGAAGAAACAGGGGCGCTTATCACTGTGGATCATTTGCCGGTGGTAATGGCCAAAAAAGCGCAGATGGTTCAGTTATTCCAGCATCTTATTGGAAATGCGTTAAAATTCTTTAGCGCCGAAATGCCGGAAATTATTATAACTTTAAGGGAGGAAAACGCGGGCCTGCCGGACAGGAAGGGCTTTTGGGTATTTGCTGTAAAAGATAATGGGATAGGATTTGATCCGGCTTTTGCGGAAAAAATTTTTATTGTTTTCAGAAGATTGTTTAGTGATGAGACTAAATACAGCGGAACCGGGATCGGATTAGCTATTTGTAAAAAAATTATCGGGTTGCATGGCGGTACTATCTGGGCAGAATCGGCCGTGGGCAAAGGCAGTACATTTTATTTCACGTTACCTGTAAAATTGTAGCATTTTTTGAATTATTAAAATATACCACTATGAGTGAAGTGAACATTTTATTAGTAGAAGATAATGAAGGAGATATTATTCTTACAACAGAAGCTTTTAAGGACATGAAGCTGGAAAATAAAATTTCTGTAGTAAGAGACGGGGAAGAAGCCCTTCGTTTCTTGAAAAAACAGGGAGATTATGCCGGTGCCACGACACCCCAGTTGATTTTAATGGATATTAATCTGCCTGGAATGGATGGAAAGGAATTACTGGACCTGATAAAAAAAGATAAAGACCTTAAAGAGATACCGGTAGTTATGCTGACCTGCTCTGCAGACGATGCAGATATCAGCGAATGTTATGATAAACATGTTAACTGGTATATTACCAAACCGATTGATTATGACAAATACACGAAGGTGATGCATGAAATAGAGGCTTTTTACGTATCATTTGTACCGTATACAAAAAGCAGTAAGTGATATGGATTTAATGTTAAACACTTATTGTGTGATATATCAATGAATTAAACTATAAAGCGGCTGTTTCTTTGTTTACTTTAGTTTATCCAAAATAGTACCCATGAGTGAAATACAGATTTTACTGGTAGAAGACAACGAAGGAGATATTCTGCTTACCCTGGAGGCCTTTAAAGAATTAAAAGTGAAAAACAACGTATCTGTCGTCAAAGATGGGGAAGAGGCCATTGAGTTTTTGAAAAAGCAGAATCAATATGCCGATAGCAAAATACCCCATTTAATTCTGCTGGATATCAACATGCCCAAATTAAATGGGATCGAAGTCCTGGATTTTATAAAAAAAGATGAAAAACTTAAGAAGATACCGGTTGTCATGTTAACGACCTCGTCTTCTGAGTCGGATATTTCAGTATGTTATGAAAAATCCGCCAATTGTTTTATTACCAAACCACTTGATTTTGGAAAATTTTTGAACGTAGTTGAGGCAATAGAATCATTCTGGTTTACCATTGCACAGTTACCGAAAACTACGTCGTAATGTCGGATTTAAATAAAGGGTTACGTATTCTTATTATAGAAGATAACCCCGGCGATCAGTATTTAATAACAGAATTGTTAACGGCCTCTGACTTAAAGATTCAATTGCTCAGAACTGCCGAAAACCTGGTTAAAGCAACTGACTTCCTTCAGAAAGAAATATTTGATATCATTTTGCTCGATATTGTCCTCCCGGAAAGTTCTGGTATCGACACTTTTAAAACAGTAAAGAAATCCGCAGGCAAAATACCGGTAATTATTTTATCCGGCCTTGCTGATATGAACGTGGCCGTAGATGCCATTACGCTGGGCGCGCAGGACTATATTTTAAAAGAAGATTTAGATGAAAAGGTGCTCACCAAAATGATACTTTATAGTATTGAACGAAAGAGTATCCTGGAAAAGTTACGGGAAAGTGAGGTGAAATATCGTTCGATGATTGAACGTAACCTTGCCGGGGTCTACCAAACCACACTGGATGGACATATCCTCACTTATAATGAAGCTTTTGCTGATATTCTGGGTTACGGGTTACCCGCAGAATTACTGCAAACAAAAGCATCCGGGCTTTATTTTTCTACTGATGACAGGAATGATTTTATTGCCCGTTTACTGGAAAAAGGCGAACTGATTAATAAAAATGTAAAGTTGAAACACAAGAATGGGACACCTGTGCATATAATTGAGAGTTGTTCTTTGATTAAAAACGTTGTAACAGGTGAGCAAATTATTGAAGGAGTGATATTGGACATTACCGAACGGGTTAAAGCTGAAGAAGCGCTGAGTAAAAGCGAAATATACCTGAGGGGTACATTAGACTCTACCAAGGATGGAATCCTGGCCATTGATATTAACGGGAAGATCATAACATCCAATAATCGTTTTGCAGAACTCTGGCATATTCCGCAAGGACTTATTGAGCAGAAAGATGATCAGGCATTGCTTGAATATGTTCTGGGCCAACTGATAAATCCTGAAGAGTTTCTTTTGAAAGTGCAGGAGTTGTATAAAACTGATAAAACAGATTTTGATATAATTCAATTCAGGGATAATCGTGTGTTTGAGCGGCATTCAACGCCGTTAATACTTAACCAGGATATTGTTGGCAGGGTTTGGTCGTTTGCAGATATCACCGAACGGAAAAAAGCGGAAGATGCACTGCGTGAAAGTGAAGAGACCTTCCGTCGGCTGTTTGATGAATCTGCTGATATGATTTTGTTGCTTGATGATACAGGGTTTACCGATTGTAATCAATCGGCAGTTTCTGCTTTCGGGTATTCTTCCAAGCAGGATGTTCTATATAGGAAACCCTGGGAAATTTCACCTGAAAGACAACCTGATGGAAGGCTTTCATCGGTAAAAGCCGAAGAAATGATTGCGCAGGCATTGCAAAAGGGATATAACCGTTTTGAATGGGTGCATATAAAATCTGATGGAACTGAATTTCCCGTTGAAGTGATGCTGACATCCATCAGTGTAAAAGGCAAACAATCCTATTATGCGCTTTTGCGTGATATTACTGAAAGGAAAAAAACTCAAAAAGCCCTGGAGGAAAGTGAAAACCTTCTTAAAGAATCGCAGGCTATTGCAGGTTTGGGTAATTACACCTGGAATTTATCAAGTGGATTATGGAGCAGTTCGAAAATTCTTGATGATATTTTTGGAATAGGCCAGAATTATGACCGTTCGTTCAAAGGATGGACGGATTTAATTCATCCTGCCTGGAGGGAAATAATGTCAGCATATGTTACCGAAGAAGTAGTTGGAAAGCATCAGAGGTTTGATAAGGAATATAAAATTGTCCGGAATGATAATGGCGCAGAAGCCTGGGTTCATGGATTAGGCGTACTGGAATATGATAATAATAAACGGCCCATAAAATTAATTGGGACAATAAGTGATGTTACTGACCGGAAAAAAACCGAAGAATTACTAAAAAAAAGCGAAGAGAAATACCGCACCCTGGTGCAGCAGGCCTCTGACCCCATTCTCATATATTCGCTGGAAGGGAATATCCTGGATTACAATAATGCATTCATGGTTGCTACAGGCTATCAAAAGGGAGATATTAAAAATCTGAAACTCAGAGATTTGCTGTTCGAAGATGACCTGAAGATTAAACCCCTGCGTTTTGGTAACATCAGGAAAGGAAATTCTGTGCATGATGAACGCAGGGCCAGAAGAAAAGATGGGTCAGAAATGTACATAGAACTGAATTCTAAAATGATGCCTGATGGGAATGTAATGGTAATTGCCAGGGATATAACAGAGCGTAATAAAGCAGTAGAAGAAATACTGAACACCAATGCCAGGTTCCAGATGATTTCAAAAGCGACCAGTGATATTGTCTGGGACTGGAATTTAACGGATGAGAATGCGTGGTGGAACGATAATTACTATGCGCTGCTTGGAATCAGAAAGGGAAAAGAACTCACGGAATTAAAAGACTGGTATAACAGGATTCATCCGGATGATTTAAGCCGGGTTAAAGATAAAATTGGAAAAGCGATTCAGGGAAATGCTGATATCTGGAGAGATGAATATCGTTATGCCAAAGCCGACGGAACTTATCTTCATTTTCTTGACAGAGGTTATATTATGCGAAAACAGGACGGACAAGCTTACCGTATGATAGGCTCCATGGTAAATATGACTCCTGTATATATGGCTCAGAAGGAAGTAGCTGAAAGTGAAAACAGGTTGCGGATTATTTTTGAAACCGATCCGCAATGTATCAAACTACTCGGCCCACGGGGAGAATTGCTGGACATGAACCCTGCCGGGCTTGCAATGATTGAGGCCGATTCTCTCAAACAGGTAAAAGGCCACCGGGTCCTGGATATTATTGATACTGAATACAAAAAAGACTTTTCCCGGTTAACAAAAAATGTATTCAATGGAAGATCAGGCACTCTCCTTTTCAGCATTACAGGTTTTAAAGGGACCAGGCGGTGGTTGGAAACACATGCCGTGCCAATGAAAGATGCAGCAGGAAAGATAACGGCATTACTTGGCGTTACTATGGATGTAACAGACAAAATAACGGTCCAAAAAGAGTTGATGGAAAATGAAGAAAAATACCGCACATTGGTGGAACAGGCAGTTGATGCTATTGCACTTTATGATGCTACAGGTAAAATCCTGGATGTGAATACCGGTTCTGTCAATTTACTCGGCTATTCAAAAGAGGAATTGATGCAAATGTATCTGGCGGATATTTTAACAAAGGAAGAGATACAGAAAAAACCGGTACGGTATGATATACTCCAGAAAGGCGATTCCACTGTTAAGCAAAGAAAGATGAGAAGAAAAGACAGTTCAATAGTGGAAACAGAGGTAAGGTCACAGCAATTACCGGATGGCCGTTTTCTTTCAGTGATAAGAGACCTGACTGAAAGAGCTAAAGCTCAGGACCTGATCTTAAAGGAAAAACAATTGTCCAATGAGATTATTGACAGTATTCCTGGTGTGTTTTTCCTGAGGGACAAAAATAAATTTTTACGATGGAACAAACAATTTGAAATCATTACAGGGTATACCTCCGGGGAAATAAGTAAGCTTAAACCTGTTATTCCCTTTTACAATGATGTGGAAATGGGAAATATAAATGAAAGTATAAACAAGATATTCACTGAAGGAACAAACACCTTTGAAGCTACCCCCCTCACCAAAGACGGGAAAAAGATACCCTTCTATTTTATTACACGACAGATCATCTATGAAGGCAAACAATGCCTGGTGGTTACAGGCATTGACATTTCTGACCGTAAAAAAGCAGAACAGGAACTGGAAGAATCTTATAAATCGATTCGTAAACTAACAGAGCACTTACAAAATATAAGGGAAGAAGAGCGGGCCCATATTGCCCGTGAAATTCATGATGAGCTGGGTCAGCAACTTACTGTTATGAAAATGGATATATCCTGGATAAATAATAAATTGGGGATAAAAGATGAATCTGTAAAAACAAGAATCAGTGAATTGCTTTTAATGCTTGATGACACCGTTAAAACAGTACGCCGTATTTCATCGGAGCTACGACCCAGTTTACTCGATGACCTGGGACTTACAGCCGCTATGGAATGGCAGTTATCCGAATTTGAAAAACGGTTTGACATCAAGACACATTTTAAATTTGAAGATGCCGAACTGAAACTTCCTGAAACAATAAAAATGGGTTTATTCAGAATCTTCCAGGAATCACTGACTAATGTAGCCCGCCATTCCGGGACCCAAAAAGTAACAGTGTCACTGAAGCAGGAAAATAATTTAATTGTTTTATCAATTGCTGACGAAGGCGTGGGTTTTGATAAACAAAAAACCGCTGCTAAAAAAACTTTGGGTATATTGGGGATGAGGGAAAGAACAGCTATGATAGGTGGTACGTACGAGATATTCAGCAAACCAGGTAAAGGTACAAGGGTAATAGTAAAAATCCCTTTAGTTGACAGCAACAAAATTTAACAGGATATGATCCGGATTTTAATAGCAGATGATCATGCGATAGTCCGCAGGGGGCTGAAACAAATTCTGGAGGAGCATTATTCAACATCCCAGATAGGAGAAGCAGGCGATGCTGAAGATCTTATAAAAAAAGTAATGGATCAGGATTGGGATGTTGTTATTTGCGATATGAGCATGCCGGGCCGCAGCGGATTGGATGCTTTAGGCCAGATAAAACAATTCTCACCCAAACTACCCGTGCTTATCATGAGTATGTATCCGGAGGATCAGTATGCGTTACGCGTATTGAAAGCCGGGGCTTCAGGTTTCCTCGGAAAGGAAACTATTCATGATGATATTGTAAAAGCCATTGAAACAGTCAGGTCGGGGAGAAAATTTATTACTCCGGCTATAGCAGAAAAACTCGCCGATGCCTTTGAGACTGGTGCTTCCCACCTGATGCATGAAAGTCTTTCAGACAGGGAGTTTGATGTGTTTAAACTTTTGTCTTCAGGTAAATCTATTACTGAAATAAGTGAGCATTTGTCATTAAGTGCAACTACCGTCAGCACTTATCGTTCCCGTATAATGTACAAAATGAATATGCATTCCAATGCGGATCTTACAAGGTATGCTTTGGAGAAGGGCCTGATCTGAGGCAGTTTATCCTACCTAAACTTCATTTGTAGTTATTATTCTACATACTTCAGGTTGTTGCAGCTACATTATATCAAAAAATGTATTTGTAATTTGGCCAACCACTGCCGAATCTCCCGTTCCAGGAGCAATAAATATAGAAGGCCTGTTTTATGCTGTGCGGCTGAATTTCTTTGATCTGTAATTTTATTAATGAAAAAGGGTTTTGTGATACTGATAGTGGATGATAATATGAACTTTATTGATCGTATGATTGGTCTGCTTGATGAAGTAAATGATATTGAGCATATTAATGTGGCCGCTAATTATGATGATGCCTGTCGCCTGCTGGCAGCAGATGAGCCGGATGTTGTGTTGCTTGATATTAATATACCCGGGAAAAATGGGATTGAAGTGTTGAAATTTATCCGGCAAAATAATATGAAATGTGAGGTGGTAATGATTACAAATCATACTGATGGCTATTACCGACAGCAGTGCCGGGAACTTGGGGCAAATCATTTCCTGGATAAAAGCAATGACTTTGGTCTTGTGCCGGGAATAATAAAGGAATTTTTGAATTGATGAATAAAAGTAAACGTTAAACCTGCGGATACTGAGGGGCCTATCCATATGAAAAGAAGGTGGTCAACACTGAAACAAATAATCAGTGCTTATGAGCAGCACCATGATATTTTTCTCTCATTAATTAATGAGGAGGGAAGAATAATCTGTGCAAATGCAACTATGGTTAAAGCGCTGCGTTTGCAAAACCCACGACAAGCAGAAACAAATATTTTCGAGCTGCTTCACCCGGTTAATCTCAGCGATTTTAAAACGGCAATCCGTACTTCAGCGGAGAAAAAAAGTTCCTATGGAATTGAATTATACCTCAGGAATGGCTACTACCATCCTATGAAGTGGGAAATAAACTACCTGCAGCCTGAAAAAGGACAAAATAAAAACTATTTGTGTGTTGGTCACAGAATACCAGAAGAAGAAAGGATAAAAAAATTTAACCAGCTCGGCGAAAAAAATTTCCAAATGATTTTGGAAGGATTGAATGCAGGCGTATTTTTCCAGGACAGAAATGGAGAGCTTATTGCAGCCAATCAGAAAGCTGCTGAAATATTCAATACAACACTGGAACGGTTATACCAGCTAAAGAATTTTGGCGACCTGTGGAATACGGACCTGGAAATAAAAAATGAAAATGGTAACCCTGTAACTTTTGCAGGCACACCTTTTATGAAGGCTTTACAAACAGGAGAAACACAAACAGAAGTGCTGGTTATCCGGCTCAGAAACGGGGCATACCGGTATTTGGGCTTTAGTTCGCAACCTATGTTCGAAGAAAACAGTACAATGCCCTTTGCAGTGGTATCAAACATTACAGACGTAACCCGGGAGAAAAAATTATCCGAACAACTACAGGAAAGAGAAGCTTTGTTTAATGTGTTTATGAAACAAACGCCATACCTGGCCTGGGTGGTGGATGAAGACTCCAATCTTGTTTTCGCCAGTCAATCTTTTTACCAGTATTTTGGACTTGATGAAAGAGCATCATTAAATAAAAATATTATTGATCTGGTTCCAGACGGCGTAGCAAAAGCGCTCTATGAAAAGCACCTCCAGGTTTTAAAAACAGGTGTCCCGGCTGAATTATTGAAAAAAGTAAAATGGGCCAATGGCGCGGACTTTTTTTTTCACATAAACATTTTTCCCATTGAAGGGGTAACCCGTAAGAAAATGCTGGGCGGACATGCCGTAAACCTGGCCGATAAGTTTGCAGCAGAAAAAAAATTAAAAGAGGCGAATGACCGGGTTCTGCTGCTTTCAAGAGCTACCTCTGATGCCATCTGGGAATGGGATATGCAGACGGCTCATATTTTCAGAAATGATGCACTGATGGATTTGATCGGCTACCAGCGTGAAGATACAAAAGGGCTGTCATGGTGGTTGCGCCGGATACATCCTGAAGACAGAAACCGGGTCAGTGATAAAGTAAAAGATACAACAGAAAAAAACCTGCACTCATGGGAAGACGAATACCGGTTTAAGTGTGCTGATGGAAATTACAAACACATGCATTACAAAGGCTATGTTGTATATGAAAATGGCCTGCCGGTAAAAATGATCGGCTCATTGCAGGATGTCTCTGGTATGAAGGAACTTGAAGATCAGTTGATGGATGAAAAAATGGAACGGCAAAAGGAAATTTCCGAAACAGTTATACGGGTGCAGGAGAAGGAAAGAGCCCGGATTGGCCATGAACTTCATGATAATGTAAACCAGATTCTTTCTTCTGCGAAATTGTTTGTAGAGATGCTTTCCACCACCGGAAAAGAAGAAAAGGAAATTAAGAAAAAAAGTCTTGACTATGTTATGTTGGCCATTGAGGAGATCCGGAAATTATCGAAAGAACTGGTAGTGCCACAGCTTAATCAAAACGGGTTGATAGAGAGTGTTGAAACACTGATCGCGGACATCCATTTATCCACCGGCATAAAAATTAAGTTTACGCATGATCATGTAAATAATCTGTTGACTCAGGGTAAAAACGTGACCCTGTTCCGGATTGTACAGGAGCAACTGAAGAATATTCTGAAGCACAGTAAGGCAAATCAGGTAGAAATACACCTGCAGTGCAATGAAAGGGATGCGCAACTTATTATAAAGGATAATGGTATTGGTTTTGATCCCAGGCAAACTCATCGGGGTATTGGCTTGTCTGGCATTTATGAAAGAACCCGTTTTTACAGTGGCTCAGTGGATATCCAGACTTCTCCCGGCCAAGGATGCTCTTTAACGGTAAGTATTCCTTGTTTGTAGCCACCTTATTTCTTTTTTTTCAGCCAGCTCAAGAATAGAGGCGAATTGAAATTAAGGGATTCCCCTTAGACAGTTTAATTGTAACCCTTATAAAAGTAATTTACCTATACCGGTTCCGCCTTTTCAAGGCTACTATTGCGTTGTACAGAAGCAAATACTGCCTTATGGATGTTAAGAAGTAAGGTAGTCTGAAGATCCAGTCCTATAAAAAATCCGTGATGACCAAGCAGCCATTAACAACCAATTTTAGCATTTATGTAAGATTGGATGAACAAACAGTCCATGATTATTTCAATCATCATGACCCCGCACCGCTTTACAAACGCCAGTTGGGATTTGAGTTTGAGAATTACATTTATAATTCTCTGTTAACACAAAAACGTAACGCTGTAATTAAATACCAGGTTATCTGCCTGGAATATTCAGATAAGCGTTTCATAGAACCTGTTACCCAGGCCATACGCAATCACTTCAATCTGAAAAAAATATTAAAGGAAGAGGAGTTTAAAAAATTTAAAAGCAGGACGTTTAAACTCCTGGTTGCAAGCCTGGTTATTGTATTGTCTTTGCAGGCTTTAGCACCTTACCTTATTGAAGGTATGGATGACCGGATGGCTGCATCTGTCCACAATATTGTGGATGTCTTTAGCTGGGTTATAATGTGGAAACCTATCGACCGGTTGATATTTTACTGGAATCCCTTTAAAAAGGATATTCATTTATTAGACCGGCTGACAAATGCTGAAGTAAATGTTCTTGAAAAAAACAGAGTAATTGGAAAAGATAAACAGAAGGCATCTTGAATTTTTAGTGCTTTTATGCATGATCTGCAGTACAGCATTCACACAGGCTAAGAGTGGTTTGCAAAATTACACACTACTGAGCCAGGAGAATGAATATTTATGGATGCCGGTATTTCATTATCAGGCCAGAAATGGAGTTTATGCAGAGCTGCGCTATAATTATGAGGATGTTCAGACCCTTTCATTTTATGGGGGCAAAACTTTTTCCGGGGGAAAAACTCTCCAATTCAGCCTTACGCCAATGCTGGGTTATTCAACCGGCCGGTTTACAGGCTTGTCCCTGGCAACGAACGTTGAAGTTGAATGGAAGAATTTTTATTTATCGTCTCAAACACAGTATAGCATGGCCACCAAACAAAACAGTGCTGATTTTTTCTTTAGCTGGTCTGAATTGGGGTATGATATCTCTGATAATTTTTTTGCTGGCGTGGCCATACAATATACCCGGCAGCAGGAGATGAATGATACGGAACCGGGTGTTATGGCGGGACTGAATTTTAAAAATATTTCAATTCCATTTTATGTATTTGGCCCCTTTAAATCAGGCAGGTATTTCGTATTGGGATTGAATTATGAATGTGATTTTAAAAAGAAACGATAAAAAGAGCCGCCCTTACAGGTTTGTACTTAGTATAAAATAAATAGAATCATTAAAAAAAATAAAAAAAGTAATTAAAGTAAAGCATTGAAATATCATTTGTTTACTTAGTTCTGTAAAATCCAACATCCTAAAAACCCAATCTATGAAGAAGCTACTAATTGCTGTACTCCTATTGTCTGCCGTTTATACACAGGCGCAGGTAAAAATCGGCGATAACCCAGGTACGATCGATGCAAACTCCCTTCTTGAACTTGAAAGTACCAATAAAGGATTCCTGGCGCCAAGAGTGACCTTGACAAGTATTACGTCCGTTTCTCCTTTAACAGGTACAGTACCTGCGGGGATGCTGGTGTATAATTCAGCCGGATCGCTAACTTATGGGTATTATTACTGGGATGGGGCAGAATGGAAATTTATAACAAATGGCAACCTGAATTCGGCAGAAAACAGCAAATGCCACCCTTACAAAACAGAAAACATTTTGTTTTGGCCAGTAATGATATCATTATCACCCTTCCAACTGTCACCAGTGCTGATAATGGATTGGTCATTACGGTAAAAAATAATGGTGTACACACAGACATGGTAACCGTTAAGGGAAATGGCAGCGCAACACTTGATGGACAGGACTCTACCAATCTTACAAAAAATGTCGGACAAAATTTTTGGCTACCGGTGGTAACTGGGTATGAAGGCTATTCAATGATAAATGAACATTTACTGGATGTTAATCCTAACAGCAGCTGGACAACTATACAGGAAGTAGTTGATTTTTTGGGTGCCCACATGACTGCTCCCACGGTTGTAAGGCTTAGTGACGAAACATATGAAATAAGTGCTACCATTAATATTGATTTACCCTACGACCTTACCTTCCAGGGTGTTTCTTATGGAGTTGCCACTATTGCTGCTGCAACAGGCCTTGCTGGCACACCCATGTTCAGGTGTTTGTCTGCATGTTATTTCAAAATGCTGAATTTTGATGCAACTACATTAGCCAGTTATGGAACAGCACCGGGTGAAGATGCTATACGGTTTTTAGGTAGTGCTACCTATAACGAAGTAAAAGACTGTTCTTTCGACAGTTTCTACAATACTATCCTTGATTCTACAGATGCTGAACTCTGGGTTTTTGAAACAGATATTTCCAATTCCCAGGGAAGTGGTATCCTCATTGATGGAGACCAGGATAGTGTAATAGTAAAGGTGGCTGAAACAGATTTTATTGGTTGTAATTATGGGATAAACTTTCTTAAAGGCTCAAAAGCTACCATTCAATTGGCATCCGGGGGGTACTATAATGGAGCAAGCGGCGATACTGCTATATTCTATCAGTCATCTACTTTTACTACGTTTATAAGTATATCTATTACAGGTAATACATGGAATAATACAGGTAAGTATATTGAAGGGTTTGATTTTGCCCGTACAGATGGAAGGGATGCAAATGCAATTGTAGAAAGCAATGCCGGTATGGGGGATAAAAAGCCAATCTGTTATCTTAATTTATTAAATAGTGCCACAACAACAACTTTAACCAACGCAAATTCATGGTATAAATCAAGCTGGGATTATACAAAAGTTACTTCTTCTACCGTCAAGTGGACGATTACCAACGCATCTGGTGGAGTTTCAAATGTTAATCGAATAACATTTCAGCCGACCAACCAAAGAGATGGTATTATAGTAATAACCGGAAACTTATCAGTAAATAATTCAAGCAGAACTATTTCACTGGGGCTTGTAAAAAACGGCTCATCTGCCACAAGATATGGTGAAACAACACTTCGAACCAGTACATCCGGCACTGCTTCTCAATTTTCAACCGTTATTTATTTATCAAATATATCTGCAAACGATTATTTTGAAATATTCTGTTCATCAACTAATAGCGGTGATATTATTACCATGCTCGACTTAAACTGGCAGGTAATTACACAATAATTAATTCATTTTTTTAATCAATTAATTATGAAACAGAAATTAATTACATTGTTCTTAATTGCCTTATGTGGAAGTATCAAGGCGCAAGACGCTATAAATAACAACGGTAACCTGCAAATTCATACTGGATCATCCATAACCGGTTTTGGGAGCTTTACCAATGCTTCATCTGCTGTGCTGGTAAATAATGGCAGTTTATACATAAGAGGTAACCTCAGCAATGACCAGGCTTCTATGTCGGCGGGTAATGGTACTTTATACCTGGATGGAACAAGTGCACAAACTGTAAATGGTTCACAGGCATTCAGAACTAATAATCTTGAAACTAATAACAGTGCTGGCTTTACACTAAATAATAATTTAAGCGTAAGTGGTATTCATACTTTTACAAGTGGAATGATTGCTTCTTCTTCAACACCCAATTACCTGGTGTATGAAGCCGGTTCATCTCACACAGGCAGCAACGATAGCCGTCATTCAACAGGGTGGGTGAAGAAAAATGGTAATACCGGGTTTACATTTCCGGTAGGTGATGCCACCTATCAACGAACAGCCGCTATCTCAGGTTTGTCTGCTTCTTCAGAGATTAATTGTAAGTACTTTACCCCAACAACTAATATATACAATTTAGCCTCACCCTTGGTACAGGTAAAGGCGAATGAATACTGGCAGATAGATAAAGTATCCGGGGGTACTGCACAAATCACCCTGAACTGGGATCATGCTAAAGTGCCTATGGATAATATAATGCTTGCTGATATTCTTGTGGCGCATTATACAGGCGGCAACTGGACCGATGCCGGCGGTGGTACTACAGCAACCGGTAATGTGACTACCACCGGTTCTGTTACTTCCAGCTCCGTTAATACTTTCAGCCCATTTACACTGGGCTACAAGAGTTTCCCCGTTCCGCTGAAACTGGTTTCTTTTACTGCAGAAAGAAGATCGGGAACCAGCTATCTGCGTTGGATAACCGAGAACGAAGAAAATGTTGATTATTTTGATGTGCAGCGCAGTTATGATGCTAATAATTTTTCATCCATAGGAAAAGTAGCGGCCCGCAATAGCGGTTCCCGGGAGCACTACCATTTTGAAGATCAGTCGCCACTGAGAGGATTTGCCTGGTACCGTATCCGCAGCGTGGATATTGATGGTAAATTCAGCCATTCAAGGATCGTTGTAGTTTCGGAAACGGATTTACAATCCACTTCATTTGTAGTGCTGAATCCTGCCCGAACTGCAATTACTGTTTTTAATAAAACCGGACAGGAAGGGTTATTTGATTACCGCCTGTTTAATTCCGGGGGACTGATGGTCACAAAAGGTACTGTAAATATGTCCAGTAATGGCGGAGCCGTGCTGCCGCTGCCTTTGGAGACAGCTTCAGGAATTTATATACTGGAATTAAGAAATGATAAAACACAATTCAGGCAAAAGGTAATGGTGGAAAAATAATTAATTTCTGCTGTTAAATTTTCTCTTCAGATTTTACATAGGCTTTTATTTATGCCTGCCTGCGGACCTGTTTACATTATTTGACCTGGATAAATAGCGCCCTATTTAACAGGAAGAAAGGCTTCTTCTTTTTATTGACCTTAATAATTCTATCAATAGAGCCTAAGAACAAGGTGAACTGGAATACAGCCATTTTTTGCAGATTTTTTTTAGGACATCAGCGAGCTTAGTGCACGTTATTTCGACAGGGTGTATCCATAGGCTGGTAATGAACCCGTGGTGACCTGGCCGGCAAAAAAGGGGAAGGTTTGCTGACTGTGCCCGCTTTTCTTTCTATACAAGAACAAATACCCCGTTACAGTTCATATAATGAAAAAGATATGTCAGGGTACCTGAATTCAAAGCAGTGTTTTATAGAGGAATTAAGATTGTGCAGGATGTGGTGAAATATAGATCTGAGATCACTTATCACGGGTATTTTCTGAACGCTACTGTACGGCCCGGGTGCTGGGCAAATGTCCTGAGCTGGAAACTGAATTACTGATTTCAGATCGGGTGCTGGGGCTATTGAATTTCAAGAATAGCTCAAGGCTGATGCCCTGGGAGCCCTGCAGTTAAAAAGAAAACAGCAGGAGGTTAAATTGTATTCTGTTTACCAGTCTGTAAACAGAATACAATACCTGCATTCAACAGTATTTTTCAGGCAAAAAGCCCTAAAAACCTGTCGGCATTATTTCACATTGATGTCGGGAATTATCAGCCTCTGAATTTACTACTGGCTTGTGGATTGCCCGGGCAACCATATTTCTGGGATGCACAGGATGCAAACGCAACAATCAAGGTAAGAAGCATTAAAGCGGTAAGTAATTTGTTTTTCATATCAGGTGGATATTTGGTTTTAAACGATAAAAGTATCCGTTTATTTTATCAGAACAAAGGTAATTATCCTGTAACATTTACTTAGTACCCTGAACGGTGTATTTAGGCTCATAGGAAAGACTCTGTAAATAACTGGTTATCTTTGTGTCATAGCTGGTTATGTTCTCAAATTTGTTTTTGCAAGCCTTGACAAATAGTTAACTTTACCACCCGGAATATTTTAAAATTAAGTGAAACTACTAACCCAATGTTGCAACTGAAAAAACCCCTTGCTTTTATTGATCTTGAAACAACGGGTGTCAATATTGGCACCGATCGTATCGTGGAAATTGCTATCGTAAAGATTCTTACCGATGGTACCCGAAGTGTAAAAAGAAAGCTTGTCAATCCTGAAATACATATCCCGGAGGGTTCCAGTGATATCCATGGTATTACAGATGAAATGGTTAAAGATGCCCCGACTTTTAAGCTGCTGGCACAGGAATTAAAACAAATGCTGGATGGCTGTGATTTCGCCGGCTATAATTCAAACCGGTTTGATATTCCCCTGTTGATGGAAGAATTCCTCAGATCAGGCGTGGATTTTGACATGAAAAACCGCAAGTTGCTGGATGTACAGAATATCTTTCATAAAATGGAACCCAGAACATTGGGGGCTGCTTACAAGTTTTATTGTAGTAAAGTTCTGGATGGTGCTCACAGCGCTGAAGTAGATGCATCGGCAACACTGGAAATACTGGAAGCACAAATAGAGCGATATCCGGAATTGGGGAATAATATTGACTCTATACTGAAGGTAATCGGCGAAGACCAGGTTGTTGATTTTGCCCGCCGCTTTGTCATGGAGAAAGGAACGGAAGTATTCAATTTCGGAAAATTCAAAGGTCGTCCTGTGGCAGATGTATTAAAATCTGAACCCCAGTATTATGACTGGATGATGAAAGGTGATTTTCCCCAACATACCAAGCAAAAATTAACTGAAATCTATACCCGGACCCTGTTGAAAAAAAGTTAATGACTGGCGCACACCCGGGAATAAATTTAACAGATGATCTTTTTATTTTTTTATAAATTCGGTATTTGCCATCAATGATAACTTCCTGGAAAAATTAGTTATTATACCAACGTATAACGAGCAAGAGAATATTATTAATATTCTGCATGCTATATTCAACCTGAATGAGGGCTTTCATGTTTTGGTCATTGATGATGGCTCGCCGGACGGAACGGCACAAATGGTAAAAGACCTTCAACCAAAATTCTCTGCTCAACTATTTATCGAAGAAAGAAAGGGCAAACTGGGTTTGGGTACAGCCTATATTTATGGATTTAACTGGGCCTTAGCTAAGGGCTACCAGTTTATTTTTGAAATGGATGCCGATTTTTCACATAACCCCAATGATCTTTCACGACTTTATCAGGCCTGTAAAAATGAAGGTGCCGATCTCGCAGTTGGTTCCCGCTATGTGAAAAATGGGGGAGTGGTAAACTGGCCCCGAAACCGTATTGCCCTTTCAAAAGGTGCTTCTTTTTATACGCGAATGATAACCTGGATGCCGGTTAAAGATCCTACTGCCGGTTTTGTATGTTATCGGAAAAAAGTACTGGAATCCATTAACCTGGACGAAATCCGTTTTGTCGGGTATGCATTCCAGATTGAAATGAAATTTGCCGCCTGGAAACTTGGATTTAAAATAAAGGAAGTGCCCATTATTTTCCAGGACAGGGCTTATGGTTCCTCAAAAATGAACAAGAGTATTGTAAAAGAAGGGATTTTGGGTGTACTTAAACTTCGCTGGCACAGCTTAACTACGAATTACAGGAAACGGTTAAAAAAAGCAGGTGCAGCTGATTCCCCTTTAAAAGAAAAACATTCAAATGAAGTGCATGCAGAAAGCCTGCCTGCCGGACAGGCTGCTAAATAGTCCTGCCTGTTTTATTCCCGCTTTTCTTTAGTTTGCAGGCTTAATGAAAAAAGCCTTCCTCCAATTACATATTGCCGTCTTTCTTGCCGGTTTTACCGGTATACTTGGGCGACTAATTACCCTGAATGAAGGCATGATTGTCTGGTACCGGCTGTTGCTAACGGCTATCACGATGTGGATTTTATTTGGAATAATGAAAAAGCTTCATAGGATTCCACTCATCGATATCCTGAAAATAACCGGGGTCGGTTTTATTGCAGCTATGCATTGGGTTACTTTTTATGGAGCTATTAAATATGCCAATGTTTCGGTCGCCCTGGTTTGTTTCTCTGCTATCGGTTTTTTTACGGCATTGTTTGAACCCCTGATCCTTAAAAAAAGAATCAACCGGGTTGAATTATTACTGGGGTTAATAACCCTGAGTGGCATTTATATCATCTTTCATTTTGACACACAATACAAAACCGGAATTATCATTGGTATCATTTCTGCTGTACTGGCTTCCCTGTTCCCGATATTCAACCGGGAGTTTTTGAAAAGAATAAATGTGGAAACCATGCTCACCTGGCAACAGACAGGCGGATTGCTGCTGTTATCCATTATGCTTCCTTTTTATCTGCATAAGTTTCCAACGGAACATTTTATACCAACCCTGGAGAATTTTGCCTGGCTGCTGGTGCTTTCCTGGGTTTGCTCTGTCATTGCTTTTCAACTTTCGGGCAATGCACTAAAACGGTTATCTGCCTTTACAGTAAATCTGACTTATAACCTCGAACCCGTTTACGGCATACTTCTGGCTTTTATGGTGTATAAAGAAAATAAGTTTCTCAGCAAATGGTTTTTTGTTGGGTTCGCCATTATTGCGGTGGCATTGATTATTCATGTATTTATTTTGGTTAACGTGGAACGAAAACTAACTGAAAATGCAGCCGACTGATTACCATAAAAAAATCATTCAGTATTATAAGGAATCCGAGAATGCCTATAAGGATTCCTGGGATCTGGCAAACAGCCTGGCTATTCATTTCGGTTATTGGGATAAGAACGTAAGAACATTCCCACAATCTTTATTGCGGATGAATGAAGTGATGATGGAGGCAGCAGGCATACGATCTACAGACCGGATCCTTGATGCCGGTTGTGGGGTTGGCGGCAGCAGCATATTTATTGCAAAGGCATTGGGTTGTAAAGTCACCGGAATAACGCTAAGCGCAGGACAGGTAGAACAGGCAAAGACCCATGCAAAAGCAAAAGGCGTGGAACAGCTGGTTGATTTTAAAGCGATGAATTATTGCGCTACCAGTTTTCCCGATGCTAGTTTTGATGTAGTATGGGGCTGCGAAAGTATTTGCTATGCCGATAATAAAGAACAGTTTATTCAGGAAGCCTACCGCTTATTAAAACCGGGTGGAAGATTGGTCGTGGCTGACGGATTTGTTACGGGCTTTGAAAACAATGATAATCCCATCATCCGGCAATGGCTGGATGGCTGGATGGTGAATTACCTGGAATCGCCTCAGCGGTTTGAATCATTTATGCGGGAGACCGGGTTTACTGATATACGGTATCGTAATATTTCCAAAGAAGCTTCTCATTCTTCCCGGCGGTTGTACAAATTTTACTTTCTCGCCAGTTTGTACCAGGCGTGGAAGAAAATTAATTTCTCCAAACCGGCTACTGAAATGCAGAAGAAAAATATCAGGGCCTGTAAATTCCAGTATAAAGGAATGAAAAAGGGCTTATGGCAATATGGAATACTGGTAGGTAGCAAACTTTGATCGCTTTGGGAAGGATCAGGCATAGAGAATTTTCCGATGCTTCAAAGTAATGTCTTCTCCTAATTTAATTTATCCTCAAAACAATTGCAGAGGAAGATACCGTGTTAAGCCCGGCATAACCGCAATTCCTTATGCAGCCTGCGAACTAATAAATTTCACCAAACTTCTCTTGGCAACCGGCAATAAAGTTTCATCAACCGGAAAACTTAATGATGTTTCAATAGAATAGACTGCCGGGTTGGGTAAGTCTCTCCGGTGGCGGATCAGCTCCGATTTTATATGTTCGTAGGTACTGGTAATACCCCTTTGCCAGTGGTCAATAAAAGCGGTCTTGATACTGCGGTATTTTTCATCGTGCTTTTCAAAAATGGAAAGACGGTAATGGTACACCCGCGTTCTTTTTGTTTCGCTGGTACTCAGGAAAAAATATCCTTCCTGTAAGTCCAGCGGGATGATGCCAACCGGTTGGATACTTATTTTTTCCTCCACAAATTCATAAATTTCTGCACCGTTCTTAATCGTATTTTTTATTTTACCGGCCGAATACTGGATGATGTCCTCGAGATCCGACATTAATTCATCATCTCCGATCATTTGTTCATACAACAACTGAAGTTTTTCTAATTGTACACCGGTCAATTTTTTGGGAAAATGTTCCTGGAGATATCTTTTATTCTCCCGGAAGGCCACCATATTATTATAATGAAAAACAATATCGGCCAGTTGGGGATAAAGTTTATTTTCAGTGAAGTATTTGTTTACTTCCTGCAGGTAGGCCAGCAGGGTGTATTTCTTCAACTCAAAATCAATACGGCCTTCGGCAAACCAGGTTTCGGATAATTGTTTCATAGTTATTTGGGTTTGTAGATACTAATTTACAAAAAAGACGGAAAGAATGGGCAGGAAGTTTAATTTTAGATTGTTAAATGATAAAACATGAGGTATTTTATTTTCGGGATTTTGATGGTTGTCAGTTGTTCCTGTGGTAACACGTTCTATGTTGTTCGTCATGCCGAGAAAGCAAAACCAATTGCCGGCAGTAGGGTGATGGATGCAAACAATCCACCCCTTACGGAAGCCGGAATGGAACGGGCTCTTGCGTTAAAAGAATTATTAAGCGGAAAAAATATCCGTCATTTTTATTCCACCAATACCATCCGAACCATTTCGACGGCACAACCTCTGAAAGAGCAAACATTACAGAATACAATTTTGCTTTACAGCAGCAAAGCAGATTCAATGGATATGTTTATTCGGCAATTAAAAGCGATCAAAAAGGGGAATGTGCTGGTCGTTGGTCATTCCAATACGGTAGATGATATTGCCAACAAGCTTTGCGGCACTATAGTGATACCCGGGGATTTAAAAGACAATGAATATGATAACCTCTTTATTATTAAACGCAAAGGTGAAAAGTATCAATTCAAAAGGGAAAAATATGGAAAGCTCGCAGAATAAAAAATGCCCGGTAAAAACCGGGCAATAGTATTCTTATAATAGCATGTTCTCGTTAATATTCCCTGTCTGCTTTAAAATTCTCCAGTTCTTTCGCAACAGCCGTTAAGAAGGTTGCTCCCAAACTACCATCCACGATCCGGTGATCATAACTCATGCTTAAATACATCATGTGCCGGATGGCGATGCTGTCCCCGGCAGGTGTTTCAATAACTACCGGTCTTTTTTTAATGGCACCTACTGCCAGGATAGCCACCTGCGGTTGATTGATGATCGGGGTTCCCATTAGACTGCCAAAACTTCCCACATTGGTCATGGTGAAAGTTCCCCCCTGTGTATCATCCGCTTTCAATTTTCCGTTCCGGGCTGCATCAGCTAATCCATTTACCTGTTTGGTAAGTCCAACCAGGTTCAACTGGTCTGCATTTTTTATTACCGGTACTATCAGGTTGCCACTTTGCAAAGCAGTAGCCATACCGATATTGATATCTTTCTTAATAATGATATTGTTGCCGTCAAGTGAACAATTGATTAACGGGAATTTCTTAATGCAGCGGACAATAGCTTCAATAAACAAAGGCGTGAAAGTGATCTTTGTTCCTTCTCTCTTTTCAAAATCTTTTTTCACCCGGTCTCTCCATTGCACCAGGTTTGTAACGTCGGCTTCGGTGAAACTGGTAACATGCGGACTGGTTTGCTTGCTTCTAACCATGTGGTCGGCAATCAGTTTTCGCATACGGTCCATTTCTATTATTTCTACGTTGCCCTGATAAGTTGTAAGTTGTGTGTTTCGGGTTTCGGGTTGGGGTGTTTCTGTAACGACGGATACGCTTTGCGAACCAGTAACCCGTAATCCGGAACCGGAAGATTTCCGGTTGCTCACATACTGTAAAATATCTCTTTTGGTAACCCTACCTTCAATGCCGGTTCCGGAAATTTTTTCCAGCTCGGTCATACTTACATTTTCACTGGCGGCAATATTCAATACCAACGGTGAGTAGAACCGGTTGGACGAACCATTGGAAGTTTGTGGTGAATAGTTTTTCGTTTGGGGCTGGATTGTCTCAACAACCATGGCTTCTGTTGCGGGTTGAGTATTTTTCTCATTAACCGGGGTTGAAATAAATGGAGCAGCCGATGACGATTCCATAGTACCGGTACGTATCCTGGCGATCACTGTTCCGATAGGAACCACATCGTTCACATTAAATAATATTTCTTCTATCACACCCGCTGCTGTGCTGGGAACTTCACTGTCCACTTTATCCGTAGCAATTTCCAGGATCGTTTCATCCATTTTAACGGTATCACCGGGCTGCTTAAACCACTTCAATACAGTGGCTTCCATGATACTTTCACCCAGTTTCGGCATTACTAAATCAACAACAGCCATAATTATTTTTTTTTGTTACCGGATTACCTGTTTATATTTTTCAGGTAGGCAGGCGTAAGATTATTACTCATCATCCTTTGGAAAACGCACATCAATCAGGGTAACACAGTTTAAGCGGAAGACAAGCATTTATTAGGGCCCAAAGGTAATGATTTGACTATAATCAGGCTTTCAACTGTCAGCAAGTATGAATTTTCTCAGGAAATTCAATGCATAGCCTGCTGTCATGGAAATATTTCTTTGCCTGTCAAACCGCAGGTTGAGTTTCAGGGTGTCTACTTTTTCTTTGTTACCAACAGCCATCCAAACTGTGCCAACAGGTTTTTCAGCTGTGCCACCATCTGGTCCCATGATGCCAGAGACGGCGAGGGCATAATCAACATCCAGAACAGTAAGGGCACCCTGTACCATTTGTTTAACTGTTTCCGCGCTTACCGCGCCGGCTGTTTCAAGGGTTTCATGTTTAACACCCAAAACATTTTCTTTCACTTCATAAGCATAGCCGATCACACTGCCTTTATAATAGGCAGAGGAACCCGGAATGGAGGTAATCAGATGTGCAATATAACCCCCGGTACAACTTTCTGCCGTGCCCATGGTTTTACCTTTTGCTTTCAGCAGGTTGCCAATCACTACTTCCAGTCCTACATCTTCATTGGTTACTAAGAATTCTTTCACCAATTCCTGCAATTTTTCAAAATAGGGAGTAAGTTCTTTCTCTACTTCTTCTTTCGTGTCCCCCTGTGAAGTTAATCTCAGTTTCACCATACCATAGTTTGGTAAATAGGCCAGTTTGATATGGGCAGGGAGTGTGGGCTCAAAATCCTTCAGGAGTTCTGCCAGCATTGATTCTCCTTGTCCCGCTGTAAATGCAGTCCGGTGAACAATCGCCGGCATGATAAATTCTTTGAGTAACCTGGGGATTACTTCATCAATCATTAATCCTTTCATTTCATGGGGAACGCCAGGAAGAGATATGAAAATGGGGCCGGCCCCCCTAAATCCCCCTTGTGGGGGATTTAGGGGGGCTTCTCCTTGCTGGGGGGTGGGGGGGCTAAACCACATACCCGGCGCAGTGCCTCTTTTATTATGAAGTACGATGCAATTATCGGGTACTTCTGCCTGTTTCAGGTTTCTTTCCAGCATCGGGCCGGTACGGCGAAAGATAACTTCAAATAAATATTTTACATGTTCCAGTACTTTTTCATTTACCACCAGTTTGCCGCCAAAATAGGTACACAGTAATGGTTTGGTAATATCATCTGCCGTAGGACCCAGACCCCCGGTGATGATGACAATGTCAGCTTGTTTTCCTTCTTCATCCAGCGCCTGCCAGATATCATCGTACACATCACCAACAGCCACTCTTCGTTTTACCCACACACCGATCTTGTTCAGTTCCTGGGCTATAAAGGCGCTGTTGGTATCAACGGTCTGGCCGATCAGTAATTCATCGCCGATGGTGATGATAGAGGCAGTAACAGAACTTAAACTCATTATCCGGATATGATTAGAAGAAAATGATTTAATTTGAACCTGCCTGCCGGCAGGCAGGCGCAAAGTTATAACCACCGGACTATGAAAAAAGTTTTCCTTTTAACCGGGTGCTGGCTGTTGGTCACGGGTTCTTTTTCTTTTGGTCAGACAGTCACCCAACGTTTGCAAAAAGCCTTTCAGCAGTTTGAAAGCGACAGCCAGTTGAAATATGCTATCAGTTCACTATATGTGATTGACGCAAAAACAGGCGGGGTGGTTTTTGATAAAAACTCCCGGGTGGGTCTGGCGGGAGCTTCCACCCAAAAAATTATTACAGCCACAACTGCTTTTGAATTGCTGGGGAAGGGGTATACCTATAAAACTGTTTTTGGAATTTATAAGAAGGAGCAGGATGCGTTTTTGTATATAAAACCTTCCGGCGATCCCACTTTTGGCAGTTGGCGTTGGAACTTTACCAGGCCTGAAATGATTTTACAAAATATAAGGAAGGCTTTCAGTGAAAATGGCATATCCGGTTTGAATAAGATCACACTCGATGATAAAAAGTTTGATCCGAAAGTTATACCTGATGGATGGATCTGGCAGGATCTGGCAAATTATTATGGAGCCGGTTCCTCTTCCACAAACTGGAGGGAAAATCAATTTGACATCCTGTTACGTTCCGGAAAGAATATAGGAGACCCGGTTGAAATTGTTGAACTGAAACCCATAATAAAAGGGTACGAATTGAAATCACGGGTTACTTCAGCAGGCAAAGGAACCGGGGACAACGCATATGTTTATTTCCCATTGGGTGATGAAAACGGAGTCATCACCGGGACTATTCCTGTTAATGAAAACCGTTTTACAATAGCAGCGGCTTTTCCTTCTTCAAAGCAGGTTTTTTTGCAGGAAATGTATGACTCATTAAAAAATCTTTTCGATCCCCGCCAGGCAATGAATTTGAAACCCGAAGTAAGGGATGATCAGAATAGTTTCTTGGTGACGGAACATACTCCGGTGATTTACACCCACTATTCTCCCTCCCTAGATTCTATCATCTACTGGTTTCTTAAAAAAAGTATCAATCTCTATGGCGAAGCTTTGATTAAAACTATTGCATATGAAAAAAAGGGATATGGGTCAACCGATAGTGGTATAGCCATTGTACGGAAATTCTGGAAAGACAATGGTCTTGATGAGCATGAACTGAATATCTACGATGGCTCTGGGCTTTCACCCCTCAACCGGTTGACCACGCATGCACAAGTGCAGATTTTGCAATATGCCAGAAGCAAAGACTGGTTCCCGTATTTTTATGATGCCTTACCGGAATACAATGGCATGAAAATGAAAAGCGGCACGATCAGCGATGTAAAAGGTTATTGCGGTTATCACAAGGCCAAAGATGGAAAGGAATATATTTTTTCCTTCCTGGTAAATAATTATAACGGCAAAACATCCGGAATAGTGAATAAGATGTTTAAAGTGCTGGATGAACTGAAGTAGTCAATAGTGAATAATGAATAGTGAATGGATTGGGAAAATATCCTACTTTCAGCCTCTTAACTACAAACAATAAACCACAAACTTTTTTTTATGGCTGAACAAAATTTTAAAAACCACACAAGATTGGTTCCGTTATATCATTATGTAGCCGGAATGTTAGTTATTTTAGGTTTCGGTGGCAGCATTGTAAACCTGTTTCAGGCAGATGCCCATACACATTATTCTGCCGCCTTGCTTGTCGTAGTATTCTTTGTGTTAATACTGCTATTCTGGTATGCCCGCTTTTTTGCATTACGGGCACAGGACAGGGCCATCCGGGCGGAAGAAAATTTCAGGCACTTTGTTCTTACAGGTAAGCCTTTTGACAGTCAATTGCGCCTGGGTCAGATAATCGGTTTGCGTTTTGCAAGCGACGCTGAATTTCCGGAACTGGCAAAAAGGGCTGTTGCAGAAAACTTATCCCAGAAGCAAATAAAGGAATCTGTTAAAAACTGGAGAGCGGATAATCACCGGGTTTAATATCCGAGCCGGTTCAGAAAACTCATATCCATTTTCAGGAGCCAGGGAGAGGCAATCGCTGTTCCCCAGATCAGTAAGATGAATATTTTACCGGTAATGGAAACATCCTGTATCAGGTTCCGGTGCAACAAACTTTGAATAATTGTCATTATTCTTTCTTCTTTAGGATGATATTCATAAGGCGGTGATGGGTTAAAATCCCTGAATCCGGGTTGTTCCTCTATCAGTATATTCCTGATCCTCCAGTAATCTTCATTGGAAAGATCTTCATATGAAACGTCGGTATTGATTTGTTCGCTTTCCAACCTCTTTTCAACAGTTTTATATCTGGAATCAGTTTGAAGCCGTAACAGCATCATCAACGGGAATAACAATAAGGTAAAGTAAAGCGGCTGATGGGAAGATGCATACAGGTTCCAGGCCAACCAGCACATTAAACCGGCCGAAAGAAAAATAAAAATGTTACTTACCCAGCTTTCTTCCTCAAGAAATACCCGGTTGAGCAACTGTCCCCCATCCAACGGGTACACCGGAAAAAGATTGATAAGATTAAGCAGGACGAATAGAATCGACATCTTGAAAACAGGAATACCAAACAAAGTTGAACCCGGACTCTGTTGTTCAAGTATGTAAAGTATAATTCCAATGATCATACCCGGTAATGGGCCTGCCAATAAGATAATAGCGGATTGTTTTTGTGATACTTCTCTTTTCCTGCCCGATACGTATGCTCCGAGAAGGGGAATAAAAAAAATGCCGAGGTCATTGTACCGGAAATATTTCATCGCAAAAAAATGTCCCAATTCGTGAATCATGACAATCGCCGTTATCAACAATAACATATCCCACCTTTTGAAAATGTAATAGCCGAAGGCCAGATAAAGGGCGAGGCTGGTAAAAGATTTCATCCATATATTGGAAGCGGGATCCTGCTTTTCGAATTTTGGCGGGTAAACCCCTGTTACGCTTTCCGGTGCGGCTAATTCTTTATCATTATTATCCGGTAAAGGACTGGCTAAATGCTCCATGCGGTAAAATTAGACAGTTTTTATTGTTGCTGACAAAATTCACTACCGGCCACTATTTACTGCGGAATGAAACACGCATCATCTTTCACCCAAAACAATCAGTGCCCCTTAAAAAATCAAGAAAAAATTTGTTAAACTCAAATGATCTTTTATGCAGGTGAATTTCCATCGTCAAGGCCGGATGAATTGGTTGTAAAGTGCAATTCGATTAATAAATCAGATGAAATCTTCAAATCGTCAAAAGATTGACGGAACAAGGGTTTTGCCAATGAAAAAGATCTGGTGGATTACTGTTTAAGATATGATGATTATTTAAAATTATTTTTTTCAAAACTATACTGTCAATAGAAAAATCAACTGAATTGCCCCGGCAAGAATGAATGAAATGTTAAAAGATGACACCTTCATCCACTTATCCACACCTGTTTGGAATGATGTTTGGATTAGCCTGAAATAATTTGAATATTCGCAACGTTTAGGAATGTATCACGCAGCCAATCCGGGTTCATGGTTTAAAGGACAAATTCAATGAAGTATCAAAGCTTATTTTTTATTGCGCTTTCCCTAAGTCTTTCCGCATTTTCACAACAGACCCGCTATTATTCCGATCCCGGGACAAAATTCAAAGAGGCGAAAGAATATTTTCGAAAAGAACAGTATAGCCTGGCCTTACCCTTATTGAAAGAATTAAAACAATCTGTCCGGGAAACAGATAAGGCTAACAACGCTATTACCGTACAGGAAATAAATTTTTATACTACGGTTTGTGCATTAAAACAGGGGGAGGGTCGGGCTGAAGACGAAGCCAGCGAATTTATCGAACTCGAAAAAAATACGGCCCGGGTACAGATGATGAATTTTCACCTCGCTGAGTATTATTTCCGGAACCAGAAATTTGCTGATGCCGTACGGCTTTATGAACAGTCAAATATTGCCAATCTCAGCAACCGTGAAATTGCAGACATGAAATTTCACCAGGGTTATGCTTATTTTAATTTGCTCCGCTTTGCTGAAGCCAAACCTTTATTCAACAGTATCCGCACCATTAAAGATGATCCGAATTACCTGGAGGCCAATTATTATTATGGATTTCTGGCATTCCGGGACAAACAGTATGCGGAGGCGTTACAGGCTTTTATCATCGTAGAGAATGAAAAAAATTACAGTACAGTTGTGCCATATTATATCGCACAGATTTATTATATACAGGGTAAAAAAGATGAAGCCATCACCTACATTCAGGGAAAACTTCAATCCGGGAGCAGTTCGCAGTATTATGACCTGGAGTTAAAACAACTGATCGGCCATGCTTATTTTGAAAAAAAGGAATATGCCAAAGCCCTGCCTTACCTGGAAAGTTATGTGAGCGGGTCCAAAAAGGTCAGGCGTGAAGATCTGTATGAGTTGTCCTATTGCTATTATCTGTCCAACCAGCTTACCAAAGCCATTGATGGCTTTAAGCAATTAAGCGGTAAAGACGATTCATTAAGCCAGCATGCCATGTACCTGTTGGGAGATGCTTACCTGAGAACGGGACAGAAATCAAATGCCCGAAATGCGTTTCTCTTTTGTTCATCAAACAGCAGCAATGCGGAGCAGAAAGAAATCTCCACGTACCAGTATGCAAAACTTTCTTACGAATTGGGATACCAGGATGAAGCCCTGAACAGCCTGGGTAGTTTTTTAGCGGATTATCCCAAATCAACCTATACACCCGAAGCTAAAGAGCTGATGATTGATGTATTGGCGCATACCAATAACTATAAGGATGCCCAGGCATTACTGGAAAGTATTGAAAAGCCATCTGAAAATGCAAAACGGTTGTACCCGGGTATTTTATATGGCCGGGCAACAGAAATGATCAATGATGGAAGATTAGGAGATGCTGATGCGCTATTAAATAAAGTGCTGGACAATCCTTATAATCGTTCCATGCTTCCGTTCGCGTATTTCTGGAAAGGGGAGATCGGCTACCGGAACAATAAATTGGATACAGCAATCAAATATTATCATGCTTATATGGATGCTGGTTCACCGGAGAATGGCGAAACAAATAGTATTCATGCAAAATACAACCTGGGTTATGCCTACCTGCGAAAGGAAAATTACCCCGTATCGCTTACTTTTTTTGAGCCATTGGTAAAATCACCGGCATTAAATACTGACGCTTTTTCACAGGACGTGTATATCCGTACTGCGGATAATTATTTCATGCTTAAAGATTATTCAAAGGCAAACGTGATGTATGATAATGTGATCAGGCTTTCCTGGCCGGCTGAAGATTATGCTACTTTTCAGAATGCCATGCTGGCCGGTGTAAAAAGTCCGACGAATAAGATTACCATGATGAATACCATGATCCGCAAATTTCCCGGCTCATCCCTGGTGACAGATGCCAACCTGGAAATTGCCAATACCTATATGGGTAACGAGAAATTCAGGGAAGCCATACCTTATTTAAATGCCATCATTACCGGAAGCGGCAATGAAAGCCTGAAACCCCAGGCTTACCTGAAAATGGGAACAGCCTATTATAATATTGATGATAATGCGGATGCCATAAAACAATTTAAACTGTTGGTTGAAAAATACGCGAGTTCTCCCGAGGCCGAGGATGCGCTGGATAATGTAAAAACTATTTATATCGAAGAAGGTAAACCGGAAGAGTATGCCGCTTTTATGCGGGAGGCAGGTCGCCCAATAAGCATTAGTTCGGAGGATTCCCTGACCTATGCCGCTGCTGAAAAACAATACGATGGACAGAATATGAACGGAGCGCTGGCAGGATTTAATAATTACCTGCAAAAATTCCCGGAAGGTACCTATGCACTGGAAGCTAATTTTAACCGGGCAGAAATATACAATTCAAGAAAAGACTGGGCTAATGCACTTACGGGCTATGAGTCTGTTGCAGCCAATGCCCCGAATACGTTTGCAGAAAGAGCGGTGCTTACCGCCGCCCGGATTTATTTCTTTGAACTTAAAAATTATGGTCAGGCAGAGAAGTATTATGCACAACTAAAACAAATTACTGCCAGCCAGGAAAACAAACTGGAAGCTATGCGGGGCTTGTTACGTTGCCAGTATAAACTGGAAGAATGGGCAGCGGCTGCCGAAAACGCAAAGGAATTAACTGCCGCCAAAGGTAGCAGTGCCGATGATAAGACACTGGCCAATATGACTATTGCCAAATCTTACCAGGTTGGCGGTCAATATGATTTGGCTATTGCCAACTTTAAATTGGTCGTACAAATTAATAAAGCAGAATTAGCCGCAGAAGCAAGATATGAAATAGCCCATTGCTGGTTTCTCGTTAATAAATTGAGTGAGTCTGAAAAAGCAGCATTTGAAACTATCAATAAATCCGGGTCCTATGATTATTGGGTAACCAAAGGATATATCCTGCTGGGCGATATTTATTTCAAACAAAAAGATTATTTCAATGCCAAAGCTACTTTTCAGAGTGTGGTGGATAATACGATCAATGCTGAATTGAAAGGAGAGGCGCAGGCAAAACTGAGCACTGTTACGGATGAAGAAGGCAGATCCGGAAAGGTTAATAATTGATCCCGCAACACCTTTTGGTTTTGTGGGCACAACGAAATACAGAATAAACTGAAAACGAAATAGGCCTTTTACCGGCCCGAAATAAAAAGATTACATGAAGAAGCAACAACTATATAAATTATTTTTCCTGGGTATTGGAATTTTCTCTTTTGGGATTTCATTTGCTCAAAAAGATACCACAAAGAAAGGGGGCATTGATATTATTTCCAGTTTTAAGCCTGTATTACGGGAAGCTGCAAAAATTAATTTCAATGCCACACCACCCCCGGCCGATTCGACCAAAGCAAAATTGGAATATGATATTCCTAATAAGAATTTATTGTTTGCTTACCAGCCCGGATCCCTGAAGCCTTTGGCAATGGATATTGATACAGGCGGGAAATTTGATAACAGCAGCTATGTAAAAGTTGGCTTTGGCAGTTTGCGGACGCCCTTTGTGCAAGCCGGTATTTCTTTTGGCGATGGTAAAACAGCCGGCCTGAATATTTATGCAAAACATGTTGGCTCAGATGGCAAAAGGGCATTTCAGAAATTCGCCAATACAGATGTAAAATTAAGCGGCTTCTTCAAATCGGGTAATAACCTGGAATGGGATGCCAGCCTGGGCATGAATCAGCACCGAACTTACAAGTACGGCTTTGAGCCGCAAACACTTTCATTCGCTCCTGATTCATTGAAGCAGAATTTTCAAACGATTGCCGGGAGGGTTGCCATGCACAATATGAATAAAACAGCATTCGGACTAACCTACTGGCCGGAAGTGAAAATTGATATATTCAGTGACAACCTGAAGAATTCTGAAAGTAATACGGTACTAAATCTTCCTTTACAAAAAACAATCGGAAAGGAATTCTCGGTTAACCTGGGTGTCACATTTGATCTGACCCGCATGTCACCCACAGGTAAATCTGCTATCAACAATACGATGTATTATATTTCCCCTTCGGTGTTATATAAAACAGCAAAGATCAATGCACAGGCCGGTATCCGACCCTCCTGGGATAACCGGACATTTAAGATGTTCCCGAATATCCTGGTGGATATTAATACCTATGATCAGCGATTTACTTTCCAGGCGGGCTGGACGGGTTATGTCCGGAAAACAACCTACCAGTATTTAGCATCACAAAACCCCTGGCTATGGTTACCAGCCAACTTTAAAAATACATGGATCGAAGAAAGATTTGCCGGTTTTAAAGGATCGGTGGGTGAACATTTCAGCTATGCTGCAAAAGTTGGATTTAATAAACTCAATAACCAACCCCTGTTCGTAAATGATACGGTTACCGGTGGTGGCGGAAAGTCATTCCGGGTGGTCAATGAAAGCCAGTTAAAAGTGGTGAATTTTGGCGGCGAATTGGGTTTTGCTATTCATGAAAAATTTTCTCTAATTACCGGTTTGACCTATAACCAGTACTCCGGATTAAAAGATAATGCTGAACCATGGGGTTTACTGCCTCTGGAACTAAAAACATCATTGCGTTTGCAGATCATAAAAGATTTATGGCTGAAAGGAGATCTTTTCGCCTGGACGGGTCCTAAGTATATGAAAAAAGATGGCAGCACTGGTAAATTATCCGGCGCAAAAGATCTGAATGCCGGGCTTGAATTTAAGATCACCAAAAACATCAATCTCTGGACGCAGTTCAATAACATCTTCAATAAAGAATACCAGCGCTGGAACCAATATCCGGTGTATGGGTTCAACTTTACCGGCGGAATCGTATTTTCGTTCGACCAAAAGAACTGATGATGTACAAAGAATTGTTTCAATTTCTCCTTCAGCATAAAGAATTACCCGTGCCGGGCATCGGCACTTTTTTATTGGAAAGAAGTCCGGCTGTGATGGATTTTCCCAATAAAAAAATTGCTCCACCTTCCTATTCCATCGCCTTAATGGCTCATGTTAATCCACGGCCCCGATTTTTTTTTACGGGATTGGGCCATGCACTTGGGATAACTGACCATGAAGCTATTATCCGCTTTAATGATTTTATATACAACCTCAAAAATCAGATGGCAAACGGCGATACCATCCATTGGAATGGGGTAGGAGAGATAAACCAGGGCCTGACAGGAGATATTAAATTTATTCCCCAAGAAAAATCTGTTTTGGAAACCCCGGTTACCGCTGAAAAAGTAATCCGTGAGAAATCCGAACACATGGTACGGGTGGGAGAGGATCAAAAGACCTCGGCCGAAATGACGGATATGCTAAATAAGCCCGGAGCGACAAAGTCTTACTGGTGGGTTCCTGCACTGGCAATGGCTTTGTTGGCGGTTATGTTTATCGGCTGGTATTTTTCAGAGATGGGTTTGGATATTTCTTCAACAGGTAATGGTATGAAATTAGTTCCCGGGGAAGCAACAGTTTCCTATAAGTTGATTCCGTAAGTTTCATTATGTAATTCCTGAATTTCAATTTACTTTGCGGGTCTCGTTTCAAACGGTTTCTGCATATGCACCAAATTATTCACTATACTAACTGCCCCGTGTGTGGTTCCGGGGATATAAAAAATGTAGTTTCTGCAAAAGATTTTACGGCAACGGGTGAATCTTTTCCTATAGCCGAATGTGCAGCCTGTTCGCTTCGCTTTACCCAAAATGTTCCTGATGCAGCTTCTATTTCGCCTTATTATAAGTCTGAAAATTATATATCCCATACAAATACTTCCAAGGGTTTGATCAACCGCTTGTACCAATGGGTGCGGAAAAAGACTCTTCGGAAAAAATCCCGGCTGATCATAAGATCAACGGGTATTCATAAAGGGCAATTGCTGGATATTGGAAGCGGTACCGGGGGTTTTGTAAATGAAATGAAACAGCAGGGATGGCAGGTCACAGGACTGGAGCCGGATAAGGATGCCCGTCAATTGGCTAAACATTTATATAAAGTGGAACTGTCGGATATGGATCAGCTATTCCAGGCACGTAAGGATAGTTATGATGCCATCACGCTCTGGCATGTATTGGAGCATGTGCATGAACTGCAAGCTTATGTACAGCAAATTAAGAGTCTTTTGAAAAAGGAGGGAAAGCTATTTATTGCCGTTCCCAATTACACATCAAAAGATGCGGCTATTTACCAGGAGTTTTGGGCAGCCTATGATGTCCCCCGGCATTTGTATCATTTCTCTCCACGATCTATGGCGGTACTGATGGAAAAGAACGGATTGAAGTTACTGCAGCACCTACCTATGTGGTATGATAGCTTTTACATTTCCCTGCTCAGCAGCAAATATAAAAAGGGGAAGACCCATTTTTTTACCGCTGCCCTTAATGGCATGCGTTCCAACCTTATTGCCCTGGGTGATGTGCAACGATGCAGTTCGGTAATCTATATTATTGGCAAATAACTATTGACCAAATTGAATTTCGTACAACTCCGGCCATAATTTCCCGGTGATATAAATTTTCTTTGTTGCAGTATCATAAGCAATGCCATTGGGAACATCGGCATCATGATCAATCGCTTTTATCCGCTCCCAGATATTGGTAAGATCCGCTTTAGCTACGATCTGCCCGGTTGCCGGATCAATTTTAAAGATATACGGGGCCTGGTATTGATTGGCATAAATGAAGCCATCTATAAATTCCAGTTCATTCAGGTTAAAAGAAAGGCTGCCGCTTTCAGTAATATCCTGTGTTTTCAGCAATTTAAATGTGGCGGGGTCATAATAATAAATGGTGCTGCTTCCGTCGCTGGCGATCAATTGTTTTCCATCCGTGGTAAGACCCCAGCCTTCTGTATTGATGCTAAACTCTTTTACTTTCTTAAAATCTTTCAGGGTATAAACCAACACCGTTTTTTCTTTCCAGGTGAGCTGGTATAGGGTATCATTCAGGATGGTGATCCCTTCTCCAAAATACTTTTTATCCAGCAAAATCTCTTTTTCTGCCTTTCCCGTTTTGAGATCAACTTTTTTCAGCTTCGAAAAACCATAGTTGCCGGTTCCTTCATAAATGGCACCATTATAAATAAGTATTCCCTGTGTATAAGAAGATGTATCATGGGGGAAGGTGGCTATTATAGAATAACTCATACTTTTCGGGGCATGGGTATTCGGATCATCCGGGTTTTCGGAGTCTTTGTTTTTGCACCCAACAAATCCGGCGACAAAAGCAATAAAAAGGATTTTTTTCATTTTCAATAATTGGTTCACACAAAAATAAGTGCTGGTATGCTTTCTGCCTGTTAAAGCTTTTAAAAGGCTTAGCCGTTATCGGAAAACTACGATGAAATACCTATTGCAAAGATCATTAATTGTATTATATTTGAGATACCTTAATCCCTGAAAGAATTTCATTGCTGAAATCATATCCCTGAATTTCCTTTTTAATCCCCCAATACTCCTCAATAAGTTCCAGTTCCATTTGATAAACTCATAGCAGTAATACTGTTGCTATGCCGTAACTCACCTATCACCTGGAAATTATGAAGACGGGATTATTGCTTACGCTTTTTGGGATTGTGTTGACCACTCAACTGGGGGCACAAAGAAACTGCCTTAGTTTTTCTTACCAGCAAACAGAACTCAGGAATGACCCTTCAGCGGCAGCAAGAATGAATTCCATAGAATCATTTACCCGGCAGTCTATTCTTTCTTCGCAAAATAACATTGCCGCAAGAACGGGAAGTAATATTATTAAAATACCGGTGGTTGGTACACATCCTGTACCATCTCCCAGATGAAAAAATAAGTGATGCACAGGTTCAAAGCCAGATCAACGCATTGAATAAATGTTTTCGTCGCCAGCATGCAGACAGCAGTAACACACCTTCCAGGTTTAAACCAGTCGCAGCAGATTGTGAAATAGAATTTCAACTGGCAAATTCAGATCCCCGCAAAAGATACACGTCGGGTATTACCCGCAAATACACGCCTATTCAGCGATGGGAATCCAATGATAAAATGAAATTTTCCGCTGAAATGGGTGATGATGCCTGGGACCCGAAGAGTTACCTGAATATTTGGGTATGTAATCTTGAACAGGTGGCGGGTTACTCCAGTATGATGGGAGGAGCAGAAAATAAAGACGGGGTGGTAATAGGATTTTCTGCTTTCGGCACCAATAATTCCGGTTCCGGATATAATATGGGTAAGACGGCTGTACATGAAGTGGGTCACTGGCTTGGACTAAAACATTTATGGGGTGATACAGATTGCGGGGATGACGGCGTGGCAGATACTCCCAGGCAGGCCTGGTATAATATTGAATGCCCTTCCGGCATTCAAATCTCCTGTAATAATGGTCAGAATGGGGATATGTATATGAACTATATGGATTTTACAAGCGATGCCTGTATGAATTTATTTACCCTGGGACAAAAAGCCCGGATGAGGGCTTTGTTTGAAAAGGGTGCTGTTAGAAATCCGCTTCTTACTTCAAAAGGATTAAATGCTCCCATGATATTTGAATCGCCATTACCCGAAGATGATCCCAAATGGCTTCAACCCCGATTATTCCCAAATCCGGCAATCTCAGAGTTGCAAATCGATCTTTCGTATGATATCAGGTGGGTGGGGAAAACAATTTTTATCACCAATTTGAATGGACAATCTGTTATGAATGTGGCGATTACATCGAAAATTCAACGTATTGACATCAGTAAATTGAAACCAGGTTTATACTTCCTTGCAGCGAAAAAGGATGATGGGGAGTCTATGAAGCAGAAGTTTATTAAGTTATAAGTGTCGCAACCAAATGTATACTAACGGCAAGCAAGGGGTCACTGAAAAGTGGCCCTTTTTTTATTTAATATACTGGCACAAAAAAGGATTACCAGTTTCCCGATAATCCTTCCCAATTATTTTAATCTACCGCCTTTACATCACGGGTCTCTTATAAATGTATTGCCTCTCCATACGCCACTTCGATCGCATCTTTCACACTTTCGCTGATAGTCGGGTGGGGATGTATACTGTTCAGCACCTCATGATAGGTGGTTTCCAATTTTCTGCCTAACACAGTTTCAATAATAATTTCAGTTACGTTATAACCAATCATGTGTGTTCCCAGCCATTCTCCGTACTTCGCATCAAACACCACTTTTACAAAACCTTCGGTATGTCCTGCAGCAGATGCTTTACCACTTGCACTCAGCGGGAACTTACCCACTTTCACATCAAAACCGGCTTCTTTAGCCTGCTTTTCTGTGTAACCAACGGAGGCTATTTCCGGATAACAATAAGTACAACCCGGTACATTGTTATAGTCGATTGCTTCGGGTTGGTGATTATATTTTTTCTCGTTATAGCCAATATTTTCTATGGTTATGATCGCTTCTTTACTGGCAACATGCGCTAATGCCTGCCCGGGAGCACAATCACCAATGGCATAAAAACCCGGAATATTTGTTTGACCATATTTGTCCACCAGGATACGGCCTTTATCTGTTTTGATCCCTAATTCTTCGAGGCCTATGCCTTCCAGGTTGGCCGTAACACCTACGGCACTTAATAAAATATCTGCTTCTATTATTTTTTCTCCGTCGGCTGTTTTTACGGTTGCTTTCACACCATTCCCGGATGTATCAACTGAAGTGACTTCACTGTTCACCAGGATATCAATACCACTTTTCTTGAAATTCTTTTCCAGTTCTTTGGATATTTCTTCATCTTCCACCGGAACAATTCTTGGCAAAAATTCCACGATGGTAACTTTTGTTCCCATGCTGTTATAGAAATAACCAAACTCAACACCAATCGCTCCGCTACCCACCACAATTATTGATTTGGGTTGGACAGGCAGATTCATGGCTTCTCGGTAACCAATTATTTTTTTACCATCCTGTTTTAATGCAGGTAATTCGCGACTGCGACCACCGGTTGCGATGATGATATGTTTCCCCTCTACTATTTTCTTGCTGCCATCATTGGCAGTTACTTCTATCTGTCCTTTAGCCTTCAGCTTACCAAAGCCCATCACCACATCAATCTTATTTTTCTTCATGAGGAATTGAACACCCTTGCTCATCTTATCAGCAACACCCCGGCTTCTTTTGATGACTGCTTCAAAATTGGGTTTACCGGTAGCTTCAATACCATAACTGTTGGCATGCTTAATATCTTCAAAAACCTGTGCACTCTTCAGTAAGGCTTTTGTTGGAATGCAGCCCCAGTTAAGGCAAACACCACCCAGGCTTTCTTTTTCAATAATAGCCGTTTTAAAACCTAACTGGGATGCACGAATAGCTGCCACATAACCGCCGGGGCCGCTTCCTAGAACTACTACATCGTATGCCATGCTTATTAAGGATTTAATATTGAATATTTGTAGTTTATAGAGTTGCGAAACTACTGGAAAACAGTCATTCAGCAAAAGATGACCATCGAACAAGGCATCAGGTTGAGTTGTGATGATAATGTACGCCGGGGGAGTGCCATATGCCTCTAAATTCTTTATTTTAGCCTTAGAATTTCAGGAAAATCCCGCTTTCCACAGTCTGTGCGTAAATCTGGGACAATTGAGCCAAGTTTTTAAATAATAGGTTCTTAATTATTCATTTTTCCCTTACCTTTGCCGTCCAAAATTTAGTATTAATCATGGCCAGAGTATGTCAGGTAACAGGTAAAGTTCCGGTTGGTGGAAATAAGGTTTCTCACTCCAATATCAAAACCAAGCGTCGTTTTCTGCCCAATTTGCAGAAAAAAAGATTTTACCTGGCCGAAGAGGATAAGTGGGTGACCTTGAAAGTATCAACGGATGCTATCCGTACCATCAACAAAAAAGGTCTTCTCACTGTTGTGAAAGAACTGAGAGCTAAAGGAGAAAAAATCTAACCGAATTAAAGTATAATAATCATGGCAAAGAAAGGTAGTCGTGTACAGGTAATCCTCGAATGCACGGAGCATAAAACAAGCGGTAAGCCGGGTACCAGCCGTTACATTACGGTAAAAAACAAAAAGAACAACCCGGAAAGAATGGAACTGAAAAAGTTCAACCCCATCCTTAAAAAAAGTAACTGTTCATAAAGAAATCAAGTAATCATGGCAAAAGCAGCAAAAACGGCGATTAAAACCAAAGATGCGAGAGCAGCCGCAGAAGCAAAGAACTGGACCAAAGTGATCAAGGCTGTACGCAGTCCTAAGACCGGTGCTTACACCTTCAAGGAGCAGATCGTCCACAAAGAAAAAATAAAAGATTTTTTAGCTCAGAAGTAATTTTGCGTAAGTAAGAATTTTCAAAAAGCTATTCGTGAAAAGACGGGTGGCTTTTGTTGTTTTAATATATTATCTCACAAAGACGCAAAGGCGCTAGTAGTGTATTTTTTTGCGACTTTGTGTGAAATAAAATAAGAGCATGGGATTTTTCAATAAACTGTTTGGCAAAAAAGAAAAGGAAAGCCTTGACCAGGGGTTACAAAAAACCAAGGCGGGTTTCCTGGCTAAAATTACCAAGGCCATTGCCGGAAAAAGCACGGTGGATGAAGAAGTACTGGATAACCTGGAAGAAGCCCTGGTAAGTGCGGATGTGGGGATCGAAACCACAGTTAAGATCATTGACCGGATAGAACAAAGAGTTGCGAAAGATAAATATCTGAATGTAGATGAACTTAATGCCATGCTACAACAGGAAATTGAGGCATTGCTTGTAGATGCTCCGGAATCAAACAGTTATGCTTTCGATTCGGAGCTTCCGGCCAAACCTTATATCATCCTGGTGGTAGGAGTGAATGGTGTGGGTAAAACCACCACGATCGGGAAACTGGCATATAATTTTAAAAATGCTGGAAAAGATGTTTTGTTGGGAGCTGCAGATACTTTTCGTGCTGCTGCAGTTGACCAATTGACCATATGGAGTGAAAGAGCCGGTGTGCCCATTGTTAAACAGGATATGGGCAGTGACCCTGCCGCTGTGGCTTATGATACAGTGCAAAGTGCCGTTGCAAGACATAGTGATGTTGTCCTGATTGACACAGCCGGACGATTGCATAATAAAACCCACCTGATGGAAGAACTGGGTAAGATCAAAAGGGTGATCCAGAAAACGATCCCGGATGCACCACATGAAGTGTTACTGGTGCTGGATGGCTCAACCGGTCAGAATGCCATTGAGCAGGCGAAACATTTTACGGCTACAACTACAATTACAGCCTTAGCCATCACCAAACTGGATGGCACAGCAAAAGGGGGTGTGGTATTAGCTATTGCTGATCAGTTTAAAATTCCGGTAAAGTTTATTGGCGTGGGTGAGAAGATAGAGGACCTGCTGGTTTTTGACAAGCATGAATTCGTGGATAGCTTATTTAATATTGAGAAATAACAGAACGCAGATGTTCATGATTTTTATGATTAGCGCAGTCAGATCATAATAAATCATCACCATCATGATCATCAGCGTTCCATTAATATGAAGACAAAGACACTCAAAAAAGACAAAGTCAACATCATCACCCTTGGGTGCAGTAAAAACATGGTGGACAGTGAAGTGCTCAGTGGGCAGTTACTGGCCAATGAGATTGATGTAGTGCATGAGAATAAAAAATCCGATCACAATATTGTAATAGTGAATACCTGTGGTTTTATTGAAAAGGCGAAAGAAGAAAGTATTAATACCATTCTTAACCAGGTGGAGCTGAAACGTAGAGGAAAGATTGATAAAGTATATGTGACGGGTTGTTTAAGCGAACGCTATAAAAGCAACCTGGAAGCAGAAATACCGGAAGTAGATGCTTATTTCGGAACGATGGAACTACCGCTTATCTTAAAAAAATTTGAAGCGGATTATAAAGCGGAATTAATAGGCGAAAGACTATTGGCTACCCCGCAGCACTATGCCTACCTGAAAATTTCCGAAGGGTGCAACCGGACCTGTGCTTTTTGTGCCATTCCCCTGATGAGGGGACAGCATGTAAGCAGGCCGATTGAAGAACTGGTGAAAGAAGCTGAGAGCCTGGTCCGAAAAGGGGTGAAGGAAATAATGCTTATTGCGCAGGAGCTGACATATTACGGTCTGGATATTTATAAAAAGCGTATGTTGCCTGACCTGCTGCATCGTCTGGCTGATATAAAGGGCTTGGAATGGATTCGGTTACATTATGCCTATCCTTCTAAATTTCCACTGGAGATTCTGGATGTGATAAGAGAAAGAGATAATATCTGTAATTATCTCGATATGCCCCTGCAGCACGCTGCCAATAATATGTTGAATGCGATGAAGCGGCAGATAACCAGAGAGGAGATGGAAGAATTAACAGCAGCTATCCGTGAAAAGGTTCCGGGTATTTGTTTACGTACCACGCTGATTGCCGGTTTTCCCGGTGAGACAACCGATGATGTGGAAGAACTGAAAGAATTTTTAAAACGTCAACGCTTTGACAGGGTTGGAATTTTTACTTATAGTCATGAGGAAGGCACCAGCGGCTTTGCTTTAACAGATGATGTGCCGGCTGATGAAAAGGAAAGAAGGGCACAGGAAATAATGGAAGTTCAGCAGGAAATTTCTCTTGAACTGAACCAGGAGAAAGTAAATAAAGTTTATAAAGTGCTTATTGATAAGAAAGAAGCGGGTCGTTACCTGGGTCGCACCGAGTTTGATTCAGTGGAAGTAGATAATGAAGTAGTCATTCATTCAACCAAGAAACTTCCCATCGGTGAATTTGTGCATGTAAAAATCACCAAAGCCTACGATTACGACCTGGAAGGCGAAGTAGCCGGCTAATTTCCAAATGCAGTCTTTTCAATATTCTAACCGGGAGGGTGTCATTAGCAATATTAAAATTAGATTTACGGATAATTTTGTTTTTATGGTCAGCAATGAAACAGTACGAAAACTGGCTTTGTCTTTTCCTGAAACGGATGAGCATCCGCATTTTCATTTGAAAGCATTTCGGGTAAAGAAGAAGATATTTGCCACCCTGGATGAAGAAAAGAACAGGTTGATGGTAAAACTGAATCTGACCGACCAGTCAGTTTTCTGTGATTATGATCCCGTGATTATTTACCCGGTACCGGGGGGATGGGGCCGGCAGGGATCAACATTTATAGAATTGAGTAAAATAAAAAGGGCCATGTTAAAAGACGCACTGACAACAGCTTATTGCAACAACGCCCCGCCTAAGCTTTCGAAAGGATATTTGCCTAAATAAAAAGGAATCCGTAGCGCTCCTGTTATTTGCATCGTCCCTTTTTATGTAGGGTCGAGAAAGCTGTATCCGGCATTATTAAAGACCCGCTTGTTTTTGCAAGGTCTCTGCAATTTTTTTCCCATCTTCTAATTTCCCTGCAGGGACAGGTATCCTGAAAATGGATTGTTGATTTCCACGCAGCGTGGGATATTCAAATATTATGTGCATTATCGGTATAGCAGCTTCTGTATATATATCTATGTTAGTGAGACGGGCTCCCAGCTGATTCCAGGATTGAAAAGTTCCGCCGACATAAGCAGATTGATTGCCGATAAAGGCCTCATGTATCCCCTTTTTTAATATATTTCTCCGGACAAACGGTGCAATAAAAGCGACAAGGGTCAGTAGCAGGATAATGCCTGCGATAATAAGGATAAAAAGATTGTCCCGGTAAATTAAGAGAAGAAAACCGCAAACAAAAACTGATATAATGATAACTAAACGTAGCGTTGCTTTATTTACCGAAATTGTTTCCTTCAGGTCTTCTTTAATAAAAGCCTCCCATTCCTGTTGCGTATAGGTCCAGTGTGCCAGGGGATGTAGCTGCTGTATTAATTTGTGAAATTCTTTGGCCCGGGGTATATAAACCAATGCTGTGATAAAAGCGCTCAATGCAAAGAATATAAAAAGTGCAACAAGGGCATAACCGCCATTCATACCATCGAGGTTGCTGTATCCGGTGATTACAGCCCCCGCAATCATGAGAGCTGTTATGATGAAAGCATTCCGCATTACTTTGCGGGGTTTATTGATGATCGGTTGAGTTGATATTGTTGTTGCCATAAAAATTAATTTAAGCCGCAGGAAGGTTACCAGGATTATTATTGGGGAATAATTATTTTGATGTATCTGCAAGCTATACAGGTAGCGGTACAGAATATTTGACATCTGTCACAACAGAAACTGATGTAGGTCAGATTAAACTGATGATCTTTTGGAGAATTCAGACTTTTTGTGCTTTAAACTATGCAATAATCTATCTTGTTTTTGGTGGCTGGGTAAGAAAGGTTAGTGTATTGAAAAATTGGGAGAGCAAAAGAATGCCCTGATTAACTATCCAAGGAAAAAAGCTTACTGAACACCCGGCCCATCAAACAAGCAGGATTTATTAATTTATGATTTTTTTGAATAAGTATTAACCGGGAATGATAAAATGGGCAAAATCATTATCTTAGGCCAAATAAACCTATTCCATGGCTGATAATAAGTACATTTTCCTGAACCGTGATCTTAGCTGGCTCAGTTTTAACCACCGGGTGCTGATGGAAGCAGCGGATGAATCAGTTCCGCTGTACAGCCGTATTTCTTTTCTGTCTATCTTTTCTTCCAATCTCGATGAATTTTTCCGCGTACGGATGCCTTCTATTTTTGCATTTTCCAGTATTGAATCAAAAAAAATTTCCATCGAAGAGGAATATCCCAAAGACCTGGTGCAGCAGGTTCAAACTACGGTTCATAATCAATTGGAAGAATTTGGCCGGGTATTGACCCAGGGTATACTTCCGTCATTAAAAAAAGAACATATCTGTTTGTATTATGGGGAACCTATTCACCCCGAACACGAGGAAACCATCCGGGAATATTTTTTATCTAAAGTATTATCTTTTTTACAACCGGTTATTTTACGAAATGAAAATCAACCGGATGTTTTTTTGGAGAACAATGCCTTGTATTTTATCGTGAGTATGGAAACTGCCGATCAGCCCGGCAAAAAAATTATTGCGGTGCTCAATATTCCTTCCGATCATCTGACCCGTTTCCTGGAATTGTCGGTAATAGATAATGATTACCATATTCTTTTTCTGGATGATGTAATCAGGGAGAACCTGCAGGAAGTATTTCCGGGTTTCAATATTCTGGGCGCTTACAGCATCAAACTGACCCGTGATGCAGAGATGAGCATTGGGGATGAATTTACAGGTGACCTGGCAGAAAAAATAGAAAGGCAGCTGGAGAAAAGAGAAGGTGGGCATGCCACCCGGTTATTGTTCGATAAATCAATGCCTGAAGATGTGAAGGAGTTTGTCCAAAAATATTTTGCACAAAAACCCGAGGAAATGGCAGCAGGAGGCCGCTATCATAACCTGAAAGATCTGAGCAGCCTGCCAAATCCCCTGAAAGGGAAATTAACCAATCCCTCCTGGCCTTACATTGCCCATCCGGGTTTTAATACGCATCGTTCCATTTTTCAAACGATCGCAGAACAGGAACGGTTGCTTCATTTGCCGTATCACTCTTATAATTATATACTTCGTTTTTTTAATGAAGCCGCTATTGATCCATATGTTAAAGAAATTTATGTAACCCTGTACCGGGTGGCTGCCGATTCACATATTGTAAATGCCCTTATCAGCGCTGCGAAGAATGGAAAAAAAGTCACCGTATTTGTGGAATTGAAAGCCAGGTTTGATGAAGCCAATAACCTGAAGTGGAGTAAAAAAATGAAAGCGGCAGGTATTAAAATCATTAACAGCATACCGGGATTGAAAGTGCATGCTAAAGTGGCTCTGGTGAAACGGGTGGAAAACCTGCCGGACCGCGCGGCTGGCAAAGAATTAAAAAACTATTCTTTTATGGCTACCGGTAATTTCAATGAAGCTACCGGCCGTTTTTACACCGACCATGTTTTCTTTACATCCCATAAGGAGTTTGGCACTGAACTCGAATGGTTATTTGATTACCTGCAAAGCCGCAAACAACCGGCTGAGTATATGAAAATACCTTTTCAGCATCTATTGGTTTCACAGTTTAATATGATCCGGCGGTTTAATAAACTGATTGACCGTGAAATTAAAAATGCAAAGAAGGGAAGGCCTGCCGGGATCATCATCAAATTAAACAACCTGCAGGAACGGGATATGATAACCCGTCTGTACGAAGCCAGTGAAGCAGGGGTGAAAGTTCAATTACTGGTTCGCAGTATCTGTTGCCTTGCACCGGGGCTGGAGAAACAGAGTGAAAATATTACGGTACAAAGAATTGTGGACAGGTATCTGGAGCATGCCCGTGTTTTTGTATTTCATAATAACGGCGAACCGCAATATTATATGGGCAGTGCCGACTGGATGAACCGGAACCTGCACAACCGCATCGAAGTTTGTTTCCCTGTTTATGATCCAAAACTTTCAGCACAAATCGGTCATATACTGCAACTTCAGTTGAGTGATAACAAAAAAGCTGTATGGATAAATGCGCAACTAAACAATGAACGGGTTCCAGCCAATGGTCAACCTGCATTGGCGGCACAACAAAGTATTTATGAGTATGTGAAAGGTTTGGAAAGCTGAGTTAAATAGTTATCTCATTCCTCGAACCAATCATTATGCTGCTCCTGCACACGTATAAATGTGGTCCGCTTCGATAATTCCTTTAATGATTGTGCACCAACATAGGTACAGGTAGAGCGCAGACCACCCAGGATATCCAAAACCGTTTCCGATACATTTCCACGATAAGGAATTTGAATGGTCTTGCCTTCAGAGGCACGATATTCAGCAACCCCGCTGGCATATTTTTGCATGGCCGTTTCTGAACTCATTCCATAAAATTGTTTAAACCGGGTTCCATCTTCTTTTACTACCAGTTCACCACCACTTTCTTCATGCCCGGCCAGCATGCCTCCCAGCATAACAAAATCAGCGCCCCCGCCAAATGCTTTGGCAACATCTCCCGGTACTTTACAACCTCCGTCCGAAATAATTTGTCCGCCCAAACCATGTGCCGCATCAGCACATTCAATAATTGCCGACAATTGCGGGTAACCCACACCGGTTTTCACCCGGGTGGTGCATACGGAACCGGGACCAATACCCACTTTAATAATATCCGCACCGGCCAGTAATAATTCTTCCACCATTTCGCCCGTAACCACATTGCCGGCCATAATAACTTTACCAGGATGTTTTTTCCGGGTAGATTTTACAAAGGATACAAATTTTTCGGAATAGCCATTGGCCACATCAATACAGATAAACCGGAGCAAAGGATTTTCCTTCAGAATAACTGCCAACTTTTCAGCATCCGCATTGCTGGTGCCGGTACTGATGGCAATACTTTCTGTAATGTGTTCTCCGGTTGCCTTCAAAAATTTTTTCCATTGTGCCGGTGAATAATGTTTATGAATAGTGGTGAATAGCTGATGTGCAGCCAGCGTTTTGGCCATTTCCATAGTGCCCACTGTATCCATATTGGCTGCAATGACCGGAATGCCTTCCCAATGGCTTCCACCATGTAAGAATTTAAATTTCCTTACCAGTGATACTTCTGCCCGGGAACTCAGGGTAGAACGTTTGGGTCGGATCATCACATCTTTAAAACCCAGTTTGATATCATTCTCTATACGCATGATTATTAATTTTTCAGTTACACAATTTAAAGAAACCAAAACTGCGGGTATGAAGAATTTATAAACAGGTAATTGTGAAGAAGATCAAAATATAGAAATTCCCCTGAATTTGTCAGACGCATGATAAGCGTGTCTTGCCGGGATTTATAATAAAACTAAAAGAGGTGCCTCATTGGGGGCAGCCTCTTTGGGAATATGCTGATTAATAAAACTTATTTACAGGGAAATAACACTGTTTTTCCCCCCGAATTCATTGGGTTCCTGGCTATCGGCTTCGGGATCATTGATCCATTCTGTTTCGTTTACTAAATATTTGAATTGGTGCGTTGATTCTTTGGCCAGGTTTACATCTGCACTGAAACTACCGTCTTTTTTCCGGCTCATGATAACAGAATTTTCCCAGTCACTGTTCAACCCCAGTATCTCAATCGTTTCAGCATTATCTACCTTGAACGAGAATTTTACTTTACAATAATCTTTGGTCTTAAAATACGTTTTTTGTACCATTTGGTTTTGTTTACAAGTGAATAAAATATGTGGAAAAGATTCCCGTATGGCAGGCTGTTAAACCCCAGGGATTGGGGTTTTCGTTATCCCTTAATACCCGGAATGGGAAAAGGTAACCTGCCACAGGTATTTTTTTATTTTTGTAAGCATTGATTTCAGCTAATTGAATAAGGCTGACAAAATTTTGAATGTCTTATCTTTAGCGGCATTTAAAACAAAATAATATGTCTTTTGAATGGAAAGGAGTTTTTCCGGCTTTAACAACCAAATTTAATGCTGACGACGAACTGGATCTGCCCTTATTTGATAAAAACCTGCAGGCACAGTTAGCTGCCGGTGTAGAAGGCATCATACTCGGTGGAACTTTGGGTGAAGCCAGTGTATTAACCACAGCAGAAAAAGAAGTACTGGTAAAATTTGCCATTGAGAAAGTTGCCGGTAAGGTTCCGGTCATTATCAATATTGCAGAAGGTTCTACCAAAGAAGCGGTGAAGCAGGCTGCTCTTGCCAAAGCATGGGGTGCACAGGGATTGATGCTGTTGCCACCGATGCGTTACAAAAGCGACCACCGGGAAACGGTAACCTATTTTAAAACGATTGCTGATTCTACGGATTTGCCCGTAATGATCTATAACAACCCGGTCGATTATAAGATTGAAGTGACACTGGATATGTTTGATGATTTACAGGTGTGTAAGAATATTACGGCGATAAAAGAAAGTACAAGAGATGTTACCAATGTAACAAGACTGATCAATCGTTTCGGTACCCGGTATAAAATTCTTTGTGGTGTAGATACCTTGGCGATGGAAGAACTTTGCCTGGGCGCTGATGGTTTGGTAGCCGGATTGGTTTGTGCTTTCCCGGCAGAAACAGTCGCCATTTATAAATTGGTAAAAGCCGGGAAAATTGCAGAAGCTACCAGCATTTATCGCTGGTTCATGCCTTTGCTCGAATTGGACATTCATCCGAAATTAGTTCAGTATATAAAATTAGCAGAGAAGCAGGCTGGTATCGGAAGTGAATATGTACGGGCGCCGAGATTGGTTTTAGAAGGGGAAGAAAGAGAGCGGGTTTTAAAAGTAATTAATGACGGTATTGCCACAAGGCCCAAAATTCAATAATAAATATTCAATATTCAATTTTCAATGTTCAACGACACAACAGCAGAAGAAATAGAAATTGTAATGCAACAGGCATGGAAAGCATTTCATGCATATCGGAAATACTCTTTAAAACAAAGGGCCAATTTTATGCGGGCCATTGCAAAGGAAATGGAAGCGTTGGGCGATGTATTAATAAAAATAGCTGGTGAAGAAACCAACCTGCCGGAAGCAAGATTGAGGAATGAAAGGGCCAGAACGATATTCCAACTAACCAGCTATGCTGATGCCTGTGAAAAAGGCGATTGGCTGGAAGCAAGAATTGATACAGCCATACCAGATAAAGCACCACCGAAGCCGGATATCAGAAAAATGCTGGTGCCACTTGGACCCGTAGTTGTTTTCGGCGCTGCCAATTTCCCTTTTGCTTATTCCACGGCGGGTGGTGATACGGCCACGGCATTTGCTGCCGGTTGCCCCGTCATTGTAAAAGCACATCCCGCTCATGCAGGCACAAGTGAGTTGGTTGGTAAGGCTATATTAAAAGCAGCAGTTGATTGTGAAATGCCAGAAGGGATTTTTGCACATCTGCATGGTGCCTCCTATGATGTGGGTAAGGCATTAATAGAACATCCATTTACAAAAGTAGTTGGATTTACAGGATCATTGACTGGCGGTAAACAATTGTTTGACTGGGCCAATCAACGCAAAGTGCCCATCCCTGTTTTTGCAGAAATGAGCAGTATCAACCCGGTGTTTTTATTGCCGGAGAAAATGAAAACTTCGGCTGCCGAAACCGCCCGGATGTATGCGGGTTCTATTACCTTGGGTGCAGGGCAATTTTGTACCAATCCCGGTCTTATCATCGGGTTGGAAGGCCCGGACCTGAGTGCGTTCATGGAAGTGTTAGGAAAAGAAATCAAAAAAATTGCCCCCGCTACGATGTTGCATCCCGGCATTTTTAAAAACTACCGGAAGAAAAAAGATGAAGCCCTGCGTCAACCTGGAGTGGATACGGTGGCAGTCAGTGAAACAAAACCTTCGTTAAACCTGCCTGCCGGACAGGCAGGCCAGGGAAGCCCGACCATTGCAACAGCAACCGGTCAAACATTTCTCCAGAATCCATTACTGCACCAGGAAGTATTCGGGCCCTATTCTCTGATCATCCGTTGTAAGGATATGAAAGAAATGCTTCAGGTAGCCAATAACCTTGAAGGGCAACTCACGGCTACCCTGATGGCTTCAGAAAACGATATTCGTATTCACGATAAATTAGTAGAAGCTGTTAAGAATATCTGCGGACGAATTATTTTGAACAGTGTTCCAACAGGAGTGGAGGTTTGCCTGAGTATGCAGCACGGCGGACCCTTCCCGGCAACTACCGATTCAAGATTTGGTTCTGTTGGTGCCGATGCCATAAAACGTTTTGCAAGACCCATAGCATTCCAAAACTGGAGTCATGAGTTTTTGCCGGATGAATTGAAGAACGAAAATCCATTGGGGATTTGGAGAACGGTGAATGGAGAATTGAGTCGGGAGTCTTGAGTCATTAGTCTATTATTTAAAAAGAATCAATGAAACAGGAAGAATTGCTGGCGAAGCGTAGCGGTAATCAATGCGAATTATGTGGGGCCACAGGTAATTTAAAAGTATATGAAGTTCCACCAGCAACGGGCAATATGGAAGATGCTGTATTACTTTGTCCCAGGTGTCTTGTACAAATAGAAAAAAAAGAAGAATTAAACAGTACGCACTGGCAATGCCTCACCACCAGTATGTGGAATGAAGTGCCTGCTGTACATGTAATGGCCTGGCGCATGCTTAACCGGCTCAGGAATGAAAGTTGGGCTGCTGAAAATCTTGAAATGATGTACCTCGATGATGAAAGACTTGCCTGGGCAAAAGCATCTGGTGATCATGAGAGTGATGGCGCTGTTGACCTGCACAAAGATTGTTATGGTGTGGTGTTGCACAATGGCGATACAGTGATCCTTACAAAATCATTGGATGTAAAAGGCTCAACACTGAACGCCAAATTAGGAACAGTGGTTAGAAATATCCGTTTGGTGCCGGATAATACGGGGCAGATAGAAGGGAAAATAGAAGGACAGACGATTGTGGTATTGACAAAATATCTAAGAAAGCAAAATAATTAAACCTTATTTATAAAATTACTTTGCCGCTTGATTAGGACAATACCGGAACCCGGCGAAATCATCCATCGATTTTTTTGTAAGTGGTAAATGTTATTGAATGCAGTAATCTCCTCAATCCACTAATTTCAGGGAACAAGCCTTAATTTCCGGTCTTCATTTTTGTGTTTCATAACAAACCATCCCGTTACCATAACGGAGATTAAGAAATAACAACCCAACAGATACGTAATAGAAGAAACATAGCTACTGGCACCAAACCAATCACCCTGTTGGTATAAAAAATAAAGTCCAAGTCCGCTTCTGAAAACTTCTCCAATGATCGCTGATTGATTCCTGTCCATCAGATCCGTAAGGGCATACACGCTCAAAAAGATAAAACCACCGTACCAGATAATATAGGATTTATCGAGGCTGTTGAGTAATGCAATATTCCCAAACATATAACTGACCAAAAAAAGGATCATCAGTACCTGAATCCAGCACCAGGTATTAAGCGCGGTGGAGCTACGGGTAGTATATTTTTCAAAATGATATACATCGTCAATCTTATAAACCGGATATTTTGCAGCTACATCAGCGGGGCGGTAACCTGTATGCTTAAACCATAAAGCGATTTTATCTTTCCAGCTATTTGTTCTCCAGGCATCTTTTAATAATAACAAGACATGCTGGAAATTTATTTTGATCGGGTTCCAGGTACGCACCGGCCGGGTGATCCCGTAAACCGGGGGAACATCAGGGAGTTCTTCCTGGTAAGTGCCAAACCATTTATCCCAGAAAATAAATATCTGCCCATAGTTTTTGTCAATGTACTGAGGATTGATGGCATGATGTACCCGGTGATGTGAGGGTGTGACAATAATTTTTTCAAGGAATCCCATCTTATTGATATGTTGGGTATGATACCAGAACTGGGCAAACAAATGCAATGGGGCAATCACAGCAATTACTTCTTCAGGCACACCCAATAAAGCGGCAGGTAAAAGAAAAATGGCAAAAGTTTTTACAATGGATGATATACTTTGCCTGAGGGCACAGGCCAGGTTATATTCTTCGCTGCTGTGATGAACGATATGGCCATTCCAGAAAAAATTGGCAACATGCTGGAGGCGGTGAACCCAGTACCCGGCAAAGTCGAGGGCAAAAAATGCAATGATATAGGTAAGAAGGGTTGATTGAACATGTATAAAGGCCATGTTTTTGAGAAAGAACGGGTAGGAGAGGATAATAAAATACAGACCAATAACGTCTTTGGTCACGTTTGTAACGCCACTACTCAGGCTGCTGATCATATCCATATTCCGGACCGTGTCTTTTCCTTTCCGCCAGCCCCACCATTTTTCAAAAAGAACCAGCCCAAGAAAGGCTGGCATGGCAATGAGCAGTATCTTTCCGTAAGTTTCCATAATTTACGAATTTACAAAAACCATTTCATGCGAAAATCAGTTTTATTTTTAGCCCTGATTTCAGGAATTAGTGTCGTTCTTCTGCCCATGTTTTCCAAAGCACAGGTTACTACCGGTGTACAGAAACTGGCAGCCTTTAAAAAGCAGCAGCAGATGCTGCAACAGTCACCCTACAAAGACCTTTCCTGGCGGCTGGTGGGTCCAGATAACAAAAGTGGCCGATGTACGGATGTGGTGGGGGTCACTGGTAACGCGGATATTATCTACGCTGCTTTTGCCACCGGTGGCCTCTGGAAAACAACAGACGGAGGGAATACCTGGAACTCTTTGTTTGATAAAGAAGCAACCCTTTCAATTGGGAATATGGCTTTAGCTCCTTCGGATAATAATATTTTGTATGTGGGTACCGGGGAAGCTAATATTTTCCGGTCATCTCTTCCGGGTGTGGGAATGTATAAGTCCTTAGATGCCGGAAAAAGTTTCCGGCATATTGGCCTGGAAAATACCGGCACGATTAGCCGGGTGGTTGTTCATCCCAAAAATCCAAACATAGTTTATGTGGCCGCCAGTGGCAATGAATGGTCCTATAATAAAGACCGGGGTGTTTACCTGACAATGGATGGCGGAAAGACCTGGAAAAATATTTTAACTGAAAATGAGAAAAGCGGGTGTATTGACCTGGTAATGGATCCTGCTGATCCGAATACGCTTTATGCTTCTATGTGGAACCGCATCCGTCGCCGCTGGAGTGACCCGGTTCCGGAAAATGGCGACCATATTTATAAAACAACGAATGGAGGAAAGACCTGGAAAATTATTGATAAAGGAATGCCCGATACAAAACTTACGGGCCGGATCGGACTGGCCATCTCTCATTCAAATCCAAATGTGCTCTATGCATTTGTAGATGATCATACTAAAAAAAGAGAACCCAAACCTGGTGAAACCGATAGTTATGAACGCCAGGTGCAGAAAGTAGTTATTGGTGGAGCTGTTTACCGGAGTGCTAATAAAGGGGAAACATGGGAAAAGATGGGAGAGATCCATGATTTCTTCAAACCATTTTCAGGTACTTATGGTTGGGTATTCGGCCAGGTTAGAGTTGACCCCAAAAATGAAAATAAAGTCTATGTTCTCGGTGTTTCCATGGGTAAATCGGAAGATGGCGGAAAAACCTGGGAGAAATTCCGTCCTTCTGATAAAACAAGCGAGGATATCCATGGGGATAATCATGCCTTTTGGATTGACGAAGAACATCCCGACAGGATAATTTTAGGAAACGATGGGGGTGTAAGCACAACTATGGATGGCGGCAAAATATGGAATAATTTTTTTGATAAAATACCAACTACGCAGTTTTATACAGTTACCTATGATATGAAAACACCCTTCAATGTTTTTGGCTCGATACAGGATGAAGGTACTTTCAGCGGTAATATCTTAAATACGTTTGGACAACCACAGGATTCTGCTTTTCGCAGCTGGGACTATGCACCCGGCGGGGAGGGCACGCAGATACAGGTTGACCCGAGAAATCCCAATATTGTTTTTTCCAGCACGTACTATGGAAGGTTGATGAAAAGCGATATGAGTAAACCGGATAGCACCCGGAGTAAACGGATAAAAATGTTTTCTGTCGGTGCTATTGATTCTTTACGGGGAGAATGGCTGGCGGGTACGCTGATGTCGAAGTTTGATCATAACGTGATCTATCATGGTCTCCAGCATTTATATAAATCAACAGATGGCGGTGAAAACTGGAAGATGATCAGTCATGATCTTTCCTATAATGATAAATCAAAAATGGGCGTGTATCCATACCTGATCTATCACCAGGCTATAACAGCAATTGCTGAGGGAGATCAGCCGGGAATCATTTATGCCGGTACGGATGATGGTCGGATATGGCTGACGATGAATGACGGAGGAAACTGGAAAGAAATCACCCGGGGTTTGCCGTTAAATAAACACGTTGCAAAAATAAGTCTGTCGATATTCTTCCCGGGAAGGGTTTACCTCGCTCTGAACGACCGGCGACAGGATAATCACACGCCTTATCTGTACATTTCTGAAAATTATGGGACAGACTGGAAGCTGATTTCCGGGAATCTCCCCGCTTCACCGGCTAATGTAATTATTGAGGGTGATGATGGACAAGTGGGGTTATTGCTTTTTTGCGGAACGGATATGGGTATATATATGAGTAAGGACCTGGGCAAAAAATGGACTCCCTTAAATGGCAATATGCCGGCTTCTGTAGCAGTAGATGATATGTTTATTCATCCAAGAGATAGAAAATTAGTGATTGCAACTTATGGAAGAGGCGTATATGTTATCGACGATATTTCAAAATTCCGGTAAAACTGTATGAAACATACATTTACATGTATTGATGCGCATACCTGTGGGAATCCCGTACGGCTGGTAAAAGATGGGGGGCCGGTTTTGCAGGGAAAAACTATGAGTGAAAAGCGTCAGCATTTTCTTAAAGAATTTGATTGGATCAGAACCGGGCTGATGTTTGAACCCAGGGGGCATGATATGATGAGTGGAAGTATTCTTTATCCACCGCATGACCCGGAAAATGATATAGCCGTTTTATTTATTGAAACCAGCGGTTGTCTGCCCATGTGCGGACATGGAACTATTGGTACCATAACGATTGCTATCGAAGAAGGCCTGATTCATCCAATAACTCCCGGCATTGTCCGAATGGAAACTCCGGCGGGACTTATTATTATTCATTATGTAAATGAAGGAGAAAAAGTGAAAACGGTGCGATTGACCAATGTTCCTTCGTTCCTGTATTCAGCTAATTTGACTGCTGTGTGCCCGGAGTTGGGTGAATTGGTTTTGGATGTTTCATATGGCGGAAATTTTTATGCCATCGTGGATGTACAGAAGAATTTCAAAGGACTGGAATTTTATTCCGCGGATAAATTAATTGCCTGGGCCCGGGATCTACGAAAGAATATTAATGCCAAATATGAATTTGTTCATCCAGAAGATGAAACCATAAAAGGATGCTCGCATATATTATGGACCGGGGCCGTACTCGATACGACCTCTACCGCCAGAAATGCGGTTTTTTATGGAGATAAAGCCATTGACCGTTCGCCTTGTGGCACCGGAACCTCAGCAAGAATGGCACAATGGTATGCAAAAGGGAAATTGAAAAAAGGGGATGAATTTATTCATGAAAGTATTATCGGGAGTAAATTCATTGGCAGGATTGAAGAGGAATTATCCCTGGCTGGAAAACCAGCTATCCGTCCTTCAGTGGAAGGATGGGCTAAGATTTATGGATACAATACGATCTGGATCGATCCCGAAGATGATCCTTATGCATATGGATTCCAGGTTATTTAATTCAGCATATTTTGAAAAACATTTTACTCTTCGTGGTTGCTTGTTCATGGATGCTGGGTGAAAGTTGCCGTTCAAAAGACAACACATCTGTCGCAGAACAAAAGAAAAATTTACCCGACAGGTTCCTGGTAATACTCGGTGTGGCACAGGATGCAGGTTATCCGCAGATTGGTTGTACTAAAGAATGTTGTAATACTTTTTGGCAGGGCAAAGAAGAAAAAAAACATATCACCTGCCTTGCTTTAGTTGACCGGAAAGCTAACCAGTATTGGTTATTTGAAGCAACACCGGATATCACATACCAGCTAAAGAGGGTTCAATCTTACCTTACGGTTAAAGACGATTATTCGCCTGATGGGATATTTCTCACTCATGCGCATATAGGTCACTATAGTGGACTGATGCAATTAGGTCGTGAGGCCCTGGGAGCAAAGGATATTCCCGTTTGGACCATGCCCCGGCTGGATTCATTCCTGAAGCATAACGGGCCCTGGAGCCAATTGGTTTCATTAAATAACATTCAGCTTCATTCATTACGGGCAGATAGTATTGTTAATGTAAACAACTCATTAAAAATTACGCCGGTTAGGGTGCCGCACCGGGATGAATTTTCTGAAACAGTTGGCTTTGTTATTGAAAGCGACCAGAAAAAAATATTATTCATTCCCGATATTGATAAATGGGAAAAATGGAATAAGCCTATCATTGAGGAGATTGGTAAAGTGGATGTGGCCTTGCTCGACGGGACATTTTATAAAAATGGCGAATTGCCGGGCCGGGATATGCGGGAAGTACCGCATCCGTTTGTAGAAGAAAGTATGCAGCTATTTTCTGCATTATATCCCGCAGAGAAATCAAAGATCAGGTTTATACATTTCAACCACACGAATCCATTGCTAAAAAAAGAATCAGCCGAAAAAAATAAAGTAAAAGCAGCGGGATTTGGTATTGCTGAAGAAGGAATGATAATTGAATTATAAAAAAATTGTTTATCAGAAAATGAAAGTAACTATCATTGGCGGGGGTGTAATTGGTTTATGCAGCGCTTACTATTTGCAGCAGGCAGGACATGAAGTGACTGTGATTGAACGAAACGATATGACAGACGGTTGCTCCTTTGGAAATATGGGATATATTTCACCTTCGCATTTTATTCCGCTGGCTACACCGGGTATTATCTCCCAGGGATTGAAATGGATGATGAGTTCGTCTTCTCCCTTTTATATCAAACCAAGACTAAACCTGGATTTACTGCGTTGGGGCCTGGCCTTCTGGAAAAAGGCCAATGCGGCAAACGTGGAGCAAAGCGCCCCGCATTTGAACAACCTGCTGCAACTGAGCCGTCACGGAATGAATGAATTAAAAAAGGAATTACCGGATTCATTTGATATGATGGAGAAAGGATGCTGGATGCTTTATAAAAGCGATAAAACCGGTGATCATGAAAAACACCTGGCCGATCAGGCTAATGCTTACGGGCTGAAAACGATCCAGTGCACCAGCCAACAGGTGCAGGAATACGAAACGCAGGTAGAAGTAAATGTGGCCGGTGGTATTTTATACACAGATGATTGCCACCTCAATCCAGCTAAATTTATGCAATCATTATTCAATCACCTGCAAAAAAATAAACCCGATAGCTATCGGGTAAAATTCTGGCTGAAAACCGAAGTAACCGGGTTCGAAAGAAATAACGGGAAAATAACAGCCGTCAATACCAACCAGGGAAAAATAAACTGCGATGAATTGGTTATTGCCAACGGTTCCTGGTTAGGTAGTATTTCCAAAATGCTGGGAATAAAAATGCTGATGCAACCCGGTAAGGGCTATAGTGTGATGTATAATGATCTGGAAAATAATTTACAATATCCGTCTATCCTTGTGGATGACAGAACGGCTACAACACCTATTAATAAATGGTTACGTATTGGCGGCACCATGGAATTGAGTGGTCATAGCGATAACATTTTACCAAAAAGAGTTCTGGCTATCTATAATGCATTTAAAAAGTATTATCCAACAATGGATTTGCCTGAACCGGATTTGAAAAGAGCCTGGTTTGGTTATCGCCCTGTTTCCCCGGATGGGATGCCCTATATCGGAAGACACACTAAATTCAGTAACCTGGTTTATGCCGGTGGCCATGCGATGCTGGGAGTGAGTGCCGCTGCGGGAACCGGGCAATTGATCAAAGAAATAATCGGCGGGGAAAAGCCAGTAATTGAGTTGACTGCTTTCAATCCTGAAAGATTTTCTTAAAATTTGCTCACAGGCCATTTTCATTATTTGAATCGTTATAATCCCCGCCTGACCACATAGTTAAAAAATTATTGATGGCGGGCAGGTATGGTTCAGACTCCTTACTTTTACAACCGATTATGGACTGTACATCTACCCGCTTGCCTTACAGACAAACCGGAGCTTTCTCCAGGATTGCACTGGATTATATTGATCAGGCAGCGGCATTACAACCATTCTTTGCTCATCCCCCCACTTTACAGGGTATTAAAAAATCCATTGAAGCCAGAAAACAGTTTGCCACAAATAGAGACGTATTGGTTCAGGAATTGAAGAAACAGTATGAAGGGGTTGAAACAAGTGAAAAAGTAAAGAAACATATTGAATCGCTTTTATCAAAGGAAACGTTTACCATCACCACGGCCCATCAGAATAATATTTTTACCGGTCCCTTGTATTTTATTTACAAGATTGTTCATGTCATTAAGCTGGCTGACCAGTTAAAGGAATCCTTGCCAAACCAAAATTTTGTTCCGGTATTTTATATCGGTTCGGAAGATGCCGATTTGGATGAACTGAATCATATTTATCTCAGTGGGGAAAAATTAGTTTGGGAAACAAAACAAACCGGTGCCGTAGGAAGGATGAAAGTGGATAAAGGACTTGTTAAGCTGATCGGATTAATAGAAGGTCAGTTATCGGTTTTGCCAAATGGAAATGAGATTATTAACCTGCTTAAGGAATATTATAAAGAAGGGACAACGGTTAAGGAGGCCACTTTCAGGTTTGTAAATAGTCTTTTTGCAGAATATGGTCTTGTTGTTTTGCTGCCTGACAATGCTGCACTGAAAAGGCAGATGATAAAACTTTTTGAAGATGACCTGCTGCATCAGGCCGCTTCGGGTATTGTAGGAAAGGCCGATAAGGACTTACAGGCTGCCGGGTATAAAGTACAGGCACATCCCAGGGAGATTAATTTATTTTATTTGAAAGATGATAAGAGGGAGCGGATAGTAAAGCAAGGTACAAGGTACAAGGCACAAGTTACAGGTCTTGACATGTCTGAAGATGAATTAAAGGACGAGTTGCGTAATTACCCAGAACGGTTTAGTCCAAACGTCATTCTTCGTGGTTTATACCAGGAGACCATTTTGCCCAGCATCGCCTTTATCGGGGGTGGGGGAGAAACGGCTTACTGGCTGCAGTACAGGAGCCTGTTTGAAAACTATAAAGTTCCTTTCCCGGTTTTGGTGTTGCGCAACTCTTTTTTACTTGTTGAAAAGAAGTGGCAGGAGAAAATAGTTAAACTTGGTTTTACAACAGAAGATTTCTTTCTGTCCGAGCAGGAATTGCTGAAGAGGCTGGTGGAAAAGGAAAGCAGTAATAAAACAAAACTAAACGGGTCATTGAATGAATTAAAGCAGTTGTACGATGTCTTTAAAACTCAGGCCGCTGCCATTGACCATACGTTGGAAAAACATGTTGTAGCCTTGAAGATTGATACGCTTCGTCGCCTGCATGAATTGGAAAAGAAAATGCTCCGGGCTGAGAAAAGAAAATATGCCGATCAGCAGCGGCAGATACATTCAATTAAAGAATATTTATTTCCTGTTGGTGGCCTGCAGGAACGAATGGAAAACTTTTCTTATTATTATGCGAAGTGGGGAGTTGCCTTTATCAAACAACTCTATACCCACTCATTAAGTCTGGAACAGGAATTTGCAGTACTGTTGGAACAATGATTTTCTATCTCTTCCTCAAATAAACACTCAGCGTAAACGCATTTTTCTTTAATGATGAAAGCGCCGTTGCATAAGTCGTTGTTGCTGCGCCATCTTTTATATCGGAAAAACCCACCGCGTATTTTAATTCCGGCGAAATAATAATTCCTGATTTAAGAAGGTTGATATCAACTCCCAATCCTCCATTGCCAAAAACGAGCGATTTCTTCACGGGCAATAATTCATTGGACGTACTGTTTTGGCTGATAAGATAACTGAAGGAAGGACCTAATGCAATATACGGGGCACTATTTTTAGAAGAAAGTCTGATGATAAGGGGCAGCGCAATATTTACAGCTGTGCCTTTTACTGCTACTGTTTCAGTTATTATTGGGCCGCCGGTAACAGCTCTTCTTTCAAAATCTATATCTGTATTTTCAAAGCTGACAGTGGCAGCCGGTCGTATACTTATTGTACTGCCAAGGTTTACCTGGTAAATAAAGCCGAGATCAAATGTGGGGGCCGTATTTGCATTAACTCCAATAAAGCCCGAATTGACATTTCCTGAATAGGTTGGGTTTGATTGATTAAGACCTCCACCAATTGTATATCCAAAACTGCTTTTTCTTATTGGGTTTTTAGTTTTATTCTTTCCATCATCTTGTTTTTTAGAATCACCAATCGCCTTTTGAACCAATGCCAGGGTTGTGAAAGCACAAGCCCATTTCGGTGCTGTTTTAGTAGCTTTTTCCGCATAAAAAAGGGCACTGTCTTTTCTGTTGTTTTCCAAATGCAGTTGGGCCAATTTATTTTGTATATAAGCCCCATTCGGATCAATGGCATGTGCAGCATAGGCATGCTGAAATGCAAGTGATATATCACCGTTCTTTCCATCTTTCCCAAAATCTCCACTGGCTTTTAATAAGTACATCCTGTTATAAAGCGAATTGGCAAAATCTGCATCATCTTCCCGCACCGTGTTAATGGCTTTCTCCAGGTTGAGTGCTGCTTCATAATTCTCCTGTTTTTCTTTTGAACTGCCTTCATCACCGCAGCCGAGATACCGGTCTACTTTCCGTTGTGCCACATTAATATATTCCACTGCCAGCGTTGATTTGGCATCCAGGGTATAAGGATTTCCGGGATATTTTTTAGTCAGTTGCTGGTAATATTCTTCTGCGGAGGATCTGCCGGTGAGGTTATTTGATTTCACGGCTTTATAAAAACGGTTGTAGGTTTCAATCAATGCCGTATCAGCCGTAAGAAATCGCACCGGTTTTTCGGGGGTTCCGTAAAAAGAATTACCTCCGCCGCGATTCTGTTGTTTTTTTGTTTCCAGCCATTTTTTCAGATAAGTTGTATTGACATTGCTGATCACTTTCTCCGTATTCTCATTACAGCAGAAATAGGGGTCCTGTCTACGTTTGAAACGCAGTTGTGCGACAGAAGGCACATTTTTATCGACATAGGTTTTTATTTCCTGGTAGGTTATTTTGTTATCTGGTGAACCGATAGAATCAGCCGAACCGGTTAATCCATCCACCAGGTAATAGGTAAACAGGCCATGCCCATTACCAATAGATACATCCTCTAAGGATTCCTGGCCGGCACCCGTTGCCAGCATAATAATTTCACCCACTTTTTTTTCTGAAATAGCAGTATTCAGGAAATTCTGCCCCGCTGTTCCACCAGGTAGTTCATTGGATCGACAGGCATCCATAATGAAATAAACCTCTACCCCTTTGGTAGTTTCATTGGCTATCTTCTTTTTTAAATTAAACAGTTGAATAGCACCGCTAACCAAATAATTATTTTTATCACCCTCTGGTTTGCAGTCATATCCCAGGAAGAAAAACTGGTCTTCGTCAATGGCATCGCCATGACCGGCGAGATAAATAAACAACCGGTCGCCTTTTTGAAGTTTTTTAGCTTTTAGCCATTGAAAGCCCTTGCCCCAGAAATTGGAATTGTTGGCCTGGTCATTCAGCAAACAAAAAATATTTTCATCTTTAACACTGCCGCCACCGGGAGATTTTAAATAATCCCGGAATAGTTCGGCATCTTTATCGGCATAGGTTAGGGGACGGATATATTGGTATTTCGAAATACCCACAACGATGGCAAAGGTTTGTGGTCCGGAAATAGTAGTGTCTCTGGCTTTAAGCGGGGATTGCCCGGAAGCTTTAAATCCGGCCAATAAAACACATAAAAGAATACTCCGGCTTAATAAGTGTCTCATAAGTTAAGATTGAAAAATTATAAACATCCGAAAACCTGGTTTCCCTGTTTAATACTTTTAAAGTTACTTCTTTTCTTTAAGAGATGAAAATACGACCGGATGTGACGGCTAATAAGTCACGGGTAATAAAAAATTGAAATGGTATTTATTTAATCAAACTTATTCTCCCATCCTTCTTTCTTCATCTTCTCTACTTTCTCAATGACTTCCGAATGCAGTGAGTTTTTATAATCAGCAACTTTTTGGGAGATAGCTTCATCAGCAGTACCCAGAATTTCCGCAGCCAGGATACCGGCATTTTTCGAAGCGTTCAGGGCAACGGTACCAACCGGTACACCATTGGGCATTTGTAATATAGAAAGAACAGAGTCCCATCCATCAATGGAATTGGAAGATTTAATGGGTACACCAATAACCGGCAGTACGGTAACGGAAGCCACCATCCCGGGTAAATGTGCCGCACCACCTGCCCCCGCAATAATTACTTTCAAACCTCTTCCTTTGGCGGTTGTGGCATATTCAATCATGCGGTGCGGTGTACGGTGTGCTGACACTACCGTTACTTCATGCGGTATATCAAATTGTTTGAGAATGTCTGATGCAGCCTGCATGACATTTAAGTCACTGTCGCTGCCCATTATTATACCAACTAAAGGATTCATGTGAAAAGTTTGAAAGGCAAAGAACGGCTAAAAAATGGTTCTCGCAAAGACGCAATCTGGCGGCATTGAACAGTTTGGATATAGGAAATTTTGAAATGAAAATTAGTCTCTCCGAAAGGCGAGGGCTGTGTATTGGTGGCCTGACCCTTTAGGGGAGGTCGGGAGGGGTTCACTATTTAACCAAATCCCCTTTCAACCGTAACAACTCCGTCTCGGCCAGTTTGGTATTATACCTTGCATCAATCAAACGGGTGTAGGCATCCTGCAGGCTCTTTTGTGCCTCTTTAAGTTGAATAAGCGTAGTGGAATTGAGTTTATACACCTGGAAAACGATATCTACATTTTCTTTTGCCAGCAAAATATTTTCTTCTTCCAGGGCCAGCGCCCTTTTCTGTAATTCATAATCTTTATAGGCATTGATGATACTGAGGCTCACGATCGATTTTTGATTGTCATATACCAGTTGCTGATATTGAATATCAATTTCTGCCTGTTTGATCAGCCGTTTTGTATTCAGGTTATTGAGTACGGGAATGGAAACGGTAAAACCAATATTTCGTCCGAAGTTTCTGCTGTACAAGGGCTGAAAGGGGTTTACCGTGGCTTTATTATTATTCCGGCTATAGTTGTAAGAGGAGTTAAGGGATAAAATGGGAAATCGCTCCGCCTTACGCTCTTTCAACGTAAATCTGGCTATATCAATATTTTTTTCAGCGATCAGCAGCAGGGGATTATTTTTCTCAATATTTTGCTGAATATCTGCCAGTGCCACCCGCATATTAATGGGAATGGTATCGCTTACTTCATAACTGGTATTGGCCTCCACGTTCATCACCTGGTTCAATTGTTCTTTCAATTGTGCCGTTTGTGTTTCCAGGTTCAGTTGCAAAGCATTTTGGGCATTAAGATCCACCTTGCTTTGCAATACATCCGGTTTTGCACCTACACCGATGTCCAGTTTATATTGTGCCAGCTTAACACGTTCCCGGCTGAGTGATAGTTGTTCCTGAATAGCTTTTAGTTGCTGTTTCTGACGGACAATGGCATAATAATTCGTTATGACAGCAGCTATAGTATTTATGACCTGGTTTTTGATACCAAGTCCGCCCAGTTTAATAAATTCCTGGGCCTTATCCCGGGTGGCAAACATTTTAAGGCCATCAAATAAAACCCAGTTTAGCTGAACGGCAGCCGAGTAATTATTGGAACGGATGTCATTCAGTTTTCTTTCAGTACCATCTGCAAACTTCTGTTTTTGATTATTATTGGTCCAGTTGGTTCCCAGGTTTCCATTGACCCTTGGTAGAAATGCAGCATTGCGAAAGGAGTAATCAAGCGCAGCCACGGCAGAATCATTTTTGGATAACTGAATAGCATAATTCTGTTTTAAAGCAGTAGCAATCGCTTCTTCCAGGCTTAGCATGCGCTGAGCGGAGGAAGAAGATGTGATGAACAAAACCAACAGTAATAAAAAATTTCTCATAAAGGGTTAAGCAAATTTATATTGGTTCATTTATTGTTTCCAATACAGTTGATCCGGTCTGAATAGTTTCATCAGGTTTACTTTTTTTCTTTTTTGTTGAAAGAAATGAATACATGGCCGGAACAACGTACAAGGTTAATATGAGGGCAAATAACATTCCACCGATTATGACGATACCCAAAGGAATACGGCTCTTACCGGCCGAGCCGATGGCCATGGCAATGGGTAAGGCGCCCAGGGTTGTGGCCAATGTTGTCATTAGAATGGGCCTGAGCCTGGCAACGGCGGCATCTATAGCTGCAGGAATTTTCATTTCACCCCTTCTTCTTTTCTGGTTGGCAAATTCTACTATCAGGATACCGTTTTTCGTTACCAGCCCAATCAGCATGATGATACCGATCTGCGAAAAAATGTTCAGGGTTTGTCCGAATAATTTTAAACTTATTACGGCACCAGCTAAGGCCAGCGGTACAGTGATCATAATAATAAAAGGATCAACAAAACTCTCAAATTGTGCCGCCAGTACCAAAAAGATTAAGATCAATGCCAGGAAAAATGCAAAAGAAGTATTGGAGGAACTTTCTTTAAAATCCAGCGAAGCACCGCTGAGTGCTGTATTAAATGATTCATCTAAAACTTTATCCGCTATACGTTGCATTTCTTTTATGCCATCACCCAATGCCATTCCGTTTGCCAATCCTGCTGAGATGGTAGCACTTTTAAACCGGTTGAAATGATAAATAGTTGGGGGATTGGCCGTTTCAGCCATATTGACGATATTATCAAGTTGTATCAGTTCTCCGCTGTTATTCCGGACATATAACGATTTCAAATCAAGAGGTTCATCCCGGTCTTCACGTTCTACCTGGCCAATAACCGGATACTGTTTCCCATTCATGATGAAATAGCCAAAGCGGCGGCCACTTAAAGAAAGTTGAATGGTATTGGTAACATCCAAAACAGAAACACCCAGTTCATTTGCTTTTAAGCGATCAATGGTGATCTGTAATTCAGGTTGATTGAATTTTAGATTTACATCAGAACCCTGGAACACTTTACTTTTCGAAACCTCTTCTAAAAATACCGGTACTTTTTCTTTCAGTTTGTTGAAATTCAGATTTTGCAAAACGAACTGTACCGGAAAAGAACCCCTGCTGCCCATACCAACTGAAATGGTTTGTTCCTGTAATGCAAAAGCTCTTACATTGTTAAACCGGCGGAAGATCCGGGTTGCCTGCTGTGCAATCTGATCCTGTGATCGGGTTCTTTTGCTGGCGTCATCTAAGCCCATGCTGATAAAAGCAGTATTGGAACTGCCACCACCAAAACCTCCTGGTGCAAAGGTCATTGAAAAAGAAAGTTCAGGGATTGAATCTAAAAGTTGCTGATTGATATTATAAGTCGCTTTATCTATAAAATCAAAATCTGAACCTTCGGGCCCTGTTATACTTCCGCGAACACGATTACGATCTTCCATCGGTGCTAATTCCGAAGGTATATTCTTTCCGATAAGATAAATAGTTCCCAGGCAGGCTAACACGATGATAAAAGCGGCCCAACGGAGTTTCATAAAACCTTTTAACGACCAACGATAAAGATTTTCCATGCCGCTGAAAAAAGGTTCCGTAACCCGGTAAAACCAGGAATGTTTAGTGGGGTCCTTCTTGGTAAGATAAATATTCAGAACAGGTGTTAAGGAAAGAGAAACAAAAGCGGAGATCAATACAGCGCCGGCAACCACCATCCCAAATTCACGGAATAATCTTCCAACAAAGCCCTGTAAAAAAATTATAGGAAGAAATACAATGGCCAGTGTAATGGATGTGGCAATAACGGCAAAATAAATTTCCCGGGATCCCTCAATAGCCGCTTTGTGTTTATTCATCCCCTGCTCCATTTTCTTGAAAATGTTTTCCGTAACTACGATCCCATCATCCACGACCAGGCCGGTGGCCAATACCACGGCCAGCAGGGTGAGTACGTTTATGGAGAAACCAGCCAGGTACATAATAAAGAAAGCGCCTATTAGTGAGACAGGTATATCGATTAACGGGCGTAAGGCGAGTGACCATTCCCGGAAGAAAAGGAAAATGATAAGTACAACTAATACAATGGCTATAAGCAGAGTTTCTTTTACTTCAGTTACCGCTTTGCGGACAAATCCAGAACGATCATATCCAACCATCATCGATATATCCTTTGGCATGTCGGCTTTGATATCTTCTAATCTTTTATAAACTTCATCAGCAATTTGAATTTGGTTGCTCCCGGGCTGTGCAACAATCCTTACACCAACAGAAGGAACATTATTGACTCTTGAAGCAAATTCATCATTATCTGAAGAAAGAATTGCCGTTCCTAAATCTCTGAAGCGAATGATCCGGCCCTCAGTTTCCCGTATAATAAGATCATTAAATTCAACTTCTGATGTAAGTTTCCCATAGGTATTAACAATCAGCTGTGTTTTATCCCCTCTTATTTTCCCACCAGGCAATTCAATATTTTCCCGGTCAAGGGCCGCCCTGATATCCTGGATCGTTAACTTAAAGGATGCCAGTTTTGCCGGATCGATCCAAAGCCGCATGGCATATTGTTTACCAAACGAAGCGGCTGAGCTTACCCCGGAAATTGTTTGCAAACGTTCTGTAACAACGTTCTCAGCAAAATCAGATAATTCAAGCAGGTTTTTTTTCTGACTTTGAATGACGATAAACATAATGGGGTCAGAATCGGCATCGGCTTTACTTACCGTAGGAGGTCCGTCAATATCGCGGGGCAGGTTGCCTGTTGCCTGTCCCACTTTATCTCTTACATCATTGGCTGCTTTCTCCAGGTCAACTCCCAGATTAAATTCAACCGTTATGCTGCTGCTTCCCTGTGCACTGTTTGAGGTGATATTTTTTACGCCCTGTACACCGTTGACAGCTTTCTCCAGTGGTTCAGTTATTTGTTGTTCAACAATATCTGCACTGGCGCCTACATAGGAGGTGCGTACACTAATGACAGCCGGATCAATGGCTGGATATTCCCGTACACCCAGAAAAGAATAACTGATTGCGCCAAAGACTATGATCAGGATGGAACAGACTATCGCCAGTACCGGTCTCTTTAAACTAAGTTCTGATAGATTCATACCCTTATCCCCTGAAGGGCGATTTTAAAATTTGATAAAAAAAATATCCTTCCAATCACGCTGTTAGTATCATTTAGTTTCATTAAATCAAAAACCATCCGTAACTATTTTTTTTCCTGATGTATGTTCAACCAGCTTTTATAAGTACAGACAAGCCCATTTTTCCGAAAAGATATTTATGGCAAAGGGATGAGTGGGTTTACTTTTGAAATTTTAATATCACTCCCGGTTTTTAGAAATAACAGTCCTGTCGTGATCACCGTATCTCCTATATTCAACCCGCTTAGAACCTGTATCCTGCTGGAATCCCGGACACCTGTCGTAATATCCATGGTCATTGCTTTACCACTCTTAAACAGGTAGATCTGTTTTTTACGGCCAATCGGGATCACTGATTCAGTGGGTATCATGATAGCCAGGTTATCCTGGCCCAATTCAATTTTTACTTTAGCAAAAGCACCGGGTATTAAATAAGGATCCTGTGAAATTACCACGGCTCTTACGGAGAGGCTCCGGGTATTTTCCTCGATAAACACTTCGGTAGCTGAAACATGGGCATGATTGGTTTTTAATGAACCATCAACGGTAAAATCAACATTCTGCCCGTTCTTTATTTTTGAACTGTATTTTTCAGGAACGGTGAATTGTAATTTCAACTGACTCACCTGGCTTATCGTGCAAAGGATCGTGGCGGGATTGATGAATGCGCCGGGACTGATATTTTTAAATCCCAGTTTACCGCTGAAAGGAGCACGGATCTCAGTTTTCCGGATGGCTTCGTTAATAATATCAATATCTGCTTTCAGATTATGTACCTGTAAAAGACTTAGATCGTATTCCTGCTGGCTGATACCCTGTATTTTTAATAATTGATTCTGGCGGTTTTCTGTTTGTTCAGCTATTTTCAATTGCACTTCCACTTTTCTTTTTTGTGCCTGCAAATCTCCGTCATACAGTTTAGCTAATAAAGCACCCCGTGAGACAAAAGTCCCTTCTTTTACGTTCAATTGAACCAATCTTCCCGAAACCTCCGGGTGTATCTCCGTAGTTTCATTAGCCAGTAAGGAGCCCGGAACTTCAATATCTGTAACAAGTGTTTGTGTTTTTGCAATTATGGCATCTACAGATATGGGAGCTTGTTTAGCAGGACTCCCGGGTATCGTTTGCGTAGAATCCTTTTTGTCTTTGCCACCGCAGGCCGTCAGTATTAAAAGGAGAATTGAAATTAGTAAATTTGTGATTCTCATATGTATGTGGTGCAATTGGTAAAAAATCAGGTAATTAAAGATAAGGGTTAATCACAAGGTTTTAGACGGGAAAGCCTTCGGTTTCCAGCGCTGATTTGCCCGGAAGTATTAACGGGTTTATTCCCGGATAAATGGCTTTTAAGCCTTGGGGAGTAAGGTTCTTTTTACTTTATTCGATTGGTGAATCAGTTCCTGTTTTTCCTTACTTAAAATGGTTACATGCCCCATTTTGCGGCCGGGTTTCGTCTGTTTTTTCCCGTAAAGATGGACAAAGGCGTTTTCAATTGTCAAAACCTCTTCCAGCCCTTCATATTTCACATCACCACTGAATCCATCTGCCCCGACAATATTTACCATAATGGAAGGAAGAATGGCTTCTGTATTTCCTAACGGATAACCCAGCATGATCCGCCAGAGCATATCAAATTGTGAACTATAATGAGCTTCAATGGTATGGTGGCCGCTGTTGTGAACCCGGGGTGCCGTTTCGTTTACTGATACATCTCCATTCTTATCCACAAACATTTCCACTGCAAAAATTCCGGGAGAAGAAAAATTCCGGACAACAGAGAGCGCAATCGCTTCAACTTTATACAAGGTTTGGGTGCTGAGTTCAGCCGGACACAATTGGTAATCGAGCAGATTAAGCACGGGGTCGAAGAGCATTTCCACCGGCGGGTACAAAGCCGTTTCTCCTTTTGCATTGATGGCGATCATCTGTGCGATCTCTTTGTGAATAGCAACCATTTTTTCCAAAACGGCCGGAGCATTAAATCCTTTTGAAATATCCTCCGTTGTTTTCAGCAATTGGACCCCTTTGCCATCATAACCCCCTTCACCAATTTTATGAACGGCAGGTAAAAATTTTTCCTGTTGAGTTAATTCATTAAAAGAGTTCGTAACGATAAATTCAGCAGTCGGAATCTGATGTTGCTGATAGTATTGTTTCTGCAGAATTTTATTCTTAATGGTCTTCAGTACTGATGGTTTGGGATAAATTTTTACGCCTTCGGCTTCCAGCTTTTCTAATGCCTCTACATTTACATTTTCAATCTCTATGGTCAGGGCATCCAACCCTTTTCCAAAATTGTAAACGGCTTCAAAATCTTTTATATCGCCTTTGGTAAAATGGTGGCAGAGATGGGCAGCGGGGCATTCCGTGTCGTTTTCCAGCACAAATGTTTCCACGGGGTAATTGGCAGCTGCCTGTAGCAGCATTTTGCCGAGTTGTCCGCCGCCGAGGATGCCGATTTTTAACATATGGGCAAAGATAGTCAGTGGTGCTTTAGTTTTTCCGTTAGGATTTTGATTAAATTTGTCTGGTGATTCCCGACTATCCCCATAAAATCTTTACAGACCAGCGCCGCCAGTTCAACCTGCTGATGGAGGCCCTGGCAATGGATAGAAACTGATAGCATACCTGGCTGTCCTGAGTACCCGGGGACTTTCTTTTTTCTTATCAATAGCTATCGGATTTAAATTTTAAAATCATGAACACAACAACACTTACCAATAAAGAGACAGCAACACAAACTGATTTTCTACCATTGCAGGGTACCGATTATGTAGAATTTTATGTGGGAAATGCCAAACAGGCAGCCCATTTCTATAAAACAGCTTTTGGTTTTCAATCGCTGGCATATGCTGGCCCTGAAACCGGGATGAAGGATAAAGTGAGCTATGTGATCAGGCAAAACAAACTCACTTTTGTGTTAACTACCCCTTTGAAAACAGATAACCCGATTGCCGATCATATTTACAAGCATGGGGATGGCGTAAAAGTGCTGGCATTAAAAGTGGAGGATGCTCAAAAGGCTTTTGACGAAACGACTAAACGGGGTGCTGACGCATACCTGGAACCAACAAAATTAAAAGACGATCAGGGTGAAGTGGTTTTGAGTGGTATTCATACCTATGGGGATACGGTGCATATTTTCGTTGAACGGAAAAATTACAAAGGTGTTTTCATGCCCGGCTTCCGCGCATGGAAAAGTAATTACAATCCCACATCAACAGGACTGCTTTATGTTGACCATTGTGTAGGAAATGTGGGCTGGAACCAGATGAACCCCCGGGTAAAGTTTTACGAGGAGGTCATGGGCTTCCGCAATATTTTGAGTTTTGATGATAAAGATATTTCCACGGAATACTCAGCCCTGATGAGTAAAGTGATGAGCAATGGTAATGGCTATGTAAAATTCCCGATCAATGAACCGGCCGAAGGAAAAAAGAAAAGCCAGGTGGAAGAATATCTTGATTTTTATAACGGCGAAGGCGTGCAGCATATAGCCGTTGCCACGGAAGATATTGTTGCCACCGTTACGGAGTTACAGAATAGAGGGATTGAATTTTTGAATATACCTGCCAGCTATTATGAAACCGTTCTGGACCGGGTGGGAAAAATTGATGAGGACCTCGAGCCTTTACAAAGGCTGGGTGTATTGATTGACCGGGATGAGGAAGGTTACCTGTTGCAGATATTCAGCAAACCGGTTGAAGACCGACCTACTTTATTTTTTGAAATTATACAACGTAAAGGAGCCCGGAGTTTTGGTAAGGGAAATTTCAAAGCTTTGTTTGAGGCATTAGAAAGAGAACAGGATGCCAGGGGGAATCTTTAGGAGTTTGGAGTCTTCAGTCGTGAGCCTTGCCTGCCGGCAGGCAGGTCAGGAGTCTATAGTCTGAGAAGAGACTTTATGCTGAATGCTTTTCTGTCTACCGACTCCCGGCTATTGACTACCGACTCATATTCTTATCTTTACAAATAGTTTAGCAAAACGCCTGAAATAAAATCGGTTAGCCCCCGTTAACTTTTAAAGAAGCTATGATAAAAAGCCTATTAGTATCATTTTTATTTCTCGGATACGCTTTAGCTGTGCCGGCCCAACCGTCACAGCCAAAGACAGGTAATTCTTTTTCATTTATTGATTACCAGAAATCATTTCCCCGCCCCAGTGAAGCCATGCAAAAAAAAGCGGATACACTTCAAAAACAATTTGAAGCTAAAAAATTGCAGTGGCCGGCCAAATACATTTATATCCGTTCTTTTAAGTATGACAGCCAGCTGGAAGTATGGGTAAAGAACGAAATCAAAGAGCCCTTCCAGCTATTTAAAACTTATAAAGTTTGTGCGTTAGCCGGAACACTGGGACCGAAAAGAATGGAGGGTGACTACCAGGTACCGGAAGGTTTTTATTATATCAATGAATTTAATCCGCAAAGCAACTACTACCTCTCACTCGGTCTTAATTATCCCAATGTGTCAGATAAACTGTTGAGTGACTCACTCAGACCGGGCAGTGCTATATATATTCATGGCAGCTGTGTAACAGTCGGATGTATTCCTATCCGGGACGAGCAAATTGATGAAGTATATATATTAGCATCCTATGCAAAAGATCAGGGCCAGGATTTTATCCCGGTACATGTGTTCCCGGTTCGGTTTACCAAAGAGAAAAGTGTTAATTACCTGGAGAGTCTTACCAAAGATGATCCCGTACTGAAGAAGTTTGCTGGCAAAATGGAAGATGCATTTGATTATTTTGAGAAATACAAACAATTGCCGGTAGTATTAATCAGTGAAAAAGGGGAGTATATTATTAATGAGGTGCCGCCCCGTAAAGCCAAACATATTTTAGAGGATCAACAACCCATCCGGAAACCACCGGTTCAGCACCTAACCAGGAATGTGGGTGTATTGGCAGATGCTGTTCAACAATGGCCACAGTACCCCGGAGGGGCAGATGTCTTTTTGAAATATCTCGAAGCATTGGGCAAAGACCTGGCAGCATTTCTCCCCAAAGGAATAAAAAAAGCTTATGTACAGGTGGAATTTGTCGTGGATAAAGATGGTGTACCCGTCAATTTTAAGATTTTACGTAGTGTAAAAGACGGGGATGAGTTCAATGATGAACTTATCACTCGTATGGAAAATATGGGTACCTGGAAACCAGCCATACTGCATGATAAACCGGTTGCCAAGAAGATGGTGCAGACGGTTACCGTTGAAGCGGCATTGCAATAATCCTGTTTTATTGAAGTAAAAGCTGTATGGTTTCCGGAGTTTGCTGCCGGAGCAAAATTGTTTTTCCTTCGGTAAGTTTATCAAATATCTGTTTTGTAAAATGCCTGATGGTAAGCAGTGATAAGCCTTTTACTACCTGCACATCCAGAAATTGCGATGCTTCGAGGGCCAGTTTTTCAATTCGTTCCGGCCGGTCATCCAGTACGCAATTAAAACTTATGGCACCGTTTTGTGTCAGGTTAGGTTTGATATGCAGTTTTTCGAAAAGCGTATACAAATGCCCTATATGGTGCTCTCCGATAAAAGAAAAATCTTTTGAGCTCATTTCCAGCATCACCTGTTTTTCTTTTAGTACAATAATAGGAGGAAGGTGGTGTACAGCCTTGTTCTGAATGACAGTGCCGGGTAAGGCGGGGTTCAGGAAGCATTTTACAAACAGGGGGATGCCTTTATTCTGCAAGGGCTTTATCGTTTTGGGGTGTATGACCTGGGCACCGTAGTAGGCCATTTCAATCACCTCATTGTAACTCAATTCCGGAATGGAAATAGCATCAGCAAACTGTTTTGGATCAGCATTCATCACACTTTCCACATCTTTCCAGATGGTCAGGTTTTCGGCATCCAGCATATTAGCAAAAACGGCGGCTGTATAATCACTGCCTTCCCTTCCCAGGGTGGTACTTTCGTTTTCATCTGTGGCGCCAATGAAACCCTGTGTAAGAATAATTTTAGTTTCATTCAATTCAGGCAACACGATGTCTGTAATTTTTTGTTTAGTAATGGCCCAATCAATCGACGCATCCCTGAAATCATCATCCGTACGGAATATATCACGGATGTCCAGCCATTGGTTTTTGATTCCGGCTTCTTTAAGGTAAGCACTCAGGATAGCCGTAGAAAATAATTCCCCGGCACAAACCACCTGATCGTAATAATAATCGTAGTCTCTGACCGGTTTATCGTGAAGCAACCATTCAACTTCTGTAAAAAAATCTCTGAGTTGTTTCTCGCAGGGAAGATAGTGTGTTACGAGCACCTGTTTGGCCGTTGTAAGATGTTGTTGTTTTATAAGTTCAAATAACCGGAGGGCTTCTTCTTTATGGCCCGCATAAAAAGCATCCACCACCTTCTCCAGGGCATTAGTGGTTTTTCCCATAGCAGAAACGATCACCACAATTTGTTCGCCTGCCCAATTGTTCATAATCTGGCCAACATTCTGTATTCTTTCTGCACTGTTAACTGATGCGCCGCCGAACTTGAAGACCTTCATATTTATATGGCTGATTTATTTGTTCCCGGGTTGAAAATGGCCTGCAAATGTCGGAAAATTTCAGTCAACTTAGTAACTTATCAGGCAGTCAACTTACTGCCAATGCCTTACTTTTGTCTCATTCTAAATCAGCCTGTATGATTGTTAACCGAAAAGTTCAAACCCTTGATGAATTCACCATCCAGCAGATACGGGATTTTCCCAACGCTACCGGTGAATTGTCCAACCTGCTGCGAAATATCGGCCTGGCTGCCAAAAGAGTGAATACCGAAGTAAATAAAGCGGGCCTGGTGGATATTTTAGGCGATACCGGTTCAATTAATGTGCAAGGTGAAGAAGTGAAGAAACTGGATGTATATGCCAATGACCAGTTTACCCGGGTACTGCAGCATGGAATCAGTTGCGCCGGTATTGCCAGCGAAGAACTGGATGATTTTGTGGCGTTCGATGATGCGAAAAGCGTTAATTCAAAATATGTTTGTTTGTTTGACCCCCTCGATGGCAGCAGTAATATAGATGTAAATGTTTCCATCGGTACCATCTTTTCTGTTTATCGTCGTGTTACTCCGATTGGAACAGTGGCAACCCTGGAGGATTACCTGCAACCGGGCAACCAACAGGTCGCCGCCGGATATATTGTTTATGGTTCTTCTACGATGCTGGTATATGCCACGAGGAGAGGGGTAAACGGATTTACCCTCGATCCTTCCATCGGCGAATGGACACTCAGCCATCCGGATATAAAATGCCCCGAAATTGGAAAAATGTATTCTGTCAATCATGGTAATTTCTTTCAGTATGATGAGGGGGTGAAAAAATATATAACAACCTGCCAGAAAAAAGATAAAACAAACGGCGGTCCTTATACGCAACGCTATATTGGCAGTATGGTATCCGACGTGCACCGGAACCTGATTAAAGGGGGCATTTTTATGTATCCCGGTACTACCGATAAGCCAAAAGGAAAATTGCGTTTGTTATACGAGTGTAATCCTTTTGCCTTTATCATAACCGTAGCCGGTGGCAAAGCAACAAACGGAAAAATAAGAATACTGGATGTTATCCCAACGGAACTCCACCAACGGACGCCTTTTTTTATTGGAAGTAAATTGATGATGGAAGAGCTGGAAACCTACCTCGGTTAATCATGATTGAAATAATTAGTTACGAAGACAAATATCAGCCCGACTTTAAACGATTGAACCTGGAATGGCTGGATAAATATGATCTCACGGAAGCGCATGATCTTGAAATGCTGGATGATCCTCAGAAAACCGTGATTGCAGGAGGCGGATGTATTTTTTTAGCCATGGATGGTGACAAAGTAATTGGCTCTGCAGGGTTATTTAAAATGAATGAACGGGAATATGAACTGATAAAAATGGGCGTGGATCCTGCCTACAGGGGACAGGGTATCAGTAAGTCATTATTGAACCGTTGTCTGGAAGAAGCCGGGAAAATAAAAGCATCGACCCTTATTCTTTATTCAAACAGCCAGTTAAAAACAGCCCTGAAATTGTATGAAAAATATGGTTTCCGGCATGTTACAGCTGTCAACGCTCCTTTTTTAACGGCAGATGTGAAAATGGAATTAACTTTAACACTAAACCAACCCTGATGGCCGATAGTATTATTTCTGTAAAGAACCTGGTGAAGAACTACGGTAGTTTTCAGGCCGTTAAAGGAATTTCTTTTGATGTATATGAGGGAGAAATTTTTGGACTGCTGGGACCGAACGGTGCTGGAAAATCAACGACTCTGGAAATTATTGAAACACTGCGTACCAAGACCAGTGGTGACATAAGGGTGGATGGTTTATGTCTTGACAAACAACCAAACGAAATAAAAAAAATAATCGGTGTCCAGTTGCAAACCAGCGGTTATTACCCGGGATTAAATCTTCTTCAATTAATAGAATTATTCTGCGGCTTATATAACCGGCAGGTTGACCCCATGGAATTACTGGAAATGGTGAACCTGAAGGATAAAGCCAGATCAAAAGTGAAAGAACTGAGTGGCGGGCAAAAGCAACGTTTTTCCGTTGCTACAACATTGATCAACCAGCCCCGTATCATTTTTTTAGATGAACCTACCACGGGCCTAGATCCGCAAGCACGAAGAAGTTTGTGGGAACTGGTAAAAAATATCCGTGAAAAAGGGACAACAGTTATCATTACCACCCATTATATGGATGAAGCAGAATATTTGTGCGACCGGGTGGCAATTATCGATTCGGGGAATATTGTTGCCCTGGACTCTCCGGATAAACTGATTGATAACCTGCTGGCAAGCGGATTTGACAGACCTAAAGAAATGAAACTGGCTAATCTTGAGGATGTTTTTATCAGCTTGACCGGGCATTCTTTAAGAGAAGGGTAAATATGGAGGAGCATTCTTCCCCAAAAAAATAATATAGGAATTTCATTTATCACATGAGTACACAAAACAAATTAAAAGAATATATGCAAGGAAAAATTGAGACCCAGAAAACGGCAGGTGCAGCTTTCATGGCAGAAAACATCAGCAAGGCAGGCGTAAAAGAATTACCCGGCGGAATTCAATACGAAGTAATTAAGGAGGGTACCGGAATTAATCCCGTGTTGCGGGATACGGTCAAAGCCCATTACAAAGGCACATTGCTGGATGGAAAAGAGTTTGATAATTCTTTTAAACGGGGTCAGCCATTTTCGGCTCCGCTAACGGCTCTGATAAAAGGCTGGCAGGTTGCTTTACCCTTAATGAAAGTTGGAAGTCACTGGCGGTTATGGATACCTTCCGATTTAGCTTATGGTGACCGGGGCGCTGGTAGCGATATTCCCGGAGGAGCCACCTTGATTTTTGAAGTAGAATTATTGGAAGTACTAAAATAAAATTTCTGTTATGCCATCCGTTACCATTGACCCCCGTTATCCCATTGGTGAATATGTGCCCAAACCATTTTCCATTGAACAAAAAATTGAATGGCTGGCTGATATCAAATTTCTGCCGCTTCAATTGGAAAATGCCATTCTGAATCTTGACGAAGCGCAATTGCAAAAGCCATACCGGGAAGATGGCTGGACCGTTCACCAGTTGGTGCACCATGTGGCGGATAGTCATATGAACGCTTATATCCGTTTTAAAACCGGGTTAACCGAGGATAATCCAACCATTAAGCCCTATAATGAAAAACTATGGGCCGAAATGCATGATGTACAGAAACTACCGGTTAATATTTCGCTCACGATTCTGCACGCAGTTCATATCCGTTTGTATGAAACGCTGAAGTATGTAAATGACAATGACTGGAATAATAGAACGGTTTTTCACCCGGAACATAAAAAAACCATGCGGCTCTGGTACTTGCTGGGAATGTATGCCTGGCATGGTAAACATCATGTAGCGCATATTACTTCTTTACGAAGCCGGATGGGATGGTGATCCGGTTCTGGATCTCTGCATATCTTTCATTGACGAACTTTGAACCAGGAACTATTAACTCTGAACTTTAAAAAATGAAATGGAAAACACTTTCCTCGGAATATCTTTTCAATGACCTATGGTTCAAAGTCCGTAAGGAAAGATGCGAAACCCCCGATGGGAAAATTGTTGATCCTTATTATGTGTATGAGTTTCCAACCTGGGTAACGGCGCTCCCGCTAACAGAAGAAGGTCAGGTGGTCATGGTAAAACAATACCGCCATGCTTTGGGGGAAACCTGTCTCGAAATACCCGGTGGCTGTGTGGATGATACAGACAAAACCTTTGAGGAAGCCATTAGCCGGGAATTGCGGGAAGAAACCGGCTATTCTTTTTCTTCTTATGAATATTTAGGGAAAATATCCGCAAATCCTTCTACCAATAATAACTGGATGCATATGTTTCTTGCCAAAGGTGGTATCAGGGTGGCTGAACAACAATTGGATGGGAATGAGGAAATAGAAGTTGTGCTCCTTGAGATTGAGGAATTAAAAAAACTGTTGAAAGAAAATAAGATTGTACAGGCCATGCACGTTACCTGCATTATGTATGCACTGGAAAAGCTGAAGTTGTTAACTATTTAATTTTTCTTCTTATAAAGCTCAGGATTTTTATTTATTTCGTCCGGCTTGAAGTATTTTTCAATGATTTTTTTAAAGGCAGGCAAACTTCGTATATTATCCAGGTCTGTATCCTCCGACATATGTGCCAGGTCACGATAGCCACTATTTATAGACTTGTCAAAATAATTTAAGGCATTGTCAATTTCCTTCTGTAAGGAATAGATACAGGCCAGGTTATATTCGTACGTATTTTTATAAACAGCATCTTTTTGAAGGGCCAGTTTAAAGACGGCGATACCTTCGGTGTATTTTCCCAGGTAAATATAACTGACACCAAGCCTGTTCATGGCCAGAAACTGGGTGCTGTCGAGACGGAGTGCCTCGCTGTAAAGTTCAATAGCCTTTTGATAATAAACAGGACTGTTTTGATACTTAGGTGTAGCCGTGGCATCAAAGTAAGCATCTCCTGCTTTTGTCTGGTAATCGGCTTTGGTTTTATTCAATTTGATGGCCTTTTCATAATAAACAATGGCTGAATCATAGTTGGCATCGTAATAGTATAACTGGGCTATCTCATAACGCACTGACGCATCTGCCGGCGACAAAGGCAATAACAATTTATAATAATACAACGATGAATCATATTTATACATATCGTTATATAAGTAAGCCAGGTTAGAAAGTGAGAGTTTAAATACCGGATTGATTTTGAGTGCCTGTTTGTACCAATATACAGCAGAATCTTGTTTACCCAGCCGGTCATACGTATAACCCATGTTATTTAATCCGTTTAAATAATCAGGTTTTACTTTTACTGTTTTGGTATACCAGATCAACGACTCATCCAGTTTTTTCTGTTTATCCAACGTCCAGCCCAGGTTATAATAGGTGAGATAGATATTGGGGTTGTTCTTTTGTTTTAAAAGGCTTTGCTTGTATATTTCTTCGGCCTTTTTATAATTGGCCTGAGATGCATAACTGAACGCCAGGTTAAAATAGGTTTTAGTACTGTCGGGCAAAAGATTGTTTCCCTTTTCATAATACTGAATGGCTGAAGCATATTGCTTACTGTTAAAATACGCATCACCCAGGTTAGTGAAAAAGGCAGACACCTGATCGTTTGCCCGGATGGCTTTGTTATAATAGACAATAGCGCTGTCATAATTCCCTAAATAATTATAGGAAATACCTATCCGGTTGTAAGTAAATGCATCCGGTTTGGCGAGCAGCTGACTCAGTTTTTTATAATAATAAATTGCTGAATCATCTTTAAAGGAATCGAAATAAATATTTGCCAGGTTGGTAATGGTGGTCGTAAAATCCGGTTTTATTTGTAAGGTCTGGCGGTAATAATGAACAGCACTGTCCGTATTTTTCATACGGGCGTAGGCCCATCCGATATTGTTACTGGCCTGGTAATAACTGGGATTGTATGTAAATGCTTTTTTATACCAGTTCATAGCTTCTTCTGTCTGGCCCTCTTTATCCACTATCCAGCCAATACCAAACTGATAAAGATCTTGATCCGTGGTATCAGTTTTTAATGCCAGTAAATAGATATCTTTTGCTTTTGCATAATTGCCGAGAGACTGGTAAGCATATCCCCATGTATAATAATAACTAAAGGGCATCGTTTTGGCGTTATTGGCTTTTTCAAACATTTCAATGGCCTTATTGTACCAGTAGCGGGCACTGTCAACTTTACCATCTTTGTTAAAATAATAGGCTTTGCTATAAAAAGCATATCCATCACGGGCTTCGGTACTTGAAGACTGAATCGGTAATTTTAAGTCTGGTGGTAAAAGACCCGCAAACATTTCTTCTTCATTAATATCAGTATTGCGTATCGCTTTACCAAGTGTTGCGATCTCGAGCTGGTTGTTTTCCGATTTCCTGTTGCCACCCCAGTACTTTTCAAGGCTGCTGTCCAATAAAACCGCTTTTTGATGATAATAATCTGCTGAGTCTTTTTGTTTAAGTGCTTTAAAAGTCAGACCTAAATTAGAAAGTGCATAGGCGAAATTGGGTTGCAAGTTAATGGCCTGGGCAAAAAAAGTTTGCGCTCGGGTGTATTCCGTATTACTTAAATAAATGTTTCCGATCATAAAACGCGGAAAACTCCACCGGGGCGAAAGGAAAATGGTTTTATTCAGGTAATATAAAGCAGAATCAGACTGATTCAATTCACTGAAATAACGGCCTATTTCAAAATTGATAAAAGCTGTATTGGGCATTAATACATCAGCAGTTTTTAATAATTCCAGTTTCCGGATTGTTTTACTTACGGAAGCAATAAAGAAAATACGTTTGGCTTTTATTTCGTTGTACCGGAAATCGGTAGAATCCATCAGATCGACCTGAACGATCTTCAGTTTATTATTTGCTTCGGCAAACAGACTGTCCGGGTAATCCTGAAATTCTCCACGGATAAATTTGTTCAGGAGGGGCTGTACCGCATCTTCCAATCGGGCAGCCAGGTCCAATTTCATATCATAAAGCACATCTTTGTTGATGCTTGTTTTTTCTGTGATTTTATACGTTTCGTAAGCATTGTTGCCTGATGGCTTATTCAGCTGACCTTGTTTAAGTTGCTCATAAAATTTTATATATAAAACAGAATCGTCGTGCGAAATTGTATAGGATTTTTTTTCGACCGTTCTGAAAGCCACATCATTTTGGGACAAAATCCGGCTGCGCTGTGCTACAATGGAGGCTCGTAGTATCGTATCAGTTTTCAGTATAATTTCCGTTTTTGTTCCCAGTATTACAGGATTTTGTTTATCGCTGGTATATTTTGCAACACTATCTGTCAGGTATTTCTCAACATCCCGGAGCGTGATATTTTCTTTGTTAGGAGTCACACACATGCCTTGTAAAGCTTCCAGCAAAAAATAAGTAAAGACACCATGGCCCCCAGCTGACGGGAAACGGGATTCTTTGGATAATTCACCCTGGCCACAGGAAATAATTTTAACGATGTTATTGCCCAGGAAATTTGATTCAATGTAGTCCCGGGTTGCAAACCGGCCTTCATTTCCACCCGGGAGATCACCGGGCCGGCAGGCGTCGGTTATCAATACAACTTTAGTTTTCTTTTTGACAGCGGCATTAACATATCGTTGAAGCATGTCCAGGTCGATAGTGCCACGTGCCGCATAGGGAACCCCTTCACTGGAAGCCCCCAGCAAATACCCGGCATCCACGCCGTTCTTTTCAACATCTCCATGACCGGCAAAATAGACGATCAATTTATCACCTTCTTTTAAGCGCTTGAGTATTTTATCAAAATCTGCAAAAAAATTAGAGGCGGTAGCTTCGGCGTCTATTTTCCGGTAAATATTATTTGAATCGGGAACCAGCTTTGTGGTTAATAATAAATTATAAAAATCCCAGGCATCGTTATCTGCATATCTAAGTTGTGAATTGGGGTCTAAGTTCTTATATTCGGAAACGCCATAGACCAATGCATAGGCAATACCCGCTGGGGTGTTCGCCTTTTCTTTCTCATTCACTTTTAAACTACGGTTACCAACAGTATCTTCCTGAGAAAAAACGGCTGAATGGCTTATTGCACAAACTGCAATCAATATCAATGTTTTTTGGAGCAAGTGGTACATCTGGTGAAAATTAATCTCAGGGTAGTTAATTGGATTGCTAAATTTACAAATACTTTCCGACGATTCTGGTACCCTCCACTGGGTATTTTTTGCCTTATTTAAGGGGCTCAACCTCACCAACAAGAAAAATACTACCACAAACGATTATCAGGTCATCCGGATGGGCCTGTTGCATGGCATTATGCAGGGCCTTATTTACCTCGGGAAATGAATCTCCTTTAAGATTCAGCAGGGCTGCTTTTTCCTTTAATTCTGTTTCGGGCAGGGCTCTCGGGATTTGTGCTTTTGTAAAATAGTAGCGCGCATTGCTTGGGAGCAGGGCCAATACGGTCTCAATCTCTTTATCTTTTACCATCCCAAGTACAATATGCAATTGGTTGTGTTCGGTTACTTCTGACTGCAGTACCAACTGCCGGATCCCATCAGCATTATGTGCCACATCTAAAATAACTTTTGGGGAGGTATGTATTATTTCCCAACGACCGTGCAAGCCTGTTAGTTTTTTTGTTTTCTTAAGGCCCTGTTGAATTATTTTTTCATCCATTACCCAGCCCTGCTCTTGAAGCTTCGAACAGCATTCCAGAACGGTCAGCAGGTTTTTGGTCTGATAAATTCCCGGCAGGTCAAGGTGATAGATCTTATGATCAGGATGATGATCATCTGCCACTTCCACGATCAGTTCATGTTTCTCCCAATGCCAGTCTCTTACCTGCCGGGTATGTGATGCAATAGTCAGTGCGGCATTTCTTTCCAGGGCAACTGGTTTAAATACTACTTCAGTTTCGGGCAACACTTCTCCGATTATTACAGGGACGCCTTCTTTAATAATACCGGCTTTCTCCAGTGCGATTTTTTCAAGGCTATCACCCAGCAGGTTCATATGATCCAACCCGATATTGGTTATAATGGAAAGTTCAGGGGTGATAATATTTGTACTGTCTAACCTGCCCCCGAGACCAGTTTCGATAACAGCAATATCAATTTTCTGATCTGCAAAATAATCGAATGCCATCGCCACCGTGATTTCAAAAAAACTGGGTTCGATTTCCTCAATCAACGGCATAATTTTTTTAGTAAATGAAATAACAAAATCTTCCGGGATCATTTCACCATTTATTTTTATCCGCTCCCGGAAATCTTTCAGGTGGGGAGAGGTATATAAACCGGTTTTATATCCTGCCGTTTGTAGAATGGCAGCCAGCATGTGGCTAACCGAACCCTTGCCATTGGTGCCGGCAATATGGATGCTCTTAAAATTATGCTGTGGATTATCCAAAGCTTTGCAAAGACGGATGGTATTGAGGAGATCTGCTTTGTAAGCTGCCGCACCTATCCGGCTGAACATAGGCAGGCGGGAAAATAAATAATCAATAGTTTGCTGGTAAGTCATCCGGCGCAAAAATAAGAAAGGGCGTCACGATTTAACGTAACACCCTTTACAAGAAGTTCATTATTTTCTAATTCACTCTGAAATTAAATTGAACGGTGAGCATCGATTCATGATCGGCCTTATCAAATTTGATATTTTGTAAGTATTGCATGATAGCCTGTTTATAAGCCGCATTGCTGTTAGATGAGCCTTTGGCAATGCTGATAAATTTCCCGATACCATCCGGAGAAACGCTGATGTTAGCATATACCACTGCTTTATCCAGATCGCCTTCAAAAGAATAATAACGGATTATTTTCCGGTCACCCCGGGTGATCTTCGGACCATTTCCGCTTCCGCTGCCTGTTCCATTACCACCTCCTGTTCCATTGCCGGTACCTCCACCCGTGCCATTACCATTACCCACGCCATAGCCATTACCTTTTCCACCGCTTTTGTCGAAATCATCGGTACTGCCACCACCTTTGCCAGTACCCGTTGTGGTTTTTCCCAGTACCGCTTTGGGAACTCTCGGGGCAGGTATTTCAACGATCGGCTTCGGTTCTGCTTTAACAACAGACGTATTAGTAATCGTAGTTGCTTTTGGTTTGGCTACGACAGGTTTTGTAACAGTAGGACTATCCTTATCATTATTTTCTTCAATATCCTTTGAATCTTTGGTGTCACCGGGCGTGGGTGGGGTGTAAGATGCAATTCCGGCTGGACCTGCTGCCTGTACCGGGTTGCCACCACCTCCGCCTCCGCTAGCTGGTTTCTCAGGTTCTTCGGGTAAATTAAGTTCCACTTCAATGCCCGCCATCTCGTTATTCTTTTCAAACACCGGAAGCTTCCACTTAAGCAGAAACATGATCAATATCATCAAACCGGCAAAACCGGCAGTGATCATATAAGCTTGCGATCGGTTCCTGGCCTCTAGCGATGCAGACATAATGTAAGCGTTGTTCATACAAATGTAGTTTTCAGTGTTCAGCGGTGGAAAGCATTGTTGTTCACACCTGTTAGTAACGATTCAAACACCGTGCAACTTGTACAAAACACCATTTATGAAATGTTAATGTTCATGGAAAACCTCCTTTTCAGGAATCCCGCTAAAACATATTATAAAAAATCTTTCTGTAAGATCCAAAAAACTGTTTTAGATTTATACAAAGCATGGCTATGAGAAAGATAAAAATTTTCTCCGCGGTGCTCTCTTTATTCCTGCTGGTACCCGCATCAATAATCTGGGCGCAAACCATTTCATCACAAAAAGGATTAACCACAGCGGTTTTTAATCTGCCGCAGGGGAATATAAAAGTTTATCTGCCCGATGATATCCGGCCGGGGGAACAGATTTCAGGTACAGTCATTGCAGAACCAAATGGAACTAATGCAAGACAGATTGAAAAAAATCAAGCTGAGCTGGTAAAGTACCGTGTCAGTATTGATGGGTCTAAATATTCTGTTGATGACAGACAAGGTTGGTCCTGGATTGTTAAAAAGGATATACAAGAAACGATCCCCCTCGAATTGTTGAATTTTAGCGGAGTCAAAGTTGCTGAATTGAAATATGGGCTCATTCGTCCTGTTATCGGAACTGATCCGGTTGAGTATGGCTGTGTAATTCCATCTCATGCACTCACAGCTGCACCCCTGAGAATTACCGGCAGTTTTGATGGTGACATGACTAATACAAAATGTTCATTGAATGGAAAGCCGATTGAAATTCTTGCTGAATCTCCCCGGCAATGCCTGTTACAATATCCTAAAAATGCAAACGGCCTGCAAACAATGCAGGTAAATGATAACGGGGAGGAAAAATGCACCCGTCAGATATCAGGGGTGGATATGCAGGTAACAACCGGTGATTTGAATTTAAGAAAGGGCCAAAACACATATATTGATGTAAAGTTAACCGGGCTTCAAAATCTGCCGGATAAAGCGGTTCTTACCATTACGAATATAACTCCCAATGTTGTTACAATGACAAACGGAAACCTCCAGGTTATTCCTGTTTGGCCACCATCGGATAGTGCAGGAGGAACCTATTCAGTGCATTGCCCGGCTGTCAGTATAACTACCGGAACATTTTCAGTTAATATCAATCTTGATCTGCCACAATCCGGTGAAGTCACAACACCGCTATCTGAATTGCCTCCCGGCTATACAAGAAAGTCATGTGATTGCGGAGCATCTGTCACCATTTCGAAAACAGGTAATAGCTTTAAAGCTGATGCAAAACCCGAATGTAAAGGCGTGTTTGGAGTAGGAATTAACACCTTCCCGGTTTGTGGAGTTCAATCTTCCGTTTACAAATGGAGCATAAAGTCGGGTCAGGAAAATGTTGAGTTTACTGGAAAAACGGATGGAGCAAATGTTACCATAAGACCTAAAAATAATGGAGGATATACAGTTTGTGTAACGGTTACCGTTACCTGCCTGGATGGCACTATCTGCTCAGCGACAACTTGTATAAATCAGTCCGGGGAAACAGTGACCACTCCCCCGGAGCAACCGAAAATTCCAAATACGGGCAGCAGATGCCAGTGCACGGCCAGTTGCGAGGTTATATCAGGTGCTACCATTGGCCTGATATCAAATTTCTCTGCAAATATTAATGCAAAGTGCACTGGTACTTCAGGCTCCGGCGAAACGAGAGTTCAATGCGCTGTTGGCCCCATAACTTATAGCTGGAGTATTGGAGCCAGCGGAAAAGATGTTGCAGAAATTGACGGGAAAGCTGACGGTGCTACCGTAAAAGTGAAAAGAAAAAAAGATGGCCCCTATAATCTGTACCTCAGCGGAACCGTTACCTGCAGTGATGGAACTGTTTGTGAATTTAATTGTAATGCTGAAATACCTTTTATACCAACGACCAACGAAAAAGTTTGTTTGCCTGATGTTGATGAGAAGGGGGAACCGAAAATGGTGGGTGGATTAAAAAATAAGCAACCAGGTACAGGCAATACCAGTACCATCTTCCGGGATGAATTTATTGCACTGGAAGCGGAGGGTTCAGATATTGACCAGGTTAAGTTTATGTGTATTCCCCAATTACCCTGCCCGGATTCAAAAAGCGAAAAAACTATTGCCGTGACAGGTAAAGTGCGGTTCGAATGGGAGATAACCAGCGGGGAAGGTAGATTTGTGAAACTGGGATGTGGTTCGGAAAATGAGAAAAAAGATATGGGTGAGCATGTTGTTTTTCAGCCACCGTTTGTTCCCTTACCGGTTAAGAATGCAGACACTGTTTTTACAACAACTTTTCTTCTATCCATAATCGATGATGGCTCACCGTTTAAAGACGAAACGGTAACAAAAATTATTACCATAAAAACTACCCGTAGGAAATCTGTACCGGATAAATATATAATAGATATCGCCGGAGGCGCGGCAGACAGACCGGCAGCTCCGGTACTTCCTGTTACTCCGGGATCCTGTGAACTGGTCGGACCAACCTGGAAACCGGGCGACCATCTTGCGGTTCCTGTGATTTCATTGCCAGGCGTTGCAGATGCTGATAAAATGGTTCTTGGGCAATGGATTGTTTTAAAATCACAGGATCAGTCCGATCCCGATGATATTAGTTTTAACTGCAGTTCGGCCAATTGTACCAGCGCTGGGGGCGGCAGATCATATCCGGATAACATCATCTGGGAATGGTCTATTGTTTCGGGGGGAGGTGAATTTATCCTGAGCAAAAACGGGCAGTATGTTATATACCAGGCACCGATGGAAATGCCCAAAGGAAAAGATTTCATCGAAGTAAAAATAAAACTGAAGGTGATGAACCCCGCTGGTGTACGGAAAGACCCTGATAAAAATTCCGAAATTTTTACATTAAGAATTTACCAGCCGGGTGTTCGTCTAAGCCACCCGGATTTAACCTGGCTCCCTGAAGAAGATAACCATCTTGAATTAAAGTCAGAACTCATGTACAAACTGGGAGGTGTATGGATGCCGGCCCTGGCCCATATGTGTCGTATCCATTATTTTGAATTAATGAATGTGAGTGAAGAAAAAGGCGTGTGTCTTAATACACCTGTTCCCAAAGAAGCTGACCAGTGCAGGGATCTACAACTGAAGAACGAAGCCGGACAGGAAGCTTTTGATGATACCAAAGGAGCCGGGAAATGCACCACAAAAGAATTATTCCAGCAGGCAAGAACAAAACGTCCTGAACAAGTGTACACTATTACAGTTTATTCAAAAGACTATGGCGCTTATGGTTTTCTAAGGAGTTTTGCCAATGTAAATAAAAAGACGAGCCTGGAAGGTAAACCCGTTTATATTTCAATACCGGTTAAGAAAACGGAGGTGGCTCATCCTAATGGACGAATTAAAAAAACGGAGTATGCTGATAACCGGGTTACGATTCCCCATGATATAGACGAGAACCGGATTGCAGATGGAGGTTGGACTTCAACGGGAGGGGTGCTGGTTCCTGACCCTGCTAATAATAATGAAGATGAAGACGATAAGCCGGATGGGGATGCATTTAAAGGAGATGGACTTTCAACCTATGAAGAATACCGTGGTTTTAAAGTATTCGATGGTGATGCTGTTGCCCATATCCGCACCAATCATTTGAAGAAAGATATTTTTATCAGGAATGAAAACAGTCTGGACCTTGGAACCTACACCAGAGTGAGTGGTCTGCAGGTGCACGAGATAAATGAGAACCAATATGTGGATGATAAAACAAGAATCATAAACTCCAATTTTAACCCAACCACTCATATAGTGAACCAAATGGGACTGAGACTGGCGGACAGGCACCGGAATGGAAATTTATTAGGCATTGCGTATTCAGCGAATGGTCAGCCGACAATTCCTAACCAGGAAATAGAAATTAGAATATTTGGGTTGAAGATCGCTGAATCCTGTGAAGCCAGAAAGATCGGAGCTAAGCTTGCCGAAAAAATTGCAGCCGTGGTTGCTCATGAACTTTTGCATGGTAATAATGTATGCCATCATGGCGAGCAGGATGCCTCAGTCGAAAATTCATTTAACCTTATTAACGGTTTGCGGAGCGGTAATGTGAGTTGTGTGATGCGGTATGACAATGTAGGCTCGGTTGTTCGGGGTTTTGACCCTGAGGCTATTGGATCAGACTTATGCAGCAGTCCAGCAGGTACAGGGTACAATGCCCATGGAGCCGTTTTCAAAGATGCTGCGGCGAAAAGGGGAAATTGTAAAGCCCAGATCCGGGTTTCCGGAAAAGGACCCTGCTCGAAAAGTTGCGGTAACCGGTAACCTAAAAAAGTAAACAAGCAATGAAAAAGATAGTTAAATATTATTTTTATTTAGCAGCTTTTATCAGGTCAGGCTTAAAGATGCAGGCACAAAGTGTTAATACTATTCTCAATATTAATGAAGGCAATGAAGCCAACATATACCAGGATGAATGTGTTTTATTGGATATAGCTGTCTTTAATAAAAAGGCACAATCAGATAAGCTTTGGAATATGGCGGGATCGGAAAGGATGGATGAACTAAATGAACTGCTGAAACAGGGGAAAATAAAACAGGAAGATTATGACAGAGAGCAAACCAGTATTAAAAATAGCAGGAGAAAAACAACAGCTACGGAACTCGGTTCAGGAAATTCATCCTGGACATCAGCCATAAACTGGAAAGCAATGAATACGGCAAACCGGGATAATATTCAGTTACCGGTTACTTTAATGAAGAAACCCGCAACTGGTGGTAAAGCTGTACTTGATGGAGACGGTTATTACCTGGCCTGCTATGGTATCTCCCCTGAGGATATGAAATCAGTACCACCCGGAATCTATGCAATAGAATGCCTGATCAATAATATACCTTCCAATACGGTTTTGTTGAAAGTTAAAGGAGGTTTGATGGATAAAATGAAAGCAGCAAGCGATTCCGTTTTATTACGGGCGGGTATTTTTTACTGGCATGCTGAAAATGGTGATAGGACAGTAGCCTATGCTGATAGGATACTGGCAAAAAATCCTTCTTCATTGGATGGACTTTCTTTAAAAGGGGATGGACTGGTTTTACAGAAATCTTTTTTACCGGCATTGGAAACATATAAAAAAGCTGTGAAAGAATATTATAAACAAAATGGTGTTGGCAGTGAGCCCCCTGAATATCTATTCAGCATGATAACCTTTGTAAAAAAAGAATTGGGACAAGAATAGTTCACCCTAATGCCGCAGGTTTGCCAGTAAGATGCCGGCAAATACGATGATCATACTGATAATATGTACCCAGGTAAATGTTTCATTCAGGAAGAAAACCGCCCCGATACTGCTGAATACCGGTATCAGGTTGCCGAATAAAGCCGTCCGTCCTGCACCTAGTTTACCAATAGCTATATTCCAGATAAAGAAACAAATGACCGAGGCACCCAGCCCGAGATACAGGATAGAAAAAACCAGGCTGCTGTTCCATACCACATCCCTTGTTGATTGGTTCCATTCATAAATAAAAAAAGGAAGCACCATCAGGGTTCCGAAAGAAAAAATTACAAACAGAAAATTGATGGGAGATATGCCAGCCGGTTTTTTCTTTACCAGGGTGTTATACACCGCAAAACAAAAAGCCGCCACAAGCATCCACAGATCGCCGGTACTGAAATGAAACGATAACAGGTTATGAAAATTTCCTTTGCACAATAGAAAAAGAACACCAGTGATACACAGGATCATACCCGTCCCTTTCATCCAACCGATTTTTTCTTTCAGAAATAGGCGTGCAAAGATGACCGACATGATGGGAGAGGAAGTGGTGCCGATCAACGCCAGGTTGATCGCAGAAGTGTAATGCGCCCCGATATAGACAAATGTATTGAACAGGGCAATTCCGGTCAATGAAATCCAAAAAAGATACTGCCCTGATTGCTTTACGACATTCCATTCGGCCTTGAATTTTTTATAAGCAATTGGAAAAATTATTATTGAAGCAACAAGCCAGCGGTAAAAATTTAGACTGATGGGTGGGATCTCTTTATTTACCGCCCTGGCTACAATAAAATTACCGGACCAGATAAAAGCAGCAAGTATAGCCAGGCCGATTCCGGTATATGTATTTTTTGCAGAAAATGGGTTCATCAATATTTAGTGATGGGCGAAATCAATTTCAAATTTTCCTTTGATGCGTTCGATGGGCGGATTAAAGTAACCAAATTTTAAATCCCGGAATTCTTCCCGGATTAATTGCTGCAATTGATTAACGCCCATACACACACCGGTATCGGTTACACCGATCTTTCCGAGGTACCAATCGGGGTCAATATTAAAATTGCGCCACTGTATCATTTTTAAACCGGTTTCTTTGATCAGCTTTCTTAATGCTTCATATTCTGCTTCTGAATCTGTCATACCCGGAAAAACAAAATAGTTGATGGATGTCCACCCACCAAAAGAGGTTACCACTTTCAAACTTTCAACAATATCTTCAAACTGGTAATTGTTCGGGCGGTAATAAGGCATATAGATCTCCCTTCTTGCAGAATTGGTGCTTACCCGGATAGAATCCAGGCCTGCTTCACATAAAGCCCGCACGGATTCGGGGTTAGAACCATTGGTGTTGATATTGATACTTCCCCGGGAAGTATGTTTTCTTATTTCAATAATGGCATCCCGTATGGTCTCCCACATCAACAGGGGTTCTCCTTCGCAACCCTGTCCAAAACTGATGATCGGGTAGGGTGCTGTTGCAAGATGGGGTACCGTAAATTCTACAATTTCTTCTGCGGTTGGTTTGAATGTTAACCGGTCCTGCGTGGAAACAATGGATTCTTCATCCGGTTGTAAGGAAATACAACCAACACAATTTGCATTGCAGGCGGGTGAAACCGGTACCGGGCATTCCCATCGGCCCAACGCAAAATTTCGCGCTGCCGGGCAATGATAAGTCAGTGCACAATTATTGGTGAGATGTGTAACAAGACGGTTGTGCGGATAATGTTTTTGTAATTCAGTTACCCCTTGTTTTATTTTTTCTGCATCGTAACCATCGCAATCCTGCCGTATGTCGGGTTCCACCCGCGTGGCAGGTACATAAAATTTATTATTGAACCAGCCGGCAGCCGTATAACAAAACAATGGAAGTACCGGCGCATCTTTTGCCGTTTCATAAGCAGCTAAATAAAAACCTGTATGTGCCGGGGGAATAAAGGCTGCTACGGCCCATCCCTTTTCACATAATTTCATTTCGCCACTCCGAACATCTATGCCAATTCCCCTTCTACCCGGTAATTCATATAAAGACCCACCAGCTGGTAGCTCTATCCATTCATCATCCGGTACGGGCAGGGCATCCCAGCCACTTCTGCCGGTTGCATAAAGTGACAGGTCTTCAAAAATATTCCCCTTCCCGTCGGAGTATAAAATATATGGGGATTGAGATAGACTCATTTATTCAGGTATTGCCTGCAAAAGTCGTTAAATTCCTGCTCTGTTTCAGGATAACCTTTCCCGGTATTCCGGGGTTCCAATCCTGGGGTGTTATCAGACTTATTCCAATCAGGTTCCACCTGCAAAATTTTGTTTGACCTGAAGTCCAGGGTCAGGAGACCATCTTTCAGAACGATGTTATTGAAATCCCGCCAGCCGTATTTTTTTTTTGTAAAACCATCAATAGTGATATGCCGGGCAGTCAGGTAAATGCAATAATGGGATTCCATCCGGTATTGTAATGCCAGGAGCAGCAGTATAATGATTGAAAAATACCAGTAAGGCGTATCCGAAACCCAGATAACAGCCATTAACAAGTAAACCAGTATGTAAGAATTTTCTTTCTTTTTTTTGTACGACCAGTTATAAATAGAATACCCGATCAGGATGATCGATGAAGTGAATAATATCAGTTGATTGGAAATTGAAAGGGACTGAAGAGCCAGGATAATAAAGACGATGGCATTAACACCGAAAATAAAAGAGGCCATCTTTTTATACCGATCATATTTTTTGTCGGTAATGATTAATTTATAGGATGGCTGCATATCAACTATTACTTGTCACCAGTAGATTGCATAACTTAAACAAAGCCCGGGCACCGACATTGGCATCCCAGTCCGTATCACCACCAATACCCACTTCATTCAGGTCAAAGCCTACAATGGTTTTTCCGCTTTGCAGCAATTTGGTGAACAGATAAAAGACCTGCTCCAGTTCCAGGCCACCTGGTACCGGCGTACCGGTGAAGGGACAAAGTTTCCGGTCAAGTCCGTCGATATCAAAACTGATATAAACTTTATCTGGTAGTTTGCTTACAATTTCTTCTGCAATTAATTTCCAGGTTTCTCCTTCAAACTGGCGGGTCCTTATTTCTTTATCAAAATAAGTGACCACCCGGAAGTTGCTGTTTTTTACATATTCCCATTCATCACTTCCGTAGTCACGGATGCCTACCTGCACCAGCCGTTCTAATTCCGGAATTTCTTTCAAGGCATTGTACATGATACTGGCATGAGAATAAACAAAACCTTCATAAGCTATCCGTAAGTCAAAATGGGCATCGATCTGTAATATGCCAAATGCGCCATGTTTTTCCGCGATCGCTTTAAAAAAACCAAGCGGGGTACTGTGGTCTCCGCCCAGTAAACCAACCAGTTTATTTTTTTCCAACAGCGCTTTGGTTTGGTCATATACCCAGCCGTTCAGAAAGTTACTGCCTTCATTTACTTCGCGCAGTGTTTTTGTCATGAATTGATTGGCTTCCACCAGGTCACCTTTAGAAATATAATCGATATAGAGTTCTGCCTCTTTGCGTAGGAAATCGCTTTTCAGTAAAATTTTTTTGTCACTGGTCCGCATATAATAACCTTCTTTCCAGGCATCGGGAAATTCAGGGTCAAAAAGATCCACCTGCAGACTGGCTTTAAATATGGCATCGGGGGCTCGTCCGGTACCTGCTCCATAACTTACGGTCACTTCCCAGGGAACAGGAACAATAATCAACCGGGCATCTTCTTCGTTTGTTGGTAATCCAAAAATATTATTATTGGGATTGCCGACAATGTTGGGGTCATAATTAGAGAAGTCAACCATAATTACGGGTATTAAAAGCGGTACAAATTAAAAGGGTTTCAGTTAGCGGCAAAATCTGAAATCGGATTGTGGAGAATGAAGGCAGATTCAAAGTGAATAATCTTTCAGGGATGTTAATTAATTTTCAGGTATTGATGGGTTAGTTCGTTAATTCATCACGCAACTAATTTTTATGGCTGAGGTTTTTAAGGTGCGTGATATGGGAAGCCAGCGCCAGTCGCATTTTAGGATACTCAATATAAGGCATCCCAAAATCCTGGCAGGCTTTCTTAATTATTTTGCTGATGGCCGGGTAGTGCACATGGGATATTCTGGGAAAAAGATGATGCTCTACCTGGAAATTCAATCCGCCCACCCACCAGGAAATTAACCGGTTGCGGGTGGCAAAATTTGCCGTGGTTTTTAATTGATGTACGGCCCATTCGTCTTCCATCCTTCCCGTAGCAACATCTGCCTTTGGGAAATTAGTTTGTTCTACCGTATGTGCCAGTTGAAAAACAATACTCAAAACAACACCTGCAAACATCCCGTAAATCAAAAAGCCAATGACCCAGGTGGAAAAACCAAGCATATAGATGGGAACAGCCATAAAGATAAAAGCATGCAATAACTTAAATCCCCAGAAAGAAATATGATCGCCCAGACTCATTTTATTGAGGGAAGTAGGGCCGATCCTACCGAGAAAATATTTCTTGTAGTCAGTAAAAAAAACCCACCAGATATAAAGCAAAGAATACGCCATCCAGAAATACACATGCTGGTAGCGGTGTATTTTATAATATTTCTGTGTTTCACAAAGACGGAGTAAGGGCTTGGCTTCAATATCATCATCAATACCTTCAATATTAGTGTAGGTATGGTGGATGATATTATGTTTGGAGCGCCACATAAAATTATTGGCACCCAGGAAATTTAAAGTTAACCCGGCCATCTCATTGACCCATTTATGTTTGCTGAAACTGCCATGTAATCCATCGTGCATAATATTAAAACCAATGGCTGCGGTTAAACCGCCCAGGACAATACATTCCAAAATAGCCAGCACCGTGACTGGGGTATAAAAAACCAGGTGAACATATACCAGTATAAAACTTAGTACCAGTACGATGGCCTTAAAGTATAAAGAAAAATTACCGGTTGAGGACTTTCCGGCCTGGGTAAAATAATCACTGATTCTTTTCTTCAATTCACTGTGAAAGGATTGAGATGTATTCGAAAATTTCGGACTTGCCATATAACTGCTTTTCAGATTGCAAAGGTAGTCTATAATTTCTATAAAGGGTGGTAAAAATAAGGCCACCAGAGGATGGGAATAAACAGGGGTTTGCTTAATCTTTATCTAACATCTTAAATACGAACAGGTGTTTATGTTTCATTAAGAATCAATGCATCAAGACTCCGGATGCCGATCTTTTTTTCACATATAAAACCTTCAGCATATTTAACACCTATGCGCTTGCCGAACATACGGGCTCTTGCTATCACACTTTCCAGGAAATCGGGAGTGGAAATATAAGTCTGAGGACCATCGGTAGGGCCATCGGATGTGTGAAACTGAGTCGAGTAAGCCTCAATTGATTTCATCCTTTGTTCAAATACATCGCTGATGTCAATCAGTAAGTCAGGTTCATGATACCAATCCTGGATATAATGCAGCACGTAAGAAGGCCTCCATCTTTGCTGGACTTTTCCCGTCTCATCTTTGGTTTCAATTTTGGCAAGACCCGAAAGAAAGCAGCAATCGGCAATCATTTTTCCGGCACGTCCATGATCGGGATGACGGTCAGAAAGTACATTGCCAATTACAATCTCCGGCTGGTACTTACGGATAACTGAAATCAGTTTCAGTTTATTTTCCTCATCATTCTCAAAAAACCCATCTCTCATTTTCAGGTTATCCCTTACCTGGACACCGATTATCATTGCTGCCTGGGCGGCTTCCTGGTACCGCGTTTCCAGTGTACCCCGGGTTCCCAGTTCTCCCTGTGTCAGGTCAACAATGCCGGCCTTTTTCCCGGACTTGATTTCATTGATAATAGTTCCAGAACAACCGAGTTCTACATCATCCGGGTGAACACCTATGGCAAGTATGTCTAATTTCATGTTACTGGTTGTTGGTTACTGGTTACTTGTTTCTTGTATCTTGCTTCTTGTTTCTTGTTTCTTGTTTCTTGTTTCTTGTATCTTGTTTCTTGTTTCTTGTTTCTTGTTTCTTGTATCTTGTTTCTTGTTTCTTGTTCCTTGTTCCTTGTTCCTTGTGCAAACATTGTTAAGTGAATAAAGATATACAATAGGAGGAAAATTTACAGTTTCAGCGATAACCATTAACTGCAAACCAGCAACCACTAACTACCTCCTGTAAGGATTGTTATACCAGGTCCCATCAATTTCTTTTACAATATTTTCAATCTGCCGGTCAAGTTTATTTTCTTTGGTATCCCAATCCTGTTTCAGGCTTCCACCCACAAACCAGGCAACCGTCTGATAAAACCGGGCATTCAATCCCCCCTTGTATTCCTTGATGATCTCATAACAATTGTTGCCCGTCTCCCGGTTGATCAGCTTCATCAGGATCTTTCCCTGGTAAACTGAAAGATTGGATAACGGTTCAGTGAATTCTTTTTTGAGTTCTTTTTCTCTTGACTTAATATAGGTCTTCCGTTCTTTTTTATTGCTTACGGCTATCAGGGTTTTATTGATATCATTGATGGTGCCGCCGGCAATCCTTGCATAGGGATAGGTTACATATACCGCATTGCGGAGCCGCGTCCACTCTTCAATAAATTTTTTCAATTTTTCAGGCGATAAATTGGATACCCAGGCCATGGGTTCCTCCTTGTAGTTCACTATTTCATTCTGATAAAAGATGGCAGGAACGATCACCGTATCATTCGGACCCCATTTCTTTCGCTGTTCTTTCATGTATTTCAGCGCCAGTTCATTGGAATCAATTACCGGAACCGGTCGTTCTACCTGGGCATATAAATCGCTTCCCAGCCATAGAAGAAACGGCAGGATGAGCAATATTCGTTTATAATATGTACGGAAATGATACATTCAACTGTAAAATTAGCGAACAGCCCGTCATAATCAGGACCAGGCTACAAAGTTAAAAAGGATGCTGTTTTTAAAAAGCCAAAATTAGGTCGCGGATCCGCTGATACGGTTTAACTGGATGCGGCGTACCATACTGATGATGATGCCGATAGCCGTAATAACAACCCCAAACCATAATAACCTGATAAAGGGAAATTTATAGGCTTTCAGGGTGATGTATTTCATTATCGTGTTAGATTCTTTTACTCCCAGTATAATACTATTGTCCGGGTTTACTTTCTGCAACTGAAATTGTAAATTTTCAGTCAGGAGCGTGTCAGTTAAAGCCATTATTTCGCCTTTCGCGATTGCAAGTTTTGGTTCGATAGAAAAAATTGAACCGGATTTGGAATGTACTTTCAACCGGGCTTCATGTAAACTTCCGGTTTTGCCAAAGAGTTCTTCCGGAAGGCTATCTTTTGATTTTACCTCCTGGAATATTATATACCCCCCCGAATAAAAAAGGGAGTCACCTGGTTTCATGGATGTAGGTTTGAAAGAGGCCGTATCTTTTGTATTATCCGGATTGGATATGGAAGTGATGTAGGTAAACACATCATGATCCCAGTAATGTCTTGCATCCGGGTTACTCATCAGCCCTTCATTTCCTTTATAGTTTACAAAGGAGTTGGGCATGAGTATAAATTCTTCTTTTCCATCCTTGCTCTTAAACCGTACTTTATAAAAAGAAAGCTGCTTCTTTGGATGTGCAGAATCGCCTTCATAGGTCAATGAATACTTCCCCATATCCACGGTCAATCCTTTTACCAATGTCAGGTTTTCCCGGGGGTCTTCATTTTTATCTAAAGAAACCGGTATGCCATTTATGTTATTGGATAGCACTTCTTTTTTGGAAGATGAAATCAGGATTCCCAATAAGACCATCCCAAAACCAAAATGGGAGATGGAGCCTCCGGAGAGTTTCAGTTTACCTTTCAGACCCAGCCAGATATAAGCTGCATTGGCAACGATCGTATATACACTTCCGGCAACGGCTATCCAGATGGCCGCCATAAAACCAACAGTTTCCTTTTGATAATTTATTTTTCCAACGATGAGTATCCAGGTTGCAATGACAGCAGCTATAAGTGTTGGGATAAATATTTTTTTCAGAAAATACTTCGGTGTGGTCCCTTTGTATTTCAGGTATTGGGTGACCGCCGTAAGAACAGCAATAATGATAGCTACAAATACCTGTATCTGGTTGTAGGCAAATTCTGCTTTTTCTGGGGGCGCTAATTTTGTTCCGAATAGTTTATTAAAAACGGGTAATGAAGTTTTACCAATAATTACTACCGCCGAAAGAAAAAATACCAGCGAACCAATGAACATCCAGAATTCCCGGGACGAACTGCTTTCTTCTTTTTGGATGGCCGGTATTTCGCGGTACCGTCTGAAAAAAAGAATTAATGCCGGTATGACAAATATTAAGAGAAATATCAGCAATTGCCAGTTCATACCCAGGTCTGTAAAGGCATGAACAGAAGTTTCTCCTAATATCCCGCTACGGGTAAGGAACGTTGAGTACAGGATCAGTCCGAATGCAAGTATAAAAAATAAATGAGCGGCCTTTAAGGAATGCCCGCTGTTTTTATAGATCAGTAAGGTATGTATTCCGGATATGAGCACTAACCAGGGCACCAGTGATGCATTCTCTACGGGATCCCAGGCCCAGTAACCACCAAAGGTCAGGGATTCATATGCCCACATGGCTCCCATCATGATCCCCACGCCCAGGACTGCTGCTGAAAATAAGGCCCAGGGCAATCCGGGTTTTGTCCATTCGCCAAATTTCTTTTTCCAGAGTCCGGCAATGGCAAATGCAAAGGGAACAATCGTTGATGCAAAACCCATAAACAATACGGGTGGATGAATCACCATCCAGTAATTCTGTAATAACGGATTCAGATCATTGCCATCTTTGATGGAGAGCATGAAATCCTGGCGCAAACCCTGCGCAATATCTCCATTGATATGCAGGGCAGGAGCGCTGTCCAATACACCTGAATCTCTTAATAAAATAAAAGGATTGGAACCCATCTTCCACCCAAAGAAATAGATACCTGCGATCATCGTAGCCAGGCAGAATTGAGCAAAACTAACCACCGTCATTACCGGGGCTTCCCATTTTTTACTGGTTCTCATCAGGATTACCCCTAATACACAATGCCAGACACTCCAGAGCAAAAAGCTTCCTTCCTGGCCTTCCCAGAAACAGGCCAGGAGGTATTTTACTTCTAATGAACGGCTGCTATGCTGCCAGGCATATTTATATTCAAACAGGTGATTGGAAATAATGTAAAATAAGATACCAAAGATGGCAAAGACTGAAACGACTTCAGCCAGAAAAGCAAAACGGGCCAGTTTTTTCCAATGAGTGGCGTCTTCTTCATTTTTAGACTGGGCTGATCTGAAATAAGCAAAGGCTGCTATTAGTGACGCGACTAAAGAAAGTACAATAAAAAAGTGTCCTAACTGCCCGGGTAGTAGATGCTCGCCAATGTAGTCCATTCAGGTTTTTTATTTGGTGGCTTCCAGATTAGTTGAGGCCGTGCTGGTTTGACCCGCCGGCAGATTAGCAGAAGTGGAAGTTTGAATACTCTTTTCAGTTGGCTTCATACTTTCCTTGTATTTGGAGGGGCATTTTGTTTGTACATCCTTACATTCAAAATGATCGTTTACAAATTTACCCTTCAACACTAATCTTTCGCTGATCATCAGGTTAGGAATTTCCCCGTTCCGGTAAACCACTTTCATGGATTCCCGGGAGCTATCTATGGCAATCGCCTCAAAACTCAGGTAGTTGGCATCTTTTTTTGCATCATACTCAACGGGCTTTGACTTATCTAAGCGGACTGCCACATGAACGAATTTTCCGGGTTTGGCTTTGGCCTCAGCAATAGTTTCATAGGTGGAGCCGGTGTCCATCAATCCAATAAGCAGTGCTATGGTGCCGGCGATAAATACCAGAAGTATAATATGTATTCTTTTCATAAACCTCAGTTTGCGAGGGCAAAGTTACGCCAAAAAACGTACCGGAAAGAGGCCTTCCCGCAGGAACTTTCAAATTAGTTGTAAATCAATGAGGTTCTTTTCTGAATAGGCTTTGACCCTATCTTTGTTTTATATTTCACTGAAGCTTTTGTTAAGGTGAATCCATCTAAAAATTTCCTTTTTTATGTTATTCCAACTGAATGAAGAACAGCTGATGATTCAGAAAGCAGCCCGCGATTTTGCTCAAAAGGAATGCCTGCCGGGTGTAATTGAGCGGGATGAAAAACAACTATTCCCCCGGGCACAGGTGATGAAACTGGCTGAACTGGGTTTTATGGGTATGATGGTGGACCCCCAATACGGTGGTGCCGGTATGGATACCATCAGTTATGTGCTGGCGATGGAAGAAATCAGTAAAATAGATGCCAGTACCAGTGTGGCCATGAGCGTGAATAACAGTTTAGTGTGTTATGGCCTGCAGCAATATGGCAATGAAGCACAAAAACAAAAATATCTTACCCCATTGGCACAGGGACAAAAAGACGGTGAATTATACATCGGAGCTTTTATGCTGAGCGAACCCGAAGCAGGAAGTGATGCTACTTCACAAAAAACAACAGCAGAAGATAAAGGGGATCATTACCTCCTGAATGGCACCAAGAACTGGATCACCAATGGAGGCACAGCCTCGGTCTACCTGGTAATAGCGCAAACAGATCCCGCAAAAGGATCAAAAGGAATCAATTGTTTGATCGTTGAAAAAAACTGGCCGGGTGTTGTTGTAGCCGCCAAAGAAAATAAATTAGGGATCCGCGGAAGTGATACACATACCGTCATGTTCAATGATGTGAAAGTGCCAAAAGAAAACCGGGTTGGCGAAGATGGCTTTGGTTTTAAGTTTGCTATGAAAACGCTGGCCGGAGGAAGGATCGGTATTGCTTCACAGGCACTGGGTATTGCCAGTGGCGCTTATGAACTTGCAAGAGAGTATTCCAAAACAAGAAAAGCTTTTGGTACGGAGATTATGAATCACCAGATCATTGCATTCAAACTGGCGGATATGGCGACGCGGATCGAAGCGGCCCGGTTGCTTTGTCTTAAAGCAGCCTGGGAAAAAGACAACGATATAGATTATACCCTCAGTTCTTCCATGGCCAAAGTATTTGCCTCGGAAACAGCCATGTGGACCACCATAGAAGCCGTGCAGATCCATGGCGGATATGGTTTTGTAAAAGAATATCATGTGGAGCGGCTGATGCGGGATGCCAAGATCACCCAGATCTATGAAGGTACCAGCGAAGTGCAACGGATTGTTATCAGCCGTTCTATTTTGAAATGACCGGTTACTATAAAAAAACTCAAGCCATCATCTGAAGAAGGGATGGCTTTTTCTTTGTATAATTTGTAAGATACCTTTGTACATTAATTTGTAATATTTATGGCCGTTAATAAGGAAGCATATCAGTTGATAAAAAAAGAATTAAGTAATAGAAATATTAAGCTGGTGGCCGTTTCCAAAACCAAACCCATAGAAGAAATTCAGGAATTATATGATCTGGGTCAAAAAGATTTTGGAGAAAACTATGTGCAGGAACTGGTCGATAAGGCCAGCCAACTGCCCAAGGATATCTGCTGGCATTATATTGGTCACCTTCAAACTAATAAAGTAAAGTTAATAGCGCCATTTGTGCAACTCATACACGGGGTAGACAGTCTAAAACTGCTGAAAGAGATTAACAAAGAGGGCATGAAAAATAACCGGGTGATCGATTGTCTTCTCCAGGTTCATATTGCACAGGAAGAAACAAAATTTGGCCTTAATGAAGAGGAACTTAATGAATTGATCAGCCAGTCAGCCAATTTAAAAATGAACAACATAATCATTTGCGGATTAATGGGCATGGCGAGTTTTTCTGAAAATGGGAACCTGGTCCGCGAAGAATTTAAAAAACTTAAACGAATCTTTGATCAGTACACTAAACATCAAACATCAAACATTAAACTTCAAACTCTTTCCATGGGCATGAGCAGCGATTACCGGATAGCAGCAGAAGAAGGAAGCACAATGGTGAGAATTGGTAGCCTGTTATTCGGTGAACGAAGCAAAATGTAAACAAAACCGGGTTCAACTGCCATTTTATTAGTTTTTATTCGTATTTTTTACCCTTTAATTTACCGCAATGCGAACTGTAATCTTGTTCCTGTTTATTTTTTCTTCCCTTGCGGGCGCTGCCCAGAAGGAAAGAGACACTGTCCTGGGCCGCTGCCCGGTTTATGTTACTGACACCAGCACCAGCAATAATTTTTTTATTGAAGCGCGGCCTGCGACCCTGAAAGTGTACCGGGTAAAGGGTGACCTGACCATTGTGGTGGAACAAAAGGACCAGTTCTTTACGATGTTCTTCCGGGATAAAAGATTGAAGAACGGGAAATATAAAATTTCAATAAGCCCGGATGGACGTTCCGAATTAGCCGCCAAATACTCTTTCCGTACAGGTGAACAGGTTTCATTTGTCAATGTTGCTTCAGGCTCCGTGGATGTTCTTTATGATAAAGAGAAGAAACTTTGGCGGCTCAAAGTAAACGGGATGATTGCCAACCTGGTGGAACGTTCAATTTCTTATTACAAAGTCCGGGCAGATTTTTCAATAAAATAACAGGGTTTTTGAGGATATACTCAAGCTTCATCTTCTTCAGTTAACCACTCTGCGCTGCATGTTATCACGTAAAAAGGTCCCTTGGTGTAAATCGTTTTACGGCCCGTATGTTGTACATTTATTTTGAAGTATGCATTACGGCCCCTTGCTTATTAAATACAAGCTGCATCATTTTTTCTTCTGGATGCTGGTTTTTGGGATCTGGTATTTCCTGCGGGTGGATGATTATTCAACCGGGAACCTGGCTTTTAAAGTCACACTGATCAAAGTTGTTGACCTCGCCCTGATGATCAGCATCACCAACTATATACTGATCCCCCGGCTGCTCTATAAAAAGAAATACGTTTTATTTGTACTGTTTTTTGCAGGCATGATATTTCTAAGCAGTGTTTTTAAGATGAATATCCTGGGCCGTATGCTCAACAGCCCTGAACTTTATCAATGGACGGGGAACCTGAAAAAAAGGATCTATGACAATATCATACCTCATTTTTTCCTGGTCATAGCCGGTGCTGCCATTAAGTTAATGTTTGATTACGGAAAACTGCAAAAGCGCATGGTTGAAACAGCCAAAGAAAAGGCAGAAGCTGAATTAAATTTTCTTAAATCCCAGATCAACCCGCACTTCATTTTTAATTCACTGAACGCAGTCTATTTTCTGATTCATAAGGATAATACCGAAGCCCGGGAGGCGTTGCATAAATTTTCGGATATGCTCCGGTACCAGCTATATGAAGTAAAAGATGATAAGATATCTATTGAAAAAGAAATGCATTACCTGAAAGATTATATGGACCTCCAACAACTGAGAAAGGATGAAAAATATTCCGTTCAGTTCACCTGTACTCCCGGGGTGAAGGATTTTTTGATTGAGCCCTTGCTGTTGGTTTCCTTTGTGGAGAATGCCTTTAAACATATTTCTCATTTTCCGGATAAAACCAATTACGTAAAAGTGGATCTGTCACGTGAAAACGGTGTTTTTGTTTTTTGTGTAACGAACTCCAAAGAAAACCAACCGGTAACGGAGTCTCAGGGTGGTATCGGTCTGAATAATGTAAAACGGAGGCTGGAACTTTTATACCCGGACAGGCATGAATTGAAAATTGATAATTCGGAAAATACCTTTTCGGCGAAATTAAATCTTCAGATAACATGAATATCCGGAGTATTATCATTGACGATGAGCCGCTGGCCCGAAAAGGCCTGAAAGAATATATTGCCGATGTTGATTTTTTAGATTTCATCGGTGAGTTTGACAATCCCCTGAAAGCCGCCGACCTGATCAGCAGGGGAGAAGTGCAGTTGCTTTTCCTGGACATACAGATGCCGAAAATAACCGGCCTGGATTTTTTTAAAACATTGCCCAATGCACCCCCGGTGATCTTTACCACGGCCTATCCGCAGTATGCGCTGGAAGGTTTTGAGGTGAACGCACTGGATTACCTGGTAAAGCCTGTTTCATTTGAACGGTTTTTCAAAGCAGTACTAAAGGCCAAAGAATATTATGAAGTTCGGGATACCAACCGGAAAGAAGCCGACACCACTGAATATTTTTTTATTAAAGCCGATAACAAACTGGTGAAAATAAGGTACGAGGATATTTTGTATGTTGAAGCATTACAGAATTATGTCATTATTCATACTCCTTCTAAAAAATACATGACCTACCTCACTTTTAGATCAGTCGAAGAATATCTGCCGGCCAATAAATTCCTGAAAGTTCATAAATCCTTTATCGTGGCAGCTGCAAAGATTGATTCGATTGAAGGCAATGATATCCGTATCGGGCAGCAGCATATTCCGATCAGCCGGAATCATAAGGATGAAGTGATGAATAAACTGGTAAATGGAAAATTTTTGAAACGCTGATCGCTTATTTCAATGTTTCTTCCAGCCATTTATAAAATTCATGTTGCCATACCAGCGCATTTTGTGCACTGAGCACCCAATGATTTTCATCGGGGAGATAAATGAACTTGCTTTTGATACCCCGTAGCTGCGCCGCCTGGAAAGCCCCCTGGCCCTGTTCAATAGGAACCCGGTAATCTTTACCACCCTGCACGATCAGGATGGGCGTATTCCATTTATCTACATAATTGACCGGGTTAAACTGGCTATACGATTTTTGCGCCGCCACATTTTTCTTATCCCAGTAATTGCCGCCCCAATCCCAATCTACAAACCACATTTCTTCGGTGGTGCCATACATGCTGCGCATATCAAAAATGCCATCGTGTGAGATAAATGTTTTAAAACGTTTATTATGCACACCGGCCAGCATAAAAACAGAATAGCCTCCATAACTGGCGCCTATACAACCTAACCGGCCTTTATCTACAAAGGGTTCCTTCGCCAACGCATCAATTGCACTCAGGTAATCTTTTATAGCTTGTCCGCCATGGTCTTTACTGATCTGTTCATTCCATTTGGTACCATGACCGGGCATGCCCCGGCGGTTGGGTGCCACCACAATATATCCCTGCGAAGCCATCAGTTGAAAATTCCATCGGAAAGAATAGAATTGTGTTAATGCAGACTGTGGTCCGCCCTGGCAATACAGCAGGGTAGGATATTTTTTATGCGGATCAAAGTCCGGAGGGTAAATGACCCATACCAGCATTTGTTTCCCGTCGGTTGTTTTTACAAAACGCCTTTCTGTTTTGCAGGCCCCGATCGAAGTGTAGGCAGCATCATTCACATGCGTGAGTTGTTTCATGTTACCGGTATTGATCTCTACCGAATAGATTTCGGCAGCATGATTCATATCGGTTCTGGATACGATCAGATTATCACGGGTTTGCCCGATGATACCGGTAATATCAAAATCACCTTTGGTTATTTGGCGGATAACAGGAAGCATTTTAGTATTTCCGGGATAGTTTACTGAAAATAATTGCTGCGTACCGTTAATAGGCGCCCAGAAGAAAAGGGTCTTGTCATCATCACTCCATTTAAAACCTTCCACATTAATATCATCACGCTGCCCTGTTAAGTTGATAGTGGAAATGCCGTTTGACACGACCAGGTCCTGTTTATCGGCTTCATATCCGTCCCGCTTCATGCTTAACCAGGCCAGGTCGCCTTTTTTGTTGTAAAGCGGGTTCAGGTCATAGCCCTTCATGCCTTCTGTCAGGTTTTTGGTGGTTCCTTTTTCAATATCATAGGAAAAAATATCAGTATTGGTACTGATGGCATAATCAATTCCGTATTTCTGTTTGGTTACGTAAACGATATGTTTACTGTCGGGATTCCACACATAATCTTCATCACCACCAAATGGTTTTTGCGGACAATCATAAGGTTGATCGGGCATGATGTCTTTGGCCTTTTCCGGAAAACCCGTCGGCATAAAAAAAACATGATCAAAATTTCCATCCTCCCAGGTATCCCAATGACGGTACATCAGGTTGTCATATATGTACACATTTGATTTGGATAATTCGGGGTAGTAATCACTCCCGCTAACTTTTTTGATCTTAACTTCTTTATTCGTCAGTTGATATAGCCCATCCGGCGAAATATTTTTATCTGCCAGAAAACTATCCGGTTTGCTGATGGGTATCGGTTGACCGCCTTCTACCGGAATGATATAGGATTTACGGCTGGTTTTATTTTCAATTGCATTGGGTATACCTACAGAATAGACCACATATTTTCCATCGTTGGATATTCCAAGACCGGAAACCCTTCCTAACTGCCAGAGCATCTCGGGGGTGAGGCGGTTCTGGGCAAATGAAATTGAAGTAAACAGCAGGGATAAAATGGCGGCAATTTGTTTGTACATAAAATTTGTTTTGCGGAAAGCTAATGTACTACTATTCATCATTACAGAGTTATCCTTTATGGCCAAACCACAATTTTGAATTTGTTGTCTGAATGTTAATTCCCGGTAGCTTAGGATATCGGGTCGTTCAAGTGACAAACAAACCGTTCAAATTGTTAGTAAATTTGTTTTTTATGAAAACCCAGTTACCCTTTTTCGTTTAGTAAGAATATTAAAATAAATTATGCGCATCTTTAATTTTTTAGGAATCATTTTGGTCGCGTTGTTTACTTACAGTTGTGGCCAGGCGCAAACCACTGCCAAAAAGAATGTTTATCCGGATCCGCCTGTGGCAGATAATAAAACCGTATTTCCTATGAAACTGACTGAGACGGAATGGAAAGCCCGGCTTACCGAAATGCAATATTATATTTTGCGGGAGGAAGGAACCGAAAGAGCAGGCACAGGTAAATATGACCATTTTTATCAAAAAGGGACTTATTATTCCGCCGCTTCATTACAACCTTTGTTCAGTTCAGAAGCAAAATTTAATTCCGGCACCGGATGGCCCAGCTTTTATGCACCTATTACTCCGGAGGCCGTAAGATTATTGAAAGATGAAAGTTATGGTTCGGTACGCTGGGCCGTGGTGGACAGTAAAAGCGGTTCACACCTGGGTCATGTTTTTGATGATGGACCTAAACCAACCGGTAAAAGATATTGTATGAATTCAGCGGCTTTGATTTTTGTTCCGGAAGGGGGAAAAGCGCCCACCAGTTCAAAGCCACAATAGGAAGGTCAACTTCCCCGTTGTGAACCGGTATTAGCCTGCTTGCTGACAAAGCCTCCGGTTGCCTTAGCGGGTTTCTGTATAAATTTTGATCCGCCGGGCGTGTTACCTACACTGTTTTTTTTTGTGTCTTTCTTTTTACCTTTCTTATTGTTTTGATTCAGTAACGACATAGGAATTATTTTTTTTTAAAGATACAAATAATTCATCAGCCAGAAAAAGACAAGCGTTTATAAAATACTATTTTAAGTATTGCGCAGACCTGTTTATTAGTTTAATATTTCTCCGCCAGTATCCCGGTATCATTTAAACAAAATACCATTCATAATTTTTTTGGCCGTGGCCGTGTGTATGTTGGTATTGGAAAGTGCAGTAAAAGTTACCGTGTACAGCCTGGTTTTATAAAAGCAAAACCATTGCGTCATGCGGAGTGGGTAGTCCGTGTTGGTTTTATTACGCCCGGAATAAATGATCTCGCAGGCATCGGCATTATTCCATTTAAAATATCTTTCGCCTTCCCGTTTAAATTCTGTGAATGCTTTTTCCAGGTTTTCCAGTACAGCAGGAATAACATCTTTTATTTTAACCTGTGTTCCATAGGAAGCATTCTGGGTTACACTCACATTCACATTTTCATAGAAATCATCTGATGCGCCATCGGAAGGGGAGGTAAAGAACACCCGTTTATTTTCTTTTATTTTATTTACCCAGTTCGACGGGTATTTTGCGGTAAAGGCAATAGAGGTATCCGAAAAAGTTTTCCAGGGCTGGCATACTGAAAAAAGAGGCAACAGTAGCGCTATTATTAAATAAGAAAAACGGGGCATAGATCTTTTAGGAGTAAAGATAAAATGAATTTCATCAGCATCCCCCTGAAACGATTAAAACAAATTGAAGGATAACCGGGGACCTGCAATTTTTCCCTTTAATAAAACGCTTATTGCAGGAATAGCCGCCTGAGAATCAGCAGAAATAAAAGTCAATTTTCTAATCACCACCTGCTCCTGCAATTTTGTAACAGATTTGCCGTTATAAAAAGGTCCAAATCCTGTAAAACCAATATCCGTCTGTATGAATATGCCAATCTACAACGACCAGGCAGCTATTGCTGAGTCGTTCCGCCTGGTGGATGATTACACCACCCAAAGAGCCCGCTTAGCTTCTTTTAAGGTTAATTCCTATAAACTTTCGCTCGTAAATGCGGCTTTTAATATTACCCGGGAAGAACTAAATGATATTATCAAAACAACCTTACTGAATTATACCGATCCTGCTACTGTGCTGGCGGATCTCGGCTTCTTCTGTGAAGAAATCGATAATTAGTAAAATCATTAGGACTGTTTTTGTCTGATCTTCATCTTTAATACACCCGCCGCCCGGGTATAACCACCATCTCCGCCATCTACAAAATGTACATGCCCGTCATTCATGTTGCGGACATAACAGGACATCACCGACTCCTGGCTTACATAGATGCCAAATAATATTTCGCCGGCTTCTTCCAGTTTATTCAGTGCAGTTACTAATTGTTCCCGTTGCTGAAGAGTACCGGAAATAACGGTATTTATCTTCCCGTCAATTACCAGTGTGTCTGACATATCCACCAGCCGTACCAGGTAACCTTTTCCCTGTTTGGTTCTAAAATACAGCGTGCCCAAAAAAGTAGTGAACCAGGTTTTAAATAAGTACCAGGGTTTAAACCCACCCAACCTTGTCCGCATTTCCATGCCTATTTTTTTCAGGGTGCCATTTAGTTTCAATCTTGAAATAGAGATAGGTGTCCGGCTATGCGGCGCTCCATAAATGGAATCGACATGGTCCATTACTTTTTTAAAAACAATTGTCTGCTTTACCCCGGCACGGGCAATTACAAGCAAACTCACAACCTCATCATAGTTTTGAGGGGGTTTTATTTTATCCCATCGGCATTGCATACCACTCAGATCCAGTTCTTCATCGTGAGGTGGAAAGGGTTCCGGTTGATAAGATTCTCCTTTGATTATTTTTTCAGCATAGGAAAGACCGTTGCCTAACACAACCGGGATAGAAAATATTTCCGAAGTTTTTAATTTACTGATAACAAGATCCTGCTCATTTGCATAAATAGTTTCAACGGGTACAGTTCCGACCCGGAGATGGAGCTTAAAATTGGATTGGGTATTTTCCTGGTGGATCGCCAATGCCTGCATGGCGGGCTTTAGTACTGAGGGCGGCACAATAAACGTGGCACCATCACCCCCAAAGAAAAAAGGTACGGTTAGATTTTCCTTATAGACAATATTAAGTACGGCCACGATGCTGCCAGTAGCAACCAGGTTTACAGTTTCATACAATCCATTGGCAACCGCTTCGGTTGATTTTTTTACATCAGTAATGATCACATGCCAGTTGGCTGGCACTTTAAAAAAAAGATGCTCTTCCGTCAGCAGGTCGGTCAGCGGAATCTCGTTTACCGGCAACCGGGAATAGAACAAATCATTTGTAATAGTTGACATACTATGAAGTTAAGTTTTTTGTTCCTGAGCTTATATTTGGTAGTGGGTCAATTTTATAAAATTAAATAAGATATGCCCCCAAGCCACTAAGGCACAAAGGTGTCACGAAGAATACTTTGTGTTGCTTCGTGTCTTTGTGTCTTAGTGGCTAAAATTTCAGATTGACCAACTATTTATATGCCGCTCTTTTATTTAAGCCCCTCGTTTTCTTACCTTCGCATAGTATGAAAGAAGAAATAAAAAAGGAAGAACGCAGCCTCAATTTCCTCGAAGAAATCATTGAACAGGATCTGAAAAGCGGTAAGAACAAACAGATTGTTACCCGTTTTCCGCCGGAGCCAAACGGTTACCTGCATATCGGTCATGCTACCAGCATCTGTCTCAATTTTGGCCTTACCAAAAAATATGGTGGCTACACCAACCTGCGCTTTGATGATACCAACCCGGTGACCGAAGAAACGGAATATGTGGAAAGCATCAAAGATGATGTGCGCTGGCTGGGCTTTGAATGGAAACATGAACTGTATGCTTCCGATTATTTCGGCAAGCTCTATGAAATGGCCGTCACCCTGATACAAAAAGGGCTGGCCTATGTAGACGACAGTAGTTCTGAAGAAATAGCCGCACAAAAAGGAACACCCACACATCCGGGTCATCGTAATAAATATGCCGAACGGAGCGTTGAAGAAAATCTTCGGTTGTTTGCAGAAATGAAAGCCGGCAAATATACCGACGGCGAAAAAGTATTGCGGGCAAAAATTGATATGGCCAGTCCGAATATGATCATGCGGGATCCTTTGCTCTACCGTATCAAACATGCCCATCATCACCGTACCGGTTCCATCTGGTGTATCTACCCGATGTATGATATGGCACATGGCCAGAGCGACAGTATTGAAAATATCACCCATTCCATATGCACCTTAGAATTTGTCCCGCACCGGGAGCTTTACGATTGGTGTATTGAAAAATTAGACATATTCCCTTCACGGCAATATGAATTTGCCCGCCGTAACATGACCTATACGGTGATGAGTAAGCGAAAATTATTGCAATTGGTAGGGGACAGGCATGTTACCGGGTGGGATGATCCCCGCATGCCCACCATCACGGGTATGCGCAGAAGAGGCTATACAGCTGCCAGCATCCGGGAATTTTGCGACAGGGTAGGTATCGCCAAAAGAGAGAATATGGTCGATGTCGGCCTGCTGGAATTTTTTGTGCGTGAAGACCTGAATAAACTGGCCCTTCGCCGGATGGTGATCTTTGATCCCCTGAAAATTATCATCACTAATTTTCCTGATAGAACCGAATGGCTTCCCAGTGAAAATAATCCAGAAGATCCCAACGGGGGCACCCGGGAGATACCATTCAGCAGGGAACTGTATATTGAAAGGGATGATTTTATGGAAATCCCTTCCAAAAAATATTTCCGCCTGGCACCCGGAAAGATGGTAAGACTAAAGAGTGCCTATATTATTACCTGTGATGTAGTACTGAAAGACAACGATGGGAAAATAACTGAAGTTCATTGCTCCTATATCCCCGAAAGCAGGAGCGGGCAGGATGAATCAGGAATCCAGGTAAAGGGTACATTACACTGGGTAAGTATTCCACAGGCAATCCCGGCTGAGCTCCGGTTATATGACCGCTTGTTCAAAGTGGAAGACCCCGGAAGTGAGGCGGGTGATTTTAAGGACTATATTAACCCGGATTCATTACAGGTGATCCGGACAGCCTGGGCCGAACCAGCTTTGCAACAGGCCGTTTTTGAGGATAGGTTCCAGTTCATCCGGAAGGGCTATTTCTGCCTGGATAGGGACAGCAGTGAAAACCGCCTTATTTTTAACCGGACAGTAGGGTTGAAGGACAGCTGGAAGGCTCCTATAAATAAGGAAAATGGTTAATTCCTGATGTCCGCCAAAGTGGTTTATGCACAGACGTTTCCGGTAAAACACCACCTGAATATTTTTTTTTGAGTTTAATTTATTATATGCGTAGTTTTAAGGCCTGTTTTAAAAATTCCTTTTTTTTATTTTTGGACAGTTAGATTTAAATGTGATTTTTTTATCAATAAACGGTTGTGGATGAAAATTAAAATTTACGCTTTCCCAAACTTTACGGATCCAAGTTTCTGCTTCTTTAAAAGGTGGCAGGTTCATTTATTAACCGGTTAGCCGTTCTTAGTACGACCCGGTTAATCCGGAAAACAAATCTTTCTGCATCTGCTTATTTATATGTTGTTCAATCAAAAATGAAATGGTTATGAAAAAATTTACTACGCGCATTTTACCTATTGGTTTATTGGTAATGCTTTGTTTTAGCTTTAACAGCTATGCTCAGCAACCACAGATACTGGAAACCCAAACAATTACGGGCCACCTGGTAAGAGTTACCCCAAAGCTTGCCGACCTTGACAAAACATCGATGTATGGTCAACCTTTTGTAACAACCCGTGATATGAATGGTGTCATCGTTGATAATAGTGGTGATTTTGCCCGTAATAAAAGAGCGGCAAAAGCAATAATAGAAGAGGGCTTCAGAAATGCTTCAGGAAGTAAAACGACTGAAAGCATACAGGCTCCTGGAAGAATTTTCCCAAATGTTCCCGGTACATCAATTGGTGTAAATATGAACGGGCTGACCTCACCGGGTCTTTCTCCAACGGATAACAATATGGCCGCCGGTCCGAACCATATTATTCAGGTTGTAAACAATTCTAGCGGATCTCAATTCAGAGTCTGGGATAAAGCCGGTAACCCAATTGGATCACCTGTTATTTTAGCCAGTTTAACCGGGTTTCCGGGATTTGGAGATCCTGTGGTGCTTTATGATCAACTGGCAAACAGGTGGGTAATGGTAGAATTTGGGCCTTCACCCCCTACCCATAATTTAAATATTATTGTTTCTAATACTGGCGACCCAACGGGAACCTGGAGTGTTTATCAATATCAGGATCTTAGCTTTTTCATTGACTATGAAAAAATGTCTGTCTGGCATAATGCCTATTATTTGACATCAAATGATTTTAATAATGCAGGTAGTGCTTATCTCGGTTCATCAGTTTATTCTATGGACAGGGCTGCCATGATTGCCGGTGCTCCTACCGCAGTAATGATAAGAACAAGATTGACTGATGCCGGTCAGAATTACTATAATATGGGGACAATTGGTTTGGAAGGAATGACTCCCTCTGCCCAAAATGGCCTTTTTGCATTTCCAATAGCGCCAACGACGTTGAATATTTTTGAAGTAACTCCAAATTTCGGAGCCGGCACACAAGCTATTGGGGCACTAACCTCTTTACCTATTGCTGCGTATGCCTCACCTCCGGGTAATGTAGCGCAACAGGGTTCTGGTACGGGTATAAATACCCTTGGCGAACGGTTTATGTTTAAATTAAATTATCGCAATAATGGTGGTACAGAATCTGTAGTGATCACACATACTGTTGGAAACGGAGCCTTAGCGGCGGTGCGATGGTATGAACTCAGAAGGGTTGCAGCCGTCTGGACGGTTTTTCAGCAGGGAACCATAACGGGAGCTGATGGAAACAGCCGTTGGATGGGCGGCATTTCGATGGATGGTTGCGGAAATATTGCCTTGATGTATGATAAATCCGGAACAACATCTTTCCCTTCAGTTGTATACACCGGACGAAATGCATCCGATCCTTTGAACACTATGACATTGCCTGAGGCAACCATTATTAATGGCGCTGCAGCACATACCAATAGCCGCTGGGGCGATTATAACACAACAGTTCAGGATTATACTTCTGTAGGCAATCCTAATAACGGATCATTCTGGACTACTTCACAATATGCAAATCAACAAACACGTATTGCAAACTTTACATTGACAGGCGGATGTGCCCCTGCAGCAAATATTACAGCAGGAGCAGCCACACTGACCGCCGAAGGTTGTGTTGCAAACAATGGTGTAATTGATCCGGGTGAAACAGTAACCGTAAGTTTCTGTGGTTTAAACGTAGGAACACTCAATACAACTAACCTTGTTGGTACTATGCAGGTTTCCGGTGGAGTAACTCCCATCAGCGGACCTCAGAACTATGGGGTTGTAGTTGCTGGCGGAGCAGCGGTTTGCCGCGCCTTTTCATTCAGCAATACATCTGGTACCTGTGGTGGTACGATCACCGTATCTATTCAATGGCAGGATGGCGCCACTAACCTGGGCACTTCCACATGGACATTTACCTTGGGAACAACGGTAATTTCTTCAAGTCAGAATTTTGATGCGGTTGTGGCCCCTGCTTTACCAGCAGGTTGGGTAGCTACCAACGTTTCTGGTCCTGCACCTCTTTGGGTGACTCGGGATAATACCAGTTTACTTACACCTGTACCTTCTTTACCAAATTCACTTTTTATAGATAATCCTGGTGTTGTATCTGACAAGCAGATTGTTACTCCATCCTTTACACCAGGTGCTGGTGCACGAGTATCATTTGCAAATAACTACAGCCTTGAAAGCGGATTTGATGGAGGCGTTTTAGAGATTTCAATTAATGGCGGAGCTTACACCGATATCGTTACCGCAGGCGGCAGTTTTGTTGCCGGTGGTTATACTGGTAGCATAAGTGCTTCTTTTGCTAACCCACTCGCCAACCGTCAGGCATGGACAGGAACGAGTGGTTCATTTATCACTACCACGGTGAATATGCCTCCTGCCTCAGCAGGTCAGCCTTGCCAGTTAAAATTCCGCATGGGATCTGATAACAGTGTGTCAGCAACTGGCTGGAGAGTAGATAATTTCTCTGTTTCAGCGCCTGCTTGTTGCGGTGCAGCCTGTACCATTACCTGCCCGGCAAATATTACGGTGAATACCGGCCCCGGAGCACCGAGTTGCGGAATTAACGTAACCTTCCCTGCAGCCGTTACAACAGGTCTTTGCGGTGCTGTCACCTATTCACCTGCAAACGGTTCCTTCTTCCCTAAAGGAGTAACAACCGTTACTGCTAGCACAGCAGCGGGACCAAGTTGCACATTTACCGTAACTGTTGTTGATAATACAGTGCCGACAATAGTATGTCCGGCTAATATTACAGCAAATAATACACCGGGCCTTTGCAGTGCTCCGGTTACGTATGCGCTTCCGACTTTTAATGATAATTGTCCCTTTGGCGGCGGCATTCCAACAACGGTTACACAAAATAGTTCTAACACGATTGTTGCAGGATCCGTTGCTTGTAATGCAGGCGGATTACATACAGATAATAGTTATTGGAGAGCATTCCCGCTGGCATTGTCCGGACCGTTTACGGTTAATTCTGTACAATTCGGAATTGAATTGGCCAATGCAGCCGGAGTAGGTACCACACAACCTGTAACAGTAAGGGTATATACCAGTGCCGGAGCATTCCCTGCAGGCGCCCGTACATTAGTTGCTTCTCAAACATTTAATATCCCGGATCAAACCCTGAGTTTATATACGGCCACTTTCACAACACCTCCACAAGTAGCCAGCAATGCTATACTGGTGTTAGAAATATTTACTCCGGACGGTCAGCCAGCAGGTCATTCATTCTTTATCGGAAGTAATGCAGCAGCGGAAACAGCTCCAAGTTATCTGTCAGCAGCTGACTGCGGTGTACCTAACCCGGTCACTGTTGGTTCACTTGGTTTCCCCAATATGCATATCGTTCTTAATGCAATCGGAACAGTACCTAACCCAGCCGGTGCTATGACTCAGATAGCTGGTTTGGCAAGCGGTAGTGTATTCCCGGTTGGTGTTACAACCAATACGTTCCGGGTAACTGATGCGGTTGGTCTTACTGCAGAATGTTCGTTTACTGTGACCGTGGTAGATAACCAGGCGCCTGTAGTTACTTGTCCGCCGAGTGTTGTACGCAATACAGATCCGAATGTTTGTACTTCTACATATGCTACACCTAACCCTACAACATCAGATAATTGTGGAGTAACATCAATTAGCTGGGTTATGACAGGGGCAACAACAGGAGCTTCACCACTTACGGGTATTAATTATCTTGGAACCCAGGCGTTCGGCTTAACCGGAACCACGGGCCAGGGTATTACAACGGTAACCTATACTGTAAAAGATGCGGCGGGTAATACAACCACCTGTTCTTATACGGTAACGGTTAATGATGCTTCGATACCGGTTATCTCAGGACAACCGACCAACCAGTTTGTTTGCGTGGGAAGTAATGGTGCCTTTAGTGTAACGGCAACTGCCGGAGCGGGCAACCCACTTACCTATCAGTGGCAGGGATGGAATGGCAGTGCCTGGGTTAATATCGCAGGTGCAACGAATGCAACCTTACCATTGAATGCTGTAACCTTCAGTATGAATACCAATTCATACCGTGTTATATTGACCGGAAGATGTTCGGTGGTTACATCGGGTTTTGCAACCTTATATGTAAATCGTCTGCCAACAGTAGTACTGGCGGCATCAAGGATCCCGATCCTGTTACCAACAGAATCGGTGAACCTGGTAGTAACAGCGGATCCAGCGGGTGGTACGTATCAGTGGTACCTGAATGGATCAGCCACACCGATACCGGGTGTTACGGGAGCTACTTATGCGGGTCTTACAGTGGATAATATTGGAACCTACACGGTGAAATATACCGACCTGAATGGTTGTGTATCTACCACAAATGCCATTACGGTAAGCGGTGCACCATCAGGTAACCTGTATGTGTATCCGAATCCGAACTTTGGCCAGTTCAGTGTGCGGTTCTTTAACCAGGCAGGCGAGTCTGCAACGATCTCGGTTTATGATGCCAAAGGTGCGCGGGTATTCCAGCGCCAGATGGTAACTACAACGGCTTATACAAAACTGGATGTTGAGCTTGGGCCAACAACCAACAGTGGTGTATACCTGGTAGAAGTGCTGAACAGTACTGGTAAAGTGATGGGCTCTAAGAGGGTAATTGTAAGACATCCTTAACAGACAGGAAGAATATTAATTAATTAATATCAACAGCCATCCCGCCTCAGGCGGGGTGGCTTTTTTGTTTATCCCCGGGGAAAGGATATATTTTTTAGATTTCTTAATCATCATTACTTTTATGCAGTTAACCAAACAAACTCATATTATGAGAAAAATTTTTACACTAATAGCACTGTACCTTATTACAGTACAATTTGTAACAGCACAAACTGTTACGAGCAGGACAATCAACTTCATGGAACTGGCTGCTTACGAAGCAGCACATCCGGAGTTGTTTAAGCCATGTCCTACCTGTCCCAAAAGAGAAGCTGATGGCGGTTGGGAATCTGTTGTTAATGGCAATATGCCGATACCAGCAGGGGCTAATATTAAAATGAGCCAACCCCTTCCCAAAAAAAATCTTAATGATCCCCGACCAGATGTGCCTTCCAGAGCACCGGTTCAGAGTTGGTTGGGGCATGTTGATCCTAATGGTCCTATCCCGCCCGATACATACGGGGCTGTTGGTCTAAACCATGTAGTAACGGCTACCAATAATTTTATTAAGATCCATGCTAAAGTGGGTGGTGCACAGATCAGACAGGTATCCATTTCCTCATTTACAGGTGTAGCATCTCCCTGCGCTCCGCAACTGTTTTTTGATCCAAGCACACAACGCTGGATTTTTGCGGCTATTGGTTGTGCCGGTAATGGTAACGCGGTAATCCTGATGACTTCGAATACCCCTGATCCTACAGGAACCTGGAGAACAATAACATTCGTTCCTCTTCCAACAGGATTATTAGATCACCCTTACCTGGGATATGATGATACAAAAATTGTGATCGGCGGCCGTAAATTTAACTCGGCTTCTGGTCCGGACTTATATTTATTTGATAAGGCTGCTATGTTGAGTGGAGCCGCAATTGTTTTCGGGACCAATGCACAGACCATTACCCGGACAGTTGCTGATGGTGACTCACCCCGCCCGGTTACCGTATATTTTCCTCCTTTTTCTAACTCAGGCAACCCTTCTCCCGGTACAGTATATATCGTTCAGGGCTGGAATGGCACGTCAATAAGGTTAACAACAGTTACCGGAAACATTCCAACAGCTGTTTGGAATTCAGGTGCTGCCATATTTCCTTCCGCCCCGCCTGCTGAAGCATGGTCTACAAACTTTGCAACTGCTAATACGGTTGCCCAACAGGCACCTGAAACAAGACTTTTGGCTTCCAATGATCACAGAACCAGTAGTGCTATCATGATGAATGGTAAGATTTGGGTAGCACAACACGTTGGTTTTCCTGTAGGAGCAACCGGAGCTGGTATTACCCATATGGATGCCCAGTGGTGGCAATTGGATGGTACACCCGGTGGTACATTTGGAAATGTGATCCAGCGTGGCCGTACAGGCGCCACTTCCGGTATGTACCGATGGTTTTCAAGTATTGCGGTTAATAAGAATGAAGATGTCATATTAGGGTACTCTCAATCATCAACCACAAGCTTACCCAGTGCTGCTTATTCAACAAGACAAGTCAGTACTCCTGTAAATACAATGGATGATCCGTTGGTATATCATGCCGGTGAGAGCCGTTATTGGAAAGATTTCTCATCTGGCCGTGCCAGGTGGGGTGATTATAGCCAATCACATTTAGACCCGGTTGATAATTCAATATGGACGACGCAGGAATATGCTTCTACTTATATAGGATTTCCAGGTGCTTTTTCAGATAATAACAGTCGTTTCGGAACATGGTGGGCACAGGTTCCTCCTTCAGTTGTAGTTCCACAACCTATTATCACAACCGGAACAGCCACACTGACCGCCGAAGGTTGTGTTGCAAACAATGGTGTAATTGATCCGGGTGAAACAGTAACCGTTAGTTTCTGTGGTTTAAATACCGGAACAGCCAATACAGTTAACCTTGTTGGTACTATGCAGGTTTCCGGTGGAGTAACTCCTATCAGCGGACCTCAGAACTATGGGGTTGTAGTTGCTGGCGGAGCAGCGGTTTGCCGCAGCTTTACTTTTAGTAATACTTCCGGTACTTGTGGCGCATCAATTACAGTCTCAATTCAGTGGCAGGATGGCGCCACTAACCTGGGCACTTCCACATGGACATTTACATTGGGAACAACGGTAATTTCTTCAAGTGAGAATTTTGATGCGGTTGTTGCTCCTGCTTTACCAGCAGGTTGGGTAGCTACCAACGTTTCTGGTCCTGCACCTCTTTGGGTGACTCGGGATAATACCAGTTTACTTACACCGGTTCCTTCTTTACCAAATTCTCTTTTTGTTGATGATCCGGGTTCGGCCTCAGACAAGCAGATAGTAACTCCATCCTTTACGCCCGCTTTTGGGGCAAGGGTTTCTTTTGCTAACAGGTACCAGCTCGAAACCAATTGGGATGGTGGCGTATTGGAGATTTCAATTAATGGCGGCGCTTACCAGGATATTATAGCAGCCGGTGGAAGTTTTGCAGCCGGTGGATATTCCGGGACCATAAGTGGTTCTTTGCTAATCCACTTACCGGCCGGCAGGCATGGACAGGAACCAGTGGTGCATTTATCACTACCACTGTGAATTTACCTCCAGCTTCAGCAGGTCAGCCTTGCCAGTTAAAATTCCGTATGGGATCTGATGGAAGTGTGGCTGGTGTAGGCTGGAGAGTAGATAATTATTCAGTATCACAACCGGCATGTTGCGGTGCAGCATGTACTATAACGTGCCCTGCGAATATTACGGTAAATACCGGCCCCGGAGCAACAGGCTGCGGAGCTAATGTTACATTACCAGCTGCAGTTACAACAGGTCTTTGCGGACCGGTCACTTATTCACCTGCATCGGGTTCATTCTTCCCGAAAGGAGTAACAACCGTTACTGCTTCAACAGCTGCAGGACCAAGTTGCACATTTACCGTAACTGTTGTTGATAATACAGTTCCGACAATAGTATGTCCGGCTAATATTACAGCGAATAATACACCGGGTCTTTGCAGTGCTCCGGTTACATATGCGCTTCCAACTTTTAATGATAATTGTCCTTTTGGCGGCGGCATTCCAACAACGGTTACACAAAACAGTTCTAACACGATTGTTGCAGGATCCGTTGCTTGTAATGCAGGCGGATTACATACAGATAATAGTTATTGGAGAGCATTCCCGCTGGCATTGTCCGGACCGTTTACGGTTAATTCTGTACAATTCGGAATCGAATTGGCCAATGCAGCCGGTGTAGGCACAACACAACCTGTTACGGTAAGGGTATATACCAGTGCCGGAGCATTCCCTGCAGGAGTCCGTACATTAGTTGCCTCTCAGACATTTAATGTTCCGGATCAAACCCTGAGCTTATATACGGCCACTTTCACAACACCTCCACAAGTAGCCAGCAATGCTATACTGGTGTTAGAAATATTTACACCAAGCGGTCAGGCAGCAGGTCATTCATTCTTTATCGGAAGTAATGCAGCAGCGGAAACAGCTCCAAGTTATCTGTCAGCAGCAGCCTGCGGTGTAGCCAATCCGGTCACTGTTGGTTCACTTGGTTTCCCCAATATGCATATCGTTCTTAATGCAATCGGAACAGTACCTAACCCAGCCGGTGCTTTGACTCAGATTGCCGGCTTACCAAGCGGTAGTGTATTCCCTGTTGGTGTTACAACCAATACGTTCCGGGTAACTGATGCGGTTGGTCTTACTGCAGAATGTTCGTTTACTGTGACCGTGGTAGATAACCAGGCGCCAGTAGTTACTTGTCCGCCGAGTGTTGTACGCAATACAGATCCGAATGTTTGTACTTCTACATATGCTACACCTAACCCCTACAACATCAGATAATTGTGGTGTAGTTTCAGTTAGCTGGGTTATGACAGGGGCAACAACAGGAGCTTCACCGCTTACGGGTATTAATTATCTTGGAACCCAGGCGTTCGGCTTAACCGGAACCACGGGCCAGGGTATTACAACGGTAACCTATACTGTAAAAGATGCGGCGGGTAATACAACCACCTGTTCTTATACGGTAACGGTTAATGATGCTTCGATACCGGTTATCTCAGGACAACCGACCAACCAGTTTGTTTGCGTGGGAAGTAATGGTGCCTTTAGTGTAACGGCAACTGCCGGAGCGGGCAACCCACTTACCTATCAGTGGCAGGGATGGAATGGCAGTGCCTGGGTTAATATCGCAGGTGCAACGAATGCAACCTTACCATTGAATGCGGTAACCTTCAGTATGAATACCAATTCATACCGTGTTATATTGACCGGAAGATGTTCGGTGGTTACATCGGGTTTTGCAACCTTATATGTAAATCGTCTGCCAACAGTAGTACTGGCGGCATCAAGGATCCCGATCCTGTTACCAACAGAATCGGTGAACCTGGTAGTAACAGCGGATCCAGCGGGTGGTACGTATCAGTGGTACCTGAATGGATCAGCCACACCGATACCGGGTGTTACGGGAGCTACTTATGCGGGTCTTACAGTGGATAATATTGGAACCTACACGGTGAAATATACCGACCTGAATGGTTGTGTATCTACCACAAATGCCATTACGGTAAGCGGTGCACCATCAGGTAACCTGTATGTGTATCCGAATCCGAACTTTGGACAGTTCAGTGTGCGGTTCTTTAACCAGGCAGGTGAGTCTGCAACGATCACGGTGTATGATGCCAAAGGTGCTCGGGTATTCCAGCGCCAGATGGTAACTACAACGGCTTATACAAAACTGGATGTTGAGCTTGGGCCAACAACCAACAGTGGTGTATACCTGGTAGAAGTGCTGAACAGTACTGGTAAAGTGATGGGCTCTAAGAGGGTAATTGTAAGACATCCTTAACAGACAGGAAGAATATTAATATCAAGAGCCATCCCGCCTCAGGCGGGATGGCTCTTTTGTTTATCCCCTTGTAAAGGCTTTTTTTGAAATTACCGGTAGAATAGTTAAATTTAGCTAAGCATAATCCCGCCTGTTGAACTTCTCTGTTTTTAACTGCAACATTTTTTATCTAATTAAAAAATATGATTATGAGAAAGTTTTACATTCTTATTCTGACGTTAGTAATTGGATTAATATCAGAAGCTCAACCAAACTATTGGAATGCACTACCTACCGCAGGGGCCAATGTTTTTCCTTTCAATACACTTCCTGCCACAGGGAAAAAAGTGCAATTCCTTGTTGCAGCAGGTGAATTTATCCAGCCAGGACCTGCCCCGGCGGGAAATAATATAACCGGAATCTGGTTTCGGCCAAATGCTGCATGTAATGCGACATATACGAACCTTACGATCCGGATGGCAACAGTTTCTACTTCTACATTTTTGACTACCGGTGCCTGGTATACAGGACCTATGACAACCGTAAGGCAACAAAACACAACAATAACACAACCTGTTGCACTTACATGGACCCAAATTCCGCTGACGACCCCATTTTTGTACGACCCTACGATGAATTTAATCATTGAGGTTTACCAGTGCGGCTTTACAGGAACTGGTTTTAGTATTTTTCAGCAGGCCTATGGTGCTGCGCCGAACCGCAGAAGGCAATATAGCGATGCTTCGTCCGTTTGCGGCGCTATTGTTTTGGCAACCGGGGGCGACCAAAATGTTCCGGCGATCGGGATAAGTGTTAGTCCTGCTGCTTCACCCTGTGCACAAAATTTTGATGGAGTAGCTGCTCCTGCATTACCAGCAAGCTGGGCTGCTTCAACACCTATAACTTGTGGAGGTTCTCTTCCATGGGCTACACAAAATACAATTGCAAGCAATCCACCGAACTCAGCATTTTCAAACAATCCGGCCTGTATTTCTGATGAGGTTTTGGATTCAAGGATATTTCCGATCGTTTCTCCAACCGCCCAATTAACTTTCAGAAACAGGTATGATCTTGAATCAACCTTTGATGGAATGGTACTTGAAATATCAATTGGCGGTGGTCCATTTGCGGATATTATCACAGCCGGCGGTTCTTTTGTTACAGGAGGGTATAATGCGACAATCAGTGCCTTCTTTGGCAGTCCGATAGCGGGACAACAAGCCTGGACAGGCAATTCTGGTGGTTTTATCACCACCACCGTAAATCTGCCTGCAGCAGCCAATGGACAAAATGTTGTACTCAGATGGCGCAGGGCAACTGACAATAGTGTTTCACAAGTGGGAGCATGGATCGATGATATTACAATTACCGGTTCAAACTGTGCTGCGGCCTGTGTCATTACCTGCCCGGCAAATATTACTGTTGTAAATGCTGCCAATCAGTGCGGACAAGTAGTTAATTATCCGGCACCAACATCGAATGGCGCTTGTGGTACAGTTACAACTTCACCAGCTTCGGGTTCTTTCTTCCCGGTAGGAACAACCACTGTAACGGCCAGCACTTTTGCAGGCCCGAGTTGTACGTTTACTGTAACTGTTACTGATGCGCAGCCACCAACCATTACCTGTCCCGCAAATATGACGGTAAATAATTCTCCCGGTTTCTGTGGGGCCAATGTTTCATTTACACCAACAGCCACTGATAATTGTCCCGGGGTAGTGATCACTTCTGTTCCGGCTTCAGGTAGTTTCTTTCCTAAAGGAACAACAAATGTTACCTCGACAGCAACGGATGCTTCCGGAAATACAGCTAGCTGTTCATTTACAATAACTGTGGTTGATAACGAGCCTCCGGCATTCGTATCTCCCGGATTATTCCCTGAAAGACTTTATTATAAATTTGACGGAAGCGGAACCAGTGTACCCAACCTGGCATCAGCGCCACCACCGGGAACTGCAACAGCTACGATAACTGGTTTAACCCAGGGTTCTACCGGTAAATGCGGTACGGCTCTTGTTGGTACAGGTGTTGCCAACCAAAGTATGAATACAAATTGGGCAACCAACATGTCGGGAAGCTGGTCAATTTGTTTCTGGCTTGGTGCAAACCAGGTTGATAACAACCCATCTTATTTATGGGGTGATATTAATGCCGGTGCATTCCGTTGTTTCTATGGAGGGGCCGCACTTACTAATAATATTCTTTTCCGGGGAGGCACCGGTGATATATTAATTACCGGGGTGAATCCTGCTGCCACATTTATCACCATTGTATATAATGGTGTCAATACAGTGGTTTACAAAAATGGCGGATCTCCCCAAACCTATGCGGTTACTTTTGCTAATGTAGGTCCAGGTCCATTCCGGGTAGGTGGCTATTCCACACTGGCTTCTATTAATGGCGCCATGGATGAATTTGGCATGTATACACGAGCATTAACACCAGCTGAAGTTTTAAGTATTTATAATACCTGTCCTGTAAATGTCAATAACTGCCCGGCAAACATAACGGTTAATAACACACCGGGTGCCTGCAGCGCTGTTGTCAATTATCCAACACCGGTGGGTGTAGACAATTGCCCCGGAGTAGTAACAGCACAAATTGCTGGTTTGCCCAGCGGCAGTGCTTTCCCGGTTGGAACCACTGTTAATACGTTCCGTGCAACCGATGCAGGTGGTCTTACAGCTCTCTGTACGTTTAGTGTTACCGTAAATGATATCCAGGCGCCTGTAGTTACTTGTCCGCCGAGTGTTGTACGCAATACAGATCCGAATGTTTGTACTTCTACTTATGCTACACCCAATCCTACAATAACAGATAATTGTTCTATAGCTTCAGTTAGCTGGGTAATGACAGGGGCAACAACAGGTGCTTCACCACTTACGGGTATTAACTATCTTGGAACCCAGGCTTTCGGCTTAACCGGAACCACGGGCCAGGGTATTACAACGGTTACCTATACGGTAAAAGATCCATCTGGTAATACGACCACTTGCTCCTATACAGTAACGGTTAATGATGCTTCGATACCGGTTATCTCAGGACAACCGACCAACCAGTTTGTTTGCGTTGGAAGTAATGGTGCCTTTAGTGTAACGGCAACTGCCGGAGCGGGCAACCCACTTACCTATCAGTGGCAGGGATGGAATGGCAGTGCCTGGGTGAATATTGCAGGTGCTACGAATGCAACCTTACCGTTGAATGCTGTAACCTTCAGTATGAATACCAATTCATACCGTGTTATATTGACCGGAAGATGTTCGGTGGTTACATCGGGTTTTGCAACCTTATATGTAAATCGTCTGCCAACCGTAGTGCTGGCGGCATCAAGGATCCCGATCCTGTTACCAACAGAATCAGTGAACCTGGTAGTAACGGTGGATCCGGCAGGTGGTACCTATCAGTGGTACCTGAATGGATCAGCCACACCGATACCGGGTGTTACGGGAGCTACTTATGCCGGTCTTACAGTGGATAATATTGGAACCTACACAGTGAAATATACCGACCTGAATGGTTGTGTATCTACCACAAATGCCATCACGGTAAGCGGTGCACCAACGGATAACCTGTATGTGTATCCAAATCCGAACTTTGGACAGTTCAGTGTCCGGTTCTTTAACCAACCCGGCGAGTCTGCTACGATAACAGTCTTTGACGCCAAAGGAACAAGAGTATTCCAGCGTCAGTTGGTAACTACAACGGCTTATACAAAACTGGATGTTGATATTAGTTCAGCAAGCAGTGGTGTGTATATTGTAGAAGTGGTTAATGCTGCTGGTAAGAAGGTAGGATCGAAGCGGATTATTGTGAGACATCAATAAACAAAGAATAGCATGATTGCAACAGCCATCCCGAATAATCCGGGATGGCTGTTTTTTTAGAAATATTATCTGATGATTATTCCGGAAGGATCTTTTACAAACAGATAGGCATCATTTTCCACAAAGTCATTGGCCTGAACTTCCACGGCTACCGGTTTGCCATTTTGTAATGAAAACTTTGCCGGGTAAATTCCGTAACCGATATTGGAATAGGTCATGCGGAATTCGTTATGGTCCATGTAGTCCATATAGCCAATTAAATCCGGGTGGTGCTGAAAGCGGCAGATAAGCAGGTTACCGCTTTTACTGATCGTAATCCTGCCATAAACCGTATTGAAATAATCGCCGGTAAAATCTTCCAGGTTAATTTCAGGAATATTTTTTTTATCAGCTCTTGTTTTTAAGGAGGCTACCTGTTCATCAGTCTCTTTTTTGCCCTGTACAAAAAAGCCCCATTGAAATTTACTACGGTCTGTATAAGGTACTCCGAGATAAGCATCCAGTATCTGGTAACGCAAGGCCTCAAAAAAATTCTGATTATCATTATTCGTGAGTATGGTGATGCCCAGGTTTTCTTCCGGCACAAAACAAACATTGGTAACCTGGCCAAAAGCTCCGCCAGTATGCCAGTACACCTGTTTTCCATTATAATCTGTGGCATACACACCTAATCCATAACCGCGGAAATGAGTAGGATACACGGATGACTTCCTGCTGCCGGTCAGGATATTGATGTCTCTTGTTTTTTGCAACACTTCCCAGGGCAAAATTCTTTTGCTTTCATAGCGCCCACTATCTAATTGCAGCAAGAGCCATCTCGATAGATCCTTTACATTGCTGACCATGCTGGTAGCAGGGCCAAGATTATCTACATTGTCAAAAGGAATTTTTGTGATGGAACTATACAGGTTGTTATACGGAGAAGCAACATTTGTTCTGCCCGCCAGACCTGCCGTGTTCATGTAGGTATTGTTCATTCCTAACGGGGTTAGAATATTTTCCTGCACATAATTCTCCCAGCTTTGGCCCGTTACTTTTTCAAGTACCTGCCCGGCTACCATAAAAGCAGCATTGCAATAGCCATAGTCCTGCCTGAATTCACCTGAAGGTTTCAGGTACCGCATTTTCCAGATGATAGAATCCTTGGCAAGGTTGGAATCCCAGAATGTAAAATCACCCTGGAAAGTTTTGGTGCCCAGGCGATGGCAAAGCATGTCTTTTACAGTCGCCATACGGGTAGTGTTACTGTCATACAATCTGAACCAGGGAATGTATTTTATTATTTTATCATTCAGGGATAGTTTTTTTTCATAATCTAATTTGGCTATCGAAGTACCGGTGAACAATTTGGAGTTGGAAGCGATGATAAATAACGTGTTCTCATCCACTTTATCTTCTTTGCCTAATTCCCGGACTCCGTAACCTTTGCTGAGTATAACTTTCCCGTCTTTTACGATGGCTATGGCCAGACCGGGTATCTGCCATTGTTTCATCCCGCGTTCAATATAACTGTCGAGGCTATCCGAAAGAAAGGAGGGTGTTTGCGCATAAGAAGGCAACAGTGAAAGGGAATAAAAAACAAGGAATAAGGAATAACGGAGTATCCGTTTTACATTAACAGGTTGCATGGTAAAAGAATTAGGGAATGAAAGTAATAAAATAAATTGTTTTCGGCTGATTGGAAATGTTAAACAACTTTATTTGTATTCACCATACACTTCTCTCAGTGTATCGGCAATTTCCCCGAGTGTACATTTATTTTCCACGGCTTCTACTACGGCCGGCATCATATTTTCTCCGCTGCTCGCTTTATCATTTATTATTTGAAGCAATTGATCCACTTTGGCATGATCCCGGTTGTTTCGAAGTACTTTTAATTTTTCAACCTGTACCTGCCGGATGGAGTCATCTACCCGTAGTAACGGGATCGGGGTTTCTTTATCAACTTCAAATTTATTTACCCCTACAATTATTTTTTCACCGGTTTCAATATTGCGTTGGTATTCGTAGGCACTTTTGGCAATTTCCTGCTGGATAAATCCCTGTTCGATGGCTGAAACACTTCCACCCATGGCGTCAATTTTTTCCATAAGTTTTCCTGCAGCTGCTTCCACTTCTGCGGTAAGTGATTCTATAAAATAGGAACCCGCCAATGGGTCTGCCGTATCCGGTACGCCACTTTCAAAGGCAATGATCTGTTGGGTTCGCAGGGCAATTCTTGCGGCTTCTTCAGTTGGCAGACTTAACGCTTCATCATATCCATTGGTGTGCAGCGATTGTGTTCCGCCAAGAACTGCAGCTAATGACTGAATCGTAACCCGGGAAATATTATTCAACGGTTGCTGGGCGGTTAATGTACTGCCACCGGTTTGGGTATGAAATCGGAGCATCATCGCTTTGGGGTCTGTAGCTCCCAGGTCTTTCATAATTGTTGCCCACATCTTCCTCGCCGCCCTGAATTTAGCCACTTCTTCAAATAAATTATTGTGTGCGTTGAAGAAGAAGGACAGGCGTTTGCCAAATACATTGATGTCTAATCCTTTTTTCAATGCGGCTTCTACATAAGCTTTCCCATTGCTGAGTGTAAAGGCGATTTCCTGCACAGCGGTACTGCCTGCTTCCCGGATATGATAGCCGGAAATAGAAATCGTATTCCATTTGGGTATTTCCTGGCTGCTCCATTCAAAAATATCCGTGATGATCCGCATGGAGGGTTTGGGTGGATAGATATAAGTTCCCCGCGCTGCATATTCTTTGAGGATATCATTTTGTATCGTGCCGGTAATTTTTTTCAGATCGGCGCCCTGTTGTTTAGCAAGGGCCACATAAAAAGCAAGAAGGATAAACCCGGTTGCATTGATCGTCATTGATGTGCTCACATCTTCCAGTTTAATGCCCTGGAATAATGTTTGTATGTCTTCAAGTGAATCAATGGCTACACCCACTTTTCCCACTTCGCCTTCTGCCAGTGCATGGTCGCTGTCGTAACCGATTTGGGTGGGTAAATCAAAAGCCACACTCAATCCGCTTACACCCTGTGATAACAGATAATGATATCGTTTATTACTTTCTTCAGCTGTGGAAAATCCGGCATATTGCCGCATGGTCCATAGTTTTCCCCGGTACATATCGGGTTGAACGCCTCTGGTAAAAGGAAATGTTCCCGGTTTCTGGTCATGGGTCTCCGGGACATCAGTAGAAGAATAAACTGGTTTTATTTCAATCCCTGAATCTGTATATTTTTTTTGTTCTTCAGACATATAAAGTCTTTACAAATAATAGGTAGCCAGTAATCAATAGCCAGCAACCCATGTTACTTCATTATTTTTTTTGCTTCAAAATTCAATGCCTGTGCAACCAGTTCATGTAAAGCACCGGTTGTTTGGGACATAAGTATTTCCAATAATCTTTTATTCAGGTCTGCTGCTGAAGCTGCCGGCGGTAATGTCCCGGCTACCTGGTTCACCATCATAATGCTTTGTTCTTTCAGGTTGCGGACCGCATCCCAGCTTACGGGGCTTACATAAAGTTGTTGGGTACTGTTATGTTCAAATTCCTGCTTAATGGTTTCGGTAAGAAGCATCTTCATTTCATAAGCAGAAATGCCGGGTTGGCTCAACCGGCTGATGAGATTGGGAAGGGCTATTCGTTCAGTCAGTAATACCAGTCGTTCATAGGCCTGTAATTGAAGTGGCCTGCTGTCAAAGTTGGTTGCAACAGCCGTCGGCTGGTTTTGCTGGGGTTTGCGAAAAAGTGTATAAACAGACAGTATAACGGCAAGGGTCGATAAAAGTATACTTAAAATGGTCAGATCCATGGGATGGTATATATTAAATTGGGACAAAAATAGGAAAGGAAAGCCGAGTGGCAAGAATGAAGTACACAGGAGAGGAAACCGTTAAATTTCCATTATCGGAAACAGGGCATTCGTTTTGCAATAAAAGAATAATTAATTTTGCTATATGGAAATAATGATAACATCACCGGTTACATTAACTGCAGGCGCCATTGCTGAAATAAGAAGGCTGATGGCGGCTGATGGTTTTGATCCGGAACAAAAGCTACGGGTAGGCGTGAAGGGAGGTGGTTGTACTGGTATGACCTATATTTTGGACTTTGATCATAAAAAAGGGACTGACCGGGAATTTGAAATTGACAACATCTCCTGCATTATGGATACAACACATGAGATGTATTTATTTGGAATGGAAGTAGACTGGCAGGATGGGTTGCACAACCGGGGTTTCACTTTTAAGAACCCCAATGCCAGTAAAACCTGCGGCTGCGGAACAAGTTTTGCTGTATAAGTAACCGCATGGGAAATATTATTATGGATTAAGTTGAACATAATTATAATAATGAAAGCCTCCAATTTGGAGGCTTTCATTATTTATCTGGTATTATTTTTTTAACTTTTAGGTGCTGTCATTCCGGGCTTTGGCTTTTCTATTACGGCCTTTTTACCTAATCCTCTTTTGCCACCTAAGTCAACTAATATCGGTGCAGCAACAAAGATGGATGAGTAAGTTCCGGTGATAACCCCGATCAGCATTGCAAAGGCAAACCCTTTGGTTACTTCACCACCCACCAGGAAAAGTATCAGGATGGTGAGGAATACGGTTAAGGATGTCATGATCGTACGGCTCAGGGTCTCGTTGATAGCACGATTGATAACTTCTGCTCTTGGTGCGTTTGGCATCAGCCGGCTGTCTTCCCGGATACGGTCAAACACAATTACGGTATCGTTCATAGAGAAACCGATCACCGTTAATATCGCCGCAATAAAATGCTGGTCAATTTCCAGCGGGAAAGGAACAATGTTCCGGGCAAAAGAGAATACGATCAGGGTTACCAATACGTCGTGCAGCAGAGCTACAATTGTACCGAGCGAATATCTCCAGTCACGGAAACGAAGGAAAATATACAGGAAGATAGCCAGCATGGCGAAGAGGGTGGCTTTAATAGCTCCTGATTTTAAATCATCCGAAATAGTCGGCAGAACCTTTTTAGTTTGCGGAATGTATTTATCTGTTCTGAATTGTTCAAATGTAAGTCCGGCAGGTAAATGATTTTTCAGACCCGCAAGTAATTTTACTTCTACCAATGAATCAGCTTCAGCGCGGCTATCTTTAATCAGGTAAGCAGTAGTAATATCCAATTTAGCATTATCGCCAATCGTTTTAATGATCGGGTTCTCTCCTTCAAAAGCAATTTTCAAGTCTTCTCTTGCCTGTTCAACGTTTACAGCTTTGTCAAACTGTACAGTAAAGCTGCGGCCTCCTTCAAATTCAACACCCTGGTCAAAGCCATTGAAATATGCTGCAATTCCTAATGCCAGAACAACTAGTGAAATGCCATAGGCTATTTTCCGGTATTCAATAAATTTGAATTTTGCATGTTTGAATACGCGGCGGGATACTCCTGTAAAATATTCCAGGTGTTTCTTTTTGCCGGTGAACCATTCTGTAACCCAACGGCTAACCAGGATACCACAGAATAAGGATAATAGGATACCGATCATTTGGGTCGTAGCAAAACCTTTTACGGGGCCCAGTCCAAAATAGAAAAGTATACTTGCTGTAAGGAATACTGTAACGTGGGCATCGAGTACCGGTGGTAATGAACGTTTATAACCTTCATTGATGGCCGGGAGATATCCCTTGCCCCTGGAAAGTTCTTCTTTGATACGTTCATAAATAATTACGTTTGTATCCACGGCCATACCGATCGTCAGTACAAGACCTGCAATACCGGGGGCGGTAAGGGTGGCACCAAGTCCGGCCAGAATACCTACTGTAAAAAGTAAGTTTAAGATCAACGCAATGTTTGCTATCCATCCACTGGTATTATAATATACCAGCATCAATAAAAAGATCACCACAAATGAAATCAGGAAAGCCATGGTACCACCCCGAATGGCTTCTTTACCAAGGGTGGGGCCCACTTGTTGTTCCTGCACTATTTTAGCAGGAGCGGGAAGTTTACCGGCTTTCAGAATATTTGCCAGGTCAGATGCTTCCTGTTGTGAATAGCTTCCTGAAATAGAGGACGTACCATTCGGTATCGCATTGATCACATTGGGTGCTGAATAAACAATATTGTCCAATACAATGGCAATAGGTTTGCTGACATTCTCTTCGGTCATTTTTTTCCAGATGACGGCACCAAAATTTTTCATTTCCATCCGCACTTCTACTTTACCATACTGATCAAATTCCTGGCGGGCGTCAGAGATAGCATCGCCTTCCAGTTTTGCCACGGAACGGCCAAAAGTTTTAAGTGCATAAAGCGGAACTGAAGTGGCCGATTTTCCTTTTTTATCTTTTGCAGGAATACCATAAGCCCAGACAGCATCCGAAGGAAAATTGGGCCGCAACTCGTCGAGGTATTCACGAACCAAGGCTGTATCTTTTATGGAAACAGAGCCGATGGCTGCAGGGTAAGTAACCGTTCCTTTTTCATCCCGGTAGGGCTGAATGAACTGGATATATTTTTCAATAGTGAGCTGTGTAGTTAATGCGTCTGTTTTTTTGCCAGCCGTATCTGTTTTCCCGGCTAATTGCTCGGATAATGTTTTTGCAGTGTCTTTCTTACCGGTGGTATCTTTTACTGTGGTAGTATCTTTAACTGCTGTCGTGTCTTTTACACCTCCATACTTAGCGTTAAAAATCTGAATGGCCGTTTGCCAGCTGCTGCTGTAATTATTATCCTGGAGCGTATATACTTCCCAAAATTGCAGATTGGCGGTACTCTGTAAATATTTTCTAACCCTTTCCTTGTCTTTAATACCGGGTAATTCAACGTTGATCGTTCCTTTGGTGCTGTTAGGACTGATATTCGGCTGTGCCACACCAAACTGGTCAATACGGGTACGCAATACTCTGAAAGTGCGGTCAAATGCATCTTTCGCTTCACCGCGTATATAACTCTCAACTTTATTATCACTTGAATTGATATCTATTTTATTGGCACTGGCTCCGGAAAACAAAGATGCAAAGGGCCGGGTTGGTTCCAGTTTTCTGTATTCCTGGATAAACAGGGAGATAAAATCATCACCACTATTGGCTTTGCGTTTATCAGCATTTTGTAAAGCCAGTAAGAAGTTGGGGTCCTTGGAATTATTCGCCAAAGATTTCAGGAGTCCGGTCATTTCCACTTCCAGGGTTACGTTCATACCGCCCTGCAGGTCAAGACCCAGGTTCAACTCTTCTTCTTTTGCTTTCTGATAGCTCATAGCTCCATTGATGCCATACGTAACGGTAACATCTTTGGTGCTGTCGAGTAAACGTCTTAATCGATCCTGGTAAGCCTTATCCACCACTTCCTGGTAAATAGCCTGGGAATCTTTGTTTCCGGGATATTTTTCAAGAGCACTTTGATAGTTTGTTTTTACAAAACTTCTCGCACGGGCTTCCATTTTCTTTTCATGGTTTCTCACAAACCAGGTAAACGATAATTGATACCCGGAATAGACAATAAGCAGGATAGTGAAGAAACGAACCAAACCTTTCAGTTGCATACAATGATTGATTTACATTTTTAAGCCTTATTCTTTATTTATCGCAGGGACAGATAAGGCTTTATACAATTTTTTTAAGGACGGCAAAGATAGCCTTTTCGGATTAATTCCCGCCAACTAAAAATGGTCTCTTTCAGGCTGATTTATAAAAACTTAACTGTTGGTAACCTGTATCTTTGAAAGGCAATGAAGGCTTCCCGAAAAATTGGTATTGCTGGCATTCTTTTCCCGTTTATTCTCGCCGGATGCCTCTATCAGGGCCGTTTATTGAAAACGGACCAAAATGCCGAAAATTTGAGTGAATTAATTCATTTACCCGGGACTCCTGCTGTTTCTGACAGTTTCATGTACAACCTGTTAGCGGAATATCCTCAATATTTTGATTCGATCCTGGCTGCAAAAGATCGCCTGAATGTTCAGATAATCTATACACAGATAAACCGGGGAAAAAAGGAAAAAGACAAGATTAAATTTACCGATCACACATTTAATCTTAATGCCGGTAATTATTTCTACCCGGCTTCTACCGTAAAGCTGCCCGTGGCCATACTCGCTCTCCAAAAACTACATGAATTAAAAATAACCGGTCTTGACAAAAACACGACCATTATAACCGGGGAGGAGGGGAATGGTCAGACAATGGTTTATAATGATCCTTCTGCACCTGATGGCAGACCATCCATTGCACAGTATATCAAAAAAATATTATTGGTAAGTGATAATGATGCCTTCAACAGGTTGTATGAATTCCTGGGACAGGAATATATAAATACGACGTTACACAAAATGGGTTATACCGATGCGCAGATTATCCACCGGCTGAATATCTCCTTAACCGAGGATCAGAACCGTTGTACAAACCCGGTTACATTTGTTGATACCAACGGTAACGTACTATATGTAAAACCTGCAGAGATAAGCAAATTGGTTTATACACCCCGAAACACCCGGATGGGTAAAGGATATATAAAGGGAGGGGAATTAGTCAATGAACCGTTTGATTTTTCTAAAAAAAACTTGTTGCCGTTGAATGACCTGCATAACATTTTAAGAAGTATTATTTTTCCTGATGCAGTTCCCAAAGAACAACAATTTGATCTTACTCAGGAGGATTATGATTTTCTGCGCCGGTACATGTCTATGACAGCACCCGAATCAAAAAACCCGGTTTACCCTGCTTCTGAATATTGGGATACCTATGTCAAGTTCCTGTTCTATGGTTCAGAACCCGGAAAAACGGAGCCTCATATCAGGATATTCAACAAGGTAGGGGATGCCTATGGATTCCTGATTGATGCTGCCTACCTGGCGGATTATAAAAACAATATTGAATTTATGCTGAGTGCTGTCATCTATTGTAACAGCGATAGTATTTTCAATGATGATAAATATGAGTATGCTACCCTGGGATTTCCCTTTATGAAAAACCTTGGCCGGATCATTTATGAATATGAATTAAAAAGAAACCGGAAATACCCGCCGGATCTTTCATCCATCCGATTCAGGTATACCGATTAAAGAGGTATTCGCTTATCTTCAAATTCATACATTTGTACTTGTCTGCAGGAAGGCTGAACTGCTTGCCCTGAATAAATATTAAACCAACTGATATGCAGTTATCTTCATTCTTACAGCGTTTCAACGAACCGGAAACATTGAAAATGGCCAAGCTGGGCCGCGAACTCCGGGCACAGGGAATAGATATCATTGATCTTAGTTTGGGGGAACCTGATTTTGACACCCCTGTTCATATTAAAGAAGCAGCTATCAAAGCCATACAGGATAACTGGAGTCACTATACGCCTGTGCCAGGTTTTTTGGATTTACGGGAAGCTGTTTGCACCAAGTTTAAAAGAGATAATGATCTTGATTACAAGCCGGAGCATATTGTGGCATCAACCGGTGCCAAGCAAAGTCTCGCAAATGCGATACTGGCCCTTGTAGATGAAGGCGATGAAGTACTCATTCCAACACCTTTTTGGGTGACCTACAGCGAGCTGGTAAAAATTGCCCGGGGAAAAGTGGTAGAGATTCATAGCACAACCGAACAGGGTTTTAAAATAACGGCACAGCAACTTGAAGCAGCTATCACTCCTAAAACCAAATTGTTTTTATTCTCTTCTCCCTGTAATCCAAGCGGTGCCGTATATAGCCGGGAAGAGCTGGCCTCATTGGTAACTGTTTTCAAAAAATATCCGGGAATATATATTCTCGCTGATGAGATTTACGAATACATCAATTTTGTGGGCAAACATGAAAGTATGGCTCAGTTTCCAGATATTAAAGACAGGGTGATCCTGGTAAATGGATTAAGCAAGGGATTTGCGATGACTGGCTGGAGGTTGGGTTATATTGCTGCAAACGTGGAAGTAGCCAAAGCCTGTGAGAAAGTGCAGGGACAATTTACCAGTGGTCCTAATTCCATCGCACAAAAAGCGGCCGTTACAGCATTGACCACGGATCTTCGGCCTTCAAGGGAGATGACAAAAGAATTTGAAAGAAGAAGGGAACGGGTGCTGGAATTGATAAAAGATATCCCGGGTGTTATCTGTAGTAAACCCGACGGTGCTTTTTATGTTTTTCCTGATGTAAGTTATTATTATGGAAAGACAGATGGGGAAAACAGTATAGCCAACGCGGCAGATTTGTCTATGTATTTATTAAATAAAGCCCATGTTTCTTCTGTAATGGGAGATGCATTTGGCGAACCAAAATGTGTCCGGTTTTCCTTTGCCAATAGTATGGAAAAAATCGAAGAAGGCTGGCGGAGAATAAAAGAAGCCCTGGGAAAATTATCTTAATTACCGGCTTGCAAGTTCCCTTAATTTTTTATCCAGTTCCAGTACCTGTGGAATAACCAATTGATGTTCATTATTCGTGATCACAAAATCACAGCGTTTCATTTTCACCTCTTCATCCATTTGCCGGCTGATTCGTTTCATGACTTCTTCTGCCGTTAGTCCATCCCTGTCCATCACTCTTTTTATCCGGACAGGTTGCGGGGCAAATACGCCAATAACATAATCCACATGATCCGCTGCACCACTTTCAAACAACAGGGCGGCTTCCTTTATAGCATAGGGTGCTGATTGTTTGCTGATCCAGTCTGCTGCATCTTTTATTGTAACCGGGTGTGTAAGGGAGTTGAGCAATGCTAATTTTTCGGGATCATTAAAAACAATACCGGCCAGATAAGTTGTATCGAGTACATTGTTTTTATAGCTGGCTTCCCCGAAATTTTTAATCAGGGTTGTTTTCAGATCCGGGTTGCTGTTCATAAGCCGTTTGGTTGCATCATCGGCATTATAAACCGGGATGCCCAGGGTTTCAAATATCCGGGCAATGGTTGTTTTACCGCTGCCGATACCACCTGTTAAACCAACTTTTATCATGATGAGAATATGCGGATAAAAAAGTTCAAAAAAAATCCCGTTTTGGCAGGGACTGGTCACGTACGAAACGTACCAAGGGGCCCTGAAAAAACGGGAGGGTGTTTAAAAATTATTTTTTGTCTGTAACAGTGGGTTTATTTAAAGCAGCAGTCCAGTCCATACTGATAGCGCTTTTTTCAATTTTTAAATAGCTGCCCGGGCTGATCTCAATACTCAGGGTGCCGTCATCGTTGACTTTATTGATGGTGCCATGAATACCGGCAATAGTGACAATTTTCTCACCTTTACCCAGATCTTCAATAAATTTTTTCTGATTCTTGGCTCTTTTTGCCTGGGGCCGGATAAAAAACATCCAGAAAACCAGGATCATTAAACCCAAGAAGATAAATTGGAAGCCGCCAAATCCGGAGGAGGTACTTTTTGCCTGTAATAAATAGATAGTAAACATTCTTTATGCAGTTTTAATTTTTATTGGTTAATTATTTCTCCACCAAAGGAAAGTGTATAAGCATTCTCGGGTTTTGTATTTGCGGTCAGGTATATTTCTTTTCTTATCTGGCCTTTACCGCTCCCATTGAATTTAGCTTTTAAAAGACCTTCTTCTCCCGGGGCAAATGCCTTTTCCGGTTTTTCCGGAATAGTGCAACCGCATTGTGCGGAAACGTTATCGATAATAAGGTTTTTGGTGCCACTATTTTTAAACCGGTATGTTATTTCCACAGTCTGGTCGGCTTTCAATTTTCCCAGATCTTTATAGGTGGAGTCCAGCCATTGTATGGTTGTAAAATTAGCCGTATCGGTAAGGGCTTTTGCTTTTTCTTCCGGGGTCAATTGTGCCGGAGTGGTTTTTTTATCACTGCTTTTGCAAGCGGCAAGGCTGATCATAACAGCCCCGATGAGGAATATATTTTTCATGATTTACAGTTCTTACAAAATACAAATGTAAAGGTAAGTTTATAGGTTTACAAGTTTATCGTTTTACGCTTTCTGGTATAAGCCGGGTTCCGGGTCAACCGGTTTTTTTAAAATCCTTTTTTTGCATTTTGCCCTGCTGCACCAGCTCTTTATGAATATTGTCCAGGATACCATTGACAAATTGTCCGCTTTGTGTTGTGCTGTAGTCTTTTGCCAGGTCTATGTATTCATTGATTGTGACTTTTGGCGGAATCGTTTCAAAATAAAGAAATTCTGCAACCCCCATTTTCATCATGATCATATCGAGTTGGGCGATTCTTTCGGGGTCCCAGTTTTTTAGTTTGGGAATGATAAGACTTTCCAGGTGTTCACTTTTATCCAGTACCGTCACCAGGAGGCTTTCCGAAAATTGTAGTTTATCGGTACTCATCATTTGTTTGAAATTGAAATGGCCCGGCTTTTGTACATAACCGGCCAGTAATTGTACCAGCATTTCACCATCGTCGTCCCAATTGGAAAAATGGTCTTCGATATGGGATACAAAAGCATCATTGGCCAGCATCAGGTCATTTAAAATAAATTCAAGAATTTTTTTCTCTTCGCCTCTATCCCGGGAAGCGTGATTGATATACGTTTTATATTCCGGAGTTTCTACCAGGTGCTGATAGGTATTTCGGATCAGATCTTTATCGGCCAGCAGTTCGGGTTTTTGAATGGCGAACTGTTCTTTTAATGCCGGGTCTTCCAGCATCTTCCAGAGTAATTCGTTTCCGGCAATCTTAATGTTTACATGAAGATCATCGTCCGTAGGCAGGTGCTTGGAAGCCCTGCGATGTGCACTGGTTTCGGCATACCGGGTAATCTCGGTCAAAAAATAAATAAGGTAAACAAACAGGTTCCGGGTCTGTTCAAAATGCTGTTGTAATAATTTCCGGGCTTCACCTGTTTTAATGGGGGCGTCCCCGGTGGAAACCGTATAAAGGGTTTGCATCACTTTCACCCGGATATTTCTTCTGCTGATCATTGTTCTAAGAACTGTTTCGAGCGGCGAAGATAGGCGTTTAGCCTGGATGTTAATCCGAATGAACCCGGTAGGATGATAATTACAAACTGAAACCTGCGTAACTGATAATTTGGCATTAACCCTGAAAAAAATACCCGGTTTAATTTACCCGGGATGTGATTTATGCGACAAAACAGCATTTTTCCCAGATTAAAAAGCAATGGCACGTAATTCGTTGTACCTTTGCAGTCCCAAATTAAAAAACAAAAAAATCAATAAGATTATGGCTAAAAAAGTAAGCGTTACCCCTCTTCACGACCGGGTAATTGTAAAAGCGGCCGCTGCGGAAGAAAAGACTGCAGGTGGTATTATTATTCCCGATACAGCTAAAGAAAAACCACAGCGGGGCATTGTTATCGCAGCAGGCCCGGGCAAAAAAGATGAACCGGTAACTGTAAAAGCAGGTAATACCGTTTTATATGGTAAATATGCCGGAACCGAAATTCAGATTGAAGGCGAAGACTATCTGATCATGCGTGAAAGTGATATTCTGGCGATTGTTTAATGAAATACTTAGTACTAAGATGTCAGTATTCAGACATCAGTACTAAGACTAGCGAGTCTGACAGAATGTAAATACTAAGTTCTAAGGATCTATGTACTTAATACTAATAATCTAAAAATCTACTTAAAATGGCAAAGCAAATCTTCTTCGATATTGAAGCAAGAAATAGAATGAAAAAAGGCGTTGATATTCTGTCAAATGCCGTGAAAGTAACTCTGGGCCCCAAAGGCCGTAACGTAGTTATTGAGAAAAAATTTGGTGCACCACAGGTAACGAAAGATGGTGTAACCGTAGCAAAAGAAATCGAACTGGAAGATCCTATTGAAAATATGGGAGCACAGATGGTAAAAGAAGTAGCTTCTAAAACTGCCGACATTGCAGGTGATGGAACTACCACGGCTACCGTACTGGCGCAATCAATTATCAGCGAAGGTCTGAAGATGGTAGCTGCCGGTGCTAACCCCATGGATTTGAAAAGAGGTATTGAAAAAGCTGTAAATAAAGTAGTGGAACACCTGAGAGGCCAGTCGCAAGCTGTAGGAAATGACAGCAGCAAGATTCAGCAGGTAGCAGCTATCTCTGCCAATAATGATAACGAGATCGGAAAGCTGATCGCCGAAGCCATGAAGAAAGTGGGCAAAGAAGGTGTTATCACTGTAGAAGAAGCAAGAGGTACTGAAACCGGTATTGAAGTAGTGGAAGGAATGCAGTTTGACCGGGGTTATATTTCTCCCTATTTCGTTACCAACAGCGAAAAAATGCAGGCCGAGCTGGAGAATCCTTATATCCTGATTTATGATAAAAAAATCAGCAATATGAAGGACATCCTGCATATCCTGGAGAAAGTTGCACAAGGTGGTCGTCCGTTGTTGATCATTGCTGAAGACCTGGAAGGTGAAGCACTGGCTACCTTAGTAGTTAATAAACTTCGTGGCACTTTGAAAGTGGCTGCCGTTAAAGCACCGGGCTTTGGTGACCGCAGAAAAGAAATGCTGGAAGACATTGCAAAACTTTCTGCCGGTACAGTGATCAGTGAAGAGCAGGGTTATAAACTTGAAAATGCTGATCTCTCTTACCTGGGACAGGCCAAGACCGTTACCATTGATAAAGACAATACGACGATCGTGGGCGGTAAGGGCAAGAAAGAAGATATCAATGCACGTATCAACCAGATAAAAGCGCAGATAGAAGTTACTACTTCTGATTATGATAAAGAAAAATTACAGGAACGCCTGGCTAAGTTAAGTGGAGGTGTGGCTGTTTTGAATATCGGTGCTGCTACCGAAATGGAAATGAAAGAAAAGAAGGATCGTGTTGACGATGCGTTACATGCAACAAGAGCTGCAGTAGAAGAAGGCATTGTTCCCGGTGGTGGTGTTGCATTTATCCGCGCCATTGATTCACTGGATAAATTTAAAGGCGCTAATGAAGATGAATCAACAGGTGCTGCTATTGTAAGAAGAGCCCTGGAAGAACCTCTTCGCCAGATCGTTGAAAATGCAGGAATCGAAGGTTCCATCGTTGTTCAGAAAGTAAAAGATGGTAAAGCCGATTTTGGTTTCAATGCAAGAACTGAAGTATATGAGAACCTGTTGAAAGCCGGTGTTATTGACCCGACTAAGGTTACCCGTATTGCTTTGGAGAATGCCGCTTCCATTGCCGGTATGTTACTGACTACAGAATGTGTAGTAGCTGACAAACCTAAGAAAGAAGAGGCAGCCCATGCACATGGCGCACCAGATATGGGTGGCATGGGGTACTAAGTGAGTCCGGAGTACTGAGTCGTTAGTTTCGCTAATAATATTAAATCCCGCTTTTCAAAAGGCGGGATTTTTTCATTAGGGATGTTGAAAAATTACGATTGCAGGGATATTAATAATAACTAATTTTAGGCCTTCCCTGATTTATTGGTTCAGCACATTCGCAATGAAAACGGAATAATTATTATTTATTCAAAAGAATATCATGAAAAAAACGTACCATTTTTTATTTACGTTGTTAGCAGCCTTGAGTATTTCATCTTCCCTTTTCGCACAAAATAATTTTTTTACAGATGCCGGTGCGAATACCATCCGTCCGACAAATGGGCAAAAAATAATTACCCCGGAAAAATTCAGGGCTGCTGATCTGAATATTACGGGAATGAAAAATTTTCTTTGGTCATTGCCCGCTGAAAAAAATGTGACCAACAGGAACCTGGCGCCTATAATGGAATTGCCCATGCCGGATGGCCGGATGGCTAAGTTTCATGTTTGGGAAAGTCCCATCATGGAACCAGGATTATCTGATAAGTTTCCGGAAATGAAAACGTTTGCCGGCCAGGGTATTGACGATCCTTATGCCACTATCCGTTTCGATTATAATCCTTATTTCGGTTTCAGTGCCCAGGTATTATCTGTTAATGGAAATTTTCTGATTGATGCTTATGCCAGACGGGATGTAAATCAATATATGAGTTATTACACACGTGATAATCAGCGACCTGATCCTTTTCATTGTGAGGTTACGCAAAATATCCCCAGGCCCGAAAATGCCCAGGCTGGTCCCTGCAGAGGCACACAACTATATACTTACAGACTGGCATTGGCCTGCACAGGAGAATATGCCGTTGCTGTCGCTGGTCCCGGACCAACTGTTCCGGCTGTAGCCGCAGCTATGCTAACTTCTGTAAACCGGGTAAGCGGTGTGTATGAATCTGAACTTGCTGTCAGATTGGTTCTGGTAAGTAATAATAATTTACTGATCTATCTTGATGGAACAACCGATCCTTATACCAACAATAATGGTGGTACCATGCTTGGCCAGAACCAGACCAATATTGATAATATTATTGGGAATGCTAATTATGATATCGGGCATGTATTTAGTACCGGAGGCGGGGGAGTTGCCTTTCTGGGTATTATCTGTCAGGCAGGATTTAAAGCCCGGGGAGTAACAGGTTTATCCAACCCGGTAGGCGACAATTTCGATATTGATTATGTTGCCCATGAAATGGGTCACCAGTTTGGCGGTAACCATACTTTTAATTCCGTTACAGGGTCATGTGGCGGAGGTAACCGTAATGGATCCACCGCTTATGAAGTAGGAAGCGCAACATCCATTATGGGATATGCCGGAATATGTGGCACGGATAATACGCAACCACATAGTGATCCGTTCTTCCATACTATTAGTTTTGATGAAATAGGAAATTATATAGCAGGAACGGGCGGTAGCTGCCCGGTAATTACAAGCAATGGAAATATTCTTCCCGTTATTACGGCAATGAATAATAATAATATCAGCATCCCATTAAATACGCCATTTACTTTATCAGCTACAGCCACAGATGCCAATGGAGATGCATTAACCTACTGTTGGGAAGAATGGGACCTTGGACCTGGAGGTGCCTGGAATGGGGGTGCTACTTCAATAAATGCTCCCCTGTTTAAATCAAGAGTACCTGTAACAACCGGCAACCGCACATTTCCTGACATGGCCGTAATATTAGCCGGTTATCCTGTTAACCCACCTGCAACAATGGGTGGATTAAAAGGAGAAACTTTACCATTGGTTGGCAGGGCGATGAAATTCAGGTTGACAGTCAGAGACAACCGTGCCGGTGGCGGAGGAGTGGTGACCGGAGGAGAAGGATGCCAGGCTGGCTTTACCGGTACATTCCAGGTAAATGCAATTGACGCAACGGGTCCCTTTATCGTTACTGCACCCAATGGTGGAGAAAGTTTTATCGGCGGTACTACACAAAATATAACCTGGAACGTTGCGGGCACTAATGCCGCACCCATAAACGTATCCAATGTAAAGATTTCATTATCTACAGATGGAGGAGTAACTTATCCAACGGTATTATCGGCGAGTACTGCTAACGATGGTACTGAGGCAATAACAATTCCCTGCATACCAACAACAACTGCCAAAATAAAGATCGAAGCAGTTGGCAATATCTTTTTTGATATTTCCAACAACGATTTTGCGATCCAGTCCGGGTTTGCATTTAGTTCACCTTCACCCGCAGTTTCCTCCTGTCCGGTACCCGCCAGCATGTCAATCGTACTGGGCAATAGTACCTGCAGCTTTGCTAATCCAATCAATCTTGCAGCATCTGGTGTTCCTCCGGGGACAACAGTTAGTTATTCATCTAATCCCGTTGCGGCAGGTAGTAATGTTACAGTAACGCTGAATGGAACGAATACCCTTGCAAGTGGTTCTTATATCATAACGATAACCGGAACTTCTGCCGGTGCACCTACACAAACACGGAATCTAACCTATACAATAAGTACTGCTGCAAGTGCAACTATTAATACACCACCTGCCAGCCAGACCTTATGTGTGGGCAGTAATGCAACATTTACCATTGCAGCAACCGGAGCTTCGGGTTATCAATGGCAATTAAGTACGAATGGCGGTACCAGTTATGCAGACATTCCGGGAGCAACCGGAACGTCTTACCTGGCATCAGCAGTTACAGCTTCTATGAATGGTTACCGGTATCAATGTGTAGTAAGTGCAGCCTGTGCTCCGTCAGTAACCAGTAGTGCAGCCATACTTACTGTCATCAGTCCTGTTACCATTGCGGCAGGTGGTCAACCCGCCAATTCTGAAAAATGTTCAGGAAGCAATACGACCTTTACTGTTACGGGTACAAGTACACAACCGATCTCTTATCAATGGCAGGTTAGTACGGTTGCTGTTCCTGCGTTTATAAATATTCCCGGTGCTAACACTTCAACATTATCACTAGCATCCGTTACAACCGGAATGAATGGTAACCAATACCGTTGCCTGTTATCCAATACAACCTGTACGGCTTTTACAATTTCCAACGTTGTTTTGCTTACTGTGCGCCAGTTGCCAACGGTAACATTGGTGGCTGCGCCATTGACCAATTTATTACCAGGACAGGTAACGACTTTAACCGCGACACCCAGTGCATCTACCGGTGGTACAATAACTACCAATTGGATTAAGAACGGTACTGGTTTTACAAACATAGGGAATACCTATGTGGCCAATGTGGAAGCACTCGGTACATACAGCGTTGCTATCCAGGAAACATTTACCGGCGGCCTGGTATGTTCTAATCAATCCGCAGATGTTATTATCGGGGCCACCGTAAGCAGCAATTTGTTTATTTTCCCGAGTCCGAATGACGGGAACTTTACCGTTTCTTATTACAATGCAGATGGGGCCAGTACCCAACGGAAGATCACTATTTTCGATTCCAAAGGTGCCATGGTTTATAACCGGCAATTTAATATCACCGGACCGTATACCTTAATACCTATAAATCTGCAAAATGCAAACAGAGGTATTTATTATGTGGTTGTTGGAAATGCCACTGGTAAAAAACTGGCAACCGGTAAAGTACATGTGAGATAAAGTGTTGATATAAAATAAGATAAGTTTTATATTTCCGTCCCGCCTGAAGCGGGACGGAAATATATTATAGAGGAATAAACAGGGTGGATAAAAAATAATTATCTTCCAACACTTAATAATCTCTGGTCCACTTATTAGCATTTACCATCCATTTATTGTTATTAAAATATTATAGTATTTCAATGATCATATATCAGTCAAAACCACTCTAATTTACAAGCATGAAAAAATTTCTACTTTTTTTGTCCCTATTAGTTTGTGTAATTGTTGCAAAGGCACAGGTTAATGAAAACGACAAGAACATCGCACTGCAGTTGGTTCAAAAAAACAGTGCAGGAATCGGATTGTTACAGAATGACCTGGACAATTCCATTATTACCGGAACCTATATTGTTCCGGGTACGGAAATCCGGATGGTATACCTGCAACAGAGTTTTAAAAGTATTCCTGTTTATAATCAGTTACATGTGCTTGCTTTTAAAAATGACCAATTGGTTTCGGTAACAGGCAGTCGCATCGCGGCGATAGAGCAAAAAATAAATAACGATCGCAGCACACCGTTAATTACCGCAGTTGATGCTGTGCAAACTGCTGCCACAGAAAGTAAAGTAAAAATTCAGGAGATGATCATCCCGGTAACTATTACACGGGCGGGGCAAAAAATGGAATTTGGAAAATTAGGCGTATCCACAGAAAATATTTACGCTGAACTCCTATGGTTCCCTGTAAGAGAAAGTAATGAAGTAAAACTGGTATGGCAGGTTTTTATGTCGCCACAAAATAGTTCTGATTACTGGCTGATAAGAGTCGATGCTATTACGAACACTGTTATCAGTAAAGAAAATCTTACGATCAGTTGCAACTGGGGTGATGAAAATCATTCTCCCAAAGATCATTTAACAGAAAAAGAAAAAACGAATCAAAATTCAGTTGCTATAGATAATGAAACAAAATTAAAGAAAGCAAACAGGCCTTTTGTTGTAGATAACGCCACGTACCGGGTTATCAGGTATCCGGCAGAAAGCCCGATTCATCCGGGTGGTGGACATACGTTTCATAACAATCCCTGGACAATGTCACCGGGTAATGCCACTTCATTGGGATGGCACAATGATGGAAGCGTCTTTTATGACAGCACCCGGGGTAATAACGCTTTTGCTTATGATGACAGGGATGCCAATAATCTTCCGGGCCGTTCCGGGCTAAGTTCCACGTCACAGCCAGACCTGACATTTGATTTTGTTCCCGATTATACTTTGGAACCAGTTGTCAGAACTCCTGCACCAAACCAGCAATTCAATACGACCAATCTTTTTTACTGGAATAACCTGATGCATGATCTTTCTTATATCTACGGTTTTACTGAAACTGCACGGAACTATCAAAATAATAACCAGGGACGTGGTGGAAATGGCGGCGATTATGTACTGGCAGAAGCCCAGGATGGCAGTGGAACGAACAATGCCAATTTTTCTTCGGGTACCGATGGAACCAGGGGCAGAATGCAAATGTACCTGTGGACAGCTCCAAATCCAGACCGGGATGGGGATGTTGATAATGGAATAATTGCACATGAATACACCCATGGTATCAGCAACCGAATGACAGGAACCGGCAGTGGCTGCTTGTCTAATGTTGAGCAAATGGGAGAGGGCTGGAGTGATTATCTGGGATTGATGATTACACACAACTGGGCAACGGCAATACCCTCAGATGGATTTAATAATCCCAGGGGCATCGGTACATATGCATTGAACCAACCCATAACCGGAGTCGGAATAAGGCAATACAGGTACACTACCAATATGGCCGTAAATCCCATGACATACGCTAACCTGCCCACCGTTGTTGCTCCGCATGGTGTAGGGACAATCTGGTGTACCGCTTTATGGGATATGACCTGGTATATAATTCAGCAGGCAGGAATTAATCCGAATCTTTTTAACCCTGCCGGTGTTGGTGGTAATTCTATTGCACTCAAATTAGTTATTGAAGGATTGCGTTTGCAGCCCTGCAGTCCTGGTTTTATTGATGGGCGTAATGCCATCCTGAAAGCGGACACTTTATTTTTTGGTGCTCAATACAGTTGCGCAATTATGGAGGCTTTTGCCAGGAGAGGTATGGGTGTTGGCGCTTCACAGGGTTCTTCTTCAGTAAGAGGTGATGAAATAATCACCTTTGTTGATGGCAGGCCTGTCATTACTGCCCAGCCGCAAAGTGTCAGCCTTTGTACAGGCAACAACAATACATTCAGCGTTACAGCCACAGGCTTAGGACTTACTTACCAGTGGCAAATAAGTACAGACGGCGGAACGATTTATAATAATATTGGCGGTGCCACTTCTTCCAGTTATACAGTTACCGGTGTTACTGTAGGCATGAACAATTACCGTTATAAATGTATTGTGACCGGATGCCCTCCATCCGTAACTACTAATGCGGCCATCCTGACTGTTTCTAATGGCCCAACCGTTACATCACAGCCTAATAATTCTGTTGTTTGTGAAGCGAATAATACAAGTTTTACAGTAGGAGGAAGTAGTGGGGTTACTTATCAATGGCAGCTAAGTACAGATGGGGGAGCAAATTATAATAACATTCCCGGTGCAACCAGTGCAACAATAAACCTGACTGCGGTTACCGCTTCAATGAATAATTATCGCTATCGCTGTGTTTTGACTTCGGCTGGTTGTGCTGTACCGGCTGTTTCCAATGCGGCAATACTTACCGTTAATTCAATACCTGCTATAACCGCTCAACCTTCCAACACAACATTATGTGTCGGAGCAAATAATACTTTCAGTGTGACAGCTACCGGTACAGGTATTCTTTATCAGTGGCAGTTGAGTACTGATGGGGGCGTAAATTATAATAATATCACCGGGGCAACTGTATCCAGTTATACAGTATCAGGTGCAACGGTTGGTATGAATGGCAACCGCTATCGTTGTGTAGTAAGCGGAACTTGTCCACCTTCAGTTAATTCTTTATCAACTTCAGGTATATTGACTGTGATTGCCCCGGTTTCTATTGCCGGATCCGGGCAACCGGTAAATTCAGATTTATGTTCCGGTAGCAATGCCAGTTTCTCAGTATCCGGCACCAGCACAGAAGCTATCGTTTATCAATGGCAGGTTAGCACTGATGGTGGAGCTAATTGGAATTCAGTAACCAATGGTGGCGTATATACAGGAGCCACGACTGCAACTTTAAACATTACTGGTGCAACTACATCTATCAGCACTTATCGTTACCGTTGCCTTTTGTCTAATGCAACCTGTTCCATTCCGACTGTTTCCGGTACAGGCATTCTGACAGTTCGTCAATTGCCAACAGTAGGTTTAAGTGCATCGCCATTGACTGCTTTATTACCTGGCCAAACCACTACACTGACAGCAACACCCAGTGCATCAACGGGAGGAATATTGTCCATTGCCTGGTGGTTCAATGGTGCTTTGTCTTCCCCGGCCATTACAGGAAACACGTATGTGGCTAATGTTGAAAAAATCGGATCGTACCAGGTTAAAATTCAGGAAGCATGGCCCGGCAATCTGGTCTGTTCCAATCAATCAACTACCATAGTGATTGATGCCGTAATAAGCAATAAGCTTTTCATTTTCCCGAGCCCGAATGACGGTAACTTTACCGTTTCTTATTACAATGCTTCCGGTACCAGTACTCAACGAAGGATCACCATTTTCGATTCCAAAGGTGCTTTGGCGTATGACCGGCAATTTAATATTACTGGTCCGTATACGTTAATACCTATTAATCTGCAAAGTTCAAGCAGGGGCATTTATTATGTGGTTGTGGGAGATGCCAATGGCCGTAAACTGGCAGATGGGAAAGTGCATGTGAGGTAAAACAGGAAAACTATTCCAATATCAACTCCCGTTTCATTATTGAGACGGGAGTTTTTTTATTTTGACAAAAGTGGCCGTAAGGGATAGATAACTTACCTTTGCCAACTCAAAAAAAGAAAATTAATGATCAGTGTAAAGGACCTGAAATTAGCTTACGGTAAACGGGTATTGTTTGAAGAAGTGAACCTAAATTTCATCAAAGGCAATTGCTATGGTGTGATAGGGGCCAATGGTGCAGGTAAGAGTACCTTTTTAAAAATACTGAGTGGCGAGATTGAACCAAACAAAGGAACCGTTGAAATAACTCCCGGTGAACGGATGGCGGTGCTGAAACAAAACCAGTTCGAGTTCGACGAAGAAACCGTTTTGAATTCGGTCATGATGGGGCATGCCAAATTGTGGGCTATTGCCAAAGAACGGGAAAGTATTTATGCCCTTGCCGATTTTACCGAAGAAGATGGTATGAGGGCCGGTGAACTCGAAGGTGAATTTGGCGAAATGGGTGGTTATACGGCCGATAGTGATGCAGCCACTTTATTAAGCGAACTGGGAGTCGGGGAAGCATATCATCAGTCATTGATGAAAGAAATTCCTTCCAATTTAAAAGTACGGGTATTGCTGGCACAAGCCATTTTTGGCAACCCGGATATCTTATTACTGGATGAGCCTACCAATGGACTGGATATTGAAACCATCAGCTGGCTGGAAAATTTCCTGGCTGATTATGAAAATATTGTGTTGGTGGTAAGCCACGACCGTCACTTTTTGGATGCTGTATGTACCCATGTGGCCGATGTGGACAGGCAGAAAGTAAAAATCTTTACAGGGAATTATACATTCTGGTATGAGTCATCACAACTGATGGCCCGTCAATTGGGGGATAAGAATAAAAAAACAGAAGAAAAACGCCAGGCCTTGATTGACTTCATTGCCCGCTTCAGTGCCAATGCGAGTAAAAGCAAACAGGCCACCTCGCGTAAGAAAGCCCTGGAGAAACTGACTATTGAAGAGATCGAACCGAGCTATAGAAAATATCCGGGTATTATTTTTCAGCCACTTCGTGAAGTGGGAAACCAGATCTTGAATGTAGAAAAATTATCCAAATCGGTAGATGGTCGAATATTATTTAAAGACGTAACCTTTACTGTAAATAAAGGAGACAAAATTGCTTTACTCAGCCGGGATCCGTTGGCGGTTACCAGTTTCTTTAATATCATTACAGCAGACACCATTGCTGACAGTGGTTCGTATGAATGGGGAACCACCGTTACACATGCCTACTTACCGCAGGAGAATAATCATTTTTTTAATGGTAAGGATAACCTGATGGACTGGTTGCGTCAATATGTTCCGGATCATGTAAAAGATGTGGATGAGCCTTTTCTCCGGGGTTTTCTTGGTAAAATGTTATTCAGTGGTGATGATGTGATGAAGACGACGAATGTATTAAGTGGTGGTGAGAAAGTTCGTTGTATGCTGAGTAAAATGATGCTGCAAAGCCCCAATGTGATTTTACTGGACCAGCCTACCAATCATCTTGACCTGGAAAGTATCCAGAGTTTCAACGAGCAGTGTACCGATTATAAAGGAATTGTTTTACTGACAAGCCATGACCATACATTTATGCAGACAGTAGCCAACCGGATCATTGAATTAACACCGAAAGGGATCATTGATCGTTTGATGACCTTTGATGAATATCTGGTGGATGAAAGAGTGAAGACGTTGAAAGAGGAGATGTATAAATAAAGGTGTATGTAAATAACACATGCAGGCAGACAAAATATCAAATACCCGTTTCGAATGAGGCGGGTATTTTCATTTATTTTTTTCCAGTGAGGCCAGCAATCCCAAAGGTTTGAGGATTAAATTTTTCGGATAAACTTTTTTACTATCTTCCTCTTCAATTATGTCTACCTCTTCATCCCTTGCAAAAAGATTGGTTACTGGTCCGCTACATCCATTATCATCGGCAGTATCATCGGCTCAGGTGTTTTTATGAAACCGGCCAGCATGGCGGCCCAGTTGGGTTCACCCATCTGGCTCACTTTAGTCTGGGTGATCGCCGGAGTATTTTCTTTGTTTGGGGCATTGATCTATGCGGAACTGGGGGCCATGATTCCGGAAACAGGCGGCATCTATGTTTATTTCCGGAAGATGTTTGGCGACTTTGTTGCCTTCCTCTATGGCTGGTCAGCATTTTCAGTCATGAATACAGCTGCTGTGGCAGCCATTGCATTTGTTTGTGCGCAATATGCTGATTATTTTTTACACCTGCCCCGGTTTGATGCCCATACCGAGCAAACCATAATCTGGCATTTACCTTTTATCGGTGATCTTCATCCGCTGGAAAATTTCGGAGTAAAATCGCTGGCCATAACTATAGTTACCGGCTTAACCTGGCTGAATTACCGTAGTGTAAAAGCAGGAGATTCCTTCCAGCTAATTTCTACTATTGTTAAGATTGGGGTGATCGCAGCATTGGTAATTGGTATTTTCTTTTTCGGTCACGGGTCTTTTCAGAATTTTTTCCAGGCCGAACATCCCAAACAGGGGGGTGCATTGATTAGCGGTATTATGGCTGCCATGACAGGGGCTTTCTTTGCATATGATGGTTGGATCAATATCACTTTTATTGCCGGGGAAATAAAACAACCGCAACAAAATATCCCTAAAAGTTTATTTACCGGGGTTATTGCCTGCATCATCGTTTACATTTTGGTAAATCAGGCCTACCTGTATGTATTGCCGGTAGAAAAAATCGCCGTCTCCTCATTAGTGGCTTCCGATGCAATCAGTATGGCTATTGGGAATACCGGTGGTGCAATGGTGGCTGCTATGATCGTGATTTGTACCCTGGGGGCTATCAATGGTAACATTATGGCGACATCAAGAGTTACCTATGCTATGGGTAAGGATAAAGTGTTTTTGCCCTGGGCTGGTAAAGAACATAAAAAATATCAAACACCCGGCAATGCGATGTGGCTTCATGGTATCTGGATTTCCATTTTAATTGTTTCCGGTTCTTTTGATTTGCTGGCAGACATGATGGTATTTATTTCATGGATCGTTTATGGTATGGGGGCGGTGGGAATTTTTATGCTTCGGAAAAAAATGCCCGAAAAAGAAAGACCCTATAAAATATGGTGCCATCCGGTGGTTACTATACTCTTTATTGTTTTTACAGCCTTATTTCTCACCATAACGGTGTATAATGATGTCACCAATTATATACACCACCGGCAGCCGGTGGTAAACTCCCTCCTGGGAATTCTAATCACCACTCTTGGAATCCCGGTTTTCTATTATTTCAGGAAGAAGAGAAACTGATCCTCACATCATTTTTTTAATGAGCTTTCCCAGCATCATTATCCCATACTCCGTATTATCATCCCAGGGTTTACCAAAACTGATGCGGATACAATTATTGTAATTGAAGCTGGCTGAAAATATTTTGCCGGGTACAATGGAGATATGGTGTTTCATAGCTTCAATCCGGAGTTTAAATGTATTTACTTTCTTATTCAGTTGCACCCAAAGTATAAGCCCACCATGCGGCCGGGAAACCTTGGTGTCTTCCGGGAAATAATTAATGATCGCCTGCACATACCTGAGACATTGTGTGTACAAGGCCCGACGCATATTTTTTAAATGATATTCGTAACGGCCATGTTGCAGGTAATGGGCTAAAGCCGCCTGGGTTAGGGTAGGCGAACTGATATTGTGTATTCTTTTAATCTGCTTCACGGGCTCCAGGAATTTTCCGGGGATGGCCCAACCGATACGATAACCGGGTGACAAAGATTTGCTCAGTGAAGAACAGTGAAGCACCATTCCTTTGGTATCGTAATATTTGCAGGTGCGGGGCCGGTTTTTGCCGAAAAATAGTTCTCCGTAAATATCATCTTCAATTAAGGGGACCCCAGCCTTTGTTATTATATCTACTAATTTCTTTTTATGCTCATCGGGCATACAACTACCCAGCGGGTTATTGAAATTGGGAATGATGACACAGGCTTTAACAGGAAATTTTTTCAGCGCCTTTTGAAAACTATCCAGGTCTAAACCCGTAACCGGTGATGAGGGAATTTCGACCACTTTCAATCCCATACTTTCCAGGGCCTGAAAGATGCCAAAGTAATTGGGTGATTCTACCGCCACCGTATCTCCCGGTTGCGTAATGGCTTTGATGCATAGTGTAATGGCCTCAAGGCAACCACCGGTAACGACAATGTCATCGGGCTTAACCTTTCCGCCCCAATTAAACGAAAGCCGGGCAATTTGTTTTCGTAATTCTTCATTGCCCTGCGTATGTTCATAACTGATACAGGAGTCTTTGCCGTTTCGCAAGGACTGCATCACCGATTTATTGATTTTGGCAGTAGGTAATAAAGAAGCATCCGGAACTGCCAGGGCAAAATTTATAATTTTATCACTGTGCGAAGCAATATCAGCATAAATAGAGGCAATCATTTCTTTCACACTCACATCGTGTGACAAAGGCTCGGGGTGTATCATTTTTGGTAAGTCCGGAAACCTTTTCTGATTAAAGCGGACGTAATAACCCGACTTGGGTCTGGATTCGATCAATCCTTTTCCCTCCAGGTGATAATAGGCCTGAAAAGCGGTACCCATGCTGATGCCATATTCATCACTTAATACACGTACAGAGGGCAGCTTGTCGCCTATCTTTAGTATATCGTCACCAATCATTTTTTCAACGCCATCAGCTACCTGGCGGTAGAGGTGATCTTCGGAAGAAAAATTCTCTTTGCGCATACCTGTAAAAATCTGATATAGTTAAAAATACAAAAACTGAATCTGTTTTTTATTAAAAAATAATAAAATATTTGTAAAATATTTTTTACCCGGTAGTCCGGGATAACACTTTTGTAAACCCGGTAAATCAATTTATATGGAATTGCTTAAAGAAATTAAAACCAATAAAACGAATCAGACCCGGATCGGGGAAGTGGATTTTGATCATCTTGAATTTGGAAAATTTGTATCCGATCACATGCTGGTATGTGACTATGCCAGTGGAGACTGGCAACAACCGGCGATACTGCCTTTCGCAGATATTTCATTGAGTCCTGCCACACTGGCCCTTCATTATGGTCAAACCGTATTTGAAGGAATGAAAGCCTTTCGGATGCACGACGGGAGGATAAATATTTTTCGTATAGAAAAACATTATGACCGGTTTGTAAGATCATTGGACAGGATGTGTATGGCCGTGCCGCCGAAGGATATTTTTATGGATGGATTAAGGGAACTGGTCAAACTGGACAAAGCCTGGGTGCCGGGTCAACCGGGTGCTGCACTTTACCTGCGGCCATTTATTTATGCCAGCGAAGCACGATTCGGCGTTAAGATTTCAGATCAGTACAGATTCATCATATTTACCGGGCCGGTTCCTGAATTATATGCCAATCCCATCAAAGTAAAAGTGGAAAACAAATATATCCGGGCAGCAAAAGGGGGCACCGGTTTTGCCAAATGCGGAGGAAATTATGGGGGGGCTTATTATCCCACCAAACTGGCAAGGGAACAGGGTTACGAACAGGTTTTATGGACCGATGCCCGGGAAAATAAATTTATCGAAGAATCGGGTATGATGAATGTGATGTTTGTGATCAATGATACTTTGGTTACAGCGCCCTTGTCCGATTCAATTCTGGATGGCGTTACCCGGGATTCTTTACTTACTATCGCCGCTGACCTGGGTTATACAACAGAAGAAAGACCTGTATCCGTTGAAGAGCTTGAAAAAGCTTTCCATGAAAAAACCATAACGGAGGCCTTTGGAGCTGGAACAGCTGCAGTTGTTGCCCCGGTCCGTACGATCCATATCAATGGCAGGGATTATCATTTGCCCCAGTATAGCGCTGTTAGCCTGCTGAACCAATTAAAGCAAAAACTTGAAAACATAAGAGCGGGGTTGGAGGAGGATGTTTATAACTGGAATACTATTGTTTGATGTGACACTGGATTGCAGGTAATAAAAATTTTTGGAGAATGGGTTGCGGGGTTGTTTATGTACTTTCGTCCTGCAATTAAAAATGTATGAAAACAGCCATTGTCACCGGAGCATCAGGTAATCTTGGACAAGCCGTTGTTAAAAAATTTTTGGCAGAAGGATATTTTGTGATAGGCACTGTTATTCCCAACGATCATGTGTCTTTAGAAATTAAGGGGCAACATTTTGAAACAGCCATTGTTGATCTGACGGTGGAAAAAGAAACACAACAATTTGTTGAATTTGCAGCCATCAAACATGGTGATATTGATGCAGCCGTTATTACCGTTGGTGGATTTGCTCTGGGTGGAATTGCTGCAACCAAAACGAGTGATATTGCGAGTCAATTCAAACTGAATTTTGAAACGGCCTATAATGTGGCAAGACCTGTATTTATGCAAATGATGCAACAGGGACGGGGCCGGATTTTTTTAATTGGTTCAAGGCCGGGTCTTGATATGAAAAATAGTAAGGGAATGGTGGCCTATGGATTAACCAAATCTCTCCTTTTCCGATTGGCAGATTTATTGAATGATGAGGCCAAAGGCCTTGATGTGGTCGCTACAGTAATTGTACCATCAACTATTGATACACCTGTTAACCGTAAATCCATGCCCGAAGCTGATTTCAGTAAATGGGTTACACCGGATTCTATTGCAGAGGTCATTTATTTTTATTGCAGCGAGACTGGTGCGGCAGTACGAGAACCGGTGATAAAACTCTATGGGAACTCATAGCCGGTTTTCGAAGTACGGTTGGGTAATTCATTATCTTGCGGGCCAATTAATTTTCTTTTATGCGCTATATGAAATGGATCGGTTTTGTGGCAGCGGTGCTTCTCGTTGTTTCCTGTTTTACACCCTGGGTGTTCATTGAATCAAAAAGCATAATTGTTAGCGGTGTGGATGCCACCGGTACCAATTTTGGTAAACCCGGATATTTTCATTTTCTCCTGACCACCATTTTTCTGGTTTGTATGGTTGTTCAAAAAATCTGGGCCAAGCGGCTCAATTTATTAATTGCCGGACTGAACGCCGGTTGGGCCCTGCGTAATTTTTTTATTATTTCTGCCTGCCAGGGAGGAGACTGCCCTATTAAAAAAAGCGGGATATATTTTATGCTGCTGGCCTCAGTGCTCATGCTCATGTCAGCCTTGTTTCCGGATATGAAACTGCCCGAAGAAAAAAGAAAATAAGCTCCTTATTTTTTCCCCATCAATTTAGGTTTTATTCCCTTATTGCGGCCATAAAAAACAATGAAGAATTGTTTTAATACGGTTTTCATTTTGTATCCATATGCGAGATTCGCTTCATGGAAATAAATGATGATTGTCCTTACCGTCCCAGCGTTATTCTATTTTGTTTTTCGGTTGACGATACTTTTTTTCATAAAAAATGAAAGTCATGAAGAAGGTTTTTATTTTAATGTTTGTTATATTTTTTATCGGACAATCTTTGCCCGCACAAATAACCTGGGATGGTGGGGGTGCTGATGGACTTTGGAATACTCCCACAAACTGGGTAGGTGATATTTTGCCGGGGGCTTCGGATGATGTTATTTTAGATAACTCTGTTGTAACGGGTACCTATATAGTTACACTACCCGGCGGCGCAGTAACGGTATCGATAAAATCAGTAACCATATCCCCTTTAGGGACAAACACAATTTCGTTAATACTGCCCGTAACAAATACAGCTAATCCCGGATTAAATATCACCGGTTCGGGAGATGCAATCATTTTAAATAATAAGGCCCTCTTAAAAAATTCTTCAGGAGCAGCTGCAGGACCGGGAATTTTAATAACAAATACCTTCCGGATTAATAATGGCGGACATTATATCCACAATACACAAAGAGCCAATGCACTGCTTGTTTCACAATTGTCAACGGCAGCCGGTACTGAGTTGGGCGAATTTGAATATGATGTACCTGCCGGAAGTTATACGCCATCATTAAGTGGAAGAACGTATGGAAGCCTGACATTATCTGCCTTGGCAAATGGCGGAACCATTACCTATATCGGTAGCGGAGCCAGTAACCTGAATATTCTTGGAGATTTGCAAATTAATACGGGCGTCACTTTCAGTATCAGCATGTCTGCCAATTTTAATGTAATTAGAAATTATTACCAGGCTTCTTCATCAGTTTTTAATCTTCAAAGTTCAACAAATAATAATTTCATAAAAGTCGCAGGAAATCTGACATCATTGGGTACGATAACTGAGACGGGTTCTGGCCAACCTGTGCTGGAATTAAATGGTTCCGGAAATCAGTATATCGACGGTGGTAGTGGCGCCATTCTTAATTCCGTTGATTTTGGTTTAAACAATTCAGCAGGAGCAACGTTGCTCAGTAATCTATCCTTGCCGTATCGTTATACGATTACAACGGGAAACCTGACCTTGGGAAATAACGAATTATCTACTCCGGTCATTAATCAGGTGGGCTTGGCAACAAGCACTACAAATCATATTGTATCAAATGGGAGCGGGGCATTAAAAATACTTTCCGTTGGCGCCGGGCCTGTTACCTTTCCCATTGGACCATCAGCTACAACTTATAACCCCGTTAGAATCTCCAATCCAATACTTTCAGCAGATTTTTCTGCCAGGGTGGAGTCTGGTATAAATAACCCACCCATTGCTTTTCCTACGTTTGGAATTAATCGAACCTGGTATGTAGGCGCTTCTGGAATCAGGACAGGGGTCATTATGGGATTTACGTATTACGGCATTGATGCTAATCCCGGGGTTTCGCCAACTGAACCTATGGAACTCTTGCAAAGTAATTATTCAATCTGGAGTATTATTCCGGGCAATACAAATTTGATACCTGTGGGATCAGATCCATATGCTGTAACTGCTGCCACAGCAATCACCATAAATTCTTCTCATATTCCATATGCTATTGGTAAAACGGGTGGCTCCATGTTGCCGCTTGATTATTTTATAACGGCTCATGCACAAAAAATAAATAATAATGCAGTTATCAACTGGAAAGTGTTTACGGTTGATAATGTTCAGCAGTTTGAATTACAGCGTTCGGTGAATAATTCTAATTATCAGACGATTGCCAGCATTAACCCGGTTCTCAACAAACTGGAATATCATTATACAGATGCAGGTCTGCAGGCTGGAATGAACCGATACCGCATCAAAGTAAGCCGAACCAGCGGTGGCGCCCTTTTTTCCAATGTCGTTGCTGTAATCAGCCAGAGTAAGGAATTACTTATTACATCACTGTCTCCCAACCCGGTGCGGGAGAACACACTCATTACTATCAGCACGGGTAAGAAGGGTGTGGCGATTTTCCGGTTGTATAATTTGTCCGGTGTGCTGGTGAAGCAATGGCAGTCCACCCTTGATGAAGGAACGAATACAATCGAAATGAATACGGAAGAGTTGCCCGCCGGTGTGTATCATCTTTCCGCTTCGGAGGGTGATGAAAAAACATTATTCAGGCTGATAAAGCAATAGGAGTGATAAATGTATCCATTGAAGTAAGAATCATTTTTTCCGGCTTTATTATCCACCAAATAGTTTTGCTACACCAAATGCTGCACCGGCAGCTATGGCCCCGATCAGCATTACCCGCAAGGCGCCACCCCAGGGATTAATGCCTGTGAGACGGCTTTTGAAAAATCCAAAAATGAATAAACAGATAAGCGTTACAACAGCTGATAATTTTAATCCTTCCAGAGGAGAGTTGACAAAGAAATAAGGGCTGAGGGGAACCAGTCCTCCAACAATATATGACAGCCCGATATTCAAGGCTGATTTGGTCGCTCGTTTGGGGTCTGGTTTTTCCAGGCCCAGTTCATACTTCATCATAAAGTCCACCCATTGTTTTTTATCCCGGGCGATTTCTTCGGTGGCTTTGTCCTGCAGTTCTTTACTCAGACCGATATTCGCAAAAAATTCTTTGGTTTCTTCTATCTCCCGTTCACGCAGATTATCCACTTCGTGGTATTCTCTTTTTTCTTCACTGCGATAATGGTCCTGTTCTGTTTTACCTGCCAGGTATCCACCCAGACCCATGGCAATGGAACCGGCTGCTACTTCGGCGATCCCTGCTATAACAATGACATCAGTGTTATCAACAGCGCCGCTGAGACCTGCAGCCAGGGCAAAGGGAACAGTGAGTCCATCACTCATGCCGATCACAATATCCCGCAGCATTTCGCTGCTTTTCATATGTTCTTCCAGGTGAGGATTCCGGTCGTGGTGCAGATGTGTATCCATAAGATGAAGATAAATGTTTTTGAAAAGAAAAGCCACGGCCTTTCAAGTTGGCCTTAATTTTTTTTCAAATGCGTTTACTTTGGTGTTTCAATAAAAATCCTTGTAAGGTTTGAAAGAATGTAATCGGAAAATGAACCTATTCTTACCATAACACAAATTAAAAAGCGAAAGATGCCGGGTCAGGCCCGGCATGACAGAATAAAGAACGCTCCGCCAAACCTTCCTTCCCCCCCTTCCCCGCAATTTGTAACCTGAACCTTTCTTGCCATAACAAAAATTAAAAGCGAAAGATGGCGGGTCAGGCCCGGCATGACAGAGCCATGGAAATCAGAACGATTTTTAATCTAATATTGCAAGACTGTCTCCAATTATCTCCACACATTCCATTACCTGATGCCGGGTGATCACGAGGGGAGGGGCCAGGCGGATCTTATCGCCATGGGTCGGCTTGGCCAGCAATCCATTTTCTTTTAATTGTAAGCATAATTCCCAGGCAGCTTCTTTATGATGATGCTGAATGACGATAGCATTCAGTAAGCCCTTGCCTCTGACCATTGAAATATGTTTTGATCCTATCGCTTGTATCCCTTCTCTGAGCAGTATTCCCATCGCGGCCGCATTGTCTTCCATGTTCTCCTCTTTCAACACAGCTAATGCTGCCATCGCTACTTTACAGGCCAATGGGTTACCTCCATAGGTGGAGCCATGCTCGCCCGGTTTTATGGTCATCATTATCTCATCATCACAGAGTACGGCACTTACCGGGAGTAAACCACCACTCAGTGCTTTGCCTAATAATAAAATATCAGGGCGTACATTTTCATGATCACAAGCCAGCATCCTGCCGGTTCGGGCAAGACCGGTTTGTATTTCATCGGCTATGAATAATACGTTCGCAGAGGCACACAATTGTTTGGCTTTGGATAAGTATCCATCTTGTGGAACTAATACGCCTGCTTCACCCTGAATGGGTTCAACTAAAAAGCCTGCCACATTTTTATCCGATAAAGCGGTTTCGAGTGCTTTTATGTCGTCAAAGGGTATGACTTCAAATCCGGGCATATAGGGACCAAAGTTTTTCTTTGCAGATGGGTCACTGCTGAAAGAAATGACCGTAGATGTTCTGCCGTGAAAATTTCCGGCACATACTATTATTTTTGCTTTGCCATCGGGTATACCTTTTACTTCATAGCCCCATCTACGACAAAGTTTAATACCAGTCTCTACGGCTTCCACTCCCGTATTCATTGGTAGAACTTTATCATAACCAAAATAACCGGTGATATATTTAACATATTCACCCAGCAGATCACTGTGAAAGGCGCGGCTGGTTAAGGTAAGTAGTTGCGCCTGATCTATAAGAGCCTGCACAATTTTTGGATGACAATGACCCTGGTTTATGGCTGAATAACCACTCAGGAAATCATAATACTGTTTACCCTCTACATCCCATACGTGAACGCCTTTTCCCCGATGGAGGACTACGGGTATCGGGTGATAATTATGAGCCCCGTGTTGCTCTTCCAGGTCAAGATAATATTGTGTAGTTAATGACATATCAAGCGTTGTTTGCATAAATAATTCGATAAAAATTGGAACGAAAAAACCAGTATTCAAATGAGTGAGATCCGGTTTAGAAATGGCCGGTCCGTAATGACAAAATCATCGATGGTTGAGCAGATCAAGGTTCTGCCGAAGGAATGATATGGAAATTTGTAATAAAATGAGTTGAAATTTGATGCAAGATAAGAAAAATTTGTCTATTAAACAACGTATCAGGTTCAATCCCCGGTGTTCGTAAATTTAAAATTAACAAGAAAAACCGCTGGTCAATTCTTGTACAAAATAATTGGATGGGAAATGGAGATTTATCATTTTGTCTTTCCTGAAAATGCCATAAACCGTACTGCCGCTTCCACTCATGGAAGCATAAACTGCTCCTGAATGGTAAAGTTGATCTTTAATAATTCCTATTTCCGGGTGTTTCCGGAAGATCGGGTTTTCAAAATCATTTATCAGTTCATCTTTCCAGGTTTCTACCGGATTACAGATAATTTCTTTTGCTGATTTTTTCCGATGAGAGGGGGGCATATCTAAAAAAGCTTTACCCGTGTTTATATGAATGCCGGGGTTAACCAATACAAATTTGTAATCTGCCAGGCTAAGTTCAATCTCTTCCAGCAATTCCCCTCTACCGGTGGCGAAACAGGGTTTATTAATGATAAAAAAAGGGCAATCACTTCCTAACTGACCGGCATAACTGATAAGCTGCTGCCTGTTTAGGTTAAGTCCATATTGCTGATTCAGTAATTGTAAGGTGAAAGCAGCATCTGCACTCCCGCCACCCAATCCGGCGCCGGAAGGAATTAGTTTATGCAGGTGCATCTGTACAAAAGGTAGCCGGGGAAAATCTTTTTTCAGCAGCCGGTATGCTTTTACACAGATGTTGGATAAGGAATCCCCTTGAATGAGTTTACCACTGTTATAAAACGGGATAGGTACAGTTCTTACTGGCTGTTTGCATTCAATTATTTCCAGAACATCAGTCAGGGGTAAGGGGTAAAAGATAGTTTCCAGATCATGGTATCCGTCATTCCTTTTACGGAGAATATTAAGACCCAGGTTGATTTTGCAATTAGGAAAAACTATCAATGATCGGGAGGTTTACTTTCGATTTTCAGCCGAATGGTTATGTTGATATTTTCTGCCGTATAAAACACTATTATTTTTTCAGCGCTTCTTTCCGCGGCTATTGATCTCGTCCCTGATGGCAACAGCACGGATATAATCTTCTTTATCCAGGACTTCATTTAAAAGAATATTTAAATCTTCCATGGTCATGGTTTTCAGGTCTTCATTCCCGGTAGGCCCGGTTTCTTCCACCAGCACTTCCTGACGTACTTTTTTCTTTTTACCCGTCGTAGCATTGTCTTCCATAAGAATTCCCGCACTTTCGATTATATTCTCGTATGTATAGATCGGGCAGCCAAAGCGAACGGCCAGGGCAATGGCATCAGAGGTCCGGGAATCAATTTCCACTGTATCATTTTCCGAAGAACAGACCAGCTTTGAATAGAAAATACCCTCCTGCAGGTCGCAGATAATGATTTCATGAAGGTCAATGGTAAATGCTGTCATGAAATTTTTCATCAGGTCGTGGGTGAGTGGACGGCTGGGTTGCATTTTTTCCAATGCAACGGCTATAGCCTGGGCTTCAAAACCACCAATAACAATGGGTAACCGCCTTAAGCCGTTTACTTCACCCAGGACAACAGCATAGGAATGAGTTTGGGTAATGCTGTGCGACAGGGCCACTATTTCCAGTTCAATCTTCTTCATGGAGGCTACAAATTTACGCCTTTAGTTTTAATGGGTTAAATTTACCATACAAAAATACTCTTTTTTCAGATGGGTATTTATGAGATTGAATTGGTTTTTGGTGAGTTATTTTGCCTTGAAATTTGCCAGATCGAAATAGCTGTCCACCTTACCGGGTTCTATTTTATAAGCAAGAATATACGTGTTCTCATTCTCTGAGGATTTTGTCCTGTACCCCAGTACGATTTTATAGCCCAAGACGGCTGGTTGGATATTCAAGAAATTATAGTCGCAGGCTGCCAGGTATGAATGCTGTTTGCTGACAAGACAGGCTGCCTCAAACGATTCACCCTCTTTTGTTTTCATTTCTCCGCTGTATTCCTGGCAGGTATATTTCAGCACCGGCCCGGTTTTTTTATAATTGGCCAGTGTAAAAACCGTTCCGTTGTTCCGGGCAGACAGTTTTTCGGTTGTATAGGTTTTATTTCTATTGTCCAGTACCAAAAGTGTACTGTCACTGAAATTTGCAATCATATTATCCTCGAAAATATCCTTTTCACGGTTCCCCGGGTAGAACATGGTGACACGTATCTGGCTCTCCCCGAAAATAATGAACATCGAATCCCTGTCAGCAGGGTCATCTGTTGTAATTCGATATTTGATAATTCCGGTAAATTTTGTAAGCGTATCCGGTACAGGATCCGCTTCTGTATAATTAGTGGAGGTTATCTTTTCTTTTACATCTTTTACAGGTTTACTTTTCCCTTTATTTTTTTTCTGTGCCTGAATAACTGTACCAAACAAAATAACGGTTAAAAGAAGCAGGGTTTTTTTCATAGAAAGAGGCTTTAATCAGACTGTAAGTTTGCAATAAAAAACCACAAACACAAACGGTCTGTGGTTTTTCAGGCTTATAAAGCAGGAACCCAATCAGCCCTTCATTTTTGTAATTGCTGCTGTGAACTTAGGTATGATTTCAAAGGCATCTCCCACAATACCATAATCGGCCGCTTTGAAGAATGGTGCTTCGGGGTCCTTGTTAATGACCACAATAACTTTGCTTCTGTTTACGCCAGCCAGGTGCTGGATGGCTCCTGAAATACCGATAGCAATATATAGATTAGGCGCAATCGCATATCCGGTTTGCCCAACGTGTTCATTATGCGGTCGCCAATGTGCATCAGCAACCGGGCGGCTACAGGCCGTGGCAGCATGTAATACTTTAGCCAGTTCTTCCACCATGCCCCAGTTTTCAGGACCTTTTAATCCCCGGCCGGCACTGACTACAATTTCAGCTTCTGTCAGCAATATTTCACCACTGGCTTTTGTAACGCTGGTAACTTTTATCTTAGATGTTTCTACGGTCGCATTGAAATTAACTACTTCTGCTGTTCCATCTCCGGTAACAATCTTATATGCATTGGGACTTAATGAAACGATCTTAATGGCGGTGTTGACTGCGATATCGGCAAATGCTTTTCCGGAGAAAACATTTTTCCGCACAACAAACCCCTCCGTTGTATCCGGCAAGGCTACCGCACCTGAAACCAGGCCGGCTTTTAACCGGGCTGAGAGCCGGGGGGCAATGGCTTTACCATCCACATTATTCGAAAAAATCAGTACCTGTGCACCTGTTGCTTCTGCTACCTGCGCAATTACTTTTGTGTATACCTGCGTATCGAGTTGATTCAGGGATTCATCTTTCACCTGGTGAATTTTCTTTACACCATACTTACCCAAAGTGGTAAGATCATAAGTGACCGTTCCCAGGATAATACCTTCAGCAGTCGTACCCAGTTGTTCAGCAACCTTTGCTCCGTAAGACAATACTTCCTGGGAGGCTTTCCTGATATGGTCACCGGCATTGTCAATGAATATTAAAACAGACATATTAAGATTTTTAAATTGAGGATTTAGATGGCTTTTGCTTCTTCATGTAATAATCTTACCAGTTCTTCCACATTATCCGCAGGTACTAATTTCACACCGGCTTTGGCAGGGGGTAATACAAATCCTGCAACACGCGTCAATGTATCAGCCGTAATTGGTTCAACTACTTTTAGTGGTTTGGTCCTCGCGGCCATGATACCCCGCATATTAGGTATCCGGGCTTCGGCCATACCTTTCTGGCAACTAACCGTAAGCGGAAGTGCTGCTTCGCATACTTCTTCACCACCTTCAATTTCTCTGGTTATGGTTGCTTTTGTACCGGCTAACTCAAATTTGGTAGCGAGAGCGACATACGGGTAATCCGACAACTCAGAAATCATACCGCCGATAGAGGAACCATTATAATCAATCGTTTCTTTTCCCGCTAAGACTAAATCATAGGCGCCTTGTTTGACAATAGCTGCAATTTGCATAGCGATAAAATAACTGTCGGAGCTCTCAGCATTCACCCGGATGGCTTCATCACCTCCCAGTGCCAGGGCTTTACGAATGATGGGATCTGCATCGGGACCACCTACAGTAATTAAATGAATAACAGTGGAAGCATCTGCTTCTTTTAATTCGATGGCACGGACCAGGGCATACCATTCGTCGTAGGGATTAATGATCCATTGTACACCGTTGACGTCGAATTTCGTGTTGTTATCCGTGAAAGCTATTTTTGCCGTGGTATCCGGCGTTTTGCTGATACAAACTAAGATCTTCATAAATATTTTTTTGTTATCAGGAGAAATAGATAGTTGTTTATGCAACTAAAGCAAAGATAAGTGCTGTGAAGGAAATTCCGGGCAAAACCGGCTAAATCTTTTTAACCAATATGGAACGAATTAATAAACTGAAAGAATTTTTACAAGCCAGCCCGACGGATTGCTTTTTGCAACATGCCCTGGCCCTGGAATATATAAAGTTGGGGGATGACGAACAGGCGAAAGCCTTGTTTGAAGAGATTGTAAACAGGGAACCGGGCTATGTGGGTACCTATTACCACCTGGCCAAACTGCTGGAACGTAATAACCTTACCGAGCAAGCCATTAAAGTTTACGACCGGGGTATGGAAGAGGCAAAGAAGGCAGGTGATAGGCATGCCTATGGAGAATTAAAAGGAGCTTTGGAAGAGTTGACTTTTTAGTATAACTATTCCGGCAGGAAAGATTATCAACCGTTTTAAACATGAATTTGCTTCAACGATTTATTGAAAATGTCCGGCAGCAAAATCTTTTTTCACAGAAAGATAAGCTCCTGCTGGCAGTGAGTGGCGGAATAGATTCTGTTGTTTTATCCGAACTCTGCAAACAGGCCGGATATGATTTCATTATGGCTCATTGTAATTTTAACTTAAGAGGAGCAGAGAGTCAAAGAGATGAACAGTTTGTAAGGGAGCTGGGTAAAAAATATAAGGTTGAACTATTTGTTCAACAATTTGACACGGAGCACTATGCTGCTGAAAATAAATTATCAACCCAGGAGGCTGCAAGAGTTTTAAGGTATGATTGGTTTAAGGAACTAATTAACCAATCAACAAATAAACCCATAAATTTTCTTCTCACGGCCCACCACGCGGATGATAATGCCGAAACAATTTCTATGAATTTTTTTCGCGGAACCGGCTTACACGGATTAACAGGCATTCCGGTTTCGGCCGGTTATATCCGCCGGCCCTTACTGAAATTTTCAAAAGCGGAGTTAATGGATTTTGCCAAAGAACATCAACTGGAATTTACGGAGGATTCATCCAACCAGTCTTCAAAGTATACCCGGAATTATTTCCGGAATGAGATCATTCCTGCTATCAGCAAAGTCTATCCGCAGGTCAGTGAAAATTTACAGGATAATATTAAAAGGTTTAAAGAAATTGAAAAACTGTATCAATTCTCTGTCGGCGAATTGAAGAAAAAACTTTGCAGGACAAAAGGCAATGAAATTCATATTCCTGTAAAGAAATTGATGTCTTTTCAAAACCGGGCATTGATTTATGAAATCATTTCACCATTTGGCTTCCCCGAGACGCAGGTGGAAGAAGTGGTCAAATTGGCGGAAAGTGATTCTGGAAAATATATTCAATCGCCTTCGGGTCAGTACCGGGTGATCAAACACCGTCACTGGTTTATTATCAGTCCTTCACACCCCGCAGAAACGGAAAATATCATGATTGAAGAAAGCGACAAAACTATTTCATGTGCACCCGGGACTCTTCAAATTGAAGTAACTACTGATCAGCGACTGGAAACCAGTAACCAGGTCGCCTGTCTCAATGCTCAGGAGATCACTTTTCCCTTGTTGCTTCGTAAATGGAAAACGGGTGATTATTTTTATCCGTTGGGGATGAAGAAAAAAAAGAAGCTGAACCGTTTTCTTATTGATCAGAAACTTTCTGTCACTGAAAAAGAAAATACCTGGGTCATTGAAAGTAATCAGCGTATCATCTGGGTGGTGGGGCGGCGTATTGATGAGCGCTATAAGGTTACAGAAAAAACAAAAAGCATTCTACGGATTACAATACGGTAGAAAAGGTTTGCTGGCCTGTAATTGTTCTTTAAAATTTTCCCACACGTTAATTTGTGTAAAAAATGTTACTGCGAGAAAGGTAAACATCAATCCAAAAACGGCCCCCCATAAATGAGCGCCATGGTTAACCTTACCACCGCCCTTTTTATCAAAATAAACTGAAATAATCAGATAGAGCACCGCAAAAATATATCCCGGAATTTGAATCCCTGGTATAAATGCGATTCCAACGCCTAATTTGGGTAACAATAAAATGCTTGAAAATACAACTGCTGAGACAGCACCCGAAGCGCCCAGGCTTCTGAAATGATAACTGTCCCGGTGTTTTATCAGATCCGGAAGACTGGCAACTGCAAGTCCAGCCATATAAAGTAAAAGAAACACCCATTTTCCCATGTCCCCAAAAAAACAGTGATTACTGAATAAAGCTTTTTCCACGGCCTCCCCGAAAGAATACAGGGCAACCATATTAAATATAAGATGAAAGGGATCTGCATGGATCAGGCCATGAGTTATGAGCCGGTAAATCTGACCCCGGTTGGCAGCAGGGGGGTAGAAGATTAGATCGTCAATAATTTTTTGGTTGCTGAACCCACCGATAGAAACCAGACAGGTAATAATAACAATGATCAGTGTAATTGATAAGTCCATTTATGCTGACAGATTAGAATCGAAAATAGAGATTATTTATGGTGATATTTTTCATTTTTAAGTATGGTGCAGGCACGGTATACCTGCTCTGCTAGAATAAGCCTTACCAACTGGTGCGGAAAAACCAAAGGAGAGAGACTCCAGGTAAAATCAGCCCGTTTCATAACGGCATCATCAATACCAAAAGCACCGCCGATCAGAAATACAAGTTGCTTTGTACGGGTATTGGCCCTTGCCTGTATGAAATTTGCGAGCCCTTCCGAGCTAAGTTGCTTTCCCCTTTCATCCAATACAACCAGGTAATCTTCTTTGCCAATCCAGTCAAGGATTATGTCCCCTTCTTTCTTTTTAAGATCCATCTCACTCATCATCCCGGCATTTTTTGGCAGCGGTATTATGCTCCACTCCATTTTATAGTACCGGGAGATGCGGCGACTGAAATCATCCACACCGGGTTTTACATACGGCTCATGTACTTTGCCAATGGACCAGAAAAGTAGCTTCATTTTATCATCCCGTAAAGGGTGTTTGATGATTTGCTTCAGACGGATGATGCGTAAAAATAGAAAAGCCGTTGCAAACTGCAACGGCTTTTCTATTTTCAATTCAACTTATTTAATCTCGTAATCCTTTTTGAATGACATGAGGGTAGAACGGTATAATACATTCGCAGAATCTAAGGATGCCGCTTTTGTATAATACTGGTAGGCTTCTGCCAGGTAATGGGCATCTTCCAGCATAAAAGCAATCCGGTAAGCCTGTTCAGCCGGGGCTTCAAAAGTAGATAACTGGCTTTTCAGGTTATTCAGAACCTTGGTAAAAGTTTCGGTAGTTACATAATTGAATACTTTCAGTTCATCATTTTCTTCTCCTTTTACAGAAGCTGTCCAGAAATAGGTATTTCCCAGTTTCATTTTTTCTGCAACAGAAGGAACTGAAATCTTCAACTTGCTGACGATCGTTTTATATATAGGCTGGCTGATATCCGAAACATTATATAGCAGGAATTCAAAATCTTTTGCATCTGCATATGATTTCCAGGATAATGGAAATTCTCCGCCAGAATAATTGAGCGTATCCAGCCGGGGGTCAATCCAGATATTGTTGATAGAACGACTAACGGCACCCACGGTATTCATATAGGCTTTGCGGTTGCTGCCCGGAGCACCACTGGAATTAGTCATCTGGGCCCAAACATATTTTACATAGTTGGCACTGACCGAATTATTGCTGATATGGCAGGAATCACCAAACTGGCTCAAGGGGTAATTACCGGCCTTGGTAAGCGTGAACATGGCGGCTTCATTACAGATCAGTGTTACAGCTGAACCACTGGCTACTTTTATACTGGCAGCCTTGTTTATTGTTTTACCAACTTTGGCTTTGGTCTCAACTTTATTTTCCACTACGGTAACGTTTCCTTTGAAACTGTAAAGCAGGAAACTGTTATCCTGGGCAGAAGCGATGCCGGCGGATAAAATAATCAAGGTAAGAAATTGGAATTTTTTCATCTTTTTTCGTTTAAGGTTTAATTGTCATGATCTATTAATGGTGGTGTGGTTTAAACACCGTTGTAAAATTAAATTTTTTGTGCATCCAGACGGCCCAGGCTTCATAAAAGTATATGACATCCACCGCCAGAACAATTACTACCAGGCTCATCTTCATATCCACTTTCAGCCTGTATTTGTCAAATAAATATATCCCAAGCCACATGAAAAATATAGCCGAAGCTACCTGTGCAATTTTTGCTACTAAATGGAACCAGATATGGCTTTCAAGGTAATAATGGACGAAAAACGACATATGCAACCAGCAAACAAAGATTGCTATAAGCATATTGCCCCACAAAGGTAACTTTTTTATATAGTTATTTTCCAACGCCATCGAAATAATATTGGCATGTATCACAATCCCGTTCATATCAGGGTGTGATTTGCCGGCATATTTTTCATTCATGGGCGTAAACTTCTTATCCTCAATATCATCCGGGTTTGTATTTACGTAAGCGAGTAAAGCAATTTTTCCCTTTATAGCAGACGAATCGACATTATTCATAAGCAAATCATCTGCATTTATAACAAGGTACTGGTTGGTATGGCGGCTATAATTGATCATAACCTTGCTATCGCCCTTTTTTATAAGCTTTTTGTAAGCCACAGTGTCATAAAACTTCAGGATAGCAGACGAAAAAAAGGTAAAGGAAGTATCATGAGTCTTTTTTAAAGGGAAAAAATACCGGGTTGTTTCTTTGTCCTCGTTCGGAAAATTAACATACCCATACTGGTGCGCATCATCTTTGAAATAATTTCTTGTGACGATCATTTTTTCTGATGAATCCAGCTGGTATTTAACGGCCACTACCAGGTTTTTATTTTTTTTGAATGTTTCCCTAAGCAGGGAGTCTTTGGAGGGGTCACGGGCCTCATCAAATACCACATCCAACGCCATTACTTTTGGTTCCAGTGTGGCTGTTTTTTCAATTATATAGGCAATTCCTTCCCGGTCAGCATGCCCGATGTTTATAATTACAATATTGGTGTCAATATCAGTGTGTTCAGCTTTTCCGAGTTTTGAATAACTCAGATCATTCGAATCAAAATCTTTTAACCCGAGTTTGATAGGGTTGATAACACCCAGATTGAGTGGGATAGCCCCAAGAATGATAATAAAAAGAAATACCCAAACCGTAGCGAACATAGTATCCCTTTCCAACAGGTATTTGGTAACACGACCATGAACTTTCCGGGCTTGGTGGCCAATGTGTTTGTGTAGTGGCTTTTTCATGAAAATCTGCTGCTGTTGGTTTGCCGTAGTTGAAATAATGATTTCATAATTGACAATAAGGTTGCAACTTTTTTATACTTAACATATTCTGTTATTTCTTTAACATTCGGGTTACCCCGAAATTTACAGCATTTTGGAGGGGTAATTAGAGTTATTCCCCTGTAAATCCGTAATTTAGTAAGTCTAATTTATGCGAAAATACCTTTACATATTTATAAGTTGCTCCTTTTTTCTACTCACGGTTGTGGATATTGCAGGTCAGGCACCCCCGAAACCAAGAGATTCCACTATTACCGGGCCACAGACTTTTGCCATGATCATGGGCATTTCCTCTTATAAATATGTACGACCACTTACCTATGCTGATAAAGATGCCGAGATGTTCCGGGACTATCTGAAATCTCCGGCCGGGGGCAAACTGAGTAATGACAACATCTATTGCCTGCTGAATGAGCAGGCATTACTTGCCAATTTTTATCAAAAAGGATTTGCCTGGTTAAAGGCAAAAAAATTACAGAAAGGAGACCGCCTGTTTATTTATCTCGCGGGGCACGGAGATGCGATTGATGAAGACCAGTTTTTTTACCTGGCTTACGATTGTAATCCTGCCGGCGACAAGAACAATTACCTGGTGGGTGGTGCCATTCAGTTATTCAACCTGAAAAAGAAAATTGCCACTGAAACAGCTAAAGGGGTAGAAGTATATTTCATTATGGATGCCTGCCGGACTAATGAGTTGCCCGGTGGTACCGAGGGTCAGAACTTTTTGAATGGGGCGATTTCAGAGAACAGGGCAGGGGAAATAATTATGCTCGCCACAGGTGCCGGGCAGGAATCGCTTGAAGATGCCTCTATTGGAAGTGGTCATGGATTATTTACGTACTATCTGATAGATGGATTAACCGGTTCAGCAGATTCCATGGGAACTGTTGACAACCAGGTTACTCTTGCTGAGATACAAAAATATGTGGACAAAAATGTACCCAACATTGCCCAGCAACGGTTTAAAAGAAAACAGGACCCATTTTTTTGCTGCCCTGAAAAAATCGGAAGTGTTGTGAGCATTGTTGACACGGCATACCTGCGAAAATGGATCAATGGCAAAAAACTCCAGTCAAAAGGTCCGGGCACTTCGTTTGCGCCAAGAGGCAGGGCCATAACTTCAGAGTCTGCCGATACTTTATTGATCGAAGCCTATAACCTTTTTAATAATGCTTTAAAAGAAAGCCGGCTTATAGGAAAAGCATCTGCTGAATATTATTATAGCCTGATGGAAGTAAAATATCCCGGTACTTCCTACACCATTGATGCACAAACCACCCTGGCAGTTGAGTTTATCAACTTTGCGCAAAGCAAGATCAATCTGTACCTGGATTGTAAAGATGCTTCCTCCATACAGCGCCTCAGGGCTCAGATCGATGAAGATGAGAAAACGGATGAGATCACCACCAGCCTGAACCGGATGGAGAAAGTGGCGCAACAGGAATTTTATGAAGTGGGACTGATGCTGGAGAAAGCTATCAACTTCATAATGCCGGATGATCCTGACTTTGCAAAATCACTGATGGGCCGGATGTATTTTTTTAAAGCAAGGGGTTATTTTGGCAGGAGCCGGAAGCTCGTGGATATCAGTAAAGCATTTCAATATGCCTATACAGCCTATGCGGATGATAAAAATGCGGCTTACATTCTCAACACATTATCTTCCCTGCATCTGGATAACAACAAGATTGACAGCGCCATTTTTTATGCTAAGAAAGCTATCATTGCGGCGCCCAGGTGGCGTTATCCGTATGTTACTTTGGCATTTGCCTATAAAACACTCAACCGGCCCGATTCGGCCATTAAATATTATGAGCGATCGATCCAGGTGGATCCGGCAAATGCAGATGCCTACGTGGATCTCGGTCATTATTACTATTCCCTGGGAAAAGGGGATTCTGCGATCGCCCATTATGAAAGAGCGTTGAGTATCGAATCCAATAATGTGTATGCCAGTAACAATATTGGCTGGATCAATCATGACCGGAAAAAATATGATAATGCCATTAAATATTTTAAACAGAGCATAACGGCCGATCCTAAGTTCATAAATGCGTACAATGGATTAAGCAAGACTTTCTTTGAAATGAAGTTGTATGACTCTGCAAGAATTTATTATTCCAAGGCATTTGCCAATTACCAGGACAAGTCCATTGTGAATGTTTATATCGGTAATTTTTATAAAGAGCTGAAAGAATATGATTCTGCCAAAGTCTATTACAGGATGGCAGCTGAAGTTGATCCCAATTACGAAGAAGCCTATAACAATCTTGGACAGGCAAGCTTTGCATTGAAACAAATGGATTCTGCTAATTATTATTACCGGCGTGCTTTAGTGGCTAATCCATATTCCGCCTTTGCACTGATCAATATCGGGTTGGTGTTTAAAGAAATGAAGATCCCGGACTCAACTTATTTTTATTTTCAGCAGGCGGTAAAAGTAGAACCGGGTAATCCTTCCATTCTGAATAACCTGGGAGTAATATATGGCCAGGAAAAAAATTATGATTCTGCCAAGTCCTATTTTCGGAGGGCTTTATACCTGAAACCGGATTATAAACCGGCTTCCAATAACCTGATCAAAATATTCAAGGAAATGAATCTGCTGGATTCTGTTACCAATTTCCTGAAAGGCACTTCCCTGTTTGACCCCAACAGCACCACATTCCTGAATGATATGGGCATGGCCTTCTTTGATCAAAAGCGCTATGATTCAGCGCGATGGTATATCCGCAAGGCCTTACAGAAGGATCCGCAGAATTCGCAATTCTACAGTAACCTGGGACTGGTATTCCAGGGAATGAAACAATATGATTCAGCCCGGGTTAATATGCAAAAGGGTTTACGGATTGACCCGGAGAACACGGTGATCGCAACAAATCTTGCCAGTGTATTCAGGCAGTTAAAGCAATATGATTCGGCCGCCTATTATTATAAAAAGCAGCTCTATAAAAAAACGGACCCGGGAGCACAGGCATACTTTGCCATTGGAAATTTTTATGACGACATGAAAGTGTATGATTCTGCCATTGTTTATTTCAGAATGGTCATTCAGCAGGATGCCAAATTTACCCCGGCATACACGCAGGCGGGTATTGCTTTCATGAAAATTGAAATGAATGATTCGGCATTTGTTTACCTGCGACAGGCCATGAAGATCGATCCTAATTCTCAATCCGGGTCTCTGAACCTGGGATTAGTTTATCATTCCATGCAACAATATGATTCGGCCATTGTATATATCCAGAATGCCATCCGGCTCGATCCTTCCAAAGGAAAAACGTACTATCAGCTTGCCTGTAGTTATGCCCTGGCGAATAAACCTGAACAGGCTATTCTTTATTTGCGACAGGCTTATGAAAGAGGGTATAAGAATGTTGAAAATCTTTTAGCTGATACAGACCTGGCGGGTTTACTGAATTATAAAGAATTTCAGGCCCTGCTGGATAAATACCTTCCGGATTGGAAGAACCGGTAACCCATTCCGGAGTTTCTTATTGATGATTTTGGCATATATTTGCCGCCCGATATATTCGGATGGCCCCCTTAGCTCATCCCGATAGCTATCGGGAGAATAGAGTAAACCGGCTGTGTTGTTGCGGATAGTGGTTAGAAATCGGAAATGAAATAAATGTAAAAAAATGGCCCCGTAGCTCATCCCGATAGCTATCGGGAGAATAGAGTAAACCGGCTGTGTTGTTGCGGATAGTGGTTAGAAATCGGAATTGAAATAAATGTAAAAAAATGGCCCCGTAGCTCATCCCGATAGCTATCGGGAGAATAGAGTAAACCGGCTGTGTTGTTGCGGATAGTGGTTAGAAATCGGAAATGAAATAAATGTAAAAAATGGCCCCGTAGCTCATCCCGATAGCTATCGGGAGAATAGAGTAAACCGGCTGTGTTGTTGCGGATAGTGGTTAGAAATCGGAAATGAAATAAATGTAAAAAAATGGCCCCGTAGCTCATCCCGATAGCTATCGGGAGAATAGAGTAAACCGGCTGTGTTGTTGCGGATAGTGGTTAGAAATCGGAAATGAAATAAATGTAAAAAAATGGCCCCGTAGCTCATCCCGATAGCTATCGGGAGAATAGAGTAAACCGGCTGTGTTGTTGCGGATAGTGGTTAGAAATCGGAAATGAAATAAATGTAAAAAAATGGCCCCGTAGCTCAACTGAATAGAGTATTTGACTACGGATCAAAAGGTTCCAGGTTTGAATCCTGGCGGGGTCACAAAAAAATCAAAAACCCTTACCAGCATTTTATTTGGTGAGGGTTTACTTTTTTGAAAATCACCCAGACATTCTATCTTTTTTTTTCCGGGGTAACTATAAAAAAAAGCCTCTCAACGTTGAGAGGCTTTTTCTATAAATTAATTTTCATCAATTTCTTTGAAACTTGGATAATAAACGGAGTATTTCCAGGTACAACCAGACAATCGTTACCAACAAACCAAAAGCACTGTACCATTCCATGTATTTGGCCGCTCTCATTTCCACACCCTTTTCAATGGTATCAAAATTCAGGAGCAGGTTAAAGGCAGCCAGGCCAACAACCAATATAGAAAATCCTATACCCAATGGTGTAGCAGCATTCGTAAATCCGCCAATCGGTGAACCCATCGCTAAATAAGTAATCCACTGAATCAGGTAAAAGACGGCCAGCACCGAAGTGGCCACAACCACCACCATGCGTAATTTTTGTGTAACCTTGATGATACGATACCTGTAAAGAAGATACATCACCAGCGTAACCAATAAGGTTAAGGCTACTGCCTGTGTAGGCAGACCCGGGTAAGCATCATTATACATAGCGGAAATAGATCCAACAAACAATCCTTCCAGTATGGCATAGCCGGGTGCGAGGTAAGCAGCCCATTGTTTTTTAAACATCATTACCAGGGCCAGTCCCAATCCGCCAAATACCCCGGTTAGCATTAAGGGCATAGGATCACTGCCTTTATAAAACTGGCTCCAGGCAAAAAGCGTAGAACCGATCATCAGCATCATTAGCACACCGAATTTATTCATCGTGCCTTTTACGGTCATTTCTTCACCCGTACTGATTCCTTCAAGAATAGTTCCCTGGTATGTTTTTTCCTGCAGGGTGGGGTTACTTGATTTAAATATTGCCATAGTTGTTTTTTATTTATAAAAATAAGGAGAAATCGGAAAATAATCCTGTTAAAAATGCCAGCGGACAAATGCTTCCATAGCCGCATAATGCGTTAATCCCAGGTCGGCATAAAGATTCGCTGTGGATGCATTTCGCTCTTCTGCCCGTTGCCAGAATTCTCTTGAATCACTTCCCTGGAAAGGAACCATATCTTTTTGTGACTGGTGAATGAATATTCCGAAACGTTTTTTCATGACCTGGTCAGGGCTCATAGGAATAGCCATTTCTATTTCTTCAATATTCCATTCCTGCCAGGCCCCTTTGTAGAGCCAGAACCAGCAATCCTTTATCCAGTCGTCGCCAGCAGATTTAATTCTTTTTAATGCTTCCAGCACAACATGGAAGCAAATAATATGGGTACCATGCGGGTCTGCAAAATCCCCCGCACAAAATATCTGTTGTGGTTTTACCTGGCGCAGTAATTCGATCGTTAGTTTAATATCCTTTTCACTCATGGGTTTTTTCTCGATGGTCCCGGTTTCATAAAAAGGAAGATTCTGAAAATGAATATTATCATCTGGTATGCCTACATAATGACAAGTGGCCTTTGCTTCACCCCGGCGAATAAGTCCTTTGATAGAACGAATGGTAGGTGTATCGACCTGGTTTGATTTTTTCCGGGCTAAAAATCTTCTTGCATTCGTTAATATTTTACCTGACTTGCTGGTATCAATACCGGCTATTTCCTCAAAACCTACTGCAAAATCAAGGAACCTTGTTACAAATTCATCCGTCACGGCAATATTTCCGCTTGTCTGGTAACCGATATGTACGTCATGTCCCTGGTCAAACAGACGTTGGAAGGTTCCTCCCATACTGATGATATCATCATCCGGGTGGGGGGAAAAAATAAGGACCCTTTTTGGATAAGGCGCTGATCGTTCGGGATGCCCCGGTATTACTGAATTGGGTTTTCCACCCGGCCAGCCTGTAATAGAATCCCTTAGCATATAATATACCTGCAGATTTATTTCATAGGCATCGCCTTTTTCTACCAGCAGGTCACTGAGACCATATTCATTGTAATCAGTGTTGGTTAAACTGAGAACTGGTTTTTTTAATTTTAAAGCCATGTTCACTACCGCTTTTTTGATCATCCTGGGTGTCCAGTCACAATCACCGGTGAGCCAGGGAGATTTATTCCTTGTTAATTCAGCTGCGGCATTTTCATCAATAATAAAAATGACATCCTCATGATCTTGTAACAAGGAAGCGGGCACACGTTCGGTGACTTCATCTTCTACGGCTTTTTTTATTACCGGGGCTTTGGAACTTCCCCAGGCCATCAGTATTATTTTTTTTGCGTCGTTAATGTTACTGATGCCCATCGTTATGGCGAGCCGCGGTACTTCTGAAATATTGGCAAACTCAAATGAATTGGCGATACGTGTTGAGTTGTCAAGTGTCGTCAATCTTGTTTTCGAATGCAAACCGGAACCCGGTTCGTTAAAACCAATATGCCCGTTATTTCCAATTCCCAGGATTTGCAAATCAATACCACCGGCATCGGCAATCATTTTTTCATAGTGACGGCAATATTCTTTTATATTTTCTTTTCTTATTTCACCATTCGGGATATGAATATTTTTAGGGTTAATGTCAATATGGTCAAACAACATACTTTTCATAAACCGGTTATAACTCTGTAAGGCATTATTGTTAACCGGGTAATATTCATCCAGGTTGAATGTGATCACATTCTTAAAACTCAATTTTTCTTCCCGGTGCATCCGCACGAGTTCGGTATATAAGGATCGGGGAGTGGACCCGGTGGCTAAACCCAGAACAAATTTTTCCTTTGTTTTTTGCTTTTCACGGATGGAATATGCGATCTGTTGTGCTACAAAAACAGATCCGTCTTTCTGATCCGGAAAAATCTTTACGGGTATTTTTTCAAAACTGTCGGAAAGGTCAATCTGGGAAGTTTGCTTCACCATTGAGTTTGTTTGAATTGTAAAGATAAAAATTTGAGATGAAGGTTTCTGCTGTTTTTTGCGGGTTAGCGCTCATTTCTCTCAAAGAAGCTTAAGATTCGAGAACTTCTGAATTCAACTTTGCGCCTATGCGTGAAGTCAATTCACTTCAATCTCATCTACAAACAACCAGGCTTTATTGCCAGCTCCGGGGCTTCCTTCCGGAATGGTACCCCAATTTGTCACCAGCACTTTGATATAGCGTGTAACAGTAGCCGGAAAAGACAGGGTCATTTTTCCTTTACCCGTACCATCTTTCCGTTCTTCAAAATCATCAGTCAGTTTTAATGAATGCCAATTTTGTCCATCTCCGGAACCAAACACTTCGGCAGTTTGTGGCCGCCATATCCAGCTTGAATTACGTCTTAATAAATTTACCACTACCATACTTATGGATTGGGAACTGCCTAAATCAATCAGGGCTTCACAATCAGCACCACTAAAACCAATAAATTCTTTACTCCGGGCAAAGCCTTTTTCATTCTGCACGCCGTTTACCAGGGTAAAAGCCCCGTCGCCGGGATATTTATCTGAGGCCGGGAAGGTTAACGTAATCTTTTTGCCAGTGGCTTTGTTAAATAAAAATTTCTGAGAAATAGTACTCAACGGCTGGTTGCTTTTAGAATAGAGCGTTGCAGAATAATTGTTTGACTTTTTAACAACAACGGGTTTTGAATAGTCTAACAAAGGGGATATCTCATTCATATACCGGATCTGCGAATTTTTAATTTTACTTTCCAGGTTCCATTGTACACCCGAATTATCATCGGCAGGTAAAACTTTTGCCTTTAAATCAAAATAGGCTTTGCTGTAATTCACCTTCCACAGATCATAACGGCTAAACTGTTGCTGCAATCTATTTTGAAAATCCTGCCAATTCTTTTTTTCTTTAGGACTCCACAACACTTCACTCAGTGCACCGAGGCGGGGGAAAAGCATGTATTCCACTTTTCGGATGTTACCCATGTATTCAGTCCACATATTCGCCTGGGCACCTAAGACATATTTTGCCTGCTCTTCATTCAGTTCTTTGGGGATGGGTTCATACGCATATACTTTTTCAATGGGATTGTATCCCCCAATAGTAACACTGTCTTCATTATCACTTTGTGTATGATCAAAATAAACCGGGTTGCCTGGTGTCATTATCACAGCATGATTCTGTTTGGCTGCATCAATTCCTCCCTGTTCACCCCGCCAACTCATCACGGTAGCGTTAGGAGCCAGGCCACCTTCTAATATTTCATCCCAGCCAATAATTTTTTTGCTTTTGCTATTGACATATTTTTCAATACGCTGTATAAAATAACTCTGGAGGGCATGTTCATCTTTAATGCCTTTTTCTTTCATCAGTTGCTGGCAGAAAGGACTTTCATGCCACCACCTTTTGCTGCATTCATCCCCACCAATATGTATATAAGGCGCAGGGAACAGGTTCATCACTTCATCCAGCACATCCTGCAAAAAATTAAAAGTGTATTCCGATGGATTCAATACATTATTAAATACGTCATTGATTCCCCAGGTTTGCGATACTTTATAAACACTGTCCGGGGTGGTGCCTAATTGCGGATAAGCAGCCAGTGCCGCCATGCTGTGACCCGGCATCTCAATTTCAGGAATAACCGTAATGTATCTTTTAGAAGCATAGGCCACCACTTCTTTTATTTCTTCCTGTGTGTAAAATCCTCCGTAATGAATATTGTCATTTCCGGTGCCGGGATAACGGCCAATGATAGTGCCATCTCTCCAACCGCCAACTGATGTTAATCTCGGATATTTTTTTATTTCAATACGCCAGCCCTGGTCGTCTGTCAGATGCCAGTGGAAATAATTCATTTTATGCAATGCGATGTAATCGATATAAGTTTTGATAAAGCTGACCGGGAAAAAATGCCTGCTGACATCCAGGTGCAGACCCCGGTAAGCAAAACGCGGAGCATCTTCTACAGATACATAGGGAATAGTCAATTTTTTTGGGCGGGTATTTACCTTGGCATCCGGTATCGGGAGCAACTGAATTAATGTCTGGATACCATAGAATACACCGGCTTCATTATCCCCGGCAATATAAACTCCTTTACTATCTACTACCATGTGATACGCACCTGCTATTTCATGATCCAGTCTTTCAAAATTCAAACGGATAACATTATTGCTGGTTGATTTTTTTACCACGGGTAGTTTAAAAAAATAAAACCGCTGGAGGTAGTCATTAAAAAAGGAAATGGAATTGTCCATATAACTTCCTTCCAGAACAATTTCGGTGGAAGGCGAAATGCTGAAACTTGCGGCAATTTTCGGTTGTTTCAGTGATACGGGTTGCGGAATAATCTGTACCTGTTGCGTCCTGGCAACTATTGTTGACAACAGCATTAATAAACAAATCGTTAATCTCATAAAAAATAATTTTATCTAATTACCGGTAAAAAAATGGTTGAAGGGTTTGCCGAATCATGATAAACCCGGATCGTTGCTTTTTGAAAATCACTTTCAGTGGCTTCATAAATATTCATGAACTTTTGCGGGTTTCTGTCAGCTAACGGAAACCAGCTGCTTTGTACCTGTATCATCAGCTTGTGTCCCTTTTTAAAAGTATGTGCAATATCGGGTAAATCAAATTTTACCGTTTCAATCTTTCCGGGTTTAAAGGGTATGGGTGTTTCAAAACTGTTCCGGAATTTACCCCGCATAATTTCTCCGCGTACCAGCATCTGGTAACCTCCCATCGGATAAGCCCCCCTGCCTCCGCCAGTTGGCTGAGGGTTCATAGAAGACTCCGGATAGGTAAAATTATCCGGAAATACATCAATCACTTTTACTACAAAATCAGCATCTGTTCCGGTAATACTGACTTTCAAATTTGCTGTCACAGTCCCTGCCAAAGTAAGATCTTCTTCTAATGGAAATGTTTCAAATGTCAAAACATCCGGTCTTCTCGATGCAAACCGCTGATCGTCGGTCATGTATTCCCGGGTCCGCCTGAAGTGGACATCTTCCGTATAGGGTACAGGATGGGCCGGGTCGCTGGTATATTCAGAGTAACTGCCGGATTTAACATAGGTTGGCAGGTTCCATGACAATGCTCCGCCAGGTGCCAGGTAAATATCTCTTGGTTGCGTTTCCTTTGGCGGCCATTGGTCAAATTTTCTCCATTGGTTTTCGCCACTAAAGAAAATGGTAGCTTCAGCTATTTTTGGGTCATTCCCTTTTCCTTTCAGGTAATAATTAAAGAAGGGCAGCTCTATATTATTCTGGTACCACAGCGCTGTGTTGCTGCCAAATTTTATATTACCTAATTGGGTACCGTCATTACTGGACCACTGACCATGCGACCAGGGGCCCATCACTATTTTATTATTGGTTGAAGTACCTGCCTGTCCGGTAGGCAGGTTTTGTTTCTCGATGGCTTTATACAAATTCCAGGCCCCATAACAATCTTCTGCATCAAACAATCCACCCACTACCAGCATGGCGGGTTTAATATTATACATGGCTGTTCTTGCATTTCTTGCTTTCCACCAGTCATCCAAATTTGGATGGGCATACAGGTCTTTCCAGAATTGAACACTGTCTTTCATGAACTGCATCAGTTTGGGAAGTGTGTTTTCCAAATAGAATTTATAATTATCCCTGTTCGGAAATTCAAACCCCGGGCTGCCAACAGTAGTGGGTTTTGGTCTTGGTTTTCCAAAACCCGAATAGAAACTAAACCCATCCATTTGAAAAAAAGCACCGTTGTGGTGAAAATCATCGCCCATAAACCAATCGGTGACCGGTGCCTGCGGACTTACTGCTTTTAAAGCCGGATGGTTACTGGCCGCTGCCATGGTAGCATAAAATCCCGGGTAGGAAATACCGAAAATGCCCACATTCCCATTGTTATTGGAAACATTATTTATGATCCAGTCAATGGCATCATAGGTATCGCTGGCTTCATCCGTTTCTGTACCGCTTTTATTTTTATTGAAAGGACGTATATCCATAAATGCTCCTTCACTCATCCATTTCCCACGTACATCCTGGATAATGATGATATAATTCTCCCGGGCATAATATTTCCAGTGTCCGCCCCAGAGTCGGGAAGAAAAATTAGGCCCATACGGAGAGCAGGAATACGGTGTCCGCACCATCAGGACCGGATGCTTTTCACTCTTATCATTGGGTAAATAAATAGTTGTGAAAAGTTTGATACCATCCCGCATGGGAATGTATTGTTCCAGTTTTGTGTAGTTATCCCGTATCCAGGCAGAGTCCTGTTCGTTTTGGGCAACGGCAACAAATACGGACAGGATTAAAAGCAGCGAGCTGATTATTTTTCGCATGGAAGTAATTTTGAAGGTTTAAATTTACTGATTCTCTGTTCACCTTCATTTTTAATTTATGCAATCGAATGCCGACGTTATAAGTAAGTTTTATACGGCTTTTCAGAAACTGGATCATCAAACTATGAACAGTTGTTATAGTGATGATATCGTTTTCAATGACCCGGTTTTTGGATTGTTGCGGGGTGTGGAGGCGAAAGCGATGTGGGAAATGCTCTGCAAAAATGCCCGGGAATTTTCATTGACGTTTTCCAATATTCAATTGATCGATGCCGAATATGCTACCTGCGTGTGGGTGGCCACCTATACGTTTTCTAAAACCGGCAGAAAAGTTGTCAACCACATCAAGGCGTTTATGAAACTGAAGGATGGTAAAATTATTGAACACAGTGACGCATTCAAATTAAGTAATTGGGCCGCACAGGCATTTGGAGTCAGGGGGGTATTACTGGGCTGGACAGGGTTTATGAAAAGAAAGATCCAGCAGAATGCGCGGAAAAATCTTGTTGCGTTTATTGAAAGGAAGAATGTCCGGTAGGTTAAGTATAAATGGTATATAAAGTATAAAGGGTATTTAAAGTATCTAAGTAACCTTTTATACCTTATAAACCCTATATACTTATTACTTTCCTCCCGAACGCTAATCCTCAAGCACCCCAAACTTCCCGGCATTCACATCCGCAATGGCCTGCTCTAATTCTTCCCGGGTATTCATTAAGAAAGGGCCGTATTGTGCTATGGACTCAAGGATGGGTTCGCCGGATAAGACAAGTAGAATTGTGTCTTCATTTGTTTCTATCGAAATCTGTTCACCATCATTGTTGAATAATACAAAATGATCAGTTGAAACGGGTTCCCCGTTAAATACGGCAGTTCCTTCCACAACTAATATTCCTGTATTGTAAGACGATGGAAAATTCAATTCAACATGGGCGCCGCTTTTCAACCGGGCATTATATACATGAACAGGCGTAAATGTGGAGGCAGGACCCGGGGTTCCTTTATATTCTCCGGCAATTACTTCTATTACCCCTGCACGGTCAGGCAATACGTGATTGCCCATCTTTTCCCGGAGTATCTCCTGGTATTTAGGAGCTGTCATTTTATATTTAGCCGGAAGGTTTACCCACAACTGCACCATTTGAAACAGACCACCGGCCTTGCTGAATGATCTTTCATGATATTCTTTATGCAGCAAACCTGAAGCGGCGGTCATCCATTGTACATCCCCTTCACCAATGATGCCACTGTTTCCGGCACTATCGTGGTGTGCGATACGACCGTGATAGGCAATGGTCACTGTTTCAAATCCCCGGTGGGGATGCACGCCAACACCTCTGGGTTGATCCGTTGGAGGAAATTCCACCTTGGAATTATAGTCCATCAGGAAGAAAGGGCTCATTCGTTTTTTATCAATGATCCCTCGGGAAAAAATCCATGAACCCGGAATCCATCACCTACCATATGGGGTGCAGGTGGTGGAATGATTGCTTCGATTGATTTTTTGGTTTTCATTAGTAACACTTTTTTATTCGATAATTTTTTTTCTATAAGTTTCAAAAGTCCCCCCTGGGGGATTTAGGGGGCCATAACATTTTCTTCTACAATTTTCTCCGCCAGCCATAAAAACTCACTGATAAAATTATGTACCGCATTTTGAAAACTTTCTTCAAGCAGATCACCATCCGGACTGAATTTTTTATCTACGGCCGGTGTAATCAGCATATAAGGAGAAGCAATCCCGAAAAGTGCCGGAACTAATTGCAACATCTGCTGAGAGGCCCTGATACCGCCCATGGCACCCGGAGAAGCAGTTACAATGCCAAACGGTTTATGATGACGTTTTGGAAAATGGTCTAATAAATTCTTAAGAGCTGGGGCGTAGCTGCCATTATATTCCGGTGTTACCAGTATAAAAGCGTCAGCCGCAAATACCCTTTCAGCTACGGGTTGAAATTCTAATGGTGCTTTGTCCGGTGATACCCAGACAGATTGTACCGGGGGGATATTCCAGTCTTTCATATCGATAATATCAATATCATGACTTGTATTTTGGGTAAGCCTGTTTTTCAGATGCAATGCCACCCGGCGGGTTACACTGTTTATCCTGGGACTTCCTGAGATGATTTCTATTTTCATTTTCTTGTTTTATACTACAAAGGTAATTAATCAATGTTTAAACATCAAATTTATTTCTTCCGGCTTTCTGAGTCCTTTTTACCGCTATTTGATGCTGAAACCAGTAATTTCGAACAGCTTAAAAATAAAACAATGGTAGACAGGAGAAAGTTTATAAAGACCTCTGCTTTTACAGGATTCGCAAGTTTACTGACAAAAGGAGCCTGGTCAATGACAGAAACAGGAACCATAAAGGGCAAACCCATCGTTATTTCAACCTGGGATGCAGGTTTACGGGCCAATAAAGCTGCCTGGGAAGTATTAGTCAGTGGTGGACGGGCATTGGATGCAGTGGAAAAAGGAGTGATGGTTACCGAATCTGAACAGAATTGCTGTGTGGGTCTTGGTGCCAATCCCGACCGGGACGGTTTTGTTACATTGGATGCCTGCATTATGGATGAATTCTCCAATTGCGGAAGCGTTGCTTTTTTAGAAAGGATAAAACATCCAATTTCGGTAGCAAGACGGGTCATGGAAAAAACACCACATGTAATGCTCGTCGGAAGTGGAGCACAACAATTTGCCATAGCAGAAGGATTTCCCCTGGAGGAACAAAAACTTTCGTCAGAAGCACAAAAAAATTATGAGAACTGGTTGAAGAAATCAGAATACAAGCCACCTGTAATAAACGTGGAGAGCCAGCCTGTACCTCAGGCAGTCAAACAGGAACATGGCCCATTTGCGCCCTACAAACTGGAAACCGGCGAATGGAATCATGATACGATTGGTATGGTGGCCATGGATACCAATGGAAACCTGAGTGGTAGTTGTACCACCAGTGGAGCGGGATTTAAAATGCGGGGACGTTTGGGTGATTCACCAATTATAGGGGCCGGTTTGTTTGTTGATAATGAAGTAGGTGCCTGTACTTCCACTGGTCAGGGTGAGGATGTGATCCGTGTGGCGGGTTCACATTCAGTAATCGAATTGATGCGGCAGGGATTATCTCCGGAGGCGGCCTGTAAAAAAATCATTGAGCGTATTATTAAAATAAAGGGAGCGAAAGCGAAGGATATCCAGGTAGCATTTCTGGCGGTAAATAAAAAAGGGCAGGTTGGAGCGTTTGCTATTCACAAAGGATTCAGTTATGCTATTAAAACAAATGAAATAGAAAAATTAGTGCCATCAAAATTTATTATGGAATGATCCCAAAGAAGTATATAATTGAAATTGCCACTTCAGATTTTGCTACTACACAATCCGCCGTTGTTGGAGGTGCAGACAGGATAGAACTTTGTGCCAATCTTGCCGAAGGCGGAACGACCCCTTCTTTTGCAACTATAAAAAAATGCCGGGAATCATTTGCGGTTTCATTGTATCCCATCATTCGCCCAAGGGGCGGCGATTTTTTATATACAAAGGATGAATTTGATATAATGCTGCAGGATGTGAAGTTATGCAGGCAATTGGGTTGTGATGGGGTAGTCATTGGCTTATTAAATAGGGATGGAACTATTGACATCGTCAGAACATCGGCATTGATTGAAGCAGCTTATCCGCTGGGTGTTACTTTTCACCGGGCATTTGACCGATGCAAAGATCCGTTTGCCGCCCTGGAAATATTAATTGAAATTGGTTGTGAAAGAATATTGACTTCCGGACAAGAGCCCTCTGTGGTTGATGGCGTTGACCTGGTTTCCGAATTAAATAAGAAAGCGGATGAACGGATCATTATTATGCCCGGGAGTGGTGTACGAAAAGAAAATATAAAAATGCTGGCGGAAAGAACGGGTTGTGTTGAATTTCATTCTTCCCTGAGAGGGAAGGAGCCAAGTAAGATGGGTTTTATTCATCCTGCGTTTAATGATTCGGGTGAGAGTTATCTGAATAATGCCATTGATCCGGACGGAGTAAATGATTTACGAACGGCTTTAGATTAAAACTTCATCCCTTTCAAAAACGCTGCATCCACCTTCACTGCTTCCATCGGAGTACCGGAAGGATAAGCTTCCTGCTCAACAATAAAATATTCCATCCCATTGGTTTTAGCGGTTTTTAAAACCTTGCTGAAATCAATGATACCGGTGCCAAGGTCAACAGAATTTTTCCCATTGTCAGACACGGCATTTTTTGCCCGGTCTTTAATATGGCAAAGCCGGAAGCGGTTTGGATATTTTTTAAACCATTCTTCAGGGTCTTGCCCGGCGGCCACTACCCAGTAAATATCCATTTCAAAATCAACCAATTCCGGATCGGTGTTTTTCATCAGAATATCCTGTGGAAATTCTCCGTTAATTTGTCTGAAAGAATAATCATGGTTGTGAAAGGCAAACCTGATTCCGTTTTTTTTACAAATGGCTCCGTTCTTATTTAATTCATCTGCCAGTTTTTTATAGTCATTTATTGTTTTTCCGGCACCTTCCCAGGGATAGATCAGGTATTTCATTCCAATAGCTGCAGCGTCTGCTACCTTCTTTTCAAAATCTGATGAACTGTTGCAATGGCTGGAAACAATCGTCATACCCAGTTCATCCATATATTTTTTAAAACCGGTATGCCCCATGCCCCAGAACATACCATCTTTTCCTTCATAGCTTTCAATCTGCTTATAACCAAAAGAGGCCACCTGTTTTAATACCGATTTCGGGTCTTTGGGTAAATCATCACGAAGGGTATATAATTGCAGGCCAAAATTTTTTAGCTTTTTCTTTTCTTCAAAAAAATCGACACCTAATAATCTGGTTCCTGCCAGCGATGCCAGAGCAAAGCCTGAAGTGATGCCTGCTGTTTGCTTTATAAATTTTCTCCTGTTAAAACTCATAGTAACAAATTATAGGTTTGAAATTTATTCCGCCCAGGCTTTATCGCCTTTCGCGTAAGGGTAAGCACCATCATACTTTCCCGGTACAGGTATATGACGTAAGGTTTCTGTCATACCTGTTTTAGAACTAAAGAAACCAAACAAAGTCAACTGTTTAATCATCGTGTAGTAATGGGAAGGTGCGCTTTCAAATTCTTTCTGGTCTTTCCAGGGCAATTTGCTGTTGGCTTCTTTCAAAGCCTCTTTTTTGGGTTTATCTTCTTCATCCCGTTTAATGTTATACGCCTTGGCTTCTTTTTCAAGTCCAACCAGGAAATCATGTCGCTCTTGTGGTGTGCAATCCATAAACGATTTGCCGGTAACTTTTTTACAGGCTTCATCCAGATCACTAATACCTTTTGTAAAGACGGTTTGTTGGTTTTCCGTATAGCAATCGGTCACCATTATTCTCATAAACTCACCCACTTTTGCAGCTTTGGCTCCGGGAGTTGCCGTAGCAGGAATAATTGTCTCACCAACTTCATCCAGCAAGGCCAAATGGCTGGCTGTAAAACCCGCATCTCCCTTCGCTCCGGTTTTACAACCACTCAAAAAAACATCACCGCCGATTACAACACCGCCGGTTAGTAGTGCTACCATTTTCAAAAGTTCTCTTCTGTCCATAAAATATGATTTGAAATCAGAGATTTCCTTTTTTTAATTCGTTTACTGCATAATCAGCAGCTCTTGCTGTCAAAGCCATATAAGTCAGCGATGGGTTTACACAGGATGCGGATGTCATACAGGCTCCATCAGTTACAAATACATTCAATGCATCCCAAACCTGGTTGTTGCCATTCAGCACGGAGGTTTTAGGGTCACGACCCATACGGGCAGTACCCATTTCATGAATACCCATACCTACGGTATAGCCGCTATCGGATGCTTGCACATCCTTTAAACCAGCTGCTTCCAGCATTTCCTTAGCATCATTCATCATATCAATGCGCATCTTCCTTTCATTTTCTTTTGTCTCCACATCAAACGAAAGAACCGGTAAGCCCCATTTATCTTTTTTGTCCTTATCTAAATATATTTTGTTGCTATGGTCGGGCAGCATTTCACCGAATGCGGTTATACCAAAATACCACTGGTCACTGGGAATACTCAGGGATTCCTTTAAATCGGCACCGATAGTAAATTCGGCTATATCTACGCCGCGGCCTCGACCGGCGCCACCCTGGTAACCAAAACCCCGGAGATAATCTCTTTTGTCGTTATAAACATTCCTGAACCGGGGGATGTAAATGCCTGTTGGCCGGCGGCCAAATTCATATTTATCACTAAAGCCTTCCACGGTGCCGCCAGCACCTGTTCTGAAATGATGATCCATTACATTATGACCCAGCTCTCCACAGCTGCTGCCTAATCCTCCTTCCCATACATCGGTGGCCGAATTCATTAATACCCAGGTTGAGTTTAATGCGGAAGCACATACAAAAACAATTTTTGATTTGAACTCATATGTTTTATTTGTCTCCGCATCTATTATTTCTACACCAGTTGCTTTCCGTGTGTTTTTGTTATATAAAATTTTTGTAACAATAGAAAACGGACGAAGGGTGAGGTTGCCGGTTTTCATTGCTGCAGGTAATGTGGAAGATTGTGTACTGAAGTAGCCTCCAAATGGGCAACCCCTCCAGCACCGGTCACGGTACTGACAGTTTGTTCTGTCGTGGTGCGGCTGCGTAATATTAGCACTGCGGCCAATTATCAAATGCCGGGTGCCTTTATAAAAGGCTTCCATTCTTTTCTTCACTTCTTTTTCTGCACAGTTCAGTTCCATGGCCGGCATAAATTCTCCATCGGGTAAAACATCTAATCCTTCTTTACTTCCCTGTATACCTGCAAATTTTTCTGCATAACCATACCAGGGAGCTAAATCATCATATCGGATCGGCCAGTCAACACCTATACCTTCTTTACCATTGGCTTCAAAGTCCCATTTATTCCACCTGTAACTTTGACGACCCCATAATAAGGATCGGCCGCCTACATGATAGCCCCGATACCAGTCAAATCTTTTTACTTCGGTATAGGGACTTTCTTTTTCATTCACCCACATGTCAAGCACGGTTTCGTTCAATGGATAATCTCGCTTTAAAACGGGATGATCTTTAATCATTTCTTGTGTTCGGCCACCGCGATGTGGAAATTCCCAGCTATCTTTTGCAGCATTCACATAATCTTTTATATGCTCGATATTACGGCCACGCTCCAGCATCAATACTTTAAGACCTTTTTCTGTCAACTCCTTGGCAGCCCAGCCACCGCTGATGCCGGAGCCGATCACAATTGCGTCGTAGATAGTATCAGCCATATTTATTGATTATAAGTTAGATATCACAAATTTTTACAGCTTTCTTCAATGCTGCAATTTTATCTTTTGTTTCTTTTCCTGTCGGAATAAATTCCTGTGCTACATAACCTTTATATCCTGTTGCTGCAATGGCTTTCATAATAGCCGGGTAAAATAATTCCTGGGTTTCATCTATTTCATTTCTGCCCGGCACACCGGCCGTGTGAAAATGTCCGAAGTATTGATAATTATCTTTTATGGTTCGTATCACATCCCCTTCATTTATCTGCATATGATAGATGTCATAGAGTAATTTAAAATTAGGGGAGCCAATTCGTTTACATAATTCAATTCCCCAGGCAGTTTTATCACACATATAATCTTTATGATCCACCTTACTATTGAATAATTCCATTTGTATGATGACACCCTTTTTTTCAGCAAGAGAAATTATTTGTTTTAGCCCTTCGGCACAGTTCTTCATTCCGGTTTCATCATCCATGCCGTTTCTATTTCCGCTGAAGCAAATTAAATTTTTATAACCTGCTCCTTCGACCAGTTCAATATGCTCTGTATAATTTTTTATAAGTGTTGGATGATATTGTTTGTCATTCCATCCCTTCACTAAATTAATTTCAGCACCATTGCACATGGAAGAATAAATACCATTTTTTTTCAGGGTGGGCCAGCCTTTTGGCCCGATCAGATCAATAGCTGCAAAACCTGTTTTCTTAACTACGGCACATAATTCTTCAAGGGAAAGAAAAGAATAGGTCCATTGACAAACGGAATGATTGATATTCCCTTTCAATGCTGTGGCCACTTCGGCTTCCAGAATAGAAGCAGAAAGTTTACCCGTAACGGCAAGCCCTGTGACACTACAGGCTATAGTCTTTAAAGCATTTCTTCTTTCCATATCAGACAGCCACTAGTTTTTTCTTTTCATTTTTAAAAAAAATAAAGAACATCAGCGATACACCTGCTGCGAACAGGGCCGGGAATATCCATATAGCTTTCCAGTCATGCAGGGATTCGCCAATTTTATGTTTATCTACATATTGTCCGGCTAAATAAAATCCAATATACATTCCTAATCCATAGGTAGCCAGTGTTATTAAACCCTGGGCAGATGACCGGACCCGTTCCCCGGCTATCTGATCCGTATATATTTGCCCGGTGACAAAAAAGAAATCATAACATATACCATGTAAAATAATCCCGGCGTAAAGCATCCAGATCCCGGATCCGGTATCACCATATGAGAATAAAACATACCGGGCAACCCAGGCAACCATGCCAATCAGTAACATTTGCTTGGTGCCAAACCGGGCAAAGAACAAAGGCATTAAAAACAGAAATAAGGTCTCACTCATCTGACCCATGGTCATCTTCGCTGCGGCGCTTTGCATTCCTGATTCATTTAAGAATTGATTGGCCTGCCCATAATAAAAAGCCAGCGGGATACATATCAGGATGGATGCTATAAAAAAGATCAGGTAGTTTTTATTTTTTAAAATTTTCAGCGCATCCAGTCCGAGTACTTCGCCAATGGAAACGTTTTTTCCGGCTTTGGGTGGTGGCGTATTGGGCAAAAAGAAACAATAAATTCCAAATAGGGCAGAGATCACCGCGGCTACTTTATAGGTTATTCCCAATGAAGCCGGATTTTTTTCCCAGGCCATCCAGCCAATTATTAAACCGGCAACAATCCAGCCGATCGTTCCCCAGACACGAATACTGGAAAATTGTTTTTCGGCATTGCTTATTTGTTTTAAGGCAATGGCATTTACTAATGCCAGCGTGGGCATATAGATAATCATATAAATAAGCAACAGTGAGTAAAAAGAACCGAAACTGCTTTGCGATGAAATATAATATAGAAGCCCCGCTCCAGCCAGGTGCAAAACACCGAGGATCTTTTGTGCAGCAAAAAATCGGTCCGCTATCATACCTACGATAAATGGGGCTATAATGGCACCCAGGCATTGTGTACCATAAGCCAATCCAGTCTGCCCACCGGTTGCACCTATTTGTCCTTTGGTTAAATAAGTGCCCATCGTAACAAACCATATGCCCCAGATAAAAAAATTCAGAAACATCATGGTAGATAGTTGGAACCGGGTAGTTAATTTCATATGCAGGCCTGTTTGAAAGCTATATAAATGAAAAATAAGGGTTGAAAAACTAAATGTACTATTTTTAAACACACATTCATGTTTGTATAACAGAATTTAGTGCACATTTAAAATCAACAAACGTTTGCAATGGCATTTAGAAAACTTCGGATGGGAATGATTGGCGGCGGTAAGGATGCCTTTATCGGGGCCGTGCACCGCCTGGCTTTGAATATGGATGGTCAAATAGAATTAGTAGCCGGAACATTAAGCGTCAATCCTGAAATAGCCGTTGAGTCAGGACGGTTATTGTTCTTAGATGAGGATAGAATTTATACGGATTATAGAATAATGCTGGAAAAAGAAGCTGCCATGCCTGCAGACAAACGGCTTGATTTTATAACCATCGTTACTCCTAACTATGTTCACTTTGATCCGGCCCTGATGGCATTGGAGAACGGATTTAATGTGGTGATTGAAAAGCCTATTACTTTTTCACTTGAGGAAGCAATAAAATTAAAGAATAAAGTAAAAGAGACCGGATTGTTGCTTTTACTTTGTCACACATACACAGGTTACCCGATGGTGAAGCAGGCAAAACAATTATTAAAAGCAGGTGTTTTGGGAAGAATCCGGAAAGTGTTTGTAGAATATCCTCAGGGTTGGCTGAGCACTTTTTTAGAAAAAACTGGCCAGGCACAAGCCAGCTGGCGAACAGATCCAAAGAAAAGTGGTGTTGCCGGTTCCATGGGTGATATCGGAACCCATGCATTTAATCTGGCAGAATATGTAACGGGATTAGAAGTAACAGAAATGTGCGCTCAATTAAATATTGTGGTGGAAGGTAGAATGCTCGATGATGATGGCGCCGTGTTGTTAAAATTTAATAGCGGAGCTACGGGTGTACTCATGGCTACTCAGGTAGCTGCTGGTGAGGAAAACAATATCAAAATAAGAGTTTATGGTGAAAAAGGCGGATTGGAGTGGAAGCAGGAAGATGCCAATTCCTTATTGGTAAAATGGCTTGACAGACCTACGGAGATTTACAGGGCTGGTTCAGGCTATCTCAATTCTTTTGCAAGTCATAATTGCCGGACGCCTGCTGGCCATCCCGAAGGTTACCTGGAAGCATTTGCCAATCTCTACAGAAATTTTGCCCTTACGTTAACTGCAAAAATGAATGGTGAAAAACCAAAAGATGCGTGGTTGGATTTTCCTTCAATGAATGAAGGAATAAGAGGTATGGCCTTTATAGAAAATGTGGTGAAGAGTGGAAAGAGTAGCGAGAAATGGACGAAATTTGAAGTGTAACCTGTTCATTATTTTATATACAATACTTATTATTAATGACAACTATTAAGGGCCCTGGTATTTTTCTTGCTCAGTTTGCTGGTGAAAAAGCACCATTTAATAATCTGAAATCAATTTGTCTGTGGGCGGAGGCTTTGGGTTTTAAAGGAGTTCAAATTCCTACACTGGATACACGGTTTATTGATTTGCAAAAAGCTGCGGAAAGTAAAACCTATGCGGATGAAATTAAGAGCATAGTTAATAATTGTGGGCTTGAGATTACAGAGCTCTCTACCCATATGCAGGGACAAATGGTGGCGGTAAATCCTGCGTTTGATAGCCTGTGGGATGGCTTTGCACCCGTGTCCGTACGTGGAAATAATGTGGCCAGAACGGCATGGGCGGTACAACAATTAAAATTTGCAGCAAAGGCTTCGCAGCATCTTGGTTTAAATGCACACGCTACCTTTAGTGGCTCACTTTTATGGCATCTCTTTCATCCCTGGCCGCAAAGGCCTGCAGGGCTTATAGAAGAGGGTTTTAAAGAGTTAGGCAAACGTTGGTTACCCATACTTGATTATTTTGATGAATGTGGGGTAGATGTTTGTTATGAAATACATCCGGGAGAAGATTTATTTGATGGGATCACCTATGAAATGTTTTTAAAGGAAGTCAATAATCATGCAAGGGCTTGTTTGTTATACGATCCGTCACATTTTGTATTGCAGCAATTGGATTATCTCCAGTATATAGATTTTTATCATGAACGGATAAAATCCTTTCACGTTAAAGATGCCGAGTTTAATGCAACCGGAAAACAAGGAACTTTTGGCGGATACCAGAATTGGATCAACAGGGCTGGCCGCTACCGGAGCCCCGGTGATGGACAGGTTGATTTCAAAAGCATTTTCAGTAAACTTACACAGTATGATTATTCGGGTTGGGCGGTGATGGAGTGGGAGTGTTGTATCAAAAATGCAGAGGATGGGGCCAGTGAAGGGGCAGCCTTTATTCAGCAGCATATTATTAAGGTTACGGAAAAAGCATTTGATGATTTTGCAGCCAGTGGCGCAGATGCCGGGACGAACCGAAAATTGTTAGGGTTGGATTAATCTTTTTATTTGTAAATTTCCATCTTATTAAGAAATTCTATGAAGAAAATTATATTACCCCTTTTACTGGTTGCTGTACTTTCAGGATGCGGCGGATCGGGTAAAAAGAGCGCAGGCGATAAAAAGGAAACTGCAACTGATGATAATTCTGAAAACCCGGTTTACCAGAAAGGACTTGGCCTGGTTGCTAAAAACGATTGCCTTACCTGTCATAAAGTGGATGAAAAGCTTACCGGCCCTCCGTACAGGGAAGTAGCTGATAAATATGGTAATATGCCTGATACCATTGTTGCACATCTTGCATCAAAAATTATCCAGGGGGGTAATGGCGTTTGGGGAGATGTTTTTATGCTGCCGCATCCGGGTATATCGAAGGAAGATGCAGAAGCAATGGTTAGATATATCTTGTTACTTAAAAAATAAATTTTTGCATGCAAAAACTATTTTTATTTACTGGTGTTGCTGCTTTATTATTCTCCTGTAATTCATCCAAACAACTAACGGGAGCTAATCAACTAACCCGGGAAGAAAAGGAGGGGGGATGGCAATTATTGTTTGACGGTAATACCACTAAAGGATGGCATAAATATGGAGGTGATCCTGCAGGAAAAGCCTGGAAAATTAATGAGGGATGTTTACAGCTGGATACTACAGTTAAAGAAAACTGGCAGATAAAAGATGGTGGAGATATAATAACTGACCAGGAGTTTGAGAATTTTGAACTTCAACTGGAGTGGAAGATTTCAAAAGATGGAAACAGTGGTATCATTTTTTATATTCATGAAGATAAAGTGAAATATAACTGGCCCTGGGAAACTGGCCCCGAGATGCAGATACTCGACAATAAGGGTCACCCTGATGCTAAAATAATCAAGCATCGGGCCGGAGATCTCTATGATTTAATTTCCTGTTCAACTGAAACAGTAAAACCTTACGGAGAATGGAACTTGGCAAAAATTAAATGTATTAACGGGAAGCTCGACCTGTACCTTAATGGGAACAAAGTTGTTTCAACAACTTTATGGGATGAAAACTGGAAGAAGATGGTAGCTGGCAGCAAATTCAGAAATATGGCAGGTTTTGGTACCTACAAAAAAGGGCATATAGGTCTTCAGGATCATGGTAATGAAGTTTGTTTCAGAAATATTAAGATCAGAAAACTTTAATAAAGAGCATACATCCGCCCAACTGTAAAACTGAAGGAATATGTCCTGCCTTTTCTTTTAATCTCTTAAATCAACAGTTATGGGCACTGAAATTTTTTCTCATCTCAACTGGCTGGCCATAGTTGTAGCAGGCCTGGCCTATTTTGCACTGGGAGCAATCTGGTATTCTTTTATTTTTAAGAATGCCTGGATAAAACATTCCGGTGTGAATGTAAATGATCCGGAAGCTAAAAAAGGCGTTGCGCAGGTTATGCTGGCATCCTTATTACTGATGATCATCTGCAGCATTGGCCTGGCATTGCTTCTTGTTAAGGTTGGTCCAGTCTGCTGGATGTCCGGCGCCAAAACCGGTTTAGTTGCCGGAGTTTGTTTTTCGGCTACTGGTATTTCTATTTCGTATTTATATGAGAAGAGACCGTTGGGACTACACCTGATAAATGCGGGATATAATATTGCGGGATGCGTGATTGCCGGCATTATTCTTTCTGTCTGGAAATAATTTTTTATCAGGGATTGTTAACCTGGTCGGTAATAAAATTATTACCAATGCTAATCTATTTTTGTAATCTTAATGACATTGGTGGGGAGGTGTAAAGAAACGGGTGTGCTTCCCGTATTGATTACGATATCTCCGGATTTTAAGAATTTTCTTTCTTTCAGAATATCGATCTGGTCAAAAATGATGTCATCCAGGCTTTCTTCTTCGTCATAATAGAAAGCTCTTACACCCCAACTTAAAGTCAACTGGTTTACAAGTGATTTTTCCTTTGTGAAAATATACAAAGGTGATTTGGGCCTGTAACTGCTAAGAACAAATCCCGTATAGCCGGTCTGCGTCATACCAATTATAGCGTCTGCGTTTACATCTTTTGCAAGTTTGCAGGCATTATAACTTATGGCATCACTTAAAAAAGAGGGGGATTGCGGTTGTGGTATCAGTTCATCTTCCCGGTTATAATGATATCCTGATTTCTCGACTTCAATAATGATTTTTCGCATGGTTTCAACGACCAGGGTAGGATGCATTCCCGTAGCTGTTTCTGCACTTAACATTACTGCATCGGCTCCTTCGATAACAGCATTCGCAACATCTGTTATCTCACTACGATTCGGTTTATTGAATTCAATCATGCTTTCCATCATCTGTGTCGCTACTATAACAGGTTTTGCACGGTGCAGGCACATCCGGATGATCTGTTTTTGTAACAGGGGTATTTTTTCAACCGGAAGTTCCACGCCCAGATCGCCCCGTGCAATCATCACCGCATCTGATTCTAAAATAATATCCCGCAGGTTTTCCAGAGCCTCCGGTTTTTCTATTTTAGAGATTATCTTGGTTTTACTTTTTTTATTTTCCAGTTTTTTCCGCAAAATTTCAAGATCCTTTACGCTCCGTACAAAGGATAGAGCTACCCAGTCCAGTTCATGTTCAATGATGAATTCAAGATCTACCAGGTCTTTTTTGGTTAATGCCGGCAAAGAAATTTTAGTATCAGGCAGGTTGATGCCTTTATTGGAAGACAAGGTGCCACCCATGGTTACTTCTACCTGCACGTCGTTGTTCTTCAGCACTTTTTTTACTTTCACTTCAAGCTTACCGTCATTGATCAATATGGTATTGCCCGGTTTTACATCATTGTGCAGATTGGGGTAGCTTACGTATATTCTTTCCTTATTACCGACCAATTTTTCATTGGTAAATGTTAAAATATCACCGGGTTCTATTTCGATAGCGCCACCGGCTATTTCACCTACCCTTAATTTGGGCCCCTGCAGGTCGCCGAGTATGGCAATATTAAAAGGCTCCTGCTTATTGATTTTCCGGATATGTTCGATGATCTTCTTTTTGTCTTTATGAAAACCATGCGAAAAATTCAGCCGGAAAACATTTACACCTGCCCTTACAAGTTCCAGAAGTTTATCATAGGTATCGCAGGCAGGTCCAACGGTGGCAACGATTTTGGTACGGTGAATTTTATGGGCGAGCCCGGCTTCACGATCCATGGATTCATGATAATATTTCGCTGCGTGTTTGGCCATATTCTTTTTTTTGCGGTTGTCTTTATTATCTCTTCGTTAATGATACGATCGGCAAGTTAGAAAAGCAGATAGTGATCTGACTGGAATAATAATCAACTGGCAAGTATCTTTACAATCTTGATCCATTCCTCACTGATCTTTCCTTTACTCTTCACCGCATTTTCAAGAGGTATATAGTGCATTTTATTGTTTTGAATACCTACAAATACGTTGTGCCGTCCAACAATCAAACTTTCCACGGCATGATATCCCATCCTGCTGGCAATCAGTCTGTCAATACAACTGGGTGCTCCGCCCCGTTGTATATGACCTAAAATACAAACTCTTATTTCCGCATTAGGAAGCTTTTCTTTTAATGTTTTTTCTACTTCATTGGCACCACCGTAATCATCACCCTCTGCCACTACGATCAGGTTTACTAATTTTTTCCGGCGTTCTTTTTCCAATAAAGACGCAATCATATCGTCCATATCCGTTTTTCTTTCCGGGATCAAAATATTTTCTGCCCCGGTGGCAATACCACTGTGGAGGGCTATATACCCGGCATCCCGCCCCATGACTTCAATAATGAAAATGCGGTCGTGGGCATCCATGGTATCCCTGATTTTGTCTATTGCTTCTACAGCCGTATTCACGGCCGTGTCAAAACCAATCGTAAAATCAGTTCCCAGAATATCTTTATCAATCGTACCGGCAATACCGATGCAGGGGATATCAAATTCTTTACCGAACTGGACTGCACCACGAAATGACCCGTCACCACCGATAATTACCAATCCGTTTATACCTCTTTTTTTCAGGTTTGCATAGGCTTTGCTCCGGCCCTCAAATTCAAAAAATTCTTTGCAACGGGCTGTTTTAAGTATGGTACCACCCCGCTGAATAATGTTGGCGACTGAGCGGGACTCCATCTGGTAAATATCATCCTCAATAAGGCCCTGGTAGCCACGCATAATTCCGAATACTTCAATACCATGATATACGGAAGTACGCACGACTGCCCGGATGGCGGCATTCATACCGGGTGAATCTCCTCCTGAGGTCAAAACTCCGATTCGGGTTATTTTCTTTTCCATTTAAATTGTTATTCCGGGCAAAAATACGGGTTTGTCTCGATTGTGTACTTTTTACACACTAACGATTGTTTGGTTTATGCAACGAATATACGATTCTGTTATTCGGTTTATTTTAACACAGATACCCGGTTACACGGATAAAGAACATCTCCTAAGTGCGTTAAGTTGCGGAATAAATCAATGCTATGCGAAAAATGATTCTTCTCTTCCTTGTTTTTTTGTCACTCAGTGGTTTTTCTCAAACGGATACCTCTAAATGGCCGAGAGCATTTCCTATAACAGATTATAAGGTTAAGCTGAATGACAGTATTACCGTCGTGCAGATTGAATTGCCGGAAGGAATTTCAATAAAGGATAAACAATTAGGCGTGATCCAGGGAACTTATAATACCACCAAAGATGAAGCAGTGCAAAAAGGATATGGCAGATGCCATCTTATCAAAGGAAACTATTATTATTTCACTATTGGAAATAATACCAGTGGCCTGGAGTTAAAGAAAGGCGATCTGCTTTATACGTTTATGGATAAGACCGCTATTTATTATGGACGTATTCCGCAGTTGGCAGCTCATTTTATTGAACTTCTAACAGTCTATGAAAATTCTTTATATGATCCGTACACCTTGTTTAATCAATGGGAACGTTCAACCGAACTATCCCTGGTTGATTCCCTGGTTGCGGATATTCAATTTACGGGCAATTATTTTATGCAGCAAAATCCCGCCTCAGATATTATGATCATGAAGGGAGATTATAAAGGAAAAACAACCTTTCACATGATGATTGAATGTAACCCCAAAATGGTCGGAGAATTTCTGGATTATGTATTAGCCCGTCCCCGTTTATATGCAGGAAGAAAATGGAAAATTTCTGAAATTTTTGCTACCTGGCTTTCTGAAGGAGCCCCGGTTGTAAAATAAGACGACTACCTATGCTTTAAAGGAACTATTGCCGGAACCGGGTGTTTTTTACGCCGGTTTTCGCCTAATTTAGCACGGCAAAATTACTCTGTGAGTAATTCCTTTTTTAATATCAAAACTATTTTCTGATGAAAAAACTGGTTTTATTTTTCCTTCTGTCGCTACCCGTTTTCGGGGCAGCACAGGTTCCATATCCACCGACCAAAAAAGGTGATGTAATTGATAAACATTATGGGGGGAATAAAATTTCAGTAGCTGATCCCTACCGTTGGCTGGAGGATGATAACAGCGAAGAAACCAAAGCCTGGGTACAGGCAGAAAATAAAGTGACTTTTGATTACCTGGCCACAATCCCGGTTCGGGAAAAAGTGAGAAAAAGATTGGAAGATCTCTGGAACTATCCTAAATATTCTTCCCCGCAAAAAAAAGGGGCCTATTATTATTTTTTTAAAAATAATGGTTTACAAAACCAATCCGTTATGTATCGCCAGTTGGGATTGGCCGGGAAAGCGGAAGAGTTTTTAAATCCCAATACATTGAATAAAGAGGGTATTGCAGCTTTGGGTAGCACCCGTTTCAGCAAAACCGGAAAATATTTCTCTTTTACGGTCGCTATTGCAGGAAGCGACTGGCAGGAAGGTTATATCATGGAAACTGCAACCGGAAAAATTTTGAAAGATACGATCCGGTGGACAAAATTTGGTGGTTTCAGTTGGAAGGGTGACGAAGGGTTTTATTACAGCCGTTATGAAGCCCCGGATGAGAAATCAAAGATGACCAAACAAAACCAGCATCAGCTCGTTTCCTATCATAAGATCGGAACCGATCAGTCTGCGGATGAACTGATCTATACGGATATGGAACATCCTTTTCGTTACAGCTCGGCCAGTCTTACCGAGGATGGCAGGTTTCTTATTCTCCGGGTATCAGAAGGTACCAGTGGTGCATCGCTATGGTTTATTGATACTAAGAATACCGGGCAAATGAGGTTTGAGGAGGTTATTACCGGTTTCGATACTGAGCCAAATGTTATCGATAATAAAGGGGATTATTTAATAATCCGAACCAATGATGGAGCACCCAATTACAAAGTGGTGATGATAAAACCTCTAAGTCCACAACAGCGGGAAGAGATCCTTGAAGAAAGGGTTGAAAAAATCAAGAAAAAAGGATTAGACAAGGTTGATCTTGCAAAAGAAATTAAAGAAGCTGAGGAGGAAGAGGAAAAAAATTACAGAAAGGGTTGGAAAACAATTATCCCCGAAAAAGATATGGCCCTGCAGGGCGTAAGTACCTGTGGTGGATATTTGTTTGCCAGTTACCTGAAAGATGCATCAACCCGGGTATACCAATACACTTATGAAGGAAAATTAGTTCGTGAAATAAAATTACCGGGTATTGGTACAGCCAGTGGCTTCAGTGGAGAAAAGCAGGACCTGGAATTATTTTATAATTTCTCCTCTTTCAATGTGCCGCCTTCTATCTACCGGTATAATATTGCCACCGGTCAGTCTCTATTATTCCGGAAAACTGAAGTAAAGATCAAAACAGATGATTTTGTGACTAAGCAGGTTTTCTTTACCAGCAAAGACGGGACGAAAGTGCCGATGTTTCTGACCTATAAAAAAGGTATGATACAAAATGGCCAGAATCCAACGCTAATTTATGGTTATGGTGGATTTAATATTCCCGTAACCCCCGGATTTAATATCAGTAATGCTTTCTTTATTGAGCAGGGCGGTATTTATGCCGTAGTGAATCTGCGTGGCGGAAGTGAATATGGAGAGAAATGGCATAAGGCCGGCATGTTGGAAAAAAAGCAAAACGTATTTGATGACTTTATTGGTGCCACTGAATTCCTAATTAAAGAGAAATATACCAATAGCCAAAAAACGGCCATCCGGGGTGGTAGTAATGGCGGTCTCCTTGTGGGGGCAGCTATGACCCAACGTCCGGAATTGTTTAAAGTGGCCTTACCGGCGGTGGGCGTAATGGACATGTTACGATTTCATAAGTTTACCGTCGGCTGGGGTTGGGCCGTTGAATATGGTAATGCAGATTCAGCCAGTCAGTTTCCTTATTTGTACAAATATTCTCCCTATCATAATTTAAAACCAGGTGTCAGTTACCCGGCAACGTTAGTTACCACGGGGGATCATGATGACCGGGTAGTACCAGCCCATTCCTTCAAGTTTGCTGCCCGGCTGCAGGAATATCATTCCGGAACCAATCCGGTACTGATCCGTGTTGAAACCAATGCAGGTCATGGTGCAGGTAAGCCTACGAGTAAGCAGATTGATGAGGCAACTGATATATGGAGTTTTGTTATGTATAACCTGGGCATGCCCTTTAAAGAACCCGCCGGGCAACCCATAGAAAAGAAAGGATTTTAATAGTATATAAAAGAAAATATTAATACAAGAGCACAAACAATCGTTTGGCTGAATGAAAATACTTTGATGTTGATTTTTCTAAGTGAGGTTGTAATATATTTGCAACCTCAAAAGGCAAATTATGATCAGCAGCAAACATTTTTTAAAGTTATTTACTGCCATTATTTTACTTTCCTGTACCTGCGTCAACTCTTATGCACAGAACAACAGCGAATCAAATTCCGCCCAGAACGGGAATACCCATGAAGGCAGTATCGATGATCTGGAGGTTAACCCCATCCGCCTGCCAGCGTTGCAGGAAGTAGGAGGCTCTCCGTTTCTTACCTCCGATTACCAGACGGCTACCATTCAAACCAATAAGGATAAAATTATTAAGGAAATACCTGTCCGGTTTAATATTTATAATAATTCGATGATGGTGAAAATGGATGATGGACAGGAACTGAAGTTGGAGTCCTTCCGGTTTGTTTCGTATGATATTACCGGCTCAGATGGAGTTGTGAAACAAATTCACTTTCAACAAGGTCTTCCTGAAGTGGATAATCATAATGAGCGATCCGTTTACCTGGTTGTTTCTTCCGGACCCAAAGTTCAATTACTGAAGTATCTTTCTCAAAAAGTGGAAGATGCAGCCACCCTGGGTGATTACAGCCGCCGGGAACTGGTTATTACTGAACAATTATACATTTCTGTTCCGGGGGGTGCTATAAAACGTATTAAAGCAAGTAAGAAGGATATTGTTGAGGCTCTGCCCTCAATGTCTGCAAAAATTGATGAAATTAGTGCGGCTAATAATCTGAAACTTAAAACTGAAGCAGAGATAGCGTTGTTGATCGAAGCCCTGAATAAACCCTGATATTCCCCCTAAATAAGAAAATCCTGTCCCGTTTATGATGAGACAGGATTTTTTGCTTTCACAGCTTTACATTTGAACCATGAAAATTTTGATCACGGGTGCTAATGGTTTTCTGGGGTATTATCTTACGGAGCAATTACTGAAAAAGAATCACCAGGTAATAGCAACGGGTAAAAAGGAGAACAGGCTTCCTTTCCATCGATATGAGAATTTTGAATATGCCACCATGGATTTTACCGACCCGTTTGCCGTGCATGATATATTTGAGAAGTATCAACCGGGCGTAGTGGTGCATGCAGGTGCCATCAGCAAACCAGATGAATGTGAGCAAAATCAATGGAAGGCCTATAGTGCCAATGTGGAAGGGACCATAACGCTTTTGCTGAATGCTGAAACGTATAAAAGTTTCTTTGTTTTCTTATCATCCGATTTCATTTTTGACGGGAACCAGGGGATGTATTCCGAAAAGGATAAGCCCGGCCCCATAAATTTTTATGGAACAACAAAATTGGAGGCTGAAGAGGCCGTGATGGAATATGAATTTGGCTGGGCAATTGCCAGAACCGTGTTGGTGTATGGAAAACCACCGGAAGGACGTCGAAACTTTCTATCTATCGTTGCAGAAAAGCTTTTGAAGGGGGAGGAGTACTCCGTAGTTTCCGACCAGGTAAGAACACCTACTTATGTGGAAGACCTGTCAATGGGAATTAGCTCAATCATAGAAAAAAAAGCAACTGGTATTTACCATTTATCGGGTCAGGATGTCCTGACGCCTTATGAAATGGCTTGCCAGACGGCGGATTATCTGGGGCTGGATAAATCCTTACTTCGAAAAGTTACGGCTCAGGATTTTGCTGAACCTGCTAAAAGGCCTTTAAAAACGGGATTTGTAATTGACAAGGCAAAAATGGAATTGGGCTATGCACCGATTTCTTTTAAGGAAGGTTTATCCTTAACATTTGGTTGATCATATCAATCCCGTTGCAATAAGAATGATCTTAATTCATCATCAGCACATTGACACTTCTTTGAAGAATATTAAAGGCGATTTCTGCCATCAGGTTTTCTTTGTCCAGGGTGGGGTTTACTTCAGCAATTTCGAAACAACAGACCTTTCTGTTTTGCATAAATTTACTGATAAGATCTTCTGCTTCCCGTTCTTTTAAACCATTGCTTACCGGGGTGCCGGTTCCCTTGGAGATTGAGGAATCAAGACTGTCCACGTCAAAAGATATATATATATCCGTACAGTCTGCCAGGTAACGTAACACAGCCCGAACAACATTTTCAGCGCCTTTATTTCTTACTTCTTTTGTCGTGATCACTTTCATTTCATATTTCTCGATCAGGTGGCGCTCTTCTTTTTCATAATCCCGGAGTGAAATAAAGACAACATCTTCCGGCAACACTTTGGGTGCAATTTTGCCTATGTTTTTTAAATAATCCCAGTATTTAACAGTTTCTTCATCCACATCATGAACAGCACATTCTTCATTATCCTTATTTATGGACACAGCCATCGGCATGCCATGCAGGTTGCCCGAAGGCGTACTGAAAGGTGTATGCAGGTCGGCATGTGCATCGATCCAGATCACGCCCAGTTTGCTTTTTGGCTTAGCCATTTTAATGCCAGCAATGGTAGCTCCGGCGGAACTGTGATCACCGCTTAATATCACCGGGAAAAAATTATTTTTCAGGGAATCACTCACCGATTTACTCACCCGGTCATACAGGGAGGCAATTCCTTTTATGCGTTTGGCATAAGGTGATTCAATGGGTTCATATAATAATTTATTTTCCGTGAGGATCTTTTCGGAAGGGAAGTGAATAAAAAAATTACTCATGAAGTCAAGGGCAGCGATCTTAATAGCTTCTACACCCAGGCTGGCACCCCGGGTGCCGGCACCGATTTCGGAGGGTACTTCAATCAGCTTTATATTTTTCATATGTGCAATAATTAACTAAAACAAAAGGCAAAAAACAGGTGAATCAAATGGGTAGTCCGGTAAGTGTGCGTGATAGCCGGTTAATCAGGGATATAGAAATTGGCAGGCAATGATTGCGCTGCAAATGAATCAATACAGGTTCGTTTTTTTGAATAAAAGCTCATAAAAGAATCGGAACAAAGTTAACCATTTGTTCCGGTGATGTCAAGCTTTCAGTAAAAACACGTTTTTACATTATTCATGCATGGCCAATACCGGCACTGAACTGTGATAGATCAGTTTCTTTGTATGACTTTTAACAAACAGCTTTGAAAAGAGTGTTTGTTCCTGGTGAACAACGATAATCAGTTCTACTTTTTTATCCTTGGAAAACTGGCTGATGGCTTCGTCTACATCATGAAGCCCCAGAAAATAAAACTGCGGGTCAAAATCTTTAAACATTTCCTGCAGTTTGGCCTTTTCAGATTGATAGGCTTCCGTTAAAGCGACATAATGTTCGCTGTCCACATTCATAATATGGAAATGGGGGCGGAAAGTTTTCAGAATTTTTTTTATGGGTACAGAGGGTGTTGAAGAAAGAACGTCTTTAAAATCCGAAGTCAGTAATACATTTTTTATATTGTGATAACTGGCTTCCGGCGGGATGATCAGAACCGGGCATATTTTCTTTTCAACCATTTTCAGAGTGTTACTGCCAATAAAGGTCTGACCAATGACCGATCGGCCGGTAATTCCCATTATGATCAGGTCTGCTTCCCGGTGACGGGCTAATTTTTCCAGTTCAGCTATGAAATCAGCGCCTTCTTCCACCAGGATCTCAATATGTACTTTAGCTATTTCAGTCAGGTCTGTTTTCAGGTCTTCCATTTTTTTTCCGGATTCTTCCAATTTGCCTGGTTTGTCATATACATGATGCAGAATCAGGTTGACGCCATAATGACCGTTTAATAATTGTACAGCATAACGGGCAGCATTCAGGGAAGATTCCGAAAAATCAACCGGTACAATAACGGTTTGCATAAAAAATGGTTTTTGTTTCCTTGTCAGGAAACGCAAAGGTACTAAAAATGGATACCCGGTGAAAGAAAATAAATACCAGGGGGAGCACTATTCATGGGCTGCCAGTATGGGTATATGGCTGTGATAAACCAATCGCTTGGTGTGGGTTGATTTAAAAAGTGAACTGGAATTACTCTGGTGTTTCGGGACTGTTATCATCATATCAATCGAATGATCTTTAACAAATTTGTCAAGAGCTCTGTAAAAATCATGCATAGCTATAAAAAAGAATTCGGTCTCAAAGCGACTGAACATTTCCTTAAGTTTGTTTTTTTCCTCTTCTAATTTAACAGGTACCGTTTCGTAAGGGTCTCTGCTTACATGAACAAAACGCAATTTTGGATTAAACATTTCCAGTACGGCCGTAATAAGCGCAGAAGGGGTAGTTGTTTCAACATTTTTGAGATCGGAAGCAAAGCCCACATTATGAACCCCTTTATATACGGCATCCTGGGGTATGATCAGTACCGGGTACTGATTCCTGTCTAACAGTTTTAACGTATTGCTTCCAAACATGATCTGGCGGATAGCCGATTTACCGGTTATACCCATAACCACCAGGGTCGCCCCGATGGATTTTGCGAGACGGGAAATATTTTCGATCAGATCGCCCCCCATATCATTGGCACATTCTACGGATAGAACACCGGCTGTTATATATTCTTTTTTCAGGGTTTCCTGGAAATTATGACAGATATCATAATCATCATGGCTTTCATAATTATGATAGATCACAGCTAGGATATCCTCCCTTCCGGCAAGCATTTGGGCTGCAAAACGGGCTGCAGTCAGCGAAGTTTCTGAAAAATCAACCGGGATAATAACTCTGTGCATAAATTCTTGTTTTTTGACGCTCTTTCGGAAGTAATGGTATTAGGGTAAGCAGTTTACTTCACAGGGATAAATTTAAAGGAATTACTGAATAAATCTCAAATAGTTTTTGTGGATAATTTTATGCAGATTCAATAAACAACTATTCCTTATGTCCGCCCGGCAAATAATTGGAAGGAATCTGTTATGGAAGGAATTGATGAGGCACCTATTTTTAATCGATAGGATGCTATCAACCGAAGAGCAACGTAAGGAAATATTCTTCCGAACCAGGGATGTACTAATATATTGACTCAAAAGTTTGCTGCTGAAGCAACCGGGAGAATGTGGGCCTGTTTCCGCAAAGCAATGCCAGTTGCTGAAGATACTCCTGAAAGTCCCTGATTTAAAATGCTGGTTGGCCACAGACTCTCTCTTGAAACTCTTAATATGAACAAAGTTACAGGCATTTTCATAATCAGCATAGCACTGGCTGCGCATTCCTCCCGGGCCATGTTTGTATAAAGCATCAAAATAATGGTCAATTATTTTTTGTGCTGATTGCTGCCGGCCGGTGGGCACAGAGAATGACATAACATACCTTACCATACAGGAAACTGTTTTGGTTTAACAGAAACGGATTTATTATTATGGCAGCAGCGTCATTCAAAATGCTGCTTTTTTGCTGGCAGCTAATACGTATTATGTGATGAACGGCATTAATACTTTAGGACAATCTGAATTATTTTGAGGTTTTGTTCCTTCTTGTTTAATTGGAGGCTGCTACCGGACTAAACATTTTCTTCATCAGATCTAGGTCATGCTGATACACATCATCCCTGAAATTGAGTTGACCGTCATTGTCCACCCAGGCCGTGTAATAGATAATGAAAACCGGGACCGTTTCTTTTAATTTCACGGCTTTCTCCGTTGTCTGATTCATGGCTGAAACAATTTTTTCCTTTGTCCAGGCCGCATCATTTCTTAATAACCATTCAGCCATTTTTTGTGGTTCACTCAGCCGGATACATCCATGACTAAAAGCTCTTTTATCCTGTCCAAACAGACTTTTAGAGGGTGTGTCATGGAAATACATATTGAAACTATTCGGAAAAATAAATTTTACTTTACCTAACGCATTACCCGGGCCGGGCCGTTGACGGATGCCGGAACCAACCCGTTCCATATTTTTGCCCGCCAGGTAATTGGGATTTCTGGCAATGGAAGGATTTATTTCTTTTTCAATGATGCTTGCCGGTACATTCCAGTAAGGGCTGAATATCACCTGGTTCAGATCACCGTTAAACATCATGGTATTATTCCCAACGCGGCCTACCACTACCACCATATCAAACACGGTTTTCGTGCCATCATAAACATGCAGCATAAATTCAGGCAGGTTAACAATGATGAGATTGCCCACAGGTTTTTGGGGCAACCACCGCATGCGGTCCATATTCAGCAGGAGTTGCTTCAGTCTTACCGTTGCCGGAACATTCATGTCTTTGATCAGGTTTGTATTAATTATTCCATCCGGTTTATAGCCATGTCTTTTCTGAAACTTTTTAACCGCAGATTCCAGCGTGTCTGTGAAAAGTGCCGTACTGTCATGGCCCGGCATATCCTGCGTAAGCTGTAATCTTTTTTTAATAGCCGGTATTGACGCATGTGTTTCTCCGGTTCTAATTGATTTGGTAACCTGTATGGTTGGCCAGCCGCCCGCTTTTACAATATCCAGGTAGAGCGGCAGGTTTTTCTTCAGGTTGCCGTACATATCATTTACCTGTTCATAGTATTTTTCGTCACTGTGTTTTTTGTTTATTAACGAATCAGCCATATGTTCCGGATCTTCCTTTTTTATGGGAATAAATTTTTCCTGTTCTTTTCTTTTTACAAAGCCCTTCTCATATGTGCTGTTGATAAAACGAATAAAATATTCGGTAAAACCAAACTCCGCATGCAAAATAGAGGTGTCTTTGTTATTGGCAGTCATTTTCTCCTGGTTCAGGTATCGCTCCGCCTGTTTATAAAATGATGTATTGACCAGTGTGGTATCCTTTAGTTGCATAACTGCATAATCATACTGGTTCCAGAAAAAACGGGATTGCTCGGTTAATCCTTTGGAGGAGAACCAGGCGTATTGATAATTCCTGGCATTGTAAAAGCTGCGGATACGCCGGGCAATTTTCTTATCGGCGAGATGCCGGTTGCTGATATACCGCTCCATGGCAAGACTGTCTAGAAAAAGATCATTGTAAGCTATATCTTTTGATACACTATAATCCCTTTCGGTAACTTTCTTTGCTTGTATCGTATCCTCAACAGGAGCGTCAACATCCTCTATGTCGGGATTATTGTTTTTCGTTTCTTCCTTTTTGGGGTCATTTTGACAACCCGCCAAAAAAATAATGAGGGATGCGATGTAAAAGATTTTCATTTTCATATATTGGAAATGGGTTTATACAGGATAAAAATACAATTTGTGCCGGAAATCGCATACTCCAAAAATGTGGAGTTGCTGGTAGCTGGGGTGGTTCGTTATCGGCAGCGGGAGAAAGAATGATTTGAAACAAAGATCAACCGTTAGTTTTATTTATGCCCCCTTTCATCAGCTACGATCAAAGGGGGCATAAATAAACAAAGAGGCCTTAATAATTTCAAAAAGGCAGAACGGTTAATTATGCCCATAAAGAAAAAAAGATACCTGGAACGGGATTCCCCGTATGGTTCCATTAAGCTATTCCAAGCCTGGTTATTTCCACACCATTAAAGATGCGTGCAAGATTTACGTCTTTAGACTTATTATATTCTTCAATGCTGGCCCCGTTAACAATGCGCCAGAGATTCTTTGATTTTAATTCAGCGTAATCCGCTGTTTTGATAAACAGCCCTTTGATGGACTGCCGGGCTTTGAAATTAATGGTTACAGCTGATTTGTCAAGGTACTTTTGCAGCACAAATTTTTCAATTTGTTCGTTTGTCATAAATAGATTTTTTTTGAACGGATGTTAATTATGGAATTTATAAAAGAATGAAATCCTTCCAGGTTATATGTCAGGGCCCCGGGATGCCGGTTATTATCACAGGCTGTTGTTGATGTCAGGTCAGGCCGGCAGATGATAAGATCTTCCTTAAAAAAGGGCATATTCTGATTATTAAAATAGTACAGGACAGTTGAAAGAATAGGAAGTAAAAAAAGAGAAGAAAGATTACTAACTGAAAAACTTCAACCGATATCCTGATAAAGGTAAGCTTTTTAAGGGGATCTCCGTTGAAAAGTTAGTTCCAGGCCAATTGGGCATCAAATTCAGTATGAAAGTCAGCCAGTAGTAAGGCTAATGTACACCGGAAAATTTTTAAATATGGGGTACCATACATTCTTTGTACAGGGACACTTCAATTCCCGGTCTGATTTTTAACTGCTGCAAAAGATCCGCTGCCGCAAGTTCCGGTAAAAAAAATTCGACCACATATCCGTAGGTGCAGCTTTCGTAATAAGCCTGGTAAATGTTTACACAGGCAGCCGGTAACAACTGCCTGTAAAAATCAATATCCGTTTCCGTATGACTGAGAAAAGCGATCAGTCGGGCGTTATTATTTTTATGAGGATGAATGCATCCTGTTATCATGGGTGTATAACCCCCAACATTCACTACGCGTACTTTCTGATCGGCAAAGTGTTCGGAATTTCTTCCTTTCATAAATGAGAAAGTGATAGGGTCATTTTTCAGCTTATGATGGGAAATGTATTTAAACCTTGTTTTGCTTTCCGTTTCCTGCTGAAGCACCACTGCAAAATTTGTGGTGCTGTCCTGTTTTGCATAATAGTCCCATTTCTGGATAAACTCATCAAAGCCAAGATCTGTGATAAAACCGACAAAGTATACGGGGCTGTCTTTTTTCATATATAAAACGTTGTATGCAGAACCCGGAATGGTAATTTATCCTGTTCGTCTTAAAGTAATTTATAATTAAAGATTAACACAGACAGAAGAATTAACTGCTTCAGCCAATCTTCAATACCTGTAATGTAATCTTAATTAGTGGTTTTTGGTTTTATAATATCGGAATTCTATAGCGTAATGCTTGCATATAAAATTAATTCGGATAGTATTAAAATAAATGCTGACCTTCGGCCTGCTTGCTGCCTTTCTTTTGATCGTTGTCAAATTTATTTTATGTACACATATACCTGGAAAAAGTATCTTCCTGTGATCAGGCTGCTACTTAAACGGTCGGCGGAAACCGAGCAGACAATAACCCTGAACAGGACTGACTTTGAAAAAACTACCAAACTCAGAAAGCCGGCCTGTTCTTTTGCAGTTGAAATAGTAAAAGGTCGTTTAAGTGCCATTAATCAATCGGTACCCGCTAAAGATCTGCTGGGTATTTTACACGAAGATGATGCCGCTAAAACCTTGCTTAGGCAAAATCACTATGCCATCACTTTCAATTCTGATTTTTTGCTGAGTATAAAGAATATTACTCCTGCCGCGGTGGAGGAAGAGGCAGAAAAATAAAAAAAGAGCCGGTAAGGCTCTTGTAAGATTACTGGCTATTTGCTTTTGTTACCATCTTTTATTGTCAGACCTCGGAGCTTTCTCACGGGCCACTGTAACTGACATAGCTCTTCCTTCAACATCTTTGTTGTGAAGTGATTTGATAGCTGTATTGGCTTCATCATCCGATCCCATTTCTACAAAACCGAAACCACGGCTTCTTCCTGTTTCTCTGTCAGTAATAACTTTAGCAGAAGAGACTGCTCCAAATTGCTCAAATAATTTTCTTAAGTCGTCATCCGCTGTGTGAAAACTTAAATTCGAAACGTACATGTTCATAAAACAATAATTTAAATAAAACAATAAAAATACCTGAGATAAAGGCCTGCAAAAAGGAGCAAAGAGGAGATTAACTATTACTGTGTCGAAAAGTAAGAATTGAAACTGATCCGGACTGAATGTTGGAAGAACTTTATTTCACCCGGTGAAGGTAACCTATTAATCTGTATATGGGTCATAAATCTATAACTGAACACCTGTCAATGATTAAGACCCCGCTTGATAACTGCGGTAGGGAATAATTCATATTCTGAAAGGTGTAGGTATTTTTTTTATTTACCTGCAGGATAATAATAAATCAGTAGTTGACACCGAATACTGAAAAACTTGCCCATTGGGCCGGGTTGGGGAATTTTTTCCGGGTATCTAATTCAGCCAGCCGTAAGGGCTCAGCGGGACAAAACAAATTTTCGTTTTTTAAATAATACAGGAAACGATTCATTAAGTAGGCAGTTGCTTCATCATTTACATTCCATAAACTCATAATAACCTGGCTGGCACCTGAAATAAGAAATGATCTTGCTATTCCAGCCGTAATGCCAGCTTCCATGGATTTTCCTAAACCTGTCTGGCAGGCGGAAAGAATAACTAATTGGGGAAATCTGTTTTCTTCCGAATAAGTCGTATCCCGCAAGGCCATGATGTTTCTTGTAGTAAAAAAAGGATCCTTATTGCCCGCCAATACAAGGAAATTATTATCCTTTGGATTTTCCTCACTGGAAATACCATGCGTGGCAAAATAAGCTACGTCACAACTCCTGATATGGCTGAGTACATTGGTCTTAGTGGCATCAACCCCTTCCAGCAAAACATAATCTTTGGCGAAGGGCAGGCTTCCGGTAATTTCTATTTTTGCACCAGGCAGGTCGGGAAAAATATAATTTGTATTGGTGGGATAGGCCGGGTTAGAAACAAAAAGCACTCTTTCCAGTGAAAACGAAACCTCGCCTGTATTTGCCAGCCCCGGATTTGATTTCAACAGCCGTTTACGTATAGCTATCAGATCAAGCAAACTGGGGGCAATACTGAAACTGCATTTATCAATTAAATATAAACTGTCTTTATAAGGCCGTAACAGTTGAAAAGGGAATGCACCAATAGAAAAAGCTGGAATCACGATCAGGTGTTTATACCGCTCATCAAAACTATCCGGGAGCAAAATAGGGGTTGCGTTTTTAACGGCTTTTTCAAAACTCAGTCCCGGTTTGGACTTTTTTGCTTCAGGGTTTAATCCTCTCTCGATCGGGGCTCTGTTGGCGGAAAGGGTATAAATATTTAAGGAATTGTAAATGTCAATATTTAGTTGTTCAAGTTTTTCTTTTGTGATTGGAATGGCTTTTCGTTCCACAATTTTACCAGGCACAATAAAAAAACGGAATAGGGTATCCTTGTTAAAAACAAAAAAGAGTATGGCTATTTTTGATGACACCGTTACAGGAAATAATCGCTGGAGTTCTTCCGCAAAATCATCCAGCGAAGAAATCCCGGCTTTACTTCTGGCCATGTATTTGGCAATTTCGGGATCAGACATGCTCCTGGTTGCATATCCTGCTTTTAACTGGGTTTCATAAATTTTTAAAATATCCTGCTCTGGGGCATTGTTTGTTACAGGCTGCGCATTGGTCGAATGAAAAAATAAGCAACAGTAAACAGATAAAAACCATGGCTTTTTAAATTGGTACATATAGTGACGCTTATTTCAGATAAAAATAAAATTTATACGTTTCTCATTTCTCTGCTATCCAGGCAGCTAATTCTTTCTTAATAGCTTCACCGATTATTTTTTGATTGGCCGGGTTTAGTAAAAAATCATGGCTGGCTGCATTGTCCCCGATTTCAAGAAGTACCCGGTAAGGTGCCGTATTAATATTCTCATCCAGGCTGTAAAAACTGAGTTTGCCGGTTTTATTGCATCGGTAATCATTTCTGCCGGTAGTGCTGTCGAGTAAGACACCCCTGTTTTCCAGGTTGGTTACCGCACAAATGGCTTTTACTAACCGGCCCGCCAATTCCCGGTTGGCAGATTCATAGGGATCACCAAAATGAATATAACCCCAGACAGCATGGCGTTTGGTACCTCCATTGTTATGAACGGCAATAAATACCTGCGGATGTTTTTTATTGGATTGGTTCAGTTCATAAGCATAGCCGGAAATTTTGCCATCAAGAACCGCAGTAGTATGTGCTATTTTGGTATTGCTGCCGGAATCGGCGTGGTGATAGCTTTCTTTGCCAAGACTCCAGACTTTATATTCTTTTAAGGCTGGTTCTGCCGCCATGGCTGCTTCCACAATGCCGTTACAGGTGGCCGCTTCACTGAAATCCCTGCCGGTATCCGTCTGGTGGGAGGGTTGCCAGGCAACTTTCCATTTACTGCTGTTCGTGGCGATATGACGGTTGCAGGAGAGGAGAATTAATAATAAGAATATTGTTACAGGTCGATTCATAATTTTATTAAAAATATAATTATTTGAATGAATTTCCGGCAGAACATGGTTTGTTTTATAACAAGTTTAAACCTGTGCAGTTGATTTTATCCCGATTTCGGATAGTCATAGACAACTGTTCCTGACAAAAAACGAGCTTACTCCCACGGAAGTTTTGCATCCATGGTCATCAGTGATATATTGGGGGGTGATCATTTTCAAATGAAGGATATCTTTTATAAAGGACCAGCTTCTTTTCGAAGTCAAGCATTGACCAGAGGATTTTTTTACCTTTACCGGAATTATGCCGGGAATCAAATTAAAAGAAAAAGAATTAGTACTCCTGATCAGGTGTCTCCGTCCTTCCCTGGTATTGTTTCGTAGAAATGACCCATTACGCATGGCCGGGGCAACCGCATTTTTCTCCACGTTTGCTTTACCACCTATAGTTTTTATTCTGGCTCAGTTATTCGGTTTATTCATAGGGCAACGTAATATGGGACAGGGATTAATTAAAAATATTTCTAATACGCTTGGGGAGGATGGTGCTGAGCAGGTGAGACTAGTGATAAGAAGCATTCGTGGTTTCAATGATAGTTGGTTTATGGTTGTAGTAGGATTTCTTTTTCTTTTTTTTGTAGCAACAACCTTATTCAACGTTATTAAAAATTCCATGAATCAACTCTGGCAAATCAGTATACAGGAACGACCGGGTCTCCTTTTTAAAGTAAGTATCAGGTTAAGATCTTTTGCGGTCATTCTATTGGTCGGTATTTTATTTTTTGCAGACCTGCTCTTTGAAAGCTTTGATATTATAGCTGGTAATTATCTCGAAACCATTTTTCAGGGTGTAGGAGTATATTTTAAAAGTATTATGAGCAAGATAGGTAGTGTGATTATTGTAGCAGCCTGGTTTAGTATGCTATTTCATTTCCTGGCAGATGGCAGGCCAGTTTGGAAAGCTTCAATGATTGGTGGATTTCTGACCGGTATTTTATTTACTGCCGGAAGATATTTATTAAGGATATTACTTGTTGATAGCAATATCGGAAATATCTATGGCGCAGCCGGTTCATTTGTATTAATACTATTGTTCGTCTTTTATTCCTCCTTTATTTTGTATTACGGAGCTAGTTTTATTGCTGTTTATTCATTAAAAAAACAATGGCCTATCAGGCCGAATCATAAAGCTATTAGTAACAAAGTCAAAAAAATGTAAACAGACTGTCTGTCGGTTAAGAATTGCTTTTTCCCCTGAAGTTTTCACCATAGCCGGAATGCTGAGCCAGACGAAGAATCCTACACAGGTCCTGATTTGGTTTGAAATTCTAAAATTAAATTGGAAAGGATCATAAATATTGATGTTTTCCCAGTTAAAAATCAGCCTCTGAATTTTTATTGGAATAACTGCAACGGACAGGAATCGGATAATTTATTTACCAACTTTTTGTGAATAACCTGTTGATAGTCATATCCCTTTTTCCCTTTCTTTAATGTAAATTCGCAGATAATAAAGACTTAATTCTGTGAGATTAAAAAGCTTAGAAATCAAAGGCTTTAAGAGCTTTGCCGACAAGACCGTAGTGAGTTTTGACGACAATATAACCGGCATTGTAGGACCCAATGGCTGCGGGAAATCCAATATTGTTGACAGTATCCGCTGGGTGATCGGCGAACAAAAGATCAGTCACTTACGTAGTGAGAACCTTGATAGCCTTGTTTTTAATGGTTCCAAGACCCGCAGCGCCAGTGGTCTTGCTGAAGTTAGCCTGACTTTTGAGAATACTAAAAATCTTCTTCCTACGGAATTCAGTACGGTCACCATTACCAGAAAATTTTATAAAAGCGGTGAAAGTGAATACCGGTTGAATGACGTACAATGCCGTTTGAAAGACATCCAGAACCTTTTCCTGGATACCGGTATCAGCACCGATAGTTATGCCATCATAGAACTGGGGATGGTTGACGACCTTATTAAGGACAAAGACAACAGCCGTCGCAGAATGCTTGAGCAGGCTGCCGGAATTTCCATTTATAAAACCCGCAAGAAAGAAGCAAAACTGAAGCTTGATGCTACAGAACAGGACCTTGCCCGTATCGAGGATTTGCTTTTTGAGATCAATAACCAGTTAAAGACCCTGGAAAGCCAGGCTAAAAAGGCGGAAAAATATCATGAAATTAAAAAGGATTACCGGGAGATAAGTATTGAACTGGCCAAAGCATCCCTCGAAGGATTCAATCTGACCTATAAGGAACTTAATCAGCAGCAGGAACTGGAAGTTGACAAAAGAATTAAACTGGAAGCAGAAATAGCTCATGAAGAAGCTGCACTGGAGCAGGAAAAATTAATGTTCATTCAAAAAGAGAAAGCCCTGCAGGCTATGCAGCATGCTTTTAATGAAATGCTGCAGTCTGTCCGCAGTAAAGAGAATGAGAAAAATTTATCAGCGCAGCGATTAGAACACCTTAAGGAAAAGGAAACAAGCCTGAAAGACTTTTTACAAAAAGCAGAAGGACAACTGAATGGTATTAATGAAAGCATAGGCTTTACCACCCAGCAGGTAGAAGAAGAAGAAAAAATAGTAGCGGGTTTAATCGAGCAACTTACTCAGTTGAGACTTGAAGTGGATGCGAAGAGAAATGTGCTGGATGAAAAACGCCGGACTTTGGATGATCTTCGGAGCGAATTCCAGCAGATCCAGCGTAGCCAGTTTGATGCTGAAAAAAAAGTGGCGGTGGCGGATACCTCCGTGCAGAATCTGCAACGGGTTATTGCACAAATTGAGGAAGAAAGAAAACAACGTGAAGAACAGCGTCACCACCTGGATAATGACCGGATATTGAAAGAAAAAGAACTGGGGATAAAGAAGGTGGACCTGGAGCAATTACAGCATCACCAGGAAAATACAAAAGACCAGATTTTGCAGACACAGGCCGTATTGGAAGGCCTTCGTAATAACCTGGCTGATGAAAACAGGAAATTGGATGCCAAAAAGAATGAACATGACCTGTTAAAGAGCATGATTGATTCGATGGAAGGTTACCCGGATTCTGTAAAATTTTTACATAATAATACGAACTGGAATCACAGTTCTCCCATTCTTTCTGATGTATTGTATGTAAATGAAGAATACAGGACCGCATTGGAAAACGTCCTGGAACCTTACCTGAGCTATTATGTCGTAAATGATCTGCAAGAAGGATTACAGGCCGTTCATTTGCTGGATGAGAATAAGAAAGGGAAAGCGAATTTCTTTTTATTGAATAAATTGAATGATGCATCTGTGGAAATGCATGATACGTCATCATTGCAGGGTGCTATACCTGCATTAAGTGTGGTAGAAGTGGAAGAGAAATACCGGAAATTGGCTGAACATTTACTGGCGAATGTGTTCATTGCCGACAGCGAAGATGCCCTTCAGAACAGCAATGGTTTTGTTGTTATTGAAAAGAACGGTAAGTATGTAAAAGGAAAATATTCTCTTACGGGTGGCAGTGTGGGGTTAATAGAAGGGAAAAAAATCGGCCGGGTAAAGAACCTGGAAAAATTACAGGAAGAAATAAATATTCAATCCACCGTTGTGGAATTGCTCCGATCTGAAATACAAGCCAGGCACAATGAGGTAATTGCTTTTAACGAAGACCTGCGCGAAACAACGATCCGGGATACCGAAAGAGAAATACAGCAACTTACCAACGAGGTTTTCTCACTGCATAATAAACTGGAAAATCTTCATGCGATGCAAACCAATGGCCTTCATCGTTTGGAAGAGCTGAATTTACAGACCCAGCAAACGATCAGTTCTGTGGAAGGTGTACGCAATCAATTAGCTGACTTTAACCAGCAGTTGCAGGCGAATGCCGCTAAATTGGCCGACGCTGAAGAAGTTTATAAAATTACCGAGGTTAATTACAACGAAGCCTCCGGTCAGTACAATGAGTTCAACCTGAATGTTACGAAACAACAAAGCAAGATCAACAGTTTGAAACAGGAATTAGTATTCAAGGGTAACCAACTGAACGATCTGAAACTGCAGCTTGAGAATAATACGGCACTGTTAAATGAAACGGTGAATAATATTGATCAATCCGTAATGATGCTAAAAGAAACCGAAGAAGGTTTGTTTTTGTTGATGAAAAATAAGGAAGCGGAAGAGCAAAAATTAAATGAGGCGGACCAGGCCTATTATAATTTCCGGAATCAACTTGGGGAAAAAGAAAGCGAGATACGTCATAAAGTAAAAGATAAAGAACAGGTAGAACATATGCTGGCGGCTATCAAAGACAGGCTCAATGAGCTGAAACTGCAATTAGCCGGTATGAAAGAAAGACTTGATGTGGAATTCAGGATTAACCTGGAAGAGATCCTCGGCGAATCAAGAACCGGGGAGGTGCCTGTGGAAGAATTACAGGAGAAAGCTGACCGCATGAAAAAACGGTTGGAAAACCTGGGTGAGGTTAATCCTACCGCTATTGAAACTTTCACGGAAATGAAAAAGAGGTATGATTTTATTGTTGAACAAAGGAATGACCTTGTTAATGCCAAGGAAAGCTTATTGAAAACTATTGAGGAAGTTGAAATAACGGCCAATCAGAAATTTCTGGACACTTTCCATCTTGTAAGAGAAAATTTTCATAAAGTATTTCAGACATTATTTACTGCCGACGACCAGTGCGACCTGATACTGGAGAACCCGGAAAATATTGCCGAAACCGGGATAGATGTAATTGCGAAGCCAAAGGGCAAACGTCCGGCTTCCTTATCGCAGTTAAGTGGTGGTGAAAGAACTTTGACCGCAACAGCCTTATTATTTGCCATTTATTTAATCAAACCTGCCCCGTTTTGTATACTTGATGAGGTGGATGCACCCCTGGATGATGCCAACGTTGGCAAATTCACGAATATGATAAGGCAGTTCAGTGAGAATTCGCAGTTCATCATTGTTACACATAACAAAATGACGATGAGTACCGTGGATGTGATATATGGCGTGACCATGCAGGAACCGGGTGTAAGCCGGTTGGTGCCTGTGGATTTCAGAAACCTTGAGAATAACCGGAATTAAACAGCAGTCAATATTAATTTGGAGGAAAATCAGTAAGTCTGTCCTGCTTTGTCAGTACGGACTTTTTTATTTGGTATGTGGCGTTGATATTGGGTAAATCAATTTTCCTTTGTTTTTTGCATTTCCCTCGATTTTTGCCTATTTATCAGATCTGATTTTATTTTATGTACAACAGAACTCAATAGCAGTAGGAGGCCGGTACACATCAGAATGGAAGCAACCAGTCCCCAGAAATACCAGTCTTCTTTCTTGGTTCTTTCAAAGCAGGCGAATACTATTACAAAAATGCTGGTAATAACTGCACTTAAACCAAAAAGTAATTTTGTTAAATATTTGTCTGAATGGCTGCTTGACATAATTTGAATTTTAGGTAAAGGTTAAAATCAGGATCGCGGACATGGGTTGCTCAAAAATAAGGAAAAAATAATCTTCTGTTAATCGTCATTTACCTGATTTAAGATAAAGGGAATAAATAATATTTTTGATAAAATAAATTATGGATATGAAAGGAATGATTTTCTCTATTGGGTTGCTATTGTGTACCAGTTTTGTTATGGCTCAACAAGCTCCGGAGGGGTTGTTTATTGATTCAAAAGCGCCTGATTTTAAAGCCCGGGATCAAAATGGTAAAGAAATCAGGTTAAAAGATCTGCTGAAAGAAGGAAAAGTGGTGTTGGTATTTTACAGGGGTCAATGGTGTCCTTATTGCAATAAAGAGCTTTCAAGATTGCAGGACTCTCTGCAGTTTATCATTGACAAAGGGGCCACCCTGCTGGCTGTTTCACCCGAAAAACCAGAAAATATTTCTAAAACTGTTGAGAAAACAAAGGCGGCCTATTCCGTATTATATGACGAAGGGCTGAAGATCATGAAAGCATACGATGTGGAATTTGAAGTTCCGGAGAATACCATCACCCGTTACAGGAATGCAGGGCTGGATATTGAAAAAAATAATGGAGACAACGGAAGATACCTGCCTGTTCCTGCCGTATTTATTATTGATAAAGAATCAACTATTATTTACCGGTTTTTTGAGCCTGATTATAAGAAACGGCCCAGTGTACTCGAATTGCTTAGTAATTTATAATCTGTAACAACTCAGTTCTGAAACTACTTCCAAACAACCTTACCTATTTTTCCATCATTCCCTGCCAGGTAAATAGCTGAACCGAATTTAGCGATCCTGCATACATGAAAGCCTTCTTTGCTTATCCACTGCCAGGTCTTGCCGCCATTGAATGAATAATCAACACCATTTAATCCACAACTCAGCAGATCATCTTTGGATAGATATTCCACACAACTTCGGTAACCATGTGGTGGTATTTTGGGAGCTTCCCATGTTTTACCTCCGTCTGTACTCATAAAACAGTTTAAATCGGTAGAGGCGTTTGCATTAAAATCTCCACCAGTTATAACCATATGTTTACTTCCTTTCCCATTCCCGTTATCATATATGTCAATCGAATTGGCACCCGTTGTTTCTTTCCCCTGAATTATTGGTAGGGGCGTAGTATACAGTCTGGTTATCAAGCTCGATCTAGTACCACCGCTGACAGCAAAAAATTGTTTATTATTCAATAGACGGATGTTTGTTCCACTGGCCGCAAAAAAAGCTTCACCGGAATCAGCAACCAGTCTATTGTTCGTCTGTTCCATTTCCACCCAGGAGTCGCCATTATTAAACGTTTCGGCCATAAATATTTTACCGTTAATGGGGTCACCGATCACCATGCCATACTGTGCACCCGCAAAATCCATTGCATCCAGAAACATGCCTTTTGTTTTGTTTTCATAAACCACTCTCCAGGAATCTCCGCCATCCGTTGTTTTTAAAATATAGGCCGGATCCGCTATACCCATAATAAGGGCTGTACTGGCATCAAATGCTTCAATATCCCGAAACTCCGTTTTCTCAAAACCGTTAACGATCATCCATTTCCAGTTTTTTCCGCCGTTGCTTGATTTTCCCACAGTGCCATTGCTGCCACTTACCCAAACAACATTTTCGTTAACCACACTTAAACCACGGAGGCTGCTTTTGGTGCCTGTCGTTACAACTTCAATCGAAGGTTTCTGAGCAACAAGAATCAGAACATTAAAAAAAATAAAACAGAACAAAAAGGCATATTGTTTTTTCATAATGTAACGTGGTATATTGAAAAATATAATTATTTATAGGGAACCATGGTTCTGCGGGAAGAACCATCATCAAATAATTCCATGATGGCATAGGCCGGAGCGAATTCCTGGTAGGAGCCACCCCACCAGTTACCGGATACCGCACCATTACAATAATAGTTTATCCCGAGATATTTCACTTCGTCCTGCAAATGAATATGACCACTGATACAGGCTTTTATGTTCGGGTATTTTATAAATAGCTTTTTCAAAACCAGGAAATCAGTGTGCATGAGGTTGCGTTTTATAAGCAGGTCTCCATTCAATTCTGTTTTATCAAAAAATAAACCGGAACAGATAGAAAGTATAGGGATATGCGAGACGATACAAATAAAAATATCAGCCGGGACCTGCAGAAGTTCCTGTTGAAGCCAATCCAATTGAACGGGATCAAGTTTACCTATATACCCGCCGGCAGGATTAAGTTGGGTGCTGTCTAAAACAATAATATGCCAGTTTCCCCTGGTAAAACTGTAATAACGGGTTTTCATTTCCAATGTTTCCAGAACCCATAGTTTTCCGTATAACCGGTCATTATCCGGTTTATTTTCTTTGATGAACCAGCCCCAGATATCATGGTTGCCGATGGTATGGTATATGGGAAGACTATTTTCTTTTTGTAAAATATTTTTGAAAAGATCCCATTGTGTTTGAGTCTTTTGCTTATCAGCTTCGAGCGAATCCATTATGGAATCGCCTCCATTAATAATAAAATCAACTTTAGGTTTTAGTTGTTGGGCATGATGTAAAGCTTTGGCCATTCCTGCCTCTGGAACCAGGCCTGGTTTAACATGTATATCGGTAAGATGGGCAAAGCGAATCGGCTTTTTTCTATTATCCCCGGCAAAAGATAGGGAAGGGAGCAAGCTGCTTCCTATAACAGCAGCTGAAGTTTGCAGGAATGATTTTCTTTTCATAAACCCTTTTTAACAGGATTAGTTCAATTGTGCCAGGAATTCTTCCCGGCTAACAATGCCTTCTTTTCGCCACACTTCTTTTCCCTTTTTATAAATTATAAAAACGGGAATAGGTTCGATATTCAGGGCCTTCATGAGGTTAGTATGAATACCAGCATCAATTTTTATCAGCAAAAAATTCAATTTTTTGTTGTTTTGCAAATCATTTACCAGGGGTGCCATTTTTACACAAGGCGGACACCATTCAGCACCAAAATCAACCAGCGTCGTTTTTTCTTTTGGGATTGAAGCCAGGTATTGTTCAAGGGTCATTTGAATTTCATTACTGCTGCCTTCCAGGGGTCTTTCTGCCTTTTTCCAGGCGTTGATACCACCTTGTAATTCGACAACTGTTTTAAATCCATTTTGCCTCATCCAGTCAGCAGCGGAAGCACTGCGGCCGCCAACAAGACAGTAGATATAAACGGGTTTATCCTTATCGACAAATTGAATCCTTTCATTAAACTGTTTTGAATTGGTCCAGTCAGCCTGTAACGCATTTTTGATGTGTCCGGTTTTGTACTCAGCGGAAGTCCTGACATCCAGTAATTGTATATTACTGCCGGCAATAGCTTTTTCAAAATCTTCCGGCCCGATTTTAGTGGAAGGATATTCCTGTCCGTTACAGGCCAGGAAAGAGGAAAATAAAAACAGGAAATTAACGTTTTTCATTGGATCTAATTTGCTCCAAAAATAGGATTTAGTTTTTCATATTTACGATGTTTACGTCAGGGTTCTTATCCTGAAACGGAGCTGTGATAACGAAAATAGTCTTATTTTTAAGGGCTAAAGTAATTCCCCTTTTATGAAAAAACAGAGTATTTATTTTTTGGCAATTGCCATCATTGTTGTAGCCGGATGCCAGAAGGAATTGAGTATTGAAGGTAGTAGTGCCCCGGCAGTTGGTAGTTTGCAGGATGATGTTTCCGGAGATTGCCTTCCCAAGACTGTTAATGGTGTTTTTGTTGCAGGCACGGCTCTGGTACCAGCCACCAATACTATTTCAGTTCAGGTGAATGTTACCAAGACCGGTACCTATCTCGTAAGTACGGATACGGTAAATGGATATTTTTTTCGTACAACGGGTACATTTACAACACTTGGAGCAAACAATGTTATTCTAAGAAGCAGTGGCACCCCATTTGCTGCCGGAATTAATAATTTTGTAGTAAGTTTTGATACATCTTTTTGTGATATTCAGGTAACCGTTTTACCTGCTGGTTCCGGCCCAGCTGTATTTACGTTAGCCGGTGCCCCGGCTACCTGTACAACACCTGTTATCGCTGGCACCTATGCAACCGGAAATCCATTAATTCCAACTAATACGGTAACACTGAATGTTAATGTTACAACTGCTGGAACGTATAATGTTAGTACCGCCCCTGCAGTGGGTGGTATGACTTTTTCAGGAACCGGATCATTAACGACAGGTGCTCAAACAATTGTCTTGACAGGAACCGGAACACCCACAGTTGGGGGAAATAATACAATTCCAGTAACAGTAGGGGCATCCACCTGTAGTTTTGTTATAAATGTTCTAAGTCCTGCTGTATTTACACTGGCTGGTAGCCCGGGCAGTTGTACTACACCTGTAATCGCAGGAACTTATGCGCTTGGGACACCTTTAACTCCGTCTAATACAGTAACCTTAAATGTAAATGTTACAACAGCCGGGCCTTATTCTGTTAGTACGGCTCCCGCAGTTGGGGGTATGACTTTTTCTGGAAGCGGAACGCTGGCATTAGGGCCTCAAACTATTTTACTGACAGGTACCGGAACACCCACAGTTAGCGGTAACAATACCTTTCCTTTGACAGTCGGTGCTTCCAATTGTAGTTTTGTTATCGTTGTAACAGGGGGTGGTAGTGCATTTACTCCCGATTGTTTAACGGCCACACCGGATGGCTTATATGAGGCGACTTCACAATTGAATTGTTCAAATACGGTTGACATAGATATAAACGTTACCGCTTTGGGCCCTTATAATATTGTTACTACAGCTACCAATGGAATGACTTTTTCTAAATCAGGAACGTTTACAACATTGGGTGTTCAGACTATTACGCTTATTGGATCCGGGACACCCCTTGTTGCCGGCACATTTAATATTCCCATGCCGGGAACTACCCCCTGTACCTTTCCTTTAATAGTTGATGCACCTTTGTTGCCGATTGAATGGAAATTCACCGTAACGAATGCACCGGCCACAACTTATCAGGGACAAACAGATGACGCTCAGTTAGTGCCCAATGGAACCTCGGTTGTTTTTGTTCTTCTTGGCTCAAATTCAGCAGGATCAGATAACCTGTCAATCGCTCTTTCCGATATCAATGGGACCATTACTGCGGGAGAAACCTATAGTACAAATGGTTTGCCGATCGCAAATTTTGCCATATTTTCTTATGATCTGGCGGCTTCACTTAACTGCTCGGATACCTATTCTGCTGACCCAACTGTAATTGGTGCTTCCATGACGTTTACGGTAACATCCCATAATGTAGCAACCAAGACAATTACCGGAACATTTACCGGAACTGCCAAGAATATTGCTTTGCAGACAATTACTATTACCAGTGGAACTTTTACAGGGACTTATTTATAAAGGAAATATTTTGATATAAAAAAAGCTGCTATTAAGGCAGCTTTTTTTATAATTAGATTACCGGCTATTCATCAGTGTCTTCTTCATAATAGGCATCTTCATTGTCCTGGTAATGCGCCTGCTGCCATGCTTTCACCGCCTCATCGCTCAGGCATTCAATGATGTCATGTAACGTATCTTTCTTTAATTTCCAACATGTTTCAAGTGGTTTATCAAAACGCTGGATAAAGAGGCAATGGTCTGATTCAACGGCAACTTTGATCATGTTTATTGCCGAATCTTCTTTTTCCTTTACCAGGTAATAGCAACTTGTTTCAAGCAGGTCATAGGTATACATAAAAGTTCCTCCTTATTAATTCATTAATCCGGTTTCCTGATTATTATCTATTGGTTCAGAATAACAGGTTCTCAATACAGTTGAAAATTGAAGGAATCTGATGGGTTGGTAGTATATTTCAAAATTAGGGGATTGGCAGTTTTTGATGATGAAATTTCTTATTTCTTATGGTTAACACTGCTTCATTGTTTTAATAAATATTGATTATCAACAATTTATATCGATTATATAAAATTTAACTGTCGAATAAAATTTTGAATATGTTTTGAAAAATTGGAATGGATGGTTAGAAAATTTTCTTTAGAAAAACAGTGAATTTCCATTTAGAGTGAAAAAAAAACTGCCCCGGTTTCTACCGGGGCAGTATACTAAAATATCCTGTCTTAATTTATAAACCCAAGCCCACACAAAAAGCTCTGGTGGTGGCTGGTATGGTTGTAAATTCAGTAGCCGCACCTGTAGTCAGGTTAATGGTATATATCTTATTTGTGCTACCGGTATTGAAAAATGCATAGGCTTTTCCGGAAGTACCTCCGATATCAAACCCGTTATCTCCGCTAATGGTTACTCCCAGGCTTCCAACTTCAACCAGTGTGCCGTTATTGGGCGGGTTCTGTATGTATAATTTACCCGTAAAGTTGTCGATGGCATAGAGCGTTGTTGTTGCAGCACCTGCAAAATTATTGGTATATGCCGCGGAGGAAACATTGGGAACACCCGGGTTTAAGGCGACATCTACTGCTGCTACAGCTCCTGTTGTAGGATCCAGTCTAAGATTTTGACCGGTATTGCTAACCACGCGTATGCGGTCAACGGTTGGGTTAAAGTCAAATCCGAATTGAGTTCCGCTAAGTAATGTTCCGAATACAGGGCCGACAGCTGTGGCAACACCGTTACCCATATTAATGGTATACAGCCTGCTGGTGCTTCCCAGGGCATAGAGTTGTCCGGATACAGGGCGCATATCAATCCCAAGAATTTTTTCATTGGGCTGCAAACCGGTAATCGATTTGATGATGGGAACAACGGGTACCTGTAAATTAAATACAAGAAGATTGTTGGTGTTGTTATTATTTTCGATGGAATAGGCAACCGGGACTGTAGGTATTGCCAGGCCGATTATGGGGGAGCTAAGATTACCGAGATCGGTACCATAACCAGTTGTAAGGTTAATTTGCATTAGACCTGCAGCACCACCATAATTATATGAGGCAAGGGCTACTGAATTATCAGGAGAAATATCAAAGCCACCATCATTGCCCAGTGAAGCTGGAGCAAAGCCAGCAACTATAATTGACAGTCCACTATTTGGTGGATCCTGTTTATATAATGTCCGATTAAGAAAATCAACTGTATACAAAGTCGTTGCTGTTGCTCCTGAAAAACTATTCGTATAAGCTGCTCCTGCAACAGATAGTGAACCAGGATTTAATGCAGGATCAACACCAATTACTGTACCTGTTTCCGGGTTAAGACGTAAGTTTTGTCCTGATGCTGTAACTATACGAATATGGTCGGCAGTTGGATTAAAATCAAATCCGGCTAATGAACTAGTAAGTGCTGGAACAATAGAAGATGTTCCAATAACAGTAGCTGTACCTGTTTCATGATTAATTACATAAATACGACCACCACCCAATCCATAAAGCTGTCCAGTTGCAGGACGAAAATCTATTGCAATTATTTTTTCACCTACAGGTAACCCTGTAATAGCCGTTGTCGAAATCACAGTCCCCGGTGCTTTTGCATTCAGTTTTATAAGCTGGTTTGCGTTTGATAAACCATAGAAAACAATGTCTGGTTTGAAAACGGGAATAGCCGGAATAGTTGTTACTTCTCCATCATTATCCGGATCCTTAGCACAACTAATTAAAAATATAAGGCCTGAAAGACCCAATAACAGAAAGAATGATTGCAAACTCTTATTCATATGGAGTGGTTTTGATTGGTTTAGTACAAAATTAGGGGAGATTAATCTAATAGGATTGATTCGAACACATTTTTAAGTACAAAAAGGCGTAAAATGGGTGATTTGATAAAATAATCAGCCAAAACACACTTACAGCCTTATCCCTGAAATGCCCGGGCCATAACAAGGCATTAAAATTACCATCCTTTACTGCAAAATCAAAAAACGTTATGCCCTCATTATAAAACGTTGTATCAGTGTTGGATTTTTTATTTCTTAGTAATCAATTCCTTTATGGATTCGATACTATGTCTATAAGGACTATTCCAGTCAGATTACTCCACCTTTTCGAATCCATGCCATCGGCCAAGGAATTCTTAAAGTAGGAGCCGGCGAAAGATTAGGGGATTTTGTACATCAGATTGAGTTATCACGAAAGTTTATTATGGGTATTTATTTTTCTTTTGACATTGGTTAGTGATGGTATTTTGTAAGGTTTATTAATTTACTAAAAACAAGTTTAAATTCCCGTAAAAAATCAAACTAACCAACGATTTTTCCCCACCTGTGAATAACTCCAAATCCATAAGGCAGGTGTGCTTTCGTTATATTTGCCCAACACCGACCAATGCCTCCCGATTGGGAGGTTTTTTGTGAAAGGTATGGAAATAAGGAGAGCACTATTAGTGGGAAGAGAACCTGCCTACCGGCAGGCAATACCCTGAATCAGCGACCCAAAGATGATGATCTGGGAAACTGGTGCTGGTTAACGAAAATTGCGGATAACCTAAAAATGAATCACCCAGCGATTAACTAGGGGTGATAGCTAAATATGGCAAAAGAAAAAGAAGCGACCGATCTTTTTAAGTATGACGAGGATAGTATAAAATCCCTCGACTGGAAAGAACATATCCGCCTGAGACCGGGTATGTATATTGGTAAACTGGGCGATGGTTCATCCCCCGATGATGGAATCTATGTGCTCGTGAAGGAGGTAATGGACAATTGTATTGATGAATTTGCCATGGGCCATGGGAAAAATATTGAACTTAATATTGAGGGAAAAACGGTAACGGTAAGGGATTATGGACGCGGCATACCGCTGGGAAAGGTAGTGGACGTAGTGAGCAAAGTGAATACCGGGGCTAAATTCGACAGCAAGGCTTTCCAGAAATCGGTGGGGTTGAACGGCGTGGGTACAAAAGCAGTTAATGCATTAAGCAATTATTTTAAAGTAACAGCCATACGGGAAGGAAAAGAAAAAACGGCTGAGTTTGAAAAAGGGTTTTTAATTAAAGAATATAAAGAGGTCAAGACCACAGAAGAGAATGGCACACTGGTTACGTTTATTCCGGATGAAACGGTATTTAAAAATTTCAAATTCCATCCGGAGTTCTTAGAAAATCAAATCTGGAATTATTGTTTTTTGAATGCAGGGCTGCGGATTATTTTCAATGGGAAAAGTTTTATCAGTAAAAATGGTTTGCTGGATTTATTACAGCGTAAAACCAACGAAGATGAGATCCGGTATCCGATTATTCATCTCACGGGCAATGATATCGAAGTCGCTATTTCTCATACCAACGAATACGGGGAAGATATTTACAGTTTTGTAAATGGACAACATACAACCCAGGGAGGTACACACCAACAGGCATTCCGGGAGGCCTATGTAAAAACGATCCGCGATTTCTTTAAAAAAGATTATGACGCATCAGATATACGTACCGGAATTGTTGCGGCCGTTTCCGTGCGGGTGGTAGAACCGGTTTTTGAATCGCAGACAAAAACAAAGTTGGGTTCACTGAATGTAGACTTTGAAGGTCCCAGTATGCGCCAGTTTGTGGGAGATTTTTTAGCTAAAGAATTGGACAACTTCCTGCATAAGAACCCCGTTACGGCTGATGGTTTAAAAAAACGGATCGAACAAAGCGAAAGAGAGCGAAAGGAACTCTCGGGAATTCGTAAACTTGCAAATGAGAGAGCCAAGAAAGCCAATCTGCATAATAAGAAATTGCGTGACTGCCGGTATCACCTCAATGATGAATCCCCGGCTAAAGGAAAAGATGAGTTTGTTGTTAAACAAAAAGAAACCACCCTGTTTATTACGGAGGGGGATAGCGCCAGCGGATCCATTACCAAAGCACGAAATGTGGAAACACAAGCCGTTTTTAGTCTCCGTGGTAAACCGTTGAACTGTTTTGGACTTACCAAAAAAGTGGTATATGAAAATGAAGAGTTTAACCTCCTGCAACATGCGCTGAACATTGAAGAGGGATTGGAAGAACTTCGGTTTAATAATGTGGTGATCGCCACCGATGCCGATGTTGACGGGATGCACATTCGTTTATTATTAATGACATTCTTTCTGCAATTTTTTCCTGACCTGGTGAAACATGAAAAAGTATATGTGCTGGAAACGCCCTTGTTCCGGGTGCGGAATAAGCAGGAAACGGTTTATTGTTTCAGCGAAACTGAGAAAAAGGATGCGATGAAAAGACTGGGAACTAAACCTGAAGTAACCCGGTTTAAAGGGTTGGGTGAAATAAGCCCGGACGAATTCGGACAGTTTATCGGAACGGGTATGAGGAAACAACTCATGCGGGTGGAGGAAGGTGAACATATTCAGCAATTGCTGGAATATTATATGGGAAAGAATACACCCGAGAGACAGGAATTTATTATTACTAACCTGAAAGTGGAGTTGGAAGCTCCTGTAGAGCGTATTTAAGAAACGTGTTTGAATTCCACGCCGATAGAAAAAAATATTTTGACATCCAGGTTTTAAACGCTGAGAAATATGTCATTCCTTTTATCGAAGAAAAATTTCCGGTAAAAAAAGGAATGCGGGTATTGGAAATTGGTTGCGGCGAAGGTGGCGTGCTGAAAGCATTTATTAATAAAGGATGTGCAGGCGTGGGGGTAGAACTCGATGCATCCCGGATAGATAATGCCCGGTTATTTTTGCCGGAAGATATGGCTGCCGGAAGACTCCGGTTTGTCGTGAAAGATATTTATTTGGTAGATGTAGAAAAGGATTTCAACGGGCTATTTGACATTATTGTTTTAAAAGATGTGATAGAGCATATACATGATCAGGCAAAATTGATTGGCTGGATGAAAAAATTTCTGAAACCAGGGGGCATAGTTTTCTTTGGCTTTCCTCCCTGGTATATGCCTTTTGGCGGGCACCAGCAGATGTGTCATTCAACTATTTCGAAGCTGCCATACATACACTTATTGCCAAAGAACTTGTACCGATGGATATTAAAAAAGAAGAAAGAACCCGTTGAAGCCCTGATGGAAATCAGAGATACCGGAATCAGCATAGAGCGGTTTGAAAGAATCTGTAAAAAAGAGGGGTATACATTCTTTCAGGTAAGACATTATTTGCTGAACCCGATTTATGAATGGAAGTTTGGCTGGAAACCGGTAAAACAATTCAGCCTTATTAAAGCAATTCCTTTTGTCCGGAATTTTTATACAACCTGCGTTTATTATATTATTCAACCAATTACAAATATCAATTCAGTATGATACATATAGTTTTTAATGAAAGCGAATTGGAACTGATGAAGCAGGTAATTGAGATAGACGCTACTTTATCAGGGGAAATTGTGCAGATAAAAGATGATTTTGCCGTTGGCCCCCTGCAGGCTTTAGATACGGAAGAAGGCTGGCAGGCCAGGCTGGAGTGGTGGAGAACCCTGCTCCAGGGATCAGTTCAGGGTGATAGCCATGTGGGAACTTTTGATGACCGGGAAACGGTAAAACAACTAAAGGCAAGGTTGGATGAAAATCCCGGGGAAGAGTTGTGGATATGGATGGCGCAGAATCAGCACGATGTGACAGGCTATTTTTGGCTCATGCCACAATTCAGGGAATACCAGGGCAGGATCATGGTTCTGTATCTTAATAACCTTCCTTTTATTAATGAGAAGGGTCATATTTTCTATCCTTCCTGGCTGAATGAGATACAACCAAAAGAATTTATTAAAGCCAAAAAACTTTCCCGGCCTGTTACATTAAGTGAATTTGAAATTGACCCGGATGAATGGAGAAAAATTTCAGGAGAGAATGCCCTGGTGCGGATACTGGAAGGAGGTAAGAAGATTATTGGGAAAGAAGAAAATTTTTATGATAACGAAATTCTGAAAAATCTTACGGGGGAATGGCAAAAAGCGACACGGGTATTGAGCAACACATTGCACCGGATGAAAATCAAGACTGGAGATGTATTTATCATGTGGCGGATGAAAGTCTTAATAAGCCAGGGAAAAATTGACGTGACCGGGGATGTGAATAAAGGTTGGAAAGATTTTGATGTGAGGCAGGTTGGGGCGAAACAGGTTGAAGTTATTTCAGAAGAGAATTCCGTAGTTGGTTAAATACAATAATTAACCAACCACGACATTGTATTATTAATGATTGCCTTTATGATTTTGTAGAATGAATTTCTTTATAAAATGAGTGCAGCAAAGAATAAATTAACCGAGGTCAGCAGTAACGATCATGGCCTGCATGGTCAGTATAAGACATGGTTTCTCGACTATGCCTCCTATGTAATCCTGGAAAGGGCGGTTCCGGCTATCGAAGACGGTTTAAAGCCAGTGCAACGCCGTATCCTTCATGCCATGAAGGAAATGGACGACGGGCGTTACAACAAAGTGGCCAATATTATAGGCCAGGCGATGCAATATCATCCCCACGGGGATGCCAGTATTGGTGATGCGCTTGTGAATATGGGGCAAAAGGATTTGCTGATAGATACACAGGGAAACTGGGGTGATGTTAGAACCGGTGATGATGCAGCCGCTGCCCGTTATATTGAAGCAAGGCTCAGCAAGTTTGCTCTGGAAGTGGCTTTTAATGCTAAGACCACAGAATGGCAATTGAGTTATGATGGCCGGAAAAATGAACCTGTTGCCTTGCCTATGAAGTTTCCATTATTGCTGGCACAAGGGGCTGATGGTATCGCTGTGGGCCTTTCCACTAAAATCCTTCCGCATAATTTTTGTGAAATTATTGAGGCGGCCATTAAACATTTGCGGGGAAAAAGATTTGAATTGCATCCAGATTTTCTTACAGGGGGCATGATCGATGTTGCCGATTACAACCAGGGTAAACGCGGGGGTAAGGTGAAAGTCAGGGCACATATTGAAGAAGTGGATAAGAAAACATTGGCCATTAAAAGTGTGCCTTATGGGGTTACTACCACACAACTGATGGAATCCATTGTAAAGGCCAACGAACAGAATAAAATAAAAATCAAAAAGGTAACCGATAATACGGCCGCTGAAGTGGAAATACAGGTTGACCTGGCCCCGGGTATTTCCCCGGATATTACTATTGATGCATTATACAAATTCACGGATTGTGAAATATCCATTTCCCCAAACGCCTGTGTGATTGTTGCAGACAAACCACAATTCCTGGGTGTGCAGGAATTATTAAAACTTTCGGTTGATAAAACCAGGGACCTGCTGGAACAGGAGCTAAAGATCAAATTAAATGAACTCCAGGAAAAATGGCATTACACTTCTTTAGAGAAAATATTCTTCGAAGAAAAGATATACAAGGAACTGGAAAAGAAACATGAAACCTGGGAAAAAGTTTTGGACGGTATTGATAAAGCTTTTGTTCCTTTTAAAAAACAATTAAAAAGGGCCATTACACAGGAAGATATAATCAAACTGACTGAAAAGCCGGTTCGTCGGATTTATAAATTGGATATTGACGAGTTGAATGATCAGATAAAAGGTCTGGAAGCGGAGATAAAACAGGTAAAGAATGATTTGAATAACCTGGTGGATTTTGCCGTGGCTTATTTTGAGAACCTGCTGAAGAAATACGGCAAAGACCGGGGAAGAAAGACCGAGATTAAACAATTTGAAATTATTGAAGCAAAGAGTGTTGCTATCGCCAATGCCCGGTTATATGTAAACCGGGAAGAAGGATTTATCGGAACCGGGTTGAAGAAAGATGAATTGCTATTTGAATGTTCAGACCTGGATGATATTATCGTTTTTGCCAAAAGGGGCATTATGAAAGTGGTCAAAGTGTCTGATAAAGCTTTTATCGGTAAAGACATTATTCATGCAGCTGTATTTCAGAAGAATGATGAACGTACGACCTATAACATGATCTATGCGGATGGAAAAGGCGGAAAAAGTTTTGCCAAACGGTTTAATGTGACCGGTGTAACCCGGGATAAAGAATACGACCTCACGAAAGGTGATGAAAAGAGTAAAGTGCATTACCTGTCTGTGAATCGCAATGGGGAGGCAGAACTGGTAAAAATTACCCTGACTCCCGGCTGCGCGGCTCATAAAAAAGAACTGGAATTTAATTTTGCAGAATTGGAAATTAAAGGAAGGAGTAGTATGGGAAATACAGTGACCAAATATCCCATTAAATCCGTGCGCCTGAAAGAAGCCGGGGTTTCAACGATTGCCGGAAAGAAATTATGGTACGATGATCAGTTTGGCAGGTTAAATACGGATGAAAAGGGGCAATTTCTCGGGATGTTTGAAGGGGATGAAAGGATATTAGTTGTTTACAGTGATGGTAATTATGAAATCACAGACCAGGAATTGACCCAGAAACTGGATTCCGAAAAAGTGATCTGTATTGAGAAATTCAACCCCGGAAAAATAGTAACAGCGATCTATGCGGATATGGAGAAAAAACAATTTATGGCCAAACGGTTTAAAATTGAAACGACAACACTGAAAAATAAATTCCTTTTTATCAAAGAAGGGGAAGGGAATTATGTTGAAGCTGTTACCACAGCTGAAGAGCCGGTGCTGGCCATGCAGCAGGGCAGGGGTGCACAAATACGAAAAGGGAAATTAAAAATTGCCCGGATAGCTGAAGTAACAGGTTATAGAACCGTGGGAACCAAACTGGCCGATTATAGTAAATCCACTGAAATGGAATGGGTAAAATCTAAAGAAGGAAACCAACCGGAGTTATTCGGCTAAGCAGGCTATTAGGGAGTTTTAATAGGGTCCTTCTTTCTCTTTATACGGATGGTTGCATTTTTTTCCAGGCTGCTGGAAAGGCGGATCTCATATCTTTTTTTCCCATCATGAATGACCATCAGGGCCGTATTGGGCGGGATCAATCCAAGATTTTCAGCAAACATGGAAAGTTCATTTTCTGATTTTACCGTATCCAGTTTCAGGTTTATTTTAATGGATTTATGGGTTAGTTTTTGATTAAATAGTATAAGTTGTTTATTGTAAAACAAAGAAATAATATCTCCGTCTATTTCGCCATTATCATAAAGGTCTACCTGTAAGGAATCTGATTCCACTTCAATTTCATTGACCAGTACGTTTTCCCTTTCAGTATATTCCTTTTCAATTACATAGTTGATCACTTTGCGGGGAGTGATCGTTACCGAAATAAGGGTGTCTGCAACTGTTGGTGTCCATACCTGGAAACTTTCTTTGAATTCACTGATAGCTTTCAGTACGGAGTCTTTTTTGCTGATATCCGCATTAAGTTTCAGGTTAAAATTAATATCCGGGCAGGCATTCCGGTATTCGGGGAGACCTTTGAAAGTACCAACCAGGTTCGAGCCTGCCTGGGCCACCCGGAGTGTCGCCAGCATATTCATGATACAGTCCACTTCAAAATTGTCAATGGATCCATGGTATACTACCGGGATATCGTAGAGACTGAGTTTACGGGTCGCAGGTGAATAATTGCCTTTTACCTGGATGCTCCGGTAAATGTTTTTAAAATAATAATTTAATATTCCTTTTACATAATTCTTTTCAGGTTGCAGAATTAGTTCAACTAAATAATTGTTCGCACTACTGTTTGTTTTTACATTGGCAAAACCATACCAGTAACCAAATACGGATTGTGTGTGGGCGTGTAGTGAAGTAACTAATAAACCTATAAGTAATGCTTTTCGCATAAAGTTGTAATATCGGCAAAAAACATACCACCCGGAAACGAAGTTTTACACAGTTAGTTTACGGTACTCAACCTATACATTTGTTAAGACAGATTTTCAACCTGAAAATAAATATTTTCCCGGCAGGCTGATACCAGGTATCGGAACGTCTTATTTAAGAAACCGCTTCATTTCCCTTTGTACATCTTTTTGTTTGATACTTTCCCGTTTGTCGTATAATTTTTTTCCTTTGGCAAGGCCGATTTCAATTTTAGCAAATCTTTTTTCATTGAAATAAATACGAAGGGGAACTAACGTATATCCTTTTTCTTTTAATTTTTCTTCTATCTTTTTTAGCTCTCTTTTTTTAAGCAGGAGTTTTCTGTCACGGACGGGATCATGGTTATTGACATTTCCATGTGAATATTCAGAAATATGTAATGATTTCAACCAGATTTCCCCTTTATGGATCAGGCAATAGCTGTCATTAAAGCTGGCCCTGCCTTCCCGGAGTGATTTTACTTCCGTTCCCTGTAATACCATACCCGCCTCATATTTTGCATCAATGAAGTATTCATGATAGGCCTGCCGGTTTTTTAGTTCTGCCATCTATAAAATAAAATAAGAGGCAAAAATACCTCTTACCTGTTAAACAAAATTGTATCTCAATTCTTTAATAACGTTAGTATGGTGGCTAGTTTTTCCTTTAACTCTTTCCTGGGTACAATAAAATCAAGAAAACCATGTTCCAGGATAAATTCACTGCGCTGAAATCCTTCGGGCAGATCTTTTTTGATGGTCTCTTTTATAACCCTGGGTCCCGCAAACCCAATCAGGGCTGCCGGTTCTGCAATATTCAGATCTCCCAGCATACCGAAAGAAGCAGAAATACCACCGAAAGTGGGGTCAGTTAACAAAGAGATATAGGGGATCTTCGCGTCACTTAATTGCGATAGCTTACCACTTGTCTTGGCTAATTGCATCAGCGAAAAAGCACTTTCCATCATTCGGGCACCCCCGCTTTTACTTATGACCATAAATGGGACCTGATGTTCGAGGCAATAATCTACCGCCCTGGAAAATTTTTCTCCCATAACACTGCCGAGGGATCCGCCGATAAATTCAAAATCCATACAGGCAATTACTATTTCATGATCATTCACTTTCCCTGCAGCCACCCGCATCGAGTCTTTGAGATCCGTTTTACTCCAGGTTTCTTCCAGTCTTTTAATATAGGGTTTCAGGTCAGTGAATCCGAGAAAGTCCTTGCTCCGGATATTTTCAAAAAGCTCAGTAAATGTATTATTGTCAAAGAGTATTTCGTAGTACTCGCTGCTGTTGATCCGGTGGTGAAAACTGCATTGCGGGCACACAAACAAACTTTCACGTAATTCTGTAACGGTGCAGATAAAATTACAGTCAGGGCATTTTACCCAAAGTCCTTCCGGGGTTTCTTTTTTCTCTGAGGTCTTGGTATTGATCCCTTTTTTGATGCGTTTGAACCAACTGGTCTTTGTTTCTTCTGTCTTGCCATCTTCCCCTGCCAGGTTAGCATCAAAATCTTCAATTTGTTTGGCCATAACCGGTAGTTAAGCCACAAATATAGAGAAGTTTAGGGTTTTTAGGTCTTGGTTGTAAACAGGGTGAAAGAGAAACCACCTGGTGATTTATGGATCGTTAACGGGATTAAACAGAATGCAGATTAATACAATTAATTATTGGGAGCGCCGCTGTCTATCCAGCAAATGATTGAATTTTTCTGTGAATTGGGAAACGGGAGACCCTGGGGCATTTTGCCAGAAGAAATAGCTGTACGGATAGAATTTTTTGCTGCGGCAATCTGGGAATAATTTGTCAATGCGCCCGGGCCGTTAAAACTGCCGGTGGCATGGCATCCGGCTAAATTACAAGAGGCCTGGAAAATGGGATTGATATCAGCAGCAAAAGCTTTATTCAAAATAGTGCTGCAATCAACTGAACTGCCTCCACCGCCATCCTTGCTGCAGGATATAATGGTTGAAATAGAGGCAACGGACACTAACAGGGCAATATAAATTTTCCGCATAATTTTATTTTAAACGAAGTAATAGTTTGCAAAATTTAGATAACGCAAAATAAATAAAAGAAGTTGCCTGGGGTATCCTTTTTTTCAGAATCCGAAACTACGGTTTTTCATTTTCCGTTAAGGTTCAAAGCAAAGTGTTCAGTTTAAAATAGGGAATAGACTGATTCAAATAGAGAATTTCATGATGAACAAATCTTCTGCTGGATTTTTAGATTTCTTATTAGCCTTTAATAATTCATAATTGCAAAAAAACAAAACCCCGGCTAAAAGCCAGGGTTTCGTTGAAATATTAAAAGGGTTATCCTTTTCTTTTTGGTTTAACGGTTGTTGTGGGTTTCACCAAAACCGGTTTTCTTTCACCTTTCATAGTAGAAGCTAATTTAATCGCTTCATAGGCATTAGCAAGGCCACCAGTTCTGCTAAGGTCACCCAGTGATGCCATCTCACCCGTTTCCGGTGTTTTTACTTTTTCGGTGAGTTTGGTTGAAGATTTTTCTATCACCGTTTTTACCTGTGCCGCACTCAGGTTCGGATAGTACTCTAACAGAAATGCAGCTAAACCAGCAACAACAGGAGAAGCCATACTGGTACCCTGCAAATTCTGATAGGTGTTACCACCGGGAACCGTTGAATAGATTTTTACACCCGGTGCAAATACATCTACTTCTTTTTTCCCATAGTTTGAAAAACTGGCAGTGATCCCGCCGGCTTTGGGATCTCCGCTGGCTCCAACGGTGATCCAGTTGGAAGGTCTTTTTCCTTCCAGGTCAACAGGCGTAGGATAGTTGAAAGTTGTATCAATGTTTTTTGCATCATTACCTGCTGCATGGACCAATAATACATTTTTACTTTCTGCATACTTAACGGCATCGTCCACCCATTTCTTTTCGGGAGAGAAACCTTTCCCAAAACTCATATTAATGACCTGCGCTCCGTTATCCACAGCATACCGGATTGCCAGGGCAATATCTTTGTCATGTTCATCACCATCCGGTACGGCCCTCAACATCATAATTTTTACATTATCGGCAATACCATCCATGCCAACCCCATTTTTCCGGGAAGCGGCAATTATTCCGGATACGTGTGTACCATGTAACGCAGATTTATTGCTGGCCATTACATCCGGGTTCCCGTAAAATTTATCATTAAAATCGTTGTAATTATCCTTTACAATATCTCCCCGGTAATCTTCCGGGGCGGTGCTGGATGCTTCGGTTTTTTTCTCTTCACCACTTACATAATCCCCAAAACCTTCCAGGAATTCCTGGTTGGTTGATTCCAAGGCATCATTGCCCGACATTAAAGAATATAAGGTGTTCTTTGCTTTCTTTATGTCGGTTTCAGTCGGATTAAAATCACCAAGTTCTTTGCCGGTATATTTTTCTTTACCCAGGGCTTTGCGAAGAATGCTGTCACTCTTCAGGCAATTGGTATACGCCCTTTTCAGAAATATAAGTTCCAGGCCACTCGTTTTTGAATCGCCACCGACAATTTCTTTTTCGGACCGCTTCCACATGGCATATTGAAAAGCATCTTCTGCAGACAGTGTTGCGGGATTAATTTCCTTTCCGGCATATTTGGATTTCAGGTTGTGATAAACCCGTGCCGCTTCATATGAATCCTGTTCTACACTTCTTCCATCCCGGCCACCGAAAAAGTTCCAGCCATAAATATCGTCCACATATCCATTGTTGTCATCATCAATACCGTTTCCGGGAATTTCTTTTGGATTTTTCCAAAGAATAGCCCGGAGATCTTCATGGGTGGTGTCAATTCCGGAATCTATCACAGCCACAATGACTGTTTTACTTTTAAGTTTTTTGGTTTTTACAAAGTCATAGGCTTTATCAACGCTCAGCCCATAATAGCCCGATGTAGCTTTATCCATCATGTGCCATCCTTTGGGAACATCATCTTTTTGTGCAAACCCGGTGGAAGTTATTAATCCACAAATAGCCAGAAATAAGGTACGTTTCATTGAAATAATCATTTGTTAGAATTTATAGTACAAAATTGGTGTAGCGGTAAAAATACTGATTACCGTTCATACATTTTACATAATAAAGACGGGTTATTCAGAACTTTTTATGATTTTTTTGACGGACGGCAATGAATATTCGTTGCCTGTTTAACTTTTATTGTTGTTTTATTATGAATTTACCAGGAATATGTTCTTTTGATAACAAAGATTGTGATATTGATAAAATCTTATTGTTGTTGGTCAGACCGGCATTAAACATCCAATTTGGTCATACGGAGACCGTCAGACCGTGATTATACATCAAATTTTATTCCCTGGGCCAATGGGAGGGAAGTACTGAAATTAATCGTATTGGTCTGCCGGCGCATGTAGGCTTTCCAGGCATCACTACCACTTTCCCGACCTCCCCCGGTTTCTTTTTCACCACCAAAGGCTCCGCCTATTTCTGCTCCTGAAGTTCCGATGTTTACATTGGCAATACCACAATCGCTTCCGGCATGAGATAGAAATTGTTCTGCCTCTCTCAGATTCAAGGTCATTATTGACGAAGACAATCCCTGCGGCACTTCATTTTGTATCGCAATGGCTTCGTCCAAAGTTTTATACTTTAATAAATATAAGATGGGGGCGAAGGTTTCCTGCTGCACAATTTTGTAACCGGGTTGTGCTTCCGCAATACAGGGTTTTACATAACAGCCACTTTCATAACCTGCACCTGTTAGTTGTCCGCCTTCAACGATAAAATTTCCGCCTTCCGCTTTACATTTTTCAATAGAACCCAGGTATAATTGAACGGCCTCTTTATCAATCAGGGGGCCGACATGATTTTTCTGGTCTAATGGATCGCCAATACGGAGTTGTTTATAAGCGCCAACTAATTTAGTTTTTACGGTTTCATAAATCTCATCCTGAATGATCAATCTTCTGGTAGAAGTGCAACGCTGACCCGCCGTACCCACTGTTCCGAATAAAGAACCGAGAATTGCAATGTCTATATCGGCTTCTTTTGAAATGATAATAGCATTGTTCCCGCCTAATTCCAGCAAGGCTCTTCCCAATCTGGCACCTACGGTTGCTCCTACCGCTTTACCCATCCGGGTAGAGCCTGTAGCAGACAGTAAAGGTATTCTTGTATCAGCCGCCATCCATTCGCCCACATCACGTCCGCCAATAATTAATCCGCATACACCTTCAGGAATATTATTTTTTGTAAACACATCTGCGATGATATGCTGACAGGCTACCCCACACAAAGGAGTTTTTTCGGAGGGTTTCCATACGCATACATCACCGCAAACCAATGCCAGCATTGCATTCCAGCTCCATACTGCCACCGGGAAGTTGAAAGCGGAAATAATGCCCACGATCCCCAGCGGATGATATTGTTCATACATCCGGTGACCCGGGCGTTCACTATGCATAGTGAAACCATGAAGTTGCCGCGACAGACCCACTGCAAAATCACAGATATCAATCATTTCCTGCACTTCACCATAACCTTCCTGCAGGCTTTTTCCCATTTCATAAGAAACGAGTTTGCCGAGAGATTCTTTATTTGCTCTCAGCGCTTCACCGATCTGTCTTACGATTTCCCCTCTTTTAGGCGCTGGCATCAGCCGCCAGGCTGTAAAAGCTTCTTCGGCCTTTTTGATAGCGGCTTCATAACTTATTTTATCAGCTGAAATAACAGACCCGATTTTTTTACCATCCACGGGAGAGTAGGAGTCAATTATTTCGCCGGTTGACTGTATCCATTTTGCACCAGTACTTACCCCGGTATTGGTTGATTCTACCCGGAGCGCTTTAAGAAAATTCATATTGTACTTAATTGAGGTGGCAAAGGTAAAACAAAAACCCCGACGCAATGGGCCGGGGTTCGGGACTTAGTATTGTTCACTTTCATTGGGAAAGTCTTTCGCCTTAACATCGTGGATATAGCGTTGAACTGCTGTGGTTGCCTGTTCATGAATATTCAGGTATTGCCGGAGAAAACGCGGTTTAAATTCCGTATTAATTCCCAGCATATCATGCATGACCAGCACCTGGCCATCACAGTTTCCACCGGCACCGATACCAATGGTCGGGATGGTCAGACTTTCAGAAACTTCTTTTGCCAATGCAGCGGGAATTTTTTCCAAAACGATGGCAAAGCATCCGGCTTCTTCAAGCAACTTTACATCTCTCCTCAGTTTATTGGCTTCTTCCTCTTCTTTTGCCCGTACATTATACGTTCCGAATTTGTAAATGGATTGCGGGGTTAATCCTAAATGTCCCATCACCGGAATACCTGCTGAGACAATTTTCTTTACGCTATCCAGCACTTCTTCACCACCTTCTAATTTTATGGAATGGCCACCTGTTTCTTTCATGATGCGGACGGCAGAGGCTAAGGCGATATCGGAATTGGACTGGTAAGATCCGAATGGTAAATCGACCACCACCAAACAACGATGAATGCCCCTGATCACCGAGGAAGCATGATAAATCATCTGGTCTAAGGTGATGGGCAGGGTGGTTTCATGCCCGGCCATTACATTCGAGGCTGAATCACCAACCAGGATCACATCAATGCCGGCGCCGTCAATAATTTTTGCAAAAGAAAAATCATAGGCCGTAAGCATGGTGATTTTTTCACCCGCTTTTTTCATCTTTTGCAACGTATTGGTGGTAACTTTTTTGATCTCTTTAGTATCTGACATGAAGATGATTTAGAATCAAAAGTAGACAAAATCAAATTTCAATTTCTTTCAATTTAACTTCTTCGTATAAAGTGTGGATCAGCCCGTCTGCTAAACCTATTTTGGGTACGAAGATTTCTTCGGCATCTGCCCAACGCATTACATTAATATAAATGAGCAGGGCCGGAACGATCACATCTGCCCGGTCTTCCCGGAGTTTATGTAAACTGATCCGTTGTGCCAGGGAAAGATTACTGAATTCTTTATAATAATCCCTAAGCAGATCGAGTGACAATGCTTTCCCTTCCTTTCTTTTGGAAATCGAAAAGATCTTGTTGATGTTTCCTCCCGATCCGATTGCCGTTACATGATGATAGCCTTTTGTTTTTTTGGAAATAAACTCTTTCATTTCATCCCAGGCGGCTTCGGTAACCTGGTTTTTTAATATGCGGATAGTGCCGATATTGAAGGATTGTTTGGAAACCAATTTGCCATCACTGAAGAACGTAAGTTCCGTGCTGCCGCCACCCACATCAATATACAGGTAGGATTCATCGCTGGTCATATTATCAGCAATATGATTTTCATAAATGAAAGAGGCTTCCTGGTCACCGCTGATTACTTCGATCTGGATGCCCGTGGCATCTTTAACTTTTTTTATGATCTCACCGGCATTGGTAGCATCCCGCATGGCTGAAGTGGCACAGGCTTTCAGGTGCTTTACCTCATAAACATCGAGCAGAAGCTTGTAGGATTTAATGGTCTTGATGATCTTTTCAACTTTTGAAGCTGATATTTCCCCTTTATCAAACACATCAAATCCTAAACGCAGGGGTACGCGGACCAATACGGTTTTAATAAAATCGGGGACACCCTGCGGGCCGGAAATTACATCTGTTATTAATAATCTTGCTGCATTACTTCCAATATCAATGGCTGCCAGTCTCACGTTGTATCTGTGTTTTTTTGTGCAGGTAGTTATAGGTTTCCACCTGTGATCGGATTTTCTTTTTTGTTGTTCTTACATAATCGTTGCTCAGTTCATTATCCAGCCACCGGGCTTTTACATTATCCTGCAACTGGATGTCAAGAATATCTTTTAATTCCTGTTTTAATTCATCATGCCAGATTGGACAAGTGGCTTCGATCCGGTGTTCCAGGTTTCGTCTCATCCAGTCGGCCGAAGATATATAAACTTTCTCTTTCCCCCTGTTGTGAAATACCCAGACTCTTGCATGTTCCAGGTATTCATCAACAATACTGATCGCCCGTACGGGTTTTTCATATTTCTTATTCTCGGAGAACATACAGAATACACCGCGGATAATTAATTTGATCTGGACACCTGCCCGGGCGGCATCATATAATTTCTGAATCATCTCTTCATCACTGAGTGAATTCATTTTTAGCGTAATACCTGCCGGTTTCTTTTTTCGTGCCTGTTTGATTTCTTCATCAATAAGTTTTAGCATCTCTTTCTTAACAAAAACCGGGCTCGGAATTATCACTTTGCAGTCCCGTAGAAAATTGATGCCGGTCTTTGGTTGTTCGAGGTAATTGAACATCCGGTTTACATCCGCCATGATCTTTTGATTGGACGTCAGCAGGCAATGATCGGCATATACTTTGGAAGTTCTTTCATTCAGGTTACCGGTGCTTACAAAACCATACAGGATAAAGTTATTGTCCCGTGTTCTTTTTTTAATCACACAAATCTTAGAATGCACTTTCATGTTCGGGATCTCGATCAGCACTTTAGCCCCTTCTTCCTCGAGCCTGTTTTTCCATTCAATATTGGCTTCTTCCTCAAATCGTGCCCGGAGTTCCAGCATTACGGTTACTTCTTTTCCGTTCCGCACTGCGTTGATGAGTGCATTGATAATTTTGGATTGCTGTGCAAGCCGGTAACAAGTGATCTTGATACTGGAAACTTCGGGATCAAAGGCCGCTTCACGTATTAAATCTATCAGGGGCAAAAAAGAATGATACGGGAAATGAAGCATCACATCTTTTTCCAGGATCACATCGGTAACCCGGCGCACCGTAAGTAAAGGGTGGTCAAAAGGTTTTTTCCGGTTTCTTTTTTCTTTAAAAACCTCTTCAGGAAAATCCATAAAGTGCCGGAAGTTGTGAATGCGTCCTCCGGGTATCAGGTTATCCCTTTTGGATAGATTGAGCCGCCGGATCAGGTATTCCAGCAGACCGGGGTCCATTTCACGGTCATATACAAAACGAACCGGCTTTCCTTTTCTCCGGTTTTTTATTCCTTTTTCTAATTTTTGAATAATGTTGGTGGATATATCCTCATCAATATCAATTTCCGCATCGCGGGTTACTTTAAAAATATGTGATTGATACTGGTCATATCCAAAATAAGAAAAAATATCCGGCAGGTTGAATCGGATAATATCTTCCAGCAGGATGATATGACTTTCTTCCGGTTTGGATGGGAGGATGGTGAACCGGCCTAATGTTCTGCTCGGAATTTCAATCAGGGCATATTTTTTTTTCAGGGCACTTTCTTTTTTCCACATCACCACAGCCAGGTAAATGGATTTATCGCGTAACATCGGGAATACCGGGATATTCTCAATCATCAGCGGTATCACATCCGAGCTCACATCTTCTTCAAAATAATTCCGGACAAAATTTTGCTGTTCCGCATTCAATTCTTTTTCGGTCCGTAAAAAAATTTTTTGTTCATTCAGCTCTTTGGAAACCTCATCCCATATCCGGTTAAACTCCCCCTGCTGGTTCAGCACCGTCATTTGTATTTCATCTATGATCTGCTGGGGATTATTCTCCAGGTGCATATTGGCTTTATTGCCAAATTGGATCATACGCCGCAGGGTAGCTACCCTAACCCGGAAGAATTCATCCATATTATTGGAAAAAATACCCAGAAATTTAATGCGTTCCCGCAATGGTACCGTGGGGTCAGCCGCTTCCTGCAAAACTCTTGCATTAAACGAAAGCCAGCTGATATCGCGGGCAATTGTTTTTCGTTTGTCATTGTGAGCCATAGTAATTATTTATTTCAGATCAGGTATAAAATTAATAAACAGGCTGCGGGGAAAATGAAAATGATTTGGTGAAATCCCGTTAGCTGCTTTTTGATTTTTCAATTATCGCCGTCGTGGAAAACCCGTTAAGCAGGGGGTTTATAACTACCCGTCCACCGTGTGCAATAACCTCCCGGGCCCCGGCAATTTGTTCGACAGAATAGTCTCCACCTTTGATAAGAACATCGGGCATCAGGGCCTTAATTAATTCAAGCGGCGTATCTTTTTCAAACAGTACGACCGCGTCTACCATTAATAAGGAAGCGAGTACAAGGGCTCTTGATTCCTGGTTGTTAACAGGACGTGTATCACCTTTAAGTCTCTTGACAGATGCATCTGCATTTAATCCAACAATTAAATAATCCGCTTCTTTCGCTGCCTGCGACAATGAGAAAATATGACCGGGGTGCAGGATATCAAAAACGCCGTTCGTAAATGCAATTTTTTTGCCGCCCAAGCGCCATTGTGCTGCTTGCTGAACCAGTTGGTCAGGCGTATAAATTTTTTGCAGGATTTGGTCAGCTATTTTCACGAAGTCTTTTTTTATTATAATAGGGGATAGCCACAAAACTAAATAAACCGCCGATAAGAATAACCGCTGTTGTGGCGATCCATAATATCCATCCAAATGCGAGGGCAATACCCTCATTGAGACCATACAATTGCATTGTTTTTTGAATCATATAAGCATAAGCGCCAATGCCACCGGGCGTAACAATCATCCCGATGCTGCCGGCAGACAATACCGTGAATGCTTCTTTTATTCCATAGGAGGAGGTTTCCTGCAATGCCCTGAACCCAAGATAGCCACCGGATAGGTAAAGCGTCCACAAAACAAGGGTGAAAAAAATAAACAACTTTCTTTTTTTCAGGTGCTGAATGGCACTGACTCCCTGGATGATACTTTTTGCTATTTTTTTCAGGAGAAGCCCCAGGTCTTTTAAATTCTTTTTATTAACTATCATCCAGATACCTAAAATCGTAATAATGATACCCAGGAAAATAAGACCAATTACCCATTTCGCTATTTTCTTTTCTTCCGTATGTTTGGATGAATTAAAGAAAGCATCCATGATCTGGGAATAAAGATCTGGTTGAATAATCAGGGTGATACCAAATATCATCAATAGGGTAATTGCGTCGATCAGGCGTTCCAGTATGATAGTACCTATTAATTTGTCGGCAGGTATTTTTTCATAACGGGCCAGTACCGTACATTTCAGCACTTCGCCCAACCGTGGTACAGCCTGGTTTGCGAGGTAGCCTATCAAAACGGCAAAAAACGTATTGGCTTTGGAAGGCACATAACCCAGGGGTTCAATCAGCAACCTCCAGCGGAGTGCCCGGATGAAATGACTTAAAAATAAAATGCCAAATACAGGAATGATCAGCCAGTACCGGGCATTTTTTAATGCTTTTTTTATTTGTGATGTATCATTTGTCGTTAAATCCTTAATGGACCACCAAACCAGGAATATGCCAAGCCCCAGGAAAAATGTGTATTGAAGTATGGTACGAAGGCGTTTATTCACAGAAGCCGAAAATAATCAATTAAGTCAATTGGAATTACTGATTCAGCAACATATTGTCAATTAATCGTACCTCATTCAAGAATACTGCAATCAAAGCCACCAGTTGACTCTTTCCATTCCATATTGTAACCGGGAAAAGATTCCCGGCATCCGCTATTTCAACATAATCAATTTTAAAACCTGCTTTTTCAAGATGCGTTTGTGCCTCTTTTCTGATGATGGCTAAGTCCTGCTGATGCAGATTTCCTTTTATCATACAGAGACAGCGATAAATTTCAGTAGCCCTTTTCCTTTCTTCTTTGTTTAATCTTAAATTCCGGCTGCTCATGGCCAGCCCATCAGTTTCACGGACCGTAGGACAGATATGAACGTTAATTTTCCTGTCAAAATTCAGTATTTCAACAAGCCTGGATATGACCATACATTGCTGGTAATCTTTTTGACCGAGGTATAAATTATCCGGTTGAACAATTTCCAACAAACGTTGAACCACCCTGCAAACACCCTGGAAATGGCCCGGACGAAATTTGCCTTCAAGCACTGTTTCGAGATAGCCCAGTTCATAATTCGTATGAATATTTGTAGCCTTATCCCCGGGATAAATTTCTTTTACAGAAGGAAGGAACAAAACATCGTTGCCCGCAGCTTCCAGCATCATGATATCGTTTTCGAGGGTGACCGGGTATTTAGTAAAATCGTTTGGGTCATTAAACTGGGCGGGGTTGATAAAAAGGCTGCAGACAGTAAAGCTGTTTTCCTTTTTGGATGCTTCGATGAGTGAAATATGCCCGTAATGTAAGGCACCCATGGTGGGTACAAAGCCCATGCGATGCCCTTTTTTATGTTGAACATCAAGCCATTTATGAAGATCGGTTATCTTTTTAAATAAGATCATACGTTCAGGATTTAATAGCCGGATCCATGATAAACCTTTAAATTAAGCGTAAAATAGCTACCTTTGCCACCTTTTACAAAAGGGAAATAAAATAAACGGGATGCCCATGACTGCAAAGAAAAGAATTTTATTTATCGCGAACGAGATGTCGCCCTACCTGGAGCTGACCGAATTTTCAGAGATCGTGAACAAATTAGCGATCAAGGCCAATGATAATAATTTTGAGGTCCGTTGTATCATGCCCCGTTTTGGCAGCATTAATGAACGCCGTCACCGTCTTCATGAAGTAGTCAGACTTTCGGGTATCAATGTTTCTGTGGATAATGATGATATGCCCTTGCAGATAAAAGTAGCATCCCTGCCCAGTGCCCGGCTACAGGTTTATTTTCTGGAAAATGAAGACCTTTTTAAGCGCAAATTTATTTTTCATGATGAAAATGAAAAATGGTTTGATGATAATGACCTGCGTACGGTTTTTTTCTGTAAAGGAGCTCTGGAAACCGTGAAGAAATTTGGCTGGCCCCCCGATATCATTCATTGCAGCGGCTGGATGACGGGTTTGATCCCTGCTTATTTAAAGACATTATATAAAAAAGAGCCGGTATTTGCGCATAGCAAAATTGTTTATACGATCGGACAGAACACATTTAAAGAAAAATTGGGTAGTGGTTTTATTAAGAAAGCACTTATTCATGCCTCTTTAAAAGAGAAAGACCTGGAAGTTTTTAAAGAAGGTACCAATACGGCTATGTTCCGTGGTGGCGCCACCTTTGCTGATGCCATCACTTTTGGTGCGGAAAAGGTGGAGAAAAAACTGGTGGAAGAGTTTACTAAAGTGCGGGGTAAGAAGACGTTACCCTTCAACCCGGAGGGAGATTTAACAGACTATTTACAACTGTATGGCGACCTTGCGGGCAAATAAGAAATGAATTATTCAGGAGCTACCATATTCCTGTTAATTCTCCCGAAACCACAATCATAACCCAGTAATATTTTCTTGTGAAGTATAAATACCCGGCAGTATCTTTTAGTGCAATTATAGCCACGGTTGTTATCCTGTTTTCAGCCTGCAAAAAAATTAATGAGTCAACCAATCTCGGAGCCGGACTAATACCTCCTGTTGATAATATAACCACTTTTGATACCAGTATTTCCATCCAGGCATTCAATGATACTTTTGGATTAGTTAATGATTCGCAGTACCTGTCCAGAAATGAAGAGTTTTTCCTTGGCCGGATCAACAGTGATCCCTTTTTCGGAAAAACAGATGCCCGTTTATTCCTGGAACTAAAACCGATTTTTTACAAATTTGCTTTTGCCAATTCACACCCCGACAGCCTGCATATCGATTCTGTCGTTCTTGTTTTGAGCTATGTGGATACCTATGGGGACACCCTAACACCGCAAACGGTTAATGTTTATGAAATTGACCAAAGTTCTGATTTCAAACGGGATTCATTCTATCTGATTCGGAAGAACAGTTTTACTTATTCAAATCTCCTGGGCAGTAAAACATTTTCGCCTCAATCCCTGGATGACTCCGTCAAGGTCTATAAGGATACCACTAATAACCAACTGAGAATCCGGTTGAATAATTCATTTGGTACCCGTCTGCTGGGGTATGATTCTGTCGGAAATACCGGCGCTTATTCCAATGATTCTGTTTTCAGAACAAAATTCAAAGGGTTTGCATTACAGTCCATGAATACCGGAGAAGCCGTTATGGGTTTTAGCCTGCCAAGTATTAACACAAAGCTGGCGATCTATTACCGGTATGAAAAGAACTTACTAAAAGATACTTCCGTCGCTTATTTTGGTTTTAATGGGGCAAGTGCTTCTGATGTTGGAGCGAGTGCTGCAGCCAATTATATCCAACGTGATTATAGTGGTACTCCTTTTCTGGCCACTGTGGGCGGACCCACACCAGATCCAATGGTGTATATTCAAAACTCCCCCGGAAGTTTTGCTACAATCAAGATACCAGACCTGGGAGGTCTTTCTAACCGCCTTATTCACCGGGCAGAGTTGATCGTTGAGCAACTCTATCATCCCCTGGATACCATTTTCAGAACTCCTGAATTATTATACCTGGATGCATCGGATCCCAGTATTACGGCAAACTACAAATTCCGTACGGTGCCCTATGATTTTCAATATACCCCTTCCGGGTTTGACCTCAGTAGTTTCGGATGTCTTCCTCAAAACGGTATTGATCCATTGGGAAATAAGATCAAAATATGGAAGTTTAATCTATCCCGCTATGTTCAACATGTACTTACGCGTACACAATCATTATACGACCTGAGGTTATTTGCGCCGTTCACTATTAATGAACAGTACGGGATACCTCCGGGAACTGACCAGGTCTTTCCATTTTTTGTAAATCCCACTATTGTTAAAGGGCGGATAAGAGTAGGTGGGGGTAATCACCCCACGCAGCGAATGAGACTCCGGCTGATCTATTCGAAGTTGTAATACCTGCAATAGTTATCAAGATATGTTTACAAGTCCATCAACTTACCCGGGTGGGCTTTTTTCATTGTGCCCGCACCCTTATCTTTGCACCTCAAAATTTTTATTACATGCCTTATTTATTTACATCCGAGTCCGTTAGTGAAGGTCATCCGGATAAAGTAGCTGACCAGATATCGGATGCACTGATTGATAATTTTCTGGCCTTTGATGCACAGTCAAAAGTGGCCTGCGAAACTTTGGTAACTACCGGCCAGGTGGTATTGGCGGGCGAAGTAAAATCAAAAGCCTACCTCGACGTTCAGGAGATTGCCCGGGGTGTAATCCGTAAGATCGGGTATACCAAAAGTGAATACATGTTTGAAGCAAGTTCCTGCGGTGTATTGTCTGCTATTCATGAACAGTCTGCCGATATTAACCAGGGGGTTGACCGGAAGACAAAAGAAGAGCAGGGTGCCGGTGACCAGGGAATGATGTTTGGGTATGCGACCAATGAAACAGAACATTATATGCCGCTGGCTCTCGACCTGGCGCATAACCTGTTAATAGAATTAGCCGTTATCCGCCGGGAAAAGAATTCCAAAATGCCTTACCTGCGTCCGGATGCCAAAAGCCAGGTGACATTGGAGTACAATGATAAAAATCAACCGGTTCGTATTGATGCCATTGTTATCTCCACCCAGCATGATGATTTTGATGCCGAAGCAAAAATGCTGGCAAAGATCAAAAGCGATGTTATTAATATTCTTATCCCCCGGATAAAAACAAAGTATAAGAAATATGCAAAGCTGTTCAACAGCGATATCAAATACCATGTAAATCCAACTGGTAAGTTTGTAATTGGCGGGCCGCATGGTGATACCGGATTAACCGGACGTAAAATAATCGTTGATACCTACGGTGGCAAAGGTGCCCATGGTGGCGGTGCTTTTAGCGGTAAAGATCCTTCCAAGGTGGACCGTTCAGCCGCTTATGCAACAAGACATATAGCCAAAAATTTGGTTGCTGCAGGTCTTTGCAGTGAGATATTAGTGCAGGTGTCCTATGCTATCGGGGTGGCACAGCCAACCAGTATCAATGTAAATACCTATGGCACAGCCAAAGTGAAACTATCAGACGGTGAGATCAGCAATATCGTGGAATCTGTATTTGATATGCGTCCTTATTTTATTGAGCAACGATTGAAACTGCGTAATCCCATTTACAGTGAAACAGCGGCTTACGGACATATGGGACGTAAACCGGAAATAGTTGAAAAAACATTTACTTCTCCCGACGGGAAAAAAGTGACGAAGAAAGTGGAATTATTTACCTGGGAGAAATTAGATTATGTGGGGAAAGTGAAGAAGGCATTTGGAATTAAATAAGACCTCCCCAAACCCCTCCGCCGGGAGGGGCTTTAGACCCCGAAAGATTGTAAATTCTTTCGGGGTTTTTGTTTACCTAAATTTGCAAAGTGAAAAATTTCAGACAGCAACACAGACCCAAAAAAAACACACTGGTTATAGGAAGGGGTGCAGTTATTACGGCTCTTCAATCCGGGCAACAACTGGACAGGATATATATTGACACCAAAGCACTAGGGCAGGATATTAATGAAATAAAGCGAATGGCATTAGAAAATGGCGTACCTATAAATTATGTGCCTGCGGTCAAGCTGAATAATTTTAATGTTACCAATCATGAGGGCTGTGTGGCACAGATTGCCAAAGTGCAATATCAAAACCTGCAGGATGTGATTTCATTGGTAACAGAAAACGGCGAAGTGCCCTTGTTGCTGATACTGGATGGCATTACGGATATCCGGAATATCGGGGGTATTGCCCGTACAGCTTTGTGTACAGGTGTACATGCCATCATTATTCCTGATAAAGGGGTAGGGGCCTTGAATGAAGATGCGATGCTGACTTCAGCAGGAGCGCTGGAACAAATAGCCGTTTGCCGTGTCAATAGTTTGATGAAAGCTGTAGATGAATTGCATCTGAATGGCATAAAAGTTTTTGCCAGTGAGATGACCGCGGAAAAAAATATTGCAGATGTAAATTTTAATGAACCCTGTGCTATTGTGATAGGCAGTGAAGACAAGGGTATTTATCCTGCGTTGATGAAGATTTGTGATGAAAAGGTAAAGATCCCGATGAAGGGCGATTTTGAATCACTCAATGTTTCGGTTGCCACCGGAATCATTTTGTATGAAGTAATGCGGCAACGGGTATGAAAAAAACGAGTCCCATTCAGGAGACTCGTTTGTGATGAAGATTTTTAGAAATCCCTGGTTCAAATACTAATATTCACCGGAAGTTAATTTTAAAAGCAACTGCCGGGTAGGAGTTGCTAACCATGCTATACCCCTGTTTGACATCAAGATTTTCTATTCTTATTGATGCAGACATAGAACTTGCTTTGCGTTTATTTTACCAAAGCAATAAATAAAAGGGACACTACCTATCATGGAAAGTACTCGAGCCGGCCATGATTACTCCGGTACCTGCATCACCAAATGTCGATTCTTTGCTATTGCCGATCAATTCTCCAGCCAGAATAAATGTTGCTCCACCGACAAGCAAAACCCAGGCAGTTGTATTTTGATTTTTACTTTTTTGTAGATAATCTGTTTTAGTGATAGGGACTGTGTTAGTAACAGGCTGACTGAATGATGTGGCTGAAACAATCATCATCAAGGCAAAGACAATAAACTTTTTCATAAATTTATTTTTAAGGTTAATGAAGGAATAGATTTGTTCACAAAACTTCCATTCAGTAGTTGTGGCGCCGATTCATTTTTTAAATAACAAACTCAGGGCTTTCTTTTGTTTCGGGAAGCAGCCAGGAAAAAGGAATAGAACCCAGAACACATGCACCACTTATTACGCCAACAGCAACCGGGAAGGGCTCTTGTCAGAGCTAGAACCAAAATGAATATCAATACTAAAGCTACCTGCGGCAATCATCGCGCCAGCTAATCCGGCCGTACCACAAGCCAGGAGCATCCATGCTGTAGTGGTCTGGCCTCCACTTTTTTTCAGGTAATCAGTTTTGACGGTAGGAGCTGTGTTAGTAACAGGCTGACTGAACGATGTGGCTGATAGTATCAGCATCAGCGCAAAAACGATAATCTTTTTCATGATGTAAGTTTTTGGTTGTAAAACAGATTGACAACCCAAACCTACTTTCACCCCAAGCCCATTCCTAATCGATAAATCAGCGGTATTGGTAGTTTTTAGTAATAAATACCATTCGCAGAAGGGGCTACCGTTTAAAGTCAATTGATTTTTGCAAAAAAAACCTTTACTTTAAGCAGTTATATTATTTTTACTAAACTTAATGGGTCTGTCTGTAACTTTTACCAAAATCAACTCCATGGAACCCACAGGTATACAAGTAGCCCTTTTCCTTCACATCAAAACGTTATTGCCTGAACATGTTGCACTGGTTGATACTATAGCCGATATCCTGGACATCAGCAATGACAGCGCTTACAGGAGGATCCGCGGAGAAAAGCCTATCAGCCTTGAAGAAATGCAAAAGCTGGCGGTGCAGTATAAAATATCGCTGGACCAGTTCATGAACCTGCAAAGTGATGCTTTATCTTCAGCGGCAGGTTGACAAACCCAACAGATTCTGCATTTGATGAATGGCTTACGAGCATTTATCAGAATTTCAGTTATCTCAATTCTTTTAAAAACAAGCATCTTTATTTTTTGACAAAAGACATCCCTTTCACTACACATTTTCAGATACCCGAGCTGGCATCCTTTAAATATTTTTTCTGGAAAAAAACGATACTGCAAAATGAAGCCATGCGGGGGATTAAATTTGCAATCAGTGACCTGAGCAAGGAAACATTTGAACTTGGCAGAAAGGTGGTGCAGGAATATAATAAGATTCCCTGTACGGAAGTATGGAATATTGAAAGTATTAACAGTACGATCCGTCAGATTGAATATTACCGGGAAGCTAAAATGTTTTCTTCCCCTTCAGACGTATCTCTTCTTTATGAGAAGGTTGAAGAACTTATCTGTCACCTGGAGAAGCAAGCCGAGTTAGGCAAAAAATTTATGATAGGGCAGCAGCCGTCACCCGATGCCGGGGATTATAATCTTTTGCATAATGATTTAATATTGGGTGACAATAGTTTCCTGGCTGTAGTGGATGATCTTAAGATATCCTTTATCAGTCATAGCGTAATCAATTATATTGTTACCCGGGACGAAAGATTCTGTACATACCGGTACAATTCTATGCAAAACTTGATCAGTAAGTCCACACAAATAAGCAAGGTGGGTGAAAAGGAGCGGAGCCGTTTTTTCAATCGCTTTTACGATAAAATACGACTGGGCTCACGGTTATAGCTATATTTTTTTATATAAATTTAATTTTAAGGCTAAAGACGGAATACTATTTTTACCCAGCTGCTTTTAAAATCTGCTGGATCGGTTCATTTTAAAGGATAGAGTTGCTGCTCTTTTTTTATTTTATGATGAAGCAATAAAAAAGGGGATGCTGGCACCGATTGCTGCCAACCCGGTTACCAGGAAAACTGTACTGTTTGAATTATTTACTTCACCATCACTTCCGGCAAAATTGAATTGTATTGTTCCAAGCATTGCACACAAGCTTCCTCCACTAACTAATATCCAGGCAGCCGTTTTCTGATGTTTACTTTTTTGCAGGTAATCTTGTTTTGTCAAAGTTGAAGAAACATTGGTTGGCTGGCTGAAAGTTGCGTTTGCTGTTATCAGGAACATGGTAAAAATGATTATTTTTTTCATAAATTTATTTTTATAGTTAAAGCGGAATCGTTCTGTAAGCAAAACTGTTTTTTGTAACTTTAAGAGGTTCATTTTAAAACGAGAAAGATAGGGGCTTTTTTTTTTTTTTGATGAAGCGATAAAAAAAGGGATACTCCCCAACATAGAAACAATTCCCGTCAAATCAAAAGCATCTTTAATTCCATCATTTTTATAAGTATCATCCAAAAAACCAGAATGAGTTAATGCTCCTTTTGGAATTACTATACCGGTTAATAAGAGTGTTGCTCCACCTCCCATTAATATCCAGGCGGCCGTTTTCTGATGTTTACTTTTTTGCAGGTAATCTTGTTTTGTCAAAGTTGAAGAAACATGGTGGCAAGGTTGGTGATAACTTGCTTGCTGTTGACAGCAATAAGAAGAATTAAAAATATTTTTTTCATAAATTTATTTTTATAGTTAAAGAGGGGATCGTTCTGTAAACAAAACTGTTTTTTTGAAGTTGTGGGGCTATTTGGTTTTTAAGTGATAAACTTATACTTTTTCCCTTGTTTTTGCCGGAAGCAATAAATAAAGGTATGGATGAGAGCATTGATGTGGCCCCGGTTATCAAAAGAATGGTTGCGCCGGTATAATGATTTTGTGGCTCCGGATCACCGGTTATAATTCCTGGAATAATATTTATAACATCTTCTGATCCTTTAACGGTAAAAATAATGAGGCTTGTTGCTGACATTAAAAAGCCACCTCCAAAAAGCAAAATGGCCGCTGTTTTCTGGTGTTTGCTTTTTTTCATGTAATCCTGTTTGGTCAAAATCGGAGATGGATTATTTTGCTGGCAGAAAGTTGCGTTTGCTGTTATAAGCAGCATGGTGCCCATGATGATTTTTTTCATGATCATTGTTTTTATTTTGAAAAAATTTAATTTAAAGTCAGGGTGATGATACAACGGTTATTCTAATTTTTGTAAAACAGTACTTTCTTTATATAACTGCGGATATTTTATGGATGCTGCAAGTTCTTTATGTAAAACAGCAGGCTGGTCAAGCAATAAATAATCATCAGCTTTCAGTGTTGCATATGTTAGATGAAGTTTTTTCTGATCAACCAACTTAATAATTTCATCCGGGTCGGGGACATTCATCATCAGACGGTTATCTGCCGGGAATGATACTCTGATAATAAAATGCCTGGGTATCAAAAAGTCTTCATGACCATGGTGATTCTCTAAAAGGTCCTTTTCCATGTTAAGCCAGCAGTCCAGAAAATAGGAGTTCCCGATCAACAGCAGGTGGGCATTAAACCAGTTTGTGTCAGCTTTTTTATCCACTTTGTCAGAGTAAACTGCTTGAAACAGGTAGAGTTTACCTTCATTTCCGGCAACGGTATCTGCCACATAGAAATCATTGGGTTCTTTGGGGTCGCCCCATTTCCCGAGAATTTCTTTTTTAAAAATAAAATCATTTTTGTCTTTAGAAACCGGGTAGAGTGTACCCATGACCGTGCAGGAACTAATACTGAATAGGGTTAATGCCAGCCATATTACCATAGAATTTTTTCATGGTTAAATGTTTAATAATTAATTTAATGAAATTGTCACCAATTCTTCCTGGAATTGCCGGAATACATCTTTTAGTTCACTCTCGGCATCTGTACCGTAATTGATAAAGAAAATATGCAATACGCCTTTATTCGGAAAATAAAATAAGTTGGCAGTATAACCAAGATCCCTTCCTTTATGTCCAATGCCGGCATCAATCCCACGGGTCAGAAATGATTTTTGTATACCATAACCATAAAGATTTGTATCATCCTGTTTGCCGAATGTAAGCATGATATTCATGGAAGAGGGCTTGAGCAAAGTTCTTTTAATAAGTAGTGCATCAGCGAATTTGTTGAGGTCAAACAAGTTGCTGTATATACCGCCATAGCCATTGCCGCTTCCAGTCACTAAATTGGAAACATTCACAATAGAGTGATTATTGTACAAATCGAAATAACCCTGGGCTACTGTATTCGGAAGTAAATCATGAGGTTGATAATAAGTATGGGTTAGTCCCAACGGATTCAGGATATATTGTTTAAGTAAATCAACATGTTTTTTACCCGTCTGCGCTTCCATGATCATGGTAACCAAAACGGTATTGGTGTTTGAGTAAACTGCCGTATCGCCGGCAGCAAAAAGGGGCGCTTTATCATAAATAAAGCTAAGCAGTTCTTCAGCTTCCCATTTTTTATTCGGGTTATTCAATACAGCTAAATAAAACCGATCTTCTTCAATCAGGTCAGGAATGCCGGTTTCATGTTTCAGGCATTGCCCGAGTGTGATTTGATTTCCATTGGCTAAATGACCCGTGAATCTAGCCGGTAACCAGTCACTTATTTTTTTATTCAACGCCAGGTATCCCATCCCGGTATTAACTGAATCTTCCATCATTTTAAAAATAAGGGTACCCATAAATAATTTGGTAATGCTGGCAACTTTTGACACGGTGCCCGGAACAAAATCAATTTTATTGGAAATATCAGCTTTACCGGTTGCACCCACCCAGGTGCCATGGTTGTCAGTTATAAGCAGGGAAATGCCCGGCATACCTTTCTGCCTGTATTTTTCAAGCAATGCTTTGTAAGCGGCATTTTTGGGGTGATTATTGCTGCTATCAGCCCAGGGGATATTCATCCCGATACTCCTGGTTTCAATAATCTGTGCTCTTCTGCAAGACAAGACTATCAAGGATAAGATTGCTATGCTGAATAGGACCTTTTTCATACTGATTTATTTTTTGATTTTTTTCGTATGAATTGGTTTGCTGATGCCGATGAAAAGACTATTATAGGGCAACAGAGGCACATAAGATTTTACAAAGGGGAACTGCACCCGCTGCTGGTAACTTGTAAAGATGCTGATTGGATTTGCGGAATTGTGGCTCAGCACATAACTGAATTTTATTGTATATGTGCCCATGGCCTGCATGCGGCCGGCTTTTTTATCATTTGTATAATCTCCGTTATCATTCAGTTTAAGCTTAGCTGTTGCCGGAATAGAATGCATATAACCTGCGCCAATTGATGTTTCACCGGCAAGGCGCTTGTTGAATTTATACCGGTAACCTGCATTCAGATATAGGGGGATACCGTGCTGTACAAAACGATGAAAGAAATAGGCAAGATTCAGTTCAGTAAACCAGTCGTGTTTTTTAGCGGAATGGAGGGTTTTGCCATAACTGAATTCAATTCCCGGGTGAAAAATCTCTTTAAACATACCCGCAAACTTTCCAAAGGGCATGGCATTTTGGGTGGTAAATATGGCTATGTTTATATACTTTGGTTTTTGAGCCCTTGTTGAAACAAACAGCAGGAAACACAATGTGAAGAGGATAAAATGTTTCATGACAGGTTCATTTGGTTTCGAACATGAAATTACAATCTGAGTTAGATGAATTAAAATGGGTATCTGCTTATGAAATTTATACATCTGCATTTTATCAGTATTTAAGAATGGTCGTAGACCCAGCATCATTTAAATCCTGTTTTATATATTGCAGTCTTGATAGTATTTGCAGAAATCCGTAAACAAATTCATTTTTTTACGGATTTTCCGTAATTTTCATTAGAAATGGAAGCCGTTGAACTGCAACAATATCTCTTCAACCATTTGAAAGAGAATCTGCCTACACATCTTTCCTTAGCCGATGAGTTGGGTGATTTGCTCAACCTGAGTCCCGATAGTGTGTATCGCCGGATCAGGGGGGAGAAACCCCTTACACTTACGGAGCTGAAAAAAATTTGTGAACGTTATCATCTTTCTCTGGATCTTTTGCTTCAGTTGCAGAATGAATCTGTTCTGTTTGATGCTCCAGGATTGAATAGCGCTCCAGGAGAATTTGTGGATTATATGAAGGCAATGTTGCTGCAGTTTAAATATTTTAATTCTTTTAAAACAAAAGAGATTTTCTATCTCTGTAAAGATGCTCCTATCTGGTATTTTTATCTCTTCCCTGAACTGGCAGCTTTCAAAACTTTTTTCTGGTCAAAGACAATTAATAACATGCCAGCACTCAGCAGCAAGAAATTTTCGTTAAGTGAATTTCCCTATGATGATTGCTTTGCCCTGGGTCAGCAGGTACTTGAAGAACATAATAAGATCCATTCCGTTGAACTATGGAACCTGGAAAGTATTCACAGTACGATCAACCAGGTGGCCTTTTACAGGGATGCGGGTAATTTTAAATCAGCAGAAGACTTTGATGCAGTCGTAAATTCTTTTCATCATTGGCTTGATCATATGGAACAACAGGCGGCAAAAGGGGTAAAATTTATGCCAGGTGCCAACGATCTATCTTATAAAGCGCCGATACAGTTTTATGTAAACGAATTGATACTCGGCAATAACACGATGGTGATATCGCTGGATAACAAACGTCTTTCAATGATTACTTACAGTGTGTTTCACTATCTCTTTACAGGCGACCCAAGGTTTTCATCCAAAGTAATGACTTCATTTGACACATTGCTGAGCCGCTCCACCCTTATCAGCAAGACCGGAGAAAAAGACCGTAACCGCTTTTTTAATGCATTGAGAGAAAAAGTAGAAGGTCTGAGGAATTAAACCAGCTTATCAATTATTATCTTTACAGGCATTATGCCTCACACTAATCTCAAACTCATCGAATGTCCCCGTGATGCCATGCAGGGATGGAAGACTTTTATTCCTACTGAAAAAAAGATTGCATATATCAATTCATTATTAAAAGTTGGGTTTGATACGATTGATTTTGGCAGCTTTGTTTCCCCGAAAGCCATTCCGCAGATGGCAGATACTGCTGAAGTTATCAAGAATCTTGAGTTAGGGAGCCTGCCTGCCGGCAGGCAGGTTCGGAGTACGAAGTTACTTGCCATAGTAGCTAACATGCGGGGGGCAGAGGATGCCAGTGTTTTTGATGAAATTACTTATCTCGGTTTTCCTTTTTCTGTCTCTGAAACATTTCAACAACGCAATACCAATTCATCTATTGAACAATCCCTGGGCAGGGTGGAAGAGATACAAAACCTTTGTATCAAAACCGGTAAGCAATTGGTTGTTTACATTTCTATGGGATTTGGCAATCCTTACGGTGACCGCTTTTCTGAAGAAATTGTTTTTGAATGGGTGAACCAGCTCGTTGCCATGGATATTGGCATTATTTCCCTGGCGGATACTGTGGGTGTCGCCACCGCCGAACAGGTCTATGACATGACCGAATACCTTGTGGATTCATTGCCCGGAACAGAAATTGGCGTGCACCTGCATTCAACACCCGATAATTGGAAAGAAAAACTGGAAGCGGCTGTAAGAGCAGGATGTAAACGATTCGACGGGGCATTAAAAGGGATCGGGGGCTGTCCGATGGCTGATGATGAACTCGTAGGAAATATGAACAGTGAAATGATGATAGAATATTTTGAACAAAACAATCTGTTGAATGGATTAAACAAGGAAGCCCTGGTGGAAAGCCTTCGTATTGCAGGTGAAATCTTTATTTAAGAAAATTGCTATGGATCTGATGCTGAATATAGATTTGAAGAAACTGGCAAAGCCAATCATTTACCAGGATAAAATACTATTAATGGGTTCCTGTTTTACGGAACACATCGGCAATGCCTTTGAAGAATTGAAATTTTCCACTTTGCAGAACCCGAATGGAATATTATTTGATCCGGTCAGTGTTTGTAAAAGCCTGGAATCCTATATTCAGAATAAAAAATATGCAGAAGCAGACCTGTTCCTGTTAAATGAAGTGTGGCATAGCTGGAACCATCACTCAAGATTTTCAAATATGAATCCAGCAGAGGCGGTTCGTATCATTAATGCATCCCAGCAAAGAGCTCATGAATTTTTGAAAGAAGCCGACTGGATTATTATTACGCTGGGTTCTTCTTTTTGTTATCGCTTAAACTCCCCACAATCTCCCCAATCAGGGAGCGTGGGAGAGCCTGTTGCTAACTGTCATCGGGCACCGGCACAATGGTTCACAAAACATCTACTGGAAATTGATGAAATAAGCTCCATGCTCGATGATTGTTTGCATCAATTGCTGGAGTTTAATCCAAAACTGAATATCATTTTTACCGTAAGCCCCGTGCGGCATATCCGGGATGGGGTAGTAGAGAATAACCGCAGTAAAGCCAGATTGATCGAATCCGTACATCAAATGGTTAGCAGGTTTGAACAAACGCATTATTTTCCTGCCTATGAGCTGGTCATTGATGTGTTAAGGGACTACCGTTTTTATGATATTGATTTAGTGCATCCCAATTATGCAGCTACTGAATTTGTTCTCGAAAAATTTGCGGAGAACTGTATGGAGGAACAAACGCAGCAGCTCATGCAGGAGGTTAAAAAAATAGTCATAGCCAGGAAGCACAAGGCTTTTCAACCAACCACAAAAGCACATCAGCAGTTTTTAATGTCAAATTTTGAAAAGACGAAAGTGTTGCAGCAAAAATACCCGTTCCTGGATCTGACCGAAGAGGTGGTTTATTTTTCTCAGATATGAGTCACCTTATAACTTGTTTTTTGATAATAAGTTTCTCCCGGCCGTAATATAGTATTGGGAAAATGCGGAATGTTAACAGCATTGGGGTGTTTATGTGTTTCTAAACAAAAGCCCGAAAGAGGTCCATAGAGGTTACCGTTCTTCCCCGTAACAACAGGTATCCATTTACCGGAATAGAAATGCACCACCGGCTCAGTAGAATACACCTGTAAATTAATACCTGATTGAACTGATCTTGCTTCAGCTACCAGCAAACTATCTTTTTTGTCAATAACAAAACTCTTATCATATTCATCAATAAGAGTAAGACCTTCACCGATCCCGCGAAACGCCCTGAAATCAAAGGGTGTACCTGCAACCGGCAATTCTTTTCCTGTTGCTACAAGGTTCTCACCTTGCTCCAGTATATGCGATGCATATATTTTTATTTCATGTTCTTCAATTGTTCTGGTTCCATTATTCAAATTAAAATAACTGTGATGGGTGAGGTTTATGGCTGTCGGCTGGTCACAGGTGGCTTTGTATGCATAACTTAATTCATCTTCATCAGTTAATTCAAAACGTATCAGTGTTTCCAGGTTGCCGGGAAATCCTTCTTCTCCATCCGGGCTCAGGTATCTTAATTCCAGGAAAGGGCAGGGGCTATCCCCCTGGCTAACTACCTGCCAAACTTTTTTATCAAATCCTTCTGTGCCTCCATGTAACTGATCAGAACCCCTGTTTTTTGAAAGCGTATAATTCTTTTCATCAATTACAATTTCCCCATTTTTTATCCGGTTGGCATAACGGCCTACGGCACAGCCAAACCAGGGATATTGCTGCAGGTAAGCCGGATTCAGGTAATCCCGGGGTTGATCAAAACCCAGTACAAGATCATTCACTGTACCCGTATTGTTTTTTACCTTAAATGAAGTGATGATGGCACCGAAATTGGTAATGAGAACTTCTGTTCCCTTTGAATTGCTCAGTGTAAACAAATAAATATCTTCACCAGGGGAATGAGGTAAACAATGAAGCTGTTGTACTGGCATAGTAGTTGAAAATAAAACAAATTACTGATGAAAGAAAAAATGGCCATTGAATTCCGAAATCGTTTTCAAAAAGAACCTGAACATATTTTCTTTTGTCCCGGACGGGTTAACCTGATCGGGGAGCATATTGATTATAACGGTGGAAAAGTGATGCCCTGTGCCATTTCATTGGGTACCTATCTTGCCGTTTCCCGGAATATTGAAAAAAGATTTCGTTTTCAAAGCCTGAACTTTCCGGAGAAAGCAGATCTGCATTTACAAACATCTTATTCTAAATCTGGAAAAGATTGGTTCAATTACCCATTGGGAATCATCAATGAATTTTTCCAGGAAGGGCATGGCCTGTCGGGATTGGATATGCTATTTTTCGGCGATCTTCCGGTTGGAGCCGGACTTTCCTCCTCCGCTTCAATTGAAGTTCTGACCGCTTATGCCCTGAGTGAAATATTCCATATAAAAATTTCAAGGAAGGATATTGCCATTCTATCAAAAAAATCGGAGAATGAATTCATGGGCGTGAACTGCGGCATCATGGACCCCTTTGCGGTAGCTATGGGACAAAAGAATAAAGCTATTTTACTCGATTGTGATTCCCTTGCATACGAATATCTTCCCCTGGAGACCGGCGATTATGTACTGGCCATTATTAACAGTAATAAGAAACGTACACTGGCTGATTCAAAATACAATGAGCGGTTTGCAGAATGCGGATCCGTGTTGAAATTACTAAAACAAAAGATTGATGTACAAAACCTGTGTGAAGTTGACATCACTGATTTTGTACAAAATAAAAACTGGATCAACGACCCGGTGCTGGAAAAGAGGGCCTTGCATGTAATCACTGAAAATGCCCGGGTGAAAGATGCCCTGGTTGCTTTGAAAAAGGGGGATTTGGTTTGGTTTGGGAAACTCCTGTATGCTTCACATAAATCCCTGAAAGAACAATACGAAGTATCCGGAAAGGAATTGGATACGATTGTTGATTTCTGTAAAACCTATCCCGGTTGTATTGGCGCCCGGATGACCGGAGCCGGTTTTGGCGGCTGTGCCATTGCCCTGGTAAAAAAAATAAGCTTTGACGATTTTGCGTCAAAGCTTATCCTGTATTATAAAAATTTAATAGGTTACGAAGCAGCAGTCTTTGCTGCAACAACCGGGGACGGTGTTACCGAAATTTAATTGGCCAGTTTAGTATTTAATTCGTCAATAAATCCATCGTATTTTTTTAAGATACGACCGAAGGCCCTGTATTGTTCATCAGAACTAAAGGCCGTACCAGCTCTTCCGGATTCTTCAGAAACTAATTTAATTTTAAAAGCCAGCGGGTCTTCCGAAGAAAGTTTGATGATAGCCCTTGTCCGGATCGTATTATTGGATTTAGCAAAGCTCACGCCGACCCAGGCCGTTCTTAAATACCCCGTTTTTTCATCATTATTTTCCAACACATCAAATTTGCTTAAAACGGTCTGAACAATAGTTTTCCACGCTTCCTCTCTCGGTTTCCCTTTTTTTACGCTTAATAAAATTTCGTTGTTTGCCACATCCGATTGAACGGAAGAAGTGTAGGATTCATCTGCCTGTAACTGAACATAATCGGAATTAGGGGGCTTTGTCATTCCTTTTTTGTCACAATAGGTCCGGACCTCCATGATGTAACCTTCCTGTTTTACTTCAACCCTGACACAATCATTCTTTCCTACGGTAACTACAACAGCGCCGGTACCGGTCAGTACGCCATTTACATATATCCGGGCTGTTTGCGGGTCGCTGGTTACGTTTACTTTTTCACCACCCGGGGGAGGTACCGGGGTTGAAAATGAAGTAGCAAATAGCAGGAAGGAAAGGCAAAAAAAGTTTAAAGGAAATAATTTTTTCATGACAGGTGGTTTTGGTATTTATGAAAATAATATAACTAAATTAAACAGACAATTTTTACATACAGAAACAATCCTAAATATAATATTTTAAAAGCAAAAGGCCCTATACTTTAAATTGATAATTTTTCAGGAGAAATTCTTCCAGTTTTTGTAATAAAATCAACTGGTTCTTCGCCCTGTCAATATTCTGTTCGGGATAGGTGATGTGATAATACCGGTCATTATCCAGGTAGTCCGTTAAAAAACGAAGGGCCTGCATGTAGATCATCAGCAAACCGGCATAGTGAATATACTTTTTTTCGGAAGGGGTAAGCTGTTCACCCATGATTTCCTTGTATCCGGTCAGGATGGCTTCATAAAACTCTTTCCTTATACTAATCTTGTCAAAGTCCATGCTGTTTTCATTTTCCCCACTGGCCATCGATCGGATCATATCACCCAGGTCAGAAAAATAATAGCCGGGCATTACGGTATCAAAATCAACAAGACAAATCACGGCACCGTTTTTATTGCTGAAAAGAACATTGGCTATTTTGGCATCATGGTGCATGACCCGTTGGGGATATTCAGCAGATCCTTTCAGACCTTCATAAAATTGCTGATAGCCCTGCCGTTTATTCAGTTCTTCAATAATTGGTAGTGATTTCAATAATCTTTCCGAAGCAGATACGCCATCAACGGCCTCTTCAAATTGCCTGAACCGTAGGCTTACATCATGAAACCCGGTGATGGTGTTATTTAAAAGTCCGACGTTAAAACCAGCTAATGCCGTAGTGAATTTCGCGAATGCGATGGCAGTAGCTTTAGCCTGTTCAGGAGTTTCAGCAATGTGGAACATCCGGGTTTCATCAATAAATTCGAAAGCTCTCCAGTAATGCTCTTGTTTGTCAACAAACAAAGTTGCCTTCTCTCCGCAAGATAAAGGAGCTGGTAACCGTAAACCGGTATCTTTTAATTCTACGTATTCCCAGATCCTTGTATAATTTTCCTGGACCTCTTCAGGATGCGCGAAAACATTTTTATTTATTTGTTGAAGAATGAAAGCGGGCTGTTGCTTAGATTGAACTTTGTACGTTTGATTTATTAACCCACCGCCTACAATTTCTATCACCGTTTCTCCGGGAACATGCATAGGATCAGCGGGTTCATCATTTATAAAAGCCTCTAATACTTCCCGGGGTAATTCTTGTTTCATTGTCAGAATTAGTTATTCAGTTTTGTGTTTCAGATATTGAATATTTATATGAGATTAGTGTATCCGGTCACCGCGTACCTCCAGGTTCCTGATAATACCGGCTTCATAATCCAGCCATTCTTTCCATCGGCGACGCACTTTCTCTTTATCAATATATGTTTCAGCAAGTTCAAGAAACAGCGTATAATGCCCGGCCTCACTTTCCATAAAACGCCGGTAAAATTTTTGCAGGTATGGGTCGTTGAGTCCTTCGCTTAGCCTTTTAAAACGCTCACAACTCCGGGCTTCTATTAATGCCATGGTGAGCATCTGGTCAAGGAAACGGTCATTGATATGTCCCCCTTTTTTTTGAAAAATCAATAAAGCGTTCACATATTCATCTTTTCTTTGCTTGCCAAGTGCCAGGTTTCTTTTCTCCAATTCGGCCAGTACCAGCCTGAAATGCCCCCATTCTTCAGTTACGATGGGTGAAAGTTCAGCCACCATTTTTTCTTTATCACTATACCGCTGAATAAGTGATATACAGGTGGTCGCTGCTTTTTGTTCGCACCAGGCATGATCTGTAAGGATCTCGGCCATCGATTTTTCAGCAAGATTCACCCATCTGGGGTCGGTCGGCAATTGCAGACCAAGGATATTTCTGGTGTCTTGTGATAGGTCCATGGGGTAAAATTATACTTATGCCCTGAAAATCAGTTGAAATGAGGTGAAATTGGCTTAAAAAAACTACCAAAAGCCTTTGCTGTTACCCTCATCTACCTTACCTTTGCCGCCTTAATATAAAGATGAAAAAAACAGGATGAAATTAAAAAAATTAAAGAGATGCCATTAACGAAAGAAAAAAAAGCCTCCGTTTTAACAACGTTTGCCGGTACTGCGACGAATACCGGTTCTATTGAAGGGCAGATTGCCCTCTTAACTGAAAGGATCAGCCAGATCAGCAGCCATTTACAGGAAAACAAAAAAGATTTTTCAACGCACCGTGGCCTGATGCAGTTGGTGGGTAAACGTAAAAGTTTATTGAACTACCTGCAAAAAAATAACCTGACCGGTTATCGCCAGTTAATTGAAAAACTCGGAATCAGAAAGTAAAACCCTAATCCGCCAGCTGGTGGACTTGGGAGAGTCTTAATGTCCGAAGTTTAATCATAAAATTGAATTTCACTATAAGCTATTCCCAATGTCTTTCAGATGTTGGGAATAACTGTTTTTAGACTATCAGAATTTTAGCGGCTTTCTTATTTTTCAAAAATGCTCAGAAGAACCTGCCTGCCGGCAAGCAGGTTAAAGAACGATGAAAAGTGCGATGCAACAGACGATGATAGTAGGTACCTGCCTGCCGGTTGGCAGGTGCAGTTAACTTCATAAATTTATCTTAAACAGTTTGGGTGCTGATAACTTCAAACCTCAAACTTCAAACATTCAAACGTATGCTTTCACAACCTTTGCAATCAAAATTTACTATAAGTGATGGCCGTGAGGTTATCATAGAAACAGGCCGTTTGGCCCGCCAGGCCGATGGATCCGTTACTGTCCGCCAGGGAAATTGTATCCTGCTGGCCACGGTAGTAGCCAATAAAGAACCTAAAGAAGGTCAGAGTTTTTTCCCGTTGTCTGTAGACTACCAGGAAAAATTTGCATCTGCCGGCCGTATTCCAGGGTCTTTCTTCAAAAGAGAAGCCCGGTTGAATGATTATGAAATTCTTACTTCCCGTTTGATCGACCGTGCGCTTCGTCCGTTGTTTCCTGAAGATTATTTATGTGAAGTCCAGGTGCTGGTAACACTTATTTCCAGCGATCCTGAAATAATGCCCGATGCGCTTGCCTGCCTGGCTGCATCTGCCGCATTAGCCGTTTCTGATATTCCTATCCAGGAAATTATTTCTGAGGTTAGGGTAGCCCGTGTGGAAGGAAATTATGTAGTGAATCCAACAAGAAGCGAATTAGCGAAAGCTGATTTTGAGTTTATCATTGCTGCAACTGATAAGAACATCATGATGGTGGAAGGTGAGGGTAAGGAATGCCAGGAGGAAGATCTTATTATTGCGATCGAAGTGGCTCATGAAGCTATCCGTGTACAAGTAAAGGCACAGGAAGAATTAAGAAGATTAAAGGGAATTACAGCTAAGAGAGATTACGCTAAGCCGCTGCATAATGAAGGACTCCGGGAAAATGTAAATGCTTTTGCAAAAGCAAAAGTGTATGAAGTTGCAAAAGGCGCTTTGGCAAAACATGAGCGTTCTGATAAATTTGCGGCCATCCAGGAAGAATTGATGGAGCACCTGAAAAAAGAATATATACGGGAAGAAGGTGGTAGCCTGCCAGAGGATGTTAAGAAATGGGCCAAGACCTATTATGCGGATTTGCAATATTATGTTATCCGGGATATGATTCTGAATGATAAAGTTCGTTTGGATGGTCGTAAACTGGATGAAGTACGCCCTCTGAATATGGAAGTGGATGTATTGCCTTCTCCTCATGGCGCTGCATTGTTTACAAGAGGTGAGACACAGTCTCTTACAACAGTTACTTTAGGAACACCATTAGATTCAACTTTATTGGAAAGTGCAGCTATTTCAGACTATTCCAAATTCTATTTACATTATAATTTTCCACCATTCTCTACCGGAGAGGTAAAGATGATGCGGGGTGTTGGCCGCAGAGAAGTGGGACATGGAAACCTGGCCATGCGATCATTGAAAAAAATGATGCCTGGAGGAGATTTTCCGTATACGGTCAGGGTGGTAAGTGATATCCTGGAATCAAATGGTTCTTCATCCATGGCAACGGTTTGTGCCGGTTCACTGGCATTGATGGATGCAGGCGTGGGAATACCCAAACACGTTTCCGGAGTAGCTATGGGATTGATAAGTAAAGAAGGACAATTTGCAGTGCTGACAGATATCCTCGGTGATGAAGATCATTTAGGTGATATGGATTTTAAAGTTACCGGTACCCGGGATGGTATTTGCGGTGTCCAGATGGATATAAAAGTAGATGGACTAAGCATGGATGTCATGCGCAAAGCTTTGGCACAGGCTAAAGAAGGACGCCTGCATATTCTGGATGCGATGTATGCGACTATTGCTGAAGCCAGAAGCGATGTGAAGCCGCATGCACCCCGGATGGTAAAACTGTTTATTGATAAAGAATTCATAGGTGCCGTGATCGGGCCAGGTGGAAAAGTGATCCAGGAAATACAGCGGGAAACTGGAACTACGGTTAACCTGGAAGAGAAAAATAATATGGGGGAGATCAGCATTTTTGGAACTAAAAAAGAAGGTGTAGATAAAGCGGTGTCCTGGATCAAGGGAATTGTAGCCGTGCCACAGGTAGGGGATGTATATGAGGCAACAGTAAAATCCATTATGCCTTTTGGTGCATTTGTGGAGTTTATGCCCGGTAAACAAGGGCTGGTACACATCAGTGAGGTAAGCTGGAAAAGATTAGAAACCCTGGAAGGAATCGTACATGAGGGTGATGTCATGAAAGTAAAACTGATAGGGACTGATCCAAAATCGGGTAAATTCAAATTGTCCCGAAAAATTTTGATACCCAAGCCGGATGGACAGGGCCAATCCAGGCAGGAACAATCGCCTCCGCAAGGCAATAACTAATACCAAACCCTGAGCAATCAGGGTTTTTTAGTTGTAAAGAATTTTAAAATGAAACAGCTTCTCATTTTAATAGTATTATTTCTTTCAGGATGTTCTGATTCGAATGAAGTCAAAGTCAAAATCAGGGGCAGATGGTATTTTGACAATTCGGATACTTATATTAAAATAACCCGGAATGAGTACATCGTTAAAAATGATTCCCCAGTTCCGGAAGATTATAAATTAATAGGCGATTCATTGCTCGTAAAAGGATTTGAAGCTTCCTCGTTTCCCTGGAAATATGCTGATACCCTGAAAATAATCAGACTTACACCGGATACGTTGATCTTAATGAATGCTGAATCTACCCTTTTACTTCACAAGAAATAAAACATGCCCAATTTTATCCAGATAGAATTTCAAAACATAAATGCAGCGCAGTCAGATTTGCTGCTTGCCCAATTGAATGAGATGGGCTTTACCGGATTTGAAGAACTGGAGAACAGCCTTAAGGCATTCATCCCCGCGCAGGATTTTGATGAGGTGGCAATAGTTGCACTGGCAACAAAAGATGACCTGACTTATAGCAAATCGGATATTGCAGAAACCAACTGGAATGCCGTTTGGGAATCAAATTTTCAACCAGTTCTGGTAGATGACTATGTGGGCATCCGGGCAGATTTTCATGAACCTCTAACCGGGGTAGATTACGAAATTGTTATTACACCGAAAATGAGTTTTGGTACGGGTCATCATGCCACCACGTATATGATGATACAGCAAATGCGAAAGATTGATTTTAAAGGAGCACTGGTTTTTGATTTTGGTACCGGTACGGGAATCCTGGCCATCCTGGCAGAAAAATCAGGAGCCAAAAAAATTATAGCGGTTGATAATGATGATTGGAGTATAGCTAATTCAAAGGAGAATGCAGTAAGAAATAATTGCACAAAAATTGAATTTAAAAAAACAGAGCGCATTCCGGAGGAAACTAAATTTGACATAATCCTGGCTAATATTAACAAGAATGTGATACTGGATAATTTTTCATCATTGGTAAATCAGTTAGCCCCGGATGGTATTCTTTTACTTAGCGGCTTATTAGAAGCGGATGAAGCCGATTTGCTTACCGAAGCGGGTAAATATCCTCTTGTTTACAGCGGTAAATCCACCAAAAACTCATGGATTGCACTAAGGTTTAATCTTTAATACACGATTACCCCTGTATTAAATTTATGTCATGACTTTCATTTTTTGCTTATTTTTACATTCCCCCAAAAGGGTTCTATGAACGAACTACTTCTTATTCTTCTTGCATATCTGATTGGCAGCATTCCCACTTCTGTTTGGGTTAGCCAGCGCTTTTTTGGCATAGACATACGGGATTATGGTAGCGGTAATGCCGGGGCTACCAACACTTACCGGGTTCTGGGCCCCAAATGGGGTACCATCGTAATGGTTACAGACATGATAAAAGGAATTGTGGCTGTAAAACTTGCACTTTTATTACCTGCCTATGCAGACAGTGAGATCAATCTTCAGAATCTTCAGACGGGTTTGGGTTTAGCTGCCGTGGTGGGTCACATTTTTCCGATATGGGCCGACTTTCGGGGCGGTAAAGGGGTGGCAACTTTATTTGGACTTGTTTTGGGCATTTCTCCCTGGACGGCTTTAAGTTGTGTGGGCATTTTTATTGCAGTGCTTTATCTTACCCGCTTTGTTTCTTTAAGTTCAATTCTTGCGAGTATAGCTTTTCCCATTTTCATCCTGGTTATTTTTAATGTCGACAATCCGGCTTACCGTATTTTTGCAATAGCGGTAGCGTTGATGGTATTATTGACCCACCAGAAGAACATCAGCCGAATATTTAATGGCAGCGAAAGCAAAGTCCCCATCCTGAAAAACCGCGACCGCCGCCGTCAGCAGCGTCGTAATGCATCTGCTCATCCGGTGGAATAGGGGGTAAAGAGTACCCTCCCGTATTAAAATATTTTTTTCATTTACCAACCTGGTATTATGATTTAACGTCTTTATAAAAAATCCATAAAATGCTAAAAAGAATAACCTCCGTTTTTGTTTTATCATTTTTATTGATGGCCTGTTCACAAAATGTTCTGACAGGTAAACAACAATTGACCTTGCTCCCCGAGTCCGAACTTCAGAAAATGGCAACCGGAGAATATCAGAAATTCCTTTCTACAAATAAAGTAGTAGGATCCACTTATAATAGGGATGCTGAAATGGTGATACGGGTAGGTCAACGCATCACAAAAGCAGTTAACAGTTATTATGCTGAAAAAGGAATGACAGATAAACTTGAAGGATTTAATTGGGAATATAATCTGGTAGATGATAAAGCCGTAAATGCCTGGTGTATGCCCGGGGGTAAAATAGTTGTGTATACGGGTATACTCCCCATTAGTCAGAATGAAGCTGCCCTGGCAGCTGTAATGGGGCACGAAGTATCTCATGCCTTATTGCAACACGGAAACCAGCGCATGAGCCAGGGTATTTTGCAGCAATTGGGCGGGGTGGCCTTATCGGTTGCTGTTGCCAATAAACCGGCCGAAACCCAGAATCTTTTTATGACTGCCTATGGAGTGGGTTCTACGGTGGGTGTCATGCTGCCTTTTTCCCGAAAACACGAACTCGAAGCAGACCATTATGGGTTGATCTGGACGGCTATGGCAGGCTATAATCCCCAGGAAGCCATTGGTCTTTGGGAAAGAATGGAAAAGGCTGCAAATGGCCAGAAACCACCTGAATTTTTAAGTACGCACCCCACTGAAGGCCGTCGAATTGACCAATTACAGAAATTTATGCCAGAAGCCATGCAATACTATAAGCCCCTGGGAAATAATTAGATTTTCAGGCTTTATCCCTTACAAAGAGGTGCTGAAAGGGATATTAATATCCTTAATCCTTTCATTAACCGGTATTTTCCATTACCTTTGCAATCCCTCCCTGAGAACCCTGTTTTTTCATTGTACGAACCCGGCTATTTGTCAGAAACCTTTAAAACATCTTAAAAGTATGTCACAAACTGTTTTTGAAAAGTTACAACTGGCAGACGAAAAGAATCTTTTAATTCAGGGTTTGCCCTCTTCCATCGAGAAACAATTCAGCAAATTATCTTTCTGCAAAAACATGACGCCGCTGTTAAAAACACGGAAAATTGACTTTGCATTGGTATTTGCCGTTAGCGAAAATCAGTTGAATGGCATTCTGAAAGATGTGATGCCCTCTCTTAAAGACGGTTCTAAATTCTGGGTAGCTTACCCCAAAATAACCTCTAAAATCGTTACGGATTTAAACCGTGACCGCAGCTGGAACCGGCTTACCAATGATGGTTACGAAAGTATTGAAAGGGTGGAACTTGACCATGTATGGAGTGCCATGCGTTTTGTAAAAGGTGACGAAAATACACGATGTGGCGAAGTGGCCCTTAGCCGCAAAAGAGAAGCCACGGCCATGGCAGAATAAGAGACCAGTTATTATTAAAATATTTTAGGTTTGTTGTGAAAGCAACAAACTTTTTTTATGACTTTTTTGAATGTAGAAATTAAGGCGAAGTGCCCCGATGCCTCTTTGGTCCGTGCTTTTTTAAAGTCGAAAGGTGCCACATTTACAGGACAGGATGAACAAACGGATACTTATTTCAATGTGCCGCAGGGCCGGTTGAAACTCCGGGAGGGCATAATAGAAAACAATCTTATTTATTACGAAAGAACCAACCAGGCTGGTCCGAAGAACTCCCATTTTAACCTGATTGCTATTGAAGATGCCAAAGGATTAAAGGAAGCGCTGACAAAATCAATTGGAATAAAAGTAGTGGTCAGAAAAAAGAGGGAAATTTATCATATCGCTAATGTCAAATTTCATATTGATGATGTACCCGGTCTTGGTTCATTTGTGGAAATAGAAGCGGGAAATATTCGGGTGTCTTATTCTCAGGAGCAATTGAAAGAACAATGTGATTTTTACCTGAAAGAGTTTGGCATACAGCCCGATGATCTGGTGGAAGTTTCTTATAGTGATATGCTGTTGGAGCAAACTACCTGAGAATGACCGCACCCATTTTTTTTGACAGATCAATCTCCATTTGTTTAAGATGGTGATGTGTTTGATGAAGCATGTTGTATTCTTCCGGAGTGTGTGGCTTCTCCATATCCAATTGGTTCTCCAGCAACATCCTTTTTATCTTTCTTAGTTTCAGGTAATTGACAACAGAATCCACTTCTTCATTCGTTGTGTCTTCCTCCATTTTCAGGTATCCCAGCAGCTGTTCTTCGTTGTCACGGCCAATGGTTTTGATAAAATCTTCATAACTCTGTTCAAATAGGTTTTTTTGATATCCGTCGGATTGATGGAATTCTTTCCGCCAATGGTCGCTTTCTTCATAGGGGAAGTTGAGCAATGAGACGGCAAAGGCACTGAGTTTTGGATCGGGGTGATAAATAAAATAATTCCGGTTAACTGTACCAGGGCTCTTTTGCAATAGTTCTTTAAATACTGCCATCAGACGGATTACATCCGCATTATCCAGTAGACTTTCGTCAACCATTTGTTCAAAAATATATTCCGCAATCAGTCGGGTATCATCCCATTTTCTGATCCCATACTCCAATAATATCCGGGCAACTTCTCTTTCCTGCAACTCATCTTTAAACAACAGATTGAATGTTGCGTCATCAAAATTTGTTTGTTCGGCCGTTTTGGCATTTTCCTCAATCTTCCGGGCTTCTTCAAAAGGAAATTTTCTTTCCTGGGTAGTAATTCTGTCCCGTATAAATTTATTAACCAGGGCATGCAAACCGCCCTCTTCAATCTTGAGAATCTCGGCGCATTGTTTTATATAATCCTGTTGTTTTGTAAAGTCTTCAACCTTATTGATCTTCGAAATGGTTTCTGCCATGCTGTTCACAACCGCAGATTTTTTTACTGAATCAGCGCCGGCATCTTTCAGGGCCACTTCCAGCTGGAAAAGAATAAAATCTTTTTTATTCTTTTCTATAAAAGCACTGAATGCAGAGGCCCCGACTTTGTTTACATAACTGTCCGGATCTTCCTTATCGGGGATGAGGACCAGTTTTACATTCAACCCTTCTTCAAGTGCCAGGTCCAATCCCCGCAGGGCGGCTTTAACCCCGGCTGCATCACCGTCATAAATAATGGTTAGGTTATTCGTGTATTTTCGTATCAGTCTTAGTTGATCAGGCGTTAGTGAGGTTCCGCCGGATGCGACCACATTTTCTATACCTGCCTGGTGGAGGGAAACCACATCGGTATAACCTTCTACCAATAAACATTCATCGGCTTTATCAATAGACTGACGCGCGAAATAAGAGCCGTATAGTATTTTACTTTTTAGATAAACCTCATTTTCGGGTGTATTGATATACTTGGGGGCTTTGTCATTACTTTTTAATATCCGGGCGCCAAAACCCAGTACTTTACCACTGTGATTATGTATTGGAAAAATGATACGGCCCCGGTAATTATCAACTAACTGGTCGTTTCGGTTGGCACTCAAACCAGCTTTTATGAGTATTTCAGCATTAAATTGCCGGGCAATGGCTTCTTTGGTAAAGGCATCTTTTTGTTCAGGCGCATAACCCAGTTGAAATTTTATGATAATATCTTCCCGGAACCCCCTTTCTTTAAGATAACTTAGGCCAATATCCCGTCCTTCTTCTGTCTCTAAAAGCATTTTTGAAAAAAACTGCTGGGCAAAGCTATTGACAATATACAGGCTGTCGGCAACCAGCATCTGCTGCCGCTGTTCATCACTCTGAAAAGTTTCTTCGATTTCAATTCCGTATTTGGTTGCCAGCCATTTCAAGGCATCCACATAGCTGTATTTTTCATGCTCCATTAGGAAACTGATTGTATTGCCACTACGGCCACAACCAAAACATTTGTATAATTCCTTACTGGGAGAAACGGTAAAAGAAGGGGTTTTTTCGTTATGAAAAGGGCAGAGACCAAGATAATTGGCCCCCCGTTTTTTAAGCTTGACAAAGCCCCCGATAACATCAATGATGTCCAGGCGGCCCAGTATCTGTTGTATGGTATTTTGTGCGATCATTACCGGGGAGGAAAGTTATTGAATTTAGGGCTTAATCGGGCCGAAAAACAGGGCTGCCAAAAAATTGCCAGGCTGTTAATTTCTTTTTATAAATACATGGTCAAAATGTTTGTTTTTCTGGAAAACATTTTTACCTTACTTGTGCCTCTAAAACACCCTATTTATTATCCGTTACCCCAGGGAAAATTGAAAGGTTCTTTTAATTTCTTAACCTCTAAATTTTAAATCCCATGGTTCAGGTAGACATCTCACAGCTTAGCAGGGAGTGTAACAGCTGGAGAGAACAACTTCGTAATTTTCGTGAAGAATTCACACAGGACGAAACAAGGCTCAGACAAGTAGCCAGCCAGCAACTCTCCAAAGAGCAACTCCAGGAAGTAGAACATCTCCACAACCAGTTTCACATTCAACTCATCAACATCCACGATCTGAAGCAATCCATCAAAGCGCATGACCGTAAAATGAACTTTGAATTGGCCGCTTTTAACGGAACGGCCAACGAGGACAGCCTCAGCCTTCACGAAAGTTTGCAGGAAGAGTACCAGTCATTGGAACAAACATTGACAGGATTGCGAAATGAGTTCAAGGAATTTTTAAAAAATACGTAGATGGAATGACAGGTTGTATAAAGAATCGCAGGCTTAAGTAACCTACCTATTATCCTGATTATTTTCCTGGCTTAAACAATCTGTGCTTACAAAACACCATTGACCTGTCCTCATCTTTACGATTGAAGGACTAAATTTTTTGTCATCTCAAAAACAGATTGTATGCCTGAATTTGATACCTCACATGTAAAAAATATTGTCTTGCTGGGTCATGCCGGCTCTGGTAAGACCACATTAGCGGAAAGTATGATATATGAAGCCGGCCTCATTAACCGCAGGGGAACTATCGCGGAACGAAACACAACAGGAGATTACCACGAACTCGAACAGGAACGTGGTAATTCTATTTTCAGCAAGCTGCTGCATACAAAATGGAGGGGTTACAAGATCAATATCCTGGATACACCGGGGTATGATGATTTTGTCGGGGAAGTGATATCAGCGTTAAAAGTGGCAGACACGGGTGTTATGCTTTTAAATGCCGTGATGGGGGTGGAAGTAGGTACTGACATCATCTGGGACTATACCGAAAAATTTAAAACCCCGATGATTTTTGCCGTAAATAAACTGGATGATGATAATGCAGATTTTGATAAAACGGTGCGGGAAGCCAAATCGCATTTTGGGAACAATGTAGTAGTCGTGCAGTACCCGCATCAGTCGGGTGCCGGTTTTCATGAAATTATCGATGTGCTTCGGATGATCATGTACAAATTCAGCAGCGGCGGTGGTAAGCCTGAAAAATTACCGATTCCGGAAGATGAAAAAGCAAAAGCTGAAGGTTTACATAAAGAACTGATTGAAGCCATCGCGAGTAATGATGAAAGCCTTATGGAATCCTATTTTGATAAAGGGGAGTTGATGGAAGATGAAATGAAGATGGGCATGAAGAAGGCCATGATCAATCATGACCTGTTCCCGCTTTTTTGTTTGTCTGCCGAAAGAAACATGGGCAGCGGCAGGTTGATGGGCTATATTGATAATGTATGTCCCAGTGCAAATGAAATGCCCCCTCAAATTACGATTAGTGGTGAAAAAATAACTTGTGATGCCAATGGTCCCGCCTGCATTTTCATATACAAAACAATTTCGGAACCGCATGTTGGCGAAATGTCTTTTTTTAAAGTCTATTCAGGCACCATAAAAGTCGGAATGGAACTTGAGAACGAAAGTACCGGTGTTACTGAAAAAATAAACCAGTTGTTTTTAGTGGAAGGCAATAAACGATCCACCACACATGAACTGGTTGCAGGCGATATCGGAGCCACTTTAAAACTGAAAAATACACATGTAAATAATACGCTGCACGCGAAAGGCAAAAATCATGAATTGCCACCGATAGAATTTCCTTCGTATAACATGACCGTGGCGATTGAAACTCTTAAAAAAGGCGAGGAAGAAAAACTATCCCAGGCGCTTCACCAGTTGCGGGAAGAAGATCCAACCTTACTGGTGGAAGTTTCTTCTGAATTAAAACAAACTCTTATCCATTGCCAGGGAGATATGCACCTGGCCGTTGCCAAATGGAAGATCGAGCATCAGCATAAATTAGAAGTCAAATTTGTAAAACCAAAAATTGCATACCGGGAAACCATCCGTAAAATGGCTGATGCGAGTTACAAACATAAAAAACAAAGTGGTGGTAACGGACAGTTTGGAGAAGTGTATTTGCGAATAGAGCCCTGGTATGAGGGTATGCCCGAGCCAGTTGATCTGAATGTAAGAGGTCGTGACACACATGAACTTGATTGGGGCGGGAAATTGGTTTTCTATAATTGTATTGTTGGTGGTGCCATCGAAGCCCGGTTTCTTCCATCCGTTCTAAAAGGTGTCATGGAAAAAATGCACAATGGGCCACTGACCGGCTCATATGCCAGGGACATCCGGGTATGTGTGTATGACGGGAAAATGCATCCGGTTGACAGCAACGATATATCTTTTAAGATTGCCGGTTTGCAGGCATTTCGCCAGGCTTTTCAGCAGGCCGACCCGCAGATACTGGAGCCTATCTATCATGTAGAAGTACTTTGCCCGGATGATCTGACCGGCGCTGTCATGGGCGATCTGCAAAGCCGTCGTGCCATTGTTGAGGGCATTGACAGCGAAGGTCATTTTCAAAAAATAATTGCCAAAGTACCCCTCGCAGAAATGGATGGTTATTCCTCCTCCCTTCGTTCCATAACCCAGGGCAGGGCAAAATTTAAAATGCATTTCCAGTCATACGAAGCTGTTCCGTTCGAATTGCAGCGGAAGCTGATTGACGATTATAGTAAGACATCAAAGGAAGAATTTGCTTAATAGCATCAAAACCAACTGCACCATTAATAAAGGCTACTTGAGGTAGCCTTTATTTTTTGTCCCAACATTCCTTAGCTTTATCATTCCTAATAAAATAATAAAATAGTACATAGTGGAAAAGCTTCCTGATGTTTCTGACCCATTATGGTTTTTGGTTGCTACAGCAGTAATTTATGTTGTGGTTGTGGGTCGCTATTTTCTATTGTCAGGACTGTTTTACAGTTTATTTTATGTTTGGTACAAGGACCAATGGAAAGACAGAAAGATCAGCCAGAAAGATTACCCGGCCGGCCAGTTTAAAAAAGAAATCGTCCGGAGTAATATCACGGCTGTTTTATTTGGTATTTCAGGGGCCGTTTTATTGTTATTGTGGCAAAAAGGGTACACCAAACTCTATGAGGATATTCATGCATACCCGTTATGGTGGCTTCCGGTAAGTCTGATTCTCGCACTCGCTTTGCAGGAAACGTATTACTACTGGCTGCACCGGTGGATGCATATTCCCAAAGTTTTCAGAATTGTTCACAAGTGGCATCACGACAGCCATATTGCTTCTCCCTGGACGGCTTTTTCTTTTCATCCGCTGGAAGGATTGATACAGGCCATTTTTTTACCGCTTATACTGCTTTTCCTGCCTGTGAATTTATATGTACTGGTGATTCTGCTGATCATTATGTCGGTAAGCAGTGTAATCAACCATCTGGATATTGAAATATACCCCAAATGGTTTTCCAGGAATTTTCCGGGTAAATCCATAATTGGAGCTACCCATCATGCTTTGCATCATAAACAATACAAATACAATTTTGGGTTATACTTTACCTGGTGGGACCGGATTGCTAAAACTGAAAGCCCGGTTTATGAGGAGCTATTAGAAGAGAAGATAAAAAAATAATTATTTACAGTTCCCGTAGGTTAAAATCCTGACACCGGTCCAGTTTGAAGAAAAAGGAATAACAGAACAGGTATACGATAAAAAGGCCTGTTCTTTATAAATGCTTACACCCCACGTGCCCATTTTGTTTCCGGCACCACCAAATTCTTTACAAAGAACGGGGTAAACAGGGTTGGCGACATTGATAACATCCAAATCGCTTTTTCCCGTAGAAATGAAAACGAGTTTACAATCTTTGTTATACGCAATTTCATTGGCATGCACCGGGCTGCTGAACCAATTATTACGTGGACAACCATACGGATTCCACCATCCCACGGATTTGATACCTGCAGGGTTTTTAATATTCAATATTTCCATACCACAATAATCGGCCGTGATGTAAGCAAGACTGTCATCCACCACAACATTATTGTATGCTCTTGGCAAACCATTCATCACCGGGTTAGAATAACGCCCTATTTCAACCGGTTTTGTTTTGTCTTTGGTATTGATCAATCGAAGACCGCCGGCATCATAACAGAGATAAACCAAATCATTTTTAACTTCCATTCCCCTTGCGTTATACAGCGATTTTTTTGGGTTGGGATCCGGGTAATTTATTGCCGGAATAAACTGGGAAACAAATTTGATCCGGGTTTTGTCGGTGATGTCAAGAATAAGTAAACCATTTCCCATCGCACCGAGAAAGGCATAATTATCCTGCACTTTTATGACACCACTTCCACCACCTGATTTATTCAAAGTCCAATAGCTGAGAAAAACTGGTCCGGTGGGGTTGCTTACATCAACAATGGCCATACCGGATGATTGTTTATTATTGAAATGGTTTCCGATAGCGAGGTAAACATAATTTCCATCCTGTGCAAGATTCATTACATGCAGTGAAGCAAATAAACTGGTGGGAACAATTGCTGCCAGCCTGGGTTTTTTTAGATCTGTAATATCATAAATTTTTAAACCAGCTTCTTTATTGGCTACATACAAGTAAGGCCGGTTTTGTTGGTCATGCAACATGGTTAATGTAATGGCATTGCAGGAACCAGCAATTTGAGATTGTTGAATGATACTGAATTTACCGCAATCCTGTGCCCTCAGTATTGAATGAAAAGCAATAATAAAAAGCAGGATACCGTAATATCGTTTTCCTGTCTGCATAGAAGTTGTTTCGACAATGATGCCATTCAGGTCAGATGGGTTGCACAGAAAATAACTTATTCATTCTACCGGTCCCTGTAAACTGCGATGGATGATGTTTTGTCATTCCAGCCGGAAATAATGAACATGCTTTTCGATGCTGTTATGGTGTATGATTTCCCCTTAAAGTTTTCAAACTCATAAAGTACCACCCGGTAACCCACGGGAACAGTTAATGAACTGAGTGCTTTATCCAGAAATCCGGCTTGTGGCATATTGGGGTATGTGCCCGGCAGGAGAGAAGCTGACTGGCCTCTGTAATTGGCATCACTATACAACACGACTCTTTCATAATTTCCGGGCGGGTAATTATTGTTGTTGTTGTTATTGCCATAATTTTCTTCAATGATCAATGAACCAATCCGGTTGTTTAATGTGCTTGAAAGACATCTGCTGGTTTCGGTGAGTGTGTAATATGAACCACTCAGGTATTCATTGTTTACATAAACTCTTGCTTTCAGATTGGAAGGTAATTCAATAGATGAAATGTCATACCGGAGTAATCCAAGTTTATCTCCCTGGTATGAACCGGGTGCCAGTCGAAGACTATTACCTCTATAACTGCAATCGGTGTAAATCGTTGCATAGTTTCCACTTCCTGTACCTGGATAATTATAGACAGGCGATGATTTGTATTCTATCACCAGGGAACCGATTCTATCATTATAAGAGCTGGAAAGGCAGGGTTGGTTAGCGTCAAATAAAGAAGAATAACCAGAAGCGTTCTCATTGTTAAGATATACCCTGACCTGCAGGCTTCCATAAATAGCGAAAGAAGAAATATTAAATTTTAACTGTCCTAACTGGTTACCGCTATAGGTGCCGGGTCGTAAACTTTGTGAATATCCCTGAGAATAACAGTCCTTAAAAAAAGTTATATAATCTGTTTGCCCATACCCCGGCTGGTAATTTTGATTTTCAATAACTATGGAGGAGGTTATATCATTCCATTCGTTATCCAGGCAGGCTGTATTTGCATAAAAAGTTTTTGATTTGCCTTTAAATTCATCATGTTCATACAGCGTTACTTTCATCCCGGAAGGGATTTGCATACTGGAAAGCTTGTCGTTTTCTATTTTCATCAGGTATACACGGTAGGAACCTGTTTCGAGATAATGTTTTTTGCCCGAATAATTACAATCTTCATACAGGGTTATATAATTCTGCGCTGAAACGGCTGCATAAAAAATTAGCAATGCTGCCCCGAGAGTTAATTGTTTGACCATAAAGTTAATTTTTGAAGGTTGCAATTACTACTTAGAAAGTTATGAAATAATTGCGGTAGTTTAAATATTTTGTTTTAGGTGCTTATTTTTTGGCCGATGAAATATTTTACTGATTTCCATTTATTTCCCGCTTTGTCAAGATCGCAAACCAGGTCATTCCGGGAATAAAGGGCCGGTGAAAAAACATTATTGGTGGTGGTTTCCTTTTTTTCGAGTTGGTCAAAACATACAAAACATCTGCTGCAAAGGCTCATAGAAATCAGGCGTAGAAATTTTTTTATATTTTTCCGGGGAAAATCTGCCTGGCAGGCACTGTCGAAAGATTTTTGCAATACAGAAAGGAAAATACTCCTGATTTCATCTATTTTTTTTGTCGTAGTCAAAAGTGTATGAATATTTTCATTCCTATCATTATATACATCAAATACATCATTCCCGAATTGCATGAGTCCACCAATTTTGTATAACGCTTCCTCTTCTCCTTTTCGGAATGGATGGGACATAGCGGCCCGGTAAAACAAGACGGATACACCTCCTTTGTTCAGGGTAATATTCAAAATTTCTTCCTGGCTCAATCCTGGTTTAGCCTGTTTTTTACTTTCTACCTGTGCGGCAAAAACTTTTCGCAGGTATGTTTTTACTAATTCGGGATCATGGGCATAGGCCAGGGATTTTTTATAGAAAGAAAGAAACAATCTTTCGCTGGAAGTATGCCCGGTAAATTTTTCAGGATTTTCGATGAATGCTTTTACCGTTTCGGCAGCGGTGCCTTGTTTGTCAAAAAAATCATCTCCCAAACCCGTCATGGCACCCTGGTAGGTCAGGGCCATTCTTTCTTTCAAGGACATTTTAGTTCCACGTAATGCACAAATTTGTTCCCCGAGAATGGCCGGAACTGCCAGGCCATAATAATGGGTGATCTTTTTGAAGTCTTTTTCGTCCAGGCTTCCGTCTTGCTCATTTCTTGCCTGGGTCAATTCTGCCAGCAGATTCTTATTTATAAATTGCTGCTGTTTTTTTACCTGGCTGATCAAAGCAGATAAAATGCCGGGTGTTTGCAGCATATTTTCCAGGAGCCATGGTTTGATCATCCATTTGTTTTTTCAAAGCTTACACATTCTTTCAACTCCTTATCGGTATAAGCCAGTTTATATTGTTGTAATACTTCATCGGGAACACCATTCCATTGATTGGGTTTATTTCCGGCATAACCAATATCAGTGACTCCAATTTCAGAAGTATAAAAGCCGGTAGCCGTCAGGTTTCTCAACAGGCTGAAGAAAGAAGCACCTGGTTTTAAATCAGGTTTATCTTTTACACGTTCGGGGTAGGCAATCAGGTCAACCATTTCAAGCTGTTGACTGCTGTTACAATCTTTAAAAGATTTTTCATACCGTTTCAAGGCATTGCATGTCCATCCAACGTAATCCACCCCGGAGGGGAACCTGGTGATTGGGCATATCCTTCACGATAAATTCGATGAAGGCCGGTACGTTGGCATCACTGGCACTTCCACTGACGGCATCTTTGGGAATAATAATATCTGCCAGTATAGTTATTGTTGCCATTTCATGTTCTGAAAAGTATTTTTCTTTTGCCAGCAATTCTTTCTCATACCTGAGTTCATCCGGATTACGATCAAGATTGAATTTTGCCTCTTCATTATTGGCAGCAACTTTTTTCTTATCATCCGTTTTGCAACCCGCAATGGCCATAGGTGCGGCTACTGCACTGGTAACGATTAGTTTTAAAGATTTTCTTCTGTCCATCCCCTTGGTTTCCCCAGTTTTGCTTTGTGGCAATAAAAGTCTGCAATGTATAAACCAATAGGATGCTGTCTTCGAAATTTTAACCCATAAATTCCTTTTTAAGGCGACCTGTTCGGCATCTGTCATTCCTTAATGTTTTGGCCAAAACACAAACCCCACCCCCCCCCCCCCCCCCCCCCGGGGGGGGGGATTTTTAAAAAAATTTTTTTTTTTTCCTTCCACGGCCTTGGGGGTTTTTATAAATTCTGTTTCTTCATTTCATCAACAATATATTCACTGGCTCTCATACTTAAAGCCAATATCGTCCAGGTGATATTTTTATCGGCCTGCGAAACAAACTGCCCGCCATCCACACAAAACAGGTTTTTACAATCATGGGCCTGGCTCCATTTGTTCAAAGCAGATTTTTTAGGGTCATTACCCATCCGCACCGTACCCCCTTCATGGATGATTTCTCCGGGCTTTGCAAGACCCCATTGATTCTTTGCATCATCATCACCACCCCAGGTAATGATGGCGCCCATATTATGCATCACTTCTTTAAACGTTTCCTTCATATGTTTGGCCTGGTTTATCTCATGGTCACTCCATTTTACATTGAATTTTAAAACCGGGATACCAAATTTATCCACCATGTCCGGGTCGATCTTACAGGTATTGCTTTCTAACGGGATGGCTTCACCACGTCCGGCCATGCCTACACCACAGCCAAAGAAATATCGATAATCTTCTTTTAAAGATGCGCCATAACCACCCGCTTCTTTCTTTTTTCCTTTTACTATATATTTCCCATTCAGGTTTTCAATACCCCAACTGAAACCATAGGAAGGCTGGCTCATACCACCCCAGTATTCTACGTGATAGCCTCTTGGGAAATCCAGTTTTTTATTATCCAGCCACCAGGGAGAGTAGATATGCATACCACCAACCCCATCTTCATTATATTTTTTCCGGTCGAACAGCTGTGGTAATATTCCGCCTAATGCGGCACCGGTTGAATCATGTAAATATTTTCCGACAACATCACTGCTGTTGGCTAATCCATTAGGGTGGTGGGGCGATTTTGAATTTAGTAACAGTCTTGCACTTTCACAGGCACTCGCTGCTAATATAACCACCTTACCTTCCACCTGGTATTCCGTCATATCCTCTTTATTGATATAAGAAACGCCGGTTGCTAATCCTTCCTTATTGGTCAGCACTTCACGGGCCATAGCATTGGCCACAACATCAATATTTCCTGTTTTCATCGCAGGGTATATTAACACGTTGGGAGAGGAGAAATCGGCTTTTGCCATGCTGCAGTTCCGATTACATTGACCACAAAAAAAACAGGAGCCCCGGTCGTCATTGAGTTTTTCAGTCAGAATAGAAAGCCGGGAAGGGATCACTTTTACACCGGCTTGCATAGCAGCATTCTTAATAAAAAGTTCATGCAATCTTGGTTTGGGTGGCTTCAGAAAAAAACCATCCGGGTCATTTTCCAAACCTTCATTGGTTCCGAATACACCAATAAGTTTATCTACCCGGTCGTAATAGGGTTTTACATCTTCATAACCGATGGGCCAGTCATCTCCTAATCCGTCAATACTTCTTCGTTTAAAATCTTTGGGGCCAAAGCGGAGTGAAATTCTTCCCCAATGATTGGTACGCCCACCCAGCATTCTTGCCCGCCACCAGGCCCACTCAGTTCCTGCTTCTTTGGTAAAAGGTTCGCCTTCCAGCGACCAGCCACCATAGCAGGCATCAAAATCCCCGAAAGGACGGATTTTCGTACTGGCACCTCTACGGGGAGAGTCCCAGGGATTTTTTAACTGGGTAATGTTTTTTTGCGGGTCATACATATAACCGGCTTCAATAATGCAAACTTTTAATCCCGCATGGGCCAGTATATAAGCAGCCATCCCGCCTCCGGCACCGGAGCCCACAATTACTGCATCGTATTTTTTTGGTTGTTTTTTTACCTGGAGTTCTCCCATAAGGCAAATTGTTCGTTTGAATAAATGAAACAACAATTTACAGTAAACTGGGGCATATGCCCAAATGCTGTAGAAAATTAGTTAATAAAAACAAGGCTATCTGCTACCACGTTCACGGTATTTTTTCGCTTCTAAATACCAGTATCTTTATAAAAAATTGATTTCTTAATGAAGAAATGTGTTATGCTGCTGGGTTTTATTGCTCAATTATTTTCAGGAAAGGCACAAAAGGATAAATACAGTAAGTATCCTGTGTACCAGGGAAAAGATCTGGGTGTGACATATACCCGGGTGCAATCAACATTCCGTGTTTGGTCGCCAACAGCAACACAGGTTAAGCTTTTCTTATATAAAACTACGATTCATCCCCTTCAGGAGCATTGGATGAAAAAAGATATCGACGGGACCTGGCTCATAATTCTAAAAGAAGATCTGAATGGGTTTGAATACACGTTTAATGCTATGGTTGAAAATAAATGGATGCGGGAAGCAGTAGATCCTTATGCAAGGGCTGTAAATGTCAACGGTAAGCGTGGAATGATTGTTGATTTAAAAGAAACTTCTCCGGCAGGGTGGGAAAAAGATAAAAGCCCGGCATTTGATCCTCTCTCTGCAAAGAGCGGGGTTGGGGGTGAGGCACCAGATGCCATAATTTATGAGCTTCATATCAGGGACGCCAGCATTTCTTCAACTTCCGGTATACGGCATAAAGGAAAATTTTTGGGATTGACTGAAACCGGAACAAAAAATCCAACTGGATTGTCTACAGGGTTGGATCATATAAAGGAACTGGGAATAACTCATGTTCATCTGCTTCCCTGTTTCGATTTTAATTCTGTGGATGAAACAAAACCGGATGCCACCTATAACTGGGGCTATGACCCGCTTAACTACAATGTTCCGGAGGGATCCTATGCAACTGACCCCTATGATGGGGTTACACGAATCAAGGAATTCAAACAACTCGTCAAAACATTTCATGAAAATGGATTACGCGTTGTGATGGATGTGGTGTATAATCATACGGCTTTAACTGAAACGTCTAATTTCAACCAATTGGTTCCCGGTTATTATTATCGCCAGACCGCAGATGGAAAATTTTCAAATGCTACGGCCTGTGGCAACGAAACCGCGAGTGAACGACCCATGTTCCGGAAATTTATGCTGGAATCAATGAGCTATTGGGTAACGGAATATCATGTGGATGGTTTCCGGGTAGACCTGATGGGTGTGCATGATATTGCAACGATGAACCTTATTTCAAAAGAACTGCATAAAATAAAACCGGATATTATTATCTATGGCGAAGGATGGACAGCCGGATCGTCGCCCTTACCGGATTCTCTGCGCGCCATCAAAAAGTATGTTTCTAAACTGGATCGTATAGCCGTCTTTAGCGATGATCTGCGGGATGGTATAAAGGGAAGTGTTTTTGAAAAAGAGGACAAAGGCTTTGTCAGTGCTAAACCGGGAATGGAAGAAAGCATTAAGTTCGGCATAGTGGCAAGTTGTAAACATCCGCAGGTGGATTACCGGAATGTTAACTATTCCAAAGCTCCCTATGCTGTAGCGCCTTACCAAACGATCAGTTATTGTGAATGTCATGATAACCATGTGTTGTGGGATAAACTGGCCCTTTCTGCAAAAGATGCTTCGGAGGAGGAAAGAATACAAATGCACAAACTCGCCTTGTCCATCGTGCTCACTTCGCAGGGTATTTCTTTTCTCCATGCAGGCACGGAATTTTTACGCAGCAAGAAGGGCGTGGAGAATTCTTATGATGCGCCGGACAGTATCAATGCCATTGACTGGAGCCTGAAAACAAAAAACAAGGAAATTTTTGAGTATGTAAAAGCGTTGATTAATTTACGGAAAGAACACCCTGCTTTCCGGATGACTTCTGCGAAACAGATTTCATCCGGCATCCGGTTTCTGGACACAAAGCAGGAGGGTGTGATAGCCTATAGCCTTAACGGGTTACTGACTAAAGATCGCTGGAAAAAAATATTAATTTTTTTCAACGGTTCTTCTGCAACACCTTTGATAACATATCCTAAAGGACCCTGGAAATCTTTTTTTATTAATCCGGATCTTCTTTTATCAGGCAACACCGGATCTATAAGGTTAGCTCCATTCAGTTGTACCATTCTATATCAATAAAGCGGTATTTATGAAAAAATACTTTTTATTTATTCTTCATGTATTCTCTGTACCGCTATGGGCACAGCGGGGGAATGAATTCCTGGTATATACAGTTAATGGTCATGTAACAGCTTTGTATAATAGCCTGGAATCGGCCGTAAAAATCGGCAAAATATTAAAACCAGGCACTACAATTACTATGAAGCAAGGGGCCAGGATGACGATGGTTTGTAAACAGGGAAAACCGTTGCCTGTTACGAAAGAAGGAAGTTTCCCGATCAATAACTGGAAGGATTCCTGTAAAATGAACGGCAACTCTATGACATCAAATTATTTCAAATATATCTGGAATGAATTTTATACCCGGAGCGACGAATACCAGGCTGAGCAAAAAAAAGGGAAGGATGTTAATGCGGTAACAAGGAGTCCGGCACCCAGGCGATTTGAATTCCGCCCGAACCGGGTAAAAATTGAGTTTAGCCCCGGGCTGGATACCTTGAATTATGCATCGGGTAATTTTCTTTTATCCTGGGTGTCGTATAATTATTCCGGCAAATACCTTTTTACACTTTTCAATACAAGCACCGGCAGGGTACTCTATAAAGACAGTTTGCACCGGAGTTTTATTACGATTGATAAATTTGTAAAGCTCTTGGAACCGGGCACACGGTATGCCTGGACTATCACTGCACAAAAAGGAGGAATAATTAAAAGAAGGATACTAAACTTTGTTGCGGCAGAGACCGTAGAAAAATATATTGCTGCTCTGCAAAGGGCTGTGGATGTGCCGGAAGATTCTGCGGCACAATTTTTTCGTATTGGTTATATGCTGGAGCAGGGGCATTATCTGGCAGAGGCATTTATCTATTATAAAAAAGCTGCTGACGCCGACCCCGAAATTCAACTATACAATGATAAAATGCTGCGATTTAAAAGTGAGTTCTGGATTAATGATTAAAATTTTTTTTTGAAATTCAGCATTACTGCCATGAGCTATACAAATAATTACAGGATTTACAATTTAACTGTAACAAGTGTTTGTACCGAATGATGAGTGACAGGATTAAAAAATCATAAAGTGCTGGTAAATTCAATAAGCATAAAAAATAAAAAACGATTATCAGGCAAACATTGACTATCTTACGGGTCAACATCGTAATTTTTATTTCTCCCACCATTTCTTTTAATGTTAATAATACTTGTGTTCTTTTTGTGTCACTGGTACCTGGCGATCTTTTCTCAGACATTTCTCCAACACCGTTACGCATCTCATGCTGCCTTCAGCATGAGCAAATTTTGGGAACGTTTTTTTTACCTGGTGGCTTATATCGGCCAGGGTTCCTCGTATGTAAGCCCGAGAGTGTATGCCATCATGCACCGGATGCACCATGCTTATACGGATACCGAAAAAGACCCCCATTCACCCAAATATGACGACAACCTCTGGATCATGATGTGGCGCAGCCGCATTTTCACGTCCGGTGTATTTAATAATAAAATCGTAATTGAAGAACGATTTTTAAAGAATCTGCCTGACTGGCCGGCGCTGGACCGTATTGCACACAACTGGTTGTCCAGGGTAGGGTGGATTGCTTTCTATGTTACTTTTTATATCCTTTTTGCCCCATCTGCCTGGTGGTATTTACTGATACCGGTTCATATTGTAATGCTGCCCTTGCATGGTGCAGTTATCAACTGGTTTGCACATAAATATGGTACTGTGAATTTTAAAATGGATAACACCTCCCGCAATTTATATCCCATGGATTTGTTTTTAATGGGAGAAGCGTATCATAACAATCACCACAAAACACCCTCCGCTATCAATTTTGGCAAACGGTGGTATGAATTTGATCCAACGTACCCGGTCATTCTTTTCCTGAATTGGGCAAAAGTGATCAAGGTGAACAAAATAAATAAGAGCAGCAATGTAGAGTTGGAGTAAATCGTTTGAAATAGTTTAATCAATCACCACAAAGCAGTATCCTTTGTGGTTTTTTTTTATATATTCTTTGCGGTCTTTGTGTGAAATGTATTATACTGTTCCCTCCTTTCGTAAATCCATAATAATCCAAAGTACAACAAAGCTTAATAGGGCAGCAAAGAAACACCAGACTGAAATTACAAACCCGTTATAGAAATTTATAGCAAACAGGTAAGAGACAAGAAATACAATTCCCAGCCATTTCATTTTTTTAATACCGGAGATAAACGGGGTAATGATGGTTGCCGCAATATAAAGGGCACTGAAAGCAACTATCAGATTTTTTACAAATTGCGGAATCGAAAATTCATAATGCAGATGATGACGAAGCAAAGAGGTAGCAGAACCGGGGCAGTTAAAACAGAATGGAGTTACTACCTCAACCGGATAACTAAAGAGAATTATGCATACACCAATAGCAACCAGGGCACCCACCCAGACAAATCCTTTTATTAACCTTTTTCGTTTCTGATCTTTTTCCAGCAACCAAATTGTAAATGGAATCCAGAATGGCCAGACAACCATGGCAAAGACAAGAAATGTATACGTAAGAAAAGGGCGGCATGATGCAAGGCCCGGATCTTTTAAAGAAAGCCAGAGAAGCCCTTCTGTCAATTGTTGTACAGCAAAAACTAAGGGGATGCTCCCAAATACCCGTTGAGGTTTAGATTTGGCTTTTGCAACAGCTAGGATACCAATTGCACCCAGCACTGCACTGGCCCCGAAACTTGCTGTGGCGGAGAAACACATTTAGATAGTTTTTAAGCAGGTAAGTTAGGGGATGTTTTTGAATAGTATGGGCATTGCTCAATAGCTAATCTGCCTGTCAACATAAAAAACTGATGATAATAGTAGCACCTTAGCCTGATTCAGAAATACAAAATTTTTTTCAGGGAACAGAACGATATATAACTCTCATACCCCAACTATAAACTACAAACCATAAACCGCAAACTTCTCTTACCTTTGCACCATGACAATCGAAAAATTGAATGATATGCGGTCCCGCATTGCCGGGGTAAGGAGGTTTCTTTGACGTCGAAAACCGACGATATAAAATTGAAGAAGACAAGCAGCTTTCGTTAAGTCCCGGTTTCTGGGATGACAACAAAAGGGCTACCGAAATTCTCAAAAACGCCAAGGTAAATGAGTATTGGGTGAAACTCTATGAGACGGCCGAAACGTCTGTAGAGGATTTTGCCGTGCTCTTTGAGTTCTGGAAAGGGGGCGATGCCACCGAAGAAGAAACCAAAGAGGCCTATGATAAAGCTATTAGCCTGTTAGACGAAGCCGAGTTTAAAGCCACGCTGAATGAACCGGAGGATGAACTACCGGCTGTGTTGCAGATTAACAGTGGCGCCGGTGGCACAGAAAGCCAGGACTGGGCCGAAATGCTGGCCCGCATGTACCGCATGTATGGCGAAAAGCAGGGCTGGAAAGTAACCGAATTAGATTGGCAGTGGGGTGATGGTGCCGGTATTAAAACGGCCACCTTAGAATTTGATGGTCCATTTGCGTATGGGTTTTTGAAAGCTGAGAGTGGTGTTCATCGCCTGGTTCGTATTTCTCCCTTTGATAGTAATGCCAGGAGACATACTTCATTTGTATCAGTGTTTGTATATCCATTGGTAGATGATACGATCAAGATTGAAGTAAATCCGGCGGATGTAAAAATGGAAACATCCCGGAGTGGTGGCGCCGGCGGACAGAATGTAAACAAAGTGGAAACAAAAGTTCAATTAACGCATATTCCAACAGGGATAGTGGTAGTATGCCAGCAGGATCGAAGCCAACTGGGTAACCGGGAGCTCGCAATGCAAATGTTGAAAAGCCGGTTGTATGAAGAAGAACTTCGAAAAAGACAGGCGATAAAGGATGCCACAAACTCCACCAAGAAGAAAATAGAATGGGGAAGCCAGATCCGGAGTTATGTTTTCCATCCCTATAAAATGATCAAGGACCACCGGACTGATTATGAAGTGGGCAATATCGGGCCCGTGATGGATGGGGAACTGGATGGTTTTATTAAGGCGTACCTTATGAGTGAAAAGGAAAACCAGGCCCCCTAAATCCCCGCAAGGGGGACTTTTTAGACCCTGATAAATTGAGCTTACTTTTATATTTGTAACAACTTAATATATTTTTATATGTCAATTGGAACTTTTTCTTATCCCATGCCCGTTAACGAACCCGTGATGAGCTATGCTCCCGGTTCAACAGAAAAGAAAAGATTAAAAGAAGTATTGGCAGAATTAAAAGCAGTGAGATCGATGTGCCGATGTATATCGGCAGTAAAGAAAGTGAGAACAGGTAAAAAAAATAGCCATACATCCGCCGCATGAGACAAAACAAACACTCGGTTATTTCCATGCAGGTGAACAAAAACATGTGGAGCAGGCTATTGAAGCAGCTCTGGCGGCCAAAGAAAACTGGGCCAATACAAGTTGGGAAAACCGGGCAGGAATATTTTTAAAAGCTGCTGACCTATTGGCTACAAAGTACCGACCTTATATTAATGGAACCACCATGCTGGGGCAAAGCAAGAATGCATTCCAGGCAGAGATTGATGCTGCCTGTGAGTTGATTGATTTTTTGCGATTCAATGTTCATTTTCTTTCTGAAATTTATAAGCAACAACCAGTCAGCAGTCCCGGTATGCATAACCGGATGGAATATCGCCCGCTGGAAGGATTTGTTTTAGCCATAACACCTTTCAACTTTACCGCTATCGGTGGCAATCTGCCAACATCTGCTGCCATGTGGTAATGTGGTGGTATGGAAGTGTGCCAATACCCAGGTTTATTCAGCACAAATGACCATGCGGATATTAAAAGAAGCCGGGTTGCCGGATGGCGTTATCAATTTAATTTATGTGGATGGTCCAACGATAGGTAAGGTATGTTTCAATCACCGGGATTTTGCAGGAGTACATTTCACAGGCTCTACCGGAGTGTTCAATAATATGTGGGAAACGATTGGCAGGAATATGGCTAATTATAAATCCTATCCGAGAATAGTAGGGGAGACAGGTGGTAAGGATTTTGTTATTGCGCATAAAACGGCTGACCCGGATGTAGTGGTGACCGCGTTATTAAGAGGGGGCCTTCGAATTCCAGGGGCAAAAATGTTCGGCCGCTTCAAGGGCTTATATCCCTTCAATATGGCTGAAGAGTAAAGAAAAACTGATTGCCGGAGTGAAAAGTTTTCCATGGGCAGCCCCGAAGATTTTACCAATTTTATCAATGCGGTTATTGACGAAAAAAGTTTTGAAAGCATCAAACGGTATATCGATAATGCTAAAAGATGAGAAAGCAGAAATTTGGGTAGGCGGGAAGTGTGATAAAAAAGAAGGTTATTTTATTCAGCCTACTATTATTGAGGCCAAGAGTCCGAAATATGTGACCATGTGCGAAGAGATTTTCGGCCCTGTTCTCACGGTTTATATTTACCCGGCCAATAGTTTTGAAAGGACACTGGAATTGCTGGATAATACTTCCCCTTATGCTTTAACGGGAGCCGTAATAGCAAAAGACAGGACTGCAGTAGAATTGGCAACAAGTAAGTTGAGAAACGCAGCCGGTAATTTTTATATCAATGATAAACCCACGGGTGCCGTGGTGGGTCAGCAACCATTTGGCGGGGCAAGAGGTAGTGGAACGAATGATAAAGCCGGAAGTATTTTGAATTTATACCGTTGGCTGAGTGCAAGAACGATCAAGGAAACTTTTAATCCTCCTACGGATTATAAGTATCCTTTTATGGAAAATAGTTAAGCCTTCGTAAAGGTTATGTAAAGAAACTTCGGATTAATCTGGACAATTTTCCTTAATGAATGCCTGGTATTCGGGTAGCTTTCCAAATTTATTGGCCCATTTTTTCATCCGGGTACAACCAGATAACCCATTTTCATACATACCAACTGCAACCTTAAACGCATTTTTAATTTCTTTTGAATAAATATAAGAGTAGATCAATTCTTCCTGGAACCAACTTTGATCATTTTCATCGTAGTCATCTGTTTTTTTGAGCCACTCCCTGATCTCTGCTTCACCATAGGATTTTTTCCTCAGGTAACGGATCAATGTATACAGGTATTCGGCTTCCGCCGGATCCAATTGTACCGCCTGTGAATAGAAAAAATAAACTGAATCTTCAAAAGGGTGTTTTTTCTTATCAAACCGCTTGCCCATGTTAAAATAAAAATTTGCGGAATCTATATTGTCGTTCAATAAGTTTCTTGTTGAATCCAGGGAATATTTTGTTACTGAATCATCCGCATATTTATCAAACCGGACCTGTTTAAGCCGGATTTCATATTCGGCCATTTTCATTTGGATACATTTAGCGCATTCGAAAGTTTGGTAGAGGGAGTCCTTTGCCAGAACTTCTTTATAATAGTCAAGGGCTTTCCGGTAATCCCTCTTATAACCGTAACCAACACCCAGATAATATTTTGGAAAAAGCCATCCCGGGCTTTTTTCTGTAGCTTTTTCAAGAATTTGTATAGCTTTTGTATAATTCCTTTTTCTCAATTCAAGGATTCCTTTTGCCGCGAGCAAATAAGGGGCTTCTCGTTCAAGTGTTAATGCCGAATCCAAAATCGGCTCCAGTCCTGCGATCAGAGATTCTTTGCCGTAAAGAGTTGTCCCGAGTACTTTCAGATATCTTTTTCAGATTTGTTAGTTGTTGTTGGTAGGGCAACCGGAGGTCATTATTTTGCAACACTTGGTCATAAAGATCGATGGCATAATCAAATTCATCCTGGTCAACAAGATTTTTCCAATAAATGAATTGTTGACGATCTCCTGGGCTGTATTCATTAATCCCTGACAGTAATATAGAATTGGCCCGGAAAATGAAACCGGAATCATTGGTGCAGTTTTTTAATTTTCGGTAGGAGGCAGAGGCTGAATTCGTATCCTTTCTCTCAAATTTTTTACTGTTGATCGCTGTGTTCAGCTGTTTGTAATAAAAGGAACAACTGTCATCGGTAAACCGGAAACGACGGAAGGGGGAGGCTGTATTGCCCGCCGGTTTGTTGATTTTTTTGACATGACTTGAATTTAATCGGGCAATAACGGTAGAAAATTCGTTGGGCCCGTGCACACTCGGCTGTTGCTTCGTATTTGTTTCTAAATAAACGGTCTGTCCAAAGTATTGCTGCAATTCAGCCAGTGTGATAGCAGAATCCTTATTGAAATCTGCCTCGCCTTTCAGCCCCTTTACCAGGTAATAAGAGAAAACTCCTCTTCCATTGCCCCACTGGGGACCTTCCTGGGATGCTTGATTAGGTTCAGAACTCAGGATCTTGATCTCATTATTCCAGATGGTTTTTAATGCAACAGCAGTAAATTCAACCCCCTTCGGTCCGCCGGCCAGTTTGCCTGCATGGCAGGCATCCGTGATGACGATGACCTGGACGTTTTTTGTAGTAAGTGTTACAAAGAGATCTTTCAGGTCATTTACTGACAAAGCTCCAGCCATATAGTTATTGGAGTATGTATCATAGGTCAACAGGTAGCCTTTATTAAACATGGTTAATGTTTCAACATCTCCATGCCCGGAAAAATAAAAGACCAGGTTATCGCCGGGTTCTGATAACATAAATATTCGTTGCAGTTCTGTTATCACATTCCCACGTTTTGCTTTTTCATTGGTGAGCAGGGTAATATCGTTTTTATCAATATTCCAGAAACTGTTATTGCCGAGGTATTCGGCAAAGACCTCGGCGTCCTTATCTGCGTATTGTAGTTTATCGATATATTGGTAGTTTGAAATCCCTATAATAAGAGCCCTTGTTTTTCCATTACTGAATGTTTGCTGTTTGACTAGACTCAGTCCTTTTGGCGTTTGAGAAAAAGCAGCGAAGGAGAATAAACAAATAAATAAGGGAAATGAAAAATGGATAATATTTCTGCAAACCCTGATAGCCATAACTTAAAGTTAATACATATAAACAAAGTGCAACAGTAGAAAAACCTGTAACTGCTTATTGAAACTCATTCTATAACTTTACAAAAAATTGAGGTAATGCAGGTTTTACTTTCATCAGATCAACTCATCAAAGTATCAATGACCTTGCAGGGCAATTGAATAAAAATCATCCTGGCTTGAATGATGTGATTTTTGTGGGTATTCAGCAGGGTGGAGTGGTATTGGCGAATGATATTATGGCTTCACTTCAGCATTTAAATCCTTCCGGGAAAATTCAATACGGCCAGTTGGATATTACCTTTTACCCGGGACGACATCCGGAAAGAGATACTGGCGCCCGATACCATGAATCTTCCTTTTGCCATTGAAAATAAAACGGTAGTGTTGATTGATGATGTACTCTTTACCGGCCGGACTATCAAGGCTGCCCTGGATGTATTGCTGGACTATGGCCGACCTGCCAAAAGTGGAATTATGTGTTGGTTGACCGGAAAGAACACCGCCAATTTCCCATCCAGGCTGATTATGTGGGTGTAACAATTCAAACAAACCGGACAGATAAAGTAAAGCTGGTAAATAAAGAAGTGGTATTAATTACTTCATAATTGGTAGTACTAATCTGTGAATTTCCAGGCTTAAAAGATTCGCCGCAGGCAAATCTTTTAATGTGTTTTTGTGAATTCGTGGCAAACCTTTAACTTCGACCTTTAATGCAACTATCCACTCGACACCTGCTCGGCATTAAAATCTTACCAAAGAAGATATTTCGCTAATTCTGTCGACGGCAGAGCAATTCAAAGAAGTTTTACAAAGACCCGTTAAGAAAGTTCCATCACTCCGGGATGTAACCATCGTGAACCTCTTTTACGAGAATTCCACCCGTACACGGTTTTCTTTTGAACTGGCAGAAAAGACTCAGTGCAGACACCATAAATTTTGCTGCCTCCGGTTCTTCGGCTGCCAAAGGCGAAACTTTATTAGATACAGTCAATAATATTCTATCCATGAAAGTGGATATGGTCGTGATCAGGCATAGTGCCAGCGGTGCCCCGCATTTTTAGCACAACATATTCCGGCTGCCATAATCAATGCCGGTGATGGTGTCAATGAGCATCCGACCCAGGGTTTGCTGGACGCTTTTTCTATTAAGGAAAAAACCGGGAAATTGGAGGAACCAAGGTTGCCATCAGTGGAGATATCATGCACAGCCGGGTGGCACAAAGTAATATGTACCTATTGAAAAAAATGGGAGCTGAAGTAACCGTTTGCGGTCCTCCGACTTTAATTCCAAAATACATCAGCCAGGCTCTCGGTGTAAATGTGAGTTATAACCTGAAAGAAACCCTGGAATGGTGTGATGTGGCGAATGTTTTACGCATACAATTGGAAAGACAAAACCAGGTATTGTTCTCCTCACTAAGGGAGTATAGCCTGGCCTATGGTATCAACCGGAAATTATTGGATAGCCTGCATAAAGAAATAGTCATCATGCATCCAGGGCCTATAAACCGGGGCGTGGAACTGGACAGTGATGTGGCTGACTCTAAACAATCCATTATCTTGCAGCAGGTGGAAAATGGGGTGGCAGTGCGGATGGCTGTTTTATATCTTTTATCAAATAGAAATAATTAATTCAAGTTCCGGTTCTGGTGTTTGAATTAATTATAAGCCTGATTGCAGAATGTTTTTTTCTGTAAACCTGAACCCTGAACTTCAAACTTTAAACTACTTTATGCCCAGAATCTGTCTTTTCCCGGCACTTTCGATCCTGTTACACTGGGTCATGTTGATATTATCAACAGGGCCCTGCCGCTTTGATAAGATCATAGTGGGTATCGGATTAAATACCTCCAAAGCTCCCATGTTTACGGATGAACAACGGCTAAACTGGATCAAAGAGATTTACAAAGACGAAGACCGGGTAGAAGGAGCCGTTTATGAGGGATTGACCATTAATTTCTGTCAGAAAATCAGGGCCCATTTTATTCTCCGGGGTATCCGTTATGTAAGCGATTTTGAATATGAAAAACGATTGCGGATGCGAACCGGACATTGGACAGAAGTATTGAAACGGTCTTTCTTACCGGTGAACCAAAATTCACATCCGTAGCTTCTACTATTGTACGTGATATCATCAGGAATGGGGAGATGCCAGTCATTTTCTTCCGGAAATTGTTTTTAAACCTTACCCAAATAAAACGGATGCGTATCTGGTTTAATAAGGAATTGACGATCGATCATTTTAGCCAATTCGGTAAAGACACATTGAATGGCCTTTTGGGTATCGAATGGACAGAACTGGGCGAGGATTATATTAAAGCCAGGATGCCGGTTGACAATCGTACCAAACAGGCTTATGGCTTATTACACGGTGGTGCATCCTGTGTATTGGCTGAAACGATTGGCAGCGTTGGTTCCGCGATGGTTATTGACCATACTAAATTCTATTGTGTAGGCCTGGAAGTAAATGCCAATCATATCCGTAGTGCCATGAAGGATTTGTAACAGGTATTGCCAGCCCCTGCACCTGGGTTCCACGACCCATGTTTGGGACATTAAAATCTTTGATGAAAAGAAAAATTAGTTTGTGTAAGCCGGCTGACCGTGGCGATAATTCGCCGGAAAGAGTAGATTATTTTTTCACAAACAACTCCAGTACATCCACTACAGAAGGGAAAGCATTTTTTTTGTATTTATTGAGTTGGTCAGCCTTCACCCATTTTATTTCCTGAATGCCTTCTTCTGTCTGCGGAACTAATTTTTGCGTCCCGCTGACTTTCATGGTATACCAATGCGATTCTTTCAGGATAAACCGGGCTCCTTCATGGTAGGTATGATAAGTGATGACAAGCGGCGCTTAATTTTACCTGCTGCAACCCGGTTTCTTCCTCTACTTCCCGTAAGGCACAGTCTTCCAGGTTTTCTCCTTTATCTAATTTCCCTTTGGGTAGATCCCATTTACCCCGTCGAAAAATCAATAAAATATCTTTTTTTTCATTTTGTATTAAACCACCACCGGCCTGCACAATGGTAAATTTCGGTAAAAAGCTTTTTAATTCTTCCAGGTCCGGGTGATAGAATACCCCGGCCTGAACTTTTCCAGTTCCATCTCATGTATCATGGTCTTTACTGTATGTGAATTCAGTTCATCAATGAATATGGCATCATCATGATGCACATAAGGCTGCACCGTTTCATCAACAGCATCACAGAGAAAAAGTGGTTTGTTGTCAAAATAAATTTTAATGTACATATTAAAATATCTTTGCTCTTGGGGCAATGAAAGAAAGTTACGAATTAAAATCTCTCGCGACTCGTAGCTCACAGCTTTCTTACCTTTGTTGAATGACAGATGCTAAAGCAGTAGCCGAAAAACTCCTTCAAGTTAACGCCATAAAATTAAATCCCGAAACACCATTTACCTGGGCCATGGATGGAAGAGTCCTATTTATTGCGACAACCGCAAAGTGTTGTCATTCCCTTATATCCGGGACTTTATTAAGTCGGAGATGTGTAATGTTATTTTGATAAATTTCCGGAGGCCGGATTATTGGCCGGTGTGGCTACCGCAGGAATTGCCCTGGGGGCTATGGCAGCCGACCAGTTAAAGCTGCCATATATACGTACGCCCCAAACCGAAAGAACATGGACTGGGTAACCAGATAGAAGGATTTTATGAAATAGGGCAGAAGGTGGTGGTCATTGAAGACCTGGTATCTACCGGCAAAAGCAGCCTGCAGGTGGTAGATGTGCTCAGGGAACAGGGTCTGGAAGTAATCGGTATGGTTTCTATTTTTACATATGGGTTTCTGGTTGCAACAGAAGCATTCAACAAAGCGTCATTGGCTTATTATTCCCTTACCGATTATACAACCCTTATTGAATCGGCGATAGAGAAAGGGATTGTTTCTTCCGGTCAGCAGGACATTTTGTTAAAATGGCGGGATGATCCGGCCAATTGGAAAGGGGTTTTGTAAATTGCTTATTCAAATTAAACAGGGATGAAACGATTTCTTAGTACAGTAGTTGCTGTTAGCCTTTCATTTGCAGCTTTTTCTCAAATTAAACCTACCCGAATTGATACTATAAAAACGCCTCAGGCATTATGCGAACCCTGTAAAGTAAAAATTGAGAAATATCTTAAGCAGTTTGATGGCTTATTGGAAATAAATGTCAATATCCGCAGGGGTGAGACCAAAGTAAAATACGTTACCGACAGGATCAATATCGAAGAAATAAAAACAGCCATTGCCAATTGCGGATTTGATGCCGGGGATATACCTGCAGCGCCTGATTTTTATGCGATACTACCGCTTTGTTGTAAAAAACCGGAAGACGGGGGCATAAAACCAAAAACAAAGGTTCCAGTAGCCCAGCCTGTACAGCAATAAGTTGCTGAAATGGGCAAGATTTTTTTTATTCTACTTTGAAAGAGTTTAATTTATCCTGATCTGGGAAAACTTGATACAGTCTGTTATTTCAGCAAGTCTGCGAATTTTTGATTTTTTTCATAACGGATAGGGTACCGGATAAAAACAAGCCCTTTTCCGACTTTTGCAAACCCTGCCACTTTTAGAAGGACTTCTTTATTCAGCAATGCGGCCAGGGAGTTTTTTAAAAGTTGGTTCATATTGGCCTTCAATTTTACAGGTAAGCGAAAATTGGCCCGGGCTGGTATATGGATCAGGGTATCAATGAGGAAGTGCCCCAATAATTTTTCATCGATCCAGACATCACCTTCCATTTTTTTTAATTTCACTCGAAAATTATTGGGGTTTAGAAAAAGCAGATCCAGGGTCAGGGTAGACTCTTTCAGCCCAAACTGATCCATCCGGACATTCTCAATATTCCTGAACTCGGCTTCTTTTACAGTCCCACAGGAGAGCAGGAGGGAAGAACAAAATGTGCTGATCCAGATAGTAATTGCCAGGTTTTTCATTCAAATTTCATATTCCTGCAAAATAGGGGGAAAGCTGCTTTTCTGGAGAAAAATTGTTAAAAATAATTATAATTATTAGCTAAATAAATTAGTTTAATAACAATAAATTCATTTAAAAATTAGCTAAAAAAATCAGCAAATATAAATATTGTATATGATACTTAATCAATGTAATATAAAGTGTGTTTCATTATATATATTATACAATTTAATCAAAAAATAGTTCTTTTTTCTATTTTCCATCTATGATTAAACAAAATAAAAAATAGGTATATAAATATTTGAAATGCAGCATTATAATTTCAGATATCCCATTTATACTTCAAATAGAAGTTTGTATGCAAATAAATCTAATGTGTTTTATCTCTGGGAAATAATAAAAAGATTGGAAGTATGCAAATTCAATCAGAATTTACCAGTTTGGCATGGTCGGTTTATTCTCATTTCTTTTAAACTCGTAGTTATACGAGATTGGATCCTGGTATTATTTAATTATCCAGATACAATGGGAAAGGTTTCTCATTTACACTTCTTTTAGTAAATTCGTCACTTATTTCTTTTTCCCCAGGACATTGGACAAAATGAGAAAATTTTACCTTCTAAGTACCCTTGTACTTACCATACTTATTGGAAGAACTTTAATGCCCAGGACTTTTCCAATAAGGGAAAAGAGTTTTGGCTATGTTTTCCCCAGCATGTCCAAGGAAATAATTTGGCTACCCTTAGCATCTGGATCACATCCGACAGGCCCAGTAGCGGTATGGTTACAATGACAAACGGTGCCTTTTCCGCTCCATTCAATATTCCGGCGAATGGTTTGCAGGAAATTCAAATACCACATGGTACAGGGCATATCAGTAACGCGGAATCCGGGATGGTTATTCAAAAATCAATCAAGATAAAAACTGACCCAGGCAGACCCGCCGTGGTTGCTTATGCCCAGCAATGGGGAGCTGCGCGGAGTGCAGCAACATTATTGTTACCAACAAACGTATTAGGTAAAAAATATTATGCTACAAGTTTTACCCAATTAGGGGCTTCAGGTGGCGGTCAACTTGCCAAATCGCAGTTTCAGGTCATTGCCACCAAGGATAATACGGTGGTAAAAGTAACGCCAAGAACAAATGGTGTTACGGGTTCTTCGTTTGTTATAAACCTTCCTTTGGCCGGTGATATGTATCAGTACCAGGCAGATCAGGATTTAACAGGCACATTGATCGAATCAACCGGAGTTCCTGGTGGTGCCGGATGTTTGCCTATTGCTGTATTTTCAGGTAGTTCAAATATTACTTTTGGCACAAATTCCTGCGCACCAGGAAACTCTTATGACCCATTATTTCAGCAACAATATCCTATCAGTACATGGGGAAAGAATTTTGGATTTATTCCATTTGGTGATTATCCAAATGGAAACCCCTACAGGGTACTGGCATCTGAAAATAATACCAATGTATTTATTGATGGTTCTCTTGTTGCTACGCTAAACGAAGGACAGATATATCCCACCTCTTTTACATCAATGCCGGAAGTATTGATGGCTCCTACATCTATCAAAGCAGACAAGCCAATTGCTGTTATGCAGTATGCCCAAAATCGGGATTGCTCCGGATCTTTTAACGGCGACCCTGATATGGTAATCTTAAATCCGATTGAACAGAACATAGATAGGATAACTATTTTTACTTCCACACAACAAAATATCAACAGGCAGTGGATTAATGTTTTAATAAAAACTATAGCTGCCCCAACTTTCACTATTGATGGAGTGGCACCTTCAACTCCATTTATACCTGCTCCCAATATTCCCGGGTACTCCTACCTGACGCATATGTTTTCACCGGCTGTATCAGGTTCAAAATTGTTAAGAGCTGATAGCGGCTTTAATGCTATTTGTTATGGTTTTCAACAAAGTCAATATGAGTCTTATGCCTATTCAGCCGGTACAAATGTCAAAGACCCGTACAGGAATATTGGTGTTATAAGCCAGTATGGTATTGAAAATGCGCCTTCTGTTTGTGTCGGATCTTCTTTTAAATTCAAAGTTTCCCTGCCTTATTGTGCAGATTCTATACAATGGGATTTGAGTAATTTGCCTGGTCCCCCGCCTCAGCCACCCATATCCATTTATGCTACATGTGTTCCGGGACCTGGTGGTCCTGATTCAACTACTGTTGTCAATGGCAAAACACTTTATTGGTATTCACTACCTCTCAGCTATATACTAAACACTGCAGGGGTATATACAGTAACGATTACAACTTTTTCACCCAATACCGATGGGTGCGGAACTGAACAGGAATTTGATTTTGATTTAACAGTTTATGATCCTCCGGCAGGAAGTTTTACCTGGACAACAAGTAATGGTTGTTCAACTCAGCCTGTTCAATTTACTGAGACTACACCACAGATTCCTAAGACTACTTATCAGTTCTGGTGGGATTTTGGAGACCCTGCCAGCGGTCCTGCAAATAATTCAACGTTAAGAAATCCAACACACTTATTTTCAGGAGGAGGTACTTATACCGTAAGTTATGTAGGAATCACAACACCGGGTTGCTTACTCGATACGATCAGACACCAGGTAACAGTAAATGATGCCCCTGTGGCCGATTTTGCAGTTACCGGACCCTTTTGTGTAAATGATCCAATTACATTTACAGATAATTCAATTCCGGGACCAAGTGCGACGATTAATAAATGGACCTGGGATTTTGGTGATGGTTCACCGCCTGTCGTAGTTTTTGCGCCCAATCCCCCTAACCAGATACATCCCTACGCTCTTCCGGGAACTTATAATGCAACTCTGCAGGTTGAAACAACAACAGGATGTCCAAGCGTTGTCTTTACCAGGCAGGTTATTATTGGCGATAATGGCACACTAACATTAACCTCTGCACCCGGAACGGATAACCAAGTTGTATGTATAAATTCACCGATCACCGATATTACCTATGCTGTTGGCGGAGGTGGAACAGGTGGTAGTGTAAGTGGATTACCAGCTGGTGTCACCGGAACATTTGCCGGTGGCGTAATAACCATAACAGGCACTCCAACGGTAAGCGGAACATTTAATTATTCAGTAACATCTACGGGAGCATGCGTTAATCCTGTTATTGCTGGTATTATAACAGTTAATGATAATGGCACACTGACTTTAATTTCTGCACCCGGAACAGATAATCAAACTGTGTGTATCAACACACCGATCGTTGCAATTAATTATGCGGTTGGTGGCAGTGGCACAGGCGGCAGTGTAAGCGGATTACCAGCCGGAGTCACAGGAACTTTCGCAGGTGGCGTAATAACCATAACAGGCGCACCAACGGTGAGCGGAACATTTATTTATACAGTAACAACCACTGGCCCCTGTATAGTTCCAACTGCTACGGGAAGGATTATAGTTACAGATGATGGTACACTTACATTAACTTCTGCACCCGGTACAGATAATCAAACGGTTTGTATCAATACACCAATTACAAATATCACATATGCCGTGGGCGGTACCGGCACAGGTGGCAGTGTAAGCGGATTACCAGCCGGAGTAACAGGAACTTTTGTGGGCGGTATTATAACCATAACCGGAACGCCAACGGTTAGCGGCACATTTAATTATACTGTAACGACTACAGGCCCCTGTGCAGCACCATCAGCAAATGGAACAATAACCGTTACAGATAATGGCACTCTTACTTTAATTTCTGCACCCGGAACAGATATTCAAACAGTTTGTATCAACACACCGATTGTTGCAATTATTTATGCGGTAGGCGGCAGTGGCACGGGAGGTAGTGTGAGCGGATTACCAGCCGGAGTAACGGGAACTTTCGCAGGTGGCGTAATAACCATAACAGGAAGCCCTTCAGTAAGCGGCACATTTAATTATACAGTTACAACCACAGGTCCATGTATAATTCCAACCGCTAATGGAAGAATAACTGTTACGGATGATGGCACACTTACATTAACTTCTGCACCCGGTACAGATAATCAAACGGTTTGTATCAATACACCAATCACAACTATTACTTATGCAGTTGGTGGAACCGGCACGGGAGGCAGTGTAAGCGGATTACCAGCTGGTGTCACCGGAACATTTGCCGGTGGAGTGATAACCATAACAGGAACACCTACAGTGAGCGGCACATTTAATTATTCAGTAACGACTACAGGCCCCTGTGCAGCACCATCTGCCAATGGAACAATAACTGTTACAGATAATGGCACTCTAACCTTAATTTCTGCACCCGGAACAGATATTCAAACAGTTTGTATCAACACACCGATCGTTGCAATTATTTATGCGGTAGGCGGCAGTGGCACGGGAGGTAGTGTGAGCGGATTACCAGCCGGAGTAACGGGAACTTTCGCAGGAGGAGTTATAACCATAACAGGAAGCCCATCAGTAAGCGGCACATTTAATTATACAGTTACAACCACAGGTCCATGTATAATTCCAACCGCTAATGGAAGAATAACTGTTACAGATGATGGCACACTTACATTGACTTCTGCACCCGGAACAAATAATCAGACTGTTTGTATCAATACACCGATCATAAATATAACCTATGCAGTTGGTGGAACAGGCACAGGCGGAAGTGTAAGCGGATTACCTGCCGGAGTCACCGGGACTTATGCCGGTGGTGTAATAACAATAACAGGAACGCCTACTGTAAGCGGCACATTTAATTATACTGTAACGACTACAGGTCCCTGTGCAGCACCATCCGCCAATGGAACTATAACTGTATCTGGAGATGGCACTATTACATTAACTTCTGCAGCCGGAACAGATAATCAAAATGCTTGTATCAATCTCCCTATAATTCCTATTACTTATGCGGTTGGCGGCAGCGGAACCGGAGGCAGTGTGAGCGGTTTGCCAGCCGGAGTTACAGGAACTTTTGCAGGCGGAGTAATAACAATTGCAGGCGCACCATCTGTAAGTGGAACATTTAATTACACAGTTACCACTACGGGCCCATGTGTGACACCTACTGCTACCGGAACAATTACTGTTACATCAGTGGCCACTATTACATTGACCTCTGGAGTTGGAACAGATAATCAAACCGTTTGCATTAATGTACCCATAACCAATATCACCTATTTAGTTGGTGGAAGTGGTACAGGAGGCAATGTTACGGGTTTACCAACGGGAGTCACGGGAAGTTTTGCCGGAGGTGTGGTTACTATTTCAGGCATTCCAACTGCTGTTGGTACTTTTAACTATATAGTTAATACAACGGGTCCCTGTGGAACACCTACCGCAAACGGAACCATCACCGTGAATGATAATTCAACATTGAGCTTATCATCAGGACCAGGCAGCAATGTACAGACCGTTTGTATCAATACTGCCATAACCAATATTACTTATTCAGTTGGCGGAGGAGGCACGGGTGCATCTATAACAGCCGGATCATTACCGGCAGGCGTGAGTGGCTCATACAGTGGTGGAGTATTTACTATCAGCGGCACCCCAACTGTAAGTGGCATATTTAATTTTACTATAACTACTGCCGGCCCATGTATTAACCCAACCGCTAGCGGAACAATAACTGTGACAGCTGATGGCACATTAACATTAACCTCGGCACCCGGAACAACTAATCAAACAGTTTGTATCAATACACCGATCGTTAATATTACTTATGCTGTTGGTGGCACTGGCACAGGCGGCAGTGTAAGCGGTTTGCCTGCCGGAGTTACCGGAACATTTGCTGGTGGTGTGATAACCATTACAGGAACACCCTCTGTTAGTGGTACGTTTAATTATACTGTTACAACTACAGGTCCCTGCGTGATTCCCACTGCAAACGGAACCATCACCGTGAATGATAATTCTACATTGAGTCTATCCTCCGGACCAGGCAGCAATGTGCAGACCGTTTGTATCAATACTGCCATAACCAATATTACATATGCAGTAGGCGGAGGAGGCACGGGTGCATCTATAACAGCAGGCTCATTACCGGCAGGCGTGAGTGGCTCATACAGTGGTGGAGTATTTACAATCAGTGGCACCCCAACTGTAAGCGGCATATTTAATTATACTATAACTACTGCCGGCCCATGTATTAACCCAACCGCTAGCGGAACAATAACTGTGACAGCTGATGGCACATTAACATTAACCTCCGCACCCGGAACAACTAATCAAACGGTTTGTATCAATACACCGATCGTTAATATTACTTATGCTGTTGGTGGCACCGGCACAGGCGGCAGTGTAAGCGGTTTGCCCGCAGGAGTTACCGGAACATTTGCTGGTGGTGTGATAACCATTACAGGAACACCTTCAGTTAGTGGTACGTTTAATTATACTGTTACAACTACAGGTCCCTGTGTGATCCCTACAGCAAACGGAACCATCACCGTGAATGATAATTCTACATTGAGTCTATCCTCCGGACCAGGCAGCAATGTGCAGACCGTTTGTATCAATACTGCCATAACCAATATTACTTATGCAGTTGGCGGAGGAGGCACGGGTGCATCTATAACAGCAGGCTCATTACCGGCAGGCGTGAGTGGCTCATACAGTGGCGGTGTGTTTACCATCAGTGGCACCCCAACTGTAAGCGGCATATTCAACTTTACATTAGGAACCACGGGTCCTTGTTTAAATACTTCACAGTCGGGTACAATAACAGTTACAGCAGATGGCACATTAATTTTGACGTCATCACCGGGAACTGATGCGCAGACAGTTTGTGTCAATACTCCGATAGCCAATATTAGTTTTGCTTTAGGCGGAAGTGGTACTGGTGTATCAATAACTGCAGGATCATTGCCGGCAGGATTGAATGGTGTATACAGCGGCGGGGTATTTACAGTGAGTGGAACACCAACAGCAAGTGGCATATTCAACTTTACGGTGGGCAGTTCAGGTCCTTGTGTGAATCCAGCATTGGCTGTACAAATAACCATAAATCCTGATCATGCTATCAGTCTCAGCTCGGCTGCTTCAACAACGAATCAGACAGTGTGCTCTGATAAACCGATTGCACCGATTGCTTATACTTTAAGTGGCGGGGCAACAGGGGTCACTGTAGCTGGGTTGCCTCCCGGAGTGACGGGTTCTGTTTCCGGAAGCACATTAACCATAACGGGTTTTCCAACCTTGGCAGGTTCATTTAATTATTCGATAATAACAACAGGTAACAGTTGTGTTACAGCATCAAAAACTGGTTCGATTACTGTATTGCAGACACCCGTAATACAATTCAATTCCATTCCCGGGGTTTGTGCATATGTACCTTCATTCCAGGTGTCAGCTCTTCCTGCTTTAGGAATTTTTTCGGGACCGGGTATAAATGCAGCGGGTCTTTTCAATCCTGCAGCGGCTGGAGCAGGTAACCATATCATCCGCTATACTTTTAATGCGGCGAATGGTTGTTCAAATTATCAGGAGCAAATCCTTTCCGTATTCCCGATTCCTCCTGCCAATGCGGGTCCGGATAAATTTATGCTGGAAGGCGGACAGGTAACATTAACTCCTGTATTGAATGCCAGTATGCCCGTAACTTATTTGTGGGATCCCATTACGTATTTAAGTGACCCGACCATTGCTTATACCATTGCCTCACCACCATTTGATTATACTTATACGCTTACGGTGACAACAGATAATGGCTGCGTAAAAAGTGATGATGTATTTATCAAAGTGCTGAAGGCACCCGCTATCCCGAATATATTCAGTCCCAATGGCGATGGAATACATGATACCTGGGTGATACAATACCTGGAAACTTACCCCGGAGCCACGGTAGATATATTTAATCGGTATGGACAGCTTATTTATCATTCTGTGGGTTACACCAAACCCTGGGATGGAACTGTCAATGGTAACCCGGTACCGGTAGGAACTTATTACTATATCGTTAATCCGAAAAACGGAAGAAAACAAATGTCCGGTTATGTAGATGTAATCCGTTAAACAATGAAAAAGAAATTACTGATAATCCCGGTTTTGTTAATGAGTATGCAGTTGTTGGCACAACAGCGTCCACACTATACGCAATACATTCTTAATAATTATATTCTGAATCCTGCGCTTAGCGGCATTGAGAATTATACGGATATAAAGGTCAGTACCCGGGACCAGTGGGTGGGATTAAATGGCGCCCCAAAGACATCCTATTTCAGCATTCAGGGTCCTATTGGAAAAAATGATTACAGGACTTCTTCTACCTCTTTCCAGGTACCGGGACAAAACCCCCGGGGAAAGTATTATTGGGAAAATTATACAGCAGCGGAACCTCACCATGGCATTGGACTTACCCTGGTCAATGACCGTACCGGAAGTTTTAATCGTATCACAGCCAATGCTACTTATGCCTATCACCTGGGCTTAAGCCCGACCACTAATCTGTCAGCCGGTTTTTCCGCAGGAATAACCAATATAAGTCTTGATAAATCGAAACATGATTTTAGCGGCAATGGTGACCCTTATGATCCGGCCACGGGTGCTTCCCTGAGTGGCGAGATAAACAAAATAAGACCTGACCTGGGAGTGGGCGTATGGCTGTATTCAAAAAGTTATTTCATCGGACTTTCTGCGCAGCAGATCATACCTCAAAAACTAGCTTTTGCAGATGATGCGGCTTTTTAACCAAAGGCAGGTTGCTGCCCCATGTATTTTTAACTGCGGGCTACCGGATCTTGCTGGGTGAGGATATCAATGCCATTCCATCGGTTATGCTCAAATATGTAAACGGCAGTTCTAAAAATAGTTTTCAACCCGAAATGAATCTGAAAGTTCAGTACCAGGATTTATTATGGTTGGGTGGAAGCTACCGCTACCAGGATGGCTATGCGGGTATGGCAGGGATCAATGTAGGAAATACATTCAACGTTGGGTATGCCTATGATTTTACCACCACGGCGCTGAATACCGTAAGCCGTGGTACGCACGAAATTATAGTTGGGTTCACCATCGGGAATAAATACAGTGAGAAATGCCCCCGCTGCTGGTAAGGTCTGACCGTCCCGGTATGACCTCATTTTCAGATAATCAAAGATGAAAAATCTCTTTTCAACATTCTGACATCCTATTTATTCAGGTTATAGTAAAATCCCTTAGTTTTTAGTACATTTATTTAGTAAATTCGTCAAGGATTTCTGCACTTTCAGGACTTTGGACTCATGAGAAAAATTTACATTTTAAGTACCCTCGTACTTACCATTCTAATTGGAAGTACTACTAATGCCCAGGACTTTTCAAATAAAGGAAAGGATTTTTGGGTTGGCTATGGATATCACCAGCAAATGTTGAACACTAATCCTCCGGGTGGTCAGGCTGGTGGATCCCAGGATATGGTATTGTATTTTGCAGCAGAGCAGGCTGCAAACGTTACGGTAAGTATCCCCGGTCTTGGTTACTCACAAAATTATTTTGTTCCAGCCAACTCGGTTATTACTTCTTCCCCTTTACCAAAAGTAGTACCTGACTCCCGTTTAAATGCTGAAGGGTTATCTAATAAAGGAATTCATATTACAAGTGATAAGGCCATTGTTTCTTATGCTCATGTATACAATGCAAGCGTTTCAGGAGCCACCATTTTATTTCCGACAAACACATTAGGAAAAGAATATTATTCAATAAACTATAAAAACACTTCCAACTCAAATAATGCAAACTGCTTTTTTTATGTGGTTGCTGCAGATACAGGAACAACGACAGTAAGAATTACCCCCAGCGGTAATACCATTGGTGGATGGGTGGCAAATAATACTTATGTCGTGACAATGACCCAGGGACAGGTTTACAATGTCATGGGGGTTCTTACAAGCAATAACAACCCATTTACGGCGGTAGATCTTACAGGATCTAAAATAGAAAGTGTGGCTTCGGCTAACGGGGGTTGCAAAAAAATAGCTGTTTTCTCAGGAAGCGGAAGGATCAGCATTACCTGCAATAATAACTCATCGTCTTCTGACAATTACATGGTTCAGGCATTTCCAAAAACCGCCTGGGGCAAAAAGTATTTAACTGTACCCGCAGCGGGAAATCAGAGTTTCAATTTATACAGAATTTGTGTTGCCGACCCTACAACTGTAGTTAGAATCAATGGTGTTGTAACCGCTTTACCGTTGCAGGCCGGTTTTTATTATGAGATTGCACAGACAAACCAGGCCCAGTTAATTGAAGCTGATAAAGCAATAACCGTGGCGCAGTATTTTTCATCGCAGGGATCTTGCGGTAATGGAAACCCCGGTGATCCGGAAGTGATCTATTTAAGTCCGGTTGAACAAAATATCAACAAAGTATTATGGAATGCTACACCCAATTTTAATATCTTAACTCATTTTTTTAATGCAGTAATACCTAACACGGGTACAGCCGTTAGTTCATTCAGGTTAGATGGGGCTATTCCCGCTTCACCTTTTGTAGCTCACCCGCAAGACCCGGGTTTTGTTTATATACAGCAATCAGTTTCTGCCGGACCACATATCATACAATCTGATTCAGGATTTAACAGCATGGCTTATGGGTTTGGTGGTGCCGAATCATACGGCTACAATGGGGGAACTAATATCCGTGACCTCTTCCAGTTCATTACCATACAGAACGAGTGGGGCACTATAAGCTTTCCGGCTACCTGCAGGGGAACTCCTTTTCATTTTGGTATGGTTTTCCCTTACCGTCCTATACAGATACAATGGCAATTCGGAGCTATACTTAACGGCATGGGTATAAATGATACCACCATTTATAACGGAGGGGCTCCATTAGTTGAAGATTCTTCCTGGGTGGTTGCCGGTAGAACTTTATACCGATATAGACTTCCCAGAACTTATTATATTACCGCCATTGGCATTTACCCGATAAAAGTGATTGCCACCAACCCAACACCCGATGGTTGTGGTAATGAGCAAATAATAGATTTTGATGTACAGGTGTTTGAACCACCGGTTGCTGATTTTACTTTCATAACAGATGGTTGTGTCATTAATCCTGTTAACTTTTTTGATAACTCCAACACAGGGGGCCGGCCAATTATCAGCCGGCACTGGAATTTTGGAGATGCAACGACCAGTAATCTTTCTGCACCCTCACATACCTATGCGGCACCAGGTATTTATAACGTAAAATATTCACTGATTACAGATGTGGGATGTCTTGCAGATACGATCATTCATCCTGTAGAAGTTAATAATCTTCCACTGGCCAGCTTTACAACAACCACTGCTCCATACTGTATAGGAGTTCCCATAACCTTTACAGATAACTCTACTGCAAGCGGCGGAGCCACCATTAATAAATGGACCTGGGATTTTGGTGATGGATCACCTGTTGTTATTGTGCTGGCACCCAATCCTCCTAACCAGATACATAGTTATGCGGCTGCCGGGACATACAATGCAACCCTAAGAGTGGAAACAACTACGGGCTGTCCCAGTTTAGTCTTTACATTGCCGGTAACGATTTTACCGGACGGCACTGTTTCATTAACATCTGCAACCGGAACCGATAATCAAACGGTTTGTATCAATACACCGATTATTGATATTACATATTCAGTTGGTGGCAGTAGTACCGGAGGAAGTGTAAGTGGTCTGCCTGCCGGGGTTACCGGAACTTTTGCTGGCGGTATTGTAACAATAACTGGTACACCTTCAGTTAGTGGCATATTTAATTACACAGTAACTACTACAGGTCCTTGTGTAAATCCAACTGCAAACGGAACCATAACAGTTACAGAGGACGGAACCGTTACATTATCATCTGCACCAGGAACGGATAATCAAACTGTTTGTATCAATACACCCATTGTTGCTATTACATATGCTGTTGGTGGCAGTGGTAACGGAGGAAGTGTAAGTGGTTTACCTGCGGGGGTTACCGGAACTTTTGCAGGCGGTGTAATAACTATAACAGGCACACCAACTGTTAGCGGTACATTTAATTATACAGTAAATACCACGGGGCCCTGTGTAACACCTTCCACTACCGGAACAATTACCGTTACACCGGATGGCACTATTACATTAACCTCGGCACCCGGAACAGATAACCAAACAGTTTGTATTAATACACCGATTATTGCTATTACCTATGCAGTTGGTGCCAGTGGAACAGGCGGAAGTGTAAGTGGTCTGCCTGCCGGGGTTACCGGAACTTTTGCTGGCGGTATTGTAACAATAACTGGTACACCTTCAGTTAGTGGCATTTTTAATTACACAGTAACTACTACAGGTCCTTGTGTAAATCCAACTGCAAACGGAACCATAACAGTTACAGAGGACGGAACCGTTACATTATCATCTGCACCAGGAACGGATAATCAAACTGTTTGTATCAATACACCTATAGTTGCTATTACATATGCTGTTGGTGGCAGTGGGAATGGAGGCAGTGTAAGTGGTTTACCTGCCGGAGTTACCGGAACTTTTGCAGGCGGTGTAATAACTATAACAGGCACACCAACTGTTAGCGGTACATTTAATTATACAGTAAATACCACCGGTCCATGTGTAACACCTTCCACTACCGGAACAATTACCGTTACCCCGGATGGCACTATTACATTAACCTCGGCACCCGGAACCGATAACCAAACAGTTTGTATAAATACACCGATCACAAATATTACCTATGCAGTTGGAGCCAGTGGAACAGGAGGCAGTGTTAGCGGGTTACCTGCCGGAGTAACCGGCACATTTGCTGGCGGTATAATTACTATTGCTGGAACACCTACTGTAAGCGGTACATTTAATTACACAGTAACTACAACGGGACCCTGTGTAAATCCAACTGCAAACGGAACAATAACTGTTACGCAGGATGGCACAGTAACATTAACTTCTGCACCAGGAACCGATAACCAGGCAGTTTGTAAAAACTCGCCCATAACTGCTATTACGTATTCAGTAGGAGGTAGTGGAACTGGTGGTAGTGTAATAGGGTTACCTGCCGGTGTTACAGGAACATTTGCCGGTGGCGTTATAACTATAACAGGCACACCTTCGGTTAGCGGAACCTTTAATTATACGGTAAATACCACGGGCCCATGTGTAACACCAACGGCTACCGGTACTATAACGGTTTACCAGCTTCCAACAAGTAATTTTAACTCGAGTGCACCTAGTTGCGAAACAAGAACAATTAATTTCACAGATATTTCTGTTGCCAATTCAGGTAATATTATTGGTTGGGCCTGGAATTTTGGTGATCCACCCAGTGGCCCTTCTAATACATCGACTTTGCAGAATCCATCACACACATTTGCTACAGCAGGTGTGTATAATGTAACACTAATTGTTACTACAGATTTAGGTTGTTTGAGTATTGAGCCTTCAAGGCAGGTTGTCATTGATGCCAGGCCATTGGCAGGATATATTATTCCTGAAGTTTGTTTGAGTGATACTTACGCCCAATTTACAGATACCAGTAAAGTTGCATTACCCAGTTCGATCCAGTCCTGGCTTTGGAATTTTGGAGATCCTCCAAGTGGTCCTGCCAACACATCCACTTTACAAAATCCCCAACACAGTTATTCGGCAACAGGTCCCTATTTAGTTGAATTGATAGTCACCAGTAATACGGGATGTAAGGATACTATAACACATACTTTATTTGTCAATGGAAGTTTCCCGGTTGCTGATTTTTCTGTAAATAATCCAACCACGTTATGTGCCAATGATTCTGTTTCAATAACAGATGCGTCCACCGTTTTCCCTGGGGTAATAACCAAAGTTGAAATTTATTGGGATAATATCGGGCAACCAGCTGTATTTGATATTGATAACTTTCCTGTTTCAGGAGAAATATATAAACATTTATATCCCAATTTCCAGGTACCGCTAACGAGAAACTTTACGATTCGTTACCGGGCTTATTCTGGTGGAGTTTGTGTAAATGATAAACTTAGAATAATTACTGTAAATGCAGCGCCTCTGGTACAGTTTAATCCTATGCCTAACATTTGTTATGATGCTGCACCCTACCAGATTACTCCGGCAATAGCAAGCGAAATAGGAGGTGTGCCGGGCAATGGAATTTTCACGGGTCCGGGTGTGTCATTAACCGGGTTATTCTCACCTGCTGTGGCAGGGCCGGGTTCTCATCGGCTACTTTATACATTCACTTCAACGGCAGGGGGATGTATTGACACGGCCAGTAATATCATAACAGTTTGGGATACGGCTTCAGCAAAAATTGATGTTCAGCCACTGGCCTGTGAACGTAATACGGTAAGTTTCAACAGCACTAATTCAACGATACCACCTGGTAATGGCAGTATTAATGGTTGGACATGGAATTTTGGTGATCCGGCCAGCGGGGCGTCTAACACTTCCACTTTACAAAATCCGTCTCATTTATTCACGGGCTGGGGAAATTATAATGTTACATTAGTCGTTGCTACCAGCAATGGTTGCAGAAGCACTTTACAGACCTTACCCGTATTTGTGAATCCGGAACCTAAGCCAAATTTCAGCACGCCTGCCAGCTCTTGCTTACCAGATGCCAGTGTTGCATTTGGTAACCTTTCCACTATTGCCGATGGTACACAGGCATCATTTAGTTATTTATGGAATTTCGATGACCCAGGCAGCGGAGCTAATAATACCTCAACCCTGTCGAATCCATCGCATGTATATACCAGCACCGGACCATTTAATGTGAATCTGCAAGTAATAAGTGGCGTTGGTTGTGTAAATAATATTACTAAACCTCTCTTAACTGTACATCCGCAGCCACTCGCTTCTTTCACAGTTGATAAAATTGATGTATGTATTGGTAGTGGTATTGCATTTACCAATACGAGCAACCCTCTGGATGGAACCATTACACAATATAACTGGACCATGGATGATGGTAACGGACAATCTGTACCGACCTTTTCTTACACGTACAATACAGTCGGTACGTATAATGTGAGCCTGTTTATTTTTAACAGCAATGGTTGCCGCAGTACAACCTATAGCAAAACTGTTTTTGTAAATCCTTATCCTCCTGTGAATGCAGGGCCTGATAAATTTATGCTGGAAGGCGGCCAGGTTCAGTTGACCCCGGCACTCAATGCCAGCATGCCGGTAACTTATTTGTGGAATCCGGTAACATATCTGAGCGACCCAACTATAGCATATACCATTGCGTCTCCACCGGATGATAAAACTTATACTTTAACTGTAACAACAGACAAAGGCTGCGCCAAAAGCGATGATGTATTTATCAAAGTGCTGAAGGCACCCGCTATCCCGAATATATTCAGTCCTAATGGCGATGGCATACATGATACCTGGGTGATACAGTACCTGGAAAGTTACCCCGGAGCCACGGTAGATATATTTAATCGTTATGGACAGCTTATTTATCATTCAGAAGGGTATGCTAATCCATGGGATGGTACCATCAATGGAAAACCAGTTCCAGTAGGAACTTATTACTATATCGTAACACCGAAAAACGGAAGAAAACAAATTTCCGGTTATGTAGATGTAATCCGTTAAACAATGAAAAAGAAATTATTGATCATCCCGGTTTTGTTATTGAGTGTGCAGTTGTTGGCACAACAGCGTCCACACTATACGCAATACATTCTTAATAATTATATTCTGAATCCTGCACTTAGCGGCATTGAGAATTATACGGATATAAAGATCAGCACCCGGGACCAGTGGGTGGGATTAAATGGCGCCCCAAAGACATCCTATTTCAGCATACAGGGGCCTATTGGAAAAAATGATTACAGAACTTCTTCTACCTCTTTCCAGGTACCGGGACAAAACCCCCGTGGAAAGTATTATTGGGAAAATTATACAGCAGCGGAACCGCACCATGGCATTGGACTTACCCTGGTCAATGACCGAACCGGAAGTTTTAATCGTATCACTGCCAATGCTACTTATGCCTATCACCTGGGCTTAAGCCCGACCACTAATCTGTCAGCCGGTTTTTCCGCAGGAATAACCAATATAAGTCTTGATAAATCGAAACATGATTTTAGCGGCAATGGTGATCCCTATGATCCGGCTACGGGTGCTTCCCTGAGTGGCGAGATAAACAAAATAAGACCTGACCTGGGAGTGGGCGTATGGCTGTATTCAAAAAGTTATTTCATCGGACTTTCTGCGCAGCAGATCATACCTCAAAAACTAGCTTTTGCAGATGATGCGGCTTTTTTAACCAAAGGCAGGTTGCTGCCCCATGTATTTTTAACTGCCGGCTACCGGATCTTGCTGGGTGAGGATATCAATGCCATTCCATCGGTTATGCTCAAATATGTAAATGGCAGTTCTAAAAATAGTTTTCAACCCGAAATGAATCTGAAAGTTCAGTACCAGGACTTATTATGGTTGGGTGGAAGCTACCGCTACCAGGATGGCTATGCGGGTATGGCAGGGATCAATGTAGGAAATACATTCAACGTTGGGTATGCCTATGATTTTACCACCACGGCGCTGAATACCGTAAGCCGTGGCACGCACGAAATTATAGTTGGGTTCACCATCGGGAATAAATACAGTGAGAAATGCCCACGCTGCTGGTAAGGTCTGACCGTCCCGGTATGACCTCATTTTTTTTTGGGGAAGATTCCGGGAAATTTACAAGTGAACAATCTTTTTATTACGAACAGTTTTCAGTTCATTCAAGGCACGTAGTACTTCTGCTTTTTTCTGTTCAATTTCTTTTAAGGTGATACCGCTATCCGGGAAGCCTTTCATTTCGTTTAAGGAAAGTTCTTTGCGGGCACCATCCAGTTTACGGATTGCTTTATTATATACCAGTTGTATACTGTCGAACCGGACCTGGTTCACAGCGGCTGCCATTTGAGCATTTATTTTTTCCCAGTCAATTTTGTCGTAGGCTTGTTTCAGGTTGTTCTCCCATTTATTCCAGTCAAACTTCTCCATCTCTCTCTCATACGAGACTTTTAGTTCATCTTTCTCCTCCTGGTTGAACACATCGGCAATACTTTTTTCCACGACTTTCCACTGAACGCTTTCCAGGATCTTTTTGGAAGCTTCCATGGTTTTTTCAACCTGTTCTTCCTGGTATTTTTTTAATTCAGGATTGTTAACCAGTTCCATGCTTGCAGTAACAAGAGCAGGGCTTACGACCCGGGAAATATATTCGGTAAAGGATGCATTCGTTGGAAGATCAGCAAGCTTGTTTTGTTCCGGAGGATTGATCAGGGTTAATGGTTGTTCTGAGACTTTGGCTATTTCTCCTGTAAAAACAGCATTATCCGGCATTAAATGAGCTGGTAAGGTAATTGCGGAAAATGAAAAGGCGCGATACCCATGCGCTGGTTTGCTAAAAAGCAATAATGCATTTATTGAAATGACACAAAGCAACCCTGCCATCAGTCCCGCCAGTTTATTAAATGTGATAACAGGCTTTTTTTGTACACCCAGAATGAGTTCTATACGATGCAGCAGATCATTTTTTATTCCGGCGGCCGCAATGGCCAGCGGTTTGTTTTCCCGGTTTACTTTTTCCAGTGATACCAGTGCCGTTGCATATTCATAGGAATCGTACTGATACTGCAACACCATTTCATCACAACTTTTTTCTCTTTCTCTTTCTACTATTTTCACGAATGCTTTAACAAAAGGATTGAAATAAAGAATAGCCTGTATGAAATTGATGAAAAGATTAACCAGGTAATCCAGTCGTTTAATATGTGACAGTTCATGCAGCAATACGGCTTCTAATTGCTGTGGGGTTAAGTGATTGATCGCCGCCAGGGGTACTAAAATTACCGGTTTCAGGAAGCCCATGGTAACGGGAGAGGAGACAAACTCAGAAACCCATATCCGGACCTTTTTCTTAAGGCCCATGTGCAAGGCTACTTTACTTACAAACATGCGCCATTCCGCATGCATCCGGGTTAGTCCATATTTACGTATAACCTGTACATACCGGTAATTGCGGATAAAATGCAACAAAGGCAATACTAATAAGACAAGATAAAGAACCGAAGCAACAGGTAATGTTTGTTGCATCCACTCATTGAGTTGCTGGTTCCCTGTTGCATTTACAAAAGCAGCAGAAAGAATTTCATTAGTGCCCTGACTGTTAAAGGCGGAAAAGAAAGTATAAATAAACCAGACAAATCCGCCCAGTAATAAGGAAGATGCCAGGGAACTTTTAATAGAAGATTTTGCTTTGTTGAAAATACCGGTGATAACCTGATAAAAAACCCACAACAACGCCAGTTGCCATAAGCTGTTGAGAACAGCCCATCCCAGAGATTGCAGAAAGTTGGCCTGGCCGGTCATGTTTACTTTTTAAGACTGTCGAGTAAAGTCTGAATTTTTTCCAGTTCCTCACGGCTTGCTTTATGGCTTTCATCTCCCAGTGCCTGTATAACCAATTGGGTGGGGGATCCGCCAAACAAATTGTCAATTATTTTGCTCAGTAAATGCTTTTGTGTTTTTTCTTTATTTACGGCAGCCTGGTAAATATGGGTTCTCATGGAATCGTCTCTTTTCACAATCCCTTTTTCATTCATGATCTGCATAAGTTTAAGAGTGGTCATGTAACCGACATCTTTTGTCTGTCCAAGTTCTTCATGCACTTCCCGTACGGTGGCAAGCCCCTTTGTCCAAAGGATCTGAAGTATTTCCAATTCGCTTTCGGTGGGTTTAATCATTTTAGGAGAGGCCATGGTTTGCAAATTTATGCGACGAATATACGACTATTTTCGTATGACCAAAAAATGGCGAATAATTTTCTTATTTTTTAACAGCTTTTAACATTTGACGGGGTAGGTTGCAAAAAGTTACAAAGGGTATATTTTGCCCGGTCTTTTCCAGGGGGTAAACGGGCAAATGGCAGACCTTTTTATTTCAACAATTTTTTTACAACATGTACTCCATTATCTGTTACCACATTGATTATATATGCTCCACGGGGCAAATGCTGGGATGAAATATCCGTAAATCCTGATCCGTTTGAAATGGAAATTTTTCCGGAATAAATTTTTTGGCCGATAGCATTATATAAAATGATCCGGGCGTTAGAAGAAGAAAAATTGCGCAGGTAAACGTAAAACTGGTTTTGGATGGGATTTGGAAAAACCTGTACCAGGTTCTGCCCGTTCACAGCATCCGGTACTTTTCGGGAGGTATTGTTCCGGGTAATAAGCCAGTATTCCGGATCAATTAAAACAGTATCCGGAATAAATCCAATATGGCGGAAAAATACTTCACCATTCTTCCCGTTATCGATTACAATGGTTTTTTGTTGTGTGGCATTTTTAAAATTTAAGGCTACGGGTAATTCAAAAAAGTTTACAGACGGATGTGACGTGCTTTGATTCATTTTAATTTTTACAAAACTGTTGCCAAGGGGTGTCCATTCAACTGTATAGGAAGGATATCCCTGGCCCTCAAACCAGTCTTTGAAAAACTTAGTAAGATCTTTACCACTGACCAGTTCCAGGTTTTTTTTTAAATCGTTTGTATTTGCAAACCCATAGCTCATCTTGGGATCTTTCACATATTGCCGGATGGCCTGAAAGAATACAGAATCACCTAATATCCATCGAAGCATATATAAAAGGTGTGATCCTTTGGTGTAGCTCAGGCGTCCGTCAAATATTCTTCCTACGTTAGTTGTATCATTGACTTTAACTGAACCGCCGGGTTGCGAAGTAATAGTGGCAATTTCATTCTTCCGGTTTGTTAATGTATTTGCGGGATATTTTGCTTCCAGGTAAATACTCGTCAGATGGGTAGCAAAGCCCTCATTCAGCCAGATGTCTTCCCAGCTTGCGCAGGTGATCTTGTCTCCAAACCACTGATGTGCCAGTTCATGTGCCATTAATCCTTCACCTGCATTCACTAAAAATGTTGCTGTCTGGTGTTCCATACCACCGCCCCAGCTAAATTGAACATGACCATATTTTTCTTTTATAAAAGGATATTCGCCAAATAAATTATGGAAAAGCAGCAGGGCATTCAGAACAAGTGGCGTATTGGCCTGGAAAGCCGCTAAACTCTCCGGGTAACAATAGGTTTGCATAGGAAGACTAACAGCACCCAGTTGAACGGAATTATTAAAGACCGTATAATTAGTAACCGCAAAACAAATCAGGTACGATGCAATCGGATAGCGGTGCTTCCAGTGAGCTATTTTTTTAGTTCCACCATTAATTAATATTTCGCTTTGCAATAAACCATTTGATGCTGCTTTATATATTGCAGGTGTTGTTACAAATACATCAATAGAATCCGCTTTATCATCCAAACCGTTCTTACAGGGCCACCAGTCACGGCTGCCATAAGGTTCGCTCAATGTCCATATCACAGGCGTACCGGCATGTGTTGTCTGGACAAAAGAACCAAAACCTGTATTGGGGGGTACGCCCTGGTAAAAGATACTTACTGAATCCGATGTGCCTGTGTTTACCGTGGAGGGGAAATTAACCTGTATGACATTCGCCACATGTTGTTTAGTAAGAATAGCGTTGCGTTGCTTTACGCTGTCTACATTCAATCCATTCATAAGGTCAAAAGAAATGGAACTTGTGGAAGAAGTGATCGTGTAATACACCGTCACTTTTCCCGAAATATAATTTACAGCGGGATTAACCTCCCATGCGCACCGGTAATATTTTACATCAAAATTATTGGAAGCGAGTGTTGCATTTCCCCTGTTGGCAATTCTTTCATGACCAAGACGTTCCATCTGGGCAATATCCTGAACGTTTTTACAATCATCAGCCGGCAATTGAGCAAAAGCTTTTAATCCAGTAAGTAATAAAAATGCGAAAAAAAATTTCATAATAATAATTTTGAAGATAACGGCCGGGTTCCGGAATCTTTCTTAATAGATCTAAAAGTGTAACATGGGATTATTACTGTAGGCACATTATTTAATTTTACTTATTAACGATTTTTCTTAGAATCAAATAGTTGTAAGGGGTCAATTAAGAATTCAGATTTTTTATTAAACTAATTAATAATTTGACAATAAGCAAAAAAGGCAAAATATATGTTTATAAAACGCACAAATAACAGGAAAGATGTCAATAAATTTCAATTCCGGGTAAGTATTGCAGTTAGATTTTTAAACCCGTTTTTTTAAAAGCAATTTATGGCTAAAAAATAAATCATTGCTATTTTCAAATAAACCTAATACATTTGCACAATTATTAACTAAATCTTTAAATATGAAAAAATTAATTATTGCGATTGTTCTTGTAACAACCGCTTTTATTTCAAATGGCCAGGCCCGGTTCGGTGCAAAACTAGGCGGTAATTTCTTTACTTTAGGCGGAGATGATACTAAGGATACTGACGTTAAAAACAAGATCGGCTTTAATTTCGGTTTCCTGGCTAATATTCCGGTTAGCGAGCATTTCTCCATTCAGCCTGAATTACTTTATTCTATCCAGGGAGCAAAAATTGAAGATGTGGATGATCGCATCAATTACAACTTAAATTATTTAAATGTTCCCATTATGCTGCAATTTACCAGCGATGGAGGATTTTATGGCGAATTAGGCCCGCAGATCGGATTTTTAATGAGTGCCAAAGCGGACGGCAAGATCGGCGGTATAAACTTTGATGAAGATATCAAAGATGAAATAAAAGGAATTGATTTCGGAGTTGCTGCTGGAATTGGTTATAAATTGCCGGGTGGATTTGGCTTTAATGGCCGTTACATTGTTGGCATTAGCAACATTAGTGATAATCCGGGTGGTGACATTAAGAATCGTGGTTTCCAGATTGGTGTTTTTTATATGTTTGGAAAAAGTTCAAAAGAAAAAAAATAAGTTTAGCTTATTTAATAAAAAAACCGGGACTAGTTCCCGGTTTTTTTATGGGCATATGTGAAAGAAAGCAGTAAGTAGATGCTCCTAATAATCCGGTTAAAGTACCGGGAAGAAAAAGTTAATAATGAAATCAGGAGAGCCGTCATGCAGGATCAAAAAATAAGTCCCACTGTAGAAACAGCAGGACTTAATGTAATGGTTCTGATTAAGCTTTTATATAGTAGTAAAAAGCAACTGCTTATTTACTATTGATACGAAACCGTATTGTTTTTATTAATGGCCGCAATAGGTTCAGTGGCTTTAATTATTTTCCCGGTTGGTGCAGCAGAAGGGGGCAAAGGTGGGGGTATTTTCTTTGCAGCGATCTGAGCCAGGGAAGGGGCAATCACCAACGAAACGATTGACATCAGTTTAATAAGGATGTTCATAGAAGGACCCGAAGTATCTTTAAAAGGATCACCCACCGTATCACCTGTTACCGATGCTTTATGCGGTTCTGATTTTTTATAAAACATCTCACCGTTTATTTCTACGCCTTTCTCAAAAGATTTTTTTGCATTATCCCAGGCACCACCGGCATTGTTCTGGAACATTCCCAAAAGCACTCCGCAAACGGTTGCACCGGCAAGAAAACCACCTAATGCTTCTGCACCCAGACCCGGAGTAAAACCAATAATCAACGGAGAGATTATAGCGATAGCACCGGGTAACATCATTTTTTTAAGGGAAGCCTTTGTTGAGATGGCCACACATTTATCATATTCAGGTTTCCCGGTTCCTTCCATTATTCCCGGGATAGTTTTAAACTGGCGACGCACTTCCTCCACCATCGCCATCGCAGCTTCACCTACAGCGCGGATGGCGAGCGAAGAGAAAATGAAAGGGATCATACCGCCTACAAACAGACAGGCCAATACATTGGCTTTATAAATATCAATACCTGTGATGCCGGCCACACCCACAAAGGCAGCAAACAAGGCCAGTGCTGTCAATGCAGCAGAAGCAATTGCAAAACCTTTACCTGACGCAGCAGTCGTGTTACCTACGGCATCCAGTACATCTGTTTTTTCCCTGACCTCTTTCGGCAACTCACTCATTTCTGCAATACCACCTGCATTATCCGCAATAGGGCCAAAGGCATCAATAGCCAATTGCATAGCCGTTGTTGCCATCATACCTGCTGCAGCAATTGCCACTCCGTATAAACCGGCACACTCATAAGAACCCCAGATACCACCCGCTAATACTAATATGGGTAAAAAGGTTGATTCCATACCGATTGCCAGGCCACCAATTACATTCGTGGCATGACCAGTTGAAGATTGACGAATGATAGAGTTAACGGGACGTTTGCCCATCGCGGTATAATATTCCGTGATAATACTCATTAAAGCACCAACGGTAAGTCCTACCGCAATAGCGCCCAATACGCCCCATTTGGTAAATATGACACCTCTCAGTTCCATGGCCTCCGGCATTAACCAATAGACCAAACCGGCTGCAGCAATGGCTGTAAGAACCATCGAACCCCAGTTACCCATGTTCAAAGCCCTCTGTACGGTATTGGTATTGATACCGGCTGTATCACTGATACGAACAAACAAAGTACCAACGATTGAAAATAAAATACCAATTCCTGCAATTAGCATTGGAAGTACAACAGGAGCAAATCCATGTAGCGTATCATCAGCACTTATCACACTTGTTTGCTGGCCTAATACTATTGTTGCGAGAACCGTAGCTACATAAGAACCAAATAAATCAGCTCCCATGCCCGCAACGTCACCTACATTATCACCCACATTATCAGCAATAGTGGCCGGGTTTCTGGGATCATCTTCTGGAATACCCGCTTCTACTTTACCCACTAAATCAGCACCAACGTCAGCCGCTTTGGTATAGATACCACCACCCACTCTTGCAAAAAGTGCAATGGATTCGGCACCCAGCGAAAAGCCCGTCAGCACTTCAATCGTCCTGAACATTTCTTCGGAATTGATTGCAGCATCCGGAGCAAAAATCTGTTTTAATATAATGTATAATCCACCAAGGCCCATTACAGCAAGGCCAGCTACACCTACGCCCATTACAGCACCGCCGGTAAAGGAAACATTTAATGCTTTACTTAAACTGGTACGGGCAGCTTGTGCTGTACGAACATTCGCTTTTGTTGCCGCCTTCATTCCTATAAATCCGGCTGTAGCACTTAGTACAGCTCCAGCCACAAAAGCAATAGCAATAGACCAGTGGGAATGTGGATTGGCCGTTGCCATTACTGCCAGCAAAATGCCCACAATAGCAACGAAATAGCCCAGTATTTTCCACTCTGCTTTCAAAAAAGCCATAGCGCCTTCAGCAATGTACTGGCTGATTTCTTTCATACGGTCTGTGCCGGCATCCTGTTTTGAAACCCAGTTGAACTTAATAAAAGTGTAAATAAGACCAATTAGGCCCATCACAGGAACGAGATAAATCAATTTGTCCATAAGAGTTGATTCTAGATCAAAATTTATTAGAAAAACGGCATTTTAGCCGGGCGGCAAAGATAGGGGAAGGAGGGGAATGACCCAAACCGGGTAAGGGGTTAAAATCAGGTGTTTAAGAAAGAAAAAGCCTTTCCCAGGGAATCAATAATATCGCCAGCCACCATAGACTCCAACGAATGTTCTTTGGCCGCAAAATCCCCCGCAACCCCATGTAAATAAACGCCCAAAAGGGCTGTCTCAACAGTACTGTATCCTTGCGCAAGAAGTCCGGTTAATATTCCTGTAAGCACATCACCACTGCCGGCAGTTGCCATACCCGGGTTTCCGGTTGAATTAAAGAAACCCCTGCCATCAGATGTGGCGATAAACGTATGATGGCCTTTTAAGACAATTATACAATTCAGTTCTTTGGCTTTCTGCAAAGCCAATAAAACTAGGTCAAATTCATTATTCGTTTCGCCGAATAATCTTTCAAATTCTTTTGGATGCGGGGTAAGTATAGAACCGGCAGGAATTAATTTGAATAAATCTTTCTGTGCTGACAAAAGATTCAGGGCATCTGCATCCAGTACAACCGGATTCCGGTAAGCATCTAAAATTTCCTGCAGCAACATTTTTGTTTCTGTTGCGATGCCAATACCCGGACCTATACCTATAGCCTTAAATTTAATTAAATCTTCTGTTGACTTTGTATTGAAAGAAGTATTTACGTCTGAAATTACCATGGCTTCCGGAACAGTGGATTGCAAAATATCATAACCGCATCCGGGAATATGGCACGTAAGAAGACCCACACCGCTTCGCATGCAGGCTTTGGCTGCTAATACAGCGGCACCCATTTTTCCCTTACTGCCTGTTACCAGTAGAGCATGACCAAAATTTCCCTTGTGTGCGAATTTTTTTCTGGGTTTATAAATAGAATGAATCATGACATCATCCACCAATTCAAATGCGGGGTGCATCGATTGACAAAAATCAGGATGTAAGCCAATATCCAGTATATGTATTTCTCCAACCGCTTCTTCATTTTCAGCAAAAAGAAATGCGGGTTTATAACTTTGAAAACTGAGTGTATGATTGGCCAGAATGGTTATGGCTCCTTTGGAAGAATGGTCAACAAATAAACCACTCGGTATATCAAGGGCAATAATTTCACACCGGGATTTATTAATATGCTCAACCAGGTTTGCTGTTACTCCTTCCAATTTCCGGTTTAGTCCGGAGCCAAACAAGGCGTCAATGATTATTTGTCCTTCCCGAAAAGAAGGAAAATGCTGTTCTGACTGTATAAAATGGATATCCGGTTGTGGAAATTTATGCAGCCGGGCCAGATTGGTTTGGAAATCATCAGTCCCTTTGTGACCAAACTCTAATATATACACCGTGACCTCATAATTCTGTTCCATCAGCATTCTTGCGATAGCGAGTCCATCACCACCATTATTTCCTTTGCCGCAGAAAATTCCAAAGGAATGGGCCTCCGGGTAATGTTGTAGCAACCATTCCACGCATTTACCCGCTGCTCTTTCCATCAGATCGATGGAGGAGATGGGTTCCTGTTCAATGGTAAATTGATCCCACAGACGTATTTCATTGGCAGATAAAATTTTCATCTCCCCCAAAGTTCAGGAACAATTCTCAGAAAACGAATGACTTAGTTTTTCACTTTTTTCTCTGCTTTCGAGATGCAGGTTTAAGCAGTAAATACTTGATGCTGTCCGTTTCATCCGGATCAGTGACTTTTTGCTGCTGGTAGTCACCAAAAATATCATAACATAGATGTGCCGCATCGTAAATAGCCCGGTTAAACCGGTTACCCAGTATGATGATGGTTGTCTTTTCATCCAGCAACCTGGTAAAAGCGGCATTGGAACCATGCCATTTCCCAAAATGGTACACGATCTTTTTCCCGTTGGGCAACAATTGGAGGCGCCATCCAAAACCATAGTTGTGAACAGAAGCTTTCTCAAAACTATAGGGCGCAAAAGCTGAATCAAGCAACGACCTGCGGATAACCTGGTCAGTATACAATGCCTGGTCCCATATTAATAAATCCCGGGGGGTGGTATAAATATTCTTATCACCATAAGTGGCATCCAGGAAATCATATCCCCAATAAATACCGTTATTGGTAAAAGACGGTGTGGCCGTCAGTGTATCCTTTAACGTGAACACATAGGTGTTTTTCATTTGTAATGGTTCAAAAAATTTAGTCCTCATGTATTCCGGGAAAGGGTTGCCGCTTATTTTTTCAATAATCAGCGCCAGCAGTGTGTAGTTTGTGTTACAATAAGTAAACCGGCTCCCGGGTGATGAAACCCGGTCAGGTTTTTTTTCAAATAACATCTTTAATACATCCTGGTTTGTGGCGAATTGCCGGTTCCATTTTCCATTGGATAACAGGCCCCATTTATTATTACTCATAAAGTACAGATAATTGGGCAGTCCGCTGCGGTGCGATAACAGCATTTGTACAGTAATACCGGCATAGGGTAAGCCCGGAAAAAATTTTTGCAAAGTATCGTCCAGAGATATTTTTTTTTCCTGTACCAAACGCAGGATCGCAATAGCCGTAAAAGTTTTGGAAGTTGAAGCAATATGAAGGGGCGTAGTATTGCTTAGGCTGTCCTTTTTCCGGAGATCAATCTTACCTGCATATTTTTCATAGATCACTTCCCCGTTTTTAGCGATGAGGATCCCTCCGTTAAAGCCTTTATTCAGCAGGGTGGTATCAAAAAAACTACTCAATAGCCGGTAATAATTCCGGAATTCTGCCAGTTCCATCTTTTGTGGAGCAGGGGGGTAGTAGGCTAACGAATCTTCAGCCCGGTATTTATTCCGGGAAGCATTGTTGCATCCCGGAAAAAGGAGCACCAGCAAGAAAAAACCAACTAGTATTTTCAATATGAGCTATTTCGGTTAGGTGCAAAAATAGAAGGGGTGTGTCCGGAAAATGCGGATTAGTTTTCCCCAATCATCTACCGGATGTTAATAGCGGCAAACTTATCTTTGCACTATGATAAAAGAAGGCAAAACCAGTTATCCCAAAGAAAAGATCCGGATACTTTTCCTGGAGAATATCAGCGATGTGGCAGTGAAAAACTTCCGGCACCAGGGTTATGTACAGGTAGATAAGATATCGAAAGCATTGACGGAAGAACAATTGATAGAAGAAATCAAAAATGTACATATCCTGGGTATCCGATCCAAAACACAGGTCACTAAAAATATTCTTAATGCAGCAAAAAAATTGCAGGCCATTGGTTGTTTTTGTATTGGTGTGAACCAGGTTGATTTACGGGCAGCCACACAGAATGGAGTAGTGGTCTTTAATGCTCCCTATTCGAATACACGGTCGGTAGCGGAACTGGTGATCGGGGCATCTATCATGCTTATCAGGAGAATCCCGGATAAAAATAAAGCAGCGCATGAAGGGATCTGGATGAAAGAAGCCAAAGGAAGTTATGAATTACGTGGAAAAACATTAGGCATAATCGGGTATGGTAATATCGGCAGCCAGGTAAGTGTGCTGGCAGAAGGGTTAGGCATGAAAGTTTTGTTTTACGATGTGGAAACGAAATTACCGCTCGGAAATGCGGAAGATGCGAAGTCGCTGAAAAAATTGTTGGGTTTAGCTGATGTTGTAACCCTGCATGTACCGGAAACAGTGCAGACAAAGAACCTGATCAATAAAACCAATCTTCATCATTTTAAGAAAGGAGCCATTCTTATAAACTATGCAAGGGGAGAAGTAGTTGACCTGGTGGCTTTACGAAAAGCCATACTGGAAGGTTTTATCGGAGGCGCTGCCGTTGATGTATTTCCCTGGGAGCCTGAAAAGAACGGTGACCGGTTTCAAACCCCGTTGCAGGATTGCCCGAATGTTATTCTTACGCCGCATATCGGAGGAAGTACAGAAGAAGCCCAGCAGAATATTGGTGAAGATGTAAGTGTGAAGTTGTTTAATTACCTGGAGAAGGGAATAACTTTTGGTTCACATACGGTACCTGCTTTGGCCCTGCCGCCACAGGAGGGAAGTCACCGTATACTGCATATCCATAACAATGTACCGGGCGTATTGTCGGAGATAAACACCCGTCTTTCCCGGTACAATATCAATATACTGGCCCAGTATTTAAAGACGAATGAGGAGATAGGTTATGTAGTGCTCGACGTCGATAAAAAATTATCTTCACAGGCTTTACATTTATTAAAAGAGGTCAAGGCTACCATTAAGGTCCGGATGTTGTATTAAAAATTTTGCCTGGTTACTTTTACTGCCGGAAATTTTATTTTTTATATTTTCAATAATTATTGAAAATTGTGTAAATTTGTATCGTAAATCACACTACAATGAAGATTGTTATAGTGGGTGCCGGCTTTGGAGGGCTCCGGTTGGCCCGGAAACTGAGTAACAAACCCGGGTTTGAGATCATCCTCGTTGACCGTTTCAATTATCACCAGTTTCAGCCTTTGTTTTACCAGGTAGCTACTGCAGGACTGGATGCCAGTAATATTTCATTTCCGCTGCGCAAAGTGTTTCAGAAAAGCAAGAATGTAAGAATTCGCCTGGCTGAGTTAAAGCAGGTGATGCCGGAGGAAAACAAGATCATTACCGATGCGGAGGAAATCACCTATGATGCCTTAGTGTTGGCTACAGGTGCGGACACCAACTTCTTTGGTAACAGCCAGGTTGAGCGTACGGCATTTCCGATGAAATCAACGGTGGAGGCTTTACAACTCCGTTACCGGCTTCTCCAGAATTTTGAGAAAGCATTAACCGTTACCGACCCTTTAGCATTACAACGACTGATGAATATCGTGGTAGTTGGAGGTGGTCCAACGGGAGTGGAGATATCTGGTGCCCTGGCAGAAATGAAAAAGTATGTTTTACCCAAAGATTATCCCGAACTGGATTTTTCCAGGATGAACATCTACCTTTTGGAAGGAGGTGGAAAAACTCTGGCATCTATGGGTGAGAAATCTTCCAAACAATCACAGAAATACCTGGAACAAATGGGCGTGAAAGTGCTGACCAACGCGTTATTAAAAAATTATGACGGTGATAGGGTCATGCTAAATACGGATGATTGCATTGAATCAAGTACGGTAATATGGGCAGCTGGCATTAAAGGTAATATTCCAAATGGAATTGATAAGGCTTTAATAGCCAGGGGAAATCGTATCAAAACAGACAGGTATTGCCGGGTGTCCGGTTACGATAATATATATGCGATCGGCGACCTGGCTTATATGGAAACTCCGAAATTTTCAAATGGTCATCCACAAGTGGCGCCTGTAGCCATGCAGCAGGCGGATCTGCTGGCTGGGAATTTCAGGATGATAGAACGGAAATCGAACCCGGATAAGCACTATGAATTTGAATACCAGGATAAGGGTTCTATGGCCACTGTTGGCAGAAACCGGGCGGTAGTTGATATTCCCCGGCCTAAACTGCATTTCGGAGGTTTTATCGCCTGGATGATCTGGATGAGCTTGCATTTAATGTTGATACTGGGTGTGAAGAACCGATTTTTTGTATTCAGCAACTGGTTATACAATTATATCACGTACGACCAAAACCTGCGTTTAATATTCAGGGAGTTCGATAAACATGAAAAAAGTGATGGGGCGTAGAGTATTTTTTTTCGAAAATAGGTTAATTTGATATTTCAGAACTTATCGGTAGTTCAAAAATTAGTATTAAATAATTCCTATAATATATATTATGTTAAATCGCATCGGGGAGTACAAAAAGAAAATGCTGGGCTTCTATTCGTATACCACGTCCAGTATGTCGCAGACTTCCCTATCTTAGATGAAAGCGTCAATCATGTTTATTTCTCATGAAGAGTTATTTTTAAAAACAATTGATGATTTAAGAAACAAGGTAGCTAGTGACGATGACTATAATTTAGTTCGAGCTGCTGGGTTATGTAGGCATTTACTTACTGATTCAGGCAAGCCGTTAGTAAAAATTTTAGATAGAAAATATGGTGTTAAAATAGAGTTTACTGTCGCATCTTTAAGTATGGTCGGATTGCAAATGGCAAATTTGAGCATGGTTTGGACAACCATCTCTCCCAATCATTTATCCGACCCCGTAAAAGTAGGGCTAAAAGATTTTCTGGCTATCCAATTCTTAAGAATAGAAAATCATATTTATAGTGTAAAAGATGTAATAAGAGCCGCATCACACTGTATGGGCGGGATTCATTCGGGTGTACCTAAAGATGAAAAAGAAAAAGCTTTACATGACATCGAACCAAGAGTTGTTGGTGGGCATAAAACAACCCACCATGCAATAACTTCAATTTGTAATGTAGTTATATCTGCAATGGAGCCGCTTGAAGCTGCTATTAAAGGCATACCCCAGCTACAGGGTTTGTAGCCCTCATACAAGGACCGCCAGATATTTACAATATACAGGGTTTAGCCCAATTTAATGGACAAGCCAGAGCTGGAGTAGTTTTCAATAGTAGTACAAAGATGATAACCTGGATTACTTTCTATGTAGCACTAATCCTCGGATTTCTAAAAATAGCAGAAACATTAAAATTATGGCCGTACCATAAATAGGTATTAAATCAAACTTGTTACCAACCTCACCCTTACGGGTGTTTATCCCTTTTTCTTTTTAATACTCCCCTCACAAAATCCGCTACGCTTGTCGTTATTAACCGCAAAATTAACGACTACCTTGTTTTTGTTTATATGGTAAGCCACAAAAAAGCCGCTAATAAAGCGGCTTACTGATATACACGTATCTTCTTTATTTTATTGAATCATATAGATCATTCCACTTCTTCTCTTCGGCCGCATACTTAGCCATTTCAGTGGGTTTTGATTTTGATTGTATTTTTTTGTAGGCATAAACATCTGCCAGGTAACTGGCCACTTTCCGGTATTGCTGATGATCGCGGATATCCTGGTTTTTATCGGTTGATTTGGGTTTCGTTGAAAAAATGGCCGCTGCCTTTTCATACGGATCCCGGGCCGATTCCAAAGCTTCGCCATATTGTTTATCAAGTAAATCCCTTTTGGCTATATCCTCTTTTGAGGCCATGGTGCCGGGTTTGGTCCGTGTTTTCATATCAGTTGCATGAGCTTCTCTGGCTGCATTTACACGTACAGCTTTATTTATGTTATGGTCTCCCATATACAAAAAAGGAATTTCAGACCCCGGCTTTGCGATCGCTGATTTGGAAAAAGCGTCGATCATTTTCTTTTCCAGTTCAGCAGCATTGGATGGTAATACCGCTCCCTCATGACTTGAATTCAGCGTATCATAGATCAGTTCCCCCAATATTTCATTGGCTTTATAATTATTGGGATCAGTGGCCAGCACTTCTTCCACCGCTTTAACTTTTGCATCGAAAGTTTCTTCCAGCCCTATAGCAAAATCAATTTTATCGTATTTGAAATAGTCACTCTTAGGAAAGAGTTCTTCTCCCAACGCTTTATATTTCTCGAAAGAAACCAAATCTTTCTTCCCGAAATAATAACTCACCAGGTAACGATATACACTTTCAAATCCATCCCCGGTTATTTTATTGTCTGCCAGTCGGCCATAATATTTTACGGCTTCATCTTTATTACTGTTATTTTCTGCTGCAATTCCTGCCAGTATCAGCACATTGGTATCAAGTGTCATTGTAAGCACCTTTTTACTGATCAACAGATCCGACATTTCAACGGCTTTTTTCAACTTTTCAAAAGATACAGGCCAATTTTTAGTTTGGTAATTCTGGTAACCCGAGGAATAATAGCTGGCATACAGATTTATAGGACCATTCTGATAGATCGGATCATTAATGAGTGTCATTGCGGGTTCCATTTCCCGGTACTTTTTAAAAGCAGCCTCTGCTTCACTGGTAAGCTGGTCACCGGCAGGCGTATTTTTTGTTGCGTCGTCCATCGCCAGGCCTGCATAAATGGTTGTTTTCAATATATAGGCTTCAGCTTTTGAAGCAAACTTGGTATTCGACATCGCCTTGTCAATATCCTCCTTGGCTTTTTTAAACTGGTTAATGGCCAGCTCCGTTTTAATTGATTCAAGGCTTTGTGCAGCTGCGTCCAATACGACAAAGCTGATGAGGGTGGTTAGTAAAAGGAATTTTTTCATGTTGAAACAAAATTAATGATCAAATTAGTGCTTATGTTATTGTCGGTATTATCAGGATTCAATAGTAGATGAATTTTCCCCCTCACCGGTTGCGTTATCCGTACCCGAACCATTGAGATTTTGCTCACCATTCCCATTTTGCTCCTGGTCATCCAGTTGTGTGATGGCGGCAATCTCATCACCTTCATCCAGTCTTATCAGTTTCACCCCCTGGGTAGCCCTGCCCTGTTCGCTGATACCGCTTACCGGCATCCGGATAGTAACACCGCTTTTACAGGTGATCATGATGTCCTGATTCTGCGATACATCTAATATACCCACTAAAGAACCGGTTTTATCGGTAACGTTGATTGTTTTTACCCCTTTTCCTCCCCTGTTTGTATAGCGGTATTCCTCTACAGCCGTTCTTTTGCCAAATCCTTTTTCACTTACCACCAATACTGTTCTGTCTGCATCGGATTCAGGATTAACGCAAATCATACCCACTACTTCATCTTTCTCGTCATCAACTTCTATACCAGCGACACCAATGGCGCCACGGCCGGTGGCTCTTACTTTTTCTTCAGAGAAGCGGATAGCCCGGCCACTTTTAACGGCCATCATAATTTCACACCGGCCATCGGTCATTTTGGCTTCCAGTAATTCATCACCTTCTATGATGTTGATCGCATTCACACCAGTCTGCCTCGGACGACTAAAATCTTCTAATGCTGTTTTCTTAATAACGCCTTTTTTAGTACACAGCACGATATTGTGTGATTGTACAAAAGCTTCATCCTTCAGATCCTTCACATCAAGAATGGCTCTTACTTTATCATCCGGAGGCAATTGCATCAGGTTTTGAATGGCACGTCCTTTTCCGGTCTTCTCTCCTTCTGGTATTTCATATACGTTCAGCCAGTACACCCGGCCTTTTTCTGTAAAGAACAACATCGTATGATGGGTGGATGCTACAAAAAGATGTTCAATATAATCTTCATCTCTTGTTTTTCCACCCATTGCTCCCCTGCCGCCACGACCCTGTGACCGGTATTCATCCGCCGGCGTACGTTTGATGTATCCCAGATGCGATATCGTAATAACAACATCTTCTTCCTTGATAAGATCCTTGATCTTTACTTCATCATCGAGATACGTAATCTCCGTTCTTCTTTCATCGCCGAATTTTTCTTTTATTTCCAGCAATTCTTTTTTAATGATTTCAAAACGCATCCCTTCGTTCGCCAATATTTCATTCAGATGTGCAATTAATTTTACGAGTTCATCAAATTCTTCTTTTATTTTATCCCTTTCCATTCCGGTAAGCCGCTGTAAACGGAGTTCCAGTATGGCTTTGGCCTGAATTTCATCAAGACCCCATCCGGCTTGTATCAGGTTCTCCCGGGCAATATCCGGCGTGGCAGATGCCCTGATTAAACGAATCACTTCATCGAGATGATCTAAAGCGATCAGATAGCCTTCTAGAATATGGGCTCTTTTCTGTGCTTCTTTTAATTCAAATTGTGTTCTGCGGACCACCACTTCATGGCGGAACTCCACAAACTCACTGATGAGTTCTTTCAGGTTGAGTGTTCTGGGTCTTCCTTTTACAATAGCCACATTGTTGATACCGTAAGAGGTCTGCAGATCCGTTAATTTAAATAACTGGTTGATGATAACATTGGCAATAGCATCTCTTTTGAGATCGATCACCACTCTCGTTCCTTCTTTATTATTTGATTCGTTATTTACATGCGAAATTCCTTCCAGCACTTTTTCATTAACCAATTCACCGATGCGGTTTGTCAATGCGTCCCGGTTAACCTGGTAAGGTACTTCGGTAATGATGATCTGTTCACGGCCACTGGGTTTTGCTTCTACCGTTAACCGGCCCCTAACTACCACCCTCCCGCGGCCAAAATGCATACCGGCCTTCACGCCTTCCATTCCGTAGATGATACCACCTGTCGGGAAGTCGGGAGCTTTTACATACTGCATCAGTTCATCGATCGTTATCTGCTTATTATCGATAAAAGCAACACAGCCGTCAATCACTTCCGTAAGGTTATGCGGCATCATATTCGTTGCCATACCTACGGCTATACCACTGGAACCATTGATCAGTAATTGTGGAATCCGGGTGGGTAAAATGGAAGGTTCTTTTTCAGAATCGTCAAAATTCAACTGGAAATCAACGGTGTCTTTTTCAATATCATCCAGCATATGTTCGCCAAGCTTGTCCAGCCTGACTTCCGTATATCGCATTGCAGCCGGATCATCTCCATCCTGGTTTCCAAAGTTTCCCTGCCCGTCCACCAGGGTGTATCGCATATTCCATTCCTGTGCCAGGCGTGCCATTGCAAAATAAACAGAAGAATCACCGTGGGGGTGGTATTTACCTAATACTTCTCCCACGATCCTTGCAGATTTTTTATAGGGCTTATTATGATTCAGCCCCAATTCATTCATGGCAAATAAAACACGGCGGTGTACCGGCTTGAATCCATCCCGGACATCCGGTAAGGCCCGTCCAACAATAACCGACATTGAATAATCAATGTAGGCTGTCTTCATTTGTTCTTCTATGTTAACGGGAATTATCCGGTTGCTATCATTCGTTTTGAGCGGCTCAAAGTTTTCTTCCATTGCTGATTTTCCTTCTACTTTTTTAAGTGATTATTGAACCTGAAAAAGGGATAAAAAAGGTCCTTTTTTAAGGTTAGCAAATTTACCTTTTTCAGACCTGAAAACCTGATAAAAACTGATCTTTTTTGGTCCTGTTTTTACAGGAATGTGGATTACTTTTTTGCCATAATTCGCACCCAATTTATAACAAGGCTTTTGCAGTTACCGGCATGTATTTTTCGTTTAATAACTGTCCCATCAGCCCAATAAATGAATAGTTATATCCTGCTGCGCAATAATAAGGAAAGCAGTTCCCTTAGCCTGGAAGATTTGCGTAAAATTGGTTTAAAAACCTCCGATCTTATCTGGGTAGAGTGCCAAAGTGTTGGCTGGCGCACCCCACAGGAAATAACTGAACTAAAAGTCCTTCTTCCGGAACAAAAAAACCAGGTTCCATTGGAAGTCCTTAACCCCTTATCCCTTGCCGGAGGTGAAATGCAGGTACCTGAATTTGCATTTGACGAAACAGGTAAAAAGGACGAGCTATATGTGGATTCTAGTATGGATCTGTTGCCCGATAGAAAACAGGTGGAAATGCAGATTACAAAAAATGATTCAACCCAAATGGATCAATATGCAGGTCTTCGGGGTACCGTAAAACCCGTGATTGAAACAACTGCTGATGAAATTAATTTAAAATATTCCCGGCCACTGGATGAGATAAAGGAAATGTACGTACGAAACCTGGAACAATCCGGACGTGGTAAAAATAATCGCCTGGAGACCGGAATACCCCAAAAAATTAAAAAGGCACTTGTTTATACCGGGCTTGTTTTATCCGGTGCTATGCTCATGTTGTTTATTTACAACCTGGGCGGTAAGCGATCGATCACGGCCATCCAAACTACCCGGCCACCCGCTTCTACCAAACCAGCATCGGTGGAACCGATTACTACCCTGTCAGAAAATTTAAATACAAATACTCCTGCCGTGAATGAAGAAGCAACTTCTTCATCAGGAACTATCCCTTCAGAACTGCCAGAAGAAAAAACATCCACTCCTCCTTTAAAAAAAGAGGTGGCTGAGAAAAAAAACAGAGAAAATAAAGCCAATCCCGTAATCAATAAAGCGATCACTGAAAAAAACAAGCCGGCCTTGACTGAAGTGGTTACCATAAAACCATTCCTGCCGGAGACTATTTCTTCCCAGCTATCAGTAAAGGCAAACAATTTTAATGTTGGTTCTTTCGGTGGTATCCGTAACCTGGAATTGACATTACAGAATGATTCAAAGTACCTTTTGGACAATGTAACTGTGGAATTGAAATACCTGAACCCGGAAGGAATTATTTTAAAAACAGAAAATATTCATTTTCAATCAGTGTACCCCGGTAATGCGGCAACAATTGCAGTTTCAAAAAGCAAGCGGGGTGTGAAAATAGCTTTCCAGATCACCAAAATCGAATCAAAAGGAATAAGTGGAAGTACAAGCGGGTTATAATTTTTTTATCCTGCATAACCCAGTTGGCGACTATTTTTTAAATAAACTAATTCTTCCGTTGTTTTTCCCGGCTGTTTTCAAGATTTTCAGCCTAATTTTCAGCCTCTTTAACCTGGAAGTATTATGAAAACGATTCTATTGTTTGGAGCAGGCAAATCAGCAACAGTTTTGATTGACTACCTGCTGGAAAATGCCATTACAGAAAACTGGAAGGTTATTGTCGCTGATGCTGATCTGAAACTGGCACAATCCAAGGTCGGAAATTCAGTCAGGGTTACGGCTGTGCCAGTAGACATCAGCCATGCGGAACAAAGAACCCAATACATCCGCCAGGCTGATATGGTCATTTCTTTACTTCCCCCTTCTCTTCATATCCAGGTGGCCCGTGATTGTGTGAGCTTAAATAAAAATCTGCTTACGGCTTCCTATGTAGATGAAGATATCCGCAGCCTGCAAAATGACATCGATAAAAAAAAGTTGTTGTTTTTATGTGAAATGGGACTTGATCCGGGTATCGACCATATGAGTGCGATGAGGATCATCGATGACATTCATTCAAAAGGTGGCCATATTACTTCCTTCAGATCTCATTGCGGCGGACTGGTAGCACCTGAAAGCGATGATAATCCCTGGCATTATAAAATAAGCTGGAACCCCCGCAATATTATTATGGCGGGGAAAGCCGGAGCCCACTTTCGCGAGAAGGGTGAAGAAAAAAGAATTCCCTATGATGAATTGTTTACGGGCGATCGATTGGTGGATATACCCCAGGTGGGCATTTTAAGCTGGTATCCTAACCGGGATTCACTCAGCTATACACCGTTATATGGTTTGGAAGATGTACCCACATTTGTCCGTACCACACTACGCCACCCTGATTTTATATATGGCTGGAAGAACATTATAGAACTGAATCTTACCGATGAGACGCAACAGTATGAAACCAACGGCAAGACCTTACAGGAGGTTTTTAAAGAACATATGGATAAAAATGGTTTTGGCGAATGGCTCAGTGAAAAATTATCTGAACGTTTTGCTGAAACCAAAAACATGATGGAGAACCTGCTGAAACTGGCTGAAGCTGAAAAAGAAGCAGACCGGGAGGGTGCAGAAATGCCTTCTTCTTTTATGGCGGCCGATGACAAAGGAAATATTGAAGAGGTTGGAATTGATGCTGTAAAAAATAAGGCAGCTTCATACCTGGCGCATAAAATGCATGAGGCGAATCTTACCTTGAAACAACTTTTCTTTTTGGGATTAGATGACCCCGATATTTTAGTAAACAAAGGTTTATGCAGTGCTGCTGATATTTTACAATTTGCTGTTGAAAAAAAATTGGCGCTCAGGCCTTATGATAAGGATATGATTGTGATGATGCATGAAATTGAATACCGGGTCGGCAACCAGGATTGCCAGGTCAAGAGTTCCTTAGTTGTAAAGGGGGAAAATAATCTCCGGACAGCCATGGCAAAAACGGTCGGATTACCGTTAGGGATTGCTGCTAAATTCATCCTCAACGGAAAGATAAAACTTACCGGTCTCCGGATCCCCACGGCAAAAGAAATCTATGAACCTGTTTTGAATGAGCTGGAACTGTATGATGTAAAATTTCAGGAATTGGTTACAATCTCCTGAGCAGTTCCGCCAGTTCTTTAACGCCGGCTGTAGCGGATTTTTCAATTAATGTCAGGTTTGGCATGGGAGAAATAAATGGAATTCTTTTATCAATAATGAACTTTGGCGTTGCTGGTTTTACATAATTAACCAGACCGGCTGCAGGATAGACTACCAGTGAAGTTCCAACTACCACAAAAATATCGGCACGACTAACAATCGCTATGGCTTCTTCCATTTTTGGAACAGGTTCTTCAAACCAAACGATATGTGGCCGGAATTGTGCCCCGTCTTCCGCCAGGTCACCAGGTTGAATAGCACCCCTTATTTCTGAGATCAGGGTTTCATCCTGCTCACTCCGCATTTTAAATATTTCTCCATGTAAGTGAAGAATATTAGTGGAACCCCCTCTTTCATGAAGGTCATCTATATTCTGGGTGATAATGGTAACATCGAAATCTTTTTCCAATTGGGCCAATCCATAATGCGCAGCATTGGGTTGGGCATCAGCAACATTCTTTCTACGTTCATTATAAAAATCAAGAACCAATTTCGGATTCTTTCTCCAGCCTCTGGGAGTGGCAACTTCGGTTACTTCATATCCTTCCCAGAGCCCATCACTATCACGAAATGTTTTTAAACCGCTTTCGGCACTGATACCGGCGCCGGTGAGCACCACCAATTTTTTTCTTGCCATTTATCAAAGATACGCAGGCCCTGAATTAATGAAACCAGGGCCTGCGCAATTATCAGCTTACTTAATTTTAGTGAATAGAAAACTTAAACTATCTTTTGATACTATCTGCAAACTGTCACTGGTGAGTTTAAGGACTGTATAGGTTACCGTAGCTGAATCACCAGCATTTTTCTTCCATAGCAATTCACCGGCTTTGTTCCATTCATAATGTGACGTGTCTGCTTTTACCGAATCGTTCAATGTCCGGATCACGTCACCGCTCTTTTGGAAATCAAAAACATATTTGTTGAAATTGGAATCAGCAGCTGTTACCGCATCTGTTTTCCAGGCACCCAGGATCCATTCCTTTTTAGGATCGTTGGTTTCTGTAGAATCTTTTTTCTTACGGAGAAGCAAGAAGGTTCCGGCTCCGGCCGCTACTATGAGCAGCCCGATGAATAGTTTGTTCATGGCTATACTTTTTGGGGTTAAAAATGAGAATCAGAGATTGATACCGCTTGCCCGCAAAAAGTAACCTACGGGATTTGTTAAATGAATTTCTTATGTGAAATGTTATGACTCAAGACCTCTAATTACCGACCCCTTTTTCCCCTGCCAGTTCCATCACCACATTCCATTCCATATCCGAAACCGGCTGTACTGATAAACGTCCTATTCTGACCAATGCCATACCTGCAAGGCGTTTATCTTTTTTTATTGTTTCCAGGGTCACCGGGTTCCTTAATTTTTTTTTGGGTACCAGGTCAACGGCTACCCAGCGTTCGTCAGTTGTCGTAGGATCGGGGTAGTATTCTTTGACAATTCTGGCTATGCCAACGATATCGGTTCCTTCATTACTGTGATAAAAAAAGACATCATCCCCTTTCTTCATATTCCGAAGATGAAGACGGGCGGCATAATTTCGGACACCGCTCCAGCAGGTTTTTTTTTCTTTTACAAAGTCATCCCAACTATACGTTGTAGGTTCCGATTTTACAAGCCAATAGGCCATGGGTTATTTTTTTTGAACACGAAAACGCTCTGAACAAAAATACAGGGTTGTTTTATAAGAATCTTAATTTTTTACCTTCATATTTTTTTGGAGCTACCTCCAATTTTATGCTGTAGGTAATGGCACTTTTTTGTCATACCCCTGACAAAGCATTAGGATTAATATGCTAATCTTGTGACCAATTACAAGCCAGCATTTCAGTAACTTACATTAGTTCATCTCTTATATAAATGAAAAAAAAAGAAATTGTAAAAAAACATCCTTTAGCGATTCGTTGGTTTCACTGGATCAATTTTCCGGTACTGGGTATTATGATCTGGAGCGGGTTGCTGATCTACTGGGCCAATGATGTTTACAAAATAGGATTTGGGAGCACCACCCTGTTAAAATTTTTTCCGGATACATTTTACAAAGCGCTAAATGTTCCTTTTCGTCTTTCGGAAGGGATGGCTTATCATTTTGTTTTTATGTGGCTGTTCTTTTTGAATGGTATCGCCTATGTAATTTACACTGCTGTTTCGGGTGAGTGGAGATTATTAATGCCAAACCGCAGATCATTTAAAGAAGCATGGCAGGTATTATTGCATGATTTGCATTTAAGTAAAACTACTCCGCCGGTTACAGGTAAATATAATGCTGCTCAACGAATCGCCTATACGGCTATTATCTTTATGGGTATTGGTTCAATACTTACCGGACTCGCTATTTATAAACCCGTTCAGTTAGGCTGGGTATGCTCCCTGTTTGGTGGATACAAAATGGCCCGGATCATACACTTTGCCCTCACGATTGGTTATGTATTATTCTTCCTGGTACACCTGTTCCAGGTAATCCTGGCAGGCTGGAATAATTTCCAGGCAATGATTACAGGATTTGAAGTAAAAAAAATTTCGGATGAAAAACCGGCCGATGGGCCAATAAATTAATTTGGTAATGGCAAATCCTTTTAAAACTTTATTTACAAAGAATGCGCAGCTGAATTCGGACCAGCTTATTCTGAAAAAAACCTTTATTGCTTTCTTTTTCTTTTTTGTGTTTGCCGGGGCAGCATTCTGGGGATGGAAGTGGTTGCGTAGTCAGTCTTCTGTTTCCGGCAAAACCAGTGCCCCTTACGGAAAATCTTAAATACCAATGAATCTATTTTCAATGGGTTCCTGTCTGATAAACACCTGGCCAAAGAATATCCACGATCTCTGGCTGCTAATCCGGCCAGAGTGAACGGCGATTTAGGTTTAAAGGGTTCCTTTGATCCTGCTACCTGGTCTATGAAAGTGGTCAGGGAACATGGAGATACGCTTAAAATAAAACTGGAGGATTTGCAAAAACTACCAAAGACGGAGATCGTTTTCAATTTTAAATGTATTGAAGGCTGGAGTCAGATAACGCATTGGGGCGGTGTTAAATTTTCTGAATTTATGAAAGCGTATGGACTGCAGGAAGAGTCTGCTATGAAATATCTTGGACTAAGCACACCTGATAAAGAATACTATGTGGGCATTGATATGCCCAGTGCCATGCATCCGCAAACATTATTATGTTATGAGTTGAATGGCAAGCCACTTCCCATCAACCAAGGATACCCGCTTCGATTAATTATCCCGGTAAAATATGGCGTAAAAAGTCTGAAACGAATAGGCTATATGTATTTCGATAACAAGCGGACACCGGATTACTGGGCAGATAAAAAAGGGTATGATTATTTCTCCGGACTGTAATAATTACCAGCCACTGGCCAGGGCATCTGCCAGATGAAGTGTTTGTAATTTGTATCCTTTATGATTTATGTAACCCTGCAGGTGCATAAGACAGGAATGATCTGTGGAAATAAGATAATCCGCCCCGGTAGCCATAGCATTTTCAACTTTTTGCTCTCCCATCGCCACTGAAATGGATTCAAACTTTACGGCAAAAGTTCCGCCAAAACCGCAACAGGTTTCCACATCATTCATCTCAATCAACTCCAGACCCCGTACATGCGCGAGCAATTTTCTCGGCCCTTGTTTTATGTTGCATTCCCGAAGACCGGCACAGGAATCATGATACGTTGCTTTGCCCTTTAACTCAGCGCCCACGTCTTCCAATTTGATGATATCAGTCATAAATTCAGAAAACTCGAAAATTCTTTTGCTTAACTCTTTTACCTCATTATGTACCGATGAGTTTTCAAAGAGTTTGCCATAATAATTACGGACAAAGCCCACACAACTGGCACTGGGAGCGACAATACAATCGTTGCCACTGAAATCTTTTATGAATTTACTGCAAACGGATTTGGATTCATCCCAAAACCCGGCATTAAAGGCGGGCTGGCCACAACAGGTTTGTGCCGTATTGTAACTGACAGTGCAACCTGCTTTCTCCAGTACTTTCACCATATTCAGGGCCGTAGCCGGGTAAAGCTGGTCAACAAAACAGGGTATGAATAACTGAACATTCAATGGCAGGCTATTTTTTTAATGAATTAGTATAAGCAATCATTTTAATGGCAGCAACCGCCACTTCTTCTCCCTTATGACCTTGTTTGCCTCCAATCCTATCCTTGGCCTGTTGCTCATTGTTTACCGTTAATACCCCGAAAAGTGTTGGAACAGGCAAACGGAGGTTTAATTGTAAAATGCCATCCGTTACGGCTTTACAAACGTAATCAAAATGAGGTGTATCTCCTTTTATTACACAACCCAGGGCTATAAAGGCATCTGGTCTTTTCTTTTTGGGTGTATTTTCCCAGTAATTTATAATCCCGAAAGGGATTTCAAAGGCGCCCGGAACTGTCAGCACAATTATTTTTTGGACGCCCTGTTTTTCCAGTATGGCAATACAACCCCTTTCGAGTTGATCGACAACCGAAGCATTCCATTCGGTCTTTATCAAAACGATACAGGCATTCTTTTTCAGAATGCCTGTACTTGTATTCATGAGTCTGCTGTTCGTTACGTCAGCCATAATCAGTTTTCCGTATTATAAACACCCAATTGTGCCAGGTAATTATCTGCTTCCTGTCCCTGGTTTGTTTTTGGAAATTTTTCTTTCAGTTCTTTATATAAAGCAATGGCTTCTTTTGGATCTTTCAGTACCCTGTCGGCAAGGTATGCAGCATAAAAAAGATATTCAGCTGAATTAGTTGCATCTTTTTCAAAGTGATGTGCCGCCTTTTTATAATAGTTAAGGGCATCAGCATTCTTTCCCAATTCTGCATAGGCATCGGCCATTAACTTATAAGCTCTTGCCTGTACGGGTTTTGAATCACCGCTGAATTTTTTCAGGTACTTAAGGGCTTTCTCATTTTCATTCAGTTTGATATAACAGTCCCCGGCATAAAAATTAGCAAGATTTCCGGCTTTGGTGCCACCATATTTATCAATTATTTTCAAGAAACCCCAGTTTTGCCCATCGCCATTCAATGCCAGGTTTGCTGAATCGAGACGGTAATATTCTTCCGCCTTGAACATAATTTCTGTTGCCTTTGTTTCTTTGGGATTCTTAAAGAAATTCTGGTAAATATACCAGCCCCCGACAACTAAGATTATAACTGCACTGGCAATCATTATCGGGTTGCTGTATTTTGTCCAAAAATTTTTAACTTTTGCAATCACGATTTCGTCATGCATCGACTCCTGCACATTTTTCTTGTCTGTCATAAAATCTGTATTACTTAATTTATTTTGTTAGTGGCAAGTGATAAACGGGGAGTGGGATTTCCCCACTTGCTACTAGCTATATCCCACTTACGAATTTTAATCAACAATAAACGGATAGTTCTGATCAACATAAATATCTTTCAGCATTTCGCTGTCATCAGGCCATGGGCTTTCTTCGGCAAACTTTACCGAATCCAATACAATTTGGTCCACCCTTTTGTTGATGGTATTAATTTCCTCCATGGATGCAAATTGATTATCCAGGATTTTTTTCAGCACCATCTGGATAGGGTCTTTGCTTTTATATTCTTCAACTTCTTCCTTGGTTCTGTATTTCTGCGGATCACTGATAGAATGGCCTTTATAGCGGTATGTTTTTATTTCCAATAATGTGGGCCCGCCTTTTTCCCGGGCTCTTTTTACAGCTCTTCCTATTCCTTCGTGAACAGATTCAGGACTCATTCCGTCAATCGTATCTGCCGGCATTTCATAACCGTCGGCCAATTTGTATATATCGATCACATTGGAAGTACGTTCTACTGATGTTCCCATGGCGTAGTTGTTATTCTCACAAATAAAAATAACAGGCAATTTCCACAACATGGCCAGGTTAAATGTCTCATGAAGCATACCCTGCCGGGCTGCACCATCACCAAAAAAACAAAGAACCACATTGTCCGTTCCCCGATACTGTTCTGCAAATGCCAACCCGGCACCGGTTCCTATCTGGGCACCGACAATACCATGACCACCAAAAAAGCCAACGTCTTTTCCGAAAAAATGCATACTGCCCCCTTTGCCCTTTGCACACCCGGTTACTTTGCCATACAATTCGGCCATACAACTATTCACAGAAACTCCTTTGGCAACCGCCAGGCCATGGTCACGATAAGCTGTGATAAATAAGTCCTCAGGTCGGGTACCTGTCATACAGCCAGCAGCTATAGCCTCCTGACCGATATAAGCATGAAAGAAACCACGGATTTTGCCATCCATTTTGTATTTCTCTTCGGCCATCAGTTCAAACTGGCGAATCAGCTGCATCAGTTCGTACCAATAGAGGTATGTTTCCTTTGAAAATTTGGTAGCCACTGGCTAAAAATTTGAAGCGCAAAAATAAGGGGAAAAAAGGAATTTTAAAGCAGTGATTTTGAGGGGATAATCAGGGTTCTGTGAGCCATCAGGCAGGCCCGTTATCTCTTATGAAATAAAAACCATTCATTTTACTGCAAAAACCGATGAAAGGGGGAATGAACCCATTTAAATTCCATTTCATCAGTAATCGGGGAATAGTTTTTCAATTATTATTTCTCGTATTAAGGGGGCTGAGCAAACTTGCTGCTCCTTCTTTCAGGGAAGGTCATATTGGGGCCTTAACTTGCAGTCCTTAATGCTTCGTCTTCAACTCATATCACTGCTTCAGTTCAAAAACTACAGTAAACGTTCTTTTGACTTCTCTGAGCGGGTTATTGGCATTTGCGGTAAAAATGGTGTTGGAAAAACCAACCTGCTGGATGCTATTCATTACCTCTGTTTCACCAAAAGCTACTTTACCCGGCAGGATGGTAACAATGTGCAGCATGGCAATAAAGGCTTCCGGCTTGAAGGCAATTTTTCATTACATAACAAAGCCGAAAAAGCGGTTTGTATTTTAAGGGAAACCGGAAGGAAGGAATTTCTGGTGAATAATGATCCCTACAGCCGGTTTTCCCATCATATTGGCCGTTATCCCTGTGTGGTGATTGCACCTGATGATGCTGTGCTGATCACCGGTGAAAGTAAAGAAAGACGGGCCTTTCTGGATGCCCTGCTTTGTCAGTTGGATGAGGAATATCTCCAGCAATTGATTGTTTATAAAAAAATATTGGATCAACGGAATTCATTATTAAAAAAATTTGTTGAAATCAGTAACCCGGATTTGTCCTTACTGGATGTGCTGGACGAACAACTCTTTAAACCCGGGAATATTATTTTTACAAAACGAAAAGAATTCCTGGTTTCATTTATACCTATTGTCAAAATCCTTTATAATGAAATTTCCCGTCAATCCGAAGCAGTAAACCTGTTTTACGAAAGCGAATTGTTACAGGCTTCTTTTGAGGAGTTACTAAAAATAAACCGTACCAGGGATTGTTTTGCACAGCGAACCACTTCCGGTATCCACCGGGATGATTTGACTGTTCAATTAAGCGAAGAGCCTTTTAAGAATATCGCTTCACAAGGTCAACGGAAAAGTTTGTTATTTGCTTTAAAACTGGCAGAAATGGACGTGCTGAAAAAAGAAAAAGGCTTCGCTCCCATTCTCCTGCTGGATGATGTGTTTGAAAAATTAGATGAGGACCGGATCGGAAATTTATTGTATAAAGTATGTGTAGAGAATGTCGGGCAGGTTTTTATTACGGACACAAACCACGAAAGACTAAAACAGCATCTCGATGCATTATCGGTAAATTATCAGCTTATTGAACTTTAAGTATTTTTGTCAATTGTTTTTATTCAGAGCATTAATATGGATAGAAATTTCAGGAGAATCAAGACAACTATAAACAACAAACTCTAAACTACAAACTTCTACCTTTGTCTCATGGGCGAATATTCTCTTGGTGATGCAATGAAAAAATTCCTGGAAGGCAGCCGGATAAAGGGAGGCATTCAGGCTTTACAGATCGAAGATGTGTGGGAAGAAATCATGGGGAAAACCGTGGCCCGCTACACTGATAAACTCCAGATCATCGGTGATAAATTAATTATCACGACGCATGTAGCCCCGTTAAAAAATGAATTAATTTATCAAAAAGAAAAAATAAAGCAACGGGTGAATGAGGCGCTGGGGCAAAAAGTAGTGGGGGAAGTGATTATTCAATAATAATTTATTCCACCCGCACTCTTGGATCAACTACACCATATAATACATCAGCCAGAATATTAATAACGATAAAGAAGGTAGCTGCCACAAGCACCGACCCCATCACGACCGGGTAATCCAGTTTTTCCAACGCATCCACCGTTACTTTGCCAATACCCTGCCAACCAAAAATATATTCAACAAAAAAAGCTCCCGCTAACAATTCTGCAAACCAGCCTGTGATGGCCGTAATTACAGGATTAAGGGCATTTCGTAAACCATGTTTCCAGATCACCTGCTTTTTACTTAATCCTTTAGCGTAGGCTGTCCGGATATAATCCTGGTCAAGTACATCGAGCATGGCACTTCGGGTCAGCTGGGTAATAATGGCCAGCGGACGAATACCGAGGGTAATGGCCGGAAGTATCAAATTCTGCATCGTCAATCTCCTGTGGCCCTCCTCATCAATGGCAAACCAGCTGCCGGCAATATGGAGGCCCGTCCAGTCGCTTAATACAAAACCAAAAACATATACCATGATGATGCCCATAAAAAATGAGGGCGCCGAAATACCGACAATGCTTGTGAATATAGCCGAAGTATCCAACCATGTATATTGCTTTACGGCCGCCATGACCCCTAAGGGGATACCTATAAGCATTGCAATAAACATGGCCGCTATTGCCAGCATTAAGGTTCCGGGTAATGCCTGCATCAGAATATTCCAGACTGGTCTTTTTGTCTGATATGATTTCCTGAGATAGGGGATTTTAAGTCCAATTTTGTTATGGCCTCCGAAAAAAAATCCTTTCAATTTTTTATTTGTGATCTCATCTTTAGTATGGAAGCAAAGTGGCGAAACATCATTCATGTAACGTACAAATTGTTTCCATTTTGGCTGGTCGAGGTAAAGTTCTTTCCGGATATTGGCTTGTGTGGCGGAATCGCCGGATTGGCCCATCACCAGTCGGGAAGGATCCCCAAAACCCTGGAACAAAAAGAAAACCAATATGACTACTCCCAGGAGTACCAGTAAGCCATACAGAATTTTTTTGGTGATGAATTTTAACAAAGTTGGTTATTGGTTATTGATTTCTGGTTGTTGGGCTGTAAATCCTTCGATCATTTTATAAGCAGATGTGAAATGGTGCCGGCTCCATTTACCCAAAATGGTGCCTTGTTTCAAAATATATAAACAGGGATTTGTTCGTGCGGCTGTCCGGATGGATGTAAAATCACATTTGAATACGGCTATATCAGCAAATGATTTTCCGGAAATATACTTTGAAACATCGTTGGGTTGCGAGGTTATCATATAAACCGGGATGTTCTTTGCTTTGGCTGATGTATAAACTTTCGTAAATTCTTTCTCCCATTTTGAAACAGGAACAGAAAAGTCTTCACAATAAAGCAATACTGCATAGGGTTGTGAAAGCACAATTTGTGTTGAATCCACGTCCGTAACCCCAGATAAAGCAAATCCTTTGATGGCCGGTTCTGCGTTCCCTTTTTTTATCAGTTTGTCTTTACGACTGATAAACTTGTAGGTAGCCAGGTCATCAGGAAGTTCAGCGGGAGAAAATTCAAATTGTTTACCCTCTTTTTCATATACAAAACGAATGGCAAAACTATCCGGCCTCGCCCCTGCCGGTATTTTCATTTTTTCGGAAATAGTATTCCCCTTTTTAAAAGGCAGACAATCTACAACCGGTAGATAAGAAAGCGTATACCACTGAATACCAAAACCGAGGATTGTTATACCCAGCATGGTCAGGGTGGTGATTTTTTCCGGAAATAGGGGTTTGATGAATTTTTGGTTGAAAAAGATATACAATATCAGTACACCCAAAAACAGATCTTTAATAAAAGATTCTTTCGGTGTAATGGGCAGGCAATCCCCAAAACATCCGCAATTCTGAAATTTTCCTGAAAGAAATGCGTACCCGGTCAGAAAAGTAAAAAAGATAATCAGTGCTAATAATAACCAGTTAAATAGTTTTATGCGCCATCCGAGCAATAAAGCCACCCCGGCAATGATTTCAAATGCATTCATCAGCACAGACATCAGTAGGGTCCAGGAGTTGAATTTTTCCATTCCCCACAACTCAAAAAATTCCTGCATTTTATAACTAAGGCCCATTGGGTCATTCGCCTTAACCAAACCGGAGAAGATAAAAAGCAGTCCTACAATGACCCGCGCTATGTTTACAGAAATTTTCATTTATTATAATAGAATTAATGCAAAAACGGCGTAATTAATAATATCCAGGTAATTAGCATCGATGCCTTCACTCATAAGGGTCTTACCTTCATTATTCAATATCTGACGAATGCGCTGCAATTTCATTAGAATAAGATCAACAAAACTTTCCTGGCTCATACTTCGCCAGGCTTCCCCATAATCATGATTCTTATCCTGCATGAGTTTTTTGGCGGTGTAAACGTATTTGTCAAAAAGTGCAGAAACATCTGAGATATCCATTTCTTCGGGTGCATCCTCGGGTAATTCGATCTGGATTAAACCAATGACGGCATAGTTGATGATCCCTTTAAACTCGGCGGCAATGCCATCGGCTATTCTTTGCTCCCCTTTTTCCTGTATGGTGCGTATGCGTTGCGCCTTGATAAATATCTGGTCCACGATCGAAATGGTTCGTAAAACCCTCCAGGCTGTACCGTAATCATTGGCTTTCTTTAAAAAAATTTCTTTACAGGATAGTATAGCTTTGTCGTATTGTTTATCAGTTTCAGTCATTACTTTTATTCTCTGCTTTAGCTTCAAAAATAACGAACAAAGACTAATGTTTACACTGAATTGTAAAGGAAGGCTTTTGGTAGTGGATAAGCCACTGGTTATGGGTATTATCAATGCAACTCCGGATTCATTTTATGCGGGCAGCCGGTACCAGGAAACCGAAGCTATCCTTGGGCAAGCGGAACAGATGATTAAAGATGGCGCTGATATCCTCGATATCGGAGGTCAAAGCACAAAACCCGGCAGTCTTCAGATCACCCAGGAAGAAGAATTGGCCAGAGTGGTTCCCCCTATTGAGGCTATTCACCGGAATTTCCCAGACACAGTCATTTCTATTGACACTTTTTATTCAAAAGTCGCAAAAGCTTCTGTTGCGGCAGGGGCCTCTATCATCAATGATATCAGTGCCGGAACTATGGATGAAAACATGATACAGACCGTAGCCGCTCTCCAGGTGCCCTATGTACTCATGCATATGCAAGGCACCCCGGAAAAGATGCAGGAAAACCCCCGATATGAAAATGTTACCCGGGAAGTGCTTGATTTTTTTATTAAAAAAATGGCTGATTTACATCAGGCGGGAATAAGAGATATACTGATTGACCCCGGATTCGGTTTTGGAAAAACGATCACAAATAATTTTGAATTATTGAACCATCTTTCTGTCTTTGCCATACTGAACTGCCCGGTTTTGCTCGGCGTATCCCGGAAATCCACTATTTATAAAACGCTTGGGGTTACAACCGATGAATCCCTGAATGGAACCACCGTTCTTAATACCATAGGATTAATGAATGGCGCATCCATTCTCCGGGTACATGATGTGAAAGAAGCCCGGGAAACAATAAAATTGTTCGTGGCTTGTAAAAACAGCATTAACACCAATATCGGGTAATTTTTTTTCAAAAAATGCATATTAGAATCGCTTTCTCGGTGTATTCCAACTGTTTTTTAATGGGATAGTTATTAAAAAAATACCCGTCCCACCTGAGGCGGGACGGGAAAAAAGTTGATCGGTTTCGGAATGAACAATTTCGAAATACCCTGATCAAATCAATTAAATATTATTGTACCGGTGTAATCGGCATTTGTTTTTTGGTTGGTTCTTTATCCTGGATGTTTACGATCTCTAAATCGAAGATCAGATTGTCAAACGGTTTTATTAAAGGTGATCCCGGGTTGGCGCCATACCCCAGTATAGAAGGAATATATACTTTGGCAGTACTTCCGATCCGCATAAATTTTAATGCCTCATCAAAACCTTTAATCATCTGGCCACTTAAGGCAACAAAAGAGTAAGGTTCAACATGGTGAAAAGAGGTATCCGTACTACTGTCGAATTTTTTCCCGGCAAATGTGGCGCCCGTGTAGTTTACAGTTACATAGTTTCCGGAGTCGATCAGGTTACCAGTACCCGGAGTAAGCAATTGCACAAAGGCCCCGGATGTGGTTTTCTGAGTTACAATATTTTTTTCAGCCAGGTATTTTTCAATAAATTTTATTTCTTTTTCCAGCCAGTCATTTTTTGCTTTCTGGTCATCTACCCGTGCTAAAGAATCATTAGCATATACGCCAATAACTTTTATATAAGTTATGATCTTGTCCCCTTTTTTAAATTTCGGGGAGACATTCTCCGGTGAACGTTTAATAAAAGTATCCATCATTTGAGTAGCAATAACACTATCGCCAACTTTAAGTTTAGTCCACAATTCTGCAATGTCGTATGGCTGCGGAGCGCTATTTACCTGCAGAAAGATCGGTAAGGTTCCAACTGTTGTGTAATAAACACTGTCCTGGATCTTTTGCGTAATATGGACCTTTACAAAATTTCCGGGATTAATGCTTTGGGTGTCTTTTCCTTTGTACAACTGGTAAGGCATTCCACCGGCAGTTTTTTTATAGGTTGCTTTGTTGCAACCAGTAACTACAGCAATGGTAAACAGAAACAAAACCAGGTTTTTAATTGTGTTCATAGATTTTTTTTGTTATTGTAAAAGAGAGGCATTTTCTTTCATAGCCTTTTTAAAATCTTCCACTGTTTTCTCCAGGGATTCACTGCTCCTTCCCCCGGAGGCATTATAATGTCCTCCGCCCCCGAAATATTTGCGGGCAAAGGTATTACAGTCAAAGCTATCTTTGCTTCTGAAACTCCATTTTCTTTCCTCATCCCGGTCAATTACAAGCGCCACTAACTTAATTCCCTGTATGGATTGTGGAAAATTGACCAGACCTTCGGTATCACCGGTTTTGATCTGAAATCTCAACAGGTCATTTTTGGGAATTGCAATAAGCACCGTATTGTATTCATAAAATACTTCCATCCGGTGTAGCAGGACATGACCGGTAAACCGGAGCCGGTTCTCCAGGAAATTGTCAAATAGTTTGTCATGCACCCGGCTATGTTTTAACCCTCTTGATTTCAGATCCGCCACCAGTCTATGTACACCGGCATGGGTAGAAGAAAATCGGAATGAGCCGGTATCCCCGATTACACCGGCATATATACATTCACTTATCTCTTCATTGATTTTATCTTCATACCCGGAATCAACAATAAAATCATAGATCATCTCACACGTGGAACTTTTGGCGGTATCACTGATTCCATAATCAAAAGATGCTTCATCCGGTTCCTGGTGATGGTCAATTAATATTTTTGTACAGGACATTTGTTTCAACTTCTCAGTCATCGTCCGGGTACGATGAAAAATATTAAAATCAAGACAAAAAAGCCATTCGGCATTATCCAGAACCGTTTCACATTTTTGTTTATCCATGTCATAATCCATCACTTGCTTTGTTCCCGGCATCCAGTTTACCCAGCCTGCCCAATTTGTGGGGGAAATCACAGTAACAGTATGCCCCAGTTGTTCCAGGAAATGCTTCAGGGCGAGGGATGATCCCATAGCATCCGCATCTGGCTTTTGGTGCGTTGTGATCACCACCCGGTGCGGTTGGGCTAGCTTTGGGAATATATCCTGTATGGGTTTCATAAAATGTTTGCGAAGATAAGAGTTTGTAGTTTGTTGTCTTTAGTTTGTAGTTCCGGCTGCCCGTTATATGCTTCTGAGAGTTGTTTTTTAGTAGGAATTTCAAAATCACAAACCATAAAACCGGAACTTTCCGCTACCTTTGCGGCCGTAAAAATAAACTCGGCAAAAATGAAAAATCGAACTTTTACCATGATAAAACCGGATGCATTTAAAAATGGACATTCCGGTGCAATCTTAGACCGCATTTTACAGGAAGGATATAATATCCGGGCATTAAAAATGACGAAGTTGACCCCGGAAAAAGCGGGGGAGTTTTATGCGATCCACAAAGAGCGGCCCTTCTACCAGGAACTCGTGAGTTTTATGTGTGAAGGCCCCATTATTGCTGCAATACTTGAAAAAGACAATGCTGTTGAAGATTTTCGTAAACTGATTGGTGCCACCGACCCAGCCAAAGCAGTAGAAGGAACTATCCGAAAATTATTTGCTGCTTCCATGGGTGAAAATGCTATTCATGGCAGTGACAGCGATGAGAATGCACGTATCGAAGGTGACTTTATGTTCTCGGCATTGGAACAATTCTAAGTTATCCTTTTTTATTTTTAAAAATAGCTGCGGGTTGATTTTTTCAATCCTTATGTAAATCCGTTCGGGTATTTTTCTGGAATGCTCGGTCCGGCAATACATAAATTAATTATTACTCCGGCAAATAATATTAAAAAGGACTAATATATCATCACTAATACTTTGCTTTTATAACTATTGTCGTCAGCGTATTTGCCGTATGCCGGAAACTTGCTTTGTTGTAGCCGGGTGGCCCAAATACCCCGGCTGCATTATTGGAAAAGCCATACCCCTCTTTGGGCAATCCCATAAAATTCTTATTCATTTTCTGATCATCGTTTTCATCGTGTAAAATGGCAATGGCATAGCTCGCAGAAGGAAGATCCGGGAAAGTTATGGTAACCTTTTTGTCCTGGATAGCCAGTTTTGCTTTTCTGAACGCTTTGCCTGGATCATTTGGGTAACCTTCCCCGTTTTTAAAAAGGCTGACCAGCACAAAACCTTTATTATTATGAAGATTAATAATACTGATCTTAATGCCTTCTTCTGCGGCCGGGTGAAAAGCAATAGTACCCATGCCAAAAATAATTCCGGCAAGTATAAAGAGCATTTTTTTAAGCATCAGAAAATTTCAAAGTTTTTTCAAAAATAAATACGGCGACATTGAATTTCAATAAAGCCTTTTCTTTGTAAACAGATGGTATTAACGGGAAGACTTTTGAATAACATATCTAAATTCAGGTGTTTCCATCAAGGCGTTCAGATCTCCGTTACTTTAGTCATTTTATTGGCGACCGGGGTAACCAGGTAGCCCTCCTTTCGCAACAATTTTATCACCCCTTTTTCTCCGGGTAAATGTCCTGCTCCTACTGCGATGAGTAATGACTTTTCCGTTAATAGGGTCTTAAGTTTCTTTACCCAGTTCTGGTTCCGGTTGTAAAGAAGCATGTCGGTAAACCCGGCCATCCCGGCTTCTGTTTCAACCATCAATTCCTCCAGTTTGTTTAAATCCTGTTTTTTATAAGCATCAAACATTTCTTTCATTTGTTTGTCTTCATCCCCGCCACTGTTGGCACTGTTAATATAACTTAGTAATTGCTCAGCCTGCAGTTTATAGGGGATGCTGTCTAAAACTCCCGCCTGGTAACTCATCGTTTCCAAACCGCGGATTGTTTTATTGTTTTCTTTTGCTTCTTTCATGATCACCTGCTCCATCATGGCCGTATTTTCACAGGGCAGCGCACCCTGCTCCAGGGTAGAAGCTGCCAGGATGGGTTTATAGGTTTCGAGCATGGAAAAAGGCAGCAGGGAACCCTTCGCTTCAAAATGGTCTTTAACTTTTTTATAATCCGCATCATTAAGTAAGTCCCTGAGTGTCGTGTCCCCTTTCATTTTCATTTTATTCATGATGCCAAACATCTCAAACAGGTTATCCATATCCACTTCCAGATACACTTCATCACAATCACGTATGGCTTTGAGCATTGCGGGACTCAACACAGCATCTTCCTCACAAAGCATATGAATGGTACCGAATAAATAGGAGGGCTTTTCAATACCATTGCCACTGATCTTCCAAAGCAAGGTATTGTTTTCATGGCTGCTTTGGGCCACTGCAGCAAGAACGATAAGGTTTAACAGTAATCCGGCACTAAGTCTTTTCATAAAAACGATATTTATAGCAAATTAGGTAAAAGACGTTTCACCGCTTTAAGCAGATGCATCAGCGGTAAATTTGGGTCATGAGTGTTTAACAAAGACCTCTCCAAAGAAAAAAAATGCCTTTGTGTCAGTTGAATAAGCCGTAAAAAGGGAAAAGCGGGAAATCAATTAACAACGGCTTCTTCACCATAAAGCTGGCTTTTGAACTTAAGCGAAGGAGAAGGAACAAATACACCAATGCCTGTGTCATCCCATTTTTCATCCACCGTCTTTATCGTTATATCATCCGCAACAATGATATTGGGCCAATCACGTAGAAAACCATCAAACTCTTTTGTTTTTTTGGTTCCGTCAAGACCCATACAGGCGAAATACGGATTGCGGGTTGGGGCTTGCCCATTCGGTCGTTTTACAAGATGATAATCTCTTTTGGGGTCGAGGTTGTTGCAGAAACGCCATAAAGCAGTTGTCAGGTCCCTGGCATCTACCGTATGTTCAACATATAAAATCATTTTGACTCCTTCCATTTCAGGCAATGCTCCTAACTGTTCATGCAATTCCTGAATATGCCCTTTCCTGTTTTTCTCAACGGATAAAACGAGGCAGGGGATTTGTTTTTTGAGTAAAGAAGCATTGATTGCTTTTATTTCAGGGAATTTAGAACTTATAAATTCATCATTAAAATCCGAAACCTGAATGCTGAAGGTATAATTGTCATCCACTTCTTCTTCAAATTTAGCCGTTCCATCAATACACATCTTTCCGCCAAAGCCCATTTTGCTGCAACTATGATCCAGGACATCCATCGGACCTGTTGAGAAATAAATATCGGTGGCAGGGTTCAGATTTTTAAAAACATATTTTGCCAGTTCTTCATAATGCTGGATGGCTATCCCTTCATCCGCTATAACCAGTATTTTATTAAACATCATCTGCCCTGCTCCCCACATAGCATTCATTACTTTCTGTCCCTGCCCGGCATAATCTTTTTTAATCTTTGCAATAACCAGGTTATGAAAAACACCTTCCACAGGCATATCCATATCCACGATTTCGGGGATCAGGGTCATTTTCATCGGAGCCAGGAATATTCTTTCTGTAGCTTTCCCGAGCCAGGCATCTTCCTGAGGGGGAATGCCCACGATCGTGGCTGGGTAAATGGCATTTTTTTTATGTGTGATAGCTGTAATATGAAAACGTGGATACCAGTCCGGCAGCGAATAATATCCGGTGTGATCTCCAAAAGGACCTTCCCAGATCAGCTCATCATGGGGATCTACATACCCTTCAATAATAAAATCAGCATCTCCGGGAACTTCGATATCCGGCTGTGAAATACACCTGACCAGTTCAACTTTTTTCTTTCTTAAAAAACCTGCCAGCATATATTCGTCTACATTCTCCGGTAAAGGTGCTGTTGCAGCATAAGCATATACCGGGTCACCACCCAAAGCCACAGCTACCGGCATACGTTTGCCCAATTTCTTATAAGCTTCAAAATGCTTGGCTGATACTTTATGTTTATGCCAATGCATACCGGTAAGAGTTGGCCCGAATATTTGCATCCGGTACATACCTACATTTCTTGAAAGTGTATCAGGATCTTTTGTATGAATAACCGGAAGTGTAACAAAGGGTCCACCGTCTTTAGGCCAGCAGGTAATGACCGGTAGCTTTGTTATGTCCGGATTATCCATCACAACTTCCTGGCATTCCCCTCTCCCATTTATTACTTTGGGCATCCAACTGGCAAACTGACCAAGTTTTGGAAGCATCTTTAATTTATCAAGGATACTTTCTTTGGGGGCTGCCAGTAACTTAAAAAGCAATTCAATTTCTTTTGCCACATCATCTAAATGTTCGACACCTAATGCCATACACATTCTTTTTTCACTGCCGTATGCATTCATAAGAACCGGAAATGGATAGCCGGTATTTTCAAATAATAACGCCTTGCCGCCATTACCTGATTTACTCACCCGGTCTGTTATTTCCGCTATTTCCAATACCGGATCAATAAAATTTCTGATACGTATTAGCTCGCCGGCTTTTTCCAATGCCTCAATAAACTGTTGTTGATTTTTCCAGGCCATAGTTGTTGATAAACTTCGCAAAGGTACAACAAGGCCCCGGTGCAATTGTTCGGGTAACAGAACTAATTAATACACATTAACCGGGCAACCGGTTCGGTTTTTACTTCCGGTTAATCCACCTCCCCCACCTCCCAGTTTGTACGTAAGATGTATGCCCGCAAAATAATAAATGTCTTTACGTTTGGGACTACCCCGCTGGTATCCTTTTACCGGATAAATCAGGCTACCGCCAGCTACTTCATCACCCCGGTAAGAAATATCTACAGCTAACTGGCCTTTTCCGGTCAATAGGTCAGTTTCATCAATATAATTTGTGCTGACATCATCCAGATAGTCGGTAAATAATTTCCGGAGTCCGCCTTCAAAGCCTATCCGGAGTTGGTCCGTTACAGCAAGTTTAATTCCTCCTCCAAAAGGAATCGCCAATTGCGTGAGGTTATAAGGCTTGCGATCCGGATAACCGGCTAAACCCTGTCCTTCTGTACCAAGCGGGTTCAAAAATATTTTTTGTTTGCTCCCGGTATACACATAGGGATTGAATTGAAAAACCGCTGCTCCTGCAAATAGGTAAGGGGAATATATCTTTTCGTTTAAATTCAGCAGATAGTATTCTCCGAGTAAGCTGAATTCGGTAATGGATGTTTCAAAAGAAAGGTTGCGTGCCCGGGCATCCACATTATCACTTAAGCGATCTATACCACCTATTACTGCATAAGTGCCTCCAGCCCGCAGCATGATTTGGTCACTTATTTCAAAACTGACCGTTAGACCTATTGCACCATTGGTTACTTTTTTGGGAAATATCTTTTCAACAAGGTCTCCGTTATAAGCAGCGAGTCCTCCAAAAACGCCTATATGGAAACCTTGCGCCTTAACCATACAGGCACAAAAAATGGATATCAGTGTGATGCAATATTTTTTCATAAAAAGCCAATCCGGCTGGATGCAAAATTAAGGCTGCAAAAGGGTTTCTCATAATAAACGATGAAAAATCAAAAATTAGTGCCTTTAACCCCTGAATGAAAAAATGAAAAAAATCTCCAACTTGAAAATTGTAAACCCGTTTATCATAATTTTTTTTCGAATGGTCAAGATTCCCCTATTTTTAAAATATAAATCTACTAATTATGCGTTTATTTTTTCCAATACTGGTCCTGAGCTTCGTAACGGTTGGCACGTATTCCTGTAAGAGCAAAGCGAAAAGCGCAAGTAAAAAAGAAGATGTTCTGGCTGTGAACATGGATACTACCGTTAGTCCCGGTGAAGATTTTTTTCAATATGCCAATGGCGGCTGGATCAAAAGGAATCCTATACCGGGCGAACAATCTTCCTGGGGGATCGGGAACCTGGTCATTGAGGAAAATCTAAAGCGCCTTCGTGAAATTTCTGAAAAATCGGCTTCCTCCAATGCAGCAAAAGGAAGTCCGGAACAAAAAATAGGTGACTTCTGGACACTTGCAATGGACAGTGCAAAAATTGAAGCGGATGGGCTAAAACCGTTGCAACCCTGGCTGGATAAAGTGAATGCGATCCAGGATTTAAAAAGTTTGCTGACAACGGTTGCGGAATTAAAAAAAATTGGTTCCTCTACCCTGTTTGGAAATTTTATTACTCAGGATGATAAGAACAGTGAGGTCATGGCCTATAAATTATGGCAGGGAGGAATTGGTTTGCCGGAGCGGGAATATTATTTTAAAACGGATAGCGCTACGGTTAATATCCGGAATGAATACATAAAATACCTCGCCAATGTCTTAACGATGTCTGGTGATGATGCTGCTGCAGCGGAAACTGCTGCTAAAAATATTCTGGCACTTGAAACAAAACTGGCCCAGGCCAGCCGTAAACTTGAAGATCTCCGGGATCCATACAAGAATTATAATAAGATGGCCATTGCCGACCTGGGTAAAATGAATACCCAAATTGATTGGCCGGATTTTTTCCGTTTAAGTGGCGTCAAAGGAATTGATTCAGTAATTGTCGGACAGCCGGATTTCTTTAAAACACTTGATGTCGTATTAAAAACAGTTCCGGTTGCTGATTGGAAAAGTTATGTCAAGGTTAATTTAATAAGTGATTTTTCTATTGCATTACCGGATAAATATGGCGTTGCTGCATTTAATTTCAATAAACTTTTTAGCGGAGCAAAAGTCAGAAAGCCCCGGTGGAAAAGATCGATCCAAAGTTCAGAAAATGTTATGGGTGAAATGCTTGGACAGTTGTATGTAAAAGAATTTTTCAACGAAAAAGCCAAGAAGCGGTATGAAGATATGGTGGAAGCGATCCGGGAAGCCTTAAAAGACCGGATTGGTAAATTATCCTGGATGGGTGACAGTACCAAACAAAAAGCTTATGCCAAGTTAGCTGCCATAAAAAGAAAAGTGGGATACCCCGAAAAATGGAAAGATTTCAGTTCCATGGAGATCGGCAAAGCGAGTTATTTACAAAACCTGGTGAATGCAAATACCTGGTGGGATAACTATAATACCAATAAACTGGGCAAACCGGTTGACCGGGATGAATGGGAAATGTTCCCGCAAACCTATAATGCGTATTATAATCCCTCAAATAATGAAATCGTTTTGCCTGCCGGAATTTTTACTGTTCCTGGTTACCGGGATGAAGAATTAGATGATGCCACCGTGTATGGATATGCCGGTGCATCCACCATTGGTCATGAAATTACACATGGCTTTGATGATGAAGGCCGGCAATTTGATGCCAAAGGAAATTTAGTAAGCTGGTGGACACCCAAAGATGAAGAAGAATTTAAAAAACGGGCGGATTATATAATCAAACAGTTTAATGAATTTGAACCGGTGCCCGGTTATCATATCAACGGCAAAGCTACTACGGGCGAAAATATTGCAGATCTTGGCGGTATCTTATTGGGAATAGAAGCATTTAAAAAGACAGTGCAGTATAAAGAGAATAAAATGATCGCAGGTTTAACACCTATGCAACGGTATTGTCTGGGCTATGCACTCGGTTGGTTAGGTCACACCCGCGAAGAACAATTAAGAAACAGCCTGTTATCGGATGTACATTCCCCTGCTAAATACCGGGTTAACGGACCATTTGTTGATGTGGATGAATTTTATTCAACGTTTAGTATTAAACCGGGAGATAAAATGTTTCGGGCAGATAGTTTACGGGTGAAGATCTGGTAGAAGATTGAATAAGGAACAAGGCATGTTAAATGATGAAGTGAAAAAACTTCGGTGTTTGATTTTCCTTGTTCATTTGTTATGGATTCAAATTTCTTTCTTATACAAACCGGTATAACTAATTCCCAGTCCGGGCTCTTCAGAATAACCAATCTTTCCATAATCATAGCTGATTCCGGTTGCCACATCCTCTTCAAGCAACAAAGGCCCGTCCATATCTACTTCGTCAATAAACGGTAGTAAATGTGCAATGGCTGCTGAACCAATGGTTGATTCATTCATACAGCCAATCATCACTTTCAGGTTCAGCTCTTTGGCTTTGTCAATCATCCGCCGGGCAGGGGTTATACCACCGCATTTGGTCAGCTTGATATTGATGCCATGAAAATGATCCCGGCATTTTTCAACATCCTGTTCTGAAACACAGGACTCGTCTGCATATAAGGGCAGCGTTGAGGTATTGTAAAGTACTTTCATGCCTTCCCAATCATCCTTAGCCAGGGGTTGCTCTACCAGCTCCACGCCGAGTTCTTTTAATTGTGGAATCAATTGTAAGGCAGTTTCCATGTCCCAGGCTGCATTGGCATCTACGCGTAAAGTAGCGGTAGTTTGCTGCCGCAACGCCTTAACTATGGATATATCATCTGCTGTGCCCACTTTGATTTTATAGATCGGCCAGGGTTTTTCTTTCATCTTGGCAACCATTTTCTCGGGAGTATCAATTCCAATGGTGTAATCGCAGATGGGGTTATGGGAAATAGCTCCACCCCAGATTTCATACAGTTTTTTCTTTTTCATTTTACCATAGAGATCCCATGAGGCTATATCCAGTGCACATACTAAAAAAGGATTTTGGGGCAGTAAATGGTGCAGGTAATGCCAGTAACGCTCCGGATCGGTAAAAGCAAATTTTTCAATAAAAAATTTTTTGGATTCCAGGTCTTCGATCATTTTCTCCACGGGGATATGATAATAAGCAATCGCAGGCGCTTCTCCATATCCTTTGATACCGAAATGATCCAGTTCAACAATTAAGGTGGGCTGGTGTGTCTTGGTTCCCTTTGAAATGGTGAAGGGATGGCGGAATTTGAGATTGTATTGCCAGTAGGATACTTTCAAATTTCAGAAATTGTTATGCAAAGTAATGCATGTAGAATATCGAACAAGGAATATTGAACACTTAAATTTCTTCACTTCATTATCCGGTATTCTTTGTTCATATGCTCAATATTTCCTACCCTCTTCCACTCTGTATGACATAATCCTTTAATTCATCATTGAATTCTTTTTCTTTTATCAGGTCTTCTAATGAAATATGCATCCGGTACTGCCAGTAGTTTTTGGGATTGGCAGGATTATTAATCCGTTCTTCCTTAGGATTTTCGCGACGGAGTGTTTCACTCATACCCAGAATATCCTGAAGTTGAAAAATGCTCCACATAGCCGGAGAATACAGATGTTGTAGAATAATTGCCCGGCTTACCCAGGATTCGCAATATTGTGGAGCCGCTCCCCACTGACCGAGCACATGGTTATAAAAATGCTGTGTTTTTCCCGGGTTCTCTTCCCACCAGTCTCTGATCGTACTCATGTCATGCGTTGAGGGGGTGATTACGGACAGATACGGTGCATCTTTTGGGTTGAAAAATTCGGTCTTAGGATCTTTTGGCATTCGTTGAATTTCCAGGCTGAGTATTCCCAGTTGCTGCATTACTTCCGGCACACAATGGGGTACCATACCCAGGTCCTCTCCACAAACAAGCATATTGGTGGCCGCTTTCAGTTGCGGTAATTTGTTCATCGCCTCTTTGAACCAGAAATCATCCTGCCGGCGATAAAAATAATTATCGTAAAGTGCTTTTAGCTTTTCCTGTATGGGTGGTGCGAGATTTCGGAACGATGATGTTTTTTCAATGGCGATGCGGAAATGAAACTCCTCTCCCTGGGATCCGTTTTCTTCAAAAAGGATAACATTCGAAATAAGATCAAATAAACCAAGTTTTAATGGTTCATTTTCTTCCGGCTTATCAGTTGTGGCAAAATATTCTTCCACCTGCTTTTGCGATTCAAATTCCATTTCCAGATCATACCCGCCAAAATTATTTGCAACAAGAAATTTATCTTTTACATATCCAGACCGGTCACCAAATATTTCAAGCAGTACCTCATCTGTAATATACGGACGGCAATATCGCTGATAATCGAACCAGATACCATTTTCACCAAATTCATTGATATGAACAGGAAGACAGGGATCAAATCTTCCGAGGATACCCTGTACGGCATTGGCAGGAATACTCCAGATCCGGAAGAATCCAAGAATATGGTCAATACGGAATGCATCAAAATAATTACTCAGCTGCTCAAAGCGTTGTTTCCACCAGGCAAAATCACTTTTCTGCATCTGTTTCCAGTTATAAGTCGGGAAGCCCCAGTTTTGCCCAACGGCCGTAAAGTCATCCGGGGGTGCTCCAGCCTGCCAGCACATATTATATAATTCAGGTGCTACCCAAGCATCACAACTTTTCCGGGAAATTCCAATGGGGAGATCCCCTTTAAGCACTACCCCTTTTTTATGTGCATAATCAACCGCCTCTTTCAATTGAAGGTGCAGATGATACTGGTTAAAATAATAGAAACCTATCTGTTTATACACCGGCGATTTTGGAGATGTCAGCTTATCAATTTCTGTTTTATCATAAATACCGTTTGATTTCCATTCTTCATAATTGGATGTCTGGTACTTCTCCCTGAAATAACAAAAAGCGGCAAATGATTCCAGCCAATGTTTGTTTTGCTTAAAAAAATGTTTGTAATCGTCTGATTCAAAACTTTCTTCACCCATAACCTCATACAGTTCCTTCAAAACTGAAAATTTCAATTTCATTACTTCTTCATAGTCGACAACGGGCAGTTCGTTCAATTGTTTCTGCTTTGTTTTCAGCGAAATGAGTTGTTCAGCATAATCTTTTCCCGCTACTTTAGCCAGGTTGATATATAAAGGATGTAAAGCAAATGCCGAGATGGCCGAATAAGGATAAGAATCCATCCAGCTGAAAGTCGCCATGGTATTATTTATCGGCAACAACTGGATGAGTTTCAACCCGGCCATTTTGGCCCAGTCCACCAAGAGTTTTATATCTGCAAACTCCCCAACACCAAAACTGTTTTTGCTCCGTAAACTGAATACTGGGATAGCCACACCCGATCCTTTCCAGGTATTGTTGGGTAAATGTACAAACCCGTCATGGGCGATAGTTACTTTTTTCTTTCCGGCATCACTATAGAGGAGCCGGTTATTGCCTTGCTCATATCCCGAAAAATTTTTTTCTTTTATATTGTAAACTCCGTATTTATAGGCCACCGGGAAAGCGGAATCGGATAGGTCCAGGCTTGCTTTCCACCAATCTCCTTCCTTGACTAATAGGACTGGCTTATGTTCTGACCAATCATTCATTCGTTCACAATTGCCGGTTAAACACACCACTTCATTTTTTTTAAGTAAAGGTGCTTTTACTTTAAACAGATGCGTGAAATTTTTAACAGATAGCCCCTTATTTTTTGAATGAGGTCTTTTTAGTAAGACTTTTTTAAAGGCAGCTGAATAAAAAGCATTCTCATATTCACCGGCATGGTTCCAGGTATCCACCAACTGTATTTCCTCCAGGTCTTTTTTGAATTCATCAATCTGCCGGTCCTTTCCCCACTCATACAGCAGCTCGTTACTTTCATTCTTTACTATATATTTGTATGTAATGCATTTATGGAGTTCTTTCTTTTTTATTTCCAGAAAGCCTTCCCAAAACTCATCATTCATGTAGGTGAGCGGGAATGCTTTAGCCGGATCATTGTTTCCCAGTTCGTCCGTATCTCCGGTAAGCCACAAACTCTGTCCGTGTTTTGTATGAAAACGTAAGTAAAAGTGAAGCTTCATTCTAAGTGGTGGTTCTGTATTAATTGGCTTATGATTGTGTTATTAAAACACATTGATTACGAAAGTATAAAAAAGATATAAGGTTCTGTCTTTTCTGTCAGATATTTTTTAAAAAAAATACCGCAATCGCATGACTACTAAGTATAAAGGATGGCAGAAGCTATTTTTGTTTTGCGTGGGCCTTTTTGCCGGAACTGCCTTTTGTATGAAGTGGATGGAAGGGGATTTTTGGCAAAATGGGGAAAAATTTTCCATAATCGGGATGGAGATCAGTTACACCAAAGAAAAAGTGGCTGCTATCCTGTCTGGTCTGGATGAACCTGTAAAATCAATTCTGAAATATCACCTGAGCTTTGATTTTGCCTTTATGGCCGGTGTTTATCCCGGTATTTCAGCGCTCTGTATGATGGCAAGAGAAAAATCCTCTAGTGCACTTTTAAGGAAAATTCTCGGGGTCTTTGCCCTGTTGCAATTAGTTGCCTGGACTTGTGATATTGCTGAAAATTATCAACTGTTTGCCTGGATAAAGAATCCGGTTATTGGTGCTGAATTTAACAGGTACCATTTTGTGGTTATTACCAAATGGGCTCTTGCGCTGGTTGCTGCACTACTGGCCATCCCATTGGCAATGAGGAAAAGAATCGTTATGTGAATAAGTTGAAAACTCTTTTTTTCATTCCGCAATGCCATCCTATTTTTGCGCAAATTATTTAAATGGAACAGACAAAAAAATATAGAGGTTTTTGGTGGCTGGTATGCCTGGCTTCAACAGCCGCTTTGATTTTCGCCATCTATACACATTGGGAATGGCTTACCCTGATACTCCCCTTTCAAACAACTGCTTTTGTAAAAGCCATGGATATTATGTAAACCGGTAACCCCGGATTGAAACTTCTTTTAGAGTCCCGGGTAAATCGGGACTTTTTTTGTTCCGGCATACTAATTGTCTGGTTTGATTGCCGAATACTATTCTAAACAATTATTAAATCAAATTATTATGAGAAAAGGATTATTGACAGTACTGGCCGGTATAATTATTTTTTCTTCATTTAATTCTTTACAGGCAACAATAGTTGTTCCGGTAACAACAAACTCTGAAAAACCTGACCGGGCCCTGGTTAAAGGAGCTATGGAGGCGTTCAGAAGCCTGCCAAAAGCGGAAAGAAGGGAAAAAATTAAGGATGCTAAAAAAGCATTAAAAGCCTATAACGAAGCTAAAAAAGCCGGCAAAGAACCCAGCACCAATACTATATTACTGGTAATCCTTGCCCTGTTACTTCCACCTTTGGCAGTATATCTTCATGAAGGAGTGATCAACAAAAGGTTCTGGATTAGTCTGCTTCTCACTATATTGTTTTTTGTACCCGGAGTTATTTATGCACTGATTGTTATACTGGGTGATCATTAAACAAAGAAATTCGCGGTAATAGTAAAACGGTTTGTTAACTCAAACCGTTTTATTTTTTTTCGAGGAAATAATTATCTTACGGGTATGAATCTTTACCGATTTGGGAAACCATTAGTCACCTGTATTAGTGTTATTATACTGATGCTAATAGTCACCAGTTTGTTTGACATTCTGTTGGTATTTTTCTATTCCCGGTTCTATTCTGTAGCAGCATTTATAGTCATTTTTGGCGTTGGCGGAATATTTGCAGGTTTGCTTTCCTATAGTTATGGCATGAATGCGTCGAAGGAAAAGGATGCATGGCTTCGTTGGTTTTTGATTACCTCAATGGTTCTTTCCGGGATGCTATTCTTTTTTCTTTTATCAAAATTAGAGGGAGGCGAGTATGAACCTGCCTTTAAGTCCTACGGTATAACATTGGCTCTGACAAGTTTCCTGTTTGCAAAGGGAAAAATTGATTTATAAATCCTGACAAGATTATATTTGAATAACCCTGCATTAAATTTGTGACGAAAAATAAATTTATTTCACTTCAAATCATTACCATGCGGCTGCTTTTTTTATTTATAACCCTGTTTCTTATTTCTTGCGGGCAGAAAACTTCTAAGAAACCAGAAGATTTATCCAAAAATGATACGCTGAAAACGCTTACCGACACAATTCATTCAACGGGAGAAAAAGCCATAGCAATGACCGAAAGTACCGGTCAGCCCCCTACCCAGCTGGAGATACAGGTAAACGGGCTGTTGTCTGCAAATCCCGGAAATAAATGGCATGTTCTGAATGATAATGAAGCCCGGTGGATCAGCGGGCAATTTGATTACTTTATTGCTCCCAAAAGAAAAGAAAACCCGGATTATCCTTATATCGCCAAAGGTGATTTTAACGGGGACGGCAAAATAGATATTGCAGCCGTGGTAACCGACACTCTTAAAAGAAATTATCAGCTGGCAATAATTCTGAATGCAGATGAAAAAAATCCGGAAATCATTAGCTGGAAAGAGGATATCGGGGAGGATGCGGCCATTTCAAATTTACCCAAAACGGAAATTGAAGGAATGGTAGGTGATAAAACCCGGAAAATAAAAATGAAAGGTGATGGTATCAATGTAGAATATTTTGAAACAGCCTCTTTTGTAATTTACTGGAATGGTTCGGTATTTAAAAGATTACAGACAGGGGATTGATTAAAAAAAATATTATATTGTGGTTCATCAAAAAACCGAACCAAACATGAAAAAATTATTACTGATTGTATTAACCCTTTCGCTGTTAAGTGCCTGTGGAAAAAGTAAAAGCGGAAAGGATATTGCCGCTGAAATTTGTGACTGCTCCAAAAAAGCTAACGCTATGGATGCTGCTGATCCAAAAAGGACTGAAGCTCAGTCTGAATGTCAGCGAAAACAAATTGAAGCCTGGGATAAAGTGAAGGACGACGATAAGAAAGCAACTGAATTCAATAAAGTGCTGGGTGAATGTGCCACTGAGCAAATTAAAAAATCCTTTGACAAATAAAACCAATTGCATTTATAAATCTGTCTGGCTTTTGCCGGTATGATCATAAAAAATGTCCCTCATAAAAACGAGGGACATTTTTTATTAGTTCAGTAGATATTATTTTACCGAATCAACCAGGTTCTTAAAAGTCTCCGGGTTATTCATCGCCAGGTCGGCCAGTACTTTTCTATCCAGTTCAATTCCTTTTTGCTGTAATTTATTAATGAAAACAGAATAGGTCATTCCCTCAGCACGTACAGCCGCATTGATACGGGCTATCCACAGGGATCGGTATTCTCTTTTCTTCAATTTACGGCCTACAAACATGTAGGTCATACCCTTTTCTACAACGTTCTTGGCTACCGTCAGTACATTCTTACGTTTACCATAGAACCCTTTGGCTTGTTTTAATATTTTTTTGCGGCGGGCTTTGGAGGCCACTGCATTTTTTGAACGAGGCATATTTGAATTATTTTAGATTATTAATAAGTTGATAGTTCGGGACCCATAGTTTATTTGAGCCTCAACAGACGTTTCACAAAGTGCAGATGTGAATCTGCTACCGTTCCGTCTTTCCTCATGTTCCGCTTACGTTTTTTTGATTTCTTCGTCAGGATGTGACGTTTGAATGCTTTCTGATGCATGATCTTTCCGGTGCCGGTCACTTTAAAGCGTTTTTTGGCACTGGAGTTTGTTTTTACTTTAGGCATGTTACCCAGTATTAAATATTACACCCTTGAGGCATTCCCCACAGGGGGACCTTTATCGAACCTCTTCAGGTAATGGTTTGTCCCGTTTATAACGGGACTGTAGAAGAACTACCGTTTTTTCTCCATTGCCTGAGCGCCGGATTTTTCGGAGTGCAAAGATAAGGTTATGATGCGTGGTGACAAAGTCTTTATTAAAGAAAAGTGGGAATTGAATACTCAATTCCCACTTACTGCCAGATTTGAAATAGACTGCCTTATTCTTTAAAATTCAAGGCATTATCAATTCGTTTTGAAATATCCTGAAGGTGATATTTGGTCATTGGGTCAGCAATAGAGACGGCAGCAGTGTTTATATCAGTTCGTAAGGAAGACAGATGGGCTCTTACAACACTTCTGATATCCGATTTATCAGGCGAAGGAATATTAACCGTTACGCCTCCTACTGTAAAGGTTTGTCCTTTGCCGGGCTTTACCAGGTCCTCCAGCAAATTGACATAGGATTTCTGGAGGTTACGTCGATATATATCAATGGGTTTTTTGACCGGCAGTTCTGACCAGATACCTTTTTTCAAATCACTTAATAATTCTGAAATCTGGTAGGCATTATTTCCCATTGTTGCTTCAGCATCGGAAAGTTTATTCAAGGTTCGGGTACTGAGCAAACCGCTTAAAATATTATCCTGAAGACCTCCAATGATACTTAAGCCATTCTGCCCCGTCCTGCTGAAAATATCAGGGCTGATAAGCCATGCCGGCGTTGTAAATAATTGCCTGTTCAGAAAATCTGTTGCTTCTTTTTGTTTTGATTCGGCTACAATTTCATAGACAGGCCCTGACTCCTCTACCATTTTTGGTGTTTCCATGATACCACCAATGTATCTTGCTACATGGCCCAGATAAAGCCGCATTTGGCTGATGGCCTGGTTATACATTTCTGTAAGGTTACTGTAATCTTCATTTTCAACTTTTGTCCATTGGATCAGGTTAGGAACAATACGCTGTAGGTTTTTGATACCATACATACTACCCTTCAGAGCGTCATCTCCTACCTGTTCCCGCTGTGAACGGGGATCATCCTGGTTGGTTTCCGTACCAAACCAAAGACGCTGATCTTTCAATCTCTCCATTACCCATTTGTTGAGATACCCTTTTTCTGCTTCCTGGTTTTTGTATTGTGGAAATAATTTATAGCCCCATTCAATAGCCCATTTATCATAATCGCCGATTCGCATAAATAATCCCGCTTGACCAACATTATCCTCGGGTTGAGCTACATAATTGAAACGGGCATAATCCATGATTGAAGGCGTATGTCCATTGGCTTCTACCCAGGCTTTATCCCGTAATTTTTCAACCGGAACTGTTGAACTTGATCCATAATTATGACGAAGTCCCAATGTATGACCCACTTCATGTGATGAAACCATACGAATAAGCTCTCCCATAAGTTCATCATCATAAAGCATTTTTCTTGCCTTGGGGTCAACGGCTCCTGTTTGTATAAAATACCAGTTATGAATCAGCTCCATAACATTATGATACCAGTTGATATGGCTTTCCATTATTTCTCCGCTGCGGGGATCAGAAATACTCGGTCCGCTTGCATTGGCAATATCTGAGGGTTTGTAAACAATAGCTGAATTGCGGGCATCATCCAGGCTCCAGGTACTATCCTCTTCTTTAGTAGGCGCCATTTTAGCCATGATGGCATTTTTGAAACCTGCTTTTTCAAAACAAACCTGCCAGTCATTGACACCCTGAATCAGGTAGGGTATCCATTTTTTTGGAGTGGCCGGATCTATATAAAAAATAACCGGTTTTTTGGGTTCTACCAGCTCCCCTTTCCTGTATTTTTCAAGGTCACCCTCTTTTGGTTCGAGCCTCCATCTTTTAATCAGCGTTATCGTTTTAACTCCTTGCGGATTGATATCAAAATCTGTATAGCCAACAGCGAAATAGCCAACCCTTGGATCAAAGGATCTCGCTTGCATCGGTTCTTTTGGTAATAATACTAATGAACTATTCAGTTCCATGGTCATGTTACCACCAGCTGTGCCTCCACCAAAACCACCAGTTGTTGCCGGAGCCGCAGCCCGGCTATACGTTTTTACAGCCTTGATTTCAATGTTAATGGGGTATGACCTTACATTGATAACATACGACTTATCATTTTGAATGGCAGCAAGCCGCAGAGCAGATTTTAGCCCGCTGCTGAAATTCAGTACCTCATTATCACTGCTTATATAATCGGTGATATCAATCACTGCTCCGGTGGAATCCTTCCCCAATGATTTGATATCAAAAGAAGCAGCAATCGGCTGAATATTCGAATTATTTACCGACGTAAACATGGGTGAAGTGGAATCTCTTGCATATTCAGCAAATGAAATAGTACGGATAAAAATTTTATTGTTCGGGCCTTTTTCAAACCGGATAACATTTTGCCCTATCTGATCGCCACCATAACCAAAAAAACTGCCTGAAGCTCTCATACCGGCAGAAGCTTTGGAAATGCGGTTAACGACTAATATCTCACGGCCAAATAAAGAATCCGGAATCTCAAAATAATATTTTTCTTCTACCTTATGCACCCAGAATAATCCTCCGTCAGAGATTGCTTTGGAAGTTATTACATCTTTATAAGGTTTGGGGCTCGTGCTGCTTGCCGGTAAACCGGGTCTCCGTGTCGTATCAGGCCGGTTACCATTGGGTGTTTGTGTCAACCCTTCTTGGGTTGCCCATACTGTGAGAAACAAAAGAAAAAAATTACAAATAGTTAATCGCATAAATATCCTTTTTTATAGATGGCCCAATATACGGAAAGCAGCGGTTTAATAACTTATATTGAAGATTTTTGTACCAACGGTATAATCCGAATGATGAAATAGGGTTTAGATTAAAAAAAGAACCCATCCTGTTTTACAGAATGGGTTTTAGCACTGACAATTTTATATTATCCTTTCTTTTTTCCTTTGGGTGCAAACATAGCCAGCATTCTGCGTCCTTCCATTTTCGGCATATTTTCCAATATACCAACCTCTGCTAATCTTTCTGCAAACTTGAGGAGTAATAACTGACCCCTGTCCTGGAACTGTATGGCACGGCCTTTAAACTGGACATAGGCTTTTACTTTATTGCCGTCTTTCAAAAACTCAAGTGCATGCTTGGCTTTGAAATCAAAGTCATGGTCATCCGTATTGGGTGTAAAGCGGATCTCCTTGACCTCAGAGATCTTGCTCTTGGCCTTCATTTCTTTTTCCTTCTTCTTCTTATCGTATAAGAATTTGTTGTAGTCGATGACCTTGCAAACGGGTGGATCAACTGTCGGTGAGATTTCGACCAAATCCAAACCCTGGTCCTGTGCCATCTTAAGCGCTACCTGTGTGTCGTAGATGCCGATTTCTACATTTTCACCAACCAGGCGTACCTGGGGTACCCTGATGAAATGATTGATACGATGTTCTGCTTCTTTGCGGGGTACAAACCTGCCCCTGAATCCGCCTTTGTTAAATCCGCCGCCGCCGGGTTTAAAACCTCCGCCGGGCGGTCTGCTGAACCCGCCTCCGGGTTTTTGTGGTACTGCCATTTACAATTTTTAGATAAACCCCCATTCCCTTCGGGGGGTATTTTTGTTTTTAATTATTAAATACCTCATAGGGATTTGAGGTAACTAAATTACATTTTTATTCTGCTCTGCGGGTATTAATTTCTTCGGTAGCCTCTATCAAAAACTCATCTACACTTTTTGTCCCCAAATCTCCTTTGCCCTGTCTTCGTATAGCCACTTTGTTCTCATTCACTTCCTTCTCTCCCACTACCAGCATATACGGGACTTTAAGTAATTCTGTATCCCGTATCTTTTTGCCGATTTTTTCATTGCGGTCATCAACTTCGCTACGAATATCAGCTTTTTTCAGTTTATCTGAGACAGATCGGGCATAGTCAATAAATTTATCACTGATCGGAAGCACTTTAACCTGTACCGGTGCGAGCCATAAAGGAAACTTTCCGCCATAGTGCTCCAGCAGGAAACCAATGAAACGTTCATGGGTTCCCAGCGGGGCCCGGTGAATGATCAGTGGTGTCTCCTGTTTGTTGTCCGCATTTGTATATTCCAGTTTAAAACTCCTTCCCTGGGCAAAATCAACCTGGTTGGTTGCCAGGGTAAATTCACGGCCGATAATACTCCAGATCTGAACATCTATCTTGGGTCCGTAAAATGCAGCTTCATCCTGTACTTCAATAAAAGGCGTATTGGTTTTAATTAATACATCCCGTACCAGGGCTTCGGTTTCTATCCACAATTCGGGTTGGTCAACATATTTTTGTCCAAGCTTCTCGGGTGCATGCAAAGAAAGCCGCATCACATATTTATCAATACCAAATATCTTAAAATATTTAAGGTACATTTCATTTACAGCTTTGAATTCATCATAGAATTGTTCTTTGGTGCAATAAATATGAGCATCATTCATATGCAGACAGCGAACCCGCATTAATCCAAATAATTCACCACTTTGTTCATAGCGGTAACAGGTTCCGTATTCAGCAAGCCGGTAAGGCATATCCTTATAACTTTTGGGTTCAGCCCCGAAAATTTTGTGATGATGCGGGCAGTTCATGGCTCTGAGATAATATTTTGTACCATCCAGTTCCATAGGAGGATACATACTATCCTTGTAATAAGGTAAATGACCACTTGTCAGATAAAGATTTTCTTTAGCAATATGGGGCGTAACTACCCGTTTGTAACCGGCAGCCAGTTCTGTTTCTTTGGCAAGTTTTTCCAATTGTTCAATAATGATAGTGCCGTTGGGCATCCACAAAGGAAGACCAGGCCCCACATCATCATCCATGGTGAATATGCTGAGTTCCTTGCCTAATTTCCGGTGGTCTCTTTTCTTGGCCTCTTCCAGCAATAATAAATATTCATCCAGTTCTTTTTGTGAAGGATAGGTAACGCCATATACCCGGGTCAGCATTTTATTTTTTTCATTGCCTTTCCAGTAAGCACCGGCAATACTGGTAAGTTTTATCGCTTTTATAAACCCAGTATTTGGTATATGCGGGCCACGGCAGAGGTCCGTAAAATTTCCCTGTGTGTAAAAAGTTATTTCCCCGTCATTGAGATTGCTTAACAGGTCGAGTTTATATTCATCACCTTTTTCAGAAAAATAGTTTAATGCTTCCTCCTTGGGTATTTCTTTTCTCAGGTATGTACTATTTTTTTTCGCCAGTTCGTTCATCAGTTTTTCAACTGAAGCCAGGTCTTCTTCACTCATTTTTTTATCGCCCAGGTCCATATCGTAATAGAAACCATTTTCGACCGGGGGACCCACCCAGAATTTTACTCCCGGGAAAATAGCTTCCACAGCCTCGGCCATAAGGTGGGCCGATGAATGCCAGAAAGTGTTCTTCCCATCTGCGTCATTCCAGGTTAATAGTTTCAGGGAAGCATCCTCAATAATAGGTCTTGTGGCATCCCACACCTGTCCGTTAATATGGGCTGCCAGGACTTTTCTTGCCAACCCTTCAGAAATTGATTTCGCTATTCCCAGCGCAGTGACTCCCTTTTCATATTCTCTCACGGCACCGTCGGGAAGTGTAATCTTGATCATTTGGTAAAATTCTTTTTAAATTTTGTGCAAATTTAGCAAATTAAGGCTAAAGATGGCGGAGTTCTGGTTGTATCATGGATTCGTGTTCAAAGGGGTTTAAGTCAATGGGTACAATGACTTAATAAATGATTACTCACTGAAGAAGACACGCAGACCGGATCGTTTATTATATGTAATGCTTCCAGAGCGTTCAGTCGATGTATTTCAAACCGGTTTTAAGTTTTAAAATTAACAAACAATTGCTCCGGATCTGTTATACCCAAATGAAGATATTTATTAGTTTTGGCCCTGATGAACCGGACAAAATCAAGGTACCTCCTTTTACTGTTATTTTTAATCTCATTTTCCCCACTTTCTTCGTCTGCACAAAAGCTAACGGGTATCTGGAAAGGATATTTTATTTCTGAAAATGGGGAGTATTATAAATTGGAATTTCAGATATCTCAAAACGGATCCTATGGTGTTACAGGTGTTTCTTATTCATACCTCGATGTCCGATTTTATGGTAAAGCAACTATGACAGGAAGCTTTGTCAAAACATCGGCTTCTTTTAAAATCCGGGAAATAAAAACAGTAGAGGTGAAAAGCAGTCTTGGTGGAGCAACCTGTATTATGAATTACAATTTCAAGTATGCAAAATCGGGTAAAGAAGAATTCCTGGAAGGCACATACCTGGGCAAATATGAAAGCAAATACGAAAAAGATCCCCCGGCTGCCTGGGGCGATTGTGGTGGTGGGAAAGTTTTTCTGCGAAAAGTAACTACTTCGGATTTTTATATTGAGCCTTTTTTACGAAATAAAATAAAAACAACCCCCGTCATTATAAATAAAGCGCCAGAGAAAAAGGATACGATTAAAACCAAAGTGACCACCACCCCGGTAAAAAAGCCTGTTACCCTCTCAAAACCGCCTACCACCAAACCTGTTTTAAAACCCGCTTCTCCCCCGGTAACTAAAATAAAAAAAGATACACTGGAGAACAAGATTGTCCTGCCGCCTGTACTAAAAAACCCGCCGCTTGTAATCCCTCAACCCGAAGTATTAAAGAACCGTTCGAATGAATTGGTTAAAACCATTATGGTTAAATTTCCCGATGTTACAGTTAAGTTGTATGATAACGGCGAAATTGATGGCGACACTATTTCTGTCTACCTTGATAATAAATTAGTATTGTCCGCCCAGCGACTCACGGCAACCCCGCTGATAGTAAAGCTAAAAATGGATGAGGATAATTCAACGCATGAGTTAACGATGGTAGCCGAAAACCTGGGGAGTATTCCTCCCAATACCTCCCTGATGATCGTGGAATCCGGCGAGCAACGTTTTGATGTTCGGATTACGTCTACTGAACAGAAAAATGCCGTTGTACGGTTCAAATACCAGAAGCCGAAATAACTATTGACCGTTTCTGTAATTTTTATCTTTGCTTTCTTTTTTTCAGCTATTTTTCCTGTAGAATGATTAGAAAAATTATACTTCCTGCCTTTGTTTTATTGTCTGTACCCCTTTTGGCTCAGGATATAAATGGTATCTGGAAAGGTAAACTGGTCATGGCACCGGGAGGATGTTTCCCCGTTTATAATATTGAATTGCAGTTACAGGTTGCCGGTACCCGGATAACCGGAACGGCCTATCACTTTTCAGATTCTTTAAATTATGTAAAGGAAAATTTTGAAGGAATATATAAAAAGGATAGTAATAGTATCTCCATCCAGGAAAATGGGATCATCACATTCCGGATCAAAGAAGATTGTGTTCCGTGTATCAAGAAATATGCACTTACGTATCACAAAGGCGGAGGAAATGTGGTCACTGAAGAACAACTCCGGGGTACCTGGACCGGGAAGGCAAGTGATGGCAAAACGGTTTGTGATCCGGGTACTATTGTATTAACGAGGTTTGAGAAATCAACATTTAAACCTGATCTAAAATTGCCGCCATCCCTGACTAACCGAAAAGCTGAACTGGTAAAAGAAATAAAAGTGGATACGGGAACGATCCAGATTGATTTTTATGACAATGGCCAGATTGATGGTGATACGATTTCGGTGTATGTTAACAATATGCCGGTTGTATCGAGGAAAATGCTGAAAGCACAACCGGTTACCATTACTGTTAAAGTTGACCTGAAGCGACCCGAACAGGAAGTGATCATGGTTGGTGAAAACCTGGGATCCATTCCCCCCAATACGGCCCTGATGATTGTAAAAGCAGGTGATAAACGTTACCAGCTTTACCTGACTTCTGATGAGAAAAAAAATGCCCTGGTGAGGTTCATTTATGAAAAGCCAACGGCCATAATAAAAAATCCTTAAAAAAAATCATCCCGGGTTACCGGGATGATTTTGGTATTATTCATTTGAATAAAATTAAAACCCTCTGGACTGTCCGGGTTTTGGTAATTCTTTTCTGGGTATTTTATCATTATACCAGGCTGTATTATATACAAATGCTGCAACGATAACAGCCGCCTGTTTCAAATCTTCTTCCACTAAATGATCATAGGTGTCCATATTGGTATGATGGGTACGGGAATCATACTCTAATGCATCCTGAATAAACTGGAAACCCGGAATGCCCACAGCATCAAAGGCCAGGTGATCCGTGCCTCCTGTATTATCAACCGAAATGGTTTTTGCACCCATGGCAGCGAAAGGGGCCAACCAGTCCGTAAAATAACTTGAAGCGTATTTGTTTCTCTGCAGGTAGATACCCCGTATCTTCCCACTGCCATTATCCAGGTTGTAATAAGCAGAAATCTTACCATGCTGATCTTTCAGTTCCATAGTAGCCGGATCAGCGAAATGATTTTTCACATAATTCCTGGAACCAAGCAAACCTTGTTCTTCACCACTCCATAAAGCAATACGAATTGTACGACGGGGCTTCAGGCCGGTTGCTTTTAATATGCGAACGGCTTCCATCATAACAGCACAACCGGCTGCATTATCCGTAGCGCCTGTAGCAGCATGCCAGGAATCAAGATGACCACCGAGCATAACAATTTCTTCTTTTAACAGGGGATCGGAACCGGGAATTTCAGCAATAACATTATAACCTTTCAGATCATCTGTAAAGAATTTTGTCCGGACATCTGCTTCCATTTTTACGTTGATACCGGACTCTACTAAACGTTGTACCCGAAGGTAATCATCACTGGAAAGCATAACCATGGCAGGGCCTTCTTCGGCATCCTTTCCGTATTGTCCGCCCCCACTCACAAAAACAGTTCCGTCATTACCATTGGCATTCATACTGAGTATTAATGCCGGTTTTTCTTTTACTAAAAAATCGGTCACTTTTCTTTGAAAAGCAAAACTGTTCATCCGCGCAGCCCTTTGTGCTGAATCTCCCCGTTGAGCTGTTCCGCTCACTGAACCTGGTATCATTTTAGCCAGGGTACTGTCTGCATAACGCTCCCCATCCGGTTCAAAAGATGGTTTTAATTTTGCAGTTGACCAGGTCATTACAATTTTGTCTTTTAATGTGCCGGCATACTTCATTAACTCAGCCGAATCTTTTGCTTTTATGAGAATGATATCACCGGTAAATAATTTTTTATCCGGTGTACTTCCCGTCCAGGCACGGGGAACAGCAATGAAAGGAATATAATAAGGAGAGGTCATCGCAACATAACAATGCTCTTGTTGCCAACCCTTACCAAAATCACCCCAGGGCTCGAGATTGGCATTTACCAGTCCCATCCTGGTTAATTCATCTTTAGCCCAGTTTGCTGCGGTCATAAAACCGGGAGATCCGGTTAATCTTGGCCCACTGACATCTGTAAGCTTAAATGCATAATTCATGACTTTTGAATTCTTTAATCCCTCCTGCTTTATACTTTCTATGGCATCCAAATCCGCCTTTTCATATTTAAACCTGGTTTGGCCAGGTTCATTTTCTCCCTTACCCGTGGTCTTTCCGGTTGTATCCCTGGCTTTTTTATCCGGGTTACTGCCGGCCGGAGTAGTACCGTTAACTCCGGTAAATGAAGGTTTTTGAGCCGAAGCGATATAAATACAAAAAATGAATAGGAGCGAATTAATAATTTTTTTCATTATTTAAAATTTAAGTTGTCGAAGGTACAGTTTTTTCGAAATCATCCTGCGTTTAATAAAGTGCTGTGATTCACATTACATTTTTTTGCAAGATGAGTTCTGGCAACCTTTAAACTGTAAACACATATTAATGAAATCAAATTTGTTAAAGAGGCCTGAATTCACAGGCCTCTTTTTATGTTCCGGTTATAGTGTTCCAAAAAATTAATTACAAAAATAAGGATCAGCGGGGTTCCCATTATTCTGCGGGAAACAGAGATGCAGTTTCCGGGAATAAACCCCGGTTATATATACGTTAACCTTCTCTCCTTTTTTACTTTCAGGGGCAACCCCGTTCAAAACTGATTTTGGCGGTATATTGTTAATGACAATCGTTTCTGTCTTAAAAATCTTTTTTTCTTTTTTCAGATATTCAATCCGCACCGTAACTTTTTCCAGTAATGCATTGGTTCCATTATACACCGGAACATCAAAGGCACTGATCCCATCTCCCTTGGTTTGGTAGTTCAGTTTTCCAAAGGTTATATATTTGGGCCAGTTGTTTCTCATTTCCATCTCCCGGGCTGCTGCCTCTGCCTGTGCAAGCTGAATTCTCTTTTTCTCTTCTTCTGCTTTTTTCTGTGCCTGGATTGCCAGTTGTTTCTTCTTTTGTACTTCTGCTTTTTTAGCTGCTTCTTTCTGTGCGGCGGTTTGTTGTGCAGGGTTTGGCTTTACTGTTGTTGTTGTGGGAATGGTGGTCGTGGGTGTGGTTGTTTCCGGTAGCGGTTCCATTATGACGGCTGTTCCGGTATCTGCCGTTGTTGTGGTGGGTACAGGCGAGGTGGTTGTATCGTTTATGGGTGATTCATTAATCCCTGTCTGGCTTGCTGAAGTACTGTCTGTAGTTATTTCCGTTCCGGTCGTTTCAACGGAACCGGTTTTATTTTTTTGCATGTCATCATATACTAAATAGCCAACCCCTCCAAGTACGAGTAAGGATAGCACCCAGGATAACCAGGCTGTACTTTTTTTACCTGTAATAACTGATGGGGTTGTTTTAGCCATAACAGGAGCAGGTGCAATGGTACCGGTCGCTATTGGTTCATTTGTAACAGTAACAGCGGGTTTAGCATCTTCAGCAGGCACAGTTGCAGCAGGTATTGCCGGAATGAAAATGTCTTTCAATTCCTCCACCTTTCCGGCAGTTGTCCATTCCGGCAGGCCTTCATACCAAACAGGAGTTTCGGCAGTAAGGTTTTTTGATTTTAATTCATCCAGGTCAAATGGCCCCTGTTGTGCTGTTCCGTCATTAAGGAAATACTTTTTCATGAGCGAGGTTTTAAGGTTTGAAAGTAAAATATATTAAACAGGTTGGTAGAAATTATGAACTCAGAAGTTCGAAACCTGAAGTTAGATTTTTTTTCAATTTCTAAGCCCGAAAGCCTAAAACTTAAAATTCCAGGTTACGGCCGGTAGAACCGGAAACAAGGACACCTGCCTCGCCTCAACTTTTAAATCCCCGTTTACCGGGCTTCCGGTCTGGTCAAAATAAATAAAATAAGGATTGAGACGGCTATACACATTGTATATACTGAATACCCAATAGCTGCTGAGTTTTCGCTTTTTCCGGGGTACGGGAGTATAGGTTGCAGCTAAATCCATACGGTGGTAGGATTGCATACGGTACTGGTTCAGATTGCTGTATTCCTGGGTCAGTACCCCATTTATAATATAAAAACGTTCGGGTAAGGTTATGGCATTACCGGTACCATATACGAACACAGCACCGAGCTTCCATTTCTTAGTGATATCATAATTGGCTACAACAGAAAGATCATGCCGCCGGTCAAATCTTGTAGGGTATTTTTCTCCGCCATTAAGCCCGGTAAATTTCCGCCAGGTCCACGATAAAGTATATCCTACCCAGCCTGTAAAACGTCCCCTGATCTTATTCAATAATATTTCAGTGCCATAACTCCAACCTTTTCCAAATACAAATTCTTCCTCCGGATCTGCTAAGGAAGGTGTATAGCCTTCTTTATATTCTACCTGGTTCTGCATGTCTTTATAGTACAGTTCAAGGGAAGTCTCAAATGTATTATCCTTGAAATTTTTAAATAACCCTGCTGAATACAACCAGCTGATCTGCGGTTTTACAATATAGGTACTCGGCACCCAGAGGTCGGTCGGTAATGTACTACCCGAGTTGCTGACGAGGTGGATGTATTGCAGGTTCCTGGTTATAGCTGCTTTTAAGGATGTTTCGTTATTGATAGAATAGCGTATGGTGATACGTGGTTCCAGACCTCCATAATTCTTAACCGGTTTAAAATTTTTATAACTGAAGCTATCCAGCTTGTTTCCATTGGCATCACGGGTGTATTTGGTGTAAGGTCCTATTTGGGTGAAATTACTCCAGCGCAGGCCATAATTAATTTTTAAATGCTCCCCTATTTCCCAATCATCCTGTATATAAAGGGCAGCTTCGGCTGCATATTTGGTGCCTTCATTATTGGGTCTGAAAATGATGGAATCCTGCCGGCCGGTAACTACGTTGGGAATAAACTTGTGATATGTAAACAACCCACCGAATTTTAATTTATGATTGGGCAGGGGATAATAATCAAAATCGGTTTTAATACTTCCGTCGCGGATACCTGAGGAAAGACCAATCTCAAAATTTTCCTGCTGTGCCGTGAACTTGAATTTATAATCATTAAATAATAATGTGGTATTGGAAAATAGCCGGCGGTTAAATACATGGTTCCACCGCAAAGTACCGGTAGAATTACCCCAGGGTATATTGGTTTTAAAAGAACGTTTGGAATTATTAAAATCAAAAACATCTCTTCCGAAATAACCACTGAGGTATAACCTGTCCTTTTCAGAAAAGCGGTAATTCACTTTGGCATTCAGGTCATAAAAAAAATAACCGGATCCATAAAAGGAACTGCTTTTCTTAATAAAAGGTTTAGCCAGGGCATCAATATAGGTTCTGCGGGCAGAGATAATAAAGGATGCTTTATTTTTCTTCAGAGGGCCTTGTATCGAAAACCGTGAAGCGATCAGCCCGATGCCACCATCTATTTGCAGTTTATTGATATTACCATCCTTCATGGCAACATCTACCACGGATGACAGACGACCGCCATATTGCGCAGGCATGCCTCCTTTAACCAGGGATACATTTTTAATGGCGTCTGAATTAAAAATGGAAAAAAAGCCAAACAAGTGCCCGGTATTATAGACCACGGCATCATCCAGCAGGATCAGGTTTTGGTCAGGGCCGCCGCCCCGCACATAAAACCCGGCATTCCCCTCTCCGGCATTACGTACACCAGGTAATAACTGAATGGCTTTCAATAAATCGATTTCACCCAGGAAGGCCGGAATATTTTTGATCTGGCTCATGGATAAATCAATCTTACCCATCTGGGCATTTTTTACGTTCCCATCACGGCGTTTACTGTAAACGATCACATCTGTGATTGCTGATGTTTTTGGAACGATTTCAAAATTGAAAGATTGATTGCTTCTCAGTTCAACAGTGATTGATTTTCCGAGGTAAGAAACATGCGAAACACTAAGGGTATAGTTTCCTTCATTCAGGGTGATCGAATAAAAACCGTATTGATTGCTGGCAACGCTTTTAGGCTGGCCATTAACTGAAACGGTTGCACCTATAATGGATTCCCCGGATAAGCTATCCTTCACATAACCATTTAAGGTGAAATGACCTGACTGAACATGCGGTTGATTTTGGGCAAAAGAAGTAACCCCGGTAAAAAATATTAAAAGGGCACAAATAAAATTCTTCATAACTGCACTAACAATCTTATTGTTTTTTAGTTGTATCAGCTGGTAAAAAATTGAGGACACTTCTTATGTCAGCGCAACCAGGCTGTCCATAGGGGTTAACTGATTTTTCGGTACGGCTCAGCCAGTTGCCCGGTCGGTCTTCACCAAACGCATTTTCACATTCCTGCCAGTAAAGTTTAGCCCGGTCATACCGTACCGTGCTTAATAAGGTCATCAATTCACTGGAAAAAATATTCAACGACCCTTTTTTTTCTTTTATAGAAGGATCCGTGATGATGGATACAATCTCCGATTTAGCATTGTTATAGGGCTGTAATGCGGTCTGGTAAATCAGGCTATCGGTTTTCAGTTCTTCCAGTTGAAGACTGTCCAGGCCTTTTTGAAGGTTTTTAGCAGATCGGTTGATTGAGGCTGTATCTCCACCGGAAAAAGTAGCTGTCAGAGAAAAATAAGCATCAAGCACATTTTCGAGTTTCCCGTTAAAAGTTTCACTGTGTCTGCTCACAGAAAGAGGTGCTGTTTTAGCACCCGTTTCATGGCGTCTCCCACCCCGTGGAAAAAAGAAATACCGGGTAAGAAGAACCGCTCCTACGAGGACACCAAAAAAAATGATGTAACCTTTAACATTTTTCACTTTGTTTTTAAACAGGCGAATGATGATATAAATGACAATAAAGTCCAGAAGTACAATGCCCAGGATATCTATGATTTTCTTCATTGTATACAGCAATATTCAGGCAAAGATAATACCTGGTCCAGGGATTGGGATAATTAACCCTTTTTAAAGCATGTTTATGCCTTTTTTATTTCTACCTTTGCGCCTCATTTTATAAGTATGTTAGCGGGATTACAGAATGTGACTTTTGAATTTGGCGCAAGGGCGATCGTGGAAGATTCCACCTGGCATATCCAACCTGGTGAACGGATTGGCCTTATCGGCTATAATGGTACCGGTAAATCCACTTTATTAAAACTGCTGGTTGGCGAATACCAGCCTTCCAAAGGCACCATCGAGAGAAGCCGTACCACATCCATGGGTTACCTCCACCAGGATCTGCTGAGCTTTGATTCCAATGATTCTATTTTACAGGTGGCACTGGGGGCTTTTGAAAAAGTATTACAGCTGGAAAAAGAAATAGAAGAACTGGGGATCGAACTGGAAAAAACCGGCGACGAAAAAACATTACATGATTACAGCGATAAGCTGCATGAATTAGAAGTTCTGGGTGGTTACAACATTCATCACAAAACCGAAGAAGTGCTGCAGGGATTGGGATTTCCCAATGAAGATCTGAAAAGACCCTACAAAGAATTCAGCGGCGGATGGAGAATGCGGGTATTGCTGGCTAAAATGATTTTACAGCAGCCTGATCTATTATTGCTGGATGAGCCTACCAACCATCTTGACCTGCCATCTATCGAATGGCTGGAAAAATATTTGCTGCATTACCAGGGATCTGTCGTGATCGTAAGTCATGATAAATATTTCCTGAACCGGATGGTGACGAAGATCGTGGAAGTATACCAGCAGCAATTGCATATCTACAATGGCAACTACGATTATTATGAAAAAGAAAAAGCCATTCGTATAGAGATGCAACAGAAAGCTTATGAGAACCAGCAGGACTACATACGTCAGAATGAAAGATTGGTGGAACGGTTCCGGGCCAAAGCCAGCAAGGCTGCCATGGCACAGAGTATCATGAAGAAACTGGATAAGCTGGAACGAATTGAAGATTCCGAACTGGAAAGACCGAATATCCGCATCAACTTCCGTGTGGACAAAACACCGGGGAGAGTTTTGGTTGAATTAAAACATGTATCCAAAGCATTTGGTGAAAATGTGATTATTGAAAATTCAACAGTTGAAATTGACCGTGGTGATAAAATAGCGCTTATTGGTGCCAACGGAAAAGGGAAATCCACCCTGCTGCGGATCATTGCAGGTGTTGAGAATTTCAGTCGTGGCGAAAGAAAATGGGGTCATAATGTAGAAGAGAGTTTTTATGCACAGCACCAGCTGGAAGCATTGAATGTCAACAATACGATCCTGGATGAGATGAAAGAATGCGGCAGCCAGATGAATGACCTGGAATTGCGGGGCCTGCTTGGCTGCTTTCTTTTCAGTGGCGATGATGCTGATAAGAAAATTAAAATATTAAGTGGTGGCGAAAAAGCAAGGGTGGCACTCGCTAAAGTAATTGTAAGCAAGGCCAATTTTTTGATGCTGGATGAACCGACCAACCATCTGGATATGCACAGCTGCGATCTGTTGATTGAAGCGTTGAGTAAATATGAAGGCAGTATTATCCTGGTTAGCCATGACCGTTATTTTGTTTCCAAGACGGCCAATAAGATCTGGGAAATAGTTGACCATGAAATAAAAGAATTTAAAGGTGGCTATGAAGAATGGGTCGCCTGGAAAGAACGGATGGCCAGGCAGGAAGCGGAAAGCAAAAAGATGACCGGAACAAAAGAAAAGGAAACAGGGGCCAGGAACAAGAAACAGGAAAGAGGGAATATCCCCGAACATCCAAAGCAAGCAGCACCTGTTATTCAGAAGCATACCCACACGGCAATAGATAAAGATGTCAAGAAAGAACATCAGAAAATGCAAAAACAATTCCAGCAATTAGAAGAGCAGATGGCCCGGTTGAATATAAAAAAAACGGAGTTGGAAAAATCGCTTGTTGACCCGGTTATTTATTCCGATAAACAAAAATTTGTAGCTGCAGAAACAGCGTTTAAAAATGCAGACCAGGAATTAAAAAAACTGAATGCGGAGTATGAAATAATTTTTGAAAAGATCATGGAGCTGGAACAAAAATAATCCGGGCAGGCTAAGGGTTCTTACCCCTTATCTCAAAAGAAAGATAATATTTACCATTATTAAAATAGATACTCATTTTGAATGTGGCCCGCGAAGTCCGGGTTTCATGAGGATCTGTAAAATACCACGAATTGGTCAACAGGTAATTATTAATGACAGAAGTTTCTGTTCGGGCATATAAGGGCTCCATAAAGGCTATAAGCACGGCATCCCGGAGATTGGCTCCCCGGAGATCTACTTTCAGCCTTACTTTATCAGGTTCAAAATAATAAATTACATAAGGATTTCCGGAAACGGGAAAAATAACCTTTCCCGAATCTGCCAGTGGCAGGTGAAATTTTACTTTATATTCAGTGGCCAATTCTTCAAATTCACTTTTTCGCTTGTCTCCCTTGTTCCCAACAAAACCAGCCTGTGCATCAGAAAATATTTTATTAAACTCATTATAAAAGGCGATTGCAGCAAACTCATTCTGGCCATATGCTTTTGCAGAAAAAAAGAGTAGCAAAAGAATGGCGCCGGTTTTCATTTTATAAAGATAAAATGCTCAGTTCAATAAAAGAATGATTTTGTATAACCTATACCCTTTTACAGGGTTAAGACCTTCTTGACCATTTCTTTTTTCTGGTTGCGGCGGTGAGCTATAATTGCTGAAAGATATCCAATGCCAATACCCAGCGGATAGTCACTGGCCCAATGGGCTTTGTTGTTAAGCATCGAAAGAGCCGTAAGGCCGATCAGCGTATAGCCTACTGGCTTTATCCATTTTTTTTCCGGGTAGTTTTGGGCTATTACTGTCACAACAGAGGTCATGGCTGCCATGTGGCCCGACGGATAAGCAATATAATTGGTTACATTCTTATTATAATCAGAAAGAGAGGGGAACCAATGCCATACACCCCCGGGAACCGTGGCCTTGTTGGGAGACTGTCTTCCCGTTATTCTTTTAAGCGTTTGCGTTGCAATAAAACTCGTAATAAAAGATTCTGTTATTTCCCCTGCTGTTCTTGTAGCCCGGGTATTATGGGTAATCTTTCCATAGAGGTAAAATCCTCCGGCCAGCAGAAAAGTGGGGCCGGGCTCACCCAGTTGGTAAAAGAAGGAGTTAATATTTCCCGGGGCCTTAAAAAAGTGAATTTTTCCTATCCCAATCAGGTTAGTAAAACTTTCTTGTTGTTCTATTCCTAATTTTTTGAAAGTATTTCCGGCACTTTTAATAATTGCATCATCCAGTAATAACAATACGGTAGTAGTACCCCCGATAATTGCCAATGACTTCAGATTTTTTTTTGAAAGGGGCCTTAGCAACCCGGAAGAGGTCACCGGGCACGTTGGTGATAAAACTGAATGGCTTAACAGATCTGTATTTTTTTCCTTTCACTGTATCTGCAACAACCATGGAATCGCCAACCGGAATAATCAGGGAATCACTGATTTCCTGATTAAAAGAAGTAAAAGGAGTCAATCCAAATATAATACCTAAAAAGCCTGTACGGCAAGCCATTAAATCCATTGTGTAAAATTAATAATTGCAAATGTGTTTATTGGTACCGACCATTTAATAACAACAGGGATATTTAATTTTTTTTTGGTAAATTACATTCGACAAATATAGCATGCAAACATTAAATATTTTTTTATAATGAATAAGCGTTTATTTTTTTTTGCGCTTTGGCTCTGTGCCACTTACTGCGTTTATGGGCAGGCTGCAGGTGGAAAAATGAATAAAATAAGTAAACATGGATTTTTTTATGTTGCAGGTGGTTCTCACCGTATTTTTTTCACGCCATCTGATATTCAGGTTATCCGCACATCAGCGCCGTCTTTCAACTTTAAGTTATTAAAAGTTAAAGGCAAAGATGAAGGAGGTTTGAAGTTTGATACTGCCCCCCAATTTTCTTACACCATCGGGTATTACTTCACCAACAAAAAATTTGGCATTGAATATCAGTATGATCATATTAAATATTTTGCTCAGAAAAACCAGGTTGTCCGTCTTACCGGCATTATAGAAGGGACACAGTATGATAAGGATACCCTACTTAGCCCAGGATTTTTCCAACTTGAACATTCTGACGGTGGAAATTATGCCATGGTAAACGTAGTCAAATGGATACCTCTATCTTCTAAGAATGGAAAAAATCCTCCTGAAGTGATCGTCAAAGGAGGCATAGGCTTTGTAAATCCCAAAACCGGCTCAACAATATTGGGAATTAATAGGGATGACCGCTATTATCTTTCCGGTTACATAGTTGGCGTTGAGTCTGGGTTTCGGTTTCATATTGGTAAATATTTTTTTGCTACCGGAACTTTCAAGGGAGCCTTTGCTAATTACAATCATTTTCTTATAGCAGGTGGTTATGGAAAACAAAAATGGTTCTCCGGCCAATTCAATTATCTTATTGGTGGGCAGTTTCCTTTGTAATCAGTTATGGAGGCTCTCTTGGCTTTATTAAACCGATGAACGGACGATTTCTATTTTATTAGTCATAAAAAACGAGTATGAAATCCAGATTTTTATTTTTCCCCATCTTGGCATTTATTTTTGCATTATTAGCCTTCCGTTTGAAAGAAATGGCCTTTGTGAACCAATCTTTAAGCGAAAACAAAGCGGATAAAAAAATAAATATAATCCGATGTAGTCCCGATTGGAATGAACTGAAAGGATGGATTGACGAAACCAATATTCCGCCCATCCCCGGGGCAGGCATTTATAAATGGAAAATCAGTACGAACAATGACAGTGCCCAGCTTTATTTCAACCAGGGTATCAACATGTATTACAGCTTTCACATCCTTGAAGCCATGGCGTCCTTTAAGAAAGCTGCGAAGTTTGACCCGGATTGTGCCATGCTCCAATGGGCACAGGCATTGACCTATGGTCCCAATATCAATGACCTGGGTTATGCGGCTTCGCCTGATGCCTTGGCGGCAAGCATCAAAGCCCAAGAGCTTTCCGGAAACAGTACAGAGAAAGAAAAAATACTGATCGTTGCTCAATCCTTGAGGTATTCTTCCGATTCAACGGCTAGCAGAAAAAAATTGAACCAGTTGTATGTGGATAAAATGAAAGAGGCTTACGAAAAATATCAGGATGATGCAGATGTGGCTGCTTTGTATGCAGATGCATTAATGCTACAGCATCCCTGGGATCTATGGAAAACTGACGGAACCCCTAAACCCTGGACACCGGTTATAGAAACTGTTTTGGAAGAATTGCTGAAGAAAACTCCCAACCATCCCGGTGCTAACCACTATTACATTCATGTAATGGAACCATCGCCGTATGCAGCTAAAGCCCTCCCCAGTGCAGATCGTTTAGGGAAACTGACGCCCGGTCTTTCTCATACGGTTCATATGCCATCTCATATTTATCTGCGTACAGGTAACTATACAAAAGGTGTTACTGTAAATGAAACAGCCGTTAAGAGTTACCAAAAAACTATTCCGCTGTATACACCTGTTACCGGTGCTGATTTCCTGTATATCATACACAACCTGCATATGCAAACCAACCATGCCATGTTGGCCGGACGATCCGGGTATTCAACCTGGGCTGCGAAGGAAACGGTAAAAAGTATTCAGAAAGATTATTTGTCCATTCCCGGGGCTTTGGGAAATTATGTGCAATACATTTATATGACACCGGTGCTGGTGGATGTTCGCTTTGGCAACTGGAATAATTTACTGGCCATGACAGCACCAGATCCATCTATGATTTATGCAAATGTTCTGTATCATTTTGGTAGAGGCATGGCTTTGATACAAAGATCTAAAATTCCTGAAGCGAAAATGGAGTTAGAAAAGTTGCAGCAATTAGCGAAAGACAGCAGCCTGTTGATACCTCTTGCTCCTTTCTCATCTGCCAGCGAAGGGGCCATTGTTGCTGAGAATCTATTGATCGGAAGTATTGCTTTACAGGAAAAAAAATACCCTGATGCGGTGGCTGCATTTGAAGAAGCGGTCGTAACTGAAGAAAATATGGTATACAATGAACCCCGGGACTGGTTGCTGAACCCCAAACATTATTTGGGAAATGCTTACCTGAAAGCAGGCCGGATAAAAGAAGCAAAAGAAGTGCTGCAGAAGGATTTGTTGAATAATAACGAGAATGGCTGGGCACTGTTTGGACTCTGGAAAGCTTATGTATCTGAAAAGAAACAAGCGGAAGCCGGTAAATTGCTGATTCGTTTCAGGAAAGCATTTGATAAAGCAGATATAAAATTATACGGCCCCGTATTCTGATCAGTTGGAAAGTGTCTTTATAAAATCACTAACCAGGTAGCTAATCAGCTTTCCGCTCGTTGCATCGGTCCTTCCATCCGTTAACCGGGTAGCACCTTCACATATATGCAGGTAGGCTGGTTTTGAATCAGCCGCTGCAAAGGAGATATATTGTCTTGCATGAACCGGTGTAATACCTACCGGCGTCATGGCACTACTCAATGTATTCTGAATGGCATCAAGGTCTAAATCAATCCCGGTCAATGTATCATCCGTAAAACCGGTTGCATGTGCCACTGATTGAATAAAGGTTCTTTTTTCATGAACAAAAATGTCTTCAAATGTTATACAGTCAATAAAGGGATTATTCACAATATCCATCCAGACATTCTGGGGCAAATAATTTTCATGCAAGCCTACTACACAATATTTCTGTAAATAGCCATCTTCTTCTGCGTACCGGAAAGCATTACCACTGTGTCTTCCTTCCAAAGCCCGGTAATCGGCATGTGCATCCAGATTAATACAGTTGATCTGTGCCAGTTGTATTACACCGGCTTTATGCCATCCCTTGGCTGCACCTTTTATCAGTGGATAGGAATTGTTATGACCGCCACCTACTACAATAGGTATTTTTTTTGTTTCCGTGATTATTTTTGCCAGGTGTTCCACTTCGTCGTCGACAGTAGTTAACGCATGCCGGTAGGCTTCTATTTTTTCATCTTCCCCTTTTGCTGTGGTATCGATAAGGTATTGCATATCGCCAAAATCAAAATAGCCGATCAGCAAAATTTCTTCGCCATCAAAAAAATCATTGCTCTGTATATTTAAAAAACTTTGCAAAAAAGGAATCCACAGGGTATCCGCTCCACCAATGCCATAGTTGCCTTTAGCACCCAGGTCTTCCGGAACGCCAAACAAAACATATTTTGCCTTCGAAGAAGCGATTGACTTTTCTATTTCGGCCGGGTCTTGAACTATCTGCAACCGTTCTCCCAATTTGGTTTCGAAACGGCGCAGTTTGGTTAAAGAAAGTATATCCTGTTTACTATATATTTTCAGGTGTTGCATACCAGTCAGTTTGGGTTCCGAAACAGGTATTTTAGATTCCAATTTTTCCATTGACAATTTTTAAAATTTCAGCTTCTAAAACTATGGCTTTGTTTTCTATTTCCCGGCCACGGTCAAGAATACCGGAAATAAAACTTTTATCCTCATACCCTACTGAATTGATTCTCACATTCATAAAAGCTCCGATTACAGCGCTTCTGGCACATAAAGCCCCAACTCCTGCATCCGTTACCGAATTAGGATTTCCCATCTCAGTCATAGCTTTTATCACTTCCATACTATTATACGATGCCTGCATCACTTTGAAAGGAATTTCGATGGCAAATTTAGTGGCATCCTGTATGGCTTTTGTTCTTGCGGCCTTTTCTTCCGTTGTGGATTTTGGTAAACCAAAGGCCACCATGATCTGGTTGAATGCTTTGGTATCGGCATCCACCAGTTGCATCAATTCATTTTTATACATTTCTCCTTTCTCTGCCCATTTGCTGAATTCTTCCCATCGATCATCCCATCCTTTTTTATGGGAAGAAAGATTAGCGACCATGGTGGCGAGTGAAGCCCCCAATGCCCCAACATAGGCAGATATAGATCCACCACCCGGTGCCGGGCTCTCACTGGCTGTTTCGTCAGCAAAATCAGAGAGGGACTTGCTTACCAACTGACTATCGGATTTATTTTTTAGCATATACTCGATAATTTTTTCTTCCGGCTTAAAAGGACCCAGTTCATCCAGGCCGAGTGATTTCACAGCAATCTTTATCAATTCCTTTTCTGAAACACCCGTTGATCGTTTTTGTTTCTGTAAAAAATATTTTCCGGCATCCAGCAGTGATTTCAGGGGAATCAACCCCACCAACTCACTACCGGTAACCCGGATCCCCCTGGCTGCTGCTTTATTACACACTTCATCAAAGGCAATATGCACCGGCGTTACCCCGATATTGGTTAGATTAATACTTATCTGTGCAATGCCATATTCTTCAATAAACCAGCCCATGGCTTTTACGGATTTCAGCGTGCCGGGTTGAACGATTTCTTCCCCTTTCTCATTTTTTATTTTTCTTCCGGCTTCCCGTACATCGAACGCAATGGCATTCGCCCGACGGGTGGAAGTTGTATTGAGATTAATATTATAGGCAACCAGAAAATCCCGGGCACCAATTACAGTTGCACCACGTTTTGCATCAAACTCCGCTGGACCAAAATCAGGTTTCCATTCCGGTAATTTTATTTTTTTGAAAAACCCTTCATACTCACCTGCACGGATAACCGATAAATTGCTGCGGTTTTTATGGGGCTGAGCCGCTTCATATAAAAACACAGGCAACTGCAATTCCTCCCCCACTCTTTTTGCCAGTTGTTGTGCATACTGTGCCGTTTCCTCCATCGTAATATTTGCAACAGGAATTAAAGGACAAACATCGGTGGCTCCCATACGGGGGTGTTCGCCGCTGTGACGGGACATATCGATCAGTTCGCCGGATTTTTTAATGGCGCGGAAAGCAGCTTCTATCACGGCCTCAGGACTACCCACAAAAGTAACAACAGTACGGTTGGTCGCTTTTCCCGGATCTACATTCAATAAACGAACGCCTTCCACCCCTTCGATCTGATCGGTGATCTGTTTAATGATATTCATATCATTCCCTTCGCTGAAGTTGGGAACACATTCAATTATTGGCTGCATGCTGTGCTGATTTGTATGCTAAGTTATTGCTTGTCTTCTAAAAAATTACGGGGCATTTTCTCCGGAGACATAGTTATAATCATGCAAATAGCCTTTTCCGGATGATTTTCGAATTTTGGTACTTAGGGATGTTTATACATTCAAATCGGTTCTAAAAAAAATCCTCTCAAAGTTTTAAACAAACTCCCCGCTTATCATGACCTTATCAATCAAATTAGTCCCGAAAGAATAAGGAAGGAAGGCCAGTGATGGAATGGGCTTTGTAAAAATCAGGTTAGCCTTTTTACCCACTGTAATACTTCCTGTTTCATCCTGGAGTTCCATGGCATACGCCCCGTTGTTTGTGGCCGCATTGATGGCCTCTTCCGGCAGCATTTTCATTTGAATACAACTCATGGCAATAACCAGGTTCATATTGCCTGAGGGAGAAGAACCGGGGTTATAATCCGTGGCCAGGGCAATAGCACAACCGGCATCAATTAATCTTCGTGCTGGCTGGAAAGGCATACGAAGAAAGAAAGCAGCAGTGGGTAATAAGGTACCGATTGTATTTGAAGCAGCGAGTACTTTGATAGCATCATCATCCATGGTTTCTAAATGATCAACACTCAATGCACCCAACTTCACGCCCACCTGTGTGCCACCGGATAAATTCAGTTGGTTGGCATGTATCTTAGGTTTTAAGCCATAACTAATTCCTGCTTTGCAGATCGTTTCTGTTTCTTCCGGAGAAAAGAATCCCGTTTCACAAAACACATCTATAAAATCAGCCAGTTTTTCACGGGCAATTACCGGCAGCATTTCGTTTATGATAAGGTCCATATACCCGGCGTGATTTTCTTTGAATTCAAGGGGATAGGTGTGTGCTCCAAGAAAAGTTGATTTAATCGGAATAGGCGAAGTTTCTTTTAGTTTTTTTATGACCCGTAACATCTTTAACTCGCTTTCCACAGATAACCCATACCCGCTTTTTATTTCAATGGCACCGGTACCTGTTTGAATCACTTCCTGTAAACGGCCCCAGGCCAGTCTTAAAAGTTCTGATTCGGATGTTTCAAAAAGTTTCCGGGCTGAATTTAATATACCTCCGCCTTTAGCGGCTATTTCTGCATAGGTCAATCCCTTAATCTTGTCCACAAACTCTTCTTCCCGGCTGGCAGCGAATACAAGATGCGTATGGCTGTCGCACCAGGCAGGAAGAATCATTTGCCCAGAGGCATCAATAGTATGGCCACCGAATTTATTTGCGTCAGCCCCTGAATTCATTTTGCCATAGGATGCTATTATTCCATCCTCAACAATGAGATAAGCATCATTTATACAGGGCAAATCTGTCAATTCACTACCCTTCAGTACGTGATGCTGCTCCCGGGTATTGACAAGAAGTTTAATATTTGTTATGCAAATGGCCGCCATGGGATGCTAATTTACTTGTAAAACTCCAAGTACCTGCAAAAATCAACTAAACAAAAAACCGTCCAACTGAAAGCGGGACGGTTTTGAAAATATTATTTGCGTTATTATCAGTAAGGTAAAATAGTAGTATGTGGTGTGCCACCGGGTCCTGTCCAAATGATCTTCATATAATAATTTCCGGTACCCGGGCATCCGGTTGGATTACCGGCAGCATCAAGACCAAAAGTAACCGAGGCATTGAATAGTAAAGTGGCATGTTCAACTTTACCACTGGTGAGGCGAAAATTACAATCCTGGCGTACCACCAACGGATTGCTTATTGCCGACGTAAAAGTATGACCAAAACGGTTGGTACCCCATTCTGCAACACCGGAAACAGTGCCTTCCGTATGGGTACCGGTGGTGGTGATCACGACACCGTTGTTATAGGTAAAAACCCTTTGTTTTGCCACCTGCCAGCTACGTTGTGAAGCATTATCAAATGTCACGGACATATTACTGCTGGTTATGGTATGCGTGATTGTGCCGAGGGTGGGCAGGTTGATCAACAGGCCACCACTAACATTGGTATATGACTGCGTTCCATTGATCGTTATACTTTTATTGTCGCTGAGACGGGTGACCTTAAAATTCTGGAAGCTTAAGTTAATTACGGCGCCGGCATTTTTCCAGCGTACATTCTGTGCCATTGAAATAACGATCACTCCTGTCCGGGTACGGGTACCCAGGCAATTGGTTCCGTTATACGTAATGGTGACAGTCCTCGGATTACTGAGTGTATCAACAACAACCGTCGCATCACAGATGAGTGATTGCACTTGTTCTCCACGACCCGCAAAACCGGGTGTTGACTCAAGGGTGATGTCAGCATCATTGGCTACCGCATCCACTTCACCGGAAAACCGCGACTGGTCATCCGAATGAGTAGATGATTCAGCGGAATAGTCCGTGCTGGTCGCTGAATCTTTCTGACAAGCTGTAAAAGTTAATGAGATTGAAAAAATAAAGGCAAAGGGCAAGAGGATCCGGGCTTTCATAAATAGGGGTTTATTGAAAAAATAAAAACTCAATGCATAGACAGTCTTTGGAGTTACAGGTTTAATTATTGACAGGTTTTAAAAAAAATAGTTGCTTTTTGACCTTTTCTAACGAATTATAAGGGCCTTTAGTGCGGCCACATGTTAGAAAATATACGTAAAAGGCATGAAATTTTACAGCACTATAGCGTCTTGGCAGGTTAAACCACTTTAAATCATGCGTATCCTGGTAATAGGTAAGTACTATAGAACATGAAGAAACTATTCGTATATGAACCTGTTTTTTCCGCTTTTGTGTTGTGCATTGAAATAATATTATAAACCCATTGTAGATAATAAACTAATTGAAAGATTTGGATGAGTTTGCCCCGTAAGTGGCATCCCTTTTTTTGCACCCTGAATTTCAAAAAATTTTTTTTCTAATTATTATTTTATACTTATCTTTTATTTTAATTCCTACCTTTTAACCACATTTCCTTATTTTTTTAACCACAAAAATCAACAAAACATGAGAAAAATCTTTCTTCTATGCCTGCTTGTTCCCATCTTAGGAATAGGCCAAACAAAAAACATTGTCAGCGCTGACCGGGTATTTCCCAAGGTTGACAAAGTTCTCGAATTTGAAAAAGCCCTGGCCACCCATGCACAAAAATATCATACCGGTGACTGGAAATGGAGGGTCTTTGCCATTCAAAGCGGCCCTGATGCCGGTGGTTACCATATTATCGAAGGACCCACCAGCTGGGAAGCCATTGATGGAAGAGGAAACCTCGGCGCAGAACATAACATGGACTACAATAAAAGTGTAGCCATCTATCTCACCGAAAGAGGCAGCACTTCATATTCAGTTTTTCAGGATTCGCTTAGTTCTGTTGCATTAGGTGATTATTCAGATAAAATAAATATTACCCATTATTTCCCTAAAATGGGATGGTTTGGTAAAGTATGGGATGGCGTTAAAAGCTTTAAAAAAGTTTGGGAAGCAGGTGGCGAATCAATGGCTGTTTATACTTCCAGTGGATCCGGACCGGCACAGCTTTCTGTGGTTACCCGTTACAAACAAGGACTTAAAGAAAGGGCTTCTGGTTTCCGTAAGCCCATGAAAGAACGTTACGAAGCCGTTAACGGATCTGATTCCTGGGATGACTGGATTGATGTTCAAAGAAATTATATTGATCATGCCTGGTCTGAATTACTTTTTTACCGGGCTGACCTGAGTTCGAAATAAAGTAAGTAAGAGTCACCTTTTTTGCGAATTGACAAAAACCAACGAAGCCTCTTCAGGAATGAAGAGGCTTTTGTTATTATTGTGATCTATTTCTATTGACAATTTTCAATTACCATTGCTGAAGCTCCTCCACCGCCGTTGCAGATACCTGCTGCTCCGTACTTCGCATTATTTTGTTTTAATACATTTATCAGGGTAACAATAATCCTGGCACCGCTGCATCCCAAAGGATGACCAAGAGATACGGCCCCGCCGTTAACATTGACTTTGGCCGGATCAAGTTTCATTCTTTTACTGTTTTCAATACCCACTACTGCAAAAGCCTCATTCAACTCCCAATAAGCAATATCATCCATCTTCAATCCTGCTTTGGCTACAGCTTTCGGAACAGCCAACGATGGTGTGGTCGTAAACCTTTCAGGCGCCTGCTCCGCATCAGCATACGAAATAATTTTAGCAATAGGTTCTAAACCGAGTTCCGCTGCTTTTTCTTTACTCATCAATACTAATGCTGCGGCACCATCATTCATGGTTGAGGCATTGGCCGCAGTAACAGTACCGTCTTTTGCAAAGGCCGGATTCAAGGTGGGTATCTTATCAAACTTAACATTAAAAGGTTCTTCATCTTTTCCAAATAACACCGGGTCACCTTTGCGTTGAGGTATTTCCACCGGTACAATTTCATTATCAAACTTACCCGCTGCAATAGCTGCCTGGCTGCGTTTATAACTTTCTATCGCAAAAGCATCCTGGTCGCCACGGCTGATACCGCACTCGGTTGCACACAATTCTGCTGCATTTCCCATGGCCTTCCCATCATACACATCCGTAAGACCGTCTTTCGCAAGGCCATCTATCAGGGATGTATTGCCATATTTGTTACCCCATCTCACACTGTCAGCATAAAACGGGACATTGCTCATACTTTCCATGCCACCTGCCACTACGATATCGGCATCCCCAAGCATAATGCTTTGTGCTGCCTGTGCAATGGCTTTCATACCACTGGCACATACTTTATTCACCGTGGTACAATTCACTTCATTGGGCAATCCTGCAAACTTGGCCGCCTGACGTGCAGGAGCCTGCCCCAGGTTAGCCTGCATCACGCAACCCATGAGTACATCCTGCACCTGCCCGGGTTCAATTCCTGCTTTGGCAACAGCAGCTTTAATAGCCGTTGCACCCAATTGTGTGGCGGATAAAGCTTTTAAAGAACCCCCAAAACTACCCATCGGAGTACGGATGGCGGAGATAATATACACTTCTTTCATAAAAATAATAATTTGAATTATTCCCTGCAACCCTGGCGCAGGTTCCGGATGCAAAGGTAACGATTACAGATTTCAGGATATGAATACCCTGACCCGGGTATTTTACAAGGGGTAGTATTTACTATTTTCGTATGATGCGATACTTTTTGACAGCTATTCTTATTGCTTTTTCTAATTTAGTATTTACCCAGCAGGCAACCGCCCCATTGAATATCCGATTGACTGATTCAGTTAGTTGCACAACAGTGAAAGACCAGAGCAATAGTCCCACCTGCTGGGTTTTTGGCACCAATTCTTTGTTTGAAAGCGATCTGATAAAACGAAAAAATATCCGGCTCAATCTTTCCGAAATGTTTATTGCCCGGTATGCCTATATCGATAAGGCAAACCAATTTCTTGCGACAAATGGAAAAACCTATTTTGAAGGTGGCGGTCAGTTTCATGATGTGATCCGTGTAGTGAACCGCTATGGAATGGTGCCGGAAGAATTGTATAGCGGAATGCCTGGTGAACAATCCTATCACAACCATGCCGGACTGGATACAGCGATGAAGATATTTACTAACCGGCTTTTAATAGAGGGGAAAAAACTGGTTGAAGGCAATGACCTGCACCAGATGAATGATACGCTGGATAAATACCTCGGTAAAGTGCCTGTTGATTTTTATTACCAGGAAAAGCGTTACACGCCAAAAACATTTGCTGAGGAAGTAGTCGGATTTGGTAACGACTACTTGGAGCTTGTTTCTTTTGCGGATCAGCCCTTGTACAAACAATTTATACTGTCCGACAAATACAACTGGGCCAACGACAGCTTTTACAATGTTACCCTGGATGATATGCACCAATTGGTAGATTCGGCTCTTCACAAAGGCTGGTCTGTTGGCTGGGAAGGCGATGTCACAGAAACAGGGTTTCAACATACAGGCGGGTATGCATCTTTTCCGGATTCGGCACACCAGTACGATGAAGAAAGACTGGCGAATTATAAAAATGAATCAACAGAGAGAGATCATATGCTCCAGATAGCGGGTATTGGCAATGATAAAAACGGTAAAAAATGGTATTACCTGAAAAACTCCTGGGGCACTTTTTTCAGCAAATTTGAAGGCTATCTTTATATGGAAGAAAATTATTTTCGGTTAAAAACAGTTATTCTTTTCGTGAATAAACAGGCCTTGCCTCAAATCCTTAAGAATAAGTTAGGTTTGAATTAGCCGGAGTTTTGTAATTTCAAATAAAAAAAATGGCCAGATCACACCATCGCAAGAAACACAAAGAGCATCTTCGTCAGTTTAAACATAGCCAGGAAACGGATGTTTCTGCTAACGCCCGGGGTAAAGCCGTTGGTATCTTCACCATTATAGGTGCGGCATTGGGTTTTGCCGTAAGCTATTTTGCCACGCAGGGATCTGTTCTCTGGATGAGTATTGGCATTGCAGCAGGTGGCATCCTGGGTTATTATATCGGTCGCAAAATTGATGAAGGCGGAAGCAGCAACTGATTTCTTTAATTGCAGCCCGAAAAGCTATTTATAAAAAAAACCAATAGTATCTTCTTTTATTTCAAAACGACAACTGGTGGCTTGTTGATTCTTTACAGTCTGCGCTATAAAATCCAGGATCTCATCTCTCTCTTCCAGGGGTATTTTTGTCTGAGATGCCCATTGCTGCCTTGTCGGAATCCAGATATAAAACATACAATTACCCGCACCCATTTCATGATTTAATTCAATACTGTAGTCACCGTCAATATAGTGAATGGAACCATCCCGGAAATTCCCTTTATATTCCAGATGTCTTGAAAAATTCCGGGTTAACTTCTTTTTTAGTTTTTCCCGTAATATCAAATCTTCATCCGGGATAATATTTCCAAAACCATCTTTATAGATGATGGCATCAATATTGTTTTTTGATGACAGGTTCTCTGTTTTTACCCGGCTTGGTGATTCTTTCTTTTTCCGGGCAACTTCTTTTTTATTTTTCACTATATCAATTCGATGCTTCCATTTATTTTTCCAATTAATTTCAATGGTATATTCCCCTGGTTTAATAGGTGTCGTATCCCAAAGTAACTGTACACTACCACTTAATTTATCTGCAACCGTCCATTCTTCAGCCAGTTTCCCGGTTTGAGCATCCCGCAACTGTACGTTTTCATATTCCAGGCCCGGTTGCGGGAGCCAGATAATTAATTGCTGGGAATCCGGGTAATGAACAAAGCGGATATGGGAGTCGTTCATCTTTTTAAAGGAATCACCTTTTTCCTCCTGCACGGTTGATGCAACCGGAATATTTTCAATCTTTCTGATTTCTATTTTCCCAAACCAGGTTTTCATTATGTTTATTTAAGAGACAAAAGAACAAAAAATTATCTTTATGGGATCTGATTAAATAATTTTGTTCGCTTTAAAACATTGCAAAAAACCGCCCGGATATTGTCAGGCGGTTTGATTCAGAAAAATATGTACCCTTATCCGGCTTGTTCAAATTTTATAAAAATGCCGGTTGCACTGAAAGTCGCTTCGTATTTTATAGTTCCCCTCATAAAATGGGGCTTCCAGTTACCCTCGTTGGTTAATTTCCATTCATATACATTATCTGTCGGGAAACGTTGACGGAAATTATCCAATACGACCTGGGGTACGGCAGCCTCCAGGCAGATAACATTATGAGATGACTGGTGACCATTGTCATCAAATCCGGCATCATGCCGCTGGTTGCTCATGTTAAACTGAACCGTAAAACTGTTGCTGCTGTTTCGCTGCCATTCTATTCCATTGGTGCCACTAAAACTGTTATCAAAGGCCGTTCTGACGACAGCAGGGACTGATGATGGGGCTACTATGCTGGCTCCGCCAGATGAATTATTATCTACGGTTTGTTTTGTACAGGCAGCCAGGGAAAATAAACTTAGTGCAGAAAGGAGGATTTTGTTTTTCATTATTTAGTATTTAAGTTGAAAGAATTTATTATTCTGATAAAAAAATAAGTAAAAGCCGGGCAATCTTATGTAACCATCAGGAGAAATAATAATTATATGCAGCAGGAAAGCAACGGCAGAAACAGGGAGTTATTATTTCAGTATGTTTGATAAACAAATAATCAAGATGAAAAAATGTCTTTTCCACATTTTATTTCTTAGTTTCTTCATACCCGTAGTAAATGCTTCGGATAAAGACTCTACCGTTTATTACCCGGTGCCCGACAGTATTAAAGCCATATCGTTTATAGCTGAAATTAATGTTCAGGAAATCAATACCACCAAAGAGGTATTTATTGGAATACAGGCAGACCGGATTAAACTGGTACTTGAATCAGACAAAGACGGCAAAGAAGTTGTGTTTGAATTTCCCGCTTCGGCACAAAAAATGGCGAAAGGTATTGATGTTATAGATGATGAAAAAGGTGAATTGGAATGGAAATATGACTGGTCGGTAAATGTATCTTACAAGCTATTGGTGTCTATTGCAACTGATTCTGCCGAAAATTTTTCCTTATATTCTGGCTATATATGGCTTCCCAAAGAGCATACCTGGAAACTGATCGGAACCTGTAAAATTCAGGGTCAGTGGTCTACCCTGCAAAACCCTGCAGTATTTTTTCCAGATCAGCTCAAAAAACGGCCACAACTCAGGGTACAAACCAGCCAGGTAGGGTTACAAAAGAACAACGGTAAATGGATAAGCCTAAAAGAAGGCCAACCTGAAATAAAGGTTAGACTTTTCTCACATATAGACAGTGTCCGGCAAAATGAATTGGAGACTCAAATTATTCAACAAGCCATTGCCACAGGCAAAACAGATGCAACAGATAATGTGGAAGGCGTTTACTATATAATAATGAAAGAAGGAACAGGGAGGCAGGTTTCCGTCAATGATACCATAACCGTTTTATATAAATTGAATGTATTTAATAACGCTTCAGTAGTGGAGGAATCGACGGATAAACCTATTACATTTCCATTGAAATGGTTAATAAAAGGATGGCAGGTAGGGGTTCCATTATGTAAAGTCGGGGGGAAAATTAAGTTACTCATCCCTTCCGGTATGGCCTATTCTATCCGTACAACGGGTGCCAAACTCCCTCCCAACAGCATCCTTCAGTTTGAGATAGAAGTTGTTGAGGCAAAACCGCCTTTATAACAACTATTTTCGGTATAAGATGCCTAATTTTACAAAAAACAGCTCAATGAAGATTTTTGTAGCCGGCCTGCCTTACGACATGGATGATGCAGAACTCGAAGAATTTTTTGAAAAATTCGGAACAGTAACCTCTGTAAAAGTGGCCATGGACCGGGAAACAGGTAAAAGCAAAGGATTTGGTTTCGTGGAAATGCCTAATGACACAGAGGCAAGGGAAGCGATTGAGGGGTTGAATGATATTTCACTCGGTAAAAAACCATTGGTAGTAAAAGAAGCGGAAGATAAGCAAGGTGGTGGTGGATACCGGGGTGGTAATAGCGGAGGCGGTGGTTACCGGGGTGGTAACAGTGGTGGATATAATAAATATGATAATGATAAGGACCGCAGACGCTTTTAATGTCTGGATAGTTTTAATCAATTAGGCCTTTTGCAATTCGTATTCAACTACTTCTCTTCCATTTTTGAACACGGATTTTCTTTTTATGCCTTTCACTCTGAAGCAAATTCCACGATCCCCTGCTTTTTATTTAAACGAGTCTAAAAATTACCCTTCTATAATTCAAAAATGCTATGGTAACCGGACCGGCCCATCAATTTTACAGGCAGACATCTATACCTGTGGTATTTTTCAATACAGGTTTCTTTTTGTCTCTCCCCAAAAAACCTGACCTTAGTAATATGTTTTATTACTTTAATAAATCAATCATGAAAAACAAGCAATTTTTCCAGGCAACCCTGGCGGCATTTATAATTTTCTTTACTTCCTGTAACAACAATGATAAAAAAAAGGAGACTGAAATGAAAGAACCCAAACTAAAAGAAGAAAATGTTACCTATGCTCCGGATAACATGAAAGACAGTCTTGTATTGGATGGCTATATCGTATATGATGAAAATGTGGAGGGCAAACGCCCGGCTGTTTTAGTCGTTCATGAATGGTGGGGGCTTAATGACTATGCGAAAATGCGGGCCAGGGAATTAGCCAAATTGGGTTATATAGCTATGGCTGTGGATATGTTCGGTAATGGCAAAAGAGCAGACAACCCGGATGCTGCCGGTGCATTGGCAGGACCTTTTTATCAAAATCCGCAGTTGGCTAAACCCTTATTTGAAGCAGCCCTGATAAAATTAAAAACCTACAGCCAGACAGATCCTGCAAAAGTTGGAGCCATCGGATATTGTTTTGGCGGCGCACAGGTGTTGAATATGGCCAAGTTTGGTGAAGACCTGAAAGGTGTCGTTAGTTTTCATGGTAACCTGACTGTGGTGCCTGTAAATAAAGATTTATTAAAAGCAGAGATACTGGTTTGTCACGGTGCAGCAGACCCCTTTGTACCGCAAGCAGAGGTTGGGTTGTTTAAAGCTGAAATGGATTCAATCGGTGCAAAATATTCATTTAAAGCCTATGAGGGAGCCACGCATGCTTTTACTAATCCCAATGCAACAGCTATGGGCGAAAAATTTAATCTTCCAATAAAATACAATGCCGCTGCAGATTCGGCATCCTGGAAAGACATGAAGGAGTTCTTTCAGCGTATCTTCAGATAAAATTCGTTTAATTTTATTTTCAATTTATTGACCGGTTCCTGTTGCAGGACCGGTCTTTTTTTCGCTTACTTCATGCCGTTACCTCATTTTCAGCATAGTAACAAGATTTCCGGAAGCTTTAAGTAAAAGGTTCTAACTGCCTTACAAACAGTATAATTACGGCCATCGAAACATTGTTTCGTAAAAAATACTTAGAAGAAATACGTTAAATAGTTATGAATTATAAAATCCAGTTTCTATTTTGACATCCCTTTTGGACATTAAAACGGATTCCTTTGAAAAAAAATATTCTAACCCTCGTAATGGGAAGTATTGTTTTTACTTCCTGTGTTAAAGAAGAACTGGCTTCCCCGTTAATACCGGTTGAACGCTGTGTTTCCCAAAAAATTAATCCTTCGGGAATCTCCTATTCGAAAGATTCGGTGGTTGCCTTTTCTAGCAATCAGAAGTTCTGTGGTATGTTACCGCTCAGCTCCCGTAACTTTTGGATCTATGAAGATTCAGTGTACCAGGATGGCATATTTTTAAGAGTACAAAAAGATACCCTGAGGTATACCGCTGTACTGAAATCAATACCGGATGGTTTGGTTTGGTGGGAAAGCAATATTACAGTTGGTTTGCCCGACAGATTATTGACTAATGACTCTGCCATCTACAAGCTGGAAGAAAGACTGTTTATTCCGGATATCATGGATGCTAAAAAAGATTTCAGCCTTTTCCCCGGAGATTCTATCCGCTACCTTACCAGTTTTGAAGACGCGGCTGCTCAAGGACGTTCTTTAAAAATTAATTATGGATACAATTCATTTTTAGGGAATTTAAGCGATTGCCTGTATTTTGAAAAAAATGCCCGCAATTACCGGAAAGACCAGGTGTTTTTCAAACCCGGGATTGGTGTATTGAAATATATTCGTGAAGAAGCATCCCCGGGACAACGGGTTATTAAGCTTCAGCAAATATCCACGCTGGTGGACTTTCATATTGAATAATACAGCGCTTGTAATTTGGCAACGGTATTATTTAAAGAAAACCTGGTTTTTACATATTCCAGAAATCATATTTTTCTTTTTTAGAGAAGTATCATCTAGCGTTCAGTTCCAATTTTTATTCTCACTTCTCCTTTCAACATCAGCTAAATGCGAAAACAAAAAGGCTTTACCGGAAGCACATGATCAAGACCTATTTTAGAACAATATGTCGCAGCCATTAAATGAGATACAAAAGATACTGAAGGCTAAAGCTAATGCCGAGGCCAAAGCGGCACATAAAATATTTGTTCCGGGAAAAGATCGGATATATGGAGTAAGGAATCCTGTTTTAAATGAATTGGCGCAACAATACAAAGACGGGGGTTTTGGGTTGGTAGAAGAATTATGGAATGCCGGAGCTTATGAAGAAAAATTATTAGCAATAAAAATGCTGGGAAAAATTGCAAAAAAGGATCCGGAACAGTCGATACGGATTATTCAAATTTTTGCAAACGATATCGGTAACTGGGCTATTTGTGATACCCTGGGCATGCAGGGTTTAAGGCCCCTGCTACAAACACATCAGAAAGAAATATTTTCATTGGCCCGGAAATATAACCAATCGGAGGATTTCTGGCAGCGCAGGCTTTCTCTGGTGTTGGTAGAATGGTACACCCGGAAAAAAGAACTGCATCCTGAAATAAAGCAATTGGTGCAAACCCTGGAGAATGATTCAGCGTATTATGTCCGAAAAGCAGTTGTATGGATAAAAAAGAACTTTAGCAAAGAAAAATAATTAAAAAGCCTCCGATCCTAATCGGAGGCTTTTATTTTTTATTAGAAATAGGCTTTTGAAATATTAGGGCAGTGTTATCAGTAAATGGTTATTGCCATTATTCCAGGTCAACAAGGCTTTGTTATCACAGTCGCCATTATTGGGTGCACCATAATCCAGGAATAAAACCCGATCATTAATTTTTATTTTTAAAAGACCGTCGCTGATCCAGGGGCAAACTACTTTTTTGATCAGGGGCGATTCTGTATTGAGGTTAATAGTAACCCCGTTATTATAAATTGTTCCTGACCTTCCTTCAATGCTATAAACATCATCTCTTACAAAACGTGTGTGGCCGCCTTCAATTTGTCTTACATATTTCAGGCTTTGATACTGGTACCCTCTTCCGTTTGGAAAAGTTACTTTTCCGCCTACTACCTGCACCGTGAATTTAATGTTTCCATTTTCGCTCAGGTTACTGATGATCTTGGTGCCTTCAATGTGTGCGCGGTTAAGATAAAAATTCCTTAAGGTAATCGTAAGTACAGCACCCGGACGGCGGATGGGTGCAGTCAGGTGCAGGATGATAGCTCCTTTACGGAATTTGCCATCTGCACAGATACAACCATCGCCAAAATCAATGGTAACGGTTTTGGGATAAGTGCTGTCGTTTGGCGTTACTGTAATGGTGGCACAGGGTCCAAGACGCAAACGCAGTTCTTCAAAAGTTGGCAGATAACGGCCGGCTTCTTCCGAACGACCGAAAGTACTGGCATCGCCTTCTTCATCGGCGGCGGTCATACTTACGTCTTCCACATCATCAAAACTGGCTTCAGTCTGGGCACTTTCATCCGAATAGACTTTAGCTTCGTCTTCTGTTACAGGTGTAGCAGAATTTGATAAATTGTTTTCTTTTTGACAGGAAATAATAAAAAGCGAGAGTACTACTGCAAAAGCAGCAATGGTGATCCGGTTAAATGATAAAGTTTTCATGGCTATACTTTTAGGGTTTATAAATTATTAACGAAACTTTTGAACCCTATGGAGCAAGAAAGTTTAAAGACCATAAAAAAAAATTACTTTTCACCTTTAAATGAAAAATATTTATCAATATATAAAGCAGTATTTTATAGAAAGGGATAAAAGAGTACTAGGCTCTATATCCCTGTTTACTGCAATTCTTATATTCATTAATTATCATTTCGGTCTTGATGACAGCATTCGAAAAAATAATTCATTTGCCGTTAAACTTATTTGCTGGTATGCAGTCTTCGGGACGGCCTTCTGTATCCCTTACTTTTTAACGGGGCTATATAAACCCGTTTTATATTTCCGGAACAAAAGTTTCGGGGTATTGCTTTTAACAGCCCCGGTTATTTTCGCATTAAAAATCAGCCTGGATATTTCTTTTTATTTTCCGGAAAATTTAATCCAGGCAGATCCCGGTTGGATTAACTATTGGAATCATATCATTTACTGGCCCCTGTTACTCCTTATCGTTTCATTCTTTTTATTTTTTATTTGGAGATATTTTGACAAGCAGCAACCATTCTATGGATTAACTAAAAGAGATCTCACGTGGAAACCTTACCTTCTTATGTTGTTATTCATGCTTCCCCTGGTAGCAGCGGCATCAACACAAGCCGATTTCCTGGCCGTTTATCCAAAATTAAAATCTGTTACCGAAATTTACGCACAAGGCGGCTTCAGCTTTTGGCATAAATTATTATTTGAATTATCCTATGGGAGTGATTTTATCAGTATTGAGCTTTTCTTCAGGGGCTTTCTCATTCTTGCTTTTATAAAGTGGGCAGGCAAAGATGCTATTTTACCCATGGCTTGTTTTTATTGCACCATACATTTTGGCAAGCCATTAGGGGAATGCATCAGCTCATATTTCGGAGGAATGATTCTGGGGGTTGTTGTATATCATACAAGGTCAATCTATGGCGGACTCATGGTACACCTGGGTATTGCCTGGTTGATGGAACTGGGAGGATATCTTGGGAACATTTACTAAAAAAACTACAAGCCGATAAGCCGGATTCTGTCGTGGGCTATCATTTATCTGTTCCTGCAGTTGCCTGCGGGACTCAAGCTGCCTACCCTGTACCTTGGACGAGCTGCCCTTAAAGCGGTACTATATGTGGCATTTCAGCATGCAAGGTTTACCCGCAATTGATGTTACCATCAAAAGCCGTGAGCTCTTACCTCACTTTTTCACCCTTCCATCCCCCCTTCTCCACTAGTGGAGAAGGGATGGGGTTGAGGTCATTTTCTGTGGCACTTTCTGTTGCTTTGACCTTCGCCAAAACACCCGGCTCTTCACCGGTGCATTGCTCTGTGCTGTCCGGACTTTCCTCCTCTCAATAAATCAAGAAGCGATAGCCTGGCTTGTAGCAATGCAAAGATAAGCCTCCTCCCGACCTCCTCCAAGGAGAAGGCCACCGGAGTAAAATCCTTTCTTTCTCGAAAATTATGGTTGTAAATCCCTTAAAAAGAATTTAGAGTGCCTTGAAAAATATTTCCGTTGCCCCATATCCGAAATTCGGATGATACTGGTTTACAAATGACTTGACCTCATTTTTTAACCGCAGAATTGCATGTATCTCATCCCGGAGTACTCCTTCCCCTACCCCATGTATAACAATCAGAGAATGCTGATGATGAGCAACGGCCAGGTGGAAATATTTCTCAAAGGTCTTCAACTGAAGGCTAACTATTTCATAATTACTCATGTGCTTATAATTATCTGTCAGTTTTTCAATATGCAGGTCAACGACAGTCCGGGGTGGTTCCAGATGAAGTCTTGCATCACCCGCATTATATAGTTTGTTCCCTTTTTTCCGGGAGTGGTCCAACTGATAATTATCGGATTCAAAGTTGTCTTCGATAGCTTTACCGGGATATTCCGAAAAAAGCAGCAGTGAAAAATGGGCCTGGTTTTTTTCTTTAAGTTCTTCAATCTTTGCAAAGAGTTGCTTGGGTTTCAACTTTACCGATGACTCATAATGCAGCGCTTTCCCACCCCGGTGGGCAGGCTTATTATCGGGTTGTAATAAGGAGAAATCAAATTCAAAAGAAGGGCTGTCATTCATATCCGAAAAATCCACATCATGCAGGTAAAAATCTTCAAATGGCTGGATCGTGTTTTTCAATTCAAAATCCGGCTTGCCAAAAAAATGCAGTTTATAAACAAAGTTGTACGGCGTTTCAGTTCTGTTAATTAAATGGATCTTCAGTTCCTCTACGACCACATCTCCAAACTCATCGGTATCCATAACAGGCAAGAAAGTAAGCCAGACCCCATCCGCCACTCTTTTTTCGGGTGAGGGCTTCTCTTTTCGTATATCATCCACAAATTGCTTCTCTTTTTTACCGGAAATAGTTTCTTTTCTGTGAACCGTTTGAAATACGGAAAATCAACCTGGTCCATGTAAACCGGAAATGAAACGCCATTGACATCTACCATCAGCATTTTATCATTAATAATATCCACCACCCGTCCTTCTTCATTGGAGTGCAGGATCAAAACAATATCACCGATCTGGTACTTCATAACCTGATTCAGCCTGCTGGCGAAGATTTTTTTAGTTTGCAAAAAAAAGTCGCACAAAGTTACCGTAAGTAAAATGTGCGACGAATAAAATTTAAGCGATAATACAAAATCTTATTCTTTCTTTTTGGCTAGTTTGCTGTGGGAATAACTATAAAGGAAATAAATAGCAAGTCCAATTACCAGCCAGATAAGAAACCGCATCCATACTTTATGCGTTTCCTGTGCCATCAGGTAGAAACAACTGATCATACCCAGTATCGGCAGCAAGGATAGCTTCCTCGTAAATGCAAATACAGCCAAAAGGATTGCGATCAGCCAGAACGCAGCCATGGGCCAGGTGTCTTTAGTAAAGATATCTTTCTGAAAATGACTGGGTACATTTATTACTATTAATATCACAGCGACTATAACCATAGCCGGGTAAATGAATTGAGCATTGATGTAAGGCACTTTAAACTTGCTTTCCGGCCTGTCCTTTCGCTGTTGCAAAACAAGGATGCCACCGCATACCATAACAAAGGCGAAAAGCGTTCCGATACTCGTTAATGATAAAACTTCATTCAGATTTAAAAACAGGGCGGGAATAGCCACCACAAAGCCCGTAAGTATTGTTGAGAACGACGGTGTTCCGTACTTCGGATGAATCCTGGAAAATATTTTTGGTAACAACCCATCCCGGCTCATACTCATCCAGATTCTGGGTTGGCCTAACTGAAAAACCAATAATACACTTGCCGTCGCAATGATGGCACTTATCGCTACGATACCACCGATAAATTTCATTCCCCTTGCATCAAATACCATGGCCAGCGGATCACCCACATTTAGTGTGGAATAATGTACCATGCCCGTTAATACCAATGCTAACAGCACATAAACTACTGTACATATAAGAAGTGAATAAATCATAGCCTTGGGTAAATCCCTTTGTGGGTTCTTACACTCCTCCGCTGTAGTGGAAATAGCATCAAAACCGATATATGCAAAAAATACAGCAGATACTCCTTTCATAATTCCCCCGAACCCTGTTGGTGTAAAGGCGACCAGTTATCCGGATTTACATAATAGGCTCCAAGAACAATTACAAAGGAAAATAACAGCTAGTTTTATGATTACCATCAGATTACTGGCAGACCGCGATTCTTTAATACCCCTGAATACAATGTAAGTGATTAGAGCAACGATCATCAGGGCTGGTAAATCCATGATAATACGGAAACCAAATAACTGCGGTGCATTACTCCAGGCAGATGCCTGATCGGTGAGCCCATCCACAAAGCCTCTCTTAGCACTTACATAATCCATGGTAAGCCAGTCCGGAATATGAAGACCAGCCTTTGTCATCAGGTTAGTAAAATAATCACTCCAGGAAATGGCTACGGCAATATTACCAATAGCATATTCCATTAATAGATCCCAGCCGATGATCCAGGCAAATATTTCACCGAAGGCAACATAGGAATAGGTGTAAGCACTTCCGGAAACCGGTACAGTAGAAGCAAATTCGGCATAGCACAAAGCCGCAAAACCGCAGGCAATCGCTGTAAACACGTAAAGAAATACTACTCCTGGTCCACCACTGGCGGCAGCAGAACCAATACCACTAAAGATACCCGCTCCGATAATCGCTGCCACACCAAAAAAGGTAAGGTCACGAAGACCCAGCACTTTTTTTAAACCCAGGGAATGGCCGTCGCCTATACCTGTTTCGGCTTCACGGAGAATGTTGGAAATTGATTTTTTACGGAAAAGTTGATTTGACATGGCAGTTGATTTTTGGTCAGGTTAAAATAGGAAAAAAAACGTTACCGGCAAGGAAGTGAGAAGTCGAATTAATGCTCCCGTTTTATCAGAAAATGTGCCAACGCTTTCAGGGGCTCTTTTCTAATTGATAATACAGCGATATCTTCCAGGTGTCCAAAGGCTTCATCAAGATATTTATTCTTTAACTGCAAGGCCCATTCATCCACTTTGCAATCATGGAAAATCTGCAATACTTTTTCAATTTTATCAGCAGGGTTTCCGGATAATAAGTTTCTAATTTCTTTTTGTTGCGAAGGTGAAGCTGTCTCCAAAGCATGCAGCAACAAAAATGTTTTTTTATTTGCCAGTATATCGCCCCCAACCTGTTTCCCGAATTTTTGCGGGTCGCCATAGGCATCCAGGTAATCATCCTGCACCTGGAAGGCTATGCCTAATTTTTTTCCGAATTCGTACAAAAGATGCTGGTTTCTTTCACCTGCCCCACCTAAGATGGCTCCTATTTGCAAACTGGCAGCCAATGCCACAGATGTTTTCAGTTCGATCATCTTCAGGTATGCCTCAAAGCTCACCTGTTCCATGCGTTCGAAATCCATATCCATTTGCTGTCCTTCACAAACTTCTTTGGCTGTTTTACTGAAGAGACGAAGAATAGAGGGCAGGTATTCAATGCTTATTTTATTCAATTCTTCATAAGAGGATACCAGCATCACATCACCTGCAAGCAATGCCGTATTTTCTCCATATTTTGTATGAACCGTTTCCATACCTCTGCGCAGTGGCGCTTTATCCATGATGTCGTCATGTATGAGGGTGAAGTTGTGAAAGAGTTCTATGGCCGTACCCACATGCCAGGCATCTTCTTTTATTTCTTCAAATAATTCATTACCCATGAGGCAGAGTACCGGCCGGATCCTTTTGCCACCGAGTTTAAGAAAATATTCGTTGGGTTCATATAACGTAGACGGTTCAGACGGGAAATGCCTTTTATCAAAGTATAAAATGAATTTTTGGGATAAGAGTTCAAAACTTTGCATACTACAATTTTATCACGCAGGCCGCCTAATAAGTATTTAGCCCTTTTTCCTTTTTTATTAAAAAAAAAAAAAAAAAAATTCCCCCCCCTTAATTTTCCTCCCACACCCCCCCCCCCCCCCCCCCCCCCCCCCCCCAACCCCCCCCCCAAAACAACAACAAAAACCCCCCCCCCCCCCCCCCCCCCCCAAAACCCCCCCCCCAAAAGGGGGGGGGGGACCCCCCCCCCCCCCCCACCCCCCCCCAAACCCCCCCCCCCCCCCCCCCCCAAAAACCCCCCCCCACTTTCCCCCCCCCCCAAAAACTTTCTTCCCCCCCCCCCCTCCCCCCTTCTTTTTACCTTTTTCTTTTTCACTTTTTTCAGCCGCAAGATCCCCGGCTACCACCCATTCATAATCCAGTTGTCTTTTAGTGAGATTTGCCGCTATTACTTTTATCATCACCTTATCACCCATATTGAATTTCTTACCACTCCGCTGTCCCACCAGGCAATAATCTGATTCTACATGCCGGAATTCATCATATTCCAGTAAACTGTTTATACTTACCAATCCTTCACATTTATGTTCAACGGTTTCTACCCAAAATCCAAAACTGGCAACACCACTGATCACCCCTTCGAATTCATCTCCGAGATAATTTTTCATGTACTGTACCTGTTTGTATTTATTGGCCGCCCTTTCAGCCTCCATAGCCGCTCGTTCCCGTTCGCTGGTATGTTTGCATTTTTCTTCCAGTTTTTTGTCTGGTTGTATTTTGTTATTCAGTACATCAAAAAGAATACGGTGTACCTGCACATCCGGGTAACGTCTTATAGGCGAAGTAAAATGACAGTAATGTTCAAAACCCAAACCGTAATGACCCACATTTTCGATCGTATACTTTGCTTTTGCCATGGTTCGGATACCTAATTGCTCCAGCACATGTTGTTCAGGCCGGCCATGTACATCTTTGAGTAGCTGGTTAAAAGATTCCGTTATTTTATCGGGAGAGGATGTATCGAACTTATGTCCGAATTTTTTTGCAAATGCCGCAAAGGGGAGCAATTTTTTTTCATCCGGGTCATCATGGGTCCGATAAGGAAAAGGCAGGGGCTTATTATTTATTTTTATTTTTGAAATGTTTTCTGCTACCGTCCGGTTTGCCAGTAACATCAATTCTTCAATCAGTTGATGGGCTTCCTGACTCTCTTTGATCATGATACCGATGGGATTTCCTTTCTCATCCAGTTTGAACCGAACTTCCTGGGAGGAGAAATTAATAGCCCCGTTATTAAACCGTTTCTTTCTGAATTTCTGCGACAGATCGTTCAGTATCAGAATTTCTTCTGCATACAAGCCTGCTTTCTCTTCGATGATGGCCTGTACTTCTTCATAGGTAAAACGATGATCGGAATGCATTACGGTTTTTCCCAGCCAGTATTGCTTTACTTCGGCTTTAGGTGTTATCTGAAAAATAGCCGAGAAGGTTAGTTTGTCTTCTTTGGGTCGCAGTGAACAAAGCATATTGGAAATATGTTCCGGCAGCATCGGGTTCACCCGGTCCGGAAGATAGACTGATGTAGCTCTGTGAAAAGCCTCCTGGTCCAGGGCGGTGGCCGGTTCTACATAATGACTGACATCTGCGATATGCACCCCTATTTCATAATTACCGTTTTTTAATTTCCGGAATGAAATCGCGTCATCAAAATCTTTGGCATCCGCCGGATCAATCGTGATGGTAAACAACTCTCGTATATCATTTCTTTTTTTGATTTCATCAGCTGAAATTGTGTCGGGGATCCGGGCAGCCACTTCCAAAGCTTCCTCCGGGAATTGCAGCGGGAAACCTGCCTCCAGTAAAATCTCTTTCATGACTGCATCGTTACTGTTCTCAGCGTCAAGTATCGTTACCACTTCACCAACAGGCCGTTTACTATCACTCTCCCATTGAAGCAGTTTCACCACTACGGGGTCGTTATCTTTTGCGTTGTTGCAATTTGCTAATGGGATAAAAATATCCGGCATCGGTTTATCCATTTCTGCCACAAAAAATGCAAATCCCTTGTTCATCTGCAGGCGACCGATAAATTCGGTCCGCTTACGGTGCAGCACTTCTTTTACGATACCCTGCATCCGGCGCCCCTGGCTGCGCATTTCTTTTATGGCTACCCGGACCGTATCACCATGAAGGGCCGTATTAAAATCACCCGGGCGGATAAGAATATCTGTATCCATCCCTTCGATCGGGACATAGCCAATACCGGAACGGGTGATATCCAGCACCCCTTTTAAAACCTTGACGGTAGCGGATGGACGATGCTTTTCTTTATGACTTTTCTTTTTTGAGTTTTTCCTTCCCATAATTCAGTTTCAGGATGTTGTTTTAAAATTTTTGATAAAGTCCGATACCCGGTTATCAAACCGCTCACCTTCCTGAAAAAGAAAAGAGTGCCGGACCGGAATAACATAGACCGGAAGTTCAGCAATTTCATTATTAAACTTAACTAAACGTACGGCATCTTTTTCTGTTGTCAGGATAATTTTATTGCTGGTTTCCATTTTTTCAAATTTTTGCCGGATTTCAGACAGGTCATCTATAGTAAAAATATGGTGGTCTGAATAATGCAGCATATGATAACTGTTACTGTGCTCTTCCAGCATTTTTTTTAAGGGTCTTGGGTTGGCAATACCTGTAACCAGTAATATCTCCGTTTTTGTATCCGAAGGAAATACCTGTTTAGTGGTAATATGATACATTTCCCCATACACTAAAGTCGTAAAGAAAATATCCTGATTGGCCCCCGGGTTAATTTCTTTTATCAACCCTTGTTTTTCTATTTGGGTTAAATCCGGTTTACACTTAGTTACGATCAGAATTTCAGCTCTTCGGTAACTGCTCTTTAAATCCCGCAGATCGCCGGTAGGCAAATAAAAATCCCGGGTAAATAAATTGGAATAATCGGTCAGGAGAATATTGAGTCCGGCCCTGATAGCCCGGTGTTGAAATGCATCATCCAGGATAATAGCCTGTGTTGCCGGCCGGTCGTGCAATAACTGGGGTATAGCTAATATCCTTTGTTCCCCAACTGCAATGGCCACATCAGGGAATTTCAGGTAAAACTGCATGGGTTCATCACCAATCTCCAGGGCAGTCGTGTTTGCATTTGCCAAAGCATAACCCCTGGTTTTTCTTTTATACCCACGGCTCAGGGTAGCCATAACGAATTGATTTCTGAGTTTGGAAACCAGGTATTCTACCATAGGTGATTTTCCC
>JADKKH010000004.1 GCA_016720585.1 Chitinophagaceae bacterium | reverse complement strand
ATAGAATCCATTTGAGTTTTCAGTTCATCCTGAACCTGCTTAATTTCTGCAGCTGAAGGTCTTGTGACAGCAATATTTGTTCTTTTTAAAGAATCTTCGTTTAATCTTTTTGCTATATTATTTGTCCTTACGATAGCCGGTTGGGTTGGCGTCCCTAAGGTTATCTTTTGAGCCGCTATCAGGCGCAAAGAATCAAATTTGATCCTTGTAATATTTGTTTTATTTTTTTCCAATTCCCCGATTGCCTGCAAAATCTTTTCTTTTTCCTTCTTCAATTCATTCAATGCGTTCATCATTTGTTTCAAATCTTTTTCAGTATCATTTGCAAGTAGCATCATAATCATTGTTATGAGTGATTCCACTTCCATTTGCCCGAGGTTATTTCCCCTTGCATAGGATGATGTCATCCTGCGTATTTCTGCCTCATCCAGATCCTGGCTGTTTGCAGCTGCTGCAGTACGTTTGATCCAGGTAATATGGCCTGCTTTTATTTCAGCCAGCGCTCTTTGAAAAAAAACTTCTGCTTCAGGAGGAACAGCAGGAATCGTGCGCTGACACTCGGCCCTAAAAGTTATTATAAACAGGCAGCTGAGGGATAATAAAAGCACCGATTTCATATAAAGGTTTTAGAATATAAAGTTGACGCTTTTTCGGGAAAGGGCTTTAAGCAATTTTTGAGAAATGAATTGAGTCAAAACGTCATAATTTTATCAGGTTAAATTTAAAACATGGCTAATTCTATTTCCCAAAAACTCAGAATAAGATCCGGGGATACGCTCCTCACGATCAAAGTCCCGCCCGGATTTATAAAAGGATTACAGGGCTTGCCCGCAGGAGTAAAAGTTACTGATAGAGGAATGGTCTACGACCAGGTCCATTGGTTTGTAATGAACCAGTTGCAATTGGAAAAAGAAATGAGTAAAGTTATGAAGCTGGTAAAACCCGGAGTGATTGTGTGGGTCTATTATCCGAAAGGAACATCAAAAATTCAAACAGATCTGACCAGGGATAAAGGCTGGGATTGTTTATTAGCCGAGGGCGATAAACTCACCTGGATCAGTTTGATTTCTTTTGATGATACCTGGTCGGTGTTTGGTTTCCGGGCAAAGAATGAAGTGGAGAAAAAGAAAGCAGCTAAGCCCAAAGCGGGAAGAGAAATTTTTAAATGGGTAAACCCAACTACCAAAGAAGTGAAATTGCCGATTGATTTAGCAACTGCACTAAAGAAGAAGAAAAATGAAAGGACCTGGTTTGATTCACTTTCCTTTACCAATAAAAAGGAATTTATAGAATGGATCGTAACGGCAAAACGGGAAGAAACCAGAGCCGAAAGAATAAAAGGAACGATTGAACGATTAACCAATAAATGGAAAAATCCAAGAAATCTCTGAAATGATAACGATAAAAAGAACCAACAGTAATGATCCTGATTTCATATCATTGGTTAACGATTTGGACAAAGATCTCTGGAACAGGTATGGAACCGCGCAACTGGAATACCAACCATACAATATTATTGAAAACCTGCAAACGGTGGTGATTGCGAATACCGAAAATAGTCCGGTTGGGTGCGGGTGCTTTAAAAAATTAGAAACCGACACCGTTGAAGTAAAAAGAATGTATGTAATGCCCGAACAAAGGGGAAAAGGAATAGGAACAATGCTGATGAAAGAGCTCGAAAAATGGGCCGGGGAATCAGGCTTTGAATTTATAGTGCTGGAAACCGGTTCCGGCCAGCCTGAAGCCCTGCATCTTTATAAAAAGCAGGGCTATTCAATTATTCCTAATTACGGGCAATACAGCGGCATGAAAGAAAGTATTTGTATGAAAAAAATTTTGCTCCCTCCGGAAACTGAATAAATAGTCTTATCTAAGACGGACTAATATTCACAATTCCTTTTCCATTCTTTATCTATTTTTACGCTTTAATTGATCACATGAAAGGAAAAAGAATTTTATTTTTATCCACTCTACTCTTTGCCTTTACTTCTTATTCCCAAAAAATCAACCCCGCCAACCCGGATTTATCACCCGGCAATTTCAAAATGGATTCTCTCCCCAGCTCTGAAATCAATATCCCTATCCAGATAAACCTGAAACCATTTTATACAATGGCAGAGAAAAGTGTGGATACCCTGTTCACCTCTCCAAACTATCCTGACAGCTGGGTACAGGATGGATGTGCCACCCGTTTCAAATATGTTTTTCGACGTAGCCCGTTGCAAATGAAAGCAACGGGAATGTCATTGAATCTTGGATTCACCGGCTTTTATAAAATAATCGGCTCCACCCGTGTCTGTGTCAACGGTACCGTTATTTCACCCTGGACACCCCCCTGCCGCTGTGGTTTTGGAAGTGAAGGAGAACGAAGGGTGAATGTTTCATTTACCAATTCGCTCAGCATTCAACCTGATTTTAAGTTAAAGCTGGATATAAAAAGAAATGAGCCCCAGCCATTGGATAAATGTGAAGTTTGTTTCTGGGGTCAGGATATTACCAAACAAGTCATGAAAGGACTCACCGCCGAACTGGATGCTGCTAAAAAAGACCTGGATAAAACTTATGGGACCGTTGACCTGAAACCCCGTTTTCAGCAGGTCTGGAATCAACTCAATAAATTTTATACGATATATGGTTTGGGCTGGTTGAAAATAAATCCACAGAGAATACGTATCAACAACCTGTTCGCTTTAAATGATTCATTGTATATTTTTCTGGGTCTGTCGGCAAAACCATCAATCAGTTTCGAAAAACCCGTTGAACAAATATCAGCCATTCCTTCTATCGGTACTTTCAGCCGTAAACCCGGATTTAATATCTTCCTGGATGCCGTATTAAGTTATGATTCACTCAGCACGATCTTAAACCAGCAGGTGCAGGGGAAAGAGTTTAGTTTCAAGAAAGGGTTTATTAAAAAGAAATTCATTATTGACGATTGTAAAATCTATGGTGGTGGTTTTGAGAAGCTGATCATTAAGATCCGGTTTTCCGGCACCAATGATGGTGTGGTGTATCTCGTAGGCAAACCCGTTTATGACAAAGTAAAGCGTACCATCGAAGTGACCAATATCGACTTCGATATCAAATCAAAAAATTTTTTATTGGGTTCAGCTGATTGGTTGTTTGATAAAAAGATTACCAAAGAAATAAGTAAGCACGCCCGCTTTGAACTGGGGGCCTATATTGATACTGCCAAAACAAGCATCAACAATGAACTCAATAAAGAGTGGATAAAAGGCACCCGGAGTTATGGTACTATCAGCAACATTACATTAATGGGCATCTACCCGATGCAGGAACACCTGGTCATACGAAGTAATTGTTCGGGCGATTTATCTGTAAAAGTGGAGTCTATCCAATTCAGCCTGTGATCTCGTCTTCAGCATTCCTTATTTTAAATGTAAAATTCCGCTGTGCCACGTAGCTGAAGAGAATAATAATGACGGTTGTAATTATCTGGGCAAACACGGGATATATTTTCAGCGACTCAACCAATACTCTCAAAAAAATATAGTTAAGTCCCAGGTTAAAAACATAGAGAACGAAATATCGGAATAGCTGTACCCTGCCTTTCATTTTTGAATCGGAGAATACCACATATTTCATCAGGAAGAACCCAAAAGGAAAACAAAAACAGAAAGAGAGAAAAAGGGCTGCACTATGTGCTTCTAATGCATAAAAGCGGAGATCAAACGGATGTTCCCGGAATATGAATTTGAAGCCTATATAAAAAATGACAAATCCCAGGCCGGTATTTATACCTCCCGATGCCGCATAACGGAACGTTTGGAGGCCCATTAATTTTTTAAAGGGCGGATAAAAAAAATCAATAATGGGCAGCACCAGGTCCCTGGCACTATGTATATGTCTGCGCATAGATGGCGCAAAGGTAAAGGCTGAGAGAATATCCTCCGGTATGCACTGGAGGGAAATAAAAAAAATAAATCCATATTAAAAGAAAGCTACAAAGTGTATACAAGAGTATAAGATAACATTCAGGCAACCTGCTACGCAGTCTGGCATCTTCTTCAGAAAATTGTAATTAGGGTTTGGGGGCTTCCTTTTGTAAATTTGCCGGATAAACACAGACCGGATGAGCATTGTCAGCGAAATAAAGCCACTTATAGTTAAGGAATTAAAAAACCTGTACGGAATGGATTTCCTGGAAGAGGATCTAACCATTAATACCACCAAACCGGAATTTGAGGGAGATTATACACTGGTACTATTCTCTTTTGTCAAAAAAATAAAGAAATCACCAGAACAGTTAGGCATTGAAATGGGTGAGGCGCTTGTTAAGGCCCATCCGGATATTTTCACCGCTTTTAATGTTATCAAAGGTTTTCTGAATCTGACTGTTTCCGATACATACTGGTTCAATTTTCTGCAATCCCATTTTTCGGATAGCCGGTTTGGTCATAAACCTGCCAACGGGAAAAAGGTCATTGTAGAATACTCTTCTCCCAACACGAACAAGCCCTTACATCTGGGACACCTGAGAAATAATTTTTTGGGCTGGAGTGTAGCCCAAATATTAAAGGCATGCGGCTATGATATTATCAAAAGTTGCATCGTGAATGACCGGGGCATTCATATCTGCAAGAGCATGATTGCCTGGCAGCTTTTTGCCAATGGAGCTACGCCACAATCAACCCATACCAAAGGCGATCATTTTGTGGGTGAATATTATGTGAAGTTTAATGATGCCTATAAAAAACAGGTGGAAGAACTGGTAGCCGGAGGGATGAAGAAAGAAGAAGCCGAGAAAGATGCCCCGATTATGAAGCGTACACAGCAAATGCTGTTTGACTGGGAAGCCGGCAAACCCGAAGTGATGGAACTCTGGAAAAAAATGAACAATTGGGTATATGAGGGATTTGATGTGACCTATAAAAGGATCGGGTCGGACTTTGAAAAAATGTATTATGAAAGTGAAACCTATCTGCCGGGAAAAAAATTCGTCGATGAAGGATTGAAACAGGGTGTTTTCTTTAAAAAAGAAGATGGCAGTGTCTGGATTGACCTGACCGATGAAGGACTGGATGAAAAACTGGTGCTGCGGAAAGATGGCACATCCGTATATATTACCCAGGACCTGGGACTGGCCCAGCAGAAATATGAAGATTTCAACTACGACCAGAGTATTTATGTGATAGCCGATGAACAGAACTATCACATGAAAGTGCTGAAGCTGATCCTGCAGAAATTAGGCAAGCCTTATGCTGATGGTATTTTTCATTTGATTTATGGCATGGTAGAACTACCCAGTGGACGGATGAAAAGCCGGGAAGGAACGGTGGTGGATGCAGATGAAATGATAGAGGAAATGGTCGATGTGGCCCGAAAAAAAACAGAAGAGTTGGGCAAAGTAAAAGATTTTACTGAATCAGAATTAAAGGAGTTGTACGATATCATTGCATTAGGAGCATTGAAATTTTTCCTGCTGCGGGTTGATCCGAAGAAGAGGATGATTTTCAATCCGGAAGAGTCCATAGATTTTCATGGATTCACCGGGCCGTTTATTCAATACACACATGCAAGGATTAAATCGATTTTAAGGAAACAGTCTGCAGTTGGCAGCCGGCAGTTAGCAGTTAACTGCCTACTTAAACTTGAGAAATCTCTTATTATCGCGTTGGAGCAATACCCGGCAATCATTGAGCAGGCGGTTGCTGAGCATAACCCTTCTGTCATTGCTATTTATATTTTTAACCTCGCAAAATCTTTCAATACTTTTTATACAGAACATTCGGTGATGAATGCCGAGTCTGAAGAAAAGAAACAACTCCGTTTACAACTTTCTGAAATGACCGCGCATGTAATTGCATCGGGCATGGGTTTACTGGGAATACGGGTCCCGGAGAGAATGTAGAGTGAGCCAGGAGTTCTGAGTCGGGAGTCAGGAGTAAAGAAAAAAGCAATCAACATTAATGATTGCTTTAATTATTTTGAGGCGACTCCCGACTCCTGACTAACGACTCCAGACTTTCCTAAAGTCCCGCCATCATTTTCTTTTGTTTATACGAAGCGAGGTTAGGATCCATTTCGATCGCTTTATCACATAGCGCAACTCCTTTATCCATATTTTCCTTGCCGCCTTTTTTCTGATAGCACATGCCGATCATATATAATGAAGAAGCATTGGTTTTGTCATATTCCAGCACTTTATCCCAATACCCCATGGCTTCATTATATTTTCCTTTATAGTAGTAAGCTTCTGCGACCATATTCAGGATATTCATGTCGCTGGGTTTTCTTTTCAGAATTTCATTCAAAATTTCCACTCCTTTATCAAGATCCCCCACGTTCAGGTAGGCAATACCCAGGTTTTCCAGATAATCATTATCTCGTTTATAGCCTTTTTCCCCGGCTTCCAGGATATATTTCAGGGCATCCTTATCGGCATTCATAGCATAACAGATCAATCCCAGTTCGTATACCCAGTAACTCTGCTTGGGGTCAAGGGCTATCGCTTTTTTAAAATAAGGAATGGCCAGCTTGTAATTCATCATATCAGAATAGCTATGCGCAATCATATAGGGGATTTCTGCATTGGAGGTATCTTCTTTGGCAGCTCCATTTAAATATTTGATGGCATCACCATAATTATCCATATCATAATTCACTTTACCAACATAGTACAGTACTTTTTCTGAGGGATCGGCAGTTTTAAGCTTATCAGCATAAAATAAAACATCATCATTTTGTTTCAGCTGGAAAGAGAGTGTCATCAGTTTTTTATAGTTAGCAGCTGATAGATCACCCAACGCTACCAATTTTTTAAAGGATTCCCGGGCCTGGCTATACCGGCGTAAATCCAGATAGGCGGATGCCAGTTCATTCGTAATAACTTTGCTGTTGCTGTCATAACGGGCAGCTTTCTCAAAATTTTTCAATGATTCCAGCCGGCGGCCATTTTGTTTTTCCAGCAAACCTTTTTGAAGAAAATAATCAGCACTGTCTGTGCTAATATTAATGGCTGTAACAGTTGATTGTGAATTGGCCAACGTAACTGTCAGCACAAAGCAGATGGATAGGGTAATACGGTACATAGGGCTACTTTTTGTCCCGATAGCAATCGGGATGGACTTAAATGGATTTCTTATCACAACTAAAGTAGAATTTGCTGTTAACTAATCAAAACTTAACCACTTATATATCAGCTAATATCGTTCCAAAATAGTATTATTTCAGGATGATCCCTCCCAGGGCTGGTAGATTTACGGTTATTCTGTACATTTTTTGACCCGTATCAATCAATTCAGACCGGATATCCGGGTTAAAAATAGTTCCGGTTCCCCAGTATTTTTTTTCATCGCTGTTGAATATTTCCTTTTTATAATTTTTTCCGCTAACCTGTATTTCCCAATCAAGCCGTACAACCGGGGTCATATTTAATATAACCAGCAAATCATCTGTCTTCTTCTTCCCCTTTCTTTTGAAAACAACAATCGATTCAGCCCGATGATCCAGGTCCACCCATTCAAATCCGGAATTCTTAAACTGATTCTGATGTAAAGCCGGTTCTGTCCTCAATAAACTATTTAATGAAGCCACACAATCCTTCAGTAACCGGTGACCGTCGAATTGTAACAATTCCCATTGCAATTCAGATTTATCATTCCATTCAGCGGTTTGGCCAAATTCATTTCCCATGAATAATAACTTGGCCCCCGGGTGTGTCCACATATAAGTATAGAGTAAACGGAGGTTGGCAAATTTCTGCCATTCATCTCCTGTCATTTTGTACAGCATCGGACTTTTTCCATGTACTACTTCGTCATGGCTGAGGGGCAGCATGAAGTTTTCATCATAGTAATACATCATGCTGAATGAAAATTTATCCTGTTGAAACTGGCGGAGCAATGGGTCTGTTTTAAAATAATTCAGCGTATCGTGCATCCATCCCATCATCCACTTCATACCAAAACCCAGGCCACCCTGCCAGGTAGGTTTACATACGCCGGGCCAGTCGGTGGATTCTTCGGCAATGGTTTGCACATCGGGGAAATCCCGGTAGATGGTTTCATTCAAATCCCGGATAAATGCAATGGCTTCCAGGTTCCCGTTACCACCTAATTCATTGGGTTCCCAGGCTCCTTCCTCTCTTGAATAATCTAATTTCAACATCGAACTCACGGCATCCACCCGTATCCCGTCAATATGAAAAAGATCAAACCAATACCGGGCACTGCTGATCAGAAATGATTTTACTTCTCCCCGCTTATAATTAAAAATGTAACTGTTCCAGTCGGGATGAAAACCTTTCCGCATATCTGCGTATTCGTAGGTATGAGCTCCGTCAAACATGAACAGTCCATGGGCATCGTAAGGAAAATGTGAAGGAACCCAATCTAAAATTACACCGATACCCTCCTGGTGAAAAGCATCAATCAACTTCATCAATCCCTGCGGGTTCCCAAACCGGGATGTGGCAGCAAAGAAACCGGTACACTGATAACCCCAGCTACCATCAAAGGGATGCTCCATTACCGGCATGAACTCCACATGCGTAAAACCCATTTCTTTAACATAGGGCACTAAACGAATAAGCAGATCATCATAACTGGTATAACTTTCTTCATCATTCTTGTCAGGCCGCTGCCAGCTGGCTAAGTGAACTTCATAAACACTCCAGGGGGCATTTAATGCATTCTTCTTTTTCCGGCTCTTCATCCATGCCGCATCCTTCCAATCATAAAACATATCCCATGTGATGCTGGCTGTCGCCGGTCTTTTCTCCCAGAAATTAGCAAAGGGGTCGCCTTTATCGATCTTTCTTCGCGCATATCCCACGATATGATACTTATAGGCTTCGCCTAATTTGAAATGCGGAATGAATCCTTCCCAGATACCGCTTTTATCCCAGCGGGGAAATAATTCATACTCTTTATTCTTCCAGTCATTGAAATTCCCTTTAACCGAAACGGCTGTAGCATTAGGAGCCCACACACAGAAGTACATACCCCACACATTATTGATCTGTATCGAATGTGAACCGAATTTGTTATATAACTGGTAATTGGTTCCGTTTTGGTAATTGGTCACATCTTCATCCGTTAGCAGGGAGTAATTCCAGACAGGTTTGGTGGTGTCAACAAAATTCAGATCCTCATAATTTTGGCTTTTCGGGTCGGTACCGATAATACCAGAGGGTGTTGACAATTTCGGTTTTTGCTCACCGTTATTTTCCGACACTTTAGATCGGGTATCTTTTTTATCAAACGGCATTCGTATGGAATTTATGGGATGTTATATAGCATACTCAACTTACATCTTTTTACTGGAAAATTAACATTAGTATAAGCTTTGCATAATACAATCCTTACCGGGAATCCTCAATTTTGTGCTGTTCGTATAAATATCAACTCTAAAGTGTAACCAAACTGGTATTTTTCAGAACAAACCAAAATCCCAACATGTGTAAGCCGGCATTATTAACCTGCCTTTTTCTGCTTGCTATTATTTCTGCACATGCTCAGCAAGCCATTATCCGTGGAAATGTGTCGGACTCTTCAGAAAAGAGAAATCTTCATTTTGCTGTGGTATCCCTTCTGCGTAAATCAGATACAACTTTGGCAGTTTTTACCCGAAGCAACCAGGATGGAAAATTTGTTTTGCCTAAAATTGATACGGGTCAGTATGTCCTTTTGATTTCCTTCCCCCGTTTTGCAGATTACATGGAAAGCCTCGATATAAAAGCGGATACAGATATAGGGCCAATTTCCCTGACTCAAAAAAGCAAGCTGCTGGAAGAAGTAGTAATCCGGTCAGGATCAGCAATCCGGATAAAAGGCGATACCACCGAATTTATGGCGGACAGTTTTAAAGTTAAGGAAGGTGCCACAGTTGAGGACTTACTGAAAAAACTACCTGGCTTTTCCGTGAATAGCAAAGGAGAAATTGTAGCACAGGGAAAACGGGTAGACAAAGTGCTTGTAGATGGAGAGGAGTTTTTTGGCGATGATCCTACGATGGCTACACAAAATATTTCTGCCAAAGCGGTAGACCGGGTGCAGGTATTTGAAACCAAGACAGAACAACAACAATTAACCGGGATGACGACCGGCAACGAAGGAAAGACCGTCAACATTAAATTAAAGGAAAACGCAAAAAAAGGAGCGTTCGGAAAAGTAATCGCCGGAACGGATTTTACTACATTTATCGATAGCAAAATTCTTTATAACAAATTTACAGGAAAAAAGAAATTCTCTGTTTATGGAACCAGAACCAATGTCAATGCCGGAAGTTTGAATTGGGAAGACCGTCAGAAGCTGGGTATTGACAATGATTTTGAATATGATGAACTGAGCGGCTATTATTTTAGTTTTGGCGGGGGCGATGATTTTAATGACTGGAACCTGCGGGGGCTGCCTGATGCCTATTCTGCGGGCTCTTTATTTTCCAATAAATGGAATGCCGACAAGCAAACTGTGAATCTTTCGTATCGCTTTAATAGTTTGGGCACAACCAATACGGGTACAACGCTTACACAAAATATTTTACCAACCGGTCTAACATATACTAACCGATATACAGATAAGGATGCCTTGAATCAGCAACATGCCATTAACGGAAAATATGAATGGAAACTTGATTCGCTCGCCTCTTTCAAAATTGTTACGACCCATACTTTTAAAAACAGCCATACCACCGGCTCCGACATCGGGGAATTTCTGAATGCAACCCGGGACACAATCAACCGGAGTTTCCGTGAGTATGAGAATAATACTAAACGCAATCAGACCGATAATCAGTTTTCTTACAAACAACTCTTTACAAAGAAAAACAGGGTATGGCAAACAGTTATTCGTTATGGCGTTACGGGTGATGATAACAAGGGATCTAATGCTACTAAGATCCGTTATTTTAACAATGGCGTATTTAACTCAGCAGATACCATTGATCAGCAAAAAATATTTACAGGCCATTCGACTACCTATGGCATCAAAAGTACATATAGCGAGCCCTTGTCTGCCAGCTGGATGCTGATCGTTGACTATGCCTATAATAAAAATCATTCTGTTTCAAAACATAACACTTTTGAAAAAGGGTTTACTGGTAAATATGAGATACTGATCGCAGATTTCAGCAACAATTTCGAAATGGATGCTTTTTCTCACAGCGGTAATGCCATTTTTCGTTATGCGGGCAAAAAAATAAAACTGGGAATAGGTTCTGGTATATCCACTGTAAAGCTTGGCCTCCAAAATCTGGACAATAACACACTTAATATCTACCATTTTCTGAATATAACACCCCAGGCACAACTTAACGTCACACCAAAGCCGCAAACCAATTTTAGTTTCGGATACCGGGGCACCACCCGTCAACCTACCATCAGCCAGTTACAACCCTTAAGGGATAATACAGATCCTTTGGTTGAGTATTCGGGCAATCCGGACCTGAAGGTTGGATTTAACCATGGTTTCAACCTGAATTTCAACGAATACAAAGTATTGAAACAGGTGTATTCTTATTTTTATCTTAATTACAATATCCAGCAAAATGCTATTACACAGTTTAATTCAATAGAACCTGTAACAGGTAAAAGGACCTACTATCCTGTAAATGTGAATGGCAATACTAACTGGAATTTTGGAGGTAACTGGAATAAAGGTGGTGGAGTCTTTAAAAGTGGAAATAAAAAGCTGCAATATGGTTTTGGTACAAATGCAAACGGAGCCCGGAATATTAATTTTATCAATAGTCAAAAGGCTACTACCAAATCGTTTAGTGTAAACCTTAATCTGAGACTGGGCATTGAATCTGAAGATAAATTTGATTTTAGCATCAGCCCTTCCGTAGGATTTAATTCTTCCAAATCTTCCCTGTCATCCAGTATTGACAATAACTATTTTACCTATGGTGGACGGTTAGATGCAGAAATAACATTACCCTGGAAATTAGAAGTCAGCACAAATCTCAATGCCGACCTGCGCCAACGTATCAATGCCTTTGCAACCAATACCAATCTCGTAATATGGAATGCCGGGGTGTCAAAAAATATTTTCAAAAAAGATGCAGGCAAGATCAGTTTTATCGCCAATGATATATTGGATGATAACCAGGGCTTTACCAGAACCATCAATAATACATTTATCTCTGATGACAGTTTTCAGCGCATCAGCCGTTACTTTCTATTAAAATTTGAATGGTCGTTTAATAAAATGCCGGGAGGTGAAACCAAATGATAAAGCGAATCTTACTTTTTGTAACTATAAGCCTGGTAATAAAAAATGTTTTTGCGCAGGCACGTTTTTTTGCTACCATCAAAGTAGAATATGTAAAAACTACCAGTGTCCGCCAGTTAATGAAGGAATTACAGGAAGGTAATAGCTGGTATGAACAAAACAAAGAACGCTATCCTGTATCTATGGTTAGTTATCATGAATTCACCGGCGACACGAGTAAGTCATTATATCAACCGGGTAAGGATGTACCAGTAGACCCACGGAGCTGGTACCGACCGATGGCAGATAAGAATATTGTTTATACGGATTATAAAAGAGGCATTTCTATTTCTCAAAAACCTGTTTTCGAAGAAACTATGCTGGTAGAAGACAGCTTGTTGAAAATAAAATGGAAAATTACAGCTGATGTCAGAACCATAGCCGGCTATGATTGCCACAAGGCTGTTGGGATATTGAATGACAGTATTGCCATATTTGCTTTTTATACAGACGAATTATTAATATGCGGAGGACCGGAAGGAATACAGGGCTTGCCTGGTATGATACTTGGTATGGGCATACCCCGGTTACATGCCACCTGGTTTGCCTCCAAAGTGGAAGTTTTTGATGTAAAGATGAATAAAGTTATTCCTGCTACTAAGGGGAAAAAAGTGAATCGAACTGCTTTAATGGAAATCCTTGAAAAAGCATCCAAAGATTGGGGAACGAATGGCAAAAAGCAAATGCTAAATTTTATTATCTGATCAACTCAAAAACATAGCTATCTTTCGATTCAATCTCCAACCTGTTCAGCGGCATTATTTTCCCCGATACGACGTTTCGCGCCTGCGTAAATCCTTTCGTCCTTTCGGCAAAGGCAGTCCAGTCTGGTTTCACATCCTTATCCCCGGTATTGGTAACTACCATCACTGTTTGCCTGGCATCATACCGGAAATAGACATAGAGCCCGTTTTTCGGGATGAACTGCATTGTTTTTCCAGCAGTTATTGCCGATGAATTTTTTCTGAAATTAGCAAGAGCACTTACATAATCAAATGCTTCATCCTGCTTGTCACTTCTGCCTTCTTTGGTAAACCTGTTTTCTTTTGCTTTATCATCTGCCCACCCACCCGGGAAGTCTTCCCGAACGGTTGCATCTGTATTTACTTTCTTATTTTTCATCAGCACTTCTGTGCCATAATAAAGTTGCGGAATACCCCGTAACGTTAGCAACCAGTTAAAACCCATCTTCATTTTTTTCCAATCTTCATCTATAACAGAGAACACCCGATCCATATCATGATTGTCCAGAAAAATACAATTGTTCATGGGATCTTTGTACAGCACATCCTGCGATAAGGTGGTATAAATTTTATTGACGCCCGTAAGCCAGTCAAATTTTTCATTCATACCAGCCAGCATGGCAAAACAAACCTGGAAGTCCAGCATCCCTTTGGCATTATGCTTAAAGGGAGTGGTTATATTATTTTGGGTAAAATAGGCATTGGCAATGGTACTGTTTACCCAGGATTCACCAAAGACCGTGACTTTAGGAAATTCTTTTTCCAATGCGGCATTTACATTATTCATGAATTGTTCATCACAATATTTGTAGGTATCCACTCTCCAGCCATCAATTCCATATTCTTCGGTTGTCCATACCGCATGTTGAATAAGAAAGCTGGCAACAAAAGGATTCCGCTGATTCAGGTCTGGTAAATGCGGAACAAACCAGCCATCCAGCATTTGTGTTTTGTCAGCCTGCGAAGCATAGGGATCATAAAAAACTTCTTCCCGGTGGTTGGGTGCCATATCACCTTGTGAATTATTAAACCATGATTTCATGGGCGGGTCAAGGACAAACCAATGATGATTCCCCACATGGTTGTACACGGCATCCTGGATAACTTTCATGCCTTGAGCATGGGCCTTATTGCAAAAATCTTTATACCCTTCATTCCCACCAAAACGTTTGTCGATACTGTAATGGTCAGTAAACCAATAGCCATGATAACCGGCTACATTATTCCCCCATTCATTCATCAACGGCATATCATTTTCAATTACCGGTGTAAGCCATAAAGTTGTTACACCCAACTGGTTAAAATAATTAAAATGATTCACTATGCCTGTAAAATCACCCCCATGGCGGGAGAATTTATCTTTTCGGTCGCTGGTCCTGTCCCGGTAATCGGTTATCACATCATTAGAGGGGTCGCCATTGGAAAAACGATCGGGAATAAGCAGGTAAATAAAGTCTTTTGCTGTGACTCCCTGTGCCCTGGTTTGGCCATTTCCTTTGTTTCGGGGTTTCAATTCATACTCAAAGATCTTATAGGATACGGCTTCGGGAGATTGCAGGTTATCGATCCTGAACTTTATGTTTCCGGGTTTGGCTGTAGCACCGATACTGAGATCAATAAAAATATAATTGGGATTCTCAGCTTTCGTTTGTTTAACAAGTTTTACTCCCGGATAAGGGATCATGGATATTTTTTCGTTACCTACCCTTTCCCTGTGTATCATCAGTTGCAGGTTGGTGTTTTTCATGCCGACCCACCAATGGGTAGGATAAACCTGCGGGGAATCAATGCTCCATCCTCTTATCGAAAAAAAAATCAGGAATAGTACAACGAATCGTTTCATAATAAAGTTATTTGTCTTTTATCCGTAATGTCAGCAATGCCGCAACGATCATGGAACAACCGCCTACCACGATCGTCATAATGGCATTCCCATTGAAAATATGTTTTGTAAATACACCCAACAGGGTTGCTGCAAGTATCTGTGGGATCACAATAAAGAAATTAAAGATCCCCATATACACGCCCATTTTATTAGCGGGTAAGGCTTTGGTCAGCATAGAATACGGCATGGCCAGGATACTGCACCAGGCCAACCCGATACCCGCCATACTGATGATCAGCAAATTTTCATTTTTGAAAAGGTAAAAAGAAATGAGGCCCAGCCCTCCGGCAATCAAAGCGATCATATGCGTAGCAGGTCTGGAAAATTTTTTGGCTAAAACCGGCAGCAGGAAAGCAAACAGGGCAGCAAAGCCATTGTACCAGGCAAACAAAACCCCTACCCAGTTACCCATATCATTATAAGCTTTGGAAGTAGTATCTGTGGTTCCAGAAAGATGCTGCGCCAGTGCCGGAGTTGAATAAATCCACATAGCGAATAAAGCAAACCAGGAAAAGAACTGTACCACCGCCAGTTTTTTCATGGTGTCGGGGAGAAAATTCAAATCATCCATTACTTCCACAAAACCGTTTTTACTGTTTCGTTTTTGCAACAAACCTGCCACCAACTGACATATTCCAAAAACGGCCACTCCGCCGGTTAACACATAGAGTTCCTTTTCAAGTTTATTTTCTACAGAAGAGTTGTAGAAATAAATTCCAGCGGTTAAACCGAGACCAATTAGGGACCAAACCGATCCGCGCTTATTAAATGAGGCCGCAGGAGTTTTAATGTTTACCTGGTTATCTGTTTCGGTCATTTCACCAAATGACTTTAATTCATCAGGAGAATATTCCCGGGTTGTAAAGACGGTGTAAGAAATAGCTGCGATATAAATAACGGCTCCAATAATAAATGAAATTTTGATTGAATCTGGAATTACACCTGCGGCAGCTTCATTGGCTACGCCGAGTTTTGTAAGCAAATAAGGCAGTAAGGAAGAAATAACTGCTCCTATTCCGATAAAAAAACTTTGCATGGCAAAGCCCGTTGTTCTTTGTGAATCCGGGAGCATATCCCCTACAAAAGCTCTGAAAGGTTCCATGGAGACGTTAATCGAAGCATCCAAAAGCCACAACATGATCGCGGCCATCCATACTTCATAAACATTGGGAAAAACAAACAAAGCCAGTGAAGCAAAAATGGCCCCTATCATAAAAAAGGGTCTTCTTCTTCCCCAGCGCTTATGCCAGGTTTTATCACTCCAATGCCCGATGATAGGCTGAATGATCAGACCGGTAAGGGGTGCAGCGATCCATAGAATGGGTATATCGTCAATTTGGGCACCCAGCGTTTGGAATATCCTGCTGACATTGGCATTCTGAAGTCCGAAGGCAAATTGAATCCCGAAGAATCCAACACTCATATTAATAATCTGGTTAAGGCTAAGTTTAGGCTTTGAGCCCGTAAATGCTGCAGGCATATGCAATCGTAGTTTTAATCAGCGTAGATTTGAAGATAGGGATAATATGTAAAAAGTACACATTTTGTAAAGAGAAATATTGAACCCTTCCCGGTTGCAGGTAAACAATCAGATAACAAAGCCATTTGGAATAATACAGCCCTTTTTTAAAACAACAATTCCACCTTTAACGGTATAAAGGGCATGATCCGTATTTTCTAGTTGCGGGCCACCATTTATCCGTACATCATCACCAATCCGGCAATTTTTATCAATAATGGCATTCTTGATATAACAACGGCTGCCAATACCCATCAGAGGAATTCCTTTTGCATTGGCCGAAGCTATTTCTTCCAGTGTTTCATAAGAATCATTTCCCATGGTATAGGTGCTTACCAATGTAGAACCAAGTCCTATCCGGGAGCGGATACCGATGACACTGTTCTCAATCCGGGAAGCATGAATAATTGAACCTTCGGCTATCAATGTTTTTTCCAGGGTTGTGCCGCTGATTTTTGCCGGTGGCAGCATGCGGGAACGTGTATAAATAATTCGTTCGTTGTCAAAAAGATTAAAGGAAGGTATTTCTTTTGTCAGGTCAAGGTTTGCTTCAAAAAAAGAATAAATATTTCCGATATCCGTCCAATAGCCATCATACTGATAGCTGGCCACTTTATATTTCCCGATTGTTTGAGGAATGATCTCTTTACCAAAGTCTGTGGCATCTTTAAATTCGTTTTGCAACAGATCAAACATCAACTGGCGGTTGAATATATAAATACCCATGGATGCCAGGTAGTTTTTTCCCAATTGTTTCATTTGGTCCCCGGTATCGCTAACCCATTCCGGCAATAGTTCCTGTTTTGGTTTTTCTATAAAAGAAGTTATTAATCCCTCTTTTGATTTTAATATGCCAAATTCGGGAGCTTCTCTTTCCACAACAGGAATAGTGGCAACCGAAATATCAGCGCCCAAATTTTTATGGTTATCCAGCATTTCAGCAAAATCCATCTGGTAAAGCTGGTCACCGGAAAGGATAAGGATATAATCGCTTTCAAATGGTTCAATATGGCGGAGTCCCTGTCTTACGGCATCAGCTGTTCCCTGGTACCAGGTAGGATTATCTGGCGTTTGTTCTGCTGCCAGAATATCTACAAAGGCTTTACTGAATGCACTGAAATGATAGGTATTCTTAATGTGCCTGTTGAGTGATGCAGAATTGAATTGGGTCAGGACAAACATTCTCCCGATCCCATTATTCAGACAATTTGAAATAGGAATATCCACAAGCCTGTATTTGCCTGCTATAGGCACGGCCGGTTTGGAACGGGTGGCCGTCAGGGGGTATAACCTGGATCCTGCCCCACCCCCAAGAATTACCGATAAGATCTCTCTGGAATGTGTAATAGTCCTTATGGCCATAAGTCTTCTTTTTATTTCAATGATTTATATAAGTCAATATATTGTTGTGCGGATGAATCCCAGGAATGATCTATCGTCATCATATATTTCCGCATCCAGCTATAAAGGTCGGGTTTATTCGTATATAGATCAATGGCCCGGCCTACCGAGTAGGTAATATCCCAAACGGATGCCTTGTCGAACCGAATACCAAATCCCTGCGGGTCTCCCATATCGGTAACGGTATCTTTCAATCCACCAATATTTCTTACCATGGGTACGGTTCCATAACGAAGTGCATACATCTGGTTTAATCCACAAGGTTCTACCCGGCTGGGCATCAATAAAAAATCGGAACCGGCATAAATCTGGTGACTTAATGATTCGCTGTATCCGATATACGAATTAAAAAAGCCACCAAACTGTTTTTTCATCTGGTTGAGTCTTTCTTCCAGTTCCGGGTCGCCGGAGCCCAATACCAGAAAATTAGCATTCCCATGATGCTGATAAATGGATTGACTAATGGCCTCGGGTAACAGATCAGCCGCTTTCTCGCCAACTAAGCGTCCGACAAATGATATTAAAGGTTTATCCGGATCTAATCCAAACTGGCCGGCGAGTTCTTTTTTATTCTTCCGTTTTCCTTTTTCTACTAATTCTTTGTCGTAATTTTTTGCGATCATGGAGTCCGTCAGCGGATCCCATACCTGGGAATCAATTCCGTTTAAGATACCATAGCTTTTGCCCTGTTCATAGTTAAACAAATTTTCTAAACCGTTGGCGGCCCCTTTTAATTCGGTGAGATAACTGTTACTGACTGTGGTTACTTTCCAGGCACATTTTACGGCAGATGCCATCGGGTTGATGGCTTTATCCCAATCCAGCAAACCCCATTTCCAGCTGTCAAAAGCCGGCAGATAATAATATTTATCCCAGCCTATCCAACCCTGGTATTGTGCATTGTGAACTGTAAATACCGTAGGAATTCCGGCGAGTTTTTCCCTGAACTCAAAACAATTTTTTATCATAAAAGGAATCAGACCGGTATGATGGTCATGACAATGGATAACATCAGGGGTATGCTCCCATTTATTCAGCCAGTCACAAACAGCGATCTGGAAAGAAAGAAATCGCTCCGTATCATCATCATAGCCATAAATATTCTCCCGGTCAAGCAACCCGTTAATATCTACCAGGTAGAGGTCAAACCCCAGCTTGTTGGTTTTTTCTTTAATAACACTGTAGCGGAAAAAATGCTGACCCAGATGCTGGTTGCCTTCATGTACCAGTTCCCATTGATTATCGTACAGAAATTTAGTCCGGTACATGGGCATGACCACTTTCGCCACATGACCCAGTTGATTCTGATACTTTGGCAAAGCACCCACCACATCACCTAAGCCACCGGCTTTTGCCATGGGGTAACATTCTGCTGCTACATGAATTATTTCCATGAAAATAAATTAGTGAATTCGTATTAATGTTGAAATTAAGGTTTTTTTGAAAAGCAAATAATCAGAACATGAAAATAGAGACCCCGAACCATCATTTAATATCCTCCAATCCAATTCTCAAAGTTTTTTGCACCCTAACATGAATACTAACAAGTGTTTTTTTACTTACAATTAAAATTGTATTACTTTCAGCACCACAAAAAAAAGAACAATTATTATGAGTCAACCCAAGCAACCTACCAATTACGGAGCTTTAAGCACCCTGGTTACTGTCTTTTTTTTCTGGGGATTTATTGCTGCCGGTAACAGTGTATTTATACCCTTCTGTAAAAACTACTTTCACCTGGACCAGTTTCAAAGCCAGTTGATTGATTTTGCTTTCTATCTGGCTTACTATATCGGTGCCCTGGGCCTTTTTTGGTATGGCGCATTTGGCGGGAAAGATCTAGTGGGAAAATGGGGCTATAAAAAAAGTATTGTATATGGCTTATTATTTTCAGCGCTGGGGGCTGTAGCCATGATTATAGCTGTTAATGCCAATACATTTGCCGGGATGCTGGCCGGGCTTTTTATTGTGGCATTGGGCTTTTCCCTGCAGCAAACTTCAGCACAACCATTTTCTATTTCATTGGGTGACCCTGCAACAGGTAACAGTCGTGTAAATCTTGGCGGTGCTGTTAATTCTTTCGGAACAACCATCGGGCCCCTGGTGGTGGCTTTTGCCTTATTTGGTACAACAGCCGCTATAACAGATGATAAGATTAAAGCACTGGGTCTGTCCAAAGTAATTATTCTTTATGCCTGTGTCGGGCTATTATTTATAGGGGCAGCGGCACTTTTCGGATTTTCCAAAAAAGTACCTGCGGGTATCAATGAAGAAAAAACAGAAAAAGCCAATAAGGCATTAAGCTCCTTATTGATTATTACAGGTTTGCTGATTGCTATGTTTGCTCCTGTTTTCAGCAGTTATAATAGTGATGCTGCAAAGAAAATAGAAACATTCAATAGTGAAATCGCTGTTGTTCAAAAACAGGTTGACTCATTGGCCAAAATACCTTCGTCAGCCAACCAGCCAGAATTAGCTTCCCAGGTTGCTGCTGCTGATGTTACTTTAAAACAAACAACAGAAGCAAGGGATGCGGTAAAACATCCGCTGGAGAAAAAAAGAATGTATTGGCTTATGGGAGCCTTAGGAGTGATTGTTATTGGTTTGCTGTTTGCCAATTCCCTCGCTAAAAAGAAATCAGATGGCTGGGGTGCTATGAAATATCCACAATTGGTCCTCGGCATGCTGGCCATATTTGTTTATGTTGGTGTAGAAGTGGCCATAGGAAGTAACCTGGGAGAATTGCTGAAACGAAAGGAATTTGGTGGCTACCAGGCATCCCAGGTGGCACCGTTTATTTCGATGTATTGGGGAGGTTTGATGATTGGACGATGGGCCGGGTCTATCAGTGCATTTAATTTTTCAAGTAAAACCAAACAGCTTTTAACTTTTATTGTTCCGCTGATAGCTTTTGGTGTTGTATTGGGCGTAAACTCACTGGCAAAATATGATGTTAAGCCCCTGCTTTGGTATGTTGTATGTGTGGCTTTGCAAATTGCCGTTTTTTACCTGAGTGGAAATAAACCTGCAAGAACATTGTTACTTTTCAGCATCATGGGTATCGTTGCCATGCTGATCGGTTTATTCACAGAAGGGAAAGTGGCTGTATATGCTTTTCTTAGCGGAGGACTTGCCTGCTCGATTATGTGGCCATCCATCTTTGCTTTATCCATAGCAGGACTTGGAAAATATACCACACAGGGATCCGCCTTTTTAATAATGATGATTTTAGGGGGTGCTATTATTCCTCCTATACAGGGTAAATTGTCTGATATTATTGGTATTCATCAATCATTCCTGGTAGCAGTGATTTGTTTTGCCTACCTGGCCTTGTTTGCTTTTGTCGTAAAAGGGATATTAAAAAAACAAGGAATAGATTATGATGCAGAAGTAAGCGGAGGGCATTAAAAAAGTTACATCAAATTCAAGGCCCTGCGATTAACAGGGCCTTTTTAAAAAATTAAGTATGGCAAAATATGCAATTGGAATTGACATAGGCGGCACCAACACGAAGTTTGGTATCGTTGATCAACAGGGTATAATTATAAAACAAAACAGGCTGCTCACCAATGAGCCGGAAGGTGTGGAGGATTTTATTGATGAACTATACATCAAACTGAAACCGATGATTGATGAGGCCGGTGGCTTGAAAAATTTTGCTGGTATTGGCATCGGCGCACCCAATGGCAATTATTACACCGGGAATATTGAATACGCGGCCAACCTGAAATGGAGAGGTATCATTCCTTTTGCCAAAATGGTGTCGGAGAAATTTGGGTTACAGGTAAAACTGACCAATGATGCTAACGCAGCAGCTATGGGAGAAATGATGTATGGTTGTGCCAGGGGCATGAAACACTTTATCACCATTACCTTAGGAACCGGAGTAGGCAGTGGAATTGTCATTGATGGAAAAATTGTTTTGGGGCACGATGGTTTTGCGGGAGAATTAGGTCACACTATTATCCGCCCCGGAGGAAGGATGCATAAAGGAACCGGCATCAGGGGAACCTTGGAATCTTATGCATCCGCAACCGGTGTAAGAGAAACAGCCTTGGAATTATTAGCTGAAAATCCTGATGTGGAAAGCCAGCTTCGGGATTATTCAATTAATGATCTTACCAGCCAATCTGTTTATGAATGTGCTATTAAAGGTGATAAGATTGCCAATGATATTTTTGAATTTACCGGACAGATACTGGGCGAAGCATTGGCGAATTTCGTTATGTTCTCTTCGCCGGAAGCGATCGTCTTGTTTGGAGGTCTTACTAAAGCGGGTGATCTGATCATGAACCCGACAAGGAAGGCCATGGAAGACAACCTGATTCAGATTTTTAAAAACAAAATAAAACTTCTGTACAGCGATCTGAAAGAAGCCGATGCTGCCATATTGGGGGCAAGTGCTTTAGTGCGGGAGTAATAAAGTGGTTACGGGTTTTGAGTTTCGGGTTGTGCGTACTACCTGGTTGGGACTATCAGAATGTGCTGAAAACTTATTTATTTTTTATAATGAATACAGCCGGCACCGGCCGTTGTCCGGTTGCATCAGAAACTTTGATCGTTTCTTTTCCATTTACCAGTAAACAACTGCTGCCACCACCATCCAGATTAAGTGCCTCCCAACAGCCGAGGTCTTTAAAAATCTGCGCTTCCTGTGTTAATGTGGCTCCTTCGGCAATACCAGGAAATCTTCCCTGGATAACTAAAATGATAAGCTTGTTATCTTTTGTATAGCCCATGGCTGTGCGTGGATGTTTGTCCTCAATAGCTTTGCCGGCAAATTTCAGTTCCTCATTATTTGAAATATGTATTTCACCAGATTGCAAAAGAACAGGGCCACCACCAATGGCGGTCTGCATTTTCCATTTATTAAAGGCGGGATAGTTTATGGATGATTTATGAGGGACCGGATAAAAAGTAGTTTTTTTATTAATGTAATCAAAAGTAATCTTTGAAAAAGAGTCTTTAAAAGGCTCCCAGACATTTTGTGAAGCCAGGGGCATTACCGATAAAGAATCCGTAAATATCCAAGCTATATCAGCCACTCTTTTTTTCGAAATTCCAATGGCACTGCCTAACGGGTGCCGATAAGTAAACGTATCCTTCCCTCTTCCATTTATGGTATGAATGTTATAACCTACCAGTTTCCGGTCTTTTATTACCACATTTAAATTCTGATTCGTAGCAAATGAAAAAAATGTTGTATTTACAACCAGCAAAGGCTGGTTATTTTTTTCGTAAAATTTTAAAGGTGTTAATCGCCGATGATACGTTGTGTCAACTGTAAAATCCAATCTTTTGTCTTTCAGATCTGCTTCCACATAATAAGCCATATTGGGTTTGCCATCCAGCAGATCTGTGGTTTTGTAAATATGAACAGAAGCAGGTAACGGCTGGTATAATGAATCAACATTCTGCCAGGTAAGCTGGCCAAAAGAAAAATCAGCGATAAAAATTCCTGCGATAAAAAACAATCCTGATATAGAAATAGACTTTTTCATGAAAAGGACTATTGACTGTGGACTGTGGACTGTGGACTGTTCTCCCACTCCTTCCTTCCCAATCCAGCAATAACATGCCGTTCGCTATGATAAGAAGAACGAACTAATGGACCGCTTTCAACATAATCCAACCCAAGACTGTAACCAATCTCCCGGTATTCAGCAAATTCATCGGGGTGTACAAAGCGATTGACAGATAAATGTTTTTTGGTTGGTTGCAGGTATTGACCAATCGTTACCACATCACAACCATAAGCCTGCAGGTCTTTCATTGTTTGAATCACTTCTTCTTTTTCCTCTCCAAGACCCAGCATGATGCCACTCTTGGTTCTCATCCCTCCGGCTTTTAATGTCCGGATCACTTCCATACTTCTCCAGTACTTAGCTTGAATACGTACTTGCCGGGTTAATCTTTCTACGGTTTCGATATTATGGCTTACCACTTCCGGAGCTGCGTCGATCACTCTTTGTATATCCTCTTTATTTCCTTTGAAATCCGGTATTAATGTTTCCAGCGTTGTACCGGGGTTTAAGGCTTTAACGGCTTTGATCGTATTGTTCCAGATGACAGAGCCTCCATCGTTCAATTCATCCCGGTCAACAGAAGTAATGACGGCATGTTTTACTTTCATCAGGTAAATGGCTTCAGCTACCCGCTGCGGCTCATCCCAATCTATTTCTTCAGGTTTACCGGTTGCAACAGAACAAAACCCGCAACTCCTTGTACACACATTACCCAGGATCATAAAAGTGGCCGTTCCGGCTCCCCAGCATTCTCCCATATTGGGACAGTTACCGCTTTCGCAAATTGTATGAAGTTTATGATTGTCCACAAGCGTGCGGACATGCTTATAGCTTTCGCCAATGGGAAGTTTGACCCGGAGCCAATCAGGTTTTTTAATTCTATTTTCCTTCTCGCTGATTTCCGGAACGACGGGAAGTTCAATCATCCGGCAAAAATACGGTCATTATTTACGCCTTCCAAACAAGAGCGCGATGTATCCCTGGAAGAACATCTGTTTTTCTTTCTGATCTGCCATTATGGGTATTTTGGAACCATAAAATTCTACGCTAAGCCCAATCTCTATACCTGAAACAACTTCATTAAACCTTCCATAATCAAACCGAAGTGCCGTTTTTGCAAACCCACCCGGTTTGACTTTTAACTCATTCCAGCCTTTTCCAAATCCTGCCGAGCCAACAATGGATGGCCCGTCTAAAAATATAAGCCTGTCAGCTTCAGAATACTTGATGGTTTTATTAGTGCCCCCAACCGGGTCCAGTATTTCGAGGTAATAAGGCCTTAGTAAGCCCAAAGCCAGACCCGCATTGCCCACTACTGAAACAGCTACACCATTCTTATTGCCTTTTTGTCCGAGGATATGTTGTTGACCAAAACCCAAAGTAACCTGGTAAAAATTATTAATCTTCCCATAAATAAAAGGGTTGCCAAAGAAAATTCCGCCCGTGGACGATTTTTCTTCTTTCAGGTGTTTGATTTCCGTAATATCAATCCGGTAAATAGCTGTTTTACGATTGGTCTTCATCCGCCCAAGCTCATAAAAAACACCATACCCATTTGTCCGGCCCTGAATACCAAATACACTTTGCTTCTGGTAGATCAGCAAACCTTCCTCCGCCTGTTTTATCAGGTTACTCACCTTTTGACGGCGGGAATTTTTTTTATCGTCTTTCGGGGATTTGCGACTGGTGGTATCCTGTGCAGTTATTACAACAACAATCATGGATAATAATACAGTGAGGCTTAGTTTCTTCACGGAGATACTTTTTAGCTGACAGATTAAATGAGAAAAAGCGTTAAAGAGCATGCCTTTTACCGGCTTCCTATTAATCAACTTTTTACTCCTACTTAATAACGTAAATTTAGGGCAAAATATTGATAATGACTTCCACCGTAGTTTATAATGGCGATTTACGAACCACCTGTACCCACCTTAAAAGCGGTAATTATTTTGAAACAGATGCGCCGACAGATAATAATGGAAAAGGGGAACGATTCTCCCCGACTGACCTGATGGCAACCAGCCTGGCTACCTGTATGATTACTGTTATGGGTATCAAAGCGCGGACGATGGGCTTTGACCTGAACGATGTAAAGATCGATGTACTGAAAATTATGAAGCCTGACCCCCGCCGGGTGGGGGGTATAGAATTGACTTTTCACATACCTGATACACTAAAAGATATAGATGAGAAGGATAAGATTATTTTGAAAAATACGGGTAATACCTGCCCAGTGATGAAAAGTATTCATCCTGATATTGAGGTGAAGGTGGATTGGGGTGGCTGGAGCTAAGTTTTTAACAGGACATAACCAACCCCGCATTCAAGACATCTCTTTGTATTACAATATTCATTCTTCAATTCAAGTAATGACTGCGAATCAATCGCATTTATATTTTTAGCTCCCAGTTTCTGAAACCCTTTTGTGATGTGGTTATTTTCAGCGGAAATTTTCTCCAGCCATTTCAATGCTTTCTCTTTATAGGTATGTTCATTGTGATAATTACCATAAGCGAATAAAAAAGGAGCAACCGTGTTGATGATAATATTATCGATTATGGCAGCACCCAGCGTTTTCTTTTTAAAAGAAGCTGTTTCATCAAAGCGGTAATGATAATGCCAGTAATCATTGGCCGTTACATCAAACCATTCTTTAATATCTTTTATACTATTGGCTTCTTTAATTTTTGAGAATAAATGCGTGGACTGATGGACCAGCATCGCCAATTGAGCCAACCGGATGGTCGGAAAATTTCCTGGTCGCATCCTGAGAAAGAAAACGGTGCTATTTGTTGGTTTTAATTGATATTTATTTTTATAGAATTTATATTCTTTTTGCAGAATGACCGGGTAGTCATCAGTAAACTTCCCTTCCAGCAAACCAGCCTGTCCCAATAATAATGCTTCTACCTGGTGTAACTGGTTTTTATGTTTCGCTAATACAATTATTGGTATTGACTTAGCCATAGCCTCAAAGGCATCGGCATTTACTTTCATGCCGAAATTTCTGGAAAGCATCCACCAGAATATTTCTTCCCAATGATGTTTATTATGCGTTAAATAATTTTCAATAATCCGGGCTTTTCGCAGCAGCCGTTCTATCAACAACCGGTCCTTCCAGCTATTCCAGGTTAACTCCCCGACCCTATGGATGGTTTTCTCACAGGGAATAAATGAACCGGAATTCATCCATTCTTCATATCGCTGCAATAATATTTTTGACACCCGGTCCTTTAATTCCAAAATCGGGACAACAGTTCCTGGCTCTAGTTTTTTATCCGGAACATATCTTATTGCTGTTGGCTTAAGGCCACTATCATCTTCCCAAACCACATGCAGGATTACATTATTATAATTTTTATCAAGTTGATGATTATGTTTTGCCCAATCAGTTGTTTTTATGTGCAGTTCCACTGTTCCTGCCCAGGTGGTTTTGCCAATCCTAATCTTTGCATCGGAGAAATCAGGACCCTGGTTCGTATTGTATTGACCCGGGAATAGAACCTGAACCGTTTCACCATCCGTTGTAGCAAGTTCACCTTTATTGAAATATTGAAATTGCCATATAAAATGCAGCAGCCGTTCGGTCATTGCAGGATTCTTACGTTAGCGAATCAAGTTAGTAAAGTCAGCAGAAAATGACAATACCACTTACCGGTAATTCTTCTTAACTATTAAGTCGTGCTAATTCCCTCACTACCCGGCTTACGGGCAATCCCATGACATTATAAAAGTCGCCGTGGATAGATTTTATTCCCACAACGCCGATCCATTCCTGTATGGCATATGCTCCGGCTTTGTCGTAGGGTTTATATTTGTCAACATAGAATTCGATTTCAGTAACGGAAATGTTATGAAATTCAACTTCAGTTGTGTCGGCAAAGGCAATTTCCTGATCTCCTTTACGAATAACAACCCCTGTGATCACCTTATGTTTTTCACCCGACAATGCCAGCAAAATGCTTACGGCATCTTCCCGGTGAACGGGCTTGCCTATGATATTTTCGCCCAGTACCACGATCGTATCAGCAGCTAATACCACCTGGTCAGTGCTGCGTTGTATCTGCACCGCAATAGCTTTGTTTCTGGCAATGTAAATGGCTATTTCTTCTGGGGTCAATCCGGGAGGAAAACGTTCATCCGTTTCCTTCACATCGATTTCAAAAGGCACTTCTGCCCATTCAAGCAACTGTTTACGGCGGGGAGATTGCGAAGCGAGAATTATTTTGTTCATAGATAGTAATAAAAAAATATCATGGATAGAATCCCGGTAAGCATTACCAGCTTTGTCAGGATGCTCAACCGGTGAAATTGTCCGGTGGTTTCGCTTTTTCTTAGTTTGAATAAAATGATTCCGAGAGGGAAAATAATTGCCGGAACACTATAAGCAATCGCCAGCCACCAGTTGAATTGCAAAACATATACCTGTAAAATGACCAGCACCGCCATTAAAACAATCAACCATACTGCAACATATACTTTGGTAACATTTACGCCCCACACGACCGGCATGGTACGGCATCCATACCTGGCATCTCCAGGCATATCTTCCATGTCTTTAATAGCTTCCCGGATCAAAGAAATGATAAAAGCAAATCCTGCATACAGAAGCGCCAGCCTGAAGAATTTGGAATTGCCGGGATGTCCTGTCCCTATGGCATCCGCTAAATTAAATTTTGAAAAAAAGATGATCAGGATCGTCCAGGCAGTTAAAAGTGAGATAACCAGGTTACCGGTCAATAAACTCTTTTTAAAATTGGTGGAATAAAACCACAGTAGCACCACACAAAGGATATTAGCCAGAATTAAATACCAGTGCTTTAAAAAAGGTAAAGCCAATAGGGTCAGAATAATTCCAGATGAACTCAGCATAAAATGCCAGGCAATGGCCCAGCGGCGGTGAATGATCTTATCCACAACCATTTTACCGGGTTTATTTACTTCATCGATATTTATATCAAAATAATCATTGATGATATACCCGGCTGCAGCGATAAATAAGGAAGCCAATACCAATAAAACAAACCGTACCCCGTCACCGGCCGGAATCTGGTCTTTATAAAGGGTATGATAAATACAGAACTGGAAAAGCACCTGGGTCAGTGCCATAAAAAAGAGATTGGGAAGTCGTACCAGCTTTAAAAAGGCTGCAATCAATCTCATGGATAAAATTTAGGGAAAGATAAAAAGAAAATAATGAACCGGCTGCGGTTACTTCGAAGCTACATCATCGCGGTAGGCCCAATGGTCATTCAGTTTCAGCACTTTTTCAATTACATCCCTAACACAGGCAAAGCCACCATTCAGGTGTGAAATATATTTAACGGATTCTTTTACTTCATGCACTGCATCAGCCGGGCAACAGGGCAACCCAACAATGGACAAAGCAGGTAAGTCAGGCAAATCATCCGCCATGTATAGTACCTCTTCTGCCAATAATTTATTTTCGAAGAGATAAGCGGTAATAAATCCTTTCTTATCGGCCACGGACATATGTACATCCGTTATCCCCAGTTTTTCTAACCGGTTTGTTACCTGGGGTGAATGGCCCCCCGAAACGATCAGTACCCGGTATCCGTTTTTAATGGCCATTTGCAATGCAAACCCATCTTTAATATTCATACGCCGGGCCTGCAGCCCGTTGTCAAGAACCAGCACTGTCCCATCGGTCAATACGCCATCCACATCAAAGATGAAAGTCGTAATCTTCTTGAAAAGTTCGAGAACATTCATGCTGCATTCTACGCCTCAGGCGGAGTATTTTATAGTTTAGTAAAACAAATCAAACTCATCACAAAAATATAACTCTATTTATTCCCCTTTCCCAGAAGCGGGTTGATTATCCCGCCATTCGTACACCCAGGCACTCTGTATCATTTCCAGGTGTCCTTCGGTACTTTGTTCTCTCAGCCCGGTAAATCCCGGAATCTGTAAAATCCATTCCAGCAAATCAGTAAAGCGGATCCGGTAAATTTTGCCTTCTGTAAATTCATCACCAAAACGCTCGTACAGTTTCTGTGCTATGTCTTCATGGTCGGCCCAGTTTATGGGTGGTTCAAAATGTGCCATAATTTGAAATTTGAAAGTGTGAAATCGAGAAAAATAAAAAAGATTCAATACTGAATCCCGGATACGTTTTCAGATTTCACAATTATTTTATTCCCCTAAAAATTGTGTTTGATCAGGTAAAGTTACTTCTACTTCACCACTTCCTTCATTCAACAGGCATTGACACCCTAAACGGGAACTTAGCCTGGGACTCACAGCCCGGTCAATAAAATCTTCTTCCTTGTCACTTAATTCTTCCAGAAAACCTGCGCCGCGATCTACATACAAGTGACAGGTGCTGCAGGCACAAACGCCTCCGCAATTATGGTGCAGTTCAATATCATTATTTAAAGCAACTTCCAGCAGCGATTGACCTGCTTCAATATTCTGCAGAGTTATCGGTTCCAGTCCTTTCTGTTCAAAGTTGAATTTTATAGTATACATAGGCACTTCCCGGTTTTCGTTTCAGGGCACAAAATTAATAGTAAAACAAGGAAAGCATTTACTTGTTCGGGAAAACATCAGGTTGCCTGCTGAATACTTTCAGTAAGTAACACGTACAGATTTTTCAGCTGCGGGTGCGTTTTCAGTATTTCCAGGTGCTTGTGGATGGTTTCGCTGTCATGCCGGATAGCAGGGCCGGTTTGAGCCTGTTGCGGGGATATATTTTTTATTCTTGATGCCGTTTCTTCTATAAGCGGCAGCAATTGTTTAAAATCAAGGCCTTCTTTCCGGCAATAGTCTTCTGCTAAAGAATACAAATGATTTACAAAATTACTGACCACGACCGCAGCCACATGTAATTTCAGTCTTGCATCATCCCCTGCCTCCACCACTTTTCCGGGAGAAATGGAAAGGGCCAGTTGTTCCAGTACTTTTTTTGTTTTTTCATCACTGCCATCAAAGAATATGGGCATATTGGGTATGGTGGTCATATCCTTCTTCAGGCTTTGTAATGGATAAAAAACCCCGTAATGCTCGCTCACATTTTTCAATACTTCTTTGGGTACTGAAGCAGCAGTATGGGCTACTATTTTACCGGGCAACCGGAAGTCTATCGTTATATCATCGATCGCTTCGTCAGAAACGGCAATAATATAAACGTCCGCTTTTTTGTTTGTCTGACTTTTATAATTGGTAGATACCGTATCCCATTCATAAGCCAAAGCACTGGCCATTTTAGAATTCCGGGACACTACCTGCAAAATCGTATGCCCGGCCGCTTTGAATTTTCTTCCAAGAACAGCCGCCACATTGCCTGAACCAATTATTACAATATCCATAAATCCCGTCCCCAATTTATTTTCTTTATCATTAAAAATTTGATTCCTCTAAAGGGAAATGATAATATTCACTACTGTGTAAAAGTACACCCTATTTTTGCGTTGTATGAAGTTATCGCATCGTTTTGCCATCAGCTATATCAGAACAAAATTCAAACTTCTCGCTGCCATCTCCAAAAAGAAAGCCGCCGAAAAGGCTTTTGAACTCTTTTGTACGCCTCAAAGGAGAAACATAAAGCCATTGCCAAAAATATTTGAAGAGGGCGAATCATTGCACTTCAGGCTGGACGGCCATTTGGTGCATGGTTGGCGCTGGAACCACCCCGCAGAAAGAAAAGTGTTAATTCTTCATGGCTTTGAATCATCCGTTACCAATTTTGAACGATATGCCAGGTTATTAATCAAAAAAGGATATGAAGTGCTGGCTTTTGATGCTCCTGCCCATGGAAGAAGTGGCGGCAAAAGAATCAATGCCCCCTTATATAAAAGAACCATACTGGAAATAAATAAAAAATACGGTCCTGTCCAATCGTATATGGCCCATTCATTCGGAGGGTTGGCCGTAAGTCTTGCCCTGGAAGAGATCAGCCACACGCCCGATTATCGCCTGGTATTAATAGCCCCGGCAACTGAAACCAGTTCAGCGGTGGATATTTTCTTCCGTTTCCTGCAATTAGACCCCGCTTTACGTTCTGAATTTGAAAAAATTATCTTAAGAACCGGGGGTGTCAGTTCCGACTGGTATTCCATCAGAAGAGCCATGAAGCATATCCGGGCAAAAGTGCTCTGGATCCATGATGAAGGGGATGAGATCACCCCGCTTAGCGATGTACTGAAGGTAAAATCAGAAAACTATCCGAATATTGAATTCATAATTACCCGGGGATTGGGACATCGCCGGATCTACCGGGACAACAAAGTGGTCAATTCAATTGTTGAATTTTTATGAAACGCGTTTTAGCAATATTGTTTTTCTTTACATGTAGCAGCAGTTCCTGTAGTAAAAAAGAACTTGTAACTAATATGACCCCTACACCTGTCGTAGAAAAAAAATATAATTACCTCGCTTTGGGCGATTCTTATACCATTGGAGAAAGTGTTCCAGCTGCTGATAATTTTCCCAGCCAGGTGGTAAATTCATTGCTCAATAATGCCAGTCCTTTTCTTCCGGCACGGATCATTGCCAAAACGGGGTGGACAACCGATGAACTGGAAAGCGGAATTGTAGAGGCAAATAGTGCCAATCCATTACTTAACTCCTATGATTTTGTTTCCTTATTAATAGGAGTCAATAACCAGTATCGTGGTCTCCCGGTTGATAGTTACAAGATAGCATTTGAAGAGTTGTTGAAAAAAGCCATTCATTTTGCAGGCGATAAGGCTGACCGGGTTGTTGTTCTTTCAATACCGGATTGGGGTGTTACTCCTTTTGCCAGTGGACGGGATAGAGCACAGATTGCAAGAGAAATTGATGCTTATAATGCAGCCAACAAACAAATTGCTGTATTATATAATGTATATTACCTGGATATCACTCCCTGGACAAGGGAAGCCGTAAATGATAATACCCTGTTAGCCGGTGACGGTCTTCATCCTTCGGGCAAGGAATATAAACGTTGGGCCGAACGGATTGCCGGCTTTTTCAGATCAAAATTATAGTTGAAATACGGCGGATATACTCCCTGTTTAGGTCCTGTTATGAATCATCTGTCACATGATAAAATTTGATTTCCCGAAAAATTTATTATCCTTGTCCTACCTTGCGGCCGCTGAAAAGCGGTTTTGTGATATAATATAGTATCCTTTATGGCGAAAAATTTATTGATAGTAGAGAGCCCTGCGAAGGCGAAAACAATCGAGAAAATACTGGGAAGCGATTTCCAGGTTAAGAGTTGTTTTGGCCATATCCGTGACCTTGAGAAAGCCGGTATGGGTATCGATTTGGAGAAAAATTTCGAACCCCGTTATATAGTACCGGAAGACAAGCAAAAAGTGGTGAATGACCTGAAAGCCCTGGCCAAAAAATCCGGCGAAGTCTGGCTGGCAACGGATGAGGACCGGGAGGGGGAAGCCATCAGCTGGCATTTGTGTGAAGTGCTGGGTCTTGATCCAAAAAAGACCAAACGAATCGTTTTTCATGAAATTACCAAATCGGCGATTCAATCCGCAGTTCAGAACCCCCGGTTATTGGATATGAACCTGGTAATGGCCCAGCAGGCCCGGCGGATACTGGACCGGATTGTGGGATTTGAACTTAGCCCGGTACTCTGGCGCAAAATGAGCATGCGGAACAACCTGAGTGCAGGCCGGGTGCAAAGTGTTGCCGTAAGAATCATTGCCGAAAGAGAAAGAGAAATCAATGCATTTACCGCTGTAAGTACTTTCAAAATTGAAGGTTTATTTACTGCCAAAGATGTTTCTGATAAACCGGTAACATTTGCTGCAGAAGGGAAAAAACAAAATGCCGCGCAGGATGCAGAAGCATTTTTGAAAAGTTGTATCGGTGCTTCTTATTCGGTTAATGATATACAGGTTAAGCCCGGCAAACGTTCCCCTGCCCCACCATTTACAACCTCTACCTTGCAACAGGAAGCTTCGAGAAAATTAGGATATGGTGTTGCCAGGACCATGCAGATAGCACAACGGCTATATGAAAACGGATATATCACTTATATGCGTACCGATAGTGTGAACCTGAGTAATACAGCACTCGGTGATATTACCAATACCGTGAAAAATATGTATGGAGAAAAGTATCACCAGTTCCGGAAATTCAAAAATAAAAATGAAAGTGCCCAGGAGGCTCACGAAGCTATCAGGCCGACGTATACCAGCAATTCGTCCATCCCGGAACTGGAATGGGCCAGATTGTATGAATTGATCTGGAAAAGAACCATGGCCTGCCAGATGGCTGATGCAGAACTGGAAAAAACTATTGCGAAAATTGAAATCTCAACGAACAGGGAAGAACTGACGGCATCCGGTGAAGTTTTAAAATTTGATGGCTTCTTAAAAGTTTACCGGGAAGATAAAGATGATGATGAACTGGAAGAAGAAGCTAATGAAGGTATGCTGCCGCCATTAACGGTCGGTCAGAATTTACCACTGAAAGAAATGAATGCAACAGAACGATTTAGTCGCCCCCTACCCCGCTATACAGAAGCTTCTCTTGTTAAAAAATTAGAAGAATTGGGCATTGGTCGTCCTTCTACTTATGCGCCAACTATCTCTACTATTTTAAAAAGAGGTTATGTAGAAAAAAGAGATAAAGAAGGTACCCGCCGTGATTTCCGTGTTTTCAAATTAAAGAAGGATCAGGTGAGCAAAATAATGGAACAGGAAAATACCGGTGCTGAGAAATCAAAACTATTTCCGTCTGATTTAGGACTGGTAGTGACTGATTTTCTGAAACAATATTTCGACAACATCATGGATTACAGCTTCACGGCCCGGATTGAAGAAGAATTTGATGAAGTAGCGGAAGGAAAGATGAAGTGGAATAAAGTAATTGATGAGTTTTATATCCCTTTTAAAAAAGATGTGGAGAATACCATCGAAAATGCTGAACGCATTAAAGGGGAACGGGTGTTGGGTGTAGACCCGGAAAGTGGCAAACCGGTTGTAGCCAGGATGGGCCGCTATGGTGCCATGATACAAATAGGTGTTGCGGATGATACAGAAAAACCGCGTTTTGCAAAAGTACCTACCGGGCAAAGTATAGAAACGATCACTTATGAAGAAGCGATGAATTTGTTTGGTGCACAGGGATCCATGGGACTGTACGAAGAAAAAGAAGTTTCGGTGAATGTAGGCCGCTTCGGCCCCTATGTAAAATGGGGGGATGAATTTATTTCCCTGCCTAAAGGAACGGATCTTTCCACCGTGGATCTGGAAACCGCAGTTCAGCATATTAAACAAAAACAAATTGCTGATGCCCCTGTGGGTACTTATGATCAGAAACCCATAACCAAAGGGAAAGGAAGATTTGGTCCGTATATCAAATGGGATGGTATGTTTGTTAATGTGCCGAGAAGATATGACTTTGACCACCTGACCCAGGCAGAAATGGATGAACTCCTGGATGCCAAAGTAAAGAAAGAAGCCAACCGGTATATACAACGCTGGCCGGATGAAAAAATATCCGTGGAGAATGCCCGATGGGGTCCTGTTTTAAAGTTTAATAAAAAAATATTGAAGCTGAGCCTGAAAGCGGATGGTACAAAATATACAGGAGATGAAGCGGCGCTTATTCCACTGGAAGATATTAAGACAATGATAGCTGCGCAGGTGCCGAATGCATTCGGAAAGAAGAAAGCCGCACCGAAGAAGAAAGCAGCTACCGTCAAGAAAAAGGCCGCAAAAAAGAAAAAATAATATTTATACTTTTAAATGCTGCTGATTCATGAAGAGGTCTTACTGGGAAAAAATGGCCCTATCGTATAACGACGAAATCTTCGATGTCCTGCATAATGATAAGAAAGCCCTGATACGTTCGGTCATAAAAAAATATGCTTCGAAAAATAAAACAGTCATGGATATCGGTTGTGCCATTGGCAAATGGCTGCCCGTACTCGCTCCTGCTTTTAAAAAAGTGGTTGCTGTAGATATTTCCAACAGGAACCTGCAAATCGCCAAACAACTATACCCTCAATATAAAAACGTACAATACCTGCGTGCAGATATGAGTGGGAAAGCAACTAAAGTGCCTAAATGTGATTTTGGTATTTGTATTAATGCGATCCTCACGCCTTCTTTGAAGGACCGGACCATTTTTTTTCAATCCTTATCAGCCTGTGTTAAGAAAGGCGGCCGGATTGTCATTACTATACCCTCACTGGAATCCTGGCTGTTTACCAGTGTCATTCAACAACAACATAAGATTGATAAAAGCCTGTTCCCGGAAACCAAAATTGCAAAAGAAGCGATCCGTAAATGGAATAATATAAGAAAGGGCAATGCGGATATTGATGAGGTCCCTCACAAACATTACCTGAAAGAAGAATTGCAATTACTTTTAGCCAACGAAGGGTTTGGTGCCGAAGATTTTCAGAAAATAGAATACGACTGGGATACAGAATTTATCAACCCACCAAAATGGCTGAAAGATCCTAAACCCTGGGATTGGATGGTTGTAGCTAGAAAGATGTGAGTTCATAGTTTTGAGTTCCTTGTTAGACTCCTGAAGAGTCAGGGATTTTCTCGCAACCCGAAACTCAACACTCTTAACTTCATACTAATTCAACAACGCATATACTGCAAAACTGGCCAACCAGTGTTCTCCCCCGTATTCCCCGCTTACTACATGTGGCAATGCCCTTGAAAGATGGTTGAGAGCAGAACGGCGTAGTATTTTCCTTCTTGCATCATTGGGAGACAAAACGGAAGCCAACCCTTTCATACACCAGCTTCGGCTGAAGGATAATCCGTCAAGATGCACAATCTGTAAATCCGTTCTGTCGGAAACAACAGGCAGGATTGTCAGATGATTCAAACTTTGTAATGTGAGGAATTGATTAAACCAGGCCATAAATTCTTTGGGTGACAAAACTTTTCGCATCAGATCCGCTTCTTCAAGACAAGGTGATAAAAAATCAGAACCATTAGGCTCCCAGGTTGCCGGTGCATTTTTATCCTTAATGAAAAGATTTTTTGCAGCAACCATAATCGCTTTTTCAAATACACTGTTTTTCTCGGTTCGGGCATAATCCAGTGCAAAGACCAACCCGAAGGCTGTATTGGGATGCACACCTGTTCGGTTCGGATAAGTTTGTCGCGGTAAAAATTTTGTCCACAAGTCAATGATCTTTTGTGTTAAAGGTTGCAAGGCCGCATGCCAACGTTTGGCATCAGGGTCATTCCAGCTAAACAATTCTTCATCCAACTTTAATATCCATGCCCAGCCATAGGTTCTTTCCCAGGAAGCGGTGAGCGGCATGCTGAAATAGTTAACTTCTTTGATAATATTTTCCTGAGTAATTGTTTTATTAAGTGCAGCTCTGATTTCATTTGCTTCGGACATCGATGGGAATTGCTTTAACAACCGGATTAACATCCAATGCCCATGAACCGAAGAATGCCAGTCGAAACAGCCATAGAATGTTGGGTGCAATTGTTTCGGCATCAGCACATGATCACTGTCTGAATTGGAAGTATGACTGGTTTTATTGGGGAACTCCTGGGTAATACATTTCAATGGAAGGGATGCCAGGTGTGAAGCTCCTTTCAGGGTTAATTCAAAACCCGTACTGTCTTTCCTCATTTTGAACAAATCATTAACCTGGGAGATTGCCCAAACCGGGAGGAGAAAAAAAAATAAAGGAAACAGTATTGTTCTTTTCATTCCTCAAACTTAAAGTATTCTCTAAAGAGAATGAAAAATGATGATAAAGAACCTCCCATAAATAATCTTTCAAACTACTAACCTGCCGCTATCCCCACCTGTGGAAAAGTTTAACTGTTTTATATCAACAGCAGTAATGATCTTGTGTAATAATCACCACCATGGAAACAAATAAAGAAATATCTGCCCTGTTTACCTTAATTGACGATCCTGATGAAGAAGTGTTTGGATTAGTGTCGAATAAGATTATTGATTATGGCAAAAATATTATCCCCAACCTGGAACATCTTTGGGAAACGACTCCCAATGAGGAAATACAGACCCGGATTGAGTTGTTGATTCACCGTCTTCACTTCACAGATCTATCCGAAGATTTTCGTCAATGGAGTATTTCCGGTCATCACGATCTGATGCTGGGAGCCTTGCTGGCCGGTAAGTTTCAATACCCGGAGGTTTCCACAACCCCTGTATTACAGGAGATTGAAAAAGTGAGACGTAATATCTGGCTTGAGTTGAATAATTATCTCACGCCCCTTGAACAAATTAATATTGTTACCAGTATTTTATACAGTTATTATGGTTTAAAAGGCGGTGAAACAAATTATAAGGAACCGAATGAATTCCTCCTGCATAAAACGCTGGAAGCAAAAAGAGGCAACCAGATCAGTAACGGAATACTTTATTTAGTGTTGTGTGAATTGCTGGATATCCCCGTACGGGCCATCAATATTCCCAAGCAGTTTATCATCGCCTATTTCAAGCCGGGTTATTCGGATGAGAGCCTTCCCAACCCGGTTCATAAAATTGATTTTTTTATTGATCCCACATCCGGCCAGATATTCAGCCAGCAGGATGTCGATAATTATTTCAAACGAATTGCTGTCCCCCCGGTTGGTTCTTATTTCAAACCACAGAAAAATAAACAGGTGATACAGCAACTGCTGGAAGAATTCAGTAAGTGCTTTGACACAGAAAAAGATAAATACAAACAATCTGAATTAGCTGCCCTGATGAAACTGCTGGAATAAGATTCAGCTTACAGTTCCAAACGCCAGCCTTCCCGGTATTCTCTTCTAACAAACTGGTTGGCTTCATCAAAATTCGTGACCTTCATAGTCTTTGCATCCCATAGTAATTTTTTGCGACCCAGGTATTTATCATCCCATCCTTTAAGATTCGGATTTTTCATCATCCAGCTTCGGATAGCCAGGTTACCCATTAAAATACTTTCTGTAAAAGGTCCTGCATACGAAAAGGGCGAACTGGTAATGGCATTATCATAACCGGCGATGCAGGCATTCACCCATTGCAGGTAATGGCCTTCAGGAACCCGCTTAAGCTTTTCTTTAGGCATCGTTTTTTCAGTCATCAGCCTGGTAGGAAGTAATCTTGGGTTTTCTCCATAACAATCCAGCAATAGTTTTCCTTTCCGGCCGATTAAGAGTACACCACCATCCCAGTTTCCAAAAGCTTCTTCAGGCAGTAATTCATGCGGTCTTTCAGGTAATAAACCACCGTCATGCCAGGATACTTTGATAGTACCTCTTCCATCAGTTCTTGGATAAGTTAAATGTATAATGGAGGATGGCGGGCAACTCTCGGTATAATTTCCTTCAGACCACATATTCTTCCATACATTGCTTACACTGCATTCGGCAGAGTCGGGATATAGAATGGGCAATATCCTGTAAATAGGATCCATAATATGACAGGCCATGTCACCCAGGGCACCAGTACCAAAAGCCCACCAACCCCGCCAGTTGAAGGGTAAGTAGGCAGGATTAAAATCAATTTGTTTTGCCGGCCCTAACCATAAGTTCCAGTCTAATTCTTTTGGAACGTCAAATTTGCCGGTAGGTGTTGGTATACCCTGCGGCCAAACTGGCCTGTTAGTCCAGGCATGTGCCTCGATCACTTTTCCGATCATACCTGCATCCACCATTTCTTTTGCCTTTCTAACACCATCACCTGAGCCGCCCTGGTTGCCCATTTGAGTCACTACTCTATATTTTGTTGCCGCCTGGGTTAGAATTCTTGCCTCATAGATATCATGGGTCAAAGGTTTTTGGGTATAAACATGTTTTCCCAATTGCATGGCAGCCAATGTGGCAACAGCATGCGTGTTATCCGGTGTTGAAATGCTGCAGGCATCAATCGTATTATTTTCTTTTGCCAGCATTTCCCTGAAATCCTTATAATAGGTGGCTTTATCAAATTTTTTGCGGGAATTGACGGCCTGCCGGTCATCCACATCACACAATGCCACAATATTTACATAGGGGCTTTTGGCAAATGAAGCCAGGTCACTTTCTCCTTTTCCGCCGGCACCAATACCTGCAATGTTCAGCTTATCACTGGGCGCAATAAATCCACGGCCTAATACATGACGGGGAACAATAAAGAACCCAGCACCTATTATAGCTGAATTGCGGACAAAACTTCTCCTGGAAAGAGTGCTGCCTTTTTTTACTGGAGTCATTGTTATTAATTTTCATCAAGTTTACATTAAAATTGCAAGATGACCATCAATTGGGATGATTTTGAAAAAATAGATATGCGGATCGGGACTGTCACCGAAGTAAACGATTTCCCCAAAGCCCGGAAACCAGCTTACCAGCTCACCATAGACTTTGGTAGCGGGACAGGTATTAAAAGGTCCTCTGCACAGATTACCGCACACTATTCAAAAGAAGATCTGCTGAACCGGCAGGTAGTAGCCATTGTCAATTTCCCACCCAAACAGATTGCTGATTTCATCAGTGAATGCCTGGTTCTCGGTGTATATGATGAAAACAAAGACGTAATTTTATTGCAGCCCGCCATTCCCGTAAAAAACGGAATGAAGATTGGCTGAACATGACCGAATCATATACGACATATTACCATGCTCCTGTTGGCCTGTTGAAAATTACAGGAACAAACGACTATATCAGTGAAGTATCCTTTCATGATACATCTCAAAAAGCTGAAGGGAATAAAAAACATCTGCCTCCTATGCTCATCAACTGTGTTGAACAATTGATCCAATATTTCAACGGACAAAGAAGAATATTTGAGCTGCCCTTACATCAAACGGGCACTCCTTTTCAACAGAATGTCTGGAGCCTGCTGACACAAATTCCCTTTGGTAAAACGATCAGTTATCTTGAGCTGGCCCGTAAAACCGGTGATACAAAAGCCACCCGGGCGGTTGCGAATGCCAATGGGAAAAATAATATTGCTATCATCGTTCCCTGTCACAGGGTCATTGGTTCAAACAAAGACCTGGTAGGATATGCCGGCGGTCTTTGGCGTAAGAAATGGCTGTTGGAACTGGAAGCAAAAATGGCGCATGGTGTACAGACTTTGTTTTAACAAAACCCCGTATGCCCGTGAGTAATTGTTGTTATCAACTCAACTCTTTTTTTGTAAACGCAAAGGGCAATAATAGACCAGCGCTTTTTATTATGTAGATCTTTCCCTCCTGACCGCCGAGTATCAACCTGATGGGTTTCTTCATTCTTGTTTCATATTCTGATAAAGCCTGCCTGCACATCCCGCAGGGAGAAATCGGGTGATCACTTTTTACCGTATCGCTGTTATAACTGATAGCTATACTTTGAATTTCTATATTGGGATGTTGTGTGGCAACAGTTCCTAACAAGACCCTTTCCGCACAGATTCCCACAGGGTAAGAGGCATTTTCCTGGTTGGTGCCCGCCACAATTTCTCCATTAGCCAGGATGGCAACAGCGCCGACATGAAAATTAGAATAAGGCGCATAGGCATTTTCCGTAACCGACCGGGCTTCATTCAACAACCAGGCATCCTGTGCATTCAATTCATTCACATTATCATATACTTCGTACTGGAATTCAAATGTATTTTCCTTCATTTTTTAAGATTCAATTAAAGACAAGAATGCCCCTGATAACGATCAAGGGCATTTAAAGTTAGTTTATTTTATTATATGGAACAACCGCTTCCACCGGGGTCCCCCATCCCAACTGAACCAGATCATCCAGGCTTTACCAACGATCCTGTCTTCGGGTACAAAACCCCAGAACCTTGAATCCTGAGACTGGTGGCGGTTATCACCCATCATCCAGTAATAATCCATTTTAAAAGTATATTCCAGGATCTCTTTGCCATTCAGGAAATACTTTCCGTCTTTATAATAAAAATCATTTTTCTCATATACACGGATAGGTCTTTCATAAATGGAATAATTTTCCGGCGTTAGCACCAGTTTAGCACCTTTTTTGGGTATCCAAATCTTTCCATAATTATCCGTGCTCCATTTATTATACCAGACATAATTTTCGTACAAAGGGTTATAAGTAGCCGTACTGGTATCTAAAGCAGGTGTAATACTTTTTATCAGAGAAGATTTTTTCATTTTTTCAACGGCCCGGGCCGTAAGGATCATCCGGTACTTATTGCCACCCAGCGCTACACTCTCCTGCGGATTAAAGAGGTCAGCATCAAATTCACTTTTAACAAAATCACCATCCAGTACCTGGTTGGATTCTATCTCATAGTCCAGTTGCGAATACGGAGGAAGTTCACTTTTTTTACCGTTTATAAATACATCGCTGTTTATTATTTGCAAGGTATCACCAGCAACAGCGATACATCGCTTGATATAATTATCCGTTTTATCAGCCGGGTGTACCGCCAGGGGATATTGGTCAGGATCGTTCAATACTATTTTACGTCCTTTATCCATATCTCCATTACCCAATTCCCGGCAAAGCTGGTAATAGGGGTGTTTAGACTGGTAATCTTCTTTGTTGATAACCGTGTCGCCTTCCGGGAAATTAAATACAACTACATCACCGCGCCGGGGAGATGTGGCAAACCAACGGGTATAGGGAATTTTTAATGCCTGTGTATAAGACTTCCGGCTACTTCCCGGAAGATAATTATGTACAAAAGGAACGGACAAGGGTGTATTGGGTATCCGGGGTCCATAGCTGAGTTTGCTGACAAAGAGAAAGTCTCTAACAAGCAAGGTTTTTTCCATGGAAGGAGAAGGGATCGTATAGGCTTCAAAAACAAATGTGCGGATAAGGGTGGCAGCTACAATTGCAAAAATGGCTGCATCGATCCATTCCCGCCAGCTTTTCTTTTTATGCTTTCTTACCGCATCCGCTCCGATAAATTTAGGAACTTCTTTATAGGCCATGTATGGGAAATAAACCGGAGCAGCCAGCGATGCCAGGCTGTGTTGTCCTAATGAAAATTTTCCGAATACTTTGGCAAATTCAATGAATATTCCCGGGGTGATAAACCAACCTACCACCGGTATAAACTGCCAGAATACCCAATGCTTCGGTCGCTGTGTCAATGTCTGCATCACCCAGGTATTATAAAACGGGACATAGGCTTTCCAGGATTTCTCTCCCGCAATGGTAAACAGTTTCGCAAAACCAAATGATGGAAGAAAAACAAGCAGCGTTCCGATCAGGTAGACTATGAAAATATGTTGTAAGGGCATGAACCGTATTTTAGTGCAGACAAAAATATCGTAATTATGTGCTTATCATAATTTTAAACTAAAAAGTTTTGTGAAACGGCGGCCAAAGTCTTTTATCTGCCGGTAAATAGCAGCTTTAGAGTCGTAAAAGCACCGAAAATCATTATTTAGGCATTACATAGCTTTTTACATCCTCGGCAGTAATAGATTTGCCGGAAAGGATCACTAAGCGTTCAACAACGTTTCTCAACTCACGGATATTACCTGTCCAGTTATATTGCTGCAATAAACTGATGGCATCTGTTGCAATAATTTTTTGTGCAACCCCATAATCCGCACAGATGTCGGTCAGAAACTGATCCACCAGCATGGGAATATCATCCCGCCTTTCATTCAGGGAAGGTACATGAATCAGGATCACACTCAAACGATGATAAAGATCAAGCCGGAAATTCTTTGCCTCCACCTCTTTTAATAGGTCTTTATTCGTGGCTGCAATGACCCGTACATCCACCGTAATATCTTTATCTGCCCCAACACGGGTGATTTTTCCTTCCTGTAAAGCCCGGAGTACTTTAGCCTGTGCATTGGAACTCATATCACCGATCTCATCCAGGAAAAGTGTTCCCCCTGAAGCGGATTCAAATTTTCCAATACGTTGCCTGATAGCTGAAGTAAAAGAACCTTTTTCATGACCAAACAATTCACTTTCGATCAATTCGGTGGGTATTGCGGCACAATTCACTTCTACCATCGGACCATTGGCCCGGTTGCTTTTTTCATGCACCCATCTTGCTACCAGCTCTTTTCCCACGCCATTATCACCTGTTATTAAAATCCGTGCATCCGTCGGCGCCACTTTTTCAATCGTTTCTTTTATTTTTTTTATAGGCTGTGACTCACCGATCATTTCCTGCACCTTACTTACGCGCCGCTTCAATACTTTGGTTTCGGTTACCAGGCTGCTTTTGTCCATAGCATTACGTATGGTGATCAGCAGACGGTTCAGATCGGGTGGTTTGGAAATATAATCATAAGCCCCTTTTTTCACTGCCTCCACGGCCGTTTCAATATTTCCATGCCCGGATATCATGATTATAGGTACATCGGGATTTATTTCTCCGGCTTTTTGCAGAAATTCAATACCATCCAGTTTGGGCATTTTGATGTCGCACACTACCAGGTCGAAGGTCTTTTCCCTGAATTTCTTAAGACCTTCTTCGCCGTCAGCAGCTTCATCCGTTTTGTAGCCTTCAAACGATAATATCTCGGTCAGGGTTTTTCGGATGGCTCTTTCGTCGTCAATAATGAGTATATCGGCCATTAAGTTTTTTTTAGATTGGTAAAAATAAATGATTTGAAACTAACCATAACGGATCCTGAGTTTATGGTTCCTGATTGAATATTCCTATAATCCTTTTAATCCTGCAGCAACTTGAAAAAGCCGGTAGCAAATTAAAACCCTGAAGCAACGAAAGGAATGGCTTATTTTAAAGCCGTAGGTTACAAATAATTGAGGCCGGGTAGAAACCCAGCCTCGTTTTTAAAATCCAATATCCTATGAAAAACCATGGTAAAGATGCACAGAAATAATCAAAACGTTGTACAATACCCGAAAATTATTTTATTAATATCTCCCCGGGTGCATTCCCATTGGCCAATGACATCAAATCAGGCACATAACAGAACCTGAACCAATATTTATGGAATAAACAGTAAGAAAAAGCTGATCCGATGATAATACCCGTCTATTTTTTAAGATACATCACTTCTTTTACCAGTTTCACGGTTCGGGGTACATCGGGCAGAGCAGCGGCCACAAGGTTTGGGGCATAGTGAAGTGGGGCGTCGGCCGCAGTAATGCGCCGGATAGGTGCATCGAGATAATCAAAGCCTTCTTTTTGTATGCGATACGTGATTTCAGAAGAAATAGAAGCAAAAGGCCACTGTTCTTCCACGATCACCAGGCGATTGGTTTTCTTTACACTTTCAAGAATGGTTTGCCAGTCAAGCGGGCGGATGGTACGGAGATCGATAACTTCTGCACTGATCCCTTCTTTTTCCAGTTCGGCAGCAGCACTCAAGGCGACTTTCATCATTTTATTAAACGAAACGATGGTAATATCCCGGCCTGCCTTCTTTATATCGGCCTTGCCCAATTCGATATAATATTCTGATTCCGGTATTTCACATTTATCCCCGTACATCTGTTCACTTTCCATAAACATAACCGGGTCCTCTTCATAACGGATGGCCTGTTTCAGCAAACCCTTGGCATCATATCCATTACTGGGTGAAACAACTTTGATTCCGGGAATATTTGCATATAAGGATTCAAAAGCCGTTGAATGCTGTGCACCTAATTGCCCCGCTGAGCCATTACCCCCACGAAAAACAATCGGACAAGATATTTGTCCACCACTCATTGCCAGCATTTTAGAAGCGGTATTAAGAATTTGATCTAAGGCTAAAACAGCAAAGTTCCAGGTCATAAATTCAACAATCGGGCGAAGTCCATTTTGAGCTGAACCGACACCAACTGCTGTAAAGCCGAGTTCGGATATAGGGGTATCAATTACTCTCCGGGGGCCAAACTCTGCCAGCATACCCTGGCTTACTTTATAAGCACCATTATATTCTGCCACTTCTTCACCCATCAGATAAACCCGGTCATCCCTCCTCATTTCTTCACTCATTGCCTCACGAAGCGCATCCCTAAATGCAATTGATCTTGCCATTTTATATAGTTCTTTCTTTAAAAGTAAACAGCTGTCAAGTTGATTCTTTAACAGGGTGGCAAAAATAAGTTACGGGGTGGATAAAACCTAAAAATCAAAATAACCGGCAATAGGTCATTTTGATTTTTTACCTGCGATTTCACGATTTAATCACTTAAAAATAGTGTGGTATCAACTCATAAATTTTAGCAGGCAACCCAACCTCCGGATTTGTCCAAATTAAATACAGACCTGCTATTGGCCTATAGATTGGTTAATCTGAATATGGCGGTAATTTATCTATTGCAATCAACGGCTAATTCATTGATCTGCTCCTGTGACATGGTAGTTAATTTGCGTTCAGCCTCCGCATAAGTGGAATACATCCTTTTTATTTTTAGCAGCATACAGTTGCAATATTGTTTAGCCCGGGTAGCTCCTACATTCTCCGTTGCGGTTCCTGTGCAATCATCCAAAAATCTATCCTCATCACTTATTGACCAGCCCCCCTTGTCACTATCCGAGTAGTTGGCATTGTTATTATCAGCCGGATCATTTTTGCTATGCTCCTTCGTACCGTCATCATTGGTTTTATCCTTATCTCCGCTGCTGCTATCCCTTTTAGTGTAATCATCCTTTTCCCGGTTGCTTGTATTCCCGTTATTTTTCCCTTTGTTATTATTACAGGAAGTAAAAAGTCCGGCAGCCAGTAATAGGATGAGTAATTTTTTCATGATGTATAGTTTTGATTTTTAAAAAATGAATGTAGGTATTCTTTTGAGGTTGAAAAAATATTTGTGGGGATTTATGAATAGGCAAATCCGTGGTTTACAATATCAGTTTATTTATGTATCAGAAACTTTTCCGCTTGTTCATTTACCCGGTAATATTTACCCTCCTCGATCAGGAGGGCTTCGGTATGACCTTTGGCGTGATGGACATCCGTGTTAAATACTTTTCCATCGTATAAGACACTGATCGTATCTGAAACGATCGTATGACCTGTAGCTATATGTTTCACACCATACAGGGAAAGTGTACTGTCAATCTGCGTCATAGGGGCTTTAGGATTACCGGTATAATAGCCCCGGTACCAGAAGGGGCCCCAATCGCTGTACAGGGTATCAATTTTAGGATCACTATAAATATAGCTGCTGTCAGCGTAATAGGGTCTTGCCAGTTTATTCACTTTTGAAACCGGGATATCCATCCGGTTCACAGCAGCAGATATGCCTCCGTGAATAAATAAGATATCCCCTATCCTTTCCATAATGTTTTTGGTCCGCAACCATTTCCCCAATTCTGAATTTTCACTGTAAAGTGTCATATAATTTTCGTTGAGCAATGCTGCATTTTCGAAATATTTTGGCTGAACATATCGGATATCTCCACTCAGGTTCATTATCTCATGATTCCCGAGCACAAAATGAATATACCCTCCCATTTTTTTGGCTTTTTCCTCAAGGGAATAAATTAGCCAGAGTACCTCGGTTACCTGGCTGCCCCGGTCAAAAAAATCACCGGTCAATACCAGATGGCCATTGCCAAAGGACCAGTTAAAATTTTTATCTATAACTCCGTTTGCCTGCAATAATTTCCTTAAAGCTGAAAAATTGCCTTCAATATCAGAAACGATGAACAATTTTTTTACTTTGGGAAATTCTGTCTTCTCATTTTCCAATGTTGGTTTTAACTGCACTGTAAATGTTTTTCCGGGAATGTCTGTGGCAACCGTCAGGGATATCCCGGATCTTTTTGCCAGGGGCATACTGTCTGTTTTTACCGATTTGATCCCGTCATTGTCAAAAACATAATGAGTAAATAGCTGTTCATTTCTATAAATCACATAAGGGCCATCCAATTGCATAGTTTCTGCAACCTTTTCCCTGCTTTCGTAAAAAACAGGTTTTGGTATCATGGCCGCAGCCAGGAGAAATGGAAAAACGGAAATGGTAAACTTCTTCATATGTTCCAAAAATTTAAACCGGGTTTGTTATCAATCAGACAACAATCGCACCGGGCAAGGTTGCTTTTCCTCTTTAAAACCTAAATATATTAGAAATTCCGTTTCAATAAAACCCTGTGCCAGGCCTCGACCGTCATTTCGAATTTTATTTCCCCTTTGCCATGTGTCCCGGTTTCCGTCCACCCTGCTTTACGATAAAACTTCTCTGCCCTTGTACCAGCTGCAGTACTAAGCCAAACGGTGGCTTCCGTTTTACTGAAGTACCAGTCCATCATCAGGTTATGTAATCTTTGGCCGATGCCTTTTTTTTCGTAGCCGGGATAAATAAATAAGGCCCAGACATTTGTATCAGCTATGGATACAATTGCAAAACCAACGATTTGATCATCACCCTCACATACCCATCCTCTTCCCCGGTTGCAGAGATAATCTTCTACATCTTTATCCGGGACCAAAGCCGGATCAGATAGCGTATTTTCTTTAACTGCATTCCGGAGGACCTGTATTTGTGTTATGTCAGCAACCTGTGCTTCCCTGAAAATCATTCTATGAATACAGATTTAGTTTTTAGAAACCCAACCGGACAATGTTTTATCGTAACCGGGAATAAACTGCCGTATCTTCAAATTTTCCTTTGAAAAAAAAGTCTTCTTTGAAATAAGCCTCTCTTACAAAACCCGCGGATTCCAGTAAAGCCGCAGAACCGGTATTACCCGGATGGATACGGGCTTCTGCACTATGCAATCCCATCATATTAAAACCATACTCCAGTACTTTCTTAATGGCTTCTTTCATGATTCCTTTTCGCCAATATGCCGGATCGAGTACATAGCCTAATTCTGCCCGGTAATGTTCTTTCTGAAGTCTCCAGAAACAAATATTACCGAGAGTTTTTGCCGGGTTTTTCTTTAAAACGATTGCCCACATAATGGCCTCATTTGTTTGAATGTCTGTGTTGATGCGGCTTATGAACTGGATCGCTTCGTTGATATTTGCTGCCGGTTCTTTGCTGATAAACTGCAAAATCGCCGGATCAGATCTGAGAAAAAAAATTTCAGGTGCATCCGCCAGGCTTATTTTTCTTAATAGAAGACGTTCGGTCGTCAACTCGGGAAAAGGAGTAAAAACGGGCTGAAGCATAAGACCGTATTCGTTTTAAATTTGGGGAGATAAAAATTAAAAAGCCCGACGTTACATTTTTTTTTCATATTCTTTCGGGGCAATTTTTACCAGTTTAAAGTACGTTATTTTATACCGGTCCTTAACAAGTTCACCCTGTATTTCTGCTTTCCGGATAGCTTCACAAAAACCATCGGTCGCATGAGCATCTCCATGCTCATCAATCGTTGTACCGTCAACAAAATAGGCTTTGCCATCAATTCGTATAGCAAGGCTACAACCCTTTCCGGTTAGATGAAACTGGCATTGGCCACAAGAGGCTTCAACGGTTTCTATTTTTTTAGTGGGGTCTGGCTTAGCAGTCTTAATTCCAGTATTTTGTGCATAGGATGTACATCCCAAAAAAACAACGAAAGTGATAGCGATCAGTATTTTCATAAAATTGATTCAGAGTGTGTTTGTAACAAATTTTCTGTAATAAAAATACACAAATTCTCCGGGAAATTCCCTTTCTCTGGAATACTTTGTTGACGTGCGGGGTTATCAAAACAAAAGAAACATAAACTTGTTGGAACAGACGGTGGCAACTGGTAGCCGGAAATAGCTTACCTTTAAACAAATCTGCGAAAGCCAGTAAGGCTTTTTGCCGGAATTTCGTCCCCTCAATTTTAACTGATCAGCAAACCATAAAAAATAAATAACGATACACTATGGCAGAAACCTGGAATAAAAAAGAAAGAGAAAAGAAAAAACAACAAAACAAAAAGGAAAAAGCAGAACGAAAGCAGGAACGTAAAGAGCATGCGAAAGACGGAAAGAGTTTTGATGATATGCTTGCCTATCTTGATGAGAATGGTAACCTCTCCTCCAAGCCCCCGGATCCCCGGAAAAAAATTGTCGTAAAACTTGAAGATATTGAAATTGGTGTGCCTAAACAGTTACCGGTAAATCCGGAAGATCTTATCCGCAAAGGTGTTGTCACTTTTTTTAATGATGCCAAAGGATATGGATTTATTAAAGACATGGAAACACAGGAAAGTGTTTTTGTACATATTAACTCACTGACCGAAGAAGTAAAAGAACACACCAAAGTAACTTTTGAAGTGGAGATGGGACCAAAAGGTGCCAATGCTGTCAACGTAAAAATTGTCAAGTAGTCCCGTTTGCTTTCAGCTGCCTATATTTCATCCGCTATTTTTAGTGCTGATTTAGGAATGATCAGTTAATGATTTAAAAGGAAAATTCATCGGATTAAACAGTGATCCCTTCTTTCTTATGAGCCCTTATTCAAGCTTCATGATCTTTCCGTGTAATTCCTCAAGCGATCAAATATTTTTTCCCCTTTCATAAAAATATACCGGCCTAAAAATTTAATTACTTATCGATGAGCCTCTGTAAAAGGAGTTTAAGCTACAGCCCTGTTTTTAAGAATGTAAAAACGTTAACGAATCCTATATTTATATTCAAAATATACTGCGCCCAGTTATGAATTACACCTGCCATTCAGAGACCGGTAAAATAAAATCGCTGTTCCTTAAAAAGGTACAGCAGGCTTTTATCAGTGAAATACATATAGAACAATATTGGAAAGAGTTGAATTATCTCGGCAAACCTGACTTCCCTGTAGCCCGACAGGAGTATGCCTCTTTTCAATCTGTTTTAGAACAAACCGGAACCGAAATATTATATTTTCCGGAAGATGCTACTGTAAACATGGATTCTATTTATTGCCGTGATGCGGCCATTGCAACCAACCAGGGAATGATCATTTGTAATATGGGTAAGGCAGGAAGGGTTCATGAACCCCTGGCTGAAAAAAAAGCATTCGAAGCAAATGGGATTCCGGTACTGGGATCCATAACTGCACCCGGGACACTCGAAGGAGGAGATGTTGCCTGGCTGGATGAACAAACACTGGCTGTAGGACATACGTACCGTACCAACCCGGAAGGAATTCAGCAGTTAACCAATTTGTTGCAACCCCTGGGTGTAGAGGTAATAACGGTTCCCTTGCCCCATTACAAGGGCCCGGAAGATGTTTTTCATCTCATGTCAATTTTAAGCCCGGTTGATACCAACCTCGCTGTAGTCTATTCCCCGTTAATGCCCATTGTATTCAGGAATCTTCTATTGCAGCGCGGATTTCAGTTACTGGAAGTGTCGCCCGAGGAATTTGAAAGTATGGGTTGCAATGTGCTGGCCCTTGCACCGCGTGAATGTTTACTGGTAGATGGTAACCTGAAAATTAAATCTGCTTTAGAAGAAGCCGGTTGTAAGGTTATTGTTTATAAAGGAGCAGAGATCAGTGTAAAGGGAGGCGGCGGACCCACTTGCCTGACCCGGCCGATCTACAGGTATAAATAAATCATTTAACAAGGATGATAACCGGAAATTTTCAGCGCTACAAAAAGAAGTGCATCTCCCCAAAAAAATCCCGAAATAGCATTAAAGTAAAAACCGTATCTGCTCAATATGCAATCAGTAATTTGATCTTTCGGGTTAGCTGAACCAGGTTAAGAAATTTAATGTTTAAAAAATCATACTGCCTGATCAGTAACAGGGTGATCGCTGTATCCTTGAGTACAATAGCATTTGTAAAACATTCAAGCGCTTTATCCCGGGCTCCTGCTTTTGCATAATCCATTCCCATCCAGAGTTCGGATATATATTCTCCTGATTTTTTTAATACATTGTAATGTTCTTCTACCTCTTTTTCCAGCATCTTGTGATCTCCCTGCCGGTAAAACTTTAGTAAGCCCGGGTTTTGTGCTTTCTCTGCAGCCAGAATGGCTTCTTCCTTATTTCCAAAAGACCAATAAATCTTAGAAAGACTGGTATACCGGGCTTTCTGTGTCACCGGATCATAGGTTGTTTTTTCAATAAGATTTTTTTGAAGCCGGATGGCTTCTTCGGGGTTATTGCTGTTTGCCAAAGCCCTGATCTTATTCTCCATTAAATAATCCCAGGCCGGATTTACTTCACTTCCAATATCATAGATTTTGATAGCTTCTTCCCTTTCTTCTTTTGCTTCCAGTAAAATAGCCAACCAGAGATATACATTTGACTGGTTAGGATTAAGCATTATCGCATTACGGTACGTCTTTTCAGCCTCCTTCCAGTTAAATGTCTGGTGATACCAATATCCCAGTGTAGCCTGAATTTCACCACCTGGAGGCTCCAATGCCAGCGTGATATCAATGTGTTTTTTTGCCAATGGTAACATGATATCCGGATCTTCATAACCCCGATAGGATGAAAGAAGATAAGTATCGGCCAGACCCGAATAAGCAATAGCGAAATTTTTGTCTTTTTTAACGGCTTGCTGGAAAAGCTCCCGGGCAATCAGCAAATCAGTCTTATTTCTTTTTTCAAGCAAAAATTTACCCCGAAGAAAAAGATCATAGGCTTGCACATCTACCGTTGGCGTATTATCCAGGTTTTGGGCTTCTTTTTTTGAGAGTTTTGTATTTAGTACCGATGCAATAGCCATGGCCACTTCCCGCTGAATGGAGAAAATATCTTTTACCGGGCGATCATAGGATTCAGCCCATAAATGATCATCTGTTGCGGCATTGATCAACTGAGCTGTAATACGAACCTGTTCGCCATAGCGTTGAACACTGCCTTCCAATATTAAAGCCACCCCCAACTCACCGCCGATCTCTTTTATCGATTTGGGGTTGATCTTATATTGCATTACCGAAGTCCTTGAGATCACCTTGAATTTTTTAATCTTCGAAAGCTGGGTGATTATATCATCCGTCAGACCATCACTGAAATATTCCTGTTCCTTATCACTACTCATATTGGAAAAAGGAAGGACGGCAATACTGTTTTCCGGAATGATTTTGATAACAGGTTTATCAGGATTAGTAGTTTGGGTAATGGATTTACTGAATTCCGTCAACACTTCATAAATACGTACAGGTTCCTTTACATTTTTCAGTTTCTGTTCTTTTACAAATACCGAATCCAGCCCTTTTTTATTGGCAATATTCATGGAAACCGTTTCGGATACATAAATACCACCGGTCGGGGCAAGTGCCTGTATCCGGGAAGCAATATTTACCACATCTCCGAAAATGTTTTCGTTTTGCCATAGTACTTCCCCCATATGAATGCCAATGCGGACGGGCACAACCGGGGCTGTATTCAAATCTGTCTGTAATAATTTTGCAAAATCCACAGCATCTGTGGAACTATTAAAAAGTAGCAAAGACCCATCACCGTAATACTGAACGATCTTGCCATTTAATTCCGCAGCAAGTGTTTCCAGTGTTTGCCTGAAGCGATTTATTTTCTCAACAGCAGCAATCTCATCCTGCTGCATCATAGCCGTATATCCTTCTACATCGGCAAACAGAATAGCAGCAAGTTGGTGAGAATGTTCAGGCATTGTTTTACTGTTGGGGTTGCAAGTTAATGAAAAAAGACATTCCCCTGATTCTTAACCTTTTAATGCAGGCGGGCCAATAATTTGACATGCCATTATTTTCATAATCTCCTTAATCATTTATTATTTTTCTAAGATCGGGACAGGAGAAATTTTGCAATTAATAATATAGCCATCAAATCAGGCTATGGGACTCCATCTGCCCGATTTTATAATTTGGTTATTTCTTTTAAATAATCATACTGCAAATCCTCGTGTAAGGATGCAACCGTTTTGTTTATTTTCTTTAATTGATTTTGGTAAATAGTTAAAAGCGCGGGGTTTGTATTTATCGGAATATCCAACGCTTTCATCCGGACACAAAAATAAATGAGTAATTCAATTTCTACAGAGGCCAGGCCGCTGTAACGGGTATATTTTGCCACTGTTCGCACTATTTTCCGCAATGTTTTTTTAACCAGGTACACATTACTTTTATTCATCCCTTCAAATTGAAAATCTATTACCCCTTGTACATTTTTTATATAAGAGACCGTATCATGAGCTTCAAAAAGCAGGTAGGTCAATAATTCTTTATTCTCCTTTTTAAAACGGGCCAGCCGCAGGCAAAGATCTGTCAGGGTAGCCGGAGAACTATTGAGCAATTCCTGCTTTAATTCAATAATGGTAGCTGCTTTCATATCGTTTTTTAAAGGAGCTGTTTACACAAACTAAATTACAATAGCTTGTCTGAAATCTAAATAAAGATAATCACGGACCCCCCCCGCAAAAAATTGGATGTTGACCGGAAAGGTAGTTGGTAATAAATCTTCGCAGCATTACTCTATTACTTTTTTCTTCTGTTAAAATATTTAATAATTTCTACTAACAGCACTGCCCCAAATGTAACTATCAGAATCAAAGCCATGGCCTTCCAGCTTATCCCGGTCGTTTTAAAAATGGATTGTAAAAATGGTACGTATATAATCAGCAATTGCAGTATGATCGTTCCTGTAATAGCGCCCCACATTTTCTTATTGGCAAAAATATCCGATGAAAACAAGGATTGAAAAACTGAACGTACTGAAAGGGCATTACCCAGTTGCACAAAACACAGTGTGGTAAATACCATTGTTTGCTGCGTTTGTATTCCATACCCCTGGTTAACCGCCCACCATTGAACCAAGATAGCTGCGATGGCTAATATGATACCGGTCAGCAAAATCCTTCCCATTAAACCACCTGCAAATAAATTTTCTTTGGGGGAACGGGGTGGCCGGTTCATAATATTCTTCTCTGCAGGTTCTGCTACAAGGGCTAAACCGGGCAGGCCATCTGTTACAAGGTTGATCCAGAGAATTTGTGTTGGTAGCAATGGAACGGCAAAACCAAGAACCGGTGCAATTAAAATAGTCAGTATTTCGCCCAGGTTGCAGGAAAGCACATACAAAATAAATTTCCGGATATTCTCATAAATCCTTCTACCCTCCCGCACTGCTTTTACAATGGTTGCAAAATTATCATCCAGCAAGATCATATCTGCCGCTTCTTTGGATACATCCGTGCCTGTTATTCCCATGGCTACGCCAATATCCGACTGTTTCAGTGACGGCGCATCATTCACCCCGTCCCCAGTCATCGCAACAAATTCTCCTTTGCTTTGTAATGTTTTTACAATCTTCAGTTTTTGTGCCGGAGACACTCTTGCATAAACGGAAGTATGGCTGATTTCATTGTTGAATGCTTCTTCCGATAATTCATCCAGTTCTGCCCCGGTTCTTACTCCCGGGTGTCCTGGTTCTATCATTCCCAAACGTTCAGCAATGGCCGTAGCAGTCAGCAGCTGATCACCGGTGATCATTACCGTCTTTATGCCGGCTGTTTTACATTGCCTGATGGATTCAATCACTTCTTCCCGGGGAGGATCTATCATAGCGGTGATTCCAAGAAAATCCAGTTCCTTTTCCAGTCCCGAATTTATTTCAGCAGGATAGTGATCTAATATTTTATATGAAAAAAATAAAATCCTTAACCCCTCAGCGGCCCATTCCCGGTTTATATCAAGCCATGAAGGAATCTGTTCTACATATTTTTCACTTAATGCTTCCACCATTTTGACCGGTGCTCCTTTTACAAACAATATCCATTTATCACCATGCTGATGTAACGTACTCATCCGCATTCTTTCAGAATCAAAAGGAAGTTTTGCCAGGAGTGGGAATTGCAGATCTGACGTTTCTTTTTTGTGACCTTTTGCAATCGCATGATGGACCAGGGCTGTTTCGGTAGAATCACCCAGCAAGCCATTTTCCGAAAATCTTACTTCGTTATTTAAGATCATGGCATGCTTCAGTAATTCTTCTTTCCCCGATACAGCCATTATCTTTTCAACTGTCATGATATTTTGTGTAAGCGTTCCGGTTTTGTCGGTACAGATATAGGTAACAGAACCCAGGGTTTCCACAGCAGGTAATTTTCTCATCAGGGCATTTTGCTTTACCATGCGTCTGGCTCCCTGTGCAAGTGCAATAGTAATTACTGCCGGAAGTGCTTCCGGTAAAGCAGCTACCGCCATCGATAATGCAGTAAGAAACATCGTAAATGCCGGTTCGCCCCGCCACAATCCAATACCAAATATTACCACGCAAATGAGTATAACGATCAGGGCCAGTTGTTTACTGAAAATTGCCAGCCGTTTCTGAAGGGGTGTTCTGGGAGATTCTGCTTCCAGCAAGCCTGCAATCTTTCCCAACTCGGTATTCATCCCGATCGATGTGACCACGGCTCTGGCAGAACCATTACTGACCATGGTTCCTTTAAAGATCATATTATGCTGATCTCCCGGTACCAGGTTTTGTTCAGTTAGGGCTCCTGTTTTCTTTTCTACTGAATGACTTTCTCCTGTCAGCGATGCTTCATCCGTTTTAAATGAATGAACTTTCAGTAACCGGGCATCAGCCGGTACAATATCTCCGGCTTCCAGGAAAATAATATCGCCCGGTACCAATGCGCTGGCTTCAATCTTTGCAGGATTATCATTCCGCAGAACCATGGCAAATTGTGCCGACATTTTCTGCAACAGGCGAATGGATTTTTCTGCATTATACTCCTGGTAATAACCCATCCCGGCATTCCCGGCGATGATGGCTAGAATAACAAATGCATCCGTATGCTCCCCCACGACAAAAGAAATGACAACTGCAACAAGCAAAATGACGATCATAACATCGGTAAACTGAGCTCCAAGAATTGCCCACTTACTTTTTTGCCTGGTTTCCAGTAAAACATTGGCCCCATATTCTTTTTGAAGGGTTGTTACGTATTCATTGCTTAAACCGGAAAGAGATGTTTTTAGCTGATCGAGGACCTCGTGTATCGTGCGTTGATAGAATTCCTTCATGGAATATTTGTAAAATATAAAGGTAACCTATATTACGGCTGCCTGTAAGATGACTTCTGTGAATATCCCTTTCTTTACATCAATACTTCCTGCTCCTTTTTTATAGTTACCATTTCAAGGTTCATTAATGTATGGCTGATAGCACTATTTTTAGGCAACTCATATTTAAAGAAAAAACGCATGGTTTCAATTTTACTTTCATAAAATGCCTGGCTTTGTTTTTCTGTATCTCCGCTATGCAACGCCATTTGTGCAACTATGGCCTGTTTTAACCATTGCCAGGCCATCGTAACAATACCGGAGAGCTCCATAAATAAACTGGCATCGGCTAAATATTTTTCCACTTCTCCTTTTTTTGCGAATTGCAGTAAATGGTGCACCGTAGTTTCATACAGTTGAATCGCGGATGCCAATAATTCCGAATATGAAATAAGTTCAGGATAAGCGGTGGCCGTAACAACGGTTTGTCTCATTTCTGCTAGTAATAACTGAAAGGCCTTACCATTTTGCATCGGAACTTTTCTTCCTAACAGATCCAGGGCCTGTATACCGGATGTGCCTTCGTAAATGGACATGATACGGATATCCCGGTAATATTGCTGTAAGTCAAAGTCCATGGTAAATCCATAACCACCCAACACCTGCAGGGCATTACTGACTGAAACTATGCCTGCTTCGGAAGGATAGGTTTTTACAATGGGCGTTAATATCTCCAGGAGTAAATACATTTTTTCTTTCTCCTCCCCTGTGGTCACTTTTTCCAGGTCAAAATATTTTAAACATTCATTAACCAGGCTCAGCGAACCTTCTACAAATGATTTTTGCATCAATAACATCCTTCTTACATCTGCATGATTAATTATTAATATTTGTTCTTTTGATAAATCTTTATCCGCAATATGCCTTCCCTGTGGCCGTTCATTGGCATAAAATAAAGAGGCATAGTACGCTGCTGATGCTACGGCGGCTGCCGTTTGGCCAACGGCAATACGGGCCGAGTTCATCATCAGAAACATATAGGATAAGCCCTTATTGGCTTCGCCAACCAGGAATCCCTTGGTGACACCACGCTCTCCGAAAATCAAATGTGCTGTGGCATAACCCCGCTGCCCCAATTTTTGAAAATCACCGGCGCATACCACATGGTTATCCAGTAATTCCCCGCTATGTTGAATAAATTTTGGAACTACAAATAAGGAAATGCCCTTGGTACCTGCCGGGGCACCTTTTATTCTTGCCAGGGTAAGATGAACAAAATTTTCACAGGCCTCATGTTCGCCGCCGGAAATAAATATCTTCTGACCAACAATTTCATAATAGCCAGAATCAGTCGGTGTAGCTGAAGTGGTAATATCTGATAAGGAACTGCCCGCCTGTGGTTCGGTAAGCGCCATTGTCCCCTGCCATTTACCTGCAAACATGTTTGGCAAATACGCTTCATGCAATTCTTTGCTGCCAAATGTTTCTATCAATTCCAGGGCACCGGTAGATACACCCACATAGCCTTGCGCACTGCTGTTGGCGGCTTCAAAAATAAGATGAGCAGCTGAATACAACATGAATGGCAATTGCATGCCTCCATGTTCCAGGGCAGAAATAGAGCTGAACCATCCTGCATCCGCAACGGCTTTAAAAACATTTTTTAACTGGGGGTGCGAACGTATTTTTCCATCTCTGTACACAACAGGATTTTCATCCATTGCTCTAAAGAAGGGAAACAGCTCCTTATCAGCAATGGCTTTGGCTGAATGAATTAAGCCGTTTATTTCTTCGATACCGCCAATATGTTCAAAGCGTTTGTAGGTTAGCAGGTCTTGTATTGTATGTACCTCATACAAAAGAAACCGGAGGTTTTCCATACTGATATATTGCTTCGTCATGCGTTTATTTTTTTAGGCTTGTTTTTAAACGGCACCCGTAATAAAATTTATTTCCTGAAACCGGGGATTGGGATAGGTATAAAACCCTTCACCGGTTTTAACACCCAGTTTTCCCGCATCCACATAAGTTTTCAGCAGGTCTGCAAATTTTTTACTTTTTGCATCTGGCAATGAATGCGTAACATGCCATACGGTTTCCAACCCGATCAGATCTAAAATTCCAAAGGGTCCGCGTTCCATTTTAAAATTACCCATCCAGCTCCGGTCTACATCTTCGATACTGGCAATATCATAAGTTACCAATGCTCCGGCAGCGCCAATCAGGGCCACAAGCATGGCATTAAAAATATACCCGGGTGATTCTTTTTTTACAAACACCGGTGTCTGATTTAATTTTCTTCCCAACTCCATTAACAGATCAACCACCCAGGGTGACGTACCCGGATGTGGCATAATATCCACGACGTTGGCTATAAATACATCATGGAAATGAAAAGCACAAAACCGTTCAGGTCTTCCCGTTTCGGCAGCAAATAACGAAGGCATTAAATAAGAAGTATTCGTTGTAAAAACCGTATGCGGCGGACAAAGCTTTGCAAACTGTGCCCATACTTTTTTCTTTACCTCCAGGTTTTCCAGTACAGATTCACTGACGAAATCAGCGTCAGCGGCGGCTTTGACCGGGTCGGTTGTAAAAGTTATCCGGCTTTTGGCAGCAGCAGCATCTTCCGGGGAAATCAATTTTTTTTCCACCAGGTTTTTAAGAATTGTATCCTGAATTTTCTGAGCTGGTGCGAAGGCTGTTTCATTAATGTCATACAGAGTGCTGTTGAACCCGCTGATGGCTGCCTGTAAACCGATCCGCAGTCCCAGGGTTCCGCTGCCCAGGATCAAAACTTTTTTAATGTCTATTAATTTGAGTTGCATATTTTAGTTTATAAGATGATATTTTATTTTAATAGAAATGACTGATTCGATTATACCGGATTGCCTTTTGTGCATTGGCTGCACAGGCAGTTACGACATGTCCTAACCCGGCAAACCGTTCATCACGGGTCAATCCTTTTTTATACCGGGCATAGATCTGTTGTACGATCACCCCAATCTTAAAAGAACCAAACACATAATAAAACAGCATATCGGGAATGCTTATTTTTTTTGTTGCCGCATAACGCTCCACCACTTCTTCCCGGGTCAGGTTTCCCGGAAGCCAGGTCAGATTAAACGGTTTCAACGCATCATTATCTCCCGCTTCTGCCCAATAACCGAGTGATGTACCCAGGTCCATTAAGGGATTACCCACAGTGGCCATTTCCCAATCCAATACGGCAATGATATTTTTTAAATTTTCCGGATCCAGCACCAGGTTGTCATATTTATAATCATTATGAATAAATGCAGGTATTCCATCCTCTGGCATGTTAGCCTGCATCCAGTCGGCTGTTTTATTCATATCTTCTATTATATCAGTTTGCGCCGCAACATATCTTTTAATCCAGCCTTCTGTCTGTCTTTGAATATAACCTTCAGGTTTTCCCAAACCGATCAACCCGGATGATTCCAAATCGATGGAATGCAATGCGGCTAAATTCTCCACAGCTGATTCAGAAACAGATCGCATAATCGCGGGAGTCAGTTCAATTCCTTTGGGTGCTTTATTGCGCAAAATTATTCCCCGTACCCGCTCCATGATATAAAAAGGTGAACCGATTATGCTGGAGTCATCACAAAACAAAATAGGTGTTGGAACCGGTATGTACACAGGTTTTAATGCAGTCAATACCCTGAACTCCCGGCCCATATCATGGGCTGATTTAATATTGGCGGCGGCGGGAGGTTTACGTAAAACATATTCCTTACCGGAAGTTTTTAATAAAAAGGTCAGATTGGAATAACCACCCGGGAACTGTTCAATGATCATATCTCTGTCAAAACCGGGTAAAGCGGAAGATAAATATTTTTTAAGCTCATACGCATCAGGGGCTTCACCTTCCCGTGCGGTGACTGCTTTATCGATATTATCAGAATAGTTACTCATAGGAAGAATACCGGGCGCCATTATATTTTTAAACCATATTCCTTTAAGACAGATTTCGCTAAGGAAGATTTATGCACTTCATCAGGGCCATCATAAATCCGGGCACCCCGTTCATGACGGTACCAGAATGACAGCAGCGTATCGTCAGTGATTCCTAATGCACCATGGGTTTGTATGGCTCTGTCCAGCACTTTCATCAGGATATCGGCCACAAAAAATTTGATGGCGGCAATATCATTTTTTGCTGCTTTACTTCCCGATAAATCCATTTTATGTGCGGCATGCAAAACCATAAACCGGGCAGCATTGATCTCTGCACGGCTTTCGGCGATCCAGTTCTGTATGGTTTGTTTTTGTCCCAGCCTGGTACCATCACCCATATCTCTGTCCACCGCTTTTTTACACATCATTTGAAAGGCTCTTTCGCAAATGCCTATCCAGCGCATACAATGATGTATCCGGCCAGGGCCGAGCCGTTCCTGTGCTAATAAAAATCCGCTGCCCTCCTTCCCGATTAAGTGAGATACCGGTACACGGCAATCTGTATATTCTATTTCACCATGACTGAGCCAGCCTTCACCCGTGTCTCCCATGACCGGAATATTTCTTTTCAGATGAAAACCTTTGGTATCTATGGGAACAAGAATCATACTGGCTTTTTCATACCGGGATGCTTCGGTATTGGTATTGGCCATTACGATAGCAAAGTTGGCACCGTCTGCTGCTGTAGTAAACCATTTGTGCCCATTAATTATATATTCACCGCCATCCAATACAGCGGTGGTGCCCATATTAACCGGATTCGAACCGGCAAATTCAGGCTCTGTCATAGAAAAACAACTTCGTATCGCTCCATTCATTAAGGGAACAAGGTATTTTTCCTGTAAGAACGTGGAAGCATGTTTATGCATCAATTCTATATTGCCAATATCCGGCGCCTGGCAATTAAAAACAAAATGGCCGAAGGGTGTCCCCGCCATCAGTTCACTTACCTGGGCAAATTCAATCATACTTAATCCTATCCCTCCATCTTTCTCCGGTAAGTACGGCGCCCACAACCCCCTTTGTTTTGCTTTAGCTCTTTTTTCCTGCAGGATCGTATCGGCCTCATTAAAGGGTCGTTTCAGCAAATCCATTTCAATGGGATAAAGTTCCTGCTCTACAAATAATTTGATCTGCGGATAAATTTCCTTTAATCGTTCGCTTGCAAAAATGGTTACCATAATTATTAAATTGTATATCCTCCATCAGCAGTAAAAACAGCACCGGTGCAAAAAGAAGCAGCATCCGAGGCCAGGAATAAAGCCAATCCGGCTATATCTTCCGGTCCGGCCAGTTGAGGTAATGCCTGTTTGGCTAATACATGTTTCAGGATCTTTTCGTTTGCTGTTAAAGCTTCGCTGAATTTCGTTTTTACTAACCCCGGGCAAATCACATTAGCTCTTATTTTATCGATGCCCCATTCTTTTGCCAATACTTTGGTCAATGCAATCAATGAAGCTTTGCTGACACTGTATAATCCCAGCCCGGCTCCGGGTGTAAGGCCTTCAATACTGCTGATATTTATGACGGAACCTCCGCCTCTTTGTTTCATAATGGGATAAGCCTCTTTGCACAATTCCAAAGGCCCTTTTACATTTACATCCATGATCTTATCAAAGACAGTATTATCTGTTTCGGAAATGGGCCCAAAGCTGGGATTGGTTGCAGCATTGTTTACTATAATATCTATGCCACCAAAATGTTTAAAGGTTTGTTCAACCAGGTTTTTTACCTGGCCCCTATCTCCCATATGCGCAGCGATTCCAATGGCTTCAATTCCTTCAGCTAAAAATTCTTTGGCAACTTCATCTACAGCTTCCTGCTTGCGGCTGGCAATTACGATCCTGGCCCCCTGCTGACCTAATGCCCGGGCGATAGCTTTGCCTATTCCTTTACTGGCACCGGTAATAATTGCTACTTTATTATCTATACGAAGTCTGTTGCTGATAAGCATAAACAGTTTATTGCTAAGTTAAGTGATTAAGTGCAATAGCATTTTTTTGTAAAATGGAACTGGAAGAAAAAACGGTCTGAAGAGAAACAGCTTTATTTTTTCAGAATTTTATCGTTTGGCTACTTCCGTTTTGAACCAGTTTAGAAAACACATCCGTATTGCCGGATTTTACAGTTACACGGATTTTATCGTTTTCCCGTAACACCGTTATATCAAACTCTTTCTGGAATCCATGTACATTTTTCAATTTCATGAAATTCCAATCCTCAGGCATTTGAGGGGTAAGTGAAAAACTATTTAAACTTATAGGCCTGATGCCAAATAGCCCTTCGGTAAATATCCTGCAATACAAACCGCTTTCGGCCGAAAGATGACGTTGTCCTCCTTCAGGATAAGCCTCTACCGGATACGGAACATGTTCGCCCAATAATCTGCGGTTGGAATAATATTTCAGAAATTCTAAGCCCCTTCTGGTATCTCCCGATGCAAATACACCCCTAAGGGCGTATAATGTAGAGCGATCCCAGAATGTTTTATCCCCCGATTGAGAAGCAAGTCCGTCTGCTGTCCATAATTCCTTAGAAAACAAGGCTTCAATAGTTCCTTTTTTCCTGTCAAAAATATTTACGGTAAGGGGCATACAAATCCATGCACGCAATTTATCGTTGCCTTCATAATATTGATAAGTTTCAAATCCCATTACCTGCGCACCAAAATATTTTTCAATATTGTTTTTTAAAACACCCGCCTGTGTTTTATAATACGCATATTGTTTTTTTTCTTTTTCTAGTGACTCCCCGAGGTAACTAGCAGAAATTAACGCATCATAATAAAGCGATGAGGTACATAAATTGGCATTACCGGAAGGGAAACGGCCTTCTAATTCATCTGATTCTGAAGTTACAACTCCCGAAAAATTTAGTTTCCGCTTGTTGTATTCCAGGCACCATTCTATTAATGGCCAAAGCTCCTCTGCTATTTTACGATCACCCTGCGAAAGTGCAAAACGGGAAGCTCCATACGCAATCATTGCCGCATCACCCCGGTCACCGGCCCCATTCCAGATATCTATTCCTTCAGCAATGATAGATGAAGGAATTGGTTCAAAACCGGGATTTATAAAACGGGCAAAATGCCGGTACGCATTCAACGCCGATTGGATACCATATTCATAACCCAGGTAAGGAAAAAAAGGATTGATGTATTCAGCCTGATCATTGGCCCATATAGCTGCATAATAGCTCAACCCCCCGGGTCCATGCATCGGGCCGCCTTTTGTCTGGTAAATACTTTCGGCCGCCCTGATTTTTGCAAAAGCAAAAGTCCGGTTCAGAACTTCATCAGGAGTTTGCAATACAAGATTTTTCCTGAATTGTGATAACAAGCTCATGCGTTTGCTTAATTCGTTTTCTATATCCGTATCAGTATAGTCCTGCCCCTGCTTCATACCGGAAAAAGAAAGGTAGAATTTTACAGAGTCCATAGATTGTAGCACAAACGCACCCGAATTCCGGGTTTGAATTTTTAAAATATAACTGCCATCAACACCCTCCTGGGCATTTGTGCCGGAGACAATATTCACCGAGGGAATTTCAATGGTTACTGGTCTTTCGCCCCTATTGGTCAAAACATATTTCTCACCTAAAACGGGCATATCCGTAGACGGGAAAACCGTGCGCACCAGGTGTAAGTTTTCAACCAGCTGGCTTTTCACGGTAAGTGTTCCATCTAAAATAATTTCATCTACTTTTTCCTGTTGCACTAACCGCCTGTTTACGGAAATCATTTTTATCAGATCAAGATTAAATGAACGGATTAGACTGGCATGTGTGTTATTCGGAATTGTACGCAACATGGGCCAAACAATATCCCTGCTACAATAAAAGGATCGATCTGTATTGACTCCATAAAGAAAAACCGCCGAAATAAATTTTCCGCTCATTTCAATATGGTCACTATGTGGCAGGTTGTCCGAAACTTTCCACCCAATAGCAGCATTATCTTCTAATCTCCAGCGGTTAGGCTGTCCAACTACGTTAAGAGCCAGAAAAAGCAGAAATAGAGAACCTATTTGTTTCATTGATTAATATCTATTAATCCCGGATAAACTGATATAATAATAGTTCGCAAAACGAGAATGCCTGCGCTACAGGCAATTTAAACAATCTTTGTTGTCTTTCTATCTTACCTGATCAGATAAGTGACCCCGTTTATTAACTGCGATACCGGGCCAGACTTCATGGCTCCCTGGAATTCCCTGCGGTCAAAGGATGCATACCAGGTATAGTTGAACATCCCGATGCTTTTTAACTTTCCGGAAATGAGCTTATCATCAAAAGTGGTATAATAAGTGATGGATGTATTACCAACTGACTTTAATTTACCCCTGAGCGCTTCATTATCATAGGCCCCATAGAAAGTGAATAAAACTGTACCGGCAAACTTTAATTTCCCTTTGAAAGCCTCATTTTCGTAATCGTCATAATATTCCAAAGCAACTGATCCAATCGTTTTTAATTTGCCACACTTTGGACCGGGTTCATATATCCCAAAATAAGATAGCGAACAGGTCCCGATACTTTTTACTTTACCCCGCAGCACCGAATCATATTCCGGGCCATAATAATCCACTCTTCCGATATAGGGTTGCCATCTTGCCGGATCATTATAATAGCGCCCGGGGCCTGGATCCGTTCCCCATTCAAGAACTTTCCCATCCGCGGAAATCTTTATGAGTATCGCCTGGTCCGTAAGAAAAGTCAATGAAGAAAGGTTTTTCCCCAGGGAAAAAGTAACCTGGCTTAATTCCTGGGCATGCGTACCAAAAGAAAGAAAAAGTAATGACATGAATAAAACAAAACTTTTCATATTTTTTTTGTTACGGCTATTCCGTTATAAAAATAATGAGCCGTTATAGAAATAATGGTATATAAAGTACCTGCCTGTCAAATTATTCTGTTTGCTATTTAAGCGCTTTTAAAACCAGCCGGCAACCATCATCCAGTGCCTTCCCGGCAGCATCATTTATTTTTCCATCATATTTTCCATTTATCTGGGGTTCTGAAACAGTCGTGTTATCAGACAGTTTAACCAGTGTCTGCGTTGCTTCAATAGTAAAGGATGAAGCCGCATTCGGGTCTGCATTTTTTATGGCTTTCAGTAATCCCCCTACTTTACCGCCTTGTTTGATTTTGATAAAATTGCTGGCCAGTGTGTAATCGCAATCCTGTTTTCGGGCTTCTTCTTCTGAAGAAATGGCCAAGGCTTCTATTTTGCCCCCGGTCAATGAAGAAACCATTTGTTGTTGTAATGCGGAAGCGGGCAACTGGTCATCTCCTTTAGGTTCATACACCCCAATCCGTATCATACCGGCCTTCTTTTTATTTTCGCCGCTGATTTTTTCGGGATCTTTATCCATATTCTTATACTGATTCATCATGTCATTCATATCAAATTTATCCTGGAGTTCATTTTCGTTCTTGGTTTCCGTATAGCCCGGAGGGATTTCAAACAACATGGAATCCAGTTTTACAGTTGAAAGCTCGAGCGTTTCGATGGATGTTACATATTCACTTGTCTGGGAGGTACCATTACCCATGATCATTGTTCTCGTTTCAGATAAGGGAAAGCCCAGTTTCCCTTTTCCGCTACGTCTGCTTACATATCGGTCCTGACATTCGGGTTGGGGTTTTTCATTCGGTGATGTCATCGTTTTAGCAGGACGATATTTCACCGGGCAATTAAACTGTGGAAAATCAATATACCATCCATCCGTTTTGATGATCATACTGTCTTTCATGGTGCAGGCATCCGGCGAGGGCTTCATTTTTTGATTAGTCCACACATGTCTTGCATTAAACCCGTACATTTTTTTCCTTTCTCCGGTGTCCGTAATGTTGTACCACATAGTAATAACACCGCCCTTTTGAGGGGTTGTTTTTTCTTTTGGTGGTGCTGTTACCGTTTTATTCTTTGCTACCGGTTTCACATCTTCATCAATCACTTCTTCAGTTTCTTTGGAAAAGGGTTCAATGAAATAAAGTTTTTTCTTATCATTAATCTTGATGGTACGTTGCAGGTCGCATTGTTCAATGGTGGTAGGGTTTTTGCCCATGCCCATGACCGCTTCACTTTCCGTTCTCTTGCGCATCCCTTTTACATAGATGGTAGATTCAGACTTCATACCCATCATAGCATTAACCTGGCGTAATTTATACTGCTGTGCGTTGACTTCATGGTTCAGGGATGTAGCAACGATCAGTATAGCTGTGAAAAAGAACCCGTACTTTTTCATATAGTTTGTTTTATATAAAGTTAAATATTTAATCATTGAAACAGGGATTCTGGTCAAAGCCTGGCTTTAAAGAGAATAAGTAATAGTACGGAGTTGAAAAAAAGGTCCGGCTATAGGGAATCCCGGATCGTTACCCAGGTATTGTGCAGGCCTGTCAGCTTTACCAGTTCATAAAAAATCCGTGCATTATCCGGGTGAAGCCGGATACATCCATGAGAAGCGCGGGTTCCCAGTTTAGCAAAATTTCCAGGGGTAGTGCCATGAATCGCATACCCACCTCTCAGAAAAACCGCATAAGGCATATTACCCAGACCTTTGTAGTTTCCTCCCGGGTATTTACGGGAAGTGTATTTGGTTAACACCGGGCCGGCCGGTCTCAAATTGAGCTTGGGCGTTTCATACTTTTTTATACCCGTTGAAACCTTAAAACTATCCTTTATCTCCCCTTCAATATATAAATACAGGGTTTGCGTGGATTTTATGGTCTCGGCATACAGGAGGCATTCGTTTCCGATACAGGAAGATGGCTTAATCGCCCTGTTGCCTAAAAGAAAAGAATCGAGCATTTTGACATTCTCCCTTATTTTCCCTTTTTCCTCATCTGTAAATTTTTCTTCCGTTTTTAAATGCCTGATCAGGGTATCCAACTGTTCCATCAGAGCTAATTCCCGGTGCCACAAAGTGTCGATTTTTATTAAAAGGGTATCCAAAGAATCAATTCCCGGGGTAAAAACTTTACCGTCAAATACATTACTGGTATCGTTTAGAACTTTTTTATTTTCAATCTGAAGTGAATCTTTGAATTTCTGGTACTGAAAATTTTCCAGGGCTGACTTTTTTTTCTCTTCGCTACAGGAATTAAAAAAGATAAATATGACCAGGGCATTAACAGCGGCTTTACAAATATTCTTAATCATCATAGTGGGTATCCTGAATTTTGTCTGAAGGTACTCCAAGCTGTACAAACAATAAATGATATATATCATTTACTAAAGACCCTAAATATTTCTTAAAAGTAAATACAACACTTATAAGAAATATCACAAAATTTAAATGTCTAAAGAAAGATTTTTTGTCATTTCACCTTTATACCGCCTCAGCAAGCCGTAGTTTTCGGGCCATGAACATACCTTACAAACAGCATTGGGCAGGCTTTCAGGCAGCAATATCTGGATCTCCCCTGTTTTACGCTTTGAAAAAGGTTAAGGCAGCAGGGAAATAGTAACTTTATACAATTCGAAACTATAAAATCAGCACCATGGAATTTATTGATTACTATAAAATTTTGGGGGTTGCAAAAAATGCTTCAGATGACGATATAAAAAAGGCCTACCGAAAGTTAGCCAGGAAGTTACACCTTGGATCTTAACCCCAGGATAAAGATGCTCATCAGAAATTTCAACAGGTCAATGAAGCCAATGAAGTATTAAGTGATCCCGAAAAAAAAAAAATACGACCAGTATTGCAAAGACTGGCAACATGCTGAACAATTTGAACAACAACGGAAGTCAACCTATACAGGCGGCCAGCCATTTACCGGTGGTGACGATAGCGAATTCTCCGGCTTTTTTGAATCTATGTTTGGGCAATCTGGCCGGAGCCGACAAACAAAATTCCGGGGGCAGGATTACCAGGCAACATTAAAACTCAGTTTACCGGAGATACTGGAAACGCATCAGCAAACACTTACTGTAAACGGGAAAAATATCCGTATTACCATCCCGGCAGGCATTGAAAACGGACAAGTGATCAAATTATCCGGCTATGGCTCACTGGGTGTCAATGGAGCCTGGCCGGTGATTTATATATTACTTTTCCATTGCAACACATCCCTATTTTAAACGCTCCCACAACGATCTTTTACGACCGTCCCCATCGGTTTATACACCGCTGTATTAGGTGGGGAAACCACGATTGAAACACTGACCGGAAAAGTTAAACTGAAAGTGAACCCTGAAACACAAACTGGTTCCAGAATAAGGCTTAAGGGGAAAGGCGTACCCGTATATAAAAAAGAAGGAGAAACCGGCGACCTGTATATCACGTACGAAGTCAAATTGCCCACACATCTTACTGAACAGCAGAAAGCACTTTTCCAGGAACTGAGTAAACTCAATTAAAACCTTTTGTATGCAAACAGTAGAAATGATATCAGCCGATGAATTTTGTATTCATCATAACATTGAGTTATCGTTTATTTATTCCTTACAGGAAAGCGGCTTGCTTGAAATTTCAACAACCGGGGAAAAATTATGTATACCGGTAACACAACTGCCGCAATTAGAAAAAGTATTACGACTCTATGATTTGGACATTAACCTCGAAGGCATTGAAACCATCACTCTTTTATTACAACGATTACAAAAGCAGCAGGAAAATATTATCGCTCTTAAGAACCAATTGAGCAGGTATGAAAGTGAAGAATCCATTAATCTATTAAAATAGACTTTCCAAAATTCTGCACATCGTAGAAAACAGAAAAGCAGGTTTTACCTGGCAATACCAATCTCAAACCGGATGATCTTACTTGCCCGGGTTAGAAGGCCGCACTTCTATCTTACTGGGCAATGTGCGTGGATTCATGTTTAACAGGTCTGCTACCAGCTGGCCGATATCTTCCGGTTGTATTTTCCAGGCGTCTGCATCTCCGGGAATATGGTCGGCAAAATGAGTGGAAACAGAGCCCGGCATAATCGTTGTGACCTTAATGCCGTATTTACGTAAATCAAGCATGATGGCCTGTGAAAAACCAACCAGGCCAAATTTACTGGCATTATAAGCAGCCCCATTTTCAAAAAATTGGCGCCAGCAAGGCTGGCAATTGTAATAATATATCCTTTTGATTGCTTTAATGCGCCGATGCCTGCCTTGACACTGTTGAATACACCTGTAAGATTCGTGTCAATCGTGTCTTTCCAGTCATGTGCAGATAAAGTTTCGATATTAGAAAAATGACCAACACCTGCATTGGCCACCAACACATCTATTTGCCCGAAATGAGCAAGAGTTGCCTCAATTGCTTTTGTTTCGGATTCCAATGAGCTTACATTGGATTCCAGCGCAATTATTCTTTTCGGGTCTTTAGATAAAGCTCCAGCAGCCTGTTTTGCGGCTTCCATTGTTCTGCTGGTAATAGCCACGTTCATACCTTCATTGAGCAAAGTCCTGGCAATTCCATATCCTATGCCTTTGCCGCCGGTGATATAGGCTACTTTATGGGCGATGTTATTCATGGTTCCTGATTAGTTTTATTGATCCTTTAAATAAATTAATATAGAAATGGGTAAAGGAAAATGTGATCCGGAATATTCATTCCCTGAAGCCGATTTAAAAAATGCGGCTGCACTTTTGTTCTGACCTGATAAAAAGCAACAGTGAAAACACCTTTATCCGGTAATAATTTTTTGGGCTGCTATTACGTCTTTTTCAAATACCCTCAACTCTGCTCCACCGACCGGATCCAGTCCCATTACATTTTCATTTTGCAAAAAGATTCTACCCTGTTCTCTTTCAGCTTATCCTGGATCATTTTTTGCTTCCAGCATATCATTATAGGTATGCAGGATGATTGTTTTGTCCTGTGTCATAAAAAATAATTTGATTTGGTAAAAATATTTATTTTATCCTAAGTACAAGCAACACCTCCCTTTTTCTTTTTAAGAACAGTTCATTCCCGCTTGCTTCGTAATGGTCAATGCTGTTTAATGTTGATATAAAAGCGTTTTCAAATTCATTATCATTACAACTCATTTTTGTACTCACAACTTCTCCAAACCGGATCAAATTTTTATCAATAGTATAATTCCCGCTGATTTGATTACAACCTCCATTTCCAACAAACCTCTTTTCATTCACCTCAAAAGAAAGATACGCATCCCGGCGGCTTTCGCTTTGCTGTACCGGTACACCTTTCATTTCTGTTAATACCCAACGCTGGTTACCCCAGTTGGAATCAGGTGAAAGTCTGGGACTGCATTGAAGGCTGATAAATGAGAGAAATAATATGTATTTCATGTTAAATAATTTAGTTGAATTGACTGGTTTACCAATCATTACCAGATAAAATGATGCCAGATTTTTTAAAGAAATAAAAGATTTTATGAGGAATTGTTTCCTCAATGTTTACCCAGGTGGAGGTATTTGGTTTGCCGCTACCGGAATGCCGAAATTAATCAGGCAATCGGAAAAGCCGGAGTACAACTGCAACTTTGATGTTGCCCGATGGAAAAAAACACCCGGATATCTTTTTAGCCAGATAAAAAAACTGTAAAAAAGAAGTATTACAAACTTAATATTACCCAGCAAAAAAAAAGGCTAGCTTTCTGTAAATATTAATTTATGAACTGGACTGTTATCATTCCTGTAGGCATTGGAGCAATTGTGTTAATTGTTTTCCTGGTGATCCGAAACATAAAAGATGAAAAACAATTTGAAAACCAGCTTAAAAATGATTACCGCAAACCCAAAGATGATGCCGGTGATATTGAAATTGATGAGATATTGAAATAATGGGCCTGATTTCAAACATTGTTAAGGCTATTCATTCTGCTGGCAATGCAGGATTGTCCATCTCAGTTAGGAATATCTCCACAAAATAAATTCCTACCTTTCTGTTCATTATCATCATTTCATCAATCGCATTGTATGACATTAAAAAGAAGAGAATTCATCAACCTCAGCGCCCTGGCCGCAGCTACGGGCGTAGTGGCAACCATCAGTTCTTGCCAAACCAAAGAACAAGCAAAGGAGAAAAATTGGCAATGATACTCCTCAATCTATGACGGCTGATGTACAGCCGATCTCCACCAAAGAAAGAGAGCCCGGATAGAAAAAGCACAGCGTTTCCATGACCGGTGAAAAAATGGCCGCATTAATTTTGGATTCGGTACTTCACTCGACTATTTTACCGGTATCCGTTGGTGGCCCAGCGACAGGCCGCTGGTGGCCATAATTCCTGCAACCGGCGAGCCAAGATATGTTTGCCCCGGTTTTGAAGAAGCCAGATTCCGTGAACTGATCACAATAGGGAAAGAAGTATATGCCTGGCAGGAAGATGAAAGTCCTTACCAGCACATGGTGCTGGCTTTAAAAGATGCAGGCATTCTCTCTGGGGCAATCGGCATAGAAGAACGGGTTCGTTTTTTTATCCTGGATGGACTGCGAAAAGAAGCACCCCAATTAAATTTTGTGAGTGGCAACCCGGTCACCATGCCCTGCCGCATGATAAAATCAGCAACCGAAATTGCGTTGATGCAAAAAGCCAGTGATATTACTGTGGCCGCAATAAAAATAGGTATCACTCAGTTGCAGGAAGGCATGACACCTGCAGAACTTTCTTCCATTATTTCAACCGCCCAGGAAAAAATGGGTGGCGATTCTGCAGGGGCACTTGTACTTTTGGAGAAGCATCCGCATTTCCGCATGGTGCCACCAAACCCTCTAAATTGAAGAAAGGAGATATCGTGTTGATGGATTGCGGTTGCAAAGTGGAAGGATACAGTTCTGATATTACCCGGACTATTGTATTTGGTGCCGAACCTACCAAACGTCAATTGGAAATATGGAACCTGAAAAACTATCGCAGGCTGCCGGCTTTGAAGCAGCCCGGATCGGTGCGGCTTGTGAAGAAGTGGATGCTGCTGCCCGGAAGGTATTGACCGATGCGGGATTCGGACCGGGTTACAAATTACCGGGCTTACCACACCGTACCGGTCATGGTATTGGTATGGATGGTCATGAATGGGGCAATATGGTAAAAGGGAATAAACAAATTTTTGAACCGGGTATGTGCTTTAGTGTGGAGCCGACTATTTCTATTGTTGGAGAATTTGGAGTACGACATGAAGATTGCGCCTACATGACAGCCGATGGGCCCAAATGGTTTTCACAACCCGGGAAATCCATAAGTGAGCCTTTTGTATAGTTATTTAAATTTTTGTTGAATTTGTGGAAGAAAATAACGTCATAGGCCTGTTTCTTTTTTACCAACAACTGTCAAGCCGAATATCATCGGAATTTTATTGAATTTCCGGATTTATAACAATAACGGGCCAGAAAGAAATCTAAGTGGAAATTAGTTCCCGTTGGCCCATTTTTTTGCCCATAATCATTTACCAGATTGACCATTATCAGCTAATTCGGGACAATCCGGGTGTAATATTTGTCAAATTATTTTTATGAAAAAATTTAGCACTATTATACTCAGTATAATCTGTTTTACTGTCGGTACTATGAGTTTCACTGCAAATGCACAGACAGTGATCCAGGGATTATGGACAACCCAGGCCAATGATTACAAGAATAATATAGGTCAACGGTATACGTTTTATTTTCCGCCGCATGGTACCATCTCCGACCGTGTTTGGGGCACCGATATTTATACTTATGATTGTTCCATCGCAAGTGCTGCGGTTCATGCCGGGTTAATCTCTGCACAAAATGGCGGTACTGTAACAATTGAAATACGGACAGGGCAACCCGCTTATAGAGGAAGTGTACGTTATGGAGTCACCAGTAAAGATTGGGGAGCATTTGAGAGTAGTTTTGTTTTTATTTCCGGAAAAGAAGGTCCGCCCGACGCAATGGTTATTACGGGAACCTGGGCTACCCAGGCCAATGATTATGCAGCAAATATCGGACAACGCTATACTTTTTATTTTCCACCAAACGGAATTATATCCGGACGTGTATGGGGTACGGATATCTATACTTATGATTGTTCCATAGCAAGTGCTGCGGTTCATGCCGGATTGATATCAGCACAGACTGGTGGCACTGTGACCATTGAAATACGTTCTGGTCAATCTTCCTATAAAGGGACTATTCGCAATGGAGTAACCAGTAAAGATTATGGCGCTTTTGGTGGCAGTTTTGTTTTTGTAAAAGGTCCTGTTAAACCAATTGAACCTGTTGCCAATGTTATCCAGGGGAACTGGGGAACCCAGGCCAATGATTATGCAGCAAATATTGGTCACCGCTATAAATTTTATTTCCCCGGGCGGAACTATTTCCAACAGGGTTTGGGGCACGGATATTTACACTTATGATTGTTCCATTGCCAGTGCTGCCGTCCATGCCGGATTGATAACACCACAACAGGGTGGTACAGTTACCATTGAAATGCGGGCTGGTCAATCCGCTTATAAAGGAACCACCCGGAATGGGGTTGCCAGTAAAGATTGGGGAGCTTTTGGTGGCAGTTTTGTATTTATAGGAAATTAAAAAATAAGGTGAACTGGTATAAAATGTGAAGAATAATTTTCTTCACGGGTAATAATTAATAAGATATCAAAGACAAGCCCGGGAGTTATTATAACAAAATAATTATCCCGTAAGTTGACAGTAAACAATCCCTGCGTGTGAGGAATGGGTATTTATCGTTTCCTGATTTTATCAGCGTTGACCCACTCATCCCACAAAGCGCTGTAACCCTCATAGCTAATTTTGTATTTCTGATCTTTTATTTCAATTATCGTTGCCGGATACCATTCTGATGCCCAGATCACTTCCACTTTATCCCCTGTTTTCCAGCTGGCAGCCGGTGGAATGTCTGCGGGGATTTTTATGATAAGGGTATCCCGTACTGTTTTTACGATCGTGATAGTATCCCGTTTAATAATAGGTTTGCGGTCGTCTCCGTCAATAAATACGATATCCTTTTCTGCTACCATCCTGTCATAACTATCGGAACGGGAAAGAAAATGGACAAAATATTGACCGTTCTTGATACTTAACAAAGTGCCGGTCTCCCAGGTGCCCCGTTCATTCACTCTAACCTTACCCCCTATTTTTTGTGCAGACACCGTTAGAGAAAATACAGTGGCCATCAGTCCCAGGAATAATTTTTTATCCATAAATATTTCTTAATAATGATTTGACAAAGTCAAATATACCTTTTTATCAGAAAGTGAGAAAAGTAAAAAATCTGCGGCCCGCATAGAAAATATATTTCATCACTAAGATTAATCATAAAAACCTTTAACCCAAATCATAAAAACCGGAGTAGTACATATATTATCTTCACCCGGACGATTGTTATAGGCACTATTCTAAAAATAATTGTATGAAAAAGGTATCCTTATTCTTCGCAGGGTTATTGATGACTTTATCCATTCTGGCACAGCATGGCAAGAGTGCTGTGAAAATAACTGTCTATGGCAATAAAACCTGCAAATATCCTTTGATGAAAAAGTCTATCCGATCTTTCAAAGCATCGTTTCGGGTAATAAAACCACCCTGGATATCCGTGATCTTGAAATTGGGGATCATGCCCTGCTGGTTACCCGATCAGACCCGAACAGCAGGCGAACAGAAAAAATTTCTACGCTGTTTAGTCTCCGGCGCAGATATGATCTTTATATCAAAGTAAATACAGACGGGAGTCTGGAACTATTAGAAAAAAAGAAACCCGGTATAAACGCTAACAGAACTGCTATGAATTCAGCAGATTTCACCAATTTATTAAATAATGTAAAATATCAGCGGACCACTATTGGAAAAAGAAACCTGATCGCTAATGCGTTTAATGCCCCGAATTATTATTTTTTAAGTTCACAGGTCGTGCAATTGATTCAGCAGCTTATCCTGGAAACCTACCGGCTTGAACTGGCAAAATTATCCTACCATACGATTACTGACCGGAACAATTTTAGCCAGGTATATTACCTGCTCAACAGCCAGGCCAACCGGGATGAATTGGATGACTATGTGAACAATTATTATGAGGAGGATGATCTTCCAATAGCCATGTCCGATGCCAGTTTTACCACATTATTCGAAAACATAAAGCAACAATGGCCCGTCAACACACAGATGAATTCCCTGGTCAATGCATTTAATAATACCAATAACTATTTTACCACCTACCAGGCCAGCCGGCTGATTCAACTGGTAAGCGCTGAAAGCAACCGGCTCCAATTGGCCAAATTATCTTATCGCAGTATTACAGATAAAGACAATTTCCATAGTATAGTTGACCTTTATACAGCCAATCAGGCAGGGATGAATTAGAGAATTATGTAAATAATTATTCTGAAGACGGTACGAATGCCCTTGCTATGACCGATGCTAATTTTAATAGTTTATATCAAACCATTGAGCAACAATGGCCCGTCAGCACTCAAATGAATTCCTGGTCAATGCATTTAATAACACCAATAACTATTTTACCACATACCAGGCCAGTACGATCCAACTGGTAAGTGCCGAGAACAACCGGCTGCAATTGGCCAAATTACTATCGCAGTGTTGATCCGGAAACTTCAGCCAGATCAGTCTCAGCACCGCCGCAATGAACTGGAAGCTTTGTCATTGGTGGCGGTGGAGCCGGATATAAAGTTGCCTGGCTGATGCCGACTTAAGCCCTAAAATTCCCTCCCCCACCAGTGGCCCCCACATTGGTAAGTGCCGAGAACAACCGGCTGCAATTGGCCAAATTATCCTATCGCAGTATTGTTGATCCGGTAAATTTCAGCCAGATATACAGTTTACTCAGCACGCAAGCCAGCAAAAATGAACTGGAAGCTTATGTTCGTAATTATGGTGGCGGTGGAGCCGGATATAAAGTTGCCATGTCGGATGCAGAATTTAATACGATATACCAGAACACGCAGATCCAATTTTTGCCCGGCGCGAAAATGGCATCGATTACCAATACTTTCAACAACACCAGTTATTATTTCACTGTTGCGCAGGCAAAGAAATTAATTGAATTGGTTTCATTGGAAAGCAACAGACTGCAACTGGCCAAATTATCCTATCGTATGATTACTGACCGGGGGAATTTCAGCCAGTTGTACGATTTATTCAGCACGCAGGCAAGCAAAGATGAACTGGCAGCCTATGTAAATGCGTATGTCGATTAATTTTTGTTGATACCCTTTAGCACCAGTTCCGTTTTTTTGGGGGAAGCCAGTTTGCAGGTTAGCAGGTCCGGGACAACTATTCAACTTCCTGTTTAATAAATTTGAATCATTGAATGAATAGAATTTAAATTATGTAGCACAGGTTACTTCGGTCAATTTTCATTAAATTCAATTCCGTAAAGCCGACCCGTGTGCACAGAGAGATCATTTACCAAAACCTTAAACCTTTGCTTATGAAAAAAATACTTAAAACTTATTTAATTCCATTACTGGCCCTGACCATTTTTGTTACATCCTGTATGCTCAGCAGCTCCCAGGGGGGAGGAAATAACCCAGGAAAAAATAATTTCGAAAACAAAGCTGTTATTCCCGGTGATACGGTAGTGACCACCATTGCCCGGATAATTGATCTGGCCCGAGGTGATATGGAAATCCTTTTCAACGAACGGCAGGCCCGGTACAGAATATCCCGGGATAATCCCCGGTTTAATGTTATTTCCAAAGTTGCCCGTGAGGCGTTTGCAGAAAAAAAACCGGTAAAACTTATTAGTGAAGCTCCCGGCCAATTAGCGCAGCTGATCTGGCCGACGGATGCTGAAACAAAAGCCTACCTGGAATGGTATAAAAGAAACCTGAGGGAGGTGGATTCTTCCCGGACCATTAACCTGAAAAGGATCGATACGGCTTCATTCAACCTGGAGGAAGCCCAGCAATGGAAAGCATTCAACCTTTGCAAAAAAATAATTCCTGATTTTGCTACTGCACAAAGCATTTTTAATTTCTGCAAACAGCAGATGTGTGTCATCGGCCCCACGCAAATTACACCCTGCATTCCTTTTTTCTATGTCCGGGATGGTTGTTTTGCGAGGGCCCATAAAATGCGGTATATCATTGAAAGCCGGTATCGCTATTGCAGCGAAAAGGTCTTCAGTTTTGGCAACCTGGATGTGTCAGCAAATTTATGGGGTGGTTGTTGTGTTGGCTGGTGGTATCATGTGGCGCCGCTGGTAAGGGTAAAAATTGGAAATAGAATATTCTGTTATGTTATTGACCCCAGTATGTTCACCGGCCCTGTACTTTTATTCACCTGGCTGAATGCGCAGGGCAATACAACCTGCGATGCAACATCGGCAGTTACGGATTATTCCATACAGCCTTCATCAGGGTATACACCTACCGGTTACCCCCCGTCAGCACCGTATACTACTGATCCGAATTATTCAAAAACAAATACGGATTTGATTTATTATAACACAGTGGGTACTACCTGTAATAATTGAGTGAAAGTTTGACTGTTCCGGGATATCTGTTTTAACCACAGTAGTTGATGATGTTATTTCTATTGTTGGATATGCTCTGTGTTAAGCACAACAAATAGTATAAATCTGTCAAACGCCAGGCAGGTTATCTTTACATAACAACTGCTGAGTAAGAATCATTCCCATATTCTTTCCAAAAAAACTTGACCGCTTCCAGCACTTCTTCCTCTGATTTATTCTGGGTATTGGTGAGTGGAATTTTACGACGGAAACCCTTTTCAACACCGTCTTTCCGGTACTCCACCACCAGGATAAAATTGTCCTGGATACTGATCACTTTATCTTTCTGGCTGATATAGGCATTCAGAAAATCTGACCAACCGGTTACCAGTTGTTCCTCCTGGTAGATCCCCGTTTTATTGATACGGATATAAACCCGCTTGTTTTTTGCTTTTATAAAAAACAGCAGGGCCGGTGCCAGGGCAATCATGAAAATAAAATTCTGGTAATCAAGTTTTGTAAAATGATGCAAGAGCGCATCAATCAACCCATATAAAAAAAGGGCAAAGAATAGTGTAGCCAGGATCGTAACCAGTACTTTATCCTCCCCTACAACAAATTCACTTTCTTTGGTTAACGGAATTTTTCCCATACCTATTTTAAAATAAATGCCGTCATTAATGTGCCAGGCCGTTTGGTGAATTTACCAATAGTTTTTGTTTTGGCACCATTCCGGCGCAGGAAGCGGCTTCAGTGTTCTTGCTTGCGGAATCCGACCCACAATTGACCCTTTTAAGAACCCGTTTGCAGTTACTATGTCTGGTAAAAAATAAAGAAAGTGATAACCTTATAATCATCAGGCTAACGGTAATAATTAAAAAGTTTAAATACAAAGAGGCTCACATTTTTTGAGGGCGGGATATATTCATTGAAAAGATTTAGTAAAAACCCATCATTCCGGAACCGGGTCATCATTTTCGCCCATACCTCTTCCCAGATAAGGTCTTTATCATGTTGCAAGGTTTCGTTAATCACATCGATCAGGGATCGTTGATAAATTGTGATCCCATTTTTTTCGAAACGATGATTTGTGCTTCAGGGCTGATACGGGCAACACTTAAGATACTATTATAACCGCCACAGGAACCCAGTATGGTCAGTCTAACAGATGGCTGAAGTTTTTTCAGCGTCTGGCGCAGATGATAACTGTGGCCGCGGTGAATAAGAATGACCGGATCGTCCGATCGCTGCTGCAAATAAAAAGATAGCGAATCCTGTGCCTGCAGATCCATTTCCTTTTTTTCATCGAGTGGCAGGTTAGCGTAAATAATAATTGGTTGTCCGGATAGAGAACGGATCGTTACCCAAAGTTTGTTTTCAGAGATCACCCATTCCTTTGGAGATTTAAACAGGTTAAGGAAATTGTTGAAGGAAGCTTTCCCATCTTCATCACCATAAAATAAAACCAGCTGTATTATTTCACCATTTTTATTCTGCAGCTCCTTACGATCCAGTAAATCAGGGTTTCCGAGTTTTGACCATAATTTTTTGGCAGGGTCTTTTTCCTTTACCAGGTCAAAAACCTTCAGCAAAATACCGTATAAGCGCATGCCGAAATATAATTGGCCGGACTGGCACCGTTCAAAATTGGATCTCAGTTCGTTTTGGAAAAGCAGACTGATACCCGGTACAGAATTAAACCCGGCAAATGAATCAGCTATATCCATCGCCTTTTCAAGTCCTGTGTGTGTATCGCTTTCAATGTGCGAGATAAACCGTTTCAATAATCCCAAGGCTGTTTCCTGTGGCATACAACTCAAAAAATCCGGCAGTGTATTATAATTGGCAGCCATCCGTATGAAGTGGGAGAAATTATCATACTGTACTACATTAAATAATGAATCAACTGACGGCGTACTGAAATGATCCATGAGCCGCTTGTACAAACCCAGGTAACTGGATGTATACAGTTCATCCTCACAACTGGTTATTATGTAGTAGATATCTTCCAGGCGCAGATCTCTCACAGAAGCGAAACGGATATCCTCTGCAGAAGCATGTAATTCATTTATCTGGTTCACAAAGAAAGAAAGGGATTTTTCCTTTATGGCTTTCCGTAAAGGATTGAGGTACTTATTTGAAGCACCTGCCTGCCTGTCCCTATATTTTTCAAGGGTATTAACCAGTAGTTGAAAATAACCGGTTGCATCCCTTCTTTTTTCAATGATTTCTTCAGTTGTCAGGCTATTTTCTGCAAGCGGCAGTATGAAAGGGAGCAGTTCTGATGCGTTCGGATTTTTCGAAAGCGTTGCAACATTTTGCAGGTATATGTTTTTGTTATTACGTATAATAACCTCTAAACCGGGTTTATCCTGTTGAAGGTATGAAGCTATTTTGACTGGGTTATAATCCACTGCAAACAACAACAAAGAGTCGGCAAAACGGAACCCGGGGTACATTTCCAGGAACTGAAGAATATAGTCCGGAGAAGAAATGACACGTTTATATATTGCAATATCGCTAAGTAACCCGCTTTCTTTGTACTGCCAGAAAGCAGCGGCCAACAATTGGCTGCGCCTGGGGCCAAGGGTTTTAGTACTTCTGCGTAGGGTGTATGATAAAGAAATGCATTTAAGAGCCGTTTATACGATTCCAGGGCTTCAGGAATATCATAGACTTCAAATTTTTGTAGGGAGAGATTTTGACAGAGCTCCTGAATAAAATACATCATGCTCAGTATGGCCCTTGCTTTTTCAGCATCCGGTAATGTTGTATCAGCCATTACAGACCTGTGAATACTGTCCACTTCTGACCCAATAAACCGGGAAAGCCTGACAACGATATTAGAATCTAAAGAACCCGGGTTAATATTTTGAAGAAAACTGACCTGTTCTTTTTGAGACGTTCCGTTGCAACTTCGGAGTACCCGTTTGGGCAATGCCTGAAAATGCCCTGCTGATAAAAACAAAAGAATAAAACAAACTGCCGTGATTAAAAACCGGCGGGGAAGAAACTTCTTTTTTGAAGGGTATAAATTAAACATGCCCTGAACCTTCTGGTGAATCTCAAAGTTACCTTTTCAAACTCTGTTCAGATATGATATGTTCCGGGACTTACTATGAGGAAGATCAGTTCAAACTTCAGGTTTACTTTCCCGGGTTGTACCAGACCCTCATCAGAATTATGAATAATAGATCCACATTAATATTGGCTTTTTGGAAGCCTTGATATATTTAGTCAAAACTGACAGGAACAATGGGGACACTGTCGGGCATCCGGCACTTTGATAAATATGGTAGGGAAAAGGTTCTTTTTCCGGTACATGAGTATCCGCATGTAAAACGATTGTTCGTTCCAAAGCCCTGTCATTAGTACTGTCTAATCCATACAATTTATACGACAAACCGTAAGTGCCTTTATAATCATTTCCTATTTTATACTTACCCAAGGATGTTTTATAACTATTAGGCATATTGGAAAACTCCAGTTCATCATAACTGTTGTGTTTGGTAGAACCAAAACCATGGGCCACCAACGATGAGGTTTCAAGAGACTCCTTTTTAAAATTGTAAACAAAAAAGCGATTTTTCCCGGAAGGAATGGACATATCTACCAGGAAACAATACTCCGTATTAAAATCATTCTCTGCAAGATATTCTTTAACTGCACCGGCCTGTTGCTTTAAGCGGATCAGGGCCGCCTTATAAGTTGTGTTGATGCGGTAAAATGACGTGTCAAGTACGGAATTGTCTGATGTCGTATCTGATGGAGCAAAGACAGGAGATTTATTATTAAAGGATGTTCCATTTTCCAGGCCATACAAAGGCTTATCCGCTACAGAACTGGTTGCATCAATTGATACAATCAGAGAAGAAAAGGCCATAAACGATCTTACGACAGTATTCATTTTTTTCAGAAAAAATGATTTGAAGAAATATCGGAAATTGTATTAAAAAATTCAAAAGACATAGACAACAATTCAGGCAAATTCTTTTGCAAAACTATTTAACTTTTTTAACATTCGTTGTTAATTCCAGTTCAAACTACATATCTGGTAAATTTTTAACTAACCATTTTCTTCGAAGACGAGTTTCCTTAAGCCACAGCAGGTGTTTTTCTGCTGGTTCCCGGCCTAAACAGTCCCGATAGTCAAGGATGAAGGAACGGTTTAGAACCTCCTTTTAAACGCTATTTCACCGATTTTATTAGTAATTCCCGTTAAAAAAGTTGAACTTTAAACTACATTATAAAAAATACTAATATGCTACAGGAACTTATTCAAAAACTACAAAAGAACTATGGATTGTCGGTGGAGCAAGCCAAGGGTATTTTATCAACTGTAACAGGATTTATGAAAGAAAAATTCCCTGTGATGAAAGATACCGTTGAAAAGATGTTTGCCCAGGAACCTAAAACGTCAAAAGGAGCTTTTGAAGAAAATCACGCCACAGAACCCAAAAAAGATGAGCAAAGTATCCTGGATAAAATAAGCGATATGATACCGGGACAGGCCGGCGAAAAAATTGAAAATTTTGTCAAAGGTGCTGCTCAGAAAGCAGAAGATGTATTTGATTCGGTTAAAGAAAAAGCGGGTGACTTATTTGGTGGGAAAAAAGATGAACCAAAATAAACTAAGACGTTGATGGCTTTTTAGGTCATTGCGGATGATTTCTTTCACACGCCTCCAGACATTAGTGAGTTTTAAATGCGCAAAGATGATTCCTGATATATTCGTTGGGTTGGTGGAGGGCAAAAACCAACCAAGGCGTAAATGGATCAAATACACCGGCTACGGATTATTATTTCTCTTTACCATTCATAGGTCAATCCGGAAGAACACCAGATCCTCTTTTTCACTTTTTAACATAAAACATTAATTTTGGTGAATAAAATTTATCATTGATTCTTATGAGAAAGAGAACTGTATTTTATTTACTATCTGTTGTGTTGGTATTTTTTTTAACTTTTACCGGTTGTCAAAAGAATACGAAGGATGATAGTGGAAAAACTTCCCCACCTGACCTGATCAGTAAAGTAAATTCATCTGTAAGCGGTTTTGTTACCAACGAAAACAATCTGCCTGTTTTAAATGCAACTGTACAAATCGGCAGTTCAACCATTACCACCGACAAATATGGCTTTTTTGAAATCAGGAATGTTAGCGTCATTCAAAATGCAGCAACCGTAAGGGTAACAAAAACCGGTTATTTTAAAAGCATAAAGACCTATACTGCTGCAGAAGGCAAAAGTGCTTTTTTCAGAATAAAGCTTATTCCTAAAACCAACTCTGGTACAGTTAATGGCGGAAGTGGTGGTGCTGTAACATTATCCAATGGCCTGAGCATTTCTTTTCCGGCCAATGCTGTGATAAATGCAGCAACGAATGCGGCGTATACAGGTACAGTTAATGTTGCAGCCTATTGGATTAACCCAACCAGTAATGAAATTTCCAGTATCATGCCCGGAGACCTGCGGGGTCTTAATACAGATGGCAATTTACAATTATTGGCAACTTATGGTATGGCAGCAGTAGAGTTAACAGGAAATGGCGGGGAATTATTACAAATAACTTCGGGCAAAAAAGCATTATTGAGTTTGCCTATTCCTTCGTCATTGTTATCCATAGCTCCGGCCACAATTCCACTTTGGTACTTTGATGAAAACATTGGCCTTTGGAAACAAGAGGGCAGTGCTGCAAAAACAGGTAGTATTTATGCGGGCGATGTGAGCCATTTTAGTTTTTGGAATTGTGATGTACCAGGGAACTATATACAGTTTAATTGTACCCTCGTCAATACAACCGGGCAACCCATACCCTATGCCTATGTAAAAGTTACCGCCTTAAGTCCCGGCATTTATTTTTCCGATTATGGCTATACCGATTCTACGGGGTATGTAAGCGGGTATGTACCCCCAAATGCACAATTAAAACTGGAAGTCTTTGATAACAGCAATTGCACCAATGCCGTTTATACTCAAATCTTTAATACAACCAATGTTAACATCTCTTTGGGCACTATTGTAATTTCCACGACTGGCAGAATCGCTACCCTTACGGGAAGTGTAAAAAATTGCAGCAACACACCGGTAACAAATGGTTATATTATTGTAACAGATGGCATTTCATTAAACAGGTACCGGCTCAGTAACAATGGCACCTACAGTGTTAACAAACTGGTATGCAGTTTCCCGAGTACGATCTCCCTGATTGGTGAAGATGTTTCAACATCCCAGCAAAGTACCCCGCAATCATATATTATTACTAATCCGGGAATACAAAATATACCGAATATAAATGCCTGTGGCCTGAATACTCAGGAATATTTTAATTTTACGGACAACGGGATTCCCTTTAGCTATTCCACACCCGTTGACACGATGTACATGTTTGCGACTCCTCCCCCTACGTATACTACTACGATTTACGGACGGAAGCTTCCTCTGGTCGCTACAAATTATGTTACGATAACTTTTGGCTCATTTAATCTTATAGTTGGAAGTATTACTAATGTGAGCAGTTTTGCCACTTTTTCAAGTAACAGTTATCTTTTAAATTCTGGCACTGTAACCATTACTGAATATGGCCCTGTCGGTCAGTTTATAGCCGGAACATTCACTGCAAACAAAACGGATATTACCACCCAAACGGTGCATACTTTTACAGGCAACTTCAGAGTGAGGCGAACCAATTAATATAAATCGCAATATTTAAGTTATTAGCTTTTGCTGTTTCTTTGGCGAGTTCATATCCGGCGTCCGCCCCGCTGAGGCGGGACTCCCGCAGGCTTATTTAATTCTATCAGATATATCTAAGTTATAAGTCTTTGCGGTTTCTTTTGCTAAATCGTAGCCTGCGTCCGCATGCCTTATAACTCCCATACCCGGATCATTTCTCAATACACGTCGCAATCTTTCTTCAGCATCTTTTGTTCCGTCAGCCACAATTACCATACCGGCATGAATCGAGTATCCCATCCCTACCCCACCACCATGATGCAGGCTTACCCAACTGGCGCCTCCTGCCGTATTCACCAATGCATTTAATATCGGCCAATCCGCAACTGCATCACTACCATCAAGCATGGCTTCCGTTTCTCTGTTGGGCGATGCTACACTTCCGGTATCTAAATGATCCCTGCCAATTACAATAGGCGCTTTTACTTTTCCATTTCTTACTAATTCATTAAACGCCAATCCGGCTTTTTCCCTTTCTCCCTGTCCTAACCAGCAAATTCTTGCAGGCAATCCCTGGAAAGCAATTTTTTCTTTGGCAAGTTTCATCCAACGGATCAGAGATCCGTTTTCCGGGAACATATTTATGATGACTTCATCAGTAACCGCAATATCATTGGGATCGCCACTGAGTGCCGCCCAGCGGAAAGGGCCTTTGCCTTCGCAGAATAAGGGACGTATGTATGCGGGGACAAAGCCGGGGAAATCGAAACATCTTCCGGGTTTATAGTTCCGAGTTCGGAGTTCGGAGTCGTCTTCACTTTGGGTTTTCACTCCCGACTCCTTACTCCTGACTCCTGACTCAAATTCCTTGGCTCTTGCTCTTATATTATTTCCATAATCAAAAGTGATCGCTCCTTTATCCATTAACTTAAGCATGAGCTGAACATGCAGGTGCATACTTTCATAACTGCGGTGGAGATATTCTTCTTGATTTTTTTCCCTGAGTATATTGGCCTGTTCGTTGGTGAGCGTATGAGGAATATAACCGATCAGCGGGTCGTGGGCACTGGTCTGGTCGGTGAGTGTATCAGGTATTACGTCCCGTTGTATCAATCTGTCGAGGAGGTGAACGGCATTACACAACACACCTATACTTTTTGCTTCACCTTCCCGCCGGTAATGCATGGCGGCATTGATGGCATCATCAATACTGGTATGTTTTTCATCCAGGTATTTTGTTTCAATACGCTTGTCAATACGCCATTCCTCTACTTCAGCAATTAAAGCCACCCCCTCGTTCATGGTTATTGCCAACGGTTGCGCTCCACCCATTCCTCCAAGACCTGCCGTAACGTTCAACGTACCTTTTAATGTACCCCGGAAATGCTTATCGGCAATAGCTCCATAAGTTTCATAAGTACCCTGCACTATCCCCTGGGAACCAATGTATATCCAGCTGCCGGCGGTCATCTGGCCGTACATCATAAGGCCCTTCTTTTCAAGTTCGTCAAAATGTTTCCAGTTGGCCCAGTTGGGGACGAGTTGGGAGTTGCTGATGAGTACCCTTGGCGCATCTTTATGTGTTCTTAAAATACCTACGGGTTTGCCTGATTGGATGAGCAATGTTTCATCGTTCTCCAATATTTTAAGTGCAGCGATGATATTATCAAGCGCTTCAAAATTGCGGGCGGCTTTGCCCCTGCCACCATAAACAATGAGGTCATCGGGTCGTTCCGCCACTTCGGGATTTAAATTATTTAATAGCATCCGAAGGGCGGCTTCCTGTATCCAGCCTTTGCAGGAAAGTTGGGTACCGGTTGGGGTTTTATATTTTACCGGATCATATTTCGATTTGCTTATCGTCATCATATAAAAAAAATTTTAAACCACGGCGCACACTGTGTAGCACAGCGGTTTAAACATATACGAAACTAACTTTGCAGCGCTGTGTTCGCTGTGGTTCATTACAAAAGTCGTTATTCTTGGATAAAATAAATATATTGGGCAAAAGAAACCTAACCCATGAGCGTCCACATCAGTGCAAAAAAAGGAGAAATAGCCCCCATCGTATTAATGCCGGGCGACCCGCTCCGGGCCAAATATATTGCTGATAATTATTTACAGGAAGTAAAACTGGTAAGTCAGACCCGGAATATCTTTTTTTTTACCGGTACCTATAAAAACAAACCTGTGACCATTGGTTCCAGCGGTATGGGCTGCCCTTCCATTGGTATCTATTCCTACGAATTATATAACGAATATGATGTGGACTGCATCATCCGCATCGGAACCTGCGGGGCCTATTCAACGGATCTGAATTTGTTTGACCTGTTTAATGTGGAAAGAGCCTTCAGCGAATCCACTTTTGCAAATGCTGCATTTGGATATCCCCGGGATCATATGTACCATGAAGGGAAAGCGTATGCCACTATCAATGAAACAGCGGAAGAGTTAATGATGACGGTAAAAAAAGGCCCGGTACATTCCAGTGATGTTTTTTACCGTGCTGCCAAACGCATACCGGAGATCGCCGCAAAGAATGATTGCCTGGCCGTAGAAATGGAAGCCTTTGCCTTGTTTGCCAATGCTGCCTATCTTAAAAAATCTGCAGCCACTTTATTGACGGTATCTGATATTATTCCGACGCAGGAACATATATCTGCCGACCAACGGGAAAAATCACTTTTGCCCATGATGAAACTGGCGCTGGAGTCCGTGCTGCGGATGTAGTTTTTTTTCACGCAAAGACGAAAGTAAATACAAAGAATACATTTTGGTTATGATGTCTTGAAATAAATAATCACAGAAGCACAACTTTAAGTTGTTCGCAAGTAGTTTTTCACTCCGTGCCTTTGTGTCCTGGTGACTTCGTGTTTCAATCTAAAAGGTAAAGTCAGCAAAAGTTTTATTTAATTCAACTTCCCGTAATGCGGCAAATTCATTAACCTTTTCTACAAAAGAAAAATCCTTGATGATACCGGCAACCTTATTAATATCATCAGCAAAAATTCTATCCTCACTCGCAAAGCCCACAAATTCCCGAACATAATCATGGGCATACTCCAGTATTTCACTGCTCTTATGCGGTCGCCTGAATTCAATGGCCTGGCAGGCAGATAATAATTCAATCGCCATGATATATTCCAGGTTGTCCAATACCCGGCTTAATTTCCGGCCACTGATACTGCCCATACTTACATGATCTTCCTGCCCGAGGGAGGTGGGAATACTGTCTGCGCTGGCGGGAAAACAAAGTGTTTTATTTTCTGTAACCAGAGCTGCTGTGGTGTACTGGGGGATCATAAAGCCACTGTTTAAACCCACGTCTTTCATGAGTAACAGGGGTAACCCCCATTTGCCTTCCAATAATAAATAACATCGACGGTCGGAGATATTACCGATCTCTGCTGCCGCAAAACAACAATAATCCAGGGGCAATGCTAAGGGCTGACCATGAAAGTTACCGCCGCTGATCGTATCATCAGCACCAAAAATGATGGGATTATCAGTAACCGCATTTAATTCTATTTCGGTGAGTTCTTTTAGATGCAACCAGGCATTCCGGCTGGCTCCATGTACCTGCGGCATACAACGCAGACTGTAAGGATCCTGCACCCTTCCGCAATCAATATGACTTTGCATAATAGCAGAATCCTTTACTAATAAGCGCAATCGTTGTGCCACCAGTTTGTTCCCGGCATAGGGCCGCAGGTTATGCAGCCTTTCATCAAAAGGTGCATCGGAACCGGTTAATGATTCCAATGTCATCGCACCAATGATATCTGCCGCTTCAAGGCAGTTGTGCATACGTTGTACAGCCTTTACGGCAAAACTTAAAATAAACTGTGTGCCATTTATAAGTGCTAACCCCTCTTTCGGTCCCAGTTGAACAGGCGCAAGTTTAAACTGGTTAAGAACTTCCTGTGACTTGTATCTATTGCCCATATAAAACACTTCTCCCAAACCAATCAGTGGCAGAAACAAATGTGCCAGTGGCGCCAGGTCACCCGAAGCGCCGACACTACCCTTTTCGGGCACTACCGGGATCACATCATTATCTATATGCCAGATAATTCTTTCTAAGGTGGATACCTGGATGCCGCTGAAACCCTGGGCCAAAGCATGTGTTTTGGTGATCAGCATGAGTTTGGCGACTTCTATGGAAATGGGATCCCCGACGCCTACACTATGACTCTGAAGAATCTTGTATTGCAATAGGGCCGTGTCTTCTTTCGAAATGGGCGTATTGGCTAGTATGCCAAAGCCGGTATTAACCCCATAGACCGTTTTGCCATTGGCAATTATTTGCTGTACTGACTGATAACTCGCCTCTATCTTTTGCAAGGCCTCTTTATTAAGCTGCCCCTTAATTTTTCCGGAGGCAAGAGCAAGGGCGCTGGCGACAGTAAGCTGGTCAATTCCGTAGTTGAAGATCAGTGGCATAGCGATGAATTCTGGTCACAAATTAAATCAATCCTGCTGAAATAATATTTATAATTGTTCCTAATGCAACGATTAAGCATTCCCTTTTATCTTTACTAAAATATTTTATGCGCCAACTGCTGCTAATTCTGTTTTTTATAACCGGCTTAATATCGTTAAATGCCCAGGACGCGGCCCGGGTTGCTATCAGCAATACCGGGTGTACAGTTGATGTATTTTGTTTCCCCGGCCGGTTTGATACTTATGACCTGGATGACGGGTCTACTGTGTATGCCAATGACTGTGAAAAAGAAGGCGTGTCGTACGGCATATATTGTGTGAAACTAAAAAAACCTTTGACTGACCTGGCCGCTGCTGAAGACACGATGGTTATCTATCTGGATTTTCTGAAGCTTGACTATGGCATTGTTAAATCAAAGGAATATGATAAGGGACATAAATTGAATAAGGATGAAAACACCCGGGGCATTAAAGACACCTGGGAAGATGTGGATAAGAACAAATGGAAAATAAAGGCCTGGACAAACGGAAAATTCATCTGTATTCTACATGTACACAGCAGTAAAGAATTGCCCGATAAAAAAACAGAGCTTTTCCTGGAAGGATTGCGGTTCCCGGGGATGAAGTAAGTAACGCCTTCTTTTTTTATACTGTTTATTATTGAAAATCTTTATGAAAATCATCCTGTCATTTACACTTTCCCTGCTTTGCATTTTTACCGGGCACTCGCAAAGTCTGAAAAAATACCCCATCAGTAATTCGGGTTGTTCCCTGTATATATATTGCGAACCAAAGTTTTCCGTAGAGAAAAGCACCGATTCTTCCCTGGTATTCACGGGAGAATGTGTGAAGGATGACATCAGTTACGGTGTTGTTTGTGTAAAGTTGCTCAACCCGGTTTCTGACCTGACGATGGCTGAAGACCTCCTTATTTCCTACCTCGATTACCTGAAAGAAAATTTCAACATCATCAATGCAGCCGGTTATGGTAAAGGCCACCGGTTGAATAATAAGGAAAATACCCGGGGTATACTTGACTACTGGGAAGATAAAGACAAGGACAAATGGAAAATAAAAGCCTGGACGGATGGCAAGTATATCGGTTTTATTTATGCGTATAGCAAAAAAGAATTACCTGAGGCAAAGGTGAATATTTTTTTGGATAGCTTTCGTTTGCCAGGAATGTGAAATTGGTGAATAGAGAATGGTAAATAGTAAGTGAGGAAAGAAAGTAGGTCTTTCTATTTGTTCATTATTATTATGCACATACATGAACATTTCAAAACCCATTTTTAATAACAGGTGATTTTCAGATGTCTTATCTATTTGAAGATTTTATTTCTTCAGCGTATTAGTTATTGATTTTCCCGAATGCTGAACCGGCCTCCAGACCAATTGCTCCCCTTCCTGAAAATCTATTATATTTGCACCTCTTTACCGGCCCGGTAGCTCAGCTGAATAGAGCACAAACCTTCTAAGTTTGGGGTCATTGGTTTGAATCCAATCCGGGTCACCAAAGCGAGGTCAATGGGGTCTCGCTTTTTTACTTTTACTGAAATTGCAATTGCCATGAATGTCAAGATTGAAGCCTCCTGGAAAGAAGTACTGAAAGGAGAATTCAGTAAGCCCTATTTCCAGCAAATCCCCCTTCATATAAAAACGGAGAAATCACAGGGTAAAATAATTTACCCGGCCGGTAGCCTGATCTTTAATGCTTTTAATGTTACGCCTTTTGATAAAGTGAAAGTTGTGATACTCGGGCAAGACCCTTATCATGGTCCCGGCCAGGCCCATGGACTTTGCTTTTCGGTTCAAAACGGCGTGCCTCCGCCACCTTCGCTGATGAACATTTTTAAAGAGTTACAGGATGATATTGGAATTTCCATTCCTCAAAATGGCAATCTTACCCATTGGGCAGAGCAGGGTGTGTTTTTATTAAATGCTTCCCTGACGGTTCGTGCCGGTGAACCGATGAGTCATTCAAAAATTGGCTGGGCTGAATTCACCGACACGGTTATTAAAAAAATTTCGGAATTAAAAAAAAATGTTGTCTTTCTGTTATGGGGAAAATTTGCACAGGAAAAAAGAGTGTTGATAGATGAAAAAAAACATGGCATCCTGCGATCCGTGCATCCTTCCCCCCTTTCTGCCCACGCCGGCTTTTTCGGGTGTAAACATTTTTCCAAAGCCAATGCCTATTTAATGAGCAAGGGAATTGATCCGGTGGACTGGAAATTATAACTTACAGCCAATGAATGTTTTTAAAAATATAGTTGGCCGCATATGGGCTATTTGGGGAATAACCAGCTTTTTAGTCACCTTCTTTATCATTTTTATTCCATCCATGATCACGTACCTGTTACCGGATCCGAAAGGGCAGGCACTGTTTATTAAAATTTCCAGGCTGTGGATGAGCGTATGGCTGCGTATGGTGGGCTGCCCCTTAAAAGTGACGGGGAAAAAATATTTTCAAAAAAATACCGTCTATATTGTAACCTGCAATCATAATTCCATTCTGGATGTTCCGATCTCTTGCCCCTTTATTCCCGGCCCGAACAAAACCATTGCCAAAACATCTTTTGCTAAAACACCTTTTTTTGGATGGTTCTACAGAAAAGGGGCTGTTTTAGTAGATCGAAAAAGTGATGCCAGCCGGCGGAAAAGTTTTGAGGACATGAAAAAAGTTCTTTCGATGGGCATGCATATGTCTGTTTATCCCGAAGGTACCCGCAACCGTAGCCAGGAACCTTTAAAAAAATTTTATGATGGAGCTTTTAAATTAGCTGTTGCCACGAATACCGCTATTATACCGGCTGTTATTATAAATACCCGGAAAGCAATACCCGCCGATAAATTCTTTTACTTCATCCCGTATAAGATTACCATGCATTTTTTAGAGCCGGTTCCGGTTAACGGTCAAACATCAGATCAGCTAAAAGAAAATGTTTTTGAACGGATGAAGAATTTTTACGTTCAGCACCAGCATTAATAACTGGTGAAAAACCGGGTACGGTTGATCTTGAGATCCTGCAGTACAGATGATTTGGGGCTAACGGTAAAATTAAATGAACGGGAAAGGCCGATAGGTGTAACGTTTATGGACATTTGCCAGCAATGCATTTCCCGGTTGATGCTCATCTGGAAGTATTGTAATTTTTTAGTGTCAAAATCAAAACTTCCGTTGGCAGAAAAATTCCATTTCGGTGTCAGGCTGAAACTTCCGTTAAAATTTAATCCCGAATTAAAATCTTTCTCAAAACTTTTCAGATCAGGTTTCAAACGGGTAGAAAAAGATAAAGAGTAGCTCAGATTCAGTTGCCAGGGAATATTAAAATCAACAAATTCCGAAGGGTTCTGCTGCATATAATCCAGTAACTGGCGCTGGTCTGATATCAGTGCCGGGTCATTAAGTCTTTGTTCCGCTTGTTTCTTTCTTTCGGCATCTTTCTTCGGGTCTTTCGGCTTGCTGCTGAAGTTGGTACTGGCCGATATACTTCCATAGGTCAACCTTCCTAAAGTAAATTTTTTCCCCTGCCAGGCATACTTATTTATGTCCCTCCCATTTGCATCTACCTGGTAGGGATCTAAAACGGTGTTGGCGGTTATACTGATTTTCTCAAACAAGGTTGTGCGGAAATAAATATTGAACAGATCCAGCTTCAGGGAATCCCGTAAAAAATTATACCCCGTTGAAAAACCATAACCATCGATCAGTTTAATTTTTTTTATGGCATTGGCCCCTGTGTCTTTTTTTGTCCGCCATTTCATTTCCAGATTATTATCCAGAGAAAAACCAAGTCCCCCTGTTTTCCCTTCACCAAAACCGGAATACAGGGCTCCTTCGTATTCGGAAAAACGGGCCTGGTAGTTTGTCGTATCCACCTGGGTCCAGTAAAAATGATTTTTAGAAAGATCGGGTTTGTAATTAATATTCAGGGAGGGCCTGATCACATGACGGATGGCAATGATCCTGGATTTTTTAAATTGATAGGTTCCGTAAATAGCCGTATTTAATCCCAAAGAGAAAAATGCCTGGTGATCCATATAAATGCCTTTGTTGATCGTTGTATCCACTTTTTTCGATACGGGATTCCAGGTGCGCCGGAATTTTTGGGCGATCCATACCTGTGAATACGAAACGGAAGGTGACACAATAACGGCGCCACCCAATATGGGAGGTAGTGATAAGGATATTGGAAAACTATGCTGGGCACCCCATTGCAGGGTATCGATCAGGTGTTTTAATTTCAGGGCGGTATCATAAAACGAAACCTGGTTCCTGAAATTTCCGTTATAACCGACACCCAGTTTTTCATACCATTTGGCTGTACCGGCAGATTCTTTTTTCTGAAAAGGATAAAGCGTACTTACTGAAAACCCGACATCCGGTAAACTCAGATTTATAAGACGGGTCAGGTTATTTTGGTTATGGTTAGCCGTAACTGTCAGGTTATAGGGTTTGCCTGCCCATGATTTTGAATAGGCAATAGAAGACCCCAGTTGATTTTGAAAATTGATCTGGTTACTATTGGGAACATACTGGTTAAATTTAGTAGAACCAGCATTTACACTGGCAGAAAAAGTGGTACCCGGCCGGGAGCGGCTGTCAGCAGTATGGCTCCAGGTAACGAAATAACTTTTATTTTTTACGTAATCCGGGTCGCCTTTAAAATTCAGACTGGTGGTTTGCAAACTGATATTAAAAGCACCGTTATACCGGTAACGTTTCCGATAGGTTGGATTGATATTCATCGACCAGCCACCATAGGAATATATATTGCCATACATTTTTACATCCCAGTAATTGCTTATTACTTTATAATAACCCAGTCCTTCTAATCCCACTCCATACTGTTCATTATCGGTAAAACGGGGTGGCAATAAACCGGAATGACGACCCTGGCTAAGTGGATAAAAACCAAAAGGCAGATAAATGGGAACGGGCACTCCTTCAAACTCAAGATGTGCAGGTCCCGAAATAGCCAGCTTCTGACTGACCACTTTCATCTTGTTTGTCTTGATAGCAAAATGCGGATCATCCAGCAAACAGGTAGTAAACCTTGCGCCTTTAACGAAAGTGGTATTTTCATTCACCTTTTTGGCTTCCTCACCAATCACCAGGAATTCGCCCTGCTGTGTGTAGGTGTTTTTAGTTAAACCGACCTGCGATTTAAAATTATAACGGATCGTATCACTGGTAAATTCATTATCCCCGCTTTTGAAATGGGCTGTTTCGATCACGGCCCCGGTACTGTCTTTGCGGTTAACCGCCGTTACTATTTGTGTTTGCTGATCTACTTCTACCTGGGGTGCAGTCAGTGTAATGTCTTTATACTCCGTTTTTGTTTTTCCATAGAGTAATATTTTTTTATCCTTTATCAACACCACAGCTGAATCTTCCGCTTTATATTTTAAAGGTGCATCCAGGGAATCTTTGGAGATACGGAGCGAAAAAGTATCGACTGTATTTTTAACGAGAAAAGAATCTTTGCCGGGTATCCTCCCGGTATCTGCGACACTACCGGTATTCCGGTTGGTGCTATCCGGTTTTATCAGAGGTCTTGTGGTATCAGCAAGGGATGTTAAAGGATTGTAAAAATAAATCGCCGGAACACCGTGCGCCACTGTTTTCCACGTTAATGTGCATAACATCGCAGCAGTCAGTATCCCGTAAAAAAAATAATTTGGCCTAAATTTGTACAGTTGAATCATCTGGTAGGGGGCAAAAGTAACTCTTTATATACCTGCATCCTATGAATGACCCTAAACAAAATGTGAAGATTCTACAAGCCTGAAACCCGATAATAATGATCAAACGAACCCTTCTTTTTTTTCTGACCCTATCGCTTTGCCTGACCATATTTTCCTTTATAAGAGAGGATAATTCCGGACCCGAAAAGCAAAAAATTATCAAAACAATCATCGTGGATGCTGGTCATGGTATTATGGAGAATGGCGGACATAATGGAGCCAAGGGGTCTTATTCCTATGAAGATGATATCTGCCTGGCTGTTTCAAAAGAACTGGTCAAAAATTTCCATGATGAAATACCTGAAATAAAAATTATAGAAAGCAGGCCCACTGAAAAAATTACGGCCATTCACCGCCGGGCAGAAATTGCCAATGAAAATAACGGGGACCTCTTTATCTGTGTACACGTAAATGCCGCAGTTCCCCAAAGGCATTCCGAACTGATCGGACATAAAAAAGTGACCTATTATACAGGTAAAGGCAAGAACCGGAAAAAGAAAACAAAAGATGTACCCCAATACCGGACCTATACCACACCGAATCCGGCAAAAGGAACAGAAACTTATATCTGGGGTGCTCATAAAAATGAAGACAAGGAAGTGGCTATGCGGGAGAATGCGGTGGTCATGCAGGAAGAGAACTATAAAACAAACTATGGTGATGTTGATCTCAATTCACCTGAATTTATTGCCTTATCATTACTTAAAACCAAACAATATTTTAAACGCAGTGCCACATTAGCCGGATATGTGCAGGATGAATTTTTTAAAGTGGGTCGTGTAGACCGGGATGTACGGCAACGGGGCGTGGGTATTTGGGTGCTTCAGGCTACCGCCATGCCAAGCATATTGGTAGAAACCGGGTATATCACCAACCGGGCAGAGGAGGATTATTTAAATAGCAAAGAAGGACAGAAAGAAATTGCTGATTGCATTACCCGTGCTGTAAAAACGTATATCGACTGGCTCGAAAAACAACAACAATCTTCCGGAACGGATACCGGCCGGAATAATCAAAACACCCGGCAAAATGATATCACTTCTTTTCTCAACAGGATAGAAGAAAAAGAAAAGAATATTATCCGATGACCTTTCCTGTTGCCGTGTTTGTTAACTTTATCCTTCAATCCTGAAAAATACCAAGTGAATGAGAAAATTATTTCCTGCTTTTATAAGTTTACTGGCCTCTTTCTTTTTCTTATCAGCCGGGGCCCAGGACACACCCCGAAAGCCCATTCAAACATTAATCATTGACCCGGGACATGGTGGTATTGATCCAGGTGCTACAGGCACACTTCAAACTGAAGCCAATGTATCCCTGCAGGTTTCCCTGAAGTTGGGAGATGTAATAGCCCAGGCCTATCCTGATCTGAAAATTATTTACACCCGTACCACCGATATCCTGCCCGGTAATAAACCAACCATTGATGCAGCATTAAAATACCGGGCAAATCTTGCCAACGAATCCGGCGGAGACCTCTTTATAGCCATTCACTGCAATTCTGCCGGCAAACGTCCGGGTGGCTGGTATGAACGCAGAGTGGTCGGAAAAACCCCAAAAACAAAAACTGTAAAAAAGGGTAAGAAAACCTACAAGAAAACATACTACGAATACCAGTATGAAAACGTATGGGTAGAAAACAAGGCAAAAGGAACTGAAACCTATTTGTGGGCTATAGGAAAAAATGATTCTAAGATCAACTCGGTTTCCAAAAACAATGATTATACCGGCGAAATTGATTCCACTTCCACCCTGTCCTTACCCGATCCTTCCGACCCGACAGAAAAAGCGCGAATGCTTATTTATACGCAAAACTATTTCCGGAAGAGTCTAAACCTGGCTGATCTGATTCAGGAAGAGTTTAAGGATGCCGGCCGTATCGACCGGGGTGTAAAGCAGCGAAATGACAAAGGTATCTGGGTATTACAGGCCACCGGTATGCCCAGTATCCTGGTGGAAATTGGTTTTATTTCCAATAAGGAAGAACAAGAATATATGCTCAGCCCGGAAGGACAGGATGAGATCGTTCGTAATATTTTTTCGGCATTTAAAAAATATAAAGAAAAACTGGAATCGAAATCCGCCGCGGCCAGGGAGGATGCAGCGAAAAAGCCATTCTGATACGAAACAGGGGTTTCAGAATAATTAGCTAATTTGGCATTTTGTAAGTAGCCCCCCGCGAAAGCTAAAGTTATCAAATGAAGATCAGTAACGAAACAAAAGTCGGCATATTAACTATTACTGCCCTGACCATTCTTATCCTTGGATTTAATTTCCTCAAGGGTAAAGACCTGTTTAAAAAAAGCAAAAAAATATATGCTGTCTTCAGCGACCTGGGCACCCTGGAAAAATCAAACGAGGTTAGAATTAACGGTTTGCCCATTGGTCTCGTATATGATAAGAAAGAACTGGATAAAAATGTTAGTGCTATTATCATCACCATCAACCTTACCCGGGATGTAAATATCCCAATTAATTCAGTTGCCTATATTGGTTCCAGTTTAGTTGGTGCTTCTTTTATAGTTATTGAAAGAGGAAATTCAACCAAATTTATGGAACCAGGCGATACATTGGAAACCCGGATTGAAAATGGCATACTGGGTGATGTAAAAGCACAACTAAACCCCACGCTATCCCGGGTTAGAGAAGTACTTGATTCGCTGAAAGGAACCCTGAGCGGGGTTAATTCGCTTTTTAACTCAGAACTAAGAAGCAACCTGTCTCAGACTATAGCCAACCTTAACCGGGCGAGCAGTTCGTTGAACGGTTTGCTGGATAACCAGACCGGCCCGCTTGCAAAAACGCTGAATAACGCCAGTGCCATTACAGAAGAACTTAAAAAGAATACGGATAATATCAACAGCACTATCACGAATGCAAAATTAGCTTCTGAAAAATTAGCGGCACTCGAGATACAACCTACCATTGATTCATTAAAAGCAATGATCAGCCAGTTGAAAGCAACGGCTACAAAGATTTCCAGTAAAGACGGAACCCTGGGTGCTTTGATAAATGATAAAACGCTGTATAATAAAATTAATGACGCCATTTTAAGTGCGGAGATTTTGATGGATGACCTGAGGGCAAATCCAAAACGCTACGTTAATATTTCTATTTTTGGCAGAAAAGACAAGACCGGCCCAATAACTTCGCCATTGCCAAAAGATACGGTTCCGCCGGGAAATAAGTAATGCGTTATACCAGACTATTTTATTTTTTATTGCTTTGCGGGATTTTTTTAAGTCCTGTGATTTCAATGGCGCAGGTTATTCCACCTCCCGTAGAAACATCCAACACACCGGGAGATTCACTTATAGATGTTACGATACTGGGAACCCGGCACCTCACTATTTTAAAAGTAAATGACAGCACCACGCTGCAAATACTTGCCGGCGATGTGAAACTGAAACAGGCCACCACACTTTTTACCTGCGATAGCTGCGTCATTAACGGAAACACGAAAACTTTTGAAGCCTGGGGCAATGTTCATATTAATGATGCGGACACAGCCAATATCTATTCCAGTCATCTCCGCTACCTGATCAATAAAAAGATCGCCTATCTCGATGGTGGTGTAAAATTAACAGACGGCAAAGGAACGCTTACTACCCCCGACCTGGAATATGATATGACCACAGACCTGGGCATTTATAAGCACGGTGGTAAAGTGATCAATAAAAAAACGGTGCTCACGAGCCAGGAGGGCTATTATTATGCAGGCTTACGGGATGTTTACTTCAAAAAAAATGTGGAATTAAAAGATCCGGCCTATTATATCAAAACGGATTCCCTTTTATATAATACCCAGTCGCAAACCACCCGTTTTATTGCAATGACCTTTATTAAAGACAGCAGCGGAAGAACTATTGAAACCAAAGAAGGGTATTATAATCTTGCCACTGGAAAAGCCGAGTTTGGACAACGACCCATCATTCGTGACGGCAAAACAACCATCATTGCCAACAGGATTGCCTTTGATGACAGCGCCGGAACTTCCCAGGCTGTGGGTAATGTAATTATTATCGATTCGGTGCAGGGAACCACCATACTTGCCGGAGAAGTATTCCGGGACAATAAAAATGACCGCATCCTTGCCACCCGAAAACCCTTAATGATCGTAAAGCAGGACCAGGACTCCATATATATTACAGCCGATACGTTGTTTTCAGCCCGCCTCACTGATCTGCAAAATGGGAAAGATTCCATTTTAAAAGATACCGTGAAAGGAACCAAAGTCGTTAATGTAAATAATAAGGACAGTACCAACCGGTATTTTGAAGCCTACCGGAATGTCCGTATTTTTTCAGATTCATTGCAGTCGGTTTGCGATAGTGTGTTCTATTCGTTTAAAGATTCCACCTTCCGATTATATCAAAATCCCATTCTCTGGGCCAAAGAAAGCCAGGTAACCGGTGATACCATCCTTTTATTTACAAAAAATAAAAAAGCAGACCTGGTCAAAGTTTTTGAGAATAGTTTCCTGGTTAATAGAATAGACCCCGGTGTTTATAACCAGGTGAAATCTACACGTATGGATGCTTATTTTAAAGAAGGCTCCATGGATTCCGTAAGGGCTGCCGGATTTGCCGAATGTATTTATTATTTGCAGGATGAGGATAGCGCCTATACCGGTGTCAATGAATCAAAATGTGATATCATAGATATTTATTTTGGTGAACAGGCCCTTCAAAAAGTTGTTTTCCGCAGCAGCGTTACGGGCACTATCTGGCCCATAAAACAAAAAGACCCTTCAGAAATGCGCTTGCCGAACTTCCGGTGGCTCGAAGACAGGAGACCGAAAACGAAGTTTGACTTGTTTTAACAGTTCCTCGTTACTAGTTGCTGGTTGCTGGTTGGGTCGTTTATAATCAACTTTTCTGCGACATATAAAGATTCTTCCATTTACAAGTAACCAGTAACTAGAAACCAGCAACCAGCAACCAGAATCTTTTGCATTTCCTTTAGAATTAGTTGGCATCATTTTTCGTTTACCATACAACAAAATCAAATCACCATGAAGAAAATACTCTTTGTTTGCCTTTTTGCTGCTGGTATCTTATCCCTGAATACAGTTCATGCCCAGGACTATAAAACGGCACTGGGTGTCCGGCTCAGCAGTTCAAATGCCATGCAAAACAATTCAGTCTCATTTAAACAGTTTATCAGTGCTAAAACAGCTATCGAAGGGTTGTTAACTTTTGGTGATCCGCTCGCAATAGGCGCTTTACTCGAATTCCACAAACCACTTGCTGCTGCGGGTTTGACCTATTTCTATGGTGCCGGCGGCTATATCAGCTTTATTAAAAATGAAAATGCTATTACGCGTAAAACATCCACCGACCCCAATTTTGGTGCCCAGGGGGTTATTGGCCTTGATTATAAATTCAATAATATACCCCTCAACCTCTCATTGGACTGGAAGCCTGAACTGAATATTATCAGTGATATTAATTTTGAACCGGCGGCCATCGGATTTACAGCCCGTTTCACTTTTGGGAAATAATAAAAAGTTCATAGTTCCTAGTTCATAGTTCTAAGCCGAGTCCTGAAGTGGATATAGTTTGAATGAAGGCCCACCCAATCCCGGAATATACCAGCTATAGGGCTCTACTAGGAACTAGGAACTAGGAACTAGGAACTAGGAACTAGGAACTAGGAACTATTAACTCCCTTTCCACATTCTGCAAATATTTTCGAATTCCTGCGTTTTTGTGCGGGAATTTAATATATATTTAACAGGTCAAAACTAACGAATGCTTAAAAAGGAACGGCAGGCCTTTATCCTTCACCAGGTAAACCTGCATAATAAAGTCCTTTCTTCTTCTCTCTGCACAGATATTAATGTGTCAGAAGATACCATCCGTCGTGACTTGCAGGAACTGGCGGAAGAAGGTAAAGTCATCAAAGTACATGGTGGTGCCCTGTCACATTCGTTCAACCAGGTTTACTTCTCCACCAACGGAGTTTATTCGCAAAATCAAAAGCAGATCATTGCCAAAAAAGCCATTGCGCTGATAACAAATGGCATGTTTATACTTACAAGTGGTGGCACTACCATAATTGAAATGGCCCGTTGCCTGCCGCCCCAGTTAAGAGCCACTTTTATTTCCGGTAGCATACCGGCCATTTTGGAATATATGCATCACCCCAATATTGAAGTGATACTGATTGGCGACCGGATATCTAAAAATTCAAAAATTACGGTTGGTTCTGAGGCCATTGCAAAAATCAGACAGGTTAAGGCCGATGTGTGTTTTTTGGGGACAAATGCCATAGACGTTGAGCAGGGTGTTACCGATAATGATTGGGAAGTGGTGCAGCTAAAGAAGGCCATGATAGAGTCTTCTAAGATGGTAGTATGCCTGAGCATAGCAGAAAAGATAAACTCGGTTCAACCGATCCGGGTTTGCGGATTAAATGAAATAGATATGCTGATAACAGAATTACCGGCGGATGATAGCAAGCTGAAACCCTATATCGATGCCGGGGTTAAGGTTGCCTGATAAAAACTTGGATTGCTTATTAATTAATATATCAAAAAAAAACAGCTATGAGAAAAATTCTCCAATTGTTCCTTGCATTATCGTTGCTGCTTCTTTTATTGCCGGCTGCTGTGCAGGCACAGGAAAGAACCATCACCGGTACCATTTTATCAGAGGACAATAAGACACCGCTGAGCGGTGTAACGGTCAGGGTTAAAGGTACCCGGCGTATTGTACAAACCGATGCTAATGGAAAATTTTCCATTAAAGTAAATCCCGGTGAAACATTGCAGGTATCCTATGTAGGATTTACCAGCCAGGATGTAAAACCCGGAGATGGAAATACACTCGGCATCAGTATGAAGCCCACCGACAATATGATGGGAGAAGTAGTAGTAACAGCAATGGATATAAAAAGAAACCCCCGCGAATTAGGTTACTCAGTTCAAACGGTGAAAGGAACTGATATTCAGGAAACACAAAGAGAAAATTTTGTGAACAGCCTGGAAGGAAGGGTTGCGGGACTAACCGTTACTCCAACTACCGGAGCTGCTGGTGCTTCTACTGGTATTGTATTAAGAGGCTTTAACTCTCTGAGTGGAACCAATCAACCCCTGTTTGTTATGGATGGAGTTATAATAGATAACAGTTCGCTCAATTCAAATTCATATGGAGGCAGCGGTGTTGGCCTTGCTTCCGATGGAGCCAATAGAAACGTCGATAATACGAATCGTATTGCAGATCTTAACCCGAATGATATAGAATCGGTGACCGTATTAAAGGGTCCGGAAGCCACAGCCCTATATGGCAGCCAGGCTAGTTCAGGTGCCATTGTTATTACAACCAAAAAAGGTAAATCTACCGATGGAAAACTGCTTATAACCTATGATAATAATTTCCGTGTTCAGAGAAATACCCGTTTTGCGGAACAAAATAATGAATATGGTCCCGGTACAAGCAATGGTATTCCAACTGCGCCTCCCCTCCTGGGTCAATTTACTTCTTTTGGTCCCAAATGGTCAGATACAACCAAAATTTACGACAATCTTCATCATTTCTTCCGTACCGGTTTTTCTCAAACACACAATTTAGGTTTAGAATTCGGAACAAAAAACCTGGGATTCAGACTTTCAGGTCAGTATTTCAGTAACACCGGCGTAATCCCCAATAATAAATACACAAAATATAGTTTCAAATTTTCAAACACTACCAAGATCGGTAAAATGATTACCATCACTCCATCTATAGCCTATTCCAGTGCTGATAATTTTAAACCTATAAAAGGAGCTTCTTCTTATATGATGACACTATATCAGTGGCCGGCCAATAATGATATCCGGAATTATAAGGACGATTACGGTGGCAAGCTGACGCTTTTTAATTCAAACTATAATTCTGATTATGATAACCCCTTATGGAGTGCCAACAATAATGTGGCTGGTGATAAGAACACCCGTTGGGTTGCCACAGCCGGAATTGATATTACGCCCTTCTCCTGGTTATCTTTAGCCGGACGATTTGGTTATGATACCTATAAAAATGATGGATACAATTTTATTCACCCACAGTCTTTTTTTCTGACAGCTTCTCAGCTAGGAACCCTGGATAATTATTACCGGAAGTATACCGGTTATAATCATACCATTACAGCTACTGCAAAAAAGAATATAGGCAAGTTTACCACAAGATTACTGGTGGGTACCATGTGGCAGGATTTCCAAACCGAGGCTTATGGGGTATACGGTAGTAAAGTACTTGATTCAATAAGTGGCGGCAGGTTATACAACAATGGCGCAATAGTCACCAGCTTTAATCCAAGCGACAGCAGTATAACTACCCCTGGCTCAAGAACACGTTTGCTGCAAAATTATTTTGGAAAGCCTAACGTAGTTATCTTCAGAGAACTGGCGTATTTTGGAGAAGTTTCTATCGGGTTTAATAACTATTTATTCTTTACTTATTCGCATCGCTTTGAGTCTGCTTCTCCCATTCCTGCAAAAAATAGGAATTATCATTACCCCGGGGCAAGTTTAAGTTTGATTGTATCAGATTTATTCCCGGCGCTGAAAAAAGGGAAATTCCTGAATTATTTAAAATTGAGAGGTTCAATAGCTAACACTGCCCGGTTGAATGATCCGTATTCTAACCAGGCATTCTTTGTAAATAATACAAGCAGTTCAGCAGTACCTGCATATACATATGGTTTTACGGGTACGAATGCCAACCTGCTTCCTGAAAACCAGAAAACCTCTGAAATGGGTGCAGAAATGAGATTGTTTAATAGTAAGATAACATTAGAAGTTGCTTATTATAACACACTTTGCACCAACCAGATTGCCCAGGGATACCGGGCCAGTTATGCAACCGGCTATGTATTAAATACAGCCAATGCAGCCGAGTTACGTAATGAAGGTTTTGAGGCTACCCTTGGCCTTACCCCTATAAAAAAGAAAGATTTTAGCTGGACGGTGAATTTCAACTTTAACCGCATGTGGAGTAATGTAATCAAGATACCTGAATCCATTGGCCCGTTAAACGACTTTTATAATTCCGATACTTATATTTCGAATGTCAGAGCCGGAATCATCCGGGGACATAAAACAGGAACTATTACTGGTTCCATATACCAGCGAAACAATGCCGGCCAGATCCTGATCAGCCCCACTACCGGGTTAGGATTGGTGACTGCTGCCGGTGATAACCGTTTAATTGGTGAAAGAACTCCGGATTATACATTAGGAACCATCAATTCATTTAAATATAAAAACTGGAGTTTAAACTTTCTGTGGGACCTGAAAGTTGGTGGCGATATATATAATGGTACCGACCAGGTATTAACTGGTTTGGGCAGAAGCCGCAGAACGGCTGACCGAAACACACCCAGAGTAGTACAAGGTGTACTGGCAGATGGTTTGCAGAATACCGCTACCCCAACTGTAAATACGATCGTTGTTATTCCCTATTTCCAAAGTACTTACTATACAACCATGCCTGACGAAGAATTTATTCAGCATGATGTAAACTGGTTCCGGTTAAGAGATCTGACCCTGACTTACCGATTATCTAAACCGCTTTTAAAAAGTATGAAATCAATGAGCTTTTTTATTACCGGTAACGATCTGATTGTACTTTCGAATTATCATGGAGCAGACGCAGCGGTCAATTCAAACAATCCCGGCACAAAAGGTGTGGGAGGATATGGACTTGACCTGGGCAGTGCACCGACTCCATTAAGTATAAGTTTTGGGTTAAAAGCAAGTTTTTAATTAACCAACCCGTGTTATTAAACATTAAAATTTTTGTATGAAAAATAATTTCTTAAAAACAATCATTTTCACCGGCCTCATCAGCCTTGTTGCTATGGCATCCTGCAAGAAAAAAATTGATGACGCCTATCTGAATCCCAATGCGGCTGTTGTACAACCCATTGAAAGTATTTTACCCGGAGTAATTGGCGGTTTTACCTGGTTTTCATCCACGCAGGGAACTACCTATGGGTTAATGACAGATGGACAATTTGTAAACCGTTATATACAATATATGGGTATTAACACCAGTGCAGATACCTGGGGCCAGATGAGTATGGTTGGTGGTGCAGTAGATAATGGTGGCTCTGTATGGGCTACTGTTTATTATGGGCAGGGTGCAAACGTAAACAGGATCATCGAGTGGGGCCTTGAACAGGAAAAATGGGATTATGTAGGAGCAGCATTGGCTGTTAGGGCATGGGGTTGGCTGGAACTAACCCAGGAGTATGAGATAGGAATTATAAAAGAAGCCTGGGTTCCTAACAAAACTTCCTTTAAATATGATAATGCGGATGTAGTTTTTGACAGTTGCCGGGCAGTTTGCCATCGGGCCTTAGCCTATTTAAGCAGAACCGATGGTAATGTCAGCCAGGCCAATCTTGCAAAAGGTGATGCCTATTTTAATAATGGAGATGTAAATAAATGGAAAAAATTTGTGTATGGAATTTTAGCCCGTTCCTACAATGATTTAAGCTTTAAAAATATATATGCGGCCAATAGCTATGCCTTCGCAGATTCTGCCATTAAATATGCAAGCCTGGCACAAACTAGTAATGCTGATAATGCAACAGTTAAAGTAGCCGGAGGTACGATAAACGGGCAGAATAATTTTTGGGGACCATTAAGAAATAATTTCGGATCTAGCCGGCAGGGAGATTATGTTGCCAGGCTGATGTCCGGTAGTGATACTACCGCATTTGCAGGAGTTTTTGATCCCAGATGCTGGTATATGCTTAGTGAAAATCTTAATGGCACATTTAAGGGATTTTATCCCTGGGCTGGTTCTTCGGGTTTAAGCGCCAATGACTATCCTAAAAATATCTGGAGGCACCCAACCCCAACTTCAATAACACCGCCAGCTGTGGACAGCTCCCGTTACTTATATGGAAATACGAGTCCCTGGCCCATAATGACCGCATCAGAAATGCAATTTATTATTGCGGAAGCTGCTTTCAGGAAAGGAGATAAGATTACGGCACTTGCCGCATACACTAATGCGATCAGTTTAAATTTTGATATGCTGACAACAGAATACCCGCAAAATATCCCTGCGGGAAAAGATATCACTCCGGCTGTAAAAGCCGCTTATCTTGCAAATCCCGTGGTTATTCCGGCTTCTCCCAATAACCTTACGCTAACTAAAATAATGAATCAGAAATATATTGCATTATATGCCTGGGGGCACAGGAAACCTGGGTGGATATGCGCAAGTTTCATTATACAGATACTGATCCGGCAACAACCAAACAGGTATATGTTGGCTTTATTCCACCTTCGGGCGCCAACCTGATAGCTACCAACCTTGGTAACCTTACCTACCGGATGAGGCCCAGGTTTAATTCAGAATATTTATATGATGTGCCTGAATTAACCCGGATCGGAGCTTATCAATTTCCTGAATATAACACGTACAAAACCTGGTTTGCCATACCATAATTATTAATTAGAAAAATTAGCATAATGAAAATTATAAAAATAATCAGCATAAGCCTGGGAGTAGTGATCACATCCTATCTCAGTTTGTCTTGTGCCAAGACCAGCCCTGAAAAATTAGCGGGAGTAAATACTGATTTTAATAACAAAGCTGTTGTACAGGTATTTGTAGCAGCCGTTAATGCTACACGAAATTATGTTTATGTAGATGCCAACCCGGTAACGGGCGCACTTTTGTCATCAGGTAGTGTTTTCCCATCCCAGGGTTTTGGCTTCAACGTTGACGGTGGAATACGGGCTTTTCTCGTGAGAGATACCCAGGTTAATAAAATTCCCGTTACAACACAGGTTCCCTTATCATTTGCAGAAAATTTAACGGCCGGGAAACATTTCACGATATTCATTTATGACACTATTACAACGCCCAAGCAATTAATTGTACAGGATAATATTTATAAACCTGCAGATACCGGTTCCTGCAGGTTGCGGTTTGCAAATTTCATTTACAATCCCTCAGCGGTTCCCAACGTAGATGTCTATTCATTTAAAACGGGAACTAACATTTTCACCAATATCCCTGTTACAGGAGTAACAGATTATGTAAGCTATCCATCTAGAGTTCCCCTGGATACACTTTACGTAAGAGAAACCGGAACTTTGAATCAATTACTCAAAGTTTCTATCAGCACACTGACTCCCTTCCGAAATTATACGTTTGTTTACCGGGGTAGTCACCGGGCAACAACCAAATCATCATCTTTGTTTGCTAATTTCTGATAGGATAACGAACCATAAAAAAAAAGAGGCTCTTTCAGCCTCTTTTTTTTATGGCGATCAGGAACCAAAGAAAAGATACGCCATCGCAATTGCTGTAATTATTCCCGCAAGATCGGCCAACAGCATCGTGGTTACGGCATATCTTGTATTCTTGATCCCGACAGCCCCAAAATAAACCGCAATGATATAGAAAGTAGTATCTGATGAACCCCGGAACACCGAAGCCAGGTTGCCCGCAAAAGAATCCGTGCCGTGGGCATTCATCGTGTCAATCATAATAGCCCTTGCCCCGCTCCCGCTCAATGGTTTGATTAATGCGGTTGGTAAACTGTCAACGATCCTTATATCTCCATTCAGTAGTATAAAAAGGCTTTTAATACCATCCAGCACAAATTCGAAAGCACCACTGTTGCGCAGCAGGCTGATAGCAACCAGCAAGCCTACGAGATAAGGAATGATCCGCACGGCAGTTTCAAAACCTCCTTTAGCACCATCTATAAAAGCATCAAAAATATTTATCTTTTTATAAATGCCTCCCAGTACTATCCCCAAAAAAATCAGGAGGATAATCCCGTTACTTAAACTTCCCGAAAAAAGCTGCACTCCTTTGGCATCCAGGGACCTGATATAATAAACCAGTGCTGCAATAACGGTAGAGATCCCCAATACCCAAAATAATATCACCGGTTGAAATAACCGGATGCGCTGCCGGAATGCCACCATCGTCATGGCAGCAATTGTTGCTACAAAAGTGGCGATCATACAGGGAATAAAAATATCGGTAGGATGTGCTGATTTTAAAGCTACCCTGTCTGCAATAATAATAGTGGGAATTAAGGTAAGCCCGGAAGCATGCAGGCATAAAAACATTAACTGCGCATTGGAGGCCCTTGTTTTATCAGGGTTAATTTCCTGCAGGCTCTCCATCGCTTTTATTCCAAACGGTGTTGCCGCATTATCCAATCCCATCAGGTTGGCAGAAAAATTCATTACCATATGCCCCATCGAAGGATGATCTTTGGGGACCTCCGGAAATATTTTTGAAAAGAAAGGACCAATTATCCTGGATAAGAACCGGATACCCCCGGCACTTTCAGCAATACTCATAAAACCCATAAACAAAGCCATAATACCGATCAGGCTGATACATAAATTAACGGCATCCTTGCAGGTTTCAAAGATCCCGTTAGCCGGCAATAATTTATACACCCGGTAAGTATTGCTTTCCTCTTTATAAACTTTTTCTTTTCCCCAAACCGCCACTTTCTGATGGAGAAGCTGGCTATGAACCAAAACAGGTAACGTTGCTGAATCTACACTTCTCGATGAGACCGTATCGGTATTTTTCCCGGTAGTCAGATTACTGAAAAGCTGCTGCTGCCCCGGCTGAAAAATAAATCTCCCTGCCGCTACCAGCAAGGCAATGATGATAAAAGCGGTCCATATCCTGCTTAATGCCATAAAGCTATTTTTAATTGCAGACTGAAGATTGAAGATTTTTTCCTAAACACCAAAACCTTCTTTTCACAGACGCAATCATTAAAGCTGTATGCTTATCTTTGCGCCTCTTTTGGGTTAACCAGCTTCTGCAAAACGAATTTGGACTCAATCTTAAATAAAAAATATTAAATCTGAAATAATATCATGGCTTTACAAGCAGGAATTGTGGGATTACCCAACGTCGGAAAATCAACGCTTTTTAATGCGGTTAGTAACAGCGCCAAAGCACAGGCCAGTAACTATCGTTTTTGCACCATCGATCCAAATATCGGGCTGGTAGATGTACCGGATCCCAGAATGAATAAACTCGCCGAACTGGTATTGCCAAACCGGACGGTTCCTACCCAGATAGAAATCGTTGATATAGCCGGGCTGGTCCGTGGCGCCAGCAAAGGAGAAGGATTAGGCAATAAATTTCTCGGCAATATCCGCCAGGTGGATGCTATTATTCATGTGATCCGTTGTTTTGAAGATGTGAATGTGCTGAGGGAGGAAGGGGCCATCAACCCCCTGAGTGATAAAGAGATCATCGATACCGAACTTCAACTGAAAGACCTGGACAGTGTTGAGAAGAAAATATCCAAAACGGAGAAACAGATAAAGTTAGAACCCAAATATAAACAAGACCTGGTGGTATTACTGAAATGCAAAGAGCATCTGGAAAAAGGGAAAAGTATCCGGGAATTGGATCTGGACAAAGAAGAAAAGTTAGCCATCGCTGATCTTTGCTTATTGACCGATAAGCCGGTGTTGTATGTAGCCAATGTGGATGAAGCCTCCATGCACACGGGGAATAAATTCTCTGATGCATTAAAAGAAGCCGTGAAAAATGAAAAAGCTGAAGTGATCATTATGAATAATAATATCGAAGCACAGATAACCGAGATGGAGAACCCGGACGACCGTCAATTATTCATGGAAGAATATAAAATGACCGAACCGGCCCTGGACCGGCTGATTCATTCGGCCTATAAATTATTAAATTTATTTACTTACTTCACGGCCGGTGTACAGGAAGTCAGGGCCTGGACCATCCATCAGGGCTGGAAAGCCCCGCAGGCAGCCGGTGTTATCCATACGGATTTTGAAAAAGGATTCATCAAAGCAGAAGTAATCAGCTACGACGATTTTATTCATTATGGTTCAGAGGCCGCCTGCCGCGAAGTCGGGAAATTAAGAATTGAAGGAAAAGATTATTTAGTGAAAGATGGGGATGTGATGCACTTCAGGTTTAATGTGTAACTGGTTGCTGGTTTTTTGTTACTGGTTATTCCGATTGAGATAATGCTTTGATCTTGTACAAACAAGCAACCAAAAACTAGCAACCAGTAACTAGTAACCAGTAACTAGAACAACGCCGTGATCCCCATCCTCCCGATATGTACCGTCTTTGATGTACCGGCTTTACGGCCATCATACTGAAAATTCAATTCAAGATTATTCACCAGGCGTTTGGAAAAACCCAGCGACCACAGGTAATTCTTTCCTGGCAAAAGCCCATCCAGCATAATATAACTCACGGTTGTATTAGCAACTTTATTATAATCGATATTATTAAAAGTAAACTTGCCATTCAGGGAACCGCTTTGCAGAATATTGTATTTTGATTCGATATTCACCGAATGAGAAACCGATTTTTCACCACCATATATTTCTCTATTTTTCTTATCATCAAACCGATAACCCGCAGCGAGGCGGAATGAGGTCCCCTTGATATAAGTAACCAGGGGCTCAACACTATAAACGGATAATTGATAATTACGGTTGGCAAACTGGGGCGTAATTAATGCATTTGCCCCTTTTTTTCCATTTAGGGTTAAAAGAAATGACCTGCTGATATTCCAACGCCATTTAACCAGCCAGTCATTCAGCTTCCGGCTTTCATATCCATAGGTCAATAATGATTTGCCGTTAACCCGGAGGTTGCTGAAATCAATTCCCCACTTGCTGCTGAAGCGGTTAAAAGAAAGGGTGTTCAGCAAAGAGGTATTTAATGTAACAAGTGCTGTATCATTCAAACCATATTTGAACGGGTTGAATTCAAAACTACCTTTCGCAATCGACTTCTTGCTGGTTTGCAAAGAAGTGACGAGGATAAATTTTGAAACTGTTTTTTTAAACCCCTTCAGGTCTGACCGGTTCAGTAATGACCTTGGGTTGAACGTAAGACTATAATTAAATGTAATGTAGTTGGCTTTGATAAATTCATTGGTAGGTGTCAGTATCCGGATGAATTTTGCCTGGTCTGCAAAAACTGCCAGCTCAAATTCGTTCAACTGCTGTACCCCATCATTATTATAATCGATCCACGCATACTGGCCGGTACCGGCTGGCACTTCCAGATAAGCAAAATCCCTCCGCTGCTCCTGCCCGGCTCCTACTTCATATAAAACATTTCCCTGAAGCAGTCCTTTCCACTCATTCATAACATACTCTGCCCTGCCAAGTATGGTTTCATCTTCTTTCTGTTTGGATACGGTCGTATTATTTACCTGGAGTTTCCGGAAAGTACTGTTCAGATAAAACTGTCGTTTGGGATTGGCTAATAATTCCGTTTGCAGGTTCAGGTTCAGGCTGCGGTCACCCCGTATTAAATTTTTACCAACCGGGTATTTATCCGAACGGGTAAAAAAAGTGATCCCATACCGGTTTTGTTTTTTTACATCTGATTTCAGGTACACCGAATAACTATCAAATGAAAACGAAACTGGCAGCAATGTATCGATGATCTTATCCCGTACATTATTTTGTTCCAGCGTATAACGGAAACCCAGTCTCCAGTTATTCAACCGGGCAAATTGTTTGCTCAGATCGATCACCGGCCGCAGAAAATTTCCTTTATTAGTTAAGGCATTGAAATTGGTGATCATAAACTGGTTATTCAGTTGCCAACCCTTCCAGTTAGCCAAATGAAAGACAGCGTTCTGAAAACCGTTATATGTATCACTGCGATGGTAGTTGGTGAACTGGTAAGAAAAAGAATGGTTGTTCTTATCTTTTATGCCGGCTGTTGCTTTGATAATATTTTCATCTGCCGGCTGAGCGAAAAGCGGAAGTCCCCAATCTCTGGAAAACTCCACACCCCGTAATCTTTCGAGTGGTTTGAACTTCTGTTGCACATATTCATAATCCAGCTGTGTATTCAGTTGCAGTTTCCGGGTGCTTTTAAGAACTTTATCACTGCTGAATTGAAATTTTGCCGCCCATCCCCTGTCATCCCCGTCATCCTTCGTCGAAAATGTATTAACATCATTCTTGCTTGTAGCAATTTCTGTTTTCAATAAAGTGTTTTTATCAAACCGGTAATCAACACCCAGGTTCACCACCTGTTGTTTCTTGGGTGTCACTAATATCTGAACCGGTTCATACTGCCCCTGCTTAATACCTGCAACGGGTGCAACATATTTATATACTTTACCATTGGCCCCGTTAAATTCAGGAATATAATTTCCATTACCGGTTTTTACATCTACAAATGATAGACTGTAACGGGCTACCGTCGGGTTGGTGGAATACTGGTAAAAGGAATCTATACCGGCATATATCTTCTCGTACAAAATTCTGTCAGCAGCAAATGTATCAAGAACCGCAGCGGGGTAAAATGCCCGTTGGATGCTGTCGCCAAGATTTGCCAGGAACTGCACCTGTTTCGGATCAAGAACCTGATTTATTTGCGAATTTTTGGCATCGTTGTTCGTGAAAGCACCGATCCGGATTTTCAGTTTTTCATTGATGTCAAACTCCTGTGAAAGGAACAGGTTTGCATTCAGGAAATTCCTGTCTGCATACTCAAATTCAACCTGTATGCGACTGTCTTTGGTGATCATCCTCGTAGGCGTGAACGATATTTCAGCTGAATTATAGTTGATCACATAATCCTGGTCTTCTCCCCTCTGAAGCAATTGGCCATCTAAAAAAACCCGTTCTGTATTTGCCAATACGATAAAGAAAAATTCATTGTTGGCTCCCCGCAGCCGGTAGGGCCCCTGGTTACCTTCCAGGGCATCAATGATCTGCCTGTTGAATTTTCCTTTGGCAATAGAGCCACTAAGCAATGTTTTAGATTGGATATTTTTTGAAATACGATTCGAGGTTTGAAATGAAATGCCCTGGAGCCTTTTATAAAAATTCAAAAAATAACTTTGGTTTTGCCGGATATCAATATCCCCAAGACTGAGCTGCCAGTTTTTCTTCTTAAACTGCAAATACACCTGGTCAAATTCATTAAGCTGTTGCGTATTTCCATCGGGTTGTATGGGTATATTATTGTCTGTGATGGCTGCCTGTATCTCAATGCTGTCCCCAAGCATACCACTTAACTGCAGGTTCAGCGTTGAATTTACTACGGCATCCTGGCTGTTACCAAACCCGATCTGCCGGCCCAGGCTGCCTTCTGCCTTCAGTGTGCCAAAATCGAAAATACCCCGTTGGGTATTGGTAAGGTCCTTATTGAATTCAAAGGGCTTGACATAAAAATTGTTCATCACACTGTCAAAACTGATCCTTTGTGCAGCCGCATTTAAGTGAAAAGGAAAAACACGATAGGTGACGGTTACCGTTTCCGCAGTTGGTTTTCGGATCCAGTAAATTTTTGCATTTACAAAATCAAGCCTGTAGTCTGCAGGGGATATAAAGGCAACTGAAAAAGTATTTGGCACGATACTGATAGTATCGATTTTCAGGCTGTCGGTTTCAATTTTGAAAGTCTTCTGCCGCAGGTTGCTTACGGGAGTACTGTCAACCGGAAATTGAGCATAGCTCCCATAAGACGAAAGCATCATAAAACCTATACACCATATTCTTGCTAAACAACTCAATAACAGACAGTTTTACTCAAAATCGTAAAATTCGTTCTATTTAATGCATGAAAGTTATCCCATGGTGTTAATTCACGTAAAAAAGCAGCAAATTTGAGCGGAAACTGTCATAAAACAGACTCCTGATACCTCTAGCCATGTCGAAATGCCGGTTCATACTGATTATTCTTTCATTTGCTATTCAAAACGCTTTTGCACAGCAAAATAATATCTGGTATTTCGGGAAAAAAGCGGGTCTTAATTTTAATAGTACCGCAAATCAACCCATCCCGTTTCCTGTTTTGAATAGTGCGATGGATGCTGATGAAGGATCGGCCAGCATTTGCGATAACAATGGCAATCTTCTTTTTTATTCAAATGGCCTAACTGTTTACAACCGGAATCACCAGGTGATGGTAAACGGGGATGGCCTGATGGCCAATATTTCCACGGTTCAATCATGTATCATTGTTCCTTTACCCGCTAATGAAAATATTTTTTACATTTTTACAGCCGATGCGTTAGAAAATAGTTTTAATAATGGGTACCGGTATTCCATTGTTGATATGACCCAGGGAAACGGGGATGGTGCCGTTACTGTCAAGAATAATCTGTTGTCTGCTTCGGGTACAGAAAGGATGGTCGCTATAAGACATGCTGATGGCGTTAGTGTCTGGCTGGTCACAAATGATAATAATTCGAATATTTTCCGTTCCTGGCTGATTACCTGTGCAGGTCTGCAAACAACTCCGGTAATTTCCACAATGGGCAGCGTCCTGGATCAGCATAACCTTACGAATACAGGAATGCTGAAAGCAAGTCCCGATGGCAAACAAATATGCCAGACACATTTTCCTTTTTTTGATGAAATTGTCAAGCCGCCAAATTTTTGCCAGGTTTTTGATTTTGATAATGCCAGTGGTGCCCTTTCCAATGTCCGCACCATTGGATTTCCCAATTCCCGGTACACCACTTGTGAATTCTCACCCGATTCAAAACTATTGTATGTGGCAAGGTCTTATGACAAAGCAATTGACCAGTTGGAAATCACTTTGCCTTCACTGGCAGCCGTTCTGGCTTCGCGTGTAACGATCAATACCGATGATGCCCAGTTTTTTGGAATACAGGCCGGGCCGGATCAAAAAATTTATTTATCCCAGCCCCCATCCTGGTTCCTCGGTGCTATCAATAAACCCAATAGTAAAGGAGCCGCATGTGATTTTCAGAAAGAACAAGTGGATGTACGGACGGGCAGTACCTATGCCGGGCTACCTGCTTTTATTAATGACCTTTCCTTTAGCTCAAACAATTCTTTTTCTTATGCCATCCTTGACAGTTGTACTGGTACTGTTCAGTTCCAGGGTATTTCTGCTATGCCTGGAATTTTACAATGGCAATGGGATTTCGGGGATGGGACTACATCCAATATTCAAAACCCGGTTCATACGTTTGATCCTGCTGATAAAGCGTATGTCGTAAAAATTGAAATCACTTCAAATCTGACTTGCGGTACAATCAGAATAACAAAAAATATTTTACCAAAAGGCATCATTTCAACTATTGATTTTGATTTTTTCGCCAGTTGTGATTCGGGGTATGTCCGTTTTACCAATAAAAGCCCGGGGCTGCAAAATCCCGGTGGTCAATATACCTGGGATTTTGGTGACGGGAATATATCAACGATAGTAAACCCTTTGTATACTTATGATCAGTCCGGCAGTTACCCGGTTAAATTAAAACTGATCACCACCAATCAATGCCTGGATGATTCGTTGACAAAAATGGTGACCATGCCGCCTCTGCCACTTACCATTTCTGATCATCAAACTATATTTACCGGTCAGCGAATTCAATTATTCGCTAATGCCCCGGGAAATAACAACTACTTGTGGTCCCCTGCAAACGGATTAAATAATCCGGCGCTGGCGAGGCCATTTGCATCGCCCCAACAGGATATAACATATAAAGTAAAAGTCACTAATGGCAAAGGTTGCAGCGGGGAAGATTCAGTCCATATTACAATTGTAGACCTGGATGATATCTATGTCCCTTCCGCATTTACGCCAAATAATGATGGTAAGAATGATCAGATCAAACCCTTCTATGGTTCAAAATTTGCCTTGAAAGAATTTAGTATTTTTAACCGCTGGGGAGAAAGGGTTTTCACAACCCGTAATCAGGGAGAAGGCTGGACAGGGAAAATAAACGGGCTCGAACAAAACCCCGGCGTTTATATATGGATATTGAAATATACAAATGATACCGGCAAAACATTAGAAAGAAAAGGGTCACTTGTCCTTATTCGCTGATGATTAGCCCCATAAGAAAATCCAATGGCGTTGAATTACTCTTTTCTAAAAAGACCTATACTGTTGGCCTTGTTTTGTTGTATGATGAACCTGGTAATAGCACAAACACCAGAAATAAAAAAGATCCGGTCAACCGGAAAACATAACAGCGCTTCTTTGGGTTTTAATATTCCCGTAGGAAATTTTTCTCTAACGCATTTTGGAGGAATTGCCCTTGAATATTCCCGGAGTAATCAGCATTTTGGAAAATGGCAATCTGTTCTCGCAAAAAAATTAGGTCTCGTTGTAAATGGCGGAGTGGCTTATTATTCCGGTAAAAAGGAATTGGTAAGCGGTTACCGGTATCATTATCCGGGCTATTCTTTTTTGCATGTTTACCCGGGATTATTGTACCATCTAAACCCAAAAAGTACTATGAGTTTATCCGCAGGTCCGGCGATACGTTTATATAATGGTACCGTTCAATTTTGTATGGGAGCAAATCTGATGGGTAGTTATTACCTGAATAAGGTGTTAGCCATAACACCCGGGTTGATCTGTATTAAAGAATCCGGGGCTGATCCTTTAATGTCCCTGTCACTTAAAGCCAGCCTCGCCTTTTAATTATTTAGATACACTGGCACCAGCGAACATATATTCCCTGTTTAGCCGGGCAATATTTTCAATGGAAATTTCTTTCGGACAAACAGCCTCACAGGCACCTGTATTGGTACAGGAGCCAAAGCCTTCTTTGTCCATCTGTGCCACCATGTTCAGTGCCCGGGATCTTCTTTCCGGTTCGCCCTGCGGTAATAAAGCGAGATGCGAAACTTTTGCGGATACAAACAACAAAGCGGAAGAATTTTTACAGGCAGCTACACAGGCACCACATCCAATACAGGATGCTGCCGCAAAAGAAGCGTCCGCATTATCCTTGTTAATAGCTATAGCATTGGCATCTACTGCATTACCCGTATTAACTGAAATATAACCTCCGGCCTGAATGATACGGTCAAAGGAGCTTCTATCTACCACCAGATCCTTGATTACCGGGAATGCATTGGCTCTCCAGGGCTCGATCACAATCGTATCGCCATCTTTATAAGCCCGCATATGCAACTGGCAGGTCGTATTAGCTTCCCAGGGTCCATGTGGCCGGCCATTGATATACATGGAACAGGCCCCGCAGATACCTTCCCGGCAGTCATGATCAAAAGCAATCGGGTCTTTTCCATCCCGGATAAGTTCTTCATTCAATACATCAATCATTTCGAGGAAGGACATCTCGGATGAGATATTTTTAACAGGATAAGTTACAAAGCCGCCTTTATCGGCAGCGTTCTTCTGTCTCCAAACTTTCAACGAAAGATTCATCATGTAGTGTTCCATAATTCAATTTTAGAACGCTGATAATTATGATTTTTATGTTTCCCGCAGATTTTCCTCATGAATCTTAATCATCCTGATAATCTGCGTTCACTTTTATTTATAACTTCTCTGCGATGGTTTTGCTACTTCAAATTCCAGTTTTTCCTTATGTAATTCCCAGTTGCTTTCCCCTTTAAATTCCCAGGCGGATACATACGCAAAATTTTCATCATCTCTTTTTGCTTCCCCTTCCTCCGTCTGGCTTTCTTCTCTGAAATGACCACCGCAGCTTTCATTTCTGTCCAATGCATCTTTACACATTAATTCTCCCAGCTCAATAAAATCCGCTACCCGGCCTGCTTTATCCAGTTCAGGATTCATTTCATTAATGTCACCGGGAATTCTTACATCAGTCCAGAATTCTTTTTTCAACTCCTGAATTTCTTTAATGGCTTCCTGCAATCCTTTTGCATTGCGGGCCATCCCGCATTTCTCCCACATGATCTTACCAAGGCGCTTATGAAAACTTTCTACCGTTTGTTTGCCCTTGATATTCATTAATGTTTCAATCCGTTCTTTTACCGCTTTTTCTGTTTGTACAAATGCTTCGTGTGAAACAGGAATGGGTTTTGTGGCAATTTCATCTGCCAGGTAATTACCAATCGTATAGGGAACAACAAAATAGCCATCGGCCAGTCCCTGCATCAGGGCAGAGGCTCCCAAACGATTCGCTCCATGATCGCTGAAGTTGGCTTCGCCCAGGCAATACAATCCTTTTACATTCGTCATCAGTTCATAATCCACCCACAAGCCACCCATAGTGTAGTGAACAGCCGGGTATATCCGCATCGGCACTTCATAAGGATTCTCACCGGTGATCTTCTCATACATATCAAACAGATTTCCATATTCTTCTTTCACCAATTCCTTTCCCAATCGAATCAATGTTTCCGTATCAGGATTTTCAATACCGTGTTTATTGGCCTCCGCTTTGCCATATTTATTTATCAGGTTGAATTTAAAATCGAGGTAAACGGCTTGCTTGGTAGTTCCTACTCCGTAGCCGGCATCACATCTTTCTTTTGCCGCCCTTGATGCCACATCCCGAGGTACCAGGTTACCAAAGGCCGGGTATCTACGCTCCAGGTAATAATCTCTTTCTTCCTCCGGAATATCATTCGCTTTTCTTGTTTCGCCTTTTTGTTTAGGTACCCATATACGGCCATCATTTCTCAACGACTCCGACATCAGGGTCAGTTTCGACTGATGGTCGCCGCTAACCGGGATACAAGTAGGATGAATTTGGGTAAAACAAGGGTTGCCAAACATGGCTCCTTTTTTATGGGCTTTCCAAATCGCCGTTACATTACTGCCCATGGCATTGGTAGAAAGATAAAACACGTTACCATAGCCACCGGTGCAAAGTAATACCGCATGTCCAAAATGTCTTTCAAGTTCACCATTCACCAGGTTGCGGCAAATAATTCCCCTGGCCTTTCCATCAATCGTTACCATATCCAGCATTTCATGACGGCTATGCATTTCCACATTTCCCAATGCCACTTGTCTTTCCAATGCCTGGTAGGCACCTATTAATAATTGCTGACCGGTTTGACCAGCAGCATAAAAAGTTCTCTTCACCTGGGTGCCTCCAAATGACCTGTTATTCAGTAATCCGCCATATTCTCTGGCAAATGGCACACCCTGTGCTACACATTGGTCAATGATGTTTACACTCACCTCCGCCAGGCGGTGAACATTACTTTCTCTTGCACGATAGTCACCTCCTTTTACCGTATCATAAAATAAACGGAAGATCGAGTCGCCATCATTCTGGTAATTCTTGGCCGCATTAATACCTCCCTGTGCAGCGATCGAGTGCGCACGGCGTGGAGAATCCTGGAAACAAAAGGCTTTGACTTTATAACCCAACTCACCCAGCGAAGCCGCCGCCGATGCACCGGCAAGACCGGTACCGACAATGATAATTTCCAGTTTACGTTTGTTGGCCGGGTTCACCAACTTACAATGGCCCTTGTAATCTGTCCATTTATCGTCTAAGGTTCCGGGGGTATTTTTGAATCAAGCATAAACTCTGATTTCGCTGATATATATATTTTTATGTTGTCGGCGTTCTGTTCCCATTTCATCATTGTCAGGTCACGCACCGTATAAACATCAGTTTCCTTTTTACCATCACTTCGCGACGTAAGACTTTTGACTAAAGCCTCCCGACTAAGGACTCCTGACTCACTTCACCCACCCAATTTCTCAAAGCACTATGTTTTCCTCAATTCGCCCCTCCAGGGAGGGGAATTGTACTAAACTCTTTCAACACTATTCATATCCTGACTCCAGACTAAAGACTCCTGACTCACTTCACCCATCCCAAATACATACTCACCGGCATCAGGGCAAAAACCAGCGAGATAATTACAGAATAGCCAATACCAACTTGTTGAATAAGTTTATTATATTTTCCGTTACTCACACCCACGGTCCGGAATGCACTTTGAAAACCATGAATTAAATGCCAGCATAAAGAGATACAGGCCAAAACATAAACAATCACAACCCAGGCTTCCTGGAAAGTAAATTGCATCAGGTTGAACATATTGTGCATGGCCACTCCATTATAAGTTACTTCCGTTAATTCATCATGACCAATAAACCGGGCAGGCACCCAAAAATGCCACCAATGCAAAATGAAAAATAACAGAAGAATTGTACCCAGCAAGCCCATGCTCCGGCTGTACCATTTGCTGCCTTTATTCCCCATCGGCACCTGGTAGCCGATCTTTCTTTTGGCCTGGTTGCTCAGGGTAAGCAAATAACCCTGGATGATATGTAAAAAAATTCCGAGGAAAAGACCAACTTCTACTAAATGGATAAGCATCATGCTTCCCATAAAATGAGCCGCTTTGTTGAACATAACACCACCATCATTGGCCCAGATACAGGCATTGATACCGGCATGCACCACTAAAAAGGTAATAAGAAACAATCCCGTCAAAGCCATCACCCACTTTTTGCCAACCGAGGAAGTGAACATTTCAGACCATTTCATAAGCGTTGTTCTTAGAGGGAGTAATCGATTTATGCAAAAATACTACCGGAAGACCAAAAACAGATAAAAGTTTTCAATGATAAAAATCATTCTCAGGTTAACCGGAAATCACTACAGATCCAATCTGGCCTTCAACTCAGCATCTATTTTTTTAAACAAATGAAAAGGTTTATAAGTTCGCCAGTTATCCAGTTCCAGCAATTCAACAAACTGATTAAGCCGGGCATGTTTAAAATCATATTGCGTTTGCTCGGGCATATTTAAACAGACCACCCAGCCATGTTCCGCGGTTACCTCTTCATGCAATTCTTCATAATACTCTTTACCATCACTGTGGTAATTGAGTACATTTTCGCCAACAAGTATGAATTTAAAGATGCCTTCCGTCATGAATTTTTCAAGTACTTCCCGTTTGAGTTCCATAATATCATTTTCAATGGCATCATTCCATTCTCCGATCATTTCAATGACCGCATATTTTTCCTCATAATCTGCCAGCAACACTTTCAGGTATAATGTCCGGCTCCCGAATTCATCCCACTGCGGATGGATATAATAATTATAAACAGTTTGGGAAAATTCAAATTCTGAATAAGTTCTGCCGTAAAAAGGCGACAGCGGGTCTTCCTCACTGATATAAATATATCTCCAGTTGTAAAAGGGTTCGATATCCTGCATAAATAATCTCTTCGCGGCAAATATAAAACAGGAAAAATAATTACCCGAAAATCTGATATGAATAACAGAACTTTTAATAAATGGTTTATGATATTTTAGAATAAAGCCGTAGTGCTTTAATTCCCCACGTGGCCGAAATAAGCGTGAGTGTATATGGGTCGTCTATATTGAATCCGCATAAATTATACTATAAACAGAAGGGAATTCTGAAGTAGAATTATTTTACAACAGAGTCTGCTGCTTTTTTTACACTCCCATATTTCAACAGCAGTTCTTTTGCTTTTTCGTAGTCTGTCATTTTTACTCTTTCCATAAGCATTTTAGTACCCCGGTCAACCAACTTATCATTGGTAAGTTGCATATTTACCATTTTATTGTCCTCTACCCGACCGAGTTGTATCATTACTGTAGTAGAGATCATATTAAGCACTAATTTTTGTGCCGTACCGCTTTTCATCCGGGTGCTTCCGGTTACAAACTCAGGGCCTACTATAACTTCTATCGGGAAATCTGCTGCAGCACTAACCGGCGAATCAGGGTTGCAAGAAATACTTCCGGTAATGATTCCCCTTTTCCGGCATTCTTCCAAAGCACCGATAACATAGGGGGTTGTACCACTGGCAGCAATGCCAATCACGACATCCTTATGGCTTACCTTGTATCCAAGTAAATCCTTCCAGCCCTGCTCGGTATCATCTTCGGCAAATTCAACAGCGCTGGTTATAGCTTTTTCACCACCGGCAATAATCCCGATTACCAGGCCATACGGAACGCCATAAGTCGGCGGGCATTCACTGGCATCAACAATCCCTAACCTTCCGCTGGTTCCCGCACCAATATAAAACATCCGGCCACCCATCAGCATTTTATCAGCAGCGGCTTCGGTCAATTTCTCGATCTGTGGAATGGCTTTTTCTACAGCTGTGGGAACCGTCTTATCGGCTGAATTGATATTGGACAATATCTCACCGACGGTCATTTTTTCCAGGTTACGATAAGGACTGGGTTGTTCTGTAATTTTCTTAAAGGCCATAGATCCATTCTTTTATTTATGATACGTCACCAAACCTTCCATCGGATTTTTCATCACCTTCCCCAATTCAAATTCATAACTGTTGCAAAGTTCCACTATCACATCTTTAAAACCAAAAGCAACACTTCCGGCAAAATTGATGGGGAGTGTCCAGGTTTCCCGGTATTTACATAAATGGGCAAAGAAAAAATCATTCAACCCGTCTTCGATGATATTTTCAATCATATAATGCCCCCGGTTCTCTGCGAGGAATTTTGCAAAACCGGCTAAGTATCGGTTAGGCAAGGGCTTCTTGTAAACATTTTCCAGGATTTCAGGGGCTGAAGTCGCATATATATCATCAAATCTTGCCCTCAATTCATCATCAAAGGTTTTATAGAGATAATATTGGATCACTTTTTTACCCAGGTAAGCACCACTGCCTTCATCACCGAGGACATACCCAAGTCCAGGACTGTTTTTTACAATTTTAGCTCCATCATAATAACCTGAATTGGATCCCGTACCCAAAATACAGGCTATGCCTTTTTCCTTTCCACACAAAGCCCGGGCAGCAGCCAGCAGGTCATGATTAACTTCAATATTTGCTCCTGGAAAAATTTTACTGATCGCTTTATTAACTGATTTTGCATTAGTGGTATTGGCACAACCCGTTCCATAATAATAGACTTCATCGACTTCCGCTTTCTTCAGTTTTGGAATAAGTTCCTTCAACAGCAAATCAAATATCTGTTCGGTGTTCAAAAAATAAGGGCTGATACCCGAAGTGATAACGGTTTTCTTTTTCCCATCTGTAAGTAAGCACCATTCGGTTTTGGTGGCTCCGCTGTCTGCAATCAGTTTTACAACCGCCATAAAGATTTGTTGAAATGGTTGAATGAAACTTCAGGTTCCGTTCAAATCAAGTATTTTGCGTCAAATTACATAATAAAGGATTATGATGGTGAATAAAAAATTACAGGTTTGGCTTCCCTTGCTTTTTTCATTAGTCATGGTGTTGGGAATGTTCTTTGGCTATAAACTGGGGAATCAAAACGGGGGCAACACGGGCTTTTTTTCATCCAACCGGCGCAGTACATTACAGGAAGCCCTCGACCTGATCAAAATGAAATATGTGGATTCGGTATATTTTGATTCACTGGAAGGAAAAGCCATCCAGGAAATGATGACAGAATTAGACCCGCACTCCGTTTACATACCCCCGGTTGAAGTAAAGGAGGCCAATGATGACCTGGCTGGTAATTTTGAAGGGATCGGTGTTGAATTCAATATTTTCAGGGATACGGTAAATGTAGTATACGTTATTCCTGACGGCCCAAGCGATAAAGCCGGGTTGAAAATAGGTGATAAACTAATTAAAGTGAACGACATTTCCCTTACGGAAAAGATCCTTGCCAGTGAGGATATCAAAAAATATATCCGGGGCGAAAGAGGTTCTAAAGCCCTATTGCAAATTTTAAGGGGGCGTAATCGACAGACCATTTCGGTTACCCGGGGCACTATCCCGGTTTCTTCGATCGATGCCGCCTATATGATGGATAAAACAACCGGCTATATCAGGCTGAATAAATTTTCTGGAAATAGTTATGAGGAATTCATGCAAGTCCTGGAATCCCTGCAAAAACAGGGACTGCGTAGCCTTATCTATGATCTTCGGGGAAATGGTGGCGGTTTTATGAATGAAGCAGTAGAAATGGCCGATGAATTCCTGGAGGGCGATAAACTGATTGTTTATACACAAGGCGTAAACAGCAAAAAAAGGGAATACCGCTGTAAAAGGCCGGGACTCTTTGAAAAAGGAAAACTGGTTATCCTCGTTGATGAATTATCTGCCAGTGCCAGCGAAGTACTGGCCGGAGCCTTGCAGGACTGGTGCCGTGCCACTATTATCGGCCGCCGCACTTTTGGAAAAGGATTGGTACAGGAGCAATATTCTTTAAGTGATGGCTCGGCTATGCGACTCACTGTCGCCCGCTATTATACACCGCTTGGCCGCAGCATACAGCGCTCCTATGAAAAAGGGAAAAAAATTTATATGGATGAACTCTGGGAAAGGTTTAACAGCGGAGAAATGGCATCGGCCGATTCAATCAATAACCACCATACCGGGAAAAAATTCACCAATAGTTGCCAGGACACATTATATAATGGGGATGGCATATTTCCCAATGTTTTTGTACCCTTCGATACAAGCCTGTCCCAACAAACACTATCCGGATTGTTTGGCACTGCGGAGGTAAACAGTTTTGTGTATTCATATTATTTAGAAAATAAATTAAAAATTGAACAATACAATACGGCTGATGAATATGCCAACGGCTTTAACAGCCTGGATTTGTGGAATAATCTTCCGGGCAATGTCATGGATTCATTCAAATTGAAAAATATTGATATCAAAGAAAAAGAACGGATTCAACAGAGGCTAAAAGCATTACTTGCAAGATATAAATGGAGAAATGCAGGTTACTTCCAGGTGCTGAATAAAGAAGACCCGGCTGTAAAAAAAGCAATAGAAGTTGTATCCAAATAAAAAAGCAATCCCGCATTTGCAGAATTGCTTTTTGGTAAAATAAATATATGAGTTGATTATTGCTTGTCCCGGTTTTCGTCCCACCATTTTTTCTCAATCCGGTAAGAACCTAAAAGCCCAAGGCCACCACCTATCGCTATAAGTGAGAAGTAAATAGCTTCGTTTCCATCATGACCGTGCAAACCCTGACTGGAACCCTGTAACAAATAGTTATCGAGCAGGTAAGCCAGGAATAATCCGATACCTGATCCGATAAGCAACAAGGCCCATTTCAGGTTTTTATACGGAGCCGGCCGGTTTGCAAACTCTTTAGGGTTCATCCCTTTTTCAATCATCGCCAGGTTCTGACGGGTTTTCAGGTAAACAATGCCAAACACCATGGCAAAACCACCGGCGAACATTGTAATCGGTATTAAAGCTTCTCCACCTTCCATAAAAATAGTTTTTAAAATTAATAATTTTGTGCTCTCGTCTCTGTATGACTACACCTGTTTCATCCAGGTTACAGTCTTCAAGGACTTTTTTTGAATCGGTTTACAAATACTATGACAACACCCGGTCACTTCAGGTTACAGGGTTTAAAAAATCTGCAAATCCCTTATTCATTCAGGTTGTTTAACATTTGAAAAAGGGCAAAATAACGTAACTTGTACTGTAACCTAACTGATTATCATGTAGTCTTATATACTGAATGTCAACCGGACTGAGTGATAATGAAATCATTAGCCAAGTGCTAGATGGTGACCATCAGGCGTATGCCGGTTTGGTAAACCGTTACCAAAACTATGTTTTTACCCTTACCCTCCGGATTGTAAAAAATCGGGAAGATGCGGAAGAAGTCGCCCAGGATGTATTTATTAAAGCCTACAAGTATCTTGCTGATTTCAGGGGGGCATCAAAGTTCACAACCTGGCTCTATACCATTGTTAATAACACTTGTATCAGTTTTTTGCGCAAGAAAAAATTAGACATTCATTCGCTGGATAATGAGAAAGTATTTGAAATGGCCGGCAACCTGGATTCGGGGATGAAGGCCAACCTGGTTGAACACAAGTCGAAACTGGCCATGGTGCATGATGCGATTGGGCTCTTGAATGCAGATGATGCACAAATCATCACGCTGTTTTATAAAGCGGAACAGTCGCTGGAAGAAACGGCACAGATCTTAGGTATTGAAGTAAATACAGCCAAGGTCCGGCTTCACAGGGCCCGGACAAGATTAAAAGAAAAAATGGAAACCCATTTTGCTGAAGAAGTTAAAGATTTAAATTGATTTTAAATTCAGAATTATGAATACGCAACAAACGATCGAAGAACGCCTCTGGAATTTCATTGACGGAACAGCCATTCCCAGTGAAATACCGGTGATTGAGCAATTGCTGCAAAGCGATGAAGCATGGAAAAAAAAGTACAAGGAATTGTTGCAGGTAAATAAACTCCTGAAATCTTCCGAACTGGATGCACCATCGTTACGATTCACCAAAAATGTTATGGAAGAAATATCCAGGCTGCATATTGCCCCGGCCACCAAATCCTATATTAATAATAAAATTATCTGGGGAATCGGGTTTTTCTTTATCGCTTTGCTTGTTGGTTTTCTGATTTATGGTTTTGGACAGATGGGATTGTCTGTGGGCGAAGAAACCAGTTTGTCCCGGAACCTAAATAAAGTTGACTTTAGTAAATTTTTCAGCAATACCTGGGTAAATGCTTTTTTGATGATCAATGTGGTGTTGGGATTATTCCTGCTGGATAATTTTTTCACCGCGAAAAGAAAGGAATTCAGAAAACAATTGTGAGATTAATGGTTGCCAACTTTTAAATAGTTGGCAACCATTAATCAGTCCGGTATGCCCCTGCTGGTTTCAGCGGGGGCTCTTGTTTCAGGCTTCTCCCCTGTTTTCCACTCAGCCTAAAAACCTACCTTTGCCCGACAGATTAATGCTTGCTATGGATATCAAAAATAACATCCTGGAAACAATTGGTAACACACCGCTTATCCGGCTGAATAAAGTCACAAAGGACCTGCCCTGTACGGTACTTGCAAAAGTTGATTATTTCAATCCGGGTAACTCTATTAAGGACCGTATGGCATTGAAGATGGTGGAAGTGGCCGAAAAAGAAGGTAAGTTGAAACCTGGCGGTACGATCATTGAAGGAACCAGCGGAAATACCGGAATGGGATTGGCCCTGGCGGCGGTGGTAAAAGGTTATAAATGCATTTTCGTCACCACCGAAAAACAATCAAAAGAAAAAGCGGATATCCTGAAAGCAGTTGGAGCAGAAGTGATCGTTTGTCCAACCAATGTATTACCGGAAGATCCAAGAAGTTATTATAGTGTAGCGGCAAGACTGGCCAGGGAAGTGCCTAACTCCTACCACATGAACCAGTATGATAACCTGGCAAACCGGCTCGCACATTATGAAACAACGGGCCCCGAAATATGGAACCAGACAGATGGCAAGATCACTCATTTAGTTTGTACGGCAGGAACAGGCGGCACGATCACAGGAGCAGCGATGTACCTGAAAGAAAAAAATCCGGATATACAGGTCTGGGCTATTGATGTATACGGTTCCCTGCTCACCAAATATTTTCGTACTGGTGAAATTGATATGAACGAAGTTCATCCCTATATCAGCGAAGGATTCGGCGAAGACTTTGTTCCTAAGAATTATGATATGCGGGTGATCGATTACTTTGAACAGGTGACTGATAAGGACGGTGCCGTGATGGCCAGGCGTCTTGCCAAAGAAGAAGGATTATTCTGTGGTTATAGTGCCGGTAGTTGCATACAAGGTCTGATGCAATTAAAAAACAAATTAAAAAAAGACGATCTCGTAGTATGCATATTTCATGATCATGGCAGCCGCTATGTTGGGAAAATTTATAACGACCAGTGGATGATTGAAAGAGGCTTCCTCGACGTAAAAACATTCCGTGATGTGGTCAGTTCGAGAGGTGCCAAACGTTTAATAACCGTTGACCTCAACCAGACCGTGTTAGAGGCCGTGGAATTAATGAAGAAATATGATATTGAACAAATTCCAGTCATGAATGGCCATGGCCCTGTTGGCGCCATCAGCGAGGGTGGTTTGTTCCAGAAAATATTTGATAACCCTGAAATAAAAAACTCCAAAATAGATACCGTACTTGAGCCCTCCTTCCCGGTTGTGGTATTTGATACTCCTGTTGAAAAATTAAGCCATCTCATTAATAAAGAAAACGGGGCGGTGATGGCAAAAGATGAAGCGGGTAACTATCATATTGTCACGAAGTATGATGTGATCCAGGCACTTGGCAATTAGAACACAATTACCTTCTCCTGCTGATGCAGAGATGGCAGCCAGCGTTTCTCAGCCATTGATTCGTAAAACTACGATAGAAACAAGGTGGATTTTCCGGGCAGATATTTGGAAGGTTTACGAACAACCCGGTAAATACCGTCGTAAAAAAATACCGTTATTTTGCTCTATAATATTAACGAACTGCTAATTATTTTTGTCTTCCAATCATCCAATACCAACGAAAAGAACCGAAACCAAATCCTAAGGAAAACCAGTTTAAATCCAAAGTCCATTTCGAAAAACCGTCCTAAGTCCAAAAGAGATCCTTGAAAACCGACCCCGAGTGTCACCGTGTCCAAATCCAATGAAAAGATTCCAAAGTCCGGAACCCTCCTGCTAAACTAAAATTTAGCAGGAGGCGCGGTGAACTTCTTATTTCTCACTTCTTGCTATTTTTCAACTCATTTATTGTTTAACTAATTTGCAGCAAATTCCTGCATGCCTGATTTTATTGACCAGACCGGAAGAACTATTTCTTTGCCACACATCCCCAAACGCATTGTGTCCCTGGTTCCTTCACAAACAGAATTATTAGCCGATTTAGGATTATCGCCCGAAGTCGTGGGTATCACGAGGTTTTGCATACACCCTGTTGCATGGTCCGGGACCAAAACAATCGTTGGCGGAACAAAGCAGGTTAAGATGGATGTTATTAATATGCTACAACCCGATCTGATCATTGCTAATAAAGAAGAAAATGTAAAAGAACAGGTGGAAGCACTTGAAAAACAATTCCCGGTTTGGGTAAGCGATGTCAACAAGCTGCCGGATGCCTGCGAAATGATAGGGCAAATTGGGCTGATGACAAATAAAGAAAACGCAGCCGATGAATTAATTTCTCGAATCAAAGAAAAATTTGCACAACGCGCGGCAGCAATAAAGAAGGATTCAATTTTACCCGCTGCTTATTTCATCTGGCAAAACCCTTACATGCTTACCGGAGGTGACACATTCATTAATAGTATGATGGATGCGGCAGGGTTTAAAAATATTTTTGCGGACAGATCAAGATACCCGATAGCCACTGTTGAGGAAATAAGAACCTGTAACCCGGAATTGCTGCTTCTTTCCTCCGAACCATTTCCATTTGCTGAAAAACATATTTACGGGTTGCAACAACTATTTCCAGCAGCTAAGATCATCCTGGTTGACGGTGAAATGTTTAGTTGGTATGGCAGCCGTTTACAATATGCCCCGGCTTATTTTGCCCGTTTACAGGAACAAATCCTGCAAAAATAAATCCTGTAAAAGTTTTTTTTCGTATCTTCTCAGTTAATCATTTCGTTGTCCAGGAATTAAAGTCCTATGAGCCAGCCTATAAAAACGCTTCTCCTCGTAACTGCCCTGCACTTATATTGTAATACACTCCAGGCCCAAACCGATCCGGCCAGAATAAGTATGGATATAAAAAAACTCTCCGGGGAATTCATGACGGATTTTAAAAACATAAAAGGTGCAAAATTTTCAGATAATGATTATGAAGCCCTGTATCACTCCCGGTTAAAATTAATGGCCACAGAAGACAGCAGTAACCTTATTCATTTTATAAAAGAAACGCAGTTTTGGTTATTTACAACAGATTATGATAAAACGATAATTTCGGCGGGAGCTCTTGATTCTGCTATACACTCTATTGATTTCTCCTTTGGTAAAGTTAAAAGAATCTCCTCCGGGGCTGATTGGATCTATCTGTATGTTCCTGAAAAGAAAAAGGAATTGACTGAAAAATTAAAATCATTTTTCCTGGTTATATTTAACCATATAAAAAATCCCGTGGATCAGACAGGTGGAAAATTGTCTTTTACACTTGGGCAGGATGAGAATTACAGATATAAATAATACCCGTAAATTTTATTATGCAGGAGAACTCAGATAAGCCTTCCCGGAAAAAACCTATGTACCCGGTCAACGAGGCGCTTCATCAGTACCTTAAAGATCATGGCCGTGAAGTGAAACTACCTGTCAGTTATAACAACCTGCTGAATTATACATGGTCTACCCCTATTACCGATAAAAAAGGCAAAGACACGCTATGGGAAAAAACATCCTATGACAGCCGGGAATGGGAATTCATACGTGATGGATTATTGAAAATTTATGCCATACTGAAAACGGAAGGAGATCTTAGCTTTACGAGACATCTTGATGTAGCCCGGGTAGATTACTGCACCTTTGGGAACTCAAATCCTTTCCGGATACGCATTATCAATAAATTCAATGACAATTACGACCATTATTATATCAAAATAGCAGACGCTTCAAGAATTTATGGCCTGGAACTGGAACACATTCTTTCCCCCAACCGGATCACTTTTTTTACGTATCAAAACACACTGGTTGAAGAACATATACCCGGCATTCCGGGTGATATTTTTATTCAGCAAATGATGGAAAGCCCTGAAACAAACCGGATCAGACTTGCCAAAGAATTTGTGAAGTTCAATGAACGATGCTTTATCCGTTTACTGGGTGATATGCGGAGTTATAATTTTGTAGTTGATATAACACCCGATATTGAAGACTATCAATACCGCATCCGTTGTATAGATTTTGACCAGCAATCCTACGAAGGGAGAAAAAGTTTATACCAACCTCAGTTTTTTAAAGAAAATTACCCGTTTGTGGCACTAACGCTTTCCCATCTCAACAAGGATTCTATTGAACAATACCAGACGGAAGAAAAAACAATGGTAGCCATGAGACTCGCCACTTCGAGGTACCGGGTAAAGGAATTACTTGATATCATGTCAAAAGATACCATTTCCCCTCCCGAAAAAGTAAAACAACTTGGCCATGAACTGGCCTTATATCATTCCAATCCCGGTTTTTTAAAATGTCATTCGCAGGGCGAAATACTAAGAATGAATTTGAAACAAATGTTACGTAAAAACCTGGCGCTCATTCCTAAGATCCTCCGACGTTCTTCAGATTGATGCCCTTACATCAGAAGTTAAAACCTGTTCGTAGCGGAGGACTGAAGACTGGTCCCTGTTCCTTATCTTTGCCCCATTTTAAAACCGTTCCTTTTTTTCAGGAAGATGAAAGAATTACAAATCAAAAAAATCTGATTTTTTATGGCTAGCAAAAAAATTGTTGAACTTCTCGGCGACAAAGCCGAATACCTGCTGAACCACCAGTCAAAGTCCATTAGCAAAGACAAGTTGCATCTACCCGGTTCCGATTTTGTAGACCGGATATGGAAAAGCAGCGACCGTAATCCCCAGGTGATGCGTAACCTGCAGGCTATGTACAGTAATGGTCGTTTATCCAAAACAGGATATCTGTCGATCCTCCCGGTTGACCAGGGCATTGAACACAGCGCCGGGGCTTCTTTTGCCAAAAATCCCATCTATTTTGACCCCAAGAATATTATTGAACTGGCCATGGAAGGCGGTTGTAATGCCGTAGCTACCACTTATGGCGGTCTTGGCTTCCTGGCACGTAGCTATGCCCATAAAATCCCTTTCATTGTAAAAATCAATCACAATGAATTCCTGACTTATCCGAATAAATTTGACCAGATCATGTTTGCTTCCATCAAACAAAGCTGGGACCTGGGTGCTGCGGCAGTCGGGGCCACTATTTATTTTGGGAGTGACGAATCTGCCCGGCAAATACAAGAAGTAAGTAAAGCTTTTGAAATGGCGCATGAACTGGGAATGGCAACCATTCTCTGGTGCTATCTCCGTAACCCCGCTTTCAAAACAAAGGAAAAAGATTATCATGTATCTGCAGATCTTACGGGACAAGCAAATCACCTGGGTGTAACCATAGAAGCAGATATCATCAAACAAAAATTACCGGAGAACAACGGCGGATATTTAGCACTGAACAATAAAGAATCAGCCTATGGAAAATCCGATAAACGAATTTATGATGAGCTTACTACGGACCACCCGATAGACCTTTGCCGCTACCAGGTTGCCAATTGTTATATGGGCCGTGCCGGATTGATTAACTCAGGTGGTGCATCTTCCGGAGCAAGCGATATGGCAGAAGCAGTAACCACGGCTGTTGTCAATAAAAGAGCCGGCGGTATGGGATTGATTTCCGGTCGCAAGGCTTTCCAGCGTCCGATGAAGGAAGGTGTGGAAATATTAAATGCGATACAGGATGTGTATTTAGATAAAGAAGTGACGATTGCATAACATATTTCCTGATGAGATCAGATTATTCCCCCAACCTGGTGTTGGGGTTTTTTATACATGGTTGAATAAGCTTACACATACTTTTACCAGGCTATTCCTAACACAGCCAAATCTCTTTATGCATGTTTTTTTACAGGCAAGTCCGATCGGGATAATAAAAAAAGCAGGAGGATATCCTTCATCCGGACATTAATTTGTTCTTATAAACTTTCATGAAACTTAAGTATCTTGCAGTTCATTTTTCTGAAACCAGTAAATCTCCAGATATGAAATTAATTACATGTTTCGCATCCCTTCTTTTCATCTCCTTTATCACCGGCTGTGGTAACGGTTCAACAACTGAAGACACCCCGGTTAAAACTGAAAATACAGCGGACGTACAAACTGCTGTACCGGTAGATACAACACCCGCTAAAACGGTAACGGCAAATCCACAACAAGTAACAAATACACCAACTACAACTACATTTACTGCCCCAACTACAGCTGTTACCACAGCCGCAGGACTTAATCCGGAGCATGGGAAACCCGGTCATCGTTGTGATATCGCTGTAGGTGCACCCCTCGATAGTAAGCCGACCCCTACAACTGCTGTAAATCCACAAACAAACTTCAGCAGCATAAAAGCACCCTCGATAAATACATCTCCAGTTGCCACAAAGACACCCGTAATCAATACTTCAGCTCCTTCCACTACAGCTACCGTTGCAAACGGACTTAATCCCGAACATGGAAAACCGGGTCATCGTTGTGAAATTGCCGTAGGTGCGCCGCTGGACAGTAAACCCGTCGTGACAACAGGTGTTCCAAGCAGTACAGTTTCAACTTCCTCTCAGGCTGCTACTCCTACTACTCCTGCTACTGTTGCTAACGGACTTAATCCCGAGCATGGAAAACCCGGCCATCGTTGCGATATAGCTGTGGGAGCACCGCTTGACAGCAAACCTAAACAGTAAATTCATTTTTTAAATTTTATGGCACGTCCTGAACTTTCAAGAGTACCCGAATATTTTCACCGGTATATAAACCAGGTAGCGGAAGATGATCTATTGTTAGTTTTGGAAAAGCAAGCATCCTCTTTTCTGACATTCCTTGAGAATATTCCGGCAGACAAAAAAGATTACCGTTATGCCGAAGGGAAATGGTCGTTAAAAGAATTGCTGCAACATATCATTGATACGGAAAGAATATTTGCTTACCGGGCCCTTTGCATTGCAAGAAAGGAACTGGCTCCCCTGCCTGGTTTTGATGAAAACAGTTATGCTGATAACTCAAAAGCGGATAAAAGGGACTGGAAAGAATTACTGGAAGAATTCAAGATCGTTCGCAGGTCTACACAAATACTTTTTGGCTCATTCGATCAGGAACAATCAGAAGCATCCGGAATAGCCAGCGGCAAACCTATTTATGTTTTGGGGATCGGATTTATCCTCGCAGGACATGTCAATCACCATTTGACCGTCATCAAGGAAAGATATCTCTAACAAAGAAATGGCTTCGGAAAAAAGTTTCCGGTAAATTTATATTTCCTTATTTGATATCCTCATAAGGAAATTTTTTGGAAGCCTTCCGCATCATCGTATTGATTACCGTATTAATATCGCTGCCCAGACTGCGGGAAAGTGTTTTCTCATATTTCCATAACAGCTCTCCCCCTTTTCCATCATGTACGTTGATGGTGCATTTGCCGGAATTGGTAGGACCCCAAACACCAAAGATCACACCTAAGGCAACGGAAGCTCCTTCAGACATCGGCTTATCAGTATTTAAGGTTCCCGATATCACGCCATCCACCCCAAGCAGTGAACAGATCTCTTCTTTCGTTTTGGAACGCATGATGTCAGCACCCCAGCCATTTTTTGCCAGAAGTGCATTCGTTTTACTTATATCCTGAAAATTCACTTTAAAATCTTCTTTCTCTTTTACTTTAAGAAAATAGGTTTGGATAGCGCTCTGAACAGCATCCCCTTCTTTTTTCTCCAGGGCTTCCAGTTCACCCGGTTTTAATTTTTCTTTTTCCTTCGGCCGGAGATTCAGCAATACATCAAAGGGAAGTATGGCCAGCCGGGTATGGTTTTGCGCGATAGAATAAAATTGAGGATTAGTATAAATTTCTTTGGTTTGCCCATGGGCATTGCTTACCACCAGACTAATCATTGTAAGCAATACTATTTGCTTAAATTTCATATGTAAATCGTAATTTTTGTAAAATTACTTCATTACTTCCCTGTTGACCCCGAATTGGATTATAAAAATTTCAAAAAAAATCCGTTTTCCTTAAGAAAAACGGATTTAACTGCTTATAAAAATATTCAGCTCTTAAAAAGCTTTTTTAGTTTGATCATCCCCCGTTTTGGTTTTCACCAGGTTTTGCTGACCGATCATATCATTCATCACTTTAATGGATTGGTCGAGGTAAATATCCTCCCGCAATCCCTTCAGCCATTGCGAAAAACGATCTTGTTTATTCTTATCATTGGCCCAGCGATTGACTTCAGCCGGCAACGCCGAAACATCCAATTGATTGGCGTTACTTAGTTTCAGCAACGATTCAAGTTGCTTTATGGTGGTACGCACCATTTTTTGCTCCTGCCGGTATTTATCTAACTTAAGAGAAAAATGTTTATCATTCTGTTTTGATAACCATTCAGTACTTTCTCTTATTAATTTAAATGTATTGTCATTCTCCAAACGCTTGTTGCTGAGTTGCTGTATGGTTTTCAGGTCATAGCCCGCAGTCCAGTTCGTGTAACTGGCTTTGTTCAATTCATCCCAGGGTAATGCATCCGGGTCATCCTTCTCACGTACTTTCAAATATTCGAGATTATCAGGTAAAATGATATCCGAATAAACACCTTTTAATTGTGTAGAGCCGCCATTGATACGATAGAATTTTTGTAAGGTCAGTTTCACGGTTCCCAGTTCAGCATTTGACATGGAAAAACCATTTTCATCCAGGCCGATATTCCGCTGAACGGTACCTTTTCCATACGTGGAGGTACTGCCGATAATAATACCCCGGTTATAATCCTGTATAGCTGCAGCAAAAATTTCTGAAGCAGAGGCACTGAACTCATTTACCATTACAGCCAGTGGCCCGGAATATAAAACAGAACGGTCTTTATCTTTCAACACACTGGGTTTGTTATCCCGGTCTTTCACCTGTACTATCGGACCTTCATCAATAAAGAGACCCGCCATTTGCACCACATCATAGAGTGAGCCACCGCCATTATTACGAAGGTCAATCACAATACCATCTACTTTCTCTTCTTTTAATTTGGTAACTTCCTTGGCTACATCCACATAACTACGGGCGCCATTGGGATGATCAAAATCCGCATAAAACTCCGGTAAATAGATATAACCGATTTTAGAACCGCCGTTTTTTACGATCGCACTGCGTGCAAAAGTTTCATCCTGCACAATTTCATCCCGGATCAGGGTCACCACTTTCATAGTTCCATCCAGCTTTTTAATGGTAAGTCTTACTTCGGTTCCTTTTTTACCCCGGATAATCTTTACAGCATCTGTGACCACATATCCCGTAAGATCCACAGGCTCTTCTTTTCCCTGTGCCACTTTCATAATCACATCACCTGCTTGTATTTCTCCCGATTTGGAAGCCGGGCTTCCGGTTATGACACTGCTGACTTTTATATTTCCATCGTCGTATTGCAGGGAGGCGCCGATGCCATAAAAACGGCCACTCATCTCTTCGTCAAAATATCGTTTATCAACCGGAGGAAAGAATTCCGAATGCGGATCCATCGTTGTGGTTATCGCATTCACAAATACATTGAATTTATCATCATCCGTGAATTTAAAACGGAATCGATCAAAAGTCCGGTCCATTATCTTCTTCACCCGGTCTCTCGCATCTTTTTCAAGTTCTTCATCTGTCTTTATCACAAATCCCTCTTTCCCTTTATTCTTTTCACGGGTATCCAGTAAATCTGTATATCGTTCCAGGGTCAGATATTTCATTTTTTTTCTCCAGCGGTCTTTTCGCTCCGCTACAGTGTTTGGGTAGTTCAGTTTATCCCCATCCAATAACACTTCTTCCTCCACAGAAAAATCAAAAGGCCCGGAGAGAATTTCCTGGTAAGTTTTGGCAACTTCTTCCATTCGTGTATTGAATGATTTTCCGGCTGCCAGAAAAAATTCAACAGGTGCACCTTTTATTTCATCATCAATTCTTAGTTCATATTTCTTTACCAAAGCATCCAAATCGCTTTGCAGGTACATGTTTTTTTCCGGGTCAAGGTCACCGATAAATTTCTTAAAAACCTTTTTGGAAAAAGCATCATTGATTGCCTGGGGACTGTAATGGGCCTGCGAAAGCATCTCACCCACTAATTTCAAAATCTGCTCATAGCGGGAAGGCGGGATATTGGATGTTTTGCGGGTGCCTGTCCCCATGGTCTTAAACGCAAGAAATGAGGCTGCCACTACCATCAAAATCACGATTGGAAGTCTTTTCATATTCATAAAGTATTTAAGTGTACCGGACATAATCCAAAAATAACGCAAAAACACTGTTTTTCTTGCCTTTGTGAGCTTTTAACAAGGGTTTTTGATGAATGGTCAGGCAGGAAAGGCCTGAAATAATTTTTAAAAATATATCGGGAGGTAAACAATAAAATAAAAACTCCTTCAGGCCTAAGGCGGGAAGGAGTTTTTAGGGTAACCAATGGGGCTCGAACCCACGACCCTCAGAACCACAATCTGATGCTCTAACCAACTGAGCTATGGCTACCATCTATACAGGCGCAAAAATATAGAAATTGAAGCCTCGTACCAAAACCAGATTTTGAATAAGGCCCCGGTTTCAGTTTCTTTGCACTTCTTTGAAAACAAAATGAACTACTGGATATTTCTCATTCCCCTGATCTCTGCATTTATTGGCTGGGTTACCAATTGGGTTGCCATTAAGATGTTGTTTCATCCCCGGCAACCTAAGAAAATAATCGGAATAACATTCCAGGGTATTTTCCCAAAAAGACAACAGCAGTTTGCCGAAAAGCTTGGAAAGCTGGTCAGCGCTGAGTTTCTGTCGTTTGATGATATTGAACAGAAAATCAGTGACCCGGATAACCTGAAGAAAATTATGCCGATGATCGAAAATCACATTGATGATTTTCTGCGCAACCGCCTAAGTAGTGAAATGCCCGTCATCAGTATGTTTATTGGTGATAAAACGATCCACAAACTCAAAGAAGCTTTCATGAAGGAAATAGAACTCTTATTTCCGGTGGTCATGAAGCAATACGCCACCAACCTGAAAAATGAGTTGGACCTGGAACAGATCGTCATTACAAAAGTATCGGGATTTTCTTCTGATAAACTCGAAGAGGTCCTCAACCAGATCATGTCCAAAGAATTCAGGTTTGTAGAAATTATCGGTGCTGTAATTGGCTTTATTATCGGTTTTGTGCAAGTAATAATTACCCTGCTAACGACCTGATTTTTCAAAAACGGGCCTGAAAATCTGAACTTTTCCCACCTGTATTTGTCTTACTACCATTCATCATGTTGTCACAGTATTGTCAGCAAGTTTGAACAGCTTTGCCCGTCTAAACATTAAATTCTACTAAATGCGTACATTGATTTTGACCTTATCCCTTGTTTTACTGTCAGTTATAACATTTTCTCAGCCCCCAAATGGCGGTGGAAACAGACCCGGTGGTGGCCAAATGCCAACCGGCCGGTTTTATGGTAAAGTGGTTGAAGCAAAATCCGGCAAACATATTGACTACGCCTCCGTTCAGTTGATCCAAAACAAAATGGATACGGTTACAAAAAAAAGAAAGGAAACAGTGATAGCCGGAATGCTAACAAAAGCCAACGGAGAATTCAGCCTTGAGAATATCCCGGTTTTTGGGCAATCAAAATTGAAAATCTCGGTGGTCGGTTATAAATCCATTGAGATGACCGTCTCTTTTGATGTTAAAATGGGCGGTGATATGAGTGCCATGCTCGGAGCGTTGGATAAGGACCTGGGCAACATAAAAATTGATTTTGAAGAAAAATTGCTCGAGAACGTAACCGTTACAGCTTCCAACCCCGGGTTGAGGTTAGGCATTGACCGTAAAGTTTTCAATGTTGATAAAAATATTGTTTCAGCCGGTGGAACGGCTGAGGATGTCATGAAAAATGTTCCCTCAGTGAGTGTGGATATAGATGGTAATGTTACAATGCGGAATAATACACCGCAGTTATTTGTTGATGGCCGGCCCACCACCCTGAGCCTGGACCAGATTCCAGCTGATGCTATTGAAAGTGTAGAAGTCATTACAAACCCTTCAGCAAAATTTGATGCATCCGGAGGTACAGCCGGTATTCTCAATATAGTACTTAAGAAAAATAAGAAAGTTGGTTATAACGGCAGTATACGTACCAGTATCGATTCAAGAGCAAGAATTGGCCTGGGTGTTGATTTGAATGTTCGGCAGGAAAAAATAAATTTCTTTGTAAACAGCAATTACAACCAACGTAAATCTATCAGCAACGGAACTACGGACCGGATCACATACGGTACTCCTAACAGCCAGTTATTTCAAACGGATAAAAGCATCAGTGTCGGAAATTTTTTTCATAACCGTGCCGGCTTAGATTATTTGATTGATAACCGGAATACGATTTCCTTAACCGGTAACCTGATGCAAGGCAATTTTACGCCGGAAACATTCAGCAGTATGAAAACTGATCTTCTAAGCATACCCCTGACAAGTTCCCTGGCAGAACGATTCTCCAATTCAAAAAGTACCTTCCGGAACAAAGGAGGCATGCTGAGTTATAAAAGAAATTTCCCTAAACAAGGACACGAAATAACAGCGGATGTTACATATAATAGGAGTAAGAATTCTAGTTCAAACCTGATCAAGTCCGATTCGCTGGATTATACAAATAAGAATATAGTGAAAACAAGTTCCCAGCGGCAGGACGGTAAAGGATCATCTGAAAGTTTAGTTGTACAGGTTGATTACACCAATCCCCTGAGTGTAAAATCCAAATTAGAATTGGGCGCGCGCGCCAGCATTCGAAAATCAGATACCAGAAATGATTTCTTTTTATACAGTTCCTCCGGAACCCCGATATATAACCCCCTGGCATCCGTAAATTATAACAGTACGGATAAAATTTATGCGGCTTATTCCACCTATTCCAACCAGGGTAAAAATTTTGGATACCAGTTAGGCTTACGGATAGAGAGTTCTGACTACCAGGGCCGGTTGCCGGATAAAGGACAGGTTTTTGATATCAAATTCCCGGTAAGTCTTTTCCCCAGTGTTTTCCTCAGCAATAAAATGAAGGATGACCAGGTCATGCAGTTGAATTATACCCGGAAAATCAATCGTCCTAATTTCTACCAATTGTATCCCTATACTGACTTTTCAGATTCGTTGAATATCAGCCGGGGGAATCCCGATCTGAATCCTGAGTTTACAAACTCGGTTGAATTATCCTATCAAAAAATATTTAAAAAGAATAACAATAATTTTCTGGCCTCTATCTATTATAAAAATACCAATGCCCTCATCACCCGGTTCCAGGTAAAAGAAACAAATGTTCTGACAGGGAAGGATATATTGATCAATACTTATATCAACGCTGCTTCGAGCTATGTAACCGGGCTGGAATTGACGTTGAAAACAAAAATGACCAAGTGGTGGGATATGACAACCAATGTGAACCTGTTTACATCAAAAATTAATACAGGTATTGCCGGTCAGCCGGAGCCCGAACAGTTTGCCAGCTGGTTTGGAAAGTTGAATAATACGTTCAAGGTCTTCAAGAATTTCACTATGCAGTTGTCTGGGGAATATCAGTCAAAGACCATATTACCGCCCGGTGGCAGCGGATCCAGTGGCGGTGGCGGTCGTGGTGGCGGTGGCGGAATGTTTGGTGGTGGTGGTGGTGGCATGTTTGGACAGTCCAGCTCTTCACAGGGGTATGTAAGAGCAAATTATTATGTGGATGCTGGATTGCGCTATGAATTTATGAAAACCAAACAAGCCTCTGTTTCATTAAACATAAATGATATTTTTAGAACCCGGCGTTCGGATGTTCATTCAGAATCTCCGTATTTCACCCAGGATGTTTTCCGTCGCCGTGATCCCCAGGTGCTACGTCTGAGTTTCAACTGGAGGTTCGGAAAGTTTGATACAAACCTTTTCAAACGTAAAAACAATAAAAACCAGGGTACAGAAGGTATGGATATGAACATGGGACAATAATCTGTCAAAAAAATAGTAAACCCTCCCCTACCCGGAGGGTTTTTTTCTGCCCCGATAATGCATGTATATTTGACTGCTATGAAATCAACATTACGTTTTGCCCTTATTGGTTGTGGACGGATAGCTGACCGGCATGCTACCGAAATGGTAAAACATGGCCAGTTAGCAGCTGTATGCGATATTGTAAAAGAAAAAGCTGATACAGTGGCAGAAAAATTTGCTGCAATACCCTATTATTCTATATCGGATCTTTTAGCCAACGAAAAAGGAATTGATGTCGTGGCTATCTGTACCCCTAACGGACTCCATGCAGAACATTCCATCCTGTCGATGCAGGCTGGTCATCATGTGCTTTGCGAAAAGCCCATGGCCCTCTCTTCCACTGATGCCGGAAGAATGATTGAAACGGCTGCTACATCAGGCAAACAATTGTTTATTGTAAAGCAGAATAGATTTAATCCACCGGTAGCTTTTGTAAAACAGCTGCTGGAAAATAAAAAGCTGGGAAAAATATTCAGCTTTCAGATAAACTGTTTCTGGAACCGGCCGCCAGCTTATTATCAGCATAGCTGGCTGGGTACAAAAGAACTTGATGGAGGAACACTTTTTACCCAGTTCAGTCATTTTATTGATCTGTTATACTGGCTGCTGGGTGATGTTGCTGCTGCCAGCGGAATCCGTTCCAACTATGCGCATAAAGACATGATTGAATTTGAAGATACCGGGGTAGCTTTTTTACAGATGACAGACGGCCCGATAGGCACAATTCATTATACCATCAATAGTCATCCGGCAAATATGGAAGGTTCACTGGTCGTATTCGGCGAAAAGGGTACCGTTAAAATTGGGGGGCAATATCTTAACGAACTCGAATATTTTTCTGTTGAAGGAATGGATAAACCGGATTTACCGGAAGGGAACCCGCCCAACCAATATGGTTTTTACCAGGGCAGTATGAGCAATCATGATAAAGTATATGAAATGCTGGTCAGGGCCGTTAACGAACCTTCTTTCTCCTTTATTACTACCGGGGAGACCCGGAAAGCGATAGAGATCATCGAAAAAATATATGGAGCATCCCCCCTGGTTTAATAAAATTTTATACACCCTTTTTAATAAATGAACCGGCTTTTTTTTACTGTCACCAACGATCTTACGTATGATCAGCGTATGATACGGATCTGCTCTTCTTTAGCCAGCGCCGGTTATAAGGTTACGTTGACGGGCAGAAAACTTCCCGAATCAAAACCACTGACTAATCAGCCCTTCCAGCAAAAAAGAATTTTTTGCTTTTTTAAAAAAGGAAAAGCTTTTTACCTCGAATATAATGTGCGATTATTTTTCTTTTTACTTTTTAAAAAAAGCGACCTCATTTGTGCGATCGACCTGGACACCATCCTGCCGGTGTATTTTGTATCAAAGATCAAAGGAACCAAAAGGGTCTATGATGCCCATGAATTATTTTGCGAAATGAAGGAGGTTGTTACCCGACCCCGGATTTACCGGATATGGAAGCGGGTGGAAAAATATACGGTACCAAAATTCACAAACGGATACACGGTTAGTCATCCGATTGCGGAAGAATTCAAAAAAATGTATGGGGTTGATTATCCTGTAATCAGCAATGTCCCTGTACTGAGAGCCCTCGATATCCCACTAAAAAAAGAAAAATATATCCTTTACCAGGGTGCCGTAAATGAAGGAAGGTGTTTTGAGTCACTCATTCCTGCCATGAAAGAGATCGATGCCCGTTTGGTAATTGCCGGGGATGGAAATTTTATGTCGCAGGCCCGGGAATTAGTTAAAAAATATAATTTAGAAGACAAGGTATCCTTTCCCGGAAAATTTTCTCCGGATGAATTATTTGAATACACCCGGAATGCCTGGATCGGGATCACTTTATTTGAGAATAAAGGGTTGAGCAATTACTTTTCGCTGGCGAATCGCTTTTTTGATTATATAAATGCCGGGATCCCCCAATTATGTTCAGACTTCCCCGTTTACCGGGAAATAAACAAAAACACCCGGATAGCTGTTCTAATAAGTGAGATAACAGTTCAGAATATTATCCAGAACATCAATTCATTACTTGAAAATGAACCCCTGTACCTGGAATTGCAGCAAAATTGTTTGGAGGCCCGAAAACAATTTAACTGGCAAAACGAAGAAAAAAAATTGTTGTCATTCTATAATGATCTATTAAAAAATTGAGTCGTCACTTACATATCGTTTGCCTGGATACTCCCTGGCCTGCCGATTATGGCGGTGCCATAGATATGATGAACCGTATCATCCAGTTTAAAAAAATGGGGATCGGAATACATCTTCATTATTTCAGCTATAATGAAAGAGGCACACCCAATGAACTTAACCAATATTGCGAAAGCATTCATGTGTATCAACGAAAAGAGGTACACAAAAGTTTTACTTCAAAACTTCCCAACCTGGTAGCTTCCCGGATCAATGATGAGTTGACAGCCAACCTGCAAAAAGATACATACCCGGTTCTGCTTGAAGGGCTTCATTGTACCGGCATTTTGCCACAACTTGATCTGCAAAAAAGGAAAATAGTTGTACGGATGCATAATGAAGAAAGTATTTATTATAAAGAACTGGCCCGGGCGGAATCTTCCCTTTTGAAAAAATTATTTTTCCTTCGTGAAAGCAGGCTGATAAAAAAATATATGCGTCAACTCGCCCCGGAATGTACGTATGCTTGTATTACTCCGGAAGATGTACGGCTTTTAGATGCAACTTATCATCTGCCCCATTTAAAATATCTTCCGGCATTTCCTTCCTGGCAACTGGTAACCGGTGTGGAAGGCATGGGCAACCTCTGCTTATACCATGGCAATCTTTCCGTTCCAGAGAATGAAGAAGCGGCTATCTGGCTATTGCAAAATGTTTTTTCTAAAATCAGAAACCCCTTTGTGATCGCCGGTAAGAAACCTTCCAAACGGCTACAAAAACAGGCGCATATTTTCCAGCACACCTGCCTGGTGGCGGATCCTTCAGAAGCAGAGTTGAATGATCTGATCCGTAAAGCCCATATTAACGTCTTGCCTTCTTTCAATAAAAACAATACCGGTATACGCCTGAAATTATTGCATGCTTTATTTGAAGGAAGGCATTGTATAGTAAATGAACCGATGGTGAAAGGAACCGGTTTGGAAGAAGCCTGTCATACAGGTACAACGCCCAGGGCATTTGCTTCCATCATTACACAGTTATATCATCAGCCTTTTACCCGGGAGGAAATACAATTACGGAAAAGAATACTCGGTGAAACTTTTGATAATGAAAAAAATATCCACCAGCTTATGACATATTTATGGTAGCATTATCCCAGACCCTGCCTCTTTCGGTTCGTATCATGCGGGCCGGAAATTTCTGGACTACGATATAATCGTGGGAGGCCATTACCACAGCCGTATTATAATCTTTGGATATCTGGAAGAGCAAGGCCATGATCTCGTCGGATGTTTCCGGGTCAAGATTACCGGTTGGTTCATCAGCCAGGATCAATTTGGGAGAATTCAGTAAGGCTCTTGCCACATCGATCCGCTGTTGCTCGCCACCACTCAGCTCAAAAGGCATTTTAAACCCTTTTGACTTTAATCCCACTTTATCCAGGACATCCATTATTTTTTCATTCATTAATTTCTCATCCGTCCAGCCGGTGGCTTTTAAAACAAACTTCAGGTTTTCGTTTACATTCCGGTCAGTCAATAACTGAAATTCCTGAAATACCACACCCAGGTTACGGCGTAAGTAAGGAACTTTTTTCCAGTCGAGGTTCCGCAGGTTGTACCCCGCAACGGTGCCTTCTCCTTCTGTAATGGGCAATTCACCATACAATGCTTTCAGCAAACTGGATTTCCCCGTTCCGGTTTTTCCCACGAGGTATACAAATTCTCCTTTATTTACCGTGAGGTTTACATCCTGCAAGATCAGGTTAGAGCCCTGGTAAATATTGACATTCCGTAATTCGATAATGAGTTCCTGCATAGCTATGGTGTTTGCTGCAAAGTAAAGGAAAGTAGGTTAAGAAACTTAAAAAACCAGTTCCTGATTTTTCATCACTATCGACAGGCTCCGGCTACCCGATGATTCTACCCGCCCGATGATTCTTGCGTCAATACCCATTCCCTTTGAAATGCTGATAATAGTATCTGCATCTTTTTCATTAGCATAAATTTCGAGTCTTGTACCCATATTAAAAACCTGGTACATCTCCCGGTCGTCTGACTTGCTGGCTTCCTGTATCAGTTTAAAAATTAACGGGGGCTCAAATAAATTATCTTTTACAACCCGGACGTTTTCCGGTATATATTTCAGGCATTTGGTTTGTCCACCACCGCTGCAATGGATAAGACCATGAATAGCCTCAAAATGATTCTCCAGAATTTTCTTCAGCAACGGAGCAAAAGTTCTTGTAGGGCTTAATAGAAGTTTACCGATGGTTGTCGAACGTTCCCCATCCATAATTTCATCGGTAATCTTATGCGGGCCTATATAGACAACCTGTTCATCCAGCGAAGTATCGTACGACTCATGAAATCTTGCACCGTAGGTTTTATGCAATATATCGTGCCTGGCGCTGGTTAGCCCGTTGCTGGCTATGCCGCTGTTATATTCCGTTTCGTAGACAGCCTGTCCGTAGCCGGCCAGGCCAATAATCACATCACCTGGCTGTATCTTTTCATTGGTAATTATGCCCGACTTCGGCCATCGGGCTGTCATGGTTCCATTTACCGCAATGGTTCGTACCACATCACCCACATCGGCCGTTTCACCGCCCATAAAGGTTATGTTCACACCAAAATTTTTCATGGAATCAAAAAACGCCTGGGTTCCGTTGATCACTGCTTCCAGTACTTCTCCCGGAATATTTTTTTTGTTCCGGTCGATGGTAGAAGAAAAAAGAATCTGATCATAAATGCCCACACAAAGCAGGTCATCCAGGTTCATGACGATAGCATCCTGTGCTATTCCTTTCCAGACATTAATATCTCCGGTTTCTTTCCAGTATAAATATGCAAGAATACTTTTGGTTCCTGCACCATCAGCATGCATCACATTCACCCAATTTTCATCACCACACAAAACATCCGGATATATTTTGCAGAAAGCCTTCGGATAAATACCGGGGTCAAGATGTTTTGTAGCTGCATGTACCTCTTCTTTCTGGGCAGAAACGCCTCGTTTGTTGTAAAGACTCATACTGATAATTACCCGGCAAATTTAACTCTTCCCTGCGGGACGACCGGTATGAATTTTCAAAGCGTATTTATTAATTATCAATTAGTTTTGCACCTCCCATTATGCAAGTACATCGTGATATAGACAATCTCCCGGCTTTCAGGAATGCCGTGGTCACAATTGGCACATTTGACGGGGTTCATATGGGTCACCGACAGGTGATCGACAAAATGAAAACCGAAGCAACCTCCATTAACGGGGAAACAGTTATCATAACTTTTCATCCGCATCCCCGCAAGGTGATCTCATCAACGATACTCGGCGTAAGACTCATCAATACCCTTGAGGAGAAAATAGATCTGCTTCAACAAATAGGCATTGATCATGTGGTGGTGGTGCCCTTTACGGATTCCTTTGCCAATCAACCGGCAGATGAGTATATTAAATATTTTCTGATCGATAAATTTCATCCCCATACGATTATTATCGGTTATGATCATCACTTTGGCCGCGACCGGCTGGGTGATTACCGGTTGCTGGAAAAGGAAGCCGGGAAATACGGGTATCAGTTAAAAGAGATACCCAAACATATCCTCGAAAATATTTCCATCAGTTCCACCAATATCCGGGAAGCCATCCTGCATAGCGACATTGCCACCGCCGATACATTGCTGGGATATGAATTTTTCTTTTCAGGTTTGGTTGTTCATGGAAATAAATTGGGGAGAAAACTGGGCTACCCAACCGCCAACCTGAAAATAACCGATGAGGAAAAAATTGTTCCGGGCAATGGCATTTACGCAGTTTATGCACAACCGGAAGGTTTTTCTGAACGGCTGAAAGCCATGATGAGCATCGGTTTCCGCCCAACGGTTGATGGAAAAAAAAGGGTGATAGAAGTAAATATCTTTGATTTTGATGAAGAAATATATGATCAAACCCTAAAGGTCTTTGTAAAAAAATACCTGCGTGAAGAAATCAAATTTGACGGACTGGTGGAACTGGTAAAACAAATAGACCAGGATAAGATTGACAGCCTCAAAGTTCTTTAAAGGCGGAAGAACCCGTTTAATCATTCATGGTGATAACAATCAAATGAATCGTCCTTCTATGAACTTAGAACTTCGTACTCCGAACTCCGAACCATGAACTTCTTTTAATATTTAATCTTAAACTCCATTGAAGCAGGGTCTTCAAAGAAATCATTAATGTCAGCACTGATGGTGATCGTCTTTTTATCATCAGACAACTTTACATTCTTACCTTCTGCCTTGGTAGCCGGGCGGGGCAGGTTAATAATATAATTTGCTTTCATAACCAGTCCCATGGCACTTGCCTGTTTCACGCCTTTCAGGTATTCATCTTTTTCCACGTCGGCATATTTATCTTTATTAACTTTTTTGGTCAGTTCCCCATTTGAAAAATCCAACGTAAAGTAATCATCAAAAGATGACTGTTCAGGCATCTGATCAAGACCAGCCGGTGATTCATTTTTTCCCATCTGATCTTTCAGGGTTTCTGCCATAATTTTATCCGAGAGTTTCTGCAAAGAAGCTATTTGTGATGCTGAAGAAAAGGGAAAAGTCAGTTTGGTCAAAAAATTTTCTTCTTTCAGATTCATTTTTATGTTTAGGGAGCCTGCACGTGCCACTTCTCTTTCTTCGGGTGTAAGATTTGGGATACTATCAGCACCGTTCTGCATGGATATGGTGGAGTCAATGATTTGTTGTGGTGCTTTTTCCATTTCGGCACCACCACCCATTTGTTTGGCCAGACCTATCAGGGCACTCATATCATTGGTATTACTGAATGTACCGCTGCCGTCTTCATTCAAGGTAATTTCCTGGGTGGTTTCAAAACAACCGGCCAGGAAAAAAGTACAACCGGTAAGAACCGCTAAAAATAATTTCTTCATGATTATTCAGATTATGGGCCAAAAAGATGTAATGATTGTAAAAAAAGTTGCACAAAGAAAAGGGAAATAAAGCACCCGGTCGCAATCCCGGACTTATTAATTTCAATCAATCATTTTAACCACCAGTTCTTTCATTAATGATGCATCATCGGTGTTCGGACTCCCCACTCCCACGCTTTTCAGGTTATAGGTATGCAATAACAGCAGCACTTTCTCAACCCCCGGGTAGGTGTACAATTTTGCCGCCTGCAAATAATCCTTCATAAAATAGGGGTTAACCCCGATGGAAGCAGCCATGGTTTTTTCATCACTGGTTCCGGCCCCGAATACCATAAAAACTTTACTGAAAAAACTATACAGGGATGGCAACACTAATTGTATCGGGCCGGCTTTGGGATTGGCTTCAAAATACTGGATGATCCGGATACTCCGGGCCAGGTCCTTGGCTGCCAGGGCCGACTGTAATTCGAAAACATTAAATTCTTTGCTTACGCCTATGAACTGTTCAATATCATCTTCCGTTATACTGGTTCTTTTACCCAGGTTCACGGAAAGCTTATCTATTTCATTTTCTATTCTTTTCAGATCATTACCAATATGATCTACCAGTAAGGCCAGGGCTTTTGCGTGGCAGAAAGACCCTTTGATTACAATAATTCCTGTGTCCATCCGGGCAATTCCTTATCATACATTTTTTTAGTACTGATCAAAACACCTTTTTCCTTAACCAGTTTGGTAAATTTCTTCCGGGCATCCAGTTTTTTTTCTTTATAGGATACTACCAGCACGGTGGATGCAAGTGGATTTTCGACATAGGATTCCAGCTTATCCATATCCCGCATTTGTTGCGCTTCTTTGAGGAGTACGACCTGTCTTTCAGCAAACATCGGATACCGGCGGCAGGCATTTACCACATCTGCCCAATTGGCATCTTTGCCATAAAAAATACTGAGATTAAAAGAAGCTTCGCTTTCTGTAAGAATGTGATGTTCTGCATAATCCATTACTTTATCAATAAAATACTCCTCCTCACCCTCCAGCCAATATAGAGGCTGGAAGTTTTTCTTTTTCCAATCAGCAATAATTTTCTCCACACTCATAAGGCACTAAGATACAGGCTTTCAACCTCCTTGTTTTGTAAAAAATATAAAGATTTTTCAAGACTTGTTACTATTCTGGCACGGTTTTCGGAAATTTGTAATCCGGACGGGATTTTTTAACAGGATTTATCAATTCAGGATGCAACCGGCATCTTACCTTGCGCCAGTTATAAATCCCTCAATATTTATTATAGTATTTTTCAAAATTAAAATCCTTTTGTATGACAGACACAAATTATCCTTCCGCTTCTCCAACCCCACAAAGTCAGCCGCCCAAAAGCCGGTTTAATAAGAATATCATTATAGGTTTTCTGGCAGCAGGCTTACTGGGTACCTGGGGTTATTTATTGTATGACAAAAACAAATCCGGCGAAAAGATCACGCTGCAACAAACGCAAATCAATTCCCTTGATTCTGCCAAAACAGATATTCAGCAGGAATTTGATAATGCCCTGGCCCGATTGGATTCTGTAACGGGTTCTAATAACAACCTTCAGGGTCAGTTAACAGACAGGCAAAAAGAAATTGATGCAAAAAAAGCTGAGATCCGTAAAATCCTGAATGATAAAAATGCAACGCAGGGACAGCTTACAAAAGCAAAAACCATGATTGCTGACCTGAATGCAAAGATCGGTGGCCTGGAGGCTGAGGTAGCACGTCTTTCCGGTGAAAACCAGGAATTGTTGACAGTCAATACCAATTTGAAAGAGGAAAAAACTAATCTGGAGACAAACCTTGCCACCAGTAAATCAGAAAAAGAAGAACTGGCAAAAACGGTGGATGTGGCATCAACTTTCAGTGCTTCAAACATACAGATCGTGCCTATCAATGAAAAGAAAAATGGCAAAGAAACGAATACCACTACAGCAAAAAGAGTAGATAAACTACTGGTGTCATTTGATGTTGAGAACCGCATTGCAAAATCCGGGCCTGCCGATATGTACCTGATCGTTACGTCACCGGATGGAAAAATAATTTCACAAACTGGAAATGTATTGAACACCCGGACCGATGGAGACAAAACATTTACTGCTAAGATCCCATTGAATTATGAGCAGGGTACCCGTAAATCGGTTCAGTTCCCGATTCAACAGAATGATTTCGCCACCGGCAATTATAAAATTGAAATTTATCATAACGGCTTCAAGATCGGTGAAGGCGTAAGAAATCTTAAAAAAGGCGGCTTATTCAGCTAAGCGGTATTTATAATTATATTAATGTCTCCCCGATCCTGTGAATTAAACAGTGAACCGGGGAGATTTTTTTAGCTTAAACACATCTTTTACACATATTCCCCTCAATCGGCTGTCCTTTGCAAAAACTGCAATTCATTATAGTAATTTTATACGTACGTAAACTTTTATGCTCATGTTCAGCACTTATCTGCGCCTCTGTGTTTTACTGATTACCTCATTGCAGGTAAGTTTATTATCCTCAGCACAAAACAAATTAACTCCCAAGTACAGCAATTCAACCATTTATACCGGGATAGAAGTAGGTTCCAAAGGAGTAAAAATGAGTGTTATTGAAATCGGAAAAAATGCCCAAAGTACCGGCGCCTTTAATATCCTGAAGGACTCTTCGGTAAATACGGATTTTATCAGTTTTTCTGAACCCACGTTCCAGGCCACCTTAACCGGATTGTGCGGGCTCTATACGACTGCAACAAAAGAATACAAAATACCGGCAAAACGGGTTTTTACTGTTATCAGCAGTGGTGTAAAGATGCAGGCAGAAAAAGATTCAAAATTTGCCTGGATAAACAGCCTGATCGACTCTTTCCGGATAAAGATTAATGAACCTAACCGTACAGTGGAAGTAGTGGACGTGCTTAAGGAAGCGCTGTTTTCCCATCTCGGTATTGTTCCGGAAACAAGGCGATTCACCACATTCTTAATTGATATCGGGAGTGGGAATACGAAAGGCGGTTTTTTCCCTTATGGCAACACCACAGATTTTAAACTCTTTCAATTAAACTGGGGCACCAAAAGTACCGCCAATGCCACTGAAAAAAATTGTGCTGATGATAAAAGTCTGCCCAACTATAATAAACAACTTTACCGGGTTCTTTCGGGAGCAGAGAATTCAGAGATCATTTATGCCGTTAATTCGAGCGGGGCATACCCGGTCAGCGATAACATTGCCATCAGCGGCGGAATCGCCTGGGCCCTGGCTACATTAACCCACCCGGAATTGTTGGATAATTCGGTTATCTCTGTAAGCTTTGATGAAATTTTAAAGTTCAGCGAAAAATTATTTAAGAACTACGCTGGTTTAACACCTGAATTCCTGGCGGGAAATATTAACCGGGGCGATGAAAAAGCTGCCGCCATTAAGGAAATTAAAAGAGTGCAACAGGTATTTGACCAAAAAGCAATGATGGCAGGCACCGGCCTGTTATTGAAAATAATGCGGCAATTCGCATCCGCATTTGAATCCAAACAATTTTACCTGGTAAAAAACGGCCAGGTAGGCTGGGTTTCAGCTTATGTTGACCAGGCGGTTGAAAAATAAATATCTTCTGACCAGCTTTCATTAAAATGATTTTTTATCAGTTTAATGAAGCTATTACTAAGCTTGAATTGAGACTGAACTGATGCGAGACACAAAATCCCTTTTACTGGTAATGCTTTCTGTGGGCCTTACGGTGACATGGGTGTACCATCTGTATGATAAAACACAATACAGTAAACGCAGAACCGAAGTATATATTAAAGATTCTATAGCTGTTGCACAGGGTGTACAGGATTCGCTGCAAAAAATTTATTCCCTCACGATCAATAACCTGGATGCCCAACTGGATTCCACCAAAAGTACAACGGGTATGCTACAAGGTGAACTGGGGGCGAAACTGAACGAAATTAACCGGCTGAGAAATGAAATAGCGAACATTCTCAAAAAAAATAATATAAAAAAGAAGACCTGGACCTGGCCCGGAGCAAAGCGGTACAATTACAGCAATTAGTTTCCGAATTGCAAAGCCGGAACAGCACCATTGAAGAAGAAAAGCAACAGATAGCCGCTGTACTCGATAAAGTGAATGTGCAGGTAAAGGGATTGGAAACCACCAACCAGCAGCTTGACCAGGAGAACAAAGTGCTTACCGAAAAAATAAATCTGGCTTCCACTTTTGTCGCATCAGAAATAAAATTTTCGCCGGTAACTGTAAAAAAAGATAAAGAAGTTGAGACAAATTCTTCCAAAAAAGCCAGCAAACTGGTCATTTCTTTTGCTGTTCAGAATAATATCAATCAATATGAAAATGCGGATGTATATATTATCGTAACACAGCCCGATGGCAGGATTCTAGAGAACAACGATGTTTGGGAAAAATCCACGATCACCACCACCACAGGTGCCCGACTCAGCTATACACGTAAAGTGCGATTTGACTATCAGAAAGGAGAAACCAAGAGGCTGCTATTTTCTCTAAATGCAGACGAATATCTTTCCGGCACTTACACCCTGCAAATTTATCACAACGGAAATCTGATCGGGCAGGTAATGAAAACACTAAGCTAGTGTTAAGTTAAATAATTTTGGGCCACAAAGACTCTAAGACACAAAGGTTGACACAAAGTCAGAAAACAGCTTTGTGTATTCGTGACTTTGTGTCCACCGTCACTTTTGGATAACAGAGCGCTAGTTTCAGCAAATAGCCCTTATGTAATAGATTAATGTAAACAGGTTAAGGTTTCACAATCGCCTTATTAAAATTGTATGTCTTTCCTTCTGAAGAATTCCCTTCTTTTAAATATACTAATGGATGCAAAAAAAGGTCCTGCCGAAGCAGGACCTGTATACTTTAAACCCAATATTCAGTAATTATCAGAACAGGTTGTAACCATAGCTGAAGTAATACAAACCACCGACAGACGGGCTTCCAAAACCCGTACGCTGGTATTGATTACCCAGGTTGGTACCACCTACCCGGAAGGTACTTTTGGAACCTTGCGGACGATAGGTAACCTGTCCATCCCACCAGCCAAAGTAAGGCAGTGTTCCTGAAACGAAGGTTCCTTCGTAATAGTTATTATCCTGCCACTTAAATACCACATTGAAACCTATGTTACGATATACATTCTCATTTTTAAGACCAATATTAAAGCGGTATTTAGGTGCATTAAAAAATGAGATCACCCCTTTTTCCAAATTCCGTAATTGATCAGAAAATACGTTACCATATAAAACATACTTTTTCATAAGCTGGTATTCAAGACCAAGAGCCCAGCCGTAAGATTTTACTTTATTGGTAGAATTTTTCACGTAAGAAAGGTTATTGCTGCTGAAAGGCGAATACACTTCAAACTGCGGACCGCTGGTTGATTGAACCACGGCCTCATTCACTAAGAAATCGTCATAGATACTATAATAATAATAAGCATCCAGCAATAATTTTTTACCAATAAGCCCCCTTATAGCCTATTTCATAGGAGGTCACCGTTTCCGGAATTACCGGGTTGTAAACGGCTTTCACCAATCTTGCCGAGTCTGCAATACCACCATTCCGGTAACCCGTTCCGTCTGTATTAAACACGCTGGAAGCTACATAACCGGAAGTGTAGAGTTCAGTTTATAATAGGTTTGAAATTGAGGCAAACAACCTATAAGATAACTACTGCCACCACCAAGTCTCAGGCTGATAAATTGATTCTGGTTAGAAGGGAACCTGTAAGCTGTTTGATAAGATAAACGGATGTTATTATCTTTTGCCACACGGATCACGGCTGTAAAGCGCGGTGTAAGTTTGCCTTTGAAATTGGTTTGCTTGTCATAACGTACAGAACCGCTTAATGTCAAAACATCTTTCAACATTTTTTCTTTAATTGTAAATAGCCGCCATATTCATTAACACGAATAACCTGTGTGGTATCAGAAAATATAGTTCCCTGTGAGTTCATAGCCCACTGTTTCCAGGATAGTCCTGCTATTATTTCCACTTTATCGGAGAAATGTGCGATATCGGAAACGTTAAACTGAGTTTCGGCAGCGTACAAATCAGATTTGTCCAGGAACTTTGCTCCAAATGGTTTGTTAACCGGTGTGGATTTAATCTTATTTGCGGCCGCATTAAAAGCAACGGTTCCGGGAACCAGCCTTCCTCCTTCAACAGCTGTACGTGAAAGCCTGTGCAATGAATCATCACTCAGGATATTGCCGGCATTGGCATTTAAACGTCTTGTCTGAGAAAAGGTAGCGATATAGGTTGGGAACCAATTCGAACTGGGATTATAAGATTCATTAATAAAGGCACCCAATGCACCACCGATATAAGAATCACCTGCATTTTCCTGGGTTGTGTAACCACGTACCATCCAATGTTTTGCTTTGACCTCGGCTTTATGCTGTGCCATTTTGAAATTACGCAGTGAATAACGTTCAGCCCCGGTATATACCGTAGTACCTGTTCCAAAATAAGAACTGATAGAAGCTTCAATTCTATCGCTTATCTTATAATGAACCGCCCCGGTAACTTTTACATTCAGCGTATTGTAATCAACCAGGTCCTGTTCATTATAACCTGTCCTGGAAATACTGGCTTTGTTAAAATAGTTGTTCTTAAGTCCCAGATAAAAAGGCAACATGGTATTAACCGGCGTGGAAATTTGCGGCGACTGTAATGTTGCCTGTAAAAGAGCCGGGAAACCTGCGAATGTATAAAAGCCTGCTAACTGGGCATTGGTTGGATAAACAGGGTTGCCTATTGCTCCCATATAGATATTTAATAAATTAACCACATCAATGGCACCACCGGATGCGGCTAATATGCCTCTTCTTGTTTTGTCCTGTAAGTAAAAAGAGAAACCATTCATATCAGCACTGGTTTCGTCCCCGTAAATATTGATACCATTAAAGTTAGGGTCGCTGCGCCTGTTGCCACCAACCACCTGGCTTAATACCCCTACCTGTTGTTTATTTCTGTAATCTTCCGCTTCCCAATCACTGCCTTTCAGCAATTCCGCGCCAATTTTAAAAGCAAGTTTGGTACTGATAGCTTTTGCCCAACGGAAAGACCAGTTATAATAAGGAGCTGCAGTCCGTTGTTTATGATCCACATGCATCATGCCCTGCTTAATATTAAAACTAAAGCCTTCATATTTAAAAGGATTTTTACTGTTTATAAGCACAGTTCCATTCATACCGCCCGAACCATATAATGCGGAAGAAGCACCCGCAAGTATTTCTATATTATCTACATCGAGATCTGATAATCCAACAATACTGCTCACTGAAAAGTTAAGACCCGGAGCCTGGTTATCCATACCATCAATCAATTGGTTCAGGCGGGTATTACCACTACTTACAAAACCACGCGTGGTTACCGTACGGAAGGTTAAACTGGCTGTATGTACATCAACACCTTTTTCGTTACCGATGGCTTCATAGGCTGTTGGCGCAGCAGAAGCAAGTAATTTAGCACGGTTCAGGCGTTCAACGGTAACCGGAGCATCCAGTGAACGTTGTGCCGAACGGCTTGCAGCCACAACCACATCCTGTCCCATTGTTGTGTTTACTTTAAAATCAATATTTACGGGTTTGGATGCATCCGAAACAGTCAGCTCCTGGTCTTCAAAACCTATAGAAGTAAAAACGAGTACCACGGGTAATTTGGCCACTTTAAGTGTAAATATTCCATCCGAGTTTGTATAAGTACCCTGATCGGTACCTTTTACACGAATTGAAACTGCGGGTACATTTTCTTTTGTAGAGCCATTCTTTACGGTACCGGAGACTGTAACAGATTGGGCATTAGCATTAATTGCAAACAGGCAAGTTACCAGCCAGGCAGCTAAAAAGCTATAGCTTTTTCTCATAATAGGGAGATTTTAGTTTTGGAATTTGACGGAAAAATAAGCATTGTAAAGTTTATCTAAAAATTTAATTTTTAAGGAGAAAGCCCGCCTTACCGGACAGGCAGGGATAAAATGTTGAAATCTTCCCTCCCCCCGGATTGGCTGGGTTTTGCCCCCTGCCTACTTTCGGAAAATGGCAGATTCCCTTTTCCCCCATCAAACGGCATTTTATCGTGGCAAAGTTCGTGATGTGTATAGTATTAGTGACCGGTGGCTGGTTATGATAGCCTCCGACCGTATTTCGGCATTTGATGTGGTTTTACCACGGCCTATCCCCTTTAAAGGACAAGTGCTGAACCAGATTGCTGCCTTTATGCTAGAGAAGACAAAGGATATTTGCCCGAACTGGCTTTTGGACGTCCCGGCTCCCCATGTTTCTATTGGTTTGAAATGTGAGCCGTTTAAAATTGAAATGGTGGTCAGGGGCAACCTGACGGGACATGCCTGGCGAACCTATTCATCCGGGAAAGAAGAGCTTTGTGGGGTAAAAATGCCGGCAGGAATGAAAGAAAATGACTATTTCCCCACCCCTGTTATAACACCCAGTACTAAAGCCTCAGAGGGGCATGATGAGGATATCAGTAAAGAAGAAATAATTGCCCGGGGTCTTGCCAAAGCAGCAGAATGGGATATCCTTGAAGCCTATGCTTTGAAATTATTTGAAAAAGGAAATAAAATTGCGGCTAAGAGAGGATTGATACTGGTGGATACAAAATATGAGTTTGGTAAGATCGGCGATACCATTTACCTGATGGATGAAATCCACACACCCGATAGTTCAAGATATTTTTATGCGGATGGTTTTGAAGAAAGGCAACGAACCGGAGAAAGACAAAAGCAATTAAGTAAAGAATTTGTAAGGGAATGGCTGATTGCCAACAATTTTATGGGAAAAGAAGGTCAAACCGTTCCTGTTATGGACGACGAATGGGTGAGCACTATTTCAAAAAGATATATTGAGTTATACGAAAAACTGATCGGAGAAAAATTCGTTCCTCAACATCTGGGTGAAGAAGAGACCCATTCCCGCATAAAGGATTCCCTGGAAAAGCTTTCCGCCTGATTTTTATAGAATGAAAAGCTTTAGGAGCTAAAAATCATAAAAAAGTTCACCGCAGCTTTGAAAACGCTGCGGTGAACCATTTAAATAGAATTTTTATTTTGTCGCCGCTTTCTTAAACTCCCTTTTACGCCTTTTCCATAAAGGGGACAATAATAATCAAGCGCATCCTGTGCTTCAATATAGGTTAACCAGTAATCCGTAACAGTGCCTGTAAAAACGTACCCGGAATTATAATTGTACATATCCTTTGTTCCCTGTGTACTGAAATTACCGTATATGATGCTTCCCTCCCCGGGTTTGTAGGTACCATAGGCACGGACAATGGTGTAGCCGTAGTAGGTTTCCACCACAAAATAACTGCAGTAGGAATCGCTGTACACGACTTCTCCCCTTTCTTTGGAAAGCCAGTAGTTCTCGTTGTTCGGAGGCAGTTGTTCCCTGAAACAACTGGTTAAAAAAATGGACAGGGTTACTACCAGTGCTGATAAAGTAAAAATTTTTTTCATGACTTATGTTTTAAAATTTTAAAAATGTTATTTGTCCTAATACCTATCATAAGATTGTGCCAGACCATGCCAGCGTTGATTGAGGTTTTGTTAAAATCATTTAAAAAAGAGATATTCACTTTCAAAACCACCGGTATGAGGTTAACATTTTCTGTTGGATTCCTGCTCTTAGTCCAGTCATTGATAGCACAGGTTGTCCCTTCCGTACGGGAAGAACATTACTTCGTAGTCGGCACCTACGATTCACCGAAGAGTGAAGGAATTTATGTTTACAAATTCAATAGTGCGGATGGTTCGGCTGAAAAAATAAGTTTTGTTAAAACTCCGAATCCTTCCTTCGTTACTGTTTCTCCGGATGGACGATTTGTATATGCTGTTTCTGAGACGGCGCCCCAGGATGGCAAAGGAGGAGACATAGCATCTTTTTCATTTAATAAACAAACGCGGAGTGCTCACATTCATCAACCGGCAATTTTCCGGTGGCGACCATCCCTGTCATGTGGAAATTGATAAAACCGGGAAATGGTTATTTACTTCCAACTATAGCAGCGGAACTTTGACCGTACTGCCGGTAAACGATGACGGAAGCCTGGCTCCTGCCACCACCCGTATTCAACATACCGGTTCAGGAAAAAATTTATTAAGACAAAAAGGACCGCATACACATGGGGCGATCATTTCAGGTGATAACCGGCATTTATTTGTAACCGATCTCGGCATTGATAAACTGATGCTGTATGATTTTGATGCTGCCACCGGAAAATTAATTCCTGCAGATCCGTCCTTTGCCTTATCAGAACCGGGTTCTGGTCCCAGGTTATTTACTTTTCATCCCACTAATAAATATGCTTATGTAATTGAAGAGTTGTCAGGCACCGTGGTTGTATTTAAATACCAGGACGGAAAACTGGAAAAAAAACAAAGGATCAGTACGCTGCCTGCAGGCGATACCAGTTTTGCGGGGAGTGCTGATATTCATGTATCGCCGGATGGAAAATTTTTATATGCATCCAATCGTGGCGATGTCAATACGATCGCCATTTATCGTGTTCAAAAAAAGAATGGAAAGCTCACACTTGTGGGCCATCAGTCTACGTTAGGAAAAACGCCCCGAAATTTCAGCATCGATCCTTCCGGAAAATTTTTGTTATGTGAAAACCAGAACAGTGATGAGATCGTAATTTTTAATCGGGATACAATTACCGGTCTCTTGTCGGATTCCGGAAAGAGAGTTGCTGTTGGCAAACCTGTTTGTATCAAATGGGTGAGTGTTGAATAAAAAAATCCTAATAAAATCCTGCCTGCAGGTAGACAAATACAAAATTTATAATACTAAGTGATTAGTTTTCAATAATCCATTTTTTGGGGAATCGCATCTTATAACATAAATTGTATGTGTTGGCTGCAAGTTGACAACCCTTATTTATGAGAGTAACAATTACGATATTTTTTTCCCTTATGGCCACCCAACTTTGTGTTGGACAAATGACGAAGGACAGCTTTTATTATAGAAAAATAGCTGAGCAAGGCGTAAAGTTTATTTCGGTTAATGAGGGAAAATATAAAGGATTCACCCAAAAAATCGGAAAGGGTAAAATTAAGATACTACTTCTTCACGGAGGGCCAGTAAATACCCACGAATATTTTGAAAATTTTCCTGAAAATTTAAAGGATAAAGGGATTGAAATTTATGATTATGACCAATTAGGTTCTTATTATTCAGACCAACCCAATGACACTACTATCTGGAAAGAGTATAATTTAATTGAGCAAGTTGAAGAAGTTAGAAAAGGTCTTAAACTAAAAAATTTCTATATACTTGGACATTCGTGGGGTGGAAGGCTGGCACAGTTGTATGCAGCAAAATATAGCAAAAACTTAAAAGGAGTAATTCTTTCAAATATCCCAGCACAAATAAGAGATACCGCTAAGATCAATTCATCAAAAAGAGCATTAACTGCAAATATTGACAAGCAAGTAAAAGCTCTTCCTGAGTTTAGCAAAATATCTCCAATAACTATCGATTCAATTGGAGAAAGAATTAAAATAGCAGATACTGCTTTTATATGATCACTTGGTTAAAATTTATAATACAAAAGTTGACTCTATTGTAAGAGAAATTTTAATTACAGAGGAGATATTAGACCTGAACCATTTGTTAGGAAATGGTTTACACATTAATCGCAAATTAAGAGACCAAACTCCTCAAGTTTATGAAATTTTTGGTTCAGATTATCCATCGGCACTTGAAAAAATAAAATGCCCTGTATTAATTATTGGTGGCTTTTATGACAGAATGTATCAGGAACTTTATCCTGAAATGAAAAAGCATTTTATAAAAACAAAAGTTAGGATTTACTTGTGTCCTAATGGTTCTCATTTTAGTATGTGGGACGACTCCGAAAATTATTTTAGAGAAGTTATTCGGTTTGTAAAAAATGTACAAATAAAATCTTTTGACCCTGACAAATGAGATAACCTGCAGCCAACATTGGGTTTTGTGCAAGTGTGGCTAGACAAACAAACATCGGCCAATTGTCTCGTCCTGAAATAGGTTGACTAAAAATCAACCATTTTATGGACTTAAAAGAACAAATTATTCAGGAGTTCTATCAACATCGGGACGACAGCAAAAATTTCTTTTATCAGTTAGGTTTGACTTGACCGACATCCCACATCGGCTGATAATCATTGTTCACCTCTTTTTACAAATTCTGTTCGCTCGTTTTTCAATTTGGATGTTGTATTGGGTGAACTTTCGATAAAGTCATAAGCAACCAGACACAACGACACTATTTGACAATCACCGCGGCACTGTCAAAAAAAAGCAGGGCAGCACACACATTTCTTCATCTTATTAGAGTAAATTGTTAAATTAAACAATACAGTATGACAAAGTATATTTTTTTAACCGCATTTTTAATCTCGACACTTTCGGTTTATGCACAAGACAACTCCAAAACTGAAGCTGAAATACGAGCCTTAGAACAGACTGGAGCGAAAGCAATTTTAAAAGGGGACACAAATACACTCAAACAACTTTGGGCACCAGAGTTTTTGGTTAACACGCCAAGAAATGAAGTAACTGGAACCCGTGATTCTATTTTGCTGATCCAAAAAGCCGGTATGATAGACTACAGTATTTATGAAAAAGTTATTGAAAGAATGCAATTTCATAAAAACATGGTCATCACAATGGGGCATGAAACTCTTGTATCAAGAAACGATACACCCGCTGCAAAAGCAGGACAAGTTTACAAAAGACGTTTCACAAATATTTGGATGAAGAAAAATGGGAAGTGGCAACAAATAGCAAGACATGCTTCAATAATTTGTCAATAAATATAATTGCTTTTCATTTTGATACTTACCCCTTTCAGGGAAGGCTACAAAAGGGTAAGGCTTCACCCAGACATCGTCTTTCATAGTTTTATTTTTAATGTCCGCTGAGCGGTGTCCCGAAGATGCCAACGGCCAGTTCAATCCAAATGAGGAGTAGGGCAGTTAGAAGTGTCAGACAGATGGCAATCCGGTGTCCCTTTTTTTTGACTTTCCTCATTACAAGCTCACACATAAGACCCGTGCCGAGAAGCAGGACCCCAGCTACAATAAAATCGGGCAGCGTCCATTTCACTTCATCTGTGAACTGCATCGCTATTAATGGTATAAGCAAGAGAAGGGCTACGGTGAACAGAATTCCGATTAGTCTTTTCTTCTGTATACTCATAAATTGGCTGTTGAGTAATTTGATATACCCTTTTTCAAAATAAACATTGTATATCAAAGTTACCGGGCAAAATATCAGGCCAGATCGAAACGGTCAAGATTCATCAGCTTGTTCCAGGCTTTCACAAAAGTCTTTTACAAATTTCTCTTGTGAATCCTCTGATCCATAGACTTCCGCAAGGGCTCTGAGTTCAGAATTGGAACCAAAAATAAGGTCTGCACGTGTACCCGTCCACCGGAGTTCGCCTGTCGCACGATCACGACCCTCAAACAGGTCTTTGGAATCCGAACCCGCCCTTCCAGGTTGTACCTATTTCGAGCAAGTTCACGAAGAAATCATTAGTGAGTGCCTCCGGTCGTTTAGTAAATACACCGTGATGAGAATTATCGAAGTTGGTGTTAAGGACACGCATACCACCAAGGAGTACCGTCATCTCAGGTGCAGTCAGCGTCAACAATTGCGCACGGTCAATCAACATTTCCTCTGCTGATACAGCGTGTCGGGTACTTAAATAGTTGCGGAATCCGTCTGCAACCGGCTCCAGGACAGCAAAAGATTCCACATCGGTTTGTTCCTGTGTTGCATCAGCTCTCCCCGGTGAAAATGGAACAATCACATTATGACCGGCATTCTTCGCTGCCTGCTCAATACCTGCACAGCCGGCCAGAACGATCAGGTCGGCTAATGAAATTTGCTTACCGCCAGACTGAGCACTGTTAAATTCTTTTTGAATGCTTTCAAAAGTCCCGAGCACTTTCGCCAATTGAGCCGGATTGTTGACCTCCCAATTTTTTTGTGGTGCCAGGCGAATACGTGCACCGTTTGCACCACCGCGCTTATCAGAACCACGAAAAGTTGATGCAGAAGCCCAGGCTGTGGATACAAGTTCAGACAAAGTCAGTCCTGAATCAAGTATTTTAGTCTTCAATGCTGCGATATCTTTATCGTCAATTAATTTATGTGTAACAGCTGGGATCGGGTCTTGCCAGATCAGTTCCTCCTTAGGCACTTCCGGGCCTAAATAGCGCGCAAGCGGACCCATATCGCGGTGCGTCAGTTTGAACCATGCTCGTGCGAATGCATCTGCAAACTGATCAGGATTATCTAAGAACCGTCTTGAAATTTTCTCGTAGGCAGGGTCAACTCTCAATGCCAGGTCAGTGGTCAGCATAACAGGTGCGTGACGCTTTGACGGGTCATGCGCATCCGGGACAGAATCGGCTCCCATGCCATGCTTCGGCTTCCATTGTTGTGCACCGGCAGGGCTTTTGGTCAATTCCCATTCGTAACCAAACAGGTTCCAAAAAAAGTTATTGCTCCACCTGGTGGGTGTGGTAGTCCAGGCGCCTTCGAGACCGCTGGTAATTGTATTGACTCCATTGCCGCTGCCGAATGTATTTTTCCAACCGAGGGCTTGTTCCTCAATGCCCGCAGCTGCAGGTTCCGGACCAACGTACTTGCCCGGATCAGCAGCACCATGCGTTTTACCAAATGTATGCCCACCAGCAATAAGGGCGACAGTTTCTTCGTCATTCATAGCCATGCGGCCAAAGGTTTCGCGAATGTCGCGGGCTGCTGCGAGTGGGTCAGGATTTCCATTAGGACCTTCCGGATTTACATAGATAAGACCCATCTGAACCGCAGCAAGTGGATTCTCGAGTTCACGGTCACCGGTATAGCGATTGTCTCCCAACCACTTTCCTTCTGAACCCCAATAGACGTCCTCTTCGGGCTCCCAGACATCTTCACGTCCGCCTGCGAATCCGAAGGTTTTGAAGCCCATCGATTCGAGGGCGCAATTGCCCGCAAGGACCATAAGATCGGCCCATGAAATTTTCTTACCATATTTCTTTTTTATTGGCCATAGCAGCAAACGTGCTTTGTCGAGATTCGCATTGTCGGGCCAGCTATTGAGTGGCGCAAACCGCTGTGTACCGGAGCCGGCACCACCCCGGCCGTCAGAGATACGGTATGTACCGGCGCTGTGCCAGGCCATCCTTATGAAGAATGGGCCATAGTGACCATAATCTGCCGGCCACCAGTCCTGGGACCTGGTCATCAGATCGAAGATGTCTTTCTTCAGGGCAGCCAGATCGAGGGATTTGAACTCTTGAGCGTAGTTGAATGATTCTCCCATCGGATTAGATAAGGATGCATGTTGACGGAGTATATTCAACTTCAACTGATTTGGCCACCAGTCACGATTTCTGGAACCTGAGCCAGCGCTTTGCTTCAGAGCTCCACCAATAAACGGACATTTGCTTTCATCGTTAACATTGTATGCTGATGTGCCAGGAGATGTATTATTTTCCATTGTTTAATGATTGATATGAATTGTTATTAATAATAAATTTCGAAATTTTCTATTTCTTATCAGCTTAATTCCGAAAAGCCCCCAAAGTTATGATAAACCTGAAAAGCTTCTGTGCCACCTGATAAGAATCAGTCAAAATTTTATCTTCAAATCCAAAACAAGAAAATCGTTGTATTGTTTGATCGATCTTAATTAATTTACCCAGCCCGGGCTGCACTGTTAACTTACCGGCTTATATGCTTAATTTTAAACTCACAAGTATAAACGGGTTGCAGCAACCGAAGGACAAAGCGACTATTTTCAACTTTCGTTCATATCCGAATGTTGGCAGCAATTGTATAACCAAGAAAATAATTTTTAAGTAATTACTATGCAAACAATACTTGGATCAGGTGGAGCCATTGGCATTCCCTTAGCTAAGGAATTAAAAAATTACACCAACCAGATCCGGCTGGTGAGCAGAAACCCCAAAAAAGTTAATGATACCGATGAGCTTTTCCCGGCCGACGTAAATGATCTGAGCCAGATTGACAAGGCTATTGCCGGAAGTGAAGTGGTATATGTGGTGATCGGCTTTGAATACAAGCTGGGTGTTTGGCAAAAGACCTGGCCCCCATTTCTGAAAGCAGTAATTGATGCCTGTAAAACGCATAATACCAAACTTGTTTTTTTTGATAACGTTTATATGTATGCCCAATCTTCTATTCCACATATGACGGAAGATGCGCCCATACAACCTCCCAGTAAAAAAGGAGCGATACGAAAGCAATTGCATGAAATGATCATGAATGAAGTGGCGCAACATACCCTTACAGCACTTATAGCCAGAGCTGCTGATTTCTACGGACCAGACAATAAAAACAGCGGCTTGAATATGATGGTTGTTGATAATCTATTAAAAGGGAAAAAAGCCCAGGCATTTGGCAATATCAACAAAATTCATAACTATACTTATACGCCTGATGCAGCAAAGGCAACAGCCTTACTTGGAAACACCATGGATGCGTATAACCAGGTCTGGCATGTTCCCACCACAAAAGAAAAATTAACGACTCAGCAATGGATTCAGCTGATAGCAGATGAACTCAACGTTGCGCCAAAAATTCAACGAATACCTGTTTGGATGATCCATATGCTGGGATTGTTTATTCCGGTTATGAAAGAATTTCCGGAGATGATGTACCAATACGAACAGGACTATTTTTTTGACAGCAGCAAATTTGAGAAACGTTTTGGCATTGAAGCCACATCACCAAAGGAAGGCATCAGGAACCTGGTGGAGCGTTTAAAATAATCAAATTCAAGCCGCTAACAGTTAATTTAAAAAGTTGGGCATGACATTGAAAATCAAGAAGACGTTCGGGCATTTATTGGTCCCCCTATCCATTCGAAATCTTTCTTCTTCTTGATTTATTAAAAACATTTCTTCCTTTATCAATACCTGCCCTTTGTTTTTTTTGTTCTTCTGCAGCCAGGTGGATGAAATCAAAACATTCTTTACTGCAGGTGCCTTCCATTATTGTTTTACAGGCATCACATTGAATAAATAAAAGATGACAGGCGTCATTCACACAGTTTACATGCGTGTCGGCCGCTTTACCACACTGGTGACATTGAGAAATAATTTCTTCGGTAATCCGTTCGCCTAACCGCTGGTCAAAAACAAAATTCTTACCGTGAAATTTATTGACAAGCCCTTTTTCCTTAGCCTGGTTTACATAATGGATAATACCGCCTTCCAGGTGAAATACATTTTTAAACCCATTGTGCAGCATAAAAGCCGAAGCTTTTTCACAACGGATGCCTCCGGTGCAATACATGATAATGTTTTTCTCCTTATCTGCTTTCATCATATCCACGGCCATCGGTAACTGTTCCCGGAATGTGTCGCTGGGTACTTCAACGGCCTTTTCAAAATGGCCCACTTCATATTCATAGTGATTCCGCATATCAATGATCACCGTGTCGGGATCATTGGTCAGCTCGTTGAACTTTTCGGCATTAACATATTTCCCCCGGTTCGCCATATCAAAACCCGGGTCACTGATCCCATCTGCCACTATCTTATTCCTGACTTTCACATCCAGCACATAAAAGCTTTTGCCATCATCATCCACGGCACTGTTTAACCGGATGCCATTCAGTGGTTCGATCGCATACAAATATTTTTTAAAATCATCCAGTCCCGCTTTGGGTAAACTAATTTGTGCATTGATACCTTCCTGTGCGAGGTATATCCTTCCCATGACACCTAATTCTTTCAGTTGCTTATAAAGTTCATCGCGAAAGAGTTTCGGGTCTTCGATTTTAAAATAACAATAAAAGGAAATAGTAATTCTTGGAGTAGGGTCCTTAAGGATAAGTTCCTTGAGCTCCCGCCGGGAGATCCGATTGTGTAATTGAGCCATATGGTTAAATTTTATCCCGCTTGTGGCGGAACCCAATTGCAGGTTGGGCAAAATTTTTAAAGCAGGGCAAAGATAAGCTAAGAGAAGAAAAGAGAAAAGAGGAAAGTTTAAGAGGCATTCCGATTGTAGAAAGTGGGTCCCCGGGAATCAGGGTCCCTCTCCCCGGAGGGGCAGCAAACTTTTCGATTAAAAGAATTTTTAAATGGGGTGGGTTTTGTTTTTTCACCCACCCCGAATGTTGAATTTTGGAATGTTCTTTATATCTCCCCTCCAGGGAGGGGAAGAACCCAATTTTCGAAGTTTTCGATTTTAATTTCTCTTATGGCCAATCATCTCCTCTCCTTCCCGAGATCCTGCTAAAGCCGATTCGAATTCCGTTTTGCCAGGCTTTACCATCCCGGTATGATTGTACAAAATCAATACGGAGCTGTTTGAAGATATTATCAAAGCCGGCAAAGATCTCGTAATAGTTTTTGTTTCCATTTATATAAAAGCCATTTGCACCGGCAACTAAATAAAGATTCAGTTTTTTTATACCCGGAATCTTATTCGTTAAGAAACCCTTGAAATTATGCTCGACATGTGCCAGCACATAGAAACGGGAGATATTGCTGAACAGGTAAATGGGCAATAATTGAAAACTATTTAAATACTCTGTAGCGAACGTAGAAATATTCCCATTAAAATGATTGTAATCCGGCACCTGCACATTTCTCCCGGTATCAACAAAACCACCCATACCCAACCGGTAACGGAACTTACCCTGCAATTTAAAATTGATATCGTCGGTAATACCCAGCTTCCATTTACTAAAACTTTCGTCGCTGCCAAATACATCTTTAAACCCCTGTGTGTATTGCGCTGAAAATACCGGGTACTTTGAACCGATATTGATCTTTCTGTCGGGTAGTTCAATATACCGGGCACCGGGTTGCCAGTTCATACCGATCGTAGCCATAAAAACCTGGTGACGTTTAATATTTGCTGAGACCAGTTCGTCCGGATAATTTGGTGTGTACTCCCGGTTGGGTTTATCCCGCCAGGTATAATTAGTAGTATTGTTCAAAGGCTTTCGGTCCTGGTATTGAAACCCGGTATAAAAAGTAAATCCATTTCCAATTCCCTTGCGAAAACTTCCCCTGAAATAAACGGCTTCATAACTTTTTATCCGGTTCTCTTCACTGAACAAACAGGAAATGGTGTTACCGCGTTGACCGATCGGGCTATTATTATTAAACTGGAAAACTCTTGAACCACCGGAGAATGTAATGGTTGTTGCATATTTTTTTCCATAGGTATATCCAACGGTAAGATGTGCATTAAAATGTTTATTTGAGAAACCATACCGGAGTGTGGGAGCAATAGAAATACTTCTGCGACCGGAGGAAGTAGTATCCAATTTTTTTGTCCATGCAAAAGAGGGGTTAGCCACCCATCCTTCAGCAGGGTTAAAACTTACCAGTTCCAGCAAGGAAGGATAACTGATGGACGTTCTTTTTCTTTCAGACTGAAAAGACTGACCTAATAAAATAATATTAGCTAAGGTAATTTTATTGCGGACCTTCTCCAGCGAATCGAGGTATGCCGGATCCTTCTTCGCCAGTTCCAGGCTGTCTTTTCGTTTATAATCTTTTATTTCATCTGCCATCAACGGAACGGGTCTTGCTTTTTCCCAATACTCAGTCGTTTTCTTATTAGAACTATCCGTGTATTTCAAAATGGTAGAAGAAAATGTTTTTTTATCAAATACAGGTTCCACGTTGAAATTGGAATAGATATTTACAAAACTGCCGTAAGCATCAAAACCCAGTATCTTGATGGCCGGGTAGATAACCTGGCTGGAAATATACCAGACCTCTTTATTCAAGGGACGGTATAGCTGCTCGATACGAAGTGTATCCACCAATTCCATCTGGGAAGCTTTGGTCAACTGTAACTGTGCCGAATGAATCCGCCACTCATCTGCAACAATATCTATATAGCCACTGAACAAAGGTTCATAGGTTCTTTTGGGAATTACTTTAATATGCGAAATTTCGCGTCCATCTTCAAAATAGGCACCTTCCAGTTTATACCGGTAAAAATTCAACGCATTCTCCGCAATGGGTGAAACAAAACCCCGGGGGTTCAGGTTTTCGCCGATAAATACATTGTTAGCATATAAAGAAAGAAACCGGGGGGCACTTAATCCAAAGCCATCGCTCTGACCGCTTACTTTGGATGAAATGACTTCTATTTTTTCCTTATTGGGCTTATCAACAAAATATTTCGAAATCGTTTCGGACAGGTACAGCATTTTTTGTTTGCTGGTGTCGCCATCTTCAAAGTCCACTTTTCGTCCGAAGAATTTTTTAGGATAATTCCTTACACGCATCTGCCCTTTGGTATATACCTCACATTGAAAAGAAGCTAACTGACTTTCAAAATAGGTCCGTTTTTTAATGGCATTGCGGATTATTTGGTAAGCCGGGTCTTCCCCGTTTTTAATGATCACTTCACTGAGTGTCATCTCCTGCAGGTTGAGTACAAAATTCTGCTCCTGGTCATCATTGGTAACTGTAATTTTTCTTTCTTCCTTTTTATACCCTACATGCTGACAAACCAGGGTATACCGGCCGGGTTCCGGTTTTATAGAATACTTTCCTTCGCTGTTGGCATTGGTGCCTTTATTATTTTCCTTTATAAAAACTGATGCGAAGGGCAAAATCTTCCCGGTATTATCCGTAATGATCCCTTTTATTTTTTGGGCATTTGCCAACAGAGAATAAATGGAGAGCATAAGAAGGAAGGAGATTTTTCTCATAGACATAATGGTACAACAAGATAAATTCCACTAATGATATTATAGCAGAGGATCCCGGGGTTTGGAAAAGTTTAACATTATTTGTTTGAAGAACGAAGAAAGCTGCCACTCATTGCCGCCATTCCGGCTACAAGTCCGCCAATGATCCCTGTAACCAATATAAGTACTAAGGAATTCCCTCCTAAGGGAAGTACAGTAGCAATTTTTTTAGACAACACGCCGTTATTTTTCATATCGATCCACCAGGCAAGACCTGCCCATAAGAGAAAGACGCCCAACAAACCTGCCAGAAATGCTTTACCCGCTTTCTGATGTACGAGCACAGCCACCCCCAAAGAAGTAAGGGCCATTCCCCACCAGGGAAGAAATAATCCACTGATAAAAGCCAATAATGCCGTTAAGAGTATTGCAACTAAAAATTTCATACAGTTATTTTATTATTTCAAATTCATAAATCTTCCCTTCAATTGATCAGCTCGACTCCCGACTCCCCACTCCCGACTCTTTACTACCCTTTACTAAACTTCATCACCCATTTAATATTTTTATCTGTCCGGTCTCCCTCCCGCATGAACCAAAGCTTATTGTATTTGCCCGCCACCCAGTTGTCCAGGTAATCATCATAATATTTACTGCCGGGGTTACCGCTTTGTCCCCCGGGATAAACCCCATAGGCTTCCGTGGGTGTTGTCAGTTGTATGATCATTCTCCAGCTGGGTCCATGACTATGAGTTACTGCATTCAAGATATTACCATTGCCCCCGATATTCAGACCCGGTCTTGAAAATCCTTTCAGATCTTTTATTAAGTGATAAACCGTCGGGTTTTTGAATTTCGCCCAGGTGAGTTTCCCATCTGCTTCATTTTTTGCCAGATCAACTGATGCTTTTTTCAAGGAAGCGGTTACCACATCAAATAATGTCTCGGTCTGTTTCGTATTGATGTCATCAATAAACTTACATACGGAATCTTTTTTCAGCAACTCCATCGTAGTTTGTTCTTCGGGATATTTCGCCATGGGATTCACCCGGGACAAATCATCTTCCCATATACCCACCATAAGACTATCCCACCAGCATTGATACACGGTTTGACCTTTTGAATCCGGCGAAGCCATCAAATCCCAGTTCTTAACCAGGTCCAGGTATTTTTTTTCTGCTGCATTCAAATCATTCTCCCGGACATATTGCAACAGGATAGTTCTTGCATCTTCGGCGAGTGAGTTGAAATAATTATTCTGCAGCTTCATCATATCAGCAGGAACGATACCGGTCATTACCGAAAGGTATTTTTCAATCGTAATCCCCCTGGGCGTGATATAGCTACCGGGGATAAAGTATGGATAAGTAGAATCAGCCGGACGCTGGTTGGCACTTTCCAAAAATCCCCGTTCGGGATTCTTACTATGTGGATTTTCAGTTTGCGGTATAAAACCCTGCCACATATAACTGCTATCCTCTCCCGGCATCACGTAAAGACCCTGCCGGTCCCATCGTGCGGGAAATTTTCCCTGCTGCCAGATGGCAATGTCACCGGCCTTGGAAGCAAAGACAAAATTCTGACCCGGACACTCAAATGTTTTTATGGCAGCTTCATATTCATCATAATTCCGGGCACGGTTCAATTTATAAAATGTGACGGCCTCATTGCTGGGATCATGAGCTACCCAACGAACAGCCAGGTTTCTTTTGTTTGATGACTCATTGGAAAAACTTTCATCAAACATCACCGGGCCGTAAATAGTATAGGCCACCGTGTCAAAAATTGTTTGGCCCCCTTTTACTTTTATTTCTTCGATACGTTGGGTAGTGGGTTCCCAATTACCCCGGAACCAATATTCTTTTTTTGTTTTGTCTTTAAATTTTATTTCGTAATAATCTTTCACATCCCGCTGCGCATTGGTAACACCCCAGGCAATACTGTCATTAAATCCAATAATAATATAAGGACTGCCCGGCAATGAAACACCATACGAATTGCTGCCCGGTGTTTGCAATTGCATTTCGTACCAGATGGAAGGTAATGACAATTCCAGGTGCGGATCATTACATAAGATCGGCGAACCGCTTTGCGTTTTAGTTCCGGCCACGACCCAGTTGTTACTGCCATTATTTATATCGGGCTTTGAAATTTCTCTTGCAGTTATGGTTCCCTTGTTATCAAAATATAAAGAGTCAGCGGATGCGGGTTGTACAGGTACGATACCCGGCTTTTCAAACACAGTACCCTTTGGTACAATCGGCGCCAGTGAATCAGGAACCTGGGGATACATCATTTTTAATTCATCCGGAATGAAAACAGATTTTGCATTAGTATTTGTCAAATCGTTTTCAGTACCCGAAGACAACATTTTTGCCATCATCTTTAATAAGATCGCAGATCGAAAATTTGTCCATTTCTCTGGTTTACAGTTGAGCAGTTTATATTCTACAGGCAGGGTAGATTCCTTCAATGTGCTGATATAGGCATTTACCCCGCTGGTATACGCATCAAACATGGCCTTTGTGGCCGGGTCTTTATCTACTTCTTTCATAGCATTCTCTGCGGCATACACCATGCCCAGTCTTCGTTGTTCTTTGTCGTAATTAATAGCTTTTTTTCCGGCAATCTCGCTGGCCCGGCCGGCAGCAGCCTTGGTTTGCAGATCCATCTGGAACAACCTGAATTTAGCATGCAGGTATCCCTGTAAAAAATACAGGTCATCGTCATTCTCTGCAAACACATGCGGCACCAATCGTTCATCAAAATACACTTCGGCTTTTCCTTTTAAACCCGGAAAATTCAAATCGGCATCAAAACTTGCATTGGACGGTTCGGCATTTTGCCAAAATCCATGCTGCGGACTTAAAAATTTTCCGGCGGGCATGGGTAATGGCCCAAGTGGCCGGTTAAATGCAAAAACAAGACCGGCAGTAACTATTGTTGAAATGGCAAAGGGGATGATACGCATAGGCTAAAAATGATAAGCGAAAGGTAAGAATAAAAGGGACATGGTTACCCTGTGGATTTTTGGAAATCCCGAAAAACAGTACATTTGGAAAAACAAAAACTATGCTTGTACAATCTCTTTTAGGTGAATTTTTGCATGAAGCAGAAAACACCCGGAAATTATTAATGGCTATTCCCGATAGTGCCTTAGGCTGGAAACCTTCAGAAAAAAACTGGACAACGGGTCAGTTAGGCTCGCATATCGCGGAAGTGTATAATTGGTATGCGCCAACCATTGGTGAAAACGTAATGGATATGGCAGCTTACAAATATGACAAAGGCGACATTTCCAAAGCGTCAACTATAGTTAACAAATTTGAAGAAAATGTGAAAGCGGCACAGGCTTCGCTCGAAGCAGCGACGGATGCAGGTATGATGGAGAACTGGAGTATGGTGATGGGCGATAAAGAATTATTTCCGCCAATGCCCCGGATACAGGTGATCCGGGGCTTTTTGATGAACCACCTGTATCATCATCGCGGCGAACTGGTCGTTTATTTGCGGGCTACCGGCAATAAAGTTCCCGGCTTGTATGGTCCAACAGCCGACGATAAGAGTTTTTAGCAGACTGTTTTTATCAACCGGGAAAGGCCTTTCGTTTCAACCAAACGGAAGGCTTTTTATATTACCGGCATTAACGATTCAGTATTCTTTTTTTCACTAATTTCAGTATTCAAAAAACTATTGAACCATGGCAGTATTAATCGTAGTCGGTATTCTTGTATTGATCGTCATCTGGGTTATCAGTTTGTACAATGGATTGGTCCGTTTGCGTAACCGAAGACAAAACGCATTCGCTGATATTGATGTGCAGTTGCGGCAAAGACATGACCTTGTTCCACAATTGGTGGACACCGTAAAAGGTTATGCCACTCATGAACGGGAGTTACTCACAAAAATTACCGAAGCACGCACGGCCGCCATGTCCGCTACCACCATTGATGGTAAAATTGTTGCTGAACAACAACTGTCAACTGCCCTTGCCGGATTAAAAGTACAGGTAGAAGCCTACCCCGACCTGAAAGCCAATCAGAATTTTTTGCAATTGCAGGAAGAACTCAGTGATATTGAAAACAAACTGGCAGCATCCAGGCGTTTCTTCAATGGTGCTACCACGGAGTATAACAATTCCGTTGAATCTTTCCCGGGAAATTTGATTGCACGCAACTTCGGTTTCAACCGGGAGATCATGTTTGACCTCGGCGTTGACACCCGTAAACAAATGGAAGAGCCTCCTAAAATTCAATTTTAAAGGCCCCTCTAAATCTCTCCGCCGAAGGCGGAGGACTTTGCTATACACAGAACCTTAAACTGGGAATGACTTAAAGATTTTCTCAGAGCAAGAAAGCGCCATGCAATATATAGGCTTACAGAAACAGATCAACAAAAATAACCGCTATTCTTTGTTGCTATTGATAGCATTCCCGGCATTGCTGCTGATAATGTTTTATGTATTTTTCTTTTTTGCTCAAAAGCAGGATACCGAAGCCACTAATCTTCAATTTCAACAAGCTCTGCCCTTCGTACTCATAGGTGTGGCGACCTGGTTTTTTATAGCCTGGATGGGACATTCATCATTCATTCGCAGGGCCACTGGTTCAAAACCCCTGGAAAGGATGGAGAATAAAAGAGTTTATAACCTCGTAGAAAATCTTTGTATCCAACTGGGCATGACGATGCCGGCTTTATATGTTATTGAAGATGATTCGCTGAATGCTTTTGCCAGCGGAATCAATGCTAAAACATTTTCCATTTCATTTTCAAAAGGAATTCTCCAGAAGCTGGATGATGAGGAACTGGAAGGGGTGATTGCTCATGAACTGACACATATACGGAATAAAGACACCCGGCTGCTGATCGTTTCCATCATTTTTGTAGGCATCTTTTCCTTCCTGGCCGAAATGGCCTTACGAAGCCTGCGCTTCGGTACGGGTGGCAAAAAGAAAGATGGTGGTTATATTATCCTGATCGCCATTGCTGTTACAGCAGTTTGTTATTTTATTTCTCTCTTTCTCCGTTTTGGTATTTCCAGGTCGAGAGAATATCTGGCAGATGCCGGTGCTGCTGAAATGACGAAAAAACCATATGCCCTGGCCAATGCATTACGCAAAGTTGATGGCGATCCGCTTATTGAAGCCGTAAAAAGAGGTGATGTAGCACAACTATTTATTGAGAATCCTCAATCGGCAAAAAAAAGTTTTTTCAGTGGCCTGTTTAGTACACATCCGCCGATAAAGAAACGGATCGAATTGCTGGAGCAGTTTGTATAACGAGGAATCTGGAGTCCGGAGCCCGGACCCGATAGCTATCAGGTCCAAACTCAAGACTCACGACTCAAGACTCAAGACTCAAGACTCAAGACTCATGACTCATGACTCATGACTCATGACTCTTCCCCCCCAACATCGGCACAAAAGAAAAATGGTCAAACATTTCTTCTTTCAGTGAACCATTTTCCAGTTTCGTTATCCGCAACATCTGTTGCAGGTCGCCGGCGCCCAGCGGAATTACCATCATACCACCGGGTTTTAATTGCTCAATTAATTTTTGCGGGATCTCCGGAGCGGCAGCGGTAATAATGATCTTATCAAATGGAGCATAGGTAGGCAAACCTTCATATCCATCGCCATAAAAAAATTTGATGGAATTGTATTTCTTTAAGAAGGGGAATTGTTTATTGGATTCAAACAATTTTTTTTGCCGTTCAATGGTGTAGACCTGCACACCCATCTCAGCCAGCACGACTGCCTGGTAAGCACTGCCGGTACCGATCTCCAGCACTTTATCAAATGGTTTTATTTCGAGCAACTGGCTTTGATAGGCGACGGTATAGGGTTGCGAAATAGTCTGTCCCTCACCTATCGGGAAAGCCCTGTCTTCATAAGCTTTTTCGTCAAATGCGGAGTCAAGAAAAAAATGACGGGGAACTTCCAACACGGCATCCAGCACCCGGTCGTCCGTAATCCCTTTGGCATGGATGCCCTGTACTAATTTTTTGCGCAGGCCTTTGTGGCGGTACGTATCTTCTGTGGGTCTCATAAGCTGGGCAAAAATAGAAAAGCAGCCTTGGAACAAACTGCTTCACAATAAAAAAATAGGATTTTATAATTTCATATCCGCTATCACCGCCTTTATCTTATCATCCAACTCCTTATTCTTCTGATCAAACTCATTTGCATTTTCCAAATTCGTATTCACACTGAAATAAAATTTGATCTTGGGTTCTGTTCCGCTTGGCCGGGCAGAAATACTGCTGCCATCCGCCAATATAAATTGCAGCACATTTGATTTTGGCAATTCGATTTTCCACTGCTCCCCGGTTTGCGGGTTGGTTCCTTTTTGCAATTCATAGTCCAGCAATTGTACCACCGCAGAATCATTAATAAATTTGGGCGGATCAGCACGATACCGCTCCATCATCGCTGCTATCTGCTGCTGGCCATCCATTCCTTTTTTGGTGATAGAAATAAGATGTTCTTTATAAAAACCGTATTCCACATAGAGGTCAATCATCTTTTCATAAAGGCTCCGTCCTTTTTCTTTTTCATAAGCCGCCATTTCGCATAATAAAGCCACGGCACTGATACCATCCTTATCCCTGATCTTATCGCCGATCATCAGTCCAAAACTTTCTTCGCCCCCGATGATATAATTTTCTTTGCCTTCTTTTTTGCGGATCAGTTCTGCTATCCATTTAAACCCCGTTAAAACACGGTAACAAGCCACATTATTTTTTGCAGCGATGGCATCAATCATTGGAGTTGTAACGATCGTTGTTATCACCATATCATTGGGTTGGGCAACCCCTTTGGCTTTCCGCGCCTCGATCAGATAGTTGAAAGCCAGGACGGCCGTCTGGTTTCCGTTCATCAGCATCCATTTTCCATGAAAATCTTTAACACCGATGGCTATCCTGTCAGCATCCGGGTCGGTACCGCAAAGAATATCTGCGTCTAATTTTTCCGATAATTGTAACCCCAGACTCATGGCTTCACTTTCTTCAGGGTTAGGATAGGCTACCGTTGGAAAATTTCCATCCGGCTCCATTTGTTCTTTTACGATATGAACATTTTCAAACCCGAATTTTTTCAATACCTGTGGCAATAAAGTAATGCCCGTACCATGTATCGGTGTATAAACTATTTTCAGGTTTTTGTGCTTCGCAATGATTTCCGGATACACACTCAACCCTTTAACCATCCCCATATATTTTTCATCCATTTCTTTTCCGATGATGGTAATACCCGGCTCTCCCGAAGGATGGCCCCAGTTCACATCATCCACAGATGCAATTTTATCCACTTCCTTAATTACATTCTTATCATGCGGTGGCACCAATTGTGAACCGTCATTCCAGTATGCTTTATAGCCATTATATTCTTTCGGATTATGTGAAGCGGTACATACCACACCACCCTGGCATTTTAATTCCCGGATCGCAAAGGATAATTCGGGTGTTGGTCGCAATGCTTCAAATAAATAAACTTTCACGCCATTGGCAGCAAATACATTCGCTACAGTTTCAGCAAAGAAACGGCTGTTATTACGGCTATCATGTGCAATGGCTACGCTTACCTCACCGGGAAATGATTGCTTCAGGTAGTTGGCATAACCCTGTGTGGCCATTCCTACCGTGTATTTATTCATCCGGTTAGTGCCCACACCCATCAGGCCGCGAAGACCACCAGTTCCAAATTCCAGGTTTTGATAAAAAGCATCAGCCAGCTCATCCGGATTTTCCCGCTGGAATCTTTTTATTTCATCTTTTGTTGCGGGGTCAAAATTCCCGGAAAGCCAGGTGTCAATTTTTGCCTGTATTGCTGCGTCCATAATAATCTGTAAAATTTGACCCCAAGATATTGAATTTCACCTTTTGAATCCACTTCTGTCGGGGAAACGTAAATTTGTTGTTTATGAGGTCATCGCCTGTACTTCTATCATCGTCCCTTGCGTCGCACACTTCATCGTTCTGTCCACTGCTGGGCCTATTAATACTATTCTGTGCTCTTTCCAATAACCTCCGGGCACAAAAAGATACTACCCGCTTTAATAAAACCGAATTATCTGATACAAAAAATGTTGACAACCCCGATAATCTCAGAAAATTTCTATCTAAATCCAATATTGATTCAAACTTCTACTTACTTACCCCTCAACAAAAGAAAAAACGAACCTGGCTGGTTGCCACTGGCAATGTAATCGGTTATGGTACTACCATGATTGGTTTATATTCCGCCTGGTACAAAGATTATCCACAAACCGGTTTTCACAGTTTTAACGACTGGCCGGAATGGAAACAAGTGGACAAAGTGGGACATTTATACAGTGCTTATATAGAAAGCCGCGCCAGTATGGAATTATGGCGCTGGACAGGCATAGACCGGAAAAAACGTATCTGGATCGGGGGTATGAGTGGTGCCTTTTATCAAACCGTTATTGAAGTGCTCGATGGCTTTAGTGCAGGTTGGGGATGGAGCTGGGCTGATTTTGGCGCCAATATTATGGGCAGTGGCGCATTGGTGGCACAGGAATTTGCCTGGAATGACCAGCGTATCAAATTAAAGTTCTCTTTTCATAATAAAAATTATAACGATCCGGCCCTGAATTCACGCAGCGATGAATTGTTTGGTAATTCAACAGCTCAGCGTTTTATAAAAGATTATAATGGCCAGACCTATTGGGCCAGTGCCAACCTGAAATCATTTTTCCCCAAATCCAATTTACCGCCCTGGTTATCGGTATCACTGGGTTATGGTGCAGAAGGATTATTAGGTGGCACTGAAAATGTAAGTAAAGATGTTGCGGGTAATATTGTTTTCAACCGGCCTGATATTAAAAGATACCGTCAATGGTACCTGGCACCGGATATTGACCTTAGTAAAATAAAAACAAAAAGCAAGCCCCTGAAATTTTTCCTGACTTTTCTGAGTGCGTTCAAATTCCCGGCCCCGGCCCTCGAATTTTCCAATGGAAAATTTAAAGTACACGCTATTTACTTCTAAACCGCCTCCTCCCGACCTCCTCCAAGGAGGAGGCCATCAATACACAGCCCTCGCCTATCGCAAAGTACATTTAATAGCTAGTTTCTGTTATGACTAAAATACAATCTTTAGTTTTTTAAAATCTTCTGTTTTACAATCCGTAAATTTGCAGCTGTAATTGACCGCTATGCAACCAGTCCACCAAATCCTTTTCCTTCTTATCAGTGCTGTCTCTGTCTGGCTTTTTACGAAAAAAGTAAAAGAGATCAGCCGTAATATAAAATTAGGAAGGGAAGAAAAAATAAACGATAACAAAGGTCAGCGCTGGAGAAATGTTTTACTGCTGGCTTTTGGTCAGAAGAAAATGTTCCGAAATCCTCCCGTAGCGATCATGCACTTCTTTGTGTATGCCGGTTTTATCATCATCAATATTGAAGTGCTGGAGATCGTACTGGATGGAATTCTGGGTACGCATCGTTTGTTTGCTGTCCCGCTGGGTGGTTTGTATCCATTCCTTATCAATGCCTTTGAAATTCTGGCATTCGCGGTATTGGTTTCCTGTATCATTTTCCTGATCAGAAGAAATATCATCAGACTTAAACGATTTATCAGTAAAGACCTTGATGGCTGGCCCAGAAGCGATGCAAATTATATCCTGATCACCGAAGTCATTTTAATGTCGCTTTTTCTTTTCCTGAATGCCAGCGATACCTTATTACAACTAAGAGGTGTGGAGCATTATGCGGCACATCCCACCGGAAATTTTATTTTATCGCAATACGGGCATCCGGTTTTAAATGGTATCGGCAACGATGGTTTACAAATTATGGAAAGAAGTTGCTGGTGGCTGCATATCGTTGGCATATTTGCCTTTCTTAATTATCTCCCCTATTCCAAACATCTTCATATTGTACTGGCATTTCCCAACGCCTGGTATGCCAAGCTGCAACCCATGGGTAAAATGGATAACATGAAATCCATACAGCAGGAAGTGCTTTATGCAATGCAGCCGGAATTGGTACCAGTTGCGGCAGCTGAGCCGCAAAAATTCGGCGCAAAAGATATCAGGGATCTTAGCTGGAAGAATCTGATGGATGCATACAGTTGCACCGAATGCGGAAGGTGTTCGGCTGCCTGCCCGGCCAATCAAACAGGCAAACTGCTTTCTCCCAGGAAAATAATGATGGATACCCGTGACCGGATAGAAGAAGTGGGAAAAAACATTAACAGGAATGGCGCATATAAAGACGACGGCAAGAGTTTGTTGCATGATTATATTCTGGTAGAAGAACTCCGTGCCTGCACCACCTGCAATGCCTGTGTGCAGGAATGTCCTGTCAGCATCAGTCCGCTGGATATTATTCTTGAACTACGTCGCTATTTAGTTATGGAAGAAAGCAACTCACCATCCGAATGGGCGGGCATGTTCAGCAATGTGGAAAATAATTTTGCGCCGTGGAAATTCAGTCCGGATGAAAGGGATAAATGGATTGAGGAAAAATAGTTTTTTGAGTTACAGGAATAGACGTGAAGATGAAACGGTCACGCTATTCAACGAAATCATTTCTTCATGAGCATAACCAAACGACAGGCCCGGTTTTATTTACTTTCTTTTCTCAAACATGACTTCAAAGCCAGTATCACGGTTTTTTTTGTGGCGCTACCCCTATGTCTCGGCATTTCTTTAGCATCCAATGCGCCGCTTTATTCGGGACTTATTTCAGGAATTATCGGGGGCTTCCTGGTAGGACTGATCAGCAAATCAAGTATCAGCGTAAGCGGCCCGGCAGCAGGACTGACTGCTATCTGTGCTGCTGCTATCACCGAACTGGGAACCATTGAAATATTTTTTCTGTCAGTTGCTGTAGCGGGATTATTACAAATTCTGCTGGGAATTTTCCGTTTAGGTGGATTCACCCATTTTATTCCTTCCACGGTTATTAAGGGGATGTTGGCTGCTATTGGTATTATCCTGATGTCCAAACAGGTCCCTTTATTACTGGGATATGATAAGGCCGATTTCTGGACAAAAGAATTGTTCAATGTTTTTTCTTTCAACAATGCATTCGACCATGTAAAAAATATTTATCATCATACTTCGAAGGGTGCAATTGTCATTGCCCTTTCCTCCTTAGCCTTGTTGATTGCCTGGAAAAAAACTCTGGCGAAAAGAATTACGTTTCTGCCCACTTCGTTTATTGTAGTAACCTTTGGGATATTACTGGCCCTGTTGTTCAACGAATTTGTTCCGGCATTGGCCCTCAAAGATTCCCAGTTTGTAAATATGCCGGATAACCTGTTCTCCGGAATAAAATTGCCCGACTACCAGGCTGTATTCAGCAACACGGCTATCTGGAAAAATGCGGTGGTTATCTGTATTGTTGCTACACTTGAAACCTTATTAAGTATTGAAGCCGTAGATAAAATTGATCCGTATAACCGCATCACGCCACAAAACAGGGAATTGGTAGCACAGGGAACCGGCAATTTTTTAAGCGGATTGCTGGGGGGATTACCGATTACCGCCGTTATCGTAAGAAGTTCTGCCAACGCTGAAGCCGGGGCAAGAACAAAATTATCCGGTATTTTTCATGGCATCTGGCTTTTTGTGTTTGTTTTCTTCCTTTCCATGTTACTGAACCGCATTCCTTATTGTGTACTTGCCGTCATACTGATACGCACCGGTTATAATCTCGCAAAACCAAAAATGATACGTTCGGTTTATAAACTGGGCCGGGAACAGTTCATGCCATTTATCGTTACCGTGGTGGCCATTTTATTTACGGATCTTTTGATCGGTGTTATCATTGGTATCGCTTATGCCGTTTATTTTATTTTTAAAAACACCTACAAAGCAGGTTTTACCCTGGATACCCGGACAGAGGGAATATCCGTGAGTATGATTTCCACCTCGCCATCAATGTCAGTTTTATCAATAAAAAGAAACTAAAAGATGAGTTGGAGAAAATCCCGGATCATGCTGTGGTTCATATCGACGGAGCACATTGTATTTACATTGACTATGATGTGATCGAAATCATCAACGAGTTTAAAACAAAAGCTCATCATAAACATATTAAACTGAAACTCACGGGTATCCCGGATGTAGAAACGATTGAAGCCCACTGATCGGAAAAAAATGGCCAGAGATTTTTATTTTTCCCATTCCAAAGAAATTCACAATTGTGAAGTCCCCGGAAATTTATGCAATGGGTAGTTAATTTTTAGAGTTGATTAACTTTCTTTATGAGTTATCTTATCAAGCCCTTCTTCAAATTTTTCAATCTGCTCCTCAATATGATGGGTTACTTCTTCCGGGTGTTCCAGCTTGTGTACAGCCCCTTGATTCCGCCACATCTTCCAGGCCTGAATGACCGCGGTTAAAGTAAATATGCCGCCAATGACCCAGTTCAGAATATGCTGGTTGTTATTGATCTTGCTGGCAATCAGCAATCCTCCGAAAATAAAGATACAGTTCCCGATAAACGTACCGATACCGATTCCGGTAATATAAGCGTTGTAATGATCATTCCGTGGCAAGAGAATTTTTTTGGTAAATAAAACGGTACTCCATCCGAACCAGAAAGGTATCTGAACCGGGTTAACTGCACACATGGCCATCCCCAGCAAGAACTTAGGCAGCGGGCTATCCAGCACAAAATTTTTATGAACTTTCGGATGCAGGGCTGCATAAAAACTGGAAACGGCAAGCGCCAGTACAATGATCAATGTTACCCATTCCAGCACTTTTAATACTTTCTCCTGTTTTCGAATCCAGTCTATTGCTACAAGAGAAATACGGACATAGATAATCTCCACTAATAAAGAGCCGGCCGAAAATAACATGGCCGCTGCAATCCCGTTTGAAACAGATATCTGCATAGCGGCAATATTCAATGTTCCCAGGGGCAGGGATCCGATGAAGCTGACCAGCATACCGGTAAAAAATATTTTCAGCAGGGACTTCATAAAGCGAAAATAAAATAAATTTTATTGAGGTGATGGGAATCGAAGCAGATATAATCGCCATTTTTTGCATCCATAAAAAGTAGGGGCAACATTCATGTGGGTATATTCCTCATCGATTAGCTGACACCAGAGGTCATAATGGCGCAGTAAAAGAAATTTTTCATCGGAATTCATGAACAACCGCTTATTTTAATGAAGTTACTGAATCCGTAAGATAAGACAGCATTCCGATAGCCATTCACTAATCATATTTCTCCAGCATTTTGAAATGCCGCTTGGCATCCCCGAGGTATTTCCAGCCTTTACGGAATGACCAGTAGGGTGTTCCGTTCTGGTGATTGTAGCGGCTGATTTTATAAAGCATCTTCCAGTGCAGCAGTAAAACACCATATGCCTTCCAGATACTCATGCCGCAATCATATATATGATTGGGTTCGGCGCCACAACCATTAAACTCAAGTATCAGAAAATTTTTCCCTTTTTTCAGATCTTCAATGGATGATGTCTTGATATCATAGCGGCCGTAATAAAACTTATCCGTATAATGACTCAATTCATCAAATACGTTATGCAGCTCTTCGTCAATTTCATTGTGCAGGTTGGTAAAATGTGCTCCCCGGTTGTGGTTACCCGCATAGGACAAATAAAATTTTTCTCCCGCAGGAATTATCCGGGTGAAGCGATGTCCATGCCTGTGTTCCATTTCTTCCAATCGGTATTTAGCCCTGGGATGCATTTCGATCAGCTGTTTCAGGTTTAAGATTCCATCACCCACCACCTGGAGCAGTTCTTTGTCAATGAATCCGCTCACGACACCTTTTTTTTCAGCCGGGTGGCGATAGTAAAAAACACTGACCTCCACCGGGAGCTCCACGAGATCCTGGATGATATATTCTACCGGAATTTTTTCATGGTATTTTTTTAATTTTTCTTCATGATCAATTTTACGGAATAAAATACCTTTCATTCCCACATCGGGTTTTACAATAAAGGGAAAGGTAAAGCCAGCATCGGCAATGCGTTTCTTTACCTCTTCAAAAGACCAGTCGTGCATAATATAGATCGTACGGGGTACCAGGTGTGGAGGCAATTGGTCATACATTTCCTTTTTGCCTTCTCCTTCAAAACCGCCGAATGTAATGGTGGGATTGGAGGAACTGAAAAACCAGAACGACCAGCTACGCAGGCAATACCATAACCACACAGGACCTATGGGAAAATACAGCACATAGAAATTCCACCGTTCCCAGTCAACTAATTTTTTGAAAATATTTTTGTTACTCATCAGCAACGCAAAAATAGATATTGCGCTTATTATTTGGCAATAATTTCAATATGACCTAGATTTAATTTAAAACCATCTGTTATGAGATTCTTCATCATCCGGAGTGTGCTTTTTGGTATTTTTTTATCCATAACAGCACCTGCAAATTCAGCCGCGATACCCCTGTCTGCCGGCAAAATAATTCCGGTTGGGGAAATCTATCGGAAGATCGCAACGATGAAGATCAAAGACTTTCAGAAGTTAGCAGGAAGAAAACTAACTATCAAAGAGAAAATTGGTTTTCTTGTTCTTAAACATAAATTAAACAACCCGGCCAAAGAAAACACAGGTAAAGGTCAGCAATCCCTGATTTTTGGAATCGTGGGGCTGGGGCTTTTTGTACTTGGGTTCTTTGTTCCTTATGTATTTTTGGGATCTCTTATTTCGGCCATCCTGGCAATAGTATCAGGAGCTGTGGCAAAAAAACAGGATCCCTCCGATAAGAAAGCCATTGTCGGTAAACTATTGGGATGGATCACCCTTGGCTTGATTGCTTTATTAACAATTCTTGTCGCTATTATCATTGCCGCCTGGGCAAGCGGATCGTTTTGGGGCTGACATTGACAAAAGTCTCCTGTCTGGTTTTATTTATTCCGTATTATTGCTGTGAAAATTGATAAGCATTCATGAATACCAGAACTGTAGCAGCATTAGTTGCCAGGGACCAAAGCCCGGAAATATTATTCTGGGTCGGCTGTGCCGGTAGTTTTGATCAACGGGCACAAAAGATCACCAAAGCCTTTGTAACTATCCTCGATAAAGTGGGTATCAACTATGCCATCCTCGGCAAAGAAGAAATGTGCACCGGCGACCCGGTTCGCCGTGCCGGTAATGAATTTATGTTTCAAATGATGGCTTACCAGAATATTCAACTATTGAATAATTATGGTATCAAAAAAATAGTCACCGCCTGCCCGCATTGTTTCAATACCCTGAAAAATGAATATCCAGAACTTGGCGGCCATTATGAAGTTATTCATCACACCACTTTTTTACAGGGGCTGATTGATGAAGGAAAAATAAAATTAAAAGAGGGCGGTTCCTTTAAAGGCAAAAAAATCACCTACCACGACAGTTGTTATCTCGGTCGTTCCAATAATATCTATGAAGCCCCCCGAAAAGTGCTGGAAGCATTGGATGCAGAACTGGTAGAAATGAAACGCTGCAAATCGAATGGTCTTTGTTGCGGTGCCGGCGGTGCCCAGATGTTTAAGGAAGAGGAAAAAGGTACCACCCGGATAAATATGGAGCGGAGTCATGAAGCTATTGATACCGGTGCTAATATTATCGCATCTGCCTGCCCATTCTGCAATACGATGCTGACAGATGGGGTAAAACTGGCAGAGAAAGAAGAAACCGTTAAAGTGCTGGATGTGGCGGAACTGATAGCGGCCAGTTTAGATTAACTTTACGCCATGAATTACGAATACAAACATCTGCTTGATACTGATTTTCATCCCGGCTCAAGAGTCTGGATTTACCAGAGCAACCGATTATTCAGTCTGGATGAAGCGCTGCAGATAGAAGAAATGCTCAAAGAATTTACCGGGCAGTGGAAAAGTCACGGCGCCCCGGTGAAAGGTGATGCCCATTTATTCTTTGGCCAGTTTATTGTTTTAATAGCGGATGAAACAGCTACCAGCGTTGGCGGATGCAGCACCGATAGTTCTGTACGATTGATAAAAGATATTGAGCAAAAATTTGGGGTGAATATGTTTGACAGAACCACCCTTGCGTTTATTATGAAAAACAAATCCGATAACTATCGGATCGAGCTACTACCCCTCTCCCAGTTACCATATGCCCTTGATAACGGGTTTATCCATGCAGACACTTTGTATTTTAATAACCTGGTACAGACAAAAGAAGAATTGGAACATAAATGGATTGTGCCGGTAAAGGATAGCTGGCTGGCAACAAAATTCAAATTAAATTCAGTAGCATAGTTTATTTTCCGATCTTAAGCGCCGGCTTTTTCGCGACTTTGGTAAAATTATACCCCACACTCAACCGGAAATTCCGGGTTTGCGCCGTGCTGAAACTTTGAAGATTGAAATTAGTTCCATAAGTATAATTCCTGTTTTGTTGGACAAACGGGTCAATAACATTGACCGTTACCGTGAGTTTTTTATTAATAAATTTCCGCTGCACGCCCATATTCATACTCCAGCTCCACCGGGCATAGCCCTGCGGATTGGCAAAACGGTTGAACGTAAAACTGCCGGTAAAATTAAGTACATCTTTTGGCGTAAAAGTGGAATTGATATTGGAAGTAAATGAACCGCCATTGCGGTAACGGTTTACGGTTTTATCAAATGTGCTGTATTCATTGAATGTATAGCTGGCACTGAGATTTGTTTTCCATTTTTTAGTGATGGTCAGCCCGCCCCAGGTACTTACTTCATATTCTTTACGGCCACTGATATTTTCCCAGGTAATTTGTGTTTTTCCATCCGGCAACAAGGTTCTTACGGAACTGAAAATATTCTCTACGATATTATAGCCTAAACCGAGGTTGATATAATAAAGCTTCTTTGTCCGTCCCAGTACAAAATCGAAATTATGAGCGGTAGAGGCTTCGAGTGCTACATTTCCAAAACGAACATTATACGGATCCCCGAAATCAATCGTCGGGTTCAATTCATTGATACCCGGCCGTCGGATACTGCGACGATATGCCAGCGTCAGATTAAGTTTTTCTTTCCAGCTTCGGTTGATATTGGCAAAGGGCAACCAGGTCCAGTAGTTATTTTTTACATCCCGGTTTTCTTTGAATAGTTCAAACCAGATGGACGTTTGTTCAGCAGATGCTCCCCCGGTTACACTGAAATTCTCTTTCAATAGTTGCCTGATTGAAGCCCTGAAATTCGTAATCGTTTGATGAAACTTAAACTCATTACTCAACAAATCTGATTTCACAAAGACCATCTCCGGTTTTTTCAGGTAACTGGCATCCACATCAATAAGACTGTTACTGCGGTTATAAAACATACCCACAGAAAAAAATGTTTTCTTATTATTCAGCGGCCTGTCATAATTCACCCGGACATTATACCCGTTGCTCCGGTTATTGGTTAACTGCTCCTGGATAGAGTCAATCCCGTTAGGTGTATGGTCCGGATTGAAGAATTGCTGAAAAAAATCCCTGACTGATTTATTAAAAGAAAAGTTAGCGCCGGTAATAATCTTAAATGTCTCCCCTGCGATCTTTCCCTTTTTAGTGAAAGTAACATTAGTGTTTGGGCTATAGTTGTCACCTGCGCTCAGAATATTTCTTTCGCTTAACCGGTAAATGTCACCGAACCTGTTGAGATTTGTGTATTCGGTTGTACCCTTATTGTGATAATTATTCTGGTTATACTGCAAGACAAAATTTATTGAAGCTGTTTTATTAAGATCATAATCCAGGTTGAGCCGGAAGTTGGGTCGCCAGTTCTTATTCAGGTAGTTATTTTTTGTTTTGAAGAAGTTCGCTGAATCCGGATAAATATTATTCCGGATTGAATAGCCATCACCCTGCAAACGGTTATACCCGGCGCCGGCATTGATGCTTAAAGCCAAACCCTGTTTACGGTAGTTATAATTTCCACTAAAGGCCGCTTCGCCCCTGGTTCCCCCGGAAATGTTTAGCCGGCCGGTTCTTCCTACTTTTCCTTTTTTGGTTACAATGTTGATGACACCACCTTGTTCATTGGCATATTGCGGGGGTGGATTGGTCATCACTTCTATTTTTTCGATAGAACTGCCGGGTAATGATTCCAGCAGATCCTGCAATTGCTGAAGATTTAACTCCACCGGTTTATCATCTATCAATATTTTAGGCTCCTTCCCCCGCACGGTTATTTTACCGGTGGGATCTTTGGAAACCAGCGGAACCGTATTCAGCAAATCACTCGCATTGCTTCCGGCGGCCAGGGCAGATTCACCCACATTGAAAGTTATATTGCCATCTTTGGATTCTATCAATGGCTTTTCAGCATAAATGATCACTTCGGTCAATTGCTGGTTTGCATGTGGCTTCATCACTACATCATTCAGGCTGAAATCAAACCGTTCCTGGCGGAAATACAAGCTGTCAAAAACCAGGTTTTGCATCCCCACATAAGAAAAGCGAAGGCGATAATAACCAAACGATATTTTTTCGAAAAGAAAATTACCGTTCTGATCAGTCACTATTGTCCGTCTTTTAGTTGTGTCTTTCAGGGATGTGAGTACCACCGTTACACCTTCAATGGCTTTTTTACTTTCCTCAATAACATTACCTCCAACAAGACCTGGCTCATTCCCCTGTGAAAAGGAATAAAGACTAATAATTGAGAAGAAAATAAGGTTGATTAGTTTTTTCAATTTCCCGATTAATTCTGACTAAATAGAGATGGTACAAAGATAACCCGACATGGCTAACTGGTTGAAAAAGAACTGGCTGACCGGGTTATTCCATCTATTGCTGTGAATTTCATTTGCTGACATCCTGTCATAAATCCTTACTTAGCTTTATATTTGTTGTCCAATTGGACTTTTATGCTTGATTACGTGACAGATAAGGTACAGGATGAAGCCAGGCAGGGTGAAGCGTTTTCGCCTTTTGCCCAGGACCCCAACATTTTTAAGAAACGGTTTTATATCGAGAGTTATGGCTGTGCCATGAATTTCGCCGATAGTGAGATTGTTGCCTCCATTTTAAATACAGAAGGATTTGGCGCCACCAGGAATATTGAAGAAGCGGATCTGATCTTTATTAACACCTGTTCTATCAGGGAAAAAGCAGAGCAGACCATCCGCAAACGCCTCACGGAATTTAAAAAGCTGAAGAAAGAGAAAAAAGGAATGCTGGTGGGTGTGCTGGGGTGTATGGCTGAGCGGTTAAAATCCAAATTGCTGGAAGAAGAAAAATTGGTGGATATCGTTGTCGGTCCTGATGCTTATCGGTCATTACCAGCTTTGGTTGAGGAGGCGGAAGGCGGACAGAAAGCTGTAAACGTTTTATTAAGCCGGGATGAAACTTATGCTGATATTTCTCCTGTCCGTTTAGACAGCAATGGCGTATGTGCCTTTGTAAGTATTATGCGGGGGTGTAATAATATGTGTTCGTTCTGTGTGGTTCCGTTTACAAGAGGCCGTGAAAGAAGCCGGAGTGCAGAAAGTATTATAGCTGAATGTACCGACCTGTTTGAAAAAGGATACAGGGAAGTAACCCTGCTTGGGCAAAATGTAGACAGCTATTATTTTGTCTCCCCCAACTCAGAAGGAGGGATTAATACAGCCCTTGAGCGTAACGAAAATAATTTTGAATTTAAAGATTCTAAAGCCCCTCTTTCGGAGGGGGTTGGGGAGGCTATAACTTTCGCCATGCTGTTGGAAAAAGTGGCGTTGATATCTCCCGAACTCCGGGTACGTTTCTCTACATCACATCCGAAAGATATTACAGATGATGTTTTATATACTATCGCCAGGCATGAAAATATCTGTAATTATATTCATCTGCCGGTGCAGAGTGGCTCAACCAGAATATTGCAATTGATGAACCGGACGTACACCCGGGAATGGTACCAGGGGAAAGTGGACCGGATCAGACAAATCATACCGGGTTGCGGCATCAGTGCAGATATCATTACAGGCTTTTGTACCGAAGAAGAACAAGACCACCTGGATACTTTGAGCATTATGGAATTTGCCGAATATGATTATTCATATATGTTTTACTATTCGGAAAGACCGGGAACCCTGGCACAAAAAAGATATACCGATGATGTTCCGCTGGAAGTAAAAAAAAGAAGATTGCAGGAAGTGGTGAATATGCAAAACAAATTATCATTAGCCAGCAACCTGAAAGATATCGGTAAGACCTTTACTATTTTAATAGAAGGGAACAGTAAGAAAAGTGACCGGGACTGGATGGGAAGAAGTTCGCAGGGCAAGGTCTTTGTCTTTCCCAAAGAAAATTATGATTTGAAAAAAGGAGATTATGTACTCGTGCAGGCGAACGATTGCACACAAGGCACATTGATCGGAGAAATTATTAATCAATAAAAAATAAATTCCCTTTTTCGGGATTGGCATGGAAATTCAAAGTATAAAAAATCGGTTCGGTATCATTGGTAATGCTCCTGCCCTCAATTATGCGTTGCAGGTTGCGACCCAGGTGGCCAGTACAGATCTTACGGTTTTAATTAACGGTGAAAGTGGTGTAGGTAAAGAAGTTTTCTCACAGATCATACATGCGCTTTCAGCAAGAAAACACAATCCATTCATTGCTGTAAACTGTGGTGCGATCCCGGAAGGCACTATTGATTCTGAACTTTTCGGTCATGAGAAAGGTTCCTTTACCGGTGCAGCAGATGCCCGTAAAGGCTATTTTGAAACTGTGAACGGGGGAACCATTTTCTTAGATGAGATCGGCGAATTACCGGTAGGTACGCAGGCACGGTTGCTGCGTGTACTGGAAGCAGGAGAATATATCCGGGTAGGTTCATCCAAAACACAAAAGACCGATGTACGGGTAATAGCGGCTTCCAATAAAGATTTGCTGCAATTGGTCCAGGTAGGAAAATTCCGGGAAGACCTGTATTATCGTTTGAGCACAGTTCCCATCCGCGTACCGGCCCTGCATGACAGGCCAGAAGACATCCACCTGCTATTCAGGAAATTTGCTGCCGACTTTGCCAATAAATATAAAACATCGCCTGTCCAGCTGGATGAGGAAGCAAAAAACCTGTTAATAAGCTATCCCTGGCCGGGTAATGTGCGGGAATTGAAGAATATTGCAGAGCAGATATCCGTATTAAGCAGTGATAAAAACATTTCGGCGAATGAATTGAAAAAATTTTTACAGCCATATTCCAATAACCGGTTACCGGTTCTTTTATCGGCCCACGGAAACAACCCGGAATTTGCCAATGAAAGGGAAATGCTCTACAAACTTTTTTTCGACATGAAGAAGGATGTGACTGAATTGAAGAGAATGTTCCTGGATGTTTTACAGAATCCGAATATGGTTTCACAAAACCAGGCCTTCATCAATGAATTAAAAGAACTGAAGAATACGGAAGTGAACCAACCCGTATTTGTTCAACCGGTCCTACAAAATTCCCAGCCTGTTATTATGAACAACGGCATTTTGGATCATGTGGAAGTTGAGGAAAGTCTGAACATCGTTGATAAAGAAAAAGAACTTATCATCAAAGCATTGAAAAAGCACCGGAGTAAGAGAAAAGATGCAGCGCTTGACCTGGGAATCAGCGAAAGAACTTTATACCGGAAATTAAAAGAATACGACATCGAGGAATAAATGAAGATCATCGGGAAAATATCTATTGTACTGGTCGCCTGCACACTGTGCGTGGCGGCACTATTCAGCAATACCAGCTGTAATATTTACAAATTTAATGAGGCCACCATACCCGACAGTATCAAAACGGTGAAAATTAATTTCATCGAAAACAAAGCCCGGTATATCAATCCACAATTAGGCCCAAAACTTACCGACAAACTCCGGCAGAAGATCATCGGGCAAACAAGACTCACCCAAACCAACAATAGCAATGTTGACTGGGAAATAAGCGGCATTATCACCGATTATACGTTCAGCACTTCATCCATATCCGGTCAGCAGGTAGCGAGTAACCGGCTTAGTGTTTCTGTACATATAATACTCTACAACCGTAAAGCCGATAAAACTTCCGATTATGACGTAAACCGTAGTTTTGAATTTAAAGGCAACCAGTCGTTCCAACAGGCAGAGACTGCACTGGGGGATGAAATGGTAAGAACCCTGACCGATGAGATCTTCAATAAGCTTTTTTCCAACTGGTAAGTTTATCCTATTTTGTAACAATGAATCCCCGGATCAATCAACTCGTAAAATCGCTCTTGCTGAAAGACTCTATAGAGCAATGCAGTATACAGGAGTTGCAGCAATTTGCTGACCGGCATCCGTTTTTTGGAGCAGCACAGTTATTGCTTACAAAAAAATTACAAACTGAAAAACCAGAACAATACGAAGAGCAGTTGCAAAAAACATTTCTCTTTTTTCATAACCCACTTTGGGTAGAACACCTGCTGAATGATACGGGAAATGCCAGCGTAATGGCATCAGTCGCCAAAAAAGAAACTCCGGTTATTGCTGAAATACCGGTAGAAATGATACGCCCTACCTTGGACGTTACGGAGATCGCAGAAATGGGAAATTTAATTCCGGAAACAAATTCAAAAGAAGAAACGGTTGAAACACAGGTTATAGAAACGCCGGAGCCGGTACTGGACATTCCCTCTTTAAAAATGGATTCCGAAGATAGCCAGAATGAAGATCCGGCAAAAAACGACCTGGTCTTTGAACCATTTCATACAGTAGATTATTTCGCATCACAGGGAATCAAGTTTAAGGAAGAAGAAAAACCTATTGATAAGTTTGGGCAGCAGTTGAAAAGTTTTACAGATTGGTTAAAAACCATGAAGCGGCTCCCGGTTTCTGAAATTTCAAAAGCCGTGGAGACCCCGGAAGATCAAAAAGTTGAGATTTTAGCGGAGCATTCGATCGAGGACAGGGAAGTGCTGACTGAGGCCATGGCTGAAGTTTGGGAAAAACAGGGAAATGAAGACAAAGCCATCGAAGTCTACACCAAATTAAGTTTGCTTGATCCCTCTAAAAGCCTTTATTTTGCATCGAAAATTGACAGATTAAAGAAAATAAATTGAAATGACTATTTTATTTCTAATATTGATCGTAATAGCCTCTGTGGTACTGGGTTTGATCGTTTTGGTACAGAACCCAAAAGGTGGCGGACTGGCCGGTAATATTGCCGGTTTCAGCAACCAGTTTATGGGTGTTAAACAAACAACCGATGTCCTTGAAAAAGGTACCTGGATTTTTGCAGGCGTTATCGGGGCATTATGTCTGCTTTCCGTAATGTTTATTTCCAATTCCAAAAGCACAAGCCAGAATACAAAAGCTACCGGGGCACAGGTTCCTGCCACCTCGCAACCTGCAAACAACCCTCCCGGCACATTAACGTTACCAGCAACGACGCCCGGAACAAACCCAAAATAAAAATTATTACAATACCATATTCTCCCCGCTCCCGTTTTTAAACGAGATCGGGGTTTTTTATTTAATTTCAGTTATGACTAGGAAGAAAAAAATTTTTGCCGGGGTGATACTGGCCCTTATTTTTCTGGGTGGTTTTATTGGATGGAAACTATTCGGTCCGGCCACTTCCACAAAAAACGGGGAATTTTTTTATGTAAAAACCGGTTCGGTATATGCTGATGTAAAAAAAGAACTCATCCAAAAAAAATATATCCCGAATGAAAGATGGTTTGATTTAGCCACAAAATTGCTCCGCTATAAGACCATTAAACCCGGCCGCTATAAAATATCAAAAGGGATGAGCCTCATTAAACTGGTAAGAATGTTACGGGGAGGCAATCAGTCACAGGTAACCCTGGTCATAACCAAAATAAGAACCAAAGAAGATTTTGCCCGCAAGACAGGCGTGCTTTTTGAATTTGATTCGGTTCAAATGATACGTTTTCTGAACAATACAGATTCCTTAAAAAAATTCGGGTTGGACAGCAATACAGTTATTGCCGGGATCATGCCTTATACATATAACCTGAACTGGAACAGTTCCCCTGATAAGGTCTTTCAGAAAATCTATACGGCCTTTGAAACCTTCTGGACAAAAGAAAGAAAAGTGAAAGCAGACAGCCTCCATCTTACACGTATAGAGGTTTCCGCTCTTGCCTCCATCGTAGAAGAGGAAACCAATAAAAAAGAGGATAAGTACAAGATCGCAAGTACCTACCTGAACCGGATACGAACCGGTATGAAATTACAGGCGGATCCAACAGTAAAATTTGCGCTCAAAAACTTTGCTTTAAAACGTATAACGGGCGCTCATCTCATAACTGATTCACCTTACAATACCTATCTGTATGCAGGTATCCCACCGGGTCCCATTTGCACACCGTCTGTTGAATCTATAGAAGCCGTTCTCAATGCGCCAAGAACCGATTATCTCTATTTTGTAGCGAGTCATAAATTTGATGGAACCAGTGTATTCACGTCGAAATATAATGACCATATGAAATTTGCCCGGTTATACCAGCAGGAACTTACCCGGCGGATGGATTCTGCAAGCAAGGCAAAAAATATAAAAGCGCTCCAATGACTTTCCTTGCTAAAATGGCGAGTAAAATAGTAGCTGCACCACCGGTTAAATTTATCATTGATAAAAGCAAGGCCACTTCCCTCCCCGGTTTCAGGGGTATCCCTTTGTATGACGTGATAAAATTTTTCTTTGGCCAGGTTAAGACAGTTGGCATGACTGAACGGGCATCCGCCATTGCCTATAATTTTTTTATGGCCATCCCACCGGTCATTATCTTTTTATTCACATTAATCCCATTACTACCCATCACGCAACAATTCCAGGAACAAATGTTTGGGCTTATCCGTGATGTTATTCCGGGAGAGAAAGACCACTCCGTTTTGATAAATTTCTTAAAGGATTTTATTAATAAACCGCAGACCGGATTACTTTCACTTGGTTTTATGTTATCCATGTTCTTTTCTTCCAACGCTATGATGGGCATCATGCGGTCATTTGATAAAAACTATATTGGTTTTAAAAAAAGAACCGGTTTGCAAAAAAGAGGGACGGCCCTGAAGATCACCATGGTCTTGTTTGTCATTGTGTTTGTATCAATATTGCTGCTCATTGGCAGAGATGCTGTACTTCAATGGCTGGGAATTGAAAGCAGGTCCGTAAGAATGTTTTTAATAAATGTCCGATGGGCAATCATCGTGTTGCTATTCTTTTCCTGCATTTCGTATATCTATCGCCATGCCCCGGCCGTGCATAAAAAATGGCGGCTTATTAACCCGGGTTCTATCCTGGCCACTTTTCTTATGTTACTGATGACCCTGCTTTTTTCCTGGTGGGTCGGTCGCTTTGGGAATTTTAACCAGTTATATGGATCAATAGGGACAGTACTTATTTTACTCATACTTATCTTCATCAATTCACTGGTCCTCTTGATTGGTTTTGAACTAAATGTAAGCATTACCTCACTTAAAAAAATAGCTGACGAACGGAAAGATAATCCCGCAGACGGCAGTGATAATCCGGGATAATCGCCGAAATTTGATTAATAAAAAAAATCAGGGATATGAAAAAAATACTATTCGCTGCTTTACCCGTAATGGTAATCGCCTTAATGGCATTGAAACCCATTGGCGACCCGCTTCCTCTCGGCTCACCCATTCCCAGTCCGGAAACAAAAATGAAAGACGTTACTGGTAAAGAAGTATCCCTGAATGAGGCAAAAACCAGCAAGGGATTACTCGTTATGTTCAGTTGTAACACCTGCCCTTATGTTATAAAAAATCAGGGCCGCGCCCATGAGGTCTGCAAATATGCACAGGACAATGGTCTCGGTGTTGTATTACTGAATTCAAACGAAGCCAAAAGAGGCGATGATGATTCGTATGAAGACATGAAAACCTATGCAAAAGAACAACATTACAACTGGTATTACCTGGTTGACAGCAAGTCTGTCCTGGCAGATGCCTTTGGCGCTAATCGTACCCCCGAATGTTTTCTTTTTGATGGCACCGGGAAATTAGTATACCATGGCGCCATAGATGACAATCCTTCAGATGCAGCGGCTGTTAGTCGTAAACACCTGTTGGCAGCAATTGACGAAATGAATGCCGGCAAAGAGATTTCTGTAAAAGAGTCCCGGTCTGTTGGCTGTTCAATCAAAAGGCTATAATATAACAACTCCGTGAAACGATCCATAATATCCTTCGGGCAACCGGGGGATTTTTTTTTAAAAATCGTATGGAAAGTTTGTGTGGGTGCATCATCTTTTGAAGGGACAGTACATTTCTTGTCCCGCAAAAATGATTGTTCACCTGTCCCACCGAAAAACGGGACCCAAAACACAGCTTATGATCTCCAGAGAAATCATTAACCGGATCATCATCATTGCTTTTATGGTCTTAGTGGGCTTTTGTTTTGCCAAAGCTATTTACAACAGAAGTTTTATGGGAATCGTGCTGGCCCTGGTTAGTTTGGTTGCGGCAGTTTATTTCCTTTATTTACTGGTAAAGGCCAAAGAAGATATGACTTCCTGCAGGACGGGTAGTGAAACAGAAGAAAGGGTTTAGCGTTTTTCCAGCAAAGCCCTGATTTCCTTTTTGAGATTTTCCGGGCTGATTTGTCCTTCTACAAAATTCCGGTATCCCGTATTAGCATTTATAAAAAGGGTGGCGGGAATGGCTCCTGACCATTTGGAATCAATTTTGGGACAAAAATGATCGGCATCAGTTTCGTCCAACCAGAGAACAGGGGCAGTAATCTTTCGCTTATGGATAAACTTTATAATGCCAGAAGGGAAAGCCTCCTTAAAATCTAGGCTTATCAATACAAATTTTATGCTGTCTGCCGAACTGGCCGATTTATTGTTCTTTTCAATTTCCTTTTGAAAATAGGGAAGCTCTTCAATGCAGGGAATGCACCAGGTGGCCCACATATTCAGGATCAAAGGTGCTTTACTTTCAGAAATAATTTTTTCAACGTCTTCAATCTTTACACGCCTGATCTCCTGGGCCAAACTAATAACTCCCGTAAACAGGAAAGCCGGTAACATTGCTAATTTTACGATTTTCATAAACCTCAGATTTATACAACCACTAACTATTGAAGTTGAATTATACTCCTGCTACATGGAAATTTTGTTTCCAAACTTGAATCTTGAAAATTGAATCTTGCGTCTTTTCTTATTGCAATTAAAGACTCAAGATGAAAGACACAAGACTCAAGACACATATATCTCAAATCCCCTCCTCAAATCCCCACTCTTTCAGTAAATCATTATACCTGACGTCATCCAAACTCCGCCGGTTGTATTGCCCTGCATTCATTTTTTGCCGGTAAGCTTCATATAAAGTCACAGCACAGGCAACACTTATATTCAGTGATTGAATGATGCCCACTTGTGGAATAATAAAATTTCCATCTGCGAGGGCCCTGATCTCATCGCTTACACCACTATGCTCATTTCCAAAAACCAAGGCAATACTTTTTGTAAAATCAATTGTATGTAAAGGTGCCGCATCGCTACTCAGATGGGTAGTTAAAATGGTGGCATAGCGGTTTCGAAGAGATGAAAAACATGCGGCAGCATTATCAAACTGGTGAATGGTGAGCCACTTGGCAGCACTGGAGGAGCTTTTGGCACCCCATTTCTTATGAGGTGGGATTTTAGTGTTTAACACATAAACTTCCTGAACTCCTACGGCATCACAGGTTCGCATTACCGCTGAAATATTATGCGGGTCAAAAACATTTTCCAGCACAATAGTAATGTCTCCCTGTCTTTTATTTAGCACGGAACTAAGCCTGTTATGTCTTTCCGGTGTCATTGAAATTGAAGTTGTTAGGTTGTAATAACCGGCAATTTAAGTATATTTATAATTGACAAATTCGAAAATACATTTTGAGACACCAAGGCACTAAGACACCAAGGCACAAAGAAGAGAATATTTTTTAACCCCTCTTTCATTCTCCGTGTCTCCGTGCCTTCCTGTCTTAGTGGTTCAAACCATTTTAAACCAAGAAATAAAAAAGAAACTACAAAATGAAATACGCACCCGTTCAGAATTATATCAATGGAAAATTTGTAGAAGCCTCCATTTCACGGACATTATCTGTCATATCTCCTCTTGATGGAAATTTGTTGTCAACAGTTCCTATGTCCACTGCCAAAGATTTAGATACTGCCGTAAAAGCCGCCAAAGCCGCTTTCAAAACATGGAGTAAAACGCCTATCAAGGAAAGAGTGCAGGTATTCTTTCGTTATAAAACTTTACTCGAAAGAGATTTAAAACATTTGGCTGAACTGTGCAGCGAAGAAAATGGGAAAATTTACAGTGAATCGGTAGCAGAAATAGAAAAATGTATTGAGCTAACAGAATTTGCCACTTCTCTTCCTCAATTGATAACCGGTGAGATACTGGAAGTTAGCAGAGGTGTGGAATGCCGGACGGAACATGTACCGCTCGGGGTTGTGGCCTCAATCGTTCCATTTAATTTTCCGGCCATGGTTCCCAACTGGACCATACCGAATGCAATTGCATTGGGGAATTGCCTGATCATGAAACCATCTGAAAAAGTGCCTTTGTGTTGTGGCAGGATCGCTGAGTTATTAAAAGAAGCCGGTTTGCCGGATGGTGTTTTCAACATCGTTCATGGAGATGTGGAGATAGTTGAAGCCATCTGCGACCACCCGGGAATTGAAGCCGTATCCTTTGTGGGTTCTACCAAAGTGGCAAAAATAGTTTACCAGAGAGCAACCCAAAATTTTAAAAGAGCGCTGGCATTAGGTGGCGCCAAAAACCACCTGATGGTATTACCTGATGCCGTTCCTGGAATGACCGCACAGAATGTGGCGGCTTCCATGAGTGGTTGCGCCGGTCAACGTTGTATGGCTGCATCCGCCATGATCGGTGTAGGTAATGTGGATAGTATCATTGAAAAAATTTGTGAAGAAGCCAGAAAGATCATCCCCGGTGAAAATCTCGGCGCTGTTATCAGTAAAGAAAGTAAAGAAAGAATTGAACGCTATATTGGCGAAGCGGAAAGAGATGGTGCCAAAATCTTAGTGGATGGCCGACACACAACCGTAAAAGGAAAAGAAAACGGAACCTATGTTGGCCCTACTGTGATAGATTATGTAACTCCCGGCATGAGTGTAGCTAAAGAAGAAATTTTTGGGCCGGTTATTTCCATTATGCGAACCAATACGGTGGATGAGGCTTTGGCGATTGAAAATGCAAACCCCTATGGCAACGCAGCGTCTGTATTCACACAAAACGGCGGTTTGGCCCGTTATATTATTGACCATGCCAGCGCCGGAATGATTGGTGTTAATGTAGGTGTGCCTGTACCACGGGAACCATTCTCTTTCGGAGGTTGGAATGACAGTAAGTTTGGTGTTGGTGATATCACCGGCAAAAGTTCGATTGAATTCTGGACAAAGCTAAAAAAGAGTACAACGAAATGGAATGCGGAGGCGGGGGTGAACTGGATGAGTTGAGCGTTTTACACCTGAATATTATTGAAAAAGAGAACCTTTATTTTATGATTAAAATACTTTTTCTTTCCACTCTATGGATTTCTTCTTTACAGCTTCAGGGTCAAACCCCTGTAGATGTTGCAGAAAGCACCATAAAAGTGGGCATACTGGGGGAAGAAATTTTTTATTTCGGCTTTGCGGAAGGTGATAAACTCATTTTCAATTTTGAAGAGGTTAATGGTAAAGAATTGAAAGAACTGGAGATTCTTGAAATGCCTTCCACTTCAAAAATGCTGGAGGTAAAAACAAGCAAAATCGCAAATAAAATAATTAAAATCCCCCGGACAGGAATTTATAGATTCAGGTTTACCAGTTCAGCCATCAGTGTACGCCTTTGTAAATACAAGATACAACGCATACCTGCCAGCGCCGCCACTCAAAATTTTAACCCGACCGTCTTTAATGACTTCGTTAATGACACCACTTATACAACGGAGCAGGAAGATTACCTGGCAAAAACCGATACAGTATTTATCAATTACCAGGATAGAATTGTCAAAATTAATCCGGCATCTAACCCGGCTGGAAATAAATCCACCTTTAATTTTGTGTTACCGGATAATGTAATAGCCTGGAGCTATTACCTGTATACAAATCCCGCCGGTCAGCAAGCCTACGAATCAGCCAACAAACAAATTCTTGCCACAGAAAAATCGGCGGTGGCTAAATTTCCCCTTTATAATGCTTTAGCGGCGATAGCATTAAACAGAACGGTCAGTTTTAGCAAAATCGAGGCAGGTGAAACCATTAATTATTGGATCATGGAAGGTGAAAATGCCGGTTTATTTTCTTCGGGTGCACAGTTTCGGTTTATAAAGAAAGGAAAAGTTATTAATGACTATTCGCGAATGGAACCCCGCAAAGGAAGTTTGTACTTCTGTTTTTCAAATGATCATACCACGCAACCTGCCAGTATTACCGTTAAAATAACCCTGGTACAGGTAAATGAAGTTCTGCAGACAAGACAGATAAAAAAAATGCAGGTAACTTCTAAAAGTAAAATGTTTTTAAAAAATTAATAAACCAGTCATCACAAGTTTAGAAAAAAATAATAACATGGATACAAAAACACTTTCCAAACTATCAGAGTCTGATAACCCATCGGTGCCTGTTCCGATTTTTTCGGGAGAGGACAGTGAGGCTATAATACAAAACAATCTTGACCACACCTTGTTTTCGTGGAGCAAACAAAAAGGCATTGCACCCATTGCGGTGAAACATGCCGAAGGTGTATATCTCTACGACTACGATGGTAAACGCTATATTGATTTCTCATCAGGACTTATGAATGTGAATATCGGTCATGGTAATCAACGGATCACCGATGCCGTTGTGAAACAAATGCAGGAAGTTTCTTATGTAACGCCGAGTTGTGTCACGAAGGTCCGTGGTGAACTGGGAAAAAAACTGGCGGCCATTTGTCCCGGTGATCTGAACAAAGCATTCTTTACGTTATGCGGCGCCACATCAATAGAAAATGGTATTAAACTGGCGAGATTATATACGGGACGTCATAAGATACTGAGCCGTTATCAATCTTATCATGGCGCTTCTTATGGTGCTATGTCGGCCAGTGGTGACCCACGTCGTTTGCCGATGGATGGGCAACAGTCGCCCAACTTTGTACATTTTGATCTGCCCTATTTATACCGCTGGGAATATGGAGAAGAAAATCTGCTGAAAGAATCGGTTGCCGGTTTGGAAAGAGTCATAGCTTATGAAGGGCCGGGAAATATTGCCGCTATTTTATTAGAGGGTGAATCAGGTTCATCGGGTTGTTTGCAATACCCTGTGGGTTATTTAAAAGCAGTCAGAGAAATATGTAACCGGCACGGCATTTTATTAATAATGGATGAAGTAATGAGTGGTTTTGGCAGAACAGGAAAATGGTTTGGCTTTGAAAATCATGGTATCGTACCGGATATGATCGCCATGGCCAAAGGATTGACCTGCGGGTACCTGCCATTTGGTTGCTTGATGGTCTCTGATAAGATCGCAGCAAAATATGATGACACCGTTTTATCCCTGGGCCTCACCTACTCTGCCCACCCGGTTAGTTGTGCTGCTGCTTTAGAAACGTTGAAAATTTATGAAGATGATGGCTTGATTGAGAACTGTGCAGTCATGGGACAATATGTGAATGAAGAAGTTGAAAAATTAAAACAAAAACATCCGAGCATTGGGGATTTCCGGAATACAGGTTTATTGGGTTGTATAGAACTGGTGAAAAACCGGAAGACCAAAGAACCTATGGCTCCTTTCAATGCCAGACCGGATGAAATGACCGTGATGAATAAAGTAGCTGCAAAGATCAAAGAGCTGGGCATGTACACGTTTGTGCGTTGGAGCTATATTTTTATTGCGCCGCCGTTGATTGTAACGAAGGAGCAGATTGATGAGGGATTGAAGATTATTAGTGAGGCTATTTTGATTGCAGACAAAGAAACGACCTCCTAAATCCAAAGAGATAGCCTCCCCAAACCCCTACGCAGGAGAAAGCCCCCTAAATCCCCCGCATGGGGGACTTTAGAACCCGATTATAGAAATTACTTTATTGCTATTGAAAAGTTGAATAACTAAATTCTTAAATACTTTAAAGACTCATTGAATTTTAAAATCTTGAATTCCGAATGGATAAAGAAAACACCAAAACATCGGAGAACAAGAACCCCCTTACGGGGGGCAGGGGGGCATTGATCAACGAAGACCTCGCCCCTGTCCCGGCCTCCAAACGAACCTGGGGCACCTGGAACTATGCCGCCTTATGGATCAGTATGAGCCTTTGTATTCCTACGTATACGATGGCCAGTTCCATGATCAATAACGGGATGAGCTGGTGGCAGGCCGTGCTGACAATCTTTCTTGGAAATGCAATCGTTTTGGTACCCATGTTATTAAATGGTCATGCCGGAGCAAAATATGGAATACCATTCCCCGTATTTGCAAGAGCGAGTTTCGGAACAAAGGGTGCAAACATACCCGCCATGCTGCGGGCAATTGTTGCCTGCGGTTGGTTTGGCATACAAACCTGGATTGGTGGCGAATCATTGTATCATTTAATAAGGGCCTGGAATCCTTCGCTGGAAGAAATTAATACGACTTCTCTTTTCCCACAGGCTTTGCCCTTGTTTTGTTTTGCACTTTTCTGGTTACTGAATATGTTTATCATCTACAAAGGCGTGGAAAGTATCCGCAAACTATTAGTATTTAAAGCCATCTTTTTACCAATAGCAGCCATTGCTTTATTCTGCTGGGCAGTGATTGCAGCCAAAGGGTTGGGGCCGATATTAAGAGCGCCTTCAAAATTTACTGACACTGCATCATTCTTTAAATTCTTTTTTCCGGCATTAACCGCGGTTGTTGGTTTCTGGGCCACCTTGTCATTAAATATTCCGGATTTTACAAGGTATTCAAAAAGCCAGAAAGCACATATCCGGGGTCAGGCAATTGGCCTGCCTCCATCCATGACCTTGTTTGCATTTATTGGAGTTGTGGTCACTTCTGCTTCGGCTATAATTTATGGCAGTCCGGAATGGGACCCGGTAAAACTGGCCAGCAGATTCGACAGTAAGTTAATGGTGACCTTTGCGATGATTGGTATTATCATTTCAACATTGGCAACAAATATTGCTGCGAATATTGTCAGCCCGGCCAATGATTTTTCAAATTTATCGCCAAAGAAAATAAATTTTAAACTGGGTGGTTATATAACCGGTGTGATAGGCGTATTAATTTTCCCCTGGAAATTAATGGCCGATCCGAATGGATACATATTTACCTGGCTGATAGCCTATTCAAGTTTACTTGGACCTATTGGCGGGATCATGATCGTGGATTATTATTTTATACGAAAGAAGGAACTGGCAGTTGATGAATTGTACCAGCATCATGGAAGATATAAATTCTCCAATGGCTTTAATCCTGTTGCAATCATTGCATTATTAGCTGGCATACTGCCAAATATTCCAGGCTTTCTTCTTAATATAAAAGCCGTAGGGGCTGATGCCGCACCGGGATGGGTAAACGAATTATACCATTATGCCTGGTTTGTTGGGTTTTTTGTAAGTGGTTTTGTATATTGGATGGCCTCCCCAAATGCAAGGGAGAAGCCCCCTAAATCCCCACAAGGGGGACTTTAGAACCCGACTGGCTAAATACTTTATTGACATTTGATCAGTAAAAAAAATAAAATGCGTGAAGAAAAAAAAGAAACCATAAAAATTAAAGACTCCAAAGCCCCCCTTGCGGGGGTTGGGGGGCTTTTAATCAAAAACGGAAGAATAATCACGGCTACGGATGATTATGTAGCTGACATTCATATTGAAGGCGAAACCGTAAAAGCTATCGGTAAAAATTTAACTGTTAATCCAGATAAAGAAATTGATGCAACCGGCAAATTAGTTTTTCCCGGTGGTATTGATCCCCATGTGCATTTAGATATGCCTTTCATGGGTACATTCTCTTCTGACAACTATGAGACAGGAACAAGGGCTGCCCTCTTTGGCGGCACAACAATGGTTATTGATTTTATTTTACAAAAGCAGGGAAACTCACTTCGTTCTGCATTGGAAGAATGGAAAGGAAGAAGTGATCATAATTGTGTGGGCGATTACAGCTTTCATATGGCGGTAACAGATTTTAATGAACATACAAAAAAAGAAGTTCAGGAAATGATTGAGAAAGAAGGCATCACTTCTTTTAAAACATTTATGGCCTATAAAGGAGCATTAATGATTGATGACAGGCAGATGGTTGGACTGATGGAAGAGGTGAAAAAACACGGCGGGTTAATAAATGTACATGCTACCAATGGTGATATGATTGATTTCTTAATTGCCAAACACAGATCGGAAGGAAAATGCACACCGCTGTATCATTATTTATCACAACCGGAAGTAACGGAAGCCGAAGCTACAGGACGTTTTGCTGATATGGCTGCTTATACAGGTTGCCCCGGTTACATCGTTCACCTTACCTGTGAAGGAGCCCTGAATGCCATTCGCAATGCGACCCGAAGAAATCAGAAAGTATATGTGGAAACCTGTATTCAGTATTTACTTCTTGATGCTTCTTTATATGAGCAAAATTTTGAAGGTGCTAAATGGGTCATGAGTCCACCGTTGAGGGAAAAGAAAGACCAGGCAACCTTATGGGCAGGTATCAACCAGGGATTGGTGCAGGTGGTGGCCACCGACCACTGCCCTTTTAAATGGGAGCAGAAACTGATGGGCAAAGATGATTTTTCCAAAATACCCAACGGGCATCCCGCCATTGAGAACCGGATGGAATTATTATACAGCGAAGGAGTTAACAAAGGAAAAATCACACTCAATAAATACGTAGAAGTGGCTTGTACCAACCCGGCAAAAATATTCGGGATGTTTCCGAAGAAAGGAACGATTGCTGTGGGAAGTGATGCTGATATAGTAATCTTTGACCCGAATGAGAAACATAAGCTTTCCGCAAAGACACATCACATGAATGTGGATTATTCGGGTTATGAAGGATGGGAAGTAACCGGAAAAGTGAAAACAGTTTTATTGAGAGGAAAAATAGCAATAGAAAATAATCATTGTCTAATTGACAAAGGATATGGTAAATTTATCAGGAGAAATAAAGTTGCAGATAAAATTTAAATTAAACCACAGAGTCACAGTGGCACTGTGACACACGGAGTTTCTTTGTGTTACTTCGTGTCTCCGTGTCTCAGTGGTTCAAAAACAAATATTACGTATGCCAAGATTCATCAAATCAGGTCTCATCCAAATGTCCTTGCCAAAAACAGAAGGCGAAGGAACGATAGCTGAGATCAAAGAAGCCATGGTACAGAAACATATCCCGCTGATCGAAGAAGCGGGAAGAAAAGGTGTTCAGATACTTTGTTTCCAGGAAATTTTCAATACCCCCTACTTCTGCCCGGGGCAGGATAAAGCCTGGTATGAAAGTGCCGAAACCGTTCCCGGCCCAACGATTGAACGGATGCAGGAATACGCCAGGAAATATAACATGGTGATCATTGTTCCCGTGTATGAAAAAGAACAAGCGGGTGTTTTATACAATACCGCTGCGGTGATTGACGCTGACGGAACGTACCTTGGTAAGTACCGCAAAAATCATATCCCGCATACTTCGGGTTTCTGGGAAAAATTTTTCTTTAAACCCGGTAACCTGGGTTACCCGGTTTTTCAAACAAAATATGCAAAAGTCGGTGTCTATATCTGCTACGACCGTCATTTTCCGGAAGGAGCCAGGGCATTAGGATTGAATGGCGCTGAGATCGTTTATAATCCTTCGGCAACCGTTGCCGGACTTTCTCAATATTTATGGAAATTAGAACAACCCGCTCATGCCGCTGCCAACGGTTATTTCATGGGATGCATCAACCGGGTGGGTGAAGAAAAACCCTGGAACCTTGGTAAGTTTTATGGCTCCTCTTATTTCGTTGACCCAAGAGGGCAGATTTTTTCGCAGGCATCAGAAGATAATGATGAATTGCTTATTGCCGATTTTGATCTGGATATGATTGAACAGGTAAGGTCCACTTGGCAGTTTTTCAGAGATAGAAGACCTGAGACCTATGGGAAGTTGGTGGAACTTTAAATACAGGAACACAGATGACACGGATGAATAGATTAACACTGATTTCATTCTTTAATATATGAAACACGAAGAACTGACCGAAAAAATTATTAAAGCTTTTTACAAAGTTTACAATACTCTTGGATATGGATTTCTTGAAAAAGTATACTTAAACGCCATATTGATTGAGTTAGTTAAAATGGGGCTTAATGTTACAAAAGAAAAAAGGGTATTAGTCTATTATGAAGGGCAGGTAGTTGGTGATTATAACGCTGACCTGACAGTAGAGAATGTTGTTATTTGTGAACTGAAAACATCTGAACAGCTTTATGAAGGTGATGAACATCAACTTGTCAATTATTTGAAAGCTACCGAAATTGAAGTAGGGCTACTACTCAATTTTGGGAAGAGACCTGAAGTAAAAAGGAAAGTGTATGATAATGATAGAAAATCCTGGCGAACAACCACTATTACTCAGATAGATAACATTTGAAAAGAGAAAATTTCCGTAAAAATCTATTCATCCGTGTCATCCGTGTTCCAAATTAATTTTTTATGGCAATAATAAATAACAGACTAACTACCGCCCAATACGAAGCCAATTTCGCCGACATCCACCCGCCATATGAAAGTATAACGGCAGCAAAAGTGGATGCCCATCGTTGTTTGTTTTGCTATGATGCTCCCTGTACAAAAAGTTGCCCAACCAGCATCGATGTTCCAAAATTTATTAAACAGATTACAACCGAAAATATAAAAGGCTCGGCCCATACTATTTTCAGTTCCAATATTATGGGCGCAGGATGCAGTCAAGTTTGTCCCGTAGAAAAATTATGTGAAGGAGCCTGTGTTTATAATTTACTGGAAGAAAAAGCAATTCCCATTGCAAAATTGCAAAGATATTCTACAGAAAAAGCAATGGAAAATAACTGGCAATTATTTAAACGCAAACCATCCGTTGGTAGAAGAGTGGCGATTGTTGGCGCCGGTCCTGCAGGATTAAGTTGCGCCCATACATTATCAAAAGAAGGCATTGATGTAACGATATATGAAAAAGAAAGCAAAGGCGGCGGCTTAATGACTTATGGTATTGCAGCCTATAAAGTAACACCCCGGTTTTGTGAAGAGGAGGTGGATTATATCTTATCCATTGGTGGAATTGAAGTTAAATACAACCAGGAATTGGGGAAAACCATTTCGCTGGCTGAATTAAAGAGAAACTTTGATGCCGTTTATCTCGGCATGGGCGTTGGCGTGGCCAGGCAATTAGATATTCCGGGGGAAAAACTGGAAGGCGTGGTAGATGCCATTCAGTTTATTTATGATATACGGACAAAAGGCTATCCATCAGTTTCTGTCGGGGATAAAGTGGCCGTAATTGGTATGGGCATGACGGCCATTGATGCAGCCACACAAGCAAAAAGATTAGGCGCCCAAGAGGTAACCATGATTTATCGGCGTACCAGAGAAGAAATGTCCTGTACGCAACATGAATTGGATATTGCGATGTTAGATGGCTGCGAAGTGATCTGGCTTGCTGCACCAAAAAAAGTGAAGGGATCCAATGGTAAAGTAAAACAACTTGTTTGCAGTATAATGAAATTAGGTGAACCCGATGCATCCGGCCGCCGCGCTCCTGTTGACACCGGGGAAACTTTTTCTTTAGATGTTGATATGGTGATCAAAGCTGCCGGGCAGGTTCCGTTTGAAAAATTAGTAAAGAAATATAAATTGGATAACAAAAACGGGAAATTGGTTATTGATAAGAATTGTGCCACCAACATCAAAGGAGTATTTGCGGGAGGTGATGCCGTGAATGGTGGTAAGGAAGTGGTGGATGCAGTTCAGGCGGGGAAAGATGGGGCGAAAGCGATTCTTTCCTATATCAGAGTAAAATGATTTCACGCAGCGAACGCAAAGGTGCAGAGACCGCTGCGCCGCCGCTTCGAAGCGAACGCAGCGTGAAATAAAAAGCTGAATAGGGAACCGAACGATAAAGAGTTCGACGCAAAGGAAGTTAATCTGTGTTAACGTTGCTGGCAACAAAAAATAAAATTTTATGGCAGACATATCTTCAAACTTCCTCGGCATCAAATCCCCTAACCCCTTTTGGTTAGCCAGTGCCCCGCCAACTGATAAAAAATATAACGTACTCCGGGCTTTCGAAGCGGGCTGGGGTGGAGTTGTCTGGAAAACATTAGGCAGCCAGGTAAAGAATGTATCATCCAGGTATTCCGCCGTTGATTTTAATGGTGGCCGGGTGATGGGTTTTAATAATATTGAATTGATCAGTGATCGTCCGCTTGACATTAATCTGAAAGAAATTAAAGAGTGCATAAAATTATTTCCTGACCGTGCCATGATTGTTTCATTGATGGCGGATAATGATAAAAAAAGCTGGCATGACATCATTAAAAAAGTAGAAGACACCGGTGCCCATGGATTGGAATTGAATTTTGGATGTCCGCATGGAATGACCGAAAGAGGTATGGGTGCCGCCGTTGGGCAAGACCCGGAGATCGCCTGCATGGTGGTGGAATGGGTGATGGAAGTTGCCAAAATTCCAGTGATAACAAAACTTACCCCGAATGTTCATTCGGTGGTACCAACGGGGCGTTCCGTGGTAAAAGCCGGAACCAATGCATTATCCTTAATTAATACCATTCAGTCTGTAACCGGAATTGATCTGGATACACTGGTTCCCAATCCGAATGTGGGCGGCAAGTCGGTCTTTGGCGGTTATTGCGGTCCGGCCGTTAAACCCATTGCATTAAAAATGCTGACAACCATTGCACAGGATACCTTGACTAAAAAAGTTCCTATTTCAGGTATTGGAGGCATCAGTACCTGGAAAGATGCGGTGGAATTTATGTTGCTCGGCGCCAGTAATGTACAGGTTTGTACCGCAGCCATGAAACATGGTTTCCGTATCGTAGAAGACATGTGTGAAGGATTGAATAACTGGATGGATGAAAAGGGTTTTAAAAAATTGGATGACTTTATCGGTAAATCGGTTAGCAACATTACGCACTGGGAAGATCTCGATATCAACTACCACATCATTGCCAGGATCAACCAGGATAAATGTATCCATTGTGGTCTTTGTTACATTGCCTGCGAAGACACATCACATCAATCTATAAATTTAGAATATGGGAAGCCGTACAATACGTACACCATAAAAGAAGAAGAATGTGTGGGTTGCAATCTTTGTAAACTCGTTTGCCCGGTGGATGATTGCATTACGATGGAAGAACACCGTGTAGCGCCGGAGTATTTGAATTGGATAGAATATCAAAAGCGGGGACTACCGCTGAATGACCACTGATTCTTTGTCACCCTGAGTTCAGCGAAGGGTGGATAGAATGGCAGAAAAGAGGTTTGCCGTTGAATGATCATTAAAGCAATACGGGCATTGGGCTTCATCAGACTCCTTATTTCTTTTGGGGCATCTTTCTTAATTGATGTAACTTACTACAACAAGAAAAAGGGAAATGAAAAAAGCTCTCAAAATAACCGGAGTTACCCTGGTCACATTTATTGCACTGGCCTTTTTAATACCCGTTGTTTTTAAAAAACAGGTACAGGCATTCGTCAAAAGAGAAATCAATAAAAATCTAAATGCAACCATTGATTTTTCCGATGTGAAACTTTCCCTGTTCCGTCATTTTCCAAAAGCCACCATAACTATTAAAGGGCTTTCTATCGTTGGTAAAGATGTCTTTTCAAAAGATACGCTTCTCTCGGCAGAAAAAATTGACCTGACTGCAGGCCTTTTCAGCGTACTGAAAGGAAAAGACATTAAAATAATGGGTGCTTATTTTCAATCCCCCCGGATACAGGTCCTTGTAAATAAAAATGGAAAAGCCAACTGGGACATAGTTAATAAAAGACCCGATATAACCGGAGAGAAAGATACGACGGCCTCTAACTTCAAATTGTCCTTAAAAAAATACCGGATCAATAACGGCTATTTTGTATACGACGATAAACAATCAAATACGTTTATTGAAACAAAAGGACTGGAACATGAGGGCAGCGGCAATTTAACCGCAGACATATTCACCCTTTCCACTTCTACCCGGGCCGAATCTGCCTGGCTAACACAGGACAATATCCCCTACCTGTACAATACGAAAACCGAGATTGATGCCGCTATTAAGATTGATAACAAAACAAATACATACACATTCAAGACAGACGACATCACCTTTAATGCCCTGAAATTATCTGCCGAAGGTTTAATACAAATGATAAATGCGCAAACATTCAATATGGATGTAAAATTCAAATCTCCAACAAACAATTTTAAAGATATTCTTTCGATGATACCGGCCCTTTATAAAAAAGATTTCGATAATATAAAAACAAGTGGTAACGCTGTTTTTAATGGATTTGTAAAAGGAACTTTTTCTCCCGAACAAATCCCTGCCTACGAAGTAAACCTGCAGATAAAAAATGGTTCATTCCAATACCCCGATTTACCCCAGCCAGTGAAAAATATTCAGCTAGCGTTTCAGGCGGTAAATAAGGATGGCCGGCCGGATAATTCGGTAATTGATGTATCCAACGGGCATTTAGAAATGAATAACGAGCCTTTTGATTTTCATTTTACCTATAAAAATCCTGAAACCATTCAAATTCTTGATGCCGGCGCCAAAGGCAAACTGGATTTATCCCAGTTGTCCAGGATCATCAAACTCGAAAATGGTACAAAAATCAGTGGTCTTGCCTGGGCAGATGCTTTTGTCAACGGCCCGTTACAGGCACTTAAGGAGCAAAGCGGGTCTTTCACCGCAGGTGGATTTTTTGACATCAGAAATCTTTTTTACTCAGACAAAAACTTCCCACAACCTATTCAAAACGGGAATATAAAAGCCACCCTGACCAATTCAGGCGGCATTGCAGATAAAACTATTATTGATATATCATCGGGCCATGTTGAGTTGGGAAAAGATCCCATAGATTTTACACTGCAACTCAGCAATCCTGTTTCTTCCGTTAACTTTTCGGGTCATGCAAAGGGGAGGTTTACCTTAGACCACCTAAAGCAATTTACAAAACTGGCCCCGGGTACAATTATAAGTGGCATTCTGAATACAGATGCAGATTTTTCCGGAAGCCGGTCGGCACTTAACCGGGGCGAATACGATAAAATACTATTGAATGGAACTGCCGGGTTTGTCAATCTCAATTATACTTCGAAAGATTATCCAACCGGTATCAGTATTCCGGCAGCACAATTCTTATTCAATTCAAAAAATGTAACGCTCAGTAACCTTACCGGAAAATATCTCAGTACCAACTTTACGGCCAATGGCAACCTGAATAATCTTACAGGCTATGTCATAAAGGGACAATTACTGACAGGCAACCTAACCTTAGCAGCTGATAAATTGAACCTGAATGACTGGATGGGAACACCTGTATCAGGTGCAGCTGAAGTTCCGGTTACTAATGTAAGTAGCGGCAAACCATTTCTTATTCCAGCCGGTATCAACTTTACCGTTAATACCACTATTCAACAATTACTTTATGACAAGGTCGGTTATACTAATGTAAGCGGTGTATTGCTGATGAACGATGAGAAAGCCACGTTTCAGAATATAAAAACAACAGCCCTGGATGGCACCATACTAATTGACGGCTCCTACTCTACCAAAATAAATAAAGTAAAGCCTGATATTAGTTTGAGCTATGACATAAAAAATATGGATGTCCAAAAAGCCTTTACGTCTTACAACACCATCCGGTTTCTTATGCCCATTGGAAAATTCCTGTCCGGTAAATTGCATTCCCAGCTTTCAATGGTTGGCAACCTGGACGGGCAGATGATGCCGGTGTTAAACAGTCTTACCGGTAAAGGGAACCTACTGTTGCTGGAAGGTGTGCTTGCAAAATTTGCTCCGCTGGAGAAAATCGCTGCTGTATTACAAATCGACAGGTTAAAATCAATCAGCGTAAAAGATATCAAAAACTATATCGAATTCAGTAATGGGAAAGTGATGGTAAAACCTTTCACCGTTAAAATAAAAGATATTGAAATGGAAATTGCCGGCTTTCATGGCTTCGACCAATCCATAGATTATGCCATCAAAATGAAATTCCCAAGAACGGTGATGGGAACAAAAGGGAATAACCTGGTTAATGATCTTGTGGCGAAGGCAAAAGCAAAAGGTGTCCCGGTCAGTGTAGGAGAAACGGTGAACCTGAATCTTAAACTCACAGGAAGCATTAATAACCCCTCCCTTTCTGTAGATCTTAAAGAATTGGCGGGAGATGCTATGAAAGAAATAGAACAACAGGCCAAAAATTTTGCCCAGGCCAAACTGGATAGTGCCGCAAAAAAAACGAAAGATTCATTAAATGCCGTTAAAAAACAAGTAGAAGACAAGGCAAAAGAAAAACTGGCAGAAGTGGGTATTGACACAACCAATTTGTCCATTAAAAATGCAAAAGACACATTAAAGAAAAGAGCCACCGATACCTTGAAGAAAAAAATAAAAAAATTTATAGGTGGTAATTAGGTGGAGAAACCCGGTCTATTCTTTACCCGGAATTTCATCGTTTTGCCGTACATTCGTACCCCGTTTCTTCGGGACGTAGCGCAGCCCGGTAGCGCACTAGCATGGGGTGCTAGGGGTCGCAAGTTCGAATCTTGTCGTCCCGACCGACAAAAAAGACTCTTGAGTTTTCAAGGGTCTTTTATATTTTTGTGCCTCAAGGTTAGTGAATTAGATAAGTATTTCTGTCCTATTTCGCAATTTCTTCGGGATGTAGCGCAGCCCGGTAGCGCACTTCGTTCGGGACGAAGGGGTCGCTGGTTCGAATCCAGTCATCCCGACAGTATTCTGAGTCTGCCTTTCGCAGACTTTTTTGTTTGATGGTCTTTCTTCAAATTCAAAAAACAACCTTTATCTTCGCTCCTTAATGACAATACTCATTAAGCAAGCCCGGGTTGTTGACCCCCAATCTCCTTTCAACGGACAATTAGCTGATATTTTTATTGAAAATGGAATCATTGTTCAGTTAGCCCAAAAACTATCCGTAAAAGCTGATAAAGAAATACATATTGAAGGCTTGCATGTATCTCCCGGATGGGTGGATGTGTTTGCCAATTTTGCTGACCCGGGTTATGAATTCAAGGAGACATTAGAAACCGGGGCTGCTGCTGCCGCTGCGGGAGGATATACAGATGTGCTGGTCATTCCCAATACCAACCCTGCTATTCACAATAAAGCCGGGGTGGAATATATTGCCCAGAAAAGTAAATCCTTACCGGTAAATATTCACCCGATCGGGGCTATTACACGAAATACCGAAGGAAATGAACTTGCCGAAATGTATGATATGAAAGCCAGTGGGGCGGTTGCTTTCAGTGATGGTATTAACAGTGTTCAATCTGCCGGCTTACTGGTAAAAGCCCTGCAATATGTAAAAGCATTCGATGGTATATTGATACAGGTACCTGATGATAAAAGTATCAACCCGCATGGATTGATGAATGAAGGGATTATTTCGACACAATTGGGCCTGCCCGGAAAACCAGCAATGGCTGAAGAGTTGATCGTGGCACGTGATATTAAACTCGCCAGGTATGCTGAATCAAAATTGCATTTCACAGGAGTTAGCACTAAAAAATCACTGGAGTATATCAAAAGAGGAAAGGAAAGTGGAACGGCGGTCAGTTGTTCAGTTACCCCTTATCATCTTTTTTTCTGCGATGAGGATCTGCAGGAATATAATACCAACCTGAAAGTGAACCCTCCACTGCGCAACAAAGCAGACCTGGAAGCTTTGCAAAAAGCAATTGCTGATGGAACCATTGATTGTATTGCCACGCATCATCTGCCACATGAATATGACAGCAAAATACTGGAATTTGAATATGCCAAACCCGGAATGATCGGCCTGGAAACGGCTTTTGGGGTTCTAAGAACCAGTGTCCCGTCTATTAGCCCGGAAAAATGGGTGGAATTGCTGTCTGTCAATCCCCGAAAATTATTCGGACTGGAACCCGCAACAATACAAGTAGGAGCCAAAGCCTCGCTGACCTTATTTGAACCCGGGAAAAAATGGACGGTTACAGAAAAACATATTCTTTCAAAATCAAAGAACTCTCCATTTATCGGAAAAGAACTGACAGGCAAAGCAACCGGCATTATCAACGGAGAAAAAATCACCATCTCCTGATTCATTTATAAATAAACCCATGAGAATTTCGCCAGTCATAAAAGGACTTATTACTGCAACCCTAATGATTGCCCTGGTGCTGGGGATTTATTATTACGGCAAATCAGCTGACGTCAGATTACAATACGGAGTTTATATTCTATATGCATTAGGCATTGTATGGACATTAGTTTCCTACCGTCATTCAGTCGTCTTTTCTGAAAAGTTTGGAGATATTTTCAGCCAGGGTTTCAAATGCTTTATCGTTGTCACACTTTTCATGGCAATTTTTTATGGTGGGTTCAATTACGGGCATCCCGAATTTGCTGAAGAAACTGCGGTAGCATACAGGGATCAACTGGTAAAAGAAAATCAGAAAACCCCGTTGGAAATTGAAGGAGAAGTAGCCACTTTTAAAAAACAATACACATTAAAGCTGGTTTCAGGGGCAATTTTCGGATATTTGATAATAGGTGCCGGCGTCACGGCTGTGGTATCGGCACTATTAACCAGAAGAAAATAATCCATGGACTTATCCATTGTTATACCATTGATCGACGAAGCAGAATCCCTCCCGGAATTAACGGCATGGATTGAAAAAGTGATGCATGAGAACCAGTTCACCTATGAAGTCATATATGTGGATGACGGCAGCAGTGATAATTCCTGGGAAGTAATTGAACTACTACGATCCAAAAATCCCAATATCAAAGGCATCAAATTTCAGCGCAACTATGGTAAGTCTGCTGGTTTGAATGAAGCCTTCCGTGCAGCAACAGGTGATGTAGTGATCACCATGGATGCAGACCTGCAGGACAGCCCCGATGAAATACCGGCCCTCCGTAAAATGATCCTGGAGGATGGTTTTGACATCGTGAGTGGCTGGAAAAAGAAGAGATATGATAATACACTTTCTAAAAATATTCCTTCCAAATTTTTTAATGCAGTGACCCGTAGCGTATCCGGAATCAAACTTCATGATTTTAATTGCGGATTAAAAGCTTATAAGAACCGAACTATAAAAGGCATAGAAGTCTACGGTGAAATGCACAGGTATATACCCGTATTAGCCAAATGGGCCGGTTTCAAAAAGATCGGGGAGAAAGTTGTGGAACATCGGGCAAGAAAGTATGGAAAATCAAAATTTGGCTGGCGGAGGTTTGTAAACGGCTTCCTTGATTTACTTTCCATCACCTTCGTTGGAAAATTCTCCAAAAGGCCGATGCACTTTTTTGGTTTATGGGGATCTCTTTTTTTCCTGCTGGGTTCAGGTATTGCTATTTACCTGATCATTTCCAAGATACTGGACACCCAATTTGCTTTGACGAACAAACCGGGTTTTTACCTCGCACTTACTTCATTAATCCTGGGAATGCAATTATTCCTTGCCGGCTTTATCGGTGAATTGATTTCAAGGAATTCTCCCAACCGAAACGCTTACCTGGTAGAAAAGAAAACCGGTTTATAATGGCCCGATATATCATTATAGGACCCGGACACCCTTTACGGGGCGGACTGGCCACTTTCAACCAGCGCCTGGCCAAAGAGCTTATTCAATCGGGACATGATTGTACTATTTATTCCTTTTCTCTACAGTATCCCTCTTTTCTTTTTCCGGGAAAAACACAGTTTAGTGATGAACCACAACCAGATGACATCACGATTCATTCCGTAATAAATTCAATCAACCCGTTTAACTGGTTAAAAATTGGCAACCGTTTAAAAAAAGAAAATCCCGACATTATTATTGTTCGCTTCTGGCTTCCATTAATGGGACCTGCCCTCGGAACCATTCTCAGAAGAGTACGGAAAAATAAACATACCCGGATCATTTGTATCGCAGACAATGTTATACCCCATGAAAAAAGGTTTGGCGACAAGCCCTTCACCCGTTATTTTTTAAAAAGCTGTGATGCTTTTATCACCATGAGTGAAAAAGTTATGACAGATTTACGATTATTTCAAAAAACCAGGCCCGCCAGGCTGGTCTCCCATCCGCTCTATGATAATTTCGGCGCTATCCTTACCAAAGAAGATGCAAGAAAACATCTGGGACTGCCGGAAAATGAAAAAATTATTTTGTTCTTCGGTTTTATCCGGAAGTATAAAGGTTTGGATATTTTATTTGATGCCATGGCTGATGAGAGAATAAAACAATCAGGTATAAAGCTGTTGGTTGCCGGTGAATTTTACGAGGACGCCAAACTATACGAAGCGCAAATTGAAAAACTCGGATTAAAAGACCAGTTGATATTAAAAACAGATTTTATTCCCGACAGTGAAGTAAAATATTTTCTCTGTGCGGCAGATGCCGTTATCCAGCCATACCGGAATGCTACCCAAAGTGGCGTCACGCCCCTTGCCTATCATTTTGAAAAGCCCATGATAGTTACAAATGTCGGGGGTCTCCCCTTGTTAGTTCCGGATAAAAAAGTTGGTCTCGTTGTAGAACCCACCCCTGCTGCACTGGCTGACGGTATCCTGGAATTTTATCAATTAGGCGAAAATTATTTTATTCCGCATCTTCGCAGGGAGAAACAGCAATACAGTTGGGCCAATATGGTCAATACAATTACTCAGTTAGCAAATGATATTCAGAAGTAAAGCTCCCCTGCGGATCGGACTGGCCGGTGGCGGAACGGATGTGAGTCCCTATAGTGACTTATATGGTGGTGCCATATTAAATGCTACCATTTCCTTATATGCCAATGCAACCCTTGAGCCCAATGCAGAAAACAAAATTATCCTGGAGGCTATCGACAGAAATGAAAAACAACAATTCGACTGGAATGTTGAATTGCCCATTGATGGCACACTCGACCTGCTGAAAGGTGTCTATAACCGTATTCAACAAGATTATGGTATCAAACAACAGGGATTCAGGCTGTCCACTTTTGTGGATGCTCCTGCAGGTTCTGGTTTAGGCACTTCGTCAACATTAGTGGTTGCCATCATCGGTGCTTTTACAGAAATGCTCCGGCTGCCCCTGGGAGAATATGATATGGCACACTATGCCTATGATATTGAAAGAAATGACCTGAAATTAGCCGGTGGAAGACAGGATCAATATGCAGCTACTTTCGGCGGTGTGAACTTCATGGAATTTTATGCCGATGATAAGGTTATTGTGAATCCTTTAAGGGTAAAACAGCAACATTTATTTGAACTGGAAAATAACTTAGTGCTATATTATACGGCTACTACCCGTGAATCTGCAGGGCTCATTAAAAAACAAAGCAAGAATGTGACCGATCATAAAGAGAAATCCATTGAAGCGATGCACCAGTTGAAACAACAAGCACAACGAATGAAAGAAGCCTTGCTGAAAGGGAAACTGAATGAAATTGGCGAGATACTGGATTACGGATTTCAGCAAAAAAGGCTGATGGCAGATGGTATCAGTAACCCATTGATGGAAGACATTTATGAAACAGCTAAAAAAGCCGGGGCCACAGGAGGTAAAATATCCGGGGCAGGTGGCGGTGGATTTATGATTTTTTATTGCCCGGGTAATGCAAAATACACCGTTATGCAGCGGCTGGAGAAATTTGGAGGCTATAGCCGCAATTACCAGTTTGTGGAGCATGGATTGAAAACCTGGACGATTTAAGGCCCCATCCGGCTTACCCAAAAGGGAAGAGCCCAGGCACAACCCTTGCTTGTTAAAGATTTTTATTTTTTAGTAAAGCACTTATTTGAAAATGGAGAAAATTAAAAATATCATTCAGGCTTCGATTAACACGAAGCAGCAGGTTTTGGATAATGCTGCCTTACTTGCAACCATTGAAAAAGTGGTAAACGTTATCACCGATACCTTTAAAAAAGGCAACCGGGTTTATTTCTGCGGCAATGGTGGAAGTGCTGCTGATGCCCAGCACCTGGCCGCAGAATTTTCGGGTCGTTTCTATAAGGACCGGAAAGCGTTGCCAGCTGAGGCGTTGCATTGCAATACCTCTTACCTGACGGCCGTTGCCAATGATTACGGTTATGATGTTGTTTATTCAAGAATGATCGAAGGAATCGGGCAATCCGGTGATGTGTTGATAGGCCTTTCTACTTCCGGTAATTCGGCCAATATAATCCGGGCTTTCGAAACGGCTAAAGAAAAAGGGATCATTACAATCGCCTTTACCGGGCTTACAGGCGGACTGATGAAATCCATAAGTGACTATCTTATCAATATTCCTTCGGCTGACACACCCCGGATTCAGGAAAGTCATATCCTGATCGGTCATATTATTTGTCAATTAGTAGAGGAAAAATATTTCGGATAACCAGCCAGAATAATTGATCAAGGAAGCAATCATATTAGCCGGTGGTTTGGGAACAAGATTAAAAGAAGCCGTTCCTGATCTGCCCAAATGCATGGCCCCTGTTGCAGGCAGGCCCTTTCTTTTTTATGTCATTAATTATTTACGAAGCCAGGGAATTGAAAAGTTTGTTTTTTCACTCGGTTATAAACACGAGATAATTGATGCCTATCTTAAGGAGCAGTTTTCAACACTCGCCTACCAACAGGTAATAGAACCGGAACCCTTAGGTACCGGTGGCGCTATTCAGCTGGCCTGTTCAAAAACGACTGAAGAAAATGTGGTGGTAGCAAATGGCGACACCCTTTTTACAGTTGACCTCCATAAAGCCGCCCTTTTTCACAATCATAATTATGCAGAATGCACACTTCTTCTGAAACCCATGAAAAATTTTGACAGGTACGGTGTCGTGGTATTAGGTGAGGATCAGCTGGTAAAAAGTTTTAAAGAAAAACAATTTTACGGGGAAGGCACTATTAATGGTGGCTTGTATTTGTTGAATGTAAATAAGTTCCTGGATGAAGAGTTCCCGGCAAAATTTTCTTTTGAAAAAAATTATCTCGAAAGCTTTTATGAAAAGCGGCGTATATATGGAATAGTGGAGGACAGGTATTTCATTGACATCGGCATTCCGGAGGACTACAACCGTGCGAATAAAGAATTGGCTAACCCACCGCTTGACTTAAAAACAATCGATAATAGCTGGACTATTTTTATAGATCGGGACGGCGTCATTAACCATGAAAAAAAGGAAGATTATATTCTCAACCCCGGGGAGTTCCGGTTTTATGAAGGAATCCCCGAAGCCTTTAAAAAACTTCGGAACCATTTCGGTAAAATCATCATCGTCAGTAATCAGCGCGGAGTTGGAAAGGGATTAATGTCTGAATCAGACCTTCAGGACATACACCGGAAAATGGTGGAAGAAATAGAAATAGCTGGTGGCCATATTGATAAAATCTATTATTGTACCAGTACCGATAATAAGCACCCCGGCAGAAAGCCAAACCCCGGAATGGCTTTTCATGCAAAAGCTGATTTTCCTGACATCGACCTTTCCAAATCTGTAATCATAGGTAACAAACCCAGTGATATGCTATTTGGCCGGAATGCAGGTATGCACACGGTTTTTGTAGCAACAACTAACCCCGATATCGTACTACCCCACCCCGATATTGACGTTCTTTTTACTTCTTTACCTGATTTTGTCAAAGCTTTATAATCCTTCACAAAATTTTACAACCCTTTTGACGTTTTCTCCCCATCCGACCGGTCAAAAAAAATCTCTGAAGCCGGGAAAAGATTTTAAAATGCAACCCGATCATCCGGGCGGGCATCTGTATTAAGCAGTAACTTAGCCTGATAAATATGATAGCAATTGGTTTAAAATAATCCTGGTGAAAAAAATAAAACTTAACCACTTCCTCCTTTTCATGCTGATTGCCCTTTTTTCTCAGGGGGCATTTTCGCAAAAAATAACCCCGGCCGATCTGAAAAAACTGCGGGCGAAAGAAGACACGCTGAGCGAATATTCTCAGTACCTTAATACGGACAGCCTGCCCGAAGACCGGATGATTGCAGACAGTGCTTTCACCAAGACACTCGTCAGGGCCCTGCAGATCAAAAATTCATTTTATTTCCCCTTTGATTCTGTGCTGGGTGTCTCAAAATTATATGCCCCGGATACCAGTTTCCGCATTATCACCTGGAACATTTCCTTTGATGATTATTATTCAAGGCAAAAGGGCGCCATACAATTCCGCACCCCGGATGGCTCTTTAAAATTGCTGCCACTGAGGGATGTATCTGAATTTACCAATAAACCCCAGGATTCTGTCAGGAACAGAAGTAATTGGATCGGTGCCATTTATTACAATATCGTCAAAACGCAATACCGCGGAAAAAACTTTTACACCCTCTTTGGTTTTGATAATAACAATGCCATGAGTAGTATGAAATGGATAGAAGTGCTGACATTCAATGAAAAAAGTGAGCCGGTATTTGGCGGCCCCTTTTTTAGTTATGCAAAGGACAGTATCCCCAAACCAGCCAGGTACCGCTTTAATATTGAATTTAAAAAAAATGCCCGTGTTCTTGTGAACTATATTGAGGATCTGCAAATGATCCTTGTGGATCACCTGGTTTCAGAGAATGATGATGATGAACACGCCTGGACCTATGTACCGGATGGCGACCAGGAAGGATTTAAATGGGAAAATGGCAAATGGGAGCATATTGATAAAGTCTTCACCTTTAAACTGCAAGACGGCCAGGCCCCGGTGGGCGATCCCCTCCTCGATCCAAAAGGGAACAAGGATGAGAAGAAATTGCAGGAAAAAACGGATAAGAATAAAACAAAAGATAACGAAAAAGCGCCGGTTAATTACGATAATTAAGCCTAGTCATTCCTCCTTTTACTTTCACAATGCATTGGTTATCTTTAGGGCCAATGGAGAAACTCATTACGAACATAAAGCCTCCTTCCGGTTTATCAATAGGATTAAAAGAACTCTGGCAATACCGGGAACTATTTTATTTTTTTACCTGGCGGGATATAAAGGTCAAGTACAAGCAAACCTACCTGGGAATTCTGTGGGCATTGCTTCAGCCCCTGGGCATGATGCTGATATTTACGTTCCTGTTTTCCAAAACCTGGAAAATTGACAGTGGCCCCATAGCCTATCCCATCTTTGTGTTGTCAGGATTAATCTGCTGGAACCTTTTCAGCAGTTCTGTTTCTCATGCCGGTGAAAGCATGATCCAGAATGCCCATATCATAAAAAAAATATATTTCCCAAGGCTTATTATTCCCTGTTCGGCCATGCTCGTGGCGTTGTTTGATTTTCTGATTGCCTTTATCATTTTTATGGTGCTTTGTCCTGTTTTAAAACAACCCTATGACTGGACGGCCATTATTTATTTTCCAGCAGGTATATTACTGAGTTTGCTGGCCGCTGCGGGACTTGGATTTTTTCTGGCGGCGCTGAATGTAAAATTCCGTGACTTCAGGTATGCTTTACCTTTTTTGTTGCAGGTGTTATTTTTTGCATCACAGGTTATTTATCCTCTGCAGTCCGTTCAGCAATCTTTCTACAAATACCTGTTGGCTTTAAATCCTATGAATGCCGCTATTGAGCTATTCAGGGCACCCCTAAGTCCTGTTTCTCCTGATATGAGAATCGTTGCTATAGGTGTAACTAGCGCCTTGTTACTTTTTGTTATTGGATTATTTTATTTTCGTAAAACAGAAGCCTACTTCGCAGATCTTGCCTGATGAAACCTGCTATTGAAATAAGAAACCTGGGCAAGCGATACAAGCTAACAACGTCTCCACCTTATGTGGCCCTGCGGGATGTGATCAGTGATTCAGTAAAAAATATTTTTTCTAAAAAAAAGAAACCCGAAAATAGTTTCTGGGCATTACAGGATATTGATTTTGATATTGAACCCGGTGAAAGAGTAGGCATCATCGGTCGCAACGGTGCCGGAAAAAGCACATTGCTGAAGATCATCAGTCGCATTACTCCCCCAACAACGGGGAATGCCATCGTTCGTGGCCGTGTAGGCAGCCTGCTTGAAGTAGGAACCGGCTTTCATCCCGAACTAACCGGCAGAGAAAATATTTATCTCAACGGTTCTATTCTCGGATTAAAAAAAGCTGAGATCAATAAACAGTTAGATGCCATTATTGAATTCAGTGGTGTTGAAAAATTTATTGATACGCCGCTTAAGCATTACAGCAGCGGCATGCAACTGCGACTGGCATTTTCTGTTGCAGCTCATTTGGAACCCGAAATATTATTAATTGACGAGGTGCTGGCAGTTGGTGATATGGAATTTCAAAAGAAGTGTTTGGGGAAGATGGAAGAGGTAAGTAAAAAAGATGGGCGGACGATTTTGTTTGTGAGTCACAATCTGAAAGCAATTAATGATTTTTGTCAGAAAGCTCTGCTATTAGATAAGGGAAAAATGGTTTTATATGACAAAGTAAAAACTATAACTAATGCATATATTACCTCGTTGGACACTGGCAAAATTGAAAGAAAACTAAGATTAAAAACATCAAAAAGTATTTACTTTTCAAGTATCAAAGCAGTTGATGGAAGCAGGAAAAGTAAGTTTGTTTTCAGCAACGGAGAAAAAATAGCAATTATAATTTCAGTTGAAAATAACGACTGGCAGAATGATTTTACGATCGGGTTTGGTTTAAACTGCTTCCCCAAAGGGCGTATACTAATAAGTCATAAAGTATGCAAGTCCATTAATATGAAATTAGCAAAGGAATTTATAGTATGGTTACCAATTGATGAACTAACACCCAATTCATATTCTATTGATATTTCAATTCTTGATGACAAAAAAGAAATATTAGATAGTATGATGGATGCACTGAGTTTTGAAATTGCATTAGCAAACACTAAATTTGAGGGATTAGGCTATGATTATGGCATTATTTCAAAAGAGCTTACCTGGCAGGATATTTAATAAACTGAACCTTTTTTTTAAAAAAGAAAAGAAATGGCAGGATATAGAATATTTTGATGATAAATGGAAGGAAAGGATTGAACAAATGGCGAGGTTTATCAAAAATGGTTCTACAGTAATAGATTTTGGATGTGGCCCTATGTGGCTGAAAGAATATTTACCTTCTGAATGCAAGTATATACCAGTTGATTATTGCAAACGTTCATCTGAAACTGTTATTTCAGATTTTAATAAAAAACAATTTCCCTTAATTAATGTGGATATAGCATTTATCAGTGGTTGCCTTGAATACATACTGGATTATAATTGGTTTCTCAAAACAATATGTGAACATTCTAAAATAGTTATTTTGTCTTACTGTACTACCGATGAATTTCCCAAAATGAAAATACGAAGAAGAAATGCTTGGGTAAACCATTTATCAACCGAAAATATTTTTTTATTTTTTCAAATAAATTCTTTCAAAATAAAGGATCTTAATTATTCTCAAAGCAGGTATCAAATATTTATTTTCGAAAAATTATGAACCCAGAAAAATATATTACTCTTCTTGACCCAGTATTAAAATCCAATAACGAAGAAATTTCTTCCAATCTTGGCGATCTTATCATCAGTAGGAGTATGATCAGTATTCTTTCAGACATCTTTCCTGAAAAAGAAATAATTAGATTCTCCCCTTCTGCTGACTTGGATAATAAACAAAAAAAGCTTATACAGAAAGCCGCCTACTCTTTTATCGGCGGTTCAAATCTTTTATTCTCCGACTTAAGAGATTATCGGCAAATTCTGATAAGGAAAGGTAAACTACTCTGGCTTATCCCTGGGATTAAGAATATGATTTTATTCGGGCCGGGCTGGGGAGAAGGTTATGGCAATAAAAGCACTTTAAAAACTCGTTTATTTTATAAAAATATATTATCCTCAAAGTATATACATGCTGTAAGAGATGAATATTCTGAAGAGAAACTTAAATCAGAAATAAATTATAAAGTACTAAATACAAATTGTCCCAGCACCTGGACACTTGATGGAAAAAAAACTAACCTACAAAATAAATCAACAACAGTTTTATTTACATTAACTGATTACAACAAAGAAATAACAACTGATAACATTCTTATACAAAATCTTTGTGAATATTTTAAGCAACTTGTATTTTTCCCTCAAGGCGCAAACGATATTGAATATATCACAACTCTGGAACAGTATATAAAGAATAAAGGACGGATAAATATGCTCCCTTTTGATCTTGGCTCTTTTGACAGTTTTATAAAAACAGAAGACTTTAATTACGTAGGTACACGATTGCATGGTGGCATAAGATGTATTCAACAGGATAAGGCTGCGCTTATTCTTTCTGTCGATCACAGAGCGTTAGAAATGGCTAAAAATTCAGGCCTCCCGGTTATCAAGAGAAACGATTTAGGGCTACTCAAAAAATGGCTTGAGGGAAATAAAATTTTCAATACAAATATAACATTACCAATAAAAAATATTAATAATTGGCGTCAGCAGTTTAACTAACTTCATTTTCATATTTTACAAATTCCTACTGCAACTTTTTTGACAGCCACAACATCCCTATAAAAATGTTTCTTATTTTTCTATTGCTGAATTTGGTAAAGAAATTCAACTTCATGTGCTTCTAAAAGATATAGAAAGAAAAGATTTTCTTTCCCTCAGAAAATCAAAATATAAAATTTCACTCCTTTTCAGAGTTGGGTGATGCTTCAATTGCAAGGGAGATTTACAGTAAAAATTCAGTTTAAAACAAAGATATTTTCAGATGGGTTTAAATATCTGTATTTATAACATACCTCTTAAAATCTGGGAATGATAAACTCATCTATGCCGAACCTAATATATTCTTTGTCAATAATTTTTGTATCTTTTTAAAAAAATTAGAGACATCTTCCATTTTACTTACTCCCCACTGGAGCAGTACAGATTCCCTGGATTACTACAATAACTTGCTCTCAATGCTGCGAAATGGGTTATACAACGCTGGTTCTAGTGGTGACAGTCAAGATAGTTTGCCCGCGACGAAATGGTGGGCTGGGGAAGGGTAAGCCCCGCCCATCTGAATCATTTATTTTTACAATGAATAACCTAACACTGTCCTAAAAGGGGAAAAACTTCAAAATCTTCTTATACTCCTGCCGGTAGGACTTCATACATTGCCCCATTTCAAATTTTCGAAATGCCGATTTCGCTGTTTTTTTCATTTCTTCAATAGCTTCCGGATTATCATATAAATATTTTAACCGTTCATACAATTGCTTTTCATCCAGATTCTTTCCGTCAAAATCAATAACAAAACCGGCTTTGTTATCAGTATTTTCATCGGTTATCATATTTTCTATATCCCCAAGCTTAGTGGCAATAACAGGAAGTCCACAATACAATGCTTCTATTACTACTGTTGGCAATGATTCAAAGGGAAATAATGTGGGTAGCACAAAAACATTCATTTGAACCATCCATTGCAGAGGATCAGGCTGGAAACCGGTAAAAAAAATTCTCTTTTCTGACACATATTTTGCTTTTAGTTGGTCCATATATTCGCCACCACCCACGAGGATCAGTCGGGTATTCTCTGGTAATTTCAGAAAAATATCTATCAGATTTTGCCATCCTTTTTTTCTACACCACGGGATACCATTCCTATGGTAAAATTGTTCTTTGTTTTCTGAACATCCCGAATCGTTTCAGGTTCAAAACCATTATAAATTTTGATTACTTTGCCATCAGGTACATTCATGACATTTTTTAAAAACTGTCGCTGTTCTTCTGAAATAATGACCCAACGATCAACCCCAGTAGCTAATCTTTTTAATTTATTATCTAAACGAAGCCAGAAACGTAATTCGCCTCTTTTGAATTGATCATAAAAATGCTGAATAATCTCCATGTATTGTTATTATGTGCTTAAATGAATTTTTCCACTTAATAGAATTGATACAATAATCTGCCTGGATATAATTACTGTGGAAAATATCGTATCTGCCTACAAATCTTTTTTTAATTATAAGACCAATAAGAAAATACTTTATTGTGAAGTTCACTTTCAATTTAGCTAACAATTTGTCTCCAAAGTCGATAAGCGAAATCAAGGGTAACGACAATCTTTTAATAGGGATATCGGCGTACATAGCTGTCATCACTCTGTTTTCGCTTTTACGGTGCAAACATAAAACTTCTGCATCCTCACCTGCAGCACGTAAAGCTCTGGCCAGACGTAATACAAACAGTTCCGCACCTCCTTCGAATAATGTTTCAGTAATAATTAATATTTTCATGTGCTGCTTATGCTATATTTAGGCCTGAAATTATTCCAAACTGCCTAAAACTACAAAACATACCACCATCCTCTGCTCCCGTCTCGATCTGCCGGGTGGCATCGAACGGGCTATTGTGAATACAGCCAACCTGTTTACGGCAAAAGGCCATCGGGTAACATTGCTAATATTGGATGAAACAAGTAACAGTTTTTATCCCATAGATTCCAGTGTTGAGATAATCCGGCATCCTTTTTCATTTGGTATCACCCCGGAAGGAAATATCATCTCCCGGAAAATAAAATTGCTGAGCGATATATTGAAATTACGCAAAGTCCTGAAACAACTACAACCCTGTCTTATTATCGCTACGGAATACCCTTTCGCTGCTGCCGCCATACTTAGCGGAGCCAGGAAATATTCAAAAGTTGTCTCCTGGGAACATCACCACTTCTTTGAATTGAAAAAAAACCTGTTCTGGGAAAAGGTCTTTAGACTAACCTACCCGAAGCTTGATGCGGTTGTCTGTTTAAATGAAGATGAAAAACTGTTGTTTGGAAGAGTCAACAAGAACCCGGTGGTAATTCCCAATTTCATCTCTGGTACAGGTATTATATCTTCAATATCTGGCAAAACAATACTCACAGTTGCCAGGCTAACAGCAGTTAAGGGGATTGACCTCTTACTCCAAACTGCAAAAATTGTATTAAGGAAGCACCCCGAATGGAAATGGAAAATTATTGGTGACGGGGACATGAAAGAAGATTTTATCCTTTTTACTGAGAAAGAAGGTCTTCAAAATAAACTTATCAATCAACCACCGGTCGATCACAATATAATCTCTGAATACCAGGGAGCCTCAATCTATGTGATGACATCCCGCAACGAATGTTTTCCCATGACTTTACTGGAAGCTATGAGTTTTGGTCTTCCTTGCATTGTCTTTGATTGTGAAACCGGGCCAAGGCACATAATTTCCAATCAAGAAGACGGATTGTTAATTGAAAAAGAAAACCCTGCGAAACTTGCTGAAGCTATCTCCTCTCTTATCGATAACGAAATACTCAGAAAAAAAATGGGTGAAAGGGCGCTTGAAAATGTGCAACGCTTTTCACCCGAAATAATATACAAATTGTGGGAGTCTTTATTTTAATCATCCAACTTCAACACAGCTAAAAACGCTTCTTGCGGGATCTCTACATTCCCGATCTGCCGCATCCGCTTTTTCCCTTCTTTCTGCTTCTCCAGCAATTTACGCTTACGACTGATATCACCTCCATAACATTTGGCTGTTACATCCTTCCGCATCGCCGAAATAGTTTCCCGGGCCAATACCTTTGCCCCGATAGCGGCCTGTATCGCAATCTGGAATTGCTGGCGGGGAACCAGTTCCTTTAATTTTTCACAAAGCTTTCTTCCAAACTCCTGCCCTTTGCCACGGTGTATCAATGCACTCAACGCATCCACCTTGTCGCCATTCAGCAGGATATCCATTTTTACAATATCGGCTTCCCGGAAACCGATGGGATGATAGTCAAACGACGCATAGCCCCGGGTCTGGCTTTTTAATTTATCATAGAAATCAAAAACGATCTCGGTCAATGGCATTTCAAATAATAGTTCCACCCGGTTAGTGGTCAGGTAACTCTGGTTCATCAAAATACCCCGCTTGCCCAAACAAAGGGTCATAATGTTGCCGATATACTCCGGTTTGGTGATGATCTGCGCTTTGATAAATGGTTCATCAATATGATCCGTCCTTACCGGATCCGGAAATTCAGTTGGATTATTGACAATTATTTTTTCACCTTTCGTCGTATAAGCAATAAAGCTAACATTGGGAACGGTCGTAATAACCGTCTGGTTAAACTCTCTCTCCAATCGTTCCTGGATGATTTCCATATGCAGCAATCCCAGGAATCCGCACCGGAAACCAAACCCAAGTGCCTGGGATGTTTCTAACTCATAGGTCAGAGAGGCATCATTCAATTGGAGTTTATCCATACAATCCCGCAACTCTGCAAAATCGTCTGTATTGACCGGAAAGATACCCGCAAATACCATTGGCTTTACTTCCTGGAAACCTTTGATGATTTCCTGGGTTGGATTATCCGCCAGTGTGATCGTATCCCCCACTTTCACCTCCTTCGCATTCTTGATGCCGGTGATCAGGTAACCCACATCTCCACACAACACTTCTTTCTTTTCCGACATCTTCAACTTGAGGATGCCCACTTCATCAGCAATATATTCCTGGTCGGTGGAAACAAATTTTACTTTATCTCCCTTTTTTATAGATCCATTTCGTACACGGAAATAAACAATAATTCCCCGGAAGGAGTTGAACATACTGTCAAATATCAGGGCCTGCAAGGGCGCATCAGGTTTGCCTACCGGCGCCGGAATTCTTTTTACTATGGCATCGAGTATTCCATCCACACCCACACCCGTGCGGCCACTGGCATGGAGTATATCTTCTTTTTTACAACCGATCAGTTCAATGATCTGGTCTTCCACTTCCTCTATCATGGCCCCATCCATATCAATCTTATTGATAACGGGAATTATTTCCAGGTCATTATCAATTGCCAGGTACAAATTAGAAATCGTTTGTGCCTGTATGCCCTGTGTCGCATCCACCAGCAACAGACAACCTTCGCAGGCAGCCAGTGCACGGCTAACTTCATAACTAAAGTCCACATGACCGGGCGTATCAATCAGGTTCAGAATGTATTCTTGCCCGTCCGTATGCTGATAGTTTATCTGGATGGCATGGCTCTTTATGGTAATACCTTTTTCACGTTCCAGGTCCATATCATCCAAAACCTGGTCCATCATATCCCGGTCACTTATGGTGCCCGTACTTTGAAGCAACCGGTCAGCGAGGGTTGATTTACCGTGGTCAATATGTGCTATAATGCAAAAATTCCGGATATTCTTCATGTGCTTAATGCCTCTTTTTCAAGAGCGGCAAAGGTAAGCGATTTAGGTGGTTTTTGAGGGATTGTTTAGGGGGTTTACTCATAGAATGAATACATAAACTGGCTTTGGGGCTTATACAAGGCTTTCAAGTTGAAATACAGACTACCGAAAGCTTTTAAAATCCTTTGAATTTATATTTACCGGATCTGGTTTTCCGATACTGCAAAACCGAAGTTGATTCCATGTAATTGTTAGCTGACCCTATATTCCCCATTTTTCTTCATGCCGGAAATTAATTTCCATTTTTTTGGTTTTGTTATTTTGGCCCGGTGCGTGTAATTCAGTTAATATCAAAAGTCTTCTGCAATAATTCAAATCCAGCCTTCTACAAAAATTTTTCGAAAAGATAATCAACAACTTTACTAACTTTAGTATCTCACAATAAACCACTGCACCATGCTAACATTTGAAGTTCCCCACCAACCCGAATATTCACGGGGTGAATTATTACTCCGTACTATTTTCGGATGGATATATATTGCCATTCCTCATGGACTGCTATTAATGTTATGTGCCTTTGTACTCTGGTTCATGAGCATTGCCACTTTTTTTATTATCCTCTTTACCGGTGTTACACCCAGGTGGTATTATGAATGGGTCGTACAAATGCAACGCTGGGGTTTACGGGTAGGTTCCCGTTTGTATAACCTGGCCGATGGATATCCTGCGTTTGGTTTGAATGGTACCGATGATAAAACCGCCTTTGATCTGCAATTCTGGCAGATCAGCCGCGGAGAATTATTATTGCGTACATTTTTTGGAATATTCTATGCCGGTATTCCGCATATCCTGGCTTTATATGTCCGGTATATTGCTACTGCTGTTTTGCTATTCCTTGCTTTTTTTGTTGTTCTGTTTACCGGTAAATACCCTGAGAACTGGCATAAGTTCAATGTTGGAACCATTCGTTGGGGAGTCAGGCTTAATCTTTTTTTAGGCTGGCTGTACCGTGATTATCCACCATTTGCAGGCCGGCCGGATGAGAATCTTCTGAAAAACCTGGATCATTTGAATAGTTAATTTATTCCCTTATCAGAACTGTTCATTTTCAGAGACCTGTCAACATCTGAATCCCTGTCCAGTTGATGTACAGGTAGCTATCTTTATTCTGTATAAAGACAATAGGACAACCTATTTTTTGCTGACAACCGCTTTACGTGACTTTTTTATTTCTTTGATTGTAGTCATTACCAGTGGAACCGTTACTACCAGAATAAAGGCTATAACAATATATTTGACCGACGATTTCAGCAAGGGGCTTCTTCCAATAAAGTAACCTGCTAAGACAAAACTCAAAATCCAGATCACGGAGCCGGCAATGGTCAGCAAAATAAACCGACGGAATTTCATCGGGATCATTCCGGATACAACCGGTGAAAATGTTCGGATAATGGGCAGATAAAACGCCAGGGGTATCGCCAGCCAGTCAAATTTTTTATAAAATGAATCCGCTGTGACAAGATGCTGTTTCTTAAAAAACCTCGAATCCTCTTTTTTGTATAATAAAGGGCCCGTTTTCCACCCCAACCAATAACCCGTTACGTTTCCCAAAACGGAGGCCAGTATCAGCACACTGCAAATAGTGAAAATATCATAATTCAAACCACCGGTTGCAGCAAATATTCCCCCGGTAAATAAAAAGGCCCCGGTGGGCAGAAAGAAGCAAAAGAATAATCCGGTACTGCCATAAACTACTAGAAACAGAATTAATAATCCCCCATTCCGGATAAGTGATTCTACATCAAAGATTGATAAGAGGTCAGAGAACAGTAATATCATATTGATCCTTATCATGAAAGTAACATAAGCGATAAAGTTAGTAATGTTTCATTTGTCAAAGGTTTCCCGGGTGATAACAATTCCGGATTTTGTATCTTCATCACATGCCTGTTACCAGAGCTACGACAAATGACCTGCCATTATTAGTTGCATTGATCAATAGTGCTTATCGTGGAGAAGGCTCTAAAAAAGGATGGACAACAGAAGCCGGTCTGCTGAAAGGAGAACTTCGTACGGATATCTCCACGCTTACAGGCCTTATCAATAATCCGCAAGCCGTTATACTGAAATACACAACAAACGATGGAATCATTACCGGTTCTGTATACCTGGAAAAACAAGAACGGGGATTATACCTGGGTTTGTTGTCTGTATCCCCTTTACAACAAGCTGGTGGCGTTGGCCGTCAATTATTATCAGCGGCAGAACAATATGCAAAAGATACTGATTGCTCCTTTATATTTATGAGTGTAATCTCAGTTCGTCATGAATTGATTGCATGGTACGAAAGACATGGTTTTCGGAATACAGGCGAAACAAAACCATTTCCTGACGATGACCGGTTTGGCATCCCAACAGAACCACTGGAGTTTGTGATTTTGGAAAAGAAAATGTAAGCGGTAATTGAAACCGATTATACAGTTAATTATTTCTTTACTTTTAATAATGTAAGGTTTATACACCGCTTTTTTCAGTTACTTTCATTAACTAAATAAAACGATTATGAAATTGGGTAATTTATTTCTGGCAAGCATATCCTGTTGTATGCTATTGTATTCCTGCAAACCGGATGCAGCTGATCAGACCGAAAAAGCCAAACAGGAAATTGCACGGACAGAAAAGGATTTTGAAAAAATGGCTGCTGAGAAAGGACTCGCGGAGGCCTTCTGGCATTTTGCCGATTCGAATGCTGTCATCAAACGAAAAAATGATTCCCTGGTCCAGGGAAAAGAAAATATCAAAATCTTTTTTTCGGCCGAATACTTTAAAACTGCCACCGTAAAATGGTCACCGGACTTTATTGATGCGTCTTCATCTGGTGATATGGGTTATACGTATGGCAAATATACCTGGCAGTCGAAAGACAGCAGTGGTACCATTGAGGAGGCCAAAGGTGTTTTTCATACAGTTTGGAAAAAACAAAAAGACGGAAGCTGGAAATATGTGTGGGATTAAACGGCTGGTTAACTTTCTTTTTACTTAGCCATACTCTTGGTAACATTGCATTATGCTTCAACAGTTAGCGCCCTATTTCGGTTACCTGGCCTCATTATTACTCGCCATCGGGCTGTTGGTCAGCAACGACCTTAAATTCAGGTGGCTTAATACCGGGGGAAATATTGCTTTTATTTTTTATGGTGTTGTACTGGGTGCTGTTCCGGTTATTCTTACCAACTGTATCCTGCTTATTATAAATCTTTTTTACCTCTATAAAATTTACAACCGGAAAGAACATTTTGAATTACTCGAATTCAGTTCGGGCGGAATCCTGGTGGACAGGTTCTTATCATTTTACAAAACTGATATTGCCGCGCATTTCCCCGTTTTCACAAGAGAACAACTGGAAGGTAAACTGAATTTTGTTGTGTTAAGGGACCTGGTAATTGCCAATATTTTCAGTGCCAGGGTGGATGAGGACGGGCAGGCTGAAGTACTGATCAATTATACCGTTACCAAATACCGGGATTACAAAGTGGGTCGTTTCATATTTGATAAAGAGAAGCAATACCTCCTTTCAAAAGGCGTAAGAAAAATATATTACACATCTGTTGCCAACCTTAGACATAAAAAGTTCTTAACTGTTATGGGGTTTTCCGGTGAACTGATCAATGGAAGACAGTGCCTGGTGAAGAGCCTTGTTTAAAAACCCTTATGTTGCTACCCAACCAAAGAATCCTGTTTTCGGTTCGTTCTTACGTTGGTGACAATATTTAAATAAAGTCAGTACCTTTCTCATACTAAACTTTATAGACATGCAACAGCAATTAGAAGACATCAGGGATCAGCAAAAACAATCCTGGAATAAATTTTCTGCTGGTTGGAAAAAATGGGATGAATTGACCATGGATTTTTTAAAACCCATGGGTCTGGAAATCATTGATTCCATTAAACCAACCGGAAACCAGTTGATCCTCGATATAGCTGCCGGTACCGGTGAACCCGGTCTGACCATTGCCTCCATGCTGGAGGGAGGCAAAGTTGTGATCACAGACATTGCGGAAGATATGCTGGCCATTGCCCGGGAGCATGCGGCAACAAGGGGCATCCATAATATCGAAACAAAAACCTGCGATGTATGTGAATTGCCGTTTCCTGACAACAGTTTTGATGCCATCAGCTGTCGCTTCGGATTTATGTTTTTCCCCGATATGCAATTAGCTGCGAATGAAATGCGCAGGGTACTAAAACCCGGTGGCAGGATCGCCACTTCTGTCTGGAATATCCCTGAGAAAAACTTTTGGGTCACCGCTACCATGGGAACCATAAACCGGAATATGGAACTGCCTCCCCCTCCTCCCGGCGCACCCGGCATGTTCCGTTGCTGCAAACCCGGTCTGATGAAAGAGATCTTTGAAAAGGCAGGATTCAAAAATATTACGGAAAAAGAAGTCCCGACTCAGTTAAGAAGCGGGACGATCGACCGGTATTGGAATATGATGACAGAAATAGGTGCCCCGATTGTTGCTGCACTAAGTAAAGCAGACGATAACCTGCGACAAAAAATAAAGAACGAAGTTTTTGAACTGGTCAGTCAAAAATATCCCCAGGGTGATATAGCCATTGATGCCAGTGCACTGGTTATTGGTGCTGAAAAATAAAAGGAACCGGGAAAGTATCTTTAACCCAGAGTGGGGAATGATTTATTCAACTTCAGACATTACTCTACCGGGTTCTTCCTTTTTCGTTCCCTTTGCTGGCTTCTTTGAAGATCAATTTTCAAATTGTGTCGTATCACTTCCCAATATTCCTTCCCGTACTCAACCAGTATCTCCGAACCGGCAGGAATATCCTTTCTTGCTTCGATATAAACTTTTAAACCATCCTCTGTATATTCGGCATTGTTGGTAATGCCTTTTACCCGTTGCAGACCCCGGGCATCATTGGCATAGCGGGCTAAGGCACCGGTATGACGGCTGGCATCAATCACATAGTCCCGTTTTATATAATAGATATACCCGTTGTTGCAGTCCCGGTCATCCACATCCTTCCAACTGGTGATTTTCCCTTTGTATTCAACAATGCGCGTTCCTTTTGAAATGAATTCTTTTGCAAATAATCCATTGCCGGCTGCAGGCAACAAAGACGGCTTAACTTCAACTTTTTTTTCCAATAATGCCATAAGATGGTTCTCTTTTTATTCAATAATCCGGCAAAGATAGCCGCCAGGTTGTTCCGAACTAATTCTAGTTTGATCCGCAGGTCTGGGCGCACACCTGTGGGAATAATAGCCCGGAATGGTTATTTTTGTATTTCACCTGATTTAAACAAAATGAGCATGCGAATTATTCTGGGTTTTTTGTTATTGCCCATGCTTTCCTTTTGCCAGAAGCATATTAATCAAAGTCGTGATGGAGTGATGAAGGACCTGAAAAATTACAAACCGGGGAGTATAAGCCCGCTGTTTGCTGAAACCGACAGCACCATAACCATGTCTGTGAAGGGGACTGATTTTTTGCCCGCTGATTTTATTTATGAGTTTGACAAAACCGGCAAATGCAAATCCGAAAAAGTGATAGCCAGTTGCGATTCCTGCATCAATAAATGGCTGCAGGCAACGCTGAAAATGGGGAAATATGGATGGAAAAAAATTAATGAAAACCAGTATGTCTCTAAATTTGAAGACCGGATGATGATAGAGCTGCCCCCGGAGGGTGCAATGAATAATTATACTATTCTGAGAATGGAATGGACAAAAGTATTGTATGACCTCCTAACCAGTGCTAAATGAAAAAAGCTGCAATACCGGAAAGGTACTGCAGCCGAATAATGAATTACTCCCAATTATTTCTCCAGTAAGCCGTCAGCACGCCATTGTTTAAAAACGGCCACTACGCTATCACTGAGTTTGGCTGTCTTTTTAAAAGGCATAAACCCTCTGTCCGTTGGATTCAGCTCCATACGACGGATCATCTCATCAATATCTGTTTTTACGTTGGTAAAATTATCATACGCTTTTTTAAAGCCGCCTTTCGCCGGAATATGGCAAGGCACACAGTTGGCCATGATCACGGCCTGCAAATTTGTTTCATAGGTTAACTTAGGAGGAGGAACATTCGCAATTTTTTTAGAAGGATTACAATTAGCAAACACAATGGCTACGATGAAGGTCAGTACTAAAATCTTTTTCATGTTGGTTTTAAATTTAAAGTTTGAATATATCCAAAATAAAGCAAATTCAATCACCGGTCATAAGAACGTTTCTTGAGTAACTGCGGTTGCCTCTATATAAACAGGTCACTAAAATCCAACGGGGCCTGTAATTACATTCCGGTAAATTTGCATCATTCTATGCTTACTGCTACAGCAAAAACATATCGCAATGCCTATTCCGGTTTATCAAAACAAACCTGGCTGCTGTCCCTGATCATGCTGATCAATCGTAGCGGCACCATGGTTGTTCCGTTTATGACCTTATATCTCACGAGCCCTGAAATGGGCTATTCCATTGGTGAAGCGGGTATTGTTTTCGGTTTATTCGGGGCCGGGGCTTTTTGTGGTGCCTGGCTGGGTGGCCGGATTACGGATAAGATTGGTTTTTACCCGGTACAATTATTTACATTAACTGTTGGTGGTATTTTATTCATGGTGCTGGGTCAAATGAAAACCTACCCGCTCATTTGTACGTTTACTTTCCTGCTCAGTTTTGTCAATGAAGCATTCCGTCCGGCTAATTCCACGGCTATTGCCTTTTACAGTAAAGAAGGAAATCGGACCCGTTCGTATGCATTAAACAGGCTGGCAATAAACCTTGGTTGGGCGATAGGGAGTGCTTTGGGTGGTTTCCTGGCTGATATTAACTATGAACTGCTGTTCTGGGTAGATGGCTTCACGAATATAGGGGCAGCCCTATTAATGTGGTCAGTATTGAAACCGGTGAATTACAAGTCCCCGGCAAAAACAAAAATAGATGACCCGTTAATTCAATCAGCTTACAAGGATAAAACATACCTGTCCTTTGCCCTGATCACAATGCTATTTGCCTGTTGCTTCTTTCAGTTGTTCAATAACCTGCCTGTTTATTTTAATAAAGAGCTGAATTTTTCGAAGCCATTCATCGGAATATTAATGGCTGCCAATGGCGTTATCATTGTATTGGTTGAAATGGTTTTGATATATAAACTTGAAGGCAAGCGAAGACATATGATTTATATCACCCTGGGTGTTTTTATGGTCGGTTTATCTTTTTTACTGTTGAATATTCCCGGCGCCCCCGTGGCCATTGCTGTCAGCATGATAGTGCTGGTCACTTTCGGTGAAATCCTCTCCATGCCCTTTATGAACAGTTACTGGATAGCACGTACACAACCCTCCAACCGGGGACAATATGCAGCACTCTATACCATGGCCTGGTCGGCAGCACAAACGCTTGGCCCTATGGGTGGTGCGCAAATAGCTGAACATGCCGGTTTTAATATATTGTGGTGGACGGTGGGTGGGTTATCAATTATAGCTTCTTTGTCATTCTGGAAACTACACAAGAAAGACTGATTAATACAAATTCTTAATAATGAAATTATACTTTATGAGTAACTTTGCAGCCTATGAAAAAAATCTGTTTCGTTACGATTTTTATTATTCTATTTGCTCCATCCTGCCAACAAAAAGAAACGTTGACCACTGAAGAAGTAGTGGCTGCGATTCAACTCTTTGATAAAGGCTGGAAGGAAAAAAATGTCGAAATTGTTGATTCAGTTTTGTCGAAATCTTATATCTATTTCACGCAATCAGGGGGAATATTTGATAGAAAAAATGTGGTTCTCACTGCCGGTTCAAACGATTACAAACTGGACACAGTTTTAAGAAAGCAATTTGACATAAAAATAGAAGGAAATGTTGCTGTAGTTAATACAGTCTGGACTGGAAAGGGTACCTATTTTAATTCCCCGTTTAATGACAACCAGCGTTGTAGTATTACTATCATTAAAAACAATGGAAAGGTTGAGATATTGTCAGAGCATTGCACTCCTATAAAATAACCTGTTAGCCATCCCATTTATTGAAAATAAACCGGCAATTTCCGGGCCAGGGCTTATCATATTACTTTTTTACGGTAAGATTTTTTAAGGTTTCTCCGACAAAAAATATTTTCTTAATTCATCTGCGCCATACACATTTCCACTTTCTATCAAGAAGACATATATATGATTGTCTTTATTGTTGCCCCAATGCAAAATCAACTGCCGCAATTGCGTGCAGTAACGTTGTATCAAAAACAGGAACCGGGCTATCTTCCTGTTTTATCAATAAAGGGATTTCGGTGCAGCCCAATATCACACCTTCAGCGCCTTGTCGAATCAATTCATTTATTATTGTGAGAAATTTTTGTTTTGTTTCCGGAAGTAAAATGCCTTTTCCCAATTCCTCATAAATACTTTTGTTGATGTCCTCTACCCCACACTCATCAGGGATCAGTGTTGTTATACCATGTGATGCCAGCTTATTTTTATAAAAATCAAACTGCATGGTATATTTCGTGCCAAGCAAGCCAACGGTTTTTATTTTTTTCTCCTTAATGGCTTTTGCCGTAGCATCTGCTATATGAATTAAGGGAATTTGAATGACCGCGGCCACTTCTTCTGCAATATGATGCATTGTATTGGCACCAAGTAGCAGGCAATCGGCTCCTGCTGCTTCCGTCATTTTCGCTGCTTTGCTGATAATAGCCGAGATACCTTTCCAATCACCGGCCTGTGTGAGCTTCTTTATTTCGCCATAATTTACTGAATTAAGGACGATTTTAGCAGCCTCATCACCCCCCAGCCGCTCATTTACCTGCTGATTCATGAAACGGTAATAATCAATTGTGGAATACCAGGTAAGGCCGCCAACCAATCCGATTGTTTTCATCCCTTAAAAATAGGGCAAAGCAGCCTCTGACTCAAAATTATCGTCAGACAATGGTTACAAATTAGTATCGTTCCTGAGGCGGGACAAAACCTTATTTTTGCCCAAACTTTTTTTCATGCAAAGATTATTAATGGCATTTTTGATGGTGGCAATTGGCTTTTCTGTACAGGCTCAGCAAAGTATCAAACGTCCCAAATTAATGGTAGGTATCGTGGTGGACCAGATGCGCTGGGATTATCTCTACCGCTATTATGACAGATATGATGAGAACGGGGGGTTTAAAAGAATGCTGAACCAGGGTTTTAGCTGTGAGAATACAATGATACCCTTTGCGCCAACCGTTACGGCCTGTGGTCATAGCGCTATTTATTCCGGCTCGGTTCCGGCCATCAGTGGTATCACCGGAAATTTCTGGTGGGACAAAGAACAAATGAGGTCCGTGTACTGTACCGAAGATAAATCGGTAAATACTGTAGGCAATTCATCCGCCCTGGGTAAGATGAGTCCAAAAAATATGCTGGTCACCACTATCTGTGATGAATTACGATTAGCCACCAATTTTAAAAGCAAAGTGATCGGGGTTGCCATTAAAGATCGTGGTGGAATTCTGCCGGCCGGACATAGCGCCAATGCAGCATACTGGTATGATAATACGGTGGGCAGCTGGATCACTTCCACCTATTATATGAAAGATTTGCCCAAATGGGTTAGTGATTTCAATGCACAAAAATTAGTTGATAAATATTATCAGCAAGGATGGAACCTGCTCTATCCGGCAAATACATACGTTCAAAGTACCGACGATGAAAAAAAATATGAGGCTAAACCATTGGGCACTAAATTTCCGTATGATCTGAAAAGTCTTGCAGGCAAAGACTATACAAAGATTGTTACTACCCCGATGGGGAATACCTTGACATCCGAGTTTGCCAAAGCAGCCATAACGGGAGAACAACTGGGTGCCGATAACATTACCGATTTTATAGCCATCAGCTATTCTTCACCGGATTATATCGGCCATTCTTTTGGTCCCAATTCTGTTGAAGCTGAGGATGGTTTTTTAAGGCTCGATAAAGAATTGGGTAACCTGCTGGATTTCCTGGATAAAAAGATCGGAAAAGATCAATACACCGTTTTCCTTTCAGCCGATCATGGGGTAGCCCAGGTACCAGAGTTTATACAGGAGAATAAATTACCGGGGGGCCGTGTGTATTTGAATACTGTGGTTAGCCAGTTGAATAATACACTGAACGAAAAATATAAGATCAAAACCATTATTGTCGCTGATGATAACTATCAGTTGCACCTGAATCATCCTTTACTCGATTCAGCCAATCTGAATAAAGAAGAAGTCATCAACTGGATCGTGGATTACCTGTCTTCAGAACCCGGTATTGCCCGTATTTTCCCCCTGGCTGACCTGAATACCGTACCGCTGCCTGCCACGATCCGAAAAATGGTGAATAACGGTTACTACCCAAGGCGTAACGGCGAAATACAGGTTATACTTCAACCGGGTTATATTGATGCTATAAGTGCTACGGGTACCACGCATGGTTTATGGAATCCCTATGATGCACATATACCGCTTCTTTGGTATGGCTGGGGTATTAAACAGGGTAAAACGAACCGGGAAATATATATGACAGATATTGCGCCAACACTTGCTGCAATGCTGCATATTCAAATGCCCAGTGGAAGTATTGGCCAGGTGATTCCTGAAGTGATGAAATAAGAAAATCAGTGGGGTAAGTAGTTATTGTATTTTTCTTTGTAATTTCCACTCCGCTAAAAATTAGGTCACTACCAAATAAACTAAAATTAAAAAAATGAAATGGATTCTATTTATCTGCCTGGTTGCTAACAGTTTTATTACCAGGGCGCAATCCCCGATTGACAGTGTCCAGTTCTTTAAAGACGAAGCACTGGTAGAAATGACGCTGACCACAGACATTAAAAAGCTTCAGGATAAAAAAAGTGTCGAAGCCTACCAACCCGCCCAGGTAAGTGTCAAGTTGCCAGACGGCACCACTATCACCGAACAAATCCGTATGTATGCCCGTGGTAAATCCCGGCGTGAAAACTGCCTGATACCACCCATTATGCTGAATTTTCACAATGCCACTTCGCCAAAACTGTACCCACTGAGCAGATTAAAATTGGTGGTGGGCTGCGGATCTTCTGAGATAGATGAACAATTAGTCCTCAAAGAGTTTCTGATCTATAAAATTTACAACCTGCTGGACGAAAAAAGTTTCCGGGTTAGATTGGTGCGGGCTACCTATACCGACAGTAAGGGAAAAATGAAACCGATCACACAATATTCTTACCTGATTGAGGATGTGGACGACATGGCAGCTAGGAACGGATGCGAGGCCAGCAAAAAACAATCCTTCCAGATAGAAGAGACCGACCAGGCAAAAATGAACCAGGTGGAAATATTTGAATACATGATCGCTAATATTGACTGGTCAGTACCCGGCAACCATAATATCAAAGTGATCTTTCCAAAAGATGATAATGCCGCCAAGGGCCTGACCGTTCCCTATGATTTTGACAACGCCGGACTGGTGAATGCTTATTATGCAACACCCAACGAATTATTGGGCGCCACCTCCGTTACCGAAAGGATCTACCGCGGTTTTCCGAGGAAAATTGAAGTGATACAAAATACCCTGGCTGTATTTGAAAAACAAAAAGAGAACATCCTTTCCCTGATCAAAAATTTTGAATTACTGAAACCAAAAGCCAAGAGCGAAATGACGAGCTATATAGAAGATTTCTATAAGATCATCGGCGACAAAACCCAGGTACAGAATGTTTTCATTTTAAATGCCCGGAAAGAATAATCCGGATAATTTCCAGATTAATTTAACTATTTATATATTCTACATACCAACAATACATTTCAAACTTTAGCGATCATGAAAAAGACATCATGGATAATACTACCGGTACTGTTGTTTTGCAGCCAACTCGTTACAGGACAAAAAATCGACAGTGTAAAATTCTTTAGTGATGAGCCATTGATTGAAATGTCTCTGACTACGGATATCAAAGCGCTGCAGACAGAAAAAAAAATAGACGTTTTTCAGGATGCAGACGTCACAGTTCGTTTTCCCGACAGTTCCGTGGTCACTGAAAAAATAACCCTGGGTGCCCGGGGGCATTTCCGGAGGGAATTTTGCACCATCCCGCCGCTGATGCTGAAATTTAAAGGCCCGGGTTCTCCCAGACTTTCATCGCTTGGTAAACTTAAACTGGTAATTGGCTGCGGCAATAAAGCAGATGACGAGCAATTAATTCTTAAAGAATACCTGGCCTATAAAATATATAACCTGCTGGAAGAAAAAAGTTTCCGTGTAAGGTTAATGCGGGTAACGTATATCGATAGCCGCAATAAAATGAGGCCTTTTACCCAATATGCTTTTATGATAGAAGATGACGATGATATGGCCAAAAGAAATGGGTGTATACAAAAAGGGAAAGAACAGATACTGACAGAAAGCACCAATAGGGACATGATGACCATGGTTGCCGTATTTGAATACATGATCAGCAACGGAGACTGGTCGGTTCCCAATAACCATAATATCAAACTTATTTACGAAAAAGATATTCCGGCTGCCCTGCCTTATGTAGTGCCTTATGATTTTGACCACTCCGGTTTTGTCAATGCTGGCTATGCACAACCCAATGAACTGCTGGGAACTGAAAAGGTAACCGAACGGGTGTACCGGGGCTTCCCCAGGCAAATGGAAGAGCTGGAAGCCGTCTTTGATGCCTTCAGGCAAAATAAAGAAAAAATAAATTCACTGATAATGAATTTCACTTTGCTAAAAGAGCGGACCCGAAAAGAAGCCGTGGAATACCTGGAAGATTTTTACAAAACTATTAATAATAAAAACGATGTAAAGTCAATATTCATTGACAATGCCCGGACCCGGTAAGCCCCTTACAAAAACATTGGGTCTGTAAATTTAAAAATAATGGAACTTAAAGAACAGTTTGAACAGGCCGCAGCAGAGAGTAAAAGCCTGAGTGAAAAGCCAAGTAACGAAACTTTACTTCAACTTTATTCGTTATATAAACAGGGAAGTATCGGCGATGTAAATTCCGATCCTCCAGCCAATCCTTTTGATTTTGTTGCCCGGGCCAAATATGATGCCTGGGCTGCCCTAAAAGGAAAATCATCAGCAGAGGCCATGACGGCATATATTGATCTGATCAGAAAACTAAAGGGCTAAGTCTTTCCAGTGGCAAAACGGGAATAAATTTCATCTATTTTTTTTCCTATAACCGGGTAACTGAATCTGCTTTGGGCATCTTCAGCTATTTTTTTGCGGTCAAACTTTTCATAATTATCCATCATTTGCCGCATAACACCGGCAAGTGCTTCTTCATCTTTTGGCACAACCCGTATTGAATTATTTCCATTCACCAATTCAGGAATTCCCCCGACATCAGTGGCAATAACCGGTAATCCGCAACATAATGCTTCACCAATGACGCAGGGAGAATTTTCGATATTACTGAATACAATCAAACAATCCGATTGCTGCATTTCTAAGGCTACCTGGCTATAGGCGATTTCGCCCCTAAAAGAAATATGCGTTTCCGTCAGGCCGAGTTCCCGGGCAAAATTTCTTATAGCCATATCCGTATCACCCACCATAACTAATGTTGCGTTACTTTTTTGCAGAAGCAGTAAATTAAATGCCTTTAAAATACCTTTTGCATTTTTCAGTGGCACCATATTAGACACATGAATAAAACAAAAAGAAGTTAATACTTTGTTTTTGTAGTTAAACAATTCTGTATTAACCACATTGGGAACAATTTCAAATTCTTTTTTTGTTACCAGCCGGTTAACCCCTTCTGCCAGGTACCTGCTTACACTTAAAAACAAGGATGCTTCTTTAAGAATCTTTTTAGTATACCTTTTGAATACAACTGATTTTCTTTTATAATTAGCGGGTTCCACATCATTATATATACCCCAGTGTTCCGTTAATACATAAGGAATTTTATACTTTCTCTTCATCCATAAACCTGTTATACCGGCTTTAACAGGAATATGAATATGAACCAGGTCAGGCTTGCCATGCTCAGCCACATATTGCCTGATAGCCTGCCTGGACAACATGAGCCAACGATAGTGTGACATTAACCTTCCTGGAAATGAAGATGATTTTTTGTAATAAACAATATGCTCTGTGAGTCCTTCAGAATGAGTGATTATTTTTTCAATTCCTGTAATTTTCCCCGAAGCATCACCAGCCACATGAATAACATAGATGTCATTGTACAAAGCAGCCGCTGCAGCATGTCGCTGAATAAAGTCACCGTTGAAATGATCCAGTTTGTTTGGATACCAACTGCAAAGCCAAAGTATTTTCTTCCGGGGCATCAGGGATTAAAAATAAACCAGCCGGCACTGCAAACAAAATCTACCTTCGGAAGACCGGCTTGCACCAAAATATTATACTTTTGTTTATGGCATTATTAAAAAGGTTTCGCAATTTAAAGTCTGAAGAAAACACCGGTTTTGGCACCAACAGTACCAGCACCGGTGGCCGGTTTATTAACAGGAATGGCCAGCCCAATGTAATCAAGCGGGGGGTGGGCATACTCGACCGTTACAGCTGGTACCATACCATGCTGGGTATGAAGATGGGCCGGTTCTTATTGCTGCTATTCCTTATTTACATATTGATCAACCTTATTTTCGCCGGTATTTATTACCTGATCGGAATTCATCACCTCTCCGGTGTAAATACCGGTTCTCCCCTGAAAAATTTTACCGAAGTTTTTTTCTTCAGTGCACAGACATTCACCACAGTTGGATATGGCCGTATCAGCCCCTCCGGTTTTATGGCCAGCGCAGTTTCAACATTTGAAGCTTTTCTGGGTTTATTAAGCTTTGCCATTGCTACCGGCCTGTTTTACGGACGATTCTCCCGCCCACAGGCGTTTTTGAAATTCAGCAACAACGCCCTGATTGCACCCTTTAAAGACGGTACCGCTCTTATGTTTCGCCTGTCGCCGTATAAAAATAATAGCCTCTCGGATGTTGAAGTAAAATTGACCTTGTCCATTACCAATGAAGAAAATGGAAAGCTGACGGATAAGTTTTATAACCTGGACCTCGAATATGCAAAAATTAATGGACTGGCTTTAAGCTGGACCATTGTTCATCCCATTGATGATAAAAGCCCCTTTTATGGACTCAGCAAGGAGGATATTGCTAATACAGACATGGAGATCATGGTATATGTAAAAGCATTTGATGGAGTCTTTTCCAACAATGTAATAACCCGGACCTCCTATGTAAGTTCAGAAATTATCTGGGGCGCCAAGTTTAATATGATGTATCATCCCAGCAACGACAAACTGAAAACAATTCTTTCAGTGGATAAATTAAATGATTTTAACCTGGTACCCTTACCAGTGAATGAGGTTACGGCTGCTCCTTAATTCAAAACGGGTAATAAGCGGAGAAATTCTTTCCGGTTGAGATAATAAAATAATACGAGGTAGATCACCGGCAGGAAACTAAATACCTTAAGCGCCAGGATACCCGTATAAAATCCGGATAAATAAAGACCTGACAACAACAAAAATCCGGCTACCAGTTGTTTGTCACTTATGGCGCAAACTACTTTAAAACAATAAACAGGCAGATCATTATACACCAGCTTTAAAGGGGATGTTATATGATACCCGTCCGTAACAACAATACGTGGATTATTCTCCTGTACCGTAATAACTACAGGCTTGGTGGTGAGTAAGGGATAAATTTCTTTCCCGTTAACAATAGCCCTGATCTTCAGAAAACTGAGCAGTACCTGATTTTTTCGTTGTATTACGATATGGTATGGAGCAGAGATATATTTATTAATTATTAATAATCAATCCCGTCCAGACTCCTGACTCCTGACTTCCGACTCCAGACTCCCGACTCCACTCCTGACTCCCGACTCCTGACTCCCGACTCACTTCTTCAACGCCTTAATGATCTCGATAAAATCAGCAGCTACAAGAGAAGCTCCTCCAACCAGTCCGCCATCAACATCCGGACAAGAGAATAATTCTTTGGCATTATTTGCTTTTACACTGCCACCATAGAGAATAGGAATTTCATCCGCTACGGCTTCACCATATTGTTTAGCCAGAACAGAACGTAAATATTTATGAATTTCCTGTGCCTGCTCTGTACTGGCAGTTTTCCCGGTACCAATTGCCCAGATAGGTTCATAGGCAATGATAATGTTCTTTATTACCTGGGGCTCCAGGTGAAAAAGTGATTCCCGCAATTGTGTTGCCACAAAATCATTTTGAGAACCGGCTTCACGGATATGCAGCGGTTCCCCGCAACAGAAAATGGGGGTAATAAAATTTTCAAAACATAGGTTCACTTTATCCGCCAACATGCTATTTGTTTCTCCATTATAGTCTCTTCTTTCGCTGTGACCTACCACACAGTATTTAATATTCAGGGAGTGAAGCATCTCCACGGATATTTCACCGGTATAAGCCCCTGATTTTTTATGATGACAGTTTTGCGCGGCGGGAAAATAGTTTGTCCCCTCCTCTACTTCACTCCTGGTCAGTAACAAATAGGGATAGGGAACAGCAAAAATTGTCAGTTGGTGGCTGGCTAATTTTATTTTGGTATCAAGAATATCGTCCAGTAATTTTTCTCCCTGCTGATACGTAAGATTCATTTTCCAGTTAGCTGCTGCAATTTGTTTTCTCATAATTAATCCAGTCTTGTATTTGTAATCTATTAAAAACTCATTATTCCACCTACTTGTCTCTTTCAAAAAACACTCCCAACTTTAATGTCTGCCTGTCCTGTGACAAACTCCGGACTCCGGACTCCCGACTCCCGACTCACGACGACTCCCGACTCTCCTCCCTCAGCATTTCTCAAATATATACTTCAAAATATTTTTCTCGTTTTCCGTCACAGTTTTCTCTTTCAGTTTTTTCCAGGCTTCGATATTGGATAAGGCTTTATCAAATTCAAACCGCTTAATCCCTTCACTACCCCAGGAAAAATTGGGAATGTATTTAGGCGTCAACCCCAACCCGAATACATTGCAGCAAACGCCCATAACCGTTCCTGTATTTATCGATGTATTGATTGATGTTCTTGTATAATCCCCCATCATCACCCCGCATTTTATTCCAGCAACCATTTCTCCTTTCGGAGTCCAGATACGTACCGGACCAGCATTGTTCTTCAGGTTTGAATTTGTGGTGCCTGCCCCCAGGTTACACCATTCACCAACAACTGAATCACCCAGGTAGCCATCATGGGCTTTATTGCTATAACCAAACAGTACCGAATTCTTTATTTCACCACCCACCACACACCTAGGTCCAAGGGTAGTGGCCCCATAAACCTTTGTTCCGGATTTCAAACAAGCCCCTTCCCCTATCGCAAAAGGTCCCCGGATAATGCAGCCTTCCATCACTTCCGCATCCCTGCCAATATAAACAGGCCCGGTGGAGGCATTGATGATACAATGCTCCATTCTTGCACCCTTCTCTATAAAGACCTGCGAAGGTTTGGTGACCTTGTTCGACTTTGAAATGGGTTGCGATTTTCTTTTGCGGGTCAGCAATTCAAAATCCTGCCGTATCGACCAGTCATTCAACTGAAAAATATCCCAGGGATACTGAATGGTTTTTATTTCTTCTTTAATGGTAATGGCCTTCCCTACTTTTATCTTATGCCGGTCCGCAATTTCATTTTTAGTAAATCGAAAAACAATCCCGGTTCCTACAGGGGTGGCAATAAACTCACCGTCTTTTAGCCGTCGGATGGCCTTGACCAGTTTATCAGTTGGCAATACATTGCCATGGATCAGATAACAGACCCCCTCATCCACTGCTTCATCAATGTTAACAGAACGATCCAGATCTTTATAATCATCTTCTTTCTTGTCGAAAGATGGAAGATCCAGCATCCGCTCCCATTTCTCCCGGATAGTAAGTATGCCGATACGGATATCCTGTATCTGCCTCGTCAGCGTAAAGGGATGCAGGTTTTCTGGTTGACAAAATTCTTCTGTAAATATGATCTTGTTCATACGATGCGTTGGTGTAAAAATAAACAACCTCCCGAAGAATCGGGAGGTCTAAAGTATAGCCATGAAAAACAAAACTCTAAGCTTTCGCAAAGAGCTCTGCACAATTTAATATTATTCGGCTTTCTTAGCGTATTTCTTATTGAATTTATCAATACGACCTGCCGTATCAACCAGCATATTCTTACCGGTAAAGAAAGGATGAGACGTATTGGATATCTCCAGTTTAACAAGGGGATATTCATTACCATCTTCCCATTTTACTTTTTCTTTTGAGGCTGAGGTAGAACGGCTTAGGAACGAGTGACCATTACTCATGTCCTTAAAAACAACTAACCGATATGTATCGGGATGGATTCCTTTTTTCATAACTTGATGATTTTGAAGGCTGCACGGATTTTGCCGTACAGATTAAATGATTTTTTTCGGACGGCAAAGATAGGCCGGAGAAGGTTTTCAGCCAAATTTTATTGGAAGACCTCATTAGGGGTAAAAAAGATGAAAGCACCAAGTTAGCTCACTTTCTGGCTTGCGCCTTTCTGTTTACATACCTGATGCTTTCTGGAGTAATTTCCACCTTCTGACGGGCTTCATTTACCCCCGGAGTCACTTCCATCTTTTGACAGATTTCCGCTTCTCCAAGCACTTCCTTTTATTGCTAAAATTCCGTGCAGTTGTATATCAAATATAGTATACCCAACTACCCTTTTCCTAATTTTTTACCCTTTTGATATGCACTCCTTTTCCACTTTGTTATCAACAAAAAAATGACTTAATGCCCGTTTATTAAGACATCAATCCCTCATATTGACATATTGTAAAGGGAATCCCAGGTTACCATTTTTACAAAGCTGAATGATGGCTTGTAGGTCATCGATTTTTTTCGCGGTTACTCTTACCAGGTCATCATTAATAGATGCCTGCACCTTCATACCTGAGTCTTTGATCAGCTTGACAACCTTTTTAGCATCCTCCTGGGCCAGTCCATTCCTCACTTTCATGTCCTTCTTCCACACTTTACCGCTTTGCGCCCCGACTTTGGAGGTATCAAATGCTTCGGGGGCAATGCCCTGCTTGTGTGCCCGGTTGATCAGGACATCAATCAGTTGTCCCATCTTCATATCGTCATCTGTTTCCAGTTTGAGAAGAAATTCTTTCTTGTCAAGGTTAATAACGACATGTGAATTTTTGAAATCAAAGCGGTTGGTAATTTCACGGGTAACGACATTAACGGCATTGTCCAAGGCCTGCGGGTCAACTTTGCTTACAATATCGAAGGATGGCATAACAGCTGGTTTTGGTGGAATAACAAATATAAAAAGTCCTGCCGAAACCGGCAGGACTTTTACATAGAGGATAATATATATTAATTATCGCCTGTTTTTACCCTGTTTTGCTCATCAGCCGCACCACCCGTCTTTCTTTTCTGGTTGTTTACTTTGCCTTTGTTGAAACGGTAAGTAAAACCAAGAGCAACCTGTCTTGAATCTCTCGTTTGCTGGAAGGCGGCATCTATGTTACTGTATTTAATTGTTCCACTTATTTTCTGTGAATACAATACATCCCGGACATTGAGTCGTATGGACGCTTTACCTTTTAAAATTTGTTTGCTTACACCCATATTCATCATACCAAAACCTTTGATCCTGAAAACGCCATCCACGCCACCGGTTCTGTAGAAACCACTTAGTTCCGCGCCCCAGGTTTTCCCAAACTTAAACTGGTTGGACACATTGAACTGACCTGATGTGGCACTTATCGTAACGGCTTCTCCATTAATGATCCCATCAAAAAGGTTATTATATACATTCAGATAAACATTTCCACTCCACCATTTTTTTATTTGTCCGCCGGCGCTGATGGCAATTCCATATTGCCTTTGTTTGGCTATATTAGCTTTTTTGATAAAAGTTTCATTCTTATCAATATTTTGCTCGAGCACTTCATTAATGATATCCGTCGTTCTTGTATAATTTAGTGTGGTTGTCAGGAACCCTTTGTATGTATGACTCAATTCAACATTATGAGAGAACTGAGGCTGCAGGTTGGGATTTCCCTGTTGAAAAGTGTACCTGTCCAGGAAAAGAATAAAAGGATTCATGTCTTCATAATCCGGACGCTCGATCCTGCGGCCATAATTGATCACAAAACTATTTTTTTCGTTTGCAGTATACTGTAAAAAGGCTGTTGGAAAAACCTGTGTATAATTCCGCTTAAACTTCACCCCGGTGGTAACCTGGTTGCCCTCGGCATTGGTATTTTCAACACGTACACCAAACTGGCCGGTGATTTTTTTACCAAAGGGACGGCTGTAATTCACATAAGCAGCATTTACATTCTCTTTATAAATAAAGTAATTACTGCGGCCCAGATCCCGGACCCTTGCCCCATAGTTTACGCTATCATAAACGGCATTGTTATCCGTTTTTACAAAACTTGTCTTAATACCCGCTTCAAATTTGGCGCCTTTCTTTAACGGATGTGTATAGTCCATTTTGGAAGAATAGATTTTTATGTCCTGGGGCAGTTTACCTAGCAACGTATCTGTTTTTTCAGTCGGGATACCGTTTGCATTGTAATAGGCATTTACAAGGTCCTGTAAATTATTACTATTATAAGACAGATAGTCAACATCGGCCGTTAATTCTCTTCCGGTGGAATCAAAAACGTGACGGAAATTAAAATTTGTTCCGAAATTTTTCCATTTCCTTTCATTGAATGTTGTGGCTATCGTACGGCTCAGCAAAACATAATCAGGATCGCCAATCATAACATCGCTGCGGTTTCTGAAAGTCCCCGGATTATAAAATCCGTTTACTACTACCCCAAACGTTGTTTTTTTAGAAGCAAAATAATCCATCCCCAATTTACCATTAAACGATTCACTGCTTTCCCTGATCTTAGATTCCTGGTCAAAATGCGATTTAACTTCTTTGGTGGTTGATTCAATAAAAGAACGCTGGATATTGAGGTCCTGGAAATTTTTCCGGTTATTATAACCCAGCGAGGTAAAAAAATTCACTTTGTTCTTCCGGTAATTAAAATTAAATGACTCATTAATTTTTGCATACCGTCCCTGGCTCCAGGTTGAGGAAATACTTCCGCTATAACCGAACTGTTTGGTCTTTTTGGTTTTAATATTAATAATACCACTGTTACCGGCTGCTTCATATTTAGCCGGAGGGTTCGTCATGATCTCAATCTGGTCGAGCTGATTGCTGCTAAGACTACGGAGATAATTGGCCAGGTCAGTACCTGAGAGGTAGGTTGGACGACCGTCAACATATACCTGCACACCCTGCTTACCTTTCAAACTGATATTGCCATCTTTATCTATTGAAATGCCGGGAGATTTTTCAAGAACCTCCATGGCGGATGTTCCTACATTAGTAACAGCAGCTTCCACATTAACAATGGTCCGGTCAAGCTTTTGTTCAATCAACGGTTTTTTTGCTGTTACGGTTACTTCTCCCAATGATTTTGCCTTGGGTACCAGTTCAATTGTTTTTAAAGCTACGGAAGGATTTGAAGCTGAAACTTCAAAGGTACCCGAGTAGCCTTTGTTATGTCCTACTGCGGATATAATTACGATGTAACGTCCTTCGGGCACGGCATCAAATTCATAACTACCTGTTTTATTGGCTACACTCATTTTTACTACAGATGAGTCTGATGCTCTTACCAAAGTAATGGTAGCAGATTCTATGGTTTTAGTGTTGCCATCAATAACGGTTCCGGTTACTTTCCCGCTGTTTACTTGTGCTTGACTGACGAAACTTAAGCTGCTTAAGGTGATGGTCAGTAAGATCAAAATTTTTCTCATTTTTATGGTTTTTTTAATTTTAGTACCTGTTCTTGATAATTACAGTCCAAAGATAGGTACTATGCATTACCAAGAACAATGTTTTAAAGTAAACGGCCTATTTTAGGGATAATCGGCCGTTTCTGGTGTTATGGGTAAGACGCAGGCCCGTAAATCTGGTTACAAAAACCTGCATTTTTCTTATGAGTGGCGTAAAAAACAGATAAAAGGTGCCGGATTAACAGTTTTATACAAAAAACAAAAAAAGGGCTGAAATGCCTTAAAAAGACTGCTCAGGGAAGCCCTGGTTGGAGCAAAAGGAAGTAAGGTTATATCGATTTTCCATAATGCAAATTCTGCCTTGATCGCATATTGATAGTTTCGTCGGGAACTAATCTGGATTCCCGCCTAATAATCCATTATGAAAAGATAGCAGCTGTTGAAATGTCGAACTTATTATCTTGCACAAAATCCTGTAATGATAATTGACTACCGCTCTGATACTGTAACAAAACCATCTCCCGGTATGCTTGAAGCCATGATGAAAGCCCGGGTGGGGGATGATGTGTTTAGCGAGGACCCATCCATCAATGAATTAGAGCAAATGACTGCCACTATGTTTGGGATGGAAGCAGCCCTCTTCTGCCCTTCCGGTACTATGACCAACCAGATCGCTATAAAATGTCATACGCAACCCGGTGATGAAGTGGTTTGTGATGAAAGCTCCCATGTTTATCAATATGAAGGTGGTGGCATTGCTTTTAATTCCGGGGCTTCCGTAAAACTATTATACGGCAATTTTGGAAGGGTTACTGCAGAGCAGATAAAAGCAGCTATACAGCCGGATGATGTACACCGGGCACAGTCCCGTTTGGTAGCCCTGGAAAACACGTCCAATCGCGGAGGCGGCAGCTGTTACGATTTTGAAGAAATAAAAAAGATACAGGCGCTCTGCAAAGAAAAAAAACTTGCGCTTCATTTAGATGGGGCCCGGTTGTGGAATGCCTTAATAGCAAAAAAGGAAACCCCGAAACAATACGGAGAAGCCTTTGACAGCATCTCGGTTTGCCTGAGCAAAAGTTTAGGCTGCCCGGTGGGTAGTTTGTTACTGGGCAAAAATGAATTCATAAAAAAAGCCAGAAGAATCCGGAAAGTATTCGGTGGTGGCATGCGCCAGGCAGGATTTATGGCAGCAGCGGGCATCTATGCCCTGCAAAATAATATTGATCGCCTGGAAGAAGACCATTCACATGCCAGGCAAATAGCTGAATCCATTGCAGTAAAAAAGTTTGTAAAACTGGTACTGCCGGTTGAAACTAATATCATCATATTCGAATTGCAGGATACCCTAACCGCTCCGGCCCTGGTGGCCAGCCTGAAAGAACATAATATTCTGGGTTATGCTATTTCGCCAAACCGGGTAAGACTGGTCCTGCACCTGGATATAAATAAGGAAATGGTGCGTAAAACCATAGAAGCCTTCAATCAACTATAGTATCTTAGAAGCCATGTTATCCAAGATCAATCCTGCAACAACAAAAGCCTGGAAAGAGCTGCAAGAACATTATGCTGTAATGAAAGATGTTCCTATGAAGGAACTGTTCAATGACGATCCCGCCCGTTTTAATAAATTTTCCGGCTGCCTGGACGAAATTCTCTTTGACTATTCCAAAAATATCATCACAGATAAAACAATGGAACTGCTGGTGCAGCTTGCTGAGGAATGTAAGCTTAAAGAGGCCATCACTTCCATGTTCCGGGGCGACCTCATAAATGAAACAGAGAAGCGTTCCGTACTCCATATTGCTTTAAGGAATTTTGCTGACCGTCCCGTTTTTACAGAAGGAAATGATGTGATGCCCGGTGTACAGAAAGTCCTGCGCAAAATGAAAACCTTTACCAGGTCGGTTCATTCGGGCAAATTCCGGGGGTACACCGGCAAGCGCATAAAATATATTGTCAATATAGGTATCGGAGGAAGTGACCTGGGCCCGCAGATGGTTACCGAAGCATTAAAACCCTACCGGGTTAAAGATATAGAAACATACTTCGTCTCCAATGTTGATGGTTCAGATATCGCGGAAACCTTACAGAAAGTAAACCCGGAAAGAACACTTTTTCTTATTGCTTCGAAAACCTTCACTACGCAGGAAACCATGACCAATGCACATTCGGCAAGAGCGTGGTTCCTGGAGAAAGCAAAAAATGAAAAGCATATTGCCAAACACTTTGTGGCCCTCTCCACCAATGAAAAAGAAGTTGTGAATTTTGGAATTGACAAAAAAAATATGTTTGAATTCTGGGACTGGGTGGGTGGCCGGTATTCGTTGTGGAGTGCCATCGGATTATCCATTGCCCTTTCCATTGGTTATAAAAATTTTGAACAATTATTAAAAGGAGCCCATCATACCGACAACCATTTCGCCAATTCGGACTTTACTAAAAATATTCCGGTACTGATGGCTTTACTGGGCATCTGGTACACCAATTTTTTTGGTGTACAAACTGAAGCCATTCTCCCCTATGATCAGTATATGCATAGGTTTGCCGCATATTTTCAACAGGCCAATATGGAAAGTAATGGTAAAACGGCTGACCGGAGCGGCGTTCATGTGGAATATGCTACCGGACCGGTTATCTGGGGCGAACCCGGCACCAATGGACAACATGCTTTCTACCAGTTAATCCACCAGGGCACCCCCATGATCCCCTGTGATTTTATTGCCCCTGCAAAAAGTCATCACCCTATTGGTGATCATCATATAAAACTGCTGAGTAATTTTTTTGCACAAACCGAAGCATTAATGAATGGTAAATCAGAATTGGAAGCCGGAAAAGAACTGGAGCAACAAGGACGATCTGCAGAGGACATAGTAAAACTTTTACCATATAAAATTTTTGCCGGCAACAAACCCACCAACTCGTTCCTGGTTAAAAAAATCACCCCTTACACACTGGGAGAACTGATTGCTTTATATGAACATAAAATATTCGTACAGGGTATTATCTGGAATATTTACAGCTTCGATCAATGGGGCGTGGAATTGGGGAAACAATTAGCCGGTAAGATTCTGCCTGAATTAGTTACTGAGGAACCAGTGACTGACCATGATTCTTCTACCAACGGGCTTATCAATGCCTGGAAGCAAATGAAAAAATAGGTTTATTTTCCCCGGAGAATACAACCAGATTAAATCCCCAATGGTTCAAGCCCAGCGAACCCGATGGATTGAAGTAGTTAATTACAAGCCAGATTCGGCAAAGCTTTTGTTCTCTCCCGAAAGAAGGATTCGTAATAAGCAATTTATTAAAAAGTACTCTATCCCCTTCTGTATCGATAATTTTTACAGGCATGTTTTCATAAAAAAATCCCTCCCGTTAATAACGGGAGGGATTGGCTATTTGTAACCGATCAGTAATCTAATCAGTCATTATTGTTTTACGATCAATCCAGAGGTCACTTTGCCTGTACGCTTATGAGCCACCTTCACCACATAAGTGCCGGCTGCTTGTTTGCTCAGGTCAAAATCGATCTTGGTGTAAGGATCAGAAACATTGGTCAATACTATTTCTTTAGTAGCAACCACCTGGCCCAACGGATTGTAAACCGATACAAACCTGTTCTCCGTTAATGCATCTCCGAAGAACAACCTTACCGTAAAGGCTCCCGTTGTCGGATTCGGATATAACCATAAGCGGTCTGATTGTTCAGAACCAATCACCAGGTTATTTGAATTGCTGGTGCAACCATTAATATCAATAACCGATACACGATAGGTTCCTATACTGTCTACAGAAGCAATACGGGTATTTGTATTCGGGCCACCAATAGATGATCCGTTTCTTGTCCATGCATAACTGGCAGCAGCCGGGCTGCTTGTTGCAGTGATCGTGGTTGTCTGTCCTGGTGTTAATGCAAGATCAGGAGCCCCGATCGATACAACCGGTAACTGGATCGTTGTCAATAAACCAAAGTTGGCAGATGTAACCGTTCCGCATGGGGCTGCCGTTACGATAACCCGGTACTTATTGTTATTCATCAGCTGGTCTACATTGGTTAATGTCAGCGTTTGTGAAGTACCACCGGGAACATTATTATAGGTGATACCACCATCAATACTTACCTGCCAAACATAGGTCAACGGACCACCACTTGTAGTAGTTGCCGTAAAGGTTGTGCCCTGACCCAGACATACGGCTCTTGTAGCAGGTGAAACAGCAAGACCAACGATCGGATTTGTTACATTAATTGGAATACAGGTAGGCGCACTGGTACAGGATGGTGTAGCAGTGCTGTAGGTTACACAATACACACTATTTACTGTTGGCTTAACATAGATGGTATTTGCAAGAGAACCTGCAACATAAGCCACTGTAGCAGCCGGGTCAGTAAACATGGTATTCGGAGGTGTTGCAGGAGATGACTGTGACCAGATACCTGATGCAGGAGCTCCATAAGTGATATCCATTGACCAGTTTATCAATGATCCGATATCACCAGCCCACTCAGGTGCATCACAAATAGCTAAGGTCCAGTTTCCAGATCCCTGGTTAACGCCACCCCATAATGTACTCCATGAATTGGTAGTTGGCTGAAAGGCTGTAGGACCTGCACCGCCAGCGTCCCCATAGGATCCAGGATTCAATTCCAGGTCTGCTCTGAATGTATTTGTAAACGGTGGGGCAACAGCGCTGAAACGCAACGTACCTGCAGAACTAATAATTGTATTCGTAAAATTCGCGCCGGCAGTTTGTGCTCCGGATTTATGATAGAACAGGTTTATTACCTGGTTCGTTGTTGAGTTCTTTAATACAAGCTTCAGGTCGGAGGCATACGTATGTGAAATATTCACCTTAACATCGATCTGGAAAACCTGGGCACCAGGAGGCAGTGCAACCGGTATGGTATGATTAATACCGGCTTCTACTACTGGAGCAGAAGAAGCTGGTGGTCCGGTCAAATCAGGAATCTGAATATTTAAAGGAGTAGCTGAAGCGAATGTAGCCGTAGTCGCTGAAGATGCATTGGTCAGAGTTAACGCCTGAATAGTACCTGTACAAATTGTTGCACTCGATATATTAACTGATGCAACTAGCGGTGTAACCGTTAAGGTAGCCACGTTTGAAAAATCAACAGCTGTACAAGGACCGGATATCAATCCCCTGTACTGGTAACCATTCATCGTGCTGGCTGCACCGGTAATTGTCAGTGTGTTTGTAAGCGCTCCAGAATAAAGAGGACCATTGGTAACCGTTAACCAGGGGCTTGCAGGAGTAATCCTGTATTCCCATCCATAAACCAAAGAAGCACCGGTGGCTGTGAAGCTGAAAGTAGCATTAGCGCTGCACTGCGTTGATGCACTGACGGGCTGAGTGTTAAACACGCCCTGTCCATCTGCAACAAATACAGGGTTAGAAGCCGTTGTAATTCCGCTTACAGGACAAGTTACATTACACCGGTACCAGGTAGCTGCCGTCTGGCTTGTTCCAAAGACGGGGCTGTTAGGTGAACCCGGGATATTTACATAAGAACCCGCAACGCCAGTTGGAGATGATTGCCACTGGTGGTTTAAAATTACATAGGGGTTGTTTTGCAAAGTCAAAATGAATGGTACACCTGTACATGCAGCAGGACTGGCAGAACACAAGGTGTTGCCCGGAGCTGGGGTTCCTGCACATGGTGTGGTAGGTGCGGAAAAAATTCCAAGAGTTTCAACCTGTCCGGACCGTAGTTGCCAACAAGTGTACTTGATCCTGTAAGAGTATCAATAATTCGTAATTGAGGAACAAAGGCTGTAGCATTAAAGCATGCATAAAAATACTGGCCGTCACTTGGATCAAAATGTCCATCCTGACCAAAGTTCGCATTAAATCCCAATGGCCCAATTGATGTGGGAACACCGGTAGTTTTATTGAACCGGTATAAAGCATCGTTAACAATATCTGTAGCAAACAAGCTACCACCTGGTGCTGCATTAAGCATAATAACACCCGGGGCTACAGCAGTAGGAGCACCAATAGGAGTACAAACTCCTGTTGTAAGGTTGATTGTAAAAATTGAAGAAGCTGCAATGCTGGTTGATGCACCATACATAGTATTGGTGGTAGCATCCCAGGTCATACCGGTCAGGTTTGTTTGTGGCGCCCCGGTACAGTTAACTACGAATGTCCTTATACCCGTAAGCGTATCAACCGTATAAAGAGCAAAAGGAGCGGCTTGATCTACAACATAAAGTTTTCCGTTAGTGGTATTCCAGGCAGCAGCACCCGGAAAACCAAAAGCAACAGGAGCTCCAATAGTTGTTAAAGTAGTATTAAGCAGTGACTGCTTATTTAACTGGAATGGACCGGCACCATTATAACAAAATGCCCGGCTGGCAGGGTTTCCCGCAGTAGGATTAAGTAGTTCAAATTTTTTATTGGCCCCCGTTTGCACCGGAGCACGACCTACTGATGATTCTGAAATTGCCCTTGCTAATTCTTGTTTAGCATTTTTGGGCGCTTGTAATTTTTCGGATGGTTTTTTAACAGCACCCGGTAAATTTTGGGCAGAAGTCAACTGACTGCAAGTAACTAAGAACAGTAAAATAGTTACCATCTTAGCACAAAAGGACCCTAATTTTAATTGAGTAAATTTTGGTTGCATAATAGATAATTTAAATGATTGATTATTACCAGCTTAGCCGATAATGTCCAAATTCCAGCGGCTAAGGTAATTTTTTTGAAGATATTTAAAAAATAATCTCAAAATCAGGCAGATTACAGGCACATTTCTGTAATGGGAGGATAATTACCCTAAAAAATATGCAGGTTCCTCTCTTTATAAATAACGAGCATTGCCCTGTTTGACCTGAATACAGGGAAACCTGAAAAAAAATCCCTCCCGTTATGAACGGGAGGGATTGGCTATTTGTAACCGATCAGTAATCTAATCAGTCATTATTGTTTTACGATCAATCCAGAGGTCACTTTGCCTGTACGCTTATGAGCCACCTTCACCACATAAGTGCCGGCTGCTTGTTTGCTCAGGTCAAAATCGATCTTGGTATAAGGATCAGAAACATTGGTCAATACTATTTCTTTAGTAGCAACCACCTGGCCCAACGGATTGTAAACCGATACAAACCTGTTCTCCGTTAATGCATCGCCGAAGAACAACCTTACCGTAAAGGCTCCCGTTGTCGGATTCGGATATAACCATAAGCGGTCTGATTGTTCAGAACCAATCACCAGGTTATTTGAATTGCTGGTGCAACCATTAATATCAATAACCGATACACGATAGGTTCCTATACTGTCTACAGAAGCAATACGGGTATTTGTATTCGGGCCACCAATAGATGATCCGTTTCTTGTCCATGCATAACTGGCAGCAGCCGGGCTGCTTGTTGCAGTGATCGTGGTTGTCTGTCCTGGTGTTAATGCAAGATCAGGAGCCCCGATCGATACAACCGGTAACTGGATCGTTGTCAATAAACCAAAGTTGGCAGATGTAACCGTTCCGCATGGGGCTGCCGTTACGATAACCCGGTACTTATTGTTATTCATCAGCTGGTCTACATTGGTTAATGTCAGCGTTTGTGAAGTACCACCGGGAACATTATTATAGGTGATACCACCATCAATACTTACCTGCCAAACATAGGTCAACGGACCACCACTTGTAGTAGTAGCCGTAAAGGTTGTGCCCTGACCCAGACATACGGCTCTTGTAGCAGGTGAAACAGCAAGACCAACGATCGGATTAGTTACATTAATTGGAATACAGGTAGGCGCACTGGTACAGGATGGTGTAGCAGTGCTGTAGGTTACACAATACACACTATTTACTGTTGGCTTAACATAAATGGTGTTTGCAAGAGAACCTGCAACATAAGCCACTGTAGCAGCCGGGTCAGTAAACATGGTATTCGGAGGTGTTGCAGGAGATGACTGTGACCAGATACCTGATGCAGGAGCTCCATAAGTGATATCCATTGACCAGTTTATCAATGATCCGATATCACCAGCCCACTCAGGTGCATCACAAATAGCTAAGGTCCAGTTTCCAGTTCCCTGGTTAACACCACCCCATAACGTACTCCATGAATTGGTAGTAGGTTGAAAGGCTGTAGGACCTGCACCGCCAGCATCCCCATAGGATCCAGGATTCAATTCCAGGTCTGCTCTGAATGTATTTGTAAACGGTGGGGCAACAGCGCTGAAACGTAAAGTACCAGCAGAACTAATAATTGTATTCGTAAAATTCGCGCCGGCAGTTTGTGCTCCGGATTTATGATAGAACAGGTTTATTACCTGGTTCGTTGTTGAGTTCTTTAATACAAGCTTCAGGTCGGAGGCATACGTATGTGAAATGTTCACCTTAACATCGATCTGGAAAACCTGGGCACCAGGAGGCAGTGCAACCGGTATGGTATGATTAATACCGGCTTCTACTACTGGAGCAGAAGAAGCTGGTGGTCCGGTCAAATCAGGAATCTGAATATTTAAAGGAGTAGCTGAAGCGAATGTAGTCGTAGTCGCTGAAGTCGCATTGGTCAGCGTCAACTGCTGAATAGTACCTGTACAAATTGTTGCACTCGATATATTAACTGATGCAACTAGCGGTGTGACCGTTAATGTAGCTACGTTAGAAAAATCAACCGCTGTACAAGGACCGGATATCAATCCCCTGTACTGGTAACCATTCATCGTGCTGGCTGCACCGGTAATGGTTAACGTGGTTGTAGTAGCACCCGAGTAAAGAGCACCATTGGTAACCGTTAACCAGGGGCTTGCAGGAGTGATCCTGTATTCCCATCCATAAACCAAAGAAGCACCGGTGGCTGTGAAGCTGAAAGTAGCATTAGCGCTGCACTGTGTAGATGTACTGGCGGGTTGTGAAGTAAACACACCCTGTCCATCTGCCAGCAATACCGGAGTAGAAGCCGTAGTAAGTGCACTTGGCGTACAGGTTACATTACACCGATACCAGGTAGCCCCGGTCTGGGTGCCTGAATAGGTTATGCTGGTAGCACCTACAATATCTGTGTAGGAACCCGCAACACCTGTAGCAGATTTCTGCCACTGGTAAGTGAATCCGCTTACAAAAGGATTGTTTTGTAAAGACAATGTAAAACCTGTGCCAGAACAAACCGGATTAGGGCTAGCTAATGTATTGCCCGGAGCAGGAGCACCCGCACAAGGTGTTGGAGGTATACAGAATAATCTTTGGTTTTGAGTTGATCCGTTAAAACCAGACGAAGCAATTGTACGGCCACCAACCACATACATAGCTGGGCCAAGAACTGCACCACCTACACGGGCAGTGGCAGTTGTCATATTGGGAAGGGCTGACCAGGTATTGGTTGCCAGATCCCAGGCAACAACGGTATTGGAAATAGCAGCTGCGCTATATCCACCAGCCAAAAGAAATGAATTGTTATAGAAACCAGATGCAGCACCCCAACGGGTTGCAGAAAGATCTGCAATAGCCGCATCGTTCCAGCTATTTGCTACCGGATCATACCGATAAGTTTTTGTCTGTTCGGTTCCACTGGCATTTCCTCCCGCTGTATAAATAAAGCCTCCCAACTGAATGGCGCTGATAAAACTCGCAGCCACAGGATAAGGAGCACCTGCAGTCCAGGTGTTGCTGGCAATATCATAAATCTCCACAGCATTTGTAGAAGCAGTTCCGGGACCGGTACCACCAATTTTATAGATCTTACCGCCTAAATAAACAGCGGCTGTATTCCATACGCCAACTGAGAATGGTGCCAGCGTGGTATATGTATTTGCGGCCACATTATACCTATATAGTGTAGTTAGAGGTGTACCAACGCTTGAAGCACCACCCAAGAGGTAAATATTTGTTCCATCTGTACAACCACCCGGATATTCGAGGGGCTGTGGAGTTGGAGCAATTGGAGTCCAGACGGTTCCATCAAATTTATTAGAGGTGGCAATAACAGCACCAGTGCCTACACCTGCAAAACTATAAAGATTAGATCCTACGGTAACACAAGCCTGGTCAAGAATAGAAACCGGGGAAACTGTAGAAGCAGACCAGCTACATGGTGGTGCTGCTCCGCAACCTACTGGCGCATCTACGGTCATTGTATAAGTTCCCCCCGTGCCAACAGTTACACCCATTACACATAAAACCATTGTCGCAGATCCTGGGAGGGTAAAAGAAAAAACTGCATTCCCACCGGCCGCAGCACTTCCTCCCTGGTCTGCCAGGTAATTGGTGCAAAGATTTGCAGGGGTAAAGCTACCCAGATATGCAGAAACAAAATGCGCAAACGTATTTGCACTTGTGTTTGTAAAATCAATGGTTACACACTGTGCAGCTGCAGACGGGTTAATAAAAGTATATGTATCATACCAATTACCTGCTGCACCGGAAGTAGCAGGACAGGGTTTTGGAGCAGCACATGTAGATGGAACACCGTCCCTGAACATCCTTGGACCGGGCAATGTGGCATCTCCTGCAGCTAATGTTCCAGTGAAAGTAGTACAAATACCTTGTGGATTATTTGCCAGGTAAGATATTGCCCTGTTAGGCAGACCAGCATCATTATCAGTTTGTTTATTTGATGCTTTAGCATTTTTTGCTTGAGGCAAGGCCTTAATGCTTCTATCTAATTTTTGCTTTTCAAATAAACTCAGGATGTTCTCATTTACCTGGTTTGGTTGTTTTGCCTGATTTTTTTGGGCAAAAGAAATTTGAGTGGAAGCTGAAAAAATCAAAGCGATAGCAATGATTTTTGTACAGAAAGACCCCAATCTTAGTTGCGTAAATTTTGGTTGCATAATAGAGATTTTAATGATTGATTATTACCAGCCATACTGGTACCGTCCGGAATCCGGGTTGTAAGTTAATTTTTTTTAGAATACCAATAAAAAATAAATTGCCTGTTTACCATTTATCTGCTTCTTCCGGGTCACCAGCCGCTGCTGCATTGCTGCTTTCCGCCACAGGACTGGGCTCTGCCGGTTCTGCCGGTTTTTCCATTTCCACAGAAACCTCCGCAACCGAACCGGTTACCGGGGCACTTTCACCCGGATTACCTTCTTCAGGATTTTCATCATGATTAAAGGCGTCAAAATCAAAATCGGGCATCAGGTCAGTTTTTACATAATCTATGGCCTCGCCTAAAGCCCGGATGAACTTGTTGAAATCTTCTTTATACAGGAATATTTTATGCCGGTCATACCCGTTATCATCAAACCTTTTACGGCTTTCGGTAATGGTCAGGTAATAATCATTACCCCGGGTTGCCCGTACATCAAAAAAATAAGTCCGTCTTTTCCCTGCACGGATACGTTTGCTGTAAATGCTCTCCAGTTTCTTGTCATTATTCTCGTACGCCACTTGATAAATTTTTAGCAGTTAAGAAATAGCTTTTGTTTTGGATATCACAAATATATAGATGTTTTTTAAACGGCCAAACGGAGTCTTGAGGCCAAGTTCAGAGTTCGGAGTTCGGACCCGATAGCTATCGGGTTCGGAGTTCGACTCATTACTATCCTCTTGTTCCTGTTGTCGTGCATACAATCCGGCATAATATCCACCTGGTATTGATAATAATTGGTGGTGCGTTCCCTGCTCAACAATAAACCCGTCCTCCAGGACGATTATCTTATCAAAATTGAATAAGGTGAATATGCGGTGCGTAATGATAATGGCTGTTTTATCCTGCAGGTAGTCATTCAGGTTACCGATAATTTCTTTTTCTGTCCGGGCATCCACAGCACTGAGGCAATCATCAAAAATAACCAGGCCGGGTTTTTTTACCAACGCACGGGCTATGGATATCCGTTGTTTTTGTCCGCCGCTGAGTGTTACCCCCCGCTCCCCGATCATCGTATTGTATTGATATGCGAATCCGGCAATCTCTTTGTCTACACTTGCTTTTGTAGCGGCAGTAATTACTTCACTGTGTTCCGTGTTTGGCATCCCAAAGCTGATATTATTTTCCACCGTTTCACTGAATAAAAAAACATCCTGGGGCACATAGCTGATCTGCTCCCGCAAGGTTTTCAGATCAATCTTTCTTATGTCAATTCCATCCAGTTCGATCATTCCATCCGTAGCTTCATACATCCGCAATAATAATTGTGCAACGGTTGACTTGCCACTACCCGTTCTGCCAACGATGGCCACTTTCTCCCCATTGCGTATATCCAGTGTAAAATTTTTCAGTGATTGAATACCTGTATGCGGATAAGTGAAATTCACTTCCCGGAATTTTATATTTCCCTGCAACTGAATGGCAACTGCATCCGCCGGATTCCGGATGCTGGGTACAGTTTGCAGAAATTCATTTATTCTTTTTTGAGAAGCTGCTGCCCGTTGGATCATGCTGGCGGTTAATCCGATGGCACTTACCGGGAAGGTGAGCATATTTACATACATCACAAATTCCAGAATAGTTGCCAGGTTGGTTTTCTCCGGGTTGCTGATATGATGTAAACCACCAATCATGATGGTGATCAAAGTACTCAACCCGATCAGCAACGTGATCGAAGGAAAATAAACAGCTTCTACTTTGGCAAGCCCGATGGCATTCTTTTTATAGGCTTCGCTGTTTTTTGTAAAAAACCCGAGCATCGCTTTTTCCTGTACGAATGATTTTATCACCCGGATCCCCGAATAGGATTCCTGTGCATTGGTGGTGAGATCAGAAAGTGACTCTTGTATCTTTTCGCTTTTTTTATTAATGGTATTATTTACAAAATAAATAGTGATCGCCAGGATAGGTAAGGGTAATAATACATAGAGGGTAAGTTCAGCATCCCTTTTCAGCATAAAAAAAACACTGAGTGAAATAATTGCGACCAGGTTGGCCAGGTACATAATAGCCGGACCGGTAAACATCCTTACACGGCTTACATCCTCAGCGATCCGGTTCATCAGGTCGCCGGTATTGTGTGTTTTATAAAAAGCCGTGTCCAATTTCTGATAATGATCATAGATCTCATTCTTCTGATCATATTCTATATGACGGCTCATAACAATAATGGTCTGCCGCATCAGGAAAAGAAAAAACCCGCGTAACAGGGCCAGTATTAAAATGGTGATACCGCATAAGGCCACCACTTTACTTGTTGAAAAATCATGACCGTTCACACTGCTGATAAACCGGTCTACCAGCGCATCATAGTCGGGCTGCCTGTCCGGAGTTTTATAACCGGGCAGGGCCAGTGATTTTTGAACCAATTCAATTACAAAACCGGTTACCTGCGGAGTCAGTACGTTAAAATAGTTGGATAAGAAAATAAACAGCACGCCTATTCCAAGGCGCACCCGGTATTTCCAGAAATAGATATGGAGGGTTTTCAGCTGTTTCATTTTCCGGGCTGACAAACTAAAAATCCCCCAGCGGGGGATCCGTTTTGCGGAGAGAGAGGGATTCGAACCCCCGGACCTTTTGAGTCAACGGTTTTCAAGACCGCCGCATTAGACCGCTCTGCCATCTCTCCGCGGCAAAAATAGCTTTGCGGAGGCTACCGGCAAAATTGATTTTGAAAAATTTATTACAAGAATAAAACTGATTTTTTTTGGTTATTCCACATTTTTATTCGATCCCGATTTTTGGGTTTCTTAATAGCAAATAATATCATCCCAACAATTATTATGAAACTGATTTTTTGATGCATCTTTTATATCTTACCTGTATGAAAAATAATGACAACCGGAAAGGAACCGCCATCATCCTGCTGGTTGCATCAGTTATTTTCTTTGCCGGAGGTTTTGTGTATCCGTTACTGCAAACCGGATATGGCATCGGGCCGTTCACACTTAAAAAGGAGTATATCTATATCAGCACTTCCTTCCGGTATTTTTTTGACCAGGGAGAAGTCTTTGTTGGCTTGCTCTTACTTTTTTTTACCATTATCTTCCCCGTCATTAAATATATTTTTCTTTTTTTCACCTTGCTGGGTGGAAAACTACCCCGTCATCTTTTTTTCAGTACCGTCCTGGAGATCATTAATAAATGGTCCATGCTGGATGTCTTTGTGGTAGCCGTGCTGATACTGAATATGAAATTTGATTCCACCATAATTGTTTCCCGACTGGAAAACGGCACCACTTTATTTGCCATTTCTGTGGTCCTGCTGATGTTCAGTTCCGGGATTGCCGGTAAAATGATTGCGCAACTGCCCGAAAAGAAGAAATAGTTTTTGGGTGGGTTGTTTCTTTTCGTAGATTTATACGGAAACTTTCAGGATATGAATAATGTGTCTGTTGTGCTAGCCCGGAAAAACTTTCCTTCAGTTACGGTATCCCCGGATACCACCGTGTCGGAAGCATTAACCATCATGGCTGATAAGAATATCGGATCCGTAGTAGTAATGCAACAGGACAACTATCTTGGAATAATGACCGAACGGGACTATTCACGCAAAGTAATATTAAAAGGAAAAAATTCTACGGACACCCTGGTATCGGAAATCATGTCAACAGAAATACCTTCTGTAAAACCATCGGACAGTATTGAACATTGTATGCAATTGATGACGACAAAAAATATCCGCTATATGCCGGTATTTGATGCCAGTAATAAACTCACCGGTATTATTTCGATGAGTGATGTGGTTAAAGAAACCATTCTTGCACAGAAAGAAACCATCAATCATCTTCAGAGTTATATCAACAGCTGACTTACACACTCGTTAAATACACAGCGAAGCCCCGTAAGGCTTCGCTTTTTTTATGGAAGCCGGAACTCCGTTCCGGCTATACAACGGAACAGATTTCCGTTGTCCGGTTAAAAATTTTGTTTTATCTAATTCTCACCCTCTTTTTTTTCCTTCACCACGACCAGATCATTTACATCCACCTGCATCGGCAATAACCCGATTTTCACAACCGCTCTTTTTCCCCTCAGTTCTATCACTACGCCCACCTGGTGATTCTTTTTCATTTTCACTGTATCACCCATTTTTATTTCGCCGCCGATCTCCTGGAATTTTGAATCAATCTTCTTTTGCATCCTGCTGACAGTTTTCTGCTCATTTTTTCTGAAAAGAAGCGCTTCCATCTGTTTGATCACTTTATTCTTATTCTCTTCTTTGCGCCAATCGATCATCAGTTGCTTCAGTTTCCGTTCCATATCTTTCAAATAAGCAAACCGGTCTTCAGCCACACGGTTCTGTTCCCGCAGCAGTTCTACCTGCTGCTGATGCTTTTCATTCCCGATCGTTTCCTGCATTTCCTTTTTTAATTTCTCATTTTCCTTTAGCAATTTATGCAGCCCTTTTTCTTTCTGCTGAATATCCTGTAAATCCTGTTCGGTCCGGTTCAATAATTTATCCAGCCTGAAATGGTTTTCATCTACGAGCAACCGTGCCCGGTTGATCAGATTTTTATCCAACCCGATCCTTTCTGCAATTGAAAAAGTATAGGAACTGCCCGGTTTGCCGGTTACCAGTTTATATAATGGCCGCAAATTCTTTTCATCAAAAGCCATGGCTCCATTCAGGATACCCGGGGTTTTTCCCGCCATTATTTTCAGATTGAGATAATGCGTGGTTATTATTCCAAATGCATGTTTTTTCACCAGCTCCTGCAAAATAACTTCGGCAAAAGCGCCACCGAGGTTAGGGTCACTCCCGCTTCCCAATTCATCAATAAAAAACAAAGTACGGCCATTGGCCTCTTCCATGAAATATTTCATGTGCAATAAATGACTGCTGTAGGTACTCAGCTCAAATTCGATACTTTGGGTATCGCCGATATGGATCATCAGTTGCTTGAAAATTCCAAACTGCGAGGACGGATGAACAGGCACCAGCAAACCACTTTGCACCATCATCTGGAGCAGTCCAACGGTTTTCATGGTCACTGTTTTGCCTCCTGCATTCGGACCACTGATAACTAAAATGCGTTGCACATCATCGAGGGTAATTGTAACCGGGATCGTTGGCTTTCCGGACCGTTGATTATAGAGGTATAATAAAGGATGATACGCTTCTACAAGGTGAACATGCGCTTTATCCGTAACTGCCGGGTATTCCCCCTTTATTTCAGCCGCAAGTTTTGCTTTTGCCCTTATAAAATCAAATTCACCGGTTACCTCATGCCAGGCGGAGAGTAAGGAAGCATATCCGGATAACTGTGCAGTTAATTCCTTTAAAATCCGGTAAACTTCTTTTTGTTCATCACTTTCCAATTCATAGATCCTGTTATTCAACTCGATCGTTTCCTCAGGTTCTACAAAGGCCGTTTTGCGGCTGTCACTTTCTCCATGCAGAATTCCTTTTACGGTTCTCTTTTGTTCGGCAAATACCGCCAGCACGCGGCGGCCATTCATAAAACTTTCTTCGATCTCTGCCAGGTGACCTTGTTTATTCAGCTTTGTCACCAGCTTATCAAAAAGCCGCCGTAATTCATTGCGTTTCCGGTACAAACTCATCCGGATATTTTTCAAATCTTCGGAGGCATTATCTTTCACCTGGCCAAATTCATCCAGCACATCATTGATCAAAACCGCGATCTTTTTTTCATAGTAGGTGCCACTGATAACTTTTGCAAGTGCTTCGTAAGCCATTTTTCTTTCGGCATCAAACCAACGAAATATTTTTTCAATACTCTCTGCCAGTTTTCTTATTTGCTGTAGTTCTGCTGCACTTAATACGGCTCCGGGAATGGAAAGCAGTTTTAATTCGCGGGATAGGTTCAGGATAACATCATTGGGAAAATAAATGCCGTTTACCACCAGCTGACGGTATTCATGACTTTGTTTTAATTCGGTTTCTACAAATTCTTTACGGGTATGAATACGGAGCTCCTGAGCCTTTGCGAGGGCATATTCGGTCTGGCAATGGTTTGCCAGCAGATCTTTTATTTTAGTAAATTCAAGTTGAACAGAAGCAGATGCGGGAAAAAGTTTCATAATGGTTAGTTCGAAAAATACCGGGTTGATTTAGCCAGCGAAGTTAATTGTAAAGGATTTAGGATTATATACTCAAATTCGATATAGGGTTGGTTTTTACTTTTTTGCCCCCGAGAAAAACGGGGCAGGCTTTGACGCAAAAAAGTAACCTGCCTACCGGCAGGCAGGCAAAAAAAGTCAATCCCGCCTTTTGGCAGGTAAAAAATGACTACCCGCATATTTGAAACTGATACCGACTAATGTAAAATTTTGTGCTTTCGCTGTGTATCGCCGTGCCCGCTGTGGTTAAAAAGAAACCACAGCGGGCACAGAAAGCACGGCAGTTTGCGACAAACTGATAGTCGCTAAATGTATTAACAAACCTTTTCAGGCTCCCTTTGTTATTAGTGTTGTTAACGGTTTCTCAAAAGGTATATTTTGGCAGCTATATGACAAAGAACCCGGTTCTTCTTATCGTAGATTGCACGAAATTTACAAACCGGAAAAAAATATCCAGATATGAAGACAACATTGGCAACAATAATCATCGGGCTTATCACATTGGTTTCCTGTGCACAAAAATCACCAACCCATTCAATGACCACACAAAATATAAACAACCATACAATGTCAGAACAAACAGACCTATCCGCTCCGGGCAAGACAGAGATCGCGACATTCGCCAATGGCTGCTTCTGGTGTACCGAGGCCATTTTTGAAGAACTGGAAGGTGTTATCAGCGCTACTTCCGGCTATACCGGCGGGCAAATTGAAAACCCTACCTACAAACAGGTTTGTAGTGGAGAAACCGGTCATGCAGAATGTTTGCAAATTGAATATGATCCGTCGAAAATTACTTTTGATGAATTACTGGCTGTGTTCTGGGAGACCCATGACCCTACCTCATTAAACCGCCAGGGCGCAGATGCCGGCACACAATACCGGAGTGGTGTTTTTTATCATAGCGCGGAACAAAAAGAAAAAGCAGAAAAATATAAAATCGCATTGGATAAAAGCGGGGCATTTGACAAACCGATCGTTACGGAAATAACTGCTTTCACCAAATTCTACCCGGCAGAAGATTATCACCAGCAATATTTTGAAAATAATGAAAACGCAAATCCTTATTGCAAAATAGTTATCCGGCCCAAGCTGGACAAATTCAGAAAAGTGTTTAAGGATAAATTAAAACATTAGAAAAATAAGGTTGTCTTAAAAGGGTCAATCTTTGTCATATTGAGCTATGGCGAAATATGATAATGATTGACCAGAAATTTGTACGCATTTCGATAAACTCAATGTGACAAATTTGCTGGCTTTCGAGACAGCCTCTTTATTTTTTTAACCGCACCCTCCGCAATTCAAGCAGGTTAAGTGCATTGGGTGGAAAGCCGGCTATTTCAGGCTGTACCAATCTCACTACTTTATCATACCACAAGGGGACTACCGGTGCATCGTCAATCATGATCTGGTCGGCTTGCTGGTATAATTTATACCGGAGCGAATCATTATCTTCTTTAATGGCTTTTTCAAAAGCGGCGTCAAATGCGGCACTCTTATACCGCGTGTAGTTGGGAGGTGCCGGATTCTTAGAATAAAAAACGGATAAATAATTTTCTGCATCCGGGTAATCCGCGATCCAGCTTCCCCGGAAGAATGCAGCCGTGGAACTGGAGGTCATGGTCAAAAGCAAGGCCTTTTGTACCACATCCACCTGAACGGGGATACCGGATTCTTCCAACTGTTTGGCGATAAAATTTGCCATGTCTGCATAAATAGCAATGGTCAGCAGTTTTACAACAGGTAGTCCTTTACCACCCGGGTAACCGGCTTCTGCCAGTAATTGTTTTGTTTTAGCGGGGTTATAAGAATATCCCTTTACTACGGATGAATCAAAGGATGGCAGACCCAGGGGTACAAATCCTGATTCAGCAGGTGTACCCAAAGAATTGCGGAGATATAATACCATTTTCCTACGATCAAATCCATAATTAACCGCCTGCCGGATCTTTTTGAACCGCATCGGTGAATTTTTTACCAGGTCGTTTGTTGAATCAACGAGAATACCAAGGTATTCTATATTGAGATAAGGATTTACCTGCAATTCAATTTTCCCTTCCCAGTCTTTCCGGAGCGTTCCTTTTTTGGTCAGCACTTCATCTTTAAAGGAGGCTTCGATATCATTTATAAACTCCAGTTGCTTTTGCCGGAACAATAAAAACTCTGTGGCCTTACTGTCATAAAAAGAAACTTTTATTCCGTCCAGGTAAGGCAATCGGTTTCCGGCTTCATCTTTTTCAAAATACGCCGGATTTTTTTTTAATACCAATGCCTGTCCTTCTTCCCAGTCAATAAATTGAAACGGTCCGGTACCCACGGGATGCCGGCGGAATTCGGTTCCATATTTCTCCACAGCTTCTTTCGCCACAATGGAACAATACTGCATGGAAATAATACCCAGTATCGGAATATAAGGACGCAGAAGTTTTAATTGAAAGGTGGTATCATCGATAGCTGTAAACGGTTGTATCGTATCCACCTTACGGTTAAATATCCATGATCCCGGGCTGGCTGTTTGCTTATCGATGATCCGGGAAAAACTGTAGGCCACATCTTTTGCTGTCAGCTTTCTTCCTTTACCTCCGGCAAAAACATCATCGTCATGAAAGTAAATATCATCCCGTAAATGAAAGGTGAATGACATCCGGTCTGCAGAAACATCCCAGCTTTTCGCCAGGGAGGGAATGATGTGCAGGCTGTCATCAATCTCCACCAGGGTGTTGTACAATTGGTGTGCCGCCCACATGGTTGACTGGCTTTTGGCAAAGGCCGGATCCAGAGAAGATATCCCGTTGAATTCATTATAGTGAAAAATATTCCCCTCACTGTTCTTTTTGTTATAGCAGCCCGAAATCGCCCAGGCAATCCCGAACCCGCAAATTATTTTTATGCAAACACTTTTAACTTTCATCTTAGTTATCAAAGCTTAAATTTACAGCAACAAAGCAAATCTCCGTGAAATACATTGCCCGGTCATCATACCTTATAATTTTTTCCTTTTTTCTTTTTCAATCCTCCAATGCCCAGCCCCTCAATCGTAAAGAAAAATTCTCACACGAGGATACCCTCCGGGGAAGCATAACCCCGGAACGGGCCTGGTGGAATGTTGTATCCTATAATATTTATGTAGCCCCGGATTTCAAAAAAAAAATGATCCGTGGTTGGAACCAGATCGGTTTTGATATAAACAGCGATGGCCCGTATAAAAAAATGCAGATCGACCTGCAGCAGCCGATGGTTATTGACAGTATTATTTTCAATAATAAAAGTGTAACATCTTTTACCCGAAAGGGCAATGTTTATATCATAGATTTTGGCAGTTTCAATTTTATTTCTGCCAAAACCGCTTTGCAACGCCATGTACCGGTAACCCTGCACAGTATAAAAATTTATTTCCAGGGTCTTCCCCGCGAAGCCGTAAATCCGCCCTGGGATGGAGGTTGGATCTGGAAAAACGATGACCTGGGCCGGCCCTGGATGTCGGTAGCCTGCCAGGGACTGGGTGCCAGTGTATGGTATCCCTGTAAAGACCATCAAAGTGATGAACCCGACCAGGGCGCATTGATACAGGTAAGAGTTCCTGATTCACTTGTTGCGGTTTCTAACGGCAGGTTGTATTCAAAAGACGATCAGAAAGACGGTACGCTGTTATATACCTGGCAAGTGAAAAACCCGATCAATAATTATAACATCGTTCCTTACATCGGCAAGTATGTTCACTTCGCAGACAATTTTATGAGCGAAACGGGGAAAAACCTTTCCCTGGATTATTGGGTACTTGATTATAACCTGGGAAAAGCAAAAAAACAATTTGGCCGTGATGTAAAACCCATGCTGAAAGCATTTGAGTATTGGTTTGGCCCCTTTCCTTTTTTTGAAGATGGCTATAAATTGGTGGAATCATCACACCTCGGTATGGAACACCAGAGTGCCACGGCTTATGGCAACCATTACCTGAATGGCTACCTCGGAAGTGATCTTTCCGGCAGCGGTTGGGGTCTGAAATGGGATTACATTATTGTTCATGAAAGCGCCCATGAATGGTTTGCCAATAATATCACTACCAATGATATTGCGGACATGTGGATACATGAGGGATTTGCCATGTATGCTGAAGCCTTATTTGTAGAATATCAATACGGCAAAAAAGCAGCTGATGAATATGTGCAGGGTATCCGCAAAAATATTTCCAACAACAAACCGCTGATCGGGCACTATGACGTAAACCAGGAAGGCAGCAATGATATGTATAATAAAGGAGCCAATCTTTTACATACGATCCGGCAGGTTATTAATAATGATTCCGTTTTCAGAAAGATACTGAGAGGATTGAATAAAGATTATTATCACCAGACGGTGGATTCAAAAGATGTGGAAGCCTATTTCTCCAGAGTATCCCAGAAAGACCTGTCTAAAATCTTTGACCAGTATTTACGAACAATTAAAATTCCTGTCCTTGAATATAAAATGAAAGGAAGAAAAATCTCATACCGTTGGGTAAATTGTATAGATGGTTTTAATATGCCTGTACAATTAATGGGTGGAAGACCATTCGTCATTTATCCTAAAACTGTGTGGCAAAACTTTGACGTGCCATTGAATTACAATATGGATATCAGCAAAAATTACTACATCAGCTTAAAGAAAACAGAATGACGGCACTTGCCGCTTGCCATTCCCCTCTTATCTTTATGATATGAGCAATATCCGCCGGCAAAGTATTATTTCCTCCCTGGTAATTTATACAGGCTTTGCTGTCGGTTTAATAAATACTTATTTTTTTACCCGCCAGGGAATTTTTACAGAAGCGGAATACGGTCTGACCACCATTTTTATTGCTATTGCTACTATGATGGCCGCATTTGCTGCACTGGCTATGCCGTCGTTTATTTTTAAATTTCATCCGTATTACAACGACCATCTTCCCCCGTCAAAGAATGATATGATAACCTGGGCCTTGCTGGTGAGTACGGTTGGGTATATTTTCGTGATGATCGCCGGGCTGGCATTGAAGCATCTTGTGATAAAAAAATTCGGCACCAATGCGCCGCAATTTGTTAGCTATTATTACTGGATATTCCCGCTGGGACTTGGTCTCACTATTTATTCCGTGCTGGAAGCTTTTGCCTGGAGCCTGCATAAATCCGTTCTTACTAATTTTTTCCGGGAGGTCCAGTGGCGATTATTTACCACCGGGCTGATCGTTTTGTTTGCAACGCAGTTAATTCCCGACTTCAGTCTTTTTATCAAACTTTTTTCATTTACCTATCCGGGTATCGCTATCAGTTTGCTGGCCTACCTGGTTTATACCAAAAAAATTCACTTCACTTTTAAAGTGAGCAAGGTCAGCAGGCGCTTTTTAAAAAAGATTATGGCGCTTTGCTCTTTTGTGTATGGTGCCACACTGATCCTGACGCTTTCCAAGGTCTTTGATACATTCGTTATCGCTTCTGTACTGGACAATGGTCTTGATAAAGCCGGCATCTTCGGGCTGGCCACTATTATGACCAGTATCATCCAGGCACCGCAACGGGGCATTATTTCAGCCTCCATCCCTCATTTATCGAAAGCCTGGAAGGATAAAAATATGGCGTTGCTGAAAAAAGTATACCAGCGCTCTTCTATCAACCAACTGATTTTTGCCTGTGCCATTTTTTTACTTATCTGGATGAATTTCCAGGATGGCATTCATACGTTTGGGATAAAACCTGTTTACCTGGAGGCCGCAGGTGTCTTCTTTATACTGGGATTGACCAATATTATTGATATGGGCACTGGCGTCAATGCGCAGATCATTACCACTTCCACGCACTGGAAATTTGAATTGTTAAGCGGGATGTTATTACTGGCCTTCATGCTGCCCCTGACCTATATTCTTACCAAACAATATGGCATTATTGGACCGGCCATAGCCACGATGATCTCCATCACTATTTATAACGGCATCCGCATCCTTTTCCTTTGGAAAAAATTCAGGCTCTTCCCGCTCACTATGCAAAGCCTGTATACGCTGCTTCTTGCAGCCGCCTGTTATGGCATTTGTTATTTTGCATTTATGAACCTGCATGGAATAGTTGGCATGACGCTGCGCAGCCTGGTTTTCCTGTTGCTTTATGTATCGGGAACCCTGTACCTGAAACTATCACCCGATATTCAACCGGTGATACGAACGCTCCAAAAAAAAATAGGAATAAAAAAAGATTAATTGCTGACAATTTGTTTGTCGTCAATTCTTCCGGCACCCACATAACGCTGGAGATAATAAGGCTCAAACAGGCCATTCACCATCACCCCTTTGGAAACAGACGCATGGATGAATTTGTTATTGCCGAGATAAATACCCACATGAGATACACCTCTGCCCCGGGTATTAAAAAAAACCAGATCGCCTTCCTGTAATTCGGTGGTGGATATTTTACGGCTTGTCCTGTATTGTTCATGAGAAACGCGGGGGATCATCAGACCATATACGGCTGCATATACCGCTACAGTAAACCCGGAACAATCAACTCCGGTTTTCGTATTACCACCGGTACGATAATGAACGCCATACCAGTCATCCACTTTTTCCAGCAATGTTTTACTGGGCAAAGATTCAACTTCCGTATTTAACAGAATAGCATATTTCAATTGAACAGATGAAGCAGCTTCCAGCACTGGTTTCCGGCTTTCCATTAATTCTGTCAGCAGATCGGACTCCTTTTTTTCAGCAGGAGTCTCAACAATATTGATCCCGCGGGTTGTTTCCAGAGTGACCTGTGTTTCTGTTCGTACTGTGGTTTTGTCAACCGTAGTCGAAGGTGTAACAGAAATATTATCAATAAATTTATTTTGGGAAACAGGCTCAGGCAATAATCCTACCTGCTTATTGCTGGTAAAATTCAACGATTTGAACGAAGAACAACTGCTCAAAAAAAACACCACTATGATTGCTGGCAATAACTGTTTAACCATTACGTCTTTCTTTTTAGGATGATTTCATGGGGTTTTTAAAAAATGCTGATCGTTATTTTACCAGCCGAAGCAACAAAAAAAACAATCCTTATTTTTTCCCTAATGGAAGTGGGCAAAAATAAAGCTAAATTTTCAAAAAAACCACAAAACTAAAACGTTTTACAAGGGATAAAATTGCCCGGGGACTAACCTACTGTAACTAAGTGGTTTAGAATTGCTAACACACTGTGAATATTGTGTGAATTCTGCCAATTGCGGGATGCAATTATTTACTTATTATTGGTAATTACAAGACCATTATGCAAACCCTCTTTTATTTACTTTCCTTGTTGTTTTTAAGCACCGGGTGTGATAGCTCGGGCGGAACCCGGAATATCACAGTTGATACATTGATGAACAGGAGAATGGATACTATCCCCCCTGTCAAGCCTTCCACGCCTTATTCAGAAATATCATTTGAAAAAAAGGAAACCCTGGCAGCTGCCGGTGGCACCAAATCTGTTATTTTCAATTCTTCGGGGACAAAATTATATGCTATGAACCTGGAAGGCATGAGCGTATATGAATTTGACCAGGCATCCAGAAAAATAAACCGTGAATTTAAATTTACCCCGACAAGAGGAATGGGATGGGATTATAACAAAAGCCGCCCCATTGCTTCCTACCAGGAAAAACCGGTAGAAGCCTGTTTTAGTCACGGAGATTCCATTCTTTGGGTATCCTTACATAATGCGGAAGGCATTGTGCCGATCTGGATAAATGATCTTACAAAAAATTCCGGCCCTGCATCCCCCGGGCAAAAAACAAAACCGGTGACGGTTATCTACCCGGGTAGTGATAAACGGGACTCTTTCAGAGTGCCCCTGATTGAAACAGGTAAAACGCCGAAAGTAATTTCAAGAACTTCCGATAGTAAATTCTTACTGGTCAGTAACTGGCATTCCAGAACAACCAGTATTTTGGAAATGAATGCTGCAGCATATCCTTTTGGAAAAGTGATCAGCACCATTCCTGTATCCGCCATCCCCAGAGGTATTGCGGTAGATGATAAAAATCAGAAATCCTATATTGCCATTATGGGTGGTGCCAGCCTGAACGTAGTAAACAATAACACCTGGAAAAGCGAAAGCATCCTGAATGTCTGGAGCAGCCCCCGGCATATTGTGATGGACACCAGCGGACATTTATTTGTTTCTTATAATAGTCTTGGCACCATTGCCTGTATTGATGTGGCTTCAGGTCAATCGTTATTTACCACTAAAACCCATGCACAGCCACGAACGATTGTATTATCCAAAAACCATAAGTTCATCTTTGTTACCTGCTACACCAGTGATTTTGTTGATGTGTACAAAATCAATGCGGACAACTTTGAGAAAGTGGCATCTTTGCCCTGTGGTGGCCACCCGGTTGGTGTGGATATATTTGAAAATGAAACAAAACTGGAAGCCTGGGTGTGCAGTTACAGCAGTGGTTCGATAAGTATTTACACATTTAATAAGAAATAAAGGACCGTGAGCATGAAATTTTCCCATCTCCATGTACATACACAGTTTTCATTATTAGATGGCGCCGCTTCAATTCAGAACCTTTATAAGAAAGCGATCAAAGATGGCATGCCGGCATTGGCCATCAGCGATCATGGAAATATGTTCGGCGTTTTTGAATTTGTTGCTGAAGCCTATAAGAACAGGGATGAAAGTGGTAAGGTGAAAATAAAACCCATTGTTGGTTGCGAATTTTACATTACCGAAACCCGTCATCAAAAAACATTTACCAAAGAACTAAAAGACAAACGCCACCACCAGATACTGCTGGCAAAGAACGAAGTGGGCTATAAAAACCTGATCAAACTTACCTCGCTCGGTTATGTGGAAGGCATGTATGGCAAATATCCCCGGATCGATAAGGAACTTATTTTAAAATATCATGAAGGATTGATAGCCACCACCTGTTGTCTCGGGGCTTCTGTGCCGCAGGCCATCTTAAAAAAAGGTGAAGCCGAAGGGGAAAATGAATTCAAATGGTGGCTGAATGTTTTCCAGGAAGATTTTTATGTGGAGTTGCAGCGCCATGGTATGGCCGATCAGGATAAGGTGAATGACGTGCTGGTGAAACTGGCCGGGAAATACCAGGTAAAAATTATTGCCAGTAATGATTCGCATTATGTGGAACGGGATGATTTCAATGCCCATGATATTTTACTGTGCATCAATACCGGGGAAAAAATATCGACACCGGCCCTGCGGGATTTTAATGATGATGATATTCATGTAAAAGACCGCCGCTTTGCATTTCCGAACGACCAATTTTATTTTAAAACAACGGAAGAAATGAGCCAGGTCTTCAGCGACCTGCCCGAAGCGATTGATAATACGAATGAGATAGTGGATAAAGTGGAGTTATTGAATCTCACCCGGGATATTTTACTTCCCAACTTCCCGATTGAAAAAAGATTTCAGTTGCATACCAAGGAAGAAACCATTGGCAAATACAAAGTGTCTCCCGAATCGCAGAACCAATGGGAATACCTGAAGCATATAACCTACGAAGGCGCTGCCAGGCGTTACACGGAATTAACCCCAGAAATAAAAGAGCGGATCGAGTTTGAATTATTCACTATCAAAATGATGGGTTTTGCCGGTTACTTCCTGATCGTTAGTGATTTTATCAAAGCCGGGCGGGAACGAAACGTATATATCGGTCCGGGCAGGGGATCGGCTGCCGGCAGTGTGGTAGCTTATTGTACCGGAATTACCAATATTGACCCGATCAAATACAATCTGCTGTTTGAAAGATTTTTGAATCCCGACCGCAAATCGATGCCGGATATAGATACCGACTTTGATGACGAAGGAAGACAAAAAGTAATTGATTACGTAGTAGAAAAATATGGCAAGAACCAGGTAGCACAAATTATTACTTATGGCACCATGGCTGCCAAGTCGAGTATCGCCGATGTAGCACGGGTAATGGATCTGCCCTTACCTGAAAGCCGGGCCTTAACGAAATTGGTACCCGATCGTCCGGGAACAGAATTACGAAGGGTGCTCCATGCACCTATGAAAATTAAGGAAGGGGAAAAATCCCTGGAAGAGAAAGAAGGGATGGGGAATGAAGACCTGGATAATGTAAAAAAGCTCCGGGAGATTTACAAACAAAAAGATACCATCCTGAGCAAAGTGTTACATGAAGCCGAACGACTCGAAGGTTCTGTTCGTAATACCGGTATTCATGCGGCGGGTATCATCATTGCCCCGAAAGATCTGATGGAAATGATTCCCATTGCTATTTCCAAGGAATCTACGTTATGGCTGACACAGATAGAAGGAAATGATATTGAAAGTGCCGGCATTCTCAAGATGGACTTCCTGGGATTGAAGACCCTCACTATTATCAAAAATGCACTGGCACTTATTAAACTGATACACGGTGTAGAAATTGATATTGACAAAATTCCCTTAGATGATAAAAAGACTTTTGAACTCTACCAGCATGGCGCTACCATTGGAACCTTCCAGTTTGAAAGTGCCGGTATGCAAAAATACCTGCGTGAATTAAAACCCGATAAATTCGGTGATCTTATAGCGATGAATGCCCTGTATCGCCCCGGTCCGATGGCTTATATACCCAATTACATTGACCGGAAACATGGGCGCGAAGCCATTCAATATGATTTACCGGAAATGGAAGAATACCTGCAGGAAACCTATGGTATCACGGTGTACCAGGAACAGGTCATGCTGCTGGCTCAAAAATTAGCCGGCTTCAGCAAAGGTGATGCGGATGTATTGCGAAAGGCCATGGGTAAAAAACAAAAGTCGGTGCTCGATAAAATGAAGGCCCAGTTTATTGAGGGAGCCACAGAAAAACTTTTACCTGCCGAACGTTTAGAAAAAATATGGACCGACTGGGAAGCTTTTGCCCAATATGCTTTCAACAAATCCCATTCCACCTGTTATGCCTATGTAGCATACCAGACAGCCTACTTAAAAGCACATTACCCGGCTGAGTACATGTCGGCCGTATTGAACAATGCCGGCAGTATTGATAAGATCACATTCTTTATGGAAGAATGCAAACGGATGGGACTAAAAGTGCTGGGGCCGGACATCAATGAATCCTTAAAAGGTTTTGCCGTAAATGATAAAGGTGAAATCCGTTTTGGTCTTGGTGGATTGAAAGGTGTGGGCGAAGCTGCAGTTGAAAGTATCATTGAAGAACGGAAAAAAGGAGGCGCCTTCCCTAATATTTTTGATTTTATCAAACGGATCAATCAACGGACCGTAAATAAAAAAACCCTGGAAAGCCTGGCCTATGCCGGCGGCTTCGATTGTTTTACCGAACATCACCGGGCACAATATTTTAATGTTCCAGAAGGCGAAATCATTAACGGTTTGGAGAAAGTTATTAAATACGGGCAGGTATATGCCACACAGAATGCCACGGCCACCAATACCTTATTCGGCGATCTGCCCATCAGCATGGAAATTCCGCCACCCCGGATCCCGGAATGTGAAACCTGGGCATTGATAAAACAATTGGATCATGAAAAAGAAGTAACCGGAATATTTTTAAGTGGTCATCCGCTCGATCATTACAAATTTGAAATGAGGCATTATGGTGTAACGCCCATCGTTGATTTCAATGAATTCAAAGAAGCGATCAAAATGCAACCAAATCCCGGCCGGCCTTTCCGTATCGTGGGCCTGGTGGCCGATGCCCAGCACAAAATTGCGCGGAGCGGAAATAAATACGGCAATTTTATTATTGAAGATTATTCCGGGAAGACAGAGTTCCCGTTATTCAGTGAAGATTATATGCGTCTCACGCCCATTTTACAAACCGGAAGTACGGTGCTTATTAATGGTTATTTCAAACCGCGGTACAATAAAGACGAATTTGAATTTAAAGTAATGTCGGTATCACTTGCTGAAACCATGAAGCGAAATATGACGAAACAGATAACCATTGAAGCACACCCGCAGGACATCAACCCGGAAATGATCAGTTTTGTTGAGAAAAATGTCAAAAATTTTCCGGGCAATTCCACCTTGAAATTTACCTTGACAGAACCCAAGAACCGTATGAAAATCAGCCTGCTTACAACCAACAAAGGTTTTGAAATGAATGAAGAAATGATACAGTTCCTTGAAAAAAGCCCTGAACTTGATGTACAGGTACAAACTATATAATGCCGTTCTAAGTTTAGACAAGAGGGAGACTTTTTAGCAGCTTTGTCAGAGAAATGACTAAGTCTTATGACAAGTTTTACACAAATCCACGACACTACTTCATGTTAACTGAAACGGACTTAAATTTGCCCTCCTCCTGAGCAATCCCGATAGTTATCGGAACAAAGGATAAAAAGAAATCAATTATTAAACAAATCCCTTTCTCTCCCCGTTGGGACTAAGGAAAAAAACAAAAAATTGAAAATGGCAAAAGAGTTTACCGATTTAAATTTCCAGGCTGATGTACTGGCTTCTGATAAACTGACCGTAGTGGATTTCTGGGCTGAATGGTGTGGACCCTGTCGTGCTATCGGGCCGGTTATTGAAGAACTGAGCAAAGAATATGATGGCAAGGTTAACGTTGGCAAAGTAAATGTGGATGTAAACCCGCAGGTATCTATGAACTATGGCATCACATCTATTCCGGCTATTCTTTTTATTAAGAACGGACAGGTCGTTGACAAATTAGTAGGAGCACAACCCAAAGGGAATTTTGTAAAAAAGATTGAAGCGCATATCTAAGCTTCTCCTATAAAAACGTAAACCCCTTCTCACTTTATATGAGACGGGGTTTTTTAATAAAAATGATTTTAGTTAATGCTTTACTTCCGCCACCATCGTGGGATCATGTTTATACCGGAAGATAAACGGAAATGTAATTCCTAAAACCAGTGCATAAGCCGCAAAACTAAACCAGATACTTTGCCAGTCCCTTACCCCATTGGTGGTAAAATGGTCAACCACCCAGCCGCTTATCATACCGCCAAAGAAAGCTCCAATGCCATTTGTCATCAGCATAAACAAACCCTGTGCACTGGATCTTATTTTTGGTTCTGCTTCTCTCTCTACAAATAAAGAACCGGAGATATTGAAGAAGTCGAATGCCATTCCATATACGACCATGGAAATAACGAGCAGGTATAACCCATCCCCGGGGTTACCGATCCCAAATAAACCAAACCGTAGTACCCAGGCAAAAATGCTCATCAGCATCACTTTCTTGATACCAAATTTTCTCAGGAAAAAAGGAATGGTAAGAATGAACAGTGTTTCTGAAATCTGGGAAATGGATAATAACACATTGGGATGTTTAACACCGAAGGAATCCGGGTAAACATTTTTAAAATCATCCAGGAAAGTGCCTCCGAATAAATTGGTGATCTGTAAGGCAGCCCCTAAGAACATGGCGAAGATGAAAAAGATGACCATTTTTCTCCGCTTGAACAATACAAAGGCATCCAGGCCTAATGAAGAAGCGAGGCTTTTCTTTTCATTTGATTTTACAGGCGGGCATGCCGGCAACGTAAATGAATAAATGCCTAATACCAAAGCAGCCGTTGCACTTACATAGAGTTGATTGGCACTTAATGTCCAATGCAATGCATCAACAAGCCACATGGCCGCAATAAAACCAATGGTACCCCAGACCCGGATGGGCGGAAATGTTTTGACAATGTCATAGTTATTTTTCTCCAGTATGGCATATGAGACCGAATTCGCCAATGCGATCGTTGGCATATACACCATTAAATTAAACAACATAACGAAATACAGAGTTCCATAATCTGTCACCGTGGATGCCCATAATAACAAACCCGCACCAATTACATGACAGGCACCCAGCACTTTTTCAACATTTATCCATCTGTCCGCCACAATACCCAGCAAAGCCGGCATAAAAATAGAAGCAAGTCCTATTCCAGCATATACACTTCCCACCTGTACCCCTGTAAACTTTAACGTAACGATCATGTAACCTCCAAAGGAAATAAGCCAGGCACCCCAAAGGAAGAATTGCAAAAAATTCAGAATGATAAGACGAAACTTGATATTCATGATGCAGTTTTTGGATTTATGAAGAATCAAAAGGGAAGATAAGGATTTTAATGTTTTGAAACCTGCCTACCGGACAGGCAGGTTTCAAAAGTTCTGTATTCTAATCGTAACTTTGCCACCAGATAATTGTTACATTACCATGATAGCTACAACCAATATATCCGCGGATCTTCAACAAATTGCCGAAAAAGTAAAATCGGGGCAACGCATCACTGACCAAGAAGGTTTATTGCTTTTTGAAAAAGCCAGTCTCGGTTTTGTGGGCAGCCTGGCCAACGAAGTGCGGATAAGAAAAAACGGTGACAAAGTTTACTTCAACCGGAATTTTCATATAGAACCGACAAATGTCTGTGTGTTCAGTTGTAATTTCTGTTCGTACAGTAAACTTTATGCAAAAAGAGAGGAAGGCTGGGAACTGAGTATTGATCAGATGCTGGATATCGTAAAAAAATATGATGGTCAGCCCGTTACGGAAGTGCATATTGTAGGTGGCGTTCATCCCAAAATGGACCTGCAATTTTTTGCTGATCTAATAAGAGCCATAAAAGCACATCGCCCGGATCTGCATATCAAAGCTTTCACAGCTGTAGAATATGATTATATGTTCCGTAAGGCAAAAGTAACTGTGGAAGAAGGATTAAAATTTTTAATGGCAGCCGGGTTGAACAGTATTCCGGGGGGTGGTGCCGAAATTTTTCATCCTGAAATAAGAGAAAAGATATGTGCCGATAAAGTAGATGCGGCGGGCTGGCTACTGATTCATGAAACGGCGCATAAACTGGGTTTATATTCCAATGCTACAATGCTATTTGGTACAATTGAAAAATACGAACACCGCATTGAACATATGCGGAGGTTGAGGGAATTACAGGACAGGTCCGGTGGCTTCAATACGTTTATTCCGCTCAAATTCCGCAACAAGGACAATGATATGAGTTATGTACCGGAAAGTTCTGTAGTGGAAGACATGAAGACCTATGCCATTGCAAGAATATACTTAGATAACTTTCCGCATATAAAAGCGTACTGGCCGATGCTGGGAAGGCAAAATGCCCAACTGTCACTCTCCTTTGGTGTAGATGATATTGACGGGACGATTGATGATACCACAAAAATTTACAGCATGGCCGGTTCCGAAGAACAAACTCCATCGATGACTACCGCAGAACTTGTAACGCTTATCAAACAGGCAAAAAGAGTACCGGTAGAAAGAGATACATTGTACAATGAGATTACAAATTATGCTTTAACGGATTGAAATGAAAATGGAACAAACGTTTTGTTAAATTAAGATCACTTTCCCGGGATGATCATCATCGGAATAAAAAATGGTTAGATTTAGTATCTAAATCAGAATTATGAAAAACAACAAATCACTATTCGTGTATTGTTTGTTGCTCATTTTTTCAACTGCAGCAACCAGAGCACAATCGTATTCCGGTGGAAATTACCCCAATTACTCCATAACATTAAGAAGCGATTACCCTTCCAAAAGCGTTTTGGTAACGGATCTTTTCAAAGACCGGTTTGGTGACCAGTCACCAATTATCGGCGCCGCTAACTGGACAGATAGTGGCCGGCAACTTCAATGCCGCTCCTTACTGAAATTCAATTATATTTTTCTTCCGGGTATGATTGTTAATGACCCGTCACTTATTACTTCCGCTGAATTAATATTATACCCCGTACTCGTGGGTGCTGTCCAAAACGACCAGGCGACTCCAACGAAATTTTATGTCAGAAGGGTATTGGAAAATTGGGAGGACACAGCAACTATGTGGATGAACCAGCCGCCTGCCGATTCGATCATGCAGGTAAAAGAAGTAATGAAGAAGAAACAAAAAAATAAACCCGTAAGTATAGATGTAACCGGCCTGGTCATGGATATGATCCGTTTTGGCAATAACGGTTTTATGATCTGCCACGACAATTCTCCCGAACAAAGCATTACATCAGGACATTGGTTTGCCTCTCCCAAAAATGAAGATGAAACAATCCGCCCCCTGTTGGTTATTCATTACAGATCGAACTGGCTTCCGCCGGTGAATGGGAGATCGTTGTTTTCTGCAGAAGACATAGTACGGGAGATGGATATGAAAATAATGAAACAAAATTTGCCGGGAACAAATGGACCTGTCATGGAACCTGTAAGAGAACCGGTAACCGAGCCGGTGAAAACAAACCCGGTTAAAGATTAAAGGCTTTGTTTACGCTTCCGGAATAAAATAATTTTCCGCAAAAATCAGGTCTATGAAAACATCGTAACCGATAGTTCAGCATTTTTAGCACTCCGGCAAACTAAGCGGAACATGTACTGCTAATCCACCATCCGCAGTTTCTTTGTATTTATGATTCATATCCTGGGCTGTATCCCACATCGTTTTAATAACCGCATCAAGCGATACTTTAGCAAAATCCGGGGTACTTTGAAGGGCTAATTGAGATGCTGTAATGGCTTTTATAGCGCCCATGGTATTTCTTTCGATACACGGTACCTGTACCAGTCCACCGATCGGATCGCAGGTTAATCCCAAATGGTGTTCCATCGCAATCTCTGAAGCCATCATCACTTGTTTTTGTGTACCCCCCATGCATTCCGTAAGTCCCGCAGCAGCCATAGCAGAGGAAACTCCAATCTCCGCCTGGCATCCACCCATGGCCGCAGAAAGTGTCGCTCCTTTTTTAAAGATGCTTCCTATCTCAGCTGCCGTCAACAGAAAGTGAATAATTTTTTCTTCCTTATTTCCATGACCCTGATTGTCTCCGGAACTATCACAAAAAGCAATATAGTATTGTAACACGGCTGGGATAACCCCGGCTGCTCCGTTCGTAGGGGCTGTCACCACACGGCCAAATGAGGCATTCTCTTCGTTTACGGCCAGCGCAAAACAACTAACCCAGTCCAATGTATATTTAAAATCATTGCCTCCTGTACGAATAGCCAACAACCAGGAATCATAATCCGTATACGTTTTAGTACCCATTAATTTTTTATTCAACTCAGCAGCCCGGCGTTTTACATGCAGTCCGCCCGGCAATATTCCCGGTGTTTGTGAGCCCCGGTAAAGACATTCTTTCATTACCCGCCAGATATTCAGTACGCCCTCTTTGGTTTCTTTTTCGCTTCGCCAGGCATTTTCATTTTCCATAATTATGTCGCTGATGGACATACCGGTTTTCATACACCAATGGAGCAGATCATCCGCTGTATTGATCGGAAACGGGAGTTGTGCTTCATCTTTTGCTGAAGCCATTTCTTTTTCCTTTATAACAAATCCACCACCGATAGAATAATAGGTTTCAGCAACCGACGCACCATTCCGGATGGTAGCCAGGAATGTCAGTGCATTAGGATGATAGGGTAATGATTCGGTGATGAGAAAATCAATGTCATCATTTGGATTAAAATCCACCTCATGTAAACCGAGCAGTACTAATTTTCGCATGGCTGCAATATCGTGGATCCGGGAATTTATCTGTTCAACCGGAAAAGTAACCGGGTCTTCGCCGCACAATCCTAATTGCACCGCAACATCAGTACCATGGCCTTTGCCTGTTTTGGCCAGCGAACCATACAATAATACCCGTACTTCGATCACATCCTTCAACAAATTATTCTGCTGCAAGGTTTTTGCAAATCGTTGAGCAGCCCTCCAGGGTCCGAGCGTATGCGAACTGGAAGGCCCTATGCCTATTTTAAAAATATCAAATACCGATATGGCTTCGTGTGGCAAAATGTAGAGTTTGAATCAAAAATACAAATAATAAACCCCGGACGGTAAGCCCGGGGATAAGCAAAAGCAGATAGTTCCGGCTATTTATAATACATCAACAAGTTCTATCTCGAAATAAAGAACAGAACTCCCCGGTATAGAACCATAATCACTACATCCATATCCAAGTGATGATGGAATGATCAGTTTAATGATCCCACCCTTCTGAATGAGAGGCAAACCAAGCTGCCATCCTGGAATAACCCCGCTGAGCGTAAATGAAACGGGGGTTGTAATTACTTGTTCAAAAATGGTTCCGTTGGTAAATTTACCGGTATACTTGACTGATAAAGTGGATGTAGGTGTTGGCGTGGGGCCGCTTCCCTGGTTAATTATCTGGTAATACATCCCACTGGCATGTTTGGTAGCCGTGATTCCGTTTGTGGCTGCAAAGTTAAGTATGGCCCCCTCCTCACTCGCTACGGTTTTCGCCTGGCATCCTTTATCTTTTATACAACCACTGCCGGGAGAAAGCATAAAGGGTACTAATAAAATAAAAACTAATTTTTTCATCATACAATTTTAATTAAAAAAATAAAGACCAAAAGCCAACGCATTTCGCTGCAATGAATGAAATTGACCGCACCCTTATTTCCGCAAAAGTTCTTTATAGCGTTGTTCATTCATATCCCAGCGGTGGCGGGCGGAAAAAACAACGATAAAGATCACCGTTAAAAGCAGTCCAATTAATACCACCAGCACACCGGATGAATTTAACTGTAATTTCATATCAGCCCGTGGATACCAGCCGGAAAGATAATTGACAAAGATAGCACCTGCCAGTAATACCGCCAATGGCAAACCCGCTGCCAATTGCCATAATAACCGTTTCTTCCGGAGCCGGTTTTCTTTCCAGTAGTCCATAAACGCTTTTTCCTCTTCTGTAAGCATAATTAATACAAAGTTAAACCAGTTCAGTGTTCTTCACTTGTAACAGCGGAACAAAATATCTATATTGTGATGTACAACCTGAAAAACCTTGAAATTAGCCGCTCTTCTTGCACAATACCTGTATACCCATAAACGGTTAGATCTTCCGGGTATGGGAAGTTTTTTTATTGATCCGACCGACAATACTGAACCTGAGCCTGCCAAACAAGAAAAACCCGAAAGTATCGTACACATCACCTTCGAGAGCAATCCCTCTATCAAAAAAGCCCCGGAACTGGAAGCTTATATTTCTTCTCAAACAGGTAAGATAAAAGCTTTAGCTGCAGCCGATCTTGATTCGCATCTTGAGCAGGCCCTGCAATTTTTGAATATTGGCAAACCATTCTTACTGGAAGGAATTGGCAGCCTGAATAAATTAAAATCAGGGCAGTTTAGTTTTACGGCCGGACAGGCCATTCCTGAAATGATGAAAGATAATTTATCAAGGGAAAATGCTACAACTCCATCCACCGAAGAATCGTTGACCGATTTTAAAACTATTTTTTATCCCCGGAAAGAAAAAATAAATTGGAAAAAACCGGTGGCTTTTCTACTGCTGCTCGCGGGTATTGCCATTGCCATCTGGGGTGGTTATAAAATGTATAAAAAAACATCAGAAAAAAATAATGAACTCCCGGAAGCTGGTTTAAATGATACTACTAATAAACAGGTTGCTGTAATGGATACCATTGGTAAACAACCCGTAGATACGGCAAGTAAAAAGACAACATTTATACCTGCCGGAAACTTCAAATTCGTTTTGGAGACCTCCAATGCCCAAAGGGCTTTTGACCGCTTTAGCCGCTTAAAGACTTTCCAATGGGATGTACAAATGGAAACAAGCGATTCGATCTCCTACAAAATATTTATGCTGCTAACCGCTGCACCTGGTGACACGAGTAAAATCCTGGATTCATTAACCCGTTTGAACGGGAGAAGAGTTTACATTGAGTAATAATAATGAATGGCATGATCCTCTTCAATCATGCGGTGCATTTTCCATGACCCTGAAATAATGCAACAGGTAGGGAAATAAAGCGTCCATACTTTCAGCTGCTCCCCTTGTTGAACCCGGTAATGCCAGTATTAATGTATTACCTTTTAAACCTGCCAGGCTTCTTGATAACATGGAATAAGGCATATGTTCCTGCCCGTAACTCCGCGCAGCTTCTGCAATTCCGGGTATCTCCCGATCCAGCATTGGTCGTATAGCTTCCGGTGTGATATCCCTGGCAGAAAGACCTGTGCCACCGGTAAGAATGATCAGATCCATTTTTTTATCACAGAGCAACTGCACTTTTTCCTGTATAATTATTATTTCATCAGGAATAATGCTGTAGTCTTCAATCACAACAGCATATTTTTCAATTTTGCTGATTATGGTTTTACCTGAAAAATCCTGTTTTGTTCCGGCAGCAATGCTATCCGAACAAACCACTACAGCAGTTTTGACGGGACGGCTAAGAGCATCGTCGTACTGTGATTTATCCCCCTTCTCTTTCAGTAATGAAACACCCGTTATTGACAACCCCGGATCCATGGATCGCAACTGATCATAAATGGTAAGTGCAGCTACTGATGCTCCGTGCATGGCTTCCATGACAACGCCTGTTTTGTAAATAGTATGGACTTCTGCCTCAATTATTATTTTCAGTCCCTCGATCCGGTGTGTTATAGATGCAAATTCCACCGGCAGCGGATGACAATCCGGAATAACATCACTGGTCTTTTTTATGGCGAATAAACCGGCGACACGGCTCGTTTCAAACATATTATCCCCGGGTTGCGATTTACTTTTAACCCAATCCAGAGTTGCAGGCAGGCTTAGCTGAACTATTGCCTGTGCAATGGCCTGTCGGTGTGTTTTTATTTCGCCGGTGATATTATACATTATGATTTTTGTTCGCCCGTACTGTTTACTGAATTTTTATATTTCCCTTTACTCTTCCGGATATTTACGGCCACCACTTTGTATTCCGGGCACATCGCTTCACTATCACTGATGCTCGAAGTCAGGTCATTCATTTTTATTTCCGGGAAATGAAACGTGGATGAAAGCACCCCGGCTTTCACTTCATCGGTAATATGTGCTTTTACATCAATCTTACCCCGGGCAGAGCTAACACAGACCATATCACCTTCTGAAATCTTATGTCCGGAGGCATCTGCCGGGTTGATCATCAAAACATCATCCGTTAATATAACGGCATTGCCTGTACGACGGGTCATAGTTCCGCAATTATAATGCTCCAGCTCCCGGTTGGTCGTGAGTATATAGGGAAATGCGCTCCCGTGATTAATGATCTCTTCGGATTCTTTAAAAGTAGCTACCTGGAATTTTCCCTTACCTCTTTTAAATGTTTCCAAATGCAGAATCTCGGTATCACTACCATCAGCTAATACCGGCCATTGCTTACCGTTATCACCCAATTCATTCCACTTCACACCGGCAAAGAATGGAACGATCTGTGAAATTTCTTCCAGCAGGGTCTCCGGATCATAATCAGGTTGTGCATATCCCATCTGGTTCATGATCTCTACGATGATCTGGCCATCTGATTTTGTACCAGCAATAGGTTCCACCACTTTTTGCACCCGCTGTATCCGGCGCTCTCCATTGGTAAAAGTGCCGCTTTTTTCCAGGAAAGATGCTGCGGGCAATACCACATGCGCCATCCGCGCTGTTTCAGTCATAAATATTTCCTGGACGATCAACAGGTCAAGTTTGCTCAATGCACTGACCACATGTTGTGTATTGGGATCGGTTTGCACATTGTCCTCTCCCATCAGCCAGAGTGCCTTTAATTTTCCGTTCAATGCTGCATCATACATCTGAGGAATTTTAAAACCCACATGCAAGGGCAATTTTGCCTGATAAAAATCTTCGTACAAATGATGGTATTCTGGGTTGGTGATATCCAGGTAGCCGGCTCCCTGGTGGGGCTGACAACCCATATCCGCAGCACCCTGAACATTATTTTGTCCGCGTAAGGGATTCACACCTACGCCACGCCTGCCGATATTACCTGTGATCATGGCCAGGTCGGCAATTAACATCACGGTATAAGTTCCCTGTGAATGTTCGGTAACGCCCAATCCATGAAAAGACATGGCATTAGGTGCTGATGCATAAGCGATCGCTGCCTCCCGGGCGAGGTTCTTATCCACGCCACTTATCTTTTCGAGTTCATCCATATTCATGTTCATCACATGATCTTTAAAACCGGGGTATCCTTCCGTACGTGATTCAATGAATTGTTTGTCTTCCAGTCCTTCTTTAATAATATAATACAACAACATATTCATTACGGCCACATTGGTACCCGGTCGCAGTTGCAAATGATAGGTTGCATACCTGGCAAGTTCTGTTCTACGCGGATCGATCACAATGGAAATGCCTTTCATGGCAAACTGTTTCAGTTTGGCGCCGGTAACCGGGTGGGCATCGGTTGGGTTGGCGCCAATTACCATGATACAGTTGGTATAATTAAGATCAACAACAGAATTGGTTGCAGCGCCGGTACCGAATACACGCTGCATACCCAAAGCTGTGGGAGAATGACATACACGGGCACAACTATCAATATTATTGGTACCGATAACTGCGCGGATAAATTTCTGCATCAGGTAATTCTCTTCATTGGTGCATCGGGCAGATGAAATTCCGGCTATGTAATCAGGGCCAAATTCATTCTTAATCTGTGTAAGTTGTTTTGCAATAAAATCATAGGCTTCTTCCCAGCTTACCGGGACCAGTTCACCATTTTTCCGGATCAGCGGTGTCCGCAACCGATCGGGATGATTATAAAAGGAGAAAGCATAACGCCCTTTCAGACAGGTATGTCCCTGGTTTACGTCCGCATCATACGGTGCCTGTATAGATTTTATCACGCCATTCACAACCGATACATCCAGGTTACAACCCACACCACAATAAGTGCAAATGGTTCTGACTTTTTTATCCGCAACAATTGATTTGGATTCAAAGACATCTGAAATGGCGGAGGTAGGACAGGCCTGGGCACAGGCTCCGCAACTGACACAATCGGAATCAAAGAATGATTCGTTGAAACTTTTTACAATATGGCTGTCGAATCCTCTTCCGGCCATACTCAATACAAACTCGCCCTGAACTTCATCGCAGGCCCGCACACAACGGAAACAATTGATACATTTTGATAAGTCAGAGGTCATGTAAGGATGACTGAGGTCCTTCTTTTTATCGAGGTGATTTTTACCTGCAGGATAACGTACATCCCTGATCCCAACTTTTGCCGCAACGGTTTGCAACTCACAATTATTATTTACTTCACAGGTAAGACAATCAAGCGGATGATCTGTTAAAACCAGTTCAATGATATTGCGGCGTAAACGGGTGATACGTTTACTGTCGGTGTAGATATAAGAATTCGCTATCACGGGTGTGTGACAGGAAGCCTGAACTTTGGCGGGACCATCTTTCACTAAGGCTACATCAACACTGCAAACCCTGCAGGAACCAAAGGGATCAAGATTTGGCGCATCGCAAAGCGTAGGCACCAGTTCCTTCCCGAGGTGTCTTCTTACAAATTGCAAAATAGTTTCTCCCTCATTAACAGGGTATAAATGATCATTTATGTATGCCGTTAATGACATGGTTTGTTATTTATTAAAATAAGGCGAAAGTTCTTTTTCAAAATATTGTAACGCATTTTTCACCGGCAGTGGAAGTCCGCCCCCCAGGGCACAAAGCGATCCGGTTTCCAGTGTTTCCAAAAGATCATTCATCAGGCTGATATCAATTTTGTAATTTTCTCCCTGTGCTTTTTCCAGCATTTCATATCCCCGCGTGGATCCCAGCCGGCAGGGAAAACATTTGCCACAACTTTCATGAGCTGTAAACCGGAACAAATGTTCCAGGTATTTTATCAATGGATATTCTTCCGGAATACAAACCACCGAAGCATGTCCCAATAAAAACCCTTCCTTAGCGAATGAGTCGAAATCAACCGTAAGACTTTCTATTTTGTGCACCGGTACCAATCCACCCAGTGGCCCGCCGATATGCATGGCCTTAACCGGTTTCCGGAATCCGCCACCAAGCTCATGGATAACAACGCTCAATGGCGTTCCCATATCAACTTCGTATATCCCTGGCCGTTTGAAATAACCGTCGAGTGAAATTAATTTTGTGCCGGTGGATTTCTTAGTTCCGATTGCTGCAAAGGCTTTGCCACCCTGTTGCATGATAAATGGAAGGTTTGCCAGTGTTTCCACATTATTCACAACGGTTGGCATGTTGAATAGTCCCTGTTGGGTGGGATAAGGTGGACGTACCCGCACTTCAGGTCGCTGTCCTTCAATTGAGGATAAAAGCGCTGTTTCTTCCCCGCAGATATAGGCACCCTGTGCTTTGATCACTTTAAAATCAAAAGAAAAATCCGAACCGTTTATAGCTGAACCGATCAGTTTTTCGTTTCGTAATGTTTTAACACAATCATTTACGATATCCACAGATTCAGGATATTCACCGCGTATGTACACCACCCCATAAGTGGCACCAGTGATATAACCGGCTATCATCATTCCCATGAGCATGGCATGCGGGCGATGTTCCATGATATACCGGTCGGAATAAGCACCGGGGTCACCTTCATCGGCATTACAAACGATAAACTTTGTATCGGAAATGGCATTCCTGCAGGAGTCCAGTTTAAAGGCCATTGAAAATCCGGCACCACCCCGGCCACGCAGACCAGATTCTTTAAGTTCGGCCAAAAGCATTTCAGGAGATTTGCCAAGACAGTCTATGAATATCTTATAAAAATCATTTACAGAGCCATACTCACCAGTTAGAACCGGAGTTCCCTTGCAACCAACCAGGTATTGATCGGGCGTGGTTGAGATTCCCTTTTTTATGTTTTCAATTTCATTGATGTCGTTGCCGGAATAATTTTTCCCGTTAACATGAAAAGCATTGTTTTCGTGGCACCTCCCCAGGCAACACATCTCCCCGGTTTCTTCAGCGGAAAAATAATTGCTTAATTTTTCTTTCAATTTTTTTTGCGTTCCGGCGGTCATACAGGCGCTGCCGTTGCAGACATACACTTTCTTCCCTTTGTTTTCGGGTTTTAAAAAATCATAAAAGGAAACTGACCCATATACATTTGCCTTTCCGATAAGAAATTCATCCCGGAGATTTTCCATGGCATCCAAACTGGGCGTACCGGTTGCTTCCGCGGCAATGCCCAGTTCTTCGAAAAGATTTTTCGAAATGCCCTTCCGACCCGAGAGATCACTTAAATTTTTCGACATGCGTTTTATTATTAACAAGGCCGGCTTCCATTTTTTCCTGATCATTTGCTACGTGACCGGTGTTTGTGTAAACGGTTAATTTTTTATTCCTGCAAAAGGCCAATAAACTAATGCCAGCTTTTTCTGCTTCATCAACCGCGAGGGAGGAAGGAGCTGAAACGGCAGCGAGAAACGGGATACCCGCGGCTTTCGCTTTATTCACAATTTCGAAGGAGATCCTGCCACTCACGGTAAGGCATTTTACTTTTTCCAATAAATTATTATTGATTAAAAATCCAAGGACTTTATCAACGGCATTATGCCTGCCGATATCTTCCTGTACGGTCAGCAAATGGCCATCCAGGGTAAATGCACCGGCTGCATGTGTTCCACCGGATTGCTGGAAGGACTTCTGTCGTACACTAACCTGGTCAAACATATCTGACACAACGGATGGAGACAATATATCGGTATTAATAATGCGTGTAGGTTCCTCGTCATCCAGGGAAGTTTTTCCGCAGATCCCGCAGGATGAAGCCGAGATCACATTGCGGGTACCCGCAAAATCTTTTAATACCAGGTGTTGGGGTATCTGTACATTAACGGAGGTGATATAGCCACTTTCATTTTTGCCTGTAACCGTAATAAGCGGATGTTCGGATAAACTGCGAAAAATATTTTCAGAAAACAACAATCCCCGCACCAGGTCATTTTCGTTGCCCGGAGTTTGCATGGTAACGGTAAAGGGTACCCCGTTAACAGCAATAGCCAGGGGAATTTCTACCGCAAGCATATCATCAACCGGTGAGCATTCACCGGCATTATAGAAAACGCCTTTATATTTTTTAATGTTCATTCGTTTAAGATAAACCGGTGATGATCCCCTTATTATCAATATCCATTCCTTCAGATGCAGGCACAGCAGGCAACCCGGGCATCCGCATCATTTCACCCAGGATCGGTACAATAAATCCGGCTCCTGCTGCCAGCTCAAATTCACGTACTGTAACGATGAAATTCACTGGCCGGCCTATGCGCTTTTCATCATCCGAAAATGATTTTTGCGTTTTAGCCATACAAACCGGCAATCCATCAAACCCATTCTTTATAAAATCCTTTAACTGTGATTTTGCTTTGGGTGAATAGGTTACTTTAGTTGCTCCGTATATTTCCGTTGCAATAAGCGTGATCTTTTCTTCAATTGTTAATTTCCAGTCGTAGAGTGGATGGTAGTTATTAACCCCACTTTCAATAATCTCCACTACGGCTTTGGCAAGTTCGGTAGTTCCTCCACTACCCAGTTCCCAACCTTTTGAAACTACTGCATGTACACCCAGGGATGCACATTTTTCTATCACAAAATTTACTTCCTCATCAGTATCAGAATAGAAACTATTAATGGCTACCACAGGAGTTAGTCCGAATTTTTTACAATTCTCAATATGCTTCTCCAGGTTTTCAAAACCCTTCGTTACCCGGGACAGATCGGGTGTATTGTATTCTTCTTTTTTAGCGCCGCCATGATGACGCAGGGCCCGGATCGTTGCCACCAATACCAATGCTTTGGGGGTTAACCCGCCGACGGGGCATTTGATGTCCAGGAATTTTTCTGCGCCCAGGTCTGCCCCGAAACCAGCTTCGGTTACCACATAATCACAGAGTGACATACCTGTTTTTGTTGCGATGATCGAATTGGTTCCCTGGGCAATATTTGCAAAAGGGCCGCCGTGAATGATGGCAGGATTTCCTTCCAGTGTTTGTACCAGGTTCGGTTTGATAGCATCCTTAAGCAATAAGGCCATAGCTCCTTCTGCTTTTAATTCCCGGGCAAATACCGGTCTCTTGTCAAATGTGTATCCGATAAAAATATTACCCAGTCTTTTTTTAAGGTCATTGAAATCCTTTGATAAACAAAGAATGGCCATCACTTCAGAAGCGGCCGTAATATTAAATCCATCTTCACGGGGTATTCCATTGCCGGTGCCACCAATTCCGATAACTATATGCCTCAATGCCCGGTCATTCATATCCATGACCCTTTTCCAGACAATGGTCCGGGGGTCAATATTGAGGTTGTTGGCTTTATTCTGAATATTATTATCGATCAATGCTGCCAGTAAATTATTTGCTTTTTCTATTGCCGAAAAATCACCCGTGAAATGAAGATTGATATCTACCATGGGAATTACCTGCGAATAGCCCCCACCGGCAGCGCCACCTTTCATTCCAAAAACCGGGCCCAGGGATGGTTCCCTTAAAACAACCATGGCCTGCTTTCCGATCTTATTCAATCCATCGGCAAGCCCGATCGAAACGGTGGTCTTACCCTCCCCCGCTGGTGTTGGATTAATTGCAGAAACCAAAATAAGATGGCTCTTTGCTACTTTTTCTTCATTGATCAGGCTGAGCGGTAACTTGGATTTATACTTACCGTAATATTCAAGATCATCCGGTGTGATGGACAGTTTAGCCCCGATTTCTTTGATATGCCTGATATTGGCTTTTTGTGCAATTTCGAGATCCGTTAATGTTTCTGTGCTTGTCATAAATGCCTTTTGATTAATGCCTTTTTAAAATCATCCGGAGTATTAATGTTTTCAAATAGAGTATCTGTTAACAAAGGGTTTCTGTCCATATTTAATTTCAGCAGGTCAAACCGGGTAACCAGCTCATGCAATTTAAGAAAACCCTGTTGAATAAGTGCATGCCATTGAGGTAAACAGGATTTTGAATAGCGTCCAAAAAGGGGTTCTATTTGTCCCTGATGGACAGGCAATAGTATCTGTGATGACGACTGGTGTTGAACAATAAATTCAATAGCAGCCGTTGTTACAAAGGGCATATCACAACTGACAATAAAATTTTGTTGTGTATTGCTGTGTGTTAATGCCGAATAAATCCCTCCGGCAGGGCCAATATCCTTAATGCTATCAGGAATAATTTCCGCTCTAAATTTTTCATAAGCTGTATTATCGGTTACAATCACCAGTTTACTGACGGCAGGTTGTACCTGTTCAATAATATGTTGAATGACAGCCTTGCCCCCGAACATCATCAATCCTTTGTCGGTTCCCATACGAGCGCTTTTGCCCCCGGCCAGGATATATCCATTGATTCTATTTTGTTGTTGTTCCGGCAAATCAGGTTTTTTATAGGATCATGTTAACACTAACCCGATCCCCTTTTTTATAAAATTCTTTCTCTTCGTCGAGTTCAACCAGGCAATCTGCCAGCGCAAATGAATTCATCTTATAACTTTCCTGGTTATTCAAAACCGATACTGCGTCATCCCTTGTTTTTCCTTTCAGAAAATAGGTGAGGCCTTTTCGTTTTTGGTAGTCCCCGGTCAAGGGCAACATTAATTTTTTAAAATAATCCAATTTTGTATAATGACTGATGGCCGGAACAATGTATTCATAAAAACAAGTGAGCACAGCGGCGGGATTTCCGGGTAAAGCAAATACCGATGTTTTTTTGATGCTGCCGAAATAAAAAGGTTTGCCCGGTTTTTGTTTCACTTTGTGAAATATTTTTTTTACTCCGCAGGCTTGCAACGCGGATGCCACAAAATCATAATCACCCTCGGAAATGCCACCGGTAAGAATAATAATATCCTGCTGTAACTGATTTCTTATTGCTTTTACTATTTCAGCTTCATCATCATCAACCTTAATAACCGCGGCCGGAGATATATGAATCTGCCTCAGGGCAGCGACAAGTCCGGGTGAATTTGATTCAACTATTTTTCCTTCACCGGTTTGTTCTCCGGGCATCACCAATTCAGTTCCGGTAACAATTATACTTACCGTAGGTTTTGAAAATATTTTCACTGTATTTATACCGATGCCGGTAAGAAATGAAATCCCTGCTGCTGTTATCAAATGTCCAGCCTGCATGGCGGCTTCTCCTTCTTTTGTTTGGGAACCCCGGAGTCTTACATTACTGCCTTTTGCCAGCTTTTCATCTGTTACAATTATCGTATTATCTTTTACGATTATTTTTTCCTGTATCACCACTGTATCCGTGCCCGGAGGCATTGGGGCTCCGGTAAATATCCGGATGGCATAGCCAGATTGCGCAATTTCTGGTGATATACTTCCTGCCCGGACTTCACCGGAAATTATTAATGCAGATTTCCGATCCCAACTGTCGAATGAAAAAGCATAGCCATCCATTGCCGATTGATCAAAGGGAGGTGTATCGGAAGGAGCATAAATAGTTTCAGCCAACCTGCATCCGTTTGCTTCCTGAAGTGTTACCTCCGCAATGTTGGTGTTGGCGCTGTTTTGCAGGATCAGCTGTTTTGCTTCCTGTACAGATATCATTTCCTGGTTCATTGAGGGCTTGACAAGAGTTTAAAAAATAACTACATGTCCTCCAAATTACAACAAACAACCAGAAATTTTGTATTTCGTTCCCCCGGTTCACTGCAGATACGTCCGGAATATCAATTTTTTGAAATACAATCTGCACTTTTTAAAAGTCAATATTTAGCTCCGCCAATGCCATCCTGGATTAGCAATTGTTCACCAATGCCACATTTTTTTATCGGGTATTGAAATACAAACAGTCCCTTGATATTCAAGAAAAAGATTTATTTATACTTTCAATTGAAACCCTGTTTATTTAGAAAGGATAATCATGGCTAAACCCACTACATACAAAAGCAACATGCTATTCAATAATGATTTTGTGCCTTTTGTTGCTTTATCAAATTCTTTCCAGACATAAATACCCCAAATAGCTGCTACCACAGTTGCTCCCTGGCCCAAGCCATAAGAAACGGCTGGGCCTGCCTTGCCGGAAGCCATAATACTTAGTGACATTCCCATACACCATATTACACCACCCAAAATTCCAATCAGATGATCCTTTTTTAAGCCTTTAAAATAATCGCTAAACCTAACAGGTGTTCCGCTAAAAGGGCGTTTCATTTGTAGGGTATTAAAAACGAAACTGCTGATAACAATACCTGCAGCGAAAATAACCAGGGCTGTATAAGGCGTAAGTTTTCCAATCTCTGGAATGCTAAAGTTTGTTCCCATTGAACCAGCAACATATTTGTAAAACAATCCCATTAAACATCCACTAACTACTGAAAGAATTAAACCTTTTTTAGAAACGCCTGATGCAGAGTTTGTCTGCAATTTCTGATAAGCCCTTGCATTAAGTATGATTGCCAATGCAATTAATGCTACGCCGCCAAATATCAACACCGGGTTTCCCTGCGGATTGGAAATATAATTTACAATTACCCCTAATACCAATGCAATACCAATACCTACCGGAAAGGCAACCGACATTCCTGCAATTCCAATGGCAGCTACTAATAAAATGTTAGCTAAATTAAAAATGATACCGCCCATAAAAGCAGAAAACATATTACTGGTATCAGCCTGATTAATATCGGCGAGAAACCCCCTGCCTGCGCTTCCATTACTTCCTAAAGTAAAAGCCAGCAACACTGTGGTAATTAAAATACCAAAACCATAATCCCAGTAAAAAAGTTCAAAGCGCCATGTTTTACTGGTAAGTTTTGTGGTGTTGGCCCAGGAACCCCAGCAAAACATTGTTACAACACAAAGCATAATTGCCAGTCCGTAATTTTCAACTATAAACATAAGATTGGTTTTTAAATGGTGATCAAATTATGAACACATAATTCATTTCTGTATGGAACAGATGTCTGTGCCCCCATCCGGGTAACTGAAATGGAAGCAGCTTCAATGGCAAAGCTTATCGCTTGTTCCCACGCCATGCCTTCTGTAAGCGCAACAGATAATGCCCCACTGAAAGTATCACCTGCTGCAGTTGTATCCAAAGCCTTTACAACGGGTGCCTCTATCATTAATTTAAGGTTGCTGTTTTGAAAATAGGCGCCCTGCTTACCTAATGTAATAACGACATGCTTCACTCCTTTTTTTAAAAACACATCAGCAGCTTTTTCAGCACTTGCCTCATCGGTTACCATTATTCCCGTTAAAAAGGCAGCTTCTGACTCATTGGGTGTAATAAGAAATAATCCATTCAACAATTCATCATCCAATTTTTGTGCCGGTGCAGGATTAATTATTATTTTCTGATTATTTGCCTTGGCTTTATTTACTACGGCCGCGATGGTGCTCATTGGGATTTCCAACTGCATTAAAATTATTTCAGCTTCGCTGATACTCTTTACATTTTCAATATCTGCCGGTAAAAGATTTCTATTGGCCCCGGGAGCCACTACAATACAATTCTCGCCTTCTTCATTTACCATAACTAATGCAGTGCCTGATGGCTCTGTATCATCAACAAAAACAAAATCTGTATTAATATTTTCTTTCTTTAAGCAGTCGATGGTCTGTTTTCCAAAAATATCGTTACCCACCTTTGTAACGAATGTAACATGGCCTCCCAACCTGGCGGCTGCAACTGCCTGGTTAGCTCCTTTGCCACCGGCATTCATAAAAAAGATCCCCCCCAGTAAAGTTTCACCGGGCAATGGGAGTTTTTTTGCTTTTACAACCATATCGGTATTGGCACTGCCTATAACAATTATTTTATTTGATGTCATAAAATATAATTTTAAAAATTACCTTATTATTCAAAAAGTATTCTGATGTATTCATTGTCAATCCTAATTAAACTTTATCCAATCCATCCGAAGAAGGTTTGATTTAACCAATATCTTAATTTTATTTTCGCCCTTCTTCAAATAAAAATTACCAACCGTCAGTTCACTCAGATCTTTATTGCTGATATTAAAATTTACTTTTTTAGTATTGATCAAAATGATCAACTGAGCCGGCACTACAGTAGCTGAACATCTTATTGTTAATTGATATTTCCTGCTTTCCAAGCTTTCAAAATTATACACCACCCATTCTGATTGTTTAAGTTCAATGGATTGCTCTGACCAAAGCTGATTTTTATCCTTGCTGTCCAGGTCTATTTTAACCGGTTCTTTTTTTCTATAATATGTTGATTTGTTCAGGGTATCTAAAACAAAATAAGAACGTTTAAAACCATCGTGCCCATAATTTTCGGCTTCAATTTTTGCAGGAACCCTTGTGAGGATCGCATTACAGACATCTTCAAAATAATCGCAGTTAGCTATTTTTATATTTTCGAGCAGCTCATTCAGTGCCTTTTCTGCAACTAAACTGTCTGGCCGGAGTCCTCCTTTGGTATACTCCGAAATCAGATCCCACTGATTTGGTTTTTTAATGGAATAAGGCGTGTTTTTGGTATCCATTTTTTTCCAGGGCCAGAAAGAATAACCAATATTATTAGCCGCAAAAAGCTGAGATGTTGCCCAATAAATGGCATTCCCCTTTTCGCCGGTTTCACCAACCCAAACAGGTGTGTTGAGCTCCTTTCGCTTTTTTAAATATTCATCTATATTATTCAAGTTATCGGGTCGGCCCCAGCAATAATAATGAAACTGGTAAAAAACATTTTTATCAAATGGTTTATCAAAAAGAGACCAGTCATTCGACCAATCAAAACCTTCCAAAGTGATCATGTGCTTCTGGTCAACTTTACGGATTTCGGCAGTAATACGCTGATACAGAGGCACCAATAAATGTTTGTATTTTTCGGCAGAGCCGGTGTTTTTTGGCAATGGCTCATTCAGTAAATCGTAAGCGGCAACCGTGGATTCATCTTTATATCTCCGGACAATTTTCATCCAAAGATTAACGAGCTGATCCTGGTATTTTGGATTGATAAAAAGTTCTGGAATATCATTCGGACTATCGTCAATATTTGCGCCTGTTTGTCCGCCCGGTGCACCATGCATATCAATAATAACATACAGCCTATGCTTTTTGCACCAAGAAACCAGTGAATCAATTAAGTCAAATCCTTCCTCAACATAAACCGGATTATCTCCTTCAGTTAAAAACAATCTTGAGTTTAAGGCAGGCCTTACAGAATTAAATCCCAACTCAGCTATACGTTTTATATCAGCTTCTGTAATATAGTTTTGCCTGAATGATTTCCAAAATTGCGCTGACTTCACTTCTCCAAGCAGATCAGATACTAATTTTTCTATTTTACGGGGACGATCACCCAACCCTCCAAACTTCCACATGTATCCCTCAGGCAAAAGCCAGTTTCCCAGCCCCACGCCCTTTAAATATATTTTTTTACCGGATGCATTAACAATATCCTGACCGGAAGTATGCAAAAAGCCTAAGTTGTTTTCCTGCTTTGATTGTGCATATGAAAAATAGCCGGCGGCGATGGTCAAAATTAATATGCTGATTCTTTTCATTTTTTATTTTTTATTTTCAATGGCAACCAAACGCTCATATCGCCTCCGGTTTGACTCGCTTCTGCAAATGGCACTAAAACAATTTTTTCACTTTTATTTAAAATATCAACTGAATAGGCTTGTTTACCAACCCAATTGCCTGGCAATATTTTAGATTCATTTTTCAGAATAGAGCTGCTGATAACTATACCTGCTTTTGAATTTGAAATAAGTTCATTAACATTTTCAGTATTTAAACTTTTATCCAAAGCCAGTATTTGCGGCCCACGCTGGAAAGCCATTTGACTGGGGTAACTTTTTCCACCGGCTATATTTATTACAGGCATATCAAAACTGATCATTATTTTTTCGCCCGGTTTCCAGCTTTTATTTATTGTCACAAATTGATCAGGCGTTCCCTTATACAATTTCCCGCCTGCCTTTGCGGTATAATTTGTACACCAGTCAGGCACTCTTAAGGCCATAGTAAAAATGGCCGCTTTTGAGCCTGTAACTGATAAAACAAATTTTCCGCTTTCAGGAAAATTGCCTTCCAATTTAAAAACAACTTCCATATTATTTTTAGTGGCTGTTATAACTCTATCATTATAAACAGCAGGTTCATAAAATAAAACAGTTGGGATGTTGTTGATATTCCCAAATGTAAACCCAGGTATCAACGCAATACCTCTTGGCACGCTCGATTGGCAACAGGTAATATAACAGGTGTAAGGCTTTTTATTCATCAAGGGTGTATAATAACTTACACAGCCTGTTTGTGGATTTTCAGCAGCCAGCAAATGATTATACACAGATTTTTCCAATTGATTTAGATATTTTACATCTCCTGTAATGGCAAACAAATTTTGATTTAACTGAACCCAGGTTGCCGTTACACATCCTTCGCCCATATTATCTGTTTTAGATGCAGGCAAATATTCATCGTCTTGAAAGTATTCATGCGAACTGGATGTACCGGTAATGTATAATTGCGTATGCACTACATCCTGCCAGGCCATTTCAGTGGCTTTAAAAAATTTTTTATCGCCCGTTATTTGATACAACTTAATCAGTCCAACATAATTGGACAGCATTTCATAGGCTTTACCATTACCAACTTTTTTAACTTTACCGGTTGCCAATATGGTACTGATCACTTTAGGACCATTGGGCTGTTCCCAGGCATCTATAATATAATAACAAAAATCTAAATACTTTTTATCTCCAGTGTATTTGTATAATTCCACCATGGCATCCAATACACTTGTTGCAGCCATACCCATATGTTCCCCTGCTAATATGATATCCTTCTGACCGGCGTTTTTACCAAATGTCCGGCATAACAGATCACCCATTTTTTTGCAAGCCTCTAAAGCAGGTTTATACCCGGTGGCAGAATAATAAGCCAACAGCCCGTGCAGGTTATATTTGTGGCTCCATACATCCCAACTGGTCCAGTATTGATCGGGCATATATGTGCCCAGATACCCATCATCTAATTGTGTATTGATCAATTCATACATCATCCGGTCCATTTGTTTTTTTAATGACATGTTATGGGTAAGCTTCCAGACATTACAAGCGGTTTCCAGATATTTTCCTACATGCTCGCCGGCCCAGGGATGAATACCAGGCCTGTTCAGATAAGATCCCATTAAACCAAATTCATCCACATTCAATAATCGTTTATCCAAATTTTGGTTAAACCGGGTATTTAAATACCCTTTGAACTGCTGATCCCGGAATGCAAGCGCATTAAAATGACCAGGTATTTTATCTTTAACCAGTGGTTTTACTTCACCGCTAAATGGAATAGAAAGGTTGCTTGTTGCAATAAATAATTGTTCGTTTTTTACAAAAAGGCTGCTGTTATTATCATTGATCTGGTAGCCTATATGAAATACATTTTCTTTTTCGGAAAGATAATTCGAGAATACTACAACCGCTTCAGACCCGGACTTTGCCGGCAATTGAATAGGTCTCGTTTCAGAAAACAAAATGTCCTTATTGGCTTTATTGCTTATCCAATATTTAATAGTTCCATTAAAAGCATTATCGATTTTATTGGTGAAAGAAATTTTTGTGGCGAATCCCTTATTGGGCGTTTCTATAAAATCAATTTTAAACGAAACTTCATCTTTCCAGCCAAGCGGCTCAAAATTATAAGGCCCTTCCCACATGCCCATTCCCCCAATTAAATTATAGATCCTTACGGCAATTAAATTTTCTTTATCCCATTGCACGGCTGTTTCCGGAATAATATACACCCGTTGTTTTTCCCATTGGGTAATATAATTGGGAGGAAAAGAACCTGATTCGCCAATCAAATTTCCATTGAAATAGGTTTGGTCAACATCATCAATTTTACCAAGACTCAACTTTATACCCTTTCCTGCCGTTGTTTTCATGCTTGAAGGAATAATTATTCTGATCCTGTACCACGCATAGGAAGAATCTTTTCTAAAACTTTTTGCTAATAGTTGATTGGACCAATCAATGTCATTAAAAGCAGGATTGGCCCATGCAGGATCATCCCCAAACTTAAATTTGCTTTCTTTAGGTAAGTTGATTGTTTGTGCTTGTGCAGCAGTAGATATTAATACAATCAGCATAACAATGCTAAAGAAGTTGTTGATAAGTTTCATATTTAATAGTTGTTATAATTTTTGATACTTATGCAAAGCCGGAAATACAAAAAACTATCATCAGCTATTTACTCAACCTGACCGTTAACACATCATGGGGTTGAATGGCAGCTTTCAGATTATTACCTGTTGTTCCAATAATTTTTTTCAGCCATAGGTCACGAACGTTCATTTTGTCAGTAACATGGTAGGTCTTACCATTAAGATTACTGAAATATCTGTTCCAGTCGAAGTCAATGTTTTTAACTTCTTCACTCCTGTTAAAAAAACACAGGGCAACATCATTATTTGAAAGTGGTTTGATCCAAAGTTCAATCTTACCATCAAGCGTCCACCACCTGTACCCCTGCTTTCCCAATGTGTCCTGATTCAAAGCAATGATTTCTTTATTTGTCAATATTTCTTTAACGGCAGCTGTCATCGACCGGAGATCGTTGCCGGATATCAGCGGCGCTGCCATAAGGCTCCATAAGGTAAAATGTGAACGGGATTCCACATCCGTTAAAACGCCGTTTCCAGCCTGTAGTATATCCGGATCGTTCCAACCTCCGGGGCCGGCGTATTTGCCGAGTGGTTCATTTTTATCCAGGATCAATGTCCAGCCCATACCGCCCCAATTAACTTTGCAATCCCAGCAATTCATAATATCGCTGGTGGTTCTCCAGAGATGCCCTACATTTTTAGCCCAGGTCCAGGGTTCAGTACTGCCCCATTCGCAAATACTGAAGACAATGGGACGCTTAGCCTCATACAAGGCGTCACGCATTGTCTTGTACGCCCCTTCTGCCTTCTGTGCATCGGTATTACAAAAATCATATTTCAGATAATCAATACCCCATGAAGCATACGCTCTGGCATCCTGGTATTCGTGTCCACGACCGCCGGGCCTGCCTTCGCAGGTCTTGCTGCCAGCACAGGAATACAAACCAAATTTTAAACCTTTAGCGTGAATATAATCGGCCAGGGCCTTCATCCCGGAAGAAAAACGTATAGGATCGGGCACAATATTTCCATTTTCATCACGGGAAACCTGCCAGCAATCATCAATGACAATATACTCATAACCGGCATCTTTCATGCCGCTGGAAACCATGGCATCGGCCATTTCACGAATCATTTTCTCATCTACGTTGCAGGCAAATTTATTCCAGCTGTTCCAACCCATGGGAGGTGTTTTAGCCAGGCCCGCAAACTTCTGAGCATTGAGGATTACAGAAATGAATAGCATGGCAATAGAAAAAAGGGTTCTCATATTCATGGTTTCATTTTTTCAATTTTATATTTTTCATTTTTAGTAACTGTTTTCCATTCATCTGTTCTAAATGGTACAGCAGGAAATCCTTCTTTATTAAACAGGTTACAGTCGCTGGCATTACCAACCCATCCAAAATGAACTGCCATGGGGTTTTCTACATTATCACTGAATAGTATAACAGTATTGCCTTTGATAAAAGCTTTGGCAAAATAAAACACACTATCTTTTCCTGCAATTTCAAAACCTTTGATGTATCCATACTTATCCGGAGTAGATAATCCTGTTCCGGTATTGTTGAAGGATAGAATGACTTCATTACCCTTCAATTCCATTGATTTATAAGTTGGTCCACAGTAAATCATTTTTTTATCGTAAATATTATTTAATGCGATTGCCGCCAAACGTTTGCCAACATCCTGCTTATTTGTGGGATGAATATCCCAGGGTATACCAATATCCGTAGTCACACACATGCCTGTGTTGGGCATGGCTAAGGTCATGGTTTGTGCTTCCCTTAACTCGGCCCAGCCGCAGCCTTCATTGCTGTTACCAGATGTATTAAAGGTTGCCAGTTGTACAAAATAAAAAGGCATATTTGGGTTATCCCATTTTTGCCGCCAATCATTTATTAATAATGGAAATGCTTTTCTGTATTGATAAGAACGGCCTGCGTTGGATTCTCCCTGGTACCATAATACCCCTTGAAAAGCAAAAGGGATTAATGGATTTATCATGGCATTATAACAAAGGGAAGGAAGTGAATTTTCATTGGTTGCTTTTTTGATGGACTCCACCTGGAATGCCCAATTTCCACTCAATTTAATAACAGTTTCACCGACACTTAATTTCAGATCTGCGGTATCGCCATAAATGCCCCCGCCACCGCCATTGTCAACTACTCTTACAGCAATTACATTTTTCCCTTCCTTTAAAATTCCCGCAGGTATTTTATATTTTCTTTTTGTATCCCACCGGTTTGTGCTGCCTACTTTTATACCATTTACATAAGTGATATCATCATCATCAATTTTGGCCAATTCTACTGTTGCTTCTTTATTAAAATCGCCAGCAGACAATACAATTGTTTTTCTTAACCAAACCACGCCGTCTAATTCTCCTATACTTTGTTGCTCCCATAATTGCGGTACATTTAATTGAGGCCAATTTGAATCATCAAAAGAAAATTCTTTAAACAGACCCGTATTCAGGTCTTTTAATTTTGTTCCCTGTATAGCTTCAATTCTTATTTCGCTGCTCCGCACATATATTTTTGAAAGAGAATCCAAATCTAAATTCGGCATGCCTGCAATCATTTCTTTATACTCATCGCTGCCTTCAAAGCTTTCCCGGCTTATCCAGGTTTCTACATTGGTACCTCCCCAACTGTCATTTATCAATCCTATGGGGATTTTAAGACTGTCATAAATATTTTTTGCAAAAAAATAGGCTACACCTGAAAATTCTGATACTGTCGTTGGATCACATATTTTCCATTCACCCGGGATTAGATCAGATCTGGGCAATGAGCTGATGGCATGAGGAATCTTAACATGACGAATTTGAGGATAATCAGCGGATGCCATTTCGTTTTTTGCATTGTTTGATTGCCCAACTGTCCATTCCATATTGGATTGTCCACTACAAAGCCATACTTCGCCAACCAATACATTTTTAATAAGGATACTGTTTTTACCAATGATGGATAATTCATAAGGTCCGCCTGCAGGTTCTGCATCCAGTCTTACAATCCATTTACCATTTTTATCGGTTTTAATTGTTTTAGTTTGCCCATTAAATTTCACAACAATTTTTTCATTAGCATCCGCCTTACCCCACACGGGTATCATAACATGGCGTTGCAACACCATGTTATCGGAAAATATTTTTGGTATACTGACATTTGCCGACAGGGAAATATTTATGCAAAAAAGTATTCCAAATAATAAATATTTTTTTTTCATTTTGTTTTATTTCACTACTTCAAAATTGTCTTTCAAACGAATATCTCTTGATGAAGCCCCAATCATCAAATCAAAATCTCCCGGCTCAACTACCCATTGTAATTGCTGGTTATAAAATGACAATTTTTCTTTACCAATAATAAATTTGACCGTTTTGCTTTCACCAATATTTAATTTAATTTTTTTAAAATCTTTCAGTTCCTTAACGGGTCTTGCTATGGAACCCACTTTGTCCCGTAAGTATAATTGTACAACCTCTTCTCCATCATATTTACCGGTATTGGTAATCGTAACAATAACTTCGATTTCTTCATTTACTTTCATTTTCTTTTTACTCAACTGCAGGTTACTGTATTGAAAATCAGTATAGCTTAATCCATACCCAAATTCATATTTTGGGAAAATGGATACATCATTATAAGAAGAATTATAATTATGACTATTGTCGTTGGTTGCAGGGCGACCGGTATTAAAATGGCTGTAGTAAATAGGGATTTGTCCAACACTAACCGGGAAAGTAATGGGCAGTTTTGCTGAAGGATTGTAATCCCCAAACAATACATCGGCAATGGCATTACCGGCCTCACTACCCAGCCACCAGGTATATAAAATAGCCGGTGCGTTATCGGCCGTATAGTTAAACACCAGTGGGCGGCCTGCATTAATCAATACCACAATAGGTTTACCTGTTGCCAGTAAGGCTGCCAACAAATCTTCCTGCACACCAGGAATATTTAACATACTGCGGCTTTTGGCTTCGCCACTCATATCTCTTCTTTCACCAATGCTAAGTATCACTACGTCTGCTTGCTTGGCGATTTCAACAGCTTCAGCAAACCCATCTTTAGTAGTGCCTTCAATATTGCAGCCTTTTGCATAAAGCAGTGTTGTATTTGTCCCAAGTTTATTTTGTAATCCTTCCCATTGAGATACAATAAAGTTCGAATCAATACCCGGAATTTCAATATCCCAAAAGCCTTTGTTTTGTCTTAATGGCTTTACCAATGGGCCTATAAAAGCAATTGTCCTTGTATTTTTAGATAAGGGCAATAAATTATTCTGATTTTTTAACAACACAATGCTTTTTGCAGCAATGGCTCTTGCTGCTTTTGCATGCTCCGGATTGTTTAAAGCCTGTCGTTCTCTTTCTGTATCACAAAACTTAAAAGGGTCATCAAACAAGCCCAATTCGAATTTCTTTGTGAGTATTCTTTTTACGGCATCATCAATTAATGCAACGGCCACTTTTTTATCTTTAACTAATTGAACAAGGTTTTTTTTGTAGCATCGGCTTTCCATGTCCATGTCGCTGCCGGCAGTAATAGCAGACAAAGCTGCTTCATATTCGTTCTTTACATTGCCATGGTTTATCATTTCGCCAATGCTTCCCCAGTCGCTTACTACAAATCCTTTAAAACCCCATTTGCCTTTCAAAATATCCCGTTGCAGATATTTATTTCCGGTTGCCGGAACACCATTAATGTCATTAAATGAATTCATGAATGTTGCTGCACCTGCGTCAACAGCAGCTTTGAAAGGCGGTAAATATGTTTCCCATAACATACGATCACTCATGTCAACTGAGTTATAATCCCTGCCGCCAATGGCAGCCCCATAGGCTGCAAAATGTTTGGCACAGGCCATTAAGGCATTTACATCGCCCAATTTATTTCCCTGGAAACCTTTCACTCTGGCATAGGCTATTTTAGAACCCAGGTATGGATCTTCGCCTGCGCCTTCCATCACTCTACCCCAACGTGGGTCACGGGCAATATCAACCATAGGTGCAAAGGTCCAGTGTATGCCACTGGCACTTGCTTCAGTTGCGGCTATTCTTGCGGATAACTGCATGGCATCCAAATCCCAGCTGCAGGCTTCCGCTAATGGAATGGGAAAGGTTGTTTTGTATCCATGAATTACATCCTGACCAAACAGTAAAGGGATTTTTAGCCGGGATTGCATGGCAATATTCTGCCAGCTCCTTGTCCGTTCTGTTCCCAAACAATTCAGTAATGACCCAACCTGTCCCTTACGAATTTGATTTGCTTTATCGTTATCAACAGTTACCGGCCCCGTAGCTTTCCAGTCATCGTTGTATTGGTTAAGCTGACCAATTTTTTCTTCCAATGTCATTGATCGCAAAACGGAATCAACTTTTTGCTTAATTGATTTTTGCTGTGCGGTAACATTACTTAATTGTATTACGGCAATTAATAGCACTGATATATAAATGACTACCTTCTTCATAGATATATTATAAAACAAGGGTTTGAATAGCATGTGGTAATATGTTTACAACAGCCGCATGGGTTCCAATACATAAATTATAGGTTATCTTTTTATCACTTTGGTTCATTACAATCACTGCAATATTTCCATCAGTATTGATAAAAGCCGTGGTAAGTAATTGGCTTCTGCTGGCTGCACTGCTTATTTTTTTTGCGCCGGGCCGGATGAATTTTGAAAAATGTCCAATATAGTAATAGGATGGCGTATAGATAATTTCCCCTGATTTTGTATCGGCATGTACAGGTGCAAAACAAAAGTTGCCGACATGATTAGGGCCGCCAGTTTCATCTAATAAGATATTCCAGTCCGTCCAGCCAACAGTACCGTTATTAAAATCATTAATCATAGAGCGGCCATACCGTTCGCCGTTTGCCCAATTCTGATAGCCATCCTTTTTAAAACTTTCGGCACATCCTTCGGTAAATAATAATTTTTTTCCAGGATAAGTCCTGTTTACAATTTCCACATTCTCATACATAGGCAGTCCGCCGCTCCAATTCTCGTACCAGTGAAAACCCATACCCCATGCATATTTGGCGGCCTGAGGATCGTCAAATATGATATTAGCCCTATGTGTCATCAAATCCCGGTTATGGTCCCATACAATAATTTTCTTATGGGCTAATCCCTGCTTTTGCAAAGTAGGTCCCAAATAATTTTTGAGAAAATCCCTTTCCTCTTCGGCAGTAAAAATGCAGCTTTCCCATCGCTGCGTTGCCATGGGTTCATTTTGAATGGTAATACCCCAAACGGGAATGCCTTCTTTTTCATACGCCTTAATAAATTTTACAAAATAGTTTGCCCAGCTTTGTGCATACGCTTTTATTAATTTCCCACCATGTAACATGTCACCATTGGTTTTCATAAATGATGGCGGGCTCCAGGGACTTGCATACAACGTAATTTTTCCACCACCCGCTGCGATGGCCTGTTTTATAAATGGAATACGAAATTGTTTGTCATGGCTGATGTTAAATGTTTTTAATAAACTGTCACCTTCGGAAACATAGGTATAACTGCCGCTACTAAAATCGCAACTATGGATATTTGTTCTTATCAAACAGTAGCCTATGCCTTTTTCTTTACTAAAATAGGCTTGCAAAAGTTCCTGTTGTTTTACAAAGGGTAACTTTGCAAATGTTTCCGCACTGGCATCTGTCACTGCTGCACCAATGCCCAAGAATGTTTGAAAGGTTTTAGTGGGATCCACAAAAACACTTATCTCACCTTCGGTAGGTTGTGCTTGTTTTTTAAAAATGATTTTCTCAGTTTCTGATAATCGGAGATTGGTGCTATCGGCAGAAGTATAAACTGTAACCGTTTTATTTTCGTAACTATTTTTCTTTACCTGCTGACTAAAGCCCATTACTGTAATAAAACAGAAAAAAAACGAAATTGACAGATTCATACTTAATTTATTTTTAGTTCTACATAAACTGGCAAATGATCTGATGGATATTTCAATTTATCGGAATCGCTTAATACGGCGTATTTCTTTACAGTGATATGGGCTGATTTAGAAATAAAAATATAATCTATCAGCTTTGTTACCGTTTCGTTGTGTTTAAAATTATTAAACGTACCAGCCGGTCCAAAAGGTTTTTCTTTGGAAATATCCCTGCAGTCATTCATTTGTTTTTTTAAGTCACTAATTCTTTCCGTAGTTGGTTCGGAGTTGAAGTCTCCCATAAATATTACCGGGTAATTCATTGTATTTACGGCTGCAATTCTGGATAATATGAGCTGGATACCTTTTGTTCTTGCCTCTTCCCCAACGTGGTCCAGGTGCGTATTGAAAACCCAAAATATTTTTTTTGTTCTAAGGTCTTTCAACAGGACATAAGTGCAAATCCTGTTAAATGCGGCATCCCAGCCTTTTGAAATACTATCTGGTGTCGGGGAGAGCCAGAACGTATGGGTTTCTTTAAGCATAAACCTGTCATTCTTATAATAAATATTGGAAGACTCCCCTTTGCCAATCCCATCTCTGCCAATACCCGTATAAGCATATGGGGGAAGTGAATTGGCAATATCTGTTACCTGGTGGGGTCTTGCCTCCTGTATCCCGAAAATATCCGGTTCGTAAAATTGTATTTGAGCAGCAAAAAAATCTTTTCGGTGTGCCCAATCATTTTCTCCATCAACAGCAACATCCAGGCGGATATTATAGGTCATTAGTTTTAATGACTGGGCATTTGAGCCATAACTCATTAAGGCTGTTAAGAAAAAAAGAATACATTTCATTTTAGTCACAATTACATTTTTTGCTTTTTTAAATGCCATTTAGCAAAGCATGGTGCATTGCTGCCCTCTGTTTTATTTGCCGGTTGTATTAAAAATGTTTTGTTTTTTCACTTGTACTGCAGTGCAATTTTTTTATAAAAGGTTTGCAGGGTAAAAAATGCTTTCTTCTTTTTATCTTTATCAGAAATCAGTCCTTTCCTGTTAAATCCATTCTGTACACCGGGCAATAACCTTCTTGGCGATCTGAAATCAGTTAATATCCATGGGCTAATGCCCCTGACATTGGGAATCCTTTCTATCATTAACAGGTTTTGCTGATACAGGTATTCCTGGTATTCTTCATTCCAGCGTTCCTCTTTAGGGCCATGCAATCCTTGTTTTGCATCGCCGCCAAATTCTGATACCACTACCGGTTTATTATAGGGTGTTGTCCATTGGGCATTGGGTGCTGTTTTTAAATCCCCCCCATACCAACCCATGTATTGGTTAAAAGATATTATATCCAGATGCACACCAATTTTATCATCTATAATTCCTACGCCCTTTTCATTACGTGTCAACAAGGCGGCACTTAGCAACCTTGTCGTATCAAGTGTCTGAGTATGTTTGATAAGATTGATTAAAAACAAATTCCTTGCTTCTGATAAAGGTGTTTCATTGGCCACGGACCAGATGATTACGGCTGCCCGGTTCTTATCTCTTGTAACAACCTCTGTTAATTGATTTTTTGCATTGCTATAAGTTGTTTCTTTATTAAAATCTATTGTCCAGTAAACGGGTATTTCCTCCCACACCATTAGCCCCATTTTGTCAGCCATCTGTACCATATATTCGCTATGCGGGTAATGTGCCAGCCGTACATAGTTACAACCCAGTTCTTTTGCCCAGGTTAAGAGTTTAATCGCATCCACCCTGCTGTTTGCCCTTCTTCCATTTATTTCTTCATGCATACAAATGCCACGTAAAAAAATGGATTTACCATTCAGTATAATATCAGAACCTTTTGTTTCAATAGTTCTGAAGCCAATATCATCTTTTAATGTTTGGTATGCTGATTTAATAAAAACAGTATAAAGTTTGGGCGACTCCGGGGACCAGTAATTAATTTTAGGGGGCACATCAAGTTCAAATACTGCTTTGCCATCATCAGCCACCTCTATTTTTTTTTCAATTTTCAGTTCGGGAATACTGATAGTTATTTTTTCGTCTTTACCTGTATTATTTAATTGAACAAACCCTGCAATACCAGCTCTGTTTCCTTTTTTCAGTTGAACAGAGTAGTCCTGAATAAAAACAGCAGGCTCTTCGATCAACAGCACATCCCTGGTGATACCGCCATAATTCCACCAATCCGTATTCGTAGTTGGCACGGCTTCTTTGAACCTTTTGTTATCAACTTTAACAACCAAATAGTTGCCTTTATCTTTTATGACAGAGGTGATTTCAAAATTAAAGGGTGTAAAGCCGCCTTCATGCATACCTATTTTTTTTCCATTAAGATATACTTCAGCTTTATAATTAATAGCCCCGAAATAAACAAAAACCCTTTTCTCAGTCTTTAACCTATAATCAAAAGATTTCTTTAGCCATACGGTACCTTCATAATAAAAGAGATTTCCCTTTTGGGTATTCCAGTCTCCAGGTATTCTTAGTACAGGCGATTTGTCAAAATCATACTCAACTAATTCTGATTTATTCTTTGCGTGATAGTTATTGTAAAATGCGGATGGAGATCCGGGATTTTTCTGATCGTACACTTCTGAATGAAAATTGTAATAACCGGTTTCATAAGGATCAACTATATAATTCCAGTCGCCATTTAAGCTGACACTATTTCGGTTGGCAGCATTGATTAGCAGGCCTTGTGCCAGAGCTGAAATTGGCAACACAATAAACGCTAAAAATATTTTTAATCTAACCATGTGGCTTAATAAAACCTGTTAGTACTATTTGTGCTATTATTGAAAAACCCTTACGTAGTCAATTTCCATTGAATCAATGGCAAATAGTGGGTCTACCGTCCCACCAAAATTTCCCCCGATGGCCAGATTTAAAAGAATGAAAAAATTATGGTTAAAGGGTATACTTTCATTATTGGCAACTGTATGATACAATTCGTTATCAATGTAAAATTTTATCTCAATGGCATTCCATTCTACGGCGTAATTATGAAACGATGAAGTAGCCGTTGGAATGTTAAGTGTCTTTCCGTTGCCCTTACCGCCGGAATGGCCGGGATAATGTAATGTTCCAAATATTTTATTTAACTCAATACCTCTGTGTTCCATGATATCAATTTCGCCACAGGCAGGCCAATTTACCTGTTCGATAGTGCTACCCAACAGCCATATTGCGGGCCATGTACCGGCTGAAGCTGGTATTTTTGCAACGGCTTCAATTCTGCCATATTTAAAATCAAATTTATTTTTTGTCAGTAATCTTGCAGAAGTATATTCCCTGTTTTCCTTTTTTTGTTTCCTGGCAATAATCTTCAAAACGCCATTTTCTACTTTGGCATTTAACGTATCCTTTTCTGTATAATACTGCAATTCATTATTGCCCCAGCCGTGGCCACCAATAGCATAACCCCATTTGCTGCTATCAGGCAGGCCTTTGTAATTAAATTCATCGGCCCATACCAGTTTCGTGAATTGAGTCTGAGAAATAGCCGTTTTTTGAATAAATAAAGCGCTTAGGAAAACAAGTGAGTGTATTAATTTATTTTCAACTCTCATATTAACAATTTTACAAAACCAAAATAAAAAACGCCTTATCTGGCTTTTAAAAAGTGGAGGTATTAACTTAAAAAAGAATATACGATCCACTAATTGTCGATTGCTTATAAAAACTGCTTGCTAAACGAAAAAAATAAAATTCTGACTCTATAATTTAACTCTTTCCAGGCTTCTTTTTAAACCCATTTTGCAAAATAATTATCATACCAAATTCAATTTCCCAGTATCAACAAAAAATTTTGATACAATTCTTTCCAAAATATCCGCAGAGCTGTATACCAAAACACCCATAATACTGCTTAATATGACGCCCTTAAAGTAGTTTTGGTTTTTATTTTTAGTAAAATGGAGGAGTAACGACTCCTCCATTTTTAATTTGCTTTTCAAAAATGCAATTGCGATATTATTTTCTATAGTAACCACCAGGGGGTTTTATTAACGTCATCAGTTCCGCCAAACTGTTCATCAACTGCCTTTTTATAGTTCACCGGGTTTTTGGTTACCTCATCAGTCGGGTACATATTGCGTTTAGGAACCTGTGTCGGAGCTCCGGAATTTAAAGATGTAGCCGGATCAAGCGGAAAGACAGGATATCCTGTACGTTGAAAAGTTCTAAAAGACATGCCGCCACCCTGGAAGAAATCTATAAAATATCTTTGCATCCAAATCTGCTGCTCACGTTGCAATTTAGTCCCAGCCGTTTTATAGGCTGCTTCGCCTGTAAAATAATTATCAATATAGGTTTGAGTAATGGCCATTCCATGAAGATTGCCCTGTATTACAGTAGATAAGGTTCTGTAATAATCAAGCTGAGCCTTAACACCATTTTCGTAGTAGGTCTGTGCATTGCCAGTTACCCAACCTTCTTCAATTGCTTCTGCTATAATGAAACATTGCTCAGCATAGGTAAAATAAATATAAGGATCGCCAATTCTGGATGCTGATGAGGCATAACGCTTATTCACCAAAGAATACTTTCCCGCTGCCCTGTTAAGATCCAGCAGGTTAGGAGATAATTCTGACGGTGCGCCTTCATAAGCCGCAAAATCATTTTCCAGTAAACCACCGGTAATTTTGTAAGCTGCCGGTTCTCCAAAATAAAACAACCTGCGGTCATTCACATTTTTTAACGCATCAACCATCAGTTTCGACATGGCTAAATTAACCCTCATACCTTCTCCGTTGTAAAAAGGGTAGGTTGCATTTGTATTATCAAGATAGGATAATTGAAAGTTATCAGCATTGCCGGTCATTAAATTACCTGCAGCAAATATTTCTGCAAAACGGGCTTTTTGTGCGGGTGTAATCTTTTTACTGATTGTGTTTAAAACTCTTAACTGCATAGCGTTACAAAGTCTGCGCCATTTTCCTGCATTTCCACCCAGCATTATATCACCGGAAAAATTGACACCAACGGCAAACTTTTCTTCGGCAGCTTTTAAATCATTCAATACACCAACAAATACATCTGCCTGCTTATCGTACTTAGGTTGTGTTATTCCTTCTTCTGCTTTTCCTGCTTCTGAATAAGGGATATCCCCCATATCTAATGTTGTACTAAAACCATACGAAGCCTTCAGAAATAATGCTAAGCCCTCATAGGAAGGAAGTTGCGGATTGCCTTGAGCTAATTCAACCATTCTTTTAAGAATAGTTAAATTCTGAGCTCCTCCGAATCCCCCGTAAGGATAATAAGAAGAAAAATACTGGTAAGGATTAGGATTGTTTTGAAGATTTGTACAATGCTTATCCCATAACTGTGCCGTGCCCCAATCTGTTGGATTTGGATTCCAAAACCGGTATGTACTTTTCAATACCGAAGTTGCAAGCAAATCGGGTGAAACAGATGTGGGTACATCCGGGTTGGTATTTAATGTATCAAACTTTTTACATGAACTTGCAATGGTAAGAGAAACCGTTGCAAGTAGTATATAATGTATTTTTTTCATTGCTGCAATTTTTAGAATGTGAAATTAATTTTGAAACCGAGATACCTTGTTGATGGGTCTGCAAAATCTTCATTACCACCGTCAGGATCAGAATATTTAAACTGTTTTGCTTTCAGCAGTACATTTTGCCCGATTAAACTAATGGATGCAGCTTTTGCAACTTTATGTAACAGTTTAGCCGGCACATTGTACGATAAAGAAATCTCACGTAGTTTGAAAAAAGTTTTGGAATACGTATCTGCTTTACTTCCATTACCACCCCAGGCACTACTGTTGTGCAAATCGACCATATATTGCTTGTAGGTAGTTTTAATATCATTAGTCGCAAAAACACGGGTGTCAGTCAAGATATTACCATTAGCATCATATGTAGCTGATCCCGATACCACTTTTACACCCTGGCCCAGATAGTTATTGGAACCTGGTGTAGCGACGTCTAATGCTCTTTCCGGTGAAAGAGATTCCGGATGAACACCTGCCTGCCACATATAACTTTCTGTTCTTGTGTTAGCCAGTCCGCCATTTACTCCATCAAAAGACAGGAAAAAACTTAAGTTCTTATACCTTAAATTGGCATTTGTACCCCAAATAAACTTTGGATCGTAGTAGCCAAATAATACATCATACCCATGAACGATAGGCCTTCCACCGCTATTGTGTATAAGATTTCCTGAAGCTTCCCCCTTTCCTGGAGGGACACGCTGAAAATCTCTGCTGATAAAATGATCAGCACGTTCTCCAACTTTTACCCAGGGCTTTTTAGCTGAAAAGACAGGATCTAACTTAGTATAGTAGCTGGCAAAAGTTGACCAGTTAAGACCTAAATCCAATTGCCAGTCTTTATTTTTAACAGGCGTACCATTCACAATAATCTCCCAGCCACGCCGGGTTATTTCTTCCTTAAAATTAGTTACGAGTCCGCCGTATCCGGAAGCCGGTGTTAACCCTACTGTTGTTATACGATCGAATATTCTTTTTGTATAGTGGGATACATCGACCATCAAACGATTTTTCAGGAACATAGCTTGTAAACCCTGCTCATAAGTTTCTGAACCTGTCGGAGCAATGGTTGGTGAATATAAATTGCCGGGAACACCTGCACCATTCAAATTACCCCAGGTGGCAGCTGCAATAGAATAACTACTATTAATTTCGTAAATATCAGCGGGCCTTTTTGACAATGTCCAGGAGCCCCTCAGTTTCAATAAATCAAGCCAATTTTTTGTTTGCGGCAACAATTCTGAAACGATAAAACTTGCTGCGACTGATGGATAAAAATAAGAACGTTGCGCTTTAGCTAATGTAGAACTCCAGTCGTTACGGCCGGTGGCTTCAATAAATGCCATTTTGTTCCAGGAAACACCCACACGACCAAATAAAGAATTTACCTGCTGGGCGTATGTACTCTGTGATACCTGGGCAGGATTAATAGATGCTTTGATGGAGAAAAAACCAGGAACAGAAATACCACCTTGCGTAGTTGCATTCATATTATCATCCCGTTTGTAGAAAATTGTTCCCCCGGCAAGATATTCAACAGTAAACTTGTTGAATTTTCTATCCCCTGTCAGTAACAAATCGGAGTTATTACTAAATCCATTACTTACCCCGATATTATACTGTCCTTTTCTTCCGCCATTCCAACCACTATAAGGTAAACCAGGCACATCCGTATTACCCGACGACAGATAGGAACCCCATGAAGACCTTAACTGTCCTGATTGTTTGTAGAAATCAACACCTGAACGAACAGTGGCTTTTAACCAATTCGTTAATTGATAACTCATGGTTAAATCAGCATTAAAAATGTCACGGGAAATTTCGTTTGTTTTTTCGTAACGGTCGAAATAAGGATTGTTTTCAGAATTACCGGCATAATTATCAATAGTACCGCCAGCCACTAATCCAAAATGGTTGTTTTGTATTTCACCTTTCTTGATCCAATAATTATCTTTGTAGAGGCTCAGATCCCAATCAGCAGGCGACCAGATCAATATGCTATACATCGGATCATAGGATGTATAACCGTTGGATCCGACATTCTTTGAGGCTTTTTTAGCATAAGATAAATTAGTACTTATTTTAAACTTATCCAGGTTAAGATCGGCACCAAAGGCATAAGTATATTTTTGCAATTTAGAATTAGGATACCGGCCTTTATTTTCGGTCCAGTTAAAAGAATTCCTGAGCGAAAGATTATCCTTATGATAACTAATATTTAAATTATTGTTGGTTACATAACCCTGTTCCAGGAAGTTTTTGAAATTGTCTTTACCAACAGGCAGGTAGGGCCTTACAGTAAAAGTCTTCGTAATCGGATCCCATTGATTTTGCATTGATCCGTCTATTACTGGACCCCATGACTGATCCGAGTTCAGGCTATAAATACCACTGCCTCCACGACCATACACATATTGTTTCTCCGGAATAGCCAGGAAACCTGCAGTTAACATCGTATTGGTTGTATAGTCAATTGTTATTCCTGTTTTACCCGTAGTGCCATTTTTGGTGGTAATCAAAATGGCGCCGTTTGCACCACGAAAACCATACAAAGCCGAAGCCGTTGCACCTTTCAAAACACTTACAGACTCAATATCTTCGGAAGATATATCGCTTAATGTTTTATTCTGATAAGCAATCCCATCGATAACCAATAAAGCGTTCTCTCCACGAACTGAAACAACGGGAACAGCAGCGAAATCCGGTGAGTTTTTAACCAATACGCCTGCAACTTTACCGGTAAGAGATGTAGCAACATCAAGACCTGAAACTTTTTGCAAGCTTTCACCGGAGACCTTTTGAACAGAATATCCAAGGGCTTTTTCAGATCGTCTTATGCCCAGGGCTGTAACTACAACATCTCTCATTTCTTGTACGCCAGGTTTCAGTGTAACCTCGATTGTAGTTCTTTCGGTTATAGATGCTTGTAACGTCTCAAATCCAACCGAACTGATAACAAGAGTTTTAGCAGTAGAGGGGACAGAAATTGTAAACGCGCCGTTTTCGTTGGTAGTGGTTCCAATTTTGGTGCCCAGAACAATTACTGATGCTTTGGAGACAGCATTTCCTTTTTCATCAACAACCTTTCCGGAGACTGTTTTGTCCTGGGAAAAGGAGTTTGTTGAGATAAGTAATAATAAGGAGAAGGAAATCCCCTGTAAGATTTTTTTCATACGCTTTTTTTAATTTTGGAATAATTAAATCAGATAACCTTGAACAATCGTTTGTCCAAATTGAACAATCGTTTGCGCAAATTAGGACATTGCATGAAAATTGCAAAAAAAAATTAACTTTTCTTTTGATAATAAGAATAAGGGCCTAAAAATAAAAGTATATTATATTCATTATCAAGAAATTGTATCCAAAATCTCTTAAGCATGCCTATCTTAAAACAGTAGGCTCAAATTATTTTCTTAATTGATATAGCACAAACGGTAAATTATTCAAGCCTCGCTAAGCGCCCTCTTTTACCCATTTTTAATTAAAAAAATCCGAACCCTGCTATTTTTTATGCCTGTGAAAAAGAGAAACACAACCTGCAAATATTTCATTCAAACAATAACGATTAAAATATTGGTAGATTTGTCCATTCATGTTTAGATTGCACAAAAGATTAATAACTGATTACCTACATGCAAGAAAAAAAGATCACATTAAACTATTTAGCAAAAAAACTCAACATTTCTGTAACAACCATTTCGAGGGTACTAAATGGTCTGGGTACACAATACAGAATAAGTGAAAAAACAATCGGTTTAATCACAAAAACTGCAGAAAAATTAAATTACAGCCCCAACAATTTTGCCAAGGGACTTCGTTTAAAAAAGTCGTCAACCATTGGGCTTATAGTACCCGATATAACTAATACATGGTTTGCCCAACTGGCACTGGGTATTGAAAAAGAAGCCAGGAAACATCATTATAATATTTTTTTGTGTAATAGCAATGATGATATTAAAGTTGAAAAAAATCAATTGCTTTACTCCAGAACTGGATGGTGGACGGAATCATCATTGCTCCTATCGGACTGGAATCCGAACATCTGGTAAAAGCTTCTAATAAAGGAACTCCTTTGGTTTTAATTGACCGTTTCTTTGAAGGAGTCAATTTGCCTTACATTTCCTCCAATGACTTTGAGGGATCGTTAGAAGCCACCCAATATTTAATAAATAACGGGCATAAAAGAATTGCCTGCATTCAGGGTATTGCTGGCACTTCTACCAACAGCCAGCGTATTGACGGTTATAAAAAGGCTTTGAAAAAAAATAAAATAGCATTCGACCCGAAACTAATAATGGGTAATGATTTTGGTTTTAACAATGGCTATACCTGTGCAAAAAAACTGATTACACATCTTGCAAAAACAAAAATTACTGCCATCTTTTCCCTGGGAAACCAAATTACATTAGGCGTTTTAAAAGCATTAAAAGAAGAAAAGATACAAATACCCAACGATTTATCAATAGTTTCCTTTGATGAGCAGGAGTATTGTGATTTATTATTTACGCCCTTATCAACTGTTTCACATATGAATGAGAATTTGGGTGATCTTTCTCTAAGAATACTACTGGAACAAATGGATAAAAATCATAAATCAAAACCCAAAAATGTAGTGCTTAAATCAAAGTTAATTATCAGGGATTCTGTAAAGAATATAAATAACAAGAATTAATGAGCATAAGACCCTTTCATCCCCACAAGATTCCTTTTTTTTCGTATCAAATTAACTGTAACTTATATTCCACGGCCTATCAAAAAAATATATAATCGAAAATTAAGAGCTATTAAGGTTTGCTTTCGTTTTTCCAAAAAAACCTTTTCTAACGATTGCTTTCAGCTCTGCTTTAAAAAATCTCATTGAGTAACTTGACAATTACCAACCCCGGTTTTGTATCAATCCCCGTTGCCAAAAGAATCCGCTACAAAAAAAACAGTCTTTCCCTCCTATTTCTCAAAGCTTTAAAATTATAAAATAGCAAACCCATGCTGAGTAAGGATTTCAAAAAACAGTGAAAATAATTAGAAAAATTTCTAAGCCCTTTCCCCAGAAGTGCCAAACGGATTCGATCCGCCGCGGCGGAAGAGCTGAGCCTATCCGCCAACCGGCGGACACAGGACCATAACATTTCAAACTATATTCTGGAAATAAAAAAAGAGAGAACGAATTCTCTCTTAGATGAGGTCCCGAGCGGATTCGAACCGCTGTAGCAGCTTTTGCAGAGCTGAGCCTAGCCACTCGGCCACAGGACCTTTTATTTTTTTGGAAAGAGAATTTTTTAAAAGGGGCCCCCCCGCCAACCCCCCCCCCCCCCCCTTTTTTTTTATTCGCCTATCCGCCGAAAGGCGGACAAAGTACCTTTTATTATTCATTCGCCTATCTGCCAACAGGCGGATACAGAACCGTTTTGTATCGCAGCGAAAATAGGATATTTTTGAGAATTGAACCCTTTCATCACCTCAAACCTTGTGTATGAGCCGTATTGCGGAATCAGAGTTGATCATTAATAACCGGGGAGCTATTTATCACCTTGACCTCCGACCCGAGGAACTGGCCGGTACGGTGATCACCGTTGGCGACCCTGACCGGGTTAAAGAAGTCAGTAAACATTTCGACTCTGTTGAAGTAAAAAGACAACACCGGGAATTTATTTCGCATACAGGCTATGTGGGTAAAAAAAGACTGACTGTATTATCGTCCGGTATCGGCCCGGATAATATTGATATCGTCCTCAATGAGCTGGATGCCCTGGTAAATATTGATTTTACCACCCGGGAGATCAAAAAGGAATTGAAATCGCTGAATATTATCCGTATCGGTACCTCCGGGTCTTTACAAAGCGATATCCCTGTGGATAGTTTTGTGGCCTCTACACATGGACTGGGGGTTGATAACCTGCTGAATTTTTACCGGCATGAACAAAATGATGAAGAACTGCAACTGTTGCATTCGTTTGTTACGCATACACAGATTCATGGCCAGATAGGAAACCCTTATATCAGCAGTGGGGCTGCTTCCTTAATAAAGAATTTTGTAAAAGATTTTCACCAGGGCATCACCGTAACCTGTCCCGGTTTTTATGGACCCCAGGGAAGAATCCTTAGATTAGGGATCAGAAACCCGGAATTTGTAAACCGGCTGACAGATTTTCGCTTTGGCAATCACCGTATCACCAATTTTGAAATGGAAACTTCTGCCATTTATGGTTTGGGTAAATTACTGGGACATAATTGTCTTGCCGTGAATGCGATAGTAGCGAACCGGGTGAAAAAAGAATTTTCCAAAGACGGAATGGCTACGGTAGAAAACCTTATTCAGAAATTTCTTCAAATATTCTCAGACCAGATTGGATAATGGGATATGGCGAGTGGCAAGTGGGATAAAGACAAACGGGGATCTATTCGCAGGATGTAAGGGAGGAAATACTTTAATAAAATTATATGCTGAATTTGTCACACAAAAATCTGGAAGTTTATAAAATATCTCTGAATCTTTTAGAGGAAGTTTATAGTGCAACTAAGGGCTTCCCGAAAGAAGAACTGTATGTATTGGTATCTCAAATACGCCGTGCAGCGATTTCAGTTTGCAGTAATATAGCCGAAGGAGCTTCCCGTATCTCAAAAAAGAGAAAAAACGATTTTATGAAATATCCAGAAGTTCATTGGTCGAAATGGATACACAATTTGAAATAGCTATTATTCTAAAATATTATAAAAATGGGCATATGAAAGAACTGGAGCAATACCTGGAATCTACTTTCAGGATGCTTAGTAAAATGATCAGTAATCTAAATCAGCCCCCTACTACCCACTAGCAAAACCCCACTTACCAAATGAAACTTCATTTTTTTAAATACCAGGGCACCGGGAATGATTTTATCCTGGCAGATAATCGTAAAAACGATATAACGCTAACCACCGCCCAGATTCATCAACTCTGTGATCGGAAATTTGGAATCGGGGCAGATGGATTGATGCTATTGCAGGATAGAACCGGATTCGATTTTGAAATGAAATACTATAACGCCGATGGCCATCCGGGAAGCATGTGTGGCAATGGTGGCCGCTGCATGGCAAAATTTGCCTATCAACTCGGTATCCATCGTGAATCATACCATTTTCTTGCCGCTGACGGTGTGCATGAAGCGGAAATAGATACAGAGGGTATCGTGTCGTTGAAAATGAAAGATGTTAAAAGTATCAGCAAATTTCATGGCGATAGTATCGTGGATACCGGCTCCCCGCATTATATCAAGATGGTGACCAATCTTACGGAACTGGATGTATTTAAAAAAGGTTATGAAATACGTCACAGCAAAGAATTTGATGATGAAGGTATCAATGTAAACTTTGTAGAACAACTGGAGGAACCGGATAATATATTTGTGCGAACCTTTGAAAGAGGCGTGGAAGATGAAACTTTATCCTGTGGCACGGGTGTAACAGCCGCAGCGCTGGTTTGCTACCACAATGAAAATGGATTTAATGAAGTGGAAGTAAAAACATTGGGCGGTATCCTCACCGTAGAATTTGACCGGCTTGATGATAACCATTACGAAGATATCTGGCTATGTGGTCCCGCTGAGAAAGTATACGAAGGTACCGTTGACATAAAATAAGATACCATGACCGGCATTTCATCCAAAAAAGACATACTGCAGCAAACAGAAAAAATCTCCCGCGAATTATCCACGCTTTGTTCCGGTATCCCTTCGGAAATATTTTTCCGGCAGCCAACAGAAAAATGGTCTGTTGCACAAAATATTACCCACCTCATCACCTCTGCAAATATGACCCGGCTGGCTTATCGCCTTCCCAAATTTTTGATTCGAATTTATACAGGCAAACCCAATCGCCCCTCCCGTACCTATGATGAACTGGTGGCCAGGTATACACATAAGCTGGAGCAAGGCGGACGTGCCAGCGGAAGATTTGTAGCTAAACCCGTTTCAGAAAATGAAGGAACAGAAAAAATATTGAACGGTTTCAGCAAGGCCATGGAAAAATTGATTTCTACCATTCAAAAAAATTGGGAGGACCCGCAATTAGACCGATACCTCGCCCCGCATCCCCTGCTGGGAAAAATTACCCTGCGGGAACTTGGTTTTTTTACCATCTACCACACCGAACATCATCTTCACATAATCCGGGAAAGATTATCCACTGATATCACAGATTAAATATTCACAGATTTCACCGTGTAATATGTGAATTAATCACTACAATCTGTGGTAAAAAAAAGATCCGTAACTCCAGAAAGATTGACTAACAGAATCTGAAATGTCCGGCTTACCTTTGCCGCGGTTTATGATTCAATATTTCAAAAATATCAACCAGAAAACAGTAGAAGTAGACAAACCTGAAAATGGGGTTTGGGTAAACGTATTGCCACCCCTGAAACAGGAAGAGTTTTCTGAATTATCGGCTGCGTTGGATATTCCCATTGACTTTTTAACTGACTCACTTGACATAGATGAAAGAAGCCGTTTTGAAGAAGAGGATAATGTGAAGCTGATCGTCATCAAAACGCCCACAGAGAATAATTCCTTTAATGAAAGCGATGCGTATTATATCACTATTCCGATCTGTATCATTCTTACGCATAACCAGGTAGTCACCGTAAATTCATTTGAGAATGCCGCTATCAAAAAATTCCTGAATACCTTCCAGAACCGTCAGCCGGATAACCGGAATATGATGGTGTTGAAAATTTTTGAAAAGATCGTTCAGAATTTCATGGAGCACCTTAAAGAAATCAATCAGCGCAGAAATATTTACGAACAAAAACTCTACGCTGCCAGCCGGAATGAGCACCTGCTCGAACTGATGCGTATTCAAAAAAGCCTGGTTTACCTGGTAACAGCCCTCCGGTCCAATGAAATGCTGATGATGAAAATTGAAAGGACGAATTTCCTGGGACTTACAGAGGATGAGAAAGAAATTCTGAATGACCTTATTGTTGATAATTCCCAGGCCCTGGAGATGTCGAATATTTATACCAATATCCTGAGCAGTACCCTGGATGCATTTGCCAGTATCATTGCCAATAATCAGAACCAGGTGTTGAAAAGACTGGCTGTTATCACGATCGTCCTCACATTCCCGGTGCTGATCGCCAGTTTATTTGGCATGAATGTGCCCAGCGGTTTTGAACATTCCAAATATGCCTTTTATATAGTAGCCTTTTTATCGTTGGGCATAGCCCTCATTATTGGCTGGTATTTCTTCCGTAAGAAAATATTTTAAAAAGCCCCCTGTCCCCGCCGGCTGGCGGGGGAACTTAGATTCAATAATCATTTTATTTATTAAGATTTTTTAAAGAAACATGAGTTGCAATCATTTAAAATCATTATTTTAAAATATGCAATATTTTAATCTCAGAGTTTACGGCATACTCATTAACGATCAGAAACAGGTGCTAGTGAGTGATGAACTCATCCGGGGGAGTTATATAACGAAATTCCCCGGGGGCGGACTGGAATTTGGAGAAGGAACCCGGGATTGCCTGCAACGGGAGTTTATGGAAGAAATGGGATTGAAAGTTACTGTCAACGATCATATTTATACTACCGATTATTTCCAGGTATCCGCCTTCAATCCGGCACATCAGATAATATCTATCTATTATTGGGTTACCGCATTAGAAAAGATCCATACACCCTTAAAAATAAAACCTTTTGATTTTGATGAGCAGCAATTGAAAGTGTATGAGCAGACATCTGAAACAGAAACGTTCCGCTTTATTGACTGGGATAATTTTTCCGCCGAAAGTGTAACGCTCCCCATCGACAGGTTAGTGGCAGACCTGGTTAAAGAAAAATATTAATTTTCCCCCATCGCCGCTTTTTTCATCGTGGCCGCCTGATCATGACCAAGGTATTTTTCTATCCGGTGATGAACCAGATAAATGACCGGTGTGAGGACCAGCGCCATAAAAAATTTATATAAATAATTACCGATGCATATCGTCATGACCAGGTTAAGCGACCAGGGCTGTCCCTGGTTTGATGATATACGGGGGCCGAGATAAAAAGCTATGAAGAGAACAACAAAACTGTCAATAAGCTGAGAGACCAGGGTGGAACCGGTTGCTCTGAGCCAGATGTTCTTTTCGCCGGATACTTTTTTTATTTTATGAAAAATAAATACATCCACTATCTGACCTATTAAAAAAGCTACTAATGAGCCCACAATGATCCATTGGCTTTGCCCGAAGATGGCCCGGTAAGCTTTGTTGGCATCTGGCACCCCCTGCCCGGCATAATTTCCTACCCAAAAACCGGCCGGTGTAAGATGAATAGCGCCCTGAAACATGATAAATGCATAGATAATCAGTCCGACAGTCAAAAAAGAAAGAAACCTAACGCCCTTCATCCCGTAATATTCATTGATGATATCCGTCATGATAAATACCACCGGCCAGAGCAAAACACCGGCAGTGAGGTTGAATGAAAAATCATTTCCGAAAATATTCAGGTGGGCGGGTTTGGCGCCAAAGGTTTCTTCCAGCGAAAACAATTTTACCCCCATCAGCTCTGCGATCAGCGCATTGGCGATAAAAAAACCGCCCAGAATAATAAACAACCGGGAAGGTTTATTTTTGATGATAGTATGGATCATTCAGGTAAAAAATAAAAAAGATTAATGTAAATAAAAATAAGACGTTGGCAATTACAAGCCATACCGGCACAAATTCCCGCAATCTTCTTTTTACGATCAGTACCCCCAGGTAACAGAGATTAACAACCGGGATAATGATCATTCCCATGAAATAGCCAATTGTAATAATGGTCGATTCCAGGTTTTCATCCAGTATCCAGTCCTGCAGTAACAGCGAAAAAGACAAAAGGAAAAAAATGCCGCATATAAAGGCCAATCTAGATAAAAATAATAGCCAGCGCATCGGTATTTTAGTCTAAAATAGCATTATTTTGTCAGCCTAATAACCTCTTTGTATGAAGAATGAATTTTGGAAAAAAATTCTCCCCCATTTCGTTGCTATTATGGTTTTCCTTATTGTTTCGGTTTGGTTTTGCAAACCGGTCCTGGACGGCAATGTGCTGAACCAGCATGACATAGTCAGCTGGAAAGGAATGGCTCAGAATGCCTTTGAATACAAAGAGAAAAATGGCCATCTCCCCCTGTGGAATCCCAATCTTTTCAGCGGGATGCCCAATTACCAGGTAACCATGGAGGGCAAGAGTATTCTGCCCCCGATTACCAATGCTATTTTATTTTCTTTACCCAATCCCATTAATTTTCTTTTTTTAGCCTGTGTATGTTTTTACCTGCTTTGTCTTGTTTTCAGGGCAAGACCCGTTATTGCCATCTTTGGAGCATTGGCTTACGGTTTTGCCACCTATAACCCGGTTATCCTCAGTGCAGGGCACGAATCAAAAATGTGGGCCATAGCTTTTATGCCTCTTGTTATGGCAGGCCTGATTTCAATCTTTGAAAAAAAATACTGGCTGGGTTTAGCCCTGGCATCGTTTGGCACTTACCTGCAGATCGGGGTGAACCATCCGCAGATCAGTTATTACTTTTTCCTGATAGCTGCGGGGGTTACGATTACTTACCTGGTCGTATGGATAAAACAAAAAGACTGGAAACACATGACCCTTGCCGTTAGTGTCACTGCGATCGCGGCCATCGTCGGGGTTGCCGGAAATGCATTGACTCTGCTTACCACAAATGAATATACCAAACTGACCATGCGGGGCGGAAAGGATGTTACGATCGAGGGCGATAAAGTATCCGCTGCAAAAACAAAAGGCCTGGATACCAGCTATGCATTTCAATACAGCCTGGGTAAGGCAGAGGCAGCCGTTATCCTGATGCCGGATGCATTTGGTGGCAGTTCCGCAAAAACCTTTGATGAAAATTCTAAAGTGGTTGCTAAACTTGTAAATCGTGGAGCACCAGAAAGCAATGCCGTACAGATAGCATCGGGCATTCCAAAATACTGGGGTGGCATTGATGGTGTAGGCACCTCAGGACCACCTTACCTGGGTGTTGTTGTTTGTTTGCTGTCTTTGATAGGTTTTGTGTTGTATAAAAAACCTTTGCGCTGGGGACTGCTTGCCGTTTCTGTTCTGGCCATACTCATGGCCTGGGGTAAATATTTGCCCGGCTTCAATACATTTTTATTCAATAACCTGCCTTTATATAATAAGTTCCGGGCGCCATCGATGATCATGGTGATCACTCAATTTACGTTACCCCTTGTGGCTGTATTAGGACTTCAATATGTATTATACCGGGAAAACAGCCGGGAATTACTAAAGGCTGATTTCAAAAAAATAGCATTCGCCACCGGCGGATTGATCGCTTTGCTGGGAGCCCTCTATATTGGCATGGATTACTCCTCTCCTTTTGATAAACTGATACTGGCTAACAAATGGGATAACTCCGGTACGGATGAAATTGGCCGTTTAATTGTATCCGGGCTGAAGGAAGACCGCAGGGCTATGTTTGGAGGCCAGTTATTAAGAACAGTTGGTTTTGCCATTCTGGTTCTGGGTGTGTTGTTCATGTATATTAGAAATCTGCTGAAGCCATTAGCTGTAGCATTGATTTTCCTTGTGATAAGCAGTGTTGATCTGCTGGTGATCGGCAAAGAATACCTGAATGAAGATAATTATGTATCAAAGGATGAAATGGCCTCCAGTAATTTCACAGCATCTGCCATAGACCAGGAAATATTAAAAGACAAAGATCCCAACTTCCGGGTATACCATTTATCCGGTGATGCCTATTCAGAAACACGTACCTCCTATTTTCATAAGTCGGTTGGAGGTTATCATCCGGCGAAATTGCGTATTTACCAGGATGTCATTGAAAAATATTTATCCTCCGCCACCAAACAGAGTGTGCTGAACATGCTCAATGCAAAATATATTATTGTTCAGGATCAGCAATCGGGTCAGCCTACGCTGGTTCCAAACCCGGAAGCATTCGGTCCATGTTGGTTAGTTAAGCAGGTGAAATGGGTGGATGACCGTGCAGCGTCTTTGCTGGCTTTGGACAACACCAATCTGAGAGATACGGCTGTGGTGGAAAAGTCACTCAGTAAAAATTTAGTTCAGCCACAATGGGATTCCACCGCTACAATTAAAATGATAAAATTTGATAATGATGCTATTGACTATGAAGTAAATGGCAATGGTCCCCAGTTTGCTGTTTTCAGTGAAGTATATTATCCCAATGGTTGGAATGCCTATATAGATGGCAAGAAAACAGAATACGTCAACACCAACTATATTCTGCGTGGGCTATCGGTGCCTGCAGGCAAGCATGCCATACGATTTGTTTTTGAACCGGAAACTTACAAAAAAGGGGTTGCCATCAGCCAGGTAGCTTCCTGGCTGATCCTATTGTTTTTCCTGGGTGGTTTGTTTATGGCCTGGAGAGAAAGCAAAAAACCTGTTGCAACCTGATAATGAAAAAAGTATTGGTGATAGCTCCCTATCCCTACCTGCCTTTTTTTTCCGGCGGGCAGAAATTCATTGCTAAATTCCTGGAATACCTGAGTAATGAAACTGACCTGACTGTGATAAGTACCGATGACAATGACTGGTCATTGGTAAAAAATTATCAATCAAGGCCCCTGCTGAAAAAATCATTCTCACGGTACATGGACCGTACCCTCGTAAAAAAAATAACCGCGATCGTAAAAAAAGAAAACTTCGATACGCTGGTTTGTGAACATCCCTATTTCGCCTGGCTGGCATTCCGCATAAGAAAAAGAACCCGCATTAAAGTAATTATTCATACCCATAATATCGAGTACCAGCGTTTCCGTTCCCTGGGAAAATGGTGGTGGCCCCTATTAAAACGATATGAAAAATGGAGTTTCCAAAAAGCGGATGGACTTTTCTTTATTACACCGGAAGATAAAAATTTTGCCATCACCAACTGGGGAATTGCAGCAGACAAATGCCGGGATGTACCCTTTGGCATTGAGCTAAAGTCTTTCCCCGAAAACAGGAAGGAATGCAGAAAAATAATTTCAGCAAGACATGGAATTAAGGAGGAAGAAAAAATATTTTCATTTAACGGGTTGCTGGATTATAAGCCTAACCTGGATGCCCTGAATGTTATTCTACATGAGATCAATCCGTTGCTGCTGAAACAGGATGGCTTCCGCTACAAGATCATCATCAGTGGAAAACGTCTGCCGGAAGAGTTAAACTCTTTAAAAGATTATGCGGATAAAAATATTATTTATACCGGCTTTACTGAAGATATTACCACTTACCTGGAAGCGACGGACATTTTTCTGAACCCGGTACAAAGTGGCGGTGGTGTAAAAACAAAAATGGTGGAAGCGATAGGTTATGGAACCACTGTTGTATCAACCCAAAGCGGTGCAACCGGAATTTCTAAAAGTATCTGTGGTAACAAACTGATAATTGTTCCGGATAATGATTGGAAAATTTTCACTGAGGCCATCTGCGCGCATTCCGAAAACAAGGATATAACCCCGCAAGAATTTTATGACACCTATTACTGGAGTAATATTGTGAAGAACTTAGTCCGGTAAATAAGCAACGCTTATCCGAATATTTTTTTTCAATCTGAACTCCGGTATTTATCCGTACAAATAGAATCTTTGTGTTTCATTATCTCTATGACAAAGTTTTACAACGCTAAAACGCAATCAATTGAAAATGAATCTCTGCTGAAAAAAAAACAGGATTATCCAATAATTTAATACCTTACGAGTTGAATTATTTGTCTGATGAAACTTACGCTGAGATATTCATTCCTCATTTTCGGAGTCTTTAGCATTCTTTCAAGTTGCCAAAAAGATCCCGAAACAATAATTTCAATATCTCCGCCAGTTGTAGATGCGGGAAACAGTCAAACAATTCAATTACCGGCTGCATCATTTACACTTACTGGTTCCGCAACAACCCATAATGGAAGGATAACCGCTTATTTGTGGAGTTTAATATCCGGGCCAAATGTTCCGATTATTGCCAGTCCGGGATCACCAGTTACACTTGTTACCGGATTTATTGCCGGAAATTATAAGTTTCAATTGATGGCAGTTGACTCTGCCGGTCTTACCGGTGTTGACACAACTTCTGTTCTGGTCAATCCTTCTCCCATACAAACCCTGACATTACAACCAACCAACAATATTAATGAAGTGCATTTTGGTGTTATAGGCTCCACGCCCGTAGCCGACCCTTTTGCTCCTGAACTGGTCGCTGCCGCCTGGACAACCGGGGGAGCACTGACTCTTTACAGGGGGGCTTTCAAATTTGATTTAAGCTCTATACCGTCAACCGCTACAATTCTTTCAGCCAGACTAACGCTTTATTCAAATCCAACGCCACTTAACGGAGATCAAATTAATGCAAACTCCGGCCCTAATAACGCCATGTACATAAGTCGTATAACCGGTGGATGGACTGCAGCAACTATGAACTGGTTTACTCAACCGCCCGTATCTGCAACCGACCAGGTAAGCATAGCTCATACTTCACAGCCTTTCCTGGATTTGACAGATGTAGATGTAAAAAACATGGTGGCAGCAATGGTTGTTGGTAATAATAATTACGGGTTTATGATCCGCCTGCAAAATGAAACCATCTATAACGACCGGGATTTTTGCGGAAGCAGGTACTCCAATGCAGCCAAACATCCCAAACTGGTAATTACCTATCAACCCTGATCGTTATTTTCGATTTGATTTTTGTTGAAGTGACGTATTTAATCTTATTAACTTACTTGTTTCCCGATTTGAACAGCTTCCTGATAAACTTGAAAAAAAGTTTCCAGTTGATTTGAAAAAATACCATGACTGCCAGCAGCTTTCTTTTTATCCATCCAACTTTTTTATTTATCACCGGATCAGTGAAAATATGTGCGGCTATCACATAAGCGAGGTAAGTTTCAAAAAATATATTTTTGAACCCGGTAAGATTAAATTTCTCCACCATTTTTTTCCGGCTTTGGGAATTTCCCTCGGCTGATCGATGATAAGCGGTTGTATCAATATAGGTCAGCTTACCGAGTACAGCCAGTCTTGCCATAAAAGACCAGTCGCATCCTACATGGAGCTGGATGGGATCATTGGAAAACATTTTATTCCGGAAGACACCATAAAAATTTCCGTTCTTCTGAACATGCGCAAAATAATGATGAACCCTGGCTGTAATGCTTTCCTGATCTGTTTTAAACATAGTTTCGTTAAAAACAAACTGATCCCCGGAATAATACTTGGCAATTCCTGAACACAAAACATGATCCTGGTTTTTTTCTAAAAAATTTACACATTCCTCAATATAATTGGCTTCAAAAAAATCGTCATCACTCATCCAGATAAAATAAGGGGCCGTGGATTGTGCATATACAAAGTTGAAATTATTTTCCAGCCCGATATTCTCCAGCTGCCGGAAAACTTTTATACGATTGTCTTTAGCAGCATATTCAGCCGTTATTTTTTGCACTTCTTCCTCGGTGGAACAATTATCTGAAATAATAATTTCAAGCGAAGGATATGTCTGCTTCCCGATCCACTCCAATGCTTTGCGCAAACCTGCAGGCCGGTTATAGGTAGGTAAACCAATCGTTACCAGCGGGGAACTGATGGCCTGTGCAGAAGTCAACGTTGGTTGAAGTTCACTCATTTTTTACCGGCCGGCTATTTATTTATCAGCTGATGCGTTTGAGATAACCGCCGCCCAACGCTTCTGTAATCAGCAGTTTGTTAGTGATCATTTCATCCTTTACAAACCGGGTGGTTGTTTTCAGAAAAGCTTCCATGGCGGTATAGGGATTGTTACCTACATCCCAGGGACGGTTGGTGACATAGCCTTTCGGAAAAAATTCGACAAATGTATCCGGCAATAAAATATACGAACCGATGCTCACCAGCGGGGTGTATAATTCCAGTTCCCGGTACACATGTTCATGCGAATGATTCGAATCGAGTACCACCATTACTTTTTTAAACCCTTTGGCATAATCAGCGATCTGCTGTACAATTTTTTCATCCACTGAAGAACCTTCGAGCATGGTAATATTCTTCATCATGGGGTGTTGCTCTATCGCTTCCCGGTTGTGCTGACGGATATCAATATCCACCGCTATCACTTTGCCACCGTTACCCAATAATTCCATCATCGATGATGAAAAGATTATTGAACCGCCATGGGCAATGCCGGTTTCAATGATCAGATCCGGCTTTACATCCCAGACCAGTTCCTGCATGATGGCAATATCCTGCGGGTATTTGATGATGGGCCTCCCCATCCAGGTAAAATTGTAGGTGTACTTGTATTTGTCAGCATGCAGCATCCAGTCAACCGATTTTTTTTTCAATTCGGTATCATTGGCCATTGCTGCCATGGCTTCCGCCCGTTCTTTTTTAAATTCTTCAATGGGGTTCATGCGTCTTATTTTGTTTGGAGATAATTAAATATTTCGTTGATCTCAGTTTCGAGTGTATAATTTTCATCTTCTATAAAACCCATTTCCGTCAGCTTGTCCAGGCTTATGGTAAAATGATTGGTTGCTGCCGGTTCTGTACCAGTTATATGTAACTGTATTTCTTTTGAATATTTTTTTTCAAATACGGCTTTCACTTTTCCCGCAATTTCCAGCATCGTATGGACACGGGAAGACGCTAAATTATAGCATTCGTAGTTAACGGGGAAATGGTGTATTATACAATCCACGGCCCGGCTCAAATTTTCCAGGTTTATAAAATTGCGCAGCTGCTTCCCGGAAGATTTAATCGTAATAGTACCGGATTCCATAGCCTCTTTACAAAAACATCCCGGCACGAGACTCCAGCGGTCAAAACTTTTAGTGATGATCCGGCCATACACATTGCTGGGTCTTACGGATACACAATGCACTTTATTCGTCCGGGAGTACATTTCTGCATACATCTCTGCATATAAATGATTCAACCCATAGTCATTTTGATATAGCAGTGGCGATTTTTCATCAATAGATCCCAGCAATTCAGTTCCATATACCTGGAGGGTGGAAAATATGATACATTTTGAGATCTTATTTCTAAAAGCAAAATCCAATATGTTTTTAGTTCCGACAGCGGACAACTCAATCCCGCTTTTCGTGTTCCTGGAAATGATATCATTTGCTGTAGCTGTATGAATAATAACATCAGCGTCACAGGAAATACTATTTAACTGTTCTGTATTTAGCACATCCAGTGAAAGCAATTCAGCCCGGGCAAGCAACTCCTTTGTTGAATCGGGGAACCGACGAGCGGCAGCCACAACGCTTACTCCTTTCTTAATAAAGAAGTGGGCGAGGTAGGAACCTATAAAACCATTTGCGCCTGTTATCAGAACTTTCATATACTATCTATTTTACGATAAGTCCCTGCCCGGTTGGCAAGCTTAATATTTTTATTCCTTTTTGAGCAGCCCATCTGTTATGGGCTTCATACTGCAGATCGCAGGTCACGTAGGCATAATCATCCAGTACGATCATACCCCCAACTGATAGCTTATCCCAAAAATAATCCAGCGCCGCAATCTCCGGATTCACACTGTTCATATCCAATGATAGAAAAGCGATCTTTTCACTTTTAACCATTTGCAGTGTGTCCGGAACCGTACCTTTGATCAACTTTACCGAAGGGAAAGCGGCAAATGTTTTTTTGACGGCTTCATAACAATCGACATACACATTTTCGAAATGTTCCTTTTTTCCGGCCTTTCGCTCTGCTTCAGTCAATAATTTTTCATCAAGCCCCTGGAAGGTATCCAATAAATAAAAGGTTTTCCGGGTTTCATTAATGGCAATATACTCACAAATGGCCCTGGCAAAACCACCCTTGTTGGTACCACATTCCACGAAATCTCCTTCGAAATGTTTACAATGATCAGCCGCCCATAAAATCGTATGAACCCGCCAGTGAATATTTTTCCAGGACGCTGTTGCTGCACCAGCCGCTTCTGCCCGTGCAAAGTCGGGCAATAGCCTAAATCCGGTATTATGCACCGTAGTAAGCCCATCCTGGTCATAGGTAACCGGGGGTTTGGGGGGTGCATTCAGGATTTTTTTTATTTTAAGGATGATGTTCAAGAGGCTTTTTTTTAAATATACGGATAAGTGCCTTCACGGGCTTTTTGATAAATATATAATACAAAATAAAATCTTCATTAAAAATCAACCCGGCGGCATTGGAGAAAAACAAACCCAGCTTTTTGAAAAAAGAAAGATGTTTAAACCGAAACTGGTGGGTCGTATATTTAAGAATGTAGGCATCAAAAAAATGATACCTGGCTTTAATATTAAATGCCTTGCGCACCGAATCCATACCTTTTGAGCTGCCGCCACGGAAATAATAAAAGTTAGCCAGACCCTGAATTAGCAAAAACTTGCCTTTGGTCAACGTTTCGTAAATAAACAAATGATCCCCACCCCAGCTATTATCAAAAGGGATGTTTTTAATTGCCGTTGTACGATACAGTCCGCAAAAGAAATATTTATTCTCGGCAGTGCTTTTTACAAAATGGAAACATCTTGAAAAAAGATTGGCCTGCATAAAACTCCGGTTTAATTTTGAATCTCCTGACACACCATCAACTCGGGTAAGTTTCAGATCGGTCATACAAAGTACCACATCTGGATTTGTTTGCAATCCCTGTACACAAACTTCAATAAAATTGGGGTCCCAGTTATCATCATCCGCAGCCCACATAAAGTAATCACCTTTTGCTTTATCCAGTAAAAACTGGAAATTCGGAATGATGCTCCGGTTTTTCTCCTGTACAAAAAAGGTGACCCGGGAATCCAGAGCTGCATATTTTTTCAAAAGAGGCAGCACGGTTTCGTCAGTAGAACAATTATCAGAAACAATGACCTCGAGATTGCGGTAGCTTTGAGCCAGTATACATTGCAGGGTTTTCTCCAGTCCCGCCGGCCGGTTATAGGTAGGAATACCCACCGTAACTAATGGAGAATTGTTTTGCATGCTTATACAAGAACTCCTTCAAATGTTGAATCAATGAAAGGGATCTTCAGGTCTTTATCAGAAACCAGGGATACCGGCAAAGGCCAATCAATTTTTACTTTCGGATCATCAAATTTTACCCCGCCTTCACTTTCCTTATTGTAAAAACCGGAAACCATATAGGTGATCTCCGAATATTCTGACAGTGATTGAAAGCCATGTGCAAAACCTTCCGGCACATACATCATTTTTTTATTTTCGGCTGTAAGTTCGGCCCCATACCATTGTAAAAAAGTGGGTGAATTTTTCCGCACATCCACGATAACATCAAAAATAGCTCCCTGCACACATTTTACCAGTTTCACTTCGCAAAACGGGGCACGTTGAAAATGCATTCCGCGAATAACCCCTTTTCCGTTTGTCCCGGAATGATTGGCCTGTACAAAATGCTGTACCAGGTTATGCTCTGCAAATTCCTTTTCGCAAAAAACGCGGGTAAAAAAACCCCGGTTATCTCCTGAGGGCTGCACATCGATGGTGAATGCTCCCTGTAATACCAGTGGATTAAATAGCATGATTCTTTGGTTAAAATTTTGAAGGGGAAAACAAAGGATCGTTTTTAGTTAATATCAGTTTAGGGCTCAGATCATAAACGATCCTGAACAAATCATTTTCAATTAAATTTTTTGAAGGCACGGCCAGCAGGTTAAATCCATGATGCGGCGGTATGTCGCAAAAAGTTCTTTCCAATGGCAGGAGTTCAACCGGCATATCCCCGGTATCAATATTCTGATGAAATTCACGGACAGCAAAAACTTCGTAACCTAAGTTTTTCATCAGTGTGACAGATGGAGAATTTTCCAGGCCCTTGCTCCAATCATCATACAAACTATGTGTTTCGAATACCACCACCGGCTTATGCTGTCTGATCATTTCCACCGCGCCCTGTAATACCTTGATCTCACTTCCTTCCACATCGATCATCAGCAGGTCGATTTTGCCAACTTTGTTTTGTAACACATAATCATCAATGGTGATCGTATGTAACACATTCGTAGCAACTTCGCTGGCTGTTACGGTAGAAGCCAGCGCATCCTCACCTTCAAAAATTAGTTTCTCGTTACTTGTATTCCACAAAGCCAGGTTATTGATCAGGATATTAGGCAGACCATTGAGGTTTGCGTTTTCAATGATCAGGTCAGAATTATTTTTATTGGGTTCAAACGTATGACAAACACCGGTTTCTTTAATCTGGTAAGCAACGGGTATGGCCTGGTCGCCAAAATAAGCGCCGGCAATAATTACATTTTGTGCATTTTTGGAAAAATGCAATAGCAGCCTGGTGGTTTGCGGCTCCCACACATGATTGGGTACAACCGGATTACTCAGCAAAAATTCCCGGGCAATTTTAGAATTATACACAAAATTTATTTTCAACCCGTTTTGTAATGTTTTGGAAAATTTCTCTCCCATAAAAAGTTCATCACACAACGGACCTGAAACTGTATCCCGTACATGAGTACCGGGATGTCCTCCTTTTTTTTCAAACAATACCAATGTTTCAATAAAATGATCCCGGTAAGCGGTATTATTTCGTAAAGCCTCTTTAATAGATTCCAATTTTGTCATTACTATTTTTTGAGGGCTAAATTTTCATCAATAATATGGTTATCCAGTAATTGCTGTATAGCTTTCAGTCGAATCAGGTGGGACTGCCGGAAATCAGGATCGTCAAACTTAATTTTTTCCAATCCATCTTTCAGATCTTTCACGGCATCCGTAAGGCTTACCTGTGGCTGATGTGCGGGTGCGTATTTTTCAAACAGATCAAAACTCACTTTATAGGATCGTTTATCCGGTTGGGCATTCGTATTGATACTTACTTCCACATCTCCAAACAATTTCTGTACCGCCAATGCCAGTTCTTTTACCTGGTAGTTCCAACTATTACTCCCGGTATTAATAATTAAAAAATTACCGCCTTCGGTACGCTGGATGGCCCAGTCCATGGCACGGGCCATATCTTTTACGTGAATCAGGGGGCGCCAGGGTGTACCATCACTCAGAATGGTTATTTTTTTTGTCGCAATGGCGCTCGCAACAAAATCATTCAGCACCAGGTCCAATCGAAGCCTGTCACTATATCCGCAGGCTGTTGCAAAACGTAAACAGGTCACCTGGAAATGATCATCAGCCAATTTCTGAAGACCCTGCTCACCGGAAACTTTTGAACGGGCATAAGCCGTCAGGGGATTTACTTCCGATGTTTCTGTGCGGGGAGCTGAATCGGCAAATCCATACACACTGCAACTGCTGGCAAATACAAAATGCCTGATACCTTTTTGTTTTGCTTTTTCAGCGATCTCCACGGCCGAGAGGCAATTGATCGCCGCTGTGGGTTTCTCATAGGCATTCCCCATAGGGTCGTTTGATATTGCCGCTAAGTAGATGACCGCATCAAATCCTTCCAATAAGTTTTCATTAAAATTCCGAACATCACCAAAATATTGTGCATCCAGCAAAGTATCACCGGCTACGCCGTTACTGGTAGTATCCTGAATAAAATAGCCAATATCATAACCGGCGAGATAAGAACCAGGATATGTGGTCCTGAAATGTTTGGCTACCATGGGGCCGATATAACCCAGATTACCGATAATAACTATGCGCATAAAATTATTTCCAAATTTTCCAGGGAGCTTTCCCGGTTTCCCATAATTCATTCAACTCGATCTTATCCCGTAATGCATCCATGCATTTCCAAAAGCCTTTGTGTTTATAAGCAACCAATTGTTTGTCGTTTGTTAAACTTTCCAGTGGTTCGTCTTCCCACATCACATGGCTCATATCTTTCTGCAGGTAATTGAATACTGCTGGCTTCAATACAAAGAAGCCCCCATTGATCCACTGGGCATCGGCTTTTGATTTTTCCCGGAAGGCGTTTACGTTGCCATCAGCAGACAGGTCCATCCCGCCAAACCTTGCATCGGGCTGAACGGAGGTAACCGTAGCAATTTTGTTATGCTTTTTATGAAAGGCTACCAATTCCCCGATATTCACATCGCTCACCCCATCCCCATAGGTCAGTAAAAAATCTTCCTCCCCGGTGTATTTTTTTACCTGCTGCAGTCTTCCCGCAGTTTTGGTGTTCATTCCGGTCTCTAACAAGGTGACTTTGAAGGATTCAGAGCGGGTACCATGAATTTCCATTTTATTATCGGCCAGGTCAATGGTGATATCTGAATTATGCAAAAAATAGTTCATAAAATATTCCTTGATCACATATCCCCGGTAGCCCAGGCAAATGATGAAGTCGTTAAATCCATACTGGCTGTATATTTTCATGATATGCCAGAGAATGGGTTTGCCCCCGATCTCCACCATGGGTTTGGGCCGGACATCGGTTTCTTCGGATATCCGGGTACCCAACCCTCCTGCAAAAATGACTACTTTCATATTCATTGCTTTACAAGGCGCAAAAGTAAATTATTTAGGCATCTGTCCCCTAAAAAAATAAGGATACCGATGGTATTGTCCTGTTTCAGAAAAAGGCAAAACGGACCCGGGTCCTGCAACCGGGATAAGTGTAATTCAAAATAAATGGGAAAGAAAATGCCTGTTTATTTATCCCCGATCACGTTCAAAAATAACTCCAAAGCCTTCCTCTTGGCTTCATCCAACCGGTAACTCAGATGCAAAGAGTAGTATTTCTTCAGGTCATACAAATCAAACGATGTGGCAGTGACGATCTCATCAATATGCTGCAAACCCAGGGCATTGGCCTGATCAAAAAGTTGAATAAAATCGTCCGGTAGTTTTTTGGTGCTGACCCAGGCTGCAAATACAAAAGGTAAGCCCGTAATTTTTCGCCACTCAGCTCCCAGGTCATAAATAAATGTTGAGATCTTCCGCTGTTCAAAAGCCCGGTCACCTATAACCAAGCCAGCAGTAGTTCCCTTTATTTCTTTGCGATAGTTCTCATTTTCTGTCTCCACTAATTCCGGGTTAATGCCCCAGTATTCTTTCATCAGGTATTTTAATAAACCAACCGATGTGCGGCTTTGGTAATCGAGATACACTTTTTTTATTTCCGTCATGGGCACCTCACTGAAGAGGGCAACCGAAGCAATTTCTCCTTCCGTTCCGATACAATAATTACCGGCAATATGATATTCAGGAAGCTGGGGAAGCACAGCTACCGGGATCAGACCCAGGTCAATTTCATCATGGATCAGCATTTCAGCCACCCGGGAAGGATAATCGCCCACCAATTCCACCTGGTCGCAGATAGGTTGCCTTTCAAGCCCATAAAGCAAAGGCTTTGTATTCAGGTAATTTACAATTCCAACTCTGATCTTACTCAATTGGGTTATTTTTGCCGGGCAAAGGTAAAGGAACAAGGAACAAGGAACAAGGAACAAGGAACAAGGAACAAGGAACAAGGAACAAGCAACAAGGAACAGAACAAGCACGCAACCAGTAACAAGTAACAAGGAACAAGCAACAACCCCCCCCCCCCGGCCGCCATGGAACTGAATGCCCTCACATCTATCTCCCCGGTTGACGGCCGTTACCGTAAACAGGTACAGCACCTCGATGAATATTTTTCAGAATACGCCTTAATAAAATACCGTGTACTGGTGGAAATTGAATACCTGCTTTTCCTGGAACATAAAAATTCTTCAAAACTTCCCGGCCGGACAGTTAAGCATTTACAGAAACTGGCCGAAGAGTTTGGCCCCGAAGATGCTCAGGAAATAAAACAAATTGAATTTACCACGAACCATGATGTAAAGGCGGTAGAATATTTTTTAAAAAATGAGTTGGAGAAAACAGGAGGAAAAGATGCCAAAGAATGGGTTCACTTCGGTCTTACCTCACAGGATATTAATAACACGGCCATCCCCCTTTCCTGGAAACATGCTATCGAATATGAATACCTGCCGGCCTTGCTTAACCTGAATATGGAACTTAAACTCCTGGCTGATGAATGGAAAGACATCCCGATGTTGGCACATACTCACGGGCAACCGGCCAGTCCTACGAGGCTGGGCAAAGAGATCCGGGTCTATGTAGAAAGGATAGAGAACCAGATCGAACAATTCATCGGTATCCCTTTTACCGGAAAATTTGGCGGCGCCACCGGTAATTTCAATGCACACCATGTAGCTTTTCCTAAAGTGGACTGGATAAAACTGGCCAATGAATTTGTTTCTAAACTGGGATTGAGCCGCCAGCAATTTACCACGCAGGTAGAACACTATGATAACCTCGCTGCACATTTTGACTGCATTAAACGGATCAATAATATCCTCGTGGATCTTTGCCGGGATGTATGGACCTATGTTTCCATGGAATATTTCCGGCAAAAAACAAAAAAAGACGAAGTGGGTTCTTCAGCCATGCCGCATAAAGTCAATCCGATCGATTTTGAAAATGCCGAGGGCAACCTGGGAATGGCCAATGCTATTTTTGAACACCTGTCTTCTAAATTACCGGTATCGAGGTTGCAAAGAGACCTCACCGACTCCACTGCCATAAGGAATATTGGCGTCCCGGTTGCACATACATTAATTGCGTTCCGGTCTATTGAAAAAGGATTGAGCAAACTGATCGTTAACGATGCAAAGATTTTTGATGATCTGGAAAATAACTGGGCTGTGGTTGCCGAAGCCATACAAACAATATTGCGGAGAGATAATTATCCCAATCCCTACGAGGCATTAAAAAATCTAACCCGGGGGAATAACCGCATTGATAAGAAAGCGATCCACGGGTTTATTGATTCCTTGAAGATCAATGAGAGCCTGAAAAAAGAATTAAAGAAAATTACACCCCATAATTATACCGGATCTGACCATTTAAAAGTTAAACCACTTTTGCCTTGAGTTTATCCTCCAAATTACAATACCCGGTCAACCTGTTAATATCCAGGTTATCCTATCCCCTGCACCTGAATTTTCTTTCGGGTCTTTCTTTTTTATTTGGGAGTGTAACATCAAGAGTTAAATATGATAATTACCGGCTGGCCCATTATGCATTTGGTGTGTATGAAGCTGCAGCAAGGGCCAAAGCATTGGGAACTTCTGAAATAACGGTCATTGAATTCGGGGTGGCGAACGGCAGGGGCTTAATGGCCATGGCTCTTTATGCCGGCAAAGTGGAAAAACATTTTGGGATAAAAATACAGGTGCTGGGGTTTGACTCGGGCGAAGGCATGCCGGTAACAAAAGGTTATAAAGATCACCCGGAACTTTATGCTTCCGGTGACTTCCCCTTACAAAACCGGGAAAAATTATTATCCATATTGCCCGGCAACACAAAACTTATTTTCCTGGATCTTATCAACAACAACTGGACAGATCATATTAAATCTCCCGTGGCTTTTATGTCTGTTGATTTGGATTATTATTCCTCTACGATCGCTATCCTGAATTATTCTGCTCAGTTAAAGTCGGAATTATTCCTACCGAATACGCTAATCTATTTTGATGATATCCTGTTACCCAATCACAATCCTTTCCAGGGTGAGTTGCTGGCGATAGAAGAATTCAATGCAGCCAATCCATTACGGAAGATCGTAAACTATGCAGAGTCTCTTCGTATCAACCGGCGTTTAAAAAATGCCCGTTGGATCAACCAGATCTACCAGTTGCATGTGCTGGATCATAAACAAAGAAATGAAGAATACCGTAATCCCGGAGAAGCGCCGCTTATACTCGGAAATAAATACTTGAAATAGTTATACTTGTTGGAAGTCGTTGCGCCGGAAAATAAAAACCAGCAATTCCTTCTCCTTCTCAAACTTATTTCCAAAAGGCAGAAATCCCGCTTTCAGCAATACTTTCTGTGAAGCCACATTGGGAGTTTCGGTAACTGCATAAATTTCTAACAACGGCGTTTTGTTATAAAAATATTTCAAGCCTGCCATTGTCACTTCGGTAGCTAACCCCTTACCCCAATGTTCTGGCAGAAAAGAATAACCCAATTGTGTTTTCTCCATATCATCAGGTATCGGAATTATCACAAATGATCCAATAAATTTTCCACTGCTCTTTTCAACTACCGCCCAACGTCCCATAAAAGAATGTTCTGCCACATTCAATATAGTCTCTTCAAACTTGGCATCACTGTCTTCCCTGGTTTGCGCCGGACGGATATATTGCATAACCACCGGGTTCCCGTGCAATGAAAAATAATTATCATAATCAGCCCTGGTATACTGGCGGACGATCAGTCTTTCGGTTTCGAAAATGCTTGCCATAGTTTAGTTACGGGTTTTGAAGCCTCCCCAAACCCCTCACAAGGAGGGGCTTTAGGTCGTTTATAATTTATAAATACTGAATATAACAAGGGTTGTTAATTTCATTATTCATTTAGCTTTTCAAGCCAGTAAGATAGCTAACACTCTCAGACTATAAAAGTCCCCCTTGTGGGGATTTAGGGGGCCTTATTTATGTATTTCACTTGTAAAATGAAACCCTATCTCCGGGTTATTCGTTCGCTCCGTATTCAAAAACCACTCACTCTGCGCCAGGTACACCATATGACCATCCTTTATCCTCGGCAATATTCGCCTGCTTGAATCTTGAAAATTCCAGCAGTTTTTTCATCCTTGCTGGTGATCCAGCAGGCTTTATAAAATGGCAATGAGTTAAATACTACCGATGCCCCATACTCATGCAGCAAACGGTATTGGATCACTTCAAACTGAAGCTCACCCACACAGCCAATTATTTTTTTGGTGCCGCCAAACTGGGTAAAGAGCTGCGCCACTCCTTCGTCTGTTAATTGCAATAAACCTTTTTCTAATTGCTTCGTCTTCATCGGGTCTTTGTTCACTACTTCCTTAAAAATCTCTGGTGAAAAAGAAGGAATACCTGTAAAGAAAAAATTCTCCCCTTCTGTCAGTGTATCACCAATTTTGAAATTACCCGTATCAAACAAACCCACCACATCACCGGCATACGCATCTTCAATCACGCTTTTCTCCCGTGCCATAAAACTATACGGGGCGCTGAAACGGACATCTTTATCCAGTCGCACATGATGAAAATATTTGTTACGCTCAAACTTACCAGAGCAGACCCGGAAGAAAGCGATCCTGTCACGGTGCTTCGGGTCCAGATTGGCATGTATCTTAAAAACAAAGCCGCTCATTTTATCTTCTTCCACATCTACGGGGCGCACCGTCGTCTCCCGACTGCGGGGGTGTGGGGCTATGCGGATAAACGTATCCAGCATTTCTTTTACACCAAAATTGTTGATGGCTGATCCAAAAAAATACCGGCGCTACTTTACCATCGAGGTAGTCTTGTATTCTCAATTCACCATGCACCCCATCCACCAGTTCCACATCTTCCCGAAGCTGGTTGGCATCTTTCTCTCCCAGTTTATCATTCACCACGGCATCACTCAGATCGGAGACCGTGATCACATTTTCATCGGCCGCTTTGGTACCGGCAGTAAACAACACTAAATTTTTATCGTGCAGGTTATAAACGCCTTTAAATTCTTTGCCGCTGTTGATGGGCCATGTCATTGGGTGCAGACTCAGGGATAATTCTTTTTCTATTTCTTCCAGCAGGTCAAAACGGTTCTTACCATCCCGGTCCATTTTGTTTACGAACACGATCACCGGGGTATCCCGCATGCGGCACACTTCCATCAGGCGGCGGGTCTGTGCTTCCACCCCGTTCACACTATCTATCACGAGGATCACACTATCCACGGCAGTCAGGGTGCGGTAGGTATCTTCTGCAAAATCCTTGTGACCGGGAGTATCCAGCAGGTTTATCAGTACTTTGTTGTATTCAAAACTCATCACCGAGGTGGCCACCGATATACCCCGTTGCCGTTCAATCTCCATAAAGTCGCTGGTAGCATGTTTCTTTATCTTATTGCTCTTAACAGCCCCCGCTACCTGTATAGCGCCTCCAAACAGCAGAAACTTTTCCGTGAGTGTTGTTTTTCCCGCATCCGGGTGAGAGATAATGGCAAATGTCTTGCGGCGTTCTATTTCGTTGTGATATTTCATACCCCTGTTCCACCAACCGGCGGAGTATTAGATTGTTTGTAATCGAATATTCGTTAAAGGCGGCAAAGGTAAGGCATCCCTGTCATTGCGAAGCACCGCATAATCCGCTCTGGAAGGTATTAAGGGAAAAAACTTTGGCTATTGTTATCTTCCTTACTTCAACTTAAAGCCTCTGAAGGAATATATTTTTTATTCTGGTCAAATGATATTTCAATTCTTTCATATTGAAAAGCAACTCCGTCAAGATATTCTTTACCAAAAACAATGGCGTAAGTAATGCCGGCCCTGGTTGTAATCTTTTACCGGGGCTGTCATTTCAAATTTGTTTTTGGGTGGGCCTTCAAGAAATCTCTATCACTCCGGGTGATCAGTTCTCTTTGAAACATTTTTTATATATTTCATATATACCCGTACGGTATCAGCAAAATACTGTTCAGCCGAATCAGCTTTGTGTTCATTTCGCCAGACGAAATAATTCATGTACTATTTCTATCTCCATCCGTTGCACGGGATGTTCCGGTGAAATTTTCCCGTTAGCAATTTGAGCTAACAGCAGATACAGGATTATATTCATAAAATATATATTTTAAAACTAAAAAACAATAAAATTAGATATTCTTGTGTACCCCCGTTGTTTTTAATATTCAAAGCAATTGGTTTTCACAAAAAAAGTATCCCCCGTGGCCGGTGTTCCGTAAACTTAGTATACCAGTAAAAACTGAGTTATATACATTGCAATCCGGTGAGAACAGGTATTTGCAATACTACCTGAGCAATACAACTATTCATCTCTTTATTTTATCATACCGGTGTGGATAACTGGGGGATCTCTTTCACATTTACGGGATAAACTCCAGACAAATGGTTGGTGGAGGAAAACACCAACCACGGCGTAAATTACTTTAAACAAAAATGAACTTTTTGTCCCCAAAAGCGTTCTTTTTGAAAGATGCAGTATCAAACAATTTTCAAATAATAAAAATGAAACGGAATTTACTTATATCCCTGGTTTTGTGTGTTTTTCAGATTTCTAATGCTCAAAATACAGGTAGCATTACAGGTTTTGTAGTGGATAAAACCACACAAAAACCCCTTGAAGGTGCATCCATAAAACTGGATGGTTCTGCAAAAGGAGCCATTGCAGATAGTTCGGGCAAATTCAGGATCGCCGGCATCCCGGTAAAAAGCTACAATCTCGAAATCAGCAAAGTGGGTTATAAAACAGTTACCATCTATAATATTGTTATTACTAGCGGAAATGAAAATAACTACTCTGTCGAACTTGAACAGAGTATCACTTCGTTGACCGAGGTAGTCATCAAAGCAAACAAAAGAACTGTACGGGCAGCTACCTTAGAAACGCCCCTGAGTGTCCAACGGTTAACAAGCGAAGAAATAAAAAGCAATCCCGGTGGTAATTTCGACATCAGCAAAGTCATACAAACCCTGCCCGGTGTAGGTGGTGGCCAGCAAGGCGGCAATTTCAGGAACGATATTATTATCCGGGGTGGCGCACCTAATGAAAATGTATTTTATTTAGATGGTATTGAAGTGCCCGTGATTAACCATTTTCAAACACAGGGCAGCAGCGGCGGACCACAGGGCATTTTAAACGTAAGTTTTATTGAAGATGTAAAGCTGAGTTCATCTGCTTTTGATGCCCGCTATGACAATGCACTGAGTTCTGTATTTCAGTTCAAGCAAAAAAATGGTAACCCAAATCAATTCCAGGGCAATATCAGGTTGAGTGCTACTGAAGCAGCATTAACAGTGGAAGGCCCTTTGTCAAAAAACAAGAAAACTACTTTCCTGGCATCGGCACGGCGTTCTTACCTGCAGTTATTGTTTAAGGCGCTTGATTTACCTATCCGTCCCAATTTCTGGGACTTTCAAACAAAAATTACACACCAGATCAATAAAAAAACAACACTTACTTTCCTGGGCATCGGCGCTATTGATGAATTCCGTTTTGAAGCACCTAAAGAAGCCACTCCTGAAAAATTATATACCATCAACTCTAATGTTTTAGTCAATCAATGGAACTATACTATCGGAGCCTCCTTAAAAAGAAATATCACGAATGGGTTTTGGAACCTGGCATTGAGCCGGACTGATTTTAATAATGATATTGAAAAATATGAGGACAATCAAAACCCAACAGCTGCCAACAAATCGCTGGATATTGTAAGTGCCGAAAAAGAAACGAAACTAAGGTTTGATGTAAATAAAAACCGCAATGGCTGGAAGATGGCGTATGGTGCTTCCGCTCAATTAGCGGATTATTCCAACACGACGTTTAGTGTTATCCGCAAAGAAATTCGTGATGGCGGTGGCGTCATTGTACAACCGGCTGTAAATGTCAATTTCAAAAGCCCGTTAAAAAATTTTTTAAGACTGGGTGCTTTTGTACAGGCAGGTAAACGTTTTGCTGCAAATCGCCTTGGAATCAGCGCAGGTATTCGTACCGATATGAATACATTTACAACAGATGGCATGAATGGTTTACAAACTTTATCGCCACGCATTTCTTTAAGCTATGTGCTGGCAGATAAATGGACCTGGAATTCATCTGCAGGCATCTACTATAAAATGCCGCCATATACCATCCTTGGGTTTGCGGATAACGCTAATGTGCTGGTAAATAAAAATGCCAGGTATCAGCGCAGCAATCACTACACAACCGGGTTAGAATATTTGCCCAATGATGGGTTACGTTTTACGCTTGAAGGGTTTTATAAAAAATACAGCCGTGTGCCTGTTTCAAACCGCCATGGCATTTCATTAGCAAACCTTGGTACAGATTTTACATTGCTTGGAAACGAAGCCGTGACTACCACTGGTAAAGGGAAAGCATATGGGTTTGAATTTTTTGCCCAAAAAAAACTCACGAAGAGATTTTTTGGCATTCTGTCTTACACCTTTTACAGGAGTCTTTATTCAGGCCGAGATGCCAAATTTATTGCCAGCAGCTGGGATAATCAGCATTTGCTAAGTGTTACGTGGGGGTATAAATTTCCCCGTAACTGGGAGCTTGGTTTAAAATTCCGTTATCAGGGAGGCGCGCCTTTTACACCGTTTGATGAAACCCTATCAAGATTAAATTACTTGTCGCAGGGTGTGGGTACTTTAAATTTCTCACAATTGAATGCCAATCATCTTGGAGGGTTCAACAGCAGCGATGTACGTATAGATAAAAAATGGAACTTCAGGAAAACAACCATCGATCTGTTTTTGGATGTCTCCAACTGGTATGTGGCAAAAAACCCTGCAATACCCGAATATACCTTTAAAAGAAATGCAGCCAATACCGCATTTGAAACAACAGATGGGTTATCCATTAAAGCCGATGGCAGTAATGCCATACCAACAAGGGTAAAAAACGATGATCCGTTTGTAACGCCAACAATAGGATTTATTATTGAGTTTTAATAGAATGCGCCATGATCCGGGGTTTTGTTTCATTAATCAAAAAACCCAAGAATTGCTCTATTCCAATAAGAATAATCCGTAAAAGACCATTTGGGTTACTATTGTACAAGGTTGATATTCCTACCTGTCCTGAAAAGAAAAAGAAATCAGTACAATTTCGCAAGGCACGATATTAGAAATAATAAAGCCGGTTGCATAATTTTAATTGCAATAAATTGCGCTTTGTAAATAAATTAAAAAATAATATGTCAAAAACAAAAATCACCGTTAATAATAACGGGTCTTTAAAAGTGGAAGGCGATGTTGAAGTAGTGGATAGAAATGGTGGTGTATATAATTTACAAGGCAGAGAAATTGTATCTTTTTGCCGTTGCGGTCTTTCAAAAAATAAACCATTTTGTGATGGTTCACATAATGGGCATTTTCAACATGAAGCCGTAGCTTTTGATTTACAGCCGAAGAAACCCGTTTAATTTTCTGTTTTCTTCCCCCAACCACGAAGTAAGGATTATGATTTTAAATGCCAGGCAGCTAATTTATTTTATGGCCATAGCTACTGTATCAATTAATATCAAATGAAAGCTAGTTGTTTATACAAAATATGGCTCCCCAGCCGTACTTCATCTGAAAAAGTTGATAAACCAACTCCAAAAGAGCATGAAGTATTGGTAAAAATTTATGCGGCATCTGTAAATTCATGGGACTGGGATCTGGTGAAGGGAAAGCCTTTCGTCGTTCGGATTATTGGCGGTCTGTTTAAACCCAGGCATAAAATATTAGGGGCCGATATTGCCGGAAAGGTGGAAGCCATTGGCAGTAATGTCAAAGATTTTATACCCGGTGATGAAGTTTTTGGCGATATAGCCGGTAGTGGCTTTGGCGGATTCGCAGAATATGTGGCAGTCCCGGAAAACTTTTAGCAAAAATCTCCCGCCATGACTTTTGAACAGGCGGCTTCTTGCCACAGGCTGGTCTTCTGGCTCTGCAGGGCCTTCGCTATAAGGGAACCATAAAGCCCGGCGATGAAATCTTAATCAATGGTGCTGGTGGCGGCGTGGGTACTATAGCCTTACAATATGCGAAATTATTGGGGGCAGAGGTAACCTGTGTGGACAAGGCAGAAAAATTTGAAATGCTCCGTTCATTAGGTGCCGATTATTTTATCGATTACACAAAAGAGGATTATACCAGGAATGGTAAGCGCTGACCGGATTCTGGATGTCATTGCATACCGCTCTGTTGCTGATTATAAACGGGCCCTAAAGCCCCGCGGCATATTTGCGATGATTGGCGGTTCAATGGGTGGCCTTTTATTACAATTCATATTCATTTGGCCGATTCTTTCAAGATTCAGCAACAAAAAATTAGGGTTGATGGGATATAGGCCAACTAGAAAAGACCTTGAATACCTCAACCTTTTATTTGAAGAGGGCAAACTGATACCTGTTATTGACAAGAGCTATCCGTTAAAGGAAGTTCCTGCTGCTTTTCAATATTTTAGCGAAGGAAAAATAAAAGGGAAAATTATCATCAACATAAAGGACCATAAGGTATAATAAAAGGGAACTTTCACTATTTATTATATCAACCACATAAATTTCTTCCTTACATTTATTAAAACAAAAACCAATGAAAAAGATCCTATTTGTTTCTATCCTTGCTTTGCTGGGAGCTGTTAATGCCGACTCACAAACCGTAAATGATATCCCCATCAGGGATATTGACGTAAATTATGTGCAGATCGTAGGCACATCCAGACTTCTAAGTAATAAGCTTACCATTGAAATTGATTTTGGCCAGGAAAACAAATTATTCAGTTCTGATAAGGATACCCGGGTGAAAGACGTGAATGGCAAGAATATGGTTTTTAATTCAATGATAGACGCTTTGAACTTTATGACAAAAAATGGTTATGAGTTCGTTCAGGCCTATGCATTAACACTCTCCAATCAGAATATTTATCATTATTTATTACAAAAAAAGAAAACCGAATAACCGGATTTAAGAAACTCACGTCGTGGTAGCCGGAGAATTAATACCCACTGCGGCCTATTTCTTTAGTGATTCATTTGGTTTTAGTAATGGTAAGGTTTGCAAAATCTCCACCCGAAGTATCTGCTACATAAAACCCGATACCGCCAATAGTAAGTGCTGTTAATTTTTCCACGACCAGGCAGGGCTCCTGATTGTCATTAATATAGGTCGTGATGACAGACCCTTTTATTATTATGCGTACGTGGACCCAATCATTGGGATCAGGAGCCGGTATTACTGCATGCTCATATTTATCAGGGAATTTCTCCCGCAAAATTCTCCAGGTAAAGTCCGGTAAGGATATATATTGAATGCCGTGACTCCTTAAAATTTCATCCGGCTCCTGGAACTGAAACGGACGAAGGTAAATCGCATCAAACGTATCATGGTCTTTGGCATGAAAAGCCATTCCAACAAAACTGTGTTGTTTTACATCTTCTCCCCGGACATCAAACTCTATGATTCCCTCAGAAAATTCAACCCCTTTTATCCAGGCAATCCCTTCACCCAGGTCTTTGCTTAAACTGATCCCCAAATGAGATTCTTCATTAATAAGACCGAGCGCCCTGTTATATACCCTCAATTCCGTTGGTATTAACCAGTTTGTGCAGGTCAATCACACCAGTAATTTGAGAAAAGGCTGAGTTACAAGAAAAAATAAGTAGCCTGTCATCAGTAATTTAAATATATTTTTCTATAGCTGATTTTTTGAAATAAAAATTTTGATTGAATTTATTTAACCGTAAATCGTAATTGAAATTAATTCTTCTTATTCAGGAAGGGAATACCGTTTATGGAAAAAACGGGAGCATAAAATCTAATTAAGTACAAGAAAAATTTCTTCAGCCATCGCAGCTGAACCTTAAAAAACAACCAGGCTTGGTCGTTACTGTCCCAATAATTATCTGAATATTCGAAAAGTCGAAGTATCTCTAGCAACAACCCTACAAAATTTGAGACTTTAGGCTCATCTCCCCGTTTATATATCCGTTCCAGCATTTCATACAACTCCGGATGATTGGTTTCTAATAAACCGGGTTGTTCAAAAAATATTCTGAAACCACAGCAAAAAATTCTGTTGGATTTGTGGCGCCGTACATATCAATATCCGATCCATGGTTTTTCATTCGTGAAATAGTTGAGTCCATGATCTGCTTCCAGCGCTCTACATATTTCCGCTCTAAAATTATTTCCGGAACACCATCAAAGGTTCCATCCATTTTATCGATCAGGTGCACAAACTCATGAATAGCTGTATTATGGGCATCCTGGTTATTAATAAAGCCCTGTCGCAATTGCCATTTGGTAATGATCATTACGTGTTGCATAGCGCCGGTACCCACCATGCCGGCAATGGGGCGATCCGAACCTGCCTGGTCAAAATCTTCATTGAATGCCCCGGGATATAACAAAACCTCATGCAGGTTTATATACTGCCAGTCGGGAATTGCAAAAACGGGAATAATGGCACCGGATGCAATTAAAAGCCGGTCCAGGTCTTCAACAACAGCATTTACCCCGGTTATTTTTACAGCAGATAGAAAATGCTCAATTCTTTTTTCAAATTTCTCTTTGGCTTCCTCATCAAGTTGCCGGTAAAATTGGACATAATCAGTCAGCAACTCCTGGTAATTCTCGGGAAGGGGAATGCTTTCTTCAGTCCTTCTTTTATAGACGATCAGCGTAATTATAACAATCCACGCAAAAACAAATAATACCTGGAAAATGATCAACATAATTGAATGAAGTTAAAGAGGATTTACCAACTATGGTGTGCCCTTTACCAGTTCCCTTTCAACGGATGTCACCGGGAGATAAAAATTCACCTCTTTGAATTCGATCGGGACTGCCGGAAAGGCATTCACCTGTTGAGCTTATGGAAGGAAAACTGTATTTTCAATGGTTAGTTAATAGCAAAGAATATGGAACCCCTTTTGAGTAACATAACCATTTACCCGGTCAAATCCCTGGATGGAATTACGCTGCAAAAAGCTGTTATTTCTGAAGGGGGTTGCCTGCTGCATGACAGGGAATATGCCCTGGCTGATAACAAAGGAAATTTTATTATTGGTAAATCAAATCCGCTGGTTCATTCATTACGTTCTGAAGTTGATTTTAAAAACGAAACCATTTCCCTCAGGCCAATGATACAAACCAACTGGACAATTTTTCATTTACAAAAAGAAAAAGCAGCACTGGAATCCTACCTGTCCGATTATTTCGGTACAAAAACACAATTCTTGCAGAATAAAACAGGGCGGTTTCTGGATATCCCTGATATCAGCGGTGTAACGATACTCTCCACGGCCAGTTTGCAGGAAATATCCGGTTGGTTTACAAACATGCCTTTAGAAGAAACAAGAAAACGCTTCCGGGCCACGTTGGAAATAGAAGGGGTACCCGCTTTTTGGGAAGACCATTTATTTACCACGGAAGGCAGGGGGATTGAATTTAAAGTGGGAGACGTAACCTTATTCGGAATGAGCCCCCGTGCCCGATGCGTGGTGCCCACCCGAAATCCCGAAACGGGTGAAGTGATCCATGCTTTTCCAAAATCATTTGCGAAACACCGTGCTTCGACCCTTCCCCCTTGGTCCGGACTGGATGAATTCGGACATCACTATTTCCTGACCGTTAATTGTTATATACCAGCAACCGAGATTGGGAAAACGATAGAAACGGGTCATGAAATAAAAATTATCGGGGAAAGAATATTTTATTAACTAAGCTTTCTCAAACCAGGAGATCCTGATTTATCCATTCGCAACAATTGACTCAACTCCTGCATTTTTACATTTAAAAATAGATTAAATTTGAAACAGACTATCCGGGTACTATAAATGTTTTCATTAATATTCCCCCGTATAAACACAATTTTAATCCCGAACTAATCCTCGGGGCAAACCGTTTCAAAAATAATAATCGGAGTTCATGTCAAAATCCCGCCAGCTCGCCGCCATTATGTTTACCGATATTGTCGGTTATACGGCCCTGATGGGCAAGGATGAGCAAAAAGCAGTTGAGTTACTCAATAAGAACCGGGAAATTCATTTGCAGGCAATTACACCATATCAGGGAAGCCTTATTAAAGAACTCGGAGATGGTATGCTGTTAAGTTTCCCAACTGTTTCGGATGCCATTCTCGCCGCTATCAAAATTCAGGAAGCCTGTGCAACAGCAAAAGACATCTCCCTGCGTATCGGTATCCACTACGGTGAAATCATTTTTGAGAACCAGGATATTTATGGCGATGTGGTCAATATCGCTTCCCGGATCCAAACACTGGGAGTTCCGGGATCCATTCTTTTCTCAAAGAATATCGCCAATGAAATAAAAAATAAGACCGAATTCCAATTAGCTGCTTTAGGTTCTTTTCATTTTAAAAATGTAGATGAACCCATGGAAATTTTTGCCTTATCAAATCCCGGTTTGATAGTACCCAGGCAGGCCGATATGCAGGGAAAGCTGCAAACTCCGCATACTAAAATAAAAAATAAAAAAAAGATTTGGATCGCAGCTTCATTCCTGGTGCTGCTGGTAGCCACTTTTCTAGTTTTTAAAAATAAGATCTTTAATCAAACCAATATTGCAGGCAATATCAGGTCCCTGGCTATTCTTCCTTTTGAAAATATACAAAAGGACAGCACTTTATCTTTTCTGACAGATGGAATTCCGGAGAACCTCATCAACCGCTTCTCTTCTGTTGAGGGTATTAAAGTGTTTGCCCGTTCGGCTACGTTTGGCCTGGCGGATACGGTACGGACAACCGAAAATTTACACCAGCTGCTGAAAGCGGATCTTGTATTAACGGGACGCTTACAAAAAACAACCGATGGCTTTTTTTTAAATTGTGAATTAGTGGATGCCGCCAATCAAAATCAGCTTTGGGGTAGTAAATATCAGTTAAACATTACCGATGTATCCCGTATTGAAACATCCATCATAACCGCTTTGACAAACGCACTGAATATCCGGCCGAAAGATAATTCCAGTTCAGGCCAACCCAAAAAAGAAATAAACCCGGAAGCGTATGCTGAATACCTGAAAGGACGCTATTTAAGTTATGGATCCACGCCGGAAGAATCAGAAAAAGCCTTAATGCATTTCCGGGAAGCCATCAGAATAGATCCCCAATATGCTATGGCCTATGCAGCCATCGCCAATGAAAAAATAAACCAGAGCCTTTTTTCAACAGCCAGTAAAAATGAAATAGTTAATGAAGCGAGAACAGCCTTAGAAGCCGCTAAGGCTTTGGATCCGAACATTGCTGAAATTTACAGTACGGAAGGAGCTTTAAAATTTTATTATGACTGGGATTGGAAAGGAGCCGTGGATTCCTATAAAAAAGCGCTGGAACTGGACCCGGGTAATGCAACAATTTATATAAGATATTCTTCCACCCTGGCAGATGTTGGCAGGTATAAAGAAGCGCTGCCGCTTGCGGATAAAGCGGTGGAACTGGATCCGGTGTCTATTTCCAGTTTGCATAACCTGGGATGGACCAACCTGGTAGCCAGCAATTTCAAAAAAAGTGCGGACGCTTTCGGGAAGGCGCTGGAGTTGCATCCCAATTGGGTATGGGGACATATCAAAAAAGCCTATGCGCATATTTTTATGAAAGAATATGACAAAGCCTGGCCCCTTGCAGAAAGAGCTGAACAATTATTCAAAGATGGCTGGGGATCCGAATTACTGCAGGTAACCTTAGTATTTATATATAAGAATTGTAATAAAAAGGAAAAGGCAGATTCCGTCATGAACCGATTTTTAAAATATGCTTCTGAAAATACCCTGGAAGATCCGTGGAACCTTTCTTATATATACTACCTGCAGGGTGATTATAAAAAAGCAATTGAATGGGAACAAAAAACGGTGGCAGAAAGATCCCCTTCTGCTTATCTTATGAATCTCCCCATTTTTTATAATAAAAACTATTTTGAAAGCCCGGAACATCAGCAAGTATTGAGAAACATGGGATTTGTTAAATAGGTATTTCCTTACTCCTTAAATGCTTTCACATAAAAAAAATATGGTTTGATTGAAATTAATATGTCATATTAGACAACTGACGGCTTGCCATGAATCATCAAATTGACATATATTCGATAATTAAAATAAAATTAATTATATGATACATAATTCCAAAAAAACGCTGGTAACCCTTTGCCTCCTGGGTATCGTTACCGTTTATAATTACAGTTACGCACAAACCGGTGTAAAAAAATTTATTGACCCGGCCAATATGGATAATAGTGTAACCCCGGGTAATGACTTTTACATTTATGCCAACGGAACCTGGATCAAAAACAATCCCATTCCGGCAAAAGAAACCCGGTGGGGAAGTTTCAACCAACTGCGTGACTTTAACAGCAATGCCGTGAAAGATGTTTTGGAAAAGGCCATGGCTGATAAAAATCCGTCCGGTGATTCTGTCTCACGAAGAGTAGCCGATTTTTACAGGGCAGGCATGGATAGCGATGCGATCGAAAAAATATCTTTTTCCCCAATAAAACAAGCTTTACAGGATATTGATGCTATCCAATCAGAAGCAACTTTGCTAAAAATGATGGCGGGGCTAAGAATTTCCGGATCTGGTTCACCCTTATATGGTTTTTTCGTTGGGCAAGACAGAAAAAATGTGGAGATCATGATTCCCCAATTGAGCCAGGGAGGAACTACCCTACCGGACAGGGATTATTATTTAAAGGCGGATGGGCGTAACCCACAGATACAGGACGCCTATAAAAAATATATCGTTACACTTTTTACTTTAACCGGTACAGCAAAAGAAGTTGCGGAAAAATATGCTGTTGCCATTTTTGAATTGGAAAAAAAATTAGCCGCAGCACAAATGAGCCGCGTGGAAATGAGGGATCCGTATAAAACCTATAACAAACTACACGTAGATGATTTCAGCAAAAACACCCCGGGGTTTAACTGGCGGGACATTCTGGCGGATCTTAAAATAAAAAAGGAAGACAGTGTCCTGGTAAACAATCCTGCATTTTTCAGAGAAGTGTCCGGTTTATTAAAAACCATTCCCTTGTTCGACTGGAAAATTTACCTGCAATGGAATGTTTTAAAATCTGCGGCACCTTATCTCAGCACGCCCTTTGTGGATGCCAATTTTGCTTTCAACCAGGTGTTAAGCGGTCAGCGGGTACAAACGCCGCGTTGGCAAAGAATGTCTTCCCTGACAGATGGTTCTATCGGGGAATTACTGGGCCAGTTATATGTAAAAGATTATTTTAAGCCAGAAGCCAAAGCCCGTATGGCGGAACTGGTAGCCAACCTGCGGAAAGCATTTGCTATCCGGATCAATAATCTTGATTGGATGAGTCCGGCCACCAAACAAAAAGCTCTTGCTAAACTTGCGGCTTTTCGCCCAAAGATTGGCTACCCGGATGTGTGGAGAAACTATGATGGCCTCATTATAAAAAGCAATACCTTTTTCGAAAATGTAAGAAACGTAGGTGCGTGGAATTATAATTATATGATCAACCAGTTAGGCAAACCTGTAGACAGGGAACGCTGGGGAATGACACCTCCAACAGTGAATGCTTATTATAGTGCAACCTTAAATGAGATCGTGTTCCCGGCAGGTATTCTGCAATTCCCGTTCTTTGATGCAAATGCCGATGATGCTATTAATTATGGCGGCATCGGTGCGGTCATCGGGCACGAAATGTCACACGGCTTTGATGATAACGGCAGCAAGTATGATGCGGATGGCACTTTGCGTAACTGGTGGACAGAAGAGGATCGCACCAAATTTGATGCAAAAACAAAAAGCCTTGCCAAACAATACGATGACTACACCGTTCAGGATACCATCCATGTAAATGGTAAATTAACCCTGGGCGAAAATATCGGTGACCTGGGAGGTTTAAATGTAGCTTATGAAGCTTTCAAAATGACCCCTCAGGGAAAAAGCGGGAAAAAAATAGATGGGTTCACCCCGGACCAGCGTTTCTTCCTGGCTTTTGCACAGATCTGGCGGGGAAACACTTTACCCCAAACGGAAGCACAGCTGATAATTACAGATACACATTCCCCGGGTAAATTCAGATCTATTGGTGCGCCCGTAAATATGGATGCCTGGTACAAAGCTTTTGATGTTAAAGAAGGAGAACGTTTATATAAAAAACCAGAAGACCGGATTCGCATCTGGTAAATAATTAAAAACTGATTTTAAAAAGTAATTAAACAAAAATAAATTTCACCCGTTCGCTTACTTATCTTCCGGTAAATTTGTTTAATGTTTCGGCGTTCCATAGAAATAATTACCACCAGCTTCAGCCTGGCCCTGCAGGAATTGTGGAAGAATAAACTCCGCACATTTCTTTCCCTGTTTGGTATCACGATCGGTATCTTTTGTATCATCGGGATACTGGCTACCGTGAACAGCCTGGAACATAATATACAGAATGAAGTACGTTCATTGGGCACCAATACCATTTATATAGATAAATGGGACTACAGTGCCGGTGGTGGCCCCAATTATCCCTTATGGAAATATGCCGCGCGACCGGCACCCAAACACCGCGAATTAAAATATATCAAAGAAAGGACCCCAGGTGCTAAATATGCTGCCTTCCGTATCCGCGTGAATGACGCTGTTGAATACATGGGAACCACTTTATCCAATATTAATATCTACGGCATCAGCGAAGATTTTGATAATATACAGCCAATCGAGATTAAAGATGGCCGCTATGTGTCGGATGCTGAATTTTCCCGGGGAACTAATGTGGTGGTTATCGGGAATGATGTGGCAGAAAAATTATTTGGCGACCCCAGATTGGCGGTTGGTAAGGACCTGGTTAGCCGGGGGAAAAAAATCCGGGTTATAGGTGTGATAAAAAAACAAGGTAAGCAGATAATCGGCGGCTGGGATTTTGACCAGAGTATGGTGATCCCCTACCAGTTCGCCCGGAATATCATGAACGAATTAAAAGCAGATCCGTTAATCATGGTTCAGGGCCGTGATAATACCAGCAGTAAAGCGCTTAAGGATGAACTGGCCGGAACAATGAGGGCTGTTCACCGGCTTACTCCGGTTAAAGAAGATGATTTTGCACTCAATGATATTAATGACTTCAGCGATGCGATCAGCTCTGCATTTGTCGGACTCAACCTGGGCGGATGGGCCATTGCTTCCTTATCATTGATAGTAGGTATGTTTGGCGTTGCCAATATCATGTTTGTTACTGTTCGTGAAAGAACCAGCCAGATCGGATTAAAAAAAGCGATAGGTGCAAAACGCAGGGTTATCCTGGCTGAGTTTCTCCTGGAGTCTGCTTTTCTTTGTATCATCGGTGGATTAATTGGATTGCTTCTCGTTTTCCTGCTTACACAACTGCTGAGTAAAGCATTAAATTTCCCGGTTTTTATTTCAACGGGTTATATGATTCTCGCCATTGTTATTTGTATCATCGTAGGCATACTGGCCGGTTTTATTCCTGCATTACAGGCAGCAAAAATGGACCCGGTGGCTGCCATACGGGGTAAATGAATGATGTCCACTCCCCAAAGGAAAATTATTTTCCATCTTTTAAAACTTTATTAAGAATTACTTTTGCCCTCGATGTCAAAGGAAATAATAATCAATAGCGATTTACACGGACCCTCTTTCCCCGGGGATCTTACCATCTTAGCCATTGAATCAAGTTGCGATGAAACATCGGCTTCCGTTTGCGTGAACGGAAAAATTTTGTCCAATTTCATTGCCAATCAAACCGTGCATGAACAATACGGAGGCGTAGTACCAGAGTTAGCTTCAAGGGCACATATGCAGCAAATTGTCCCGGTAGTGGATGCCGCCTTAAAGAATGCCGGATGCACATTAAAAAATATTGATGCAATTGCATTTACCCAATCGCCGGGACTGATTGGTTCGTTGCTGGTGGGCGGACAATTTGCCAAATCGCTGGCCCTCGCTCTGGATAAACCATTGATCCCGGTTCATCACATGCAGGCCCATGTTCTGGCAAATCTGATAGATGATCCCAAACCGGGTTTTCCTTTTTTATGTTTAACCGTCAGCGGTGGTCATACACAAATTGTTTTATGTGAATCACCGGTCAACATGAAAGTTATTGGTGAAACCATGGATGATGCGGCCGGCGAAGCATTTGATAAATCAGCTAAGTTGCTGGGACTACCTTATCCGGGTGGTCCTTTAATAGATAAATATGCGCAGCAAGGAAATGCAAACCGGTTTACTTTTCCAGAACCTAAAATGGAAGGACTTGATTTTAGTTTCAGTGGCCTGAAAACATCTATATTATATTTTCTGAAAAATGCCGGTAAGAGCAATTTATTCAAATCGGAATTTACCGCTACAGAAACGGAGAAGCAGGAATTTATTAAAAACAACCTGCCGGATATTTGCGCATCCATTCAGCAGCGGATTGTAACGATCCTTTTAAACAAACTGAAGAAAGCCTCCCTCGAGACCGGCATCACGGATATATGCCTGGCCGGGGGCGTGTCGGCCAATAGTGGTTTACGAAAATCCTTTGAAGAAATGGGAAAGAGCTATCACTGGAATACATTTATTCCGGCTTTTCAATATTGCACAGACAATGCCGGGATGATTGCCATTACCGGTTATTATAAATACGGGGCCGGCCAGTTTGCTGATTTATCAGTTAGTTCAACAGCGCGGGCAGCCTGGTAATTCCGGTTTATGGCAAACTCTTATTTCCAATTCAAACAATTCATCATTCATCAGGATAAATGTGCCATGAAAGTGACCACGGACGGATGTCTGTTCGGAGCATTTGTCAGTCAGGAATTGGGGAGCCTGTTCAAAAGAATCACTGCTGATGAAATTGAAGCAGTCAAAATTCTTGATATTGGAACCGGCACGGGCTTACTTACACTCCTGTTAGCTCAGAAAAATAAATGTCATTTTGATGGGATTGAAATTGATCCCGATGCATGTCAACAAGCTTCAGAAAATGTGGCGGCATCTCCCTGGGCCGGGAGCATAAAAATTATTTCCGGCGATGCAAGAGAATTTGCCTTCCCGGGTAAATATGATTTTATCATCAGTAACCCGCCTTTTTATGAAAAAGACCTGAGAGGTGATGAACCAAAAAAGAACCTGGCGCTTCATAATGAAGGATTGGCGTTGCCTGAACTTATGAACATCATTAAAAAAAACCTGAATCCAAACGGTTGTTTTTACCTGTTGTTACCATACAAAAGAAATGAAGAAATTAAAAAGCTACTTATTGAAAAAGAATTGTTTGTTCAGCAGTTGACATTTATTCGTCAATCCGTCAATCATGATTATTTCCGGATCATCCTTTCAGGAAAATTAAAAACAACTTTACAAACAGAAACAAGGATCGATGAAATATCTATAAAAGATGGACATGACCAATACACCCCGGCATTTGTAAGTTTACTGAAAGACTTTTACCTTCATTTGTAAACCAACCGAACTCTGAACTCTGAACTCTGAACTCCGAACTCCGAACTCCCGGCTCAACTATGAACTATGAACTCCTTATGAACCCACTCCGAACTCATTTCCCCTCAACATAATCCTGTAAATACGAATACTCATTTGTCAACTTTCCGTCTTTCACCATCGTTGCCCGATCAATAATAGCTGAGCTGTTACCAATCAGATCTTCCAGTACGTGCTTAATCAGCTGTTCCCCGAAATACCGGCTTGCATCCCTGGGCAATTCATTAGGCAGGTTTCCTACGGCCATAATATCGATTGAGTTTTGCTGGTAAGGAGCTGTTTTTTCCAGCGTAATTTTATCAATGCCATAAACAGGGTCTTCAATCGTCTGGTCCCCGATATTGATGGGTACAGAACCATTGGCATCATCCGTAATATCCGCGATCGTTTGAATAATAAAATTTTCAGCCATCGCATCGGGTCTTTCAAACAAACGGGGCATATTCTTTTCCCAATACACGCCGTTCATTAAAATATCCGTTTGCTGCGCATAGGGTAAAAATTTACAATCATATAATTCAGGATGTTCATGGAATTCCAAACGGTTGTAATTACCGGTTGACTTGTTTTTATACAGATCAGCACCTTTTAATTGCGTATATACGGGGTAGGAAAACCGTCTTATTAAATATTCCTCAGGGTCTACTTCATGTATTCCCATAAGATTCATGATTTCAAGAATACCGTGTGCTACCCTGCCGGATCCAGTAACTGCAATTTTAACATTAGGCAAGCGTAATCCAAAATAATTATGGATCAATTCCCTGAAACTGCGTTGTTTATAAACCCTGTCTAATGAAAACAATCCGGTCCTGTTCCCATAAGCCATCATGCCATTATGGGCCCCAACAATGCCGGCAAAAAATCCAAAACCAATGATCCTTTGCCCATCATCATGTTCCAGGCATTCATAATCGATCAGGGTAATCTTTTTATCAATAATAGATTTCAATAATACCTGGTTATGGGGTTGTTTTTTCTTTGTGTGCGAAAAGAAAAGATAGGTCTTACCCGAAATCAATTGTTCCACCGGCACTTCTTTTATCCCGAGCAATATATCGCAATCACTCAGATCTTCTTTCACTGCTGCCCCGGCTGACAAATACTCCCTGTCGGAAAAACACCGATACGGGGAAGACTGGACAATTATTTGAATTTGCGGGGCATTTTTTTGTATCCATTTGCATTGTGCAGGGGTTAAAGCCACCCGGTTATCAGCCGGTCTTTTCCCCTCACGTATCAGTCCGATTCTTGTCATACACTTTTATTATTTCATAACTTGCCTGTTATCAGGGCAAAGTTGCCTCTAATCCTGCTGCCAAACAAACTGATTAATATCATACAAAATGGCATGAAAAGTGTGCTTATTTTAGGACTATAAAAAATACGCAGAGAAGGTTACATCGGCACCTGGAGCGTTTACAAACAAAAAAGGCCCTTTTTATGAAGAAATCGAAAACAGTCGTATCAACATTTGTCTTCCTGTCTTTCATTTGGGCCCTGGCCTCCTGTAAAAAATCAACAGATAATAATAATTTACCTCCCGGGCCTTATAAACTGAGCTATGGGGATTCCATCCTGTATCTCAAACCTGCTGCCGGCGATAATATCCTTTTTCCTTTAACGCACCGCGATGGAGTGTATTCCGGTTTCCCGGAAGGAATTGAAATTGATGCACTGACCGGTGCCATTAACCTGAATAATAGCGAAGCAGGTCTACGCTACCGCATTACCCATGTCTCTCCCACAGGAGATACCACCCAAACCCTGGTTGTACTTTCCGGGATCACTTTTACGGATCATTTTTTTAAACTGGCAGATGGGGATTCCATAGCCAACCCGGTTTATAATTCAAACCCGGGCCGGATATTACCTCTTAATGGTTCCAGTTTTGACGAAGGAAATGTAGCCAACGGCGGAGGCTGTTCTGTACGAACAGACAATGGAAAAATTAACCTGTCCGAAACCATTAGGAACGGCGTATTTGGTTTCCCACCCCGCAATGATGCCCAACAAACCTTTGAAATAAAATACCGCCTCAATGATGCCAGTGGCAAATCTCTGAATAAACTGAAAGTCCTGCTCTATTGGTATAATACCATGGCTGATGTTCCGCAGTATCTATGGGACATACTCAATGACCGGACCTCCCAGGGCGTTTTTCTCCGGAATGGCACGTTCAACACTGCAGAATTTGCCAGCCGTACCGAACAGGTAGCCAAACCCAGGCCGCCCTGTGTGATTATTATTGCGCACTAATGGTTCCCAGACTTTAAATTTGATAAGTATTCCACTTATCATGCTGAGACTTTTACTTTCCTTTTTGCTGGCTTTTTTCCTTTTATTTTGTTTTTCACAGAACGAAATCAATATGAAGGCGGCATATACTGCTGCTGACAAATTATTTCAGCAGGCTGAGCAGCTTTCCAAACTGGCTGCGAGCGACGACACCAAACAGGAAGATGCCAATCAAAAATATCGCCAGGCCTATCGGGCATTCACACGGCTACAACCCAACCTTGAAAAATCAGGAAATGATTCGTTAGCCTTTTTTAGCAGGCTGAAAGCAGCTTTCTCCGCCTATTACCTGGATAGTGTAAACGTGGCCCTGAAGGATTATTTGTCGGTTATAACCCTGAAAGAAAAGCTACGGTCAATTCCAGATTCTTTTTTATTCCAGCCTTACCTGTACACAGGAGGTATTTATTATTCGCAAAACCAGTTTGATTCGGCCTTAAGTTTTTATAAAAAAGCCGAACAGGTTAAGGATAAATACCCCCGGCCGCTGAATGAATCACAACGGCTTTATAACCGCCTGGGTGTTATGTATTATGAAACCGGCAATTACAGGCAATCAGGAAATTATTTTGAAAAAGCACTGGAAGTCCTGGCGGTTACGGATCCCGGCAACATCAGTTTATTGGCGAATTATAAAATAAATATTGCGGCTTTATATATCAACCTGGAAGAGTTTACCCAGGCCAAATCCGTTTATACCAGTCTTCTTTCTTACAATATTTTTCAAAATGAAATTTACCACAACCTGGGAATTATCTATCAGAAAGAAAAGGATTATAAAAAATCAATTGAGTATCTGCGGAAAGTAAATTATGATAATAATAAAAAAACTATTGACCTCTATTATCACCTGGGTGTTGCTTTTACAGAATTACATGAACCAGACTCCTCCGAATTATATTTTCACAAAGCGCTTGCAGAAAACATTAAATGGAATGGCCACAGGAATAATATACAACTGGGACTAATTTTAAAATACCAGGCTGATCAACTGGCCAATCAACGTCTTTATAAAGAAGCAACAGTCCGTTACCAGGAAACTGCCCGGCAGTTTGATAACGCTTTTACCGAAACTGACTTCACAAAAAACCCGGAGCAATTCAGCGGAGCTTTTTCGTATATCCATTTATTTAATACGCTGTCGGCAAAAGGAGATGTTTTGGAAAGCTGGTATCACCAGGAAAAAGATATTCAACTCCTCAAAGCCTCTTTTGCTGCCTACCAGGCTGCTTTCAAACTGGCTAATTATGTTGAAAAAACCTATGACTCAGATGAATCCCGGTTGTTTCTGGGAAAAATAAAATACGGGGTACACAGCCGGCCCATTGATATCAGTCTGCAGCTTTATGAATTGACCCGGGAAAAAAAATATCTGGAAGAAGCTTTTTTATTTGACCAGCAAAACAAAGCATCCATTCTTTCACTTAATGTACAGGAGAATGAAATAAAAACCCTTCCGGGTGAGACCCGGGAACTGACCCGGCAGGTATCCTTGTTAAAAAGGACCATAACCCGATTAACCCTGAAATCGTTCCAGGTAACGGATAGCAACCAGTTACTTCAGATCAACAACGGTATCCGTGATCAGGAAATAGAGCTTGGGAACCTGCAGAAAAAATTAAATGATGATCCTTACTGGCAACAAATAATATCCGTTGAGAAAATACCCACCATACATACCTTACAAAAAAAATTAGATAACTATACCGCCCTTCTTTCATATCATCTATCCGAAAATGAACTGCTGACTTTTCTGGTCACCTCCACCCGTTTCGAATACCAGCGGACTCCGATAACTAAAAAGTTCTTCACTGATATCGAGCTTATTAAAACGAGCCTGAATAATACATCTCCTGAACAACGGTATACCGGCACAGGTGCTGCGATGGATCTGTATAAACAACTGATTTCCCCGGTTCAGTCAAAACTTTCACAGATAAACAGGCTGCTCCTTATTCCGGATGACGAACTCAACTACCTGCCCTTTGAAGCCTTGCAGGACGAAAGCAAAAAATATCTCCTGGAAAGATTCTCTATCCAATACCAATATACAACAGCGCTCCTTGGTGAAAATGAAAAAAGAAAAAGGTCGTCGGGCATTTTGTCATTTGCACCTTTTGCTAAGAAAGGATATACTGACTCATCCGGGAACAACCTGGGACAGCTGCCTGCTTCCGGTGAAGAAATTGCTAACCTGCCCGGACTATCTTTTTCTGATTCAGCAGCTACCAAAACAAATTTTCTGCAACTAGTCAATCATTTCGGTATGGTTCACCTGGCCACACATGCCACTGTGAATAATGAGATCCCATCCCGTTCCTTTATTGCATTTTACCCGGGAAATCATGAATATAAACTTTATGCGCAGGAGATTTATAACCTCAAACTTGATTCTGCAAAACTGGTGATTCTCAGTGCCTGTGAAACCGGTGCTGGTAAATTGATAAAAGGAGAAGGGCTGATGAGTTTGTCCAGAGCCTTTGCATATGCCGGTTGCCCCAATATTATTACCTCTTTATGGAAAGCTGAAGATAAGACAACCGCTTACATCATGCAACGCCTGCATTATTACCTGGGGAAAAAATATACAAAAGACAAAGCATTGCAACAAGCTAAACTGGACCTGTTGCAGGATACAGAAATGGATCCCCGTTTCAAATCACCTAATTACTGGGCCAACCTTATATTTATCGGTAATTATGAGACCCGGCAAAATTCATCCAACTGGTGGTGGATTGCACTGGGTATCATAATTGGAGCCAGTCTATACCTTTTTGCAAAAAGAAAAAGCCAGCCTGAAATTAACAGGCAGGCTTAGTTGTTCACAGGCAGGCAAATAGATTATTGATGTAATTGTATCGTGGGCATATGTGTATCCTCCCGGTTTCTTATGATCACATTTGTAATGAGGGTATCCCTATAGCCATTCTGACCATCAATGAATACCTGGTAAGTACCCGCAGTCAATCCTACAATTTTAAATTCTCCATCATCGTGATCGGGTATGGCCGTTGCGGTATCTGAACCGATAATTGCTTTCACGATGGCATCTGCTGCACGGGGCAGCACCTTACCTTCCAGGCTACCGGAGAAGCTGCGGGTAAATATTTTTATATGTGACTTCAACCGGTATCCATTGCCGTTACCCGGACCGCTGTTATCCGGTTGGATGGAATTTCCGGCATCAAAATCAATCCAGAAAAGAACCTGGCCAGCCGGAGTTATTTCAAAATTGCTGCTTCCCAGGTCTGCGATCACTTCCCGGTCCTCATCTTTCACACGGAGTGGAAAGCTTTGCCCGTTTTTCATGGCAGTATTTTGTGTTCCGAGAACCAGTTTGATCTTTTGCAATCTGGCAGTAGGCAATGTTCCGGTTGCAAAGAGGGTATCCAACCCATTCCGGAAACGCAGAATATTATAAACACCCGGATGGATTGCAAGATTCACCCAACCACCATTGGGCAGTGTATCATCTTCCAGTTTCACTTCCAGTCGCTGGATGTCAATGAATACACTATCAAAAACAGGTGTCTGGTGGTCTGTAAGATAAATGGTGACAGCATGTGGCTTAGAAATGTCCGTTGTCATGACTCCGTTTGTTCCCACATCTTTTTGGCAGGAAAATAATACGGCGGAGGTGACCAGCAAAGCAATTACACAAATTCGAATGATGTTGTTCATAATACTGAGTTTAGATTCAATAATAGGTCAACCCAACTGGGAGAATTGTAATCAGTATTAAAAAAAATCCTCCCCCATACCGGGGGAGGACGACCATTAAACCTTAACCTAAGCAAGAAAATTACCGCCACTTCAGCATCTTAACCTGGCGAATAAGTTTATGAGAAATTTTTTCATTATACAAATGGCTGGGATCATCCTGTATTTTATTCAACATTTCCAACGCATAATCGTAATCCTTATTCCGGATATAACTCAGCGATAAATAATACTCTGCTTCATCATTAAATAAGGGCTGCCCGCTTTTTTTATTAGCCTCCAGCACCTCTTTAAAGCATGTTATCGCTTTGGTATTATTAGCTGATTCAAGAGCGGCGGCACCACACAAAAATTCTCCTTTTGGGGTAAGGTCTTCACGGGCATCATGTATCCGGAATACTTCCTGGAAATTCTTTTCCCGGAAAGCTTTTTCGACAGGGGTTTCAATGGTATTGCCGTTACGAACTGTCACCAGCTCATACGACTGATACCGGGAGGCAAAAACTTTATCCGGCGAAAGTGTAAAGAAATTATAGGCCATATAGCCTCCAATGATCAGTAGCAAACTGGCGGCAACAGCAATACTGTAACGCACCATTTTTTTGACTGACCCCTTAGCAAGCGGATTCATTTTCCGTACTGCCGGGCTAAACTCTTCCATCATTTGCACATGAATACCGGAAACTTTTTGCTGCAAACCATATAATTTTAAAGCTTCGCGGGTGGATTTTAATCTATCCAGCTCCTGCTGCAAAGCCTCTTCTGCTAACAACTGCTTTTCCAGGTTGCTTTTTTCAGACCCCGTCAACGCACCATCCAGGTATTGAACTAATTTTTCAGACATTGTTGGCGTAGAATTATCCATGCAATAAATTTTTTAATGTTTGTTTCAAAGCAGGGTTTTCATGTAACATCTGTTCCAGTTGTTTCAGGCACTTGTATTTTTTATTTCGCACCACTTGCTCATTTTCAAAATCGGTTGCTTCAAGTATTTCTTTCATAGATAAATCTTCATAATAAAACAGAAGCAATATTTTCCGGCAAGACTCACCTAATGCTCCTATCAATTTCACTACTTCTGTTTTTCCTTCCCGGTCGGCTATATGGTGACCGGTATCCAGTTCCGTTCTATCCTGCTCCCTTTCATATTTTTCTTCTCTTGCCAGGGCCCGCCCCCTTCTTTTCAGTTCATTCAGCCAGGTGTACCGGTTCAGGGAAAATAAAAAGGTCTTTACCGTGGACTCACCCCTGAATTTGTCCTTTTTTACAAGGTCAATAAAAGCCACCACCACTTCCTGGAACACATCTTCGGCATCCTGCCGGCTTCCGCTGTTGTTCATGATATACCAGCACAAACTGTCGAAATGGCTCCGGTAAATAGCTTTTATCGTCTCATCCATCCGTTTTCCGGCCTTTAGGTTTGCCACCAGTTCCGAATCCGGGAAGTTCCTTATTACCTCCATGCTTTATACGTAAATTTGTAAGTTTAAAATCCTGTTTTGTAACCCAAACTAAGGATATTTTTGCCGGAAAATGGCGGTTTATACATAATTGGTAATGACTTATTTTGATTTATTTGACATCCCGGTGCAATTAATAGTGGATAAAACAACCCTGCCCCGCAGGTTTTTTGAACTAAGCAGGAAATACCATCCAGATTTTTTTGCAAATGCCCCGGAAGCAGAAAAAACAACGGTCCTGGAAAAATCAGCTTTGCTTAATAAAGCTTTTCAGACATTTCAGAACCCCGATGAGACCATTAAATATGTTTTACAGTTAAAAGGATTGCTGGAGGAAGAAGAAAAATATGAACTGTCCCGGGGTTTCCTGATGGAAATTTTAGAGATAAACGAAGAATTAATGGAGGCGGGAGAAAACAAATCCTTATTCCCCAATCTTGAAATACGGCTGGCAGAACTACAAGAAGAAATATATGAACCTGTTAAGAAAATTGTGGAGCATTATAAAGAAGGTATTACTACCGAAAAAGAATTGCTGCAAGTAAAAGAATACTATTACCAAAAAAAATATTTAGACCGTATCCGTCATCAATTAGCCGGAATGGCTTAATATTGCAACCCTGATTTACATAGCTGCCCGGGTGGCGGAATTGGTAGACGCAGCAGACTCAAAATCTGCCGTTCGCAAGGATGTATCGGTTCGATTCCGATCTCGGGCACAAAAAAGCTTCGCAATTAGCGGGGCTTTTTTATTAAAGATGATTCGTCCGGTGTAAAGCCTGCTTCGGAACAATTATCTGATTAATTTATAAACATCCCTGTAATACCGGATCTTACCGCTTGTATCTGCAACTGCCGGCATGTATACAGCAAAAACCGGAACCGGTTTTTCCAGCAGAACAGGTATCGGTTTCTGTTCTTTAAAACAGGACTGCAGGAAAGTTGTATCGAGTTTTCCGGCCAATAAGAGATTACCCAACCGGATCGGTTTTTCAATACGGATACATCCATGGCTAAAATAACGGGAGGCTGACAAAAAAACAGTCTTTTTGTTGGTGTCATGTAAATAGACACCATACGGGGTTATAATATTGAATTTGATAATACCCAAAGCGTTATCACACCCGGTTGACTGGCGGATGATAAAAGGAAAATATCCTGCATGAAAAGAGGCCCAATTTAACCGGTGATGATCCATTATTTTGCCAGATCCATCAATGACCTGCATATTGTTTGCATCCAGCCAGGAGGGGTTATTCTTTATTTTTGGCAGATACTCCTTAAAAGTAATACTCCGTGGTACATACCAATAAGGATATAGAATGGCCTGGTCGCAAACAGTAGCAAATCTTGGTGTAGGTGTGGAGGATTTACCCACCACCGTTTTCATATCCAATACCAGGCTATCCTTTTCATAATAGTGTAAACGGGCAGCTGCAAGATTAACCACAATGACCTTTTCAAAATTGAAATGATGTATCCATCGATAATAATTTATTGATGTAATCAGGCGGGCAACGGTATCTGATGATTTCTTTTCCTTTTGCTTCCGGAGTTCCTGTTTCAGACTTTTATATTCCTGGTGAGCTGGTTCTAATAAGTCAACTGACATTTTCAGTTGGTCAGCTGTTCCTGATCTCAAAAGGCATTGCAGCAGGTATTCATTGTCTGCTTCAGCATATTTCGCCGAAAGCTGGTCATACCAAACCCATGGCGCCCTATTGTATCCCGCATAAATATCTTTAAAAACGGCAATGGCCGCATCGGTATAAAGCCGGTCGGCATTACGAACCAGCACAGTATCCATCATATCAGTTTCAAGGGCAGATTTCAAACCGGCATAATGATACAATTTTGAAATGAGTCCAAAATAGTCTGCAGTGTCGATACTATGGAGTAATTGCTGCCGATGTAATTTTTTTTCATTTTCGGGGGCAAACCAGAAAAGATTATTCCCGTTCAATTCATAAAATCTGTTTACAAGTTCCGGGTAAAGCAATTTTTCGTCGGAAGCCGAAGTCTTTTGTAAAATTTTATTCCCGTTTGCAATAAACCGTCTGTCTGTCTCTTCCAGCAATAAGAAAGACACTAAAAATAATAATGAAAAATACATTTTTTTCATCCCCGTAAAGGTGACTATTTAAAGAGCGATTCCGGATGAATAAATTCACCCCGAAACATGATAGAAATCAATATCAACGGATGAAACCGGGCAGATCATCAAAATAGCCAGACTGTTTTTTATCAAACAAATAATCTTTCACGCCAAACACCAGGGATTTAAAGGCTGTAAAAACTTCCCGGTTAAAATTAATCATGGTGGAAATTTCTGTTTCACTAACCTGTCCGGCGGTACTTTCCCGGTACAACTGGTGGAGTATGATGGAATAATTCCCGGTAACGGAATGATACAAGGCGGTGAGTTTTTCAAAATGTTGACCCGGGCTTTCATTCAGCAACTCATAGATCTGGTTACAGAAATCATCCACGGATTGACGGGTTTGAATAAAAAAATTATACTTAATATCATTCGCAGAATTACGCAACTGATCCATATCGGGGATAGCATCTTTTATACTTTTAGCCGCATACATACCATTGCGTACAGAAGAAATCAACCGGTCCAGCTTTTCTATATCCTCCTTTTCGGTAACACTTTTCTGCAGCTGGATATAAAACGTATGTATCTCCCCATGCAGAAATTTTATATACGCATATTTATCAGGGATCGTTTTCCCGGAAAACCCTTTATGAAGTTCCATGCTGATGGCATGACTATTCTCTTTTTCAAAACAACTCCAGGTAAAATCCAACACGGTATGTAAAAAATGCCGGCTCTCGTTTTCCAAAGCAAAAATACCCAGGGAGGGTTCTACTGATTTCACTTTATGAATAAACATAGCCTCGTCTTCAATATTTCTATAACGGTTCTCAAGAAAACGGGCAAACAAATTGAGCAACGGATAGAACAGGATGATACCAATGATGTTCACCAGGGTCTGAAAGAACACGAGGGCTATCAGTTTATCCTTAATTCCTATCACATCAGTTACCAGCCTGCTTAAGGGGAAAAGGAAGATAAGGACCAGTAAAACCGTAATCACATTAAACAAAAAATTCCCTAATGCGACCCTTCGTTTTGAAGAAGAACCTTTTATACTGGCCACAAACAATTTCATAGTTGTGCCTATTTCTGAACCCAGAACAATAGCGATGCCATCATTCAGAGTAAATGCTCCGGCATAAAGGGCACTTAATGTTATAGCCACAGTAGCTGAACTACTCTGAATTAAAGATGTGATCATAAATCCAATGACAAGAAAAATTACCAGTGGAGCCTGTGCATACTGTTGCAGGTCCATACTCAACACCAATCCCTCAATCCCCGTTTTCATGTACCCGAGTCCTACAAATAAAAAGCTAAATCCCAGTAGAAAACGGCTCCAGTTGTACCATCTACTTTGTTTGTTGAAAATGGCAAAACCCAGGCCGGCAATGCCAGTAACCGGTAAGGCCATATTTTCAATGTTAAAATTAAATCCAGCCAGTGCCACTATCCAGCCGGTAATGGTAGTGCCCAGGTTAGCCCCCAGTATTACCGCCAGTGCATTGGGCATGGTAATAATACCGGCACCAACAAATGCCAGGACCATCAGGCTTACCACGGAACTGCTTTGTAACACCCCGGTTACAAGGGCCCCTCCTCCGATTGCTTTAATTTTACTGGCTGTTTGCTTTTTAAATATAATTTGAATCGCCTGCCTGCCAATTGCTGCAGCGATTCTTCCAGGAACCGGACACCTAAAAGAAATATGGCCACCCCGGCCAGTACTTTCCATATATCAAAAGAGGGAGACATGATAAGTAAATTAACAAATAATCCGTGTACCTGAATCAATCCGGAAGCTAACCGGAAATTATGCTACCCTTCCTATCCCATTATAATTTGATTACGGGCATAAAGATTTCTATCTTTTACCTCTCAAATTACATCAACCTATTATGAGATGCAGCTGAGGCAGGTCAGGTAAAAATTGATTATGCTCATCAATTCAAAAAATCCAGCGCAATAGCTTTGAAAACTGCCCTGTATATGTAATGAGTTCTATCCAGCAAATAAAACCGGATTATTATACGCACCGTAACCGGGTGAAACTGGTGAAAGGCGGACACTTATATTTTACATTGCTGAAGGAACTGATAGACAAAGCTACAAACACCATTTACCTGCAGTTTTATATATTCCTGGAAGATGAAACGGGCATAGAAGTAATGACAGCGCTTAAAGCAGCCTCTCAACGGGGGGTTTCTGTGTACCTGCATCTGGATGCGTATGCTTCGCAACCCCTGACCAAACGCAGTATCGCCCTTATGAGAGAAGCTGGGATGTACGTTAAAAGATTTGAACCTTTGCTCCGGAGTAAACATTTTTATTTTGGAAGACGTCTCCATCATAAAGTGGTGGTTGTTGACGGTCTGTATTCTCTGGTTGGCGGACTAAATGTGTGCAACCGGTATAATGATATGCCCGGTGAACCCGCCTGGTTGGACATGGCATTATATTGCGAAGGGGAAGCATCTTTTATCCTTCAAAATACCTGCCGTGAAATGTGGGGGAATAAAAACCTATTGCCCTTTGCCAGCCTGGAATTCATAGATCGGTTTTGTGAATCTATACCTGTACCTGAACAAACACAGGTACGGGTAAGACGTAATGACTGGGTAAAAAGAAAAATCTGGATCTGGAGGAGTTATATTGACATGTTCAACAAAGCGGAAAAAAGCATTACCATCATGTGCAGCTATTTTCTTCCCGGAAGATTATTTCGCAGAAAATTAAGCCAGGCGGTAAAGAAAGGCGTAAAAATAAAAGTGATCCTCGCTGGCATATCCGATATCATGATGGCCAAACATGCGGAAAGATATCTTTATGACTGGCTGCTGAAAAATAATATTGAGATTTATGAATACCAGGAAACAGTACTGCATGCAAAAGTGGCAGTTTATGACAGCAGCTGGGTAACAGTTGGCTCGTATAATGTAAATAACATCAGCGCCTATGCCAGCCTGGAATTGAATATGGATGTCAGGAACAAACCCTTTGCTATTAGTACAGAAAATGAATTGGAAGATATCATCAGCCGGCATTGCGAACAGATCACCAAAGAAAACTATTCATCTTCGACACATTTTTTCAGGCGGCTCTGGCAACGATTCTGCTACAACTTTATTAATAATGTATTGAATCTATTCACTTTTTATTTCCGCCAGGAAGAATAAACAACCCCTTTATGGTTCTCCGCTTATGCGTCGCAATAATCCCTTCAAAGCCTGCATATCCCATCGGGCAAAACGCCCCCGTTGTATAACAAAATTATTATTGGCCGGTTGCTGCAGGTAATAATAAAAAACAAAGGGTGCTGCAGGATCTTTCCAGCCGATCATCTGTCCAAACCGAAGATCATTAAAAACCAGTGTATCATGCCATTTCTGCACAGTGTAATATCCTTTTGAAAAACGAAGCAGTTTCTGCAGGTCTTCCTGATCTTCCACCGGTTCCAATAAAGAATGATTGCGGGGTATAAAATGAAAATCGATCTTTCGTTCCTTATCAAATAAGGAACGATATCCTATCTGATAACCCGAATCATTAGCTGCTACGACAAACCAGAGCCAGTTGTTTAAGGGGGTGGGTGTTGTAAAATAACTGTTGTAAACAATATTTTGTTTCCGGAAAACATCTCGCACATCATTATCGATTTTTAATTTGTTAAGACCGCAGTACAACAGATAAATGGTGCTCATTCCCACGCCAAACTCCACCCACCATTTTCTTTTCGGATGATTTTTCCGTAAAATAAGTAACACAACAAAGGCAATACCCAACCATACTGAATAAAAAGGATCTGCTACAAAAATCCAGTTATAAGAGACCCGGTGGTGACTGAAAGGTTCAAACCAACCCACTCCATAGACATTCATTCCATCCAGCAATAGATGAATGAAAGCCTGGATACCAAAAAACAATATCCATTTTTTTAATGAAATATCATGCGGCCGGTGCCAGCGTTCAGCAACCAATGCCAGCAAGGGCGTGATCAGCAGTGTAAAAAGAATGGAGTGTGTAAAACCCCGGTGAGCCAGCAGGTTTTCGGAGGTATTGGTCCAGAAGGAAGCCACAAAATCAATATCGGGAACACTTTGTGCCACTGCCCCCAGGAACATAGCCCGCTTACCCAATTGCTTCCCGGCAAAAGCATCACCTATACAGGCTCCCAAAGCAATGTGTGTGATGGAGTCCAGTGTTTATGATTTATTGTGAGCGATAAACAAAGGTAATTTTAATTCCTTCATCAACACATCAGCCATGCTCTCCCGGAACCAACGGCTCACCCCGCTTCTGCGATAAGCTCCCAGCACAACGAGGGTGTTTTCGTTTTGCAGTTTCAGGTATTTTATGATCTCATCTTCCGCAAACCCCTTTTTTATTTTGTAGGCTGCATTGGGAAAATGACGTTTCATAAATTCTTTCATCAGCCGGTTATCGGGCAAATGAAGTGATTTATTTTCCTGGTTTACTGTAAGCACTTCTGTTTCCAGGTATTTTAACTGCGGAAGCAGGTAGCTGAACATTTTTATGGCATGAACAGAGGAGGGCTCACCATCATAGAGTAAAATAACCTTATCCGGCAGCTTATATTTTTGCGGCACAAGAAAAACAGGACATTGCGTTTCAGACAGCAGTTCCCTGATAAAACGGGTGGGTGGTTTTTCCGGGAAATGGGCTAATGTTTCCTTTACACCAATGATCAGCAGATCGGCGTAGATGCTTTCATGTTTCAGTTCACTTATGGCAATATTCCTGTCGCGATGAATCGTAAATTCAATACCCGCCTCCCCGCAGGCTTTTTCAAAAGCGGCCGCCGCTTTATCCCGTAGGACTTTATCTTTTCCTTCTATTTCTTCCAGGGTAGCATCGGAAAATCCTTTTTCCCTTATCTCGTTGTAAATAGTAACACTGCTGTACACAGGATCATCCAGGAATACACCCACCAGGTGCGTGCTGGTTTTCTTTGCCAGGTAAATTGCACAATTTTTAGTGCTATCTGAAAATTTGAGACCGTCAAAAGCAGCAATGATCTTTTTCATGATATATTTTTTATAAAATCCCGGGAATTTTCCATTTACTAAACTAATACGACCAGCCATCACTGTCCATGACAGTTATTAGTAGCAAGAATGATTATTGTCAAAACCATGAACGGTATCTCCCAATGATAGTGCATTCCCTGATAGAAAAAAATATGGAAACGCCGTTGCTGATTCCATTAAGAATAATTGTAAAAGCGGTTCGCCTGTTCCGGACTTTTACACAACCCATTTACCTTTTAATTGGTAGGCTATAAGTATAATGAGGATCCCGATAACCCCATAAAATGCATGCAGCCAGTGGTAAGTGCCAATCAGGATCATCTGGATAATGATCCATCCGGAAACAACCAAACCACCTGCCAGGGCCCAATTATACCGGGTAGGATGGCGCATCAGGTTAAAAAACACTGCCAGCAGATTAATACCACCAACAAGTATTGCCAATAAAAGCCCGGGAATTCTGAAATCTGAAAATGATGTTCCTTCCAGCAGGTCCGGGGACAGGTTTAATATTTTACCCCCTGGATCACTTACCATAATAATACCGGATAGTAATGCGGTCATTGCGATAAAGGAGACAAGGACAAATAAAATCGTTTTCATGATTCCTTATTTATTTCGTTCGTAGACTCCCGTCAATTCCCCAAAACCAACGATATGCCCACTCATGGCTTTTTCCAATTGACTCTTTTTCGTTTTCGCCGGCAGATCCAGAAGAGCATCAAGTGCATATACTTTTACAAAATACCGATGTGTGCCCGATGGGGGACAAGGACCACTATACTGGTGTTTTTGAAAATCATTAGTGCCTTCTGTTCCGGGTATATGATTTTCTTTGATGTGGTGGGTAACCGGTATATTCCATACCAACCAATGCACCCAGTTGCCAACCGGTGAATCCGGGTCATCAATTATTAAGGCCAGGCATAAGGCTTCTTCCGGAATTCCTTTTATTTCTACCGGTGGATTAATATTTGCCCCATCGCAGGTATATTTTGACGGAATCATCTCCCCTGCCTTAAATGCTGTGCTCGAAATATTCAACAGTTTATAATCAATGGCTTTTTCAATATTTTTCATACATTATTGTATTTAATCAATTCAGGGTCTACGGCCCTTCACCGGGCTCCGGAATTTCCTCAGGTGGTGTTTCAAAAGGATCTTCCTCTGGAATAATGTCGGGCTCTTCTTCCGCTAAAACAGGGCTATCAGGAATAGCATCCGGGTCAATCTCAGAAACTTTACCCGGAAAAATTATTTCATTGGGTTTAGCTTTTTGCTTCTTTGTGTTTAAATTATTTTTACTGATTATCATATTTCAAATTTTTAAACGCCGAAAGGATATGTTTCGGGCACCTGGTGACCGTCGGGCTCAATATGCAACGGATGCAGCGCCTGTGTTTCATCGATATAAATAAATGCATCATACCGGAGCGGGATCACCGAGGGAACATAATTCCCATAGGCTTCAAATTCGGAGTTATATACCACGCCGATAGCCCGGTGACCTATATGATTTTCCATAAACAGATCATTCCTGAAATCATCCATCAGCAATAATTTGTTTTGTGCGCCGGCTTTTCGCAGCAAATATTCCCAGCTTCCTTTTTTCGCCGGGGGCATCTTCATATACTGCATTTCAGCACCCCATTTGTGACCCGCTACAACAGTGCCTTGATAAGACCCAAATCCCACCAGTACGACTCCTTTTTCATGATGTTGTAATCTTGCGAGCTCACCGATATTGTACATCCCTTCATCGGTCATGTCGGTAGCTCTGGCATCACCGATATGTGTATTGTGCTCCCATACAACCACTTTAGATTCTTCTCCATGGAATTTCAATAAACGTTCCAGGGTATCCGCCATATGCCTGTCACGGATATTCCAGCTGTGCGGCCCGCCCTGAATCATGGCGCGGTAATATTTTTCCGCATGAACCATCACCAGTGCATTCTGTTCTGCACTGAAAACATTTTCATAATCGGTATTGTACTGGGGTAATTGCTGCTGAATTTTTTTTAATAACTGCACCACTTCATCCTGGCAAAGTTCCGGCACAAATTGTGAAGCGCTTGCATAAGACAGCCCTTCATCCTTCCTATAGGGTTCAAAACAACGGAAAGCCTCCTCGGCCAGTTGAAAAGCTCCCGGGTCAGTTTTTTTGAGGTACTGTATGATTGATTGCATACTCTCCCATAAACTATATACATCCAAACCGTAAAAGCCGGTTTTTTTATTGGCAGGCAAGCTTTTATTGTAATCACATAACCATTCCGATAGCGCTACCATTTCCCAGTTGGCCCACATCCAGGTTGGCCAACGGTTAAATTCCTTTAATACTTCAAATGCATTTTTCCCGGTACCGGGGTAATTTTTGATGTAGCGGTTCAGGCGGTAACAATCCGGCCAATCACCTTCAACGGCTATTAAATTGAAACCTTTTTCCTGAATAAGCCGTTGGGTAATATAAGCCCGCCAGGAATAATATTCACTGGTGCCATGGGATGCTTCACCCAGCATCACTATCCTGGCCTCTCCTATACGTTTAAAAAGCGGTGCCAAATCATCCAGGTCGTTTACAGGAAAAGCCCATTGATTCACGAAGTTTATAGCTTCTGCTTCGTTCAGCACTGATTCTTTGGTGAAATAACGTCGCATAATCCCGTAATTAGTAAATATAAATTCAGAATCACCTCGTTACCAATGAGTACACTCACCTGAAATAATGACGTTGCTCACGTTAACCGGTATGTTTGAACAAGTAAATTGTAGTATTAAAAACCTACGCATATGAAAGAAATATTAAACCCCTCCATCACCACATTACACGACTTGCTGGATTATGATGCCCGCAAGTTTACCAATGCAGAAGTCCAGTTACAGCAATCTTTGCCCGTTTGGATTACCAGTTCAACTTCTATTAAACTGAAAGAGGTATTGCTGAAATACCAGGATTATATTGCCCAGCATATTGAAAAACTGGACAATTTCTTTATAGCAGAAGAAATCAGTTCTCTGAGTACTATGAACCGGGTCATGCATTCGTTTATTGAAGAGATCGTGGATAAATTAAATTACTGTACCGACTTCGAAGTAAAAGATGCCTGCCTGTTGGCGGGTATACAGGGTATCAATCATTTTAAAATCAGTACATATGGTACAGCAGCAGCATTTGCAAGAACATTGGGCATGGAAAAAGCTGCCGGAATTTTTCATGAAGCAGAAATAAATGAAAAAAAGATTGATGACCGGTTAACACAACTCGCCGAATTTGAAGTTAACAAAAGAGCCCGGGCACCGATCTCATTAACCGAATAAAAATAGAAAATGGAAATGCGATTTCATAAAGAAATGAACATCCCGGTTGGTCATGTGGTTTTAAAAGGCGTGTTGACGATACCGGTAAATGCCAAAGCGATCGTATTATTTTCGCATGGCAGTGGCAGCAGCCGCTTGAGTAAACGAAATCAACAGGTGGCGCGGTATCTTCAGGGCAAAAATTTTGGAACACTTCTTTTTGACCTGCTTACAGAAGAAGAAGACCAGTATTCCTTTAACCGGTTCGACATAAACCTGCTTACAAAAAGATTAGCCGGTGCGACTGAGTGGTTGGAAAGACTCCCCGCTGCAAAAAACTGCCGCATCGGCTATTTTGGTGCCAGTTCCGGAGCCGCTTCAGCATTGAAAGCTGCTGCTGTACTCTCCTGTATTGATGCCGTGGTATCAAGAGGTGGCCGGCCAGATCTGGCGATGGATATACTTTCAAAAGTGGATGCCCCGACTTTACTGATTGTTGGCAGCCTGGATATTGAAGTTCTGCAAATGAACCAGGAAGCTTTTAAAAAACTGCCCGGTAAGAAAGAACTGGAAATCGTTACGGGAGCCGGTCATCTGTTTGAAGAACCAGGTAAAATGGAAATAGTTTGCGAATTGGCAGCAGAATGGTTTGAAAAATTTTTAGTACCGGTACATGTATTCTGACAAAAAATAATGACCATGTATTTTAAAGACAGAACAGAAGCCGGGCAAATGCTGGCAGCCCGTTTAAAAAAATATAAAGGCATCCCGGGTGTGATACTGGCCGTACCCCGGGGAGGTGTTCCGGTTGCTTTTGAAGTTGCTAAAGAACTGGGCTTACCCATTGAAATGGTTCTCACCAAAAAGATTGGCCACCCGCTGAATAAGGAATATGCTATCGGAGCGGCCAGCCTTTCTGATTACTTTGTTATTCCTCATGAAAATGTCGATGATGCTTATATCAGCCAGGAAGTGGATAAAATACGCCATAAACTGAAAGAACAGTATGTAAAATTCATGGGAGACAGAGAACCGGAGTCATTAACCGGAAAAACGGTGATCATTGTAGATGATGGAATAGCCACGGGGAATACATTGCTGGGAACAGTTCGTGTACTGCGAAAAGCTGATCCGGGTAAAATTGTCATTGCTGTTCCGGTAGCATCAGCCGATGCTGTTGATAAATTATCCTATGAGGTGGATGACGTAGTGGCCGTTATTATCCCGGAAGAATTTTATGGTGTTGGGGCTTTTTACAAGGACTTCGAACAGGTAAGTGATGAAGAGGTTTTATATTACCTGGATAAATGGAGAAAATTAAAAGATACGGGATAGAAAAAAGTTATAAGCAATTTGAACCTATTTATACCACCAGTAAACTGCAACCCCGAAGATCGCTTCCATCCATACGTCCCAGTATCTCGAAACTCCCGTTATCATTCACCTTCCCTGCATCATCTGTGGCAATAAAACTGCAGGAATACAAATTAGCCAGGTCAATAATATTAACAGCGCCCGTACCTGATTTTTTTACCCATAATGGATCTTCTTCATCCCGCAGCATCACTTTCATCCAGGACGGACAATAATAGATACCTTCTTCCTTTGAATAAGCCTGCGATAAAAGTTCCGTCATCCCATACTCAGCATGAATCGTATGCACCCCAAATTTCATTTTCAAGACCTCATGCACTTCCTGCCGGATCATTTCTTTTTTCCTGCCCTTCATGCCACCTGTCTCCATAATAGTGGTATACCGCAGGGGCATTGAATATTTCTCTGCAAAATCCAGCAAAGCAAATGTGACGCCGATAAGCAGGGTCTTTTGTTTCCGGTTTTCCAATCCTTTCAATTCAGAAAATAATTTTTCATATTCATCCAGGTAAAACCCGCTTTGAGGATGCTCACTGGACCGGATCAGTTTATCAACCATAAAAGCCAGTGAAGAATTTTTTCTTTCCAGGTAAGATGGCAACAGACCGATGATACACCAGTCCTTTTCCGGGCCATAAAAATTCTGGAAACCTTTTTTGAAACTCTCTTCATACAAGGAAAGGTCTTTTAGAAAATGCCGGCTCCGGTTTCCCGGGGTCGTTCCACTGCTTTCAAATACCAGTTCTGGTTCAAAGAGGGTTGTCAGTACCGGGTGAGATTTAAAGAAACGAATGGGCAGAAACGGTATTTGTTCCAGGCCGGTAATTGTGGCAGGGTTAATATGCAAAGCCTTGGTATAGGCCCGGTAAACAGGGTTATTATCAAACTGAAATTTGAATATTTCAATTGCCAGCGACTCAAAACCGGCTTCCCTGACTGAAAAAATTTTATGATTCCATTCTTCCCCCATACCCATTTTGTGATGTAAAAATTGTAAATTTGTTTTTACTTAAAATGTTGCCATGAAACTCAGTTTATTCGTGTTCACCGCTTTTGTAGTCGCCGTTCTTGCCTGCAACAAAGATAAGTTCCTGACAAAGCCCACTATCAAGATCAAATCAATAAATACCAATTTTATCCCCTTGAACGGGACATTGCTGCTTTCATTGGAATGTACCGATAAAGAAGGTGATGTCCGGGATTCTGTTATTATCATCAAACAAAGACAGAACCTCCGGGTACGACCAACTATACGCGATACCATACGTTTTCCATTTCCCGTATTTCCGGTAAATACCCGCACAGAGATTCAGGTTTCGTTGGATTATCAGAATATTTTATCCGCTTCAAACCCGCCCTTTATTCCCGGATCCAACCCTCCCCAAAGAGAGCTGGATACGCTTATTTTAAGGTTGGCTGTACGTGATAAAGCAGGAAATACCAGCGATACAATAAACTCGCCCCGAATAATTGTGTTCAGGCAGTAAACCTGCCTGCCGGCAGGCAGGTTTGCAGCATGGTTAAGAACCTTCGCTTTTTTATTGTTTACAGTAATTTTTTTATTGCCACCTGTGCTTTATCACTGACCTATGAAACCTTTATCCTGCTGGGCCTGCCGCCCTCACTCAACTGGTATCTCATCCTGATTTTTTTTGGTACTGTTTTTATTTATGGCCTCCATTATTTTGTAAAAAGCAGAAATGAAAAATCAGGAAGCCGGATGGATTGGTGCAGGCAAAATGAAAAATTCTTATTGAGTATCATTTTCCTGAGTTTTATACTTATCAGTTGCGTTGCCGTTTACCATTACAAATCCATTTTTGAAAAATTCGGCGCTTTTAACTACCCAAATCTTGCCTGGTTTATCATCATTCCATTGCTGGCTTTGGGTTACTCCTACCCCCTGAATCCCTGGAATAAAAAAAGTCTCCGGCAGATTGGCTGGCTAAAAATGGCATCCCTTAGTTTTATCTGGAGCTTTACTACCGTAGTGCTGCCGGTACTGATGCTCCCGGATGAAACCTCAGGATTCACAAACAATACATTACTGGTCCTGTTTATAAATCGTTTTTTCTTCATAGCAGCCTTAAGTTTGTTGTTCAACATTAAAGATTATGAGGAAGATAAACAGGATGGTATTAAAACCATTGCCGTGTTAATGGGTCCTGCAAAAAGTCTCCGGTATGGGAAAATCGTAATGCCCCTGTTAAGCTTTATTTCTGCTTTATGGCTCCTGTTTACGATGGGTATAAATAAGCCCGTTTTTTATGCCGCTTTTTTTATCCCTATCCTGTTACTTTTTTTATTGTATTACCGGTTTTCCCATATGAAAGATGAGGCGGCTTTTGTCATCCGGTATGACGGCCTGATGATTGTTAAAGCCCTGCTGCTTATCTTCGCTTTTCTAATAGGTTCATCCTAAAAATAATGTTATGGCAAAATCAGTGAGAGCAAAAAAAACCATCATTTCAGAGAAGGCATTTGAATTTTTCAAGTCCTATATTAACAATGCATCGCCTGTCGGTTTTGAAACCTGGGGACAGAAGCTCTGGATTGAATACCTGAAGCCTTTTGTGGATACCAATTATCTGGATCCCTATGGAACTGCTGTTGGTATAATCAATCCGGATCATAAGTTCAAAATAGTGATCGAGGCGCATGCGGATGAAATAAGCTGGTTTGTCAATTATGTAACTCCGGATGGATTGATCTATTTAAAAAGAAACGGCGGCGTTGACCATCAGACTGCACCGGCTTCCCGGGTACTTATTCATGGAAAAAAAGGTGCGGTGAAAGCCGTATTTGGCTGGCCGGCCATACATACAAGAATTAGCAACCCCGACCAGAAAGAACCCATCCCCAGAACAGATAATCTTTGGCTGGATTGTGGTGCCAGGAACAAGAAAGAAGTTGCGGCTTTGGGTATCCATATTGGAGCTGTGGTTACATACCAGGATGGTTTTGATGAACTGGCCAATGGCAATTATGTGGGACGTGCTTTCGATAACCGTATTGGTGGTTTTATGATCGCCGAAGTGGCGCGAATGCTGAAAGAAAACAAAAAGAAACTTCCTTATGGTTTGTATATAGTCAATGCGGTACAGGAAGAGATCGGACTACGCGGGGCAGAAATGATTGCCCGGAGAATTAAACCGGACATAGCCATTATTACTGATGTTACGCATGATACCACAACGCCCATGATCAGTAAAAACATTGAAGGCGATATCAGTACCGGCAAAGGGCCCTCCTTATCCTATGCACCGGCTGTTCATAACAAATTACTGGCCGTTGTTGAAAAAGTGGCTGCCGATAAGAAAATACCTGTGCAATGGAGGGCTTTGAGCCGCAGTACAGGTACGGATACAGATTCCTTCGCTTACTCAAATGATGGTTGCCCTTCTGTTTTAATTTCTATTCCATTACGCTATATGCATACTACTGTAGAAATGTTGCATCGGGATGATATTGATAACACGATCAAACTGATGTATGAAACTTTACTAACTTTATCTCCTAAAACCAACCTGGCCTATTTATGATCCTTGATTTTTTATATATTGATCCGGGGAGTGGAAGTTACCTGGTCCAGGTGATCATCGCCGCGGCCCTGGGCGTTACTTTCTTTTTTAGAAATATAAAGAACTATATAAAAGCATTTTTTTCCCGTTCTCCCAAGAAACCGGATGAAAACCTTCCAAACTGATGTCTTCTTCTTTTACCCAGCACCCCGCTTCATACCGTGATCCATCGGGGTTTATTTTCTTTTATGCAGATGCGTACTACAGGCAGGTAAATAAAATTTTTAAAGATGATTTCGATTTTTTCCAAAACAGTGGCCTGTATGAAAGTCTTGTAAAAAAAGGATGGCTGATTCCACATGAGATAATCAATGAAAACTTATCTGGTACCCGGGACTATTACAAAACACTGAAACCGGAACAGGTCAAATTCATTTCTTATCCTTATGAATGGAGTTTTGATATGCTTAAAGATGCAGCCTTGCTGACATTGCAATTAGCAAAAGAATCAGCCGGCTATGGCCTGATATTAAAAGATGCCACGCCTTATAATATACAATGGCACAACGGAAGAATGGTATTTATAGATACGCTTTCGTTTGAAAAATATAACGAAAAGGAACCCTGGATAGCCTACAGGCAGTTTTGCGAATGTTTTCTTTCTCCTTTGCTTTTGATGCATTACTGTAAGCAACCGTTGCATCAAATGCAGTTGGCTTATCCCGAAGGGATCCCGTTAGCAGTAACCAGATCATTATTGCCACTGCGGAGCAAATTATCCTTCCATACCTACCTGCATATACATCTGCATGCCGGGGTATCTTTAAAAAACAGCTCAAACAAACAGCCAGCATCCACATTTTCGAAACAAAAATTGTTAAACCTCCTGTCGAGTCTGGAAACACTTATCAACAGGTTACGATTAACGGCACAAAAAAGTACCTGGTCTGATTACTACGCAGAAGCTTCGCAGCGAAAAGATTACTTAGCCACCAAGAAAGAAATTATTCAGGATTGGATTGAAGATTTACCGGTTGTAAAAACAGCTGCCGACCTGGGTGCAAACGATGGTGCATGCTCCCGCTTGCTGGCCGAAAAAAATATATTTACAATCGCTGCTGATTTCGATCCGAACTGCATTAACAACCTTTATATTTCCGGGAAGAAAACGGGGGAAAAGAATCTGCAGCCACTTATCATTGACTTAGCACACCCTTCTCCGGCCATTGGCCTCAATAACAGGGAAAGATCGTCATTTATGGACCGGGCAAGCGTAGACCTTGCAATGGCACTGGCGGTAATCCATCATCTGGCTATCGGGAAAAACATGCCATTTGCCGGTATCGCAGATTTATTCCGACAAATAACCCGTAAATGGCTCATCATTGAATTTGTTCCGAAAAGTGATGAAAAGATCCAGCTGATGTTATCCGGGAAAAAAGATATTTATTCGGATTATTGTGAAGAAAATTTTGAGGAGGCTTTAAAAACATATTTCCGGATTGAAAAAAAACAACCGATCGGAACTTCCGGAAGAATTTTATACCTGATGATAAAATATGAGAACTAAACTGCTGCATATCATTCGTACAAAGCCGTTCTATCTTTATTTGTTATCGGTATTTTTTGTGTTGCATGGGTTTATAGAAAATTTTTTTTTAATCCCTGTTAAATCGGGATTCATTTTTTTCATTACTTTTCTGTTATATTTCTTTTCTAAGGCCAATTTCATTACATTTCTTTCTTGCTTTTGTGGTTGCTATTTAAAAGTTTTTTCAAAGCAAACCTTGTTGCTTTCTTAATAATGTCTTATAATTTTTTTTTTGGCAGTGCGCATGATTTTCTTAAAGTTAATTTCAACAACACATTTATCATAAAATACAGTTTTATCTTGCCTGTATCTTTAGCTTTTCTGTTACTACTTGCCATTTACATAAAAAAATCAAAAAGAAAATTCAACAATATTTCAACTTATTTGAATTTACTCTTCCTGCTAATGATATTACTGGATTTGGGCGTTTTATTGGTAAAGATCAAAAAAAGAAAAACTCCGAAGCTTTAGAATTTCCTTCAGAAATGATACAATGCGACAGTTGCGCAAAACCAGATATATACTTAATTATTGCAGATGAATACGCTGGAAAAACTGAGCTTCAGGATTTATTTTCATTTAACAACACTAATTTTGAAAATAATTTAAAAACAAGAGGATTCTATGTAGTCAAGGGATCAACCTCTAATTATAACAGGACCATCTATTCGATGGCTTCCTTATTGAACATGAACTACCTGGATAATTTGAAAAGTAATACACTAAACAATAATGATCTGGATTATTGTTCAGTTTTAATAAAAGAAAATAGTGTAATTTCTTTTTTTAAAAAAAATGGTTATAAAATTTATAATTTTCTCTTTGATTTAACAGGTAATCCAAAACTAATAAAATCTGCATTTCTTCCAGAAAGTAAAGCGTTAGTTACCTCCCAAACTTTTACCTTTAGGTTTTGGAAAGATCTTTGGTTTAATTTTGCATCGAGTCAGAAAACAAAATTTCTTAAATTTAACATTATCATATAATTTAAAAAAAGAGATTCATACCAGAAATTTGGTAATGAAAAAAGGGGGAAGTCCTAAATTTGTCTACACACATCTCGTTATGCCTCATTTTCCATATTACTTTGACAGTATTGGTAATAAAACAAAGCTTGCATCTACTATTGATAAAAAACCGCGAAAATAAAAATTGCTATACGAGTTATTTGAAATATACAAATAGAAAACTACTTGAATTAATTGATTTCATCAGAAAAAACACAGAACAACCACCTATTATTATTTTATTAAGTGACCATGGATTCCATCAGTTTAATCCAGTTGAAAAAATCGATAATAAATATCATTTCATGAACTTTAATGCTATCTTATTTCCTAATAGAAACTATTCAGGGTTTTACGACGGCATTTCAAATGTAAATCAATTCAGGGTTATTCTGAATTCCCAATTTAGACAACATCTTCCTCTACTTAAAGATTCAACTAGCTTCATATTTGAATAATATTCATAGTAAAATAATAATGAACAAATTTCTCAGAATATCTCCACTTTCCTTTTTATTACTCCCCCTGTTCTTTGTGCTGCACGGGTGGAAAGAGCATTATTATTACATTCATTTCCGGGATATGGGTATATTAATGCTGACCTACCTGTCTGCAGCACTGGTTATTTTTGGATTATGTTTATGGGTCTTTAAAAACAAAGTGAAAGCCGGCGTTTACACTTTTATCTTACTGGCTACCTACTTTTTCTTTGGCGCCATCCAGGATTTTTTAAAAAACTATACCTTCACCAAAGAATTTTCACGCTATCAATATCTTTTACCCATCATTTTTCTGCTCCTGCTCTTTTCATTCTTTTGGCTAAAAAAAAATAAAAAAACCCTGGCCCGGTTAAATTATTTTCTTTCACTTTTGATGCTTCTATTTATTTTGGTAGACCTGGTTTTACTGATCAGCCTGCCTGCGGAAAAAAAACAAAAAATCGCTGCAAACGGTTTTACTTCCCAAACAACAGCCTGTACTACCTGTTCGCACCCGGATATTTATTTTCTCCTTTTTGATGAATACGCTGCATCATCAACCTTGAAACAAAGCTGGAATTATGATAATTCCCAATTTGACACTGCATTAACCAAAAGAGGCTTTCATCTTATTTCGGGAAGCAGAAGCAACTATAATTTCACTCCTTTCTCCATGGCCTCCATTCTCAACATGTCCTACCTGGGTGGAATCAAAGATGTGCATGCCTGCAGTATTGAAGACTACGCCATGTGTAATGACCTGATCAGAAACAATGGAGTTACGGGCTATCTAATGAATAACGGCTATAAGATTGTCAATTATTCCGTTTTCGACCTTGAAGGAGAACCTTCAATGGTCAACCAGTCATTTCTTCCCTTAAAAGCCAGACTTATCACGGAACAAACCTTATTCAGCCGCCTGAAAAAAGATCTTGGGTACATGCTATTCGTGGGAAAATTCAGGATTAAATGGTTTTCGGATAGGCTCGTTTACCAGAACCTGCATAATAACAATCTTTTCCTGCGAAAAGTAAAAGAAGAAGCCGGAAAGAAAAAGGAAAAGCCTGAATTCATCTATGCACATTTTTACCTGCCACATCCACCCTATTATTTTGACAGCAGTGGTAAAGAAGTGGATCCGCAATCGCTGAGAAAGGAAACAGCACCACAATACTTACAATATGTAGCATATACAAACCGGCAGATACTTCAAATGACTGATTCTATTTTGAAAAACTCTGCTTCTCCCCCGGTTATCATTATTATGGGCGATCACGGTTTCAGGATGTCCAACGATTCAACAAACCATTCCGGCTTTTTCCGTAATATGAATGCGGTGTATTTACCTGATAAAAAATATAGCGGATTTTATGATAGTCTTTCGGGAGTAAACCAGTTCCGCGTCCTGTTCAATACATTATTTAATCAATCAATCCCCCTTTTAAAAGACTCAACCATTCTGCTGAAGGATCAATGACTTTATTTTAACCGGGTTAATTCAAAATAATTACTCCACAACCCTACCAGCCGATCTTTTCTCCGAGCTTTCCCAATCCAAAATATTCATTGAGTTTCATATTCAGACCCAGTTGGTTGTTGGCCATACCATTCTGGTAATAGGCCCGGGCGTAGCGGACCTGTAATTTACCAAATAACACGCCGGCTCCCAATGAAAACCCCGAAAGACCATTACCGGCATTGCCAATACTTAATTCTTTTCTCCGGAGAAAATTATAACCGGCCATCAGTTCCACCCTTTCACCAACATAAACAACCGTGGCCAGTACAAAATGATTCAGCAGCTTGTCGAATGAAAACTTCCGGGTATTTCCATTTGCAAAACCGTTTTCATTATTAAAGGTTTGGTCATTATAATTTATATCAAACCGGTGTATCCTTTGCGCTGTCAGCGAAAAACTCAATGGCGCATGCTCCAGCCGTTTTGTCAATCCTATCTGCAGGTCAAACGGCAGCTCATCCGATTCGGTGCCGCTATATTTCTTTAATTGAAAACCCAGGTTCTTGACCACAGCAGATGCAGAAAAAAGTTTTGAAGAATCCCTGAATAAAACTCCAACATCCATAGCCAAACCATTGGACCGGTACTGCCCGTATTGAGAATTGATGAATTTTAATGTGGCCCCATAATTCCATTTTTCCAGGTAACTCCGGGAAGCGGATACCTGCATCACCCAATCAACAGGCCGGAATTTTCCCAATATATTCCCCGATGCATCCGTTTCAGGTGTGCTGCCATAATTGAAATAATTTAAGCCCCAGGAAAAATTAGTATTGAGTTTTGTATGGTGATAACCGACCGACAAATGATACACGCTGATACCTCCATAGAAATTATTAAACACAGCATTCATTTGCGCATGCATGGATGGCATTAATTGTGCAGGGTTATTAAAAGCCAGCCCTATATCATTGGAGTTTTGGGAAACATTTACTCCGCCCAACGCCGTTAGTTGCGGTGTATTGGAAAGCCTCAGAAAATTAAACACAGAACTCCCCCCCAGTGTTTGAGCGGAACTGAAATGAAACAGCCCTAAAAGCACTATGGTTAAACGAGCATGCAAAGCCGTACGAAAATAAGCCATTACCAAAAAGAAACCCGCCCCAAATAAAGAAGTGAATTTTGTAAATCTCCCCACCCTGAGAGAAACAGGCTTTCAACAATAAAAAGATGGCAACTGTAAATGGATGATGTATACTATTTCCTGAATAGTTAACCCACCAATGCCAGTTCAAGTACCTGGCTCATGGTCTTTACATAATGGAATTTGATGCCTTTAATAAAGTCCGATTCGATCTCCTGCACATCCTTCTCATTCTGCCAGCAGAGAATGATCTCTTTCAATCCGGCTCTTTTTGCAGCCAGTACTTTTTCTTTTATGCCACCTACCGGCAACACCTGCCCCCGGAGTGTTATTTCACCGGTCATCGCAAGGAATGGCTTCACTCTTTTGCCGGTTAATGCAGAAGCAATCGCCGACATCATCGTTATACCAGCACTCGGGCCATCTTTGGGCACGGCACCTTCGGGCACATGGATGTGAATGTTCTTCTTTTCAAAAAGCGTTGCATCCAGTTTATACTTTTGGGCATTCGATTGTAAATAGGTTAACGCTGTGCTGGCACTTTCTTTCATCACATTCCCCAGGTTTCCCGTAAGTTTCAATTCGCCTTTGCCATCACTTAAACTTGTTTCAATAAAAAGAATATCGCCTCCTACATAGGTCCACGCAAGACCTACAGCCACCCCGGCCATATTCACAGTCTTATAAATATCGTTGCTGTATTTGGCTTTGCCGATTATTTTTTCAATATCCCCCGCTGTTAACGTTGCTTTTAATTTTCCTTTTAACACCAGTTGCCTGGCCTGGTACCGCATGATGGAGGCCAACTGACGATCCAGTTCCCGTACACCACTTTCCCGGGTATAATCCTGGATAATTTTCTCCAGAACTTTATCACTTATTTTAAAGGGGCTGCTCTTCAACCCATGCAATTCTTTTTGTTTCGGGAATAAATGCCTTTTAGCAATCTCTACTTTTTCTTCCACCGCATAGCCGCTCAGGTCAATTATTTCCAGCCGGTCACGCAGGGCCGGTTGTATATTCTGATAATTATTTGCCGTGGCAATAAATAATACTTTACTTAAATCATATTCTGATTCAAGATAATTATCATAGAAAGTATGATTTTGTTCCGGGTCCAGTACTTCCAGCAATGCGGAAGATGGGTCGCCCCGGAAATCACTTCCTACTTTATCAATTTCATCCAGGATCATAACGGGGTTGGATGATTTCACTTTGCGGATCGATTGCAAAATTCTGCCGGGCATCGCTCCGATATAGGTTTTACGGTGCCCTCTTATTTCACTTTCATCATGCAATCCGCCCAAACTCAGCCGGACATATTTCCTGCCGATAGCATTGGCAATGCTGCGCCCCAAAGAAGTTTTGCCGATCCCCGGAGGGCCCACAAAACAAAGTATTGGACTCTTCATATCCCCTTTCAGTTTCAATACGGCCAGGTATTCCAAAATCCTTTCTTTGATCTTATGCATTCCATAATGATCCATATCCAGGGTCTTCTTTGCTTTCTTCAGATCATAATGGTCTTCAGTGTACGTTTCCCAGGGCAGGTCAAGCATCAGGTCCAGGTGATTATACACCACAGAAAAATCGGGCGTACTCGGATGCATTCTTTCCAGTTTCTCTATCCCTTTTTTAAACATTTCTTTTGCGGCAGCCGGCCATTTTTTGGCTTCCGCTTTTTTCTGCATGTCTTTTATCTCCTGCGAATTACTATCACCCCCTAATTCTTCTTTAATACTTTTCATCTGCTGTTGCAGAAAATATTCCCGTTGCTGTTTGTCCAGTTCTGTTCTCGTCTTGGTGGTGACCTTGTTTTTAAGTTCTGCAAACTGTAATTCTTTTTGCAGCAATTGCATCAGCAAATCGGCTCTTTGTCTGATCTGGTTTAATGCTAATAATCGTTGTTTGTCCTTGATATCTGTATTCAGGTTACTCGAGACAAAATGTATCAGAAAAGCCGGGTTCTCAATATTGCGGAGAATGATGGAAGCTTCGGTCGGGATATTGGGAGAAATCTGAACAATATCGGCAGCCAGGTCTTTAATATTTGCTATATAGGCATTAAAGTCCTCATCTTTTGGGGATTCCTCTTCTTCCAGTTTTTTGATCTTTGCTTTGAAATAAGGGTCTTCCGAGAATATAGACTCAATCAAAAACCGGCTTTTACCCTGTATAATTATAGTAGTGCCACCGTCCGGCATTTTGATCAGTTTCACAATTTTGGCTACTGTTCCGATACTTTCCAGGTCTTTCACTGCCGGGTCTTCAACATTACTGTCTTTTTGCGCCACGACTCCTATCAATTTGTCACCTTTATAGGCGTCATTTACCGCTTTTATACTCTTATCCCGGCCTACGGTAATAGGCAATACTACTCCCGGGAAAAGAACCGTATTTCTAAGGGGCAATAAGGCTAATTCATCCGGAATATCAATAGGATTAAGATCATCCTGGTCGCTTTCATTCAGGGGTATAATCGGCAGAAAATCCATTTCATCCTCAGACCGCAGCAAAAATTTTTCGATGTTCATATTTAATTCTTCTTTAGACAACCTGTCATTCCGCCGAAGGCGGGGTTAAAAATATAACGGGAAATCAGTATTGCCAAGATTCATGCCTGAAGATTTCAGACTGCCAAAGCAGGACACTGAAAGGTAGCCGTTTACACAAAAAAAGCCCTCCCAAAATGGAGAGCTTCTTATTCATCAGGGTATTGCGTTTTAAAGGGCTAATCCAACAGATAATTGGAACCCCTGGCTTTTCCATTGATCCTGGTTGTCTATGTCATTGATATTATTTAAACCGATCACATACCGGCCATTCAGACGGATGGACCCGATTTTGATCTGGGCACCGGCTAACATTGAAAAATCCCCATGCTTAAAGGCCTCACCTCCGTTTTGTAATAAGGTCTTGTTCTTGCTGATAAGCACCCCAAACTGCGGGCCTGCCTGTAACGAAAGGAAACTGCCGATCAGTTTATAATTTAATACCAGCGGAATAGACAGGTAGTTAAGCTTCACATTACTCTGGTATGCCGGGTTAAAAACATTCTGGTAAACATGTTTGAAACTGCTGTCCACGGTTGTGGAGTACTGATTAAAAAGTACTTCGGGTTGTAATACAAATTTATTTCCCAACCGAACTTCGGCAAATCCGCCCAGGTGATACCCGTACTTAAATTCATCTTTGAAAGATTTGCCCTGAACTTTGGTCATGTTTGCCCCGCCTTTAACACCCAGATGAAACTGGGCCATCATCGCCTGGGAGAATAATAATGCTGTGAACAGCGTAAAGAGTTTTGTTTTCATGTAAGTATTTTTTTAATTGTTATGGATAACCTGAAAATCACCCTGGAAAATTTCAAGTATAGTGCCAGTAACCCTTCGGGGCTGTTAAATTCTTTTAACGGGAATGGGTACACTGCTAAACAAAAAAAGTAACCGTTCTATTGCAGGAAAGATGTGAAGGTTTTCAAAAATCAGAACATACAGCCCACATTGATCGTGAAAAGGCTGTTGAAATTTTTGCTGGTGGCGGGGAAGTAATAATCCAGGGTCAACTGGGGCTGAATAAAAAACTTTCCAATGGAATATTCACCCCGGAGATACATAGTGAGTGAAAGAGGTTGAAATTTCAACTTGTCGTCCAGGTAAATATTCTCCGTGCTGTACAAAACATTTGAATTATTCCGGATAACAGTAGCATAGGTATTGGAAGACTGGTTAAATCCGAATTTTTGTGTGCCGCTGGTAAAAGCTAATTGAGGGGTAAAACGGAAATGGTCTTTATAGGTAATGGCATCCAGCCAATAAAAATCATGACGGACAGAAACTGTCATCGAAAGATCCGTAATGGATTCTTTGGTATTGATATAGGTAAACCCCCTCCTTCGTAAACGCAGATCCTGTATCAAATCCTCCCTTTGAAGGTAGTCTGTACGGCTGCCCCAGCCGTAACTCATCGACAACATGGGCCGGAACCACCATTTGCGAACCGTAAAATATCCTAACAGCTCGTTTTGCAATGGTGTGGTGTAAAAGGGTACTGAATCCCGGGTAAAAAATTTCGTAAAAGAAATACCTGTTGCGAAACTCTTGTTCTTTAAATAATCATAGGAAGGAGTAAGTGCAAACTGATAAAAATTAATATGTGACCCGTCATCCACCAAATATCCGGTACCAGTCATGCCTACACCGCTTTTATGATAATAGCCAAGGGTAGGTGAATAGGTAAGTTTTTTTGACGAAGCAATTATTGACCCGTCTTTACTCTCAAAATTATAATAGCCTTTACCCATGGACAGGCTGGCCAAAAAATAACTATGTGGCGAAAGGATCGAATCCATAAAAGCATCAAAGTCCTGGAAAAGATCATCCAGATCAACGGAGGTGTCCGTTACAGGAAATTGTTTAACGGGGGTAATAACAGAATCCACTGAGTTGCTTTGAGGAAAGGCAACAACAGACAACATAATAAAAGCCACAAATATGGACCATTTCTTCAGCATTAGGCAGTTGTATTCTGGCTCCAGGGATAATGCCAGTAGAATCCCGGGTTTTACCGGGAATTGTATTTTAAGACTAATTAGTTAAAAAATAGTTTAATATGCTTCTCCCCCTGAATTAAAACGACTTATATGCCCAAATATTGAAGAACTTATACAAATAATACTCAGGAAAGCTCCAAAACAGTGATTTCAGGGAGGATCCCCGAACGGCCTGGATAACCAATAAAACCAAAACCCCGGTTGATATACAGTTTTTGGTCAGCCTTTTCATATAAACCAGCCCATTCTTTATAAACATATTGAACAGGACTCCACTTAAAGCCGGGTATTTCCAGTCCAAATTGCATTCCATGGGTGTGACCGGCCAGCATCAGATCAATACCCGGATAGTCTGACAATACTTCCGCCCTCCAGTGGGAAGGGTCATGGCTCAATAATATTTTGAATGGATGTGACTCGGCCCCTTCATAAGCTTTTTTTAAATTACCATATTTCGGAAATCGGGCTTTGGCACTCCAGTTTTCAATACCGATCAAGGCAATTTTATCCGTACCCTTTTCCAGGACAATATGTTCATTCATCAATAACCGCCAGCCAAGGGCATGATGAACCTGCTTTAACCGGTCAAGATTCGCCTCCTTAGCTTCTGCACTGGCCCATCGAACATAATCACCGTAATCATGATTACCCAGGGTGGAATAAACTCCTAAGGGGGCACTCAGTTTATTAAATACATCCATATAATCTTTCATCTCATCAGCAACATTATTGACCATATCCCCCGTAAAAAGAATGAGATCGGGTTCTTCATCCAGGATCTTCTGCACACCCTTCATCACTGCATGTTTGTTGGTAAAACTTCCTGAATGGATATCCGATATATGTACAATCTTCAACCCGGCAAAACCAGCGGGCAAATTATCGTAGGTAAGTTTGATCCTTTTTACCTGGTATCGGTATTTATTGGTAAACCCATATAGCAGTATACCAAAGAGGCTGCCGCCGGCTATAATGCCTGTCCAGGCCATTCCAAATGACTTTGAAACAGCTTCACCCCGGGCCCAATGCACCATCCGGTACACATCATCCCCAAGGAAAAATAAGGAAGCTACCAGTTTGGCAAAAAACAAACCAGCCATGATCGAAAAAATCGTTGTTTTAGACAACCGCGTCTGGTGTCGGATATGTATATAAGGCAAAGCCCAGAATAGTACGATAGCAGAAACCGATACGGCCCAATAAAGGGAATAAATAATGATCCGTACAACCGGAGCTACCGGGGCCGAAACAACCTGCAACGACAGAAAAAAGTAAATATCGAGCAAAAACATGAAGCCCGCCAGGACCTTCCAGAAAGGAGAATTACGCATAAATAATAATCAAAATTAAGAGGATAATCATTCCGGGCTTTCTTTTGTTGAACACTTACATTTGCCGGTATATCCCTCTGTTTGGGCAAAACTTAATTTTGTGTTCTAAGTTTCAGACGGCAATTTTACCACAAACATTCAATAACCCTAAAGGAGTTTTCGGCAAAATGGCAAGAATAATCGGTGTAGCAAATCAAAAAGGAGGAGTTGGTAAAACAACCACGGCCATAAACCTGGCGGCAAGTTTTGCCGTTCTGGAGTATAAAACATTGCTGGTAGATGGCGACCCCCAGGCAAATAGTACCACGGGTGTAGGTTTTGATTTACATAATGTCACCCAGAGTCTTTATGATTGTATGGTGAATGAAGCCCGTGCTAAAGAGGTGATATTAAAAACAGATATTCCCAACCTGGATCTGATTCCTTCACATATCGATTTAGTAGGTGCCGAAATAGAGATGATCAATTACCCCAACCGGGAAATGGTATTGAAGAATATTTTAGAGGCCGTGAGAGATGATTATGAATTTATTGTCATTGATTGCTCCCCTTCCCTCGGCCTGATAACCGTTAATGCATTGAGTGCCGCTGATTCCGTGGTCGTACCCGTACAATGTGAATTTTTTGCATTGGAAGGATTAGGGAAACTATTGAACACCATAAAAATTGTACAAAATCGTTTAAATACCTCGCTGGTGATTGAAGGGATTTTAATGACGATGTACGATGGACGTCTCCGGCTCTGCAACCAGGTGGTTAGTGAGGTCCGTCGTCATTTTGAAGATATGGTGTTTAATACCATTATCCATCGTAATGCAAAACTGGCAGAAGCCCCCAGTGTCGGCAAGCCGGTAATATTATATGATGCCAACTGTAAAGGCTCGATGAATTATCTTAATCTTGCAAAAGAGATTTTGCAAAAAAATGATATGACGAAGATTAAGAATGATGAGAGGATATTAGAGTTGTGAACCTTTTGCAACCGTCCATTCAAAACCCTTAGCCTGATACGATGACCAATTCTAAACAAACAAATAAAGAACAACTCGGGAAAGGGATCCGTTCCCTGCTCCAGCATATTGATGCTGATTTAAAGACCACCACCGGTTCTTTGAAATCAACGGTGGTTGAAAATGCGACCGGTACCAATCGGATTTCCATTGATGATATTGAACCCAATCCCAAACAACCCCGCCGGGATTTTGATGAAAAATCCTTGCAGGAATTGGCGGAGTCGATTAAAATTCATGATATCATTCAACCGGTTACGGTTTCCAGATTGCCTTCAGGAAAATACCGGCTCATTGCCGGGGAAAGAAGATGGCGGGCGGCAAAAATGGCCGGCATTAAAGATATTCCCGCTTACCTCCGGCATGCCAATGATTCCCAGTTACTCGAATTAGCCCTGCTGGAAAATTTACAGCGGGAAGATCTGAATGCAATGGAGGTTTCCCTCAGCTATAAGAGAATGATGGAAGAACTGGAATATACCCAGGAGCAGGTTGCCGAAAGAATGGGAAAAGACCGGAGCACCGTTGCTAATTTCATCCGTTTATTAAAATTACCACCCGATATCCAGTTGGCTGTCCGCAGCGGTGAATTAAGTATGGGCCATGCCCGGGCATTGATTAATGTGGACACCATTGACAAACAACTTTTCATTTTTAAGGAAATAAAAGAAAAAGGCTTGTCTGTAAGACAAACCGAGGCGCTGGTCCGCAACCTCTACAAACAGGGCGGTGCTGTTAAAAAATCTTCAAAAAGTCATTTACCGGCGGCATTACAGCGAATAGAAGATAAATTAGCGTCGCATTTCAGTACCCGGGTAAAACTCAGGAACAGCCGGAATGGCAGCGGACAAATTATCATTGAATATTATTCATCCGATGAACTGAATAAGATCCTGAAGCAACTGGATGCACCCCTTGATTAATTACTATGAGAATATTTTTCTCCTTTTTATGTTTTTTTTTCCTGCTTTCCTCTTTTAACTGTTTTGCACAGGTTAAAGATTCTATACCAGTAATCACAAAAACAACTCCTACAAATAAGTACGATTCCGCTATGAAAGCCCACAGTCCCAAAGTGGCAGCAATCCGATCAGCGATCTTCCCGGGACTCGGACAGATCTATAATAAAAAATACTGGAAATTGCCCATTGTTTACGGAGCTTTAGGAACCTGTGCTGGAATTTTTTTTTATAACCTCGGTAGTTACCAGGATACCCGTTTTGCATACAAAGTAAAATATAATATGCGGGTCAATCATACAGACTCTGCTTCATTTAAAGATATAAAACCCGCCCTCAAGCCACTTAGCGAAGAATCCCTTCGCTTCTATCGTAATCAGTACCGCCGTGATATCGATTACTCTGCCCTTGCTTTTCTCATACTCTGGGGATTAAATATTGTGGATGCCGTGGTTGATGCACATCTTAAAAGCTTCGATGTTAGCCCCGATCTCAGCCTGCTGATCAAACCCGGGTATAGCGAACTGGCAAAAACCAACGGACTCAGCCTTGTATTGAAGATTGGCAAGTAATAAATCCGTACCAGTACGGGTATCACCCGGGGCTTTAATAACTACATTTGTAAAAAAATAAACACAGGTATGCGCATCGCATTAATCGGTTACGGTAAAATGGGTAAAGCCATTGAAGAAGTGGCGCTTCAAAAAGGACATGAAATTGTATTGAAGATCGATCAGCCCAATCTTCACGAATTCACCCCGGAAAATATGGTAAAAGCAGAGGTCGCCATTGAATTCACCGGCCCGCAAAGTGCCTTTGATAATGTAAAAGCCTGCCTGGATATGGGCCTGCCGGTTATCTGCGGTTCTACAGGCTGGACTGACCGGCTGGAAGAAATGAAACACTATTGTGCAGAAAAAAAAATTGGATTTATTTATTCAAGTAATTATAGTATCGGGGTAAATATTTTTTTTGAAGTCAATAAAAAACTGGCTTTCCTGATGTCGCCACATAAAGAATATGAAGTAATACTGGAAGAGACACACCACACCCAGAAAAGAGATGCGCCCAGCGGAACAGCCATCACCCTCGCTGAACAAATACTTGAGCAGGTAAAACGCAAGAAAACAATGGGTGAATGAACTCAGCGATAACCCGGAGGACCTGGAGATCATCAGTCAGCGTATTGACCCGGCCCCCGGCACACACAGCATTAAATATTCATCGGCAATTGACAATATTGAAATCATTCATACGGCGCATAACCGAAAAGGTTTTGCTTTCGGGGCACTATTGGCAGCAGAATTTATTAAAGACAAAAAGGGTTTCTTTACCATGAAAGAAGTCCTTAACCTTTGATCCAGGGCTATGAAACGCATCCATCTTTTTTTTACACTTTTATTTTTTTCTGTCTTCGCTCAGGCGCAGGTGGATACAGACAGTTTACGGTCAGTCATCAATTCACAGCGGCCTTACACTGAAAAGATGAATGCAACGATCAGCCTGGTTCAGCATTTTGAATTAACCAACTTCGACTCGGCAATTATTACCGGTGACAAGGCCTTACAAACTGCCCGTAAGAATGCCGACTCGGTAAGTGTGGCCGAATTAAAACACCATATAGGTGTGGCCAATTATTTTAACGGAAAATATGACCAGGCTGCCAAAAATTTTTATGAGTCCGTTACCATCCTTGAAAAAAAGAAGGATAAAAAAAGACTGGCGCCTGTCTATAATGAACTTGCCAAACTCTACCGCAAAACAAAAGATCTTGACCGGGCATTGGAAAATTATAAAAAAGCAAATGCCATCTACACGGAGTTGAAAGATACCAGTGGTATCTCGATGATATTAAATGAATCCGGTGTGGTGTATGAATATAAAGAAGATTACAAAGAAGCCCTGAACCGCTATACCTCATCGTTCAAACTCGCTGAAACTGCCGGTGATTCACTAAGCGTCTCCTATGCACTCAGTAATATGGCCGGGGTGTATGTTATAGAAAAAAAATATGCTGCTGCCGAAGATTACCTGCTCCGGGCACTGAATATCCGTCAACTGTTAAAAGACAGCTTTGCCATAGCACTCACTTTTTCGGATCTGGGAGTTGCTATGAATGGAAAAGGTGATTATCCAAAGGCTATAAAATACCTGACGCTGAGTAACCGGGTGGCCGAAAAATTAAACTACCCGGAGCTCCAGTCTAATAATTACAATGAGTTGGCTTTGGTAGCCCAAAAACAGGGAGACTTCCAGAAAGCCTTTGATTTTTTCAGAAAGAGAACGGCATTACGGGATAGCCTGTTGGGTACGGAAAAAACAAAACAAATTGAAGAACTGAACACCAAATATGAAACAGCCCGGAAAGAACAACAGATCGTGGAGCAAAAAAATCGCCTCCGCCTGCAAAATTTTTTATTTATCGGAATCGGTGGTTTACTGTTATTGATCGCCCTGCTGGTGCATGCACAATACAGGAGCTTTAAATTTAAAAAAGAAAGCCAGCTGCAGGCAGAGATAATGAAACAACAGGAAATAGCCGTAAGGGCTGTGATGGAAGCAGAAGAAAATGAAAGACAGCGCATAGCCAAAGACCTGCATGATGGGGTCGGACAAATGATGAGTGCTGCAAAAATGAACCTGTCGGCCTTTGAATCAGAAATAATATTTACCAGCGGGGAACAAAAAAAATCGCTGCAAAAAATTATCCAGCTGGTGGATGAAAGCTGTAAAGAAGTGAGAACCGTATCACATATCATGATGCCGAATGCCCTGCTGAAAAACAACCTGGGAGTGGCTATCAGTGATTTTGTGAACAAACTCAGCAGTAAGGATCTCCAGGCCCATGTTTCTACTGAAGGGCTGGAAGAACGCTTTGATTCCAATGCAGAAACCGTGCTTTACCGGGTTATACAGGAATGTGTCAGCAATGCGATCCAACATGCCGGAGCCACCACATTGGATATTTCCATCATCCGGGATAAGGATGGCATCAGCGGCACTATTGAAGACAACGGCCGGGGTTTTGACGTTGCTGACAAGGCTAATTTTGAAGGTATTGGCCTTAAAAACATTACTACCCGGATAGAATACCTGAAAGGCACCGTGGATTTTGACTCCGCCTCCGGCCGGGGAACCGTGGTTGCCTTCCACGTCCCCATTTAAAACCCCACCCCACGCTCTCATATCACGGTTCACCCGAAAAATCCTCATAAAACGCATTGCATTAAAGAAAATTGAAAAAATTACAGGCCTGTATTTCTAAGTCCCACTTTAGGGGACAGGGGTTTTAACAAATCCCCAACGATAACCAGGCGAACCTAAGCATCCTTATTTACGTCAACCGGTTGAACAAAAGATGAACTAAACCAATTTTTAGAATTTTTCCATCTGCAATCACTAACCAAAATGAAAAATGAAAAGATCACACTGGCCCTGGTAGATGACCACCAGATAGTAATTGACGGGCTTACGTCATTATTGAAAGGTCATGATAAATTCCGTTTTGCTTTTGCCACAACAAATTCTGGCGAAGTAGTTGAAAGGATAGCGCAAACTCCTATTGATGTCTTGCTTACGGATGTTATGATGCCGAAACTGCCCGGGAACCAACTCGCCAGGCAGGTAAAAGAAAAATTTCCTGAAGTAAAAATATTGGCTCTTTCGATGAGTGGCCAGGGCGATCTCGTAAATGAAATGATTGAAGATGCCGACATCTCAGGTTATGTATTAAAGAATATCGGGAAGCAGGAACTGATCACCGCCCTTGAAAAAATCGCTTCCGGTGGTATTTATTTCAGTGATGAAGTGCTCGATGAACTGAAACGAACCAGCGACCGGAAAAAACAAAATGAGGAAGCGCACCTTACCGGCAGGGAAGTAGAAATCACCCGCCTGATAGAGAAAGAATACAACAACAAACAGATAGCTGTAACCTTATACATCAGTGAAAGAACGGTAGAAACCCACCGTAAAAATATCTTCCGGAAAACTAATACAAACTCCGTTATAGGATTGGTGAAATATGCGTATGAGCATAAGCTGATATAGTTGATACAGTTGGATTTGAAAAACCTGGTGAGTCTAAACTCCTATTACCATTTAGACGTTACTTTGTTTTCTTTAATCCCGCTATACAAACCATCCCATAAAAAAAACCATCCGTCAACTTCAATAAACTTTGTTGATGAATGGTTCCGTGGAAGCCTGCCATCAGGCAGGATGTTGCTCTTGTATCTTTTAGATCCTGAAGTGGGCAAAAGCTTTATTCGCTTCAGCCATACGATGGGTATCTTCTTTCTTTTTAAATGCAGCGCCTTCGCCTTTGCTGGCAGCTACGATCTCGCCGGCTAATTTATCAGCCATGCTGCGGCCATTCCTGTCACGGCTGTAGCGGATCAGCCATTTGATGCTTAAAGAGATCTTCCTGTCCGGACGAACCTCAGCAGGTATCTGGAAAGTGGCACCACCGATACGGCGGCTGCGTACTTCTACACCGGGAGTTACATTTACCAATGCTCTTTTCCAAACCTCGTATCCTTCTTCACTGGTTTGCTTGGTCACTTTGTCCAATGCATCATAGAAAATATTAAAGGCTCCGCTTTTCTTTCCTTCCCACATCAGGTTATTTACAAAACGGGTTACCAGTTTGTCATTAAACTTTGGGTCTGGCGCCAGGGGGAGTTTCTTTGCTTGTGCTTTCCGCATATCTTAAAAAATTACGTTGTACTTATTTACTTTTTATACTTTATATACTTCTTTACTTCTTCACCTTCTCTTTCTTCGTTCCGTATTTGGAACGGCTTTTCTTACGGTCTTTTACACCGGCAGTATCCAATGAGCCACGTACGATGTGGTAACGGACACCCGGTAAATCTTTTACCCTTCCGCCACGGATCAGCACAATAGAGTGCTCCTGAAGGTTATGGCCTTCTCCAGGGATATAGGCGATCACCTCTACTTTATTGGTCAAACGGACTTTGGCAACTTTACGAAGTGCAGAGTTGGGCTTTTTGGGAGTTGTTGTATATACCCTCGTACATACACCACGACGCTGCGGACACTGGTCCAAAGCCCTTGATTTACTCTTGGCCCTGATAATTTCTCTTCCTTTTCTTACTAATTGTTGAATTGTAGGCATTCTTGACCCTTGTTTTTTGGACGGCAAAGGTAACAGCCGATGGCTTAATATCCAAAAAAATGATACCCGATTTTTCTGATTTTGAACCTTTTGGGGATAAAAGAGCCCCCGCTTCGGACAGGGGCAAATATTATAGGCTAAACTCCTTAAAAATAACGGTTTAAACTTTCTGCATCCACTGATACTTATCCTCCCTAACCCCTTCCCGGATATCCGTAAGCCACTTTTTGATTGTTGGAGCTGTTTTCCAGGTATCCACATCAAATTTCATTTCAAAATCCTTGTAACGAAGTTCCTTTATCGGGGAAATGGTGGCTGCGGTTCCTGTCCCAAACACTTCGTGAAGCAAACCGGCTTTATAGGCTACCATAATATCCTGGATGCTCAGTGGTCTTTCTTCTACCGTCAGGCCCATTTCTTTTAATAATGTAATAGTGCTTTGACGGGTCACGCCTCCCAGGATTGTTCCCTGGTCCAGGTTAGGTGTGATCGCTGTATTACCAATAATGAAGAACACATTCATCGTGCCGCATTCCTGTACATACTTATGTTCAAAGGCATCCATCCACAATACCTGGTCGTATCCTTTTTTCTTGGCTTCCGCCGTTGCAAACATGGCTGCACCATAATTGCCTGCAGCTTTTGCATATCCTACGCCACCCGGTACAGCCCTGACATATTTTTCTTCTACATAGATCCGCATCGGTGCACTGTAATACGGGCCGGTGGGACTAAGTATGATCATAAATTTATAGGTCTCCGAAGGACGAACCCCGATCATCTCATCAGCAGAGAACATAAACGGACGGATATAAAGTGAATGATCTTCTTTCTCCGGAATCCAGTTCTTATCCAATTCAACCAACAACCGCATCCCTTCCATAAACAGTTCTTCGGGAACGGCGGGCATCTGCATTCTTTCAGCAGAAATATTAAAACGATGATAATTATCCTGGGGACGGAAAATAGAAGCATGGCCTTCCTTGTCCTTATAAGCTTTTATCCCTTCAAAAATGGCCTGACCATAATGCAAAGCAGCCAGCGAAGGGCTTAGCAGCAAGGGTTGATACGGTTTAATTTCTATATTTTTCCACTCACCATTTTCATAATCCGCTTCCAGCATATGATCTGAAAAATATTTTCCAAAAGGAATATTTTCAAGACTCAGATCCTGAAGTTTACTCCTTTCTGCCTTCCTGATTGAAATATCCATGGCTGCAATCATAATAGTTTATTTTTGACAGACCAAAGAAACGAAAAAAACTAACACCCCTGCCTGACGGCAATCAGGCAGGGGTAAATAAATTACTAACGAATTATGGACTTAAATCATATTGAATTACCGCCCATATTGGTTGCGGATCTATATTTTTCATCGCTGATCGGCGATAGGGAAACAAGGCCCCCGAAAGGAGCAGAAACCGGCATATCTGATGAAGAAAAATCCTCCCAGGCTGAAAAGTCCCCCGGTTTTCTTTGGAAATCATTAGGGAGTAACCAGAAGCATATTCTGATAATTGTCAAAACCAGTGAAGCAGTTCATTTGCCAGATCATGAACTCACTTTTCTTACCGGAATACTGGGCGCTTGCAAATTAAGTTTAGCTGACGTTGCCATTGTCAATCTCTATAATCATCAGCAATCGTCTTACAAAGAGCTGACTTCCTTCTTTAAAAGTAAAATCGTTTTTTTATTTGATATGGAACCCGCAGCATTTGGTTTGCCGATGCATTTTCCGCATTACCAGATCCAGGCATTTGCCGGTAATTCGTTTTTATATGCGCCCTCATTAAAAGAACTGGAGAATGACCGGGTGGAGAAAAGTAAGTTGTGGGTTTGTTTAAAAAGGCTTTTTAACCTGTAAAATGAAGGAATAGGACGACCTATTTGTAAGAAACCCGGATACACTAAATATCAACTGCCTTCATTACTTCCCGGAAAACTAAAATCAAAAAATTGAAACTGATCTTTGCAACCAATAATCATCACAAAGTGGAGGAGATACGTTCCTTGCTTGGAAATAAACTCGAACTAATAACGCTTCATGAAGCAGGAATATACCTGGATATTCCTGAGCCATACCCTACGCTGGAAGAAAATGCTTCGGGTAAATCAAGATTTATTTTTGAAATGACGGGTACCAATTGCTTCAGCGAAGATACCGGGCTGGAAGTGGCAGCCCTGAAGGGTGAACCGGGAGTCAAAAGTGCCCGTTATGCCGGCGAAAACCGGTCATTTGATGATAACATTGAGAAGCTTTTAATTAATTTGTCGGACAAACCCGATCGTTCTGCCCGTTTCAGAACCGTTATATCCTTGTTAATTGACGGGTCAGAAAAACAGTTCGAAGGCATTTGTGAGGGGGAAATAATTGAAGAAAGAAGAGGTGATCAGGGTTTTGGCTATGATCCGGTGTTTATTCCCGCTGGTTCAGCCAAAACCTTTGCGGAAATGGATATGACAGAAAAGAACCAATTCAGTCACCGGAAGAAGGCCACCGAAAAACTGGTAGCATTTTTGAATACATTATAATCAAACCACCGATTTTGACACCTGAACGCAACCAAAATATCCCCGAAAGCGACCTTATAAGAGGATGCATGGAAGACAACCGGAGAATGCAGGAAGAACTGTATCGCCGGTTTTCCCCCCGTATGTATGCCGTTTGCCTGCGCTATGCCGGTAATGCCGAAGAAGCGGAAGACATTTTGCAGGAAGGATTTATTAAGGTCTTTAAAAAACTGGATAGTTTCCGGAGCGAAGGTTCATTTGAAGGTTGGGTCAGGCGCATTTTTGTCAACACCGCCATCGAACATTTTCGCCGCAAACGTTACCTCATGCCGGTAACAGAAAAAGAGGAAAAAACCATCGAAGGGAAATATGTTTCTGTTTTGGATGAGTTGGCTGAGAAAGATATTCTGTCGCTGGTACAGGAACTTTCGCCCGGATACCGCACGGTTTTTAATATGTATGTGGTAGAAGGCTATACCCATAAAGAAATTGCCGACATGCTGAATATCAGCGAAGGAACGAGTAAGTCTCAGTTATCAAGAGCCAAAGTGATACTGCAGGATATGGTTCGAACATTTATTGACAAGCAACGGGGAGTAAGAGCAAAATAATGAGCAGCGGAATAAAAGATAAGATGTACAACCACGAAGTGGCTCCCCCTGCCGGAGTGTGGGAAAAGATTGCAGCCGGATTAGACGAATCATCACAAACGAAATCTTTACAAACCAGGCTTCTTTCAATTCAAATAAACCCACCGGTTCATGTTTGGCAGTCCATTGCTGCTGCATTAGATGAACCAGCCCTGGTGAATGATTATGCCCGCAAACTTGAAGGCCTGGAATCCCCTCCCCCGGCCAATGCCTGGAAAAAAATAAAAGATTCCCTGAATAAAGAACATGTAACTGTTTTTCCCGGACAAAGAAAATTTGCTCCGTTTCTGAAATATGCAGTTGCTGCCGTATTAATCGGTTTCCTTGCCTGGGGTGGTATTCAGTTGTTCAATAATAAATCCGGGAATCCGGAAATAGCCCACCAGGAAATCACGCAACAAAAAGAAAATACGGCCGTAGTATCAACGAATCAGAACCTGAATATCGCAAGTGAAAACATAGGAGTAAACGCCCTAAATGCTTCCCTGGATGAAGCCAGAAACGATGCAGCACTCGAAGCCAGCAAAAAAACTTTTGCAAAACTGGATGTGGCAGTCAAAAGAAGTAAAATAAAAAATGCAGCTGATTTCTTTTTTGCCACAGACAGCTATGAACCCGGTACACGGGGTTTGGGTATAGAACCGGAGGAACCACCTTCCAGCGATATTTCGGGTCGATATATACATTTGATAACACCCGATGGAAATATTATTCGTATGTCCAAAAAACTCAGGGAACTTATATGCTGTGTATCCGGAGAGGAACAGGATAAAGAGTGCATTGACCAGATGAAAAAATGGAGAGAAAAAATTGCAAGTCCTTCCAGTGGACATTCAACGAGTAATTTTATGGAGATCTTCAGCCTCGTCAGATCTATGCAGGATAATTAACCGGATCCTGTTTGTTTCCTTAATTTTATTGAAAACACCTTTGCATGGCCCGAATAAAGATTGATCTGCCGGAACATTTTCGCTTCACCTGCCAGATTCCTGTTCGTATTACAGATATAAACTATGGAAATCACGTAGGAAATGATATGGTTCTATCCATTATACATGAGGCCAGGATGCAGTACTTAAGCAGCCTGGGCTATACCGAAATGAATTTTGCCGGCACAGGGATGATCATGGCAGATGTGGCTATCCAGTTTAAAAGCGAATTATTTTATGGTGATATAGTTAATGCTTCTGTAACTGCCGGAGAAGTTTCCAAAATAGGATTTGAACTTTTTTATAAACTGGAAACCCTTCGCCCAACACAGGGGAACAAAATAGTACCGGTTGCTTTTGTCAGAACCGGGATGATATGTTATGATTATGAAAAGAAAAAAATTGCTGTACTACCTGCAGAAGCCATGGTTAAGTTGATCGGCTGATATTGAAATGATCCTCTACGCTACGGGAAAACTTATATTTCATTCCAGATTCTCCAGCTTTCTTCTGCCTGCAGAACCAGCATTTCCGCTCCATTCTTAATAGAGGCACCCTGCTCTTCTCCTTTTTGCAGGAATAATGTTTTCTCCGGGTTGTAAACCAGATCATAAAGTAAATGCTTCGAAGTAATATACGGGTAAGGGATTTCCGGGCAGGCATTCTCCCGGGGATACATGCCCAAAGGAGTCGTATTTATAATAATAGTATGCTCTTGCATGAATGCTTCGTCGATTTCCTGGTAGGTAATCCCTGAATTATGATGCAGGGTTCTGCTGACAATGGTAAATTCAATTCCGGATTTTTGTAAAACAAAAATAACAGCGGCAGTGGCGCCACCATTACCCAATACCATAGCTTTTGTATGATGTGGTTGCAAAAGAGGTAAGAGGCTATGCGAAAATCCTATCCAATCCGTATTATAACCGATGAGATTCCCGTTCCTGATACGGATACAATTACAGGCATCTAATGAAACAGGAATATGTTGCGTATCATTCAGAAATGAAAGCACCTGCTTTTTGTAGGGCACGGTTATATTCAATCCTTCCAGTTCCGGGTTTGCCTGTAACAGACCCCGAAATTGTTCCATGGATTCAATCGGGAAAAGTTCATACCGGCAATCAGCCATTCCTTCTTTATCAAACTTTTCCGTAAAATATTTTTTAGAAAAAGAATGCGTTAAAGGATGCCCCACTAATCCAAACAATCGCATCAGGCATTTTGTGTTTTATCAAGATATAAACTAAAGGTGTCACCCCGAAGACCGATACGCATTGTTTCCAGCGGTATTACTTCGGATGGTGCAATGTTACCCAGGTTAGCATTACAGCCAACAAGCTCAATAAAATATAGTTGCTGGGCCTTTTGCGGTGCTTCCCAGATGATTTTTTCAGCGGGTATCTGTGTCAGTATTTCCTGTACCAGGCCTTCTCTTACTTCACCACTGCCCCGGTAAATTCCTACATTACCCGCTTCCCTGGCTTCAGCAATAACATAGGTGGAACCAGCATCCAATTCTGCCTTCATCAGTTCTATCCATTTGTATGGGGGAATAATATGTGCCGCATCTTTGCTTCCCACTTCACTTAAAACAGTCCCAACTTTAGTGAGTTTTTCAATGTAGCCACATTTTTCAGCATGGGGTATCGTGATGGAACCATCACTTACTTCCATATAGCTGATACCAAATTCCCGGCACACCTTAATATAATCGTCAAACTGGTTACGGATCAAAAAAGCTTCAAACAAAGTGCCGCCAAAATAGACCGGGATATCATAAGTACGATATACATCCAGTTTCTCTTTCAGGTTTGGAGTAACGAAGGATGTACCAAAGCCCAGCTTGACAATATCCACATGCGGATGCGCTGCACTCATAAAATTTTTTGCCTCTTCCACACTCAAACCTTTATCCATTACCATGGTTAATCCGGATTGACGGGGCTTACTTTTTCTTTCGGGGATCTGCGACAAATTGAAATTCATACATATTTAATTTGGTTCAATAATACCGGGTAGATGGCCGCAAAAATAGGGAAGTATCAGCAGAGTGATGCTGATCTGAGTTACTGGTTACGGTTAGCTGGTTACCAGTTGCTGGTTGCTGGTTACTGGTTCTGGGTTAAGGGTTTTTTTAGCAGTTTCGGAATGACCTGATTTTTTACAGGCCATTAGAAATAAGCACCCAAAACTGAAGATCTTGATAATTTAAATCGATTTATTGCGCTTGAACCGGGCAATTACATCAACCACTAACTGGTTTTGTAAAATGGAAGGATTAAGTTCTACAAATTTTTTAAGCAGTTTGGGTGATTGACCCATGGCCAATTCCAGTTGAAGAATAGCTTCTTTGGTTTTACCCAGGGCCAATAATACTGCAGCCCGGTAAAAAATGAATAAGGGTTTCCCGTTGGTGATATTCAAAGCGGCTCCTGCCTGCTCTAATGCTTCCTCAAAATATTCAGCTTTATACAGGCATCGGATCAGTGATTCCCAGCCGGCCGAGTTACGGGGTCTGACCCGGACCACATTGGAAAAATATTGAACAGCATCTTTAAATAATCCTAACTGCATTTTACATTCACCCATCAACAGGTTGTACTCGGATTGCAACCGGTGAATTTTCATCGCCGTTTCTAATTGTTTGATACAGCTCTCCCAAAGACCTTCATTGAAATAGGTACAGGCAATTTTATAAAACAGTTTACTATCATCCTGCCGTAAATGTGATGCCTTCCGGTAGCAGATCCTGGCCTGTGCATAATTTTTCATCCGGTCGTAACAATGACCGATAGCTTCAAAAATCACGTCTTCGGGTTTTGCCAGTTCATGTACCTTCTCGAGTACTTCGATGGCTTCTTTGTATTTGCGCAGCCGTATATAAGCATCTCCCATGTTACGGTAGGCATAATCAAATTTTTCATCAATGGTAATGGCATACTGGTACGCATCAATAGATTTTTCATACAACTTCAATCCCTGGTAAGCAGCCCCGAGGTTGAACCAGGCCAGTTCATTATAAGGATACTCATCAATTATATGCTGGTGAAGCCGGATACTCTCCTCATTTCTTCCGGTGAAATCTGTCCAGAAGCAGATTTTATACAACGCTTCCTCATTATTCGGTTCGTCATCCAGTACCATTTTCAAACAATCAAATACTTTGTCGAAATCCTCGTAATCATCATAAACATCCGCCAGTTCAAACAACAACTCAATTTTTTCTTCCCCTTCAAATAAGGACAAAGCTTCTTCCAGCAATACCACTGCTTTTTCGGGTTGGTCCAGCGCCAGGTAGGCATCTGTTTTTAATATGTAAAGATTAATGTCACCGCCATCCAGCAAAGATGCCTGCTCCAGGATATCCAGTGCATCCTGGTAACGGCGGTTGGCTATCAGAATATCTGCTTTCTTTATAAGTAACATGGAGGAATAAGGAAATTGCTCCCCGGCTATTTCAGCGGCTTCCATGGCCCTAACGAGGTCTTCTTTTTCCTGGTAGTAGTCTATAATTTTTTCAAAAGCATCTTCTTCAATAAACGAGTGGCTGCGTCCATTCTTGAAATTTTCGTACTGTTTAAGCAGTTCCCGGAACTGTTCCCGATCTTCCCGGTAAGGGTTATTTTCTTTCATCTATCGGACATTTGGTGAACAAATCTGTTAAAGAGCCGGTGCAGGCAGCTTTCCCGATAGCTATCGGGACCCTTTGCCCCCTGAATGTTGTTAGTTCCAACAAGTTAACCCTAAAAAAAGGACTATCCTTTGCCCTACTTTTCCCCATATGTGCAAAATTCCTGAAATATTCTGACAACCTGCCGTAACAAAAAGGCATCTTTCTACGTTAATGAACTATTAAAGTTCTGGATAAACGGTTTGTTTTATATCCTTTTTTGTGTTTATTTTTGTAAGCAATGAGCCAACCCAATACGATAGTATGGAAAGTTGTTACCAGGAAACTGGCCGTATTCCTTTTACTGGCTGTTTCCGGTGCAGGTGCTTTTGCCACTTTGGGAGACGGTAAGAAAAAATCCGGTTCATCAAAGAGTTCCTTGTTGTCCTATAAATCCATGGCACGACCCGGTTCATTTTCGCTCCGTTCCGGTTATGCATACCGCGGTAATGAAGTAATCAATACCACGGAGAAAAAATACATACGTCTTAACACTACTGTTACTTCTCAAAAAGGTAATACCACTTACATTGTTCCCCTCAAAAAGAAAGTGATTTTGAACAATGTAAAAATTGAAATCGGTAACCGTCAGTTACGGAGAAATTAATTTATCCCCGCCCCTTTACTTTCCTCATAAGTCATCACCCGGTAACCTGATTGCGGTATATCCATTTTTGATTTCGGAACCGGATTGAAATTAATATTCGAAACCCTGTACGTCACGCTCGTTTTACCCATAGCAGCTTCATATTCCATGGCTAATCCCGGAAGATTTTTATTCAGGTATTGAAAATCTTTATTCACGGGTAACAGCTCTTTTGTAAAATAAACTGTAAAAGTGGTGCTGTCCATAAGCCTGCCAACTGCTTTCTGACAATTGTATCCTGCAACCATTTTGTATTCCTTGAAGTATGCAAACGTAACACTATCGTATTTTTTAATGGATTGTTTCCAGTTATCTGGTGTCATTCTAATCATATACCGCTTTTCACCATAATCCTTTAATAAAACGACATTTCCGGTTTTTCCATCAATAATAGTTGCCTGTGTTCCAAGGGAACTGATCATTTCCGAACGACTGGAACTCCCTTTCAGGTAAATAATACTGGTGGCCCCATCCAAAAGATCAGCCGCCTGGGGGTTGTTATTGCTGGTATTGATAACGATATCATAGGAAATGGTCGCCTCTGTCAGTTTTCGCTGCACCTGTGCCCTTAGCTGCCCCGCAGCAAACAGGGAAAAAATAGCCGTCAGTAAGATTGTAGTTTGTTTCATTTTTCTATTGTACACTTCTATACTATTAAAAGACGTGCCAATTTAATCAATAAGTTGCAGCCAGATGTCAATCCTTCCCCACTTTGTTCAAGGTATAGAAAAAACCGGGTAGCAAAAGGCTAAACCCGGTTCTTATTTATGTATATCTTAACGGAGAGGAACTCCGGTTCCTATATCCTATCGCCTGTTCTTTTGCTGCGATTCTTTCATTTTCTTCTGTTGTTCCTGCATTTGCTGCATCCGTTCCTGCCACTTGGATTGTGTTTTTGGCTTTTTTCGATTTTCTTCCATTTTGGCCAGTATTTTATCGTGGTCGATGATATAAGTCTGAATAACAAACTGAATTGCCAAAGTAATAACATTGGAAACCGTGTAATACCAGGTCAATGCTGAAGGAAGCCGGTTAAAAAAGAATAAAAGAAATACCGGGAAAATGTAAGGCATATATTTCATAACCGGGTTGCTCTGGTCCGGGGTCATACTCATGCTGTATATGGAAATAAGGAAACTGGTAAACACCGCTGTAATATTAAAAAGACTGAGGTGGCTGCCCAGCAATGGAATATGGGTGCCAAATTTTATTACATCATCATAGGCTGCCAGGTCGTTGCTCCAAAGGAAATTTGCACCCCGCAGACCAATATCTGAATTAAACAAACTAAACAGGGCAAAGAAAATGGGAATCTGTAATAAAGCCGGTAAGCAACCACCCAGGGGGTTTACACCGGCTTCCCGGAATATTTTCATTTGCTCCATACTGATCGCCTGCCGGTCATCGCCGTATTTATCCTTCAGTTTGGCGATTTCCGGACGCAATACTTTCATTTTTGCACCACTCAAAAAACTTTTATAAAGCAAGGGAGAAGTTACCAGTTTTATAAAGATGGTCAATAAGGCAATAGCCAGACCCATGCTCCCGGCTATACTTTTGAGAAAATCAAAAATAGGAAGGATGATGAATTTATTGATAGGCCGTACGAATGAATAAATTCCCTGGCCAAGATTCACCATTTTATCAAACTTCATATCATAAGACTTCAGGATATGATAATCAGAAGGTCCATAATAAATAGAAAACGGAATGACAGATGGAGTACCTGCCGGTACCTGTAATTTCATAAGAGCAATAGACTTTACCACTGTTTTTGCACTGTCAACCGGAATGGTCCATTCCATGTTCCCGGAATTAAAATTATTTTTGGCAACAAGAATAGTAAAGAAGAACCGCTGTCTTACGCCTATCCAGTTAACTGATTCATCAAAGTTTTTACTGCTTTTACGACCAATGGTATGATAATCAAAACTGCCGTCTTTTACATAGCCGATCTGAGTATTTTGCTGTTCATATGAAATATCCGACTCCTGCTGAACAGCTGCATACTGCCAGGAAAGGTTCATTGTTCCGCCTTGCAGTAATTTATCAGCCCTGCCCATTTTTACATTGAAATCAATCATGTAATTGTTGGGCTTTAATGTAAACTCATGCTGGATATAAGAACCACTGCTATCCGAGGATTGTAAAGTAAAAGAAATTGTCTTAACGCCCTCTTTCGAGAAAGAATCTATTTTTGAGAAAAATAAATCACTGGTTTGCGCACTACCTTCATTGGCCCCCTTACCCGTGTTAACGGGGTAGCCTATTTTATCAAAATCAGTACCGGCCAGTTTTAGAAGGCTGCTGTCCTGTCCTTTAAAATTTTTCAGCTCAACTTTCTTTGGCTGTCCGCCCTTCGTGGTAAAAGTAATTCTTATCAGTTCGTTTTGAATCGTTACTAATTGCTCTTCCTCCTTTGCTGTATCCTGGAAAATGCCCAGCATATTTTTTTGAGTAACGGAATCCCTGATCTTATTCAGTGAATCCTGCAGGGGCTTATTGAGTTTGGCTATTGAATCCTGGACAGCCAGTTCCCGGGCTTCTTTTTCAGCCTTTTGCTTCTTGTAAACAGCCTGTTCTTTATTGGTATAAAAAAAATACCCAAAGAACAGGGCCGCTAAAATCACAAAACCCAGAACCGTGTTACGATCAAACTTCATTCGTCATTTTTTTGGAGGGGGCAAAGATAGGAGTTCTGACCCGATAGCTATCAGGACGGGAGGCGGTATTATTAAGCCGTTGGGCAGATTTTTCTGACTCCAGACTAACGACTCATGACTCCCGGCTTATTATATCATTTCACTTTGTAAAAGGGGGTTTTTAACTTCGGATCTCTTTTCCCCGTAGGCTTTTGCTGCCTTGATAAAATGAACAAAAATGGGTTGCGGGTTCTCTACAGTACTCTTTAGTTCAGGGTGGTATTGAACCCCGATAAAAAACGGGTGATTGGGTAATTCAATTATTTCAACCAGGTCAGTTCCGGGGTTTTTACCACTGGCTTTCATACCGGCTTCTTCAAACCGGGGTAGGTATTTATTGTTAAACTCCCAACGGTGACGGTGCCGCTCGCTGATAGAGGTCTTGCCATAGATCGTGTAAGCCAGGGATCCTTCTTTTATCTCGCAGGGATATGAGCCCAATCTCATGGTACCTCCTTTTGCGGTTACTTTTTTCTGTTCGTCCATCAGGTCAATCACCGGTTCTTTTGTATCAGGATCCATTTCCGTGGAATGGGCATCTTTTAGACCAAGCACATTCCTGGCAAATTCAATAACAGCCATCTGCATACCGAGACAAATACCGAAGAACGGCAGGCCGTTTTGCCGGGCATATTTCACAGCAACAATTTTTCCTTCCACACCCCGGTGGCCAAAACCGGGGGCTACCAGTAATCCATCCAACCCGCCAAGCTTTTCCGCAACATTATCATCTGTTATAAATTCACTATGTACATTGATGATCTGCACCTGGCATTCATTAATGGCACCTGCATGAATAAAAGATTCCAGGATTGATTTATAAGCATCCTGTAATTCAAGGTATTTACCAATGAGACCGATGGTTACTTTGCTTTTAGGATATTTTAATTTGTCGAGAAACTCTTTCCACTTACTCAATTCGGGCTCCTTGCTATTGACAATATTCAGTTTCTTCATGCAGATAATATCCAGTTTTTCCCGCATCATCAGCAAAGGCACTTCATAAATAGTGGGAGCATCTGCAGCTTCAATCACCGCTTCGAGCTTAACATTACAGAACAATGCAATTTTCCGGCGCAGTTCCGGCATCAATGGTTTTTCTGTTCTGCAAACCAGGATATCCGGGTGCACGCCTTCCTGGCTCAGCATTTTTACGCTGTGCTGGGTGGGTTTTGTTTTTAATTCTTTGGCCGCTTTTAAATACGGAATCAATGTAAGGTGAACGACTACGGTATCTTCCTCCGGCAACTCCCATTGCAATTGACGAACAGCTTCTACAAAGGGTAAACTTTCAATATCACCCACTGTGCCGCCGATTTCTGTAATTACAATATCAAATTCACCGGTCTGTCCCAGTTGCAGCATCCTTCTTTTAATCTCATCAGTAATATGGGGAACAACCTGCACGGTCTTTCCAAGATAAGCTCCTTCCCGCTCCTTATTAATAACGGTCTGGTAAATTCTCCCGGTTGTAACATTATTCGCCTGGGAAGTAAAAATGTTCAGGAATCTTTCGTAATGACCCAGATCCAGGTCGGTTTCTGCACCATCTTCTGTTACATAACATTCCCCATGTTCATAGGGATTCATGGTTCCGGGGTCTATATTAATATACGGGTCAAACTTTTGAATCGTTACCCGAAGTCCCCGCGCCTGTAATAATTTCGCGAGTGAAGCGGCGACTATTCCCTTCCCCAAAGAAGAAGTAACCCCACCGGTAACAAAAATGAACTTAGCCATACAAAATGGTTATTTGTTTAATGCAATAACTATAAAATGATCTGATGAAAAGCCCAGCCAATTTTGACCAGCGGATACTTCGATGCTTCGACAAGCTCAGCACCAGTATAACATATAAATTCCGGGAGGTCATGTAAAGTTAAAAGAAAATTCCGGGTCAATATAATTTCATATCCACAGTTTGGAAATTTATACGTGGAAAAGAAATATTTCCCGGCCCGGTTTCAATATCAGCCAACTGAAGCACCCTTACCCCGCAGCCCACAGGCCGGTCTAAGGTCTTGCAACTGCCCCGGCGATTACTTTTCTACGGAGTTATTTAAAATAACCGCCTTGACCTTGATCAAAATCACTTCCGGCAGTAAATTCCGGGTCTTTACAGTTCATTGCCAGGTGGTCCTTGTGTCTACTTTCCCCGACTATCTATTTTTTTAGAAAATATTTTTGGTACCGGAAAATTTCAGCGCCTTGATTTCCCCAGTTTGAATTCGGGACGTTTCCATGTTTTTTTTGATAACCGCCTAAGCCCGGATATGGAATAGGGTCTTTATACCAACAAAGGTGTCTACAAGAACAATCATTCTTTCTGATTCCTATATTAAATTACTAATTACCCGATGATTCCATTATTTTAGTATTTCAACTCCTGTTACATGAAAAAAATTCTTTTGGCCGCTATCAGCGTTGCTTTCCTATCAGCTTCACATGCACAAAAAACCTATATCTGGTGCGGCACTTTGATTGACGGTATTTCGAATGAACCCCAAAAAAATATGACCATTGTGGTCGAGAAAAATAAAATCTCAGCTGTTGAAAATGGTTTTTCAAAAGCGGGAGCAGAGGATAAAATCATTGACCTGAAAACAAAAACGGTCACGCCCGGATGGATAGATATGCATGTGCACGTAGAACTGGAAACAAAAAAAGGGAACCTGGCAGACAGGTTTACCAGCAATCCGGCTGACATAGCCTTTGAATCTTTAAAGTATGTACGGGTTACGCTGATGGCGGGTTTTACAACGGTAAGGGATTTAGGAGGAAGCAGTGTAAATATATCTTTGAGAAATGCGATCAATAAAGGATCAGTCGTTGGACCAAGGATTTACACCGCCGGAAAATCAATTGCCACAACAGGTGGACATGCTGACCCCACGAATGGATACCGGAAAGATCTCATGGGTGATCCCGGTCCAAAGGAGGGTGTAATCAATGGAACCGAAGATGCTTATCATGCCGTACGGGAACGCTATAAGGAAGGATCCGACCTGATAAAAATAACAGCTACGGGCGGTGTACTCAGCCAGGCAAAAGATGGTGCTAATGCGCAGTTTACAGAAGAAGAAATAAAAGCCATTGTTTCTGCTGCCAAAGACTATGGTTTTAAAGTAGCCGCACATGCCCATGGTGCGGAAGGCATTAAAAGGGCTATCCGGGGCGGGGTCAATTCCATAGAACACGGCACTTTTATGGATGATGAAGGCATTCAATTAATGAAGCAATACGGCACATACCTTGTGCCAACGATCACTGCGGGCAAAGCAACGGCAGACAGTGCAAAAATTCCCGGATATTATACAGATATCGTTACGCCAAAAGCATTAGCGACAGGTCCGCAGATCCAAGCCACTTTCGCCAAAGCTTATAAAGCAGGGGTAAAGATTGCTTTTGGCACAGATGCCGGGGTGTACCAGCATGGAAAGAACTGGATGGAATTTGGGTATATGATCGAAGCAGGCATGCCCGCCATGGAAGCCTTAAAAGCTGCAACGATACAGGCAGCTGAATTGCTGGGAGAAAAAGATAAACTCGGTAGTATCCAGGCAGGCAAACTGGCTGATATCATTGCTGTTGATGGTGACCCATTAAAAGACCCAATTGTTTTTGGGAAAGTAGTATTTGTAATGAAGGATGGTGTAGTATATAAGCAGTAAGCTTATTCCTTTGCGATCTTCTTATAGCTGGTAATGATGCCTCTTATCAAAGAAGAACTGAACCCCTGGTGCTCCATTTCGTTCAGTCCGGCAATCGTACAACCCTTCGGCGTGGTTACTTTATCAATTTCCTGTTCAGGATGTGTGCCTTTTTGCAATAATAATTCGGCTGCACCTTTTACGGTTTGTGCTGCTATGAGTGATGCAGTTGCTGCGTCAAAACCAATTTCAATCCCGCCTTGAATATTGGCCCGGATATAACGCATCGCATAAGCCGTACCGCAAGCCCCCAGGATAGTAGCTGCATCCATCAGCTTTTCATCAATCATTACAGTTTTACCCAACTGATCAAACAATTCCCGGATATAATTTAACTGAGAAACTGAAGCACCGGCATGTGCCAGGCAGGTCATACTTTGCTGAATGGCAATCGCTGTATTGGGCATAGCCCGGATTACAGGCACGGGCTTGCCCATAGCCTTTTGTAACTGCTCTATCCAGGCACCGGTTACTACAGAAACCACCACATGTTTTTTAGGGTTTAAGACTGACTTCAATTCTTTGATGATGTCCGCATAATTATAGGGCTTCACGGCAAGAATAATTATTTCACTTTCCCGCACGGCTTTCTTATTGTCGGAATGCACCATACAACCCTTTTCCGAGAAACGGTTGAGCACTGAAAGATTGCGCCGGGTAATGGTTAAATCCCCGGGACGACTAAACGCACTTTGTATCAATCCATCGGCCATGGCGGCCCCCAGGTTACCTCCCCCGATAATGGCAATTTTCCGGCTCATAGTATCTTTTGTGTAAAGATAAGTATGGAGCCGGTTACCTGTTTGTTTAAGAATACCTGGACGAACAACATACAACGTTGAACAGTAACCGATAAATAAAATATTTTCGGGATTCACAAAACAATTTCAATCCGTACCGGTTACTTATTAAACTAAATCAAAAAAAATAAATTTTATGAACAAGAATTTTTTCAAACTGCTCGCTGCAGTTCTAATTACATCCGCCACATTGGTTGCCTGCAATTCCGGAGGCGAAAAGAAAACAGCAGCAGATACCACCGCAGTTGTTACAGAAGAGACCCCAGCACCAAAGATGGATGCTCCTAAAGACATTGTTGATGTGGCTGCTGCTTCTGCAGATCATACAACACTGGTTGCTGCAGTACAAGCTGCTGGCCTGGTAGAAACGTTGAAAGGCGCTGGTCCGTTTACTGTATTTGCACCTACGAATGCGGCATTCAGCGCATTACCTGCTGGCACTGTAGAAGGTTTATTGAAGCCTGAAAAGAAAGCCGACCTCACAAACATTCTAACTTACCATGTAGTGGCGGGTTCAGTAAAAGCTGCTGACTTAAAAGATGGCCAGGTTGTTAAAACCCTCCAGGGCGGTGATTTGATTGTATCTATTAAAGATGGCAAAGTAATGATCAACGGCGCTAATGTTACCGCTGCTGATCTTACAACAAGCAATGGTGTGATTCATGTGATTGATGCGGTATTGATGCCAAAGAAATAATGTTTCATTAATGGTGTGGAATATTTCCGTAAAAGGGAGTAGCGAAAGCTGCTCCTTTTTTGATTGAGCCGTTTAAGGATCTCAATAATATGCTTTCTTCAACAAATAATTTTTCACATAATCGGCTATGCCGTCTTCCAGCGAATAAAAACTTTCTTTATAACCGGCATTTTGCAGCTTGGACATATCCGCTTCAGTGAAGTACTGATATTTATCGCGGATATCTTCCGGCATGTCGATATATTCAATAACAGGAGATCTCCCCATTCCGGAAAAAGTGGCTTTTACCAGGTCTTCAAATGTCCGGGCTGTACCGGTGCCCAGATTATACAATCCCGATGGGACCTGATTTTCCATCAGCCAAAAGCAAACTGCGGCCACATCTTCCACGTAAATGAAGTCGCGGAGTTGTTGTCCGTCTTTAAATTCCGGTTTATGGGATTTAAACAGTTTTACTTTCCCGGTTGCCTTAACCTGATTAAAAGCATGAAATATCACACTGGCCATCCGGCCTTTGTGGTATTCATTGGGGCCATACACATTGAAGAATTTTAATCCCGCCCAATAGGGAGGAATAGAGTCTTGAGTCGTGAGTCGTGAGTCGTGAGCCTGATGAAGGGCCCATTTATCAAATTCATTTTTTGAAACCCCATAAGGATTTAAGGGCTGTAATTTTTCAACGATCTCATGGTCATCTTTATAGCCAAACTCTCCTCCCCCATAGGTTGCTGCCGATGATGCATACACCAGTGGGATACTTTTATCCGTGCAATAATTCCAGATTTTTTTTGAATACTCCAGGTTCAATCTTTCATGAACGGCGTAATCAAATTCAGCCGTATCTGTACGGGCACCAAGATGAAAAACAAAATCAACAGCCCGGTTGGTTTGTGACAGCCAGGAAAATAATTCTTCCCGCTCTACTTTTGCCACAAATTTTTTGGAATCGAAATTGAACCACTTATCTTCTTCGCTGAAATCATCTGCAATAATAATATTTGTAAACCCCTTTTTATTTAGATAGCCCAGCAGGTAACTCCCGATAAAACCGGCCGCACCGGTAAGTAGTATTGTTTTCTCTTTTTTCATTTTTAATTAGCAAATATTAAAAAGAATATCAGTTAAGCAAGGGTCTGTGTATTGGCAAGTCTTCCGCCAATTGGCGGAGAGATTTAGAGGGGGCCAAGTGCCGAACCGGCTTCTTCTTTTAATAAATAATTTTCTATGGCAGTTTCATATTTCTCTTTCCACCATCCAATATCACCCCATTCCATTCCATCTACTTCCACCGAACCATCCGTGACGACGCCCAGTTCTTCAAAAGGATGATCCCCCAACTTTTTTTTCAGTTGATTTAATTTTTCTGCTTTTACAGACACCACTACCCGGCTTTGTTTTTCGCCAAACCATTGTGCATCTTTCCGGATATTATAATCTGCAGCCACTACATCAAATCCGAGATTGCGATGAAACCCAGACTCCAGTAAAGTCACAAACAAACCGCCTTCACTTACATCATGTGCCGATTCAACCAGGCCACCGGAAATTAACTCCGCAATCTTTTGCTGAAGTGCATACTCTTCTTCCAATTCAAAATACGGGGCGGGGGAAAATTCAATGCCGCAAATCTTATTAAGATATTGTGAAGAATTTATATCATTATTTGATGAACCAATTAGCAGGATAATATCACCTGCTGCTTTAAAGTCAAGGGTCATTTTCTTGTCTATATCTTCCAGCAAACCAACCATACCGATCGTGGGTGTGGGATACACCGGTCCATCCGGGTTTTGATTATAGAAACTCACATTACCACCGGTAACCGGAGTTTCAAATTTACGGCAGGCTTCTCCCATTCCTTTTATGGCCTGTACAAACTGGTAATATACTTCCGGATCATACGGGTTGCCAAAGTTCAGACAGTTGGTAACCCCGAGGGGCATTCCGCCGCTGCATACAATATTCCGGGCTGCTTCACTTACAGCGATCATGGTTCCTTTATACGGATCTGCAAAAACATAATGACTGTTACAATCCGTAGTAACGGCTAAAGCTTTAGTGGTTCCTTTTACCAATACCAGCGGAGCATCGGTTGGTGCGTTGGTAGAAGTATTATTGGTTCCCACCATACTATCATACTGTTCGTATATCCATTTTTTAGATGCAATGGAAGGCAGTTGGATCAGTTGCACAGCAACCTCTTTTAAATCTTCGGGAACAATTACTGAATCGGAATTAAATTTATTTATCTCAGCAAAATACCGGGGTTCGGTATAGGCCCTGTCATATTGAGGGGCCCCGCCACCCAATACTAATTCATGTGCAGGTAACGATGCTTCCAGCTCTCCGTTCATGTAAAAATTCAATATGCCATCGCGGGTTACTTCACCAATGACAGAGCAGGGCAAATCCCATTTGGAAAAAACTTTTATCACTTCTTCTTCTCTTCCTTTGGTTGCAACGAGTAACATTCTTTCCTGGCTTTCACTTAACAGGAGCTCCCAGGTCTTCATATGACTTTGCCGTGCGGGCACTTTATCCAGGTCAATCCGCATACCCACTTCGCCTTTGGCACTCATCTCCGCCGTAGAACAAATAATCCCCGCTGCGCCCATATCCTGCATACCTACTACCGCGCCGGTTTGTATTACCTCGAGACAGGCTTCCAGTAATTTCTTTTCCTGAAATGGATCACCCACCTGCACGGCCGGTAATTCCTGTGTACTTTCTGAAGTGATATCGGCTGATGCAAATGAGGCGCCTCCAATGCCATCTTTACCGGTGGCACTGCCTACAAACATGACCGGGTTACCTTCTCCCAAAGCGGTTGCCGAAACAGTTTCGCCGGCTTTAACGATCCCGACACTCATGGCATTTACCAATGGATTGGTATGATACGATTTGTCAAAATAAATTTCACCACCCACGGTAGGCACACCAAAACAATTACCATAGTGACCGATACCATGCACCACACCGGATAACAGATGCTGCGTTTTGTCTTCTTCTAAATTTCCAAAGCGGAGTGAATTGAGAGCAGCAATCGGTCTTGCTCCCATGGTAAAAATATCCCGGTGTATGCCACCTACGCCTGTTGCTGCACCCTGGAACGGCTCGATTGCAGACGGGTGATTATGTGATTCAATTTTAAACACCACACCCAGATCATCACCAATATCCATCAGGCCGGCATTCTCTTCTCCTGCCTTTACCAGCATTCTTCCTCCTTCCCGGGGTAATGTTTTCAACCATTTAATAGAATTTTTATAGCTGCAGTGTTCACTCCACATACCAGAGAAGGCACAGAGCTCATTAAAATTGGGTGTCCTTCCAAGTTTGGTCTTGATCAATTCGAATTCTTCTTCTGTCAACCTCAGTTGTTGTGCTGTTTTTACTGATACATCCATGGGAGAAACTTTGTGCCGCAAATTTACAGGTTGTAGTGTTGAGACAGAACAGAACTTGTCAACTTTGTGCTGACAATCACGGCAATAATGGTTATTTTGCGGGATAAAACCTTTGCCTTTTGGAATACCTGCTTTTTGTTATCTATCTCGTATTATTTGCCTGGCTGGTAACCAAAGTGAAATTTTTTACCAGTTCCGGTTTAAGTAAGCCCCAACTTATTATTATTCTTTTACTCAAAATTATGGCGGGGATATTTTATGGCTGGATCGGTCTTTATTATGGCGGGCTGGCACAAATGCAGGATACCTGGGGATTTCATAACAGCAGTATCCAGGAATATCATTTGTTGTTCAACAACCCGCATGAATATTTCACGAACCTGTTTAATAATCCCTACGAAAGCGGGGTTTCTAAATTCTTTGAAAGCAACGATTCTTACTGGAACGACCTGAAAGGGAATTTCTTAATAAAAGTACTTTCCGTTTTTAATATTTTTAGTTTCGGACATTATTATGTCAATGTAATTTTATATTCCTTCGTTACGATTTTTGGCGCCATGGCCATATACCGGGTTATGACCGATGTATTTCCCGGAAAAAAAATGACTGTTTTGCTCGCCACTTTCCTGGTCCCTTCTTTTTTATACTGGACAAGCGGTATACATAAAGAAGGACTTATTTTCACCGGTATAGGTCTTATTGTCTATTGTATTTATTTCGGGCTCAAAGAAAAAAGATGGGGTTTTAAAAGAATACTCAGCCTGATTATTGGCTTTTTATTACTCATAAGCCTCAGAAATTTTTTGATCATCATTATCATTCCAGCTATCATAGCCTGGTTACTGGCAAACCGCTGGCCCAAATATGGCTTAGCCACGTTTGGTACTTTATACCTGCTTTTTGGTCTTTTGTTTTTTAACCTCAGATTAATCAACCCTCATCTGGATTTTCCAAGGGCCGTTGTGAATAAGCAACAGGAATTTATCCGGTTGAAAGGTGGTAATTCCAATATCCCTATAAAAGAACTTGAACCTACTGCTGCCAGTTTTTTAATAAATACGCCCCAGGCGATCAATTTATCTGCTATCAGACCCTATCCAAGTGATGTTAAGCATATTCTTTCACTGGCCGCTGCTATTGAAATTAATAGTTTGTTGCTGCTGTTTGTTCTGTTCATTTTTTTCCGGAAGAATGGCCAGCATTCAAGAAACCTGATGTTTTTCTGTATTTTTTTCTCCCTATCCGTCCTGCTGGCAATAGGATTCAGTGTCAATAATCTTGGAGCTATAGTCCGTTACCGGAGTATTATTATGCCCTTTTTGGTAATTCCCATGGTTGCGCAAATAGATTGGAGTCGGTTAGGGAAGTTTTTTTCGAAACATTAAAAATATTTTTAATATAATATTTTGCTACCAAAATATACACCAGAGATTATTTATTATGTAAATTTTTCACTTTTTCTCCACAAAAACATCGAAATATAGATTTATTATAAAAAATTAATTGGTTTATTTATATTAAAGGATTTGCTTTGCAAAAAAATAAACCAGATGTCCCTACGCTTCAATGCCATTCAAAATCTTTCCTTTAAACCCGAAGAGAAAGCAGAACATCCATCCAAAATCACCGGTATTTTCGGAAGTAATGTATTTACCCTGAAAACTGCCCGTGAATTTTTAAGTGATGAAGCTTATAAAAGTCTGCAATCATCCACCAAGGCCAGCCAGAAAATTGACAGGTCCATGGCTAACCAGATCGCAAATGGCATCCGCGCCTGGGCGGAAAGTAAAGGCGTTACACATTTTACGCACTGGTTTCAGCCACTGACAGGCACAACGGCAGAAAAGCATGATTCATTTTTCACGTTGAAAGGTGACGGCACGCCGATTGAACAATTTGAAGGTGACGCGTTGATACAACAGGAACCTGATGCATCTTCTTTTCCCAGCGGTGGCCTTAGAGCAACTTTTGAAGCCCGGGGTTATACTGCCTGGGATCCTTCTTCCCCGGCTTTTATCATGGAGATCGGTAACGGAAAAACTTTATGTATCCCTACCATCTTTGTTTCATACACGGGCGAATCACTCGACTATAAAGCTCCATTGCTAAAAGCCCTGGAATCATTAAATAAAGCGGCTGTGGACGTTTGCAATTATTTTGATAAAAACATAAATAAGGTAACGGCCACATTGGGATGGGAGCAGGAATATTTTGTAATGGATGAAGCCTTATTTAATGCACGACCGGACCTGGTAATGACCGGGAGAACCGTTTATGGACATTCGTCTGCAAAAAATCAGCAGCTGGAGGATCATTATTTCGGTTCTATTCCGGAAAGAGTGTATGCCTATATGAGGGATTTCGAAACCGAATCCTACAAATTAGGTATCCCGCTCCGCACCCGTCATAATGAAGTGGCCCCGGCCCAGTATGAATGTGCTCCGATTTTTGAAGAAGTCAGTGTAGCCGTTGATCATAATTCGCTGCTGATGGATGTCATGGAACGGGTAGCCCGTCGTCACAATTTGCGTGTATTACTGCATGAAAAACCTTTTGCCGGAATTAACGGAAGTGGCAAGCATAATAACTGGAGTATGGCAACGGATACCGGTGTGAATCTCCTGGCACCCGGAAAAACACCCAAGACCAACCTGATGTTTCTTACTTTTTTTGTAAATACCATCAAGGCGGTTCATGATTATGCGGATATATTAAGGGCTTCCATCGCTTCTGCACCAAACGATCACCGGCTCGGTGCCAATGAAGCACCCCCTGCCATCATTTCTGTATTCATCGGACAGTATCTTTTTAAAGTCCTGCAGGATGTAAAGGAACGGGTATCGGATAAAATGGATGAGACTGACGAAAGTCTGCTGAAGATTGATATTCACAAAAGCATTCCGGAATTGCTGATGGACAACACCGACCGGAACCGTACCTCCCCCTTTGCTTTCACTGGTAATAAATTTGAATTCCGTGCCGTTGGTTCTTCTGCCAACTGTGCCAACCCCATGACGGTGCTGAACACCATCATGGCGGATACATTAAAGCAATTTAAAAAAGAGGTGGATGCATTAATAGAAAAAGGCGAAAAGAAAGAGATTGCCATCATGCATGTCATTCGCCAATATATTGTGTCCAGCGAAAAAATATTGTTTGAAGGCGATGGCTATAGCGAATCCTGGGCCAAGGAAGCGGAAAAAAGGGGATTACCGAATGTAAAAACCACACCGCTCGCACTCGATGCTATGGTTACGGATAAAGCCCGGCACTTATTTGAAAGAAATAATATATACTCCCATAGTGAACTGGAAGCAAGACATGAAATTGAACTGGAGAAATATATTAAGAAAGTTCAGATCGAAAGCCGCATTATGGGTGAATTAGCAACCAGCCATGTTTTACCGGCTGCTATCCGGTACCAGAATTTACTGGCCAATAATATCCGTGGATTGAAAGAGGCCGGGTTGAAAGAGGCAGCTTACAGCAACCAGAAACAGATACTTGAAAAAATATCTGAACATATCAACAAAACCAGTGACCTGGTAGAAAAGATGATCCAGGCAAGAAAGGTCTGCAACAGCATGGATAATACACGAACCAAAGCCATCGCCTATCAGAGCCAGGTGAAAGATGTATTCTTTGATGAGATACGTTACAATGCAGACAAACTTGAATTACTGGTGGATGACCGTGAATGGTATTTACCCAAATACCGGGAGATGCTTTTCCTGAGATAAAGAGAATGCCCGTTTTTAATTTTACTCCGGCTGACAGGTTTTATTTCCTGTCAGCTTTTTTTTCTTTATAGTTTTGAATCTGAAAGATGAATGATACTTATTTCAAAATGATCGAAAATTTCAGGGCAACTACATTTTATTTTAAGGTGAACCCATCCAAAAATTTAGTATTGAAATCCCCGCTGCGGAAACGTTCATCCTGCATAAGCTGGAGATGAAAAGGGATGGTGGTCTTAACTCCTTCAATGACATATTCGCTTAAGGCCCTGTACATGGTCTGGATTGCTTCCTGCCTTGTTTGAGCGACGGTGATCAACTTTGCAATCATCGAATCATAATACGGCGGGATGACATAACCGGCATACACATGACTGTCTACCCGTACCCCATGTCCACCCGGCTGATTGAGAGATGTAATCCGACCGGGTGAAGGACGAAAATCATTATAGGGATCTTCTGCATTGATCCGGCACTCGATGGCATGGTTTCCCGGAAAATAATCTGCCCCGGAAATTTTTTCGCCCATCGCGATCTTGATCTGTTCTTTAATAAGATCAAAATTGATGACCTCTTCCGTGACACAATGTTCTACCTGTATCCGCGTATTCATTTCCATAAAGTAGAAATTGCGGTTCTTGTCCACCAGGAACTCTACGGTTCCTACACTTTCATAATTTATAGCTGCTGCTGCTTTTTTAGCTGCTTCACCCATTTTATACCGCAGTTCATTCGTCATAAAAGGCGACGGTGATTCCTCAACAAGTTTCTGGTGTCTCCGTTGTATAGAACAATCTCTTTCACTCAGATGACAAACAGTTCCATACTGATCGCCGGCAACCTGGATTTCAATATGGCGTGGTTCCTCTACAAATTTTTCCATGTAGATACCGTCATTCTTAAAGGATGCTGCCGCTTCTGCTTTAGCATTGTCATAGGCTTTTTCAATCTCGCTTTCTTCCCAAACGATCCGCATACCCTTGCCACCACCACCGGCGGTTGCTTTTAATATAACAGGATATCCCATATTCCTGGCCAGGCCTTTGGCTTCATCCACACTTTGGAGTAATCCTTCGCCACCTGGAACAACGGGCACTCCGGCCTTTATCATTGTCTCTTTTGCAGTGATCTTATCCCCCATCGAATTGATCATATCCGGGGTAGGGCCAATAAACTTTATGCCATGATCATTACAAATCTGTGCAAATTTTGCATTCTCTGCCAGGAAACCATACCCCGGGTGAATGGCATCCGCATTGGTAATTTCAGCAGCCGCCATAATGTGTGCCACATTAAGATAGGATTCAGAACTTTGTGGCTTACCGATACAAACGGCTTCATCTGCAAACTTTACATGCAGGCTGTCCCGGTCTGCTGTGGAATATACAGCGATGGTCTTGATCCCCATTTCCCGGGCCGTACGAATAACTCTCAGAGCTATTTCACCGCGGTTGGCAATTAAAATCTTTTTGAACATAGAATTAATGTGATAATTAGCTGATGTGCTGATTTGCTAATGAAAAAACAAGCACATCAGCAGGTCAAAAAATGAAAAAGCTAAGTATGAAGCTTAATGGGTTTTTCTTTTGGCTGATGACAAAATTTTATTCAGAACTTTCGCAACCTCTTCCAGCTTTTGAAGCATTGGCTTGCAATCAGGATATTCTTTTGCATAATCACAAAGCATTAGCCAATACTGGGTTTCATCTGCCTCCTTAGCCGCGATCTTCATTTTATGAATAAAATCCGCTTTACTTTCTCCATTCTGTGCTTCAAATGAGTTGGCGCCGATAGAGGTTCCGGAACGTAAAAGTTGTTTACTTATAACATACTTTTTCTTTTCATCTAATTTTTCACAGTATTCAATAATCATCAATGAAAAATCAAATGTCAATTTCAGAATTGCATTTTTCTCAATCATTTCCTTTTGCATACTGGAATAAGTTTTGGATAATACAATTAGCAAATCAGCACATTAGCTAATTAGCAAAATTGTTATGCAGGTTCCACTAAAAACAAAGGCTGATCATACTCCACAGGTGATGCATCTTCCACCAGCACTTTTACGATCCGTCCTTTTACTTCGCTTTCAATTTCATTAAATAGTTTCATGGCTTCAATGATGCAGACCACTTTTCCGGGAGTAACCTCACTTCCTACATCGATGAGGTTGGGTTTATCCGGTGATGATTTTCGGTAGAAAGTCCCGATCATCGGGCTTTTAATTGTTATGGTGTTGGCTGCTGGTGCCGCGGCTTCTTTTGCTTTTTCAGCGGGAGCCGAATTTGCTGCATGGGAGCTTTGGGAAACGGGTGGCGGGGCGGCGGCATACCCCCCGGTATGTTGTACAGGAGCTGCTGTTACCATTTGCGTAATGTGCTCCTCTTTTTGTTTGATGGTAACCTTGAAATCCTTCTGTTCTACGGTTACTTCTCCGATATTCGATTTGTTGATCATCTTGATCAACTCCTGAATTTGTTTAAAGTCCATGTTTTTCAATTTAATAGACAGTTTTGGTTTTAGAAAGCTGGCCTACCTTTCGGTAAGGAGGGCTAAGATAATGAAATCAGGAGGAGAAATTGTATGATTTTTTGCTGATTTTGGGCAAAAATGAGGCTAAATGAGGCTAAAATGGCCTGAAACCGGGTGATTTCAGGCCATTTTTACATAAAAATTGATCTAGCTTTTTACCCGCTCTACATATTCCCCGGTCTTGGTATTGACACGAATAAGTTCACCTTCATTTACAAATAAAGGGACACCCAGTGTAGCACCGGTTTCCAGCGTTGCTTGTTTTAAAGTTCTTGTTGCAGTATCTCCTCTTAGTCCAGGTTCGGTATAAGTAACTTGCAATACAATTTTATCCGGTAATTCCGCTCCCAATACCTGGTCATTATCGGTATTGATTAATATCCCAACCTCCTGCCCTTCTTTCAGGTATTGAGGCGCGTCAATGGTTGTTTCCTGCAGGGCTATCTGCTCAAAAGTCTCATTATCCATAAAATTGTAGCCGGTATCATCTTTATACAGGAACTGGTAGTAACGTCTTTCCACCCGCACAGGGAATATGGTATCGCCGGAATTCCATGTTTTTTCAATTGAACGATTATTGTCAACCCCTTTCAGCTTTGCCCAAACTTTGGCTGCAGCCCGGGCTGTTTTGTTTTCACCAAATTCGATCACATTATAAAGACTGCCCTCAAGATTGAGTATCATACCCCGGCTGATGTCTGATGTATTTGCCATAAAAAGAAAAATTAATATTGATAAATCCCATTGTTATATTGGGGCGGCAAAGATAAGGCCCGAAGGGCTGCCGGCAAAGGGAAAAAGAACCTGATTTAAAAGTGAAAAAAGTAAGCTTAATCGACCAAATGACCCTTAAAACAGAAAATTAAAAATATTGCCGTTCCTTTGATGTCATGAAAAAAATCCTGTTCCTCTTCTGTTCATTCCTGGTCATACATACGGGCTACTCCCAGACTGATTCAAATCAACCACCCTACAAAAAATTTACATCCTTTCCTCCGGTAAAACTCTTGCTCCCTGATAGCAGCACTTATTTTACCAAAAATGACCTTCAAAAGAAATCGCCAGTGATGCTGATGCTCTTTAACCCGCAATGTGAACATTGCCGGCAGGCAACGGAGGACCTCTTAAAAAATATAGATAAATTCAAGGATATACAGATCATTATGTCCACTTCTATGTTGTTTGATTCCATGATGACCTTCCGGGAAAAGTACCAGCTGGCTCAATTTGAAAATATCGTAGTTGCCCAGGACCCGAATTTTTTTCTTCCTACCTATTTTATGATCAATAGTCTTCCCTTTCTTGCTTTTTATGACAAGAAAAAGGAATTGATAGAAGTTTTTGAAGGCTCACTGCCTGTAAAAAAAATACTGGCTAAATTTGACAAATAAGCTCCTGTTTTCATTCTCACACAAAGCGTCTTTCCTGTACCTTTGCGGCGAAAATATTTTCCTCATTTTATAAACTATTTTATCATGAAAGTAACTGTTGTAGGCGCCGGTGCAGTTGGTGCTACCTGTGCTGATAATATTGCCCGGAAAGAACTGGCCACCGAGCTGGTTTTACTCGACATCAAAGAAGGTCTTGCTGAAGGTAAAGCGCAGGATATGATGCAAACTGCTACCCTTCTGGGTTTTGATACAAAAATTACAGGCAGTACTAATGACTACTCTAAAACCGCCAGCAGTGATGTTGTGGTTATTACATCCGGTATTCCCCGCAAACCCGGAATGACCCGGGAAGAACTGATCGGTACCAATGCAGGTATTGTAAAAACGGTGGCAGAGAATATCCTGAAACATTCTCCCAACGCTATCATCATAGTGATCAGCAATCCTATGGACACTATGACGTACCTGGCCCTGCAATCTACCGGCCTGGCAAAGAATAAAATAATTGGCATGGGGGGCACATTGGACAGCAGTCGTTTTAAATTCCAATTGAGCCAGCACCTGGGTTGCAGCCCGGCCGATCTGAATGCAGTAGTTGTAGGGGGACATGGGGACACCACGATGATCCCACTGATACGTTTGGCCACCTGGAACAGTGCTCCTGTAAGTAACTTCCTTGATGCAGCACAACAGGAAAAGATCGTTAAAGACACTATGGTCGGGGGTGCTACACTTACTTCACTAATTGGAACTTCCGCCTGGTATGCCCCCGGTGCTGCCGGAGCTGCATTAGTAGAAGCCATTGTCAGAGATGAAAAGAAATTGTTTACATGCTGTGTTGCGTTGGACGGTGAGTATGGTCAAAAAGATATTTGCCTGGGGGTTCCGGTCATTATTGGAAAGAATGGCTGGGAAAAAATTCTTGACTTCAAACTTAATGAAACAGAACTGGCTGCCTTTTCCAAAAGTGCGGATGCCGTTAGAAGTATGAATGATGTGCTGAAGACTTTGTAAATTAGTTGATGCGAATATTAAACCGGTTACTTTTAAAAGGTAACCGGTTTTTATTTTGTCAACACATAGCATTGTCTGTGAAGCTTTCCTTCAAAATCAAATGGCGTAGTTACACGGGTTATATCCTGTATGTCAGCAGCAACAATTTTTTCTTTTTCTAAAATGAATTTTTGAAAATTAGTACTGAAATACAATTTACCGCCTGGCGCAAGTGCCGTCAAACAATCATTAATCAACCGGGCATGATCCCGTTGGATGTCGAGAAAATCATCCATCCGTTTACTGTTACTGAAGGTGGGCGGATCCATGATTATTAAATCAAAATAACCGGCCGGGATGGTTTTCAGGTATTGTAACACATCTGCCTGAACAAAAGAGCCCCCATCGCCTGAAGAGGTGCTGGCAAGGCTGAATCCATTAAGCAGAAAATTTCGTTCTGCCCATTGCAGGTATGTTTTCGAAAGATCCACCGTAATTATTTGTTTGGCTCCACCCGCCGCCGCATAAACCGAAAAAGAACCGGTATAAGCAAATAAGTTCAATACTTTCTTCCCGGCACTTTGCTCCCGTATCATTCGCCGGGTAATACGGTGATCCAGGAATAAACCGGTGTCCAGATAATCATTCAGGTTAACGATAAATTTCAATCCATTCTCTTCTACTACAAAACCGTTTGCAATCGGATCATTCGGCGCTTCATCATATTTCTGGTATTGTCCCAGTCTTCCGGGTTTTCTCTGGCGCAGTTTCAGAAAAATGTTTCCCTTTTCTACCTGAAGCACTTCGGTCATAACCGCCAGGCTCTGTTCCATCCAGTCATCATGTTCTTCTTCCGACATACTATGATACCGTTTGTATTCCGCCACATACAATTTATCCCCGTAGAATTCAATACAGAAAGGAAACTCGGGCAGGTCATGATCGTACACCCGGTAACAACTTACCTCCAGCCGTTTTGCCTGCCTGCTGAGATGCCGGAAAACTTTCGTCAGCCGGTTGTGGAACATGGTGCATTTTTCATCCCTCATACGATCACCGAAATTATAGACAGTCTGTTGATTTACAATACTTTCAATAAAAGAAAAAATAAATACTTTTTGGAACGGACAAATGTCGTATATTAGCAAGACAAATGACCGCAAATGAAAAAGAAAGCCACCCCTTTAAAATACCACTCGAAAAAAGAACAACCTTCATTAAATGAACCCATGCCGGTTTATCGCTCCATAAAGATACTCCCGGTGGTTCTTGATTATCCCTACCGGAAATTTGAAAAAATTGCCCGGCAAGTGGCCTTTACTCAAAAAGAATGGGCAGCGATTTTACACCTTTCAGAAAAAACATTACAACGCTATGCCAAAGACAATAAAAATTTTGAAGGTATTTATGTAGAACGTATCCTTCAGATGCAGGAGATGATAGAAACAGGTTTGGAAACCTTTACCAGCCCTGAAGCTTTTTACCGCTGGCTAAAAAGAGATAAGCCGATGCTGGGCATAGTGCTTCATTTTTCAAACTTAGAAAGCAGTAAAGGCATACAAGAACATATTGATGCCATGAAAAGGCTGCAACATGGGATTATTATATGACACTTTATCGTTTTGCCAATCAAATTTACAGCAACGATATTTCCGGTGCAGGTGCAAAAAAACTGGGTGGCCGCTGGAACAGCCCGGGGCTTCCTGTAGTATACACAAGTTGCACTATTTCCCTATCGCTGCTTGAATTACTGGTTTATCATTCTGCCTATGAAGAAATCCGTGTGAATATACTCATGCGGATCGAAATACCTGATATACCCGCCCCGTCATTGACTCACAAATCATTAAAACAAAACTGGCAAAAAGATATTGACTATTCCCGGTTTATCGGTAATGAGTTCCTGAAAAGCAAAAAGTCACTTCTGCTGAAAGTACCCTCTGTAATTATCCCTGAAGAATACAACATCTTATTAAATCCTTCTCATCCTGATTTCAAAAAAGTAAAGGTCATTAAAGCTTCCCCTTTTCAATTTGATGCAAGGCTTTTTAAATAAATAATCCGAAATTTGGTGTCCTGCTTTTAAGAAATGTATGCCATCGTTGATATAGAAACAACCGGGTCCTATGCCGCAGCCAATGGCATCACCGAAATTTCCATTCATGTATTTGATGGTGAAAAAATAACTGAGAAATTTGAAACCCTGATCAATCCCGGTCAGCCGATCCCCCATTTTATTACGGCCATGACGGGCATTACAGATAAAATGGTCGCCCATGCCCCGGCCTTTGAAGAAGTGGCTGAAAAGATCTTCCATATCCTGCAGGATAAAATTTTCATTGCGCACAATGTAAATTTTGATTACTCTTTTGTAAAAAGTCATTTGCAGGGAGCCGGATTTGACCTGGACAGTAAAAAACTTTGTACGGTCAGACTGAGCCGGAAAATTTTCCCGGGATTCCCTTCGTACAGCCTGGGAAAATTGTGTGAATCCCTTGGTATAACTATTCATGACCGTCACCGGGCAGGTGGCGATACAGCCGCCACCGTAAAAATATTTCAGCTGCTGTTACAGCATGATACGGAGCAGCACATACCCAAAAGCCTGCAGCGGAATTCAAAAGAATCCATTTTGCCGCCCCATGTGCCCAAAGAGCATTTTAACCAGTTGCCCTACACAGCAGGTGTTTATTATTTTCATAACGAAAAAGGGAAAGTGGTTTATGTAGGCAAAGCCAATAATATCCGTTACCGGGTCAACAGTCATTTCAGTAATAACTCGGCCAGCCGGCAGAAACAAAACTTTATGCAGCATATTCATGCTATCAGTTTCCAGTCATGCGGTACGGAACTGATGGCCTGCATTCTTGAATCAACCGAAATAAAAAAAATGTGGCCCATCTATAATTCATCACAAAAAAGATGGGAGGATATCTATGGCCTTTTTGTTTATGAAGATCAGAACGGGTACCAGCGCCTGGCTATTGATAAAAACAGGAAGCGGCTGACCCCCTTACATACTTTTCATTATATCGTGGATGGGCATGCCATTATCCGGAAACTGATTAAAGAATTCGGGCTTTGCCCCAAACTTTGCTTTATGCAAAAAGACCCCGGCAAATGTGAAGGCCTGCTGGAAGGTTATTGCAGCGGTGCCTGCGAAAAAATGGAGCCCCCCGAGGTCTACAATGAAAGGGTAAGAAAAGCCGGTATCTCACTTCGTAAAAAACCCTCTTTTGCCATTATTGATAAGGGAATAAATAGTGATGACAGGTCCTGCATATTGGTATGGGAAGGAAGTTTTTATGGAATGGGATATCTTCCTGCCGATGCCTCACTAACAGATCCGGGAATGATCAAAGACTATCTCACTGTATATAAAGAGAATAGTTTTATCCGGAACCTTGTGCTTGGATACGCTGCCCGGTTTCCCTCCAAATTAGTTTTATTTGAATCTGAAACCGTTCAAACAGGGTTTTGATACTCCTTATCACGTGGTAATTGTTCAAAAACACTGATTATTTCAGCCGTAGGAATAAAAAGTTTTCTTCCGATCATATTCATCCAGGCACCGTCAATGGTTAACACGGCGCAAAGGATCTTATCGTTCTTAAGTATCTCATGCTTAAATGTCCACCGGGAATAATCACTGCGGTTTTTTAACAAAGTCAGGTTAATATGTATCACATCCCCATATTTTATTTCCTTTCTGAAAACACATTCTTCGCGTAAAATAATGGGACCGAAATTCAGTTTTTGCATAACACCGGGTGTTAGCCCTTTTTCATTCAGGAAAGCGATCCGGCACATAGCGGCCCAATCATAATACACCGAATGCCGGAGATGAAAATTGGGGTCCAGATCTGACCAGCGGACCTGCAGGGGCATTGAATAACTTTCCATTTTACCGGATTTAAACTTGAAGCGAAATTAATTGTTCAGAGGCTTCTGAATTAGCGTTTCAACCTGTATTTTTGCCAACTTAATCAAAAAACTCATGAAAAAAATATTCTTTTTTGCTTTATTGATGACTCACATTTTAACGGCCCAGGCACAACCAGTCAAAACGACAACCAAGACGACACCGAAGCCGGTACCCGTATTGAAGACATTCAATGACTCCCTCAGTTATGTGGTGGGAGAAGTTGCTGCCTATGGCCTGACACAACAGGGTCTGGGAGAAATAAAGTTGAACAATACTGCTTTTTTAAGAGCCATAAATGACATCCTCGGGAAAAAGACAACATTAGTGGATGATATGGCAGCCAATACCCTGCTGAATAATTATATGTCTAAGCAGCAGGAAGCAAAAGTTAAACCAGCTATAGAAGAAGGGAAAAAATTCTTAGCACAGAATAAATTAAAACCAAGTGTAAAAACCACGGCCTCCGGTTTACAATACGAAGTGATAACAGAAGGAACCGGGATAAAGCCTACTGCCGTAGATACTTTTGTTTGTCATTACCGCGGCACACTGCTGAACGGAACGGAGTTTGATGCTTCTTACAACCGTAATCAGCCTTTGCAAATGGCGGTAAACCAGGTTATACCCGGATGGACCGAAGGCTTACAATTGATGGCCATAGGATCAAAATATAAATTCTATATCCCTTATGATATCGGGTATGGTGTAGCGGGTAATGGCCCGCAGATACCGGGGGGATCTACACTGTTATTTGAAGTAGAACTGCTTGACGTCAAGAAAAAACAATAGTCTTTTACTTTAGATTTTTTTTCATCTCTGCGATCTGTTGAAGGGTACCGAGGGTAATAACTTTCATCCCGGAAACAATCAGGGTATCTTCCGGTGGGTTAATCTGAAATTTACCATCGGGGTCTTTGATGCCGATACAGTTCACACCTGTTTTGTTCCAAAGCATCACTTCCCGCAGGGATTTATTCTTAATTTCATCCGGTAACTCTTTATAATTTACCGATTCCATATGGATGGATTCACCTTCTTCACCGGATAGGAAATCAATAAACTCCACTATATCCGGTTTGGAAACCAGCGTGGCCATATGGGTACCGCCCACAAAGTCGGGCATAATGACGTTATCAGCACCTGCTTTTTTCAGTTTGCTGACTGAACTGGCTTCGGATGCACGGCTTATGATCCGTAAGTTCTGATTGAGTGCGCGGGCGGAAAGGACAATAAAAACATTTTGAGCATCCAGCGGCAGGGTTGTTATCAGGGCCCGGGCTCTTTCGATACCTGCCATGCGGAGCAGATCATCATCGGTGCTATCGCCCTCCAGGTGCAGCACTTTTTCACCTTCCGCTTCTATTTTCTGCATCAGCTGTTCATCTTTTTCTATCACAATAAAAGGGACTCCGTGTGCCTTCAGGATGCGGGCTGCCTGGTGGCCATTACGACCATAACCGCAAAGGATCACATGGTTTTGCAGGTTCTTAATATCTTTCATAAGCCTCCGTGTTTTAAAATATTTATTGATCTCCCCACTTATTACAAACTGGGTAATGCGTGTAATCACAAATGCAAATGTGCCCCAGCTGGTGATCAGTAAAAAGATGGTGAACAACCTGCCGGCATCACTCAGGGGAATCACTTCGCCATACCCCACCGTTGTAATGGAGATCGTTGTCATGAACAGGGCATCCAGAAAGGTGCTTTTCTCAATGATCATATAGCCTGCTATACCGATAACAATGATGATATGCAGCACAATAAAGGGTTGAAGCAGCCTGTAGGTGGACTTATTCAAATCGGGTGATTTATATAAAATTAAAAAAGGAAATTGATGTAGAATCTTTTTTATTTGGGTAAATAAAAAAGGGGACGGCCAAAAAGCCATCCCCGTAGGTTTTACAATAAAAACCTGAGCATTTATCGTTTAATTATCTTCTGTGTAAATTTTCCGTCTTCTGAAATAATCTCCATAAAATGCATTCCTGGCTTAAGGGTTTCCAAATTAGTTAATACCACAATATTCTCGCCGGGTTGGACGGTTATTGTATAATTACTTTCCAGTTGACCTGAATTGTTATTTATTCGAATTTTTATTGATGTTTCACTCACGCTGGTGATTTGTAATTTAAGTTCATTGTTAAACGGATTGGGATATACCGTGAAGTTCTTCAGGGTCAACAATCCACTCAGGCGTAATGCAACTATTTTACTATAAGATCCCTTATTGTCAATATCAACCACTTTCAACCGGTAGTAAATAACCTTTGCAGATGTATAAAGAGGATCGCTGTACTGGTAGTTTTTAATATCTGTAGTAGTACCACTTCCGTTAACGGTTCCCATCTTGCTAAAGTTAATACCATCAACACTTCGTTCTATATCAAAGTGATCATTTTTTGTTTCAGAAACAGTAGTCCATCTCAGCATAGCATTATCATTTTGTAGCTGCACGGTAAACTCCGTCATTTTAACAGGCAAACCAATGCCCATAGGACCGATGATGGCTGTGCCATCGTCAACGAATGGTGTAACGCCATCTTGTTCTGTTCCTGTTATACGGGCCGTATTGGATACAAAGTTTAATGTACTGGCATTAGATGGTACGATACACTGGAACTGAACACTAAATGAATCATTAGGCGCCAGGATACCACCTAAAACAGATGTTGAACCAGTACCAATGAAGAATTTAATATAATTTTTGCCTCCAAATGTGCTTTTAAATGCAGCATCGTCACCACTAGCATCTGTTTTAAAACCTGCAGACACCCCGGGTGTTGGGGCATTAACCTTTAACGAGCCGGTTCGGAAAGTAAGGCCACCAGGTAGTGTATCAGTAATAACACAATTTAATGCATTGCCACTACCCAGGTTTTTACCGGTGATGGTATAGGTCAATATCTCGTTTGGATTAAGCAGGTTGTTAGGTATTTGCCAGGGCGCATTACCCGAAGCAGTATCTTTTACAATTTTATCTAACTGCACCAGCGGTGGTTTTGTTTTCATGGTAAAAGCAAAAATGCTTGGAAAATACTGGTCAGCTTCGGTACCGAACACTACGTCAATACTAGTTGTACTGGGTGTAATCCCAAAACCAGTACCCACTTCCACTTCATCAATATCAATACCCATCTGGTTTTTGAAATCAGGATTTTTATTACCGGAGAGGTGGGCGCCATTTTTAGAAATGGTGCCGTTCCAGAAATTCGAAACAGGATTGACCGCATTAGATGCAGATGTTCCATTCACTTTTACAAAATCTCCGTTAGGGTTACCAGCAGAAGCGGCAAGGTTGGCATCACCTTCCCATGATACCGTTGACATAAAAGCATCAGATGAAAGAGAAAATGTAGCTGGCGGATTCAAACCGTTGAGTGTAATTGTTTGTGATGTAATGGCGCCATCATCATATACCTGGAGAAAACCATCATACACTCTTATACTGGAGAAAGGTAAAGTCAGGTTTTCGTAGACTACTACAAGAGCCCAGCCGGCAAAATACCCGCCACCGGAAATTGACCCTGTCGCAGCTGTAATATCTGCCAGGGTATAAGTACCATTTCCACGGCCATTTACATAGGATGTTACATCGAAATAAGCTTGATAAGAGGAGTCCGAACCACCGCTGATCAGAGATTTATCAATGGCTCCTGAAGCTGCAGTTATTGTTTGATAACTTTCAGCATTGAATCTGATTTTTGCTGTTCTCAGATTCACATTATTAGCCCCACCGGTGCCGCTTTTTATCCTTCCACCCCAGTAAAGACGGGCAAATTTTATGGTGTTGCTACCGGCCGGAAGACTCAGGGTTGCTGAAGAGGAATTAGTTGTTGAACCTATTCCATCCACATCAACAAGCTGAATATTTGAATTATCATTTCCATAGGCACTGGTACGGCCATTCGTATAATTACCGGTACCACTGGTACTGAAATCATTCATTTGAGCAGTGTTGATCGTACCAGTACTACCGCTGCCGCTGCTGTAAATTGCTGATATTGTGTTTCCGATTATGGTATGCCCTCCCCTGATATTGTCAGAGTAAATATTTGTATAAGGCCGGATCACCTGCGCTTTTAAAGCAGTACCAATAAGAACGGCTATTGAAATAATTACTAAAGGAGGGAAAAAACTCATGCGGAGCGTAAATGTTTTCATAACCTAAGTTTTAATTTGAAAAATCGATTTTAACATTTCCAAACCTGGTTTCTCAAAAATCCATTGGATAATTTAATACGAATCATAACAGTAAATATCCCCTTGAAATAAAAATCAATTTAAAACTGAAAGAACTCAGTCGGGGTAAGATATAAAGGAACTTCTGCCGGCTCCAGGAGAATTATACTATACCGACTGAATTAAAAGTAATACAACAGATCGCTTAATTGTATGATTGTAGTTAGTTGTACAAGTGATATTAAGCAGATTTATGCCCAACGATTAAAAAGGCAACAGGACAAAAAAAAGATCGCTCAAAAAAGACCAACCGGTATTTAAATAAAAAAACATAATTAACTTTTATAAACCTCATTCAATGCAAACTCATTTGCCGGTTTCCTGCATCAAAAGGTTCTGATTATTCACATCTGTTCGTTTGAGTTTTTTTTGAATAAATAGTTGCAAAAACCGTTTCTTTAAAAAAAACTGAACGGCCTATTTTGAACCGATCAGCTTCCTGACCATAACCAGGGCTTTTTGAAACTGTTCTTGTTCTGTAAGATGGGTATTATCGATTTCAAGTGCGTCATTAGCTTTTCTTAAAGGGCTTACTTCCCGGTGAGAGTCAATATAATCCCGCATCTCCAGGTTATCTTTTACTTCCTCAATGGTCACATTAGGATTTTTTTCATATAACTCTTTGAACCGCCGCTGCACCCTTACGGCATTATCTGCTGTCATAAATATCTTTAATTCTGCTTTAGGAAAAACAACGGTACCGATATCCCGGCCATCCATCACGATCCCTTTTTTGGCGCCCATTTTTTTCTGCTGGGCCACGGCCAAGGCCCTGACTTCTTTTAGGGCAGCCACATCACTCACTTTTTCAGCGATGATCAGGTCACGGATCAGGTATTCCACATTTTCGCCATTCAGGTATATTTCGCTGTTGTTGCTCTTAGGATTGAAAACAAATTCGAGATTAATATCCTTTAATGCCTTTTTGACTTCCTTTTTTTCCGCGAGGTCAATATTATTCCGGAGAAAATAAAGGGTTACTGCCCGGTACATGGCGCCGCTATCCACATAAACATAGCCCAGTTCTTTTGCCAGTTGTTTGGCGAGGGTGCTTTTACCACAACTGGACCAGCCATCTATCGTTATAATTATTTTTTTTGCCATGCCCAAAACAAAAATACTAATTCGTCAGGATGTTAGATAACCCCCAACAAAAAAAGGAATGCTGTTTCCAGTCATTCCTTTAAATAGTATTAATTAAGAATAATTTATGCCTTTGACTTCTCTTCAGCCCTTGATTTAAACGTAAAGGAGAGTTTAGTATTCTCCGCATCGGTATCGGCAATAAGTATATCACCTGCTTTTACATTCAGGTTCAGGATTTCTTCTGCGAGCGGGTCTTCCAGGTATTTCTGGATAGCCCGGTGCAAAGGCCTGGCGCCAAACTGCACATCATATCCTTTATCTGCCAGAAAGGCTTTGGCGGATTCCGTCAGTTCAAGACTGAAGCCCAGGTTTGCCAGTCTTTTCATAACGCCTTTCATCAGGATATCAATGATATTGAATATATTTTCCCGTGTCAGGCTGTTGAAGATCACCACATCATCGATACGGTTCAGGAACTCGGGTGAAAATGTTTTCTTCAGGGCTTTTTCAATGACGGCCTTGTTTGCCTCGTCTTCATTTTCTATCCGGGAAGTTGTATTAAAACCAACACCCACGCCAAAATCCTTAAGCTGGCGGGCGCCGATATTTGATGTCATGATAATTAATGTGTTCTTAAAATCCACTTTCCGGCCAAGTCCATCGGTAAGCTGTCCATCATCCAATACCTGTAATAAGATATTATAGATATCCGGGTGCGCTTTTTCAATTTCATCGAGCAGGATAACACAATAAGGTTTGCGGCGGACTTTTTCTGTCAACTGACCACCTTCTTCATAACCCACGTAGCCCGGAGGGGCACCTATTAACCGGCTTACAGTGAATTTCTCCATGTATTCCGTCATGTCGATGCGGATCAATGAATCTTCTGAATCGAACATATACCGGGACAGTGCCCGGGCCAATTCTGTTTTACCAACACCGGTTGGTCCCAGGAATATGAATGTACCAATGGGTTTTTTGGGATCTTTTAAACCCACCCTGTTTCGCTGAATGGCTTTCACAACTTTTCCAATAGCCTCCTCCTGACCTACCACCATCGCTTTCATGTCTTCCGCCATCTTCCGTAACTTTTCAGTTTCGGCCTGTACCATCCGCTTAACCGGTATGCCCGTCATCATACTCACCACTTCGGCGATATCTTCTTCACCGATGGGATAACGTTTGTGTTTACTTTCTTCCTCCCAAACATTTTTGGCTTTTTCCAGGTCTTCCTGTAAACGTTTTTCGGTATCCCGTAAAGAAGCCGCTTCTTCAAATTTCTGGCTCTTTACCACTTTATTTTTTTCGTTCTTTACATCCTCGATTTTTTTCTCCAGCTCTACGATGTTCTCCGGAACATTGATATTTTTCAAATGCACCCGGGCTCCCACTTCATCCAGTACATCAATGGCCTTATCCGGAAGCAGGCGGTCGGTAACATAGCGGTCGCTCAGTTTTACACAGGCATCAATGGCTTCCTGGTCATAGTTCACATTGTGATACTCTTCATATTTTGATTTGATATTATTTAATATCGTGATGGTATCCTCCACACTGGGTGGTTCCACCATTACTTTCTGAAAACGGCGGTCCAGGGCGCCATCCTTTTCAATATACATCCGGTACTCATCGAGGGTAGATGCGCCAATGCACTGTAATTCGCCCCTGGCCAATGCAGGTTTGAAGATATTGCTGGCATCCAATGAGCCACTGGCGCCACCGGCACCAACAATAGTATGCAGTTCGTCAATGAACAGGATCACATCCCGGTTCTTTTCGAGCTCATTCATGATGGCTTTCATTCTTTCTTCAAACTGGCCCCGGTATTTGGTACCGGCCACCAATGCAGCGAGATCAAGAGAGATAACCCTTTTATCGAATAAAACCCTCGATACTTTACGTTGAACGATACGAAGAGCCAGACCTTCCACAATAGCGGTTTTACCCACGCCGGGTTCACCGATCAGGATCGGGTTATTCTTTTTACGACGGGAAAGTATCTGGGATACTCTTTCAATTTCGGATTCACGGCCCACAATAGGATCTAAGGCTCCCAGTTCAGCCATCTTGGTGATATCACGGCCAAAATTATCCAGCACGGGTGTCTTACTTTTTGCGTTACCCGGTTGTTTACTGGTGCCTTTGGATTGAGAATATTTTTTCTCTTCATCAAAATCATCATCATTCTCGTCCTGGAATTCGGCGCGGGGGTCATTCGATTTTAGAATGCCCAGTTCCTGCCTGAAAAGATCGTAGTCCACATCAAACTGATTTAAGATCTGTGTAGCAATATTTTCTTTGTTCTTTAAAATGGACAGCATCAGGTGCTCGGTTTCCACGGTAGCGCTTTTTAAGGCCTTTGCTTCCAGAACCGTGACCCGGATCACTTTTTCTGCCTGTTTCGTCAGGGGCAGACTGTTAATGTTGGCAATATTTTTTCCCGTTTTATCTTTTACGGCCAATTCTATCTCTTTTCGTAATTCATAGAGGTCGACATTGAAGCTTTTTAATATCCGGACGGCGGTATTATCTCCCTCACGTATCAGTCCAAGCAATAAGTGTTCAGTGCCGATAAAATCATTACCAAGCCTGAGTGCTTCTTCCCTGCTGAACGAGATGATCTCCTTAACCTGTGCTGAAAAATTATTATCCATATTTAGATAATTGGTTGTGATACAATATTAACGAATAAATTTGGTTCCGGTTCTCCTGTAGTTATAAACGTAATGTTGATAATATAAGTTGTTTAGGGCCGACCATTTTATGATTTTTCAGGTTTATCCACCGTAGCAATTGCGCAGGTGGGCTGGCAGGTCTTAACAATCGGATAACTATCGGATCAAACTATACCACTATGCATGTCAAAACGGATACCAAAGAAAAATTTCATGCCATCACGGTTGAAGAAAGTTCTCTTTCTGCTAGTATGACAGATGAATTGGGTGATTGTTTGCTCCCTTACCTGCAAAATGACGCCCACCTAACGGGTGGACAGGTTAAAAACCTGGTGCTGATATTAAAAGACATCAAAACGATTGACATAGCTGCGGCAGAAAAGCTGGTCTATATCCAGCAAAAATTTTATGAAAACCATGCCTCTTTTGTCATTTGTGAGTTGCAAAAACCGGTGGAAGAATTTCTTGACCAGCACGAATTATTGGAGATAATGAACGTCGCGCCTACCCAAAGTGAAGCCTGGGATATTGTGCAGATGGAAGAGATCGAGCGGGAGTTATTGGATGAGGGTTTATGAGTCGGGAGTATGGAGTCGGGTCCCGATAGCTATCGGGACGGGAGTCAGGAGTCAGGAGTTACTGAAACCATCTTTGGTTTTTTGATAGAATCTGCCTTTGCATATATCATACCGTTTGGTTTTGTATAAAGCAGCAAAAGCAATTAAATTACCGTCTTACACTTATTATTACCACATCAAAATCATTTTTTCCGGATGTTCGCTGTTACCATTCTTGGCAATAACTCTGCAGTTCCGGCATTTAACCGCCACCCCACCAGCCAGGTAGTGACCCTGGATGGAAGCAACTACCTGGTGGATTGCGGGGAAGGGACACAGATCCAGATGATCAATTATAAGATCCGGCGCAGTAAAATATCTCATGTCTTTATATCACACCTGCACGGCGACCACTATTTTGGTTTGATCGGTCTCATCAATTCGTTCAGCCTGGTGAGTCATCAGCCCGAATTACATGTCTTCGGTCCTGCCCCGTTAAAAGAAATTATTGAACTGCAGTTAAAAGTTGCCGACACGAAATTGTGTTACCCATTACATATACATCACATAACCGAACCTGCTATACTTATAGACGATGAAAAGCTCACCGTGAAATGTTTCCGCACCAATCACCGGATTGAGTGTTATGGTTTTTCATTCCAGGAAAAAAAATCACTCCGAAAATTATTGCCCGAAAAAGCCATCGCATTTGAAATACCTGCTGTATTTTATGACCGGTTGAAAGCTGGGGAAGATTATACCCGAAAAGATGGAACGCTGATCAAAAATGATTCCGTAACCGTAGCAGCCACCCCCGGGAAAAAATATGCTTTTTGTGCAGACACAAAATATGATGAATCGATCATCCCGCACATCGCGGGTGCGGATATGATCTATCATGAGACGACTTACCTCGACAACCTGAGAGAACGGGCCGAAAGCCGTTTTCATTCTACCTCCAAACAGGCCGCAGAACTTGCCAAAAAAGCCGGAGTAAAAAAATTACTGATCGGCCACTTCAGCAGTAAATATGATACGCTGGAGGAATTTGAGTTGGAGGCCAGGGAGGTTTTTGAAAATTCTGAATTGGCGCTGGAAGGGGTTTGTTATGAGGTGTAAAATACCCCCAAACCTGCCGCCGGCGGCCCCCAAACGAAGCTCCAAACCTTATCAGCAAGGCCCCCTAACAAGGGGCTTAGAGACTCCGCATTTTTATAGATACCGGATTATTACCAATCACATCAGTAAGCAAGGAATCTGTGTTTGCAATTCAACATTAGGGAGCTTTGGGGTTTATCCATTCGTAAAAAAAAGGAAACTCTTTTCTCCAGGCTGTTTCATTATGTTTTCCTTCATCCCGGATCACGGTGATCATTTTTGATTTGGAGACCTTAGCCATTTCTTCATAAGCTCTCTGCATATCCGGCACCATGTTTTCCCCTTCGAGTTTACCGCCATAGAAATATATTTTTGCTTTTACTTTTCCGCCTTTTGATTTTATATCGTCATAAATTTTTGTTCCGCTTATCCAGAAAGCGGGAGAGAATACCCCTGCCCCACCGAACACTTTAGGAAATTTTAATACGGCATACAAGGAGATCAATCCGCCCATTGAACTTCCGGCGATAAACGTATTTTCTTTATTTTTCAAAACCCGGAATTCCTTCCCGATAAATGGTATTAATGTTTTTACAAGGAAATCGAGGTAGCTGTCCCCTTCTCCTTTTCCAAAAAGAGAGTTATCGTAGGGATTATATTCATTTCGCCTTTTCTCACCGCCATTGTCTATTCCCACAACAATGCATTCTTTCAGTTGGGCCGTATCCAGGTATTCATCCACACCCCATTCACCTGAAAAAGAAGTTGACTCATCAAAAATATTTTGCCCGTCCTGCATGTAGATAACGGGGTATTTTTTTTGCATCCCATTGTTATAGGATGGTGGCAGGTAAATCCACACCCTTCTTGTTCTGTTCAGATTGGGTATCAGAAAGGCCGTATCCATTATGATGACATGGTTGCTGGCGGTACTTAGTTTTGATCCGGCAGGAAAATGATCTTTCCATTCTTCAATAGTTAGTTCAACTGTTTTATCATTTTCAACTTTCAGTAACCTGTTCTCAATTGCAGCCCCACCTGTCTTACATTCCACTTTATCCCAGCCACCCCGGGTGATTTTATATTCATATTTACCCGGGTCCAGTTTCAATTCGAAAAAATAATTGCCTTTATCATCATTTCTGAATTTGTATCGCTCATCCTGCGGGTTCCAGCCGTTGAAAGAACCGGCGGCATAAACAGCCGTTCCGGTTGTATGATAGGGCGGCAAAGATTTTATTTCCAGCCTTGTGCTGTTTTGTGCCCCAAGAGCTGATACCAGCAACCAGGCAATAATGGAGAAAAAGAATTTGAGCATGAGCGAAAGTAAAGAGGATTTTTCCTATTCAACACCTTTCATCAATTCCTTAATTTTCTGTTGATGTGTTGAACTCACCGGCCATACCGGCAACCGGAATGTATTCTGGCAAAGACCCATTTCATGCAAATAAGCTTTCACACCACTGGGGCTGCCTTCGGCAAACATGGAGCTGATAATATCAATGTATTTGTTATGAATCGGTTTGGCCAAATCAAAATTTCCCTGGAGGCAGAGGCGCACCATATTGGAATATTCCAGCGGGTAGGCATTCGCCACTACTGAGATCAATCCTTCTGCACCGGCGGCTATCATCGAAAGTGTAATCGGGTCGTCACCACTGATGACCATAAAATCATCCGGTTTATTTTTAATGATCTGGTTTATCAGATCAAAATTGCCGCTGGCTTCTTTGGTAGCGAAAATATTTTTGCAGGCATGAGCGATACGGAGTTGCGTGTCGGCCGTTACACTTTGTCCTGTGCGGCCCGGCACATTATACATGATGATTGGCAAGGGTGTTGCAGCATCGAGTGCTTTATAATGCTGAAAAATTCCTTCCTGGTTGGGTTTATTATAATATGGAGATACGGAGAGAATGGCATCAAATCCGGTAAGATCAAATTTTTTGAATGCTTCAATTACTTCATGCGTATCATTACCCCCGATCCCGGCAACTACCGGTCGGCGGCCTGCTACGGCTTTTTGTACAAAAGAAAATACCTGTTGCTTTTCTTCACCGTGTACGGTAGCGCTTTCACCTGTTGTTCCGAGTACGACAAGGTATTCCACCTGTCCCTTTATCCAGAATTCAACCAGGTTGCTGAAACTTTCCCAATCTATTTTCCCATCTGCCTGAAAGGGCGTAACGATAGCGATACCTGTTCCGGTGAATTTATCTCTGAGTGACATGTTGAAATGAATATTGAAGATTTATTATTGAATATTTTTTTACTGAGCTGTAAACAGAATTAAATACTAGAACTTAATCTTCTGACTCCTGACTCAAGACTCCCAACTCAAGACTCAAGACTCAAGACTCAAGATTCAAGACTCAAGACTCAAGATTCAAGATTCAAGACTCAAGATTCAAGATTCAAGATTCAAGATTCAAGATTCAAGATTCAAGACTCAAGACTCCCGACTCAAGACTCCCTAAACCTCCTCCCAGAATCCCATCTTGCCAAATTTTTCAATCCTGTTTTTCACTCTTTGTTCTGCGGAGATCTGTTTCAATTCCTTCACCACAGGCACGAGGTAGTCTTTGAGAATTTGCGCTGCTCCCACATAATCCCAGTGTGCGCCACCGACGGGTTCGGGAATAATGCCATCCGTCAAACCAAAACCAAGCATCTTTTCTGCTGTGAGTCGTAATTGTTCAGCGGCCACTTCTTTTTTATCCCAGCTGCGCCATAAGATAGAAGAGCAACTTTCCGGAGAGATAACCGAGTACCAGGTATTTTCCATCATAAAAACTCTATCACCCACACCAATACCCAATGCACCGCCACTGGCACCTTCGCCAATGACCACACATATAACCGGCACTTTCAGTCGTATCATTTCATAAATATTCCGGGCGATAGCTTCGCCCTGTCCTCTTTCTTCTGCTTCGAGACCGGGATAGGCACCGGGCGTATCAATAAATGTTATGACCGGTTTGTTGAATTTTTCTGCCAGCCGCATCAGGCGCAAGGCTTTCCGGTATCCTTCGGGATTGGCCATACCAAAATTCCGCATCTGTCTTGTTTTGGTATTGATCCCTTTTTGTTGCCCGATCACCATGACGGTTTCGCCGGCGAGGGTTGCAAATCCACCTACCATGGCTTTATCATCTTTCACATTCCGGTCACCATACAGCTCCACAAAATTGTCCATCATATTGGCAATATACTTGAGTGTATACGGCCTGTCGGGGTGGCGGCTCAATTGTACCCTTTGCCAGCTGCTGAGATTTTCGGTGATCTCTTTACGTTTATCAAGGATGCCCTGCTCCAGTTTTTGTATGGTATCGCTCAGGTCGAGTTTTGTTTTTTCCTGGCGATGCTTCATACTGGCAATCTCATCAATGAGGTCTTTGATGGGTTTTTCAAAATCCAGGAACTGTCTGTTGGCATCTGTGGGCATAGGCTGTAAATGATTGGCTAAATTAAGGATTAAATAATAATGGGGATTATTCGCCGGGGAGGTTGATTTTCAGTGTATAGATAATGGAAAAATTTTGGCTGCAAAGATGGTAAGACTATCTTTGCCGTCCTGAAAAATGACTCGTTATCGAATCATTTTATGGAGTTGGATCGGTAGTTCAGTTGGTTAGAATGCCGCCCTGTCACGGCGGAGGTCGCGGTTCGAGTCCCGTCCGGTCCGCTTTAAATCCTTCAACAGGATACAAAACGCTGTAAAACTAATGGTTTTACAGCGTTTTTTGTTTGGTGGCTATACCAAAAAGTTCATTAAATCTTATTCCGTCAGTGACCTATTCAGTGACCTGTTGTTTGCAAATGCAAACAGGTCACTGGAAATCGCTGAAACACTTGTACAACAAGCAGTTCAGCTTTTGAACATCTTGTTTACAGGTGTGGTAAAGAATAATTTTACAACTTTTAAAGGTTGCCACACCATGAACAAACCTTTAAGTTTACTCTTTTATGTAAAGAGGTCAAAAGCCATTTCCAACGGCACAGCTCCCATTTATTTACGCATTACTATTGATGGTAAGCAAACCGAGGTTGCAGCAAAACGATATATTCAACCGGATAAATGGAATAGCCATGCACAAAAAGTAAATGGTGTAGCTGAAGATGTACGAACAATCAATGCCTATCTAAAAACATTGGAACAACAGGTTTATGATGCTCAACATCAATTACTGAAAGACAAAGAACCAGTTACCACAGAAAACCTCAAAACAGGCTTCTTAGTGTAGCTGAAAAACCTAGAATGCTGGTTCCAATTTTTAAGACCATAACAATAAAATCAAAATACTGTTAGGTAAGAGTTTTCACTCAGGGCACTTTGTGCCGGTACACAACAGCTTAAAACATACAATCGAATTTTTTGCAATGGAAATATGGTCTTTCTGATATTGACATCAGAAAGATAGACCATGCCTTATAACCGAATTTGAGTTTTACTTACGTAGTGTCCGCAAATGCAATAACAATTCAGCAGTTAAGTATTTAAAGAATTTCAGTAAAATAATCCGCATTTGTATTTCAAATAGCTGGCTTGATAAGGACCCATTTGTAAATTATAAGTCCAGGTTCAGAGAAGTAGTAAGAGCATTTCTTTCCCAGGAAGAAATTGATGCCATTGCTGCAAAAGAATTTACCATTGAAAGGCTTGACCAGGTGAGGGACATTTTCATATTCAGTTGCTACACAGGTTTGGCATACATAGATGTAAAGCAGTTAACCCGTAATAATATTGGTGTGGGTATAGACGTGGAGAAATGGATTTTTACCAGCAGGCAAAAAACAGATACACAAAGTAATATTCCTTTGCTGCCAATGGCAGAGGAAGTTTTGAATAAATATAAAAACCATCCTCAGTGTATTAATGAAAAAGTTTGCTGCTAGTACTCAGCAATCAAAAAATGAATAGCTACCTCAAAGAAATTGCAGATGTCTGTGGCATTACAAAAGTGCTTACTTTTCATATTGCCCGTCATACTTTTGCCACCACTGTAACCCTTACAAATGGGGTATCAATAGAAAGTGTAAGTAAGATGCTTGGCCACAGAAGTATTAAGACCACTCAGCACTATGCAAAAATTTTAGATAGAAAAGTGAGTGATGATATGAAACGATTAATGGAAAATTTTAAGATTCAAAACCCAGTTTTAGAAACAAGAACTCGTAATAGCCTAGGTTAAGTCAAACAGCCTGATAAAATGATTTTCAAGGTGACCCCGCATTCCATTTCTGAATTGTTCCGGAGTTCCATTTTCTAAAATACCCACCAGTTCTTTATGGGAAATAAACATTTTAATAAAGCCTGCTTTTTCAGCAAACCGCTATTATGTACATAATCAAAAACAGGCAGTAACATTTTTTGGAATTTCTTTAAAGTTTCATTACCTGTTATTTCATAAAGCTTTCCATGAAATGCAATTTCATGTTCTACATTAAATAAATGGTATTGCGTAGCTGGGGGTTCATCGTCCACAATTTCATGTAATGTTTTTTATATCTTCCTTTGTTATTCGATGGAAAAGAAGGTCAGCCATTCCTATCTCCAATACTAATCTTATTTCAAATACTTCTTTTAAAGTTTCAGGAGAAAGAATATGAGG
>JADKKH010000003.1 GCA_016720585.1 Chitinophagaceae bacterium | reverse complement strand
GTTAGGATTACCCGCATCGATTTTCAGATCCGAATATTCAAATTGCGTATAGCTCAAACCAAAACCGAAAGGATACAGTGGCGCATTGCTTTCATCTGCATAGTGGGACCAGAAGACTTCTTTCTTTGGTCCGGGTCTTCCTGTAGAATAATGATTGTAGTATATAGGTACCTGACCCACGCTCCTGGGAAAGGTCATAGGTAATTTTCCCGCCCGGATTGTAATCTCCAAACAATACTTGTGCAATAGCATGTCCACTTTGGGAGCCCGGTTGCCAGGCTTCCAAAATTGAAGGAATATTTTTATCGGCCCAGGTAATGGTCAGCGGCCGTCCGTTCATCAAAACCAGTACAATATTCTTATTCACTTTGTAAACTTCTTCAAGGAGTTCCTGCTGCACACCAGGCAGGTCTAATTTAGTTCTGCTCCTTCCTTCCCCGCTTTGAAAACCATGCTCCCCCAAAACCATTATTACAACCTGAGATTTTTTCGCAAGTTCTATGGCCTGCTTAAACCCCGTTTTATCTGTTTCATTAATTTTTACTTCATTAATAAAATCAGTATTACCTACCACTAAATCTGCTCCCTTAGCATAGGTAACATGAGTTGTATACTTTTTCAATCCTTCCAAAACAGAAACAGCACTATTGTCATCAGACCCAATACGCCAGCTACCTAAAGGACTGTTTTTATCATTGGCCAACACACCTATTACGGCGATTTTTTGCTGACTTCTCTTCAATGGTAAAAGCGGTATTTCCTGACCCGGCAGGGGGGTGTTTTTCAAGAGCACCATTGATTTTTTAGCCATATCCAATGCCGCAGCCTGGTGATCCGGATGATAAATCAATTCCTTCTCTTTAGCAGGGTCACAATACCGGTATGGATCGTCAAACAAACCCAGTTCGAATTTTACCCGCAATATTCTTTTTACAGCATTATCAACAACTTTTAAATCGACTTTCCCGGTCTCAACCAATTCTTTCAAATGTGTTACATATGCATATGATTCCATATCCATATCACTCCCTGCATTAGCAGATAGTTCGGCCACCTGTTTAAGATCTTTGGCAAAACCATGATCTATCATTTCAGCCCCGAACCCCAATCGAGATTACAAAACCGTTAAAAAGCCATTTATCTTTCAAGATATCCCGTTGTAAAAATTTATTTGCAGTGGCCGGTATTCCGTTCATTACATTAAATGAATTCATCACGGTTCTTACATTATTATCAACAGCTGCTTTAAAGGGTGGTAAAATAATATTGTATAATGTTGAGGTACTTATATCAACGGTATTATAGTCTCTCCCGGCTTCCGCAAAACCATAGCCGGCAAAATGTTTTGCCGTGGCAGCGATCGTATTGGATGCGGATAAATCATTTCCCTGGAAACCTTTTATACTTGCTACTGCGATTTTTGATCCCAGATAGGGATCTTCCCCTGCGCCTTCCATCACCCTGCCCCAACGCGCATCCCTGGTAATATCAACCATAGGAGCAAAAGTCCAGTTTATACCAACGGCTGATGCTTCAGTAGCAGCCACGCGTGCAGATTTTTCAATGGCTTCCAGATCCCAGCTGGCAGCCTCTCCCAACGGAATAGGAAATAATGTCTTGTGTCCATGTATTACATCAAATCCAAAAGTAACGGAATTCCCAAACGCGATTCTTTTACTACAATCTCTTGCAGTTTTCTTACATTCTCAGCACCTTTTACATTTAATACCGCGCCCACCAGGCCCTTTTTCAGGTGATCATATTTTAGTTTTGCATTACCTTCTTTTGGAGCCGGGCCTGTTACTTCCCAAAAACCATTGTATTGATTCATCTGCCCAACTTTTTCTTCCAGGGTCATTTTTTGAAGAAGCGCATTGATCCTGGATTCAATGGAATCAGAAGGTTTATTATTCTGAGCCCCGGAAGAAAATGACATGTAAAAACAAAAACAGGCAATCATCATACTTTTCCTGTGTACAAATTGATAATTCATTTACGTGTTTTAAATCTTTAGAAGGATAAAAAAACGGAGGTATAAACTTGAAAAAGTAAATACGATCCGTTAATTAATGATTGCTTATATAAAAAACTGCATTGCTGTGAGACAGGAATAAAACGACCCGGCTTCATACCATTTATCACTCTTATTTCATTTCACGAAATCAATCCGGAAAATTATCATTACAATTGGACAACGTATTATTGATAAACTCTTATGTAATCTATTTCCATTGTAGCCGTGGTAAAGGCCGGGTCAACAGGACCTCCAAAGTTGCCCCCCATAGCCACATTTAATATAAAAAAGAACTCCTGGTTAAAAGGTATACTGGTTGAATTAGCAACGGTATGGAACAACAGGTCATCGACATATATCTTAATGGAAGCGGCTGTCCATTCCAGCGAATAGGTATGAAACTCAGTGGTGGCATTGGTAATGAGCTTTGTATTACCATCCGCATTACCACCGGATCTCCCGGGATAATGGAGTGTGCCAAATATCTTATTCAACTCGCTCCCCCGGTGTTCCATAATATCCATTTCGCCGCAATTGGGCCATCCCACAGTACTGATATTATTCCCCAGCATCCATATCGCCGGCCAGGTACCAACACCAGCAGGGATCTTTGCCCTTGCTTCTATTTTACCATATTTAAATGAAAACTTATTTTTTGAAAGCAGCCTGGCTGAAGTATAACTGCTACCGCTACAATTTTCCTTACTGGCTATTATTTTTAAAACGCCTCCTGTACCACCGAATTTTCAGGTCTGGAAGTATAATACTGTAATTCATTATTACCCCACCCTCCGCTGCCAGTACCAATATCGTATCCCCATTTAGACGGATCAGGTGAACCCGGTACGTCGAACTCATCGGACCAGATCAGGGATAAAGTAACGACCACGGTAACCTGGGTGGTTTTTGATATCGTTAGTCCCGAGGCGCTTTTGGCCACGACATTCACCGTATACGTACCAGAAGCAGTATATCTGTAGGTTACCACACCCGAAGCCACTGTTTGAAACACGCCATTGCCAAAGTCATAATCGAAGGTAACCGCATTGGTAGCTGTAGCTGTAAACGAAACATTTCCGCTATTGTTTGTACTAACAACGGCACTTATAGTAAGATTTGAAGGGGGCGTATTATTGTTGCCCGGAGTATCCTTTTTGCTACAGGAAGCAATAAGTGTAATAAAGGATAGCAAATAAATTGATAAATGCATCACCATATTATGGTTTTACTTTTAATTTTTGATACCACGAATTACCGTCACTGCCAATATTTCTTAGAAACATAGTCGTAGCGGTATAGGACAATATCTCATAGGTTACCCCACCGGTTCCAAAATTAATAATACCATTACCCGGTACTTTAAACTGAATCTGTGTAGAATTGGCAGGCGTAGAGCCCGAAGTCGCATCTGAAAAAGCAAGCAGTTTCGTTCCACCCGTGTTAATTGGATAGCATCCATCTCCCCACCAAACCCATAAAATGAAGTAGCAGCGCCTATAGAAAAAGAAGTTCCTTTATTATCAACCGTCATAGATATCCGGTCAATCGCATCTTTCGAAAAAGTAATTTCATCGTCATATGCACATGGTTCCCGGGTATTAGGCGCGGCTCCGTAATAATTAGGAAAAAAGGAATTTGATGCTCCTACGCCAAAATGATCCTGAGCTCCATTATCGGTAATCCAAACCCTTGATGATCCATTTGTAAGAGCCGCAATGATTGGTGCGGGGATCACAAAAGCAACAAATACCGTAACACTTTTTACTGATGGTAGTTATTGATCCCCCGGTACCTATTGCATTAACCCGGATTATATAAGTAGCGGTCCCTGGGTTCGTATATTTATGAGTGATTGATCCGAAAGGAACCACTTCCGTTGTCCCGTCACCATAATCAATATTGTATGTAAGCGCACTTTCGGAAGTGGCGTTTATAGTTACTTTACCGGTTCCATTTCCATTTGGGTTAGAGGCATCAACTCCAACCACCGTAGCGGTTAAGACCAGGTTAGTTGGCGCCTTAATATCTCCAACAAAGGAATATTTTTCTTTCTTACAACTGGCAAAGCCAATTAATAGTCCCAGGAAGATCAGGGCAAATGATTTTAATTTATTTATCATGATTACTCTATTTTAATATTAATTAAGTTTAATGTCATCGAAATAATAGGTAAAATTTGGTGAGCCATCCCCGACTGTTCCAAAGTCAAAAATCAAAACAACTTTCGAATAAAAATTACCGACATTAATGGCTGAAAAATCGAAGGTTAATTCTTCCCATGTATTTGCGGTAGTTGTGGTCGCCTCTTTTTCGAAAAAAATACCGCCATTAGTGGAATTTTCAACTTTCAAGAGCAGTTTGGCTCCAACCCTCGGGGAATATACTTTTACTTTAAAGGTTCTTAATACTGAAAAATTAATCGGGTTTACCAATTCAATAAAACTGCCCCCCCAAATCTCGGGTGCATTTTTTACCATTTTGCCCACCTTGGTGCTCGTATTGATGCCCGTTGCATTCGGATTATTTACAACGGTGACATTACCACCCCCAAAATTAATAAACGGATAAGGATAAGTGGTTGATTGAAAATCCAAAGGCAGTACCAGGTAATTAGGAACTACGTTGGTCGCCAGGAAACTAACATCATCCCAAAAGAATACTTTTCCGTTTCCTGCAATTCCAAAATCAAAGAAGACAGAGGCCATATCGTATGTATAGGAAAGATTCAATGCTGCTGTTCCGGATGATTGGTTTGCAAAATCAAATACCAATGTCTCCCAGGTATTTGCTGCCTGTGTCATTGCTTCGGTTTCTACCGACCTGGCATTATGGGTACGGTCTTCCACTTTTAATCTTACACGAATACCTGCTGCAGGTGAATAAACCCTTATACTCATCTGAGTTTTTGTTGCTGTAAAAGGAATCGGAGCTGTAAAGCCAGCACCAATTGTAGTTCCGGCCCATGTTTCAGCGCCATTTGGTTTGGTTGTATTTTTAACGTTGTTACCCGCATTGGTAGGATCTACTGCAGCAATAGTCTGATTATTACCAAAATCTGTTACCTCATAGTTTACACCCGGTAAATCAAAAGTCACGGGCAATGCTAACAAGCCAACAGGCATCTGATTCGTTTGCCTGATATCATCAAAAAGGAATGTAAAGTTGGCAGATCCATCGCCTGGTGTTCCGTTATCAAAAATCAATACAACTTTTTGATAAGAATTGGCGGTATTTATAGTTCTGAAATCAAATGCCAGGTCTTCCCAGGTATTGGCCACTGTGGTAACAACTTCTTTTTCAAAAAAGATGCCGCCATTTGTCTGGTTTTCTACTTTTAATAAAACCTTTGCTCCAACCCTTGGAGAAAAAACTTTCATTCTAAAAACCCTGTTTACCGAAAAGTCAATCGGGGTTCCAATGCTGATCAGGCTTCCTGCCCAAACCTCCGGGGCGCTTTTTACCATTCTGCCCACCTTACTGCTTGTGTTTATACCGCTCGATTGTGGGTTGTTTATCCTGGTAACAGCACCACCCCCAAAATTAGTAAACGTGTAATTAACCGTTAGGGATTCAAAAGTAATAGGCAATAGCACCGGGTCCGTAATGGTAATAGTTGTCGTAAAGGTAGTAGTGGCAACTCCGCCACTTAATGCCACCACACGTAAGGTATAAGCGCCAACGGCCGCATAAATATGGCTAACCGTTGCGCCTTCTAAAAATGATACAGGAACTTCATTCGGCACATCTCCGTAATAAACTCTAAAGTTAGTTTCATATAATGCTGTAGCTGAAACATTAACCTTAAAATTATTAACCGGGTCTATTACGGCTGATACTACCAGGTTCTCCGGAGCACGGAATGAAACGGTCAATTGCTTAATAAGTTCGGTCGTTTTCCCTGTAACATTATGGGCAATAATTTTTACATTGTATAAACCCTCCGCATAGGTATGCTGTATATTTTGACCGGGTAAAACTTTTGCAGGTGTAGTAGTAGCGTCGCCATAGAAAACTTCAAAAAAGGAAATACCCTCACCGCCCGGGGTAATGGTTACTAGCCCGGAATTGTCCTGAGTAATCTCAAATAAGACAGTCAATTTATCAGGTGCCGCAGCAGTCTCTAAAAAAGAAGTATCATTGTTTTCTTCTTTTTTACAACTAGCGGCAATTACCAGTAAAAAGGCAAAGCTTAAAAAATATTTCAATGCTTTCATAATCGTTCAGTTTTAGTTGTTATTGATTAGTAACCGGGGTTTTGTGTCAGCCCTGAAACACTTATTTCTTGTTGAGGAATGGGGAATACTTCATGCTTCCCTGCTGTAAATCCCGTAATTTTTGAGACAGCCTGCCCGGTTCTTACCAAATCAAAAAAGCGGTCTCCTTCCATAGCCAATTCCAGTCTTCTTTCATCCCAAATGGCCTGTTTTAAAGTGGTACCTGTTGAAGAAATATCGTGCAAAAGATCACCAAATCCCCGCCGCCTTACCAGGTTCAAATAAGTTTGTGCCTTTGTATCATTAGCTGCCGTTGCCCTGTTGTTAGCTTCAGCAGCCATTAACAATACTTCTGCATAACGAATTGTTCTGAAATTATTCAGATAATTCAATTCAATCTGCCCGGAAGTTTCTCCATTCCGGGGTAAATATTTTTGGTTGTACAACCCGGTATTTTTAAAGGGGGCTACCTGGTACGTAATATTGAAGGCCGGATTGGCGGCTTTATATGCCTCAATATTTAATACGGTAACATCTTTTCTTTTGTCGCCGGCTGCATAGGCATTAGCTAAATTTTGTGTAGGAAGATTGGTGCTCCATCCGGCAGCATAGGGCATACCACCCGTACCGTTTAATCCCCGGATTCCACATTGCTGAACGGAGTGATTACCCTGGCCCCGGGTTACACCACCCCAATTATAATAAGGCGAAGTGTTTGAATATTGTATTTCAAAAACGGATTCAGGACCATTTTCGCCGGTAGCTAAAAAGATAGATCCAAAATCTGTTACCAGGGAAAAAGCGTTAGATGTAATTACATTCTCCAACATGGCCGCTGCAGCATCGAATTTATTTTCATATAAAAGCACTTTACCCAATAAAGCCTGGGCCGCATATTTAGTCACTCTTCCTTTTTGAATCTGAACGGCAGGCAATACGGCGATAGCGCTGTTTAAATCCAATTCAATTTGCTTGTAAACATCTGCTTTAGCAGATTTTTGTAATGACTTGGATTCGCTTAAACTGAGTCTTTTATCGGTAAATAAAGGAACGTCTCCAAAAAATCTGACCAGGTGGAAATAGTAGTAGGCTCTTAAAAAATATACTTCCCCGTACAAGGCATCTTTACCTGCAAAATCAACTGTTTGACCAGCCAGATTTGTAGCCTTATACTGGCTCATATAATTAGCCCGGTTAATCCCTTCAAATGCAGCCTGCCACAATTCGGTTAATGTTGAATTGACCGGTGTATGTGTATAATCATCTATCTGTTGTAACGAAAGAACGTCTGATGCGTTTTCACCACCACTTACGGAATTATCGGATGCAATATCTCCAACAGGTACCGACTGGTTCAGCCATTGTATTGGAGTATATACACTCACCGCCATGGTACGGTAGTCTGATTCAGACTTTAAATAATCGAGTTCGGTAATTTTAAAATCCTCATGGGGATTATAATCAAGCCATTTTTTACAGGAGGTAAACATCATACCCAGGAAAACAAGGCTTAGTATTTTTACAGTTATCTTATTCATTTTATAAGAATTTTTAGTAGATGATTTATAATTTAATATCAAGACCAAAAGAATACGTCCGTGCCTGAGGATAAGCGCCCCGGTCAATTCCGGAATCTAAGATCCCACCGGATATTTCCGGATCAAAACCTGAGTATTTAGTAAGTGTGAAAGCATTTTTTACCTGTGCATAAATACGCAGTTTACTAAATAATTTTTTTGTAACAGAGGCCGGGAACGTATAACCCAGCTGGACGTTCTTGATCTTAACAAAAGAACCATCTTCCACATACCTGTCCGAAACACGGATATTACTATTTCCATCAGTAAAAGAATACCGCGGATTTCGTGCATCATTGGTTGTGCCTGCACCTGTCCATCGGGCTAAGACACTTCTGAATTTATTGGAATAGTTTGAGTTTCTTTCATAGGCACTGTAGATATCGTTGCCGATAGAAGCATATGTAAATGCGTTGAAATCAAAATTTTTATATTCCAGGTTCAAACTCCATCCCATAGTAAAATTCGGAAAGGGGTCACCGATCTTTGTCTGATCAGCCGCGGTTATTGCACCATCACCATTCATGTCTACAAAACGGATATCACCTGGTAAAGCGCCAGGTTGAGAAGGAGCTGCTGCTACTTCTGCGGCCGTTTGAAACAGCCCGGCTGTTTTATACCCATAAAAATATCCCGGAGTAAATCCTTTTTCAAAAACGGTCACACTTTGAGATTGCCCGTTAAAATAATATCCACCGAGGATTTTAGCCGTTCCGTCACTATTGGTTGAGGTCACTTCGTTTTTAGCGGTAGTAAACGTCAAAGAAGTATTCAGTTTAAGTGCTCTACGAATTGTTTCCGTGTACCCCAGTGTCACATCAATACCATTACTTTTTGTAGAACCGATATTGGCAGTAGGAATAGGAACTGTTCCCAGGTATAAAGAGGCAGAGGGTGTAAACAATAAACCATCGACGTTTTTCCGGAAATAATCAGCGGCCAATGTAAACTTCCTTTTATAGAAAGTCATCTCGAATCCGGCATTGGACTGTATTTGTTTTTCCCACCTTAATGCATCATTGGCTGCGGAACCCACGGTAGACCCCGGGTAAAATATATCGTTGAAGGAATATCCATTACTGTTCGGTGGGTTACCATAACTTGGTCCGCCCGTGATAATGCCCACAAACTGGGGGTTGACATTTTCATTTCCTATGGTTCCATAGCTTCCTCTTATTTTCAGGAAATCTATAAAATCAGATTGAAAGAAATCTTCTTTGGAAACTACCCAGCCCAATGAGCCTGAAAAGAAGTTAGCATATTTGTTATCGATACCAAATGCATAAGAACCATCCCTGCGGGCCGTAAACGACGCTAAATACTTATCCTTGTAATCATAGTTAACCCGGGCAAAGAAAGAAAGATTGCGTCTGAAATACTGATAGTAATAACCTGCCAGTGCGTTGGTGTTTGTTGCAGAATTATTTCCCACGGCACCGGTAAAATCAGCAAACTCCCAGGAATTGAAAGGTACATCCTGCCGGGTGGCTCCGGCTGCATTGCCTGAAACTTTTGCCATGGAAAATCCAAGGACCGTTTCAAAATTATGATTCTCTTTTACTTTAAAATTGTAATTGCCAAAGGTTTCCCAGGTATAATTGAAGTTGCTTACTTTTTCATGTGCCACACTATTATGTATTCCCACTACTGCCGAACCATCCGCATTCATAGAATTATTTACATTATTCAGACCATAGAATACAAGCGGTGCAAAGCTTTTGGCGTTACCATCGTATTTGGTATATCCAAAACGCGTGGTGATTTTAAGATTCTTGATCACATCATATTGAAATTCAAATTTTCCGTAAATCTTACTTCCAATATTTTTATTGTACGTATTATCCAGCTTGGTAAGGGGGTTAAATATTTCAGATAAGAGCAAATTGCTAAAACCATATTGACCTATTGTATTCGGCACCGTGTTATAAACCGGAACCGTGGGATCATAATTCAGAGCACTGCCTAAAATACTATTAAAAGAATTCTCCTGTACGCCTTTTGAATCAAGAATGATCCCGGTTGTATTAATTATGAATTTCAATTTTGAAGTCAGATCGAAATTGAGGTTGGCGGTGAAATTTCCGCGGTTGAAGTTGGATTTATTATTTCCTTCAAATAAACCGGGGTTGCTAAGCTGATCATTTTTACCAATAATTCCGCCCTGACTTAAATAGCCTACAGAAAGAAAATAGGACATTTTTTCACTCCCCCCTTTTGCAGTAATATTATGAGACTGAATAGGCGCCCTGCGGAAAATTTGATCTTGCCAGTTTGTACCTACGCCCAGCACTTTTAAATCCGGGAAAATAATATTACCTCCTGAAACTGTACTGCCTTCATTGATAATGGCACCATATTCAGAAGCATTTAAAACCCCGACCGTGTTCATTACTTCCTGTATCCCGTAATTGCTACTTAGTGCAATTTCCGTTTTTTGATTTTTTCTTCCTGTTTTTGTGGTAACTACGATTACCCCATTTCCGCCCTTCACCCCATATATAGCTGTAGTAGCCGCATCTTTTAATACATTGATGGATTCGATATCAGCCGGGTTAATTGAGTTCAGGTCAGTCAGCGATTGAGGGACCCCATCAATAATAACTACCGGGTCAGTACCTGAAAAAGAAGGTATCCCTCTTATTAATACGGTTGGCTTGGAACCTGGTGAACCACTCTGAATAACCGTAACCCCGGAAGCTTTTCCCTGGAGCGCTTCCTCCGTCCTTACAGGTTTCAGTTTTTCGATATCAGCAGCTTTAACAGTAGAAATAGCCCCTGAAACCTTGGTTACTTTTTGTGTACCATAACCAACAACGATGACTTCATTCAATTTTGAAACTGAAGCAACAAGGGTAATTTCCAGAGGGCCGTCTGTAATGGCAACCTCTTTCGATTCAAACTCTACAGAGCTAATTATCAAATTTTTAGCGGTGGCAGGAACTGAAAGGCTAAATTCACCATTATTGTTTGTAGATGTACCAAGTTTTGTTCCTTTAACTACTACAGACGCCTTTGATATTCCTTCTCCTTTTTCGCCAACAACTTTACCCGTAACCGTTTTGTTCTGAGCTATTGATACCGAAGTGATCAATAATAATAGAAAAAGGAAAAATCCTTGAAAGATTTTTTTCATATGCAATCGTTTTATTATTTAAAAAGAGGAAATAACCGGGATGCAAATTATCAGCCTCCCCTACACCAAAAAAATAAACTGCCACTTCATTACTACATCTAAAAATATAAATAATTGATTTTCAATATATTTAAACCTCATCATTACTACATCATCCAATTATTTTATACATTCACACTATAATTTCTGTTTTACAGAATGAAAACACTGATTTTACTTATTTGTTTACCGGTAACTCTTTTTTGCCAAAATACAATTGGCCTACCCGACGTAATCAACTATTCTAAACAGGCTTATTCCGGTGGCCTTCAAAACTGGGATATTAAACAGGATAATAATGGTATTCTATATGTTGCGAATAATGAAGGACTTCTTTCCTTTAATGGGAAAAACTGGAATCTTTACCCCCTTCCGAATAAAACGGTAGTACGATCCGTTGAAATAAGTTCGGATAATAAAATTTATGTGGGAGGGCAGGATGAGTTAGGTTATTTTTCCCCGGCTTCCAATGGTCAGCTGAAATACCATTCGTTAACCCAATTTATTCCGGGCAAAGACCGATCCTTTGGTGACGTTTGGGATATTCTCACTTTCAAAAAGGATATCTACTTCCGGACACTAAATAAGATATTCAAATTTACCAATGAAGCTGTTGCGACCTATAATGCCCTGTCGGAATGGTCCTATTTAGGAGTATGTAATAACCATCTATACGCCCAGGATAACAAAACAGGGTTACTGAATTTCGAAAACAATATCTGGAAGCCACTCCTGGAGAAAAATACCTTACCGGCAAATGACCTTGTTACGGGTATTTTAGCCATACAGAAAGACAGTGCCCTGATCACTACTTTAAAGAACGGCTTGTTTATTCTTACCGAAACAGGTATTTCAAAACTGCCCTCCGCCAATAATCAGCTGTTTGAAAGTGAACGAATTTATGCGGCCACTTTATTAAATAATAGCTGGATAGCCTTAGCTACCAATAATAGTGGTGTTTATATCATTGACCTGAACGGAAACCTGATCCAGAGTTTTTCGAAAAAGGAAGGCTTGCAGAACAATAATGTTTTGAGCATTTTCCTGGACAATCAAAATAATTTATGGCTGGGGCTTGATAACGGAATTGATCTGATTACCTATAACACCGCTATAAAACAAATCAATCCTTCCACTCAGGATGGATCAGGATACACGTCCATCATCCATGACAATCGCCTGTTTATCGGCACTTCAAATGGATTGTTCAGTGTGGTGCTTCAGCCCACCCCGGATCTAAGTTTCAGTAAAGGTATTTTTACTCCGGTAACAAATACAAAAGGCCAAGCCTGGTCCCTCGCGGAAATCAATAATCAATTATTACTGGGGCACCATGAAGGAGCATTTGAAATAAAAGATAACCAAGCCATTTTAATTTCCTCCAATCCGGGTTTTTGGAATTTTGTTCCACTTTCTTCCGTATTCCCCGTTTCAAAAATTGTTGCAGGAAATTATAATGGCCTGGAACTCTTCAATTATAATAATGGGCGATTTATCGGGGGTACTCCAATTCCCGGTTTCCAGGAATCATCACGGTTTGTTACCATTGATGCCGAGGATCAGATCTGGGTGTCGCATCCTTATCATGGTCTTTTTAAAATCATGAGTACAAATGAAGGGTTTGTAGTCAAGGTCTATACAGAAAAAAACGGGCTGCCTTCCATACTTAACAACCACGTATATAAAATTAAAAACGAAGTGGTCGCCGCCACAGAAAAAGGTGTTTTTTTGTACAACCCCCAAAAAGATCGTTTTGAACAATCCCCATATTATCAAAAAATATTGGGTGGCCAAAGTATCCGCTACCTGAAAGAAGACTTAGCCGGGAATGTGTGGTTTGTTCATGAAAAAACACTGGGGGTCATTGACCTGACCGGTAAAGAACCTTCCCTGATCTATTTACCCGAACTAAATAATAAAATGCTGAGCGGGTTTGAATTTATTTACCCGGTCAATGAAAATAATATTTTCCTGGGCGGGGAAAAGGGGTTCTTTCATATCAATTATGAAAAATATAAACAAACCATACCAAATCTCCAGGTACAGATCCGATCTGTGAGAATCATCAATAAAAGAGACAGCCTGCTGTTTGGAGGATATTTTAGGGAGGTAAATGAAAAACAGATCCAGGATCCCAGGAACATTGCTGAAGTTAGTTACCAATGGAAAAACATTCACTTTGAATTTTCTTCTTCTCTTTTCGGTTACCAGTCAAATCTGGAATACAGGTACCGGCTTAAAGGATTTGACGAAAACTGGTCTGACTGGACCAATCGAACTGAAAAAGAATACACCCATTTACCCGCGGGAACCTATACATTCGAAGTGAAAGTAAGAAGTAACCTGGGTAATGAATCCGTTCCTGCTTCTTACACTTTTACCATGCTCCCGCCCTGGTACCTGACTGTTTGGGCCAAATTATCAGTCCTTTTTCCTGTTGAGCACAATCATATTTTTATTATACAGACGTCAGAAGAAAAAATTCAGTAAACAACAATCAAAATATGAGGAAGAACAAAAAGACTGCTGTATATCCATGAATTGGAGCTGAACAAAACTGAAAGCAAATTAGTGGCCTTGCGTAATGAAAAGCTGGAAGCCGATATGAGTTTTAAAAACGCTGAAATGGCATCTTCGGCCATGCACCTGGTAAAAAAGGTGAATTGCTTTCAAGATCAAAAGCGAATTATCACATGTTATGAAAGGCCTGGAAAACCCTGGCGGCAGCCGGGCTTAAGAAAATGATCAAGACCCTTTCGGAGGATGACAACCTGGACAAAGAGTGGGAAAGCTTTGCCAAACATTTTGATAAAGTACACAGTGATTTTATGGTTGGTCTGAAGGAGAAACATCCCACGATCACGCCCAATGAATTAAAACTCTGTGCCTACCTGCGGATGAATTTATCAACAAAAGAAATAGCCCAATTGATGAATATTTCCGTCCGGGGTGTTGAAATCAGCCGGTATCGTTTGCGTAAGAAGCTTCAACTTCCTTCTGAAGCAAACCTGTTTGACTATCTGATTAATTTACAAAAAAAATAGTTTGGGAATCCAATTATTACTTTCCGATACAAAACTTCGAAAATATATAATCCAGCTGATCCTCATTGGTGATCTCACCGGTGATCTCACCCAGGTAATAAAGACAGCGGCGGATATCCAGTGCCAGCAGGTCGCCGGGCAGTTTGTTATCCAATCCGTTTTTAATTTCATCCAATGATTTACTTACTTCTTTCAGGGCATGATAATGCCTGGCATTGGTAATGATCGTATTTTCCGTCTGAACCTGTCCCTGTAACACTACATCCACCATACTTCGTTTCAACAGATCCGTATGTAAATGCAGTTTGGCGGAAATGAATACCACTTTATCCATCTCCCCGAATTTACCCCGGGCCGTTTCTTCACCAGCCACATCAATTTTATTGGCTACGAGTAAATAATTTAGCTGCTGTTGTTCAAAATCTGATTTTCTGCTCTGCACTTCTTCCTTTGTTTCAGCGGCATCAAATAAATACAATACTATATCCGCCTGTTTCATTTTTTTCCAGGCTTCTTTCTATCCCGGCACTTTCAATACTATCGCCGCATGCTGACGAATCCCCGCTGTATCAATTAACCGGAACAGGATGCCATCAATATTGATAACTTCTTCAATGGTATCCCCGCGTTGTCCCGGGTATCACTTACAATGGCCCGGTTCTCATTCAGGAGGCTGTTTAATAAAGTGGACTTGCCGGCATTTGGTTTGCCGATGATAGCCACACTGACCCCATTCGGATAACATTACCGAGTGCAAATGAAGTAACCAGTTGATTGGTTGATTCAGTTAGCACTCCGGTCAATTCGTAAAACTGTTTCCGGTCAGCAAACTCCACGTCTTCCTGCGAAAAAATCCAGCTCCAGTTCGATCAAGGCAGAAAAACGGATCAGCCTTTCCCGTAATTCTTTTAAATTTTCTGAAAACCCGCCCCGATTGTATGTAATGCGGCTTTTTGAGAAGCCGCTGTATTGGATGCAATTAGATCTGCAACTGCTTCCGCCTGTGCCAAGGTCCATTTTACCCTTTAAAAAAGCCCGTTGGGTAAACTCACCTGAAGCTAGCCAGTCGTGCCCCATTTCTGATACAGGATTCAATTATTTGCTGCTGTATATAAGGAGAACCATGACAACTAATTTCCACCACATCCTCGCCGGTATATGAACGGGGATTTTTATATAGAGACAGAACGACTTCATCCAGGGCTTTTCCGGCGTCTTTTAAAAATCCAACATGTATTGTATGGGATGGCTGAATCAGTAAATTTTTAGCAGGAAATAATTCATTAGCGATAGTAATAGCATTGCTGCCACTCAGCCGGATGACCCCTATCGCACCTACACCCGGTGGAGTTGCCAAAGCCACAATCGTATCATCCCAGCCTGTAAGTTTGTTCATCATCTCACCAAAAATAGATTTGATTGGCCAACCTGTAAAAACAAAAAATCCTCCAGTGTCAACTGAAGGATTTTAATCAGGTGAAAATATTCTTTATTCGCCCTGCACCTGGAAGGTGATAGGTTGTTTACGGTAGGCTTTACCCTGCCGGCCATTTTGCACGGCTGCATTCCATTTGGGACCTTTTTAATTACCCGCATGGCCTCTTCTTCCATTCCGTATCCATGATTTGTTAATGACCTAACATCACTGATATTTCCTTCTTTATCAACTACAAACTGAACAACGGTCGTATAGGTGCCTTCCGGGAGCGCCGTTATCAGTTGCCACCAGCCATTGGCATTTCTTTCCAGGTACTGACGCCATTGCTGTCGCCACCGGGGAAGCTGGCTTCAATTTCCACTTTGTCAAATATCTTATTCTCGTCGTCTTCTTTTTTTCTTCTACAATCTGCTTGCCTTCATCTATCTGAACCGGGTGGCAATATTATCATCCTTGATACCTTCCGGTTAACCACATCAATCTTAGCATCTTTAACTCTTCTTGCGGGGCGGTGGCTTTTCCACTTCCTCATCCTTTTTAATAACCGGAGGGTGAATTGTTTCATTTCCACTTTGGGAGGCTCCACTTTGGGGAGGCGGTGGTGGCGGTGGAATCACTTTCTTTTCTTCCTGTTTTATATCAGCCAGGTTAATTTCCTGCTGTTTGAATTTTTGGTTTTTTCGCCCGCAAATGAACTTGCCAGGACTGAACCAATTAAAGCTAATAAGGCCACCGAAGCCGTAATGATGAGGCACGGGTAATGCGGCGGTTATATGTTTTCCGCAACTCATAGGCGCCGTAATCTTTATTCCTGTCCTCGGGGATCAGGTCAAGAATGTCGGCAGATAATATTTTGTTGGCTTCCATACGTTACTTTAAATTAGATACCAGCAGTATTAATTCCATAATTATCACCGCTTATTTTATGCCATTATTCCTTTCTGTGGCCTGTATCAACTCATATTCCTGTGGTAAGATTTTAACCATGGCATGGGTTCTTCTGGTTGATGGTCATTTCATCCAGAATATCCACGGTATTGGTATAGGTAGCATCTCGTCGGTTTTATGATCACCACAAAATCCCTGTCCAAACAGGATTTCTCCCACTCAGGATCGCCTCTTTCTTTGGCTTTATCCCGGGTTTTCTTAGGACTCATCGTGTACATGCCGGCCCGTTACATCCTTTTTTCTTGTCGATGATGATCTGGCGGATGCCTTTAAAAAGTGGTTTGCTTAAAATTATTGCCTGTGGCATCAACGGTCAAGTTTTCCTCATAATAATACCTGGTTCCCTTTTCCAAGCATGATGCTCAATACTCCGGTTTCTTTAGCCTCTGTCTGCTCCTCAGGATTTTTTATATCCTTGGGCATGTTCAGGTCCAGGGTTGTGGGAGTCATGGTAGCCGTAAAACGAAAAATGTGATCAGCAGAAAACCCAGATCCACCATGGGTGTCAGTGTCCACCCGGTAGAAAGTTTTTGGCCTTTTTACACCTGGTCCTTTTTTGTGACCACCACCTTCACTGCTGGTATCTATACTTGACATATAAAGAGGTCTTTAATTGTTAATATTATTTAGTTAGCCGCCTGTTTACTTTATCCAGTTCCAGATTTGATGGCACATCATCCAGTGCTGTAACCAGGTTATATTTAAACTCATCATTTCTTTTCAAAGCACTGACAACAGCCTCGAAAGCCGGGTATTTTGACTGGCCGTCGCCTTTTATCAGGTAATTCAACGCTTCCCCTGCAAAGGCTGTTTTGGCTGCCCCAATCCACAGACTAATTCATTATTGGCAGAGTCCATCACAGGAATACCCGGTTGTTTAAGATTTCCTTGGTCTTTAGGATCCATAGCCAATAACTGTTTCAGGCCTCCGAATGGCACACCCCACCATAAAGGTTTGCTTGAAATTAGCCATCTCAGCGGGTGAAGACCAAGACTCCGACTACTGTTAAGTGCCTGGATTACCGCATCAAATTTTGTTTTGTCCTTCAGACAGCCTGAGAAATAAACGCGGTTACTTGAGTCAACCGTGATCATTACTTACTAGTTTTCGGCAATTTTTGCCATAAAACAGAACTCGGAGTAGTAATCGGAACTGCCTATGGCGTATTGAACTTCAGTAGCCATGATAAAAAAGAAAGGATAAGGGGAAGGCTATGTCCATAAAAGGGGTCATATCTGTATCCGTACTCTTCTTGTTTATTTTAACGCTTGGCATTTTTTACAATAGTTTAGAATTGAGATGAAAATGGTTTTAAATTTTGTACAAAAAACCTTTTTTCCCGGATTATTTATACAGGAAGCAAAGCTTTGTGTCAGCGTAAACCCGATTCATCTATGCCATAGGTAATAGAATCTATTTTGGTAGTAAATACGTTATACATCCTTAACGCCAACGTTGGAAGTTCCGATACCCAATGCGGTATTATACAGGGCCTGTGTGAAAATACCTATCGCCAACGCCCTCGCGGCACCGCCACCACCTTCAGCACCCAGGGCAGAGAATGACGGAATCATACCCACGATCGTACCGAGCAGGGCGCTCAACGTACCTACCGAAGTAATGGTAGAAAGAAACACCAGGTTTTTCCGCAGCATCGGAAGTTCATAAGCCTGTAGCCTCCTCTTACTCTCTCTTTGAATAGAAATCACTTTTTGGTCAGTGCTTACCTCCGCTCGTTGATCATTTCTTTTGTACCGGCGTAAACTGGCTTTCTATTACATTACCGATAGATTCGCGTTGCTTGTCGCACTCACTCAGAGCAGCATCCACAAAGGGACGGCTGGCAAGGTGATATTGCACCTTACGAATAAAATCAGAAATAGAACCACCGCCTAAAGCCTTACGGATAGTTAGATACCGCTCAATAGAAAACGTAATTACCATAAGTAACATACCGATCAGCAGGGGTACAATACTCCTCCTTCATAAAACCTTGTAAGGCATCTTTAGGTTTGGCATGTTCGGGCCAGAAAGCCTTCACTTTTCACTTCAAATCCCTTAGGATCTCCAAGGATAAACCGCCAGATACTATAACCAGCGATGATACAAAACATGGTGGGGGCAATCCATGAGATAGCATTACTCCTTCTTTGCTTGTACCGATGCTGCCTTAACGGATGCAGTTGGTTTAATTTCTGCCATGATCTTAATTTTAAGTTTTTGCAAAGTTAAATACGAACTTTTTCAGAGTTACAATGCTAAGAAAAAGTTTATAAAAAATCCCCTCTCTATATTTTTTGAGAAGGAGGTCAAGTTAAGGAATTTTTCAAAATGGAACAAGTCCGGGAGAAAAAAATTGATAAGAATTATAAGAGACAATAGGTCAAACCGGGTTTGCCGCCAGATCCGGGAAGTTTATTCATACCGTAAAGCCTCAATGGGGTTGAGTTTACCGGCTTTGATTGCCGGATACAAACCTGCCACCAATCCCACCAAAGTGCAGATAAAAATGCCATAAATAACCCAATTCCAGGGAACAACAAAACCAGTATTTAAAACGAACGGCAAAAGATTTCTACCAGGATTCCAAGAG
>JADKKH010000002.1 GCA_016720585.1 Chitinophagaceae bacterium | reverse complement strand
GTGATCATCGTTACTTCTGTTTACCGGGATTATCTGCCCAGTGCCTGGAGTACTTATTATACACCGACGATCTGGGAGGTTGGATTTTATATGGGAACTTTCGGGTTGTTCTTTACCTGCTATTTTCTGTTCTCCAAATTCTTCCCGGTAATTGCCCTGGCAGAGATCAAACATATATTAAAAAGAAGCGGTGAAAATTATAAGGAGAATATGGTTGTGATAGAGAAAGAAAACACGGAAGAGTTTAGTGAGAAGCATGGACACGACCATGGGGCCTAGTGAAAAATGGTTTGTTATCAGCCCGGGGCCGATAGCGATCTGTAATGATAAAAGAATATTGACACAATAAAGATTTTAAGCCAGCAATTAACGGCTGGCAGCTAAAAGCTAAAATAAAATGGCTGTAAAAAAATTTATCACGGGATGTTTTTATGATGAAGCGGTATTGTTCCCTGCCGTTCATAAGACCCGCAGGGCCGGGTATAAGATTCATGACATCTTTACCCCATTCCCTATTCATGGATTGGATAAAGCCATGGGTCTCCGGGATACCAGCCTGCATACAGCAGGATTCATATATGGAATTACCGGTACCGCCACGGCTGTTGGGTTTATTACCTGGGCATTGACGGTAGACTGGCAGCAGAACTTTGGAGGTAAACCATTCTTTTCCTTACCCGCCTGGATTCCTATCACCTTTGAATTAACCGTATTGTTTGCTTCGGTAGGGATGGTACTTACTTTTTGTTACCTGTGCCAGTTGGCACCATTTGTACGAAAAGATCATTTCAACACACGAACAACAGACGACACATTTTTAATGGCGCTGGAGTGTACGGATAAAACAAATGATGGAGATGCCATGAGTTTTTTACAGAGCCTTGGGGCAACTGATGTACAGGTGCAGTATAAGGAAACGGGCTGGTGGCTGGGGCGTTATGATAAAGAAACAAAACGGTTTGAAAGAAAAGGATAAGCAGTTCAAAATTAATTATATAATTATCTAGGATGAAAAAATTTTGGATTATATCAATAGGTGCAACGATGATGGCGGGTATGTTAAGTTGCAACAAAGTACGTCGGAGCCCCGGCCGTGTTTATATGCCGGACATGGCTTACAGCCGTGCTTTGGAAACGTATTCATCTACGGAGGGTTTGCAAAAAGAGGGCGTGAATTATACAGCCATGCCGGTGACCGGAACTATTGCCCGTGGTGATATGGCCGCTTATGAATTGAAAAATGATTCGGCGGGTTATGCGGCTTCTAAGAATATTATTAACCCGTTGCCACCCTTAGATGCCAAAAAATTTATTGAAGCAGCAAGATTATACCTGGTTAACTGTGGTATTTGTCACGGAACAAAACTGGATGGTAATGGTCCTTTATGGAATGGCGGAAAAGGTCCGTTCCCAGCAGCACCCAGGAATTTATTAACTGACCCGGTGGTGGTTAATATGGCGGAGGGTACTATGTTTCATTCAGTAACTTATGGAAGGAACACGATGGGAGCTTATGCATCACAACTGAGTACGGAACAACGCTGGATGATCATACATTATATAAAGGAAAAACAAGCAAGCATTGTTGCTGCACCGGCAGCTGTTGCTGATTCAGCAGCTGCGAAGAAACCAAAATAGTTTTTGAAGAATCCATAAACGAACACTGATGTCAATAAGGGAAAAATTTATAGTAACAAAAAGATACAGCACCATATCGCTGACACTGATGGTTATCGGCGTCCTGGCCATTATTGGCTTGTATGTAACCCAGGGTGCAAAGGATGATCCCAATATGCAAGCCCGTTTTTGGGGTTCTTTGTTGCAGAACAGCGTTTATTTTTTGCTGGTTGTAAATGCAGCCATGTTCTTTATTTGTGCCACCACCCTGGCATGGGGCGGCTGGCAAATGGCCTTTCGCCGGGTTCCCGAAGCGATCTCTGCTGTGGTCCCTGTCATCGGAACAATTTGCGGAGTGATTCTTTTATTGATTTGCTTTGGAAATAATCATGAAATATATCACTGGACAAATGTGGAACATGTAAAGAGTGATCCGGTACTGAATTTCAAAAAAGGATTTTTAAATAAAAATTTCTTTGCCTTTTGGACTGTGCTGACCATCGTAGCCTGGTCTGCGTTGGGCTGGAAGATGAGAAAATTGTCGCGCAGCCTCGATGACAAGCCTCTGGCCACTAACGAAGAAAAGAAAAAATATGTCTGGAATAATACTGTCTGGGCTGCTTTGTTCATCGTTGTTTTTGCTTTAACAGTTATGTCTTCTATTCCCTGGTTATGGCTGATGAGTATTGATGCACATTGGTACAGCACGATGTATAGCTGGTATACTTTTGCCAGTACATTTGTTGCCGGGATGGCGTTAATATGTTTGTTTGTCGTATACCTGAAAAACAGCGGCTATCTTGAATATACCAACGAAGAGCATTTACATGACATCGGAAAATTCATGTTTGCCTTTTCTGTCTTCTGGACTTACCTGTGGTTCTCGCAGTTTATGCTTATCTGGTATGCCAACATACCGGAAGAAACAACCTATTTCAAACCAAGGGCACAGGGCGTATACAGCGGTATTTTCTGGATTATGTTTATTATTAATTTCCTGGCACCGTTGTTAATATTAATGCGCCGGGGGGCCAAGAGAAATTATTCTACGGTGACCTTCATGGCCTTACTGATTATTTTTGGGCACTGGCTTGATTTTTACCAGATGGTATTTCCGAGCCCGTTAACAGATCCTAAAACCGGGGAGACACAGGTACCGATGATATTATATGATTTTGGCGTGGCGCTGGGTTTTGCAGGATTGATTATGTTCGTAACCGGCAGGGCCTTAAGCAAAGCGCCGCTGTTGGCGAAAAATCATCCGTTTGTAAAGGAAAGTTTGATTCATCATACGTAGGGAGGTGCAATATTTTGCGTCTCAACGAAAACATTTAGATACATAGTTTATGCAGACATTTTTCATCGTTGCAATCTTAGTGTTGGGTTTTCTGATCACATTTCAGATAGCCAAAGCCAGTGAATATGTGGCAGTATTGCGTGGCGAAGAAAAGGCCCGGAAGCAAACCAATAAGGTGAATGCCTTTATGCTGCTGGCATTTCTGGTCATTGGATTGATTGGTGTGTATTATTGCAATGAAAGGCTGAAAGGAAAGATTCTTGGTGAGCCGGCATCTGATCATGGCATTTTGGTTGATCGTATGCTGTACATAACCATCGCCCTGACAGGTGTTGTGTTTATAATTACACAGGTTTGCCTGTTCTGGTTTTCTTTCAAATACCAGGAGTCTGATACCAGAAAGCCCTACTACTATCCCCATAATAATAAACTGGAAATGATCTGGACAGTGATCCCGGCCATCACTCTTACTATATTGGTTGGATTTGGCATCTTTTACTGGTATAAAATAACGGGTAATGCTCCGGATAAATCGATGATCGTAGAAGTTACGGGTAAACAATTTGGCTGGGAGTTTCGCTACCCCGGAAATGATAAAGTACTGGGAAAAAAATATTTTAAGAATGTAAGTCCTGAAAAAAATAACCCGGCTGGTCAGTTGTGGGACGATAAATACAACCAGGATGACATTTTTGTTGAACAGGAAATGCACCTCGTCGTAAATAAACCGGTTAAGCTGGTTATTAATTCCAAAGATGTTATCCATGATGTGGGATTGGCACATTTCCGGATGAAAATGGATGCAGTACCCGGCACACCAACGACCATGTGGTTTACCCCAAGATTCACCACCAAACAAATGATTGAGAAAACAGGTAAACCCGATTTTGTATACGAGATTTCCTGCGACCAGATGTGCGGCAAAGGACATTATAGTATGCGTGGCGTGATCGTAGTAGAAACACAGGAGGAATTTGATGCCTGGCTGGCTGGCAAAAAACCACAATACCTCGTTGCCAATCCGGATAAAGACCCTTCGGTTAAAAAGGATTCGGTAATTAGTAATGTGTCTGCCACAGGAGCGAAGACACAAATGAAAATGAGAAATTAAAAAAGACAGCAACGAAAGTTGGCAATAAACTAATAGAGTATGAGTGAAGCAATGAATATACATTCCGGATTAGCCACTGCACATGCGGCACACCATGATGGACATCATGGTCATCACAAGCAATCGTTTGTTTCCAAGTATATCTTTAGCCAGGATCATAAAACAATTGCTAAACAGTTTTTGATCACGGGTATAGTTTGGGCCATTATCGGTGGGTTATTCTCGGTTCTTTTCAGATTGCAGTTGGGTTATCCCGATCAGTCATTTCCCATCCTGGAAACTTTTTTTGGTAACTGGGCCAAAGGCGGACAGATACAACCGGAATTTTATTATGCGCTGATAACCATGCACGGAACAGTACTTGTGTTTTTTGTATTGACAGCCGGATTAAGCGGAACGTTTGCCAATTTTCTTATTCCCTTACAGATCGGGGCAAGAGATATGGCTGCACCTTTCCTGAATATGCTTTCTTACTGGTTTTTCTTCTTAGCCAGCGTGGTTATGATATCTTCTTTATTTATTTCAACAGGCCCCGCCTCCGGAGGATGGACCGTGTATCCCCCACTGAGTGCTTTAGGCCAGGCTTCTTCTGGCTCTAAATTGGGAATGGATTTGTGGATCGTCAGTATGGCGCTATTTGTAGTGTCTTCATTGCTGGGTGGTCTGAATTATATCACCACTATTCTTAACCAGCGTACAAAAGGCATGAGTATGACCAGGCTTCCATTGACCGTTTGGGCCCTGTTCTTTACCGCTGTGCTGGGTGTATTGTCATTCCCGGTTTTATTATCCGGATTGATCTTATTGTTATTCGATCGTAACCTGGGTACAAGTTTCTACCTGAGTGATATAGTAGTAAATGGTGAAATACTCCCAAATGAAGGCGGTAGTGCCATCCTGTTCCAGCACTTGTTCTGGTTCCTGGGTCACCCGGAAGTGTATATCATCTTATTACCAGCCATGGGAATGGTGTCGGAAATATTATCTGTGAACAGCCGTAAACCCATTTTCGGTTATATGGCGATGCTGGGTTCTTTGTTTGCCATCACCATTCTTGCCTTCCTCGTCTGGGCGCACCATATGTTTGTAACCGGATTGAATCCATTCCTGGGTTCAATATTCGTGTTACTCACACTCTTGATCGCGGTGCCTTCGGCCATAAAAGTATTTAACTGGCTTACAACATTATGGAGAGGGAATATCCGGTTTGTACCGTCAACTTTATTTGCAATTGGTTTTGTAAGCTTGTTTATTTCCGGAGGTCTAACCGGTATATTTCTTGGAAACTCCACGATTGATATACACTTGCATGATACCATGTTTGTGGTAGCTCACTTCCATATTGTAATGGGGGTAGCCTCCTTCTTTGGTATGTTCGCCGGAGTGTATCATTGGTTCCCTAAAATGTTTGGCCGGTACATGAACAGTACCTTGGGTTATATCCATTTCTGGGTTACCATGATTGGCTCTTATCTTATTTTTTGGCCGATGCATTACCAGGGTCTTGCCGGTATTCCCCGTCGTTATCTGGATAAAAGAGGCTGGGTTTCATTCAATGATTTCCCGGAACTGGATAAAATGATTACCATCGTTTCAATTATTGTTTTTGCTGTGCAGCTGATGTTTGTGTTCAACTATATTTATTCCATTTTCAAAGGAAGAAAAGTAACAACACAAAACCCCTGGGGTGCCAATACGCTGGAGTGGACAACACCTATTCGTCCGGGTCATGGTAACTGGGACGGAGAAATTCCGGAAGTACACCGCTGGGCTTATGACTATGCAAAAGACGGAAGAGAATTTATTCCGCAGACTGAGCCGATTGGTGAAAATGAAAGCAAACATTAGATGGCCCCCTAAATCCCCACAAGGGGGACTTTAAGAGTTTTGAAAATTATGGCTTTCTGATTGCCCCGGAAGGGGCTCAATAAAAAAGAATTTGGAAACAGTGTGAGTAATAATTGGATTGAAGTTTTTTTGAAAATATGCGAAGGCAGAAATGAAGAAGATTAAAGATTATTTGCTGTTGATCAAGCCTTCGCTGAGTATCATGGTGGTGTTTAGTAGTGTAATGAGTTTTGCGTTAACAAAAGGCTCAGAAAGCTATGTGAGTTTCTGGAAAATGATATTCTTGCTCTTTGCAGGTGGGATGCTGGTTACAGGAAGCGCCAATGCCATTAACCAGGTAGTTGAAAAGGATACGGATGCCCGGATGAAACGGACGTCCAGACGCCCGGTAGCGGCAGGACGTATGAGCGTAACGGAAGGATGGGCTTTTGCCATAATCACGGGTGCGTTGGGTGTTTTTATCCTGGGAAATTATTTCAACTGGCTCACAGCAGGCCTGGCGGCTTTTAGTTTGTTCCTGTATGCATTTATTTATACGCCATTGAAAAAAGTAAATTCAATTGCTGTATTGGTAGGCGCGGTTCCGGGAGCATTGCCTTGTTTGATCGGCTGGGCAGCAGGAGATAATAATCTTGCCGTTGGCGGTTGGGTTTTGTTTGCGTTTCAGTTCTTTTGGCAGTTTCCCCATTTTTGGGCAATTGCCTGGGTGTCACACAAAGATTATTCTTCCGTTGGTTTTAAATTATTACCGGCTGATCAGGGACCAACAAAGTTTACCGCCATGCAGGCAATTATGTATTCGGTTCTGATGATACCGGTTACCATAGCTCCTTATTATATAGGTATGTGTAATTATCATTTTACACAGGGAATAATAAGCCTGGTACTGATTGGACTTGCGAATTTATTTATGATCGGAAGGTGTGTAACCCTGTATCGGAAGATGGATGTAGGCTCGGCACGGAAAGTAATGTTTGGAAGTTATATGTATCTGCCGGTGGTGATGCTGGCACTTTTGTTAAGTAAGACATAGTTTAATAATTATAGAAGTGATGGATATTGTGAGCAATCAGCAACGAAACAGGATTCACCCGCACAAATTTATTATGTGGGTGTCTATCGGGAGCATTGTTATGATGTTTGCCGGTTTGACCAGTGCTTTTATTGTAAAAAGCAACCAGACAAACTGGATACCGGTGACAATCCCTAAGGTGTTTTGGTTGTCTACTGCTGTTATTATTATCAGCAGTCTAACCATACAGCTGGCGTTGCGTTCTTTTAAACAGCGGGAAATGAACAGGTACCGGATCCTGATCGGGGTAACACTTTTACTTGGAGTAGCTTTTGTAGTGATGCAATGGCTGGGATTCGGGGATTTGTGGTCACAAAAAATTACGTTTAAAGGTTCCGGGGCCGGACAGTTTCTATATGTAATTTTCGGGTTACATGCGATTCATGTGACGGGAGGTATTGTGGCGTTAGTGGTAATGTTCGGTAAAGCTTTCTTCGGGAATATGAAACTTTATAGTTCCATCCCGGTAGAAGTGGCGGCGATCTACTGGCATTTTGTAGATCTGCTCTGGATTTATCTGCTTTTATTTTTTATTGTTATCGGTGGTAGGTAAGCCGGTTTTTTTGAAGAGTTAAATTTTGAATTTTAATAAATATGTCAACACAAGCAACAGTACATCAGACCAAATGGTGGAGCGGCGGCAAAAGTCCCTTCAACCTGGAGTATGGCAAAGTGATGATGTGGTATTTTTTGATGAGTGACGCTTTTACATTTGGTGCATTCCTGATATCGTATGGTTCTATCCGTTTCAGCCAGAACTTCTGGCCAGACCCCAATGCGGTGTTCAATGCGTTTCCGGGCGCGGGTCATGCAAACCTGCCTTTGGCGTTTGTGAGTGTAATGACGTTCATTCTTATCATCAGCTCGGTTACCATGGTGCTGGCTGTACATGCCGGTCACAAGAGAGATAAAAAGGGCGTAATGAAATGGATGGTCTGGACCATTGTGGGAGGTTTAGCCTTCCTGGGTTGCCAGGCATGGGAGTGGCATCACCTGATCACCGGCGAACTGGCAACAGTTGTTGATGGTAAAATTGAATTGATCGGCCAGACGATGAGAGGCAATCCCTGGGGAGAACTGGTACATGGGCCGGAATTGACAGCTGCGCTGAATAATACGTCCCATGAAACACTTGTTAGTTTGGTACATAGCCAGCATCATTCCAATACAGTTGCAGAATTGTCAACTTTGTCTGATGCACAATTGATAAAATTGGTCGATTTAACTGAAATGCATATCCGTGAAAAAGGGCCGGTTGCATTTGGGGGATATTTCTTTGGCATCACCGGCTTCCATGGTTTCCATGTATTCTCCGGGGTTATTATCAATATCGTGATGCTGATCATGACGCAAAAAAATGTATTCCATAATAAAGGACATTACCTGATGATTGAAAAAGCCGGATTGTACTGGCACTTTGTGGACCTGGTTTGGGTATTTGTATTCCTTTGTTTCTACCTGATCTAATATTTGTATACCATCAATAAAATGAATTGACCGATATGGAACATGCAACACTATCACCGGAAGTAACTTTTGAACATCATCATTCCGATGCCGAGTTTAAAAAAAGGATCCGGAAAACAACCATCCTGCTGTCTGTAATTACGATTATAGAACTGGCTTTTGGATTAACCATCTATACGCTGCACAAAAGTGATGTAAACCGGGATTTCCTGATACTTTGTTTTAAAGGCGTGGTTTGTATCCTTACGATGGCGAAGGCTTATTATATTGTTTCAGTATTCATGCACCTGGGTGATGAGATCCGGAATATGATCATGACGATTGTGGTCCCGCTGATGCTGTTTATCTGGTTTATCATAGCCTTTATCTATGAGGGTAATTCTTATAAAAACCTTCGTAATAAATACGATTTGCATTTTAAAGAAACGACCATGCCGCAAAAGCATGGCGCTGCAGAGAAACTGGAAGAGAAACCGGCAGAAAAAAGTGGAAAGGAATAATTCAATAGGTAATTAATAGAACCAAAACCATTAAACCGTTTCTGGGTTTAATGGTTTTTTATTGACCTCACCCAGTTCCTCCTTACGGGTGAGAGGGAGCTAACGGCTCCGGCAATGGTAGATAAATAGGATTAAAAGGGAGAGATAAAATTTGAAACCGTGAACAAGAAAGCGCTATATGCAGTGATGCTGGCATTGCTGTTACCATTAACCGCTTATTTTATTGTAAAAAGAAAAAGCGAAACAGCAGTTACGATGCCCCGGCATTATTTACCGGATTCGGTGGTATCCGTAACAAAGAATGGAAAAAGAGCAGAGGATACTGCCTGGCACCGCCTGGCTGATTTTACCCTCACCAACCAGGAAGGCAGACCCGTTTCCTGGGATAGCCTGAAAGGAAAAATTATTATTGCTGATTTCTTTTTTACACATTGTCCCACGATCTGCCCCCGGATGACCCTCAATATGAAGCGCATGGCCGAGTCCATTCACAATGGCCAGCGGGTGGGTGATAAAACCAATAAACAGGTTCATTTTCTTTCTTTCAGCATTGACCCCGAAAGAGATTCGGTAGAACGGTTAAAATACTGGGCCGATAAATACCAGGTTAACCCGGAACAATGGTGGCTTCTTACGGGGGATAAGAAAGCCATTTATGACCTGGTGATAGAAGAGATGAAAGTAGGATTGGTGGATGGAAAAGGCGTTGACACTAACTTTATTCACAGTGACCGGTTTGTGCTGATTGACAGTAACCGGCATGTAAGGGGATATTACAACGGACTGGATTCCGAAGCTCTTACCAAACTTTCCAACGACCTTGTATTGCTGACAATGGAAAAAGACCCGCGAAGCAAAAGTTTTTTTGATGGCAAACTTCAACTGATCGCCGTTGTTTTCTTACTGGCCATTTTCGGTGTGGGATTATTGTTCTTTTTTATCAGAAAAAAATAAGAAATATGCTGCAAGCTTCCTGGAGTAAGAATGATAAAAAAGCGAGGAATCTTATTTTTCTTTTCTCAGCTATTGTATTTGCAGCGGTGGTTTTATTAAGCCGTGTGAAACTGAATGTGAACCTTGGCTTTGATGTGCATTTGTTTGCAAAAGCCAATGCCCTTATCAATTCATGCGTGGCACTATTATTAATTGTTGCTTTGGTAGCTGTAAAAAGTAAGAATTTTAAATTACATAAAAACATCATGCTCACAGCTATGTTTTTATCAGTACTTTTTTTAGTAAGCTATATCTGTCACCATTTATTTGCGGGTGAAACCAGGTTTGGGGATATAAACCATGATGGTATTGTAAGTGATCTGGAGAAAACCGCAGTTGGCAGCAGCCGGATGATCTATTATATTTTATTGGGCACACATATTCCATTGGCGGGTATCATCCTTCCCTTTATTCTTTTTTCAGCGTACCGGGCTCTGACAGGTGAATTTGACAAGCATAAAAAATTGGTCCGCATTACCTGGCCTATCTGGTTTTATGTGGCGGTGACTGGGGTGCTGGTGTATTGGATGATCAGTCCGTATTATCATTAGAAGCTCAACTCCTCCACGGGATCCCAAAAAATTTTTTTAAAATCCTGCACCTGGTCATTCTTTACTTTGACACCTTCTTTTTTTAATAATCTTTCCATCTTTTCAGGAGGGGAGAAGTGAAATTTACCGGTTAGCATGCCATTGCGGTTTACTACCCGGTGTGCCGGCACGTTTAATTTTGCATTATGACAACCATTCATGGCCCAACCCACCATGCGGGCTGATGATTTGGCGCCGAGACAGGCAGCAATGGCACCATAAGAAGTAACTCTTCCTTTGGGTATTTGACGGGCCACTTCAAAAACCAGTTGAAAGAAGTTTTCATCCCTTTTGCCGGAGGGTTTTAACGCCTTTAACTTTTCAGAGGATTTTTTCTTTACGGCCATGGGGTAAAAATAAGTGCATTTTAATAACCCACCCCATTCTGGGAATTTTTTATTGCGAGATACTTTCGCCCCTCCAGGGAGGGGATGAATTAGTTGATTACTTAAGTTTTATCCCTTTGTTATTATGGGTTGTGAGTAAAGAGCCTCGACGGGGTTCAGGCACATTTTCATATTGATAAGGACAATGTTTGCAACCATTACCACAACAATAGCCTTTATCTAAATGATATTTTTCGGTAAGCACCACATAGCCATCAGCATTAATGTAATAATCTATTCCTTCAATCAGTTCCTTCATGTTCTTTCAATTGTTGTTTTAGTTCATCATCTTTTTCTATACTAGGAAGATTTTCGGGTAAAGAAAAGCAGAGATAATGAATCCTGTTACTCCCGGCTATGTCCAGCGATTCGTAATGTGTTTTTATGTTTAATTCTTCAGTAATGGATGCTTCGGTATAGACATTGTCTGAATCGGTATGTGTAACACAACCATACAGATCAATAACTGTCCGGGTAAAGCGGTACAGGTCCGGGCTGTCCGTCTTTACATGTAGTAAACCACCGGGGACAAGGAATTGTTTATACAAACGTAAAAATTTTGGATGGGTGAGCCTTTTTTTGGCTTTAGACATCCGGAGTTGCGGGTCGGGAAAAGTGATCCAGATTTCAGCAACCTCATTTTCAGCAAAATAGTCAGCTACCTGGTCAATTTTTGTCCGGATGAAAGCAACATTATGTAAATTGTTTTGCAGGGCTTTTTTTGCACCCACCCAGATGCGGTTACCCTTGAGATCGATACCAATAAAATTTCTCTGGGGATACAATTGGGCAAGACCAACAGCATATTCTCCTTTTCCACAGGCCAGTTCGAGGGTGATAGGATGATCATTTCTGAAAAAGGAATTCCATGTTCCCGCCACCCCTTTTGGATACTGGAGTACATTCGGAAACGTGATCAATTCTGCAAATCTTTTTTGTTTTTTCTGGCCCATGGGCGGCAAAGGTATAGTAAATTTTACCTGTTGCTCTCACCAGAAATGAGCAGTAACGGCAAACGTTGCGGCAGGGTTATATTTTTTTGCCGGCTATAAATTTTTTAACTGCCGGTGATAATTTAAGCTGTGAATTCTCTTTTATATTAATGATGGTAAGGGCACCCAGTTGCGTGATACTCTCGGGCAGGAGAGCCAGTTTATTTGACTCCAGGTAAAGCTCTTCCAGTTTGGTAAGACGACTGATATTTTCAGGAAGTGTAGTAAGTTGATTGCCATTTAAGTCCAGTACGAGCAGATTGGCAAGTTTGGTAACACAGACGGGTAAGCTGGTAAAACGATTATAGGACAGGGCCAGATATTTCAGATTGGCAAGATTGGTAATACTTTCAGGAACGGTAGACAGGAGATTTCCACCCAAACCTATTTCAATCAGTTTGCTCAGTTTGGTCATACTTTCAGGAATGGCGGAGATCAGGTTACCATAAAAATATATTTCAGTCAGGTTAACCAGTTTGGAAATAAAGTCAGGGATTCTGTTCAGTTTATTATTATTCAGGTAAAGCCGTTGGAGATTCACAAGGTTGGCGATGGTTCCGGGAAGGAAAGAAAAATTATTACTGCTAAAATCCAGCTCGGTCAGGGTTGTCAGCCGGGTAACGGTTTCAGGAATGGTATTAAACCGGTTGTTACTGAGGTTGAGTTCGGTTAGGTTTTTTAATTGTGTAAGGCTCTCCGGCACCGAGCTAAGTTTGTTTCCGGCCAGGTCAAGGGAAGTAAGATTACCGAATTGAGTAATAGTTGCTGGAACTTCTGTAAGCTTTTTATCATTTAACGACAGAATAAAAACTTCCGAAGGGTTCTTTAAGGCTTCCTCGAGGGAGGAATATACTTTGTCTTTTTGCGCATTACCTATCAATCCGAAAAAGAGTACAAACAGGGATAAGGTGATTTTTTTCATGCCCTAAATTTCGGCTATTTCTTTTTTACAAGTTGCCTTAAGAAATAAAAAAAGCCTTTGTAATTAAACAAAGGCTTTTCTAAAGATTGCTGTAGGGGGAGGGATCGAACCTCCACGGGGCAGTTAGCTGCTGCACAAATGAAAAGAGAGTGCTACTCTCAACCTACTGGTGGTCAACCCCAGTCGGTCCGCCCGTCGGCGGATCGGCGTTATGCAGCGTTTATCCTGTAATCCCCACCCCCGAGACAAGAGGGCATGTCTGCCAGGCTTACGCCATTTCATCACCCCACAGTGTGTGTCTTGTTATTTTAAGAACTTGATGGAACAAATATAGGAAAATGACCCAATTCATTCCAAATTTTCTAATAAATATTTGGAAAATATAGAAAATATTCAAATATTTGTCAATTATTATGAATATTCACTAAAATCAATAGTCAAAATGGCCACTAAATTAAATTTGGATAAACTGGACCTTCAGATCATTCACCACATGATGGAGAATGCAGAAATATCTTATGCCGAACTTGGAAAAAAACTGTTTGTCTCCGGAGGTACCATTCATGTTCGTATCAAAAAATTACAGGAAGCCGGAGTGGTTAAAGGTACAAGGTTGAAAGCAGATCTGAAGCAACTGGGCTATGATGTTATTGCTTTTATCGGTATTTACCTGAAGGAAAGTTCTTTGTATGATTCGGTGGCCAAAGACCTCCAAAAGATACCCGAGATCGTACGCCTGAATTATACTACCGGAAACTATAGCATGTTTGCTGAAATTGTTTGTAAGGATATTACACAATTGCGGTTTGTGCTGCATGACCAGTTACAGAAAATAAAAGGGATCGAACGGACAGAGACATTTATCTCACTGGAAGAAAGTTTTAGCCGCAATGTAAAAGTGATGTAATGCAAGCCTCCCAAAACCTCCGAATGAGGACTTGGCATTTGCACAATACTGGTAGCTCCCGATTTTCTATTTTTTGAATTACCCCACGGATGGAAAGAAAACAAAAACCAGATAATGACACATTGATCAGCAAGGGCTCTGTGCCAATGTCCTCCTCTATCGGAGAAGGCCGGGAAAAGGCTTTTTATTCTTCACTCGGTTTACTGATTATTCTGAATGTAATCATCAAACCCCTCTGGATATTCGGGATCGACCGGCAGGTACAGAACACCGTCGGAACAGAAATATACGGCACCTATTTTTCACTGCTTAATTTTTCCATTGTTTTCAGTTTTTTACTGGACTGGGGAGTATCTGTATATGTCAATCGCCAGTTAGCAGCCAATGATGGAAATTTTAGTAACAGGACCGGTAGCTTTCTTTTTATTAAACTTCTTTTTGCAATACTATATGCGGTTATTGTAAGTGGCGTTGCGGTGTTATCCGGGATCAGGAACTGGAATATTCTCGGGAGTGTAATAGCCATTCAGGTACTGACTTCCGGGTTTGTATTTTTAAGAAGTATGGTTACTGCAAAACAATGGTTCAAAACAGATGCGGGGCTGTCTGTATTGGATAAGGCATTAATGATATTGGTATGCGGTGGCTTTCTCTGGTTTCCTTCCCTGGCAGGAGAAATGACGATCTCCAGGTTTTTACTGATACAAATAATTTGTACGGCGTTTGCTGTATCCGTTGTCCTGATCGTTCTCCTGAAAAGAGGATTCAATTTTTCATTCCGGATAAAGACCTTACCGAAACTGCAGTTACTCAAATCGGTGCTGCCCTTTGCCGTAATTATTTTTCTGATGTCGATGCATTACCGGCTGGATGGTTTTTTGCTGGAAAGGATACATACAAATGGTGCCTATGAAGCAGGCTTATATGCCGGTGCTTACCGGTTACTCGATGCAGCCAATATGATCGGCTATTTAGTGGCTTCATTCCTTTTACCTTTTATCGCCCGGCAATGGAGCAGCGGGAAAAGTATAAACGAAGTGGTGTTATTCAGCCGCCACCTGTTAATGCTGTTTTCAATTGTGGTTATCGTTACTACTGTTTTTCTGGCTCCATGGATACAAGAGACCTTATATCATAAGACTGATCCGGAGGCGGTAACTATTTTGCAATGGTGCCTTCCTGCACTTCTCGGATATTCATTGGTACAGGTATATGGAACCATATTGACAGCTACTGGACAGGTGATACCTTTTTGTTACATCCTTTTGCTGTCAGTTGTGCTGAATATTATCCTGAATTTGCTGCTTATTCCTGCCTGGGGGGCTTTAGGCTGTTGCTTTGCATCCCTGGCGAGTCAGAGTTTTTGCGGGATTACCGCCCTGTTGTATGTTCAAAAGAAGTCAGGAATAAATATCCGCTACCGCACGGTGTTAATGTATATTTTTATGGCTGCAATACTTAGCTGTTATTATTATGGGTTAAAGGATACCGCTATCAGCAAAGGAACCCGGATAATTGGTGCGGGGATTATTACTTTGGCCGGTGCCATATTTTTTAAATTAATTGACATAAGAAAATGGCGTATCATGATCACTCAAAAAAATCATTAATAATATTACCATGCCAGAAATAACAGGTCTTATAAAAAATTGGTGGAAACAAATGCTGTCAGTGATCCTGCTTTCATTGCTAACGGTTGGAGTGATTACGTTCCTAAAACCCCGGCTGTATCTTTCTGTGGCTACTGCTGTTCCTGCCAGTGCTTTTGCCGCAGATAAATCAAAAATCTTCAATGAAAATATCCAGCAATTGTATGCATCGCTTGGCACACCCGATGATCTGGATATGATTTTGGGTACTGCTAATCTCGATACCGTTTACCTGGCCGTTACAGATCAGTTTAACCTTTTTGATCATTATAAATTGTCTGAAAAAGGCAATGCAGCAAGAATAAAGGCTGGCTTACTGCTCCGGCGTATGACTAAAGTAATGAAGAGTGCATACGGCGAACTGCAAGTGAAAGTTTGGGATACAGATAAAAACCTGGCACCCCAACTGGCTAATGCCATTATGGACAAGCTGCAATTGATCCACCAGGATTTACAGAGCGCTGGCAATAACGGAATGTTGAAGGGAATAAGAACCGGTCTGGAAAAACTAACACTCCGGATTGACAGCATCAGCAGCTATTTACGTAATGCAAACGTACCGGGCGATGAAGCCGAAAAATTAATGGCCACAAGAAAAATTTTACAGGACCAGGCGCAACAATATGAAAGGTTGATCGGGGAGTATCAATTAATGGTTGACAGCAAACCGCCCGTATTAATAACAGTGGAACAAGCCAAACCTTCCATCCGTCCTGACAAACCAAAACGGATGCAGATCATGATTGCAACGGCCGTACTCAGTTTAATCTTTGCCCTGTTTGCTGCTTTAATTCTGGAAAGACGAAAAACTACAGTGTAGTGACAATCACCGAATACAAGTCAAGGTACCTTTTTGCATTTTTCGGAGCCCTGTTTATAGTTGTAACCGGCGCAGCGGTATACACGGAAAACTATTTCGGGGTATTAGTTCCATTTGCAGCCCTGCTTTTTTATGCAGGTTGGCAAAGAAGAAATAGTCTCTTCTTTCTGCTGTTAGCATCACTCCCTTTTTCTTTTGAGTATAATTTTTCTTCCGGGCTGGGTACGGATATTCCGGATGAGTTGCTGATGTTACTGGTGTCCGTACTTTTTTTTGCTTACTTTCTTTATGCACCAAAGGCTTTATCGAAAGAAGTAAAAAGGCATCCGTTACTATTTCTGTTGATCTTGCTATCAGGCTGGATGGGGGTTACGGTTATTTTCTCCACCCATCAACTGATTTCAGCAAAATACTTTCTGGCAAAAGGCTGGTATATCGGAGCTTTTGTATTAGCTCCATTAATTGTATTAAAATCAAAAAATCTATTACGACTGCTTTTATCGTACTTGCCGGATCCATGTTACTGGCAGCGATAATTATTTTGTGCCGGCAATTTGGCGATGGATTCAGTTTTGCCAGGATAAATATTGCAGTAAGCCCTTTTTTTCGCAACCACGTCAATTATTCGGCCATGCTGGTTTGTATGCTGCCTGTCTTGGTTGCTTTTTTCCGGGTATGTCCAAAAAGAAAAATTAAATTAGGACTGATTGGCGCCATCATCTTGGTAATAACAGCTTTATTCTTTTCCTATGCAAGAGGTGCCTGGCTGGCCCTGGTGGCCGGCATTATGGCCTATTGGCTGATAAATAAGCGATTGCTTTTCTACTCCTATATAACGGCGATCATTATTACCGTGGGTTTATTTTTCTGGTTTAAAGGGAATGACCGGTACCTGCAGTTTGCGCCTGATTTTAAAACAACCATCTTTCATAAAAATTTTAATGAACATATAATCTCTACGTATCAGTTAAAAGACGTTTCCACAGCTGAACGTTTTTATCGCTGGATAGCCGGGGTTCGAATGATAAAAGATAATGGATTGACAGGCTATGGCCCCAATACATTTTATGATAATTACAAAGGGTATGCTGTTCCGGCCTACAAAACATGGGTAAGTGATAACCCGGAACACTCCACGGTCCACAATTATTTTTTACTGACAGCCATTGAACAGGGTCTTCCCGGTTTATTTTTTTTCCTGTTACTCCTGGGAGGAATGTTTTATTATGCCCAGCATTTATATCATCGTATAACAGAACCATTTTATAAAGCTGTTTCCATGGCAACCGGCGTTATCCTTACAATGATAGTGGTCCTAAATTTTTTAAGTGATTTGATTGAAACGGATAAAATTGGCAGCCTGTTCTTTTTGTGTTTTTCAATGCTGATAATAACAGATATAAACAGCCGGGGTGCAGGAGTTAAAACGTTTAAATCTTCCCCCGGACGTTAAGCGCATCTCTTAATCCATTTCCCAGCAGATTAAAAGCCAGCACCAGCAGCATAATCGCAAAGCCCGGTGCCAGGGCAAGCATGGGATTTTGCGTGATAATAAAATTGTAATTCTCCTTTATCATCAGTCCCCAGCTGGGTTGAGGCGGCTGTACACCTACGCCGAGAAAACTTAATCCGGCTTCGATAACAATAGCTGAAGCAAAATTGCTGGCGGCAATCACCATCACCGGACCCATGATATTTGGCCAGATATGACGGACAATCGTTCGGATATTGGAAAACCCTAATGCCCGGGTGGCTTCCACATATTCCAGTTCCCGTACGCCCAGGACCTGTCCTCTTACTAACCTTGCCACATTCACCCACATCGTTAATCCGACTGCGATAAAAACCTGCCAGAAACCTTTACCCAAAGCCAGCGTTATGGCGAATACCAATAATAAAGTGGGGATACTCCAGATGACATTGATGAACCACATGATAATATCATCTGTTCGCCCCCGGAAATAACCGGCCAGGGAACCCAATACCAAACCAATGCTCAGCGAAATGATAACTGTGATTAATCCAACACTTAAACTAACCCGGGTGCCAACAACGATACGGCTCAATATATCACGGCCATATTTATCAGTTCCCAGCAAAAATTTTTTTGTGATGACCGGAGTGGGTGCTGTTTGCCGGGAATGATAGGCTAATGGTTCGCTTACGCCTTCGTCAATAAATTTCTGAACGATAATGCTGTCGCCTTTTTTTTCAAAACTGGTAATAGGAACGTAATAATAAACATCTTCCCTCCCTGAAAATAATTTTTTGAAGAAGCCGGTAACCGCAACATCTTTATCTTTTTTTACTTTTATAAAACTTTGTTTGAACCCGGGCTTCTCGCCACCAATTTCTAAAATGATCCTATTGGCATAAGGCGACGGATCGGGGGCAATGAAGTATGCAAAAACAGCCAGTAGTGCTGCGACTACAATTACCATCAAACCAAAGACAGCGCCTTTATTTTTTTTCAGCCGTTGCCATGCTGCTGCCTGGAATGATGGTGAATTAGTCATTAAATATTTTGATTTCGGCCGGGTACAAATATATTGGTATATCCGAACTCTTTGGTTCTGTATTGACGGGCCTCTTTTAGGAGGTTGGGGTTATTTTACCTTTCTTCCTTTCCATTCATACCTGCCAAACTGCCCGAAAAAACCGGATACCAGCGTGTAGAAAATATGCATTGGCTGGAAAAAGAAAAAATATTTTATCAGGGATTGTTTGTTGAAAAAAGCAGCAACAGCGCTGACAAAAGGAAATTCAATAATTGTTTTAGCAATCCAGAAACCGATCCCGTAGATCCAATAAACAGGAAACCAGCAACCTGCCACCAGCAGGAATAGAAAGGAAAAATTAAATAAGTAAACCAGCAACAGAACTGCCAGTAACCTTTTATCATCATAGTTACGGGCTTTACTGGCCCAGCGGATCCGTTGAATGAAAAAAGTCTTCCAGGTTTTCATCGGCCGGGTGGAAACAATGGCTTCTTTTGATTTTAAATAATGCACCTGGCCGGGATAGGCTTTCCAGATCTTATGCATCAGCAGCATGTCATCCCCCGAAGCGATATGATCGATTCCGGTAAAACCGTTTACAGCATAAAAAACTTTTTTTTCATAAGCCAGGTTGGCGCCATTGCACATCGAAAGTTTATTTTTAAAAACTGCGGCACCGGTTATACCCTGCAGAACCATAAAATCGATTGACTGGAAAATCTGTACGAATGATGAAGTACCATCCAGTACTACCGGGGCAGCAATAAACACTGATTTTTTTTCTTCTTTAAAAGAAACTAGGGTATGCAGCCAGTTTGGAGTTGGAATACAATCAGCATCGGTGGTGACAATCCATTCACCGGACGCGGCGGCAATCCCGGTTTCAATTGCTTTTTTTTTATAGGAATTAATACTTTCTTCCTGCAGTTGCAGAAGTTTGACAGCCGGGAATTGCCGGACAATACGGGCAGTTCCATCCGTTGAATTATCGTCCACAACAATTACTTCGAATAAAGAAGCGGGGTAAGTTTGTTCCTTCAATGACTGTAATATTTGACCGATATTTTCAGCTTCGTTTCTTGCGGGAATAATGACACTGACTTTTGTTTGTAGTGGATGGTCAGAAGGCCCGTAATCAGGAATTGAATTCCAGGCAATACCGAAATAGATTATCAGCAGGCTGTAGAAAACAAATAATAGTATAATGATATAAAGGATAATCATGCTATTGGACAAAGCTAATCATTGCCATCAGTGCTGCAATGCCTGTAAAATTTCTTCAACATGTTTTTCATTCAGCACCTGGTGACCGGAATGAATAACCCTGAGTGTGCAGTGTTCTTCTATACCCTTGCGGAATTTTTCTCCAACGGGCGAAAGAATAATACGATCATGCTTGCCATAGATCAGTCTTACCGGCGTTTTATTTTCCCGTATGTAATTTTTAATGCGGTGTAAGTTTGGTTTTAATTTTCGTAACGTGGTCCACCGGGCGTAAAGCAGTCTTCTTACATCTGCATCACCTATATAATAATTTACAAATTTGAAAATGCTTGTGTTAACCAGGTGTAGTTTATTCAGGAGTTTCAAAAGACCAAAGAACCAGGCCGGCTTCTTCATCGTAAAAGCGAAGAATTTATTTCCCGGAATTGTTTGTGTGGCCAGCCAATACCAAAGATTTATTTTCAATCCGTCGGGTGCCAGCAAAACCAATTTTTCAATTTTTGCCGGCATTGCCTGGTAAAGACTCAGGGCAATACGGCCACCAAGACTAAAACCAAGTAAGTAAAGTTTTGAGTTTGTTTTTCCGGGGGTGATAAGGTCCATACCCGTGATTTTTTGTACGATCTTTTGGAGGTCGTTTTGGGTAAACGTTTGCCCGTCATTCCATTTTGTAGCTCCATGAAACGGAAGATCTAATGAATAGAAAGAGAATTGATTTCCAGTATAGTTAGCTAAGAAACCAAAGCTTCTGGCTTCTTCACCAAAGCCATGTAAACAGACCACTTTTTGTGGTCCGGAACCAAACCGGTAATACCCGATCGTGGAATTTCTATAAATAAGCAGTTCAGGCTCCATCTCGGAAAAAGTATAGAAATTTTCTCGAATAATTTTGTTGACTATTTCAAATATAATACTAATTTTGAATAGTTGCACAAACAACTATATGCCAAACAACCAATTTAAAAAGGGGGAACTCTACAGTTTTATCACCGGGAAAGCTTCCACGGCCATTGCCCGGCGATTGCAAAAGAAATTCAATGCAGCGGGTCTGAATATTACTATCGAACAATGGAGTGTTTTATATCATTTGTGGAAACATGAAGGCATAAGCCAGCAGGAGTTGTGCAATGCCACTTACCGGGATAAGCCCAGCATCACCCGATTGGTAGATAACCTCGAAAAATTAAATCTTGTTAAACGGGTGGCATCAGAAAGTGACAGGCGGATCAATCTGATCTGCCTCACGAAGCTGGCACAGAAGTTACAGGAAGAAACCATGGCGTTGGCCGATGAGACCTTGAATGAAGCGTTGATAACCGTACCGTCAGACAGGGTAGATGTGTGTAAAGAGGTATTACAGGTGGTGTATGATAATTTGAAATAGGGCAAAGAATAAACGCCCCGAAGCAAAAGATCTTTAATAAAAAATAATTAATAATATTTAAAAACTGATACAATGAGTACAGCAACAGAGACAAAAAAAGTCCCGACAACTATCGGGATGAAGGGGGGAGAATGGTTGATAAAAGAATCATCACCTGTTGAAACCTTTATCCGGGAAGAGTTTACTGAGGAGCAATTGATGATCCGTGATATGTGTAACCAATTCCTGGAAGCGGAAATATATCCGAACCTGGACAGGATTGATAACCTCGAACCCGGATTAATGAAATCGTTGTTAACAAAAGCAGGCGAACAAGGCTTGTTGTCTACTTCTTTTCCCGAAGAATATGGCGGATTAGGTAAGGATTTTGTTACCTCCACTATTATTAATGAATACCTGGGAGCCGGACATTCTTTTTCCGTTGCGATAGCAGCACATACAGGCATTGGTACCTTACCCATATTATATTTTGGTACGGCTGCGCAAAAAGAAAAATACATTCCCAAACTTATTAACGGCGAATGGGCAGGTGCTTATGGATTAACTGAGCCTAACAGTGGCAGTGATGCGTTAAGTGCAAAAACCTCAGCAAAGCTGAGCGACGATGGAAAATATTATATTCTGAACGGACAGAAATGCTGGATCACCAATGGCGGGTTTGCTCAGGTATATACCATTTTTGCAAAAGTTGACGGTGATAAATTCACCGGCTTTATTGTAGAAAGAGGTACAGAAGGATTTACACAGGGACCGGAAGAACATAAAATGGGCATCAAAGGCTCATCTACTGTACAATTATATTTTCAGGATTGTAAGGTTCCGGTTGAAAACCTGCTGGGAGAAATTGGAAAAGGGCATAAAATTGCTTTCAATATTCTTAATATCGGCCGTTTAAAATTATGTGCAGCTACTATTGGTGGTGCCCGCATGGCTTTAACAAGTACCGTGGAGTATGCAAAAACAAGGGAACAATTCAAACAGCCGATTTCAAATTTTGGTGCCATCAAGCACAAGCTGGCTGAATCAGCTATCCGGGTTTTTGTAGGTGAGTCTTCCTTGTACCGGACCGCCAACTGGATCGATGAAAAAGAACATGAATTACTGGCTACGGGCAAACCTTTTAATGAATCCTTACTGGGTGCCGCAGAAGAATATGCCATTGAATGTGCTATACTGAAAGTTTATGGAAGCGAAGTGCTGGATTTTGTTGTGGATGAGGGGGTACAGGTTCATGGCGGAAATGGTTTTAGTGCAGAATATAATATTTCCAGAGGTTACAGGGATAGCCGGATCAATCGGATTTATGAAGGAACCAATGAGATCAACCGTCTGCTTATTCTTGATATGACCCTGAAGAGAGCTATGGGTGGCCGGTTAGATTTAATGGGCCCGGCTATGAATGTGCAAAAAGAATTGATGAGCATTCCGGATTTTGGCGCAGGTGATGATACGCCGTTTGCTGCTGAAAGAAAACTGGTGGCCGGGCTGAAAAAAGCGATCCTTATGACATCGGGTGCAGCTGTTCAAAAACTCATGATGAAAATTGAGAACGAACAGGAGGTCATGATGAATATTGCGGATATGGCGATTGAAACATTTAACGCGGAAAGTGTATTGCTTCGGGTAATGAAGATGGTAGATCAAAAGGGAGAAGCCGCTTGTCAGCTTTACGGGGATATCATGCGAACCTACCTGTACGACGCTGCTGATAAAGTAAATAAATCAGGAAAAGATGCAGTAAATGCCTTTGCTGACGGGGATGAGCAACGGATGATATTAATGGGATTAAAACGATTTACCAAAGCAGAACCCTTTAACAGTAAGGATGCCCGGAGAAGGATTGCTGATAAAATGATTGCCGAAGGAAAGTATTGTTATTAATTCCAGTGTTCTTTGTCAAAATCTAACATAGCTGCTCTAACCGGGGCAGCTTTTTTTGTATCCTTATAGATAACAGACAGTTCTTTCCGGGTATTTTTTACTTCATATAATTTCAACACTCTTTTTCTTTCAAAAATAATACCGGCACACATCAGTAAAGAAGAAAAAGTAACTACCCAGAAATATAAAAGGAATGTATCAGCTACATGGGGGGTTTTGAAAACATAATATATCAGGTAAATTATTGCATAACAGCCATAGGCAAAAAGAAGTGATGTCGCTATTAACGCTTTTCCGGAAGCTTTCCGGTGCAGTATGGTTATCTTGGTTTGACGGATAAAAAGAAAAAGACAAATTCCAAATACGATTAGCAAGCCGGGCCCCAGGATGATAGTAAGGGTATTCACATTGAATCCAAGGGTAAAAATCAATATGGCTTCAAACAATAAAAAGACGCCGATCGTAATTTTCAATCTGCGGGTAAATTCAGCTGAGGTAGTGAAATAAGTAAGAAAGGTCAGCATTAAAGGTACGTCCAGCAGGTTATTGGATAAGCCCCAGTAATAAACAACATCCGGGTTTACTTTAATATAACCTTCTGTCATCAGGTTATAAACGAGGACAATGGAATAGTAGAACAGTAAAACAGGAAAACTGCTGTATCTGCCAAAATGAAAGGCCAATATGAAAATAATCGGCAAAAAAAGGGCAAATGATGATACAAAGCCCATGATAGAATTCCAGGTCATACTCAATTGGTTTTTCTAAGGATTAGGATTCAAGACCGGCAAAGCCTGGTTGCGTTGCCTTCAGAAATCATAACGTGACTTAGAGCTGCATAGTGCTTACTTATAGGAGTTTATACTAAAATTCAGTAAAACCGAGATACTATTTCGTATTTCTACGGAAACGGTCTTCGAGTGTTTTTATGCTATCTTGCTGTGATGATACGATTGTCCCTGATTATCGGATTTCTGGGTTTTTTTTCAGCTGCTGCTCAAACGGGGGTAAAAAATTTCATTACAGGTAAAACAACCGGCGCTTTACCTTATCTCGAATACGGGTTAGGCTCCGATCGCCTGGGGGGAGCTAAAATGACCTACCTCGATACCAATATCGTGGTAAAAGTAATTGACAGTACCATCGGTAATTATAAAATACAGTTATCCAAAGATCACCTGGCATACTTGCCCAAAACAAATTTTAAGAAAGACAGCACGATAAAGCTGCAACCGTATTATTTAACCAGCAGCTGGATGGTCAACGGTGATGATAAATATGATTACGTGGTAGTGACCCTGGATGAAAAGCTGCCTTACAAAAGTATACAGCAGATCAACCCTTCCAAAATTGTTCTGGATATTTTTGGTGCCACCAGCAACACGAACTGGATAACACAACGATCCTCTGCGAAAGAAATCAAAAATGTATATCATGAACAAATAGAAGATGATGTATTCCGCATTATTATCGAGCTGAAACACGGGCAGCATTGGGGATACAGTGTCTATTACCAGAATAATAAACTTGTGATTAAAGTAAAACGGCAACCTGAAGATCTTAGCCTTGATAAAATGAAAATCGCTGTAGATGCCGGCCATGGCGGCGATAATAATGGAGCTTCGGGAGTAAGCACCGGCATATTGGAAAAAAAATACACTTTGCTTATTGCCAAACAGCTTGAAAGAGTATTGCTTGACAAAGAAGCCCGTGTCTTTATGACAAGAACGAAGGATACGGCAATCGGCATGGTGGAAAGAACGGAGATGCTCAAAAAGGAAGACCCGGATTTTTTGATCAGTATTCATTTGAATTCATCGGTAAAAGACAGCATCAGCGGAGTTAGTACTTATTACAGGTATATCGGTTTCAGACCTTTAACTCAATATATCCAGGAAAGTATGGTCAAGATCGGCTTGAAGGACTTTGGAAATATCGGAAGTTTTAATTTTTCTTTATCGGGTCCAACCGAATATCCCAATTGCCTGGTTGAAGTGGCTTTTCTCAGCAACAAAGAAGATGAACAACTGATCCTGGACCCTGAATTTCATAAAGCGGTAGCCACACAAATTGTGGATGGAATTAAAGAATGGCTGAAGTCCTGCAAAAAGGGAGATGATTAATCTTCCGGCGGAAAAGCTTCTCCCCGGTGGCAGGTTTTACAGGTTACCGTATGTAAATATTCCGGCTGTTGATTATTTTCAAAATTGAAATTTGTGTTGTTTATGTAAATAACCATTTTCATCATTTTGCGGGCATTTTCTTTCATGGGCTCCGCATCTGAAGCGTAATCAAGACTGTCGGCAATATACTTAACGGGGATATGGCAAAAATTACATTTTACGCCCAACGCTTTATTATAGGTCTGCATAATACTATCCAGCTTGGCATCGCTGATGTCTTTGGGTAATACTTTCAGGTTCCGGTCCTTTTTGAAAACAGGTTTAACGGCAGCCACGCCTAAGAGTACAAAAATTAACAGGGCTGAAAAAGTCACTATTTTCTTTTTATGCAACATGATTTACAGACGGGTTTTTGTTGGTTAAAGTGACAGGATCCGATACATTTTTTTCCTTTCTGAATTTTAGTATTGAAAGGGTTTTCGGGCCGGAAATGTCCCGGCTTTTCAATCCTGAAAATACAAAACTGTAACGTTACCGTTTTAAGTAAGTGACGAAAAGCCAGTTTCTCTACATTTTAAGTCTTAAAACTTATACCATAAACAATCTTGTAAAAGAATTTAATGATTACAGAACCCGGATGAACGATGTCATTCTCCGTTATGACAACCTGGTCATCAAACGCCTCTGGAATCTGGATACCAACACCTATGCTGAAGGAGACCTGGATGTTAAAACGAAAGAACTGCTGGGTCTGGTTGTCCGCCAACCGGCGGATGTTACGATGTGATGATTGCAAAAAATATCATTTGGGTAAATCAAAGGAGTTGAGCATTACTACGGAACAGATATATGAAGTATTTGCCGTAGCCAATATCGTCGGCGGCACCATTGTTGTTCTCCATACCCGAAGGGCGGCGGAATACTGGGAGGCTCTTCTGGAAAATGTTCAAAAAGCAACTGATTAAACCTGTTTTTAAACTTGATCCTGTCTATAAGGAAACAGAAGAGCTAATTGCAATAACCGGTAAGAGCATTTCAACAGCTCTGAAAAACAAGGGAAAGTCGCCCCCGGACTTGAAAATTGAGCATTGAAAATTGAATATTGAACATTTCTTTCCTTGATGTAAATTTGCGTAGAATATAATAAAATGAGTGAAACAACAACAGCCCCCGTTCTAACCGCTAAAGATTTCGTAACCGACCAGGAAGTTCGCTGGTGTCCGGGTTGCGGCGACTATTCTATTCTTGCACAGGTTCAAAAAGTAATGCCCACACTGGGTATTGCCCGGGAAAATATAGTGATCATCTCGGGTATCGGTTGCAGCAGCCGTTTTCCATATTATATGAATACCTATGGTATGCACTCCATTCACGGTCGGGCTACAGCCGTAGCATCCGGATTGAAAGCATCCAGACCCGAACTGAGTGTCTGGATTGTTACAGGCGATGGCGATGGTTTAAGTATTGGTGGCAATCACACTATTCATTTGTTGCGAAGGAACTTTGACGTTAATATACTTTTATTCAACAACCAGATATATGGATTGACGAAAGGACAATATTCCCCAACTTCGGAAGAGCATAAGATCACCAAGAGCACACCCATGGGGAGTATTGACCATCCTTTTAATCCATTGGCCCTGGCTATGGGGGCAGATGCAACATTCGTTGCCAGAACGATGGACCGCGACCCGAAGCATTTACAGGCCATGCTGCTTCGAACACATCAGCATAAAGGAGCTTCTTTCCTGGAGATATACCAAAATTGCAACATCTTTAATGATGGGGCTTTTGAAATTTTTACGGAGAAAGGAAGCAAGCCGCAGGAAACAATTTTTCTGGAGCAGGGTAAACCTTTGGTCTTTGGTGCTGCTAAAGACAAAGGAATAATATTAGATGGCTTTAAACCTGTTGTGGTAAACCTGGAAGAAGGACACAGTGCAGATGACCTGTGGATTCATGACGAACACGATATTTATAAAGCACAGATATTAACCCGCATATTTGATGATCCGAAACTGGAAGGCCATTTACCAAGACCTTTTGGAGTTTTCTACCAAACCAACCGTTCCTGTTATGAAGATGTCATGGCGGCACAACTGGAGGAAGCTAAATCAAGAAAACCTGCTGATTTGGATAAAATGCTGAAGGGAAATGAGGTTTGGACAATTGTATAATTTTATAAATAGTATTTGAAAAATTTTAATGCCTTCAATTGCGAAGGCATTTTAATTGATTGGAAAAATGAAAATTTTACACTCATTAAATAATAGGCTTTAAAATTTTTTATGAAAAAACTGCTCATCACAGCATTTTTTATTTTCACTGCAGCTATTGCCAACTGCCAGTTTTCCTTTACGTACAATGGCCAGGAATACAATGTATTGAAGTCAAGCGTATTTAAGGATTCAGCAGGTAAATCTTACAACTATAATGAAGCTATGCTTGTAATGATGGGTGGTGCGTATGAGATTTTGCCTGCCAATCCAAGAGATGCAAGCAAAGGGTTTTTATTATCGGGGATCAGCAAAGAGGAGCGATTGAAAAGAGCCATAGCGGCTCCCAAACCTGCCGAGACCACTGCTTTTAAAACAGGAAAGAAGTTTGATGCTTTCAGTGCTTATGATATGAACGGTAACCTGGTGGATACGAAACAATTAAAAGGGAAAGTACTGGTGATCAATTTTTGGTTTACTACCTGCCCTCCCTGCAAAGCTGAACGTCCCTATCTGAATCAGATAGTTGATGATTATAAAACGGATCCCAATGTGGTCTTTATAGCTGTTGCACTTGATCAAAAAGAACAGCTCAGCCCCTATCTTAAGGAACATGAATTTAAGTATACGGTTTTACCGGACGGAAAGAAGATAGCCGATTCGTATGGTATACCCGGTTATCCTACGCAGTTGATAGTTGATAAGGAAGGGAAAATAGCTTTTCACACCTTGAGCTATTATTATGTTACGGATTACTGGATGCGCAAAACGATTGATGAATTAAGGGGGAGATAAGTCGTAAGCGTATTTTTCTTAGAAGAATCAGGTGCTGGCAAGCGCCTTTGCTGCATTTCTATACACTTTTTTTTCTTTCCGCTTATACCACCACACCGGCACCGTCTTCTTCATCAGTGTATCAATATTACGCATACCCAATAAACTCCACATGCCTTTTACTTTGCCGGCAATGGATGGTTGCATGGCCCGTAAACTCATGGCAAAGCCGGGTTCCAGGTATTCCATATGATGCCAGTAGCCGGCCGGCATAAATAATGTATCACCGGGTTCAAGGATAAAATCAAATCCTTCGGCTAATTTCAAAGCAGGAAATTTATCATAATCAGGGCCTCCGTTTTGCTCGTAGTAGTACGAAAAATCAGCTAGACTAAGTACCTCAAAAGGTTTGCGGTATAGTTTGTGCTGTTCTTTATATGGGAACATCAACACTCTTTTTCTTCCCCCAAACTGGGTATGAAGAATATGAGAAAGGTCAATATCATAATGCATATGGGTAATACTGCCGGCGCCACCGGTAAAAAGCATCGGGTATTTTTTGATAAAACCTTTCATCAGTTGTTCCGGCCAGGTAAAATCTTTTATCAGTTGCGGGGCATGGTCAAAAATATTAAAGAGAAAAATCCGCCAGGCAGACGGGCCGCTCCTGATCATGTCAATGTATTCGCCAAAAGTTTTGTAATCATCAGCCGTATTGATAGGGGTGTAGGCATCGCTTTTTACATTGTTGTAAAGGGGTACTTTTTTGTCTCCAACCAATTTCTTGAAATAATCCCAGTTCCATTTACCCAGAGCTGGCCAGTTATGGGAGAGGTTCCTGATTACCACAGGTACACCGGGGCGGTAAAAATCTCTTTTAAACACCTCTGGTTCAATTGTATCAAAGGTGGCTACCGGCTTTAACTGCATGGTAATTCTTAATTTTTTGCAAAGATAAGCAGTGACGAAAATACGAATTGCCGGTTAAATGACGATTATTGAAGGAGGATTTGCCAAAACTTGTATTTTTAAAGGGAATGAGCCATATGTTATTACAAATTCACCCCGATAATCCACAACCACGACTGATCAAACAGGTGGTGGAGAGCCTTCAAAAGGGAGGCATTATTATTTATCCTACCGATACGGTTTATGGACTGGGCTGTGATATCCTTCACCAAAAAGCCGTGGAGCGGATTTGCCGGATTAAAAAAGTGGATCCTTCGAAAGCTCAACTCTCTTTTGTATGCAGCGATCTTTCGCATCTTAGCGATTTTACCAAACCCTTATCCAAACCAAGCTACCGCTTGCTGAAAATGTATTTACCCGGCCCCTATACGTTTATTTTACCCGCCAGTAAGATGGTGCCGAAGATCTTGCAGAGTAAAAAAGAGACCATTGGTCTTCGAATTCCAGCCAATAATATTGCAATGGCCATTATTAAAGAGCTGGGCCGCCCCATTCTCAGTGCATCATTGCCCGGAGAAATGGTGGAAGACTACACCGATCCGGAAGTGATGTTTGAAAATTACCGGAATGAAGTGGATTTTGTGATTGATGGGGGTATCGGCGGAATGATTCCTTCCACCATTGTTGATTGTACCGGTGATCAACCGGTGTTGATACGTGAAGGGCTGGGGGCGTGGGAAGAATGATGATGGGTCTTGGTCATTAAACATAAAACACCGCTCAACCGGAGCGGTGCTTTCCTTTTCATTCACAGGATTCTTGCTGTATGATGGTTTGCTGAGAAACTAAATAACTCTATTGCGGCCATTATGTCTGAAACGAATTACATCACGGCGGGTATTACACTTTGCTTTATGTATCCTTCTTTTTTCTATCGGGGTAATAACGCCGTCCCGGTGGGCATGATGTTGTATTGCCCGCTGGCGTACCAGGTCTTTTCTTAACTCAAACCTCTCTGGTCTGGTTATTTGACCACTGTTAAAGCCAGCAACGGCCCGTTGTCTATTAGATCGGAAGCCGGGGCCACGCTGGGCGGAAACAGCCGCAGAAACTAAAGTCAGTATAAGACTTAGAAATAAAATCTTTTTCATAATCTCCGTTTTTGGGTATCAAAATTATTTGCAGGTAGGACGAAACGAAAAGGGTCAGGTTTAATCAGTCCCCGGGATTTTAACAACTAAAACATTTCAGGTTGTTCCGCTTTCAGCCGGAAAGTCTTACGATGATAAGTACACCGGCCATACATTTCAATTGCTGTACGGTGTGTAGCTGTACCATAGCCTTTGTTGGAATCCCAGGCATAACGGGGAAATTCATCATGTAATTTCAACATATGTTCATCCCGGTACGTTTTGGCTAAAATGCTGGCAGCGGCAATGGATGTAAAAATGGCATCACCTTTTATAATGCAGCGATGCGGAATTTTTTTATAAGCACTAAAACGATTTCCGTCAATCAATAATAACCGGGGTTTCTTTTTTAATTTATCCAAAGCCCCGTGCATGGCTTTAAAAGAAGCCCGCAGGATATTTATTTCATCGATTTCATGATTATCTATACGCGCCACTGCAAAAGCCAGGGCCGATGATTCAATTATCGTTCTCAGTTCATTCCGATTTTTTTCTGTTACCTGTTTGGAATCATTCAGCAAAGGATGAAAAAAATCTTTAGGCATTATAACGGCAGCTGCATACACCGGTCCGGCCAGGCAGCCACGACCGGCTTCATCACAACCAGCTTCAATCAGCTCTTCCTGGTAAAAAGGTTTCAACATTTTTTATTAATAGTGTTTCCCACAAAGGCACAAAAAGCACAAAGTAATCTCTCAGTGAACTAAGTGTGATTGTGGGAGGGTATCTGCAATTTCATAAATAATATTCAACAATTCGTATTTCTGGCCGACTATGGCAACTAACTTTGCATCCGCTATGATAAAAGAGCCGCAACAACGTTCTTCCCGACCCGTAGCCATCTGGCTATTAGTTGGTGTGGGTATGATCATCATTCAGATATTATTAGGCGGTATAACCCGGCTAACCGGTTCGGGATTATCCATTACTGAATGGAAACCTATTATGGGAGCCCTGCCGCCTATGAATGACCCGGACTGGAATACGGCTTTTGAAAAATACCAGCAAATAGCCCAGTATAAATATGTAAACGCTCATTTTACGCTCGGCGATTTTAAATTTATTTATTTCTGGGAATGGTTTCACCGTATTTGGGCAAGATTGATAGGCGTCGTATTTATCATTCCCTTTATCGTATTCTGGTTGCAGAAAAGATTTAAAAAGGAAGTAATAAAGCCCCTGATCATTCTTTTTCTCCTTGGAGCATTACAGGGCCTTGTCGGCTGGATCATGGTGCAAAGCGGCCTGGAAGATTCTGAATTATTATATGTCAGCCATTATAAATTAGCTATACATTTTGTGTTGGCACTTGGACTGTTATGTTATACACTCTGGTTTGCATTTGACTTATTAATACCCAAAGAACAGATCGTTGTTCATAAATCGTTGCGAAAATTTGCAAACGGGCTTTTAATATTATTAATTATTCAACTTATCTATGGTGCTTTTATGGCAGGACTAAAAGCAGCTCCATTTGCACCTACCTGGCCGGACATTAATGGTGGCTGGTGGCCTTCGAATGTTCATTCGTTTGGCAACCGGGAGTTTTCGGGGCTTTCCTTTTTAACGGATAATCCGCTGGTAATTCACTTCATCCACCGAAACCTGGCTTATATTATTTCTGTACTGGTTTTTTTCTGGTGGTGGCGGTCCAACAAGGTACCTGGAAAAAAATTGTTTCAAAAAACCAAAGCCCTCCCTTTGTTTATTGTCCTGCTCCAGGTATTGTTGGGAGTACTTACCCTTTTAAATGCGATAAATACTAAAACATTCCTGTGGCTGGGGGTGGCACACCAGTTTGTGGCCATGGCATTGCTGCTTTCACTGGTTTTTATGCTTTACCTCGTAAGAAATAACGCTCCTAAGGGGTAAGTCGCTCATTTCATGTTCATTTGAAGAAGCAGCTATTTAGTAGTATTTTTAGTTGTTACCATTTTCCCTGTTCATGAAAGCCTGGCTCAAAGGATTTTATTATTCCTTCCCCATTCAATTAGTATTCCTGCATTTCAGGAAGTACCAGGTGTTATTATTATTCTGGTTTATCATGTTCAGCACAGTGCAGGGAAGTTTTATGAAGACCTTTGGCGCTGATTCATTATTCCTGGCACCGGAATATCTTGGAAATGTAAATTCATTAAGCTCTGCTATTGTCGGCGCCTCCATCGCTATGTTCATAATGAGCTGGAATATTGCCTCTTTTATACTCTTAAGCCGGCACTTCCGTTTTTTGGCGGCTACTACCAACCCCTTTTTAAAATATTGTATCAACAATACCATCATTCCGGGTATATTCCTGTTGTTTTACTTTTTTAAAGCGTACCAGTTTACACATTTTAAAGAACTTATTCCATCAACTGAAATCCTGTTTCTATTGGGAGGGTTTGCCGCGGGTTTTATTTTTATCCTGGCGGCTTCCCTGGTTTATTTTTTCCGGGCCGACCGATCTATCCTGCGTAAGATGATGCCGGTAATCAGTAATCCCAAATCCTATATCACGCACCTGGCCAATGTGAAAGAAGTGTATCATGGAGAAACATTGATGAAGGTGGATTGGTATTTTGAATCCCCGATCCGGCTGAGACCGGCCAGGGATGTTTCGCATTATACAGATGAGTTTGTAGCCTCTATTTTCAAGCGGCATCATTTTGCGGCAATCCTTTCTGTGTTTGCGGCCTTTTTATTTCTCATTAGCATTGGCTTTCTTCTTGATAATACGTATTTCCAGATGCCGGCGGCTGCCAGTATCACTATTTTCTTTTCTATTTTAATCGGAGTAGCGGGGGCGGTCACTTATTTTTTACAAAGCTGGAGCATTCCTTATCTGATTGGCCTTGTTTTATTACTGAATATATTTTACAAATTTGATCTGATCGACCCACGCAACAAAGCATATGGTCTTAATTACTGGAATAAAAATGAACGACCCTCTTATTCAAGAGAAGGATTATTGGCCCTATGCAATAAAGAAAATGTGGAAGCAGACCGGCAAAACATGATTGATATTTTAAATACCTGGAAGAAAAAGCAGGATAGCGAGAAACCTTTGCTGGTACTTATTAATACCAGTGGTGGCGGTCACCGCAGCGCCACGTTTACGATGAGTGTGTTGCAACAACTGGATAGCATTACCGGCGGAGCCATAATGAAAAAAACTTTTTTAATCAATGGGGCTTCAGGTGGAATGATCGGCGCTACTTACTTCCGTGAATTATACCGGCAAAAACAAAAGGGAATGAATATCCGGCTGCAGGATAAGCAGTATGTCGATGATATTGCAGGTGATTTATTGAATCCGTTGTTCACATCTTTTTTTTCAAGGGATTTAATTTCCCCCGCACAAAAATTTTCGGTGGGTCCTTACCAGTATATAAAAGACCGGGGCTATGCCTTTGAGCAAAAACTGGGTGATAATACAAGAGGGTTATTGAATAATCAGCTGAGCGATTATATTACAGATGAAAAAGCGGCCAATATTCCCTTGATGTTTTTTGGATCGGTAGTTACAAGAGACAGCCGGAAAATGATCATCAGCACACAGCCCGTCCGGTTTATGATGCAAAACCCGGCTGATACCAGTACGATCCCTTCGGAAGACCCGGATGTAGTGGACTTTGTTTCTTTTTTTGCAAAACAGGATCCTTATAGTATTCGTATGCTGACCGCCCTGCGGATGAATGCTACGTTCCCGGTGGTGTTGCCCAATGTCTGGCTTCCATCTGACCCGGTAATTGATGTCATGGATGCCGGATTACGGGATAACTACGGACAAGAAACCGCACTCCGGTTTTTAGCCTCTTTTGATGACTGGATAAAACAAAACACCAATGGCGTATTGATCATACAGATACGGGACAGGACCGCCGGAGGCTGGGAATCTCCCTATGAGTCAAAAGATATCAGCGACCATGTCACCAAGCCCTTTTTACTTTTGCAGCATAACTGGTTCAAAATGATGGAATATTCTCAAAACGAGATGCTGAATTATTATACTACAAGAAGTGGCAACCGGGTATATAAAATTGCTTTTCAGTACGCGGTCGATAAAGAAGAAAATAAAGCGGCCTTAAGTTTTCATCTGACCAGGCGGGAAGAAAAAGGTATTATTAATTCTATTCATTCTGCGGCCAATCAAAAAAGTTTTCAGCGAACTCTGGAACTGTTTGCCCGGAAATCGCTTCCCGACACTACCGGTTACCCGGTTTTCCGGGCACCATTATGGTAAGATTATTCTATACCGGCATAATCAGCCTGAAGCATTTTTCCTTAATCTCAATATTCAATTCATCGGATGTTTCGGCAGGGTCTCCGTCGATATGGAGCGGAGCTTTCGAATGATTTAAAATCCGGAGTTTATCCGTTTGAAAGTATATCACACTTTTTTTCTTCTCTGTGATAAGCCCGGTTTGCAGCTTATTATTGCCCAGAATTTGTTTTAGTGTTTGTAGTAACACTTGTAGTTTATGTTGATTAGTCACAATAACGATATCCAGCAAGCCATCACATAAACTGGCTTTTGGGGCGATGGTGAAATTGTTACCAAATTGGTTGCTGTTAGCAATACTGATGAAAAACGCATCCGTTTGCATGCTGGTTTTACCCACCTGCAATTCAAAAGAATAGGCTTTGGCAGTAAAGAAATTTTTTATCACCTGGTTAATATAAGTGGTCAAACCTCTCCTGGGTTGTTGGGCAAATTCATGGGCTATTTTGGCATCAAAACCTAAACCGCATAGCATACAGGCAAACTGGTTGTTAATATAAAAACCATCAATGGCCACCGGCTTCCCGCTAAAAATAACTGCTGTCGCACGGGCAGTTTGTTTGGGAATTTTTGCCGCAAAGGCTAAACCATTTCCTGAACCACAGGGAATGATTCCAAAATTCACATCACAATTCATCAGGCTGCTTACTACCTGGCTCACGGTACCATCACCACCTGCAATTACCACATCCGTGATCTTTTGTTCTTTGATCAGGGAGACCAAGAAAGAATAATCGCCACTGGCTACGGAGGGAAAAACCTGGAAAGGAATTTTAGCGGCCTTTGTTTCCTTTTCAAGTATTTGCTGCAGGTCCTTTTTGGCCCGGGTACCTGAAATAGGATTGATGATATATAATATATGGCGGGACATCCGTTAAGGCAGCTTCAGTGTACACAAATGAATTCTTCGGGAACGGATGGCCATATCCGGATTTGCCGGGGAGGCAATGATATAAATTCTCAATTCTTTTTTTCCGGCAAACAGTTTTCTGAATTTTGACAAAGGAATTTTGACCTTGGTTGTGTTTTCTTTGGAAAATAACTGGTTGTCGGTTTCATCCACAAACAAAATGGAATGTTTCCAAAAGCTGGGATCAGATTCCAGGTAATTTATTTCCAGGTAGCCGGATTTTCTCCACTCTGTAAACTTTATTTTTTTTGTATTAATCTTTTCATCCTCAGTTCCTGTATAAATTAAAGTTTTACCATTCATTTTAATTTTCCACTTACCATCCTGTGCTTGGACAATAAATCCGGAAAGAATCCAAGAAGTTATCAGCAAAAATTTTTTCATGACACTATTAAATCAATGACCGTACCAGTTTATGGACTGCAAGTTAAAGATGACTTAGGCAGGATATTTACATATACTTACCATTTTAAGAGAGCACTGGCCCAGGTAAATCCACTACCGAAAGAAGCCAGGCATACCAGGTCACCTTCTTTTATTTTCCCCTCTTCCCAGGCTTCACATAAAGCAATGGGAACTGAAGCGGCTGTAGTATTACCGAATTTTTGAATATTATTATGCACCTGATCATCCCGGAGACGCAGTTTCTTTTGTACAAACTGGCTGATACGGAGGTTGGCCTGGTGCGGAATTAAAACTTTTAAGTCTGTTGTCTGAAGCCCATTGCTATTCAGCGCCTCCAGGATGACCTCCGGAAATTTTTCTACTGCTTTTTTAAATACGGAGGGTCCATCCATGTTGGGAAACAGTTGCGCTTTGTCAATCATGGCATGACTCATGAACATTTCACCGATCTCCGCCTCATCAAAATCAGCCAGTTTTTCTTCTGTCCAGTGATTGGCATGTGTACCCGGGTTAAACATGGCCAGTATTTCGGCTGAAGCACCATCGCTGTGTAAATGTGAAGAAAGTATGCCCTGGTTTTCTTTTGTAGTTGGCTGCAAAACCACCGCCCCGGCCCCATCACCAAATATCACAGAAATATTTCTGCCGCGGGTACTAAAGTCCAGACCAAAAGAATGTTTTTCGGCGCCAACCACTAAAATATTTTTATACATGCCTGTTTTGATAAACTGGTCACCCACACTAAGTGCATAAAGAAAACCTGAACACTGGTTACGGACATCCAAAGCGCCAATTTCTTTCATTTTCATGGCCCGCTGAAGCAGAACACCGCAACCGGGAAAATAATAGTCAGGGCAAATGGTGGCAAAAATGATAAAGTCAATATCGGACGGCGTGATACCAGCCCTTTCAATAGCAATTTTGGCGGCTTCCACACCCATGGTGGTAGTGGTCTCTTCAGTCCGGTGCGCATAGCGCCGTTCTTTGATCCCGGTGCGCTCTTGTATCCACTCATCACTGGTATCCATGTATTTCAGCAGGTCGTTATTAGTCACAACCCTGGATGGAACATACTTACCAATACCTGCAATCTTTGTTTTGTACATAACAAGCAATTAAGACAGAAAGATAGGAAATGTAACGGAAATGAAACTGTATCAGCACACAACTATTGCAAAGTTGATGTATTCATTTATTACTCCCTGTTCATCTTTAAAACTTCCACAGCGAACTTTTCACATTCCTCTCCCACCTTTTGAACGTCTTTGGATTTTACATAAGAGCCGATTACATGATTGCCGGCATTGGGGATAGCCACCTGTCTCTTTAAACTATCGGGGGTACTTAACTGGCTGAACATTCTTTTCATGGCTGAAACTTTTACCACCGGGTCTTGATTTTCCTCATCTTTATAATAGTAAAGCAATAATGCAGGCTGCGTTACTTTCTTAAAAGTGGATTCTTTCATCGTCGTCTCCAGAAGTTCTTCTAATTGTACCAATGCTTCCATCCTGTATGTATTATTCCAGTACTGGGCAAATAGGGCCGTTGTATCTTTTGCTTTAAAATATTTTCCCCCAACCACACGGGCTATTTGTAAACCCCAATGATTATTGAGCATCCAGGCATTCGGTTCGTTGATAGCAATATTAGGGGACAAAAGAATCAGCCCGGCAATTTCGGGATATGCTGCGGCTAATTTTAATGCCAGGGTACCACCGGTGGAAGTGGACATCAGGATCACTTTTTTACCCAGTTGTTTTCCTATCGCATAAGCTTGCTTGGCAGAATTCCATAATCTGTCTGCCGTAAAATTTAATAAAGGCTCTGTCGTGTCTATCCCATGGTCTGCCAATCTTGCTAAAAATAAATTACAACCCATTTTTTGTGCAAATTCATAATGCACGGGATCGCCTTCTTCCTGGCTGGCAGAAAAACCATGGAGGTAAACAATGGCATATTCTGTTTTTTGTTTTGAAGAATCATTAAACCAGAGAATTCTTGCTTCATTATCGGGCTTCAGTTTATAATTTGATTCGTTGTTACTGATGTATTGTTCCAGTGCTGGTGGTTCAGCTGGGATGACCGGAAGATCTGTTGTAAGCTTTGGAGTGGAAGGTTGCGGCCCTGAAAAGTAAAAGATAATCAACACTAAAAGGATGATGCCGAGCCATTTGAGGAACTTCATAGAGGCTGTTTTGATAAAACTAATATAAATCCTTGTTTTAAACAGGCTTGAGCCGTTATTAATTACGGGTTTCGTTTGCTCCCCCGGCAAATTGACGTACCTTTGCCGCTCGTTAAAAAAACAGCGGTCAGCTGTAAGTTATTAGCCTTTTGCCCGACAGGGTTTTATCTAAGAGCCTACAGCCTGCAGCTAAAAGCTGAGAATTCATGGACATTAGAAACATTGCAATCATAGCCCACGTTGACCACGGTAAAACTACCCTGGTAGACAAGATATTACACGCCACCAAAGTATTTCGGGACAACCAGGATACGGGTGATCTGATAATGGATAGTAACGACCTGGAAAGGGAGCGGGGCATCACTATTTTCAGTAAGAACGCTGCCGTCGTTTATAAAGACGTTAAGATAAATGTTATCGACACTCCGGGTCACGCCGATTTTGGCGGTGAGGTGGAAAGGGTATTGAAAATGGCCGACGGGGTTTGCCTTTTGGTAGACGCGTTTGAAGGCCCGATGCCACAAACAAGATTTGTTTTGCAAAAAGCCCTTCAGTTAAACCTGAAACCTATCGTTATCATTAACAAGGTTGATAAGCCAAACTGCCGTCCGGATGAAGTGCATGATGCGATATTTGAATTATTCTTTAACCTCGATGCAACGGAAGCGCAACTTGATTTTCCAACTTTTTACGGGTCAGGAAAAACGGCTGGTTCAATGATTCTTTAGAGCAGATTGACAATATCAATCCATTGCTTGATGGCATAATCAAATATGTACCGCCACCAAAAGTTAATGAAGGACCGGTGCAGATGCAGATCACTTCGCTGGATTACTCTTCTTTTCTTGGTCGTATTGCCGTAGGAAAAGTAAGCCGTGGTGTCTTGAATGATGGTCAGAATGTTGTCTTAATGCAGGCCGATGGGTCTATTAAAAAAACTAAGGTCCGGGAGTTGTACGTGTTTGAAGGAATGGGTAAAAAGAAAGTAACCCAGGTGATAGCCGGTGACCTGTGTGCGGTAGTGGGTATTGAAGATTTTAATATCGGTGATACCATTGCCGATGCTGAAACCCCCGAAGCATTACCGGTAATAAGTGTGGATGAACCAACGATGAATATGTTGTTTTCGGTTAACAACTCACCCTTTTTCGGACGGGATGGAAAATTTGTTACGTCCCGCCATCTCCGTGACCGTTTAATGAAAGAAACTGAAAAAAACCTGGCTTTAAAAGTTGAAGACAGTGAAGAAGGGGATAGCCTGATGGTCTATGGCCGGGGAATCCTGCACCTGGGTATATTAATTGAAACTATGCGGCGTGAGGGATATGAATTGACGGTTGGTCAGCCCCAGGTAATTGTAAAAGAGATTAACGGCAAGAAATGTGAACCATACGAAAACCTGGTGGTGGATGTGCCGCAGGAATTTGCCAGTAAAGTAATTGACCTGGTAAGTCGCAGGAAAGGTGAAATGCTGGTGATGGAAACCAAAGGCGAAATGCAGCACCTTGAATTTGAAATTCCATCAAGAGGTTTGATTGGCCTACGGACACAAATGCTTACTGCAACCACCGGCGAGGCAGTCATGGCACATCGGTTTACAGAATACAAACCCTGGAAAGGACCGATTCCCGGCCGGAGTAATGGAGTGTTACTTTCTAAGAACACAGAGAAAACAACCGGTTATTCAATTGATAAATTACAGGATCGGGGAACCTTTTTTGTTGACCCGGCTGAAGAAGTTTATGCCGGTCAGATCATTGCAGAAAATATAAAACCAGGCGACCTGGTTGTTAATGCAACCGAGCCCAAAAAATTAACCAACCACCGCGCCAGTGGCAGTGATGATGCTACCCGGATAGCTCCAAAAACATTAATGAGTCTTGAAGAGTGTATGGAATATATCCAGCAGGATGAATGTATTGAAGTGACACCAAACTTCATACGCATGCGTAAAGTGATTCTGAACGAAGATGAAAGAAAGAAAGTTCAGAAGAAGATGGAAACTGCAGCAGCGTAAAGCGTACTGAATAATTCTAAACTAATAATAACAGCAAATGCCTGCCCGGTATTTGCTGTTTGTTTTTACATTTGTTGTCATGGCAGACCTGGTTCCTGAAATTAACAAGCGCCTTCACCAATACTTTGATAAAGTATTCGTGCTAACCGTGCCCAGGTTCAAAGAGCGTCAGCAAAAAGTGCAGGAACGTTTGGCGGGTATTTTATTTGAATTTTTTTATGGGGTTGATAAGAATGACCTGGATGCGGAATTCATAGCCCGGAATTATAAATATGATAAAAAGAATTCCCTGGCTATTCGCCAGGTATTTAAAGAATTGAATACCGGGGAAATTGCCTGTGCTCTTTCGCACCGGACAATTTACCAGGCGATGGTTGATAACGGTTGGAAACGGGTGTTGATTTTCGAAGATGATGTCGTTCCTGACTTTGTAAACCTTCCGCAATTATTTCAAACACTTAAAGAATTGCCCGATAACTGGGAATTATTTTACCTGGGATACCTTAAAAATGAAAAAAGAACCCCAAGCCGTCAGCTCAAGCAGTTTTGGTATACCCTCATGGGCCAATCAGGATTGAGCAGAATGCCTTTGCAAATGATCAAAAACCGCCTGCCCCGTAAATTCAGCAGTTTGCTGTTGAAAGCAGGTTTTCATGATTGCACACATGCCTATGCCGTAAGCCTGGAAGGGGCAAAAAAATTATTGCAGGCCCAGACACCTGTTACATACCGGGCTGATAATCTTTTGTCCGCTTTAGTATTGCAACAGAAGCTGCATGCATTTATAAGCAAGGATTTCTTATTTAACCAGGAAATATTTATGGACCAATCGGATAAATCCTATGTGCGCGTAAATAAAAAATAAAATAGGACATGATCCGCGGCACATGGAAAGCCCCCATTATTTTTTTTAAACAGCCCCTGGCAGTTTTATTACCCTATCGGCTCAATAGTCGATCTGCAAAGAGAAAATTACCAGTGTTATAAATATATTTGTTAGTAGCATTAAACGGGAATTACTAATTCAAATTTATTCATGCGGAAGAAGTTACTTATAATACCCGGGTATAAATTATATCCAGCTACTACGGGCGGCTCTTACTATCAGCTGGCTTACATTGAAAAACAGATGCATGATCTGGATATCAGTATGATCATTACTCCCGAAAATGTTTCGGAAGAATATTTAGAAGAATTTTGTAAGCGATTCCCATTGGTGAAAGTGATAAAAGCAGGTTCTTCCAATAACGGAAGATTTAAAAAACTTTTGAAAGGGGCAATAAAATTTTTCAGAAAGACCCGAAAGGGAATTGGCCGGGAACACTGCGTAAAATTCCAAAGGTTTCAGAAATGGTAATTAAGGATGCACAACTGGTCCGGGAAATTGCAGGGATTGCTGAATCAGGTAATTACGATATCATTCAGGCAGAGCATGTCATCAATCTTCCGCTTATTTCACAATTCCCACCTGAAAGTTTAAAAATATTTGTCCAGCACGAAGTCTATTATACAAGGGCCAGGCAGGATATGGAACGATTATTTTATAATGCCGCCTACACCGGGTATATTAATGAAATAGTTAAAGGTGTAGAAGTATCCTGTTTAAATAACTATGATGGGATTATAGTACTTTCTGAACAGGAAAAAGAATTGCTCCAACAGGCTGGCGTAAAAAAAGCCATACAGGTGAGTCATTGCCTGGCGATAAAGAGCAGTGATCTGAATAAAACATTTTCCCCCGATCTGCAACCGCATCTTTTATTTCTGGGTAGTGAGGATCATTTCCCAAACAAAGATGGTCTGACCTGGTTTTTGCAGGAAGTTTTTCCCGAAGTATTAAAGCAGGAGCCTGGGGTGAAACTTATGGTCACCGGCAACTGGAGTATGGGATTTAAAGAATCTTTCAAAAAATTGCCCGTTTATTTTGCCGGGTTTGTTGATTCATTGGATGATTTACTTAATGCGTCAATATTGGTGGCTCCTATAAGGATAGGCGGCGGGATTCGTATAAAGATTATTTCTGCCATGACCAAAGGGACACCGGTTGTGTCAACAGTGATTGGAGCAGCAGGCATACCACATATCCGGCATGGACAAGATATATATATTACAGACGATGCTGCTCAATTTGCAAATTTTGTTCTGGAGTTATTTAAAAATCGGGAATTAAGAAAACAGGTATCGGATAATATTTTTGCTACTGCGGAAATGATTAGTCATCACGGTGATTTTGCTGCAGAACGAAATGCTGACTACGAGTATTTTGAAAAAATCAGGCATTCAAAAAACGGGAAATGGCCTTAAGATAGCTCACTAGGCCAATGATAGGCTTGGAGGGTTTGTAGTAAAATAAGATCTTCCGGTATCTGAACATAAAAAAGAAAAGTGGCGATTTTTTACCACGAATCGCCTGCTCCAGTTTCCTGCCAAGTTTTTCCCCAAAAGCTGCAGCCTGTTCATTTTCGGATGCCGCCTTTGTAAAATGTTGTGTATAATACAAAGCCTGCTTCAGTTGTCCTTTATCTTTTCGTAACATCGCCATCTGTAATTCGCTGAAATTCTGTTCATGCATTCTGCGGTTGATCAGGTAATTTTTATTCCAGACCACTTTTCCAAGAAGGGCTGCCTGGAAACCCAGCCACCAATCAAAATAGATATTATCGGAAAGCGGAAAAGTGGTTTCTGCCACCCGGCGTTGTACCAGCATAGCATGACCTTCAATGGTATTAAAAAGAAATAATTGACGGACATCCCTGCCTTCAAACTTGCGGTAGCTTGGAAAAATTTTCTTTTCTTCGAAATTGACCCCGTAAAATTTAGCGCTATTACAGTGTACCAGTGTTACACCTTCTTTAATATCGCCTTTCATAATTTCCAGCTTGTTCAGTTCCCAGATATCATCCTGGTCAGCCGGCGCAATCCAGTTGCCGGTCGAATGCCGGATAGCTTTTTCAAAATTTTTATTCAAGCCAAGATTGACCGTATTTTGAAAAATTTTTATCCGGCTATCCTTTTTTTCAAAATCACGGATTATATCCCGGGTAGCATCTGTTGAGGCATCGTCGGAAATAATCAGCTCATAAAATGGAAAGGTTTGATTTACCAGGCTATGTAACTGTTCGTGGAGATATTTTTCTCCATTATAAGTACACAAAACAATAGAGATCTTTATTTCGCCTGAAGTATCCGTCATTCATGGTGAATATATAGCAAATGTTAGCATTAATTTCTGTAGAACAAAATCATTGACATTAAACAGCGGGGCTATAACTTTGTACAAAACTTCTGGTATGAAAAAATGGCCTTTGATCATATTATTAATTCTGTTTTTTTCCATTTTTTTATTTCAATATTCTGTCGCTCAATGTTCTATCTGCACTAAAACAGCACAGCAATTGGGTGAAAAACCTGCCCAGGGAATGAACTCAGGCATTCTTTACCTTGCCTTTGCCCCTTTCGCTATTGTCGGCTTTATTGGTTACCGTTGGTGGAGTAAAAATAAACCCTCCTGATTTCCACTCACAATAATTGAAGGCAATTCTTTTTTTAATTTCTTACCTTAAGCAGCTAAACTATGTTGATATGCAAAGGCTGTTGGCGCTTTTAATTTTATTCCCCGTTTATGGGGTTGCACAAAACCTACCTGCCGGTAAGCAAGGTCTTCCATCCATTGAGGAAAAAGTAAAAGACTTTAAAAAATTTGAAGGCTTCCTGAATTATTATTGGGATGATAATAATGGTAAGATCTGGCTGGAAATAGATAAGCTGGATACCGAAGTTCTATATATTACTTCGTTGCCTGCAGGTTTGGGTTCCAATGATATTGGATTGGACCGGGGCCTGTTGGGAGGTGAACGGATCGTAAAATTTTCAAAAACCGGAAGAAAGATTCTTTTAATTCAGCCAAATTATAATTACCGGGCCATTACCAGTGACCCTGCAGAGAAAAGAGCTGTAGAGCAGTCATTTGCCCAATCCACATTATGGGGATTTACAACAGAAGCAGAAACAGGTAATCGTTCTCTCGTGGATGCCACCGATTTCTTATTGCGGGATGCCCTGCAGGTTTCCAACCGGTTGAAGAGCAGCCAGCAGGGAAATTATTCATTCGATAAAAGCCGGTCGGTTATTTATTTACCCCGCACCAAAAATTTTCCATTGAATTCTGAATTTGAATCCACGGTAACATTTATTAATACAGATGGCAATACCGGCAATTATGTAAATTCAGTTACTCCTTCTCCTGAGGCCATCACGTTACGGATACACCAATCCTTTGTGCAATTACCGGATAATGATTTTCAAAAAAGACTCTTTGATCCCCGCAGCAGCTTTAACCCGGTTTCCTATTATGATTATAGCACACCTGTTTCAGAACCTATCGAAAAGTTTTTCATTACCCGCCACCGGTTAAAGAAAAAAGACCCGATGGCTGCCCTGAGTGAACCCGTGAAACCTATTATCTATTACCTGGATAATGGAACACCGGAACCCATTCGAAGTGCCTTGCTGGAAGGGGCCGGATGGTGGAACCAGGCATTTGAAGCGGCAGGATATAAAAATGCTTTCCTGGTAAAAGTTTTACCCGAGGATGCCGACCCTATGGATATCCGTTATAATATGATTAATTGGGTGCACCGGTCAACAAGGGGGTGGAGTTATGGAGTATCCGTAACTGACCCACGAACCGGGGAAATAATAAAAGGGCAGGTAAGCCTGGGTTCACTTCGTGTAAGACAGGATTATTTAATTGCCCAGGGATTACTGGCGCCATTTGAGAATGGACTACCGGCTGATGATAAGATGCTGAAAATGGCCCTGGAACGATTAAAACAATTATCGGCTCATGAAGTGGGACATACCCTGGGCTTAATGCATAATTATGCAGCCAGTGTGAGCAACCGGGCCAGTGTGATGGATTATCCTCATCCCTGGGCGCAGTTGAATAAGGCGGGAGAAATAGAACTCAGCAATGCGTATGATAATAAAATCGGCGAATGGGATAAGGTTGCCATAGCATTTGGTTACCAGGATTTTTCCCCAGACATTAAAGTTGAATCGGCATTAAATAAAATATTAACGGATGCTTCCGCTAAAGGCCTGCAGTATATTTCTGACCGGGATGCCCGTGCAGCTGGTGGCTTGCATCCGCAGGCACATTTGTGGGATAACGGATCCGATGCAGTAACTGAATTGAAGGATGTGATGAAGGTCAGGGCAAGAGCACTCTCCCAATTCAGTGTAAAAAGTATCCGACCCGGTATGCCCATGGCGATGCTGGAAGATGTACTGGTACCGGTTTATTTTTATCATCGTTACCAGGCAGAGGCAGTAACCAAGTTAGTAGGAGGTATGTATTATACTTATGCCTTACGGGGTGACGGGCAGGTGGTCACCAAAGCGGTATCCAAAGAGGAACAACGAAAAGCATTGAATGCAATAATAGATTGCCTCGATCCCAATTTTTTACAACTTCCGGATAAAATTGTGCAATTGATTCCACCCCGGCCGGCAGGGTATGAGTTTTCAAGAGAATTATTTCGTAAAAGAACGGGGCTGGCATTTGATGCATTATCTCCCGCTGAAACAGCTGCTGATCTTTCTTTATCCTTTTTATTTAATTCCGAACGATTGAACCGGATGGTACAGTATGAAACCGCACATAATGGATTGGGCGTAACCGAAATGATAAATACATTGATTGCCAAAACCTGGAAAGCGCCCCGGCTGACGGGTATGGAAAAACTGATTCAGTTGCAAACAGAACAGGTACTGCTGACCTATCTTTTATCAGCAAGTGTACAGGATAATAATTCCTTTGGTGTAAAATCGAATTTCATAGGGGCGTTATCAGATTTGAAAAAATTTATTGAATCACAAAATAAAACGAATGCAGATGAAACTTACCGGGGTCATTTGTTACTGGCATTGGAAAGGATGAAGGATCCGGCCGCTGCCAAGCCAACGATGCATAAGGAAATTCCGCCGGGAGCACCGATTGGTTGTGATTGGGAAGAATAAAAAAATTAGCGGATGACCAGTTTTTGAACTGACTGATTTATCCGGAGCAGATAAATGCCGGAAGATAAATTGGGTAAATTTATTTCTGCAGGCGTATTTACTATATTTTTTTGCAAAATTATTTTACCCGACACATCCAATAGTTTTATTACAGCAGGTCCGTTCATATTACCGGCGATCATGATCTTATCCCTGGCGGGATTGGGATAGATCAAAAACTCGTTGGTATTTCCGGTTACTACCTGTCTTACCGGTGAATACGAAAGGGTATTATTTTTTTCAACAAATTTTATCCGGTAATACATCCTACCCGGCAGGGGATTTTCATCAACGGTTGTATAATCGCGTTTTTGATCATTACCGGGGAGGGTTTTTAATTCCATCCACTGACTGGCTATCACCGATTTTTCAACAATAAATCGTTTTACAGTCTCCGGGTTATCAATTTGCCATTCCAGTAAAACTTTTTTATCGATCACCGATGCGCTGAATGTAACCAGTTTTACAGGAAGCAGGTAGCGGCAATAACCCGCTGGATTGGTTGATCTGGAGAAGATGTAATTGGAAAAAGTTTGGCCATTGCTACCTGGAATACCTGGAGCTGATGCATTAGTCAATGTCCCGTTTAATTTCCAAACCTGCCTGAACCTCCGGTAGTGCTTATAGTTACAGGTGGACCTGGTAAAGACCTGTAAAATAAATAGCTCCCCCACTACCACCACCGCCACCTCCATAACATCTCCCATTTGCGACCATTATCAGATTTACCGCCATTGCCACCATTTGATTGAATTATCGTAGTCCCTGTATAATTAGTTACATGCATTAAAATAGTACCTCCAGCACCACCACCACCGGCGCCATCAGCTGTAGAGCCACCACCACTTCCTCCATTATTTGAAATTTGTCCATTCCCAATTAGGTTATTTGCCCAAATAAAAATAATACCTCCACCATTACCGCCGTAATTGAAGATTACCCACCATTATTAGAATGTCCTGCTCCACCACCACCACCTAAAAAATATTTTTGTTCCACCTATGAGCTTTAATGCTTTACCTGCTAAGCCTTGTAATGTGACTCTACATCCTCCTGTACTGGTGTTTCCACCTCCATTTCCGCCTGTATTAAGATTGGCACCACCACCACCACTATTATTATGATTATTACCACCACCACCACCATTGGCCGGAGCTCCTTTGGCCGCCACTTTGTAGGGATGTTAAATGCAACGCCTTCCCCTTTTATGCACCATTTTGAGTTGAAGAGGAGATGTATTCCATCATATACATAACCGGTTGCTCCAGGAAAATTATTACAAGTGCCATCACTTAAAAAAAATGGACCACCCTTGTATCCACTCGAATCAGCATAGATCGGAGCATTCAATGTAATATCCTGGTTGGCGAAAATGGCAATTACTCCCCCGGTCCCGGCTAAACTGTCCCAGGGAGCTGCTTTAACTGTATCTACAACGTCGGCCGAATAATATTCGGCGAATTGCACCAATTGCACTTTTCCCGAAGAAGGAGAGTAGGTATTTAACAGGGTATGAAAAAGAAAAACGGAATCGCCGATAATATAACAAATCGTTCCTATCTCATAATTCCCGGCTTCATTCAACGATGTTGTATCTCCGAAGGCGGCAGAATTAGTAGTAATGATTGAAGCCCCCTTCATCTGCACCAGCATCACCCGGGTGTTTACATTAAGTCCGGTAGGATCAGCAACACGGACACAGGCTTTGGCCGGAATAATTTCCAGTACTTGATGATAAGTGTTTACAATTCCCCCAATAGGAGTGGGCGGTTGACAATAGATGGATGATGAAAAAAATCCAATAAAAAGAATAGCTACCGTACTTCTTTTGAATACAGCAGAACAGAACTTAGTAAGCAGGTAAAATTTTTCCATCACACAGGGTCAAATTAATACTATTTATGTGATTGGAGAATAAGTAAAATCCACAGCTCTTAATAACTCAGGTACTGCAACAATTACGAAAGTTCTATAGTGGTTTTTCCGGGAGTGTTTTATGTGTGCCATCGCAAAAGGGTGGCGTCTTCGTTTGCTTGCACTGGCAAAACCATATTTCTGTTGCTTTTTCAAATACCACTTTCACGCTTCGGAAGGGCAGGCCCTCCACATTTCTATGGCTGTTATCACAAAAAGGCTCTTTTTCGCTGAGACCACAACTGCACCAGGAATAAACTTTTCCCGGTTCAACGGTAATACCTGCCGGTTCGCGTTTTGATATTCTGGGTAGCCCTTCCTGCGGAATCAATTCCATAGTAATTATTTTTCGGCGATAAATTTATATAAATTGAAATTACCTTTTTGATAGATAGCTTCAATTTCTTTTTTCAGCGCTGCTTTATCAATACCCTTCATTCTTTTTTGCCCGATCAGGAAGTAGGCCCTTTCTGCCAGGAGCCAGAATGTTTTTTCATTCAGGTGTGCTTTTTGCAACTGGTGTAAAATAATATCAAGCAATTCTTTTATACCTTTTTTTTGAGAGGCAATCGTTTTTATTACCGGCACCTCCTGGTAATGTTTATTGAAAGTTGGGGCCATCATCAATCGTAAATTTTTTACCAGTATATCGGCATCGGGACGATCGGCTTTGTTCACCACGAAGACATCGGCGATCTCCATCAGTCCTGCCTTCATTGTTTGTATCTCATCACCCGCTTCAGGAACCACCACAACCACGGTTACATCAGCAAGCCCGGCAATCTCAATTTCACTTTGCCCCACACCAACCGTTTCAACGAGGATATGATCAAACCCGAAGGCTTTCAGTAAATCCGTGATCTCAATAATTTTGGGATGCAAGCCACCCATGGAACCCCGGGTGGCTAACGAACGGATGAATACATTCGGATGCGTATACCAGTCACTCATCCGGATCCTGTCGCCCAGTACTGCACCCAGGTTAAAAGGGGAGGAGGGATCTACACACAATACGGCTACTTTTTTCCCTTCGTTTACCAAAAGTGCAATAAGCGAATCAGTCAGCGTACTCTTTCCGGCTCCCGGAGGCCCGGTAATGCCAATGATCTTTGCGGATGCCGGCGGAAGTGATTGTAAAAGATTTTCGTAACCCGGTTTTTCATTCTCTATCAGCGAAATACTTCTTGCCAAAGCCTTAATATCGCCCTGCTGCATTTGTAGTAATAGTTCCTGCCACATAGATTGAAAGGGATGTTGTACGTTTACAAAAGTATGCTGAACAAGTTACAGAATGAAGGAAGAAACTCCCTCATTTTTATTTTACTGATCATCATGATGGCGGCTTTATTTTTTTCCCGTGCCGCACTATCGGTCAGTATGATTTCCTTTGTGGCAGTTTCTTTTTTTCATAAGGATACAAAAAAGCAGTTTCATGAGTTTTTGGGATCTCCGCTCCTGTGGGGGATGAGCCTTTTATTTTTTCTTCCCCTGCTCTCGGGCCTGTGGAGTGAAGAGGGAAAGGCCTGGACAGAAATTCTTCGCATCAAACTTCCCTTACTTTTTTTACCTGTAGCCTTTGCCGCACCATTTAAATTTTCACAACGGCAATGGGAATGGCTGGCGTATAGTTTTATGGCTTTGATCACGGCCGGTACTATCTGGAGTATGTATCACTATGTTGCCAATGCAGCTGTTATAAACGAAAGTTACCTGCAGGCAAAAAGCCTGGTAACTCCTTTGGAAAATGATCATGTCCGTTTTAGCTGGCTGATCAGTGTAGCTATTTTAACCGGGGGAATTCTGATACTCATAAAAAAACATAGTCAAAAAAGAATTGCCCTTGTATTGGCGATTATCATACTCTGGTTGATCATATTTCTTCACCTGCTGGCCGCAAGAACCGGATTATTTTCATTGTATATTATTTTACTTACCGGGTCTCTGTGGCTTATTTTTAAAAGATGGAACCCGGCAAGTATCGGGCGGCCCTATGGTGTCCTGCTCCTGATCCTTCTCGCGGCTTCCCCGTTTGTCGCCTATAAAACGCTTCCAACATTTCAGAACCGGGTGAAATATATCCTGCATGATTTTGGTTATTTTAAAGAAGCACATTACCTGCAGGGAGCCAATGATGCGGTCCGGATTATTTCATTAAAAGCCGGATACAGCCTGATCAAAGAATACCCTCTCCGGGGCACCGGATTCGGGGATTTGAATACGGCCACCAGAAAATGGTACGATCTGCATTATCCGCAAATGGCAGAACCGGATAAAATTTTTCCCAGCAGCGAATGGCTGATATATGGTGCCGCCTGCGGCATACCGGGTTTTCTTGTCTTTTCCCTGGTAATGATCATTCCTTTTTTTATTAAAACAAAGGCTATGGTGTTGTGGAGGACACTTAACCTGATTACGGCTTTCAGTTTTTTGTTTGATATCGGCCTGGAAGTTCAGTTTGGTGTTTTTATATATGCATTTATCATATTAGTTTTTTGGAAATGGGTGACGTACGGAATTGCCCCGGACCCTCAGTAATAAAGTATACCTGTTTTCTGAAAGATTTTCAGGGAGAACTGCCAGGCCATCTGAAAAACAATAATAGAGACACTTAAAAAGATGTAATCTTTGTAACTCCTTATGTCAGAATTTTCAGTAGTTATAGTTTGTAAAAATGAAGCGGATGTAATAGCCGGAACACTGCAGAGCCTTGCCGGCTTAACAGATGACATCGTGGTGTACGATAATGGCAGTACGGATGGCACCCAACAAATAATTAAACAATTTGATGTGCGTCTTCATGAAGGAACCTGGGAGGGGTTTGGCAAAACAAAAAATAAAGCTATCCGACTGGCAAAACATGACTGGATCCTGAGCCTGGATGCAGATGAAGCGCTTGACGAAACACTAAAACAATCCCTGCTTTCATGGACATTACCCGGGGAGCAAACGGTTTTTGATATTCCTTTTAAAAATTTCCTGGGCAATAAATATGTAAAATATGGGGAATGGGGAGGAGATCATCATATCCGCCTGTTTAACCGGAATCAAGTAAGATGGGATGAAGCACCGGTTCATGAAAGCCTGGTACTGCCTGCAGATGCTGTTACAAAAAAGCTGAAGGGTTATGTGTTGCACCGGACCATGGGAAATATGGAAGATTATATCACCAAGATGATGCACTATGCCCTGTTAAATGCTGAAAAATATTTCCGGCAGGGTAAGAAAGCCACCTGGTTTAAGATCAGGCTTTCACCGGGATTTACATTTTTTAATTATTTTATCTTACAAAGGGGTTTTTTGGACGGACATACAGGATATGTATGTGCTAAGATGACAGCCTATTATACCTTTTTAAAATATGCGCGATTGAGAGAACTAAGTCAGCAAATAACAGTCGGCAGTGCGCAGTCGGCAGTACGCAGTTCACATTCAGAACAGACTTCTTAATTTTACCGGATATTGTGTACTGTCGGCTGATTTATGACAAATTTCATCCCTATATTTCCTCTTGGCATTGTTGTATTTCCCGGTGAAAAACTGAACCTGCATATTTTTGAACCGCGGTATAAACAACTGATTTTAGAATGTCATACGGCAAAAAGAACATTTGGTATACCGGCTGTGCTGGAAAATAAATTGCTCGACTACGGATCCTTGATGGAAATTACCGAACTGTCGAAAGTATATGAAACCGGGGCGATGGATATTAAAACGAAAGGAATTAAAATGTTCCGGATACTGGAAATGATAAAAGAAGTACCGGATAAATTATACAGCGGCGCAATCGTCAACTATCCGCCTACCAGCGAAAAAGGGAAACCGGAAGTCATGCGTAAAGTCATGAATAGTATCCGTGATCTGCACAAATTACTGAAAGTAGAAAAAGATTTTAAGAAGGAGGATGATGAACTGTGCTGCTATGATGTGGCCCATCATATCGGATTGTCACTGGAAGAAGAATATGAATTACTGGGCCTGACAGATGAAAAACAACGCCAGGAATATATAAAGCGGCATTTGGCGAAAGTGATTCCGTTACTGGCAGGGATGGAACTATTAAAAGAAAAGATAAAACTCAACGGACACTTTAAAAATTTAAGTGGGCTTGATTTAGGAAAATAAACCAATATGAAAATCTCATGTCTGTAACACTCTGTTTTGATTTTGGTAATACCCGGAAAAAAGTAGCTGTTTTTCAGGGTGCGGAATTGAAAGAAGCCATTAATCTTGCGGATGACACGGTTGAAACGATTCAATCACTTGTCAGCCGCTTTCAACCTGAAAAATCCATACTTTCTTCCGTCATTGAACATAATCCAGCGATGGAAGAACTACTTGGATCGGTCTCAAAATTTCATAAACTCAGCCATCTGACCAAAGTAGCTTTTACTACACCGGTCGGCAAACCGGAAACTATTGGCGCAGACCGACTGGCCTTGTCTGCTGCGGCAGTTCATTATTATCCGTCTAAAAATAACCTGGTGATCGGATTAGGTACCTGTGTCACCTACAATTTTATCAATAAATATCATGAATTTGTCGGCGGTGCAATTGCTCCGGGAATGGAGATGCGGTTAAAATCTCTGAACTATTATACAGCCAAACTACCGCTGGTAAAGGCAGACAGTAATCTCCCCCTGATTGGCTATGATACAACAACTAATATCCTAACTGGGGTGGTATTGGGTATGGCAAAGGAGATAGATGGCTTTATAGAAGCTTACCGGGAGCGGTTCAGGAACTTTAACGTCCTGTTAACCGGGGGTGATATAGTGTATTTGGCTTCACACCTTAAAAACAAGATATTTGCAGACCCTGATTTAATATTTAAAGGTTTGTATGCAATTAGTGAAGTTAATAACCCCTAAGATAATCAAGACGTTACACTGCCCTACTGCCGGTTGGAAAGGGCTATTTTTTACGATCCTGGTTTTACTTTTTACTGCCCTTGAACCTGCTTTTTCGCAGGACAATTCACCTTATTCCCGTTATGGTATAGGCGATCTGGTTCCCACCAGCCATATTAATAACCGTGGTATGGGAGGGATTTCTGCCGGTTATTCAGATTTTCTTACGATCAATTTCAATAATCCTGCTTCCTATTCATCTTTTCAGTCGGTAATGGAACCCAAATCCAAAAAATTAGTATTTGGCAGGGCTATTCTTGACCTTGGTGTAAACACGGAAGGTCGTACATTGAAAGAACCCGGCCCATCAACAAAGTTCGTTGCCAACAATGCACTCTTTTCGTACATACAGGTGGGTGTTCCGTTAAAAAGTAATTGGGGATTAAGTTTTGGACTTCGCCCGATGTCCCGGATCAGTTATAAGATTTTCCGTGATGAAAGATTAAAAGACCCCATTACCGGTTTGCCTATTGACAGCGCCTCTACACGATTTGAAGGGAGTGGCGGGGCATACCAGGCATCGATGGGAACCGGGTTCAGTATATTTCAGCGGTTAAAAGCCGATGGCCGGGAAGAAAAATTAAGTGTTGGTTTAAATGTGGCTTATTTATTTGGATCAAAAGATTACAATACAAAAAGAAGTCTTATCAACGATACCGTTTCCTATTACCAGGCTAAATATGAAACCAGAACAAACTACGGTGGTTTACACCTGAATGCAGGTGTGCAATACAAGACCCCGGTCAGTAAAAAGCTTTTCCTGACGGCAGGTGTTTATGGCACCTGGGGCCAGAAGTTGTCAGCAACACAGGATATATTAAGGGAAACATTTTTCTATGATGATAACCTGGGTGAAGCAAGACTGGATAGTGTATCCGACCGCAAAAATATCAAGGGAAAGATTACGCTTCCATCGACTTATACGATCGGATTTATTTTACAAAAACCTTCTGTTCCTACAAAAGAAGGCGGATGGTTAATCGGTATTGATTTTGAACAACAGAACTGGGAAAAATATCGCTTCTACGGACAATCTGATTCCGTACGCAATAAATGGGAGTTACGTGTTGGTGGGCAACTTAACCCTATACCGAAAAGAAATTATTTCAGCAATGTATCTTACCGCCTGGGATTCTTCCTGGGACCGGATTATATAAAAGTGGGGCAAAAATTATCGCAGATGGGCGCTTCTTTCGGCCTGGGTTTACCTGTTGCGATCAGCAGGCAGGCACCCAACCAGGTTACTATTGTAAATGTTGCTTTTGAATACGGCAAAAGAGGAAATAATAATAATTTGCTCAGAGAAAATTTATTCAGACTCTCTTTTGGTTTTTCACTTAGCGATTACTGGTTCATCAAACGGAAATATGATTAATCCTTGCTCCCATAAATTATTTTTCTTCACGGCAGCTTTGATGACAGGCTGCTTTTTTCTTGGTAGTTGTGAAAACGATGATAAAGTAATTGACGACCTTACCAAAAAGGTCATACTAAAAGAAGAAGCCCTAGATATTGAAAGTTTCCTTAGCCAGGATGGTAAAATGAAAGCCCGCTTAACAGCCCCGCTGATGTACCGGGTGGCTGCGGATACGGTGTATACGGAATTTCCAAAAACCATGCATGTCGATTTTTATGATGACAGTGCTGTTATAGAGACCTGGCTCGATTGCAAGTATGGAAAATATTTTGAGAATCTGAATAAAGTGTATCTGCGGGACAGTGTCGTGGTGATCAATATAAAGGGGGATACCTTAAAAAGCCCGGACCTCTGGTGGGACCAAAACACTAAATTATTCTACACAGATAAATATGCCGAATACCGGACAAAAGACAAGAAAATCTTTCCTTCTAAAGGTATTGAAGCCACACAGGATTTCAGCCGGGTGACATTTCGGTATCCTACCGGTGTGTTACAACTAAAGGAAAATGGATTTCCTGAATAATTGCAGGGTGATCCCGGTGATTTAAACTGTTGTTTCCTTTGGCATAACTTTAAACTCTAAATCAGTCTGATCACAGTCAGACCTTAAACATTCATAATTATGGAATATCGTAACATGGGTAAAACCGGTTTGCAGCTTAGTGTTCTTTCTTTTGGAAGCTGGGTTAGTTTTCATAAGCAAATTGATGATCGCAGTGCCGATGAGCTGATGGGTATTGCATATGACAACGGGATCAACTTTTTTGACAATGCGGAAGTATATGCGTTGGGGGAAAGTGAAAAAATGATGGGCCGGGTACTGAAAATGAAAAATTGGGATCGTACTTCGTATACGGTTTCCTCAAAAGCATTTTGGGGTTGGCGCGGAAAAGAAAACAAACCCAACCAGCATGGGTTAAGCAGAAAACATTTGATAGAAGCCTGCCACGAAGCCTTGCTACGGCTTCAACTGGATTATCTCGACCTGTATTTCTGTCATCGACCGGATAAGAATACGCCCATAGAAGAAACCGTGTGGACGATGCATAACTTAATTCAACAAGGAAAAATATTGTATTGGGGCACCAGTGAATGGAGTGGTGTAGAAATTATGGAAGCACACCGGGTGGCACATCAGTACGGATTGATCGGACCCTCAGTGGAGCAACCGCAATACAATTTGCTGGAAAGAAACAAAATGGAAAACGAATTCCTGATGGTCTTTAAAACTGTGGGTATGGGCACGACAATCTGGAGCCCGCTGGCATCGGGGCTATTAAGCGGTAAATACAATGCGGGTATTCCGGAGGGAAGCCGGTTTGCGATTGAGGGTTTTGACTGGTTGAAAGACCGATGGATGAAAGAAAATTTCCTTGAAAAAATTAATAAACTCAGCCTTCTGGCAAAGAACCTGGAAATATCAGTAGCACAACTAAGCATTGCCTGGTGTATAAAGAACCCGAACGTAACTACTGCGATCCTTGGAGCAACAAGGAAAGAGCAATTACAGGAGAACTTAAAAGCGCTGGAAGCGGCTGATAAACTGACCCATGAAGTGATGAAGCAGATAGATGATATAGTTCAGTCAAAACCGGTACTGCCGGAGTATTAAAAAAAAGGACGTTTCATTTTTTTGAAACATCCTTTTAATTACTTTGAGCCGGATCTGGTAAACCTGTAATTTCATGGTACGGGTTTTCGCCTCAAGAAGTGGTTTTAGTTGGATAATTGGATTCATCAACGGGACAGATATTTTTTTACAAAAAACCTGCCGGGGTATGCCAATGCCGGGATTTTCTTTTATTAATTTCGGGCAAGAACGCATTACTACGAAACCCGAATCGTAAATCAACCAACACTTTCTTTACCTTCAACCTTAAATCGTTACTATGTCATTTGCCAACAAAACAATTCTCATTACAGGAGCTACCCGGGGGATAGGAAAAGCCATCGCCCTGCGCCTGGCTAAAGAAGGCGCTAATATTGTCATTGCAGCAAAAAGTATTGAAGAAAATGCAAAGCTGGGGGGAACTATTTTTTCAGCAGCCGCAGAAATAGAAGCGGCGGGTGGAAAAGCGCTGGCGGTTCAATGTGATATCCGTTTTGAAGACCAGATTCAGCAGGTTGTGGAAAAAGCGATTGCTATGTTTGGGGGTATAGATGTTTTGGTAAATAATGCATCAGCTATTTCATTAACCTCCACAGAACAAACAGAGCCGAAAAGATTTGATTTGATGCACGATATCAATGTACGGGGAACCTTTTTTGTAACGAAAGCCTGTGTCCCTCATTTAAAGAAGGCAGAGAATCCTCATATCCTAACCTTGTCACCACCCATCAACCTGGATCCGAAATGGTTTGACAAACACGTGGCCTATACAACTACCAAATACACTATGAGCATGATGACACTTGGTTGGGCTAAGGAATTTAAAAAAGACCGAATTGCCGTTAATGCACTCTGGCCCAGGACAACCATTGATACTGCAGCCGTGAGAAATTTATTGGGTGGGGAAATGCTGGCCAACATGAGCCGGACACCAGCGATCCTGGCAGATGCCGCCTATTTTATTTTAAGTAAACCTTCGGGTGACTGTTCCGGAAATTTATTTATTGACGAACAGGTATTGGCCCTTGAGGGAATAACGGACCTGGAAAAATATTCAGTGGTGCCCGGTGCTACTTTATACACTGACTTGTTTGTTTAAAAAACAAATCAGCTCCTTTGTTTGTTATCCGGTCTGTTATTCTACATCCTCATAACCAATGATTATTATTTTTCATTGGAGTTAAAGGTATTTTCAGCTTCTTTTGCTTTCTCAAAATCAAGCACAACCCCATTGATGCAATATCTTAATCGTGTGGGAGGTGGCCCGTCGTTAAAAACATGCCCCAGGTGAGCTTTACATCGTCCACACTGAACTTCGGTTCTTTGCATGCCATGAGAATGATCAGGCGTATTGATCATACTTTCCGCACTGATAGGTTCGTAAAAGCTGGGCCAGCCGCATCCACTTTCAAATTTGGTATCGCTTTTAAACAGGGGATTGCCACAGGCAGCACAGTAGTAGGTACCGGTTTCTTTGAAATTTTCAAATTTGCTGGACCAGGCCCTTTCCGTTCCTTTCATCCGGGCAATAGAAAATACATCCGGGGGTAATATTTTTTTCCACGCATCTTCACTCATCGTTACTTTAGAATTGTCAGTGGTTGAATAAACGGGGTTATTTTTTTTGGTCGTATCCATATTTGCTAACTTTTTGGCCGTATATCATTTCAGGTAACAAATTTACGACTGCCGGGTTTGCCACGGTTGTCGCAGCAGTGACAAACCGGGATTCTTAACATTTGGGTAAATAAACGGGAATGTTTCAAATCTCAGGCAGGATAGGGATAATGTAAACCCGGTATATTATATTTGTCAGTTCACCATGGTTAGTAACTGTCTATGTTCAATTTGATATTATTTGGCCCTCCCGGAAGCGGAAAAGGTACCCAATCTGACAAGATTGTAGAAAAATATGGCCTGGTTCATCTTTCTACAGGCAATTTGCTACGTCAGGAAATTAAAGAAAAATCTCCCTTGGGTCTTGAGGCCAAAAAATTTATAGATAAAGGACAATTGGTTCCGGATGAAGTGGTTATTGGCATGGTGGATTCCTATTTCGAGCAGCATAAAAATGCAAAGGGATTTTTATTTGATGGTTTCCCCCGTACCGTGGCACAAGCGAAGGCATTAGACAGGCTAATGGAATTCAAAAAAAAAGAAATTAGTCAGGTACTGATACTGAAAGTTAATGAAGAAGAATTGATTAAACGGTTAGTTCTCAGGGGAAAAACTTCGGGAAGGAGTGATGATGCTGATGAAAATATTCAACGAAACCGACAGGCTGTTTATAAGATGGAAACATTACCGGTAGCGGACTATTATTCAAAGTCAAATAAAGTTGTGGTCGTTGATGGGATGGGAGAGATCCAGGATATTTTTGAACGATTATCTTCTCATATAGATAAAAAAATCAAATAAGGAAGGATGATCCTGATGAAAGCCTTCATTTATTTAAGATGCCCGGTTTTCGTAAATTGTCATTTCCAAAGGCTACCTCATGAGTTTAGAAAAGGAAAATTTTCTCCGCACAAAACTGGTTCCGTGTCTGCAACGATTAGACCCGGCTACGCCACCCAGGTGGGGTAAAATGAGTGTGCAGCAAATGATAGAGCATTTTGGCAATGATGCAGTTCGCAATGCAAGCGGCCTTTTAAAAATGGACAACATACTGACTCCGCCGGAAAACCTGGACAGGATGCGGGAGTTTATGATGAGTGATAAGCTTTTTAAAGAGAATACCCATAATCCATTAATGGGGGAAGAACCGGCACCACTGCAGTTTGCAACCGTTCAGGCCGCCATCGGGAGCCTGCAACAGGAATTAATTTATTTTTTTGAAGCTTACGAAAAGAACCCGGTTCAAATAATCCGAAACCCTTTCTTCGGAGACCTCAACTTCGAGCAAAATGTTCAGCTTTTATACAAACATGCGTTGCATCATTTGCGGCAGTTTGGTGTAGAGCCCCTCACGCCTTAAAACTTTGCTTTTAATATTGAATCTGCTTTTTGCAAACTGGTGAGCATCGCTTCTTTCATTTTTTCCACTTTTAATTTCTCTTCTGTCAGGTATTTGATCCGTTGCTCAAGATTATCAAGCGCTGAGTCCATATCAAATTCGGTCATCCATTTATCCATACCAAAATCAGCATAATCCAGGTCTTTAATCACGGACTGAAGCCGGGCCAGGTAGGGTGCAACAGATTGTTGTGCCTTGGCAGGGAGCGTACCGATGGAATCAATTATCCGCTGAACTTCTTTCCGGGTATTGTGCAGCTTTGCCATCTTGGACATACCCATCATATGGCCATCATCAATATCTTTCATCAGGCTGTCGGCAGTTGTTTTAGGAACATCTGTTTTATCAGCACCCAGATCATTATTTTTTTTGCCGGAATTATTACAGGCAATGGTTATAGATAGTAAAACCAGCACTGGAAGAAAAAATCGTTTCATCTTTTCAAATATTTTTTTATGAATTTATTCGTGCTCACATTTTTCTGTTATCTCATGAAAAACCGTATGAAGTTCTGTTAATTGTTCTTTTAGATCAGCATCTGAAGCATTTTTCTGGACGGTTTTGTTCACCTTTTTTGCGCCTTTAACGAGTTTGACAAGGTTTTTTTGTACTGCTTGCTGGTTGAATCCTTCAGGAGCTTTCGAGTTTTTCCAGGCGATAGCCTTTTCTACCATTTCAGCACTGCGGGCTTTGATAGGCTCAAACTTTCCTTCTTCGGCAGGATGGAAAGTTTTACTCATCACTTCATGAAAGGCTTCCATTTCTTTCCAGGCCTTTTTTTCCTGAGCCATGCTGGTAATAGAAATCGCAACGAGAATTGCAATAAACGAGATAGTTTTTTTCATATTTTTTTGTTGTAAAGATATACCGGGTAAGGATATTTTTCACACGAAAAAACATGATTTTTATCAGTTTTTGGCTGGTAACTATCCTATAATATCAAAATGCAAAAGTGACATGTACCATACCTTTTATCTTTGATTTCGTTTGTCCATCTGCGAAGTTCTGGGTTGCCGGGAGCTGTGTATTGAATCCAATTGCCATTTTATTGAAACCAAACTCCACCCCGGCTGCGACCTGTAATATTGAACCACCAGTCAGGTTTATTTTAGAATTGATTAATTGACTGGCCTGGTTGTGTTCATATTGCAATCCAATATTGGGGCTGATGACCGTTTTAAAAGCCTGTGCTGCATAATACACAAAAGAACTTGCAGAAAATTTGTTTCCAAACTTGTAATCATCTTTATTGGCTGAATTAATTTTATAGCTGGCATTAGTATTGATTCCCCACTTTGCTACACGGATATTATACATGGTGTTCAGCATGACATCACTGCTTCCTGAACCTCTTTGCATATTGGCCATAGATGCTATATCCGGGTTGCCGGCTTCGATTTCGAAACGCCCTGTGGGCAGTTTAACGCCGCCGCCAATCCATAATTCCTGGGATACTTTTTTGCCAGTACTGTTTTTTGAATTTATGTCGAGTACTTTATAATTAAGTAACAGAGCTATATCGCCAAAACCTTTTAGGTTGCTGGTGCCTTCATCTGATACCTGGTGATTAAAATTGTAAGGGACAAAAGCAAGGATCTGCAATTTTTTTGTAATGCTCCAGCCTGCCCATATTTCAGTTGTTTGATAAAAATCTTTACTGAACTGGGATGGATCATCATTCATTTTTGTACGAAAACTGTGATACTGGTAACGCAGCCCTATAAATTTATTTTTAAAATGAGGCAATATGCCGATATAATAATTGCCTAATCCGCATCCGCATATTTCGCAGGCATTAGCGGTATATAGAAAAACGGAAAATACAATTGATGTAATAATTTTTTTCATTATCATTATTTTTAATATAAATGAACAACTTTCCCGATAGTGACCGGGAACATAAAATAATCGTAAGAAACTATGGAAAGCTTATCAACAGGGTGGACGAAAGATGGAGGAAGGCCAGTCGATGGTGGTGATGTTGGCTAAAGCAGGATATGCTGGGTAAGCCGAAAATGGGGTTACAAGGGCTGTAACGAAAAAAGAAAGGGAGGAGCTTACTTCACTCTTGTTCTGCAACTTTCTTTCAGGATTTTGTTGCTCTTTTTTTTCCTGTTGCTTCATTTTTTTCGCCAATATACATTTACCGTTACAATGCAGCATAGGCCTGTATCGGTTTTCACATTGATTGGCAGCAATATAGTTTTGATTAATGTAAAAATGCAACAAGGCGAAGCCCTGGCTAAAGGTTTGGGTTGTAAAAGCAAGTAATAACAGTAAGGCCATTAGTTTTTTCATTCATCTCTTTTTCCGGAAGGATAAAATTATATGAAATTGAGCATAGAAATATGATTTCTCACATAAATCAGAAGAAATTATAATATATGATTAGATTAATTTTGCCTATGTAAAGAAAAATATTGTAAATAAATGACAAAGCTTGAAAATTATATAACCGGCAAGTGGATTACAGGTGATGGCGAAGGGCACATTCTTTATAATGCAGTGAGCGGCGAAATCATTGGGGCAGCATCCTCCAAAGGGCTCGATTTTAAAAGTATTGCCGATTATGCCAGAACTGTAGGTAACCCCTCCCTTCGTAAAATGACTTTTCATGCAAGGGGTAATATGCTGAAAGCACTGGCCTTGCATCTTCGAAATCATTTGGATCTATTTTATAAGATCTCTTATCAGACCGGAGCCACCAAAGCCGATAGCTGGGTGGATATTGAAGGAGGGATCGGGAATCTATTTGCCAATGCATCTTTACGCAGAAAATTTCCGGATGAAACATTTTGTATAGACGGAGAAAGCCATAACCTGAGCCCCAATAACACATTTATGGGAACACATATTTTGGTTCCCAAAGAAGGGGTGGCGATACATATCAATGCATTCAACTTCCCGGTGTGGGGGATGCTGGAAAAAATTGCGGTGAACCTGCTGGCGGGTATGCCCTGTATTGTAAAACCCGCAACGGTCACCAGTTATTTAACGGAAGCAGTCGTAAAAGAAATCATTGCTTCAAAAATTTTGCCTGAAGGGGCTCTGCAATTAATCTGCGGCAGTGCCGGAGATCTCCTGGATCATGTTACCTCTCAGGATGTGGTGACCTTTACCGGTTCTGCAGCCACGGGTCTACTACTAAAATCAAACCCGGTAATATTAAGGGAATCGGTTCCTTTCAATATGGAAGCGGATTCACTCAACTGTATTGTGATGGGAGCGGATGTGGTACCTGGTATTCCGGAGTGGGAGCTATTTATTAAAGAGATCAGGAAAGAAATGACCTTAAAAGCCGGGCAACGCTGTACCGGCATTCGACGGATATTTGTTCCTGAAAACCGGATGGAAGATATGTGGAAAGCGATTGCAGCATCCTTATCCCAAACAACCATTGGCAATCCATTGAATGCAACCGTGCGTATGGGTTCTTTGGCCGGACAGATACAACGGAGGGAAGTAAAAGATCAGGTGCAGAAATTACTGGCATCCTCACAAATTGTCTATGGTTCACTGGACAGCGTTGATGTAATAGACGCTGATTCAACCACAGGAGCTTTTATGTCACCCGTGTTATTGATGAATGAAAAACCTTTTGCATCCAAAGAAGCACATGAAGTGGAAGCATTCGGACCTGTGAGTACGATCATGCCCTATAAGAACCTGGAGGAAGCAATTGTATTAAGTAAACTTGGTAAAGGAAGTTTATGTTCAACCATTGTTACAGCTGATTATAAACAAGCCAGGCACTATGTGATCGGTGCGGCCACACATCATGGAAGAATATTAGTATTGAATAACGAATGTGCCCGGGAAAGTACCGGTCATGGTTCACCCTTGCCGTTATTGGTTCATGGCGGACCCGGGAGAGCAGGCGGGGGCGAGGAAATGGGCGGGCTGCGGGGCGTAAAACATTATTTGCAACGAACGGCTTTACAGGGTTCACCAACAACGATCACGGAAATCACTAATGTATATCAACCTAATGCCAAAGGGAAAGATCCGGGAATACACCCCTTCAAAAAATATTTTGAAGAACTTCAGATCGGCGACCAGATCATTACAGAGAAAAGAGCGATCACTTCAGAAGACATAGATAAGTTTGCTGATCTGAGTGGTGATCATTTTTATGCGCATATCAAAACCACTGATTTTAACGGTACCATGTTTGAGCAACAGGTGGCTCATGGTTATTTTATTATGAGTGTGGCGGCCGGGTTGTTTGTGGACAGCTACGATAAAAATCCCGTGTTATTGAATTATGGCATTGATGAGTTGCGGTTTACCAAACCGGTATACCCCGGAGCCGAAGTGTATATCCGGTTTACCTGTAAAGAAAAATTGCCAAACGATAAACGGGTAATTGAAAAACAAGAGGTCCCGATAGCTATCGGGATTAAACGAGGGGATGATATTGATAAGGGAATTGTAAAATGGCTGGTAGAATTTTTTGATGAAACCAATGAAATCACCGGTGTTGCAACCATTTTAACTATGGTAGCCAAGAAAAATCAATCATAAACTATTTATTATGAAAGACGCATATGTAATTTCAACAACGCACCAGGGAATTGCAACGATTGAATTTTTTCACCGGCAGAGTAATTCATTGCCCTCCGTAATTTTAGAAGAACTGGCACAGGCGATTCATGGCGCCGGTAATGATGATGAAGCCAAAGTGATTGTTCTCAGAAGTGCCGGGGAAAAAGCGTTTTGTGCCGGGGCAAGTTTCGATGAACTTATCTCGATAAAAGACAAAGAGCAGGGACTGGAATTTTTTAGTGGTTTTGCCAAAGTAATCAACGCAATTCGCATTTGCCCCAAACTGGTCATTGGCCGTATACAGGGTAAATGTGTGGGTGGCGGCGTGGGACTGGCCGCCGCAGTGGACTATGCCATTGCCACCCAGGATGCTGAAGTAAAACTCAGCGAATTGGCTGTTGGTATCGGACCATTTGTGGTAGGCCCCGCTGTTGAACGGAAAATCGGGAGCTCTGCTTTTTCACAATTAGCTATTGATGCCACGATGTGGCGCAGTGCTGAATGGGCAAGAAAAAGAGGACTCTATGCTGAATTATATTCCACCACGGAAGAATTAGATGAAGCGGTTCGCCGTTTGGCAAATACTATGGCCCACTTTAGTCCCGAAGCCATGGAACAAATGAAAAAAGTATTCTGGAAGGGAACAGAACACTGGGATAAATTACTGATAGAAAGAGCGGCTATCAGCGGCAGACTGGTGCTGAGCGCGTTTACCAAAAAGGCCATTGAAAAATTTAAGACCAAATAGCGGGATCACTCCGAATCATTGAAAATAATAGCGACTTCGATAGCCACAACCTTTTTATTGTTGAGGTTAAAAGTGATTCTTCTCGTTCCGGTATCATTTTTTATACTGATAAGATACCTTGTTTTACTTCTGGTGGTTGTGGTATCATTTACATTTTCATACTCAGGTCCCATAATTATGTCATTATCTTCATTTGCAGTGATGATTTGTAACTTATCGGCACCGATACTGATACCCGATGTTGTTTTGCATAACGGGTCGGTGGTCCTCAAGCCGATCAGATACATATAATACACATTCTCTGCAGTATAAGAACGTTGAAAAAAAAGCGTTACATCCATATTTTTATATCGGGCCTTTACGGAATCTTGCCAGGAAACTGCCGAGTCTAACGCATTCCTCAGTACAAATTTTTGGTTCAGCAGGTTTTCCAGTTCGGTCTGAGTCATACCGATTTTTATGACACCGATACCCTCCATGCTAACGAGATAATCATTATTTTGGACGACCGTAGCTGAATCCACGTTGGTACCCGGCTGGCCGGATTTAGGGTCGCTGCAGGAAGCAAAGAGAAGCAGGCTGCTACAAACAAGGAAAAATATTTTTTTCATAACCAAAGGTTTATTAATGCCTGTTGAAAGTATAAAATAATATCCATGCCGCCCAGATTACAAACATTTTCTTCAGCCAATTTTCAACGGATATGCAGAAAGCTGGCCGGACAGGATGCGGAATTGGCACGAATTATTAATCAATACGGACTCCCACCCATGTGGACAAGACCGGCCACTTTTCAAACGCTTATTCTCACGATCCTGGAGCAACAGGTTTCGCTGGCTTCAGCTTATGCGGCATTTAAAAAATTAAAAGAAAAGATTGGTTTGGTAACACCGGCTAAACTGATCTTACTGACCGACGAAGAACTAAGGGCCTGTTATTTCAGCCGCCAGAAGATCATTTATGCGCGGGAATTGGCTAAAGCCATTCAGTCAAAGCAACTAAAACTTAAACGATTAGCGCTATTATCAGATGAAGAAGTAAGAAACGAATTAATAAGCATAAAAGGGATTGGTCACTGGACAGCTGATGTATACCTGATGCATGCCCTGCAACGAACCGATTTATTCCCCTTGGGAGATATTGCTTTAGTAAATAGTCTGAAAGAAGCGAAACGACTGGCCAAAGACATCAGCAAAGAGGCCATGCTGCAAATCGCAGAACCGTGGCGGCCTTACCGCACGATTGCAGCGATGATTTTATGGCATGCGTATATACAAAAAAGAGGAATTAAGCTAAGAGGATAAAAGAGAAAATGAGATAAGGAGGAACTAATTCAAATGAGTAAAGTTTTTTATGACATTTCTTCTCTGCCGGAGTTGTTAAATACTCTGTGAATGCCATCCTTCATTAAAGGCATTTTAAAATTAATAAGCATTCCATGTTTTAGATTTAATAAAGACAGGTGTGTGTGTATTTGGTTAAAATATACCGGGGGTAACGGGAAAAGGGACTTTAGCTCAAGAACCAGTTTGTCTTCCACAAGTAAATCAATTTTATAGGCATTTTTTATAAGCAATTCATTATATTGAATTGGGAGTAAAAGTTGTCGCTGAACATTAAAACCCAGTTTTGTTAACTCATAATATAGAATTTCTTCATACACTTTTTCAAAACAACCTGGTCCAATCCTGGAATGAATTTTTATACAAAGGTCAACTACAACGGCTGTCAGTTCATTTATTGGAATTACTTTTTTCAAAATAGCCCGATTTCTCTTTTTCTCTTTTATTCTCTTAGTTATATATTCAATCCCCCACAAACACTGATCGTTTGCCCGGTGATATACGATGCCATATCCGATGCAAGGAATAATGCTGTATTGGCTATATCTTCCGGGGAAGCAAACTTACCCAGCGGAATACCGGCTTTGTATTTGTCAGCCCCTTCACCGTCCTTTAAGTAGCTGGTCATATCGGTTTCTACAAAACCCGGGGCAATGGCATTACAGCGGATATTGCGGCTGCCTAATTCTTTAGCTACCGATTTGGTAAATCCAATGATACCGGCTTTACTGGCTGCATAGCTGCTTTGCCCCGCATTACCGATCTCACCAATGATCGAGCTCATGTTGATGATGGAACCGGATTTTGCTTTCATCATCGGCCGGATGACCTGCTTGGTCATATAGAATACACTGTTCAGGTTTACCTGGATCACATCATTCCATTGTTCCGGTGTCATACGAAGCAGCAAATTATCTTTTGAGATACCGGCATTATTCACACAGATATCTATTTTCCCAAACTCCTTCAGCACTTCATTTACAAAAATTTCACATTGCGAAAAATCACTGGCATTACTCTTCCAGGCTTTTACCCTTACGCCGGGCCGGGTTAGTTTACTTTCCAGTGCATGGGCCCTTTCAGCGCTACTGTCGCTTATATAGGTAAAAGCTACATTGGCTCCCTGTTCTGCAAATTTCAGGGCAATGCCTTCGCCTATGCCCCGGGCAGCACCCGTAATAATGGCCACTTTTCCTTCGAGTAGATTCATAGTATTAATTTTGATTGATCAGCAAATGTAATTTTTATCCAGCAAGAGAATTTCTTCTACGAGATTTCTTTCATTACTCAGTCTGGGTACTTTATGTTGCCCGCCCAGTTTCCCTTTGCTGCGCAGCCATTCTGTAAAAATCCCCTTTTTTAAGGAATGAATCACCGGCATACGCAAAGCAATGCTTTTGTGCCGCTTGGCTTCGTAATCGCTGTTGACGTTCTTTAAAGCCGTATCTAATTCTGTTGTGAATATTTCGAGGCTGGCAGGTTCTTTTTCGAATTCAATCAGCCACTCATGGGCTCCATTCGAACTGTCAGAAAAATAGACCGGCGCAGCGGTGTAGTCATTTACCACGGCACCTGTTTTTTCACAAGCCAGCGCTAGGGCCTTATCGGAATTATCAACAATCACTTCTTCTCCAAACGCATTCATATAGTGTTTTAACCTTCCGGTTACAATGATGCGGAAAGGTTTCAGGGAGGTAAATTGAATTGTATCCCCTAGTAAATATCTCCATAAGCCGCCATTAGTGCTGATGACGAGGGCATAGTTTCTTCCCAATTCTACATCCTGCAGGCTGATGGTCTGCGGATCTCTTTTCCCATATTCACTCACCGGCATAAACTCCATAAAAGTGCCATGGTCTACAAATAACAACATGCCCTCCTGACCGGGAACATCCTGTGCTGCGAAAAATCCTTCGCTTGCATTATATAAATCGAGATAATTTATTTTTTTTCCGATCAGTTTTTGAAACGTTTCTTTATAGGGAATAAATGAAACGCCGCCATGCATATAAAGTTCCAATGATGGCCATACTTCACTAATGGTTTTTTTGCCGGTTATTTCTAAAATCCGTTTAAATAAAACCAGGGTCCAGGTGGGTACACCGGAAATAGATGTTACATTTTCTTTGATCGTGTTTTCGGCCAGTTTTTCAATCTTGTCTTCCCACTCATCCATCAGGGCAATGCTTAGATCAGGCGTGCGGAGCCAATGTCCCCAGAAAGGTGTGTTCTGCAGCAATACCGCACTGAGATCGCCATATTGTGCTTCATTATTCATTGGGTTGATATTATGACTGCCGCCCAATACCAGCCCTTTGCCGGTTAATAATTCCGAATCAGGATTGAACTGGTAATACAGCGATAACACATCTTTTGATGCTTTGAAATGGCCATCCTGTAGGCTCTCATCACTTACCGGGATGAATTTGCTTTTAGCGCTGGTCGTACCACTGCTTTTGGCAAACCAATAAACTGGTGTGTTCCATAGTACGTTTTGTTCACCCTTCATCATGCGTTCAATGTAGGGCTTCAGATCGCTGTATTCATGAATGGGTATGGACGCCTTGAATTCGCGGACCGAATACAGATTCGAAAAATTATATTTTCTCCCAAACTCGGTGTATTGGGCGGATGTTACCAGGTCCTGCAACACTTCCCGCTGCGCATCAATTGGATTATTCTTCCAGGCTTCAATGCGCCAGAGCCGCATACGGGCCAGGGATGATATGGCGGGGGAGAGCAGTTTCATAAAACGATTGTTGCAAAATAACCTGATTTATTTTAATTCCTTTATTTTCTCCAAGATTGCCAATGAAAGTGATTTTGCATCAGCGGCTGTAAGAAAAAAGGAGCTAACAGCAGTTGGATTAGCCACTTTAATGATTTTTAGTGTGGCTTGTATTTCATTCCCGTTGATTTTATACCTGCCCAAGACCTGGTATGCATTTGGAAATTCATCAACAGGGAAAAACATGAAAGCATTTTTGGTATCCAGGGATGAGGTTTCATACAGGGTGTTGTCCAACAGGCGGCCGATAGCTAGTATGTCTGCAAATTTTTCTTCTTCCTGGAAGATACTTTTAATAAAAACAGGTTTTTCAGCTGATAAGGGCACTAACTTTTTCCCTTCTTCATCCAGTTCGGCAATATCAAAACTTTGATTGCCGGCGGGGCTATACACCTGTGGAGTTTGTATGCCACCGAGGCCAGCAGCCAGTTGTGGTACCCGTTCCCGGGCATATTGAAACCATTGTACAACGTCGAGAAATTTATTCTCCCTGAGTGAAGCCCCTTTCATTCCTTCCAAAAGGCTATAAGTAAGTAGACCCTGTCCAAATCTGGACGCTTCATAACTAACCGCATCCGCAGCACAACCTGTAATTATATGGGTTCCTGTTCTGTCTTTTAGCCTGTCCAGTGCTTTTAATGTACTGTAAGGAATGTCCCGGTGGGCCACCAGGTTTTCCACTATTTTCCCGGATGCGCAGGCATCAATGATTAACAATTGCTTGCGGGCGGCTATTTTTTTAAGGTATTCAGTGAACTCATTACTGCTGACACCCACGGCCTGTAATACTTCTTTAAACACATAAGCAGAAGAATTGGCGGTATAAGCATCTTTGGTAAGATAGTAGAAATCACCACTGGCATTAATTCCATGGCCACTTAAATAGAGAACCACAATATCTTTTTCCGTTGCTTTTTTACTGATATCCCTGAAAGCCCTTTCTATATTTGATTTTGAGGGAACTAATGTTGTATCTGTGGCGTCACTGGTCAGGGTATAGGTCAAAGTGCTGTCAGCGCTGAATAAATTCTTAGACCCGGCTTTTAAGGCTGCTGTCATGTCGATCGCATCTTTTGAAGAATATTGAAGATCTATTTCTGTGCCTTTGTAATTGCTGGTCCCAATACTGATGACAAATAACCGGGGGTTTGCCTGAAATGTTGATTTATTTGATGATGCCACGATAAGGCCACGGGAGGTAAGACTGCTGTCGGTATTGGAAGAAAAAACCTGGATAGTATTATTGCCTGTGCCGAAATAATTTTTGTAAGGCGACAGATCAACAGCAAGTGTAATTTTTTTGCTGTTTATAATTTTATTTTTTCTGGCATCCGAAATGACCTCCTTCCCGTTAATTACTATTCTTACAGCGCCTATTCCCCCTCCTTTATCCAGCAGGGTAATCTTGTAGGGTTTGGTAAAGGAATAGGCCGTATCGGCGGTTATTTCCGGGGCGAGGGAAATATTTTTTATACTTTCCACATCAGGTAAATCGGTTGTGTCCCCGGCGATCAGTTTATCCCAGAGGCCCGGTATATAGTATTTGGCTTTTAATTGGGTGAGGTCGATGGTTTTCCAGGGTTTGCTTTTATCTGCGGCATCATTGATCAGGAAGTAAAGATTTTCAATGGCTTTATCTGTTCCGTCAAACAGACCACTCGAGGTTTTTACAACATAGTCGGTTTTTGAAAAAGGTGTAACCGAAGAAATGAATCCATAATTTTTTTCGTTATAGACATTATAACTGCCAGAAGCTGCATCCTGCAATAATAGGAGACCGTCGGGCTGAAGTATGACCGGGTTAAAATAGCCGTTAAGGTGAGCTATAATTTTTCCCAGGTCAATATCAATAACATAGACATCATTCCTGTTCTTATTCGATACAAGGATTTGTTTGTTTTTTAGTGTAAAAAGTTTGGAGTATATATCCGTTACGCAGTAAATTTTTTTTAGAACAGAATCTTGCGATAATGAGTAAAGAAAAATTTTATTCTGACTGCTCATTACCAGGTAGCAATTATTGTCCCAATACCGGACCTGCTGAATCCGGAAATTTTCAACTTTATCTATGATATCAAGTTCATTGGCATCAGGCGAATCGGTGTCAGAAATGATTTTCAGGTAGGGGACTTGCTGTACCGCCTGGTATGAACTTATCTCGCCAACAGAATCTAATACAGCAACGGAATCCACACGACCGTAAAAAAAAGGGTATTCGAATAATGTATTATGAATGTAATCGTAATCTTTTACTGCCAGATCTGGGAAAAGCCCTTCCGTATGATGTGCGTAATTGATCTCATCGTACGGCTTAAAAAAATCACCCCCATAATAGAAAGCGGTGTCAATGATTTTTTTCTGAAATATATTGTACCTGAGGATTCCGTATTGTGGATTTGCCAGGCTGTCTTCACGGGTAATAAGGACATTGCCCCCGGCCTGCCGAATATTTCGGATTATTACTCTGGGAAGAAAAGAAAGGCTATCGGTTATTGTACGGCTCGCAATATCAAGCGCATAAAAGTTATTTTCTCTGCTCCAGAATAGCTTATTCGATCCGGGTGATGGGTTCGCCATATATTCAAAAGAAAATTTCAGACTGTCTGCAGCGAAACCATTTTTCATATAGTATAGGATACCTGCATAAAGATTATTACTCAGGTCATAGGGCGCCGTTGTAAAAACAACAGAGTCGTTAAGAGCTGTTTCTTCCGAAAACAGGAAACCGATTTTCCTTTCATTCTTATCCCCCGAAGCAACTGAGGTAACGGGAAAAAGATTGATATTAAGTTCACTGTATTTTTTTATGCCTTTCAGCCCTTCCCAGCCAGCAACGCCATCCGGATAAATACCGGGCAATAGTAGGGCTTTATTAAAAATGGCAATTTTCTTACTGGAATTAGCACAGGCAAATTTTAACTTATCCTCTGAATCATATTTTTTACCCATTGTGATATCAACTGAATTCTGTAAAAAATTAAAACGAAAGAATAGCTGGTTTTCAAAGTCGGGCATTTTTTCGGCGACAAGACTACTCCGGGAAAAATTCAGGTTCATTTCACCCAGATCAGACACATATTCACTCCCCAATTTCTTGATTTCCCGCCCGGTTTTAAAAGAATAAAGGGAAACGGGTTCCGTGGCCATCATTCCATCCGGATCTTCAGATAAATTGGCTGCAATAAAAACCTTATTATCGGCAGTATATAAGCACTTGGGGTTGCGGTACTGTCCTTTCAGGGCAATCTGTCCTTTCACTGACCGGCTTTTTGCTTCAATGTTATAATAGGTGAGATTACCACCAGAACTATTGAAATCTGTACACAATAAATAGCCGGTTTCAGGATGATAATCATGAAGCCTTAGATTGGAAGTCCTGGAAGTTACCAGGGGCAATGCTTTTCCGGTTACTTCATTGATAATAAAGACACCTTTTGTTTCATCCTGTACACAAGCTTCGGTTTGTGATAAAGCGATAATGCTTACAGGACTCAGGGTTGTTGAATACCTTAATTTCTTTAAAGCATAATTTTTCGGATTGTATTTATAAATAGTACTGTAACTCTTGATTAAGAAAATGATCTCTTCTTTTTGATGCAGGCTATAATCTGTTACGCTATCCTGTATGGCTTTTATTTTCAGCGTACCGAAATCAATAATATAAAGTCTGCCTGAATCCGTTAAAGCGGTAATAAAAGTGGTCGCATTATTTATTTGAACCTTCCGGAAAGAGGCAGCGCTGTCCCGTAATGTAAATAGTTGTCTGCCGTCATCTCCGTCCCAGATACAGAGCACATGGTCTTCATCGGTAGAAACCAGGTATTTGTCATTGGGGGTAAAATAACAGTTTCGCACCAATCCTTTATGTCCGCTAGGCACTGTTAGGGTTGGCGAAATTTGTCCTGCTGAACAAAGGGAAAAAAGCGCAAGTATAACCAGGAATCTGTATTTCATCTGCACCTTTAATTGGTTGGATGAAAGTAAATCATTTTCATTGCCCTTTCTGAGCTTCTTCATGCAGCCAGTCTTTCCTTTTCAATTCAAAATTCCTTCCAAGGTATAAGCGGCGCACATCCTCATCTTCTGCCAGTTCTTCGGCAGTGCCATGTTTGAATATTTTCCCTTCAATAAGCAAATAGGCCCTGTCACAGATGGAAAGTGTTTCTGTAACATTATGGTCCGTGATCAGGATGCCGATATTTTTATATTTCATCTTGGCTACAATTGCCTGAATATCTTCAACCGCAATCGGGTCAATGCCGGCAAAGGGTTCATCGAGCAAAATAAATTTAGGGTCAACCGATAAGGCCCGGGCGATCTCTGTTCGGCGCCTTTCCCCGCCACTTAATACATCGCCGTTGCTTTTCCGGACATGCTGTAAACGAAATTCATTCAGCAAAGATTCCAGTTTTTCTTTTTGCTGTTGTTTGGAAAGTTTGGTCATTTCCAGTACGGCTTTTATATTATCTTCCACACTCAGCTTACGGAAAACAGAAGGCTCCTGGGGCAGGTAACCGATCCCCATCTGTGCCCGTTTGTACATCGGAAGCGAGGTAATATCCTGGTTATTCAGAAATACTTTCCCTTCATCGGGTTTGATCAGCCCAACTACCTGGTAAAAGGAAGTGGTTTTGCCAGCACCGTTCGGTCCCAGCAAGCCTACAATTTCCCCCTGGTTCACTTCAAAGGAAACATGGTTTACAACGGTGCGGCTGCCATACTTTTTTACCAGGTCTTTGGTTTCTATGGTTACTGACATACCCGCAAAAATAAGCTATGGCCGCTAATGAGGGGTTTTTGAAATTCAATTAACAGGGTTTTGACTAATGCCCCCGCATTGTTAGCTTTGCACACTTATGAGAGTGATAGATCATATTAAAGCGGCTAAAGACACCCTGATCTCTTTTGAAGTGTTACCGCCTTTAAAAGGCAAAGGTATCGGGGCTTTATATAACCATCTTGATCCCCTGATGGCATTCAAGCCTTCCTTTATCAATGTAACTTACCACCGCAGTGAACATGTTTTTAAGAAAAATGCGGATGGCAGTTTTCAGAAGGTAGTGGTGCGAAAACGTCCGGGCACCGAAAGTATCTGTGCAGCGATCATGAATAAATATAATGTGGACACGGTTCCCCACTTAATTTGTGGTGGATTTGGAATTAATGAAACTGAAGATGCCCTGATCAACCTGCATTACCTCGGAATCGATAATGTACTGGTGCTGAGGGGAGACGCAGCAAAGAATGAAACAGCCTTTGAGCCAGAGCCGGGCGGGCATAAATATGCAGTTGATTTATTAAAACAGGTGGTAAACCTTAACTCAGGAATATACCTGGAAGAAGAACTCAGGGATACGCACAGAACTAAATTTTGTATTGGCGTGGCCGGTTATCCCGAAAAACATTTTGAGGCTCCCAATATGGATTCCGATCTGCAAAACCTGAAAAAGAAAGTAGAGGCCGGCGCTGATTATATCATCACGCAGATGTTTTTTGATAATGCGAAATTTTTTGCCTTTGAAAAAGCCTGCAGGGCTATCGGGATCACAGTACCCATTATACCGGGACTAAAACCGGTTACTTCTAAAAAGCAGCTGACCATGCTTCCTAAAACATTTTTTATTGACCTGCCTGCAGAACTTAGTAATGAAATATTGAAATGCAAAACCGATGAGGACGTGGAAAAAGTTGGAACCAAATGGTTGCTGATGCAGTCAAAAGAATTGAAAAAAAGCGGGGTACCTGTTTTACATTACTATACACTGGGCCGGCCGCATGTAGTGGCCAATGTGGTAAAAGAGTTGTAGGCTGAAAGGGAGAGGTGAAAAGGAGTTATGATACAATTACTGTTTCTCTGATGGGAGTAATAAAACCCATTTAATAACATCTTTTATTTATACAACCACGGCAGGCCATGCATTTTTTTATGCATATCCCCTTTTTCTTTGATGACCTCTTGGTATTATTTTGAAATATCACTCAATACCTTTTGATCCACTGAGATCGGGTATTTCTTTTTTAAGGCTTCATCCAATTGCTTTTCCAGAATAACCTGGTAATCGTTTATCACCAATCCGCGGGCTTCCACAAAACTGCGTTGCGTCGGCTGGGGATAAACTGTAATAATAAAAGCAAACGTAGCTGTATTATCGGAGACGTTTACTTCGGGAGTAGTGATCAGTCCGGGTTTGGGCGTCATTTTGTTCAAACTGGGCAACTGACTCCATTCATAACGGGATGAATCGGAAATAATTTTTTCCGAATACATTTCAGCCACTTTACGCCAGCCGGCAGGATTCTTTTTTAATTCATCGTATGCTGTCCGGGCTATGGTCTGGTCAGAACAAAAGAAGAGTATCGCATCGGCACTTTGTTTCCAGGTATAGGTCTCTTTGTTTTTATTGTACAAAGACAACAGGGCGGCAGAATCACCCTGTGCTTTATTCCATATTTCCTGCTGCATAATTTCAAAAAACAGGTTGCCATCTTTAAATTCCTCCATCTGGCTGCGAAATTCAGCATTGAAATCTTCGAGATGGTCCCGATAATAATTGAACAAAGAAAATTTTATATACTCATCCCAAACCTGCTCCCCCGGCTTAGGTCCGGTCCCGTCCTGTTTATACCGGTAGGTATTTGCATAATATATCCAGTTGGTGATATTGTATGTGGAGTCTCCAATGGAAAACAACGGAGTAAAAGAATTTACATTGCGGCCGATGCCGAGTGGCTTTAAATCAAGGACACTATCCGTTATTGCCCAAAAAGCGGCTTCATCATATGTGTGTTTTTTAAAACCTGCTTTTTGGATCACCCGGTCATAAATAAAATCACGGGACGATCTCCAGCGGCTATCGCCCTTAACTCTTTCCTGCAATTCCAGTTGATTGGTTTTATTGCTGGCATCGGTGACCACTGGTTTTAAAGAAATACGTTTTACAATATGCCAGCCATGGGAAGTAAGAAAGGGTTTAGTAACTGCCCCGTCCTTTGACAAAGACCATAACGCATTTTCAAAAGCAGGTTCGTACTGACCAACTCCTATATCGGGCATCATGCCTCCGGAAGCAGCGCTGATATAATCATTACTGAAAGCAGCAGCCAGCCGGTTAAAATTTTCTCCCGCCAGAATACGCTTATACAATGAATCCGCAAGTGCCGCAATTTGTTTTTTATCCGCCTCGACAGAGCCCGGTGGGATGGCCAGTAAGATCTGTTGTGCTTTTATTTTTCCAACGGCTTTTCTTTCTCCCAGGTTTTTGAAAATATGATAACCGGCTTTTGAAGATACTGCGGATGAATATTTTCCAACAGCCGTAGCGTAAACTACGTTTTCAAATGGATAGGGCAGGGTGAAAACAGTAATATAACCAAGATCGCCTTTATTGATTTTGGCAGAAGGGTCGTCTGAACTTTGTTGTGCAAGGATCAGAAAATCATTGCCTTTTTGTAAACGTTGCAGAATATCATCTCTTTTTTTACCGGCAGCCAATGTATCTGTTAACCCGGCAGCATTTTTAAAAGAAACAAAAATATGGGCCACATGAATATCTTTCAGGCTGCGTTGAAATGCCTGGTTGAATAGCCGCTGACCAATTTCAGGGTCCGTAAGGTAATTTTCAGCAATCTGGGTCCGGAGATTATCTACTTCCGTAGTGATCTGCTGCAAGGTGTCGTAACGGCGGTCGTAAGCTTCCCGGATCTTCAGTCTTGATTTAATATACAGGTCCAGGTAATCGCTGATCGATTTAGCCTTGTTCACCACAGGCTGGGTGTTATTTTTATTATACGCCCGTAGAAAATCTTTGGCATCGGCAGCATAGCTACCGTAGGTGAATAATGTTTGAGCGTTGGAGGTGATCATTCCCAAACAGGCAACGATCACAACTAAAGATTTTTTTTTCATAGCATATATTTTCCGGGTCGTTACTGTCCCCTCATTTTTATTTCTAATACTTCATTGATCTGGAGGTAGGACAATTTTTTTGCAACAATCCGTTTGTCTTTGTCCAGCAAATATAATGTAGGGAAAGTCTGAATATCGTACAGCTGTGAATAGCCGGGGATGCTGGCCTCAATCCGGGCTTTGTCATCTGCTTTGGAATAATAAACATGTGTCCATTGCTGTAAATAGTGGGTATTGATAAAATCCAGCCAGTCTTTTTTTGTACCGTCTGTTTCTTTGGCAACAGCATAAATCTTTAAACCCGCTGCTTTCCATTTTGCCTTGTAAATGGAATCAAGGGAAGGCAGCACTTCTTTGCAGTGACCACAGGTGGGATCCCAAAAAGCAATCAGCGTGTATGCGGCCGTGTCATTGTACAGGGATTTGATTTGACCGCTGCTGTCCGGAAGATCAATATCGGCTGCCGGCGTTCCCAGGATATTCGCCATTAAACTATAGGCCCTGTCTGTAATGGTTTTCCGGCCTTTGTCGGTAAGCCAGGAATAATTTTTTTGTGCAAAATATTTTTCAAACAGGTGAAGAAAGATGGCATCCTCCCACATGTATTTTTGAACGAGATAGCGATTCACGAATTTGATCAGTAAAAAACGGGACATTTCTTCATTGATGCCTGCAAAGCCCATCATCCAGTCAATTTCTTTTATTATTGAATCCGGCTGCGGTATCACCAGCTGTTCAAAATATTTATCCAGCTTCTCTTCAAAAAAAGTTGTGTAAGCCATGCGGCCATCCCAGAAATTAACCCCATCCCAGTAATGATCCTTGAAATAACTATAGGCCGCCAGCGAATCATCTTTTGTTCTGGGGTCTTTCAACCTGCCGGTAAGCACGGGTTCCCGCATAGATATTAATAAAGCGCTGAGAATATTACCCGGATTTTTTTTGATGAGATCTTCCCGGTAACTGGCTACAACTTTATCTTTTTGGGTCAGTTCCACTATCAGCCTGGTTGAATCTTTTTTTGTAGGCGCTGTTTTTAGTTGCTGTTGCAACGCGGCAATATCCTTCCCTTTTACCGACATATATTGCTGGTAGCTGTTAAACAAAACATTATCGGGAGAATTTTTAAATTGCAAACCTTTTTTAATAGTGGCGGTATCAGCAATAACCGAGAATTTCTGATTTTTATCAATCAATATTTCAAAAAACCCGGCTTTATTGGGATAACCGATCAGGTAGATACCCCCGGGTAATTTCTTGGACCCTTTAAAAATGGCCTCACTTTTATCGGATAACAGGGCCGAATCGATAATCGGATATTGCTTGCCAAAATAATGACCCAGGTAAATATATTGTTTTTTGTAGGGCTTGAATGTGACCCTTATTTCATAAGCATTTTGCGCAAACGTATGTAAGCTTATGAGCAGAATTGCAGGCAATAAAAATTTTTTCATAGTCAGAATAAATCAGGTAAAGATATAAAAAGCAGGCTGAAATTTATGGGTAACCGGTTAAAGTCTCTGTTATAGCAAAAGACCTGATTTCGTGTCAGTTGGTTGCCCCGGAGCTTTGAAATTGACCGGTAATTTTAAACAGATTTCTCCCGTCTCAGGCGAGACTGAAACGCTTAGCTTTGCGCCGTGAGAAGAAAAAAGAAAAATATACTACTCGAAAAGCTGTTGGTGGAAGATTATGCAGCTGAAGGCAAATCACTGGCAAGGGTTGAGGGGAAAGTGATTTTTATTGAAAACACTGTACCGGGAGATGTGGTTGATGTACGGATATTGAAGAATAAAAAGGATTGGGCAGAAGGGATTGTGGTCAATACCCATACCTTATCTGCCGACCGGGTATTACCTTTTTGTTCTCACTTCGGTGTCTGTGGCGGTTGCCAGTGGCAAATGCTACCTTATGAAAAGCAATTGCAGTATAAACACCGGCAGGTAGAAGAAACATTAAAGCGGATTGGCAAAGTTCCCTTGCCGACTTTTCAGCCAATACTGGGCGCCGCTGAAACAAGATATTACCGTAATAAGATTGAATACACTTTTGGAACAAAAGAATTTACCAAAGAGAAGCCTGAGAAAAAACTTCATCAAACCTTTCCAAAAGAGGAGCTTGATAAATCACAAGATCAGCCGGGAGAGAATACCGGGGAGATAAAACTTTCGGAGTCTGAAGTCCCCCCTTGCGGGGGATTTAGGGGGGCTGGTTTTCATGCCAAAGGCTTCTTCGATAAAATTGTGGATATACAAACCTGTTACTTGCAGGCAGAACCAACCAATTCAATCAGGCTTTCAATAAAAAAATTCGCCATAGACAATAACTGGACCTTTTATGATATCCGCAATCATCAGGGCTTTTTAAGGACGATGCAGGTTCGGCTCTGTACTACAGAAGAGCTCATGGTGAATATCGTGGTTGGAGAAAATGATGAGGAAAAAATAAAATTATTGATGGAACAGGTACGGATAGGTTTTCCCCAGGTCACTTCGCTGTTATACACGGTGAACACAAAATGGAATGACAGCCTGCACGACCTGGAACCGGTAACCTATGCCGGGAAAGGATATGTTATAGAGAAATTGGGAGATTTTCAATTTAAGATCGGACCCACCTCTTTTTTTCAAACCAATACGAAACAGGCAGAACAATTATACAAAGTAGTTAGAAATTTTGCAGAGTTGACCGGCAAAGAAACCGTATATGATTTGTATTGCGGCACAGGAAGTATCGGTATTTTTTTAAGTGAGAAAGCCCAAAAAATAATAGGTGTTGAAATGAGTGCCGCTGCTATTGAGGATGCCCGGGAGAATGCAGCGTTAAACGGATTGACGAACGCATCTTTTTTTGCGGGGGATGTGATTGATGTTTGTAATACAGATTTTTTTACCGCACAAGGCAAACCGGATATCATCATTACGGATCCTCCCCGGGCAGGTATGCATGAAAAGCTGGTGCAGAAGATACTGGATATGGAAGCACCAACAGTTGTATATGTTAGTTGTAACCCCGCCACGCAGGCCAGGGATTTAAATCTACTGGAGGCGAAATACCAGGTAACCCGGGTGCAGCCGGTAGACATGTTCCCACATACGCATCATATAGAAAATGTGGTACAACTAAAACTAAAATCTTCAACATGAAAGGAGTCTTTTTAGCAATTACTTATTTTGCCTGTTTCTTTTCAGGGTTAAAGGCTCAAAATCCGGATGTGCCGGAAGAATTAAAACCCTTTGTTCAAAAAGGATATGACGTATTGGATTTCGCAAAAGAGGATATGAACGGTGATAAGTTACCGGATTACATTCTTATTTTAAAAATTGAAGGCGAAGACACGATGACCTTTAATAATCCTGACAGCGAAGCTGCAAGACCGTTATTATTAATTATTCGTCAACCCGACGGAATATTAAAACTACAGGTTAGCAACAACGAATTGGTATTATGCAGGCAATGTGGCGGCGTGATGGGAGACCCTTACGAAGGATTAACTGTAAAGCCAGGTGAATTCAGGGTAAGTTTTTATGGAGGCAGCAGCTGGCGTTGGACGGGAGACTTTACTTTCAGGTATGATAAAATAAAGAAGAACTGGTTTCTGCAATCCCATGTATCATCCGGGTTTCAATCCGGGGACCCTGAAAAAACGATGGAGGTAACCGTTTTTAACCGGAGTGAAACCGGTGACATCAGCCTGCAAAACTTTACTGCCTATTATAATACGGATAGCAGTGACTGGAAAGTCAACGTTCCCAAAACTTTTTTTTATAAGAGCCCCGAACTAAGATCCAAACCACAGAAAGCCTATCTCGTAAAAGGCAATAAGCTGACCTCCTATAAGAAATTTAAAAATTTTATTGAATGTTCCTATACCAATAATGCCGGAACAACCACGTATGGATTTGTTTTAATAAAAGATTTGCTGTTGGTACAGGCAAAAACCCCAAAAGACATACGATAAATCTTAATTTTACCCGATGAGTAATTTTCGATTCACCCGGCCAGACCGGTTTCCCCCCATTGTCAAGAACCTGATCATCATAAATGTGCTTGTTTGGATAGCCCAGCTTATTTATGATAAAAAAGACGGGCTGACCATGTTTCTGACACAGAAACTGGCCTTATTTCCAATCAATGACCCCGAATTTAAGCCTTACCAGGTAGCTACACATATGTTTGCCCATTCCACGTACACCATCCAGGGCAATATCGTTTTCTTCCATATCCTCTTCAACATGTTTGGTCTTTATATGTTTGGGCGTATACTGGAAAACGTTTGGGGGCCCAAAAAATTCCTGATCTTTTATCTGTCCTGCGGCGTAGGTGCAGCGGTTACCCACCTGGCCATGCAATATATCATGGGCGGGAATGCAGCTGCAGTAGGGGCTTCTGGTGCCGTGATGGGAATTTTTGTGGCATTTGCTTACCTGTTTCCGAATACAGAATTAATGATAATTCCTATCCCGTTTCCCATTAAAGCCAAATGGGTTGCTATTGTATATATATTGATTGATCTTTTTGGAGGAATCGGGCAACTGCAGGGGGATAATATCGCTCATTTTGCCCACCTCGGAGGAGCCTTGACGGGCTTTATTATATTAATTTTCTGGAACAAAACCAATCGTAAAACGTTGTATTAACAAGACGGTAAAAGGAATTCCGGATCATTGCCACAGTGAAGTAAACGATCTTTGTTATCCACCATTTATTTTTGACTATTCTCAGATGACTTACACGGAAAAACAAAACAAACAAAGAATTACGCTTGGTGAAAGCGGTAATACACTGGTCATGCTGATCGCCATTTGCGGGGTGATGTTTGTGGGGCTTGCTTTTATGAAAGCGATCTGGTTTTTCCGGTTTCCCAAAGAATTGGCCCCTTCACTTTTTACCAAGAATGTACTGGGATGGTTTTCTATGCCTGCAGATGTTCATAGTTTGCTGAACCGGCCCTGGACGGTTATCACCCAGATGTTTGTTCATGATAATATCTGGAAAGTATTTACCAATATGCTTTGGTTGTGGTGTTTTGGCTATATCATGCAGGATCTTACCGGGAATAAAAAAATTGTCCCTGTTTTTGTATATGGGGCATTGGGTGGCGCGCTGGCTTTTTTGCTCGCTTATAATTTTCTGCCTTCCTTAAAAGCCTATACAGCCACTGCTACCACATTGGGTGCTTCGGCCGGCGTAATGGCGGTTGCCGTTGCCACCACCCTGGTATCACCGGGTTACCGGATTTTTCCGTTGCTTAAAGGGGGAATCCCTTTATGGATATTAACCGTTTTATATATGACCGCTGATTTTGCCACCGTTTCCATAAGTGATGCCGGGACATTGATAACTCATTTTGCAGGTGCTTTAAGCGGGTTTCTTTTTATTTTCTTTTTAAGGATGGGCTACGACGGGGGCGCCTGGATGAATAATTTATTCGACTGGATCAATAATCTTTTTAATCCTGATAAACCTGCAAAAGGAAAAAGCACCCAAGAGGATTTATTTTATAAATCGACTTCTGCTCCGTTTAAGAAAACTCCGAACGTCACACAAGAGCGGATTGATAATATCCTCGATAAGATTAACTACCAGGGGTATCAGTCTCTTTCTGATGAAGAAAAAGATTTATTGAAAAGAGCCGGTAAAGAAGAATTATAAACCCCGCATACACTGAAGGATTGTTTTAAGGTTACATATTTTTTGAGTCACCCTTTCAAATACCAACTAATTTTTACTACACCAAGCCAGAGAAAAACAACTATTTCGATCAGAACAACCCGAAACCCGAAACTCCGACACGTAACCCCGCTTTTTATTAAATTGCACTAATGGCCAGCAAGCTCCGACTCTTCACCAAGCGGTTTTTTATTTATGCGAATGTATCGGTCGTATTTGTATTCCTTTTGTCCTGCCTGGCCCCCTACCTGAACCCCAAGAACTGGTGGTTCATTACTTTCCTGGGGCTGGCATTTCCTTTTCTGTTACTGGTAGTGATTTTTTTCTTAACCGGGTGGCTGATCATACTAAAACCCAGGCTGGCCCTTATTTCCGGCATTGCCTTATTATTAAGCTTTAACAGCATCCTGGTTTTTTTTGCTTTTAATAGCCCCGGCGGATTTCACTATAAAAAAGAACCCGGAACAATAAGGATCGCTACCTGGAATGTGGCCCGTTTTATTGAACTAAAAAGAAATAATAATAAGGGAAGCGAAACGCGGTTGAAAATGATGGAACTTATCCGGCAACAGGATGCAGATATGATATGCCTTCAGGAATTTCATACCTCTATTGATTCCATCTATTATAACAATATCAAAGCCGTACAGCAGCTGGGTTATCCCTGGTTTTATTTTAATTACGACACGGACGGGGATAATCATTTTTACAGCTCTATCATCTTTTCACGTTTCCCGATCATTGACAGTGGCATGATCCGATTTCCACGGCCCACATTACCCGACGCACTGATCCATGCAGACATAAAAATCAATTCCGACACGATTCGGCTGTACACGACGCATTTGCAATCGCTGCAGCTGGGTAAAGGGGATTACGAAAGAATTGGTAAGATTACCAGCGGAGAGGATAGCCTGGTGTCTAACTCCCGGAATATATTATCGAAAATTAAAAAAGGGTTCTCTTACCGCAGCATCCAGGCAGATGTTATAGATGAAGTATTGGGGGACAGTCCCCACCCGGTACTTTTTTGCGCCGACTTAAATGATGTGCCCAATTCCTACACCTATTTTACCGTAAAAGGGAGTATGCAGGATGCTTTCCTGAAAAAAGGATTTGGCATTGGAAGGACCTTTTCCGGCCTTTCTCCTACGCTACGCATTGATTATATTTTTGCAGACAGCCATTTCCATATTAATCAGTTTAACCGCATTGTTAAACGCTATTCTGATCATTATATGCTGGTAGCAGATGTGCAATTGAAGAAGTAAGCAGGAATGATTATTTTTGAATCTTATCAGCTATTATGAGTGCACTGAAAATATATAACACCTTATCAAGAGAAAAAGAACATTTTGAGCCCATCACTCCCGATCATGTGGGCATGTATGTTTGCGGCCCTACCGTATATAGTGATGTGCACCTGGGCAACTGCCGTACTTTTATTTCGTTCGATATTATTTACCGCTACCTGCTGTTCCTGGGACACAAAGTAAGGTACGTAAGAAACATCACCGATGCCGGCCACCTGGAAGGCGACAGGGATGAAGGTGACGATAAGTTTACAAAAAAAGCAAGACTGGAACAGGTGGAGCCAATGGAAATAGTGCAACGGTACACCGTGGGGTTTCATAAGGTAATGGAGCTGTTCAATAATTTGCCACCTACAATTGAACCAACTGCCACCGGCCATATTATGGAGCAAATAAAAATGGCGCAGGAGATCATTGCTAATGGGTATGCCTATGTAGTAGATGGCACTGTTTATTTTGATGTAGAAAAGTATAACAAAGAGAAACCTTATGGCATACTCACCAATAGAAAATTAGAAGACCTGCTGGAAGGAACAAGAGAATTGGGTGGACAGGATGAAAAAAAAGGACGCCTTGACTTTGCCCTTTGGATAAAAGCGGGGCCTGAACATTTAATGCAATGGCCATCGCCGTGGGGCATGGGTTTTCCGGGCTGGCATATAGAATGTTCGGCGATGAGTGAAAAATATTTAGGGAAGCAATTTGATATACATGGTGGCGGCATGGACCTGGCGGCCACGCATCATACAAATGAAATAGCACAATCGCAGGCTTGTTATCATGTATCACCGGTGAAGTATTGGATGCATACCAATATGCTTACAGTAAACGGGGTGCGGATGAGTAAGAGTGCCGGTAATGGTTTTTTACCGGAGGAATTATTCAGTGGTTCACACCCATTGCTGGAAAAAGCCTATGCGCCGGTGAATGTCCGTTTCTTTATGCTGCAGACACATTACCGCAGTACGCTGGATTTTAGTAATGAAGCATTGCAGGCAGCAGAAAAAGGATTGAAACGTTTGTGGGATGCCTATGAAACTTTGACTGGGTTTGTTCCGGAACAGTCATCAACAGGCCATGATATTGACCCGGAGCTTGAGGCTAAGGTATTGAAGTTGGTTAATGAATTTGATGAACACATGAATGATGATTTTAATACAGCAAAAGTATTGGCCAGTATGTTCGAACTGGTGCCTGTCATCAATTCTATAAAAGATAAAACGATAGCGCTAACAGCTCTTTCGGCTGATACATTGACATGGATGCAATCAAGATTTAAAAACTACCTGGAAGATGTGTTTGGATTGAAAGCAGTGAATGAAGCGGATAATAAAAAATTGCAGGGCGTGATGCAATTGCTGATTGATATCCGTAAAGGAGCAAAGGAAAAGAAAGATTTTGCTACCTCAGATAAAATAAGGAACCAGTTGAGCGAATTAGGCATAGCCCTGAAGGATGAGAAAGGTGGGGAGATGAGCTGGAGTATTGAATCTCCCTGAGGCTAACTCTGATTCGGAGAACCTGTCGGCATATAACACGGATTTTTTTTAATATCAGTATTTTTCCAATGCATTATCTTGAACATCTTTCCAAAGACAAAAAGCTAAAAAAGCTGTTGGATGCCGGGGATCCGCATCAATTAAAAAAGCGAAGAAATATCTGCACCTATCTCTGTGCATCTATTATGAGTCAGCAGTTATCGGTTAAGGTGGCTGATGTGATCTATAAACGTTTTATCGCTTTATATGGCGGTAAAGAACCGACTCCCCAGCAAATACGCGACACGCCTTTTGAAAAATTACGGGGCATTGGATTAAGTAATGCTAAAGTGGGCTATGTAAAGAATGTAGCACAGTTTGAAATTGAGTTTGGCATGGATGCCAGGAAGCTGGGCAAAATGACGAATGAAGAAGTTATCAATTACCTGGTTGTCATCAAAGGGGTTGGGAGATGGACCATTGAAATGCTGCTGATGTTTGCCTTGGGAAGGGAAGATGTGTTTGCGTTGGATGATCTCGGCATCCGGAATGCCATGATTAAATTGTATAAACTGGATGACGGAAATAAAAAGAAATTGAATGAAGAGCTGCTTCGGTTATCTGCTAAATGGAGCCCTTACCGGACCTATGCCTGTGTGCATTTGTGGCGGTGGAAGGATAATGCACCGGTTCTGAAGGAAAAGAGGCCGAAGGGGAAGATTAAATAATAATTTTTTCCATTTTATTTAATTGCATTTCCTCGATCGTTGCCCCCAGCCCCACCACTTCCGGAACTTTTACCACGCCATTTTTTTCATAAATTATTCCACCGGTTACCGGGTCTTCGATAAACATCAACGCTGTATCAAAATCATAATGCTCAATAGCCGGGCTGCATAAAGCAAAATGAGCAAAGGCCGTCATCGCTAACCTGGATTCCATAAAAGCCCCGATCTGCAAATGAATACCGGCAGCTTCTGCCAGGCGCACCATTTTCAACGCTTTAAAAATGCCCCCTGATTTTCCCAATTTAATATTCATATAATCACAGGCACCCATTTTTATCAATCGTTCAGCATCATGTTCATCACCGCAACTTTCATCGGCCATGATGGGGATCGGACTTTCTTTTTTTACCCGGGGCAGTTCCATAAATGCCCAACGGGGTATGGGTTCTTCACAATGCTGAATATCAAATTGCGCCAGTGCTTTTAAGGTGGTTATAGCTTCTTCCACATTCCAGCCCTGGTTGGCATCTATCCGAACAGGGATCTCTTTTCCAACTGCTTCACGAACGGCTCTGATCCTTTCTACATCTGTATTTCCGTTTTTACCCAACTTCACTTTAATAGCGGGGTAGCCCTGCTCTTTTATTTTCACCGCATCAGCAGCCATTTTAACTGCTGCTCCAATACTGACGGTGTAATCTGTGATAATGGTCTTATTATTTTTTCCACCAATAAATTTATAAAGCGGTACTTCGGCCTGTTGCGCAGCTATATCATAAAAAGCCATATCAAAGGCGCTTTTGATACTGCTGTTGCCATAAATTATTTGATCCATCAGTGTTATGCATGCTTCAATCTGCAACGGGTCTTTTCCCTTTAATGCTTTGGCAAAATATTGCCCCACGATAAAACAGGTGTCCTGGCTTTCACCATTGATGGGCATATAGGGACTGCATTCACCAAAACCTATAATGCCTTCACGGGTTATTATTTTTATCACCACATTTTCAGCATGGGTATCTGTCCCCAGGGATGTAATAAAAGGTTCAACCAGGGGAATGGAAAGCTTGTATAATTCCACCTGCTGTATTGTTAGTTTTTTTAACATTAGTATAATTTATCGGCTAATAAAGATAATAGCTCTTTTTCCGTTTTGGCATAGTATTTATAAGAATAGATTATTGATAAGCAGCCTTGTTTATCTTTAAGATACCAAAATCACTAAAAACCCGTTTGTATCCTGAATAGATATCTATGAAAAAAATACTTTTAATAAGTTTAGCTGCAGTTCTGTTGGCATCTTGTAATAAAAATGTAACGGAACTGCCACCCGCCACACAAACCGGGGCCAATACGTTCGGTGCCATGGTAAACGGAGCCTTCTGGGTGCCAAAAGGTTTTGGATCCTTCCCGGCTAACGATATACTTCAGGTCAGGTTTTTAGCCAATATGAATATGTATATCAATGCCAATGACTTTTCTAAGTCCCCGACGGAAAAAGAATTTGAAATTTTTGTACAAAATGTAACCGGACCGGGAACCTACCTTCTGAATACCAATGTAACCTATCCCAGTGCCTCCGCCAATTATGCCTACTATGTAAAACGAACCCTGACACCCGTGGACGAATGGATCACTTCCTCCCAGCAAACAGGGTCAGTAACAATAACAAAATTTGATATTCCCAATCACATTGTTTCAGGCACTTTCCAGTTTAACCTCATTAATATTTATGATCCTGCCCAGACAATGAGTGTAACTGAAGGACGTTTTGATATCCGCATACCCTGATGATCAGAAGAGGAGGCGAAGCCCGATATTCATCATAGCCACCAACGGGGCATTATTATTTACAAAAATGTATTTACTCGGATAATCTGTGGTAGGAATCCACACCCGTGCTTCATTATAAAAATAAAAATCACCCCCGATCGGGATCTCCCAACCCAGACCCACATCAAGTGTCAGCCGTTTAAAATTCGCTTTACCACTTAGTACTGGTGCATTGTAAAGAGCCGTATCAATAGATACGGAATGAACGTTGTCCACCCGTCCCAATAATAATCCGAAACCACCATAGGTATAGAGGTTCCAGTTTTTTTCGGCATCCGAGCTTCCTTTCAGGTATTTTTTCCAGCCAATAGAAAAATGTTTCAACCGCATTTTTGCACTGTTGGTATAATTGAATTGCTGCGGGATGGTAGCCGGTGAATGGGCAACAGCCGTCACATCATTTTTAAATTTACCATTGGTATAATAACAGAACCATACATAGACACCATCTTTTGGAGTGAAGTGAAAAAGAGCCTGGACCGTTTGGCCTATCGACCAGTATTTTTGTTCTTGTTTAAAATTGCGCTGCACCCCCAGGTCCGTGGCAAAGCTGAATTGAGGATACTGCGCGCATGCGGGCAGGCTTGCAATAGCCAGGAACAGGAATATGGTAAATCGTTTTGCCAAAAAGAAAAATCTGTTTGCAATGTTAAGCAAATAAATGCGGGTTAAAAACACGAAAGCCACCCGCCTGTGGCGAATGGCTTTCAGTATCAATAAAAAAATATTATTTCATCAACTTCAGTTCTTTAATAATATTGGTGCCTCCGCCCAGTTTATCAATACACCACAATACATAACGGATATCCACACAGATAGTCCGGTTCAGGTCTTTGTCAAAAGCCAGCTTATGACTCAAGGCTTCATAGTTGCCATCAAAAGCCAGGCCTATCAATTCGCCTTTATTATTTATGACCGGGGAACCTGAATTGCCTCCTGTGATATCATTGGTGGTAATAAAACCAATCACCAGTTCTTTCCGGGTGGGGTCCATATACTGTCCAAAATCTTTTTTCTTCAGCATCTCGATCTGGTTGGCCGGAAGATCAAATTCATAATCGCCGGCTTTATATTTTTCCAGCAATCCTTTTGAGGTAGTTACATAATCATAGAATACCGCATCTCTGGGGCGGTATGATTTTACATTACCATAGCTCACCCGCATCGTGAAGGTTGCATCCGGGTACATCATTTTCGACTTGACAGGATCCATTTCCAGGATACCTTTTAAATACATTCTTCCCATCTCCGCATTCTTTGTAGTGAATTGCTGATAGTAAGGTCCATACTTGCTGGTATAATTCGTAAAAAAAGTACTGGCATGTGCAAAGGCCGGATCATCCTGAAGCGTAACGGCATCCGGGTTGGCTACAAAAGCCTTCCACCGGGCGTCATCAAAGATCATCGTCTTGCTGAACATGTTCGCCGCATATTTTTTATACGTTGCCTCATCATCCAGCGGACCATAGGTATTTTTTAACGTGCCATAAAAACCAACCGGCTGCTGGTCTTTTACAATATCCTCATAAAACATTTTTGTAACGGCTGCAACAATATGCTCATCAGAGACCTTGTTTTCTTCTTCCAGGAAAGCTGTTCTTTGATTATTGGCTGCTTCCACAGATTTTTTTATATCCGCCTGCGTAGCACCTGTTTTCACCAGGGCCGCTTCCAGTTGCAGCAATGAACCGGCAAAGGCAATCAACGGCGAACCGTTAAGTCCTTCATTGATATACACCCGGTGTTTGGCATAAGGCCTCCAGGCTTCGTAAGCTTTACCCCAGTCAGAAAAAACAGATGCATATTCCGTTTTTCCATTTGCCCAGGCATTGAATTTTATTTCGGCATTTTTCTTCTGACCAACCACGTCATATTTTACTAATTGCTTGGTTTCGCCATCAAAAAATTTCCAGTAATTGGCAATACCGGCATAGGAAGATGCTAATTGCAGTTTTGTGGCAGGGTCTTTCTTCATTTCCTCAAACATATATTTCAGCCGGACATCCCGGAGCTTTACCAATGTGGGGTTATTGATATCAATAGCCAGCTGAACTCCATACGAACTTTCATACCGGTTGGTACCCCCGGGGTATCCCCAGATCATGGAAAAGTCACCATCCTTCAGGGGCTTTAAGGAAACAGGCAGGTACCATTTGGGTTTCAGTGGGATATTCCCTTCAGCATACTTTGCTGGTTTGCCCTCAGCATTGGTATAAACACGGAAAATAGAAAAGTCGCCTGTATGTCTCGGCCACTCCCAGTTATCCGTATCGCCGCCAAATTTTCCAACACTCTCCGGTGGAGCACCCACCAAACGAACATCAGTGTAACGCTGGTATACAAAAGCGAGGAACTGGTTTCCCTTGAATAAAGAATTTACTCTTGTTTCAATATTCTGAGAAGCATCACTCATTCTTTTATTGATAGCAGCAAATACGGCAGCTTGCTTTTGCAATCTTTCAGTGCCGCTTAATCCTTTTAAAGAATCCATTACTTCTTTGGTAATATCTTCTATTCTTAGTAAAAACTGCACCGAAAGGTTGGAAGGAATCTCTTCTCCTTTATTCTTTGCATAAAACCCATTTTGCAGGTAATTATGATCCATATTACTGGCAGATGCAATTGCGTCATAGCCGCAATGGTGGTTGGTAAATATCAAACCTTGTGAACTCACAATTTCACCGGTGCAGCCACCACCAAAAATAATAATGGCATCTTTCAGGGAGGGTTTGTTGATATTGTAGAGTTGGTCTTTGGTCAGCTTTAATCCTTTTTTCACCATTTCATTATACACCTGCTGACCCAACAACATCGGCAACCACATGCCTTCGTCGGCAAAAGATTTAAAGAACAAACCAACGGCAAGAATAGTCGTTACAAAAAGTTTCTTCATATCAATAAATTTAGGCGACAAACCTACGTAAAAAGGGGTACCAAAAAGCTGAGTTTCATCTAAAACCAGTAATTTGAATGATCAATGGCTGCTTATGAATTACAGGTATCATATCACCGGTTTACTGGTATTGGTTTTAGTGATTAACTCCTGCAGTAAAAAGGGTGGGACCAACCCGCCACCACCGCCCACTCCTCCGGGATGTGCCGGAAATGCCGGCCCGGTATCAGGTAGTTTTATTACCAATCCCGCTGTCACTTTATCATGGAGTCCGGTATCCGGTGCCACCGGGTATGATGTTTACCTGGGTACCACCCTTACCCCCTCAACAACCATTGCCACCAATATCAGCGGGACAAGTATGAATTATACCGTTCCGGCCACACCCAATGCAACCTACTATTGGTATGTTCAGCCAAAGAATGCCGGCGGTGGTGCTACGGGATGTTCCAGCACAGTTACCTCATTTACTTATATAGTCATTCAGCCACCGGTACCCTTCGGTTATTATGTGGTAGGGTATTTCCCATCCTACAGAAATATTACTGAGGTGCCTGATATAAAATTCAGAATGACCAATGCGGTCATCTATGCTTTTTTTGGTGTGAATGCTTCCGGCACTTTATCTGCACCCGCCGCACCGGCCACTTCCATAGATGCGCTTATTACCAAGGCTAGAGCCAACAATGCCAAAGTTTTTATCGGTATCAATGATGGCAGTGGTGATGGGAAAACGAATTTTAAAAATATGGCCGCCAGTGCAACAGGCAGAAATAATTTTGTCAAAGATGTCATGAACAAAGTGCGGCAATACAATTTAGACGGAGTGGATATGGACTGGGAATTTCCTACCACCAGCGATGGCACAGATGTCACCTTTACTTTATTAATGCAGGAACTGTCTGACTCCCTGCACCGGGATGCCCGGTATTATTTGTCCAGTGCTGTTACCGCCGGAAAATATGCCGGTGGAATCCGGGATGCTATCCGCAATGAAATTTTTCCGTACGTAGATTTTTTTAATGTGATGGCCTATGATGATTTTAATACCACCGTTCCTTACCGGCAGCACAGCGATTATACGCTGGCACAAACCTGTCTTACGTACTGGCTGACCACAAGAGGCATGCCCGCTGCTAAATGTGTTTTGGGCCTGCCGGCATATGGACGACCTTCCGGCATCACTCAAACCGGAACCGTACTTACCTACAAAACTATTTTGTCACAGGGTGGCAACCCGCAATATGATTCCGCGATTGTATCAGCAGGTGGATTTACCAACTATACGATTTATTATAACGGTCAATACACGGTGAAACGAAAAGCCAAATTGGCCAAAGACATTGCCAACGGCGTGATGATGTGGGAAAAATGGCAGGATGCTGCCGATGGCAACTCATTGCTGAAAGCGGCCTGTGATACGGTGGGGAGGGGATATTAAGCCCACCTTCCGGATTTTCTCCCGATTTTTATACTATATCATTTGTGCCCGGAATGAGCTTTAGAAATTTGTTTATTTTGTAACGAATTTGTGATTGATAAAATTAATCAATTAAGACTTTAAAATCAAGTCTCGGGCTGGATTTTACTTTTGCCTTGACGCAAAAAGTTACAAGTAAACCGTTAAAAAAGACCGGCATTGCTTTGAGCCAACACCCGGCGAACTCGCCTATGGATACCAATGGCAAGTTCGCTTAGGCTCAAACAACGCCTGCTTTTTAACGGTTTACTTTTTTTTCTTTTTGCGTCAAGGCCAGAGGCCAAATACAATTTGAATTTTTAAATTACCCAGATCCACTAGATTTATCCATTTCTTTTTTTGCAGAAAATAATCATTTAACTAACCGGCTCATTCAGCACTTTCCACAATAGATCTTTTAATTCGGTAAGCCCCTTATTCGTTATAGAAGAAATAAACAAATGAGGAATAGCTGCCGGAAGTTCTTTTTCAATCGCGGCTTTCAACTCATCATCCAGCATATCCGATTTGCTGATCGCAATAATAAATTGTTTGTTCAGCAATTCAGGATTGTATTGTTCCAGCTCACTGACAAGTATGTCAAATTCTTTTTTATGATTATCACTGTCGGCCGGAATTAAAAATAACAAAACCGAATTACGTTCTATATGCCGTAAAAAACGGTGACCTAATCCTTTACCCTCAGCGGCTCCTTCAATGATGCCCGGGAGATCGGCAATACAAAAACTTTTTCCATCCCGGTATTCCACCATACCCAGGTTTGGGGTGATGGTTGTAAAAGCATAATCAGCAATTTTGGGAGTGGCGGCGGTAATAACCGAAAGAAGCGTTGATTTCCCGGCATTGGGAAAACCCACCAATCCCACATCAGCCAATACTTTTAATTCAAGGACTTTCCAGCCTTCCAATCCTTCCTCTCCGGGTTGGGCATGTTCAGGTGCCTGGTTTGTTGGTGTGGCAAAATGTGCATTGCCTAGTCCGCCCCGGCCTCCGGGTATCCAGATCACTTCCTGCCCGTCTTCTAATATTTCCACTTCCTGTTTGCCTGTCTCCTCATCCCGGGCAATGGTGCCCAGCGGCACTTCTATGATTACATCTTTGCCCGCCTTGCCACTGCTGTTGCTGCTACTGCCCCCTTCACCATTTTCTGCCAGTACATTCTTATAATAGCGGAGATGCAACAATGTCCATAGATTACTGTTGCCTTTTAATATGATATGCGCGCCACGGCCACCATCACCACCGTCGGGTCCGCCTAAAGCCGTAAATTTATCCCGCCTGAAATGCCTGAAACCGGCACCACCATGGCCGCTGCGGCAGAAAATGCGGATCTGATCAACAAAATTACTTTTTTCCAAAACTGTATTTTTACAATGTGTCCCGTCTTCGTTTTTTAAGCAGAACTTCGGCGGGGAGCTGCAAATATACCTTAACAATCATCAAACCCCATTGCCATGAAATACCTGCTGGTATTATTGATTTTTCCTTTTATATCCGCCAGTGAATGCGGTTCCAAAAAAAATAAAGTGGTTAATGAAACAGTCACCGACTCCATTCCGGTATGTATAAGAAAAATGATCAATGAACGGAAAAAGGAAACCCCGCCGGATCCTGCCGAACAGGTGGATGAATATCTCTATAATGGCAAAACGGTTTTCCTGTTTACCGCTCCCTGTTGTGATCAGTGGAATGTATTATATGATGACAGCTGCAAAATTATCTGTGCTCCCACCGGCGGCATCACCGGAAGGGGAGATGGAAAATGCAAAGACTTTTCAGAAACAGCCATACATGTAAAGGTTATCTGGAAAAATTCAAAGAAATAAAATAAAAAGGGATTTGAAACACAGAGGCACTGAGACACGGAGGCACAAAGATTTTTTATACATTCTTATAGTTTTCTCCGTGTCTTTGTGTCTCCTTTTTTCAATTCCTTTTCCGGGTAGTTAACAGGACTGAAAGAAATAAAATAAAAAGGAGTTTGAAACACCAAGGCACAGAGACTTGGTGGCAGAAGTTTATTAAAACTATCAGGTAATATTCTCCGTGTCTTCGTGCCTCCGTGTTTCAAAACATTTTCCATTTAGCTACGAGGACTGGAAGAAATAAAAATGTCCCGTCCTTGTGCAGGAACCGGGACATTTTATTTTTTATCAGAAAATTTTATTGAACAATAATTTTTGTACTGAATACAACTTTACTGTTCTGATCCGTCACTTTCACGAGGTAAAATCCTTTGGCAGCAGCAGGATTCAACCGGATGGTCTGTGCCTGGTTTTCACCGTTCAGGTTTACCGCCTGTTGTACGGACTGGCGGCCCATGACATCAGTAACCTGCACGATGTAATTTCCTGCATCCAGTTGATTGAACTGGATAACAAACTGGTTATTATTAACGGGGTTGGGATAGATACTGATCTTATTATCACCCGTATTGGCAGGTAATTTATTTGTGAGTACTTCCGTATTAATGGCTTTTGGTTTATTGCCCGAAACAAGCAGGTTTCCGTTAGCCAGGTCAGAGCTATGCCAAACCCTGCCGGCAATCGTATAAGGTGTGGCTGCCAGCGTTCTGGAATCAACCGTATAATAAGAACCCGCTTCCATAGCACTGCCAACAAGTATCTGGTTATGCTCATTAACGGCGGCGCCATTCACGGTAAACCCATTGGGCAAACCGGAAATAACACCCAGGTGGGTGGCTATCTTGGTTTCCACATTTACTTTAAAGACATGATTGCGGGCAGAGAAGAGATACATATTGCCATCATCATCGGCTACCATATCACCGCCAAAACTGCTGCAGGAATTATGTACCGAAACTCCATTATTAGACGGATCATCAACCAGCGAACCAAGATCCGTGATCTTTAAATTTTTCCCTGTAGTGAAACGGGTAAGATGCATGCCGTCGTTGGTTATGGCATAACCATTACCATCTGATGCCATGACCATACGGGTAATGATATTGCCCTGGTCGGGTGATTTTTGCGGCATCCCGGTGAATGGCTGGTCGGTTACATAAAATACTTTCATGGTCTTTAAGATCCAGGTAACGCAACTGGTCAATAAACATGGGCGTAAAATAAAGCCGGTTATTTTTTTTATCAAAAGCCATGGCAGCCACACCGGTACCAAAGGGGGCATTGATGGCATTACCATAATTGGCATCCTTCAGAGGGCTGGTAAATTGTTTTTTACTGGTAGCATCATAGGCGGGCAGGGAGATATCATCTCCGCTTAATAACACAGCACTGTATTCCCCGGTCTGCAGGTTCAGCTTTCTTAAAAAACTCCAGTTGGCGGCTTGTTGTCCATCGGTAACAGCATAAGCGAATTGATCCGGCTGCTGGGCTTCCGTTGTGCTGGTTAAAAAAATCGTTCCGAAAAGAAGGGAAAAAAGGGGTAGACTTTTTTTCATACATGAAGGTTTTAAGTTTGCGAAGGATAATAATCAAGAATTAAATTACAACATTTCCGGTTCCGGGGAAAGAAATTTATATAGATGGCGCTTTCGGCAGTGTAGAAGACAATTAGAAAGAAAGGGGATTTTTTTTGCCACAAACCTGCCTACCGTCAGGCAGGTTGGTGTCTTAGTGGCAAATCATTCTTTAGCAATGGCGGAACAAAAAAAACCCCTCCGCCACGAAGGCAAGAGGGGTTCAAGGTATAAAACCCTGAGCATGAACGTTTATCTTCTGATAATCTTTTGGGTAAGTTTTCCTTCTTCAGTTACAACTTCCATCATATACATTCCACTTTTCAGGGTTGATAGTTCTGATGATAATACCACCGTGTTTTCACCGGTCTGTAATACGGCCTTACGGCTAACGACCAGCTGACCGGCTGCATTACTGATACGAATAGTAATGGTTGTTTCTTTTGTACTCTTGAGTTCTACTTTCAGATCGCTGCTGAAAGGATTGGGGTACACATTGAAATTCTTAACTATTGAAGCAGAAAGTCTCAGCGTAACAATTTTACTGTAAGTTGATTTGCCATCCAGGTCTACGGATTTAAGCCGGTAGTAAAGAATTCCTGAATTGATCGTAATCGGATCAATGAACTGGTAATTAACAGCAGCGGCGGAATTTCCGGCAGCTTGCTTGGTACCCGCAGATACGAAATTGATACCATCCTTGCTTCTTTCAATTTCAAAATAATCACTGTTGATTTCTGTCAGGGTGGTCCAGTCTATCACGGCGTTATTGCCCTGTTTGGTAACGTTGAATGTTCCTAATTTAACCGGAAGTGTTGATTGTGTTGGCCATACATTGGAAGCCAGATCCTGTAACCCGGTTTGTGACTGTACCAAAATACAGGCTACTGTTCCTGCTGGACCATTCACAGTATTCTGATCTATAAAAAATCACCCAAGATCAGTAGAAATATATAATGAGCCCAACAGATCAAATGCGACTCCATTTACTCTTCCTGAAAACGGCACACCAGTATTATCTACCAGGTCAAAAACTTTTGTAAGGATAGTTGAGTTGCCATTTGGCGTACCTCTGAAAATTTGTGTAACTCCACTACCATTGTTTGCAAGTGCAAAAATTGTTCCATTACCGCTAAGGCAAATATCTCCATTCTGAAAAGTAGCAGCCGATCCACCTACCAGGGTAACGCCATCTACATCTTCTGTACTTGTGGTTGCAGAACCTGCAGTAGGAGTTGCTCCTGGAGTAAATTTAGAAAGGTAAACGGTTGATCCGTCACCAGCAAGGATCCATCCTCTACCATCAATTCCCATTGCCAGACGCACAAATCCTAATGAACCACCACCAGCACCATTTGCATCTACATTACCAACTACATTAATAGTACCTCCATTATAGGTAGCCCCGTAAATATTTATTGATCCGGAATTGCCGGAAGTATTTGGCAGGTAGTAAAAATGGCCCGTAGCTGCATTGGGAGCTGCACTTTTACCCAATGCTGCGGTACTTGTTGTACCCCCATCACCACCAAAAGTGGGAGCAAAATCATTAGTTGGACCTGAAAAATAAGTACCACTTGATACTACAAAATGCGATATCTGGGTACCATTTGATGAAGTTGCCCATAAGTTTGCAGCGGTTGGTGCTGCTGCCAGTACATTAACTTTTTTAGATAAGGAAACTTTAGTTAGTCCACCACCCTGTTCCTGTACAGTACAAATAATAGTATATGTACCTGCAACCGAAAAGCCGGTAGCATTGGTTGCTGAACTGGTTCCTGTAATATTAGCATTGTTGGGAGTAAAGGTTACACTGGCCGGGCCTGTAGAACTCCATGTATAAATAAAATTACCATTTCCTCCGGTCCAACTGGAGTTCCAATTCCTTGTAGCTGTTAAATTAAGGTTGCCCCCAACTAAAATTGTTGAAATTGATAATGCAGGGGGGTTAATGGTTACGGATGCCGGCGAAATGATGGCTTTAAGAGCAATTAATATTGCACCATTGGTCATCATTATTTTCCAGCCAACAGTACCCTGTCCTGTAGCCCCAGCTTTTGTTTTGATTTCCCAGGCAGCCCCAATACCTGACAGATCTTCATTAGTACTATTATATGGATGATCATATAATGGTCCAATGTTGCCGGGGTAGTTGTACCAGACCCAGTTGGAAAACTGTTTATCATCAAGGCTGGGAAACATAATTACTGTTGCATTTACAGTTGCGGTTATTCGAGGCTATTGCTGGAGATCCATTTACTGGTTAAGTTATTCCCAGGTTCCTAGTCAACATCAAAAGGGCCACCATTGGAACATCCACATTCATAAAACCAGCGAGGATTGAACCCGTAGAATGCGCAATGGTACCCGTTCCAGCATCAATGTATCAGCTAGGAAAGAAATTCGGCACACATCGGCAGCCTTTTTATATAAAAGAGACCCTTTTATTCCATCTCCGATAATACCAGTTGCACCAGTTACAGGAGACCAGCCACTTAAAGAAGGATCATTTGCTGTATTGCCATATTTGGCAATGTTTACAATCATAACATCACCAGCCACAACACCTGTCGGCTTTGTGATTGTTAAGTTTGTATTTGTTGAGAAACCGTTTGTTGCAGTGCCTCTTTGTGCTATCTGCCCAAAGGCAGCACTACCAATAATTAAATTCGCCAATAAGGCGAAAACGAAAAGAAAAGTAAACTTTTTCATGCTCTTAGGTTTTGTTGTTTAAAAAAATAGCTTTACATGTTACGAATAGCTGGTTGCCCAGCTCATATATGATGAGTTCTATCATCCTGTTTTACAGGTGATCCATGGATATACACGGCTATTTAGATAGGAGGGATTTCTGCTGTTTTTACAGAAGTATAGAGGATGTTTTTAATCCTTCAAGAGAGATTGGATAAGGCGTAGTTTTCAAAGCCTGAATAATATAATTATTCATTGCTTTTAACTAATAAAAGTCTTCGTATGATTGTGGATTCTCCTGGTTGGCTTTTCGAAGGGGGGAGATTTAGGATGATTGATATGAATCAATCGGACAGCTAATGTATAAAATCCCTTTTTGGCTTGCAAGCTTTTCGTATTATTTTTTCCCCTTAATTTTATTTATTTATATAAGTTGTTGTTTTTCATTATATTATGAGGTGAATGGAAAGGTAGAAAAAGTATATAAAGTATATAGGGTAGATAAGTATTTTGAGTAGAAAGGGAATATAGGGTGGAAAGGGTATATATGGTATATAGGGTATATAAGGTTTATAGGGTTCTGTATATACTTTATAAACCTTATATACTATTTACTTACCCTCACTTCCCTTCGTTTCATCCCTTTTCTTTCTAAGAAAAACCAGGTATCCATTCAATAACCTTTCAAGCGCTTTCCCCTTTTGTTTGAATATTGATAATTGTTCTTCTGTTATATAACCTTCGTCCAGGGCATCAATCAGGTGGTTGATGGTTTCGGTTAAAGACCCCCTGGCCTGAATACAGTAATGGATCTGATCGGGGTAAGTAAACCTGCCATGACCTTCTGATATCAGGGCATTGATAGAACGGGAACTTCTTATGATCTGATCCGTAAGCCTGAATTTTTCATCCGCAGGAAAAAGTTTTGAAATTATCCTAATCTCTTTTTTAAACTCCCTGACCATCTTCCACAGCTCCAACTCTTCAAATCCAAAATTCTCATTATTCATAAAACGCCATTTACCTTATAAACCTTATATACTTTATATACCTTATTTACTTTACACTCATCAACTCCTTATCCGTCCTGTAACACAGACCTTTGAATAAAGCCACCTGGTGGTTCTTTTGATTAGAAATGGTAATATGATAAAGACCGGTAGTTTTTCCGTTATGTAATTCTTCCGCTTCGGCAGTCAATACATCTTCCACATGAACCGGTTTAATGAAATTGATAGAAGTATCCAGTGCCACAGATAATACATTTCTGTTATTACAGGCAAATGCAAAAGCACTGTCGGCCAGGGAGAAGGCAATACCACCGTGTACAATGCCAAATCCATTGATCATTTCTTTCCGGATGGTCATTTTTATTTTACTGTAGCCTTCTTTTATTTCCAGCACTTCTATCCCAAGCCATTGACTGAATAAGTCATGTTCCATCATGTGCGCTACCACTTTCTTTGCCAATAAATCTTTTCAGTATTCATACCTTATATACTTTATATACTTTTTATACCTTATATAGCCATTCTACTTTTCACCATTATTCACCTTTGAAATTAGCATTCCGCTTTTCCAAAAAAGCAGCAATGCCCTCCCGGTAATCCTCGGTTCCCGCGGCTTTTTGCTGAAAAATATCTTCATCCTGTAACTGTTCGTCCCAGGAATTGACAAAAGAATGATTTAATAACTGTTTGGTATAGGCCAATCCTTTGGTAGGCATTGCAGCCAGTGTTGCAGCTATTTTTTTACTTTCTTCTGCGAATGTTTCATCCGGAAAAACTTTATACAACATCCCGATTCTTTCGGCATCTGTTGCAGAAACTTTCTCGCCGAGCATCATCAGGGCAGAGGCTTTTTGCCAGCCGATCAACCGGGGCAGGGTAAATGTGCCGCCGCTATCCGGTATCAGACCTATTTTACTAAATGCCTGGATAAAAGAAGCTGATTGTGCCGCCACTACAATATCGCAACATAAAGCCATATTGGCACCGGCGCCGGCAGCCACCCCGTTTACGGCAGCTACAACCGGTTTTTCAAGTTTCCGAATGCGGGTTACAATTGGATTATAATGTTCGGATAGTATCTGTTTTATCTCCAGTGCATTCTCGCCAACCAGTTCACCAATATCCTGACCGGCACTAAAGGCCTTTCCGTTACCCGTAATATAAACACACCGGATCGATGGTTCTTTGCATTCCTCCAGTTTTTTTTGCAGGGATAAGGCCATCTCCCGGTTAAAGGAATTGAACTTATCGGGACGATTGAGGGTAATAAAGGCAATAGTGTCTTTTATTTCAAAAAGTATAGAAGACATAGTAAAGAGATTTGAAACGAAGATAAATAAAGTCTGTGCCTAATGACATTTGAAATAATCAAAGGGCTCTTTACAATCATTGCATTGATACAAGGCCTTACAGGCGGTGCTGCCGAATTCACTGATCAGCCTGGTATTGGTGGAATGACATTGGGGGCATTCAATATTTTCGGTCAGACCTGGGTGGTCGGACCGGGTTTGCGGCGGAGCTATGCCATATTGCTGCAATTTTATTTTCCCCGCTTCACTCATCCAGTCGGTGGTCCAGGCCGGAGATAATACCGAAGTGATCTTTGTTTTTAAATAACCCTGTTCTGCCAACGCCAATTTTATGTTCATGGCTATCATATCCATAGCGGGGCAACCGGTGTAGGTAGGCGTAATAATAACTTCGACTTCCGCTCCATTTATTTTTACACCACGGACAATTCCTAAATCAGTAATTGTAAGAACAGGCACTTCGGGATCTGTTACGGTTTCCAGTATATCCCGGATTTTTTTTTCTTCTATGGGGCCCATATTTACCATTCGCAGCCGGGATAAGTTCTTTGCAGGTATTGAAGTTCAGTCAGGATATACCCCAGGTGTTCTGTATGCATGCCTTTTTTACCTCCTGTTTGCATAAAAACATTTTCTGGAACCGGTAATGTGGCTTCGGCAAACACATCATTTACTTTTTGAGACCAGTCGTTTTTTAACAAGGAAACATCCACTATCGTTTCGTAGTCTGCCGCTTCAAACATTTCACCGGTGTATCTCCATAATTCATCAATGGCTTTCAGCATCCGTTGATGACTTTCCGGGGTGCCATCTCCCAAACGGATGACCCACTCCCGGCTCCAGCGCAGATGATAGGTTGTTTCTTTCAAGGCTTTGGCAGCAATAGCAGCAAGTTGTTCATCATTACTGTTTTGAAGTTTTTCATATAATAGATACTGGAACTGGCTGAATAAATATTGCCGCAGGATCGTTTGTCCCCAATCTGAATTGGGCTGCTCCACCAATAAAAGGTTTTTATATTCTCTTTCGGTTCTTAGATATGCCAGGGAGTTTTCGGTGACCTCACCCCCAGCCCCCTCTCCTTTTAGAGAGGGGGTCGGGGTGAGGGTATTTCTCCCCTCTCCATTTTGTGGAGAGGGGTTGGGGGTGAGGGCCGCAGCATACTGGTAAAAATTCCGGGCCTGTCCTAATAAGTCCAATGAAATATTCGTAATAGCAATATCCTGTTCCAGTATCGGGCCATGACCGCACCATTCGCTGTTACGTTGTGAAAGTATCAGGGTGGTATCTGCGAGGTGTAATGTATAAGCCTCCCTCGAGCTTCGCTCCCAACCTTCGCAAAACTCGGTTGTCTCTTCAGGAGGGACTTTTGAAGACTTTGTGATTTTTAATTTTTCTTTACTACCAGTAAAGTCTGAATCTTGCATTTGTATAATTTTTTTAAATATTAAGACTCTAAAGCCCCTCCTCGTGAGGGGTTTGGGGAGGCTTTTTACATATGATTTACTTCATCCGGCAGTTGATAAAAAGTCGGGTGCCGGTATATTTTATCTACCGCAGGTTCATATAATTCGCCGGCCTCTTCAGGATTGGAAGCCGTGATATATTTACTTTCTACCACCCAGATGCTCACGCCTTCCATTCTCCGGGTATATACATCCCTGGCATTCTCAATCGCCATCTGCGCATCGGCGGCATGCAGGCTGCCGGCATGTTTATGATCAAGCCCCTGTTTGCTGCGGATAAAAACTTCCCACAGCGGCCAGGAAGCGGAATCATTTTTTGTTTGATAATTACTGCCCCCGCCTTTTTCTTCGGGAATATCACCGTAGTAAAATTTTCTGATGAGGTTCATTGTTACTTTTTTTATTTTTTAAAACCAATCCGCTCCCTTTTGTCAAAATCCTTTTGTTGCTGTTTATCGTTTAACAGGAGCTCCAATACTTTATAAACATCCGCAAAGTTCCTGTTGTATTTCTTTTCCAGCTTTTTTATTTTATCCTGAAGGTCTTTGTAGTTGAGCAGGTGCTGGCGAATTAAAACAAAAGTCCGGATGATAATGATATTTACCTCAATGGCTTTTTCACTGTTAAGTATGCTGGAGAGCATTGCAACACCCTGCTCCGTGAATGCATATGGCAATGCGCCCCCAAGTTTACTTTTGGATGGTATCACATTTTGTGATACCAGTTGTTCAATTTCTTTTTGCGAAAGTTGAAACATAAAATCAGCCGGGAACCGGTTTACATTTCTTTTTACCCCTTGTTTTAGCGCCCTTGTCTCTACCTCATACATTTCCGCCAGATCAAAATCCAGCATCACTTTCTGCCCACGGATTTCATGAATCTTATTTTGTATAACAGATAATTGCATAAAATAATTATCGTTTATCAGTTTCGTACTTCAATGGTATACGGCGTAAAAGGAATTGAATCAGTCACAGTCGCTGGTATCCCTTTCCAGAATTTATACATCTTCAAGTTTGTTGTTCCGGCCTTTACGGGTATTAGTATCAGCCGCTTGCTGATATTTCCACCGGCCATATCCGGGGGATTAGTATCTGATGTTTCTACGGTTAATAATTTTATCACGTTAAGGCTGTCTTTTATGGCAAAAGCCGTTGAGTTTTCATAGGCACAACCCCGGCAGGTGCTTTCATTAATTACTAAGGTATCCGAAAGCTTTACGACATTGACTGTATCTGCCCGGAGCGCTATTTTGGTGTCTTTTATATCAGTCACTTCTTTTTTTGCATTCGTGCAACATAAAAAAACGACGGTGATAACAGGAAGTAGTAATATCTTTTTCATTAAGCTGCCTTTATTCCGGAAAGCTTCTTTTTCGCTGCATAGGCCATCGCGGCTTCCCGTACCCATTGCCCTTCCTCCTGTGCTTTGCGGCGGGCATCCAGCCGTTGTTTATTGCATTGACCGTTTCCTTTTACCACATTCCAGAACTCATTCCAGTCTATTTCACCAAAGTCGTAATGTTTTCTTTCTTCATTCCATTTCAGTTTATCATCGGGCAGTTTCATGCCAAGCACTTTAATTTGTTCGGCGATCATATCGATAAACTGCTGGCGCAATTCATCATTGGTCTTCCTTTTTATTTTCCACTTCATGCTCTGGTCGCTGTTGGTGCTTTCGCTGTCCCGCGGGCCAAACATCATCAGCGATGGCCACCACCAGCGGTTGATAGCATCCTGGCACATGGCTTTTTGTTCATCGGAACCCCTGCTTAATACCAGCAATGATTCAAATCCCTGGCGTTGATGAAAACTTTCTTCCTTGCAGATCCGTACCATCGCCCTGGCATACGGGCCATAAGAAGTTCGGCAAAGCATCACCTGGTTTAAAATCGCTGCTCCATCTACCAGCCAGCCAATGGCTCCCATATCGGCCCAGGTCAATGATGGGTAATTGAAAATAGAAGAGTATTTGGCTTTACCACTGTGTAAGTCATCAATCATTTCATCCCGGCTCGTTCCTAAGGTTTCCGCAGAAGAGTATAAATACAAACCATGACCGGCTTCATCCTGTACTTTGGCAATGAGGATGGCTTTTCTTTTTAAGGAGGGCGCCCTGGAAATCCAGTTGCCCTCCGGCAACATACCCACAACCTCACTATGGGCATGCTGGCTTATCTGCCGGATATTTGTTTTGCGATACGCATCCGGCATCCAGTCTTTGGGTTCAATCTTTATTTCGTTGTCTATCTTTTCCTGGAAAAGCTTTTCAAGATCCTGAAGGGGCATAATAATTTATTAGGTTACAAATTTACTAAAACTAACAATCGTTTACAGCGATTATTGATTTACATTGATTTTAAGAATAAGTCCTGGTATCTTTTTCCAGTAGCCATGAGTAAAACGGGATCGGGTTTAAAGTCTTTATAATCTTCCGATGCCAGTTCATTTGCCGTAAGCTCTTTCCCGTTTGCCTTAACACTACTTTTAAACATCCCTTTCGTATTAAAATAAACCCGGGTCTCCCATTCGTTACCTTCTTCTCCTTCATGGCTGTAATAAAAAATCAAATGGCCATTTTTATACAGGTATTCTTCATGGGTTGTAAGGGCCGATGCTTTCCGGTTGATATTGACTTTTTGTAAAACGATTTTGGGGTTTCTTTCTGAAGCGGGAATATGATTGGGGTCATCATCATACCAGAAATCAGTGGTTTCTGAATAAATGCCCACGGCTGGCCAGCTTCTTCCGTTTTTATTGGTCACCCATTGATTGTGGTATAAAGGACCTTCAAAACCCAGTTCGTTGGATTCGGTAATTTTTTTATTGATTTCGTTGTAGTGGTTGCGGATCTCAGTCTCCGTTTGTGCAGAAGCAAAAAAAGACGTGCAGAGAAAAAAGAAGACAAGCATTTTTTTCATAGTAATAAATAGGGAAGCAGTTAGCAACCAGCTTCTTTATTTCACATCAAAATCAACTACCACTATCTCCGTTTTTGGATGACTCTGGCAGGTAAGAATATATCCCTGTTCCACTTCTTCGTCTTCAAGACCCCAGTGTACATCCATACTTACTTTTCCTTCCAGTAACCGGGCTTTGCAGGTGCAGCATACACCGCCCTTGCAGGCAAAGGGGAGATCGGCTCCTTGTTTTAGTGCAGCATCCAGAAGGGAGGTCTTACTTTTCAGTGGCAGATCAAAATCAAAGGAACGGCCATCGAGTTTTATCGTAATCCGGCTCTTTGGCCCGCTATCATCTTCTGACTTCCGACTCCCGACTCCCGACTCCCGACTATCGGCTCCCGACTTCTTCATTCCCGGTGTAGTAAACAATTCAAAATGAATTTTCTTTTTATCTATTCCTTTTGCTTCTAAAAAATCTTTTACACAAAAGATCATTTCTTCCGGTCCGCAGATAAATGTTTCATCAAACGAAGTATAATCAACCCCTTTGGCCAGCTCGTTTAATTTTTCTGTATTTATCCTTCCGAAATTTACCGGCGAATCAGTCCTTTCGCGGCTTAGTATGTTTATGAAATTAAACCGCTGCAGGTATTTATTTTTTAATCCTTCCAGTTCTTCAAAAAAGATAATCGAGCCGAGGCTTTTATTCCCGTAGATTAATGTAAAGGAACTCCCCGGTTCAGTACGTAAGGTTGTTTTAATGATAGAGAGTAGGGGCGTGATGCCGCTACCGGCAGCTATCCCCAGGTAATTTTTCCGGTTAGCGGGGTTTAGCTCAACATAAAACTTACCTACCGGCTGCATGACTTCCAGTGTATCACCTTTCTTTAAATCGTTGTTGGCAAAAGAGGAGAACAAACCGCCTTCAACCTTTTTGATAGCAATTTTCCATTCGTTATCTAACGGGGAACTGCAAAGGGAATAGGTTCTGCGAACCTCTTCTTTATTAATAAGGGTTCGCATGGTCAGGCTCTGACCCTGCCGGTAGATAAAATTCTTTTTCAGGGACTCTGGAATATCTAAGGTTACAGAAACGCAATCCGCAGTTTCTTTTTTTATCTCTTTTATCTTGAGAGGATGAAAGTGAATAGACATAAGATCAGTTCTTTTTTAATCCGTTAATCAGGTAATTGACCATATGGTCTTCCATGGTCTTTGAGGGGATCCTTTTTTCACTCCGGTGCCAGAATTCAAGGCCCCGGACCGAGGAAAGAATAGTCAGCATGACCACATAGGGTAATACCGGTTTCATTTCTTTATGCAAAATTCCTTTTTCAATAATAGCTTCCATCCGTTGTACATAATTGCGGCGCTGTGTTGTAAAATTGGTGAGATAGGGTTCGGAGAGATGAATCCATTCATTGACCATTACGCAATAATCATCAAACCGGTTCAGCATCATTTCTATATGAAACCGGATCAGTGATTCAATTTTTTTTATGCTGGTTGAGTTGGTTTCTTCGAGACTGTCCAGGTGGATATTGCAATCATTGGCAATCCGGAAAACAATTTCCTGCAGGATCTCTGATTTTGAGCGGATATGATTATACAGACTGGCGGCTTCAATACCTACAGATTCTGCAAGGTCCCGCATGGAAGTAGCAGGAAAGCCCTTTTCCCTGAACATAGCCGATGCTTTAAGGAGGATAATATCTTTTTTTGAAGCCTTTTTTCGGGGTGTTTTGGCCATACCCAAAGATACCCGGATTTTCAATTGATTTGAACTGATTGCTGTCATCGTATCATAAAATTCAAGTAGGTTTGCACACCTTTTAGCAGTCAATAGTCTGTAGTCAGGAGTCGTTCACTCCAGACTCCCGGCTCCGGACTCATAGATTATTCCGAATCATTAATATTTTTTTTATGTCTCTTATCTCCGTTGGCACGATGGCCTTTGACGCAATTGAAACTCCTTTTGGTAAAACAGATAAAATAGTTGGGGGCTCGGCTACCTATGTGGCCTATGCAGCCAGCAACTTTGTAAAGCCCGTTCAGCAGATTTCTATTGTTGGGTACGATTTTCCCAAAGAAGAAATGCAGGAACTCCGGAAAAGAGGTGTTCACCTGGACGGGGTGGAGATTGTTCCGGATAAAAAATCATTCTTCTGGAGCGGCCGGTATCATGAAGACATGAACAACCGGGATACCCTGGTTACAGACCTGAATGTACTGGCGGACTTTGATCCTAAAGTTCCCGATAGTTACCAGGGTGCTGATTTTTTGATGCTGGGTAACCTGGCTCCGAAAATTCAATTGAATGTGATACAGGAACTGAAAAAAAGGCCCAGGCTGATCGCGATGGACACCATGAATTTCTGGATGGAGTCAGCCATGTCCGAATTAAAAATTGTTTTAAAGTATGTGGATATGCTGATGGTGAATGATGCAGAAGCGAGGCAGCTGACCGGTCAGTTTTCATTGGTGAAAGCAGCTAAAACTATTATGACCATGGGTCCGAAATACCTGATCATAAAAAAAGGGGAACACGGGGCCTTGTTGTTTCATGGGGATGAGGTTTTCTTTGCTCCTGCTTTACCGCTGGAGGAAGTGTTTGATCCGACCGGTGCAGGAGATACATTTGCCGGCGGATTCATCGGTTACCTGGCAAAAACCGGGGATATCTCTTTTGAAAATATGAAAAGAGGGATCATTGTTGGTTCGGCTATGGCCAGTTTTTGCGTGGAAAAATTTGGTCCCACCCGGTTAAAAGAAATTACGATGCCGGACATCTCTGGCCGGATCCAGCAGTTTAAAGACCTGGTGAGTTTTGAAATTGAGCTGGTGTAAAATTTGAGAACCGTTGGGAGAATAATTTTACTTTATTTGAATTAATTCAGGTTTGGAAAATTTTTACCCGATTTGATTTACTATCACACTCCTTTTTAACTTTTAATAGAAAAAGTAGCCAATTAAGTATACGTCAATTTACCCTTTGGTTCGGGAATCGGCCTGCCCAGAGATTGTGCAGTTTCAATCCATTCTTTAATAATTACCTGAACTTTTTCTAAAGCTTCTGTATAGCTTTTTCCATCTGTCATGCAGCCAGCTAGTTCAGGAACTTCTGCTATAAAACAGTTGTCATCTTTGCTCCAGTAGATAATGATTTCAAATTTGTTATTCATCTTTTGCAGAAATTAGTTTGTATTTAATCAGCAATTCTCTTACTTGTTTTACCTGGTAGGCTTTTGCTTTATTGTTTAGCAATTAAAATCATCCCCCCTCCTTTTTTGTATGGATGAGGCCCCCCCCCTTTAATGCGGTCGACAAACCCCAATCTCCCAAAAATTAAAAAGATCAATAAAATTAATATTTCTATCAGTGTTACCTGAAAGAACTTTCAGAACTATTTTTTCAAATTTACTCATTTTTACCAGAAAATTTTATAGCTATTTGAGCAGCCTTGCTAATACAACTGTATTCTTAAATTTTTCAATTTTCCCCTGCAGGTTAAATATTTCTGTGAATAGGATATAGGTGCCAACCGGTAATTTATTTCCTCTATCATCCAATCCATCCCAGTTCCAGTATCCTTTCAATCCAAGTGTTCCATTGCGTACAAGATTGCGGATGGGTCTTCCAGCTGCATCAAAAATTGTGATATTAGCAATATATCCCGGCTCAGTTACTTCGTATTGTATTGTGGCAATATCATCTCTGCCGTCATTATCGGGAGAAAATATTTTAGGGGATATTTCAATTTTTGCCTGTATGGAATGCAGCAAACGGTACTGTGAATTTTTATAAGAAGGTGTTCCGTACCCGGCTGTGGAAGCCGCGCTGTGCCAGTTGCTTTTATCCTGTGATATCCCGGCCGGGTCAATTCTTTCTAAGGAAACACCTTCTGAATTATCTATCAGTTTAAAATGCCAGTCGTCTTTGTAGGCAACTTCATCCACTACAGTTCCCTGGAAATTTAATGCGACCACGGTTCCCGCATCATCAGAAAAAGGAGGGGGCGATGAAAGGATTAATACATTGTCGGGATTCCTGACCAGGTATTGCCGGGCAAGATTATCTGCATCTTCTGTTTCTACGATATGATCTCCCGGGAAAATATAATAAGGCGTTGCGCTTAAACCTTTAATGGAACTGATCACGCCACTGCTGTTCCGGTTGGCGATAAATAACCTGGATGCATCAAAGATCCGGTTACTGTTATTATAAAATTCCACAAAGTCAAAAGCATTGGATACCGGGTTAAACAGTATTTCATTGATGACCCATTCGCCCACTGCAGCATCTACCGGCAAACCAACGCGTGCTTTATTGGCGAAACCGATGGTATTATTTTTACAGTCTTTTACATTACTGGCGGTAATTGTATAAACCGTATTTTCTCTCAGCGGGTTATTTGTTTTTAATTGGACCTGGTTGAAAAGCGGTGCAAGCGTACTGGCAGTAATAAGCGTTATACCTCCGTCAATGGAGTAATTAGCCAGGTTTGCTCCGGATAAACTATCCACGGGTTCATCATATACTAAAACGATAGTTGTGGAATCAGTTGTATAAGCTCTTTTTAATTGCGGTGCGATAACATCATTATTGATAGCATCGATTGAATTTTTCTTTCCCGGTGTCCCTCCGGTTATGCTGATACCGGCTTTCCAGTTAGCGCTTCCGGCGCAGGGGCTTTTGCTGTCAATCATTTCCAGGGTCCAGCCGCCATCTTTCTTTAATTCATTCTGGTACCAGCCGGAAGTATAATTAACTGTATGTATCGTTCTTCCGTTTGCAGCTTTTAAAAATAACTGGTCACCATCATTATCAAAAGAAGGAAAACTGGTGACAGAAATAGTAGTACCAAAGACTGACAAGGCCGCGACGGCACTGCCTGTACAAATAATTAAAAAACTATCCGGCTGTAAAATAAAATTAGGCAGGGGGCCGCTTTGACTGGTGGCATCACCTATACGCCAGTTTTGTAAATTGATGGGTGCAGCCGTGGTGTTTTTTAATTCCAGCCATTCAGCATTGGGCAAACCAATTTGCGGAGTGGGGTCGGCCATTAGCTCATCAATCACCACATCGTACCTGTTTTGAGCTAAGAGATACATGGGCAACAGGCTAGCTAATATGAAAAAAAATTGTTTCATAATTACGGAGGCAAACTAACCCTGATTAAATATGCAAACCGGGGAATTATACATTATAATTTGGGAATAAAACGATGCAGGCTTATTTTTACACCAGCATGGTAATTATGAAATGTATAAAACGCTCAAAAAAACATTCCTGAGGGAAGGTTTGCAGCGTTATGTATCAATCAGCATAAGAGTTTAGCAGGCCTTTCGAACCGGAAGGCTATTTTTTTTGTCTGAGAGCTTGTCCCGATTATTCAGGAGTCTCCATTTGACAATAAAAGAAGAAAAACAAAAATTTATAATTTAAAAACTTCATCCTATGAGATGAAGAAAGGGGGACAAAAAATGAAAGTTGCCGTAGTAGGTGCTACCGGCCTGGTAGGTACAAAAATGCTCCAGGTATTAGCCGAAAGAAATTTTCCGGTTACGGAATTAATTCCCGTTGCTTCTGAAAAATCAGTAGGTAAAGAAATCATCTTTAAGGGTAAACCCTATAAGGTAGTGCGTATGACAGAAGCTATTGCAGCGAAACCTGCCGTGGCCCTGTTTTCTGCTGGTGGCGGCACTTCCCTGGAATGGGCGCCCAAATTTGCCGAAGCAGGCATTACGGTTATTGATAATTCATCGGCCTGGAGAATGGACCCGACGAAACCGCTGGTTGTTCCGGAGATCAATGCAGATATACTGACAGTGAATGACAAGATCATTGCCAATCCCAATTGTTCTACTATTCAAATGGTAGTGGCATTAAATCCCCTGCATAAAAAATATGGCATCAAAAGAATTGTTGTAAGTACATATCAAAGTGTAACGGGAACCGGTGTAAAAGCAGTAACACAATTATTAAATGAAAGAAAAGGGGTTACCGGTGAAATGGCCTATAAATATCCCATTGATCTGAATGTCATTCCACAGATTGATGTTTTCCTTGACAATGGTTATACCAAAGAAGAAATGAAAATGGTGAAAGAGACCTGTAAGATCATGAGAGATGATTCAATCCGGGTGACAGCTACAACAGTTCGGATTCCTGTAATGGGCGGACACAGTGAAGCGGTCAATATTGAGTTTGGGAAAGATTATGATCTGGATGAGGTTAAATCATTATTAGTTTCATCTCCCGGTATAGTGGTAGTAGATGATATTGCTAACCAGCAATACCCGATGCCGATGAATGCATACGAAAAAGATGAGGTATTTGTAGGCAGGTTAAGAAGAGATGAATCACAACCGAATACACTCAATATGTGGGTAGTAAGTGATAACCTGCGAAAAGGAGCGGCAACCAATGCGGTGCAGATCGCGGAATACCTGCTGTCAAAAAATTTGCTTTGATCCTATTCCAGGCTTTTGTTGATGAATTGAATGACCGGTTGGAGTGCTTCAAATGCAGTAACTGTTTTTTTTACAAGGTCTTTTGAATTAAGGTCAGCATCCTTTATGTTCACCATAGCAACATAGCTTTTCAACTTCAGGTATTCAACTGCAGGATTAATGGGTTCATATCCTTTCGGTACACGGCTCAGCATGTATTCATTGCTTTTGCTTAAGTCGCCATACACATTTTTGAATTTTGCTGAACCCAGTATTTTCTTAAAATCAGCAAAGTTGTAATCAATTTCCTGTCTCACTTTTTTTAATTCATCCGGCATCGGCATCCAGATGCCACCACCCGCAAAACTTCCTCCCGGTTCCAGGTGAAAATAATAACCGGCTGTATGTTCCGCTTTTCTTCCGCCTTTATTGATACTGGCCCCGAAATTTGATTTGTACGGGGATTTATCTTTTGAAAACCGTACATCCCGGTTAATGCGGAATAAACAATCTTTTGCAAGCAGATTTTTTATCGAAGGATCTTTTTTGCTATGTCCATCAATAACCGCCTGGATGAAATTGGTAAAATCAGCTTTGGCTGTTTCATAAACTTTCCGGTTCTTATCAAACCAGGGTTTGTTATTGTTCTTCTTTAATTCTTTCAGAAATTTAATAGTGGATGCCTGAAGCATTTGTATTTTTTTTACTAAGATAAAACAAAGGCTCCAGCCGTGTTTAACAACAAACTAATAACTTTTATATCCTTCCCCAATTTTCCCCGCTCTTGATCCGGTACATGGTCATCTCACTTACTTTATAATTTTGGGATAATTGCCGGATAGTGATATTTCGGTTCTTATTGGTAAGAATGCTCTTGATCTTTTTAACCTGTGAGGCGGTGAGTTTTAATCCTTCAGTGCGGTTGGCCTGTTTTTCTTTATAGGCAATTTTGGCCGGACTATCCTGCTGGTGATCGATCATCTGTTCCAGGGTGGCCCATCGAAGATTTTTTATGTTATTATCAAGTTTGTTATGATTACGGTGAATAACATATTTATGTTTTTGTGAAGGCCTCTTGGAAAATAGCTGCGCCATTTCCCGGTGGATATACAAAGTGCCTTTATTGTTGGGACGATGCAGGTTGAGCGTCCTGTAGCCGGTGGTTAAAGAACCACTCAATACTTTGCCATCCTTTAGTATATCCTGTTTATAACTGGCAATACGTCCAAGACTGGACACAGCATAACGGTTTCGGAGTTGTCTCCATCCGGGAAACGTCAAGGGTTTCCAGACCTCACCGGGTAATTTATTAATCATAAAAAATGGTTTAGCCAGGGACAGGGTGCCTGAAATAACGGTGGTACGATGAAGTTATCCGAGCAGGTGAATGAATGGTTACTAAGATAAATAATTTTGGGTATTACCCATTTTATTTTTTACTTATTATTTTCAGGAATTCAGCCTCAGAAATAATTTTAACCGAATTGATCTTTTTCGCTTTTTCCAGTTTGCTGCCGGCATCTTCGCCCACCACCAGGTAATTCAGCTTGGCACTAACGCCGCTGAGTATTTGCCCCCCTTTTTCTTCGGCCATAGCTTCAGCTTCACTTCTTTTTAAGGTCGGCAGTGTTCCGGTAAACAAAAATGTCTGGCCTTTCAGATTGCCACCTGCAGATAATTCCTTTTTTTGATTTTTTAATTGCAGTCCCAGTTTCTCCAGCTGCTCCAGCATGGCCATATTATTTTTATTGCTGAAAAAATGAAGAATGCTGCCGGCCACTTTGGGCCCGACATCTTCCAGGTTTTGTAAATCTTCGAAGGAGAATTTTTTAAAATCCAGTAAATGATTGACGGCTTGTGCAAGTGTTTTGGCTGTAGTTTCTCCCACAAACCGGATCCCTAATGCATAGATCAGCCGGTGAAGCGGTTGTTGCTTTGAATGGGAGATGGCTGCCTGTAAATTGTCAATGGATTTCTGACCATAACCTTCCAGGCCGCTGATCTTAGTAAAGTCCAGCGTATAGATGCCGGGAATATCTTCCAGGAGGTTCAACTCATAAAATTTCCGGACATTGGCATCACCGAATCCACGGATATCCATAGCATCTTTGCTTACAAAATGTATGATGCGTTCAACTACCTGTGCGGGACATTCAATATTAATACAGCGCCACACCGCTTCCGCTTCCTCTTTAAATAATTTGCTGTTGCAGACCGGGCAGGTTACCGGAAAAATAATTTTCTTTTCTTTTCCCGTTCTTGTATCGGTCAGCGATTTTACGATCTGAGGAATGACGTCGCCGGCCCGTTCAATAAGTACCCGGTCGCCGGTTCTTAAATCCTTTTCCCGGATGTATTCTTCATTATGAATGGAAATGCTGCTAACGGTGACTCCACCTACGGCAACGGGTTCCAGTTTGGCAACCGGGGTCACTGCTCCGGTTCTTCCTACCTGGAATTCTACTGTAAGCAGTTTGGTTGTGGCCTGCCTGGCTTTGAATTTATAAGCAATGGCCCAACGGGGATGGTGAGAGGTCATACCTAATTTTTCCTGAAGGGCAATAGCATTCACTTTTATTACCATGCCGTCAATCTCATACGGAAGATCATCTCTTCCCGATTCAAATTCACCGCAATATTTTATTACGGGCTCTATACCGGTAAATATTTTTTTCTCTTTCTCCGGGCTTCTAAATCCCAATTCCCAGAGCAATGCTAATGTACCCGCGTGGGTGTTAAGTTCCACGGGATTTTTTTTGCCTTTGTTCAATGAAAAATAACTAACATGATAGACAAAGGCCTCCAGGTTTCTTTTAGCTACTTCCTTTGGATCCTTGATGCGCAGCGTTCCGGAAGCAGCATTGCGGGGATTGGCCAGGGGTGTTAACCCCTGATCAATCATTTGTTCATTGAATTTGGTAAAATTTTTTTTGTTGATCAGCACTTCGCCACGTATCTCCACTTGTTGTATGCCATACTCTGAAAATTTTGCAGACAGGGGTATAGAATGAATCTGTTTTATATTGGCAGTTACTTCATCACCTTCTACACCATCACCCCGTGTGGCAGCCCGAACCAATAGATCATTTTCATAAACCAGGGAAATACTTCCGCCATCAAATTTTGGTTCAACACAATATTCAATTTTCGGTAAGCCCGATAACTCTCTCGCCTTCCTGTCAAAATCAATAAGGTCTTCCGGGTTATACGAGTTGTCGAGCGACAACATCGGAACCAGGTGCTGAACGGTTGGGAAATCTTTGGTCAGCCCCTTGGCCACCCGTTGGGTGGGTGAATCTGCTGTAACCAAAGCAGGATTTTCTTTTTCAATTTTTTCAAGCGCTTTGAAAAGCTGGTCGTATTCATAATCCGAAATCAATGGGTCATTTTCAATATAATAACGGTATTCATGAAAACGCAGGATATTTCTCAACTGCTCCAGATCTTTTTTATGGAGAGTCGATGATGATTGTTTTTTAATCAATTCATTCGTAAGCTTTTGCAGTTCCCGTGTTTTTTCTTTTGAATTCATATTCCTCGAAGCGTTGGGTGGTAAAGTTAGCGTCTCTGTTTAAAAAAAGTGAAGGGGAAATTTAAGGGGAAAAATTAATGTGTCGTAAGTACATATTTATTATCTTCGAAGTTGAAATGATAAAAACAGCCGATTACCATTTTGTTTTTGTCCGGATAACGATGTTGTAAAAAAGCTTGTCATGAAATTTTTTTTAACCGGGTTTCTTGTTGCAATTTTTATTCCGTTTACCGGGAAGACACAGTTACTTTCAATAACTCCTGATTTTCCCAAAGACAATGATAATATCACCATTATCCTGGATGCCAGTAAGGGTAACCAGGGTTTGTACAACTATGGCGATCCCAATAATATTTACGTACATGTTGGTGTGACTACTAATTTAAGTAATAATGGCGGACAACAATGGCTGTATGTAAATGGTACTACCGGGGGTACTTATGGAGGAACTACACCTGCATTAAAGGCCACTTCTCTTGGAAATAACAGGTACCAGTACACTATTAATAATATCAGAAGCTTTTTTGGTGTACCTGCCGTAGAAACCATTAAAAGCATCGCTATCATTTTCAGGGATGCAAACGTGAATATCCCGTTGGTTAAAAAAGCGGTTAATATTGACGGGAGTGACATGTATATCCCGGTGTATGATTTAACCGTTGCGACAAAATTTACGATTCCTTTCTTTCAACCCACTTTCAACCGTATCCCGGAACCACTATTCAAACAGGTTGGTGATAATATTTCCCTGACAGCAATTGCCAACAAACCTTCCACGATGAAATTATTTCTGAATGGTGCAGAAATTCAATCAGCCGCAGGCGTAACCACAATTTCTGCATCACCATCGCTAACAACTTTAGGTACTCAGACCATACGGGTGGATGCCATTGATGGCGCTGTTACAAGATCAGAAACGTTCCCGGTTTTTGTGACGGGTATACTTCCGCTTCCCGCAGGTGTAAGAGCGGGGATAAATTATGAAGCAGGTAATACAGCCGCTACCCTCGTACTATTTGCACCCGGGAAAAGCCGGGTTTCTGTTATTGGTGAATTTCCGGGAAATAACTGGGTGGAGCAATCCAACTATATAATGAGTAATACACCCGATGGTAATTACTGGTGGTTACGGATCACCGGACTTACTCCCGGAACAGAATATGCTTATCAGTACCTGGTCGATGGCCAATTGAAAATAGCGGATCCCTATACCGAGAAAGTGCTTGACCCCTATAACAATAATGATGGAAATATTTCTGCCACCACTTACCCGGGGTTAAGAAGCTACCCGGCAGGCCAAACCGGCATTGTTAGTTTATTACAAACCAATGCACCGGCTTATAACTGGCAGGTCAATAATTTTCAGCGACCTGATAAAAGAAACCTGGTTACCTATGAATTACTGGTTAGGGATTTTGTGGCGGCACATGACTGGAAAACGGTCAGAGACTCTCTGAATTATTTAAAGAACCTGGGTATTAATGCTATTGAACTGATGCCCTTCAACGAATTTGAAGGAAATGATAGCTGGGGTTATAATCCGGATTATTATTTTGCTCCTGATAAATACTATGGCCCCAAGAATACCCTGAAAGAATTTATTGATTCCTGTCACAAAAAGGGAATTGCCGTCATCATGGACATTGCTCTAAATCATTCGTTTGGTTTATCCCCGATGGTGCAGTTGTATTGGGATGCAGTCAATAACCGTCCCGCAATAAATAACCCCTGGTTTAATCCTGTTGCCAAACATGCTTTTAATGTTGGTTATGACATGAACCATGAAAGTCTTTCTACCCGATATTTTGTAAGCCGCGTTGTGGAGCATTGGCTTTCGGAATATAAAATAGACGGATTCAGGTTTGACCTGTCAAAAGGGTTTACACAAACACAAACCTGTGATGCCAACGGAAATAATTGTAATGTCGGGACATGGGGTAATGTGGACCCGACCCGGATCGCAATCTGGAAAAAATACTATGATACGCTGCAATTGAAATCGCCGGGCTGTTATGCGGTACTGGAACATTTTGCAGATGATGCAGAAGAAATTGAACTATCTAATTATGGGATGATGTTTTGGGGGAATTCAAATTATAATTATAATGAAGCCTCCATGGGCTACAATACCGGTAATTCTAATTTTGAAAGGGCCATACATACGGCCCGGGGTTGGGCACAGCCTTATCTGATGTCCTATATGGAAAGTCATGATGAAGAAAGGCTGATGTATAAAAATGTAAACTTTGGTAATTCATCCGGTACTTATAACACAAGAGATTTAGATGTGGCATTAAAGAGAATGGAAATGAATGCTTCCTTCTTTTTAACTATTCCCGGTCCTAAAATGATATGGCAGTTTGGAGAATTGGGGTATGACTACTCGATCACTTCCTGTCATCCCGGTAATACGATTCCGCAACCTTACCCCAGTGATCAATGCCGGCTGGTTGGCAAGCCTATTCGTTGGGATTATCTGCAGTCTGTGCCACGGAGACGTTTGTATGATATTTACAGCAGTTTAAACAAGCTGCGTTTCCATCCCTGGTACAAAGATGTTTTTACCGCTAATGCTATTTCAATTGATCGGGATCTTTCGGGAGTTTTCAAATCGATGAGGCTGCGCAGTGCCACGGATTCTTCCTGCCTCGTTGCAATCGGGAATTTTGATGTAGTGGCTCAATCAGGTTCCGTTACTTTTCCGGTGGCCGGTACCTGGTATGATTACCTGAATGGCAGCACCATTACCGCAACAGGCTCTGCCCAGAATTTCAATCTTCTGCCCGGTGAGTTTCATATTTACCTTAACAGAAATCTTATTAATGCAGTTGTTACCGGGGTGGGGAATATTACCGGTTCCGGTAATCAACTAACGGCTTCTGTTAATCCAAACCCCGTTTCCTCTTCTTCCAGTCTTGAAATTAATGTACCGGTGACGGGTAAAGTATTGGTGGAATTAGTTTTTCTTTCCGGACAAAAAGGAATAACTGTTTTTACCGGAACAATGACTCGTGGAAAACACAGCATACCTCTTGGGGATAAAATCAATAATTTGCCGGCCGGGATCCATTTGCTGAAAATCCAATCATCTAATAAAGAAATTTCTATAAAACTGGTTATTCAATAATTTTTTAAAGACACTAGCGTATATGACGGAAAGAGAGTTAAGGCTGAAAACTGCGGAGATCGAAAAGATCAGCCACATAGATTATTTTAATATAGCCATTTCGGTTGACTGTGTAATTTTCGGGTATGATGATAAAGAATTAAAGGTGTTACTTATAAAATCAGATCTGGAAGAATTTGCAGGCCTTTTTTCGTTGCTGGGCGATCTGATCAGACCGGATGAGGACCTTGAAACGGCTTCTTACCGCATATTAAAAGAAAGAACCGGGTTGGATGATGTGTACCTGGAGCAGGTACAGGCTTTCGGTAGTATTAAACGTCACCCATCGGGCCGGGTTATTACCATCGCCTATTATTCATTGATAGATATTAAACATCATAAGATGCAGCTCAGTCATAACGAACTGAACTGGCACCCGGTTAACGAGCTAAAAAAGCTGGCCTTTGATCATAAGCTGATACTTGATACCTGCCTGTTACGGCTTCAGCAAAGGGTATTGGAAACCCCCATTGTATTCAATTTATTACCTGAAAAATTTTCGCTTCGGGAATTGCAGGAATTGTACGAAGCCATTCTGGGTATTGGCCTTGACCGCCGTAATTTCAGAAAAAAGATTTCCATTAAAGATTGGTTGATTGATATCGGGGAAATTGAAAATGATGTGCCACATAGACCCGGGAAACTCTACAAACTAAAACCGGAATTAAAAATTAAGCCGGCCCGTAGAAAACTTCAGCCTGGTAAATCCTGATTCACATCTGGTTAGCCCTTTTTTAAAAGCCTTTTACGGCGACTATATCAAATACATTGAAATAGTGGACTACAATTTTTATCCTGCACTGAGAGGCCTGTCTATATATATTATAAGAGTTGTAAATCCCGGCTTGCCGGAACAGGTTTTATCGGCAGGATATAGGTATCCGTTTAAAAAGCCTGGTTTTGGCCAATATCGGGGTTTTTGAAAAAAATGGGAATGAAGGGGACAAATGTTTTACGTTTTGTATTGAATCTTAGGGGTTTGATTAAACAGGAGAAAGAGGTTTTAAAAAAAGGTTCTAAAATGCCTTCAAAATCTAAAAAAAAATTTGCTGAATGTTAAAATTGATTTAACATTGTGTGTTTAATACACATTTAAATGTGTCTTTTATACATAATGTGTATTTGAAATTGATTGCTCAAATACTTAATGATTGTTTATGCTGATGAAAAATTTATTTAAGCTTACCAGCCTTATGCTGCTGGTATTTGTAGCGCAATTTTCGTTCGCTCAAAACCGGGTGATAACCGGGAAAGTTACCGACTCAAAAGATGGCAGTGGCATGAGTGGAGCTACCATAGTTGCAAAAGGAACCCGAACCGGGGTCCAATCAAAAGCAGATGGTACTTTTAGTATTTCGATCTCATCCACTGTAAGCACACTCGTTATCTCAACGGTTGGATACGCCACAATGGAGGTTTCGGTAACCGGAATGTCCACCGTAGAGGTTTCTCTTGTTGGTACCAATACTTCATTGAATGAAGTAGTGGTTATTGGTTATGGTACCCAGCGTCGCAGAGAAGTTACCGGGGCCATATCAAAAGTATCCAGCGACAAATTAAATTCTATCCCGGTTCCCAGTTTTGAAGCTGCCTTGCAGGGAAAAGCCCCGGGTGTGCAGATCATTCAGGGAAATGGACTGGCGGGTTCTGGTGCGGTTGTTCGTATCCGTGGTATCGGTTCCATTTCTGCATCCGGTGATCCGTTGTATGTGGTAGATGGTATTCCGATTGTATCTGATCAATTCTTAAGAGGTAATGGCGGTGCGATGAATCAAAATCCCTTATCCTCATTGAATCCTGCCGATATTGAATCCGTGGAAATATTGAAAGATGCCGGAGCTACCGGTATTTATGGTTCCCGGGGTGCCAACGGCGTAATAATTATCACAACCAAAAGAGGTAAATCAGGGAAACCACAATTTAATTTTAATACAAGGGTTGGTATAGCTACATATGCTAAAAGACAAAAATTTGCTAACACAACTGAATGGCTTCAACTGCGGCAGGAAGCCTGGGCAAATGATGGACGTGTTGGGTTAGCTAATTTACCCGGTGGATACACTTTTGCTACAGCCAGCCAGAATAATACCGACTGGTGGGATTTGCTGACACAAACCGGCATTATTAATGAGAATAACCTGAGCATGACCCAGGGAAATGCCAAATTAAAAACGTTTGCAAACCTGACTTATAGCAATAATGAAGGTTATATAAAAAGCAACAGCTATCAGCGTATCAGCGGCCGGTTAAATATGGATTATAATGTTACGAAGAACCTGAAAATTTCGCTGACTTCTGGTATTAACAAAGGATCTAACAGAAGAGTACCTGCAGCCTGGGATGGTGGAATAGGGGATGCCATGAGTAGTGCGTTACCTTTCTTTACTGTATATAATCCCAACGGCACTTATTTTCAGAATGGCGCTAACCCGGTAAGAAGAATTCAGGAAACAAAAAGAAGAGAAATTGATAACCGGTTTATCGGAGGTCTTTCTTTCGAATATCAGCCCATTAAAAATCTGTTTATACGGGCAAATGGTTCCCTGGAATATGTTACCGCCTTTGATGATATATATGAATCAAATCAGTGGATCAACCAGTCCAATCCTGATTCAGGTTATGCCAAACGTTTTCCTTACTGGGGAACCAATAAGAACGCGAATCTGACCGTGAATTATCTTACAACTGTTAAGGAAAATCACAAATTCAATTTCTTATTAGGAACAGAAGCGCAGGAGTATATCCGCAAAGGATATTTGTTTGAGATTGGGAATTTTGAACCGGTACCTTATTGGGAAAACGCTTCCCGGTACAGAACCCGCAGAGATAAGCTTATTAAAGATCGTCAGACCGGCACCCCTCCGCAGCTTACCGAAAAAGCATTGGAAGAATATACTTTTAATAGCTTCTTCGGACGGGTCAATTATTCTTACAAAGACAGGTATGCGCTACAGTTAACCGCCCGTGTTGACGGATCATCAAAGTTCGGCCCGAATAATAAGCATGGATTTTTCCCGGCTATTTCAGGAGCCTGGACAATGAGCGAGGAAGATTTTATCAAGGATATTAAATTTATCAACTTCCTTAAGTTGCGGGCCAGTTATGGTATCGTAGGTAACGCCAATATTCCTGCTGGAAAATATTATGGCAATTATCAGCCAGGCGGTATTACGTACAGCGGAAACCCCACTTTATATCTTAACTATGATGGATATGGTAACCCGGATTTAAAATGGGAAACCATGCACAATATTGATGCAGCCGTTGAGTTTGCCTTATTCTCCAGCAAATTAACCGGGGAGGTTGCTTATTATAATAAACAGACTACGGACATCCTGATGGAACCCGGTACAGCACCTTCCAACGGAGTGGGAAAAGTATATAGAAATCTACCGAACAGTAAAATATTAAATGAGGGAATCGAACTAAGCCTTAATTATAAAATCATCAATAAAGCGGCTCTTAAATGGTCAGTAGGCGGAAACATATCCAAGAATTATAACGAAGTATTGGATTGGGAACTGGGTCCGGATGCTGTTAGCGGCGGGACCAATGATACCCGTGTAGTTAAGGGTTTACCATTGGGAGTAAACTACCTGGTGAGATACTATGGTGTTGACCCTGCAGATGGATTACCTATCTGGCTGGATGTAAATGGTAAACAAACCAAGACTTTTTCATTGGACCATCGTGTATTTGCCGGAAGTATTATGCCCGATTATATGGGGGGCTTTAATTCTTCTTTTGAGTACAAAAATTTTGAATTATCAACCTTATTCAATTTTGTAATAGGCGGTAAGATCTATGATAACTCTGGTAAATACCAGTTCATGGGTGTTTCTAAAAAGAACTGGAATTTCCGGGAAACATTTTTTGACAGGTGGACAAAACCGGGTGATGTAACCAGGTATCCCCGTCTGGCCTATGACATCACTACATTCCCGGGTGTTCCGGGAGAGGACCAATTCAATTCTACACTGTTTTTACATGATGCCAGTTTTTTAAGGTTACGTGAACTAACCGTGGGATACAGATTATCTGCGCAGACATTAAAAAAATTGAAAATAAAAACACTGCGCTTTTATCTGACAGGATCGAACCTGCTGACATTCACCAAATATCCCGGAGGAGATCCTGAGATCACCAGGGACTTTGAAAATCCGCAGGATCGTAATCTTAGTCCAAATGTTACTTACCTGACAGCCCCAACACAGCGTACCGTAATATTTGGAATTAATCTTGGGTTTTAATTATTAAAAATTTTAATTGCTTCAATATGAAACGATTTTATTCAAACCTGCTTATCCTGACCATTGTCGCTTTAAGCACTGTTTCCTGCAAAAAATTTCTTGACAGACCACCGGAAGGCCAATTGGGAGAAACGGAAGCCTTTAAAACGGAGGCCGATGTCAAAGCTTTTGCCAACGGGATTTATACATTATTTGCGAATAATGAATTTTATAGTGGCCGTCACCAGGTATTAAATGAATTGCTGGGAGACCATTATAAAGGCGACAGGTTCACCGGAGATTATTCAGAAATTTTTAAACGTCAGAATTCTTTTTTTGGTGGTACCCGTGATGCCTATTATCAGCTGGCTTACCGGATCATTACAGACGCCAATCTGGTTATTAAACATCTTGACCTGGCAACAATTTCCAAAAATCAACTGGAAGGAGAAGCAAAATTATTCAGGGCTATGGCACATTTTGAATTAGTAAGGATGTTTGCCCAGCCCTGGGGATATTCAGCAGACAATTCTCATTTAGGTGTGCCCATCCGCACCACTGTTGGATTAGAGCCCATACAGAGATCCACGGTGAAAGAAGTGTATGACCAGATAATCACAGATCTATTAAGTGCTGAAACTTTATTGCAGGATGTAACACCTACAGGTAAATTTTATACTGCTACCAAATGGGCAGCTAAAGCCTACCTGGCCCGTGTTTATTTTCAGCAGAATGATTTTGCAAAAGCCTTTCAATCTGCCAACGAAGTTATTACCAGCAATAAATTCAATATGGATGCCTCCTTTGCCAGCCGGTTTTCGCTGGGACTGAGTACGGAAGGAATTTTGACCATTGCGAATCAAACATCACCTATTCAATATTCACCGGGTGGTGATTTGAGGGGTAATTTTCGTTCGGATCTGGGTATTCCGGGTTTTACATTTACCGATCAGTTTTATAATGTAGCTACGGCACGTGCGGCTGACCTCAGGAAGGCCTGGTACAGCAATACACTTCAGTCAGGCTATAACGTATTAACCAAATACAACAAAAATTTCTTCGATCTGCCCTTAATTCATTTAACGGAGATCAAATTAATCCGTGCTGAAGCTGGTGCCGAAACCGGTGGAGCCAACCTGGCAGTTGCTATTGCCGATATTAACCAGGTAATGACCCGGGCTTATGGCGGTACCAGCTATAACCTGCCGGCCATTGCTACGGCAGCAGCGGTAATTGCAGCAACACGTAATGAAAGAGAATTGGAACTTGTTGGCGAAGGAAACCGTACCCAGGAGATAAAAAGGATTGGAGCAAGAAACGGTACCAACGTTGATCGTCGTAATTCTGTTTGGAATTGTAATGGGTTTATCCTTCAATTTCCAAAAGCCGAAAAAGATGCTAATACATCATTTATTATGAACATAGAAGGCGGATGTTTCTAAAAATTTAAAAACGATTGTATATGAAAATAGTATTGAAAAACGGGTTAATGATGCTGGTGGCAGCACTCATGTTTTCAGCCTGCAGTCCTGTTGAACGAAAAGAACTGGGTGCTCCAAGAAATATTCTTGAATCAATAGCAGGTACCTGGAAACTGACTAAAGCAACACAGGTAGATGAGGATGCCAGCAAAAAGGGATTCCCTTATAAAGAACTGGATATAACTTCCCTGTTTCCCTATACAAATTTTGTATTGACACTTAATCTTACCGGCGGGGCTCCGGGTACGTTTACCACTACTCCCGGTACTTCTCCAAAGATTATTAAACTGGCCAGTGGCAACTGGACGGTTGATAATGCTGAATATCCCAAAGATATTACACTGACCAGTGGTGTAATCACCGAAAAGATCTCGCTTGGCGGCTACCCGGTTGGCGCATCCAACACACTTAAATTAAAAGTTGAAAGAAGTGTATTGCTCCCTGCCGGACCAAAACTTTTGATTTCTTACAGTTATGAATTTGCTAAACAATAAAAGCATTGCTATATGAAGAAGCTATTATTTTCTATTTTCCTGATCAGTGCCGGACTTACGGTTAACGCACAAAATCCTACTTTTTCCCCTTCTACTTTTACAGCAGAGGACCAGGTTACACTTACCGTTGATTTGACAGGTACCGGTATGGCAGGTGCTGCCCAGGCCTATATATGGATATTTTCCAACCCGGATCTACCGGGAGGAGCCGATGGGATTACCAATGGAAGCTGGGGCAATTCATCCGCAGCAGCAGAAATGACCAATGTGGGTACAAACAAATGGAGTTTTACATTTACCGGTACCACCATGTTTGGCCAATCCCCGGCACAGTTAAAAAGTTTTGGTTTCCTGGCAAAGAAAAAAGACGGTTCAAGCCAATCACCGGATTATAAACCCTTTTTCTTTGATCCCCTTGTTTTTGTACCTACAATGCTCAGGATATTTCCTGCAAAAGTGGGATCCGATGATGTAGTAACCATGAATTTTGACAGAGCCTATGGTGTTAGTGTTAATGAGCAAAGAATGACACCTGTTACTGCAACTGTAACTATGTTTGATGAAACAGGAGCGCAGGTAGGATCACCTTTGAATGTTACGGTTAGAAGTACCGCTTCAACTATCTGGTCGGCATCATATATTCCGTCAATAAGTTTTACTCCGGGAGCCGGGCATAAACTTGCCAAATTCAAATATAAATTTAATGGTACCCTGCTCGATCCTTCCGGGGCAACGATCACAGTGTCCTCATCCGAAACGGAAATAATATTTACTACAATGCAATAGATCCGTATTGTTTAAAACGTATTAAAACAACAAGAATGAAAAAAATAATTTATATACTATCTGCAACAGTGGTTCTGCTGGGCGGTTGTAAAAAATCTGAATTTGTTGGTAATGACCCTACGGGTGAAGGGTTGGTTGATTTTACATTAATAGCTCCTGCTTCAGGTACCATATTAGTTCTTAATGCTGCTACACCCAATGCCCCGGTCACTATTTCCTGGAATGCTGCCCGCCCGGGTTTGATAACGGCTCCCACTTATAAATTTGTGGCTGCATTGAAAAACGGTGGCAATCTGAATAGCCCATTAATTGAGATTGATGTGCCGGGTTCTGCTACCACACTGACCATCACACAAAAGCAATTAGATGATGCTTTAAAAGCAAAATCAATTGCGGATGGAGCCACAACAGAATTTATCTGGAGTGTTAAGGCCACAAATCCTTCGCTTTCTATTTTAAGTACCAGCATTTTTAATATTACCATTACCCGGATGAAAGATGGAGCAAGTCCTTTTATTTTGTTAGGCCCTGTTCCCACCACGACTCCGATGGAGATCAACCCGGTATCTACGACCGACCAGATAAAATTTAACTGGACAAAATCAAAGCCGGCAACGGGTGGCCCTGCCGTAACTTATAAGGTATTGTTTACCAACAATAATAATTTTTCAACTCCCTTGTTTTCCATGACATCGGCTAACAATGGATTGGATTCTCTTTTAATTGTAACCACCAAACAAATGAGCGATTCACTGGCTGTTCATGGTTATGCTGATCTGAGCCTCCAGGCTGATTTAAAATGGACCGTGGTAGCAACATCCGGTACCTGGAAACAACAGGCTGATTATATCAATGCCTTATCAATCCTTCGCCAGATAAAATTCTATCTCGTAGGAAATATAACTGGTTGGGATATCAATAATCCCTGGGAGATTATCACCGATAAAAAAGCGGACCGCTATGGTAAAATCTTTTATACCTATATAAAAATGAATGCCGGTGATGAGTTTAAATTTTTCAAGATCAAAGGGGACTGGGGTTCGGGTTATGGAAATAATGGTGCCAGCGGTGCAGGGTTTTCTACAGGATATAATATTGGAGGGAATTTTCAGATAGGGGCCAATGGTATTTATAGGCTGACACTGGACGTAGAAAACAATATGGCCTATATCCAGCAAAAACAGGTTGGGATTGTTGGTGGAATGCAGGGCTGGAACCCGACAACACCAATTTATGGGGGATATGCAGGCCGGGATAAGTTTATTATTGTAACAAATTCGGCGGTTAATGATGAGTTTAAACTGCATGATGGATCAGCGGGTAGTCCCTGGACATTTGGAATAAAAGATGATCGCTGGTGGGGTGATGCAGGCGGTGGGAACCTTGATTATGATGGTAATGGCGGCAATCTCAATGCAGGCTCAACAAGAGTAAGAACTATCTGGAATGGTACTAATACACAGCAGGTAAAATATGAAAAAAGCCCGGCTGTTGAAATGAGAGTGGTAGGTAATGGCATGCAGGGAGTGCCGGACTGGAACCCAGGGGCTTCACCACAAATGACCTATAGCGGTAATGGCATCTGGACAATTACACTCACTTTAGTAGCCAATAAAGAAATAAAATTCCTTGCTGGAAATGACTGGGGTGCTTTTGACTATGAAGATAACAGTGGTGGAAGCCAGGCCACAGGTACACCCAGACCAATTAAATGGGATGGCGGAGGTAATTTTATTACGCCAACAACTTCAGGAAGCTATACTATCACATTAAATGAACATACACAAACTGTAACCATTAATTAATAATAGACGTATAAATTTTATTGCTGCCCCAGAAATGGGGCAGCTTTTTTTATGCTATTTATGAACAATGGTTAACAAATTCCCGACATTATTCTTTATTGTTATACCAATTAAACTCAGGTCTCATGGAAATTATCAGGCTGATTAATGCCGGCAGATTGCTTCGGCCTTTACAATCACTCTGCCTGTTTCATCGTTTGTTGTCAGGCCTCGCAAGGACGGGTACTCCGGAGTACCCGTCCTTGCGAGGGTTGCTATAGTGAATCTAAATACATAATGAATTTCCGAAGCAAACTAAGTAATAGCAACCTATTGAAGTTGTATTTTTTAAAGTCTAGTTGGTATTAATCACCCTTTTCTTTCAAGCATTTCATTAATATTTTTCACACTGTTGAACTACAAAATAAAAGCCGCCTCAATTAAGAGACGGCTTTGTGTGTTAGCCCTGACGAAAGAAAAAGTTTATTACTGTTTTATAAATAGGGCGCTGGCCAATTGGTTGGGCGATTGAATAACGAATGAATAAACACCCGGCATCAGACTCGCCAGATCGAAATCCCATTGATTTGGTCCAACCGTTACGTTTCGGGAATAATTTCTGATCACATTGCCGGTGCCATTTAGTATTTTAATAGAAACCGTTTCAGTATGTGTTGATAAAAATTCAGCATGCAATATGTTCAGGACAGGATTAGGTGTCAGGTGTAAGGCTGGTTGGTTATTACCGGGCACCCTTACAGTTTTACATATCCTGGTTTCACATCCCAGTCTTGTTCTTATAACCAGGCACACTTCATAATCGCCACCATGTGCATAGGTATGTGTTACTTCTCTACCTAAGGCTGTACTGCCGTCTCCAAACGACCAGCGGTAACTGATCACCTGATCATTAGGATTATGGATGCTGAACCCTTTGAATTTAAAGGCTCTGGGTGCTACCAGTGAATCCATCATATAACCACCACATACATTTGATGAGGGTCTTATCACCACTTCCCTGCAATCTTCAGCAACGCATCCACCCTGGAACCTGATTCTTACACAGGCTCTGTAAACACCCGGGGCCGGATAAGTATGACGGATGATCAAGTCTGGTAAAGGTTGTTGCGGATCTATGATGATACAGGTATCTTCCCCGTCTCCAAAATACCAACAGATCATTTCCGGTCTTCTCGGTGGTGTGGAAGCAGGTACTGCAAGGAAACCGCGAACCAGGCTGGTAATAGAAGGGGTTATCTCAAACAAACGGACAGAACAGTTTACTTCCTGCGGAGGAATAACTATTGGTCCGCATTTCCTGGCTTCGCATCCGCCGTAATAAATGATCTTTACACACACTTCATATTGACCCGGGTGATTGTAACGATGTGATACGGCATATTGACCCGTATAATTTTCAGGATAATTTATGCAGGTATCCCGGTTGTCACCGAAGTTCCAGCAGATCCTTGCCGGCTTACGGTTATTATTATGCTGGGGTAATGCCTTGAGATAAACCTGCAAAGGATTGTTGTTAGGCGAAGGGATTCTTTCAAAATCGGCACGACAATTATCTCCTTCTCCGATCTGCACCCTTTCACATTTCCGGGCTTCACATCCGCCGTAATAAATAATCTTTACACACACTTCGTATAGTCCCGGGTGATTGTAATTATGGCGTGCAACATATTGTCCGGTATAATTTTCCGGATAATCGATACAGGTATCCCGGTTGTCACCGAAGTTCCAGCAGATCCTTGCCGGCTTGCGGTTATTATTATGCTGGGGTAGTGCTTTGAAATATGCCAGTAGAGGATAGTTGGCATTTGAAGGGATTCTTTCAAAGTTTGCCCGGCAGGTATCAGGTCTTCCAACTTCAATCCGATTGCATTTCCTGGCTTCGCATCCGCCGTAATAAATAATCTTTACACACACTTCATATTGTCCCGGGTTATTGTATCGATGTGATACGGCATATTGGCCGGTATAATTTTCCGGATAATTGATACAGGTATCCCGGTTATCACCAAAGTTCCAGCAGATTCTTGCCGGTTTGCGGTTATTATTATGCTGGGGTTGTGCCTTGAAATAAACCAATAAAGGATTGCTGGCAGGCGAAGGGATTCTTTCAAAATTTGCAGCACAGGTATCGGGTCTTCCTACTTCAATCCGATTACATTTCCTGGCTTCGCATCCGCCGTAATAAATAATTTTTACACACACTTCATATTGTCCCGGGTGATTGTAACGATGTGATACTGCATATTGACCGGTATAATTTTCCGGATAATTGATACAGGTATCCCGGTTATCACCAAAGTTCCAGCAGATCCTTGCCGGTTTCCGGTTATTATTATGTTGGGGTTGAGCCCGGAAATAAACCTGTAAAGGATTGTTGGCAGGGGAAGGAATTCTTTCAAAATTTGCAGCACAGGTATCGGGTCTTCCTACTTCAATCCGATTACATTTCCTGGCTTCGCATCCGCCGTAATAAAGGATACGAATACACACTTCATATTGTCCCGCATTATTGTAGCGATGGCTGGCAACATATTGCCCGGTATAATTTTCAGGATAATTGATACAGGTATCCCGGTTGTCACCGAAGTTCCAGCATATTCTTGCCGGCTTGCGGTTATTATTATGTTGGGGTTGTGCCCGGAAATAAACCTGTAAAGGATTGTTTGCAGGCGAAGGAATTCTTTCAAAATTTGCCTGGCAAATGGATACAATTATGACCGTTTTGCAAATTTGTGCTGTCAAAACAGAATCTCCCAAATTGGTTCGGTACCGGTATATCTTTAAACATACCGTAAAAGTTCCCGCTGATTGATAATGGTGCTGAGTTCCCTGTTGGGGAGGAGTAATGGTCCCGCTGCCATCACCAAAACTCCAGAACGCCTTTCTTAATCCAGGCTCATTGCCCAGTGTGGATGTGTTGGTGAAAACAACATTGCTGTTGGGGTGATCAACAATGTAACTGAAATTGGCAATGTCAGGGGTAACTGTTCGGGCTTGCAATACAAGGGTCATCAGAACCCCGGCAAGCAAAGCGTAAAGCTTTCTCATGGTTTACTTTTTAGGTGACTAAATGTTCTTTACGCAGGGCGGTGCTAACAGGCATGTGACCGGGTTTAATCCGGCAGGTTTAAAAAAGTGCTAATATTTTTTTACTACGAAAATCTACGACACATCTTTTTGATGGTCAATGATGAATTGAATAAGGTCTTCCAGTGAGGTATCTATCCTGGAAAGAGAATCCGTTATATCATCCCGGTTTACCTGGGCAGCAAAAGAGGGGGTCTTTAATTTTTTAATGATACTTTTTACTTCCAGACCTTCATAGCGGCCTGGCCGGATAAGGGCAGCGGCATGAACAAATCCTGAAAGTTCATCAAAGGCATAGATCATCTTATCCATTTGACTAACCGGTTCTACTCCAAAATAACCGGGCCCATGAGAAGCGATGCAATGAATGATCTCCGGGTCAATATTTCTTCTTTCCAGTTCTTCTATAATCATACGGCAATGGCTATCAGGATATTTTTCCCAATCTGCATCATGGAGTAAACCAGCCAGTTCCCATTTCAAAGCGGTTAATGAATCCGCATCTGCCTGTCCGTGAGGCATGGTTTCTTTTTCAATTGCCCAGGCTTTCATATTGGCGGCTACCTGTTTCATGTGCAGCCTGAGTCGTTCATTGGGCACCCATTCATTTAATAATTTGTGTGCTTCTTCAAGGGTCATAACGTTACCGGCATTTTTCGGGTCGCCGAAAGTGGATCGGCCAAGCTGATGTGTTGACATATCGGTTGAAATTATATATTAAATATAGGCGTGAATTTTCTAAAGAACCAAGTCTGCTTATTTATATATACCGGAATGGGATGCTTACACATAAATTTGCAGAACAGCTATTTATGGATCAGCCAGTTTATAAGGGGAAAATAACGTTTATCAATTACGAAAAGCAGTTTGCAACGATCGAATATTTGCATAATAATAAACTGAAAACGGTTAATTGTAAAACGAATACAATGGTAGGTGGAAAAAAATCTCATCCCTGCAGACTGGGTGATGGGGTAAGTTTCCTGCTTGTATTATCCGACAGGGGTGATAAAATGACGGCCACTAATGTAATAATCCTCCATAATACGGCTATTGATCTACTGATTCAAAAAGCCGCATTTGAAAACCGGTTTTCCGGTTATTTAAAAAAAGTGGATGACAGGTATTTTGTAAAAGAATGGGAAAGCTATATTCTTTTTCCGATTCAACTATCGCCCTGGGAAAAACCACCGGTAGAGTCAGCTGCAAACGAAGCCATCAGTTTTAAATTAATAAACCTGGATAAGCCGGGTAATATAATGGCAGAACTTTTTTCGCATAATTATTTGCCGGAATATAAAATGGCACAAGAACACTTTAAGAATAAAACCCCGATTGAAGCGGTTGTTGTGAAAATTTCGCCCCATGCGGTATACCTGAATTTGTTTTCAGAAAAGATTCAAGCCAAACTTCTGAAGGGTGATGAAGAAAAAGAACAACTAAAGCTGGGAGACAGGATCCAGGTATTGATTTCACATCTAACGGGTACACGTATTGTAATAAAAAGAATAATTTCTAATTAATCTTCCGGTAAATCATTTCAATTATTAGAGGGCTGATATCCATTCAAAGAATAACCCGGGAACAAACGGGTGAATAATTTGCCTTTATTATCCAACGAGTTATTTTTTTAATCAAAATTATTACTGAAAATCAACGTTTTATAAAGGCCCCTTAAAAATTACTTCCATAAATCTCAGGTTTTTAAATCTCTCAAACCTACCTTTGCCGTCCATTTAAAAATCGGCCAGCCGGGATAGCGGCGGCTAACAAACAGAAAAATAAAATGAGCAAATTACATTTCACAACAAAACATGCGAACGAGGCTACCGTAAAACGCAACTGGTTTGTGGTTGACGGTACTAATCAAACCGTTGGACGTATGTGTGCTAAAATTGCTGCGATACTTCGTGGTAAGAACAAAGCATACTATACACCACACGTGGACACAGGAGATTATATTATTGTAATCAACTGTGAAAAAGTAGTATTAACCGGTAACAAACTTGACCAGAAAATTTACGATCATTTCACCGGTTACCCGGGTGGCCGTAAAGAAGAAGTGGCCAGGAACCTGATCAACCGCAGACCTGAAGTGGTGGTTGAAAGGGCTGTCAAAGGCATGTTACCTAAAAACAAGCTGGGCAGGAAGATGTACAAAAAATTATTTGTATACGTTGGCACCAACCATCCGCATACGGCACAGCAACCTAAAGAATTAAAATTTTAAGGCTCCCTAAATCTCCGCCAGCCGGCGGTGGACTTTGGGTCGTTTATAACAAAAGATTTTTCAAATAAATCGAATCTCTAAAAGCCCCTCCCTGGAGGGGTTTGGGGAGGCTAAAAAAACAAATTATGGAAAAACAAAGAAACGGTATTGGTCGTCGTAAAGCAGCAGTGACACGTGTGTTTCTCTCAAAAGGGGAAGGTGCTATCACTGTAAACGGCAAAGACTATAGAGTATATTTCCCGCTGGTTTATTTACAGAACCAGGTGGAGCGTCCTTTTAAGACTGTAGAATCTACCGGTAAGTATGATGTAAAAATCAATGCAATCGGTGGTGGTGTTAAAGGACAGGCAGAAGCTGCTATGCTGGGTATTTCCAGGATACTGGTAGAAATGAATCCCGATTTTCGCCCGGCATTAAAAGCTGCCGGTTTATTGAAAAGGGATCCACGTTCTGTTGAAAGAAAGAAATTTGGTCATAAGAAAGCAAGAAAGAGCTACCAGTTCTCTAAACGTTAATGGGGTTTCTGGTTGTTGGTTCCTGGTCTCAATAGACCACAACAAGTGACCGGTAACGGGCAACTCAAATAGATTCTAAACTTTTTATAAAAAGAAAAATGGAAAATAATACTTCACTACAACAGCAACTTTTGGAAGCAGGTGTTCATTTTGGTCACCTGAAAAAGAAGTGGAACCCCAAGATGTTACCTTACATCTTTGCTGAAAAGAAAGGTATTCACATCATTGACCTGAACAAAACGGTTGAGTGTCTGCAGGAGACAGCTGCTGCCATGAAGCAGATCGCCCGGAGCGGGAAGAAGATCTTATTTGTTGGTACCAAAAAACAAGCGAAAGACATTGTGAATGAATGTGCCAAAAAAGTAAATATGCCTTTTGTAACGGAAAGATGGCTGGGCGGCATGCTTACCAATTTTAATACGGTACGGAAGAGTGTGAAAAAGATGCAGAGTATTGAAAAGATGCTGGGAGATGGTTCTTTTGATAATATTACTAAAAAGGAACGCCTGACCCTTAGCCGGGATAAAGACAAGATGGAAAAAGTATTAGGTGGTATCGCCCAACTTGGCCGTGTACCCGCCGCTTTATTCATCGTTGATATCGGGCATGAACATATTGCTTTAGCCGAAGCAAAGCGTTTGGGTATCCAAACATTTGGTGTGGTAGATACCAATTGTGATCCTAATAAAGTAGACTTTGCCATTCCGGCCAATGACGACGCAACCAAATCAATAGCGATCATTGCCAATTACCTTACGGCGGCCATAGCGGAAGGTCTGGCCGATCGCCAGGCAGCGAAAGATGATGATGTGGAAGAGATAACCGATGATGAAAAAGAAAAAAGAGCAGCCCGGATGGAAGCAGAAGCTCAGGCTGAAGCAGGTCGTGGTCGTGGCGCAGGTGGCCGTGGCCGTGGTCCCGGTGCAGGTCCGGGTGGACCAAGACGCCGTACTACCGGTGGTCCTGGTGGCGCCGGCAGAGGCCCGGGTGGTGCAAGGAGATAAATGATTTTTAAAATGATTCCATGGCGTAATAGCTCAATGTTGCGCCGGTGAGATTGAGGAATTGAGCCATTTTCAAATTTTCAAATTAAATTTTTATGAGCACAGTAACTATAAGTGCACAGGATATAAATAAACTTCGCCAGGCTACAGGTGCCGGCATGATGGATTGCCGCAAGGCTTTAACGGAAACAAACGGTGATTTTGAAGAAGCGATTGACTGGTTGCGCAAGCAAGGCCAGAAAGTTGCTGCCAAGCGTGGTGACCGTGAAGCAAAAGAAGGCGTGGTGATTGCCAAGACAACAGCAGATCATAAAACCGGTATTGTTGTATGTGTAAGCTGCGAGACAGATTTTGTTTCTAAAAATGCTGACTTCGTTACGTTTGGTCAGACCATTGCTGATGCAGCGATAACCCATAATGTAAAAACGCTGGATGAATTACTGGCTGCTAAAGCCGGTAATGCAACTGTAGCTGAACTGGTGAATGATAAACTGGCTGCTATCGGGGAGAAGATCGGCGTTACAAAATTTGAAAGAATAGACGCTCCTTATGTGGCATCTTATATTCACGGAGCTTACCGCATTGGTGTGCTGGTAGGTATGAATAAAGAAGCTGCCGATGCGGGAAAAGATGTAGCCATGCAGATCGCTGCGCTGAACCCGGTGGCGGTAGATGCTGATTCTGTTCCTGCATCTGTAATTGCCCGTGAGAAGGATATCATCGTTGAGCTGATGAAGCAGGACCCGAAGATGGCAGGCAAGCCCGATGAAATGCTGGCGAAAATTGCTGATGGTAAAATGGGCGCTTTCTTTAAAGAACAAACATTAACGGCCCAGGCTTTTGTAAAAGACGGCAGTAAAACGGTTGCCGACTACCTGAAAGAAAGCGGTGACGTGAAAGTGATGGAGTTTAAGCGGGTGGCGTTAGGATAAATAATAATATTAACTATATTAGTAAGCGTCTTGCCTCAGGCCAGACGCTTTTTTTATTTTTGTTCAACATGGAAAATTATAATCAATACTTCGACGCAAACAAACATCTCTGGAACCAGCGGACCGCTGTTCACAAGGATTCTGCTTTTTATAACCTCAAAGGCTTTAAAGCCGGGGAAAATGTATTAACCCCAATTGAATTAAATGAGTTGGGTGATGTAGCTGGAAAGAAAATGCTCCACCTGCAATGTCACTTTGGAATGGATAGCCTGAACTGGGCAAGGTTGGGGGCTGATGTAACCGGGGTTGATTTATCTGATGAGGCCATCAAAGAAGCAAAGCAACTGAATGATGAATTGAAGCTTAAAGCAAGATTTATTTGTGCTAACGTATATGATCTGCATCCTGAATTTACGGAGTCTAAAGCCCCTCCAGCGGAGGGGTTTGAGGAGGCCGCTTTTGACATCGTCTTCACCTCCTATGGCACTATCGGCTGGCTACCCGACCTGGATAAATGGGCTGCCATCATTGCTTATTACCTGAAACCTGGCGGTATATTTTACATGGCCGATTTTCATCCTGTTGTCTGGATGTTTGATGATGCCTTTACGCATATTCAATATTATTATGAAAACCGTGAGTTGATTGTTACGGAGAATTATGGCACTTATACGGATCGGAATGCAGATATAAAAGGAAAAGAATATAGCTGGAACCATAGCACAAGCGAACTGCTGAATGCTCTGATAAAACAGGGATTGCAGATACAGCAGTTCAATGAATTTATGTATTCACCCTATTCAAATTTTACCAATTCTGTGGAAACATCAAAAGGGCAATGGCAGATTAAGGGCATGGAAGGAAAGATTCCCATGGTGTACAGTATCCGGGCAATTAAACAATAAAATCCTTCTTTAGGACCAATAGCAATCGGGATAGGGAGCCAAATCCTTATCTTCGCCCCGAAAAATACGCTCCCATGTTACCTAAGTACAAACGAATCCTCCTCAAACTTTCTGGTGAAGCATTAATGGGTAATAAAAGTTTTGGTTTTGATACGGATGTTATCAACCAATATGCCCATGATATTAAATCTATTACAGATTTAGGGGTTCAGGTGGCTATTGTTATTGGCGGAGGTAATATTTACAGGGGCATGAATGAAGCCGAAACAGGAATTGAAAGAGCACACGGCGACTATATGGGAATGCTGGCCACGGTTATCAATGGGATGGCTTTACAGGCCGGTTTGGAGAAAGTGGGCGTATATACCCGGCTTCAAAGTGCTATTAAAATGGAACAGATTGCAGAGCCTTATATCCGTCGCCGGGCTATCCGCCACGTAGAAAAAGGGCGGGTGGTAATTTTTGGTGCAGGAACCGGCAACCCCTACTTTACAACAGATACGGCAGGATCGCTCAGGGCCATTGAAATAAATGCAGACGTAATTTTAAAGGGCACCCGGGTGGATGGCGTTTATTCTGCCGATCCGGAAAAGGACGCTTCAGCCACCAAATACAATGTTATCACTTTCCAGGAATGTCTTTCGCAAAACCTCCGTGTTATGGACATGACCGCCTTTACCTTGTGTATGGAAAATAATTTGCCCATTATTGTTTTTGATATGAACAAACCGGATAATCTACGCCGGGTGGTTACCGGAGAAAAAATCGGGACACTGGTAAGGGGATAATTCCTACGTATTTTTGCTATTCTTCTATTTGCAGGAACTACTATCTTGCACCATCCAATTTTTCTATTTGTGAAAAACTATTAATTACTATCTCCTCACTTTTTAATAGTTTAACCGAACGTTTCTGCTATGGCTAGTCTATCTCTTTCCATTATTGAGATCATTGTGTTAATGCTGGGAGCCATCGTCCTGGGCATTACCATCCATTTCTTCATTACCAGCCGTAAGAGTATGAAGCATACGCCGATGGAAGCAGAAAAAATTTCCAAAAACCTGGAAGAATGGAAGCTCCGCTATTTTAATGATACGGAACTGAAAGATAAGGAGCTTACCCAGGTACGGAAAAGACTTGAAGAAGCGGAAGAAAACAATTCAATAAATTCTATTGAGGCCGATGAAATGCGGAAGCTGAATAAAAAGTTGAAATCGGAAATAGAAGCATTACAAAAATCCACCCCGGCTATTGAAAAAGAGCAGCCTGATTATATTGAACAATTAAAGAGGGCGCAAACCGGCTTACTGGAACATAATGAGAAAATCAATCTGTTGCTGGGTCAGATTGATATTGTAAAGGAAACCGAAGAAAGGCAAAAGGAAATACAGAAAATAAATGAGGAACTAACCGGCCAGGTGGATGATTTGAAATTCATGCTGTCGCAGAAGGAAAAGGAGATCCACAATACCCGCCAGAAAGAGCATCTGACCAGTGAGATGACCTCCATGATCGACAGTGCTTATAATGAATTCAATGTGTTGCAGGATAAAATACAGAAACTGGAAAGCCAGATCAATGCATCAAAAAGGATCAACCTGGAATACGAAGATCTGAAAGAGGGTTACGCAAAAATCACCGGGGACTTTGATGAACAAAAAAGAAAATATCATGCTGTTATTACCGATAACCAGCAATTAGAGGCAGATCTGAATGAAACCGGGGAAAAACTGCGGGAAGCAAATTTTCAAAGGCAGCAACTGCAAAAACGGGTGGCTTACCTGGAGGAACTGAATAACGATATGCAGGCCGTTGCCGATGCCAATAAAAAACTGGAAAGCCAGTTAAAAAGAGTTGGGGAGCTCGAAAGTATGCTGAATGTTATTTCAGAAGAGCGGGACGAGCTGGCCAAAAAGCAATCGCAGCACTGATACATTATCCCGGATCCATGTTATTCAATCCATAATTTTTCCGGAAATCAATTTTTATAGTAAGGAAGGCATGAGCCGTTACCTTTGTAATTCAAGGTTTAGTATATGGCAAAGAGTATTGCAAACATCCGGAAGAACTATTCGCAGAAAAAGTTGCTGGAGAAAAAAATCCATAGCGATCCTATTCAGCAATTTGCCAAATGGTGGAAACAAGCTCTTGCTTCCAAAATTGATGAAGTGAATGCCATGACCCTGGCTACGGCTTCGCAGGATGGTATACCTTCAGCCAGGATTGTTTTATTAAAAGAGTTTAGCCCGGCAGGATTTACTTTTTACACGAATTATCAAAGTTTCAAGGGGCAGCAACTTGCCGAAAACCCCAAAGCCTGTCTTGTTTTTTTCTGGAAAGAAATGGAACGTCAGGTTCGCATTACCGGTTTGGTGCAGAAGCTAAATTCCGAAGCCAGCGATACCTATTTTTCTACAAGACCGGAAGCCAGCCAGTTAGGCGCCATGGTTTCTCCTCAAAGCCAGATAATTGAAAGCAGGAAATGGCTAGACAAGCATTACAAGAAACTACGAAAGGAACTAAAAAAAGAAAATATTAAACGGCCGGAACATTGGGGAGGTTTTATCGTAAAGCCCGTGATCATAGAATTCTGGCAGGGTCGGCCCAGTCGCCTCCATGACAGATTACAATACACACTGGATGATAGTGGAAATTGGAAAATAGAACGGCTTGCGCCCTGATGGATAAGTATATAAAGTATATAAGGTATATATTGGTTTATTAAAGCACCTTATATACCTTATTTACCTTCCACTTATTTACTCTTTTTAGTAGCCGCTTTCTTAGCAGCCGCTTTTTTGGCCGGACTTTTCGTCACAGGCCTGCTTTTTCCAAAAGAACCTTTAAAACGTTTTCCCTTGGCTGTTTTTTTATCTCCTCTTCCCATAACTATTGATTTTTAAAAAGTAAAAAAGTAAAATTAGTTTAAAATTTGTCCCCTTAAAAAAAACTCCGTCCGGCTTTTAGCGGGATGGAGCTTTCTAATGCTGTACATGGGGTAATTACATTTTGCTGGCCAGTTCTTTACCTGCTTTGAATTTAGCAACTTTTCTTGCTTTGATTTTAATTACTTCGCCGGTTTGAGGATTGCGGCCGTTGCGTGCGGCTCTTTTGGATACAGAGAATGTACCAAAGCCAACCAGGGTAACTTTACCACCACCTTTTAATGTTTTTGTAACCGCTTCTACAAAAGAATCTAAAGAAGCATTGGCTTGTGTTTTTGTGATGCCGGCATCATCGGCAAGTTTTGCGATTAACTCAGCTTTGTTCATGATTTGTATTTTTTTATGTTATGGTAACAGCAACAAATTTATAGGCTTTTTTATTCCGGCAAAATTTTTTATTTATTTTTCGATATTTTCTAATAAGCCCTAAACCGCATGGGACAAGGTTTTGAGGGAAAATGCCCTTGGGGGAAAGTGGAATAGAGAAACAATGAATCGTTGAAACCCTTACCAGTATTGCGTTTTGTAGGATACATAGGAAATCCTTGTCTGTAGCGGGTTTGAAAGGAAAGTACCCTTGTTTCGGCACTAATAAAATAAAAATAAATCTTTTGCACAATCAATTCACAACCTGCATGACCGAGCGAAATGCTATGAATTGACTACCCCATTTTTCAGTTCCTTTCTTCCGCATCTCAACGGAATATTTTTCTATGTATTGATCATACTGGTATTTATTTGGTGCATGGTACTGTACGGCATACGTGATACCTTCTGCATCATCTGCTTCTACCAGGTGCAGGATGACCGCATGGGTAAAACAACCAGTGGCAATAATTTCAGGAATATGTTCATCTTTTAACCAGTCCAGCCATTTGCCAGCAATGGAATGTTCAACTTTTATAGTCACATTATAAATAATCATACAGATTATAATTTTACATCCAGGAAGACGGGGCAATGGTCACTATGCTTTACATCAGGATATATCTCTGCATCCTTCAAATTCTTTTCCAGTGAGGTGGTTACCGTAATGTAATCAATACGCCAGCCTTTGTTTTGCAGGCGCACTGTTGGAAACCGCTGACTCCACCAGCTGTAGCGGTGTGGTTCCGCGTGAAATTTCCGGAATGTATCAACCCATCCGTTGTCTAAAAATTTTGTCATCCATTCCCGTTCTTCGGGTAAAAATCCGGAAGACTTTTTATTTCCTTTGGGGTCATGGATATCTATTTCATGATGTGCAATATTATAATCACCGCACAATATGAGCTTTGGCTTTTTCTTTTTTAGTTTGGTAACCCAGGAATAAAATTCATCCAGCCATTTGTATTTAAAACCCTGTCGTTCCTCCCCGCTGGTTCCGGAGGGGAAATAGGCATTGATCAGCCTGACATCACCAAAATCGAGCTGAATAACCCGGCCTTCATCGTCACTGGGGCCATGACCATTTCCGTATTCTACATGATCTGGTTTTATTTTTGTAAATACGGCCACACCGCTGTATCCCCTTTTTTTTGCACTATACCAGTAGTTATAGTAACCTAGGTCTGAAAATAGTTTATGGTCTACATCATCCTTTACCGCTTTGGTTTCCTGTACACAAATCACATCTGCCGGGTTTGTTTTCAGCCATTCTATAAACCCCTTTTTAATAGCGGCCCGGATGCCATTTACATTATAACTTACAATACGCATTGTATAATTGTTTAATTTGGAAAGCAATTTACATTTAACTATGGAAGCATCCGCGAAATTACCCGGCAGTATGATCATTCCTTCGAAGGAGCAAGTTTACCTGGATGGGCCTAAAAGCCGCAGCTATGAATTGGGCTTTGCCTGGCGTGTTTTCTGGCAGTTCATCAAAGGATTCAGGAGCCTGCATTTTATTGGTCCCAGTATTACCGTATTTGGATCGGCAAGATACAAAGAGGACCATCCGTACTATATCAAGGCAAGAGAACTCGGAAAACGAATTGCCGAATCTGGATTTACCACCATGACCGGCGGCGGTCCGGGTATTATGGAAGCGGCAAACCGGGGTGCTTTTGAAAATAGTGGCAAATCAATTGGCTGTAATATTCAGTTGCCTTTTGAACAAAAGATAAATCCTTATGTACAAAAATCAGTAACGTTTGAACATTTTTTTGTCCGAAAAGTGTTGTTGGTTAAATATTCTTATGCATTCATCATTATGCCGGGAGGCTTTGGCACTATGGATGAATTGTTTGAGATACTGACCCTGGTGCAAACAAAATCAGTTACCAATTTTCCCATTGTATTGTTTGGTAAAGAATATTATAAACCACTTGAAGAAACTATTGAATGGATGGCCGCGCAGGGCACCATTTCCAAAGAGGATACAAGCCTGGTGCTTATTACGGACAGCGTGGATGAAGCCATGACACATATTATAAACTACATCAATAAATACTACCAGGTAAAGCCCCGGAAGCGCTACTGGTGGCTGTTTGAGAAGAGATAATTACATTGTGTACTTATTACACAAAAGTCCTATCTTCAGGGCATAAATTGCGCGCCATGTTATTCAGGAAAATATTTATAGTAATCCTTTTTACCGGGTTTATTCAGACAGCAAATGCTGACCAGGTAATTTCCCTTAATTCACCCGATGGTAATATCCGTCTGGGTTTTTTGCAACACACGGATGGTAGTATAGGATATCATATCTTCTTTAAAGGAAAAACGGTGATAGCTGAATCCGGATTGGGACTAAAATTGAAAACCCCGGATATTTCATTGATAAAATTTGATTTATCGGCTATTGATTCTTCCGCTGCCAATGAATCCTGGAAACCGGTCTGGGGAGAAGTAAGTTCTATCCGTAATAATTACAAACAACTTATTGTAAAATTAACCGAACGCACCGGTTCCGGTATTCAGTTACAAATAATTTTTCGGGTATTCAATGATGGGGTTGGGTTCCGTTATTCATTTCCGCAACAACCCAAACTTTCTCATTTTGTAGTTGCAGATGAATTAACACAGTTTGCTGTTAGTGGCGATCATAAGACTTTCTGGATTCCCGGCGACTATGATACCAATGAATTCATGTATAATACCACAAAACTGAGTGAGGTGGATGCCAGCAGCAGCGTTATGAGCCAGGAAATATCTGCAAAAACATTTTTTGACAAGAATGCAGTGCAAACTCCGCTGATGATGAAATCCACGGATGGTTTATATATCAACATACATGAAGCGGCTCTGGTTAATTATCCGGCGATGAACCTGTTGGTAGATAAATCCAATCTTACTTTACAAGCTCATCTTGTTCCGGATGCCGTGGGTAATAAAGCTTATTTACAAACACCGGCGGTAACTCCGTGGAGAACTATTATTGTAAGTGATAAGGCAACAGAAATTCTTTCTTCCAAATTAATTCTGAATCTGAATGAGCCCACAACGCTGACAGATGTTTCCTGGATAAAACCACAAAAAATGGTAGGCGTGTGGTGGGAGATGCATATCGGTAAATCAAGCTGGGACTATGGTGGTACACAGGCTGGTTCCACTTTATCGCCACATGGACGACATGGCGCAACAACAGCTAATGTAAAAAAGTATATAGATTTTGCTTCCAGAAATGGCTTTGACGGCGTATTGGTTGAAGGCTGGAATGTTGGCTGGGAAGACTGGTTTGGCCAATGGAAAGAAGATGTATTTGATTTTGTAACGCCTTACCCTGATTTTGATTTAAAAGAATTGCAAAACTATGCAGCGTCAAAGGGAGTTAAAATTATTATGCACCATGAAACATCGGCATCGGTTACTAATTATGAACGCTATATGGATACCGCATATCGTTTCATGAAGCAGTTTGGTTACGACGTGGTAAAAACAGGCTATGTAGGCAGAATAATCCCAAGGGGAGAGCACCATGACGGGCAATGGATGGTGAAACATTATGAAAGGGTGTTGAAAAAAACAGCCTCTTATAAAATTATGCTGGATGCACATGAGCCGGTACGTCCCACCGGTTTGCAAAGAACCTATCCGAATTTTTTAGCTTGTGAAGCAGCTCGGGGAAATGAATTTAATGCCTGGAGTGAAGGTAATAAGCCGGAGCATGAAACGATTTTAGCTTTCACACGTTTACTGGGTGGCCCCATGGATTATACCCCAGGTTTATTCCGGATAAAACTCAACCAGTTTGATTCCACAAAGAAAGAACAGATACATACCACTTTATGCAAGCAGCTGGCATTGTACGTTACCATGTTCAGTCCCCTGCAAATGGCGGCCGACCTGCCGGAAAACTATGAAGCACACATGGATGCCTTTCAGTTTATTAAAGATGTGGCGGTAGATTGGGACGACACTAAAATACTCGATGCTGAACCCGGGGATTATGTGATCACGGCCCGGAAAGCCAAAGGAAAGGAAGCCTGGTTTTTGGGTGCCATGACAGATGAAAATGGAAGAAGTTTTTCTACGCCTTTATCTTTTTTGACAGAGGGAAAAAAATATAGGGCTACCATCTACCGGGATGGGGATAATGCTGACTGGAAGAATAATCCAGAAGCATATACTATTGAAAAATTTCTGGTTGACCATAAAACAGCTTTACGGTTAAAGCTGGCACCGGGTGGCGGAACGGCGATAAGTTTTGTCCCCGCTTCAGCAGAAGAAGTTAAATTGCTTAAAATATATAAATAATGACAGGCGTTGATATACTTGGCTATGCAGCCGGTGCCATCACATCATTGACTTTTTTACCACAGGTTATTAAAACCTGGAAAGATAAATCCGCTAAGGATGTTTCTTTACTGATGTTTATCATTGCAGCAATCAATGAGGTCATGTGGATTGTTTATGGAGTTTTGCTCAATAACTGGGTAATCATTTTAACCAATTCCATCGTATTGGCGATGTCGCTGACGATGATCTATCTTAAACTTCGTTACAAATAATGACCCGCTTCAATACTATTATTTTCGATCTCGGGGGTGTATTGGTAGACTGGAGTCCTGCCTATGTTTTTAACGAAAACTATTTTGACTCCATCGGGAAAAGAGATTATTTCCTTAGTCAGATATGCACGTTGGATTGGAACGAGCAGCAGGATGCGGGTTATCCTGTTGCAAAAGCCGTGGAAGAAAAAGTGACTGCTTTTCCTGAATGGGAAAAAGATATACGGGTCTATTATGACCGGTGGCCGGAAATGCTGAAGGGACCAATTGACGAAACTGTTGAATTATTCAGGAGGCTTAAAAAAAATACCGGCTTGAATTTTTATGCGCTTACCAACTGGAGCGCGGAGTTATTTCCCGTTGCCCTGGAGCGGTTTGATTTTTTGCATTGGTTTGACGGGAGGGTAGTAAGTGGTGCAGAGAAAATGAGAAAACCTTTTCCGGAGTTTTACCAGGTATTATTAGACAGGTATTCTGTAAATCCTGTGGAAGCCATATTTATTGATGATAATCTGAGAAATGTAACAGCAGCTGAAAACCTGGGCATTACCAGTATCCATTTTCAAAATGCGGATCAACTGGAGAAAAGGTTGGTGGAATTGCAGGTTAATTTTTAGCGAAACTATTATTCCATTACAGGTCTCAGCCACTTCTCCGCTTCCTCAATACTCATTCCTTTTCGGTTCGCATAATCCTTTAACTGGTCTTCGGCTATTTTACCCAAACCAAAATAATGACTTTGAGGATGGGCGATATACCAACCGCAGACGGAAGCCGGTGGATTCATTGCCAGGCTTTCAGTCATTTCTATGCCTATATTTTCAGTAACATTCAGGAGGTCAAATAATTTTATTTTCTCTGTATGGTCAGGGCAGGCGGGGTAGCCGGGTGCCGGACGTATTCCTTTGTATTCCTCCCGGATCATTTGTTCGTTAGTGAGGGTTTCATTTTTTTCATAACCCCAGTACTCCTTTCTTGTTTTTTCATGAAGACATTCTGCAAAAGCTTCTACAAAGCGATCGGCCAGTATCTGTACTAATATTTTATTATAATCATCCTGGTCAGCTGCAAACCGGTCGATGTATTTTTTTGCGCCATGTATTGTCACTGCAAAAGCACCCATGTAATCGGCCCCGGCCCCCTGTCCTCCGCCAACTGGCGGAGAACTTAGGTTTGAAGATTCCTTAATATTGGTTTTCGATATTTCTTCCCGGCGGGAAGGGGCTTTAGAACCATCTCCGGTTATCCAGCTATTTGAAGGGGTTGGGCTTGGCATAATAAAATCTGAAAGGGAATAGCTTGGTTGCCCCACGGCTTTTTTTAGTTGTTGCCTGAGGGATTCCAGTTTTACAGGTCCCTTTTCCGTTTGCAAAGTCACCGTATCGGCATTATTGCTGGCAGCAGGCCAGAACCCGATAACACCATCAGCCGTAAACCACTTCTCCTTTATCAATTGCTGCAACATTTTTTGCGCATCATTATAAAGACGCGTGGCTTCTTTACCAAAAATGCTATCTGATAAAACTTCCGGAAAGCGACCGGGCATTTCCCAGGCAATAAAGAAAGGACCCCAGTCAATATATTTTGCAATAGTGGCTAAGTCATAATCTTTCAGCACTTTTATCCCTTCAACAGCCGGTTTCGTTGGTTCATAATTTTTCCAGTCAAAATATTCCTTGGTTATCACCGCTTCTTTATAGGGGATAAGTGTTTTTTTTCCTTTGTTAAGAAATTGCTGACGCAGGCTCTCATATTCCTGTTGTGTTTGTTGAAGCAGCGCTATTTTTTGTTCTTTATTCAGTAAGGTACTTACTGCGGTCACACTTCTGGATGCGTCTAAAATATGCATCACTCCCTGGTCATATTGCGGGGCAATCTTTACGGCTGTATGCATTCTTGAGGTAGTAGCCCCGCCAATCAACAAGGGTTGTTTCATTCCCCGGCGTTTCATTTCATGCGCCACATGCACCATTTCATCAAGGGAAGGCGTAATCAGGCCACTCAGACCGATGATATCCACTTTTTCCTTTTCGGCGGTATCTAAAATTTTATCTGCAGGAACCATCACACCCAGATCAATTATATCATAACCATTACAGCCCAACACGACACCAACAATATTTTTACCAATATCATGTACATCCCCTTTTACGGTTGCCAAAAGAATTTTAGGGGCACCGGCTCCTTCTTCATTTACCGTTCCTGCGGCCAGGTGGGCTTGTTTTCTTTCTTCTTTTTCTGCTTCAATAAAAGGCGTAAGAACAGCCACCGATTTTTTCATTACCCGGGCACTTTTTACAACCTGGGGCAGAAACATTTTCCCGGCACCGAACAGATCACCCACCACATTCATACCAGCCATTAATGGGCCTTCGATGACATCCAGGGGTTTTGGATATTTCAGCCGGGCTTCTTCGGTATCCATATCAATGTAATCCGTAATGCCGTTTACCAGTGAATGTTTCAGCCGCTCTTCCACCGGTGTTTCGCGCCAGCTTTCATCTTTTATATTTTCTTTTCCTTTTGCTTTTACTGTTTCGGCAAAGGCAATCAGGTTTTCGGTGGCTTCGTTGTTATCGTTATGATGGTTCAGAATTACATCTTCGCATAATTTTTTTAACTGCGGCTCTATTTCATCATACACCACTAACTGACCGGCATTAACAATTCCCATGTCCATGCCGGCTTTGATGGCATGATACAGAAACACACTGTTCATCGCTTCCCGCACATGATCATTACCCCGGAAAGCAAAAGAGAGGTTACTGACGCCCCCGCTTATTTTGGTCAGCGGCATCAATAGTTTTATTTCTCTGGTGGCTTCAATAAAATCAACGCCATAGTTGTTGTGCTCTTCCATGCCCGTGGCTATGGCAAAGATGTTGGGGTCAAAAATGATATCCTGCGGATCGTAACCCACCTGTTCGGTTAATATCTTATAAGCCCTATGACAGATCTCCACTTTCCGTTGTTTGGTATCAGCCTGTCCTTTTTCATCAAAGGCCATCACGATAACGGAAGCTCCATAGCTCTGGCAGATTATGGCCTGTTCAATAAATTTTTCAACGCCTTCCTTCATGGAAATGGAATTCACGATACACTTTCCCTGTACACATTTCAATCCGGCTTCAATGATTTCAAACTTGGATGAGTCGATCATGATCGGAATCTTCGCGATATCCGGCTCACTCTGAACTAAATTTAAAAAAGTGGTCATCGCCAAAACACCATCTAACAAGGCATCGTCCATATTTACATCCAGCACCTGGGCTCCATTCTCCACCTGCTGCCGGGCTACACTTAAGGCTTCTTCGTATTTATTTTCTTTAATAAGACGGGCAAACATCTTTGAGCCGGTGACATTGGTTCTTTCGCCCACATTTACAAAGTTGGTTTCCGGGCGAACCACCAATGGTTCTAATCCGGACAGCCGCAGGTAGGGCCTTATATGATTTGCTTCAGGCATGATTTGTCAGGCTAATTCTTTTTCAACAACGGGTAATTGTCGGGGTTTACATTTTTTTACTTCGTCTGCAATATGTTTAATATGATCGGGCGTAGTACCGCAGCAGCCCCCTACGATATTTACCCAACCTTCCTTAGCCCATTCTTCTATAAAATGAGCTGTGTCTTCGGGACGTTCATCATATTCGCCCATGGCATTGGGTAATCCGGCATTGGGATAAGCGGATACATAACAGCTGGATATCTGTGAAAGCTCTTCAATATGCGGGCGCATTTCTTTGGCGCCTAATGCACAATTTAAACCGATGCTTAAAGGCCGGGCATGCATTACGGAAGTATAAAATGCTTCCAGGGTTTGCCCGCTTAAGGTTCTGCCAGAGGCATCAGTGATAGTTCCGCTGATCATTATTGGCAAAGCCTCCCTGCCCTCCAAAGGAGGGTTCTTAGAGTCTGAAAGTAACGGAGTCGTTTTGTTTTGATTTGCGTTTTGTGAATTATAATCAATATCCAAACTATCGGAGTCCGAAGTCCCCCTTTGTGGGGGATTTAGGGGGGCTTCCCTGAAATATTTTTTTATAGCATAGATGGCGGCTTTAGCATTTAATGTATCAAAAATGGTTTCAATCAATAAAAGATCTACGCCTCCATCTACCAATCCTTGTACCTGTTCGTAATAGGCTTTTACCACTTCATCAAAAGTCACAGCACGGAAACCGGGATTGTTTACATCCGGAGAAAGCGATAATGTTTTATTTAAAGGGCCGATCGCGCCGGCTATCCAGGCTTGCTTTCCGGATTGTAGGATCGCTTCCCTGGCACATTTAGCAGCCGCCACATTTAATTCATAGGCCAGCGATTGCATTCCATAATCCGCCATGGCTATGGCCGTACTACTGAATGTATTGGTTTCAATAATATCAGCTCCGGCATCGAGGTATTCTTTGTGAATTCCCGTGATGATCTGTGGTTGTGTAATATTGAGCAGATCATTATTACCTTTTACATCGGTGGGCCAATCTTTGAATCGGTCACCCCTGTAATCAGCTTCTGTTAATTTATGACGCTGTATCATAGTACCCATTGCGCCATCAATTATCAAAATACGTTCCTTCAAACAATCCTGTATTGTTTTCATACAAATGCTGTTTGTGAACTATAAACGTTGGGAAACTCTATGGGGAGGGTTCCGTACCGTTTATTAGTTCTGTTTTTAAATCCCGATTGTTATCGGGAAGGCCGAACAATAAACAAATCCGCCTGTGATTGGATTGCAAAGTTATGTTATATGGGAATAATAAACAAGCCGGGCGGGGCTTTGCAGCCGGATACAAACACGCCCCAAACTCTTATCCCGGGGGTTAATTCGTTGGCTATCTTATTTTCCTTTATTGCGTAACGTATTTTTCGATGGGAAGCCGGTTTTGAAGACTCCTGGCCAGGGTCATTTCATCGGCATATTCCAGTTCGCCGCCAAAGGCAATGCCCCGGGCAATGGTCGTGATGCGGATACTGACGGGTTGTAGTTTTTTCTGGATATAATAAATAGTAGTATCACCCTGTATATTTGGATTCAGGGCAAAAATAAGTTCCTCCGTTTTTTCTTTCTCAATCCGATGAATCAACGAACTGATATTTAACTGATCAGGGCCAATACCATCTAAGGGTGAAATGACACCGTTTAAAATATGGTAGGTGCCATGGTACTGTTGCGTGCTTTCAATAGCGATCACATCACGGATCGTTTCTACGACACAAATCACCTCCTGTTTTCTCAGGGAATTGGCGCAAATGGAACATATATCCCCATCGGCCACATTGAAACAACGATGACAGAATTTTATCTCGCTCCGCATCCGGGCGATTACTTCGCTGAATTGCCCTACCTCTTTGGGGTCCTGTTTTAATAAATGTAAAACCAGGCGCAAGGCAGTTTTCTTACCGATGCCGGGTAGCCTGGCAAATTCATTAACCGCATTTTCCAAAAGAGAGGAAGAGAATTGCATCGATCAAAGATACAAGAAACAGGGCACCGGGAACAAGCAGCGTTTGAAACCTGAATCTGTTTCTTCTTGCCCTTTGAATCTTTATAAGGCTATTTCAAATTCGTTTTTCCAGGCTGGTTTTACGGTGACTTTCCGTTCAACAGGTTTCACAATTTCCGGCTGTTTATGTTTGCCGAAGAATTGACCGGGATCCCAGGTACCGTTTTTATTGTTATCATATAATATGCGGAGTTCATATTCTCCGGGAAAGAAAAGGGCCTGGGTGAAGTCAGCACTGCTTAGGGGAAAGGATTTAAAAATCGCTTCTCCAGTTACGAAAAGCAACACGGGGTTTTTAGCGATATCCAGATTGCGGAACTTTATTTTCAAAGCTCCGTAGTCAGCCAGTTTTTTTGTTTTAAAATGGATCGTATCTTTTTTTAGCAGTTTTTTCCCCGCCGAATCTTCAGCAAAATCTTTATCCAGAATGATATGATAGGCTGTATTTTCTTTCCAGCCTGACTGTCCGGCCGGTTGGGTAAACACCCCCTGCAGTTTTCTGTTGCTGCTATCTTTTTGAAAAGAATAACCCGTTACCGGAAGGTAGACGGAGTCTGTGTAAAGCCGGATTTTTGATGAATCAAATGAACGCAGGGGTTGATCAAAAGTCATACTAAAATCGCCTAAGAGATCCTGTTGATTATTGATAAGATTGGTCTGATATTTCAACCTTTTTTCTACAGTGCCACCGGTCTTATTATTGCGATTGCCGGGACTAATGGCTGGTATCCCCGTAATCGGCAACGATGGTTTTGATGCGTAGGCATACAGGATGACCGGCTCTGTATGGCCCGGAAGGACTACCGGTTTGTCTGAAAAAGCAAAAAGTTGTTTATCATTAAAATACCGGAGCGTTCCGCCTTCATCTTTCAGGACATAGATATAAAAAGTTTTAGGCGGGAGATTCTTAAAAACAAATGTTCCGGTCGAATTCAGTTTGGTAATATAACGGGGTTTCTCTTTTACTACGCTGGAATCATCCGGGCTTGTGTGGAGCATAACTATTAATGTGCTGTCCACTTTCCCGGTTTCTGCCAGGATAACCTTACCGTTGAACGTTAATGAATCGATATAACGCCCCGTGGAAAAAGTATAGGTAAATTTTTTCAGCACATTACCTTCATTATAATCTTTTATGGCTTCGCCAAAGTTCAAAACGTAAGTCGTGTTGGACTCCAGCGTATCTTTTAATTTAACTGTTACGGTATTCAGTTTAAATTCAACCGAAGGATTCATTTTTGGCAGGGGAGAGACCGAGAGATTTTCCTGTATATTCTGAACATCTACAAATTCGTCAAATGTGAAAGTGATTTTGTTGCCGGAGAAATTTCTTGTTGAATCACCTGGTGTGGCTTTCAATAATTGTGGTGGAAGAGAATCCCTGGGTCCGCCCATTGGCGGTATGATATTGGCGCAACCACTGCCATTCATTAAACTGAAAGCGATGAGACCGATTCCTGCAATGGATGATATTAAACCCTTGTAATTCATTCGGAGTGCAAACTTAACGGGTTTGCTAATAAGGATTTGTTTTTAAAATCATAATTAATCCCCCTCATCGGGAGATTCAAGTTCATGCAGGGCTATGGCCAGGTGGTTGGTTTTTACAAAATTGCACCAGTGGCAATCTTCTTTACCGCAGCCGGTATAAAAATCCCGGTTTTGAATCTTTTCCCAGGTAGCGGTTATTTGCTGCGTGACCGTTGTAATGTCGGCCGGGGAGATAACCAGTTTTTCTTTCCGGTAGTTTTTCTTTTTGTCGGGCTCAATGAAATCAAATTCGGTACTGACCACTTTCCAGTCTTTTTGTTCATAATGGTCAACAAGGATCTTATAGAAAACAGCCTGCCTCCAGTAATCCCCACCGTTGGGTTCTTTCTCCGAAGGTCCCTTGGTTTTGGGAATGGCTTTATCGGGGTCACCGGTTTTATAGTCAACTACATTTACCGATTTACCATCAAATTCCAGCTTATCCAGTTTTCCTTTCAGCGGAACGTCTTTAATTACTACGTTGCGGATGGTGCGTTCAATGGCTACAATTTTATTAAAACTATTTATGTATTTATCATAATAATTACTCAGCACTTCCTGGCCGTATTCCTTTCTCCTGTCAAACTGTTCTTTTGTAAAACTTTCCCTATGGCGATCCATGTACCATTCAAAATCAGCAATAAATTCTTCTTTGGGTGCAAACCGGTCCTTTTTTCCATCCTGCATTTTACGGAATAATTTTTCCAGCGCATGATGTACCGCCGAACCAAATTCGGTGGCTTCATTTTTTGGTGAAGGAATGCGGATCAGATTTTTGAAATAGAATTCGAGGGGGCATTTCAGGTAGTTATTCAAAGCGGTCACGTTCATCACGAACTTGTCTAATATCCGTCCGATGAATGCTTCTTCTATTTTTTCAATTTCAGGGGCTTCACTTTTACTAAAGTTCAAACCGGCAAATTCAGAAAGCACTTCGGTATCTATGATCATTTTTTCAACGGGCAGGTCATGCTGGTCCTGTATTTCTGCAATAAACATGGAAGGCTCCAGTTCTTTGCCATCATTTTTAAATTTGCTGAAGGAAATATACAGGTGTTGTTCGGCCCTGGTCAGGGCAACATAAAATAATCTGCGTAGTTCTTCATCCTCCTTAACCAGGGGTTGGGAGGAGAACATGGTGTCGGGAAGTTTATACCCGCCGCCCGGCTTTCGTTTCTTTTCCCAAAAAGATGCGTTGCAACCCACCAGCAACACGTATTCAAACTCCAGCCCTTTTGATCCATGAACGGTCATCAGGTTTACCCCTTTATCACTGCCATTTACCTGCACCAGGGGTAAAGTAATATCTTCTTTTTCCATCATTTCGATCAGGCTCACGAAATGAGACAACGTTAGCATATGATCTCTGTGTGTTTCTTCTTTTACAAAATCGAACAGCCCGGTCAGTATCTCCAGCAGCCAATGCTTCTCGTTGCTTTGCATGATATAACTCAGCACACCGGCTTCCCGCACAATATTTTCAAAAAGGGTTTGCAACGTAACATTTGAAACATCAGCTATTAATTTTTCAATTAATGCAGAACATTTTTTTAATCCATCGTGCAGGGGACTCGTAAAAAGATCTTTCGCAGGTAAATTTGACTTTTCGGAAAGTAATTGCCGGATAGAGGTTTTCTTATCATTGTATCTCCGGTCGGCAACTTCCATCGTTATTTTAGCAATCTCGATAGGGGGTATGGCAAACCAGTCAACATGTAATATTTCAAAAAGCATTTCATCTCCACTATAGGTTTTATCGTGTTCCGATGCAAGATATTTGAGCACCAGAACTATCTTTTGCGCCAGCGGCAACTCTAAAATATTCAAATGCCGCTTACTGTAAACCGGAATATTCAGTAGTTTAAAATACTGTGCCAGTTCTTCACCATATTTATTTTCTTTATAGATGATCCCGATTCTGCCAGGAGAAACCTGTTGAGCAACTAAATCCTGTATCTGTTTGGCAATGCCGATCATTTCCTGCCGCTGGGTGTCATATTCCCGGATGAGTGGTTTATTGGTTAAATGTTTTATTAATGTATTGGAGGAAAAAAGTTCCTTGCTAAGCCCGGGTATTTTTTCCACCAGCCGTTCTTTATTTTCATTAATTATTGTTTTAGAAATATCCAATATCGGTTGGGTAGAACGGTAATTGTTTGTAAGCACAACGGTCAGCAGATCCTCTTTATAATTACTAGCAAAATCGAGCATATTCTCCACATTGGCCCCCTGGAACCGGTAGATACTCTGGTCATCATCACCCACTACAAATACATTGGGTTTGTCCCAGTAGCTGATCAGTAATTCAACCAGTTTATTCTGAGTGCCGCTGGTATCCTGGTATTCGTCCACCAGAATATATTGATATTTTTCCTGGTAATTGGCCAGCAGGTTTTTATTTTCTTCAAATGCTTTAATCACCCAGTTGATCATATCATCAAAATCGTAACGGTTCTTTTTCCGCATCAGTTGCTGAAAGCGGTCAAACTCACCAACAGCAGCCCGCAGTCTTTCCATACGTTCATTTGCATCTTCGATCTTATCTTTTTTCAAGTCGCCGGCAGCAAACTCTTTGTATTTTCTTTTATAAATAAATTCCTCACGAAAGGGCAGACCGGCCATGTATTCATCAATTTTGCCATTGATAAATTCCGGTGTCCATCCTTCTTTCTTCATGTTACTGAAAAGTGATTTCAGATTGTTCACTTCAAAATAAACATCGCCCCGGTATCTTTTCAGGGGATGGTTTTTCGGGAATGAATCAATCAGTTCTTTAAACAGCTGAATTTTTTCTAATTCAGAAATCGGGTCAAGGGCGGTCTTTTCAAACAAGGATAAGTTTTCCTGTATCACGTCGTTGCAGAAAGCATGGAAGGTGTAGATATTTACTTTGTATGCATCCGGACCAATGAATTGCAGTAATCTTTTCCGCATAGCCACCACACCGGCGTCGGTATAGGTAAGGCAAAGAATATTTTCGGGAGAAGCATCTGTTTCCAGCAATATCTTACCGATCCGGCTGGCAAGTATCTGTGTTTTGCCGGTCCCGGGTCCGGCGATAACCATTACCGGCCCTTCAATGGTATCAACTGCCAGCCGCTGTTTTTCATTCAGCCGTTCGTACTCTTCAGCGAATTTTTTTTCTAGTTTATCTTTATTAAATGACATTGCGGACGAACCTTTTCAATTAAAATCGGTTATATAAACGAATTTAAAGCAATAATCCCCATGGCGGCACATTCCATCAAAACGGTTCAGAAAATCCCTGTTTCATTAGAGAAGGCCTGGGCATTTTTCTCCAATCCGGCCAACCTGCAGGCTATTACACCGGATAATATGGAATTTAAAGTTATTTCCAGGCACCAGGGCGATACGATGTATGCGGGTCAGATCATTGAATATAAAGTAAAGCCATTTCTTAATATCCCTATTTACTGGATGACGGAGATCACCCAGGTAAAAAACGCCGAATATTTTATTGATGAACAGCGTTTCGGACCGTACAGGCTGTGGCATCATCAGCATCATTTCAAATCAATAGAGGGTGGTGTGGAAATGACCGATATCGTTCATTATAAAAACCCTTTAGGAATTTTTGGAAAACTGGCTAATGTATTGTTTGTAAAAAAGCAACTCCAGGGTATTTTTAATTACCGCTTTACAAAAGTTGAGGAGCTGTTTGGTAAATGGCCGGGAAATGAAAAACCCTATGTAGAAGTGCATTAAAAGAATATTACTTCAAATGGGGCAGGCTAAAGAATAATTAAAAAACATTTTTCTTTTTGTGCCTCATGTACCTGCGTTAGCCCGGCATTCTCGAAATATATTTTTCAATCTGTTTTATCTGATCGACGATCTGGGGCGTAGTGGGTTTTAAAGCTTTCGCTTTCCTGAAAAAATCTTTGGCGGCCCGGAATTCCCGTTTATTCATCATGATACTGCACATCTGTAAATAGGCGGCAGATTCATTTTCTTTATCCGGCAGTCCTTTGCGGATGGCACCACGGATATAACTTTCAGCTTGTTTCAAATCATTTTTCTGCATATGGAGCATTCCCATCTGGAGCATACTGGCCCCTTCGGCTTCTTTCATGGGCATGCCCAGGTCCAATCCCTTCTTCATGTTCTTTTCAGCGCCTTCGAAATCCTGTTTCATCATGGCGATATTTCCTTTCAGCGTATAATAAACAGACCGGATGGGTTTGTATAAAAGGTTTGGAAATTTAATAGAGCCCAGAACTTTTTCGGCACCGTCCATATCGCCGCTTTCCATATATTCCTGTATAAGGCGGAGCGGGCCAAAGAAGAAATGTCCCAGGACCAGTATCACACCAACCAGGTATAAAGGAAAAGCCGGCCAGAACCCCGCTGAATAATTTACATAAATACCCAGAGCCATTAACCCTGTGCCGATCCAGAGCCGGTATCTTATTAAGAGTGTATAGAATTTCATCGTTTAAGTGTAAAGGATTGCAAAGATAGGGTTTGGGAGATTAGCGTTTTTAAGGCCCGGATTGATTATTTTTGCCGCCTGATACGGCGGTTTTATGAATACATGACCCCGTAAACAATTAGGCCCGGTAGTTCAACGGATAGAATAGGCGTTTCCTAAACTCTAGATACAAGTTCGATTCTTGTCCGGGCTACCAAATCGGAATAGGAGGAAGGATTGCATAACAATCCTTCCTCTTTCCTTTTATATTCATTTGATATAAAAATGAGCATTAAAGAGATTAATGATTGTTGTTAAGTTTAGAAAATTTCCTTGAACATTTAATAAACATTGACCAGGCGAATTCTTTGTGCCTGTTTGTCCCGTAAACCGGGGGGCTTACACTTTAATACTTAGAGGCAGTAAGTATTTCAACTTAAATATAAAATAAAGAGACATACCGTTAAAATACCACGTAGATTTTGCAGTTAGATTTATTTGATATAAATCTAACCAATGGAAGATAATGAAATGAATGAATTCTCCTGGTCCGGACTGCTTTTAGTGACTGGCTGCTCCTTTTTAGTTTTCTGTGGTATTCTAAAATTTCTTGACGGAAATTACCCCACCCTGTTTTTATATATTGGGTTTGCAGCAACCATTTTCGGATCGCTTAGCTGGCTTATAGCGAAGCTGGTAAAGTATTCCTTCCGAAAAATAAACAACCCCTGATATAACTCAGAGTATCAGCAGTAAATTTCAATGAAAAGGCAACCCTGCCGGAACTACACTCAAAAGGCAGCACTTCACTGTCTTTACGCATTTATATACAGCATGTTTTCGTAAGTTACAGCGTCAAAAAACAAACCTTCCACTGTTGAATGAACAAGAACTGATACTGGGTCTTCGAAACGGAGATGAAACGGCATTTAAATATTTGGTGGATACCTACCAGGACAGGGTTTTCAACACGGCCATTGGCATAGTCCAAAATGCCGAAGATGCGGAAGATGTGGCACAGGAGGTATTTATCCAGGTCTATCGTTCCATTCATCATTTTAAAGGCGAATCAAAATTATCCACCTGGCTTTACCGGATTACCACCACCCGGGCATTGGACCTTTTGCGCAGCCGTAAAAGCAAAAAGAGGTTTGGATTTATGCAACGGCTCACCGGCGAGGATAATGAACCCCTGTATGAACTGGCTGATTTTAATCACCCCGGGGTAACACTTGACAGAAAGGAAAATGCGGCTAAGTTGTTTAAGGCTATTGCCCAACTGCCTGAAAACCAGAAGACAGCTTTTACTTTGCATAAGCTGGAAGACCTTAGTTACCAGGAGATTAGCCAAGTTATGCGGACCTCCGTGCCTGCAGTGGAATCGTTGATGCACAGGGCGAAACAAAACCTTAGGAAAATATTGGAAAATAAACGGGATGAGTAAATTACCGGGACGAAAGTTTTAAGCCTTCTTCCCGTCAAAACTGGTATAATATGAATATTGACAGAAATAACAAGGTAGAAGAAATCCTCAGCAGCCTCGATGGATGCCCCAGAGCCTCAGTGCCCGATTTTTTTTATACCCGGCTAAAAGCCAAAATGCTTGCCCGGCTTGAAGACGGGGAAAAAAGACAGGAACCGGCTTCTCCTAAGTCCTGGCTTCTCCGTCCGGCTTTTGCATTCCTGGCACTTGCTGTCATATTACTTATTAATACATTCATATTATTCAGAGAAGGGACCGGAAAAGAAGAAGCTATGAATGATTCAGAAACGCTTCAGTCCATTGCAGCCGAATATAGCTTGAACGATAATAATTCTGTTTACGAATTAAACCAGGATAAATAAGATGAAGAACACTACGAACCGGATTCTTGTCATAGCCGTGGGGCTGTTGTTGCTGACGAATATTGCCCTGGTGGTATTTATGGTTTCCGGAAAAAATAAATCGGGTGGTAGAAATCATGGCAAGGGAGACCCCTTTGAGATGATGGTGAAAGAACTCAGTATGACTGAGCAGCAGCAAACCGAATACAAGCAATACAAAGAAGAACATTTGAAAAAAATAAAGCCTTTGTTTGATTCCGTCCGGGCGGCCAAAACAGCTTTCTTTGTTTTATTAAAAGATTCCACCATAAGCGACAGTATCGTATCTGCAAACAGCCAGCGAATTTCTGAAAGACAGGCTGCCGTAGATCAGGCTACGTTTGCCCATTTTAAAAAAGTAAGAAAATTGTTCACGACAGAACAACAACCTAAGTTTGACTCGTTTATTCAAAAAATGATGCAACGGGGCAGAAGGGATTCCGCCAATAAGAAAGAAAACAAATAATACTGATTCAGGAATAAATTCTTTCGATCGCGTCCCGGTATTTTTCAATCACCACTTTTCTTTTGAGTGACATTTTAGGAGTCAGCTCCCCGGTATCGACACTCCATTCGTTAGACAGTAATTCAAATTTTTTCACCTGTTCCACATGGTTGAAAAATTTATTAAAGCTTTCCACCAACTCTTTAAACAGCTCAATTACTTTCGGGTTGTGCAGTAAATCATCATTGCCGGTATCTGAAATATTATTTTTCCGGGCCCAGTCCCGAAGATTTGGAATTGAAGGAACAATCAATGCACTGACAAATTTTCTATCGGCCCCGATCAGCATAACCTGTTCTATAAAGGGCGATTCTTTTAATTTATTTTCTATGGCCAGCGGGGCGACATATTTGCCACCACTGGTTTTAAAGAGTTCTTTCTTGCGGTCGGTGATTTTTAAAAAATTATTTTCAGAAAGCATACCAATATCGCCGGTATGGAACCAGCCATCTACAATGTCCTGCGCGGTCAGGTCGTGACGTTTATAATAACCCATCATGACGTTTGGTCCTTTGCATAGTATCTCCCCATCTTCGGCGATCTTTACCTGCACGCCATTTATCAGCGGACCAACTGTTCCAAACATTCTTCCTTTTTCGGGGTACTGGTTTACCGCAATCACCGGTGAAGTTTCTGTCAGACCGTATCCTTCCATTACCGGAATTCGGGCAGCGGTGAAAATGCGGATCAACCTTACCTGGCAGGCAGCACCTCCCGTAACAATACATTTTATATGATTACCCAGGCCCTCCCGCCATTTGCTGAATATGATATTGTTGGCAATTGTTAATTTGAAATTATACAGCATCCCCTGTTTTTTATTGATCTCAAATTTTTCGGCAAGGCTATGTGCCCAGAAAAATAATTTCCTCTTTGTTCCGGTCAGCTCATTACCCTTTTGCATAATGCGGTCATACACTTTTTCCAGTAACCTTGGTACGGTAGTAAACATATGCGGCTTTACTTCTTTCAGGTTATCCGCAATTGTATCCAGGCTTTCCGCATAATAAATGGAGGTCCCCCTGAACAGGTAGAGGTAACTAACCATGCGTTCAAAAATGTGGTTGAGAGGAAGGAAACTGAGTGAGCGGAGTTCATCACCCGGGGGGAAACAGGGCATGGAAGCCATAACGTTGGAAAGGATATTCCGGTGTGATAACATGACTCCTTTGGGAGTACCGGTAGTCCCCGACGTGTAAATAATAGTAGCCAGGTCTTCGTAATCTATTTTATCGCTGATGGGTTTTATCTGCTTAAGCAGTTCTGGTGTACTTAATGCAGTTACTTCTTTCCAGTGCTTTGCATTGGCAACATGTTCAAAGGTGAAAATATCTTTAAGGCTGGGTACTTTTTCTTTCAGGCTAAGTACTTTTAAAAAAAGATCTTCATCATTTACAAATACCATCTTTACGCCGGCGTCTTTCAGCACAAATTCCAGTTCATTCACATTAATAGTCGGGTAAACCGGCACGAGTACGGCACCCACTTGTTGGACGGCCAGGTCTAACATGATCCATTCGGGGCGATTTTTACAAAGAACAGCAACCTTATCTCTTCCTTCCGGGGTCATATCACCACAGCCGATGCCCAGGTTTAATAAACCGGCGCTTAGGTTGTCCACTATATTTTTTACATCCGCCGTGCTGTATTTTTTCCATTGCCCGGCTTCTTTACCAGCCAACATTACTTCGAGAGGTTTCCTTTCCAGGTGGTATTGCAGGCAGTCAAATAATCTTTTTGGTTCAGTCATGGTGCAATCGTTAATGGAGTTACGTAATCAAAACTTAACTGACTAACAATTTAGGTAAAAAACGATACATAAAAAAACGGGGCTGTCTGAAAAGCCAGCAAATTTGTCACATTGAGTTTATCGAAATGCTTACAAATTTGCTGGTCAATCTTTATCCTATTTCGTCATAGCTCAATATGACAAAGATTGACTCTTTTGAGACAGCCTCGTTTCTGTAATATTTTTAATTATTATAATACCTGGTAATACTGACCCGGGGGTATTCTGAAAACACGGCTTTTCTGAAAAGTGCTGAAGCCGTTGTATTCTTCAGGGTGCGTTTTTGTCCAGTTTTCATAGGCCGCCAGGTTTTCTGAAGGGCCAAACAACCATTGGTTATAGGCGTCAAACATTCCTTCTGTCAGCAACTGGCGCTGAAAATCAAATAAACGGAAAGGAAATTTAGTGGCATAATTTGCATACCAGTCGAGAATGAATCTTGTGCGAATCATGGTCAGGATTTCGGTAGTAATACCTTTATTGGCTAAGGAAGATTGCCGGCTCATTCCTTCCAGGAACGTTTTGGCAAACGCACTCTTATTTTTTTCTTCCCCTTTCATCAGGTCCGCATCGGCAAATAACTTTTCTTTATAACCCTGCAACAGTAATTGTTTCATGGATGCACCTCTTTCTCCAAGACTTTCCATGTTTACAAAGATTTCTCCATACAGCAGACCCCAGACTTTGTCTTTGGCATAGAAATAAAATAAAGCGGCATTATAATAATTGCCGCTATAAGCAGGATCCACTTTTATCCCTTCTTCCCATTGTTCTATCGCTGAGAAATCTTTGGTTGCCCAGAGCAGCTCACCATACTCACTGTACAGGGGACCGCTTTTAGGAAATTTTTTCAGCGCTTTCTTATATAACTTATCACATTCTTTTACCTGCTCCAGAGCTTTATAAACATTACCGGCTATCTGGAATACTACCACATCGGCATCATCCCGATCAATCAATGATTTTACACCGTCCAGTGCTTTTACATAATCTCTTTTCAGGTAATAGCTCATCACCAGATCTTTTTGCATCTCCAGGTTCTTATTGTCCTGCTGGAGGGCCCGGGTCAGGACAATAATGGCATTATTAAAATCACCGGACCGCATGAATGTTTTTGCGGTTTCATGTAATACTTTCGGATCCTCAGGTTGGGCAAAACTGGCTGCTGCGACAGAGACGGAAATGATGAATAATCCTAATTTTTTCATACTGCAAATTAAAAAAGAAGAGACGTAATAAAGAATGTCTCAACGAAAAATAACAAATATTTCAGCCGGTACGCTAAATAAGATGTGTTAAGAGCCCGTCCCGAAGCTTTGGTTCAAACCAGGTGCTTTTAGGGGGCATTACGATGCCGCTATCTGCCACATTGAACAATTGCTCAATAGTTACGGGATATAAACTAAAAGCCACTTTCATTTCACCACTGTTCACTCTTTTTTCCAGTTCGGTTAATCCCCGGATACCACCTACAAAATCAATGCGCTTATCTGTTCGCTGATCTTTTATGCCCAATAGTTTATTCAGGATATTATTTGAAAGAATGGTTACATCCAATACGCCGATCGGGTCATCCCCATAGGTTCCTTTCCGGGAAGTGAGAATATACCATTGTCCTTCGAGGAACATACCAAACTCATGCAATTGAGTTGGTTTTACCGGTTCCGTACTCAGGGTAATAAAAAAATCATCCTGCAGCAGGCTGATGAGTTTGGCTCCTGTTAACCCGTGCAGGTCTTTTACAACCCGGTTATAATCTAGTATGACTAATTGACTTGCCGGAAAGATGGTGGTGAGAAAATATTTTGCCTGGGGGCTGTTTGCCATTTGACCGCTTACTTTGGCAGCCGATGCCGCCCGGTGATGTCCATCCGCGATGTAGGTAAAAGGAACATGAGTATTGAACAACTGTGATATAGAATTAATGACAATATCCCGGTCAATTACCCAGATGTTGTGTTGGATACCATCGGTAGCTTTAAAATCATACAGGGGTTTATTTGTAGTTTTCCATCCATTGATCAGTGCATTCACTTCCGTTACATCGCGGTAAGCCAAAAACACATTTCCGGTTTGTGCTTCAAGGGTCCGCATATGGTCAATACGGTCTTTTTCTTTTTCAGGCCGTGTGAGTTCATGTTTTTTAATAACGTCTTTGAAATAATCTTCTACAGAAGAAACACAAACCAGGCCTGTCTGGCTCCGGCCATTCATGATCAACTCATAAATATAATAACAGGGCTTTTCTTCTTTTATTAAAATGTCGTGCCGGATCAATTCCTGCAGGTTTTCTTTTGCTTTTTCATAAACAGCCAGGCTGTGTGTATCTGTTTCCGCAGGCAGGTCAATTTCAGATTTGGTGACGTGCAGGAACGAAACCGGATTTCCGCTGGCTTCCACCCGTGCCTCATCACTGTTTAATACATCATAGGGTCTTGATGCTACCTGTTGGGCCAGTTCTGCTCTGGGTCTTAATGCCGTAAAAGGTTTGATATCGGCCATGTAATTATCCTTTTTTTATTGCGAATTCTTTCATTAATTCTGTTAATGCGGTTACACTTTCCAGCGGCAGTGCGTTGTACATGGAAACGCGGAAACCGCCTACACTACGGTGACCTTTTACACCCACCATACCTTCCCGGTTACACCATTCCATGAATTCTTTTTCAAGTGTCTCATCTTTCATTACAAATACGGCATTCATTTTACTGCGGTCTTCCCGGGCAACGGGTCCAATGAAAAGAGGTAATGCATCCAGGGTATCGTAAAACAATTTTGCTTTTGCATTATTTATTTTTTCAATTGCAGTAACACCCCCCTCATTTTTCAACCAACGCAGCGTTAGCAGGGCAACATACACGGCAAATACCGGAGGTGTATTGAGCATGCTTTCTTCTTTGATATGATTCCGGTAATCCAGGATCGTGGGAAGCGTTCTGTTTACTTTTCCTAAAACATTTTTGTTTATTACTACCAGGTTTACCCCGGCAGCACCCATGTTTTTTTGTGCTCCGGCATACATAATATCAAACTTGTTGAAATCAAGTTGCCGGCTCAGGATGTCACTGCTCATATCAGCCACGATGGGTACGCCACAATCATACGGCAGATTATGCCATTGCGTACCAGCAATTGTTTCATTGGTGGTAATATGCAGGTAAGCCGCTGTTGGAGAAATCGAAAGATTTTTGGGAATGGTGGTAAAGTTATCTTCTTTGGATGATCCGGCTATTTCTACATGACCGAAAAGTTTTGCTTCTTTGATCGCCTTGTTAGCCCAGGTCCCGGTTTCAGTATATGCAGCCAGCTCATTTTCATTTAACAGGTTCATGGGCACTTGCATAAACTGGGTAGTGGCGCCGCCATGCAAAAACAAAACTTCATGATCAGAATCCAGCTGCATTAATTCTTTTACAAGGTTTCTTGCTTCTTCCATGACCGGCTGGAAAAGTGCAGTGCGATGCCCGATCTCTAAAATAGAGAGACCGGAGTCATTGAAGTTGAGAATGGACCGGCTGGCATCTTTAAAAACTTCCTTGGGTAAAATGGAGGGGCCGGCATTAAAATTATGTAATATCTGTTGTGCCAATTCTATCATTATTTTCTGCCAATAAATAAAGGTGCAAATGTATGGAAATAAAAAACCGTCCTGTTGTAAGCAGAACGGTTCTTTTGTTAAAGCATTATTGTATCAACAGTCGTTTTTTATATTGCAGGGCTCCTACCTGCATCTGCAACTGATAGATACCCGCAGCCAGCCTGTCCCAATTATAGGTCAGCCTGTTTAATCCCGGCTGGATGGCCCCATTTTCCTGGTGAATCAACTGGCCGGTACTGCTGGTAAGTACCAGTTGATATTTCGAAACGCCGTCAGGAGCATAAAAATCAAATGTCACCTGTCCGCCGGAAGGCACGGGATATAGCCTGTTCACGCCTTCAATAATGAGATTGAAAGGATCGGAGAGGAGACTGATGCAACCATTCACTGTAACCTGAACCTGGTAGATACCGTTTTTAACCGGGTGAATGGTGGAGCCCGTAGCATTATTCAGGGCAACACTATTAAGAAACCATTGGTTACCACCGGTGGAAGAAGACAACAGGTCCCCGATATTTTGAGTGATAGTTGGTTTGGCTGGTTTTGGTGTAACAATAAGTGAAATAGAATTTGTTGTAATTGTAACAGGAGCTACACAGTTCGCATTTGATGTTTCGCTGCAGGTAATTATATCACCATTTACCGGTGTTGAAATCGTAATGGCGCCTGATCCGCTTGTGCCAGGAATGGAAACACCATTTCTAAACCAGCTGATAACCGGTGAAGAACCCGGGTTTGTGTTTGTTAAAGTAAATGTGGCTGATTCACCGGAGCACAAGGAAGTTTTCGGCGTTGAAATAGATGCTGTATGAGTTAAATTAGGTGAAACAGTAACCGTTAATTGATTTGAAATGACTATTGCCGGGGTTGCACAAGCAGCACTGGTAAGTTCGCTACAGGTAATAATATCATTATTATTCAGGTTTGATAATGTAACAGTTGTTAAACCATTGGTTCCGGGAATACTTATTCCATTTTTAAACCAACTTATGGTTGGTGATATGCCACCATTGCTAGAACTAAGATTAAATGTAGCCGTTTGGTTGGCGCAAATATTTGTATTGGGGGAAGAGATACTGATACTATGTGTGAGGTTTGTGTTTACGGTGATATAACCATTCACCGTTTTTGTATTGGAGCCACCGGGATTTGTTACGGTTAGTGAAACAGTATAATTACCCTGAGTATTATAAGTCACTGTTGGATTAGTAGCCGTGGAGGTAGCTGGTGTACCCCCGGCAAATGTCCAGGCATAAGTGCTTTGACAATCGGTGCTGTTATTTGTAAACGCAACTGTTTGTCCAACACAAATATTTACCGCATTAGCGGTGAAGTCAGCTACCGGAACAGAAGCAGCGCATGTAGATACCACCGGACTTTCCCAAACGCCCCGTCCATATGTTGCCACCCTTATTTTACCGGAGGCAAATTGTATTTCCAATTCGTTGACAGCTACCAGGGGCAGGTTATCCGAATAGGTTACCCAATTGGGTGATGCTTCATCTTTATAGTAGACACCAATATTCATTCCCACATAAATTCCGCGGGGTGTCTGGTTATCAACGACCACGGTACGGGCAATAATAGCAGGAAGATTTCCGGAAATATTGGTAAAAGTTGCGCCGGCATCGGTAGAGACCATTACCCGGTTTGTAGTGCTGTTGCAGGCAATCCATATTTTGGATGGATTCGTTGGATCCACCGCTATATCATTAATTGTTGATGGTGCTGTTCGGGTTACCCAGTTGGCGCCATCATCCGTGGTCACATATAAAGTATTACCGTTTGATGCATAAATATAATTAGGATTGGAGGGAGCTACTGCCAGGTCTGCTAAAGTGGTGGTTATGGTGGCTCCTGAAATTAAGGTCCAACTTGTTCCGCTGTTAGTTGATTTATAAACACCGGTCCATCCTCCATATAAAATCGTTTCATTGGTAGGATGCATAAATAATGGAGTTACCCATTGACCGGGGGAAGGTCTTGGTAAACCGGTGTAACTGTTTCCTCCATTGGTGGATCTGTAAATACTTCCGTTCTGACTGGTTCCCCAAAGTTTTAAATGATCGGTGGGGCTAACCAAACCTTCCATGCCATCGGCACCCAGCCAGTCAACCCATGTCCCTGATACCTGCCGGGCAACGCTGCCATTATCCTGGGCACCACCGGTTATTACATTCGCATTGGTTTGAGAATTTGCAATACGATAAAATTGGCGGATACCTAAGCCCGGGGAAAGATCCGTCCAGTTATCTCCCATATCTATACTTTTATAAATACCGCCATCGGAAATAGAATAGATCGTACTGTTTATCCATTGCAACCCGTGTACATCGGCATGATTGTAACCGGTGCTGTTAGGCAAAAACCATTCGGTGAGTGGTGTAAAAGAAGTGGCCCCGTTTACAGATCTCCAGCAAATGATACCCGCTATATACACGTCATTGGCATTAGTTGGTGATACATCCATGCCCATATCATACCCTGCCTGTCCGGATGTTCCTGTACCGCTTGCCTCATATCCAAAATAATTGGTACCGCTGGCAGGATTGCCAACAACCGTTGTAACAAATGTCAGACCCGCATCCGTTGATTTATACATTCTTCCAAAAAGACTACCACTTGCCTGAACCGCATAAACTGTATTGGGATTGGCAGCAGAAACAGCAACCAATGTGCGGCCTGAATTTGTAATACCCTGTGCTGCTCCCAGGGTCGTCCAGGTTACTCCATTATCAACAGAACGGACTACGTCATTCCCGGATGCAATCAGGATGTTTACATCGTTGGGTTTAAATTCTATATCTTCTTTACTGACCGAATGTACCTGTGTCCAGGAAGTGCCGCTGTTGGTTGATCGGAATATACCATTACTCGCACAGGCAAAAACGATATTGCCGGATGTCGGGTGAATCAGTATTTTACGGATAGTGCCCGTAGGACCCGCACCTGTGGGAGACCAGTTGATACCGGCATCAACTGATTTTAAAAGAAGGCCGGTGCTAGTTCCGGCATAAACAATATTTTGATTACCCGGGTCAATTGTTATAGAAAAGACGGACATCCACAAAGAATTATTATCTGTCAGTGGTTGCCAGCTGGCCCCGGCATTTACCGTTTTCCATAAGCCACCACCCGGTGATCCGGCATATATGATGGATTCGTTGGCCGGATGAATCGCCATGGCAGAAATTCTTCCGGTGCCCGGGTTCCAGCTGCTGGTTCTGTTCCAACCCAATGGCCCCAATTCTGTCCAGTTGGCAGCAGCTATTATACCCGGTTGTAAACTGCTGCGGCTTTGTAAATAATTGTTCCAGTCTGTTTGCGGGGGAATGTAGTAACCATTTTCATCGGTATGAAATTTTCGTTCATAAAGCCAACGTTGAAACTGTTTGTAACCCGTACCCCGGCCGGTTCCTGCACTGTCAAAATACCGGTTGGCAATGGTCTCTGCTTCACGTATAGAGATATCTGTTCGTTCCATCAGATCAAACACGAGTTGCTGCGCATATATCTGTGAGGTGATAACGCAAACGGTAAGCAGGGTGAAAATTTTTTTCATAAAAAAGATTAAAGCATATCGTGACAAAGGGTTATTAAAAATTAATTACTCATGGTCCCGTCCCTTAATAGCATTATTTTTCCAGGAAGTATTCAGGTTTTCAAATTCTTTCAGGTCTTCAGCGGAAAATTTTTTGCCGGAAAGATTTTTTAGATCAGGCTGACCGGCATTCACCCAGGCCGTGAACCAGAAACTTGCTACTGCATAAATGGATTGCCGCATTCTTTTTTCCACCATACCTTTTAACAGGGCATCATAGGCTTTTGAATAAGCGGAGGAATATTGACGCATGATTAATCCGTTGCGGTCTTCAAATGAATATTTCTGATCGCCGGGAGTTCTCAGGCTTAGTTCTTTTTCAAATCTCAATACGGTATCTGCTGCTGCAGCGCTTTCCAGTATTCTTTTCCAGATAAAGTCCGCAGGATTATTAATATAATTTGCTTTGCCAATAAAAAAATCCCACCCGATAGTTATGGGGTCTTTTTCCGCCAGTAGTTCGGGTATCCGGCTTTCCCAAAAGGCATGAATACCATTCTGGTCCGTAAATTGACCGTTATGATTGGTATTGGCATGAAGTGGCACATGTGCATCTGCCATGTAATGGCCGATATCTGCGGAATATTTTAAAATCTTTGACTGGTTTTTTTCTTTGAATGCATTTGTGAGGCGGGAAAGCATCGTTTGTAACCACCAGGGTACTATGCCATAGGTATTCAAAGTGTCTTCTGAATAAATTGCGAGGGCATCCTTCCAGTTTCTGGGTAATGAATCCCAGGGATATTTTCCGTAATGGTCAATATCGATATAATGCCGGGGCCCTTCTTCCGGTACAGCATATCTTCTTTTATCCGGGTCAACTGCGTGCTCGCTAAGAAAATCGATCTGGGGTTTATACAATACCATCATTTCCGGCGGCAGCAGGAAAACGGCGTAATAGTTAATTTTCTTATGGGCATAAAAACCCCAGCAAAAACATTGTTTTGCTGATAAAGAAATCAAAAAAATAAAAAACAGCTTTCGCATAATTTTTTTATTTCGCAGATTCAAGGGCTATTTCTTCCTTACGCTCTTCTTCCAGATCTACCACGCCACCGGTTACCGCATATTTCATGGCTTCTCCGGAGGAGATTTTTTCTATTTTCCTTACTTTATCCCTGGGTAATATATATAACTGACCGGCCCAATGGTAGGCCTGTGGTACATATACCCCGACTTCATTAGCTCCCATATCAAATTTGTGCATGTCTTCATCGGTTAAAAAGCCAACGACCCATACATCATCCCCAAATACATTGGCTAAGATGGCCGTATTAAATTTCTTTTTATCCCCCGTAAAGGCACCAAAGAAATCCCGTACCGATGAATAAATAAATTTTACTCCCGGTGTTTTTTCCAGCCAGGAATCAAAGAGGTTAAAGATTTTAGATTGGATAAAAAAAGTACTCAGGTAACCAATGGAGATAATGGTTACCAGTACGACCACAAAACCCAACCCATAGTTTTTTACTTTGTGCCCGATAACATTCCCCTGAAAATCTTTTACAGGTTCCCGGAAAATAGGCAGCCAGTTGTCTACCGTTGAAACGATCCAGTAAATGGAATACAGGGTTATGGCGAGGGGAGCGAGAATAAGAAGCCCCTGCAGCAGGTACTGTATTATCTTCTTCCATCTGAAGGGCTCCCTGGGCCGATAACTGGGGATTTCTTTTTTCATTTCCGGAAAAATTAAAGGCTAAGGTAGCATAAAAAATACGCCTCTTTCAGTGGTAAAAATTCGGTGAACGGTAAAAAAAAGGGGGTGGAAACTTTGGTTACAAAAAAAGTTTCCATAGTTTTGTACCCCCATTTACAGAATTATGGAGATAAAAGACAGGATACAACAAAAGACCCACGAAATGTTTATGCGGTACGGCATCCGGTCCGTATCCATGGATGACATTGCGTTACAATTGGGCATGAGTAAAAAAACCCTGTACCAGTATTTTGTTGATAAAGATGAACTGGTGGATGCGGTGCTGGTGGATGAGGTTGCCCGGGGCCAGCAGGACTGTTTGAGCTGTTTCGACCGATCAAAAGACGCGGTGGAAGAAATATTTCTTACAATGGAACAAATTGTAGAGCAATTCCGGAACATGAATCCGATGGTGCTCTACGACCTGCAGAAATTTTATTTTGAATCTTTTCAGAAATTTCTAAAATATAAAAATGATTTTTTATTTGAGGTCATTCATAAAAACATAGAGCGGGGCATAAAAGAGGAGCTCTTCCGGCCGGAGATTAACACCGATGTACTCTCCAAATTCAGGCTGGAATCCATGATGCTGGCATTTAATATGGATATTTTCCCCCCGAGAAAATACAATCTTGCCGAAGTAACCCGGGAGATCATCGAACATTATCTCTATGGATTATCTACTCTGAAAGGGCATAAACTTATTTTAAAATACAATGAACAACGACAAAAAAAAATAACATATGAGGAAAGCAGGAAATAATCTATGGGTACTGTTATTGTTTATGGCTTTATCTGCGACCACCGTTAAAGCACAGCAGTTGTACACCATCACGGCCAAAGAAGCGGTAGATATTGCTTTTAAAAATGTCACAGAACTTAAAAATGCAAAACTGGATTACCGGATTGCGGAAGCCCGAAACAAAGAAATAATAGGACTGGCCTTGCCACAGGTATCGGCTTCGATACAGGGCAATCATTACCTGACGTTGCCGCTGATACAATTTCCGGATGCAACGGAAACATCTATTTATGATGTATTAAAAAAGGAAGGTGTAAAAGACGGTAGCGGCAATACGATAACCAGTGGTGGGGAATTTAAAGTACGGAATTTTTCCTTTTTTTCTCCCTATAATCTGCAGATGGGGGCAACGGTGCAACAGTTATTATTCGAACCCCAGGTGTTTGTAGGGCTTGAGGCAAGAAGGTCTTTGCTGGAATCCGGTGAATTACAAATAAAAGTGGCCGAGGACAAAGTGCGGGAAGCTGTTTATAAAAATTATTATGCAGCATTGATCGGTGAGAAACAATTGGTCTTTGTTCAGGAAAGCCTAAAACGGCTTCAGCAATTATCGCATGATATGGATATCATGTATCAAAACGGGTTTGTAGAAAAGTTAGATATTGACAAAGCCACAGTTTCCCTTAACAATACCCAAGCAGTCGAAAATCAATTAAAAAACGGGATCGCCATTGGCTATGCGGTCTTAAAAATGACATTAGGACTGGCCCAGGCTGATACCCTGGTACTGAAAGATAATTTAACCACGATGCAAATAAAGGACGGGATCCTGGAGGAAAATTTTTCATACGATAACCGCAACGAAATAAAATTACTTAACAAGGCAAAACAGTTACAGGGATTTGATATCAGGCGTTACAAGCTTTCCTATTATCCCACGGTAGCCGCTTTTTATAGTTTTCAGGAGACCGGGCAACGCAATTCTGCATCTATGAACGCAAACACCAGTCCCTGGTTCTGGTACAATACCAACCAGGTGGGGATCAGTGTCAACGTCTCCCTTTTTGACGGATTGCAAAAGAAATATAAAATTCAGCAATCACGATTTGCACTGGAAAAAATCGAAAACACCATCGACCAGACCAAAAAAGGGATTGACCTGGAAAAAACTGTGGCCAAAAATAACCTGGTGAATGCCATCCTGACGATGGATATGCAGGAAGATAATATGAAACTGGCGGAAAAGATTTATAACTCTGAAAAGAAAAAATATGAAGTGGGTACCGGTTCCAGTTTTTCAATACTCAGGTCTGACACGGACCTCCAGCAGGCGCAGTCTAATTATTTCAAAGCTTTATATGATGCTGTTATTGCCAAAGTGAGTTACTTAAAAGCCCTGGGAAAATTATAAATCAATCAACACTATTAATAAAATAAACATGAAGAAGATTTTTGTTTTTGGGATAATCGCTTCCGCCATTATTATTTCCGGTTGTGGCACAGGTGCAAAAGAAAAAAAAGGCGCTATCGGTGATATGAAGATAAAGCTGGAAAAACTTAAGAAAGAGAAAAGTGCCCTGGAAGCTGATATCCGCAAACTGGAAGACCAGCTGACCAAAGCGGATCCAAATGCAGCAGAGCAGGTGCAGAAATTAGTGTCTGTGGATACGCTGCGCATAAGTGACTTTACTCATTTTATAGAATTACAGGGTAAGATAGATGCAGAAGGAATGGCTTATGTAGCTCCTTCAGGTCCGGGCGGACAGGTGAAAGCCATTTATGTTAAAGCCGGGCAGAAAGTCAGCAAGGGTCAATTGATCTTAAAATTAGATGATGCCATGGCAAGGCAATCTGTTGTCGCGGCACAGCAACAGACTGGAGTACTAAAGGCAAGACTGGCCCAGGCAGAAACCGTGTATGAACGTTACCAGAATTTGTGGAAACAAAATATCGGTGCCGAAATCCAGGTGATCAATGCAAAAGCAGATGTGGATGCTTTGGCTGCTCAGTTAAGAGCTGCACAGGCGCAAGTGGCCATGGCACAGGAACAGGCTAATATGTCGAATGTATATGCAGGCATCAGTGGCATGATTGATGAAATGAGCGTAAAAGTCGGGGAATTCTTTTCTCCTCAAACTGCCGCTATGCCGGGCTTAGGTATCCGTATCGTGAACAACAATAACCTGAAAATAGTGACGAATGTTCCGGAGAACTATATATCCCGGGTTAAAAAAGGCGATAAAGTGGAAGTTGTTATTTCCGGAAGTGGTTTGCCGCCTTATCAATCGGTTATAAGTATGGTGGGTGGTTCTATTGATCTAACCAAAAGATCTTTTATTACTGAAGCAAAACTACCCTCAGACCCGATGCTGAAACCCAACCAGACCGCTACGATGAAAATCCTTGACTATGAAGCAAAGGGAGCCGTTGCCGTTCCGGTAAATGTGGTACAGAGTGACGAGAAAGGCAAATATGTTTATGTGATGGAAAAAGCCGTTGATAAATCCGGTAGCAATCGGATGGTAGCACGTAAAAAAATAGTGATTACAGGAGAAGCGTATAATGGATTTATTGAAATAAAAAATGGCTTAACCGGTGGCGAACTGATCATTACAGAAGGTTATCAAACAGTGTATGACGGGCAAGTGGTGACAACGGGGAAATAAAAACGGCCTCCCCAAACCCCTCCAAGGAGGGGCTTCGTAACGCACAAAGCCAGCTTATTTGAAGATGTTGAAATGCTTTAGGACTTATCCCCTCCCTGGAGGGGTGAATAGAGGTGACTTTACACTTTAGGAAATCGGGGTGGGTATGTTGAGTAATGAAGAGAAAAATTAACGGAGCATCGCAATCCCGATAGCAATAGGGACTGAACATAGTTACTGAAGCTGGTTAAACTGAAATTTAAAAGACTTATAAATAATATAACGTAAGGTCGGATAATACGACATCATTAAAATCATAACCATCATTTAAATAGTGATATGAAAATTTTTGAAGGAGTAACCAAAAAGTTTAAACAGTTTGGACCCACCAGCTGGGCCATTGATAATAAAACGGCTATTTATATTATTGCCATCCTTATTACATTATATGGGATGACGAAGTTCAACAGTATGCCAAAGGAACAGTTTCCGGATATTGTTGTACCTACGATTTCTATAGCCACTGTGTATGTAGGTAATTCGCCCAAGGATATTGAGAACCTCGTGACCCGGCCGATAGAAAAACAACTGAAAGGGATCAGCGGCGCTAAAGTGAATAAGATCCAGAGTACATCGCAGGCGGATTACAGTCTGATCGTAGTGGAATTTGATACGGATGTAAAAACAGAGCTTGCAAAACAAAAAGTAAAAGACGCGATTGACAAAGCCAAAACAGATCTACCCAATAATTTAACATCACAACCCGATGTGCAGGAATTTGCTTTCAGCGAAATGCCTATTATGTTCGTCAACATCAGTGGTGATTATGATGCGATGAAACTGAAAGTGTATGCAGATAAAATGCAGGACCAGTTTGAAGAATTGGGGGAGGTAACGCGGGCAGAAATTGTGGGCGCACCCGAAAGAGAGATACAGGTAAATGTGGATCCCTATAAAATGACGGCAGCCCGGGTGAGTTTTATGGATATTGAAAATGCGATCAGCCGTGAGAATAACGATATCACCGGTGGATTGATAGAAGTGGGTAATATGAAACGTACCCTGAAAGTGAAAGGTCAGTTTACCAGTGCCCTGGATCTGCAAAATATTGTGGTACGTAGCAGTGCACAGGGAGCTTCTGTTTACCTGAGAGATATTGCCGAATTAAGGGATACGATTAAAGACAAAGAAAGCTATGCCCGTTTGGATGGTAAGAATGTGGTTACCCTGAACATTGTAAAAAGAGCCGGAGAGAACCTGATCAACTGTGCGGATAAAGTAAAAGCTGTGGTTGCGGAGATGCAGAAAAGTGAAGAACTGCCAAAAGATTTGCGGGTAGAATTTACCGGTGACCAGAGCCGGCAAACAAAAACATCATTCAATGAATTAATTAATACCATCATTATCGGGTTTATCCTGGTATTGATTATCCTGATGTTCTTTATGGGGGTTACCAATGCCTTCTTTGTGGCATTGAGTGTGCCGCTTAGTGTATTCGTTGCCTTTTTATTTCTCCCGATAGCCGATAGTATTATCGGAACAAGTGTTACACTCAATTTTATTGTATTATTCGCCTTACTTTTTGGGTTGGGAATAATTGTGGATGATGCCATTGTGGTCATTGAAAATACGCACCGTATTTATAATAATGGCAAAGTACCGATTGTGCGGAGTGCCAAGGAAGCGGCCGGTGAGGTCTTTATACCGGTATTGGCGGGTACAGCAACGACATTAGCTCCGTTCTTTCCTTTATTATTCTGGAAAGGATTGATTGGGAAGTTCATGATTTACCTGCCCACGATGCTGATCCTTACGCTGGCAGCATCCCTGATCGTGGCCTTTATATTCAACCCGGTATTTGCGGTAAGTTTTATGAAACCGGAAGGGAAAGAATATGAAAAGCCCAGGAGCGCTATTTTCAGAAATAAATGGTTTATTGTTTTTGGGGTTGCAGGAATATTATTACACCTGCCGGGAATGCATGGACTGGCCAATTTCTTATTGTTGATGGCGCTATTAATGGTGCTTAATGCATATGTGCTGAATGACTGGATTCATGGTTTCCAGAAGAACGTATTGCCAAAGCTGATGAACCAGTATGAAAAATTATTGCGTTGGATACTGGTGGGAAGACGACCCATATATGCATTCATATCCCTGTTTGGATTATTTGCTTTTTCTGCAGGCTTATTGATGGTGCGGGGAAATAAATCAACCTTTTTCCCGAGCGGCGATCCCAACATGGTGTTTGTATATGTAAAACTGCCGGTGGGTACCGATGTAAAATATACGGACAGTATCACCCGGGTGCTTGAAAAAAGAGTCGAGAAGGTTTTAGATAAAGAAAAACCCGGGGTACCTGGCAGCATTGTAGAAAGTATCATTTCTAATGTAGCGGTCAGCGCCAACAATCCAAGAGATAATAACCGGAGTATTCAGTCAAATCTGGGTCGTATCCAGATTTCATTTGTGGCATTTGAAAAAAGGCATGGCAAAAAAACCATGCCTTATAAAGATGCAATACGTGAAGCGGTGCAGGGTATTCCCGGGGCCAATGTGGAAGTGGCACAGGAAGATGGCGGACCGCCTACCGACCCCCCGGTGAATATTGAAGTGGTCGGTGATAATTTTGAGAACATTGCTTCTGTTGCCACACAATTGTTTAATTACCTGGACACGAACCGTATAAAAGGTATTGAGAACCTGCAGGCTGATATTGATTTAAACAATCCTGAGATCACCATTAATGTGGATCGGGAGAAGGCCATGTTTGAAGGACTCAGCACCGGGCAGGTGGGGATGGAATTACGTACCGCTGTATTTGGAAAAGAAGTGAGTAAGATAAAAGACGGGGAAGATGAATATAAAATTCAGCTGCGTTATAATGATCTGATGCGTAAGAATATTACCGACCTGATAAATATGCGTATCACATTTATGGATATGAATACGATGCAGGTAAAATCCATTCCACTCAGTGCGGTGGCCACCATCGATTATACCAATACAACCGGCGGTGTAAAAAGAAAAAATGTAAGACGTACGATACAATTGCAGAGCAATGTGCTGGATCCAACTATGGTTGGTCCGATCAACAAAGAGTTACAACAGAAAATCAACGATTTTAAGGGCCAGGTTAAAATTCCTGTTGATGTTACGATCCGGCTCAGCGGACAGAGCGAGCAGGAAAAAGAAACACAGGCATTTTTAGGAACCGCTTTTATCATTGCCATTGGTCTTATCTTTTTGATACTGGTGCTGCAGTTCAATTCAATGAGTAAGCCGTTCATTGTCATAACCGAGATATTCTTCTCTGTAATAGGCGTATTGATGGGTTATGCCATTACCGGGATGACGATTGCCACCATCATGTTACTGGTAGGTATTGTGGGCCTTGCCGGTATTGTAATAAAGAATGGTATCCTGATCATTGAATTTACGGATGAACTTCGGGGCAGGGGCATGCGGACAAGAGAAGCTGCTATACAGGCGGGTAAGATCAGGATCATACCGGTATTATTAACCGCGGTAGCCACCATTTTAGGTCTGCTGCCCCTGGCGATTGGATTTAATATTGATTTTGTGGGGTTGTTCCAGCACCTGCGCCCCAATATTTTCTTTGGAGGTGACAGTGTGGTTTTCTGGGGTCCGCTGAGCTGGACGATCATTTTCGGACTGCTTTTTTCTTTCTTCCTTACCCTGGTAATGGTGCCGAGTATGTACCTGATTGCGGAGCGATTGAAAAGACCGATGGCCGCTTTTTACGGAACCAAATTCATAGCCTTACTTGGTTTTGCAGGGCCATTCTTTTTCATATTTGTTGGTATTATGTTTTTGGTAAGAAGAATACAGGGAAAAAAAATCTGGTTGGGTAAATTAAAACCGGCAACCCGGGAGGCATAATCTGCGTTATAATACTGGTAGTTGGTTTAGTGGTTAAAGAAAAAGCGGCTCTTTGGTGGGGCCGCTTTTCATTAGAGAAGACACCTTTTTCGAAAAAGGTGACTTCTCTAAACTTCAATTGCAACTTCACTTTCATAATAATATTGAGACAAATCGACGTGCGTTTTTATAAGTTGTTCTTTACTCCCAAACCAGTCAATCAATTCCTTTCTCATCAAAGGTGTAGATGCTTCAGAAATTAAAGAGTGCCATGATGACCATCGGTATTTAGTAAAATCATCAACCAGTTTATGTTTTTTCGGATTGGCATGAATATAAACTACAGCCTGGGTAAAATAAGAATCCCGGGATACTTCAATTCTTTTGAATGGCCGGTGAAAAAGGTTCCCGGTTCTTTTATGCATTTTGTTATAAGCCATAGAATAGGACGTAAAAAACTGATGAAAGGCTTTTTCAAGTAGTAGGGCAGAAGATACGTTTTCTTCCAAATATATTTTCTCTGTTGGTTTTAGTGTTTTAAATTGTTGCAGCCATTTTTTTATTTCTTCAGCTGACTTTACCTCAATTAAAAAATGAAAGTGATTGGGTAACAGGCACCAGCAATATGTTCCCAGATAGGGCGACAAATAATGAGTAAAGCGTTGAAGAAAGAAACGACGGTTTTCATCACTTCTGAATAATAATTCCCGGTTATTAGTCCGGTTATATATGTGATATACGTTACCTTCTGTTAAATCTGCCAGGTATTTTTCTGCAAGAGGCATGGTTAAATTTATGAGAAAAAGAGAAGACACTTTCAGGGAAAAAACCTTTTTAAAAGGTGTCTTTTCTGAAAGCTTTGGTAACTTTACTATTTAAATTTAAAAGAAAACTATATGAGTACCGCAACCCGTAATAACCATGAGATTGATTACAAGATCTATGGTGAAGAATTACAATTTGTAGAAATAGAACTAGACCCCTCTGAAACAGCCATAGCCGAAAGCGGTGCCATGATGATGATGGATGATGGCGTTCAGATGCAGACCATTTTTGGGGATGGCTCGGCACAGCAGCCTACTGGTCTCCTGGGAAAACTGATGAGTGCCGGTAAAAGAGTACTTACAGGAGAAAGTTTATTTATGACCGCATTTACCAATGAAGGACAGGGGAAGAAAAAAATTAGTTTTGCCGCACCCTACACCGGCAAGATCATTCCTATGGATCTGCGGGAGCTCGGTGGAACGATCATTGCACAAAAAGATGCGTTTCTCTGTGCTGCCAAAGGTGTCAGTGTGGGAATTCATTTTCAACGGAAATTGGGCGTAGGCATTTTTGGTGGGGAAGGATTTATTATGGAAAAGATAGAAGGGGATGGCATGGCGTTTATGCATGCAGGTGGTTTTATTATAGAAAAGGAATTAAAAGCCGGTGAAATATTAAAAGTAGATACCGGGTGCCTGGTGGCGTATATGCCAACCATTTCCTTTGAAATTGAAATGGTACGGGGTATCAAGAATGTTATGTTTGGCGGTGAAGGATTATTTTTTGCCAAACTGCAGGGGCCGGGAAAAGTCTGGATACAATCTTTGCCGATTAGCCGGCTGGCGGGACGTATAGTCGCTTACGGAACCTATCACCGTAAGGAAGAAGGGGGTATCCTGGGAGGATTGCTGGATGGAAGGGGGTGATTCTAAAGTCGCAACTATCATACATGAACAGGAATAAATTTATAAAGGGTGGTTCCCTGCCACCTCTTTTTTAACAGATCAAAATATTTTTCTGATACTGTTTATTTTACAGAACAAAAAAGCCGCCCTTTATGGCGGCTTTTTTGTTAGGAATTTTTATTAATGTTTCCTGTTTCTATTGTCATTTCTATTGCCATTACGATTGCCATTACGATTGCCATTATCGTGATTGTTTCTTTGATATTTTGGTTCATGGCTGTTCCTGATAATTACCTGGCTGCGATCATTCCGGTATCTTGAATACTGTACCCGGTGTGATCGGTAATTTTGGTATGCCCGGGGCTCATTCACCACTACTTTATACCCGGTATACAGGTTATAATTTCTGTATGCGGGTGGCAGGTTGTAAGAAAAAACCCAGTTACCTCCGGATAAATAAATGAACTTACGGGTGGGAACATAATAATAGGTTTGAATATCCGGCATATAATAATAATCTGCACGATCATACCCAACAGGTCCCCAATCTGGTTGCGAACCAATATTAATATTTATTCCAAAACGGATTTGTGCAGAGGCATTGTTAAAAACAGCAGCAGCCGATATAAAAACTGTAATCAGAAGAATCTTTTTCATATAATTCATTTTGTTATATCCTGTATCTGCCGAATATCGTGCCATAGCGTGTTAAAAACTGAACAGTATGTTTCCTACTGATTTTCAGAAGGTAAAAGGCCGGGAAAAGAATAAATGGGGAAATAACTTCTTTTTATTCTGGGGATATTATTGCACTAATTCGGCAAGTAGAAGTATCCCGATTACTATCAGGACCGGTTATTATTCCGTAAACAAGAATAGCAGCAAACCGAATCTTGTTAGCGAAAGCTGTTATTTTCTTACCAGAAAGTATGAAAGCCCATCAACTTCTATATGGTGATCCAGTCTTAAAGTGTCATGAGAAATGAAAGAATAACTAAAGGTTGTCACCAGGCCATTTGAGGTAATATTTAATAGTTGTTTGTGCCAGCCGGGATTTATATCTTCTGTAAGGGTATAGGTTCCCGCTCCTCCAGGCATTAAGTCCCCGGTTTGTGACGATGTATAATCCGGATTGAGCGTTAGCTGCCAGGAGCGACCGGAATTTTGAGGAGTTTGGTAAATGTTACCAATACCCCCGGTTGCCTTAAACCATTCCCATTGTCCTGCGACTGGAGAATTATTTTGTTCTTTTTTGCAGGAAGTAAAAAACAAGGTTACAATGACTAAAAATTTAAGATTATTCATAACGCTTGTTTCCTGAAAGACGGCAAAAGTACTCAAAATGCTGCTTAGGTTTCGCATAACATTCGTGGTTTGTAACAGGGCTGATATAAAACAGAATCATGTGCCTGACCCGGAGTCCCTTATCGTTTCAAAAGAAATATTTTGCTCAACTGATCAGCGCAGTTCAAAAGAAAGTGAGAGGAGACTCCGGGCAGAAAAAAGGACCTCTCAGAAAAAATATTACCATTTATTTTCCCGTAGATTTATTTCCCTTGTAAACCCTGTTCACATCTTTTTCAGCAATATCTTCTTCTGCGAAAAATTAAATGCCGCATCCAGCATCTCCAGCAGCTTCGGCCAGTTTTCCTTTTTTACAGTGGTTTGTTTGTACACTTTTTTTACCAGTAGGTTCAGTTTGTTTCCTTCCACCGATGCCCGTACTGCAAAAGTTCCGACCTCATTATCAATATTCAGGTTCAGGTTATTAATACCTACTACTTTGTAACCTTCGGGAATTGTAAAATTGATGATATTCCGTAGACTCCGGGGAAAACTCATATAGGCATCGGCTTCTCTTTTCCGTTCATCCTGCGATATAAAAAGCTGCTCACCAACCAGGCCGGGAACAGACACCAGTAAATTATTCCCGGCAATCTTTACCATATCACCCAGTTCAAATTTGCTCGTGTAATTCAACTCCTGCTTGCGCCAGGTGCGCCCTTCGGTGTTTAATAAAAATTCTGTATAGCTGGTGATCGTGGCATACTCATCTTCAAAGGCTTTTTTCATATATTCCAGTTTGCGGGTCTTGTCCTCTTTTTTTCTTTCCCGCAGCTTGTCCTCATAACTTTCGAGTACGGTTCCCTTCATACCGGCCCTGATATCATCTTCTCCGCCATAACTGCGGTGGTCATCATCTAATGCCGTTGTATATACCAGCCCCTGTATATTGTAAAATTGTTTGCTGAGCCCGGTGATCGCTTTTTGATGAACCACTACGAGGTTCCTTCCCGAAGTATCCATCGAAGCCGTAATAGTGTTGGTGGTTATATTTTCATCCGGGGTACTGGCAGGTAAGGTAATGGGTGTTGCGGTTGGATTTTTCCCCAATGAAATAATATAAGCAGGCGTATTGAGAAACTCTTCTTTGTAATCATACGGATTGGAAAAAAGTGTGGCATTGAAAATATATTTGCCTTTTACCCGCAGCATCCATTCCGGTTCTGTCCGGAAAATAATATTCTCCGGCCTGGTAAGGTTGGCAGGTGTGGTTACAATAAGTTCATACGGAATCTTGCGGAGGTCAAGACACTGAGTAAGGCAGGATGCAAACAACTCACTGGAAAAACCATTGGCCCGGTAGTGCGACATGTGGCGCAGGATATAATAGGATTTCTGGATAAAATCTTCTTCCTTCATATCGCCATATCCCAATTGTTTGAGATACCCCTTCGCCATGGTGTAATAAACAGAACCATCCAGCCTGTTGTAGAGGTTGTTCATTTTTTTGGCCAGCTCCGGGGGAGTGATGTTTTGTTTCAGCTCACCCCTGTCGCCAATAAACAGATCAGCGCGGTTCTCACTCTTTGAAAAAACGATTTGAAACTTTACCATGGGTAACTCCACGTAGCTGTTTACCCAACGGGTATCCATAAGTTTTTCCCGGTTGCGGTCTTCCCAGCTGTAGTCGGCATTTCCACTGCCGGTCTCTTTAAACAAAGGCGCCCCCATCGTGGATTTAGAATTGACAAATGAATTGTTATCGGTGTCGATCTCAAATTTCTGGCTGACGACAGGATACTCCCGTGTACAGACAAAATAGATAGGGTCAAACTCGATAAAACTCATTTTCTTTACAGTGTTGTCATCATAGAAAATGGTTCCATAGTCTATGATATCTCCGGGGTCCAGATCGGGGATAGCAATTTTATAAAAAATAACCCGGCTCTTGCTTTTATCATATACCGTGCTCGCTTTACCGATATAAGGGGTAAAAGTGGAGGGCACATCGGAAGCATCTTCCACATACACCGCATTGCGCAGCGAAACATCCTGTACCGTACCATTTGCTTTAATGACTTTGATACCGGCTCCGTCCCGGGAAGAACCAATCCGGAAATACACAGAAGAATAGGAATTGACGGCATCCCGGTCGTTCAGTTTGATGCGGCGACGGGTGATCTCATACACCGCCAGTTTATTGGCGTCTTTATCAAAAGCAAATTTTGTTTTTTGGGCAAGGATGACACCGCTTTCCTCTTTCCATTTATCCGGCGTGGCAATAACGGTAAAGTCCGCATCACCATCCTCCCAAAGGGGTTTCATGTTTTTGGCGATGCTTTCCAGTTTGGAAGGGCTGAAAGTGTCTTCATCGTCTTGTGCTAATGCAGCGAATGAGATGAAAAATGAAATAAAAATATATAGTAGTTTCTTCATGTATAATTTGTTTGACGTTTAAGGTCTAAGGTTTAACGTTCTTCCTGTTCCCCGTTATAGTTGTTTTTAGCAGGTATTCAATAAATTTCTGTAGTAATCCACTGATTCTTGTAGCCAGTTCATACAGTTCGTTGAATTCGGCCTGGGTAATATATTCTCTGTTCAAAGCTCTGTATAACTGCGAGCGGAGTTCACCGGAGGAGCCTTTTGCATAACCCAGAAACTGAATGAACTCACCCTTCGTTCCCCGCTCAAACCCTTCTGCTATATTGTCCATAATAGAACCTGAAGAACCTTCGATCTGATCGATCAATCGATAATTTCTTTTGAACTTTCCTTCATCAATATATTTACCAACTTTAGCACAAAGTTCATTTCCAAGTTTCCAGGATTCAATATCTTCAAAACGTTTGATGGTTGCCATAACATTAAACTTTAGACGTTAAACCTTAAACAGTATCATGGCTTTTTAATTAAGATCAGGTTACTGTTAAAATCCTTCAGCTTCTTCACAAACGTTTTCCAGTTTTCAAAATCTGCTTTACGGATCCTCCCGGTCGTAAAGGTTAATGTTTTTTTGAAGAGCACTTTATTGTCTTTTGCAGCATACGTACCGGTTACTTCATAGTCTTCTGTTTTTTCACTGATGGATGCAGGCACAGAAGTCACTTTATAACCGGCAGGTAATATTAATTCCGTTTCATCCTGCGTAACATAGGCGGAATGGAGAGCATAATCCTGTTGCCGGTCCTTATCGGGTATCAGGCTGCGCATATCTTCCGGGAAAAAATCAATACCGAGATAAATTTCTTTGTCTTCGGTGATTACATAGTTGCTGAGATCAATATCACCTTCTATCACTACCGGAATTTCCCGGTTGCTGAGGTCAGATATTTTTACATGGGTAACCGCCAGGTTCTTATTTCCAAATTCCAGGAAACGCTGGATCAGCTTCTTCTTATCATCTGCAGGCAGGTCATGATAGAACTGGTGGAAACCCGTTCTTTGCTCCCCGGTCAGCGTTACTTTTACATGGCCTTTGAGTACATTATCCTGCAACTGGAAACTTGTTTGCGTCAAAATTTTACTTTTATCTTTATCCAGCACAGGTACTTTCTTTACATCGTAGGTATTACCTTTTCCAATTAAGACTTCCTTGCCCTGTATGCGCCAGGCATAATCACCGAAGGGGATATATTTTTCGGTGCCATCAAGAAAATATTCTTTACCACCCAGTATGACCGTGCTGATACAATGATTATCTACTGCCAGCGAGGGTAATGAATAATCATAGGGCAGATGCCTGGTTCCGATCCAGGTCATATAAGCATCCAGTCCTGCCAGTTTCAGCATCTCGGTCATCAGGTTGGCCATGCCTTTGCAATCGCCATACTTCGCCTTATATACTTCCTGTGCTGTAGCCGGAATGAACCCGGCCAGTCCATCTTCAAATGCGATGTACCGGATATTATCCTGTACCCAGTAAAAAATAGATTTTACTTTTTCGATATCGTTGGCTTTGCCGCTGGTCAGCTCTGTTACTTTGGCTTTTAACTCTTCCGGTTTGTTCAAACATTTTTTATACAGGTAGCTGTACCAGTTATACAGATCGCCCACATCGCCAAATCCTTTTTCTTTTTTACCATCAACGGTAAATGATTTGACCACCAGCACCAGGTGCGGATACATATAAGCTGCACCGATGGCCTTTTGTTCAGACTTCATCGCTACCAGGTTTTGCAATTTAAAAGTGTAAATCGTAACAGCTTTCTCCTGGGTTTTTTGTTTGGTTATTTTATACCCCGCAAAGTTGAATTCACGGATATCCAGTTCCAGCCAATCAGGAATCCGGATGCGGATTATTTTTTCTTTCGCAGGGAACCAGGAATGAAAATAGATGCTGGTCAGGTATTTACTATCAAAGTATTTTTTTTCAGTTTCTACCCGGGTTACATCACCATAGCCCGAAAAACCGATATTGAAATATTTCACCCGGCTGTCGTCTGAAAAGAAATCGCTGGAACTGGCCGAACGGTCAATGGCATAACCGACGTTATAATTTTTCTTGATGCCAAACATGCCCCGGGCTTTTTCCAGCTGTTTAAAAGAAGTAATCTTGCAGAAGGAATTGTAAAAATCAAAATACTGGATACCCGCTCTTTCCCTCAGGGCTAAAAAATTAATACCGGTATTTTCGGTAGCGGTCACCACCGGCAGTTTATCCCCGCTTTTGCCTTTATCAAAATTGAATTCTTCTTCCACTAAAATTGCGGCAACCCGGTCATCCGGGAACACTTTTTTTAACCGGTTAGCTTCAAAAATATCATCATCGGCAGTTTGACCCTGCAGTAAATTGGGCAGCAATAACCCGATAAGCAGCCACTGCTGAAGTTTTTTTCGCATAAGGGAAATTTGGAATGAGCAATATAAAAATTGTTGCTCAATTTAAGAACCTTTGGCCTTGGGCAACCGGAAAAATGAGTTAATCAACCAAACGTAACTTGTTTTAAATTTGCAGAATAACTGAATAATACATGGAACGGAAACAAGAGATTTTACAGGACGTAGTGATCAAATTTGCCGGGGACAGCGGTGATGGTATGCAATTGACCGGAAGCCAGTTTACCAATAATACAGCTATGCTTGGAATTGACCTGGCCACTTTCCCGGATTTTCCGGCGGAGATACGTGCTCCGATAGGAACTTTGCCCGGGGTGAGCGGATACCAGTTGCGTTTTTCGAGCGACCGGGTATTTACTCCCGGCGATGCCTGTGATGTGCTGGTAGCCATGAATGCTGCCGCATTGAAAACAAACCTGACTGCCATTAAAAAAGGCGGAAAGATAATTGCAAATACAGATGGTTTTGATTCGAGAAACCTCCGGTTAGCGAATTATCCTGAGGGAGAAAATCCCCTGGAGAATGGCAGTCTTACTAATTATGAAGTGATCAAGATGGATGTGACCAAGATGACGAGAGAGGCGTTGAAAGATATTGCAATGGGAATGAAAGAGAAGGACCGGGCCAAAAATATGTTTGTACTCGGTTTTTTATATTGGATGTATGGCCGGGATATGGCCAATACGGCTGGCTTTTTGAAAGAGAAGTTTGGCAAAAAGCCTGAAATATTTGAAAGTAACGTTAAGGCCATGCAGGCGGGATACAATTATGGAGATACGACTGAAACTTTTACGACTACCTATAAAGTGGAGAAAGCCAAAATGGAACCGGGCAGCTACCGTTCCATTATGGGCAACCAGGCCGTAGCTTATGGTTTGATTGCAGCTTCACAAAAAAGCGGCTTACCACTTTTTCTCGGTTCCTATCCCATTACCCCGGCCTCTGATATTTTACATGATTTGGCGAAGTATAAAAATTTTGGTGTCCGCACGTTCCAGGCTGAAGATGAAATTGCCGCTATTACCTCGGCTATCGGAGCTGCTTATGGTGGTTCGCTGGGTGTAACGACAACCTCAGGTCCGGGTATGGCCTTGAAAGGAGAAGCGATGGGACTTGCGGTGATGTTGGAGATACCTTTAGTTATTGTAGATATACAACGGGGAGGCCCTTCCACAGGACTGCCCACAAAAACCGAACAAAGTGACCTGATGCAGGCCTACTATGGAAGAAATGGGGAATGCCCCATGCCCATCGTTTCTGCATCCACTCCGGGAGATTGTTTTGAAGCGGCCTATGAAGCGGTACGCATTGCTGTGCAACACATGACGCCGGTTATCTTATTAAGTGATGGATATATTGCTAATGGCGCTGAACCCTGGAAGTACCCGTCCTCAGCTGATCTGGCCCCGATTCCCGTAAACTTTAAAAAAGGACTGGACGAAGGAGAGCCAACTTTTCAATCATACAAAAGAGATGATAAATTAGCGAGGCCCTGGGCTATCCCCGGCACACCTGGGCTGGAACACCGTATTGGCGGCCTGGAAAAACAGGATGTTACCGGCAATATCAGTTACGATCCGGATAACCACCAGCTCATGGTGAAGATCAGGCAGGCTAAGGTAGATAAGATCGCCGATTATATACCTGAACAGGTATTAGACAGCGGTCCCTCATCCGGAAAGATATTAGTGTTGGGCTGGGGCTCTACGTATGGAGCTATTAAAAGTGCCTGTACCGCTTTACAGGCAAAAGGACATGCCATAAGCCATGCACATTTACGCCATGTGCGTCCCTTCCCTAAAAATCTGGGGGATATTATAAAGAATTTTGATACCGTATTGATACCGGAGATCAACAATGGTCAGCTTATCAAAATTATCCGGGATGTTTATTTTGTTGATGCCATAGGTTACAATAAAATAATGGGAGTGCCTATTACCAAAACGGAACTGGTGGTGAAACTGGAAGAAATGCTTAAAGCATAGTCGGGATATATTAATTTTTCAGGCAGGGTTGTGTTTATTCATAACCCTGTTTTCGTTTAAGTCAGATTCTTTTTCAGCGGCGTACTGTTCTGCCAGGGGCTCAACAAACTCATTCATATAAATTTTAAACACAACGATGATATAGTTAACTAAAAGCGGACCAAAAATTAATCCTATAAATCCAAAAAGTCCTAGCCCGACAATAACCCCCAGTACCGTAATGACAGGATGTACATCGCCCAGCTTTTTCATAATTGTAATACGGGAAATGTAGTCCACATTACCGGTCACAATTAAACTGTATAACAAGAGCCCTACTGCCATACCCGTATTACCGGTGGTATAGGTGTAAACGACAAGTGGTATCCAGACTATCATGGTTCCGATTACCGGGAAAAATGCAAATATTCCGGTGAGAAAACCCCATAAAGCCCACTCCTGAACACCAAAAATAAAATATCCCAGGGTGGCTGTCAGACCCTGGATAATGGAAATGAGAGGTATACTGAGTGCATTGGCTTTTACCAATTTTTTTGTTTCAGCAGCCAGCATGGTGGTATTGGTATCTTTTAAAGGGATGATGCGAAACAAGGTTTTTTCCATCTCATGGCCATAGTACAACATGTAGTACAGAAAAAAAAGCATGATAGCCAGGTTGGTAATCAGGTTGGCCGTACTATTCAATAGAGACGGGATAAAAGCAATTATTTTATCGAGCGAACTGGAAAGAGATTTTTCTGAAGCCAATATAATTCCTGTTTTTTCCTGTACCTGGAATACAGCAAGTTTAATACTTTCAATAGTGGCTGTAGGGTCGCTCAATACTTCATTTACCTTCGGGCTGATGAGCGTAATAGCCAGGAAGATCGGCAACCCCAATAAAAAAAGATAATAGATGATAAATAATCCTGCTGCCCGGCCCTTCTTCCATTTCTTTTTATAGACTAATTGAAAATAATTTGCCCGGCTTAAAATATATATGGTAACAGCTCCTAACAATCCGGGCATACAAAAAAATAATTCCTTAACCGTTAACCAGATCAGTAAGATCAATGCGGCTAAAAGGAGTACCTGTTTGATGCGGTTATTAAACGTGATATTCATCCGTCTGGATTTTTTAATGTTAACAATCAGGCTTAGATTAGAAAATATAAATCGAACACAAAAAAGAACTGAATCTTCCGATTCAGCTCTTACATAGGAATTAATTATTTGGTGTTATCTCAAAACCCCCGGAATTTGGATCATCCAGATGTCAGACCGAGTTTGCTGAAGACTATTAGGACATAGTTTAAATTTTATTTATACTTCAGCTTACTCAGACTAACAATATTTTTGATATTTACCTGCTTTATGTTTCAGCATTTTCGTTTAATATATGCTCCTGGATTTCGGATTTTTTTTTCTTACAAAACTGGCAATTAAGAACTGGACTGCTGAGCTGCTCATAAAAAATTGATTTTATTGTTAAGAAATTATTTTGTGTGTATACACTCCTCAAAGAATTATGCCAGAAAAAAATGCTTTTATTAACTGGTATACCTATGCCTAGGTGAAGACAACTTTCATGAATTATTTGTGGGCTTCATAGTATTTTTGAGAAGGAGAATTAGTAATATACAGCAGGGACCGGATATAAAATATAAGGGACAGTGCGAGTAATATATGTACCACGGGAGATAGATGGAGGATAAAGTATCCAACAATCCAGGATGACAGGATTACAATACTTAAAACCAATAATATTTTTTTCATATAAGTAATTACTGATTACAAAAGAACTCCCTCTTCCTGCATATTTGCCGGCGTATATATCCGGGGTATGTCCGGTATCCCCGTATAAATTTCCTTTTCAGATTCTATTTTCTCCTCTGGCTGGTTCATCACTGTTGCTTCCGGTACTGCATTTATTTCCACCGGTTTCTTATTAAACACATACTGCAACAGGAAAACCAGTTCCACAAGTAAGGCGATGTGAATACCGATGTTGCGACCAGGAAAAAACAGACAGGCTACCCATAATACTAAGAACAAGCTACTTAGGATCAAAAGTTTTCTTTTCATAACTAACCATAAAAATATTTAACTAATATACAGGTCTCCATCTCTGCCCGTCAGACTCCTGAATTACCAGCTCTTCTTCCAAAAACAAATGATATCAGAAAAAGAACCAGGAAGATGACAAACAAAATTTTAGCAATTCCGGCTGCTCCGGCAGCAATACCACCAAAGCCAAAAACGGCTGCAACAAGGGCGATTATTAAAAAGGTGACTGTCCAGCGTAACATAATAATTGATTTTAAGTTTGATAATGATGTTTTGGAATAATCTGTTTATGTGGGATACAATTTTATGCCACATTTATAATGGGGGATATTTTTTATTTTTACTGACAGGTTGTGTATTTTTTTGCCCAACCGGGATAATAACACTTTCAAAATAATTTGCCAGGAATTGGAACAATGGTTCCCGGGGGGGGGGTAACGGAAAAAATGTATCTGTTATCATTATCCTCTGGACAAGTATGGATGATTGTAATGATGCGTTCATAATACAGGCAAAGCGCATTTAGCCATTAGTTAAAAGCAGGAATAGATAACAATGGCCCGGACATTGCGGGATACTTTGACCAATGACCGGCCACTCAATTATTAATTACGGCACACAGCTGCCGAATGGCTACTTTACATCGGATAATTAGAAAATATCTTTTTAAGATCATTCTGCAACACAAAATTATTTATGAGAGGAATTCTCAAAAGGGCAAAAGGGGATAAGCGTTTCAGACAGGGCTATGGCGTTGCTTTTTTTCTTTTACTGTTTGCTTACTTTTCAACTTTTTATGCAAACCGTCAGCTGCTAAACCAGTCTGGTAAGGTGGAGCATTCCAATAAGGTGATAGCCAACCTGGAGATCATGCTGTCAGAATTAAAAGATGCTGAAACGTATGTTCGGGGCTATGTCATTACCAAACAGCCTGAATTTCTCTCTCCATATTATGGAAGCGGTGAAAAAGCAGATTCACTTTTTAATGTGGTGCTGCAGTTAACAATTGATAATGCAGAGCAGCAGGAGCGTCTAACACAACTTAAAAAAGATATTGATGAACGATTTGCCCTTTTTTTGGCCTCTATAAAAATATTTGATGATAATAACCGGCAAATCAGCGACTCGCTGGCACAACTTCAGTTAAAGTCGGAAATGGTTACGGATAAAATCCGCAAAGCTGTTACCATATTGCAAAATTATGAGAACCGTCTCCTGTTATTGCGTGATGAACGAATGAAAAAAACATTTGATACGATTACGGCTATTACATTAATATCAGTTGCCATTGCCTTTCTTTTAATCATATTCGCCTTTATTACTTATAAAAGAGAGCATGCAGCCAGAAAGGGAACTGCGAAAGAAATAGAAGATTACCAACAGCAATTAAAAAAGCGCATAGATGAATTGAGCAAAGCCAATACAGAACTTATCCAGGTGCGGAGTCATGAAAAATTTGCAGCCACAGGTCGTATTGCCAGAACGATTGCCCATGAAGTAAGAAACCCGCTTACCAATATTAACCTGGCAGCAGACCAGTTAAAGGAAGAAGTAGGTCCCAATGATGAAAATGCAACCCATCTTTTTGAAATGATAAACCGGAACAGCAGCCGGATTAACCAGCTTATTTCTGATTTATTAAATTCTACTAAATTTTCTGAGCTTACGGTTACAAAAATTTCTGTAAACGACCTGTTGGATGAAACATTGAAAGAAGCCAATGACAGAATCTCCCTGAATCATATCAATGTGATCAAGAAATATACCTCCGGCAGTTGTGATGTCTCAGTGGATAAGGATAGAATTAAAATTGCCCTTTTAAATATTATTATTAATGCAGTAGAAGCCATGGGAAACAGAGAAGGAAGTGCACTTACGCTTGAAACCAAAGCTGAACACAATAAATGCCGGATAATAATAAATGATAACGGCCCTGGTCTGGATAAGGAGGCCCTTACCCGGCTCTTTGAACCTTATTTTACCAGTAAGCCAAAGGGTAACGGGCTGGGATTAACCATTACGCAAAATATTATTCTGAATCACAAGGGGGAAATTTCTGTAGAAAGTACTAAGGGTGAAGGGGTCAACTTTACTATCACCTTAGATTGTTCTCTTTGATATATCTAAGGAATGGGAAGAAGGGGGCTATTTTTTTTTAAGAATTACCTGTTTTGTAGCGTTAATTCCCCAAACCGGGATACCGGGATCATTTTTCTAGATTCCTTCTATTACTAAATCAATGGCATGATTAATTTGAGTAATAGTAAAAGGTTTAGATAAGAAGAAGTCAATGCCATTATTGAAAGCTTTGAATCTATCTTCGGGACTATCATGCGCCGTTATCATGATGATCTTCAGATCCGGGTACCGGAGATTTATTTTTTTAGCGAAATCTATTCCCATGCCATCGGGTAAGTGATTGTCCAGCAATAAGATGCTGGGTTTGCTGATCATAAGTTGCTGTTCAGCTTCAGCTAGTGTATGCGCTGTAACTGTGACAAAACCTCTTTTTGAAAGCGTGCGGCTTAGTGAGTAGCAAATATCCGGTTCATCGTCTACGATGAGTATATTTAATATCTCAGGCATGATTTCACCGGGATTGTTTACGGTTAAAAAATTTATCATTCATGGCTTAAGGTCACAAAAGGTTTGCCAATCAACAGCAAAAAGAGCTAATTAAAAATAACGGCATTTCTTTTGTACTCATCCGGGTGATCGAAGCAGATATTTTTCCCTGAAATGATGGAATATTTCTACTGTTGCTTAATAATCTGGTACAAGCTAATCAAAACTAAATTAATTTCACTTTTAATTAAGTAAAACAAATATACTTATGAAGCGGATCCTGATTATTGATGATGATATAGACATGTGTCAGTTATTGGGCCATTACCTGCAACGTAAAGGATTTGAAACGGATACCGCTCACACCGGTAATAAGGGAATCGCAAAATTCAATGAAAATAAATTTGATGTTGTGCTGTGTGATTTCCGCCTGGGAGATATGGACGGGAGAAAAGTGTTACAGAAAATAAAAGAAATAAACGCCGAAGTAGTTGTTATAATAATTACCGGTTATTCCGACGTAAAAATGGCTGTCGAGGTAATGCGGTATGGTGCTTTTGATTATATCACCAAACCCTTAATACCTGAGGAAGTCATTAATGTGATCAACAAAGGATTAAATGAATCTTTATCATCCGGGGTACAAGGTTCTTTTAATAGCAGTGATGCAGTGAATCCGGTTAAAAAGAGTGTCATTCCTTCAACAAAAGAATTCCTGGTAGGTACTTCCCCCCGCACGGTAGAAGTTTATAAACAAATTGAACTGGTGGCACCCACTAATTACAGTGTCATACTGTATGGAGAAAGCGGAACCGGGAAAGAAGTAATAGCTAAGACCATTCATCAAAGCAGCAGCAGGCGAAATAAACCTTTTGTTGCGGTTGATTGTGGCACTTTATCCAGAGAGCTTGCCGCCAGCGAATTATTTGGTCATTTAAAAGGTTCGTTCACCGGGGCCATTGCCGATAAGGATGGTTTATTTGAAGCAGCCAATGGAGGTACGTTATTTTTAGATGAAGTAACTAATTTGCCTCTGGATGTACAGGCAACTTTGTTACGGGTAATCCAGGAAAGAAAATTCAGACAGGTAGGCAGTAATAAAGATATTGCAACTGATGTACGGGTCATTGTAGCCTCACATGAAAACCTGCAGGAAGCGTATCAGAAAGGAAAATTCCGGGAAGATTTATATCACCGGTTCAATGAGTTTTCTATTTCAATTCCACCGCTTCGGGAACGAAAAGAGGATATTGCTTTATTCTCCGCTTTTTTTCTTAAAGAAGTTTGCCAGGAGTTAAACAGAACGCTGGAGGGTTTTGATGATGAAGTGAAACAGCTTTTTTTAAATTATGAATGGCCCGGAAACGTCCGGGAATTACGAAATGTTATCCGCAGAACAGGGTTATTAACTATGTCAGGAAAAATTACAGCCAATGTTTTGCCCTGGGAAATCATCGGCAATCCTTCCAAACCTGTAAAAGACCCGGCACTAAGTGTTTATGAGTCCTCAATTTCTTCCTCCAATAAGCAACCTGTTACAGATCTTAAAGATGCCGCTTCGCAGGCAGAATACGAAACAATTATGAATGTGCTGAAACAGGTAAAATTCAATAAAACAAAAGCGGCAGAGGTATTAAATATTGACAGAAAGACCCTGTATAATAAAATCAGGCATTACGAAGAATCTGCCGGCGGGAAAGAATAAAAAACAGTTTGAAAAAAAATAGTGATTTGTCTGAGGCCCTACTTTACGTAGGGCTTTTTTTAATTACCCATAATGCGAGCGTACCTACAAAGTTAATACTCATCTTGAGGAATTTATTGCTCATAAATTAAACCTGCAAAGGCTTTATGTAAGAGGCATGAGAATTGGATAAGGGTATATACCGGTAATAAAATCCATTTCCGTTGGGTTCCGGTACTATTTATAAAACTAAAACATTTTTTATGCCCTTACTTACTATTTTACTTGTACTGGTTGTTGTTGGTGTTATTCTTTGGCTTATAAACTCGTACATCCCCATGGATGGCAAGATCAAAAGCATCCTGAACGTGGTGGTTGTAATTATTGTTATTCTTTGGTTGCTGAGAGCATTTGGTGTTTTAGATTCTGTTAAAGGCATTCGTATATAGGAAGATAACTGCACCTCAAATGATTTTTGCACATGAATATTAAAAGAATCTTTGGAGCCGTACTTACCATTCTCGGCGTTGCCGGACTTATTTACGCTGCTGTGATGTTTGTCAACAGCCCGGGAGGTACACGGAGCATTAAAACGATTGTCATTTATGGAATTCTCGGTATTGTTTTTTTCATAGCGGGTATAAGCCTGGTACGAACAACAAAAGACGCGTCGTGAAGAATTGAACTTATGATTGGTTTTGAATTAATCAAATGTCAATGAAAAAAATTTTGTTGATTGAAGACACCAATGATATTCTGGAGAATCTGACCGAATATCTGCAAATGGAAGGGTTTGAAATCCTGGTTGCCAATAATGGAAAAACAGGGGTGGAACTCGCCCGGGAATTTATTCCTGATTTGATAATATGTGATGTGCTGATGCGTGACATGGATGGACACGAAGTGTTGTATTTACTGTTGGAGACTGACTCAACAAATCAAATCCCCTTTATTTTCAGTACATCCATGTCTGAAAAACATGACCGGGTGGAATCATTGAAACTGGGAGCTGATGATTATATAGTTAAACCTTTTGATCCGGAAACTTTATTAAAAATGGCCAGGACCTGGATCAAATCAGGTAGCAAAAGAAACACTGGTAGCGGGATATTATCTGTTGTATAACAATTTAAAAAAATATTATGAAACAAGTATCTGTTTATTTAATAATCCTTTTTACGGCTTTATCTGTTCAGGCTCAACAACCTGTCACTGCAAGTGCAGTAACAATTTCTGTATATGGCAATAAAAATTTGCGGGTATCAGTCGATGGCAAGGAGTATAATCTTTTTAACACCATTATTTCAGGAAGCAAATCCACCCTTACCATTAACAACCTGGAAATGGGACAACACACGCTGTTATTTACCCGGACAGATCAGCCATCGAACAGAACCGGAAGAATCAGCACGACTTTTAATTTACGGTACAAATTTGATATGCTGATAAAATTAAACGGTAACGGGAGTTTAGAATTGATTGAAACACTAAAACCCAGGATGGTTGATATCCCCGTTCCGATGAGCGCTGCTGATTTTACTATTCTGTTAAGAAATGTCCGGAATCAGCGGTCCGTGACTGCACGAAGAACGGTCATTACCAATGCATTTAATGTCACCAATAATTATTTTACTTCTAACCAGGTAGTGCAATTACTTCAACTGGTGAATGCGGAAAATTACCGGCTTGAGCTGGCCAAATTATCCTATCGATCTGTAACAGACCGGAGTAATTTCAATCAATTATATTATTTACTTAACAGCCAGTCCAGTAGAAATGAATTAGAGGATTATGTAAATAATTACCAGGATGATTATGATCAGGACGAGCCCGACGAGGCCATGTCGGATGCGAACTTCAACAATTTATACCAATCTATTCAGCAACAATGGCCGGTAAGCACCCAGATGAATTCTTTGACCAATGCTTTTAATGCCACGAATAATTATTTCAGCACCTACCAGGCAAGCCGTTTGATTCAACTGGTTAATGCAGAAAACAACAGGTTGCAACTGGCCAAATTATCCTACCGCGCAATTATTGACCGGAATAATTTTAACCAGATCTATAATTTGCTCAGCAGCCAGTCCAGTAAAAATGAATTAACCGCTTATGTGAACAATTACCGGGATGGGGATAATCAGGACCTGGCCATGTCGGATGCGAATTTCAACAATTTATACCAATCAATTCAGCAACAATGGCCTGTAAGCACACAGATGAATTCTTTAACGAATGCTTTTAATGCCACGAATAATTATTTCAGTACGTACCAGGCAAGCCGGTTGATTCAACTGGTTAATGCAGAAAGCAACAGGCTGCAGCTGGCCAAATTATCTTACCGTACTATAACAGACCGGTATAATTTCAACCAGATCTATAATTTATTCAACAGCCAGGCCAGCAAAAATGAATTGGCAGCTTATGTGAACAATTACCAGGAGGATGTTAATCAGAACGTAGTCATGTCGGATGCGAACTTCAACAATTTATACCAATCCATCCAGCAACAATGGCCGGTAAGCACCCAGATGAATTCTTTGACCAATGCTTTTAATGCCACGAATAATTATTTCAGTACGTACCAGGCAAGCCGGTTGATTCAACTGGTTAATGCAGAAAGCAACAGGCTGCAACTGGCCAAGTTATCCTATCGGGTAATTCTTGACCGGAATAATTTCAACCAGATCTATAATTTGCTCAGCAGCCAGGTCAGCAAAAATGAATTGGCTACTTATATAAATACTAATTACAACACGGGTAGTAGCCCTCATGTGGCTATGTCGGATGCTGAGTTTACTGTGTTATTTCAAACCATTGAAAGGCAGTACTTGCCATTTGAACAAATGAATTCCCTGACCGAAGTATTTAACAATACCCGTAACTATTTCACCACCGCACAGGTAAAGAGATTAATTCCTTTAGTCTCTTTGGAAAGTAACAGGATCCAGTTAGCCAAATTATCTTATCGCACTATTATTGACCGGGCTAATTTCAGTCAGTTGTATGATTTGATCGAAAGCCAGGCTGGCAGAAATGAATTAGATGCTTATGTAAACGCTTACCAGGAATAATTAATAAATTTTTTATAGTGGGTTCTGATTTAAAAAACGCAAAAATTATGAAAACAGTAGTTAAAGCATTTATCCTGACACTGGTTCTTAGTTCAGTTACATGGATAATACCGAAAACAGCATCCGGACAAGTGTCAGTAAGCTTCCAGGTTTTTTATGATGATTTAAGTCCTTATGGTAATTGGGTAAACAATGAAGACTACGGATACGTTTGGGTACCCGATGTATATGGTGGGTTTACGCCTTACGGAACGAATGGCTATTGGGTATACACCTATGAAGGATGGACCTGGGTTTCTAATTATTCATGGGGATGGGCACCTTTTCACTATGGTCGCTGGACTTATGATCCCTATTACGGGTGGATATGGATTCCGGATAACGAATGGGGTCCCGGATGGGTTAGCTGGAGAAGATCAGATGATTATTACGGATGGGCTCCTTTAGGTCCTGGTATCAGCATTGATATTTCATTTGGGAGTGGATATAATTTGCCCTACAATCAATGGATATTTGTTAGAAACAGGGATTTCGGAAGAACCAACATTAATAACTACTATATCAACAACTCAAATAATGTTACGATCATCAACAATACGACTGTAATAAATAATACCCGGGTGGATAATACAAGTAATGTAAGGTACAACACAGGCCCTGATAGAACTGAAGTGGAAAGGCGTTCGGGGAAAATTTTTACTCCCGTGGCTATCAGGGAAAACAATAAGCCAGGTCAGAACCTGAGTAATGGGGAACTTCGTCTATACAGGCCAAAGGTGGAGAAGAACAATAGCAACGGAGAGAAATCTGCCCCGGCAAAAGTGGTGAGCATGAAAGATGTGAAACCAGTGAATAAAAGAAACATGGAAAACCAGCCACCGGCGAAGCAGAAAAATAATGACCAGCCGGCATATAAGCCACCGGTGCAGCAGAAAAATAATGAACAGCGGGTAAATAAGCCACCGGAACAGCAGAAAAATAATGACCAGCCGGCATATAAGCCACCGGTGCAGCAGAAAAAGAATGACCAGCCGGTAAATAAGCCACCAGTACAGCAGAAAAAGAATGATCCAGCCGGTAAATAAGCCACCAGTACAGCAGAAAAAGAAGCCGGCATATATGCCACCGGTGCAGCAGAAAAATAATGAACAGCGGGTAAATAAGCCACCGGTACAGCAGAAAAAGAATGATCAACCAGCTACTCTGCCACCGGCCCAGCAGAAAAAGAATGATCAACAGCCAAATAAGAAAACCGATAACCAGCCAAACAAATAGCAACTAAGACAATAATGAAATAACTAAAAATAATTTCTTGAATTTTTAAACCTGAGCTGCCAAAGTATAATAGTGAATGATGAAAGAGTTAAAAAAAGAAGGTATCCTAATAGAAAAACTACGCTGGGTTTTGAAAAACAAGGTGTCTTAAAATGCAATAGTTAGTATTTAATCTCACAGCTGGCGATATTTTTTATTCCTATTTCATTTATTCATTGCTTTATTCAGCATCTCTTCCCAGTTATCGTCAAAACTCAGGTTTTCAAAACGGATCTTATTTAATTTGATATCTGCCGGATGTGTTTTGTCCATTTTCATGATTGCCATCGCTTCTATAGTTACCTCCTCATCTACTGAACCGGATATCTTCCATTTATGTCCGCCCAGATTATTACTGCCGAGGTCTTCACATTGGGTAAGGTTTACTTTATAATTGGTGATCCTGGTCTTACCGCCTAATATTCCTCCGAATACCTGGTTATTCCGGGTAAAACTTAGACCCACAACGGGGTAACTCCCGGGTTTAAGCGCAAAAAGAAAATTCAAAACAAATGATTCGCCATCAGATCCATTGGTGGTAACCACCGCCAGGTAATCGTTACCTGGAGATAATTTGTCTTTATCTTTTTGCACCAGTACGGAACCAGCAAGATTTCTTGCTGTGTCAGCAACTGAATACATAACAGAAGCCGATCCGGCAGATGGAGCTGCATTGTTTGACGCCGGGGTATTATTTTCTGTTGGTGAAGTTGTAGTATCTGTATCCCCGGTGCCGGGTGCTTTCTCCTTTTTTGAATTATTACAGGCCATCCCAAGGGTCAATGTGGCAAGCAGGAATAGGTTTTTCATATTATTACAATTTTTAAAATAGTATACTAACCAGTCGTGTAAACTTCAGTAGCTGATGGCAGTAAAAAGGCAACAACAAAAGCCAGCATAGCTATGATCAGTCCATACATGAAAATATTATAAGCAATGCGGAGATACCTGTATTTTTTGGCCAGCACGATACCCAGGAAATAGGCATCCTTGATCATACTGTTGTTCATATAGTATTTATCGTTCAGCATCTCTGTCATCCCCCAGTTATAATCATCCAGGCTCATATTGTGAAAGTTACCAAAGAACAAGAGATTAGCTTTTTTGGATGCAATATCTTCTTTGGTAAATGTGCCACCGGAAACATTGGGCCGGGTGGCCAGAATTCCAAAAACTATGGCAGTTACACAAACAACAACAAAGATGGCAACAGGAATCTGGAGATTCGGATCTGTCTGTAATTTTTCAAACAAACTGGATACGATTATCGAAAGAATAATAGAATTAACGGAAATAAGAATATTGGCCTTGGAATCCGCCATTCCGCTCAGGGTATTCTGTGTTTGTGCCATGATACGAAAGACCGTTGCCATGCCTCTTTCTGACTGGCTTTCTTTTTCTTTCTTTTTTTTGGCTTCAGCGGCTTCTTTGGCTGCTTCCGCTATTTTATCTTTTTTCTTGTCTTTATCTTTTTTAACAGGTTTCATTTCAACATTGTTTTTGTCCTTTTGTGTTAATTCTGCAAGATGTATTTCTTTTGCCGGTTGTAATTTTTCTTTCCCGTAAACGGTAAAATATTTGTGTCCTTCCAGAAACCGGATATTTATTTTTCGCCAGTCCTTTTTTGAAACCTCATTTTCACCGAATTCCTGCAACTCTTCCCGTAGTAACCGGCTTTTTTCCTTAAAAGCATCGGTACCAAGATGAAACAGATCGGCATCACAAATCAATCGTTCAATTGTTGTTGCGGGGGTTTGCGGTATCCGGGTGGCATTGATACAGCCAATAACTTTATTTATCAGTTCTTCGGGTGAGTTATGTGCCGTTAAAAACTCAGTGGCCAGTTGCACACTCCGGGTTTCGTGATCTTTTGCTTCGCCGCTGGTGTAGCCGGTATCATGAAACCAGGCAGCAAGGACCAGGGCAAAACGGTCATCATCCGGTAACTGGTGGTATTCAGCCAGCTTTTCACAGGCATCTACAACATCTTGAGTATGCAGGAGTGTATGAAACTTAATACTTTTGCTTAGTTTGTTCTCCAGCAGGTCTGTTACCTGTGCCTGGGCATCTTTTAAAACTAATAGTTGATTTTCCGTCATGCTATAAAGATAACTTTTAATAAATTTAAACAAAATTAGAAGAATGAGATTATTAATTTTTTCGGGAAGATTGAGTACGCTGTTGCTGCTGTTCGGATTGACCTTTATGGGCTGCAAGCAAAAAATGCGGATGATTAAATCGCCCCCCCATTATAATTTTTCCGAAGTATTTACAGATAAACTGGAATTGAAGATCAAAGAAATATCCGGGCTTGCCTGGGATAGTGAACATAAATATTTTATTACGCATAATGATGAATCGGGTAAAATCTTTTTCCTGGACAAGGAAACAAAACTCATTGCGGCTGAGTATTCTTTTGCCGGCAAAGGGGATTATGAAGACGTAGCAATCTATAAAGGGGTGCCCTATATTTTACGCAGTGATGGTATGATCACAAAAATAATAAAGGACAGTGCCGGGGTAAGGGGCGTGGAAGCTGGTAAAATAGGTTTATCGGGCACCAATGATTTTGAGGCCATGTATGCCGATACCGCCCGCAAAGCGCTGATCATTATCTGTAAGAATTGCAAGATGGATGCTAAAACCGCTGTGAGTGCCTTTGCTTTTTATCCGGATTCAACCGGGTTTGTCAACAACCCGGTATTTACTATTGATGCTGCAGAAGTGGAAAAACTGGCGCCGCATAAAACATCCAAACTACAGCCCTCGGCAGCCGGAATTCACCCGGTGCTGAAAAAATTATTTATGATTTCTTCAGCGTCCAATTTGCTGGTGATAGCCGACCTGGATGGTAATGTGGAATCTGTTTTTGAACTGGGTAAGAAAATGTTCCCTCAACCGGAAGGGCTGACATTTAAACCCAATGGCGATATGTATATTTCCAATGAAGGGGTAAATACAAAATCCACCATTTTGCGTTTTAGTTACCGGCCTTAAGATCTTTTGCACGGTTTCTGAATTCCTGTTTATCAATAAACCATAAGCAGAAGTCGAGCCATACAAAACCCATACATATTCCCGCTAAGACATCCGTAGCATAGTGCATCCGCAGGTAAATGCGGCTGAAACCGATGGCGGCTATGATCAATATTAAAAAAACGATGGCGGCATTTTTCAGCCATTTAGTGCTTATATAAACAGAAGCGCACCAGATCAGCAATCCATAAAATGCCACTGCTAAAAATGCATGGCCACTGGGAAAACTGAAATTGGTAATACCGTCTACCAGCGGATCAGGAGGGCGCTGACGTTGAATTAATCTTTTCAAAAGGGACATCTGTAAAAGACTGCTCAGTAAAACAGTGGCCGTTCTGATGGCCATCCATTTATTTTTTTTGAACAGGAAAATGGCAATAAGCGCAACTACAATCGGGACGAGGAAAAAATGATTTGCCAGCAATGAAATACGAATCATTATCCAGGTACGGATTTTGGTAATATGCGGTGCTATATGTTTAAAAACATATTGATCAAAAGAGTTCCGGCCATAAATAAGCACCACCAGCACCAGGATAACTATCAGCAATAAGGATACAAAGAGCAGAATTTTTTCGGCGGTCTTACCACGCGTAAGCCAAAGTGAAGTGTATTTTTTTTTACTTGGATTAATTGTTTCTTTCATGACGATAATGACACCTGAAAGATAAATTAAATTTTAAGGGCAAATAATTCAATGTTTTCGTTTTTACCCTTTAAATCAATCTTACCCTGGCTTTCGCTTTGCCAGTCTTTCATATTGAGCAGTTTAATGAATTCTTTGGATACCAGGTATTTCTGATTCAATTCAGTACAGGCGCTCCGGATTCGTGCAGCCGTATTAATTGTATCACCGCTTATAACCAATTCTTTTTTGGCAATTCCCACCTGGCCCACCGTTACATTACCTGCATGTACGCCGACTTTATATTCAGGTATAATATCATAAGCCTGTTTAAATTGTTGCGCATTGTGATTTAGTATTTTTCTTGCCTCAATAAGCGCATTGACGCATTTTCTTGCATTAGCCTTTGTGTGCGGCCACCAGGCAACAATTTCATCTCCGACATACTGGTAAACCCGGCCATCATATTCGGCTATGCCGGCCGCCATACAATAAATTACATCCCGGATAAATTTAAAATATTCCGTATGCCCCAGTTTTTCGGCAATGGGCGTTGAATTTTTCAGATCAATAAACATGATGATCCTCTTTTCGTCTCTTGGATGCAGGTACTTGCCGACAATTATATTAAAAAAAACACCCTGAGAATATTTATGATTGATCTCTATGGTGAGCAGGGTCAGAATAAATAATAAAACCCACTCCGGCATCTTCTCCAGTAACCACTTGCTACGGAATGTATTGTTAATAAACTTATCAAAAGCAACTGAAAGTGGTTGCTGTTCAATAAGCAGGCTATAGGTAAAATATATAAAAAAATTCATACCAATAGCTATAACAACAAGCAGCACTGTTTTAATAAGAATATTAAACCAGGGGGATCTGTTCGGCAGAAAATGTTTTAATACAGCAATCAGGAAGTATCCGATGATCAGGCTGAAAATAAAAACATTCAGTTCCCGGAGTAATATGGTTTTAATGCTTCCAACTACGGTGGTTTCATATTTTGGTGTATACGTCTGAGTGGCTAACCGGAAAGCATATATGAGTAAATCAATGATCGTCCAGCATACAGCTACGGTTAAAATGCGTTTTAATTCATTTTTTTTTACAGCCGAATGCCGGGGAAGTATAATATGGGTGGGGTTCATTTTTTCTATCTCATTACAAGATAGCAAATATGCTGCCGTCAATGAACTATGTTAACACGGGTCTGTATTAGAAACCAAGATTGATTTTAGTGCCAACCGAGAAATAGTACATGGTTTCATTTTCTGAAAATCCGGCCGAAGCTGAAAGAATGAACAGGTTGAAAGGCATGAAATATAAACCAGCCCCGTAAGCTCCGTGCCAGGTTCTTGATCTTACCCCTTTCAGCCACACTTTGCCTGCATCATAGAAAGCCGAGATACCCAATGGGCCCGGTAAAATGTAAGAATTGAACTTGAATAACTGAACCTTTAGTTCTAAACTTCCATAAAGAGAGGAAGTGCCGGCATAGCGGTTTTTCCGGAAGCCATTCAACCGGTTATTGGGTCCGAAATTCAGGGCCTGAAAATATTCATAACTTTTGCTGTAAATACGACCACCCCCGACTTTTAAAATAGCAAGCACCTTCGCCGGATCTTTCAGACTGGCATAGATGGTCATGTCTGAAGTGAATTTTGAAAAATAATCACTGCCTTTAGATATTCCGGCCATGGATACAAATTCATTATACCATTGTACTCCCCGGGTTGGAAAAAAATCATTATTCCTGTTGTCGAGTAATAGTGCCAGTTTGCCGCCTAAATAGGTTTTTCTGCTGAAGATATCTGCTGAATCTAACCCGACCTGTGCCGGTTTACTTAATACGGTACCGGCGTTATCACTATAATTGTTCCGGTAATTATAGAAATAAGGACCCATCATCAGGTGTAAGTTTTCAAAAAAGCGTTTCCGTAAAAGCGCTTCGAGTTCCAGGAATTTGTAACGGGTACGGTAATAATCAAAATTGTTTGCCGGATTTGTTTTTGTATTATTTCCAAGTCCGGTGAAATTTCTCAGGGCTGGGTTAGCATAATTTCCCTGTAGGACCAGGTCATAGCTACGGGTGATATGGTTAAATTCACCCCGGTACCGGAGCTGGTAAGCTTTCCGGTCAAAGGCATAGAGTGCTGACAGTTTCTGATCAGTCGCATACGGTAAGTTTCTGAAACCAAAGGTTCTTTTGGAAAAACCGGCCCCCATCATTAATCCATCATCTGAATTATAACCAAAAATAAATTGTGGAAACCGGGTACTGTTGTAATTAAATCCAAAGAGGTTTCTTTCATTACTCGGGGGATTATTGGTAAAACGTTTTTTAGTGTGGCTACCGTTTTTAACGAAGCTGGTACTGTCATTGATATCGTACAAAAGATTTGCAACATGCCCGCGGATATCAAATGTATCATATCCTTTTCCCCCGATAATGCGGATTTTGATCCGGGATGAAGCGTTTTCCTCAATATCAAAAACGTCGTCATCATTCAGGCCATATAACCGGATCTCTTTTGTTTCACCGATAGTAAATACCCGGTTGTACCGTATAAAATTGGTATCATTTCCTTTGGTAACCGCATATACCCTTACCTGCAAACCATTGGAATTATTACTTACTTTAAAATACTCCCGCTGGTTACTGCCAATGACGTTTACTTTTTTTGAAATAAAGCGGTAATATTTTAGTGCCTCTTCAGACAAATGACTCCTGCGGCTGATCAGTTTTTTGATGATCGTTTCTCCATTAATGGCCACGATTTCAGGTGGCATTTTGTATACAGCGCTCCGGAAAACCGAATCTGTAAGATGCTGCTCAACAAATGCTGCACTTTCTTTCCAGTCATTAAGGCTAAGGTTTGTTAAAAAGATCCGGTCAAAATCCCGGGCGGTATATCCCAGCCAGTTTACTTTCGGTATATCATTCCGGAAGCCTTTTAAGAATGGCAGGGCTTTCCCGCTAAGTAGTTTTAAAACTAAACCATCTGAGTAAAAAAAGGCCTGGTCCCGGTCCCTGGGTATCGGGTAGAATATTTTTCCTTTGCCTGTATCACTGGTACCCCATCTCCACTGATCCAGGTGCCGGTCAAAATCACCCGTAACGATATCCAGTAGCCTCGCCCGTAAAGTAACCTGCTGATCGGGAAGATGATCATTTTCGTCCATCATTTTGCCAAATATCTTCGCCGTGGTTTTAGTATCCGTTCCGTCAATGGTAGGATCTTTTTTCTCGAGCAAACAAACATTGTTGGCAAATAAGGGCCGGTAAAAACCCAGGGCCAGGTCATCCGGAACAAAAAATAATTCAGGCTTTGGCGTTGTTACATCTATGGCGTAGCCTAAAACGGGGAAAGCCAGCGCTGCATAAGGATGTGCTGCCGAGTTCAATTCAACGGCCATATCATCCGCCAGCGTACCCCGGAATGTTTCCGGAATTACTTTTGTTGCTGCTTTACTCACACTGCGCATGACCCATTCTTTACCGGTTTTTTTATCCTTTAAACGGAGTGATTTTGTTTGTTTGTCACCACCCATACCAATAATTTCAAAACCACTACTCTTCAGGTTAAATACTTTCATATTGACCGGGGCTGACCATTCAGGCCGGTAGTTTTGTCCCATAAAGAATTTTTTCATCCCACTTACCGGTGGGAAATTATTGCTGGCTGCAATCGTAACCGTGTCTTTATATTTTAAGAACGGATCATCTACGATAACTGCACTGGCCGAATCAATGGCTGATACCGGCATAGTTGAAAAATTAAAGAGGGTAGCCGTGTAGGCTTTTTTTACGGTATCGAGCACCGTATAAAAAGTAATCGTAACGTTCTTGTTTTTGGAAACCTCCATGACTGAGAATCCAAATGAGGGAGAAATAAAAAGACTTTTTTTCCCAACGGATGCCCGGCTGTCATGACAGCCGCCACCACTGATGATATAATTAAAGTTGCTGTCCTTTAAATGCTGGAGATTATGTTCATGACCTGAAACAAATACGGCATTGGGTGCTGCCTCTTTTACCGCCGTTGAAATCCGGTCTACCATATTCTGATAGTTCGGATGCGGGATGTCCTGGGGAGTGCCAAATACGCTCCGGGCAATCGGGTAAATGGAACCTATCACCGGAAGCGGGATATAAAGACTTTTTCTAAGATCGGTTAATGGGAAAATATGTTGTTTTAATTTAAAAAAGCCACCATGGATGCCATTGCTTTTAAAGGGGTGATGGCAGGCCAGTATGACCAGTTTCTTTGCATTACGGGCCGCGATGTCTTTTATTTGTGCTACAAGTTCATCTTTTGTTTTGCAGGGACAATCAGATTCTATTTCCGGTTTATCGTAGGGGTGCAGCCACCACTGGCTGTCAAATAAAATAAGTACCACATCATTACCCAAAGGAACTTCCACCGGTCCGGGGCATCCATCTTTAGGATAATATTCCGCTTTGGGGTTTATTTTTTGTATTAAGTCAATATATAACTGTTGCCGGATAATGGCATCGTAACCACCCGGCCCCCCGTTTTCCCAATCATGGTTTCCGGGGATCATCAGGAATTTAGCCGGGGAACCCGCAGGGACTAATGTAAGCTGGGTATCAAGAATGGCCCGCTTCGTAATGTAAGCAGCATCCTGGTCATCGGGTAGGCCTTTTCGATAGAGATTATCACCCAAAAAAAGGACGGTGGTTTTTTTATCCAGGGTAATCAGGTTCCGGACGGCATCTACTACCGGATGGCGGCCACCCGTAATTTCCCCGGCATCACCAATCAGCACTATCCGCTGTGCGATAGTATCTTCCTGGGCTTTGAGTGACAGATTCAATAGCAGTAAACCTACAACCAGTATTTTCTTTTTCATTGCCACCCTTTTCGACTTCTTTGTTAAGCAATATTTTTAAATCTAAACCCGGAGAAACAATGAATTTATTTGTTTGCAGGTCGATATTTTTTGAGCATACCCCGTGGGGTATTATAAAGTTTCCAAATTACTGAAAAATTTCTGCCGAATTACTGACATTTAATAAAAATTATGGTTTATCATTGAATGGGATATTATGATACTATTTGGCCTTGTTGCTTTTTTCTAATTTGGGCATATTATTCTTGATTTTAACATATTTTATTCTTTTTTTTGAAAAGTCGTATCTTTTGCTCCGGGAATGAATTTCCCGGACTTATTTATTTATTAAACCTGCAACCATGAGACTGCTTAGCTTATTTATCGTATGTGTTTTTTTTGCCCTATCCCAAACTGCGGCCCAATCCCGCGGCGATTCGACCGTTTCCTCGGGATCACATTTCAGTACCAGTGGTGGAAGAACCACCTGGATGGGAGCCAACTACCGCAAAGAATGGAATACCCCTGTTAGTGCACCTGTAATTAACCTGGCTTCTGAACATGGTGGCCTTACCCCCGTAAAACGTGGCGGTGGTAAGCAAACTAAATCCCTACGCCTGGAAGACCCGCAGGGCAGACAATATGTTTTTCGTTCCATCGCTAAATTTATTACCAGTAAAACATTACCGGGTGACCTGCAAAGTGAAGCTGCTGCCGACCTGGTATCCGATGGAGTTTCAGCTTCTTACCCTTATGCAACATTATCAATCCCCATCCTTTCAAAAGCTGCCGGGATACCCTATAATGAAGTAAAACTCGTTTATATACCAGATGATCCGCGCCTGGGAGAATTCCGCAAGGATTTTGCCAATATGCTGGCCCTGTATGAAGAAAGAATACCGGAATCTGTAAGTAAAGGTTATAGTACTGATGAGGTGGCCGAAAAACTGGAGAAAGATAATGACAATGATGTGGACCAGCTGGCCCTGTTACGTATAAGAATCCTGGATATGTTTATCATGGACCTCGACCGCCATGAAGATCAATGGATCTGGGGTGCCAATGAAAATGGCAAAGGCAAAATGTTTTTCCCTATAGCCAAAGACCGTGACCAGGCTTTTTATATCAACCAGGGAATTTTACCGGGTATCATCAAAAGCAAGTCATTAGTACCACAATTAGAAGGCTTTAAAGCTCAGGCAAGGGATATTAACCGTTTCAATTTTGCTGCCCGTAACCTTGACCGTTTCTTTTTAAATGAACTTACGGAAGCAGACTGGAAACAGGAAGCTGAAAGCTTTTTGTCAAAAATGACTGATGCGGTGATTGAGCAGGCATTGGCACAACAGCCTAAGGAAATAAGAGATATCTCAGCCGGCAAGATCATCCAGACACTGAAAGATCGCCGCAACTTTATTGTTGGGGAGGTGATGGCGTATTATCGTTTTATTTCAGAGATCGTTAGTGTAACCTCCAGCGATAAAAAAGAGTTGTATTCGATAAATCGTAATGATGATGGCTCCGTTTTATTGCAGGTGTATAAAGTTGATAAAGACGGTGCTCAATCAGTAAAGATGTATGAAAGAAAATTTGACCCGTTTGTTACCAAGGAAATACGTTTATACGGTTTTGACGGGGATGATAAATTTGTAGTGCAGGGGAACAGTGATAAAATAAGAATTCGGATGATTGGCGGTGGTGGCCAGGATGTATTTGAGAATGCCACCAAATCTTCCGGTGGAATTGTTTATGATAAATCAGATGGAAATAACAGTATAAAAGGTTCTTTTACAAATAAAATGTCTAACGATAGTGCCGTTAATTCATTTGAAAGAATTTCCTATAAATACCCGTTCCGTTCATTATTTTTTACGGCAGGATTTAACCCGGATGATGGCATCTCTCTGGGCCCAACCCTTAAGATCATTCGCCATGGTTTCCGCAAAACGCCTTATAAAACTTTTCATCAGTTTAAAGCTACGTATGCCTTTTCCACTAAGGCTGTCAATTTGAGATATAATAATGAATTCATCTCGGTCTTTGGTAATAAAACAGATATCATTACCGATATATTTTATAAAGGACCCAATAACACCACCAATTTTTTTGGGTACGGCGTGAACACGGTTTATGATAAAACGAAGCCTAAAAAATTCAGATATTACCGGGTTCGTTACGATCTGGGTGATATTTCGCTCCAGCTTCGTCACCGTTTTTCGGATAAGGTTATGATCAGCTTTGGACCTTCCTACCAGTTCTATTCCTTTGATTCAACAGATAAATACAACAAAGTCCGAAATATTGTTAATGACCCCATCCCCGGATATAGCAAGACTTTTTTATATAAGCGACAGGCTTATTTTGGCGGTATTTTTTCTTTGACCATTGACACCCGAAACAGTCAGGCCCTCCCAGACAGGGGTGTAAACTGGGTAACCACACTTCGTAGTCTATCAGGAACAAATGATTTCAGCTACGACCGGGTAACACAGTTGAACAGTGATTTTTCGGTGTACCTGAAACTGATACCCGAATGGCTTGTCCTGGCCAACAGAACCGGCGGCGGTATGAACCTGGGTAAAAAAGGGTTTGAATTTTTCCAGGCGCAATATCTTGGCAGCGATGATAACCTGCGGGGCTATCGTAAGGAACGTTTTGCCGGAAAGTCAAAGTTTTATAATCAGACAGAACTGCGCCTGAAGCTGGCCAACCTTAAAACCTATCTTTTCCCCGCAGCAATTGGTGTATTTGCCTTTTTTGATGCAGGAAGAGTATGGCAGGAAAATGATTCAGATAAAAAAATGTTAACAGGGTATGGCGGCGGATTATGGTTTTCACCACTGCGCCGCTTTGTTATAGCTGTCAGCTATGCCATATCGAAAGAAGATAAGATTCCGCTGGTAAGTATGGGCTTTAAATTTTAACAGGTCTAACTTACACGTATAAACGAAAGAAGAGGCTGTCTCAAAAGCCAGCAAATTTGTCACATTGAGTTTATCGAAATGTATACAAATTTGCTGGTCAATCTTTATCATATTTCGTCATAGCTCAATATGACAAAGATTGACCTTTTTGAGACAGCCTCTTCTTTCGTTAATCAATAAATTATTTATTCAGCAATTGTTGTGATGTCATGCCCGACATTTCAACCTTTTTTTCTTCCTTATTTTCATCATCAAAGTTAACATCCACCCGGAGGGCTTTAAGACCAACAACGCCCTGCAGTTCTTCCAGGTCATGATGTTCTATTCCGGGTTTTAAAAGTCCCTTGTTTTGCAAAAATTCAATGTACTCGGTGTACTCCGCTGCATCTTTGGCCTTGGTATAGACAATCGCAATTTTCCCCGGCTGGGTTAGGCGTTCATCGGTGCCTTTGATATGGGCTTTATCAATCCGTTTTTTTACGATCTCATAGCGGATATTATAGGCGCCATCAACATCAAATTTTCTTTCTTCAATACGGAAAAGAATAGAAAGTGTCTGGCCGTGGGACAATATTAACTGGGTTGTCCGTAACGGGAGGCTCAATTCTTTCTCCAGTGCATGGGTTACACGGGCAGCTTTTGCGATTACTGTAAGTTCCCACATTTTCAGATTCCGGAGGTAGATCTCATCAAATTTTTTGCGGGGTGTAATGGACTGGCCTATATAAATATTGAATTCAAGACCATCGGTTACATAGCGTTCAAAATAATGCGGATACACTTTTTGGGCGGCGGCCTGTTCTTTATCAATAAAACGGGCCAGGGTATCATTGATACGGGAAACACTCTCTTCATACTCTTTGCGGTGGTGATAGAGCATTCCAATTTGAGGATCAAGAACAGAAAAATAATGTTCTACATCTTTTTTGATTAATGGTTCTGTACTGTGCAGGTGATTGAACAAGGCCACGACCTGTCCCTGTAAAAATTCCTGGATATTCAACTCTTCACCGGATTGCAAAACATCCGAGGCAGACACAATGAATTTATCGAGGATAAAATCTATTTCCTGTAATAACGGGAAGCTTAGGTTGGCCTGGGCTTTGGTAATTACTTTTTTAGCCAGTTCCAGTTGCTCCACGAGATCTAATTGTATGGCATGCGACCGCTGCGTAGACGAATTACGGATGTCAATGGCGCCGTACAAAGGATGTACATCGCTGAAAGCAATGCGTTCTATTTTAGCATCTTTTTTCTGATGCTGATTGACAATATAATTCAGCGAAGCTTCCGTGAATTTCCACTCCACGGCAGGTTGTACGGCGGTAAATTTCTTTTTTATCACCGCGTCCACATGACTGTTAAGTTGTTCGAGGCTTTTTTCGAGGCCTAATAAAAACAAAGGGATAGCGGCATCAATTTTACCGATATGAGCCGGCTTTAACTGGCCGGGAATGGCCGAACTTATTTCGAGCATACCCAGCAATCCCTGCTGGTTTTTCAGCGGACAAATAATAAGACTCCGGGCGCCTTCCAGGTGATAATACTGAAGACACTGTACATCATTCAATGATTGCTCACTCATTGTTTCAAATAACAGGGGGTGTTTACTTTCCCGGAACAACAGCTTGCAGTAATCACTTATTTCATCTTTATCGGTAATTGAATGAAAATGTTTGAACAAGATGCTGTTGTTGTTGTGTAAATCAGAGTAAACATAGTGACTGTTTATCTTAAAGAACGGGGTGATGCCAATAGCCAGGTCTTTTAAGCCAATAAGATCCTGGATGTGTTTTTCCAATTCCGTATAAACAGCCGCATCGGAAAAAGCGTTGATGTCAAGCAGGCGGTTCTTAATCTGTGTTATCACTTCCTGTTCAGTCAGATCATTTACCCGGATAACAGCGATTCCTTCAAAAGTAAATTTGTCCAGCGGAACCTGTTCCATCAGTTCTGCTGTGGTCATGATATTGTTTGTATGTGCATTCAATACACTCTCCGGCAATAACGGCATGTCTCCAATGGGTTTTACATCAATAAACCGGGCATCGGTACGTAATTCCAGGTAACGGGTTAGTCCCGTTTCTTTATTGAGATAAGGATGGATGGAACGGGAAGTCTCCGGGCTGTTAAATCCCAGGAATTTTTTCAGAACTAAACCAAAGGCAAAATGCATTTTATCCTGGCTGGAATTTGAGCCTATCATCCCTTCCGGTTCGATCATTTCTTGGGTGCCGGGTTTCAACATGGTTTTAAAACGGGGCGATGCATAAACGATCTGATTATTAAACGGAATGCCAACCCCATACATATAATTGGCAGTCGTAGGCGGAAATACAGCAGCCAGCAGTTCTTCAATCAATTCTGTATGAGGTGTCAGTACCTGAAGATCGGTAATGGTGTTCATGAGTTCCGGGTGGGATTCAAACTCTTTAACCACGCTTCCATAGAGTTTTTTCATCCCGGGATTACCCTCTTCTATATTTTTTTTCAACGCGTTTAACAACGGGCAAAAAGAAAGGGAACTGTGCACCAAAGACCCGGGTATGTGTGAGGCTCCGTCTTGCATAATAAATATTTTATTTGATGCCGTTTATTAAATAGTGCATGTATACAAAGCTACTAAATATCGTCAGGATAAGAATATTTGGTCGTGATGATGGCAGTCAGCGATGAAGAAGGGTCAACCACGCAAAATTCAGTTGGTCAGGCTACCGGAACCGGCATTGATTTACCTTTTTTCCCGTCCAAATGTAATTCCGAATTTCAACTGGATTGAAAAAAAGGAATCCTTGTCTTTGGGGGTCGCCCCGCTGGTCACCGGTATTCGTTATATCGCTGGGGTTCAATTCGCCTTTCCGGTTGTTTAATTGCAGAGCTATAGCGGCCAGATTCGTTGGCAGATAATTGTAAAATAAATTCGGGTCAATGTATTTGGTGCTTACATCATCCAGGTAATCGGTAAATAAAAAACGGTGAACCAGTTCAAGCCTTGCATTAAACATTGAATTGATTTCATACCTGACGCCCAACCCGGTTGCAATGTTGAACTGGCCAAGTTTATAAGGTTTACGGTCTGGGTATTCTTTGAATCCCTGTCCTTCCAGTTTCAGCGGCTGCAATGCATACCACTGGCCATTCAGTTTTGCCTGCGGGTCAAATAAGTAATATCCGATGCCCGCAACAGCATAGGGGGACAATACCGGGGGTTGATCATCATAACTTTTAAAAAATAGCGGGTGTATTTCTACCGAGAGCTGGAAATCTGCGATCTTGCTTTTAAAGCTCAGGTTACGTTCATAACGGAAGCGATCGGAATTAGAAGCAGGATCTACGGGTTTTAAGATACTGTCGTACCCGGCAATGGATCCAAATGTCCCTTCAAGCCGGAACCCGATTTTTTCCTGGTACATGCCCACCAGGTAGAAGCCGTAACTGAGTTTCGTATTTTTCCAGTTCAGGTCTTTGATAAATTTTTTGCCGACTCCTTTTTTGCCTCCGAGGTCGGTGAGGCAATTCATGACCCCAGCCGAAGCTCCGAGTTCAAACGTAAGGCTATTTTCATAATACCGGTTGTTGTAAAAGTAATATTGCGCCTTCAGAGATTGAGAAGATACCATCCCCGCTACCAGCAGCACTAAAAAAAAATTTCGCATCTGCAACAGATTTTCATTTACAAGATTATTTAAATTCGGTATTTGTCAGAGGGGGCGGATGCGTAAAAGAGAACAGGAATAAAAATACTATAGATGAATATATAGAATAAAAATAATTGACAAAGTTTAATTTATAGTGTTGTTCGAAAATATTTACCAGTCTGCAACAATTATTTTTTTGCTGTCTGTCCATTGCCCCGCCTGTACCTGCAATAAGTATGCCCCGCCGGGTATTGCCGGGAAATTAAATATCAGCCTGCCAGTAGTTGTCGCCGTTATTTCATTTTGCCAAACTAATTGCCCCGCGCTATTAGTACATGAGATTTTCAGTGGTTGGTTTAGCTTTATGGAAACGCTTTCCACGCTTAATGCCTGGTTGACTACTGCAGGATTAGGGAAAATGCTGACCATAGCCGCATCACTGAAATTCAGGATTTTAGTGTTGGTGAAAACCTCTTTTTGATTTTCCACAGCTTTAATGCGGTAAAAATTATTTCCTTTTGCCGGGTTTACATGCAGCCATTCATATTCATTGCGGGTTTGATTGCTGCCGTTAACAGCAGTAAGTGATGTAAAGCTGATACCATTTGTGCTATGTTGTATTTCAAATCTAACACCCCGTTCTTCATCAACCGTTATCCATTTCAGCAAGGCAGACATATCCTTTTTTACAACATTGAAAGAAATAAATTTAACCGGCAATGCTACAGAGCCGATATCTCTTTTCCCTCTTAAAAAACTTTCGGGATAACGCCAGGGACCATATACCTGGCCAGTAATGGCAGTTACCAGATCATACTTTACTCTTGCCCGTAAATAAGTTGCTTTATGACCCACACGTTTAGAGATCAGGTATTTTAATTCTGTACCTGTAAGACCAAGATTGGAGAATGTTGGTTGGGAAGCTGTAACCGTAACACTATTTGTTATCGGGTTTCCGCTGAAAGGCTGGCCGTTCCAAACGGTTTCCCAAACCATCTTTCCTTTTTGTCTGCCGATAAATGATTTGGCATAAATTCCGGCGCCGAATAAATTGGGGTCAGCCATATTGGATTGCTGGATAGGGGTGACTAGATCAGAATTGTAAAGAAACAGGTTGTTGCGTAAACCCGCTGTACTGTTGCCGTAATAAAAATAGGAAGCGCCTTGTAAGGAAGATACACCAGGGGCGCCTGCAGCTACATCGCTGTAGCCGTCGCCATTTATATCCCCAACACAAGCAACGCAATTTCCAAAAAAATTTGTTAAACTAATGCCACTTAATGTGGTTGAAGGGGTAGAAGTTAATCCTGCAGCATTACCTAAAAATACATAAGCTGCTCCTTTAGCCGAGCCTGAAGGGGCCAAATAGGCCCCCACTATTACATCGCTATATCCATCGCCATTAACGTCTCCTGCGCTGGCAACGCTTTTGCCAAAATAATCACTAGTGGTTATTCCATTAAGTGTTGTTGCAATCAAAGAAGATAATCCAGAAGAGCTACCCAGAAATATATAGGCCGCTCCTGTTAAAAAATTTACTTCATGAGCCCCGATTATTACGTCGCTATACCCATCCCCGTTTACATCGCCTGCGACTGCCACGCTGATACCAAAACTATTCCCGGCAGCAAGCCCGGAAAGGGTTGTAGAAGGCGAAGAAGATAACCCTACCGGACCTCCCAGGTACAAATATGCAGCTCCTGTAAAGGAAGTGACGCCGTACGCACCTGCAAGAACATCGCTATAGCCATCACCATTTACATCACCTGCACTTGCGACGCTGATACCAAAAGCATCATTATTAACATTATTAATATCGTTTCGTATAATAAAGGAGGATGCAGATAATCCTGAAGAACTTCCCCAATATATATAAAACGCACCTTGATTGGAATTTACTCCATACGCACCAATGATTACGTCGCCATAACCATCACCATTCACATCACCGGCACTGGCAACGCTGACACCAAACTGGTCTCCATTTGCAACACCATTTAAACTGATCGAAGGAGGGCTAGATAGCCCCAAAGCGCTACCGAGGTATAAAGAAGCTGAGCCTTTTAAAGAATTCGCTTGAAAGGCACCAATAATTACATCGCTAAATCCGTCACCATTCACATCACCGGCACAGGCAACACTGTGACCAAAATAACCGCCTGGTATAGTTCCATTCAAAGTGCTGGTGGGTGAAGAAGGTAATCCTGTTGCGTTACCAAGAAAAATATAAGCCGCCCCTGTATTGGTAGATACTTTTTCAGATCCCACAATCACATCACTAAATCCATCGCCGTTTATATCACCAGCACTGGCAACGCTGACTCCAAAATAATCTCCGGTACTAATACCGGTCCGGGTGATAGAAGCTGAAACAGTTAAACCATCGGGGCCGCCATGATAAGTATAGGCCGCACCAGTATTGGATGACACACCATCAGCACCTACAACTAAATCGCTATAACCATCCCCATTTATATCACCAGCAGTGGCTACACTAAACCCAAAAAAATTATTTATAGTAATACCATTCAGTGTAGTTGAGGGAGAAGCAGATAATCCTGTGTTGCTTCCAAGGAAAATATAAGCTGCACCTGTAGAAGTAGATACACCCCGAGCTCCCACAATTACATCACTAAAGCCATCGCCATTTATATCCCCAGCGCAGTTAACACTGACTCCGAATAAACCACTTGCACTAACACCGTTTAGGATAGTTGCAGGAAGAGCAGATAAGACTGTGCTGCTTCCGTGGAAGATATAGGCTGCTCCTGTTTGGGTTGTTACTCCAAAAGCTCCTACAACCACATCACTATACCCATCGCCATTTACATCACCGGCACTGGCAACACTAACACCGAACCAATCATTTGTATTAAGACCATTCAATGTAGTTGAAGGAGAAACAGATAATCCTGTGTTGCTCCCATGAAAGACATAGGCTGCACCGGTTGAGGAAGATAAACCAGGAGCACCTACAACTACATCGCTATACCCATCACCATTTATATCACCGGCACTAGCTACACTCTCACCAAAAAGATTATTTATACCAAAACCATTCAATATAGTTGCAGGAGAAGAAGATAATCCTGTGTTGCTTCCGAGGTAAACATAAGCTGCACCTGTAAAGGTTGATACACCTTGAGCCCCCACAATCACATCGCTATATGAATCACCATTTACATCACCAGTACATGCAACACTACTACCGAAAGAATTATTTGTACCAAGACCATTCAATATAGTTGCAGGAGATGAAGATAATCCTGTGCTGCTTCCGAGAAAAATATAAGCTGCTCCAGTAGAGGTAGATACACCCGGAGATCCTACAATCACATCACTATATCCATCGCCATTTACATCACCGGAACTGGCAACACTATATCCGAAAAAATCATTTATACTAAGACCATTCAATATAGTTGCAGGAGAAGTAGATAATCCTGTGCTGCTTCCGAGAAAAATATAAGCTGCACCAGTAGAAGTAGATACACCCCGAGCTCCTACAATCATATCACTATACCCATCCCGATTTACATCACCGGCACTGGCAACACTCCATCCGAATTGATCACCTATACTGATGCCATTCAGTATGGTTGCAGGTGTGGTACTAAGAGGGTCAACTGTTATCGGATAAACGGCCTTTTCAGTATTTACATTAATTGAAATCTCATTTTTGTTTACTGAAAATGAAGCATCCAACTCTTTGTTATTTGCATCCCAAACTTTTAAACTGTTGTAGGTGATTTTTTTGGAAAGTTTATCGCCTTCAATTTTTGCAAAGTTTAATTCTTTATCATGTACTTTATTAATGAACCAGCCATTATTAGTTTGTAGTTTTATGTTTATAGTTTGTAGTTGAGAAGCAGGCTGCTTTTGTATAATAAAGTTTTGCCTTACGCCTTCTTTACTATTTATATATTCAACCGCGAATTTATTATTATGATTAAATTGAATTTTATTTTTCGCTGTTGCAGCAAGGACATTCTCCTGCGGAGAATAAATTTTTTTCTTTCCCGAATAAATTCCTTTCACTGTCAACTGTAACTTCCAGCTATCATCTGCTCTTGGTTCAAGGGAAAATTTATCTGCTGTATAAAATGCCCGCAGGTTTTGCCGGCGGTTAGGGCTTGCAAATTCAGTTGACTTATCAACCAGCTTTATTTCATATTCGTTTTCTTCGATTTGTTTTATAGCATTGGCATACCAACTACTTTGTTTGATATCATTGGTATCAATGTCCGCCTTTTTTTTGGTCCCGGTGATTAAAGCGGGAAGCTTTGTGACAGGAATGTGAAAACGGAATGTATTATCCTGACTGATGGCAGAATTATTTACATTCTCCATCGTTCTCTGTAATAGAAAAGATGGAAACAATATTAGTGCAACAATAAAAACACCAATTGTACGCATAAAACAAATGTTTACAACCAGTCTTTTAAAGGATGGAGATTTTTTAAATGTAAACTTTTTTGTATTGACGATATCAACAACTTATTAATATCCCCCTTTTTGAAATAAGGACAAATTTTCTGCAAACCACACCCTTCACATTTGGGATTCCTTGCTAAACAGGTATAGCGGCCGTGAAGGATAAGCCAGTGATGCGCTTTATGAATCAATTCCCTTGGAAAATTTTTAATCAATTCTTTTTCGACTGCCAGCGGGGTATTTGCCGCCTGGGGAACCAGGCCGATTCGTCTGCTGACCCTGAAAACATGTGTGTCCACTGCCATGTTGGGTTGCCGGTCTATAACAGATGTAACTACGTTGGCTGTTTTTCTTCCAACCCCGGGTAGTTGCACCAGCTCATCAACGGTCATCGGGATTTTACCCTGGAAATGTTCCATGACTTTAATGGCCATACCGATGAGATGCTTTGTTTTATTATTGGGGTAAGAAATGCTTTTAATAATAGGAAAGAGGTCATCGAAAGTGGCGGCACTCATGGACTTTACCGTAGCATATTTTGCAAAGAGGGCCGGGGTGATGGAGTTTACTCTTTTATCGGTGCATTGAGCTGAAAGAATGGTAGCTACCAATAATTCATAGGGATCTTCAAACTTTAATTCAGTTTCGGCCAACGGCCTATTGATTTCGAAATAATCTATAACGAATGCATAGCGTTCTTTGCGGGTCATGTTGCAAGTTAGGAAAACGAAGACTCTGAAAACATAAGGAGCAGGGGTCAAAAAAAGCATCCGCTTTTGACGCATGCTGAATTCTTTTTTGAGATTTGTCTGAACTACTGTACTTCTTCTGTAGCCCGTTCCCTTGCATAATTCATCACATTCAAAACAACTTCAGTGCGTGGTGAAGTGGTGATTTTGTCGAGCCGTTGCATGGAAACTTTGAGCACATTCAATTTTTCACGAAGGGTCCAGTCTTTTTCCAAAGCAACTTCAATGGCTGAAGTCTGTTCAGCAGAGGTTTCGTTGTACAAATACAATAAAAGGTCCTCGGGAGTAAAATTTGTCATTGGCAAACCGGTTAAATTGTCCAGAAATATGAGATGTCCTTGGTAGCTGAGATATTAGAAATGTCCGTCATATTAACGGGAGTCAGGTTTGCCTTATTGTGTAGGGTACTAATTCTTTGTCCCCCGGGCGGATCGGGATTTTCCGAAATGACAAAGAGATCCTCATTATCCCGCTTCATCAGGTATTTCTCCCTGGCATATTTTTCAACAGTGGCCGGATTGACCTTAAGTGCTTCAAGCTCTTTGCGTTCTGTGGCTATCCGGGTAGTATAAAATTGCTTGTTTTGCTGCAATTCCCGGAGTTCCCTGCGGCGCTCAAGTTGGGTAAAAAAATCATTTTTGTCCAGAAAAAGAACAACTACGCAAAAAGCCGCAAAGGAGATGAGATATTTATTCCGGAGCCAGGCAGGGATGTGGTTTAGTAATTTCATAGTACCCTATTATCCGCCAACTGGCGGACTTTTTAGTTTTCCTAAAATTGGAGTTTACAATCTTTAATGAAACTTCGTAAGCCCCTTTAGGGGTTTGGGGTTTCATTTATTTCCCAAATTTAATTCTTCCTTTTGGATAAACAGCGGAAGCGCCCAATAATTCTTCAATCCGGAGCAGCTGGTTATATTTTGCCATCCTGTCGCTTCGTGAAGCGGAGCCAGTTTTTATTTGCCCGCAATTCAAGGCCACTGCCAGGTCGGCAATGGTGGTATCTTCTGTTTCGCCGCTGCGATGACTCATGATGGTATTGTAACCATTATGCTGCGCCAGGGTAACGGCATTGATCGTTTCCGTTATTGTTCCGATCTGGTTTACCTTTACCAGTAACCCGTTCCCTATTTTTTTATCAATACCCTCTTGTAGCCGGGTAACATTTGTAACAAAAAGATCATCTCCTACCAACTGGCATTTAGCTCCTACAGCATCCGTAAGCATTTTCCAGCCATTCCAGTCATCCTCTGCCATGCCATCTTCAATGGATGCAATAGGATATTGTTTTACCCAGCTGGTCCAGTATTTTACTAACTGCTCGCTGGTCATTTCTTTGCCGCTGCTTTTATGAAATACATATCTTTTCTTTTTGGCATTCCATAATTCGCTGTTTGCAGCATCCATAGCAATCACCACCTGTGAACCGGTTTTATAGCCTGCAACATTAATGGCTGTCAACACCGTTTCAATGGCTTCTTCATTACTTTGTATGTTGGGGGCAAAACCACCTTCATCACCCACATTGGTGCTGTAGCCTTTTTTCTTTAATACTGTTTTTAAGGCATGAAAAATTTCAACGCCCCAACGCAAACCTTCACTAAAAGAGGATGCCCCGATGGGCATTACCATAAATTCCTGGAAATCTATTTTATTGTCTGCATGGGCGCCGCCATTCAGTATGTTCATCATCGGGATGGGAAGGGTCTTTGCATTCGTTCCGCCGATATAGCGGTATAAAGGCAGGGAGGCTTCTTCTGCTGCGGCTTTGGCAACGGCCATACTTACAGCAAGAATGGCATTGGCGCCTAACTTTCCTTTATTAGGGGTACCGTCTAATTGTATCATCATTTCATCAATACCTGTCTGGTCAGCTACATCATTTCCCAATAATTCCGGGGCAATGATCTCCCGGACATTTTTAACAGCATTTAATACGCCTTTGCCGCCATATTTTTTCTTATCACCATCCCGGAGTTCAGCGGCCTCATGTATTCCTGTACTGGCACCACTGGGTACAGCAGCACGGCCGATCGCACCCTCATCGGTTATCACATCTGCTTCTATAGTAGGGTTCCCTCTTGAATCTAAAATTTGGCGGGCGAAGATTTCAGCTATATAGCTCATAATTTAGTTGATGTTTGATTCCTGAATTATTTTACTGTGCAAAGAAACAATGTTTTTATGAATAGCAGCAAAGTTTGAACTTTAAGGTCAGGCAGTCAAGAAGATAAACATATTAAAATAAAAGAGACATGAACTGGCAATTACCGGGATATTGATAATTTTCCCGGTTAGGGTTTTTTTGAATAAGTTTGGTATCAATTTGTCAATTGCGATGGGCCGTAATCTTATTAAATACTTTTTTTTTTATTTTGCTGACCGGTAGTTCTTTTACTGCTGTAAAAGCTCAGGTAGGATTCTGCCCACCAAACCTGGATTTTGAACAAGGGATTTTACTAATTGGATTTGTCAGGCCGGGATTGTTGACCCAAGTGGAAACCTTATTCTTTCACCAACGCCTCCGATTCCCGGTCAGCATACAATTATTACTGCTGCTACAGCAGGCACAGACCCCTGGGGCTTATTTCCAGAAAATTGTCCCAACGGAAGCGGGTATAGTGTAAGACTTGGTAATAGTGGTGGGAACCATCAGGCCGAAAGTATTTCATATACCTACAGCATCCCTTCTACCCTGACAGTTTTTTCAGTTTTGTTTCATTATGCAGTTGTTTTACAAGATCCCAATCCCCCTCACCCATTTTTTCAACAACCCCGTTTTCGTGCCAGGATAACAGATATGTCAACTGGTTTACCCATTCCATGTGTTGACTTTGACTTTATAGCATCTTCCTCTCTGCCAGGGTTTTTGCCTTCACCTTTGGGTGGTGGAGTTTATTATAAAGACTGGACTCCGATAACAATTAACTTAAATGCTTTTATTGGTAAAACGATAAAACTGGAGTTTATTACGAATGATTGTGTTTTTACTGCACATTTTGGTTATGCCTATATTGATGTAAATACTAATTGCAATGGAGCCATTACAGGAACTACCATCTGCCCGGGTGCTTCAAGTATAACACTTACAGCTCCTTTTGGTTTTCAGGCATACGAATGGTGGGATAACACCTTTTCAAATTTGCTTTCTACTTCACAGACTTTATTCCTGAACCCCCCGCCAGCTGTAGGTTCAGTTTTTCCAGTAATTGTGATTCCTTATCCCGGATTCGGATGCAGGGATACTTTGTATGCAACAGTTACTGTTGGAACAAAACCTGCAGCGGATGCCGGTCCTGATGTGGACATTTGCCGAAACCAGCAGGTGCAGATTGGGGCGGCCTCTAATCCTATTTATACGTATCAATGGACTCCCGCTGCTCAGGTGTCAAATCAATTCGTTTCCAATCCTATGGCTTGGACTCTTACACCTAACCCGGAAGAGTTTATAGTACAAGCTACAGATATTCTAACCGGATGTTTTTCTTACGATACAACCTATATTACCTCCAGACAGGTGGACACAGCCATAATATTAAATGGCAGCAATAATTATTGTGCTGGCGATCCAACTGCCGGAACGTTATCTGTACACAATGTGCTTTCAGCCGTGCAATGGTATAACAGCCTGATACCAATACCGGGAGCAACCGGGTTTTCATATCAGCCAACAATTACCGGAAATTATTGGGCGCAGGTGCAGCAGTTTGGTTGCACAGATTCAACGGCCACCATTAATTTCAATGTTAATCCTATACCTGTATCTGTTGCCGGTCCTGATGCCAGTATTTGTATAAATCAAACAATACAAATCGGGACACTACCAAACCCCGCCTATACTTATTCATGGACACCGGCAAGCCAGGTAAGTAATGCGGCGATTGCAGATCCGGTTGCATGGGCTATTGGTGCAACGCCTGCAGAGTTTATTGTACATACAACTGACCCTTTATCCGGTTGTAATTCTTATGACACGATTTACATTACAGGCCGTGTGGTGGACACTTCTATTCTATTGAATGGCAAAAATGATTTTTGTAACGGTGATCCGTCCGGAGGAATATTATCTGTAAACAACGCTGTTACGGCTGTGCAATGGTATGATGGGACCAACGCGATACCCGGTGCAACCGGGATCAGCTATCAACCATTGGTTACCGGAAATTATTGGGCGCAGCTTCAACAATTTGGTTGCACAGATTCCACTGTCACGAAACCCTTTGCTATACATGCTGTGCCGTTGGCATCATTTACTTCCAGCAATGATTCAGGCTGCATCACCAATCATTCTTTTCTTTTTACCAATACATCCAATGTCAGCGACGGTTCAGCGCTGAGTTATTTATGGAAGTTCAGCGACGGTACTACGCAATTATTAACAGACGCCATTAAAACATTTTCAGCTGTTGGAAATTATACAGTAAAACTTATAACCACTACTTCTTTTGGTTGCAAAGACAGCACCAATAATACTTTGGTGCATGTGTTGCCCAATGGCAACGCCGATTTTAAATGGGATTCTATCTGCACCAACCGCCCCGTGTATTTTTATAATTTAAGCGATGAACGGGGATCCTCACTGGTTAATTATAATTGGAATTTTAATAATGGCGGGCCCTCATCGGTTCTGAAAAGTCCATTGCCGGTTATTTATAATTCCATTGGACAAACAAATGTCACATTAGCCCTGACTGCCCTGGGATGTGAAAATTTCCCAGTCTCCATTACCAAAAAAGTGCAGATTAATGCGCAAAAGCCAGGAACTACTTACCGGTCAATAACAGTGCCCCAGGGAAGTTCACAATTTATTCATGCAAGGGACAGTATCGGATATTTTTTCAACTGGCGGCCGCAAACCCAATTAAGCAATTACAATACCCAGTATACTAAATTTAATGCAGTGGATGATGTAAAATACCTGATTGATATCAGCGACATACATACCTGTGTTACCATCGACACAATCCAAATGCTGGTATTGAAGAAACCCGGTTATTATTTGCCAACTGCCTTTACACCAAATGGCGATGGATTGAATGATGTGGTAAGACCCTACCTGGTGGGTATGAAATCATTGAAAAGTTTTTCTGTTTTCAACCGCTGGGGTAATCTTATTTTCTATTCTAAAACCTATGGCGAAGGATGGGATGGAAAATACAAGGGTGTTGTTCAGGATCCCGGCGTATATGTATGGATTTTGGAGTTTATCAACAGCAGCGATAGTAAGGTTACCGAAAAAGGGCATATCACGATCATACGGTAAAGACCTGCCAAACCTCCCTGATATTTTATTTTCTGTTAAAATTCCGGATTCAATGTCCCTGGTTCCCGGACTTTATTCACCGCCCGTTTTTTTCTCCCGCCACCCGGGGAAAACACGTCTTTTCTTTTTTGGAATCCCCTTATCTTTAAAAAAAATAATAAAATCATGCGTATTATCCTTTTCGCTTTAGGTTTCTCATTAGTGCTGTTAAATACAAAATCGGTTCAGGCTCAGACAATGCCGAAATTAATAACAACAGTAGAAGGCATTAAAGAATTTGAATTAAGTAATGGTCTGCGGGTATTGCTGATGCCCGATGGTTCACAAACCAATATTGCGGTGAATATTGTTTACAAAGTAGGTTCCCGCCACGAAGGATACGGCGAAAGCGGAATGGCCCACCTGCTCGAACATATGCTTTTCAAACAATGTAAAAAATTTGTTGACATAAAAAAAGCGATTGCGGATAAAGGGGCTTCGGCCAATGGCACTACCTGGTACGACCGTACCAACTATTATGAAATACTGTCTGCCTCCGATGAAAACCTTCGTTGGGCATTGGATATGGAAGCGGACCGGATGGTGAATTCAAAAATATTACCGGAAGAATTAAAGAAAGAATTCAGTGTGGTTCGAAATGAATTTGAGATCGGAGAAAATTATCCGGGTGGGGTACTGAATGAACGGATCCTTTCCGCTATGTATCTCTGGCATAACTATGGCAAATCAACCATCGGCAGTAAAGAAGATATTGAACGGGTGAAAGCGGAGAACCTGAAAATATTTTACAAAAAATATTATCAGCCGGATAATGCAGTATTAATTATTGCCGGAAAATTTGATGAGAAAAAAGCACTGGCCTATGTACAGCAATATTTTGGCCCGATACCTAAACCGTCAAGGGTTCTGCAACCAACCTATACCATGGAGCCTGCTCAGGATGGTGAAAGAAATGTATCACTCCGCCGTACTGGTGATATCCAGTATATAGGCATGGCTTATCATACGCCTTCACTCGCCGATAAAGATTACGCAGCGAATGACGCGTTGATCCAGATACTGACCAATGATCCCTCCGGGATCTTGTATAAAAAACTAATTGAAACGCAATTGGCCACAAAAGAATACGGGTATGCGCAAACCCTGCATGACCCGGGATTTTCTTATTTTCAGGTGGAAGTACCTAAGGAGAAAAGTATTGACAGTGCCAGGCAGGTGTTGCTGCAAACCATGGATGCTATCAACAGCATAACATTTACGGAAGAAGACCTGACCCGTGCTAAAAACACGATCCTGAAATATGCAGAAGATCTCCAGAGTAAAACAACTGAATTTGCAGTTGCCCTTACCGAATATATAGGCGCAGGAGATTGGCGCCTGGCTTTTTTATACCGAGATAGAATTGAAAAATTGACGGTAGCAGATGTGCAGGCTGCGGCAAAAAAGTATTATAAACCCTCTAACCGGACCGTGGGTGTTTTTGTACCGGATGCTGCCCCCGACAGAACGGTGGTGGCAGAAACCCCCGATATAAAAAGTTTATTAAATAATTACAAAGGAAAAGATGTAGCCGCACAAAAAACCAATTTCGAAAATACTATTGAGAACATTAATAAAAATACCGAATACGGCACGTTGCCCAACGGGGGAAAATATGCCTTACTGGAAAAACCCACTAAGGGCGATAAGATTACGGCCTCAATGACACTGCGTTTTGGGGATGTAAAGAGTTTGCAGGATAAATCTGAGACGGGAGCTGTGCTGGCGGATATGCTCATTACCGGGACTACTACCAGAACGAAAAAGCAGATAGCCGATGAACTGGATCGTATAAAAACGACCATTTCTTTTTCGGGAGGCTCAACCTCATTATCTATAAATGTCAATACCGATAAACAAAACCTGGCAGCAGCACTGGCCCTATTGGAAGATATGCTGCTGCATCCAAAATTTGATGCGTCGGAGTTTGATAAAATACTACTGGATACAAAAGCCAATTATGAGTCCGGCAAAAGTGACCCCCAAACCCTGGCATCTGAAAAATTAGGCCAGTTGCTGAGCCGTTATCCGAAGGGGCATCCGTATTATGCTGCTACAACCGATGAGAACCTGGAAGAACTGTCAAAAGTGAAATTAGACGATGTAAAAAAATATTATACAGATTTTTACGGAGCCAATAATTCCATTTCTTCTTTTGTAGGAGAATTAGATAAGAAGTCCGTAACCGCGTTTTTACTAAGCACCTTTGGTAAATGGAACAGCAAAGAAACTTTTAAAGAAGTGGAACCCCAGTATTTTGAAACCAAAGCCATTACCGAAACGATCAAAACGCCGGATAAAACAAATGCGATGATGCTGGGAGGTTTGAACATTAATATTTCCCGGAAACATCCCGACTACCCGGCGGTGATCATGGCGAATGAATTATTGGGTGGTGGGGCTTTTCTTTCTTCAAGAATAGCACAACGGCTTCGGGAAAATGAAGGAATGAGTTATGGCGCAGGTAGTTTTATAAATGTGGAATACAAATACAATACCGGCAACTGGGGTGTGTATGCTATGTTTAACCCGTTATACAAAGGCCGGATAGACTCGGCCCTGAACCAGGAAGTGGACAAAGCCATTAAAGGAGGCTTTACACAGGAGGAGTTGTCAAAATCTGTTGGGAGCTGGCTGGAGCAGAATAAAACAACGCTGGGCAGTAATGAGAACCTGGCTGCTATCATCCGTACTTTTCTGCAGAACGACCGGAATCTTAGCCAGTTCAATGAATTTGAGAATAAGGTTAAATCGTTAAGCCTGGAGCAGGTAAATACGGCACTCCGGAAATACTTCGACAAATCAAAACTGGTAACGGTTTACGGTGGAGATTTTGAAAAAGGAAAGACGGCTAACCCTACAGACAAGAAAGGATTCTAATTCGTAAGGGATTTAAAAATATGTTCTAAACTTTGATTTTCGCTTTGCAGTGAAACAATATTCAGGTTTTGCTGCAAAGCGATTTCCATTAGTTGCTTTCTTACAAGTTCAGGATTCCCGGTTTGTAGTTTGAACCGGGTTGATTGTAATTGCTCCGTTTTAGTTATACTATCTAATCCCTCAAAAATTATTTTATCAAGGGGATCCTTGAATTGTACAATAACGAAATGATTGTCTTTATCTCCTTTTTGCAAATTGCTGAGTGTGTCATTGGCCACTAATACACCTTTGTTGATAATGATAACCCTGTCGCAGATCGCTTCCACTTCCTGCAAAATATGCGAAGAAAAAAGCACTGTTTTATTTTTTCCTTGTTTTTTTATCACTTCCCTGATTTCAACTATCTGGTTGGGGTCCAATCCTGTGGTAGGTTCATCCAAAATCAGTACTTCCGGGTCATGAATTAACGCAGCGGCCAGTCCTACCCGTTGTTTGTATCCTTTGGAAAGCTGACCTATTTTTTTCTTTGATTCAGGAGTAAGCCCTACAAGATCAACCACTCTGTCGACCGTTGACCGTGGACTGTTGACCTTATGTACTTCCGCCACAAATCCTAAATATTCCCGTACATACATATCATAATATAACGCATTCAGTTCCGGTAAATACCCAATCTTTTTCTTTATGTCCAGGGGTTCTTCTGCTACATTAATGCCACATACAAAAACTTCGCCACTGGTTTGTTGCAGGTAACCGGTAATGATTTTCATCGTAGTAGATTTACCGGCACCATTGGGTCCCAGGAAACCAACAATTTCACCTTTACCGACTTTAAAGGAAATAGCATTTACGGCTTTTTGTGCGCCGTATTCTTTTAGCAGGTTTTTTACTTCAATGGACATACTGCAAACCTACATCAAAACCTTAAAATGGAAACACTGACTTTTACGGCTACTTATTTCTGTATTTTTATAACCTATGGTCACCAGTATTATAATAATTTTTATCATGGGTTATGCTGCTATTGCCCTGGAGCATCCTTTGAAAATAAACAAAGCAGCTACGGCACTTATTACCGGGGTGTTATGCTGGACCATATTTGCCCTTTATGCTAATGACAAACAGGCGCCGGCTCATCTGTTAACTGAAAACCTGGGAGAGGTAGCGGGTATTTTATTTTTTCTGATGGGGGCTATGACAATTGTTGAGCTGATTGATGCACACGATGGATTTGAAATAATTACCACCCGCATCAATACCACCAGTAAAAGAAAATTAGTCTGGATAATCGGGTTTATAACATTTTTCCTTTCGGCAGTATTGGATAATCTTACCACTACCATTGTATTGATATCCTTGTTACGTATAATCATTCCGGAAAAAAAGGACCGCTTATTATTTGCGGGATTGGTTATCATTTCGGCAAATGCCGGCGGTGCCTGGAGTCCTATTGGAGATGTGACGACCACGATGCTATGGATAGGCGGGCAGATTACTGCCGGAAGTATCATTGTCCAAACCATTTTGCCAAGCCTTGTTTGTTTTTTGGTTCCTGCTTTTATTATCAGCCGGCAGGTAAAAGGAAATGCAGAAAGAATTGAGGAAACAGCAGAAAAAAAAGAATTTTCCAATACCCAAAGAGAAAGAAACACGGTATTCTGGGTTGGCGTTGGAAGTCTCCTTTTTGTTCCTGTTTTTAAAACAGTCACACATCTTCCACCTTATATGGGTGTGTTATTGGGACTGGGAGTAATGTGGGTAATAACTGAAATGATACACAGCGAAAAAGATGAAGCGGAACGAGGCCAGTTGTCTGTCAATCATGCATTGCGAAAAATAGATACTCCGAGCATTTTATTTTTCCTCGGAATATTATTGAGTATTGCTGCCTTGCAGGCAACCGGAGTGCTTTCTGATCTTGCTATTGCGATGAATAATTCTATAGGCAATATTAAAATTATCACACTCTCCATCGGTTTGATGTCTGCAGTCGTTGATAATGTACCGTTGGTAGCGGCTGCACAGGGGATGTATGGGCTGGAACAATATCCTACAGGACATTTTTTCTGGGAATTTCTGGCTTACTGTGCTGGTACTGGGGGCAGTTGCCTGATTATTGGTTCTGCCGCTGGTGTGGCTGCTATGGGTTTGGAAAAAATAGAATTCTTCTGGTATATGAAAAAGATTGGCTGGCTGGCATTGATTGGTTACCTGGCAGGGGCCGGTGCATTTATTTTGCAGCATTATTTAATGAAATAGGGTTTCTACAAATCATCATATTCATACAAGGGGTCAATGTCAGTACCAGCTTTCATTTCCACCACCGGTTTTATTAATCCGTCGTGCAGGTCATACACCCAGCCATGCAGGTCTGGCCGTTGTTCATTGTTCCATGTTTTTTGAATGATGGCTGTTTTGGCAAGATTAAAAACCTGTTCTTTTACATTTAGTTCCACCATCCGGTTTATCCGGTTATTCTCATCCGGAATAGCTTCGAGTTCTTTACGGTGAAAGCGGTAAATGTCTTTAATACTCCGCAACCACATATTTAGTACCTGGTCAAAATCAATATTAGACATAGCAGCTTTAATACCACCACATCCGTAATGTCCGCAGACTACCACATGTTTTACTTTCAGATGGTTGACCGCATAATCTACTACACTCATTAAATTCACATCAGTATTCACCACCAGGTTGGCTACATTACGATGAATAAATATTTCCCCCGGTTCTGTTTGTGTTATCTGGTCTGGCGGTACGCGGCTATCACTACAGCCAATCCATAAAAATTCGGGTGATTGAACATGGAGCAATCGTTCAAAAAAACCAGGGTCTTCGGCCAGCTTTTTTGCAGCCCAATGCTTATTGTCGTTCAATAACACCTCGTATGGCTTCATGAAAAAGGGTATTTATTCAAAATTAGCACTAACTCTTTGTATTTAAGCGCGTTCAATATAAAAGAACTCATGCTTTTATTAAAAAAAGTGACAAAAAAATGAACTATTTAATGGCATTAGCTGTTATTTTTGCCAGCCATGCGGAAATTCATTTACAAAATACTGGTGCTGATACTTCTTATCTCCTTTACCGTAGAGATAGCAACACCTTTATTCCGCAACTACAGCTCGGTTAGTTTGTTAATGGATACACAGGAAGCTGACGAGAAAAAAGACAATGAGAAAAAAGAAAAAGAAGAAGAAGTAAAAGACAAGGGTTTATCAAACATTAAGCTACTTCCTTTGATAGAAAACGTTCCTGATTTCTATCTGAAAAATGACCTTGTTAAGACCCTGGGCTTTTTATCATTGCCCGAAATGCCCCCTGATCAGGGATAATATTCCTCTTACATTATTTATTGATGAGCTTACGCCATAAAGGTGTATTTAATCCATTTTAATATTTATATAATTCAAAACGTATGAACAAAGGGTTGTTGAAAAACCTGAAGTTTGATTTACCATCAGGTTTAGTTGTTTTTTTAGTGGCATTGCCATTGTGCTTAGGGATTGCATCGGCCAGTGGTGCCCCATTTTTTAGTGGTATTATCTCAGGTATTGTGGGTGGTATTGTAATTGCCGGCTTAAGTAATTCCGCATTGAGTGTAAGTGGGCCAGCCGCAGGCTTGGCAACATTAGTTTTTGGTGCACTTATAGCTATCGGCGATTTCAGGTTGTTTTTATGTGCCGTTCTTATTGCCGGCATCTTGCAAATGTTACTTGGGTTGGCCAAATTAGGTGGTATTGCCAATTACATACCGGGTAGTGTAATTAAAGGTATGCTTACCAGTATCGGTATCTTGATTATCGCCAAACAAATCCCTAAGGCTTTTGGTTATGATAAAGATGAGCAAGGAAATTTAACAGAACTCTTCCCTTTTGGAAATGAAAATATGAATGAGCTGCTGCAGCCACTACACCATGTTGAAATAGGGGTAGTGATTATTTGTATTCTTTCCATTACTACCATGATATTATGGGATAAACCTGTCATAAAGAAAAAGTTTCCCTTTATACCCGGCGCTTTGGTAGCTGTGGTACTTTCTATTGTTATTAATCAAATCTGGATTGGTATAGGGAGTAAACTGGCAATTGAAAATGAACATTTGGTTACATTACCGGTGGCAGGTTCAGCCAATGAATTTTTTAACTTCTTTTCATTACCCGATTTTAATGGGTTTTTGAACGGAACAGTAATTGTTTATGGGGTTATTATTGCATTGGTAGCTTCATTAGAAACGTTATTAAGTATTGAGGCTATTGATAACCTGGATCCACAACGAAGAATAACTAATACCAACAAAGAATTATTTGCACAGGGAGTAGGTAATTCAGTGGCAGGTTTAATAGGTGGACTACCTGTAACCAGTGTAATTGTAAGAAGCAGTGCCAATGTAAATGCAGGCGCAAAGTCAAAAATGTCGGCCATTATACATGGCGTATTATTATTGATTTCTATAGTGGCCATTCCAGGCTTACTTAATAAAATTCCTTTATCAGCGTTGGCTGCGGTTCTACTATTAACTGGTTATAAATTAGCCAAACCTTCTGTATTTAAAGGATTCTGGAAGGCAGGTAAATATCAGTTTATCCCATTTATTGTAACGGTAGTAGTAATAATCGGCATTGATTTATTTGCCGTAATACCTGCATTAAGCGGTAAGGGCCTTATCATTGGAGTCTTCGCTGGCATCATCGCAGCTGCTGGCGCCATTCTGCATGGGAACCTTAAAAATTCTTATTATTTCCATAAGGAAGAACACCAGGAAGGAGATACGATCCGGATACGACTGTCTGAAGAAGTTTCATTTCTTAACAAAGCTGCCATCCGGCAAACATTAGACCATATGCCCGAAAATTCATACGTAGTAATAGATGCATCGAATACAACTTATATAGATTATGATGTCCTTGAACTGATAAAGGAATTCAGGGATATCAAGGTGCCGTTGAAAAATATCAAACTGCAATTAATCGGCTTTAAAGAAGCCTATAAAATCGAAAATTATTCACATGTACAATCTGTACATTAAAATTAAATTTAAAAATGAAAGCACATACAAAAGAAACTCAGGCTAATCTAACACCCAGAATGGCCTTGGAAATATTAAAAGAAGGCAATGGAAGGTTTATAAAAAATTTAAAAGCACAACGTGATTTATTAGGCCAGGCAAACGATACCCGGGATGGCCAATGGCCCTTTGCAACTATACTCAGTTGTATTGACAGCCGGACATCGGCCGAATTGATTTTTGACCAGGGATTGGGCGATATTTTTTCTGTACGTATTGCAGGTAACATCGTTAATACAGATATTCTCGGTAGTATGGAGTTTGCCTGTAAAGTGGCAGGTTCAAAACTGATTGTTGTGTTAGGACATACCAAATGTGGAGCCGTGAAAGGCGCCTGCGACCATGTAGAAATGGGTAATCTTACAGAGCTTCTGTCTAAAATACAGCCGGCTGTTTATGCAGAGGCTGAAACTACGAATGTTGAAAAGCGAAATTCCAAAAATGGCAAATTTGTAGAAAAGGTAGCCACTATTAATGTAAAGAGGGGTGTTAAGAACATTATCGAACGCAGCTTTATTTTAGAGCAAATGGTTGAGAACGGAGAAATAGGTATAGTCGGGGCAATGTACAATATTGAATCCGGTACAGTTGAATTTTATGATGATGTAACGTATATCAGGGACGAAAAAAATCCGGAGTTTAGTGTGGCAGAACTAAGGCATTAATTACTTAAAAGGGTTGTAGATTTTCTACAACCCAATTTTATTTTTATGAACGATCATTCATTTAATGAGGCACATGTTATTCATGAACTAAAGCATTTTCTGCCGGCACAGCAGGCATTGAAAGATTTTATTCATCATAATTCTTTACATGCTTTTCAGCACATGAAATTTTATGATGCTATTTTTAAAGCTTCAAAAATATTCGGCTTCCAGGTCCATTTACAATTGCCGGAATACCGGGAAATGTATACAACCGGGAGAATACGGGAGGATGTGCTGCAAATGGTGATTGCGAATAAAAAAGCCCGCGTGAATGACGAAGTCGGGCAGGGCAAAGAAGCTGTGACAGATTGGAAAAAAAAACTCATCAGCAAAGACTATGACACTATCAATCATCCCCGTATCGGGCAGCTGCGTAAACAATGGAAAGATGTTTATCACCTGGATTTAGATAATAAAGTTCACCCCCTTTTATTTCGTATTCTTTGTGCCTTTTTAGACCAGGGTATTGCCATTGATAGTTTCCCGGTGGTGAATAAACCTTTTATGGTGAGCCTGAAAGAAATGGAGCAAAATAGTTTTGTCAGTTTCTTTAAGACGAAAAAAGTCAGGCAAAATTTTTTATCAGGCAATTATTCCATACCCGAACTTTTAAAAATGATTGTTGGCAAGGAAGAGTACTTTGGGCAATATTTATTCGACCAGCAATTTGCCCATCCCGGATGGAGTGGCTTTGTAAGTGCGGTAGAAGATAATCCACACACATTGCTGGACCGGAAGCAGATTACCCTGAAAGAATTACTGGAGTTTGAATTGCTGATGGAGCTGGATGCTTTAAACCATGCCCTGGGAAATAATTGGCAGCCTTTGGCAACTCATGTTATTGAACCGCCACTTGATTTATTTGCCGATGTACCCAAAACAGAATTAGCTGAAGTTATCGAACTATGGCAGGATGCTTTTGAATGGAGTTATTATGATTCCGTGTTGAAAGGGATATTGTTAGCAGCCCCCCTAAATCTCCCGCAAGGGGGGACTTCAAACTCCGTCAATTCCAAAGCGACCTCAATAATTTCAGATTCTAAGAACCCTCCTGCGGAGGGAAGGGAGGCCGGACTTTCCCTTCAGGCCATCTTCTGTATTGATGAAAGAGAAGACTCTATCCGCCGTCACATTGAAGCAGTTGATAAAAAAGCGGAAACTTTCGGTGCCCCCGGCTTCTTCGGTGTGGAATTTTATTTTCAGCAGGAAGGCGGCAAGTTTTATGATAAACTTTGCCCGGCCCCGGTCACACCAAAATATTTAATTAAAGAACATGATGCCAAATCAATACGAAAAGATGAACTGATTTATACTAAACTTACACATGGCATTTTATCAGGCTTTTTATTGAGCATCAGTTTTGGCTTTTGGGCTTTTTTAAAAAAAATACAGTTGCTATTCCGTCCGAAAATGAGCCCGGCTATTTCTGATGCGTATGCACACATGGATAAGCTATCAATCTTACTATAGAGAACAGAAATCCGGCAGATATAGAAAACGGCTTGCAAATTGGCTATACATTGGATGAAATGGTAACAAGAGGCGAGAATTTTTTGCGTGGAATTGGCCTGGTCAAAAATTTTGCACCCATTGTTTATTTTGTTGCACATGGCAGCAGTAGTGCCAACAATCCGCACCACGGGGCACATGATTGTGGTGCCTGCAGCGGAAGACCCGGTGCCACCAATGCAAGGGTGCAGTCGTATATTTTAAATCATAAAAAGGTAAGGGAGATATTAGAAACGAAAGGAATTGTAATTCCGGACACCACGCAATTCATTGGCAGTATGCATGATACGGCTGCTGATGTTTGGGGTTATTATGATGAAGCTATACTGACGACTGAAAATGCACAAAGACACCTTATTAACAAGCAAAATTTTGAAACGGCCTTAAACCTGAATGCAAAAGAAAGAAGCCGGCGATTTGCATCCATCAATACCAAACAGGAGCTGGCGCAGGTACGAAAAGCAATACACAGTCGTTCGGTTTCCTTGTTTGAGCCAAGGCCAGAGTTGGGACATGGCACCAATACTTTAGCCATCATTGGCCGCAGGCAAACGTCCAAAAGATTATTTCTTGATAGAAGAGCCTTCTTAAATAGTTATGATTATACCACTGACCCGGATGGCGCCATCTTAACTGCGGTCATGCGGCCTATCGGTTTGGTTTGCGGTGGTATTAATTTGGAATATTATTTCTCCAGGGTTGATAATATTAAAATGGGAGCCGGAACCAAACTACCACATAATGTGATGGGCTTATTTGGCGTGGCCAATAGCAGTGACGGTGATCTGCGGCCCGGACTTCCCTGGCAAATGATTGAAGTGCATGATCCGGTGAGGTTGCTGGTGATTGTAGAACACCAGCCTGATATTGTGTTGAAAGCTATACAGTCTTCACCGGAAGTATTTGAATGGTATAAAAATGAGTGGGTACATATTGTGGCACTCCACCCGGAAGAGAAACAGTTTTATTATTTCAAGAACGGTGCGTTTACAAAATATGAACCTATAACTAATGCCCGTGAAATAAAAACTATTCACAATATGGAAGAATTTATAGAAGGGGCAAAGGAAATGGAAACGAATCATATTGTGCATGCCACGGAAGAGAACTTGCCGGTGTATTTGCTGGACTAACCCCCTGTCCCCCTAAAGGGGAGACTTAGGTCATAAAGTCATTATTTAAATATGATAAATTGTAAAGAAAATAGACATTAAGGGAAACTTACCCGCTTGTCCAAAGGACTCCTTCGGAGGAAGGGGGAAATTAAGAAAGCAAAGTGCTTTGAGAAATTGGGGTGGGTCATAAAACAGTTTTAGTCGCATTGTCATTACCGGGCTTTTAAAAATTTTAATAATAAATGTACCAATTACTTATTTTATTTGTCGCAATTCCCTTGCTGGCTTTTTTTGCTACGCTCTTATGGCAAAACAAAAGCGAAAAAGCCATCGGAAAAATTGTTCGATTTGCAAAAGTCTCCAATATATTAATTGCCCTATCATTTTTTGTTGGGTGGTTACTAAATGAACTTGAACCGATCAGTTATAAGGTGGCAACTCTATATGAAACAGACCATTTTGTTTTTGCCATTCAATTGTATTATGATGAAGTAACAGCTGTATTCAGTATTGCCGGGGCATTCTTATTCTTTTTAGTAGCTACGTTTAGTAAGTATTATATGCACCGGGATGAAGGCTATAAACGTTTTTTTAATACAATATTACTATTTGCCACGGCTTATAACTTTATCATCTTAGCTGGCAATTTTGAAACTCTTTTTATTGGCTGGGAAATAAAAGGTATTTGCTCCTTTATATTAATTGCTTTTTACCGTAATCGCTACTTGCCGGTAAAAAATGCATTTAAGGCAGTTTCAAATTACCGTATCAGTGATGTGGCGCTTATGCTGGCCATGTGGATGATGCATCATCTTACACATCAGAATATCAATTTTTCTCAATTGGGAGAAGCAAAGAAAATTGCTGATGCGGCGAATCAAACAGGCATGGCTATCTTTATCGTTTGTATGATTATATTGCCGGCTACCATTAAGTCAGCACAGTTTCCTTTTACTACCTGGCTTCCAAGAGCTATGGAAGGTCCTACGGCATCTTCAGCCATTTTTTATGGTTCGTTGAGTGTACATATTGGTGTTTTTTTATTGTTGCGTACCCATCCTTTCTGGGAAGATATGCTTTGGGCAAAAATTGTCATCATTGCAATTGGCGCATTAACAGCAATAATGGCTACCATGATAGCCAGGGTGCAACCAAACGTTAAAACACAAATCGCTTATTCATCTGCGGCACAAATTGGTTTGATGTTTATTGAAGTGGCTTTGGGTTTTCACTGGCTGGTGTTGGTTCATTTTGCCGGCAATGCTTTTTTAAGAACCTACCAGTTATTGGTTTCACCTTCAGTGTTAAACTATTTGGTACATCACCAATTTTTTCATTACATCAAGCCAACACAAAAAGTAGTATCAAAAATAAAAGCTTCCATATATATACTGGGCATTAAAGAGTGGAATCTGGATACTATCATGTTTACATATCTGTGGAGCCCTTTTAAATGGCTTGGAAGGAAGTTACAATTTTTACAGTCTACAATTTTCATTGCAGTTCTTGCAGTTGCCGGTACTGCCTTTTTGATCCTCGGTTATACCAATCAGAATAGCATTCCTTCATTAGATGGGGCTTTACCAATTGTTTTGATAAGTATTGCTTTGGGAGTTATTCTTTTTGCTTTTTCATTCCGGGGATCAGCTATAAAAGCATGGAATTATTTGATAACAGCCCATTTGTTTATTATGGCTGCTGTATTATTTAACGCACACCATATCAACCTGGTGGAAGTTATATTTTATGCAAGTGGTGTTTTGCTGGCTTTTTTACTGGGTTATTACTGTTTGCAAAAAATTAAAGCCATTGATAAAGATATTTCACTCAACCGGTTTCATGGGTATGTATATGAACAAAATACAACAGGGTTTTTGTTTTTGATTGCAGCGATGGGTATGCTGGGCTTTCCGTTAACGGCTGCTTTTATAGGTATTGATGTGTTGTTTACCTACGTTCACAGCAACCAGGTTGTATTGATTATTTTAATGGCATTGTGTTTTATATTTATTGAGTTATCGGCATTCCGGATATTGCTGCGTATTTACCTGGGCCCGCATAAAAAATTAAATCATCCGGTGGCATTCAGGTCTTCTTAATAAAATGTCAGGTATCTAATTCATCTGATTTTGTAGGCAGGTGATCATATGCACCCCTGAAAGCATACCAGCCAAAAATAACCAGCCCGATAGCGATCGGCGTAAAAATGCCAATAATGATAACCCATATAACGGGGTTGTTGATATCCTTTTTACCTGCAGGATCAATATGTAAAATGGCCCGATCTACCAGGAAATAAATAACTGCCGGTGCCAGTAATAACCAGATGATACCAAGTGCTCTTTTTATTTTATTCATGATTTTGACTATTATGGTGATATTTCTAATAAGTTGGGGCTGTGCTCTGGTGGCCTCCTTTTGTGGAGGAGGCCTTTAATCATCAACATTTTTATCAATTTTATTTGTCAGGTATATGGTCCCGATCAATAAACATAAAGCGGCAATGCCAATAGGATACCATAATCCCACCAGGGGATCTGCCGGGAATGAAGTTGTCAGCAATAAACCTATAAAGGGTACTAACCCCCCGAATACACCATTACCAATGTGATAAGGAAGGCTCATGGAAGTGTACCGGATTTTTGTCGGGAACATTTCAACCAGGAATGCTGCGATAGGGCCGTAGACCATCGTAACATATACTATTAATAAAAATACCAGGGCGACAAACTTCCAATAGGTTCCTGGTGAAAGATGTTTGTCTTTATAAGTACTATGGGGTTGATGTGCTGGTTGGCCTGGATTACTAAAAGCCGTATCTGTTTTAATTTCTGTGAATGACGACCCGTTTGAAAGTGTAACCCGGGTTGTTGTAGTAACCAGCCTATCGCTTTTAATGGCATCCTCAACTATTTTTGGAACACCAGGTTGTACAGAATTATTTTTTTGCCATTCAACAACGTTCGTTTCTTTTAAAAACGTATTGAAAATAGGCCGGTAAGTCACTATTGCAAGCAACATTCCCATCAGCATAATCCATTTTCTGCCAATCTTATCACTCAACCAGCCCCAAAAGACAAAGAACGGTGTTGCGAATGCAATAGCCCAGAGCATGATCGTTCGGCTTTGTTCAAATCCAATAAAACATTTGGTCTCTAAAAAATTCTGTGCATAAAACTGGCCGGTATACCAGATCACTCCTTGTCCCATCACGGCACCAAATAAAGCCAGCAATACCATTTTGAAATTTCCTTTGTGCCGGAAACTTTCTTTAATTGGATTCACCGAAGTGTTTCCTTCTGCTTTAAGTTTGGAAAACATCGGCGACTCTTTCATCTTCAGCCGGATGTAAATGGAAATACCTACCAATAGGATAGAAATCCAGAAAGGATAACGCCAGCCACCCCATTCTGCATTGAAACGAGCATCGGGCATATTTGATTTTACGAGTAATATGACACCCAAAGCCACAAATAAACCCAGGGTGGCCGTTGTTTGTATCCAGCTGGTATAATAGCCCCGTTTATTGGCCGGTGCATGTTCGGCCACATAAGTGGCAGCGCCACCGTATTCACCTCCCAAGGCAAGACCCTGCAGTAGCCTTAATAGTAAAACCAACAGGGGAGCCGCAATACCAATGCTTTCATAGCTGGGCACACAACCAATAAGAAAGGTAGACCCACCCATTAAGATCAGGGTTAACAGGAACGTGTATTTCCGGCCGATAATATCTCCCAGCCTGCCAAACACTAATGCGCCGAATGGACGAACGATAAAACCCGCAGCAAAAATGGCCAGGGTACTCAGTAATGCCGCTGTAGGATTGCCTTTCGGAAAAAACTGGGCAGAGATCGTGGTGGAAAGCATTCCGAAGATGTAAAAGTCATACCATTCTATCATCGTACCTACGGATGATGCGGCAATTACTTTACGGATATTAAATGAATTGCTGGCTGTTTCGTTCATTTGGTTAAAATACAGAATAGATTCATTCTGTCGAAATTTTTGTCTTCGTACATTTAAGGCACAAACGATCGTCTATGTCATATCCCTTTCAGATCACATCGCTGGAGCAGTATCATAAAGACTACAAAAAAAGTGTGGATGATCCGGAAGCATTCTGGTCCGGAGTAGCGGAAAACTTTCAATGGAAGAAAAAATGGGACAAAGTCCTTGAATGGAATTTTAAAGAACCTAAAGTGGAATGGTTCCGGGGCGGAAAGATGAACATTACGGAAAATTGTATTGACCGTCACCTCTCAACGATGGGCGATAAACCGGCCATCATCTGGGAGCCCAATAATCCGGAAGAAAGAACCCGGGTAGTTACCTATAACCGGCTGCATAAACGGGTTTGCCAGTTTGCACAGGTATTAAAAAATAATGGCGTAAAAAAAGGTGACCGGGTCTGTATTTATATGGGCATGGTACCTGAGCTGGCTTATGCCGTGTTGGGTTGTGCAAGGATAGGGGCCATCCACAGTGTTATTTTCGGCGGTTTCTCTGCACAGAGTATAGCCGACAGGTTGGATGATGCACAGGCGGAATATATTATTACCTGTGATGGTGCTTACCGGGGTTCAAAAGATATTCCGCTGAAATCAGTAATAGATGATGCATTGATCGGAAACAAAACAGTGAAGAGAGTAATTGTTTATACCCGGACGAGAACACCGGTCTCCATGCTCAAGGGAAGGGATGTGTGGTGGGAGGATGAAATGGAACATGCCGAATCACAGATTGAAAAAGAGGGCGTAGTGTCTTTCCCTGCTGAAGAAATGGATGCTGAAGATCCCTTGTTTATATTATATACCTCCGGCAGCACAGGAAAACCAAAAGGCGTGGTGCATAGCTGCGCCGGCTATATGGTCTGGACAACTTACTCATTTGTAAATGTGTTTCAGTATAATCCCGGCGATATTCATTTTTGTACAGCAGACATTGGTTGGATAACCGGGCATAGCTATATCGTATATGGCCCGTTGAGTACAGGGGCTACTTCACTTATGTTTGAAGGAATTCCTACCTGGCCTGATGCCGGACGATTCTGGGAAATAGTTGACAAGCATAAAGTGAATATTCTTTACACAGCTCCAACTGCCATCCGCAGTTTGATGGGTTTTGGTTTGGAACCCTTGAAAGGGAAAGACTTGTCTTCCTTAAAAATCCTGGGAACAGTTGGTGAACCTATTAACGAAGAAGCCTGGCATTGGTATGATGAAAATATAGGAAAGAAGAAATGCCCGGTTGTTGATACCTGGTGGCAAACGGAAACAGGTGGTGCCTTAATTTCTAATCTTGCGGGAGTCACACCTTCCAAACCAAGTTGGGCTACATTGCCTTTGCCGGGTATACAACCGGTGCTTGTGGATGAAAATGGAAAAGAAGCCTCCCCAAACCCCGCTGAAGTAGGGGCTTTAATTACAGCTGGTAATTTATGTATCAAAGCACCGTGGCCGGGGATTTTAAGAACGACCTGGGGTGATCATGAACGATGCCGGTTGAATTATTTTACCGCTTATGAAAATCTCTATTTTACGGGAGATGGTGCCTTAAAAGATGAACAGGGTAATTACCGTATTACCGGCCGGGTAGATGATGTGCTGAATGTCAGTGGTCACCGTTTGGGTACCGCCGAGGTTGAGAATGCTATTAACATGCATGCAGGTGTTGTGGAAAGTGCTGTAGTGGGGTACCCACATGATATCAAAGGCCAGGGAATTTATGCTTATGTAATTTTCAATAGTAAACACGTGGATGATGAACTGGCCAAAAAGGATATTCTCCAAACAGTAACCCGGATCATCGGCGCTATTGCCAGGCCGGATAAAATACAATTTGTATCCGGGTTACCCAAAACAAGAAGCGGTAAGATCATGCGACGGATCCTGAGAAAAATTGCGGAAGGAGAAACTGAGAACCTGGGGGATATTTCAACCTTACTTGACCCGGGCGTGGTGGAAGAGATAAAGAACGGTAAGTTGTAAGAAAAATTAAGCAGGCCAGTCAATTTTTTTCCCTGTGGGCGAGTCTCTAAAAATACCCCATACAGGGTATGTATTGAAAACAGACAGTAGTTTATATTACATGTAAATATTATTATGTACCGCGGATTGCTGATTCCTGTATTGTTTTTTTTTAGTTTTTGTGAAGCACAGAAACTTACCCGGGATCAACTGGGTCTTGTTGCCCCGGTAACAGCCAATTGTACTTCCGTCAAAGACCAGAATATGTCCTCAACCTGCTGGAGTTTTTCCAGCATGTCATTGCTGGAAAGTGAATTTCTGAAAATGGGAAAAGGAAAAGTTGATTTGAGTGAAATGTTTATTGCCCGTTATTCTATGATCCGGAAAATTCACCGGCATCTGCAACTGAAAGGCGGGAATTTCTTTACTCCCGGAGGACAGTTTCACGATGTGATATGGGTCATTAAAAACTTTGGCATCGTTCCGGAAGAAGCCTATCCCGGGAGAGGACAGGGGGAAAATAATCACAATCATGCGGAGATGGATACCCTTTTCAGCCGGTTTGTTGGCACCTGTGTACGTAATGGCATAACCGAACTCAATGAAAGCCAAAATGCTTTTGTAGATAGTGTGCTGAATTATTATTTGGGGGCAGTGCCTGATGAATTTGAATACAGGGGCAGGATCTATACACCCTTTTCATTCACGGAACAATATCTTGGGCTTAACCCCGATGATTATGTTGAGATAACTTCCTACACGCATCACCCTTTTTACAAATCCTTTATACTGGAGGACAAGTACAACTGGACCAATGATGCATACTACAATGTAACTATGGATGATTTTTCCCGCATCACGGATAATGCACTTGCAACCGGTTACACGGTAAGCTGGGATGGGGATGCAGAAGATGATTATTTTAATTTTTCAGAGGGGCTGGCTTATTTACCCGGAACTGTTTCAGATTATCAGCTACAACGTCAACAGGCGTTTGAGACTCAAACTACTCTCCTAAATCATATGATGCATATTGTGGGAGTAACAAAAGATAAAAAAGGAGATAAATGGTATTATATTAAAAATTCCTGGGGGGGCTACTCCAATACGCTGGGTGGCTTCCTCTTTATGCGGGAAGATTATTTTAAAATAAGAACGGTTGCCATAATTGTCAATAAAAAAGCAATCCCTGCTGCCATACGTAACAAGCTGGGTTTGTAAAAAATCAAACATTACAGATAATTTGCTATAACAGGTTCATCGAAATAATTTTTTATTCTGGTAAAGCACTTGCGTAAGAAAAATAATACCGGCAACCGTCGGGTAAAAAAAATCAACAAACTTTCTTAAAAATTCTCCTTTATTAATAGGGGGTATGGCCTGTAAAAATTACTTTTGGCCGGCAACAGTCCGCCTGGCCGGTCATAGCTTTATGGATAAACAACCCCTTAAACAACAATTGCGTTCGGCACTCCGCTGGGTAGGCTGGGTACTATTGGTTCAGTTTTTTTTGCTCAATATCAGCGCCGCACTATATGCTGATAAGTTTACCCATTTTGATAATGAGAGGTCACCGGCTGTTTCTAATCCGGATGAAAATATTTTTAAAAAGACCTGGAGACTTTTTGCAGGTCAGCGACAGCACAAATCTATTGTTGAAGGTTATCCCTCTTTTTCGTTTGATACGATAACATTAACGACAAAAAAAGGAAGGATTATTGATACATGGTACAGCAAAACAGATTCTCTGCCAAAGGGAACCGTCATACTTTTCCATGGTCTCACTATGAACAAAAGCAGAATACTATTGGAGGCATCCGAGTTTCGTCACCAGGGATACAATATCCTGCTGGTTGATTTCCGGGGTCATGGTAATAGTGCGGGTAATAACACGTCGATAGGTTTCCGGGAATCAGAGGAAGTAAAGCTGGCCTGGGATTATATTTTTCAGCAGGGAGAAAAAAATATTTTTTTATGGGGCGTTTCACTGGGAGCGGTCACTATTTTAAAAGCAATTGCAGATTATGATATCAAGCCTGCAGGAATTATTCTGGAAATGCCTTTTGCTTCATTGAAGACCTATTTAAAAGCCCGGGCCCGGGCCATTGGTTTCAGAGGTTTTCCGGAAAAACCGTTTGCTTTCCTGGTTACGGCCTGGATCGGGATAGAGCGGGGGTTTAACGGTTTTAATTTTAAAACATACAATTACGCCAAAAAAATTACCTGCCCGGTATTATTTCAATGGGGGGCACTGGACCAAACGGTGGGAAAATGGGAAACAGAAAAAGTGTTTAATTCAATCGCCTCTTCCCATAAAAAATTAGTCATTTATGACCAGGCAGATCATGAATCTTTTCTGCAAAAGGATCCGGTGAAATGGCGGATGGAGACCGAAAAATTTCTTACTGCCAGCAGCCAGTAGATTTATTTCCGGATAGTAACTTTAGTTCCGGCAGCTGTAAATTGATATATTTCTTTCACATCATCATTCTTCATGGAAATACAACCCAGCGTCCAGTTCTTGAAACGGTCTATTACAAAATCTTCATGAGGCCAGGTACCATGGATACCGATACCACCACCGATGCCGGCATTTGAGGGGATCTCACCTTTTTGTTTGCGCTGGATAAATTTTTCCCGGCTCTCGGCATTGGGATAATCAAGTGTCATGAACCGGCACCATTTATCATGTACTCTTTTGGCTATGATGCGAAAACTTCCTTCCGGGGTGTTTTTATCTCCCTCCATTTTTTTGTCTGATAAACTGTTATTTCCAAAAACTACAGGATACGTGGCAAACCAGCCTTCATCATCGAACACACTGAGTTCATAATCCGATTTATCTATAATTATGGATACGGTACCCACCGGGCCTTTGGCATTCCAGTTAAACCGTTTCTTTTCACCGGTTCTGAAATTAGTATTTACATCAGATGCCACCAGGCTGCTTCCCAGGAAAATGGAGCCAAATAAGATAATGTTTTTCATATGCTATTTGTGTTTTCATAACTGCCAGATGTAACCAGGCTGCGTAAGGTGGGTATGCCTGCCATCAGGCAGGTGCAGTAATTATTTCATGGCAAAATCAGTAACCGTCCATTTGTTCAAACGTCGTGCCATGAAATATTATTTTATCAATGTGGATATGTCTGCCGGCCGGCAAGCAGGTTTTAACGTCACGTTTAGAAAAGAAACTCGTTTGGTGAAAGTAATCTTGCGTTGCATCAATAAAAAAGCTGCTGGTTTTTACCAGCAGCTATCTGTGAACGGAGTAAGTAAGATTACCAATTACTAAATCTGAATCCGAAATTATAGGGCTTAACATCCAGGCCTCTTTCGTACATGCTTTTAAAAGCATACGAGCCATAAAAGCGGACCGGTCCCAGTGCCAGTTCGGCTATATAGGAAAGTTTCCAGCGCTCCAGTTCAAAATCATCTTTTGCTTTCTTTTTCTTTTCGTCTGAAGTAACGGTTTTGTTGCGGGCACTGTAGAGGTAGCCTGCACTGATACCTGCGCTGAGTCCAAATCCTTTTTTACGGTTTGGTGTGAAATTAAAATTAATCATCATAGGTACTGTAATATAGTCAGCAGCTAATTTATCTTTTTCATAGGAACGACCTGCGGTTCCGTCAAGGATGACCCTGGGTGGATCAGGGATGGCGGTTGTATTTTCCAGGTAACGGATATGTTGTTTGAAACGATAATTATTTAGCTCAAGACCAAGGCCATATTTAAGATTTACGACATGTTTGACCACATTTAATTTTTGCATAAAGAACCAGACATTCACGTTGCGGGATTTGCTGTCCTTCAGATCAAACCAGGAAGCATTGCTGCCGGGTGCATAAGCCTGTGCAGCGGTACTTCCGTAATTGGTATTATCCTGGTAATTAGAAAATCCCAAATCGAATATCCACCAGTTGGTTGTGAGGTTGGAAGGTTTTTCGCCCCGGCGATTCTTCATTTTGTATTCTTTGTCTTTAACGATCTCCCGCTCTTTACTGCCGGCTTTACGGATAATGATCATACCGCCAATGCGGATCGTGTCATCTTTCGGAGACGGGTTTTGTTTGCCCGTTGTGTCTGTTTGTGCGAAACCGGTAAGGAGGGTACATAGGGCTACGCATAGGGTAAAAATCCTTTTCATCTTCTTCATTGTTTACTGTTTAATTAATTTTTTTTCATCCTGGGCCAGCCGGAGGGTTATTTCAATTTAATGGCCAGCCCGGCTACTAATAATTTGTTGTCATCATCTGTTGCGTCAATATTTGTTCTTTTCTCAAAAGTCCGTGTTACTTTCCGGAAGAAGCCACGAAGCTTATTTTTTTTGCCGCTGCTTTGGTCAAGGTCTGCTTGATCTCCGGGATAGGATGCCTGTATAATGTTTGACGGAGTAGCTGGTTCATTTGTTACAGCAACATTGGCTGATGTATTTTTTGGATTCGTAATTTCTTTAGGTACCTGGACGCTGGCCACGGTATTATTGGATGCATCATTCTTATTAATATTCGGATTGTTGAGGGGTACGGGCAGGTTATTGGTGGGCTTTTCAGTAGTTTGGGCAATAACTGGTTCGTTCTTTATAGTTTCCGGCAATACATTTTTGGGTAACTGATTTTTTGTCACTGTATTCTTTTGCTTAACAGCTACAGTATTATTAACCGTCTCTTTTATGACCGGAGTAATATCGTGTTTCAGATCAGTGGTTGCAACCGGGTTGTTGACCGGAGCATTTTTTTCAGTGGTGCCGGATACAAAGTCATTTTTACCGGGCTGTACGGTGGGAATTGTCCGGTTCGCCGGAATGGTAGCAACTTCGCTGCCTTTAGTACCGGAAGGTTTATTATTTAATACAATTACGGTTGTTAAACCCAATGCCAGTATCAATACAGCGGCTGCCAACCTCCACCAGCGAAAAGGCCCTATTCGGGTTCGATTGTTATCGGAATTTTCTGCTTTTCTGTATAAGGATTCTTTATTTGCGAAAATGACTTGCTCCTGCTGCAGTTTAGTGCGCTGTAGTAAATTATATTCTGCTCTGATGGATGGATTAATAGTGATGAATTGTTCAACCGTTTTCTTTTGCCCGGGTGTCAGTTCATGATCCATATATAATACCAGCCATTCTTCATAATTTGAAAGACTCAGGGGGGTAACCCCACTTGCCTGTCCGGCAGGCAGGTTTGCTTTCATCAGTTCCTCTTTGCCTTCAAATACAATTTGCGTATCAGGGGTAAGTTTGAATTGCAACAATACATCGAGTTCTTCTTTCAGGTCAGGGTGCTGTAACACAAATGCCTCCACCATGCGACGGTCATCGCGGCTGAGCTCATTATCCATATACAGGATAAAATACTCTTCGTAATTATGGCGGTCGATGTTCATTATTAAATAACGTTTTCCATTTTTACCAGGTACTCTTTTAATTGTACCCTTGCCCGGTGCAGGTACACTTTCACCTGGCTGGCGTTCAGGTTCATGATCTGACCTATTTCTTCATAACTATATCCTTCATAATCTTTCAGCAAAACCAGCGAACGTTGTGTTTCACCTAGACGGCTTAAGGCTTCATCCAGAATTTTTTTCAAATTATTTGCCGGCCGGTTTTCTATTCTGGCATCCTCTCTAAATTCCTCACGCAATTGTATCCGCTTCACTTTCCGGATATGATCAATCATCTGGTGGTAGGCTACAGTAAAAAGATACGATTTGCATTTCGCTGCATCCACATCTTCCCGGTTGCGCCACATTTTCTCAAAGGCAGTCTGTACCACATCCCGGGCATCTTCCTCATGGCGAAGATTTTTCAGGATGAACCGGTACACATTATCTGCATACGTGGTAACACATTCGTTGTATTCTCGTTCGGTCATAAACAGCCGGTCCCGATAGCTATCGGGAAGCAGGTAAAAATAATTAATACAGCCTGCTTTGTTATGTAAAACGGCCGGAAGGCCAATTGGTTACAGAAAAAATAAACTTTTTTTATTGATCTTAAAGACTGGAAATCAATAAACAAGAGGACTGATGGCAATAAACTGGCGGGAGAGGCTTTCCAGAAGGATATCGTCAGCTGCAGCTTTCTTCTCCTTTTGGGAGCATTCATTCATCTTTTTACAGCAAGTGGGTTTTTCCGTTGTATTTCCGGGAGAGGGGCGGAAAGCTATCAGGCTTATCGCCAGTAAAACAGCAGTAATGCCGAAAAGAGTCCAGTTTTTCTTCCTCATATTAGCCGGTTTTGTGATGGGACGAAAGTAGTGAGACAAATGTTACAGGTTTCTTATAATTATCCTTCAAGCGGGTTTTGGTTATTCGAGGTAAAAACAAACGGGAAGCTTCAAAACTTTTCAAATTTTTTCAGAAGTGGGTATGATTATATTTGCCGGTAAATACTGCTTTATGAATGAAAAATTAGTGCAACGCATAGCCAAAGAAGTGGAAGATATTAAAACGGCCGGTCTGTTTAAAACTGAAAGGATCATTACAAGTCCGCAGGGCGCTGAAATAACCGTAAACGGTAAAACAGTCCTGAACTTTTGTGCCAATAATTACCTGGGATTATCAAGTCATCCCAAAGTGATTGAAGCGGCGCATAAAGCCATTGATAAAAGAGGGTACGGGATGAGCAGTGTACGGTTTATCTGTGGCACACAGGATATTCATAAAGAACTGGAAGAAAAGATCTCAAGATTTCTGGGAGTAGAAGATACTATCTTATATGCAGCGGCTTTTGATGCCAATGGTGGGGTGTTTGAACCCTTATTTAATGAGGAAGATGCCATCATCTCAGATGCATTGAACCATGCATCCATCATTGATGGTGTACGGTTGTGCAAGGCACAACGTTTCCGGTATGAGCATAATAATATGGAAGACCTGGAAGCAAAGCTGAAAGAATCCGCCCATCTCCGCAGCCGTATTATTGTTACGGATGGCTCCTTCAGTATGGATGGCACTATTGCCCGGCTGGATGAAATAGTTAAACTGGCAGAACAATATGATGCCTGTATTATGATCGATGAATGTCATTCTTCGGGATTTTTGGGAAAAACAGGCAGGGGCACGCATGAATACCGGGGTGTGATGGGGAAGATCGATATCATCACCGGTACGTTGGGTAAAGCATTGGGTGGTGCCTCGGGTGGATTTACTTCCGGCAGAAAAGAGATCATTGATATGCTGCGGCAGAAATCAAGACCCTATTTATTCAGTAATACATTGGCTCCTTCTATTGTTGGTGCTTCAATAGCCGTGCTGGATATGCTGACTGAAACAACCGAACTCCGGGATAAATTAGAATACAATACCAGATACTTCCGTACTAAAATGACCGAAGCCGGTTTCGATATCAAACCCGGTGATCATCCTATCGTCCCCATCATGTTGTATGATGCGGTGCTGGCTCAGACCATGGCAGCTAAACTTTTGGAAGAAGGCATTTATGTGATTGGTTTCTTCTTTCCGGTTGTAGCGAAAGGACAGGCGAGGATAAGAGTGCAGTTAAGTGCGGCACATGAGCAAAAACATCTGGATAAAGCGATTGTTGCGTTTACAAAGATTGGAAAGGAGTTGGGGGTGTTGAAAAAAATATAAATTCTCTGGTAATAAAAATGAGGCTGTCTCAAAAGCCAGCAAATTTGTCACATTGAGTTTATCGAAATTTTTACAAATTTGCTGGTCAATCTTTATCCTATTTCGTCATAGCTCAATATGACAAAGATTGACCCTTTTGAGACAGCCTCATTTTTTTTCTTTTATTTCAACTCATTTAATATTCATCCCCTTCGCCGCGCTTTTCAAAGCATCAATCCCCACATTATTTCCCTCCAGTGAAACGAGGAAACGGCCACCACTGAAATAAGTAAGCGTGCATTCACTACGGGTCTTCTTACAATTTTCAAATCCTTTTCCGCCATTAAAGTCAATGGTCTTGGTGTACTCGTCTTCGTTTTCTTCCTGGAAATTAAACATGCCGAGATATTGCATACTGTAAATACCCGCACCACCCGGTCCGGCACAATCAATAATATTCAATCGGATATCGGTGCTGTCATTTATTTCATATTTAGCTTCTGCAGTGGAGGCACCCATGGCTGAAGCTACATTCATATCTGACCGGGCCGCTCCCATTAATTGTTCGGGTAACAAGGCTTTTAACTGGTCCGTATTCAGGGGTGTTAATTTACCCAGTTCATCTTTCATCTTCACCATATCTTCTGCGGCATTCTGCATCTGTTTTGGATCGATAGTCACCGTTTCATCACCGTCTTTACTGGTTACCGTGACACTGTCTTTGGACTTATTATTATTACAGGCTCCTATCAGGAGGATAAAAACAACTAAAAAGGAAGGGAATCGTTTCATAATAAATGATTTAATGATTAGATATCCTAAAAGTACGTCAATTCGGGTTTTTACGATAAAAACAGGCTTTTGGGTATTTTTTCATAGAGGCTAAAGAAAAAAACGGCCAAAAGCTATGAAAAGCAATATCCGGGTATTACTTTCGTTTTCTACAACGATGGTCTAAACTCTACCCACCAAACATCCTCTGGAATTTCCTTAATTAATTTGTTGACCCAACTTTTATTTTGAAAGTATGAAGAAGTTTTTGCTTGGTTTAGCTTTTATGGCTACAGTTATGTTTGTTTTAAGTTCCTGCGCGGCAACCAAAAGGGATTGCCAGGGGGTTAAGCATTACAAACAAAAGGGTGGTTTTTATATGTAAGGACATTCCACACGAAAAAAGATTTGGTCCCGGTTTATCGCCGGGACTTTTTTATTTAATGGGATACATCTCCGGTGCGCCTCAACTAAACAGGTTGTTAAGGACAAAAAGGGTACTCCAAAGTGAATTTGACCAGAATAAACTGTGGGGCTTTACCTTTGAGCAAATTATTTACCGGTGATCAGATTTCGTTCCTGCTATTTTCTGCTTATTGTTTTCCTTGCTGCCTGCTCGCAAAACAATGTAACTAAGGATAAGTCCCTGAAAAAATATTTTGACGAAAACAAAGTAGAAGGCTGTTTTGCCCTGATGGATAATGGTACCGGCAAGTTCACGGTGCATAACCTGGGCCGGTACCGGGACAGCAGTTATTTACCTGCGTCCACTTTTAAAATAGTCAATTCACTGATTGGTTTGCAAACCGGCAAGATCAGTAATGACAGTATGGTGATAAAATGGGATGGTGTAAAACGCTGGAATGCCGACTGGAACCAGGACCTCAACATGTATAATGCCTTCCGTATGTCATCTGTTCCCTATTACCAGGAAGTTGCCCGTCGGATTGGAAAAGATACGATGCAGCTTTGGCTTGATTCTTTAAGATATGGCACCAGAAAAATAACCACAGCCATTGACTCTTTCTGGTTGGATAACTCACTGAAGATTACAGCTGATGAGGAACTGGGGCTGGTAAAAAAATTATATTTTGATCAGTTGCCGTTCTTTAAAAGCTACCAGGAAACTGTAAAGAGAGCTATGTTGTTTGAAGACAACGCTAATTACAGGCTCGGATACAAAACCGGCTGGGGTTTTACCGAAAAAGGGCATGCTATTGGCTGGATAGTAGGCTGGATCGAGGAAAATAAGCATCCCTATTTTTTTGTATTGAATATAGAATCCCCGGATAAAGATTTTGATATGAAACCGGTGCGGATAAAGATGCTGAAGGATATGCTTAAGTACCTGGGATTTTTTGAAGGGAAAATGTAGCGTGAATTAGCCAATTACGTAATTTAACAATGGCTCAATTCGGTAATGTGTTACTATTGGTTTAATTATTGCTATTCCACAGTGCCCGGTATTTATTTTCAAATTGCCAGATTGAGAAATTTTTAAATTGTCATTCCAGTTTCAATATAAAGAGTTTGCCTGGCTTTTTGCCGGTGTTGCCGTCCTGGTACTGCTTTTTCTAACTTATTGCTATGGAAGAAGAAAATTACCCGGAGAATCGGGGATGAAAAATTAGTAAAGGCATTGATCAGTAACTATTCTTCCCGGTTATTTACCACGAAATTTATTATTCTTTCGGTTGCTTTTATGTTGGGTGTTATTGCTGTAATGAATCCCCGGAACCCCGGTGAATCAAATGCCGTTAATAGAAAGGGGATTGATATTGCCATAGCATTAGATGTAAGTAAAAGTATGCTGGCGGCAGACCCTGCTCCCAACCGGCTGGAAAGGGCCAAGCAATTCATTTCAAAACTGATGAATGAAATGCCCAATGACCGGGTTGCCTTAATTCTTTTTGCCGGAAAGGCTTACCTGCAAATGCCGCTCACCACCGATCATGGAGCTGCCGGGCTTTTTGTATCGTCGGCCAGTCCTGAGGCTGTGCCCCAACAGGGAACCGTAATCAGCGATGCCTTGAATATGAGTGTAAATGCGTTTACGGATGCAGGTAATAAATTTAAAACAGTGGTGCTTATTTCGGATGGGGAAGATCATGATGAAGATGCGGTAGCGACAGCAAAAAAATTAGCAGGGCAGGGGGTGATGATCAATACGATTGGTATTGGTTCACCGGAAGGCACTACGATTGTGGACCCTGCGACCGGGGAAATAAAAAAAGATGAAACAGGAAACCCGGTCATTTCCCGGCTGAATGAGGAAGAACTAAAGCAGATCGCGGAAAAAACAAATGGCATATATATTCATCTCCTGGGTAGTGATGCGGCGGTATCAGCATTGACAAAACAATTTTCCCAGATTGACCGGAAATCGTTTGTTGATATGTCGCAGATAAATTTCAATACCTATTATATATGGTTTGCAGCGTTAATGTTCATTTTGCTGGGCGTCGAAAATTTTATTCCGGAACGAAAAAGAATATCCGCCCTATGAAGAATACCTTGATGATATTAGTGCTTTTGTTTTCGCAGTATTCATTTTCCCAGGGAAAAGAAGCAGAAAAAGCAATTAGGGCAGGAAATGAATTTTATAAACAACAACAGTTTGCCAGGGCTACAGAGGAATATACAAAAGCAGTTGAAACAGATCCGGCAAACACTATTGCCAGGTTTAACCAGGCCAACGCTTTTTATAAACAGGATAAAAAAGTAGAAGCAGCCAGCCTGTTCACAGAAGTTTCCGTTAGGGCTACTGAAAAAGAGTTGCGTTCAAAAGCATTTTATAATAAAGGGGTGATATTAAGCCGTCAGATGAACCTGGAAGAAAGTATTGAAGCCTATAAAAATGCGCTCCGCAATAATGCCGATGATAAAGAAGCCCGGGAAAACCTGCAAAAAGCCTTGCTGGAAATAAAAAAGAAAAATCCGAAAAAAAAGAAAGAGAACGACCGGCAAAAGAAAGAGAAAGAAGACCCCAAAAAACAGCCGCAATCCCGGATGTCCCCCAAAGAAGCGGAACAACGACTCAAATTGCTCCAGCAGAAAGAAAAAGAAGTGCAGCAGCGTGTACAGAAAGAAAAGACAAAATCAGGTGGTTCACAGGCGAAAGATTGGTAATTAATTAGCCCCAATACTTATTAGCTAATATGCAAAATGGCATATGTGTATGACACTTTATTCTTTGTTAACTTTGTTAATTAGCACAATGATTAATTAGCTGATTAAACATGCAATTGTACTGCGAAACGCTCACCGAATATAAACGTCTTAGAACCCGGGAAGTTAAGATCGGCGACCTGTTGCTGGGAAATTTTAATCCCATCCGGGTACAAACAATGACGACCACCGATACCATGGACACGTTTGCTACCGTGGAGCAAAGTATTCGTTGCATTGAAGCCGGTTCTGAACTGGTGCGTATAACGGCCCCGTCAAAAAGGGAAGCAGAAAATTTACTGATTATCAAAAATGAGCTGCGGAAAAGAGGTTATACCACGCCGTTGGTGGCCGATATACATTTCACCCCCAATGCGGCGGAAATTGCGGCCAGAATTATTGAGAAAGTAAGAGTGAATCCTGGTAATTATGTGGACAAAAAGAAATTTGAACAGATTGATTATTCTGATGCGGAATATGGCGAAGAAATAGAGCGGATCAGGGAAAGGTTTACACCCCTGGTAAAAATCTGTAAGGAATATGGCACAGCGATGCGGATCGGTACCAATCATGGTTCACTGAGTGACAGGATCATGAGCCGCTATGGAGATACGCCCATGGGTATGGTGGAAAGTGCAATGGAGTTTCTGCGGATAGCCAGGGCAGAAACCTTCCACAATATTGTGCTGAGCATGAAAAGCAGCAACCCGCAGGTGATGGTACAGGCCTATCGGTTATTGATTAAAACCATGTTTGATGAGTTTGGTGAAATTTATCCCTTGCATCTCGGTGTAACAGAGGCTGGTGATGGCGAAGATGGAAGAATAAAATCAGCAGTTGGTATAGGGACCTTGCTGGAAGATGGTATCGGCGATACGATCCGGGTTTCATTGACAGAAGATCCGGAGTTTGAGATTCCGGTATGTAGAGATTTAGTTAAGAGATATACTAGTCAGGAGTCGGGAGTCAAAAGTCAGGAGTCAGTACCTGCGTTGAATAAATTACCATATGATCCTTTTGGATATCAACGAAGAGAATCTTTTTCGGTAGATAATATCGGCGGCAAACAGGTGCCGGTTGTTATTGCTGATCTGAGTAAGATGGAAAAGATAACACCTGTTCATTTACAAAGCATTGGCTATACATATGACGAGGCAACAGATAAATGGTCTATAGGTGATGCGGCAGCGGATTATATTTTTACCGGTCACCGGTTATTGGATTTTGCATTGCCGGGAACATTAAAAATAATTGTATACCCGGCCGCATGGCAGGAGTCAGCAGACAAATCCAACTATTTCCCGATTTACAGTGACAGTGGTTTTGCAGAAGCAAAAACGAAAAGTGACCGGCTTAATTTTGTAATGATAGATTGCTACAATGATGCTACACCGATAAACGATTATTCTTATTTAGAGGTGTTGGCTAATGATCCAACAGTGGTGATCTGCCTGAGTTCCACAAATACAAATGCCATGCAATCTGTCCGCCGCATGTTTGCTGAACTGATGAACCGGGAAGTTAAAAACCCGGTTGTTCTGATTACGGACAGCCGTTGGGAAACTCCTGATGAACACCTGATCCATTTTGCCACTGAAACCGGCGCTTTGTTGTTAGAGGGTATGGGTGATGGCATTTGCCTGGGATACAGTGGCGCTTCATCCATAGAGAACCCTAAAGCAACAGGCAGAACTTACCTGGAAGTAAAAGACATTTACCAGTTTACCAATAACACCGCATTCAGCATCCTTCAGGCAACGCGTACAAGAATTTCAAAAACAGAATATATCAGCTGCCCGAGTTGTGGCAGAACATTATTTGATCTGCAGGAAACGACAGCAAAGATCCGTGCGGTTACCCATCATCTGAAAGGCGTGAAGATTGCTATTATGGGTTGTATTGTCAATGGCCCCGGCGAAATGGCGGATGCAGATTTTGGTTATGTGGGCAGCGGCCCGGGGAAAATCACTTTATATAAAGGCAAGGAAGTGATGAAAAGAAATGTAAACAGTGAAGTGGCCGTGGAAGAATTAATTGAGCTGATAAAGGAAAGTGATGCCTGGGTAGAGGTGTAAAATTTTAGTATGAAAAAAAAATATTGGATACTTCTTTTTGCCGTTGTCCTGGTGGGCGACCTGGTGGGCATCCAATTACAACAGAAGGGTCTTCAGTTTATTTTCAAACCACTTATTATTCCGGTACTTTTCGGGTACCTGGATGCTCAAACAACAAGTTTAACAAAAGGGTTATGCCAATGGATTTCGGCGGCTTTGTTTTTTTCATTATTGGGTGATACATTGCTGATGTTTGATGAAAAGGACCCAATTTTTTTTATACTCGGTTTAGCCGCATTTTTAATAGCGCATATTTTCTATATCCTGTTCTTTTATAAGGTTCGGGTAAGGGAACAGTTAAGGATAAAACCCGGATTGGGGGTAGTGGTCATTGTTTATTATGCAGCACTGGTCATCTTACTTTATCCGCACCTGGCAGATATGAAGATACCGGTACTTGTGTATGGCTTGGTTATTAGTTTTATGTTTATGCTGGCGATGCACATGTTGTTTATTAAAAATATATCAGCCGGTAAATGGATGATGGTTGGTGCATTGCTTTTTGTTATTTCGGATTCAACGCTGGCGATCAATAAATTTTATAAACCGTTTGAGATGGCGGGTGTTTTAATTATGCTGACGTATGGATTAGCTCAGCTTTTTATTGTGGAAGGTGCTGGCCGTTATATAATTTCGGTTAATAAAGAAAAATTGTAGACTTGTAGTTTCACGCAGTGAACGCAAAGGAGCAAGATTCGCGGCGCCACTGCCTCATGCGAACGCTGCGGGAAATAGAAAGTTGAGTAAAGGACAGAACCATGAAGAACCGATAGTTATCGGGTGCGACCCTTCGATTCCTCAGGGTAAACTGAACGGACGATGCCAGCAGCACTACAGCCGGGTACAAAAAATTATTATGAGACAAACTGATTTTTTAGTGATAGGATCCGGTATAGCAGGTTTGACCTATGCCCTTAAAGTGGCTAACGAGTTTCCGGATAAAAACGTATTGGTGATGACAAAGGCCACGGCTGATGAAACCAATACCAAGTATGCCCAGGGTGGCATTGCCGTTGTAAATGATCTGGAAAACGACAGTTTTCAAAAACATATTGATGATACATTGATTGCCGGCGATGGTTTGTGTAATATAAATGTTGTGGAGATCGTAGTTAAGGAAGGACCTGAACGGGTACAGGAAATAATTGACTGGGGTGCAAAATTTGATAAAGAAAAAGACGGTGATTATAAGCGGGGCAAAGAAGGGGGGCATTCCGAGTTTCGTATCCTGCATCATAAGGATGTAACCGGAAAAGAGATGGAAAGAGCGTTGATTGATGCTGTAGCAAAACAAAAAAATATAGAATTTATCAAACACTGTTTTGTGGTGGATATCATTACCCAGCACCATCTGGGTTACCTGGTAAATAAGGCAACACCCGATGTGGCATGTTATGGGGTGTATGTGCTCAACCTGGAAACGGGTAAGATAGAGAAGATACTGGCGAAAATTACTTTACTGGCAACAGGTGGCAACGGACAGGTTTACCGGACAACCACGAATCCTTCTATTGCAACCGGAGATGGAGTGGCCATGGTGTACCGGGCCAAAGGAAGAATTGAGAATATGGAATTTATCCAGTTTCATCCCACCGCTTTATATGAACCGGGAGTCCGGGGGCAGGCTTTCCTGATTACGGAGGCAGTTCGGGGAGATGGTGGTATTCTCCGGAATAATTCCGGCGAAGCTTTCATGGGAAAATATGATCCAAGGAAAGACCTGGCACCCAGGGATATTGTGGCCAGAGCTATCGATAGCGAAATGAAAAAAACAGGAACCGAACATGTGTGGCTCGATTGTCGTCATTTCAGTAAAGAAAAATTTACCGAACACTTTCCGAATATTTATGAAAAATGCTTATCGATAGGTATAGATATTACAAAGCATATGATCCCGGTTGCTCCCGCAGCACATTACAGTTGCGGCGGAATAAAAACGGATGAGTGGGGAAGAAGTTCTATCTGGAATCTTTATGCCTGTGGTGAATGTGCATCAACCGGGTTACATGGGGCCAACCGGCTTGCTTCCAATTCATTGCTGGAAGCTATGGTTTTTGCTCATCGTTGTTATATGGATAGTACGGCCCACCTAAATCCTCCCGAAAGGAGGACTTCTCAATCGCACAAAGGCCAGCTTTACGGCGAACAAAAAAATTTCCGAATATCAGGGTCTGTGCAAGGGCAAATCCCCCCTTCGGGGGGTGGGGAGGCCGTACCTGATTGGAATGCAGCAGGTACCACTGAGCCAAAGGAGATGATTCTTATTACGCAAAGTTTGAAAGAGTTGCAGCTGGTTATGAGTGATTATGTGGGTATTGTCCGTAATGATGTCCGTTTGCAGAGGGCTATGCGCCGCCTGGATTTATTATGGGAAGAAACCGAACAATTATATGAAAGCAGTTCTTTATCCCCGCAATTGCTGGAGTTGCGCAATATGATAACCGTTGGTTATTTGATTGTAAAAGGTGCCAGCTTCCGGAAAGAAAGCCGCGGTCTCCATTATAATACTGATTACCCGGGCAAGAGCAACCTTATTCAAAACATTGTGCTGTAGTATTTAAATTTGCAAACCATGTATTATGTTGTTTACGGATTACTCTGGCTTCTATCTCTTCTTCCATTAAGAATATTATACTTTCTGTCAGATGGATTTTATGCTTTTGTCTTTTATGTTTTAAAATACCGAAGAGATGTCGTGATGAATAATTTGCTGATTGCTTTTCCGGAAAAATCAGAAAAGGAAAGAAAATCCATTGCTAAGAAATTCTATCACAATCTTATTGACATGTTCATTGAGTTTATAAAAATGCTCTCCGTGTCCGGTAAAGTTCTTGAAAAAAGGTTCAACGCCAATTGGGATCTCGTCAATGAAATTCATGCAACAGGTAAGAGTGTGCAGATTCATGTGGGACACAATTTTAACTGGGAGTGGGGCAACATGGTAATGACAAAAAAAACTGTTTTTAAATTATTGTCAGTTTATATGCCTTTAGCCAATAAGATAATGGAAAAGTTGTTTTACAAAACACGGACCCGCCATGGCGCCATTTTTTTGCGTGCAACGCATATGAAGGAAGATTTTCTTCCTTTTCAAAATACACAATATGTACTGGGATTGGTGGCTGATCAAAGTCCGGGACATCCCGGTAATGCATGGTGGTTCAATTTCTTTGGAAGGCCTACTCCATTTTTAAAGGGCCCGGCAAAGGCTGCCCTGCAAAATAACACGGCTGTTGTCTTTGCTTTTATACATAAGCCCCGTCGGGGATATTATGATGCTATTTTTTCACCTGCTGTTGAAATTACGGATTCAATGACGGAACAGGAATTGACAAAAAAATTTGTAGTTTATCTTGAAGGGGTGATAAAAAAATATCCTGATATGTGGCTTTGGAGTCACCGCCGCTGGAAATGGGAATGGAAACCGGAATATGGTGATATAATTGATTAAACGAAAACGAGGCTGTCTCAAAAGGGTCAATCTTTGTCATATTGAGCTATGACGAAATAGGATAAAGATTGACCAGCAAATTTGTAAGCATTTCGATAAACTCAATGTGACAAATTTGCTGGCTTTTGAGACAGCCTTGGTTTATTTTTTCTTTTTATGATTCTTTACCTGCAGGTAATCCAGGAAATATAGGATCTTAAAAGAAATATTATTGTTATGCGATTGATCTAAAGTGTTTCCCAGGTTTTTGAAATAATTATGCTTAATGACCTGGTCAAATTTGGATTCAGCATTTTTCCAGACAACATTAATAAAGCTACCCGGTGCAAATTCCCAGGTTAAGACCGCATCAACTGTAAACGCGTTATAATTCTGATTTACATCACCGTTATAATTGCTGATTTGTTCCAGTTCCCCGTTTTCCAATAGCTTATAAAAATTTTGTGCAGGATCCTGGTAGTCCACTTTACTCCAATAATGCCGGATATCTGTACGGAGACCCATTTTCTTATTAAAGTTATATTTGGCGCTGAAGGTATTTTCAACCGTCCGGATCTTTCGTTTACCGAACAGGATATCATTATCTACAATATCGGCAAACCCCAGATTATTGACTTGCGGCTCTAACGATATACCATGGCTAATAGAAAATTTATCATTAAAACGAAAACGTTGCATTAGTTCGAGTGAATATTTTTTACTGGAAAAAAAACTTCTGCTTACATAAAGTAACTCAGCATACACCTGGTATTTTTTTGCATTATTAGTTTGAACCCACCCGCCCAAAAAAGTACTTTTCCATCCTTTAAAGAAACGTCCTTCCACATGCGGCTCATAAAAATCGTTGCCACTGGGTTCATAACCCATAAACAATCCCGTAAACCAGAGGTTTTTCAGTTGCCCGTTCATATTGAAATTAAAATTCGCATTTTGATAAACCGATGGTTTTAAACGGCGGGAATAACCTGCATTAAAATTTATGCGCAGATTATTATACCAATTGGTCGGTTTGGTCCAACTGTAGCCCAGGTAAAGGTTGTGATCGATATAATTATTGGTTGTAAAATACCCGAGATCATTTATCCGGTAATTGGAATTTGTCAGCGTTTGAGAAATATTGAAATTGAATCGTCCGCTTGTTTTACCAAAGTATAGATTGTGTGTATAGCCGGATTTTGTTTTTCCGCCGGGCAAATAATTCATAAGGTTGCTGGTCCCTACATAGCCGCCTGTATTCCAGGTATTTTTTTTGTCATTAAAATCAAAAAGAACGGAAGTTACATTAGCGTCATAATCAGCACCGCTTCGCAGTACATTGGTATTGATCAGACTGACACTGCTGTTATTTTTCAATGTCTGGTCAAGTACAAGTATATTATAATTGGTTAAAGGACTGGTTTCTATTTTTCGCTGGACTTTATTATCATCTTCCACTAATGCAAATGTTCTTGCGGAAACAGCATTGAACAAACCAACACCCAACCCGCCTTGTAATCTTCCGGATATTTTTGTGGCATTCACCAGTTTGGCTGCCTGCGGATTTGAAATGATGGTTTCATTGGCGCCAAGCTGGTTATACACGTCATAATAATGTAAAGGTGTTCCGCCCACCCGTCTGGAATAAAAAAGATTGCCTTTATTAAAAAGATCTGTGCCTTCAGTAAAGAAGGAGCGGTTTTCATTGAATTTTGTTTCGAATGGACCCAGGTTCAGAATATTATTATCACTTCTTACCTGGCCAAAATCAGGGACCAGCGTCATATCTAGCGTAAGGGCCTGGCTGATGCCATATTTCACATCGAGTCCACCGTTTACCGAGGATGTCCAGTTTTTTTGACCCGCTATATTGCTGGGATAATGATTGGCATAAGTAGAGAGATACGGGGAGAACTGTAAACGGAGTGGAGGTTTGATGCCTTCCAGTCCGGCCCATATTCCCCCTTGTGTAAGAAAGCCATTTACATTAGGGTCAAGCGGATTCCAGAAGACCTGCTGGCTGGTCTTTTGGCGCCGTCGCATAATGTTAAGTCCCCAGTCCTGTACATTTTTTTTGCTGAAACGTATGGCTGAAAAAGGAATAAACAATTCAAATGAATATCCGTCATCATGAATGACGGCAGCGCTTTTCCAAACAGCGTTCCAGCTGAAATCTTCATTGTTCCCGTTTTGATTGGGCGATACTTTGGAATCCATCTGTTCCCCGAGCGGGGTTACGAAATATTCAAATCCATTTATCTTGTCGTTGTAGGTGTCGAATATAAATCCGATCCAGTCATTGTTGCCAAAACCATCCCGGCCGCGTAATTCAGTAGAGATACTGTCTTTGCTTCTTTCATGACAATAACCGCCAAGATAAATTCCGTCATTGTTATAGAGCATATAGACTTCTGTCCGGTTAGCAGGATCTTCTGCCCGGAAAGGTGTTGGCCGGAATTCTGTATAGCCTAATGCTGCCGGAGCATCTTTCCAGGCTGCATCATCGATGAGGCCATCCAGCTTGATAATCGCTGATGTTCGTTTGGCAACTAATTGTTTGGGAGCCGGGCGTTGATTGGGACCGGGTGTTTGTGCATGCGCGTACAGGCAAAGCAGTAGCATTGCCCAGAGGGTTACATTGGTTTTGAGTTTCATGGCTATACTTTATTTGGTTATGACGCTAAAAATGTATGGCTATTACATGTTCAGTTGGTGTGTCCCCAAGGGACCCCTTTCGGGGCGGCATAACTACTAAGTCTTTCGTAGAATAAAAGTAATGGTTGGTTGTTCCAAAAAAATTTGCTTTTAGCTGAATGGCAGTAAGCGCTTGACGAGTGGTTAAAAATGCGGGGCGTTAACTTTTTGTTGGGAGAAAATGAACACAGCATTTTTACTTATGCAAGTCGTTTTTAGTTTCTCTGATATTTCCTACTTTAGTGGTGTTACGAAGTTTAATAAATAAAATAATACAGTATATCATGTCAGCAACTCCCGCCATCTTCTGGCCACACTCCGAACACTGGTCAGTTAAAATTCCCTTACAAACCCCTCATTATCGTATGCCCGTGATGAAGGATAAGGGCTATGTGATCATGAAAACACTTGACACTTCTAATATCCCTTCTTCCGAATGGGAGAACCTTACCTACATGGACTGGAAGAGCGGTGGTGATACCAATTTTGCGCCGCTGGCCTCCTGCGATGGTACCATTGAATGCAAGGGATTCTGGGAGAATGGCAAAACGGATAAGGATGCCAAATTTACTCCCAATGCGGAGTTAGCACCTAACCTGATGAAATATATCCGGTCTATCCCGGCCAACTTTGGCAGGGTAAGGATAATAAAGTTGGAACCACAAACACATGAACAGGCTATTCGATCTGTACACCGCGATGATAATAACCGGCTGAATCCTGATAATGAAGGCTGGGTGGTAAGAATGTGGATTGAGCTGACGGATAACCCCGACAGCTATATGCTGCTCTACGATAGCGATGAAAATAATTTACCCATAAAGGAATCAGAAGCAAGAGTGCCGATGCCAAAAGGGGCGCACTTTGTTGTTGATTCACAAAGACTGTGGCATGTGGGCGTTCACAATGGTGATAAGCCGAGATATGCAGTGATCATCAGTTGTGAAAGTTCCCCGGAATTGAATGAATGGATAAAAAATAAAATATAAAATAAGTAGCCACGAAATCACACTAAATAACACGAATAATACAACTTCTTTTTCGTGAAAATTTGTGTGATTTCGTGGCTAACCTTAATTCAGCACACTGTTTTTTTGCCACAGATTTCCACGGATTGGCACGGATTTTTACGTGACAGTTTAAAAACCTCTGCATAAATAAATGCTATTGTTTTATAATTGAAATAATCTGTGAGAATCTGTGTAATCCGTGGCTAACCTAATTCAACACACTGTTTTTTTGCCACAGATTTCCACGGATTGGCACGGATTTTTTACGTGACAGTTTAAAAACCTCTGCATAAATAAATGCTATTGTTTTATAATTGAAATAATCTGTGAGAATCTGTGTAATTCGTGGCTAACTTAATTCAGCACACTGGTTTCTTTTACGATCTCCGCTTTTTCCTGTTCTTTTATTTTTCCCCAGCCACCCACAATATTTCTCAGGTTGTGATAGCCTTGCCTTTTTAATAAAGAAGCAGCAATAACACTCCTGTATCCACCGGCGCAATGTACATACAGGTTTTGTTCATCTTCCAGGTTGGCCATCGTTGCCGGGTCATTCATATCGCTAAGTGAAAGATTCACCGCATCTTTCAGGTGCCCGTCTGCATATTCAGTCGGCCGACGCACATCCACCACTACTAAATTTTTATCATGGGGTATATCCATCATCAGTTCATCGGCTTCTATATCTATGATTAGGTCAATTTCCTCACCGGCATTTTTCCAGGCATCATATCCGCCTTGCAGGTAACCCCTTACTTTGTCAAAACCCACTCGGGCCAAGCGGACAATGGTTTCCTTTTCCTGGCCCGGCTCTGTTACCAGCACAATCGGTGCATCAAAAGGCAAAAGACTGCCCGCCCATTCGGCAAAACGGCCTTCGAGTCCGATGCTGACAGATCCCGGTACAAACCCTTGTGTAAACACATCGGCACGACGTGTATCAAGAATGATCACATCCTCTTTCGTTAATTGCTTAAACTCATCTATTGATAAGGCTTTTAATCCCTCTATCAGCACTTCATCCAACGGATCATATCCTTCTTTGTTTATTTTAGCATTGATAGGAAAATAAGAAGGCGGTGCAACAATACCATCGGTTACTACTTTAATAAATTCTTCTTTAGTAGAAGCCTTCAAAGCGTAATTATTTTTTTTCTCCGCGCCGATTGTACTATGCGTTTCAGGCCCAAGGTTTTTTCCACAGGAGCTGCCGGGACCATGTGCCGGGTAAACAATCACTTCATCAGCTAAGGGGAAAAGTTTGGTATGAATACTATCATACATCATCCCCGCCAGGTCATTCATCGTTATTTCAGCTCCTTTTTGGGCCAGGTCAGGACGTCCCACATCCCCCACAAATAACGTATCGCCGGTGAAAACACAATGATTTTTCCCCATCGCATCCTTTAATAAATAACAGGTTGATTCCAGGGTATGACCCGGTGTATGCAATACTTCAATGGTCAGATCACCCACCTTGAATAGTTCTCCATCCTTTGCCACATGAACCGGAAATTTTGTATTGGTACCCGGACCATAAACGATGGGTGCCCCGGTCACTTTTCCAAGGTCCAGGTGACCGCTTACAAAGTCTGCATGGAAATGCGTTTCAAAAATATATTTGATACGGGCTTTTCTTTCATTGGCCAACCCGAGGTAGGCGTCGATATCACGAAGAGGGTCTATAACAGCAGCTTCGCCATTGCTTTCAATGTAATAAGCGGCTTCACTGAGGCAGCCTGTATATAATTGTTTAATGAACATACCTGAAAGTGTTTGAGGGTCAAAAATACCAGTTTCAAAACTAAAATGTCCCGCTACGGGCAGGACATTTGACAATATAGGATACCTATTAACTTAACAGATCGCCGATAAATTTGTTCAGTTCTTCCATCCGGCTGGTATTCACGGAGTAGTAAATGAATTTACCTTCCCGGTCTGTTTTTACAAAACCGGCTTTGCGTAAAACAGCCAGGTGTTGTGAGGCCACCGATTGCTCCAGCCTCAGTTTTATATAGAGATCAGTAACCGTCATCTTTCCATGATCGTTTATTTGCTGGAGTATTTGTTGTCTCAGCTTATGATTAACGGCTCTCAGTATCAGGGCTGCTTTTTTTATTTTCAGTAAATCCACTTTTAATGAGGAACCGTTTTGAGATACCGTGTTCAGTTCTAACGAATAATTGTTCATAGAATTTCTCCCTTTTAAGAAAGTAAGGGTAAAATTACTCTTACCTGCTCAGGTTAATAAAAATGAATTGTTAATAAGACGGAATTTATCCGTCATTCCTTTCGTTGCGGGGAATAAAATTCTTTAAGATATAGGGGTTCTGAATAAGCAAGGTTCGCAAACTTCTTTAACTGAAAATGATTGTATGATATTTGCGCCAGGGCTGAGGCGTCCGGGCTTGTATCAGTGAATTGAGCATTTGTATTTGAGATAAGCGCTTCCAGCTTTTTGCGCCCATTCCCGCAAAAAAGAATCGGTTGTTTTTTTAAAAGAGAGGCAAAGCTGGTTTCTTCCACAATCATGGCCGCCGGAGATGATATTTCCTTTAGTTCTTTATCATAGATAGCCGTAAATACTTCCATTCTGCGGGCATCGATCAGAGGACAGATAAGACCGGTTGCCTCCTCTTTTACGGCCCATGCCATTATCTCCAGGGTACTCACTGCAAGTAAAGGAATATCAAGGGCATAACATAAACCTTTTGCTGCAGCAAGACCGACCCGCAGACCCGTATAGGAGCCCGGACCGATACTGACAGCCACCGCCTCAAATTGATTGAGAGAATAACCTGCTTTCCGGAGCATTTCCCTTATGGCGGCATGCAACCAGGAAGCTTGGTCTTTTTGATTTTCGAGTGTGACCGAATGCACTAATTCTCCATCCTGTGCCATACAAACACCGGCAGTATCCAGGGCCGTATCTATGGTTAAAATCAAACTCATGTCAGCAAATATTCTTTTTTTAATAAAGCAGATGGTTCATAACGGGAGTTTGTTTGAGCCAGATTTATCAAAAGATCATATACATTCTTTAATCCGATTTTTTCGCTCCACTCAAATGGCCCATAGGGATAATTGGTTCCCAGTTTCATGGCCGTGTCAATTTCGGGTTTGCTGCTTACTTCCTCCTCCAGTGTAAAATAGGCTTCATTAATGATCATACAGATCACCCGGGGTGTAATAAATCCCGGAATATCCGGTACCCATTCAACTTTTTTATTGAAGTTTTGAAACAATTTTTCTGTTTTTTCTTTTAGGATGACATCAATGCCCGAGGCTTCCAGTAAGGTTCTTTTCAAAAAAGTAGGCCAGGCGTTGATGCGGATAAAATTTAGGGGAAGTTCTTCCTGTGTACCGGTTACTGAATTTACAATAACCAACGCCGGTTGTAAATTAATTAGTTTATCAATCCGTTGTTCTTCCACCTTGAACAACAGATCAATATAGCAATCAGCATCTGGAACCGGTGTAACTTCAGTCAGCCACTCCACCTGCACATCATTTGACAGACCTTGGGCCAGCAATTCTTCTTTTAGCTCTGTATTGGTAACCACCGCGATCTTCATAATCCTTTTTTGCAAAGAAAACGTATAAAGCTAAATTCGTCGTACTGAATTTTTTAATTAAACCATAACATGAGTAAAACCATCATCACCACAGGAAATGCCCCGGCTCCGATTGGACCCTATAACCAGGCTGTATTATCCGGTAATCCTGATAATACGGGGCAGGGCACCCTGTATATTTCTGGCCAGATTTGTATTGACCCCGCTACCGGCGGTTTAAAAAACCAGGATATCCAGGAAGAGACCCACCAGGTAATGCATAACCTCAAAGCCATATTAAAGGAGGGGGGTATGGATTTCAGCCATGTCGTCAAGACAACTATTTTCATTACGGATATGCACCAGTTCGGGTCGGTCAATGAAGTGTATGGAAAATATTTTGAAGCTGCCTTTCCGGCCCGGGAAACCGTACAGGTATCTGCATTGCCGAAATTTGTGAATGTAGAGATCAGTATGATTGCGGTAAAATAATTTTAATCATATTTAAATACATTACAGCAGTTTCAATGTTGTTTAAATGCGATTCCATAAATAGTCACAATGAAAAAAATCTTTGGAAGTATTGCCGAAAAAAGATAACGAGCCGGAATTGCTGAAGATTCTTGCAAACGGTTTCCAGGTAACGAATTAAAACATATACAAGCGCCAACTAAAAGCCCCTCGTTTAAAACGAAGGGCTTTATATCAAAAGGCTTTTTTCTTCCAGTTATTGTTTTCCCGATTCCATTCAGGTAATTTTTTGTCGGGGTCCAGGATCACTTCTTTTATTTCACTGGTGGTAGGTACACCAAATGTCCAGGATGCACCCCGTTGCCAAACTTCTACCGGTAAATTAATTTTATGTTCCTTGCCATTAGCTTCTTTCACCAATACGATAACAGGCATGACCATTTTTTCTAAATTTTCAATGGTGATGGCAGCACCATTCTCCGGTTTTTCATCTTTGTACACAACTGCTTTTACAGTTTGATCCAGTTTCCAGGTATTTAATACCCAGGCTCTCCAGAACCAACTCAGGTCTTCACCGGAAACGTTTTCAATGGTATGAAAGAAATCCCAGGGGGTAGGATGACGGAAAGCCCAGCGGCTTACATATTCTCGGAAAGCTGCATCAAAACGATCTTTGCCCAATACGACATTCCGTAATGCATCCAGCATCTGTGCCGGTTTCATATAAGCAGCTACGCCGAGGTTGTCCTGCTGGATTACTTCAGGGGTATTATAAAGGCCATCCATTTTTTCTCCAAATACATATTTTACCATGAAAGATGAATTGGGGTCACCAAAAAAACTGGATTCATTAAATTCACCTTTATTAAAGGCTTCCGTGGAAAGGCCATTGATAAATGTGTTAAAACCTTCATCCATCCAGGCATATTTTCTTTCATTGCTGCCAACGATCATCGGGAACCAGGTATGTCCGAATTCATGATCGGTTACTCCCCACAATCCGGCTCCGGATGAACCCGAACCACAGAATACGATTCCCGGGTATTCCATACCCCCCACGATACCGGCTACGTTTGTGGCCGCTGGATAGGGAAACTCAAACCATTTATTGGAATAATGTTCAATAGAGCCTTTCACCATTTCAGTAGATCGCTGCCATCCGTTTTTTACCATACTTTCAACCGGGTACACACTGATAGCCATTGATTTTTTCCCACTGGGTAAATTTATTTTTGCAGCATCCTGTACAAAGGCTTTACTCGCTGCCCAGGCCACATCTCTTGTATTCTGTATTTTGAATTTCCAGGTGCAGTTAGGTTGTTTGGGCCTGGCGTTGATATCATTTACTTCTTTATCACTGCGGATGACCACCGTTTTGTCACTGTTTTTTGCAGCAGCCCATCTGTTCATTTGTTCTGCTGTGTAACATTCCTGTGGATTTACTAATTCACCTGATCCAACCACAATTAGATTAGCAGGAGCCGTTATGGTGAAATCAATGTCGCCATATTCCAGGTAAAACTCACCGGCACCGAGATAAGGCAGCGTATTCCATCCCTGTATATCATCATACACGGCCATACGGGGAAACCACTGGGCCACTTCGTAGATGATGCCGTTTTTTGTTTTTAACCGGCCCATACGATCGGTACCATATTCAGGAACAGTAAATTCAAATTTGATGGAGATTTTTACTTTTCCGCCGGTTGATTTTAATGCATCGGTCAACCAAACCTGCATCCGGGTATCGGTAACATTGAATTTGGGCGTAAATGTTTTTCCGTTGTATTCAACAGATATCGATTTAATAATATCTCCTTCCGTAAATTTTGAATTGGCCCATCTTCCACCGGCTTCAGTAGTAGTAGCCGAAGCACGCGAATCTTTCTTGTAAATGTTCTGGTCTAATTGGAGCCAGAGAAATTTTAAATTATCCGGGCTGTTGTTGGTATAATAAATTTCAACATCACCGCTTACACTATTTTTTCCCGTATCCAGCGTACAGTTTATTTTATAATCTGCACGGTTTTGCCAGTATTTGGGTCCGGGTTCCCCGCTGGCACTGCGATAATCATTACCGGAGTAAGGATAAAATTGAGGGTTAAAAGCTTCTTTGTTATCATAGTTGGATACCGGGTTAGTTTGTGCAAACAAACTGATGTACATCAAAAAACCTAGAATGCTGAGAACTGATTTCTTCATAAAGTCGTATTATTTAAAGTCCGAAAGATAGGGCAAAAGAAAGCAAGGGAACTACCGTTCAAAGGGTATTTGCAATACTTTATGGAAAAATGGATGCTGCAAGTGCAACAGACTCCGGTTTACCCACATCCACCAGCCTGTCACCACTGTGATCGTACCCCATGATGTGATGATCGGGAGCAAGTTTGAGGTAAACATCAATTAATGAAAACTTACCCGAAAAATTATTTTCATCCATCAATTTAAAAATAGCATATTCAAAAATTACCACACAGCTATATGCTTTTTCTAACCTCTCTCCCGAACCCACTCCTTCACGAGAGGCGGGGATGGAAATTTTTTCTTCTCCTGTTGTTGTATTTTTCCAGCCACAGAGACGGTTGTTCTGATCAAATAAAAGATAGCGGGAGCTCTTTCGGTTGGTAACGCCAAAAGAAATCAGGGCATTATTTTCTTTATGGAAATTCAGCAGTTTGCGGATGTCAAGATCCGTAAGGATGTCCACATTACAAGTAATAAATCTTTCACCGGGAGCGAACAGGGATTTAGCTTTCAGTAAACCGCCACCGGTTTCCAGTAGTTCTGCTCTTTCATCACTGATGATGATATGACTTCCCCAGCCATTATTATTTTTAATGGCTTCTTCTATCTGGTCAGGAAAATGATGCACGTTGACGATAATATCTTTGATGCCGTATTGCTGCAGGTATTCAACATTTCGTTGCAGCAATGATTTGCCATTCACCAGGGCCAGTGCTTTGGGATGCTGATCGGTCCAGGGTTTAAACCGGGTACCGAGACCGGCTGAAAAAATCATTGCTTGCATACTTATTCTGTTTCTGATTAATTATTCAAACGAAAGGTTCTATGAACCATGAACTATTAACTATGAACTCTCCGGCCCTTTGAAAATGAAACTTGTTTGCTCCGCTGTGCATTTTTCTTTCCATAAAAAAATTTCATTATCAGCGTTATTATTACACCCCTTTAGGGGTTGGGGGTATTTTGCCAATTCTTTTCTTCCTGAACAAGATGATTCAATGCGATCCGCACTTTGAATTTATTTTTCAGGTGTCTGGCCATGGCATCTGTTGCATAAACGCTTCGGTGCTGACCTCCGGTACAGCCAAAATTTATGACCAGGCTTTCAAAACCCCGGTTGATATATTCTTCAACAGTGATATCAACAATATCAAACACGCTGTTCAGAAATTCCGGCATCTTGGTTTGTTGTTCCAGGAAATCTATAACTTCTTTATCCCTTCCCGACAGTGTCTTCATGCTTTCCACCCGCCCGGGATTCAGGATACCCCGGCAATCAAAAACAAATCCGCCACCATTACCACTGGTATCCTTCGGGATTTCTTTACGAAAGGAAAAACTATTGATGGTAACCAGTAACGGCGTTTGTTCTGTCGCCTGTGTAGGGGTGTATTGCCGGATGACCTCATCGGATACACACATATCCAAAACTTTCCGGAACTCAGGAACTGATATGCCCAGGCTTTGATTTTGAAAAAAATCTTTCAGGTTCCGCAAGGCTAAGGGTATGCTTGTTAAAAATTGTGCCTTACGTTCAAACAACCCCCGGAAACCATAAGCGCCCAACACCTGGAGCAAACGGATCAATACATACCCGTTGTACTGGCTGCGAAAAATGGCTTTATCGATGCTTTGCCCGGTGATAACGGATAAACTATCCATGTAATCTTCGAGTAAATTATTTTTCCATTCATCCGGAAGATTAGCCCTTGCCTGCCATAACAGGGAGGCCACATCATATTGCGGGGCGCCTTTCATTCCACCCTGGTAATCGATAAAATGGACAGTAGAGACAGAAGATGTTGTGTCGCTATGGTCCATCACCAGGATATTCCGGCTCTGAAAATCCCGGAACATAAAATATTTGTATTCGGTATGAGTGAGATAATTACTCAAGGCTTCAAAATCATCAATCAGTTTTTGTTTATCGTAGGGTTTGCGTAAGGCATCCAGGAAATAATATTTGAAATAGAGCAGGTCAGCCATAATTGCCTGCTTTCCGAAATCTGTATTGGTCAGGCAATTACTGTAATCCAAACCTTCATCACCTTTTACCTGGAGTTGTGCCAGCGCCTCTAAACTTTTTTTGAAAAGTCCGTATACTTCTTCGGTAAAACCTTTTGATTCAAGATGATTTAGCAGGGAAACATTGCCAAAATCTTCCTGCAGGTAAAACAAACCATCCGCACTGACTGCCAGTATTTCCGGAACAGCGAGGCCCTTTGATTTGAAATGCCTTGAGAAATAAACAAAGGCCTCATTCTCCTTTTTATTAGCTCCGTAAGTGCCGATTACGGTTCCGTCTTTATCATGTAATCTGAAATACCTCCGTTCGCTGCCGCTTTGGGGTAATACATCAATGGCGGATGGGCCGGCATCTCTCCATTGTTTATATAAGGTAGAAATCGATTCAACAAGATGTTGCATTAAGCAAAAGTAATTAACCACCTGCAAACCCGGTGATTGAGAATGCTAACAGCCATTAGTTTTTTGGTTAAATTTGCCCATTCTTACATTTTATGAGTTATACCCTAACCAATAAAGTCAGGATTGTTACCGCTGCCAGCCTATTTGATGGACATGATGCGGCTATTAACATTATGCGCCGGATCATGCAGAGCAAAGGTGCCGAAATCATCCACCTGGGTCATAATCGTTCCGTAAAAGAAATTGTGGAAACGGCAATTGAAGAAGATGTGCAGGGGATTGCTATTACAAGTTACCAGGGTGGCCACGTGGAATATTTCAAATACATGAAAGACCTGCTTGAAGAAAATGGCTGCGGGCATATTAAAATTTTTGGCGGCGGCGGCGGAACTATTTTGCCGGATGAAATGGAGGAACTGCATGCCTATGGTATCACGCGGATTTATTCACCGGATGATGGCAGGCATATGGGATTGGAAGGCATGATTGAAGATGTGATAAAACAATCAGCCTCCCAAAACCTCTCTGCAGGAGGGGCTTTAGAACCCGATTGGAATGGAAAACTTCCCCTGGATGAAGTGAAGGATGTGAGAAGAATTGCCAGAGCCATAAGTATCGCTGAAAATGGCGGGGATTACTCCAGTCAATTAAAAGAAATATTAAAACAATCGGAGACCAGGAACCCACCAGCGGGGGGCAGGGGGGCTCCTGTTCTTGGAATAACAGGAACCGGTGGTGCGGGTAAATCATCTGTTACAGATGAGATCGTTCGTCGTTTTCTCAACAACTTTACAAATAAAACCATTGCGGTTATTTCCGTTGACCCCTCAAAGAAAAAAACGGGGGGAGCATTATTAGGTGATAGGATACGGATGAATGCCATTTCTCATCCGAGAGCTTATATGCGGAGTTTAGCCACCCGTGAAGATAATACGGCATTGAGCGGTGCAGTTCAGGACGCCATTAATATTTGTAAATCTGCCGGGTTTGATTTTATCATTCTCGAAAGTGCAGGTGTTGGACAAAGTGACGCATCCATTTTAGATTATTGTGATGTCAGCTTGTATGTAATGACCCCGGAATATGGAGCAGCTTCCCAATTGGAAAAGATAAATATGCTGGATTATGCTGACCTTATCTGCATCAATAAATTTGATAAAGCCGGTGCGTTGGATGCCATGGCTGATGTAAAAAAGCAATACCGGAGAAATCATCAGTTGTTTACTGCGAAAGAGGAGGACCTGCCAATCGTTGGTACCATGGCCAGCAAATTCAATGATGATGGGGTCAATCACCTGTTTGATCTGTTGCTTAAAAAGATTGAGGCAAAAACTAAAATAGTCTATGGGGACTATCATTTTGCTGAATCGGCTAAAGTCTCACAGGCCATTATTCCCGCAAACAGGATTCGTTACTTGTCAGAAATTTCAGAGAATAACCGGGGTTATGACCAATTGGTAAAAGACCAGGCCGCTATTGCAACTAAGTTATATCAACTGCATGGGGCATTAAAGACTCTTCAAAATTCGAACCCGATAGCTAACGGGTCTAAAATCTCCTCCTCTGTGAAAGATTTAGAGGGGATTTTACAGCAGCAAATTGATTTCTATAATGAACAATTAACGCCTGTTGCCCGGAAACTTATCACAAACTGGCCAAAAAAAATAGCCGAATACCAGAAGGATTTTTATGAATACACGGTTCGGGAAAAAGTGATCAAGTTACCAATGACTTCAAAAAGTCTGAGTGGTACCAAGATCCCGAAAGTCGTATTGCCTAAATACAAAGATTGGGGGGATATTTTACAATGGCAGGCACAGGAAAATGTGCCCGGTCATTTTCCATTTACTGCGGGCGTGTTCCCTTTAAAAAGAGAAGGAGAAGATCCGACCCGAATGTTTGCGGGAGAAGGTGGACCCGAAAGGACCAACAGAAGATTTCACTATGTAAGCCTGGACCAGCCGGCCATTCGTTTATCCACCGCATTTGACAGTGTAACCTTATATGGAGAAGACCCGGACCCTCGTCCGGATATATATGGGAAAGTGGGCAACAGTGGCGTAAGTATCGCAACGGTGGATGATGCGAAGAAATTATACAGTGGTTTTGATTTGTGTGATCCCAAGACATCTGTCTCCATGACGATCAATGGCCCGGCACCGATGCTGCTGGCTTTTTTTCTCAATGCGGCTATTGACCAGCAATGCGAAAAATATATAATACAGAATAACCTCCGGGATGAAGTAAATAAAATCATTGAGTCGAAATATAACATTGACGAATTACCAAGATATATTGGCGTGAATGGTAAGCCTATACACCCAAAAGACCTTTCCAACCTCTTGGGGTCTGAAGTCTCCCCCTTGCCGGGAGATGTAGAGGGGGCCGGGTCACTGCCTTCAGGAAATAATGGTTTGGGATTACGATTACTGGGTTTGTCAGGTTCGGATGTGCTGCCAAAAGAAGTCTATGAAAAAATTAAGGCGGAGGCTTTAACACAGGTCAGGGGAACGGTACAGGCGGATATATTAAAAGAAGACCAGGCGCAAAACACCTGTATCTTCTCTACAGAGTTTGCGTTAAAACTGATGGGAGATGTGCAGGAATATTTTATTCAGCATAAGATCCGTAATTTCTATAGCGTAAGCATCAGTGGTTATCATATTGCAGAAGCTGGGGCAAATCCAATTTCACAACTGGCCTTTACCTTATCCAACGGATTTACCTATGTGGAATATTACCAGAGCCGCGGAATGAGTGTTGATGATTTTGCTCCCAATCTTTCTTTCTTTTTCAGTAATGGCATGGATCCGGAGTATAGTGTGATAGGAAGAGTGGCCAGGAAGATCTGGGCCAAAGCGATGAAATATAAATACAAGGCTAACAAACGCAGCCAGATGCTGAAATATCATATCCAGACATCCGGCAGAAGTTTGCATGCACAGGAAATTGATTTCAATGACATCCGGACAACTTTACAGGCCTTATATGCCATCTATGACAACTGTAATTCCCTGCACACGAATGCCTATGATGAAGCGATCACTACACCGACAGAAGAAAGTGTACGCCGGGCAATGGCGATACAATTGATAATTAACCGCGAACTGGGAACGGCTAAAAATGAAAACCCCAACCAGGGTTCTTTCCTTATCGAAGAATTAACGGACCTCGTGGAGGAGGCAGTCCTCGCAGAATTTGACCGGATAACAGAACGAGGGGGTGTGCTCGGTGCGATGGAAAGAATGTATCAGCGTAATAAAATACAGGAAGAAAGCCTGGTGTATGAACATCAGAAACATTCCGGCGAATTGCCATTGATTGGTGTTAATACTTTTCTTAATAAAAAAGGCAGTCCTACCATTTTACCAACCGAAGTGATTCGCAGCACCACCGGGGAAAAAGAACAACAGGTACAAACCCTGCAGGCATTCTGGAAGCGAAATGAAAACAGGTCTGAAGAAATGCTGCAACGGTTGAAAGCCGTTGCTATTAATAATGGCAACCTTTTTGCAGAGTTGATGGAAACGGTAAAGTGTTGTTCATTAGGGCAAATTACGCATGCACTTTACGAGGTGGGTGGACAGTACAGGCGAAATATGTAAAGATTTCAGCTTTAGCTGCAGGTTATTTTTGCTATGGAAATTATCTGCTTATTAATTAATCCGCATCGGCCACTTTCTTACCGTTCTTGTCTATTACGATCCATTTACTATCCTTCATGACTTTGGCATTCCCATCTGCAAATGAACCGGCGAAGCCATATTTACAGGAAATAATTTCCTTACCGTTCTGATCAATATAACCCCATTGGCCATTCTTATTGACAGCACTTAAACCCTCGGAGAATGTTAATGCATTGTCATAGATCATGGCAATAACGACTTTACCTGTCTTGTCAATAAATCCGTAATAGGTCCCGTTGCTTACTATGGCCAGGTCATTATGGAAAGACATCGCATCGGTATATTTTAGCGGGATAATTAATTTACCGGTACTATCTAAAAATCCCCATTTCCCATCTTGTTTTACAGCGGCCATCCCTTCCGAAAAGGTCATGGCTTCATCATAAATAAGGGGCACAACCAATTTCCCATCTTTATCGGCAAATCCATGTTTTTCTCCTTTTCCCACCAGCGATAATCCGCATACACACTCATCTACATGGTCGTATTGTTTGGTCCAAGCCTGTCCAAAACCAGCCATCGAAACTAAGATGGCACTGAATAGAAGACTATATTTCATAGCATTTATTTTTAAAATGAAACAACCCTTTTTAATGCTATGTAAGCTACAATCCTACTCCGGAGGGGGGTATGACCTAAGACAGGAAGACAGATGATTTTTACTAGGAGACTTTAATAATGAAAATCAAGTACTGCGTTGTACTGGAAGGTTTTGTGATATTGAATGGATACGCCAATTTTTTTATATTGGCCCAGGCAGATATCCCGGTGGCCTAAGGAAGGAACATCTTCATCAATTAATAAAGACATAATGATGTCCAGCGGTTTATGGTGGCCATAATCACAGCATTCACCATTGTAATACCATTTCTGATTGCAGGCTTCGGTACTTCGCTTATGACCCACATAACCTTCCGCCCCGGAATTGATAGCGTGACAAAGAGCGCCGGCAAATGAAAGCGAATCGGGGTAAAGAAGCTTTACCGGTTTTAGTTTCAGAAGGGTATTCTGTAAAGTAGTATAATAATCCGAATGGTTCACAGGATATTTATTAACCACTGTCTTTGCAAACAACACCGGGTTCATCCTGGCCAGGTTCAGAATATAAATCACTTCTTTTTCTGCAGCGGTCATGTAATTGGCTTTGGCCGCAGTATTGCAACTGAGGTACCGGGTATCATTCCAGTCAGGAGAATAGCCGGCGAGCGGTGAAACGGAATCTGTAGAAACTTCTTTTGCTGGTAAAAATGAAACAAATATCAGTAAACAGGCAAGCAGGCCCGGGGGTAAAAGAAATCTCATGTTTTGAAGGTGTTTTCTTCATTACGGCGATTGTGGTTTATTATTGTGCCGGATATTCTAAAGAATTGTGAAACGTATTTATTATGGCCCGTATAAAACTCGACCTGCATCATATCTATAATAACAGCCGCGCCATTGATAATGCCCTGCAGCAGGCTTTTGATGAGGCAATAGAAAAAAAGATACGGGAGGTGGAGATCATACCCGGCAAGGGAAGCGGACAGCTTCGTAAAAAAGTAGAAAGGTTTTTGCAACAACCGCATATTAAAAAGCAATACCACCGCATTGAAAATGACAGCAAGAATTTTGGAAGATTGTTTGTGTATTTTAAGTTTTGATTTCCCCTTTTTCAACGGGTAATAATAACCAGAAGAACGCTGCCGTTGACTGGGAAGGGTGATGATAGCCGACCCCCACATTTTCATTATCTTCACGGCCATAAAAATTGCAGGAAGGCCTGTGTCAACGATTTAATCATTTTCATTTTGCGTTTTACAGAATTTAATTTTCTTCCCAACCTGCTTGAAGGTATTGAGGCTTCCAATTACGAAACAGCGACTCCCGTGCAGGAGCAGGTGATACCACCGATAATGGCCGGTAAAGATGTGATTGCTTCGGCGCAAACCGGAACGGGCAAGACAGCCGCTTTTTTATTGCCGGTGATGAACCATCTCCTGAAAAATCATGTGGACGGACAAGTGGGAGCTTTGATCATCGTTCCTACCCGGGAGCTGGCGATCCAGATCTCGCAACATATGGAAGGTCTGTCTTATTTTACCCATCTTAGTTCCCTGGCCGTGTATGGTGGTAATGATGCGCAGAGTTTTGTAGCGGAGAAAAAAGCGTTACAGATGGGTGCCGATATTATTGTTTGCACGCCCGGTCGTATGATTGCCCATCTTAACATGGGTTATGTTAATCTGAAAGGCTTGCAGTTTTTAATATTGGATGAAGCAGACCGGATGCTGGATATGGGATTCCAGGATGATATTAATAAAATACTTCAAACCCTTCCGGCTAAACGGCAGAATTTATTATTCTCTGCTACCATGCCGGAGAAGATCAGGCAATTGGCTAAAAAGATCTTACATCAACCGGTGGAAATTAATATTGCTATTTCCAAACCACCGGAGAAAATTATTCAAAAAGCTTTTGTTGTGTACGAACCGCAAAAGCTGCCGTTGATAAAAAAATTGCTGAAAGAAACACCTTATAAAAATGCGCTGGTTTTTTGCAGCCGTAAACAAACCGTAAAGCAACTGACCCGGGAGTTGAAACAGGGCGGGATTAAAGTTGCAGAAATCCATAGCGACCTGGAACAGTCAGAAAGAGAAAGTGTGCTGAGTGCATTTACGGCTGGCCGCATACCGGTGATGGTGGCTACAGATATACTCAGCAGGGGTATTGATATTGATACGATAGATGTGGTGATTAATTATGATGTGCCCGGAGATGGCGAAGATTATGTGCATCGTATTGGTCGTACGGCCCGGGCGGATGGGGATGGGTCGGCCTTTACCTTGATTGGTGAAAAGGAGCAGAATAAGTTTGCAGCTATTGAACAACTCCTGGGTAAAGAAGTCGAGAAGTCAGTCGTGCCGAAAGAGTTGGGGGAGGCTCCATCCTATCATCCAAGAACCCGTTCAGGTAATTCAGGAAACAGGGGACCACAAAAAAAATTCTACAGAGGGGCGCCGAAACGAAGGTAAAAAACTTGCCAAAAAAGACTCAGTGACCTCCAGGCAATTTTTGTGTTCTTCTTGCCTTTGTGGGAAATTGTATTTTTTTAAATACTTTTTATGAAACATCGTTTAGCATTTATTATTTCCGCAGCAATCATACTGTATGGCTGCTCTCAGAGTAAATATGCAGCTACCAATAAAAGTTATAAGAAACAGGTAAAGAGCTATGCGAAAATTCTCGCCGAATATCCGTTGAAAGATTCTGCGGGGATGCCCTATGCAGATGATTGGGTTGGTACGACAAATCTTTCTATGCGACGGGCCAATTATGTGATCATTCATCATACCGCACAAAACAGTTGTGAACAGACCTTGCAAACATTCACGTTGCCCCGTACACAGGTAAGTGCCCATTATGTTATTTGCAGGGATGGAACGGTGCATCACATGCTTAATGACCTGCTTCGGGCTCATCATGCCGGTGTAAGTAAATGGGGTAATACCACTGATCTGAATTCCTCCAGTATCGGAATTGAGCTGGACAATAACGGGTTTGAATCCTTTTCTGAAGCACAGATGAACAGCTTATTGCAATTACTCGACCGGTTGAAAAAAGCCTATAGTATTCCTGCTTCAAATTTTATTGGCCATGGGGATATTGCTCCCACCCGGAAAAATGACCCTAACTGGCGCTTCCCCTGGAAATTATTATCGGAGAAAGGTTTTGGTAATTGGTATGAGGATGCCGCCAATATCACGTTGCCTGATAATTTCAATCATTTACAGGCATTGCGGATTGTGGGTTATGATATAAAAGATACCAATGCAGCGATTGTTGGGTTTAAAAGACATTGGCTGCAGGATACTACCCGGGGATTAAATACGGAACAACTGAAAGTACTTTACCAGCTGAGTAAAAAATATCAATGAAGTTCTCCGGCGGCTTCATGATCATCATAGGTTTCCCGCAGTTTCAACAGTTCCGCTTTCATCTGCCGGGCTATTTTTTGATGTATAGCTGACCTGATCAGATTTTTTTGTTCGGCCGGATCCATTTTCAGATCATATAATTCCCATTCATTTACCGTGTAGAAATAGATCAACTTGTACCGTTCACCTCGTACGCCGAGATGTTGTAACACCGTGTGGTCGGCTTTGTATTCGTAAAAATGGTAATAGAGATTATGCCTGGGAATAATTTTTTCTTTACCGGTCAGGGTCGGTACTAAGTTCATTCCCTGCATCCAGGCGGGTACCGGTATCCCGGCTGCACCTAAGAAGGTGGGGGCATAGTCAATGGTCTGTACCATATTTGTATTGGTGGAATTTGGTTTTATATGCCCGGGCCAGCGCATCAGTAAAGGCGCCTGCATCGATACGTCATACATCCAGCGTTTATCAAACCAGCCATTTTCACCAAGATACATTCCCTGGTCGCCGGTATAAATTACGAGTGTATTGTTGGTTAAATTATTTTTATCCATATAATCCAATACCCGGCCTGTATTTTCATCAACCGAGGCCACACAGGCCAGGTAGTCCTGCAGGTACCATTGGTATTTATATTTCAGCAATTCTTTTCCTGTGGGTCTTAGTTCTTGTAACAGTTTTCCCCGTTCAGCATAAATTTCCTTAATGCGGCTTCTGTCCGGTTCAGGAATACGGTTAAATATGGAATGGTAATAAACTATATCAATTGAGTCAGGTTTTAATCCCGGGATGTCGAGTAAATAAGCGGGGTCAACTTTCAGATCACTGCACAGTTTCATATTATGAAGGATGCTCATGGTCTGCAGATGCCAGGCAGTGCCATGACCGGCTGTATCAAGATAAAGCGTGGGTGGTTCAGGAAATGTTTTATTATGATACTGTTCAATATATTTCAACGGGGGTAAAAAATAACGGTGTGGTGCTTTGTGATGAATATGTAATAAAAAGGGTTTGTTCTTGTCCCGGTTATCAAGCCAATGGATCGCTTCATCAGTGATGACATCAGTGGCGTAACCATGATACGTAGTTGTATCACCCGGCATGGAAATCATCCTGGGTTCAAAATACAGACCTTGCCCCGGTAATATTTTCCAGTAATCAAAACCAGTGGGATAAGATTGCAAATGCCATTTCCCGACGATCGCAGTCTGGTAGCCGCTTTGCTGCAGTAATTTGGGCATGGTGATCTTTGAAGAATCAAACCGGGTGCGGTTATCTTTCATTCCGTTTTTATGCGAATGCTGTCCTGTCAGCAGCGTTGCTCTTACGGGCCCGCAAATGGAATTGGCAACAAAAGCCCGGGTAAACAACACGCCTTCTTTGGCAATACGGTCTATATTCGGAGTATGAATAAGTTTTTTATTATAGGCGCTGATGGCATCTGCATCATGGTCGTCACTCATGATATAAATGATATTGGGGCGTTGCTGGCCAAAAGAAGCCAGCGATGTTAGCAGGGAAAAAAAGATAAGCAGCCGCATATTTTAATCTATGGTAAACAAGGTACAAAATTTACTACGGAGTGTTGGATAGCCGTTTTAGGTAAAATAAAAAGGATTACTGGATCAGTGGATCTCAAATAATTCATCCCACCGGGTAGTGTAGCGGTCGCTGCAATGATTCTGCTGCATTTTCCAGTTACGCGTAGTGCCGGATGCTGCAAATTTTAATACATCATCCCGCTGACTGAAATTGACATTATCGATCATCTCCATCAATACCCGTTCCGTATTTTTGTTTCCCGGTATAAATAAATTTCCCTGGATGGAATTATCCGGTACGATGCCACCAAGAACTACGCCGGCCTTTTTATAAAGCTGCCCTTTTTCATAGAGCTTATCAACTAATGCCACTGCGGGTTTTATCAGCTCATGAGTAAAAGAAGTGGCTGCCGGCAGGATGGTATAACTGCTGATAGTGCCATATCTTTTAAAGGTGACCAGGTGATCCTGTTCTTTGGTTACTACAAATACACTGATTATTCCGGCAGCGCTGTGCTGACGCCTCAGTTTCTCTGCGGCCCTTGCTGTGTAGGTTGCTATGGCTTCTTTTATGTCATTAATGTCGCTAACAGTGTTACCGAACATCCGGGTGGTGGCGATCATTTTTTTAATCACCAGCTCATCTTCCATTTCTTTGGAAGGGATACCTTTCAGTTCACGGATCAATCGTACACCGGTTACCCCGCCCAGGTGTGTACGGGCAAAGGCTTCACTTACATTTCTTAATTGCAGCGCATCATAGATACACCACTGCTCTTTTAGTTTTTGCGCATACTGGTAACCTATTCCCCAGATATCGCCTGCGGGGGTTTTCCGCAGGGCTTCTGTAATTTTATCCTCGGTGTCCAGCACCATTACACAACCCGTTTTTAATTTATCTTTTTTGGATAAACGATTGGCCAGTTTCGCCAATACTTTTGTTGGCGCAACGCCTACGGATACTTTAATACCGGTCCATTGTTCTACGGTTTGCCTTATTTCCAGAGCGATAGCGGGTAGATCTTCCGGGGCAAACATGTGCATGTCCAGGAATGATTCATCCACGGAATACACTTCTACATTTTTTTTGCCCATCATCATGCGCAGGGTTTCCATTACGCGCCAGCTCAGGTCGCCATATAAATTATAATTGGAAGAAAAAACGGTTATATGATGTTTCTGGATCAGGGGCCGGGCCATAAAGTACGCCCCCGCCATTTCTACACCCAATCGTTTTGCTTCATCACTCCGGGAAACGATACATCCGTCATTGTTACTCAGTACAACAACGGGCTTCCTGTCAAGATGTGGTAAGAACAATCTTTCGCAGGAACAATAAAAATTATTACAGTCAATTAGGGCTTTCATCGTTTGTTGGTAGACCCCGACGGCGTCTTGCGACCCGTCGGCGGTTAGATAAACCGAAGTCTAAAAGTTTATACGTATTCGATACTATATTGATCCAACTTCTCATCCTCTGGAAATAGGGAATGTGCTTTTTCGAAAGCCGCCACATCCCCAAATCGTTGTATTATTTTTTCTGCAGCCACCAGGGTATTATCGTTTCGTACGATAGCCTCATACGAGGAAAATGGCCACTCCCTGAAGTCTTTTACAAAGTCGTGATGCCGGGCATTGTGATGACAGTAATAAATCATATACCTGAGATAGTTTTCATTATCTACCCATTTCCTTTCAAAGGGAGATTCAAATAAGGGTCCTGTTCGTTTATGAGCTTTATTAATTGACTGTGCATACGAATTAAAGAAGTGGCCTAACTGTTTTGATGCATTCATCTTAAACATACCTGGCCCATCTTTTCGGGGTACTTCCACATGTTCTTTTACATACACCAGCAGGTGAAAATGATTTTTTAATAAACAGTAAGCGAGCGTTTCCAGGACATCAGCGCAGTACACTTTATACTGTTGCAGAAAGTAGTAATAATTCCGTTCTTCTTTAAAAAGATTTTCGCTGTTTACGCCCCGGTTATAGATGTGAAAGTATTGGCCCTCGATGAGCGGTTGAATATCCATAGTTTTTTATTTATAATAGCTCCGTCAGCAGTTGAAAACTCGGGGTTCGTCATCATACCTGGTGAATCACATACGTAACCACACCCCACATCACAAAATCGCTGAACTCGGCAAGGTTAATGGTCTTGTAACGATTGTTCTCGGGAATTAAAAAAGCCGATGAAAAATTTTTGTGGAACCGGCGTACCAGCAATTCCCCGTTTAATACGGCTACAATGATTTTTCCATTGACCAGCTTCACCGAACGGTCAACGATCAGTACATCGGTATCAAAAATGCCGGCTTCCCGCATCGCATCTCCCTTCATACGGAAAAAATAAGTGGCCGGTTTATTTTTAACCAGTTGTTCGTTCAGGTCAATACCCCGTTCCATATAATCATCCGCCGCAGCCCCAAAGCCGGTTGCATTGGCCGTCTTCACCTGCTGCTGGGTGAATTGTTTTGAGCCTTTATAGGCCGCCCCATAAAATTCTTCCCCTTCCATATTTTTTGTTTCAGAAAATAAAGGTCATAAAAAAAATGGATATAACTAAATAATTTAGTAAATTTATGCTAATAAAATTGGTAAGCATTTTAGTCAACTTTAAATGAATGGGTTATGCAGACGATCATTAACACGATTCCCGGCTACCGGGTGTATGAGTATTTGCTGGTACTGAGTCCGCCGGAAGACTTGTGGAACCGGGTAAAAAAAGTAAAAGAAGATTTTTCAACGAAGTACAAATCTGACCAGGCAAGATGGGGAGGACCACAAACCGTACTCGTCAATTTTACACAATATGAAATAATGGAAGAACGGATTGTGAACCGGTTGCGGACAATAGCGATGGGGTATACACCATTTAAAGTGGAGTTGAAAGACTTCGGTAGTTTTCCCGCACATACCATCTATATAAATATAACCAGCAGATTACCAATTCAAAACCTGGTCAAAGAGATCCGTTCCGGCGGGCAACGGTTGATGAAACTTAATGAGGATAACAAACCCCATTTCATTATGGAACCGCATCTGACGATTGCCGGGAAACTAAAACCCTGGCAATATGAAAAAGGATGGCTGGAATACAGTAACAAACATTTTACCGGTCGGTTTATTGCAGACAACATGACTTTATTAAAGCGATCTGCCGGGGAAATGAAGTATCACAGGGTGAAGAAATTTGATTTTCAAAACTTGCCGGTTACTACGAAGCAGGGAGAATTATTCGGATAAGTGATAAAACCACAGAGACACAATGACACAAAGTAGCACAGAGAAAGTTAATAAGCCGCTAACCGAAAGGGAGAAATGGCTGACCTTTCAAATAATAGATATAGCAATTACTGTACATAAATATCTTGGACCTGGTTTGCTGGAAAGTATTTATGAAAGGTGTTTTTGTTATGAACTGGCAAAAAGAAATATCCCTTTTGTTAAACAAAAGTGCATTGAACTGGTATACGATAATCTTATTATTGACGAAGGATTGCGGATTGATATTCTTGTGGATGATTTAATAATAATTGAATTAAAGGCACAGGAAATATATCATCCTGTGTGGGAGGCTCAGTTGTTGAGTTATTTAAAATTGACACAAAAAAGACTTGGCTATATTTTAAATTTTCATGTACCGCTTATGAAAGATGGAATAAAAAGAATGATACTTTGATCTTTATCTTAAAAGCACTATTTCAAAGGTAAATCCTGTTCCTGCCTCCGTGTTTCACCGTGTCTCCCTGTCTCTGTGGTAAAATATTTTAATATGGATAATAAATTAAAGCAGGACCACTTTAAAGTGGCAACAAAAAAACCAGAATATGGAGAGCCATACATAACAGGCAGAGGGGCTCAGATTAATACCAAAAACCGTTTCCAGAAAAATGAGTCAACCACGGAACACATCGAAGGCATTGATGTCCCGGTAGCTACCGTGAGGTCCGCATCCGATTCACCAACGGTATACCTGGAACAGGAATCAAAAACCATCGTCAATAAAATAGAGAGTAAGGATGTTGGCATGGGCTACAGCATGAATCCCTATGCGGGTTGTGAACATGGTTGTATCTATTGTTATGCCCGCAATGTACATGAGTACTGGGGCTACAGCGCCGGACTTGATTTTGAAAGAAAAATAATTGTCAAGAAAAATGCACCGCAACTGCTCCGGAAATTTTTAATGCACCCCAAATGGAATGGCACACCCATCATGCTGAGTGGTAACACCGATTGTTACCAACCGGCAGAACAGCAATACCGGTTAACACGGGGCTTACTCGAAGTGTGTAATGAATTCAATCAGCCGGTGGGCATTCTGACGAAAAATTCTGGGATATTGAAAGACAAAGATGTGCTGCAGGAAATGGCCAGGAAGCGATTGGTGTCCGCCATGGTATCCATCACATCTTTTAATGAAGAACTGCGCAGGACCATGGAACCAAGAACCACGACTGCAAAACAAAAACTGAAAGTGATCAATGAATTAAGTGCCGCCGGTGTCCGCATGGGTATTATGATGGGACCCATGATCCCCGGGCTGAATGAACATGAAATGCAGCGAATCATGAAAGCCGCGGCAGATAACGGGGCAACCTTTACGGCTTATACTTTTATCCGCTTAAATGGCGCTATCAAATTTTTATTTCACGACTGGTTGTACAAAAATTTTCCGGACCGTGCCGATAAGGTCTGGCACGGGATCGAACAAAGTCATGGTGGTAAAGTAAATGATAGCCGCTGGGGTGTACGTATGCGGGGCGAAGGAACTATTGCGGAAATGGTGGCCCAGCAATATAAAAAATACGGTAAGCTGTATAAAATGAATGCAGAAGAATGGAGTTTGGATACCAGTATTTTCAGGCGTCCCGGGGAACAAGGCAAATTATTCTGATCTAAATTCAATTAAGACCTCTTCATCCTGGTATAAAAACAACGTTTTATCCTTTATCTTAAACCTATTCACTCTTTCTAACTGCTTAAAGAAAATATCTTCGGTTTGCTGTACCCCTTCACAATACATTTTGGTGGAAAAAATATCTTTAAGGCTTATCGAATTTCCTGAAACGGATAGGCTACTTCCAAAAGAATTACAACCGCCATTCCCGCCGGCACTTTTCTTTTCGGGGTTGAACCTGATGAATGCCTGGGTCAGTACTTCTGCTGCACCACTTTCGGTATGGATCTTCTTTAAAGACCATTTGGTATTATACAATGCGCTATTCTGTGAAGTATTTTCCCTGCCTGCCGGACAGGCAGGACTTTTCATTACAAAAGCGGATAATACGATTAATGTACCGGCGCTGATAAAGGTAATTAGCTTCATGTCTTTAGTATACGAACATGAATAAGACGCACTTTATGACCGAATACATTTAAAAACAGTTGGTATGGGGTATATAAAAATGTTAAAGCGGGAAATCGGGGTTGTGGTCTGGCAGGCAGAAATAAAAAAAATCTCTGTAGAAACAGAGATTTAACCAAAACCAACTGCTATATGAGAAAGAGTTGAATAATTTTTTTATTTTGAAGGAGAAGAAAATGCTACCTGTAGGCCACCCCAAAAACCACCCTCTTTTTCTTCCTGATCAGTAAAGAATAAATCTTCTTTGCAAGTAGAAAACCTGGTTTTTTTTATGGGCACTTTAGGTTCTTTATTTTTTTTCAATGAGGGGTGAAAAATCTTTCTGAATGTCTTCTTCATAAATTCCCGTTTTACTGGTATCTAATCTTTTCAATTCTCATGCCATGGAAATAGCAGATGCCAGACAGTCATTCACTTTTGTTATTAAATTGAAAACCAGTTAGTAACCTGGGGCAGTTTGCAGGCAGTTTTTAAAATCCGTTGTAAGTGGGGAATAAAATCTACAAAATGCGACTTTACAGGAAGGGTCTACACTTTTACATAGATCTTTTTCTTATCCATCCAGTAACAGATGGACCACATCAGTGTAATGACACAAAGTGCAAACAGGAGCGAACCGATTTTCGGATCGCCGGGGATATGAACCAGTACTTTTTGATATAACCAGTTCCACGGATTGGTATAAACCATCACGCCCTTATCATTCAGGTGGTCGGGAATACGGATTAGTGCAAATCCTTTGGGAAGGAAAGCGCTCAGGGCAAAAACAAACAGGGCATTTTTGCCAAACACATCAAAGAACTTTGCCAGGCCGCCTTTTACATTTTTAAATTCAATAAAGTAGATCATCGTGGCTATCGTGATCGTGGCGAGACCGGTCGTATAAATCGTATACGAACTGGTCCATATTTTTTTATTAATTGGGAAAAGCATGTCCCAGCAAAACCCGGTGAGCAGCATAGCCACACCTGCTACAAACAAACCACTGACCATTTCAAAACTCTTACCCTTCTTTTGGATATAATCACCTACCAGGTATCCGAATATCACTTGAACGATGGCACACAGGGTACTCATTAATCCTTCCGGGTCAAACGGTATTCCTTCTCCTTTATAAATATGGGCTATACCAAGAACCGCTTTGTCTACTTTGTTTCCAAACCAGCCGGTCATACTATAAGGATCGGCGCTATCGCCCAGTAAAAAGCAAAGGGCCCAATAGAGCAGTAATAAAATAAGGCCCACAAAAAACGCGGCTCTTGCTTTCAGATAATAGATGATCACAGAAGCAAAAAAATAACAGATCGCAATTCTTGCCAGCACCCCTAAAATGCGTACCCCTTGCAGGTTCCCTTTAGCATCCAGGTAGGACCATTGTTTAAATACCAATCCGGTATCTGTCCATTTTACAAAAGGCCACCAGGTAAGAAACAGACCGATCCCAAAAATTATCAGGGATCGTTTTAATACTTTTTTCCAGAAAACAGCATCGCCACCTGCTTCCAGCTTCGGCATTACAAAAGCCATAGCATTACCAACGGCAAAGAGAAAAAAAGGAAAAACAAGATCAGTGGGTGTTAATCCATGCCAGGGGGCGTGTTCCAGCGGAGCATAAATATGGCCCCAGCTTCCCGGATTGTTTACCAGTATCATCAGGCAAACAGTGGCACCGCGGAAAACATCGAGTGAATAGAAGCGTTGGTTCAAAGCAGGAGTATTAATAACTAAATGTAAGAATTTGAGGGTTATTATACTATAGTGAAAAAAATTAGCTTATCCCACGCCGGCGGCGGTCGCCCCTCCTTGCTGTCTTTCGGGGAAATGGGAATATTGGCAGGAAAGAGACAAAAGAAGTATTTTGCTGGTATGACTGAAAATTCCGTTTTTATTCATGAAAGTTCTGTTATTGATCCGGGTGCCCGGGTTGGTAATGGAACACGGATCTGGCATTTCTGCCACCTGATGCCAACCAGTTTGGTGGGGGAGAACTGTAACCTGGGTCAAAATGTGTATATAGATAACAACGTGGTTATTGGCAACAGGGTTAAGATTCAGAATAATGTCTCTGTTTATAATGGGGTGGTCATTGAGGACGATGTTTTCCTGGGTCCATCCATGGTATTTACCAATGTTATCAATCCGAGGAGTTTTATTGAAAGAAAGAATGAGTTTAAAAAGACCCTGATCCGGAAAGGTGCCAGTATTGGTGCAAACGCTACAATCCTTTGTGGTATTGAGATTGGGGAGTATGCTATGATCGGGGCCGGGGCGGTAGTTACAAAACCGGTTCCTGCCTATGCATTGATGACCGGTAACCCCTCCAGACAGACCGGCTGGGTAAGCGAAGCAGGAATTTCCTTGAAATTTGACGAAAACGGGTTAGCAAAATGCCTTCAGACAGGTCAAGTATACAAGTTAATGAACGATCGTATTTCCCCGGTAAAATAGTTATCAACTTATGGGAATAATTCCCTCATAATCTGCGTATTTTATTCTTTTACCACTCACATCTTCCGCTTATATTTGCTCCCGAAAACAGGATGTATTTTATAATATTGTTCTGTTAGAGTCTAATTCAATGAAAACCAGTCATATAAAATTAATTATGTGATTGAGGTGGCGAAGCCATCATAAAAAATCCCTGATTTGAGTCGTAAATGGTTAGCGGTATATACCCGGCCGCGGTGGGAAAAAAAAGTGAACCAGCTTCTAATAGAAAAGGGACTGGAATGTTATTGCCCCTTAAACAAGATCAGGCGTAAATGGAGCGACCGGGTGAAAATTGTCGAAGAGCCACTATTTAAATCATATGTTTTTGTAAAAGTGGATGATAATGACCGGGCAGCAGTGCGCATGACGAACGGGGCAGTTAATTTTGTTTATTGGGATGGAAAACCTGCCGTAATAAAAGAAAAAGAAATCACCGCAATAAAAAGATTTCTGGATGAATATGAAAATGTGGAAGCAAGACCTATGGAGTTGAAAGTAAACCAGCGGGTACGGGTTACCAATGGCACCCTGATGGACCAGGAAGGTAAAGTACTTGATGTGCGGCATAAGACAGCCCGGGTGGCGATTGACAGCCTGGGGTATATTTTGATAGCATATATTGACAGAACTAAATTAACTTCGGCACAGCCTAAGTAAAACCAAACCCCATTATCCCAGTCATGACTGCGGACTCCATTAAAGTCGTATCAATGAAATTCACCCGGATTTTATTATTATTTACACTCCCCCTTTATTTTTTTTCCTGCCGCACCCAGCAAAAAATGCCGTATTACCTCGAGCAGGTAAACGATTCTACCGGCAAGGGAGACGTGAAAATTCCAGAATTACGTATTCAGAAGAATGACCTGATCTCCATACAGATCAACAGTATCGCCACGGATCCAAAAATTGATGGGATTTACAATTTGCAAATAGTTGGCGGTAGTGCACAATCTGGCGGTTATTTAGTCGATGGCAAAGGAAATATAGAGCACTTTAGATTAGGTACGTTTCATGCAGAAGGAATGACCAAAACAGAACTGGCTGGGGAAATAAAGAAAAGGCTTACGCAACCTGTAGAACTGCTGCGGGATCCTACAGTTATCATTCGATTCTTAAATTTCAAAGTAACCATGCTCGGAGAGATAGGACAGCAGGGTGTCATCAATGTGCCGGGTGAGAGCATTACTATACTCGAAGCAGTTGGTTTGGCTGGAGGCGTTTCAGAATATGGTAAAAAGACCAATTTGAAGATCATGCGGGAAATTGACGGCAAAAGAGAAACGGGTTATATTGATTTATCATCCAAAGACCTCTTTGATTCACCCTATTACCACCTGATGCAAAACGATGTAGTGGTTGTGGAACAAACCAAACAAAAAGCAAAAGAATCAGAACAGGCAAAAACGATCCAGAAAATATCGTTTGCATTTACCCTGGTAACAGTAGCCGCCACAATGGCCAATATTTTTATAAAAAATTAGGCCTCCCATTAATTTATAGTTTAGTTTTCATCAGATGGAAGAACCAATAACAAATAACAGCAAAAGTGAACTCTGGAGTCTGAGTCTGCGGGACCTGTTTTATAAATATGTCCGCTTTCTTCCCATATTTGTTTTGTCAGTCTCCGTGGCACTTTTCGGCGCTTACGCCTACCTGCGTTATGCCACCCCTATTTACAGCACCACTGGTACCTTGATCATAAAATCAGAGCAAAAGGGTGGAAGGGGAGACAAATTTGATGATATTTTCGGTGGAGGTAAATCTCAAAATATCCAGAGTGAGATTGAAATCCTAAAATCCAGGGGCTTAATGTCGCGGGTGGTACAAAAACAAAAGCTGCAGTACAGTTATTTTGTTAAAGGGAAGATCAAAACAATCAATATATATAAATACGGCCCTTTCCTGGTAGATGCTGTTCAGCTTACGGATTCATTACGGCCCTTTACATTAAAAATTAAATTTGCCAATGACCAGGAATTTAAAGTCAACGATGATAAAACCCTGGTCCCATTTGGAAAATTTTTTAAAAATCCGTTCGGTACATTTCGTCTTATACGTAATTCGCAGGCAGGAATAGCAAAGGATTACAGTATTAACTACCAGCCAACAGCATCAGCAGCGTCGGTTTATGCTGCAGCTGTTCAGGTTGCACCTAAAACTGCGGGTACCGGTATCCTGAATATCGGGATGCAAAGTGCTCACCCTAACCTTGGTGCAGATATTATCAATCAACTGATGGATGAGTATGGTGATTATACCAAAGAGCTGAAGAACAAAACGGCCGACCAGATGATTGTATTTATTGATAACCGGCTCATGGTAATAAAAGGGGAACTGGATAGTGTACAGGATAAAATGCTCAGGTATTCGCAGGAAAATAATCTTATTGATATTGACGCACAAAGCTCAGCTTATTTTGGCAATATCAGCGAGGCAGACAAATCTATTAATGAACAGCAGTTACAGATAATGATTGCCGAAGGAATTGAAAGTTATCTTAAAAACAAAAAAAATGAGTTTGATCAGGTGGTTGTTCCATCTTCTTTCAGCTTAAGTGATGCTACCCTGAATGGATTGATCGGAGGTTATAATCAATTACAATTAAAAAGACAGCAATTACTGGATGGCAATGTACCGGATGCCAACCCTATCGTATTAGAAACAAATAATCAAATTGAGAAAGTAAGACAAAGCATACTTGAAAACCTTGCCAATATTAAAAGATCCTATAATAAAACTATAGATTTTATAGAGAAACGCGGGAGTCTTTCAGAAGCCCAATTAAAAATAATTCCCTACAAGTCAAAAGTGTACTTTGAGTTAAAGCGACAGGTGGAAAATAAGCAGGCCCTGGTGAATATATTAGAGGCAAAAAGAGAGGAGACGGCTATTTCAAGGGCCTCTACTATTGCTGATGTACAGATTGTAGAGCGGGCCTATGTTTCAGCTGTGCCAGTAAAACCTAACCGCCGGTCTATCCAGTTGATGGCTATACTGCTTGGCCTTGCCATACCGGCTCTTTTTGTTTTTGCGGGTGAAGTATTGAACGATAAAGTCAGCAGCCGGTTTGACATAGAAAAAATAACGACAGCTCCCATATTGGGTGAAGTGGGACATTCCTTTGCTGACAAATCACTGATCGTTAATAAAACCACCCGGAGTATGGTTGCGGAACAATTCCGGATAGTCCGTTCCAATCTCCAGTATGTACTTCATAAAACAGATAAGTCTGTCATCCTGGTGACTTCTACTTTCAGCGGCGAGGGAAAATCGTTTATCAGTACGAATATGGCATCTGTAATGGCCTTAGCCGGAAAGAAAACCATCTTACTGGAATTTGATATCCGCAAACCTAAAGTACTTGCTGGACTGGGAATGCCCAAAGGGCCGGGAATTACCAATTACCTGGTGGGTAAGTCAGGACTGGAAGAACTGATAAAGCCGGTGGATGGCCAGGAAAATTTATTTGTATTAGGTTGCGGCCCCATTCCTCCCAATCCTTCCGAATTATTACTGGATCACCGGGTCGAAGATATGTTTACCTGGTTACGCAATAATTATGATGTGATTATTGTTGATACGGCCCCGGTAGGTATGGTGAGTGATGCCATGACACTGAGTAAATTTGCGGACTGTACTTTATATATCGTTCGGCAGGGACATACCTTTAAAAAACAGGTTGTCCTGATCGATGAATTTTACCAGGAAAAAAAATTACCCAAAGTTTCCATCATTATCAATGATGTGAAAATGAAAGCCGGTTATGGCTATTATGGCTATGGCCGTTATGGGTATGGTTACGGGTATGGTTACGGCAGTTACTACGAAGAAGAAACTCCTCCTCAATCCAGGCTGGAAAAAATGCTGGGCCGGCTTAACCCAATGAATTGGATTCGCAAAAAATAAAAATATTTAACCTTCTTTAATGCACATTCTGGTCACCGGCGGCGCCGGTTTTATTGGTTCTAACCTGGTTTCAGCACTGTTGTCGGATGAACGGGTTACCGGTGTCATTGTGCTGGACAATTTTTCTACAGGATCAAAAGGGAATATTGAAGAATTCTTTACCAATTCAAAATTCCGGTTAATAGAAGGCGATATCAGAAACTATGCAGATTGCCTGCAGGCATGCAACGGAGTTGATTTTATCTCTCACCAGGCAGCACTGGGTTCTGTTCCCCGCTCTATTCACGACCCGTTAACGACCAATGATGTCAATATAACTGGAACGCTGAATATTTTTACGGCAGCTAAAGAAAAAAAAATCAAAAGGATAGTGTATGCCGCCAGTTCTTCCACGTATGGAGATCATCCGGGTCTGCCGAAAGTAGAAGATAAGATCGGCAACCCGCTTTCTCCTTATGCGGTAACAAAATATGTCAATGAGTTGTATGCAAAAGTTTATGCGGATGTATATGGCATGGAGCTGATTGGACTGAGGTATTTTAATATTTTTGGCCCCAAACAAAATCCCAATGGCCCTTATGCAGCGGTGATACCTCTTTTTGCCGAAGCACTGCTGAAAAATCAGCCACCAACTATAAATGGAGATGGCAGTCATAGCCGGGATTTTACTTATGTGGATAATGCCGTGCAGGCAAATATCCGTTCCATATTCACCGATAATAAAGAAGCTGTGAACCAGGTGTATAATATTGCTTGTGGAGAACAAACCTCGTTAAATGAATTGTTTGAAGGGCTGAGAAATGAAGCTGGTTCCAAATTGCAGCCGGTCTATGGCCCTGAACGGGCAGGAGATGTGAAACATAGTTTGGCAGATATAACCAAAGCGAAAAAATTTTTAGGATACGAACCAACCATTTCAGTGGGGGAAGGCTTAAAGAAAACGTTCAAATGGTATAAAGAAAGTTCGGGGTTTGGAGTTTAGGGTTGTCACCCTGAGGAACGCGCCTTTGTCACCCTGAGGAACGAAGGGTCATCCCGAGGGTACGAGGGGTTGTCACCCCGAGGAACGAGGGGACTTTTATAAACGTCGCAAAAATGACTTCCTATGTTTCCGAATAGCAGGGAATATTATGTTTACATAATAACTAATTACACTAAAAAAGTGCTTTACACAGGAGTGACCAATAGTTTACAGCAACGTTTGGTTGAGCATTATTTACAAAGAGGCAACCCAGTGACTTTTGCAGGAAAATATCATGCTTACTTCCTCCTTTATTATGAGTTTTCAGCCTATATCAACAATATGATTGCGAGAGAAAAAGAAATTAAGGGCTGGCGAAGAAGCAAAAAGGAAGCGTTGATAAATGAATTTAATCCTGACTGGAAGTTTCTGAATGAAGAAGTTTGTGGAAAATGGCCACCGGATAATTTGTTTCATCGGAAAGATGGATAATGGGGTGTTTGCACGCCTTTGTCACCCTGAGGCACGAAGGGTTGTACCCCGAGGAACGACTCCTTTGTCACCCCGAGGAACGAGGGGACTGCCTTGCAATCGGTGTTTCAGTAACACTCCCTAAGTAAGATGCCTCGTGCCTCGGCATGACAATCCCTCGTAGACTCGGCATGACAATCCCTCGTAGGATGACAATCCCTCGTAACCTCGGGATGGCTTTCTTTTCCATAAGTAAGGATTATAATTCTGAATTCCGGGATTAATAAACATCAGAAAATAAAATGTCGAAAACAATTATCATCACCGGCGGAGCCGGCTTCATCGGCTCACATGTAGTCCGGCTATTCGTTACCCAATACCCCAACTATAAAATCATCAACCTCGATGCCCTCACCTATGCCGGCAACCTGGAGAACCTGCGTGATATTGAAAATGCACCTAACTATTTTTTTGAAAAAGTAAATATTCTTGATACAGCAGCGCTGGAAAAAGTTTTTGCGAAACATTCACCGGACGGAGTCATTCACCTCGCAGCAGAATCTCATGTAGACCGTTCCATTTTATCGCCACTCGATTTTGTATATACAAACGTAATAGGAACCGTAAATCTTTTGAACGCTGCTAAGGATGCATGGTCCCGACTCCCGACTCCCGACTCAATTCTCCCGACTCTTCTACCACGTCTCCACCGATGAAGTCTACGGAGCCTTAGGCGAAACAGGTTTTTTTACTGAAGAAACAAAATATGATCCGCATTCTCCCTACAGTGCCTCCAAAGCATCCAGCGATCATTTTGTAAGAGCTTATTATGATACCTATGGCTTACCTGTGGTGATCAGTAATTGTTCTAATAACTACGGTCCCAATCATTTTCCCGAAAAATTAATTCCGCTGTTTATCAATAATATCATTCATAAAAAGCCATTACCGGTTTACGGAGATGGATTGTATACCCGTGACTGGTTGTATGTAAAAGACCATGCCGCAGCCATTGACCTGGTATTCCATAAAGGAAAAACCGGGGATACCTATAATATCGGCGGCTTTAACGAATGGAAAAATATTGACCTCGTAAAACTGATGTGTAAACTGATGGATGAAAAACTGGGTAATGCTTCCGGTGCCAGTGAACAACTCATCACCTATATAAAAGACCGGCCGGGGCACGACAGGCGCTATGCCATTGATGCCACGAAGATCAATAAAGAACTGGGTTGGAAACCTTCGGTAACTTTTGAAGAAGGACTGTCTGTAACTATTGATTGGTATCTTCAAAATACTGAATGGTTAAAGCATGTTACAAGCGGTGAGTACCAGGAATATTTCAGGAATCAATATTCGGGGTATCAATTTTAAAAAAAATGGAAACAAAGAAATATATTTTTGAAGAAATTACACATTGTGAAATGTGTGGGGATTCTACAGAAAAACATAAAATCCTTGGACAACGACTAAACTGTTCACAGGGTTTTCGCCCGAAAAGAAAAACGGGAATTTCTGTTTCGGTTAAACAATGTACAAAATGTCAACTTATATATTCAAGCCCGCAGCCAATACCATTTGACATTCAGGATCATTATGGTATCCCACCAGAAAATTATTGGGTACCTGAATATTTCAATTGGACACCAGATTATTATTTACAAGAAATTAATACATTAAATAAAATAAAAGAAATAACAGTAGGCATGAAGGCTTTGGATATCGGCGCCGGAATTGGAAAATGTATGCTTTCACTCAAGAATGCAGGTTTTGAGGCTTATGGATTTGAGCCCTCTAAACCCTTTTACGAAAGAGCAATTTCTAAAATGAATATTCCAATTGGAAATTTAAAATTTGGCAAAATAGAGGATATGGAATATAAGCAGGATTCCTTTGACTTTATAACTTTTGGTGCTGTTTTTGAACATTTGTATCACCCTGCACTATGTTTAAAGAAAGCTTTGCAATGGGTCAAACCCGGAGGTATTGTACATATTGAAGTTCCCTCTTCAAAACACCTCATAGCAAAAATTTTTAATCTTTATTACAGACTTTTAGGAACAAATTATGTAACAAGTTTAAGCCCGATGAATTCTCCCTTTCATTTATATGAATTTGGATATAATTCTTTTACTGAACTTTCAAAAAAATTGAATTATGAAATTGTATTCCATGAATATTACGTTTGTGATATTTGGCATATTCCCAAAATATTTCATCCCCCTTTACGAAAAATAATGAAATGGACAGATACAGGTTTGCAGTTAGCGGTTTGGCTTACGAAGAAGTAAATTAAACAATCAAACTTCTCTTATGAAAGGTATCATACTCGCCGGCGGATCCGGCACCCGGCTTTACCCCATCACCAAAGCGATCAGTAAGCAACTGATGCCCATCTATGACAAGCCAATGATCTATTACCCGCTGTCAACATTGATGATGGCCGGTATTAAAGAAATACTGATCATCACGACTCCGGAAGACAATACTTCTTTTAAAAGACTCCTGGGCGATGGCAGCCAGGTGGGTTGCCGTTTTGAATATGCCATACAGGAAGTACCAAACGGGCTGGCGCAGGCATTTGTAATTGGAGCTGATTTTATCGGTACTGATAAAGTGGCCCTGATATTGGGCGATAATATTTTTTATGGCTCGGGTCTGGGGATGCAATTGAAAAGTTTAACTGCAGTAGAAGGAGGATATGTATTTGCCTATCATGTAAGTGACCCCGAACGATATGGTGTTGTGGAGTTTGATGCCAACATGAAAGCCGTGAGTATTGAAGAAAAACCTTCATTACCTAAGTCTAATTATGCGGTGCCGGGTTTATATTTTTATGACAATACGGTAGTGAAGATAGCCCGGGAATTAAAACCCTCTGCAAGAGGTGAGTATGAAATTACTGATGTTAATAAAGAGTATTTGCAAAAAGGCAAACTGAAAGTAGCAGTTCTGGATAGAGGAACAGCATGGTTAGACACAGGTACTTTTGATTCACTCAGTGATGCGAGCGAATTTGTAAGGGTGATAGAAAAAAGGCAGGGGACGAAGATTGGGTGTATTGAAGAAGTAGCTTTTCGAAACGGATTTATTAGCAAGGAACAATTGTTAAAACTGGCGACTGAACTGGCAAAAAGTGGCTATGGGGAATACCTGAAAAAAATGATTAATTTTGGAGCATGAAATCAGTTCAAAATATCAACGATTTATTTTTACTCTTCAGTCACAACAATCTATACCGTCAATACGGGTTGAAACGTATCGGTGTATTTGGTTCATTTGCCCGTGGAGAAAAGTTTAATGATATTGATCTGTTCATCGAGGAAGAAATAAACTTCAGGCAGGTACTACAATTAAAGGAATTACTGGAACGGGAAACTGGCATGCCGGTTGATATTATGCAGAAAAAATATGCTGAACCGGTAATCCTCTACCGTGCATTAAAGGACATGAAATATGCAGCCGCATCTTAAAAACGACCTGCTCTATTTGTTACGGATACTGGAGTCATCTGAGAAAATAATGCGCTACACAGGCGAATTAAATAATGCAAAAGAATTTTATGATCTCAATGACCAGATGACACTTAACGCTTGTCTTAATTTATTTACACAGATTGGTGAGCAGGCTAATAAACTGAGTGCTACACTTATTGAAAAACATACGCAGCCCGATTGGATAAGAATAAAAGGTATGAGAAACAGAATTGTTCATGATTATACGGGTATAGATATTTATATTGTTTTTGAAACTATAAAAACTTATAAACCCCGGCTGAAATTGCAAATTATCCCTGTTATCCGAACAGAACTCCTTGCAGGAAATTTTGATAAAGAGGAGCTTGCGATAGCTCAAACCAGTCCTTATCTGAGCCATGTGGACTTTGGCCTGTTTTCCTAAATGTTGCGAGCGAATTTGTACGGGTGATAGAAAAAAGACAGGCTTGCCCGAACCTTAAAGGGCGGGGGACGAAGATTGGGTGTATAGAAGAAGTGGCTTTCAGGAATGGCTTTATCAATAAAGAGAAATTACTGCTACTTGCCAATCAATATGCGAAAAGCGGCTACGGGGAGTATTTAAGGAAGATGGTTGAGTAGGCGGGAGTTTGGGGCTTGGAGTTTTGGGTTGTAGGGAAAAAATAAAAACCCGCCTGCCGGTAGGCACAGAGAACTTAGAGATTCACTGTAAATAGCGCCGTGCATCGCAGTGTACACCGTGGTTAAATAATAATATATTGGACTAATTAACAAATATGGATCATCGCATTATAATTGAACCGGGACGCACTGAAAAAAATTATTGGAAAGACCTTTGGCGCTACCGGGAACTTTTTTATATCCTTAGCTGGCGGGATGTGAAAGTAAAGTATAAGCAAACAACGCTTGGTGTATTGTGGGCTATTATCAGACCGCTGCTTACCATGATTGTTTTTACTTTTGTGTTTGGGAAGATAGCTAAGATGGATACGAATAGCAGCGTACCCTATTCTATTATTGTTTTCGCCGGTCTCCTTCCCTGGCAGTTTTTTTCCAATGCCTTAACAGAAAGCAGTGGCAGCCTTGTTGGAAACACAAATCTCATTACTAAAGTGTATTTTCCCCGTTTGATTATACCGGTTAGTTCTGTGATCACCAGTTTTATTGATTTTTTTATTTCTTTTATTATCCTGCTTCTTCTGTTTATAGTATATGGTTATATGCCGCCGGTGGAAATATTTGCGATGCCCATTTTTTGGATCATGGCATTTTTGGCTTCTTTCGGGCCGGGACTTTATCTTACAGCCCTCAATGTGAAGTACCGGGATTTTCGGTATATTATTCCTTTCATTGTGCAATTCGGTTTATTCATCTCACCGGTAGGGTACAGCAGCTCGCAAATACCAGAAAAATGGCAATGGTTGTATGCTATGAATCCCATGGTAGGCGTTATTGATGGATTCCGCTGGTGTATAGTTAAAGACGCGCCTAACCCATTACAGCATTACCCGTTTTATATTTCGGTGGGAGTAACGTTATTCCTGGTATGGCTGGCTATCTATAAATTCAGAAAGATGGAGAAGAATTTTGCAGACCTGATTTAAAATCAACTATGAGTGATTCAATTATAAAAGTAGAAGGACTCGGTAAGAAATATATTATCTCTCATGAAGGAGTAAGGGGATATACTGCCCTTCGTGATGTGATAAGCAATAAAGCCAAAGGATTAGTCAAAAGGAATCTCAATTTACCGGCCAGGGAAGAATTTTGGGCATTAAAGGATGTTTCATTTGAAATTCAAAAAGGAGAAGCAGTAGGTATTATAGGCCGGAATGGGGCGGGTAAAAGCACGCTCTTAAAAATACTAAGCAGAATTACAGAACCAACTACAGGAAGGATTGAGCTAAATGGCAGGGTAGCTTCCTTGCTGGAGGTTGGAACCGGGTTTCATCCGGAACTTACCGGTCGTGAAAATATTTTTCTGAACGGTGCCATACTTGGGATGAGTAGAGTTGATATCCGGAAAAAATTTGATGAAATCGTTGATTTTTCTGGAGTAGAAAAGTTTTTAGACACGCCGGTAAAACGGTTCAGTAGCGGAATGTATGTACGGTTGGCTTTTGCAGTGGCTGCACACCTGGAGCCCGAAATATTAGTGGTGGACGAAGTGCTGGCGGTGGGCGATGCGGAGTTTCAGCGAAAATGTTTAGGGAAAATGAATGATGTAAGTAAAAATGAGGGGCGAACTGTCATTTTTGTTAGCCATGATCTAAGCGCAATCACTTCATTGACTCAGAAATGTATCTTTTTAGAAAATGGCCAAATAAGGACTCACGATTCAACCAATAAAGTTATCAGCGTCTATACAACATCACAGAACAGAAACAATTTTTATATTGGTCAGCCATCTTCTGAAATACCCCAAGTGACAAGTGTGGAAATTGTAACTTCAGCAGGAGGTACACTTCAGGCTAATGGCGGGCCATTTACGGTAATGTTTGAAATAACAATTCCGCATAATAATTTTTTGAATATAGCATTGTCATTCCAGATTTTCAATCACTTAAATCAGCCAATTGTATATAACTGGATTTTTGATATTGAAGAACCCATTTGTAGAAAAAAGGGTATTAATCGGCTGCGTTTTGAATTTCCAATTATTCGGCTTTACAAAGGCAATTATTTTTTGAAAGTTCATCTTGCAGAAACAAAAACGAAAATAAAGTTCCAGGAATTTGACTGTTGCTCATTTGAAATAGAAATGATACGAAAACAAGAGCCTGAATGGGGCTGGCAAAATAATGTTTGCCAGTATTTGGAAGACGGTAAATGGTATATTGAAAATACTATAATAAAAGCCCAGAATCTTGTTAATTAAGATGCTTTTTATACTCACTATTTTAAACCTGTGTAATAAAAATTGTTACTAATTTGACTTTGCGACCAAAAAAATGTCCCTAGGCTCAAACACCTCAATAAAGACATAATAGATCCAGATTATTTGGTTTACAAATACTATCTCAAGGACTTGCTGGAATCCTTCGACAAATATGCTAAAGGCAGATTGTTAGATATTGGTTGTGGAAATAAACCTTTTGCTTTGTATTTAAAAAAATATGCTGATGAGTATGTAGGATGTGATATTGTCAATTCAAGTGAAAACTGTGTTGATATAATATGTGAAGCAAATGATATTCCTCAGCCAACTTCTTCATATGATACAATAATCTCCACTCAAACAATAGAACATGTTCAGGATCATCAGGGATTAGTTAACGAAGCATACCGCCTCTTAAAACCAGGTGGATATTTTATTCTTTCCGGCCCAATGTATTGGCCGCTTCATGAAGAGCCATATGATTTTTTTAGATTCACAAAATATGGGTTTAAGCACATATTAAAGCTTAGTGGATTTGAAATAATTGAATCTAAAAGTAATGGTGGAAAATGGGCGTTATGCGGACAGGTAATAATACATACTTTATACCCTGATATTTATAAGGCAAAAACGTTGAAAGGAAAATTTTTAAAGGCAATCCTAAGAATTTGTGGGTGGGATAGGAAGAATTAATAAAATATTTTCTCGACTGGATGAAAGAAATAAAGATGAGACAAGTACAATGAATTATGTTATAGTTTCTAGAAAAAGTATAAATGGAAAATAAATATATACATACAAGTGATGCTCATAATCTGGTTGCACCTGGCGTTATAGTCCCTTACCTTATAAAAATATTTGCACCTAGAAGTGTTGCAGATATTGGATGTGGACTTGGTACTTTTTTGTATGTTTTTAAACAACACGGAGTAACAGATATTGTTGGTGTTGACGGGAGTTGGGTTAAGAAAGAGCAAATGTTTATCAGTGAGGTAGAGTTTATCGAAGCTGATCTGGAAAAAGAGCTTCAGGTTGACAGAAAATTTGACTTGGTATTATGCCTTGAAGTTGCCGAACATTTACGTGAAGAATCAGCAGATATTATTGTAAAAAATCTTATTTCCCTGAGTAATACAATTGTTTTTTCAGCTGCTGTGCCAAATCAAGGAGGTCAAAATCATTTAAATGAACAGGAATATTCATACTGGCAGTCAAAATTTGCAAAATATGGGTACATATTTTACGATATTTTCAGAGAACAATTTTGGAATAATAGGGAAATCAATTGGTGGTACAAGCAAAATATGTTTTTAGTAGCGCATGAAACAGTCTCTTTTCCGGAAGAAATATTGAAGAGGAAGGTTATAGGCCAACCCATCGTGTACATTCACCCGGGTAATTTGGCCGAAAGGGTTTCTCAAATTGACACTGTAATAAATCAGGCGGAGGGGTTCTTAGATGGAAATGTGTCTTTGGCTATATATTTTATTGCTATCAAAAACAAATTTGTCAAATCGATGAAAAAAATATTGGGGTTAAAAAAAAGTAAACGTTAGGATTCATAAAGCATGCTATTCCTTATATAACTTAAAAATGCTTCAATAAATGAAAGTTTCAATTATAACACCTTGCTATAATCACGGGAAATATCTTGAGGAATTAATTAGAAGTGTGGAAAATACAGTTAAGTTGGTACGATATGAATTAATTATCATCAATGATGGATCTACGGATGAGTTTACAATTGTTAAGCTGAAGGAATTAGAGCAAAGGGGGTATAAGATTATTCATCAGGATAACATGGGGCTCAGCGCAGCAAGAAATAATGCAATTCTGCAGTCTTCGGGCAAATATATTGTTCCTCTTGATGCTGATAATATGCTTAGTGATGGATTCGTTGACCAAAGTGTTGAAATACTGGAAAAAAACTTGGATTTTGATGTAGTATACACTGATTGCTATTACTTTGGGGATGTAGATACTTCTCATATTCAAGTGGGAGAATATGATTTATTACGACTCATTAACATGAATTATATTGATGCTTGTTCAATGTACAGGAAGGAAACTTGGACTAAAAGTGGGGGGTATGATACAAAAATGGTGCTTGGGTATGAGGATTGGGATTTATGGCTAAATTTTTCTTTTAGCGGGTCAAAATTCTATTATTTGCAAATACCTGGTTTTTATTATCGGGTCTTGGGCGATTCAATGTTGCGGTCAGTGACACGGCCAAACGAAGATAAAAATATTGAATACATATATTCAAAGTATAAGGATAATATTATTCATTATTACCGGCTTCTCTATAAATCGTATCAAAAATATCATTGGGGTGTTAATGTATATATGAAAAATAATAAAATAAAGTCTGTGTTTAAGATTTTATTTGGACAATGGAATATTAAATAAACTCCAGAGATACATATTTATTTCCCATCTAATTTAATTCGGATATTGAAATCCCCAGTCCCATATAATTAAGACATATTGGCTTTTTTTGTTGATTCTGCTTCAAGTAAATTTTTAGAACTAGTCATGTTTTTTTAAAGTCCTTTTTTAATTGTCTCATCAGCTTCGTAATATTCCTTCCCTTGATGGTCTTCGTGCAATTTCAATTACACTGGTTGTAATTAGTCATTTAGCAATTGGTGTTTATCATGATCATGCCCAAAGTTTCACTAGAGTTGGCAGTATCATTCAAACACTGTTTTTTAGTCGGTCATTTGGGAGTAACTATTTTTTTGTTATTTCTGGTTTTCTGATAACAACTATTTTACTAAAGGAAAGAATTATTAATCTTAAGAAATTTTATTTCAGACGCCTTCTAAGGATTTTCCCACCTTATTATTTTTATTTAATGATATTATTTATAATGTGGTTAATTGGAATTCAGGAAATGTCGGCATATAATTTTCTTGCGGCACTATCCTATACCAGAAATTATTTTTTTGATAATTCATCTCCAGGATCATGGAATTTGGCGCATACATGGTCTTTATCAGTTGAGGAACAGTTTTATATATTATTCCCTTTAGTGTTACTTGCCATTGGAAAAAGAGGCGGATTAATTTTTATTTCCTTCGTCATATTTTTATGTCCATTATTAAGATTGTTTCTTGTTCTGAATACTCCGGAAGTTTCAATGGAATTCATTAGATTTGAAACAGTAGCAGACTCTTTAGCCGTGGGCTGTTTATTAGCCGGAGTTAGAGGTCATCTTCACCAGCATGAATGGTATGTAACATTATTAAACTCAAAGTACTTATTATTTTTGCCTTTTTTGATTTTATTAATTACCTGGGTTGGTAGATTTCCTGAGTTTTGCCCCAAATCGCTTTACTCCGTCGGGGCAATTACAATTCAAAATATTTTGATTGCTGTATTCATTGATAGAGTGATAACAAATTATCAAGGAAGAATGGGAAAATTTCTAAATGCAGCTCCAATTGCTTTCATTGGAGCAATGAGTTATTCAATTTATCTTTGGCAGCAACTATTTTTAAATCCAGAATTGTCATTACCAATAATTGTAAAATTAATGTTAGTTGCCATTGCATCATTAGCTTCTTTTTTTTTAGTGGAAAAATCCTCTTTGAAGCTCCGAGGCTACCTGGAAACAAAATTTATATCTCTGGGTAATACAAACAAAAAATCTGTTTAAGTTGAAATTTTATTATGGACGTTAAGGTAAAAAAAATTTTGCTGTTTAGTACACTCAACCCTTACCCTTTCTGGGCGGGATGTGAAAATCTTTGGTTTGATTTTGTGTCTGACGAAAGGGTTAATTCTGGCTTTAAATTTCATCTTGTTTTGGCTGATAGCTATGTTACGAGAAAGAAGGCTGAAATTTTATCTTCACTCGGGGTCAGCACTAGTTTTTATAAACACTTTAATGTTCGGATTGTTAAAAGAATCTTCTACCGCCTGACAGATAAATTACGAAACAGAGATTTTAAAACACTTCCATGGTACAATCATATAAATATAGATAGATGTGAACTGGTACTTTTTAATGTAGCTGGGTTAACTGACTTAGTAGATTTGTATTATCCTATGACTTTGTGTAAGAAAAAGAGAGTTCCTTATTGGATTATTTTACAGCAAGGACAGGAAAATTATTTTCTTCATTCTCAAAAAAGTTTAGAATTAGTAAGCGAAGTTTCTTTAACTGCAAAAAGGTTTATTTTTATTGCAAAAAAAAATCAAATGGCCCTTGAGAGGGCATTAGCGACTAAATTAAAAAATGCCTTTTATACTACAAATTCATTAGTTCCTGAGAAAATAAAACACGCAAAAATATTAAGTAGTAATATTGAGATAAAGAGCCTTAGCGATCCGGCACTTTTTTTTAATCTCGGAAGGTTTTCAACGACAGAAAAAGGTCAACACCTGTTACTTGAAATATTTGCCGATAAAAAATGGAAGGAAAGAAACTGGCAACTGAAATTTATTGGTTGCTCAGAGTTCGGAAAATATTATTTACAGAAGTTAATAAAGTATTACAATATAGGCTCACAAAAAATACAAATTGTATCTCATATTGATAATGTTTTAGAGGAAATCGTCAAGAATGATATTTTATTAATGCCATCAATTGTGGAAGGAACACCATTTGCAATGATTGAATCCATGGCTTGTGGCAAACCTGCTGTCGGAACGCCGGTTGGAGGTATTCCAGAATTAATAATTGAAAACGAAACTGGTTGGCTTGCAAGGACTACAGCTGTCGAAGATATTGATGTTGCATTGGAAGTGGCGTGGAATGAAAGAGCCAAGTGGTTTGATTTCGGTGCAAATGCACAAAAACTGATTGAAAAAAATTATAACCAAAAAAATTCGTTTGTGCCATTAATCAGGTATCTGGAAGAGGATTTAGGTATAGTTTGAATATACTCCCTATAATAAACCTTGTGCCTAAGAAATAAATAGTTATGCCTAATTTAAGTATAGTTATACCTACATACAACCGGGGTGAACAACTTGGTGAAGTTATAGAGCACATCCTGAAAAGTGATGTGAACGGTTTGGCATTCGTAGAGATACTTATTGTAGATGATGGTTCACAAATACCTCCACATAAATTTATTTCTCAAAACATAATTAAGTCTCCCTTTTCGTTAAGGATTATTAATCAGTATAATGCGGGACCCGCTGCAGCCCGGAATAATGGCTTTCGCAATGCAAAACACAGTATAGTTCTGTTTATGGATGATGATATACTAGCGTTTCCTGACATGATTCAAAAACACATAGAAGGGCACCGTGAATACCCAGGAAGTGTTATTTACGGATATTGTCCCTATGCAATACCCAAGAAGGAAACTCCGGCATATCAATTTCTTAAACAGCTTGCCTATGAAAATGAAAAAGATGGGAAGAATAACGGGTTTATTCCAACAACATCCATTGCCAGTGGAAATATTTCTGTTGAAAAAAATATTTTCCCGGATGGAGAATTTTATAAAAGTTTCTTACGTACTCCCGCAGCGGAAGAATTTGAACTTATGGCTCGCTTAACCCAGCTGAACGTAAAAATATATTTTAATTCATCTATCAGGGGGTGGCATTTGCAGCCTGTTACTATTCAAGATAAGTGCAAACAGGAGTATAAGTATGGTATTGGGGTAGCCGAAGTAGCCATCAAAGTAACATATTCACTGGATCATGTCAACCTGCAATGCCTATACTATAACAACCGAAAAATAATGAGAACTGATACATGGAGGTTAAAGCTTAAGAAATGTGTCAAGAGTATTTTGAGTAAGAAATTGAACCGTCAATTACTGTTAGGGATGGTAAAAGGAATGGAGAGCGTACTTCCCTTTAACCGTATTCTTTTCCCTTTTTATCGCTTGCTGGCAGGAGTTTTTGTTTTTGCTGGGGTAAGGGAGGGAATTAAGAAATTTAATAATCCAGGCGGTGCGAAATAGACTTTTGAATATCTCTCAGCTGGAAATCTCTTAAATGATAATTTTAGTTAAAAAAATAAGCCATCTATGTCTTTTGTAAAAATTCTTATAACCGGTGGTGCCGGTAATATAGGAGCAAGCCTAGCAAGAAAATTCGTTGAAAATAAAAATTATTTCGTAGTAATAGTCGACAATTTATTGACAGGGGATACAGAAAAACTACCTGATTCCCAGCACAATAACTGGAAGTTTATAAAAGCCGATGTAAATAATTATAAGGATATAGCTCCTATATTTGGGAAATACCATTTTGATTTTGTTTTTCATTATGCTGCTGTTGTTGGGGTTAAACGGACATTAGATAACCCGTTAATGGTCTTTGATGATATTGATGGGATCAGTAATATTCTTTCCCTTGCCAAGAACACGGATGTAAAAAGAATCTTTTATTCCTCCTCTTCAGAAGTGTATGGCGAACCGGTTGAATTCCCTCAACATGAGATTACCACACCCCTTAATTCTAAGTTGCCTTATGCGATCGTTAAAATCTTGCAGAGAGTATGGTAAAGGCTTATAATAAAGAGTATGGTCTGAATTATACGATATTCCGTTTTTTTAATACCTATGGAAAATTGCAGAGTGAAGATTTTGTATTACCAAGATTTATAAAGGCGGCATTGAACAACGAAACCATTTCTGTTTATGGAGACGGTTCGCAGACAAGAACCTTCTGTTATATTGATGATAACCTGGAAACAACTCAAAAAATATTAGAGCAAAACCTTTGTATCAATGAAGTGATCAATATAGGCCATGATAAAGAGATGTCTGTTTTAGAACTGGCACGGTCAATTATTGATATTACACAGTCAAAGTCGGAAATAAAACATTTACCCGCTTTGGAAGAGGGTGATATGACACGACGATGCCCTGATAATAAAAAAATGAAGGAGATATTGGGCAAGGAATTAACTACATTGAAGGATGGAGTTAATAAGATAATCAACTATTACAAGAGTTTATAATCTGGAAATCATTATTTTAAATGGCAATAATTAAAGTGCTCCATGTTGTAAGCGTTGAAACGGAGAATTATTATTTGAATAACCTTGTTGATTTCACTGACAATAATAAGATCAGTTTTTCATTTATAACATTTGGAGCTTCCGGTGGATTTACCAGGGAAATGGAAAAAAGAGGGTGTGCAGTTTACAGTCTTAATTCACTGAAAGCAGTAAAAATACCAGCAGCTTTGTTTAAATTATGGCGGTTATATAAAAAAATTAACCCAGAAATCGTTCATACACATCTTTTCATTCCAAGTTTCTGGGGGTTATTGATTGCTAAATGTCAAAAAAGAAAAACAATACTGACACGTCACCATTCGGATGCATTGTATGTTTTACCCTCAAAAGTAAAACGATACTTTTGGCTTCGGTTGGAAAAATATATTAACAGTAAATCAGATCATATCATCGCTCCTTCACGAATGGTGTATGACATATTAGTTGTAAAGGAAAAGGTATCACCAAAGAAAGTATCGCTTATTCCTTACGGGCAAACCACAAAAAGATTTGATGCAGTTACGCCAGCGTTGATTCAATTAACAAAAGAGGAACTTGATATGCAAGGCCGTATCTCTCTTGTTTGTGTATCCCGTCTTTTTTTCAGAAAAGGTCACCAGTATTTGTTTGAAGCGCTTTCCACTATAATTCGAAAAGAAACAAATGCCATACTATACCTGGTTGGTACCGGTCCATACAAAGAAGTGCTGGAAAATATTGGAAAAAAACTAGAGATTTCGGATAAAATCAGGTTTTTAGGTTGGAGAACTGATGCACTAGCAATAATGGCAGCGGCTGACATTATTGTTCATCCATCGCTCGAAGATGCATTGTCTTCTGCTGTTATTGAGGCGATCATGCTGGAGAAGCCGGTTATAGCTACAGATATCAGCGGCGCAAGGGATACGCTAAATGACGGAAAATATGGAAGTATAGTTCCGCCTGCAGATGCAGCAGCTTTTGGGAAAGCACTTCAGGAAACTATTGCGGAATTGCCGGCCGCAAAAGTAAAAGCAAAAGCAGGTCGCCTGTATTTGCTGGACTATATGAGTGCAGCTAAAGTTGCTGCGGAATATGCCAAGTGTTATGAAAATCTACTAAAAAATAGTAATTGAAATGATTAAACGAATTCTGAGAATACCTGCAAGAATCAGGCAAGATTTTAAAATTATAAAAATTTCGAAGAATTGGAAAGAAATTCTGGCATCAAAAATAAATGGGAAACCATTAACGGTCGTAAAGCTTCGTAACGGAGTTGTTATAAGTGCTCCTGAGCAAATTGACCTAAATTTTGTTTTTCATGAAGTATGGGTTGATGAAATTTATTTACCTGAAGGATATGAAATAAATCCTTCAACTGTAGTAATAGATATTGGGGCAAATATTGGCAGTTTCTCATTGTACGCCTCAACAAAGGCGCTAAATGTAAAAGTCTATTCATTTGAACCCTTTCCAAGCAATGCAGATTATTTTGAAAAGAATATGAAAAAAAGCAATGCCGGGAATATCGTTTTTTTTAGAGGTGCGGTAGCAGGGAGGACGGAGAAAAGAAAACTAAATGTCAGTGATTCATGGATAAAACATGAGCTGAATGAAAATAATGATGTTGGAGGGTACAATGTGGTGGTGGAAAGTATCAGCCTTGATGATATATTCAGCCGGATTGACATATGTGATTTGCTGAAGATCGATTGCGAAGGTAGCGAATACGAGATATTTTATTCTGCCAAACCGGACACACTTAAGAAGATAAACAGGATAGTCGGGGAATTTCACAACCGGGAGGGAAAAGAAAATACAGGAAAAGCCTTGAGCAGTTTTCTTGAAAAAAAACGGGTTCAGTATAGATAAATATTATGATTTCGATGAAGAGAGCGGATTCTTTGCAGCTAGGCGAGGATAGAATCAACCAGTAATGAGCGTATTAATTTCTTTAGTCATTCCAATTTTTAACGAGAGCAAAACAATTGCAGAGCTGGTCAGCACTATCGGTAGTCAGGTGTATCAGCCTGAAGAAGTGATCCTTGTTGACGGCGGCTCAACTGACAACACCCTTCAGATTTTGAATGAGATGACAATCAATAAACAAAAACTCAGAATTATAAGTGTTAAAAAAGCAATGCCCGGTGAAGGGCGAAATATTGGATCAGCACAAGCAGCCTGTGAATGGATCGCATATACGGATGCAGGAATAAAACTTGACCAACATTGGCTGGAGCAGCTGGTAAAAAGAATTGAAGAAATTCCGGAAGCTGATATAATCTATGGCAATTTTTCTCCACAGATCAGCAGTTTTTTTGACAAATGTGCAGCCATTAGTTATGTACCGGCTTTACTGCCCGGCAGGATCAGAACTAAATCTATTGCTTCCTGTTTGTTGAAAAAGGAAGTCTGGGAAAAGACAGGTGGTTTTCCCGATTGGAGAGCAACAGAAGACCTTGTGTTTATAGAAAAGCCGAAAGGATGGGTTATAAAAGTGTAGAAGCTCCTCAAGCAATGGTATATTGGCAACTTCGTCCTAATCTTGGTTCTACCTTTCAAAAATTTGACTTGTACTCAACATCTAATGTATGGGCCGGTAGACAAGCCTACTGGCATTATGGCATAGCAAGACAATATGGATTAATGCTGATTTTTCTTTTGCTCGGTTTTTTTCATAGTTGGTTTTGGCTGCTATTATTACCCGCTTGGATGGTAGCAAGGGTTGTAAAAAGAAACTGGTCACACCGGTATGAGTATGGAACAAAACAGTTATTTAGCCCGGCAGTTTTTTTTACTGTGATGCTCATTACACTTGTTATTGATGCGGCAACTTTTTCCGGCTGGCTGAAGGCATTACTGAAAAAGCAGGAAACAGGTATATTTCCGATGGCACAATAGGAAGATTACGATTGTTGCTAAAGTGAATTTGCCCGATTATTATATATGGCCTTCTTGTTTATATTACCCCTTACCGATAATTAATATATTTGAAATGAAATTAGTATCCAATACCGCTCAAAAACCATCCTTTGAAAAAACTGTTTTTCATACTCCAGCTTTTTCTGTTCGTAGCATTCAACTTTTTTTTGTTACTGACTGCCTACCAGTTAACAGGAAGCGCATCTTCCATGGAACGGCCCAGTTATCATACACCGGTCTATAATTTGGAAGAAGAGTTTGATCCATCTTTAAAACGGCTTAATTCTCTTAAAAAATTTACGATATATTGTGATAGCCTTTATTCAGAAAAAAAACTTACTGGGAACAAAGTTTCCTTCGAAGAAATCTACCCTGAAATAGCTTCTTCTGCAGTCCGGGAAAGATTTTACCATGGTTACTCCCTGTATGGATTCCGGAATAATTTTATGGCTATGCTACTTTCCCAGGTGAGTATGGAGGGAATAAGCGCGATTGTAATACCTGATGACATCCTGGAATATCCTTATGCTGCCTGTAGTCAGCAATCCATTGTATTAATGGAACTGTTAAAACAAAAGGGATTTGCTACCCGAAAAGTGGGGTTCCAGGGAAAAACAACCGGCCACTTTTGTTTTGAAGTATTTTATGGCAATGGCTGGCATTTTTATGATCCGGATATGGAACCCGATTCTAAAGTATTGAATGCCTATAACCGGCCGGATATTCAATTTCTTGCCCAGCACAAAGAGGTCCTGTTGCAGGCATATGCACAGTACCCTACTGAAAAAGTACTGGATATTTTCCCCAATTATTTTTATGGGGCAGTAAATAAATTCCCTGCTCCAAAAGCATTACTTTTTCAAAAAATCACTAAAACACTTTCATATACCATTTGGATCGCATTTCTTGCAGTGTTTATTCTGGTTCGCCGGAAATACCTGCGGATGAACCGGTCTGTGGTTCGGCAAATGGAGATTCATTTGCCAAGAGTACCGGCAGCAGACATACCTGTAACTTATTACCCGACTTATTCAGCATAGCAACTTACTTGTATTTATTTAAGAAAGAATTTAACTCTGGCAAAGACAGGAATGCTTACCGGCATCTTTACTTGTTGCAGGAGTTTCATATAGCCTGTATTTTCGGCAGCCTCAATAGCCATTTAATTATTTTACCCCTTTTTCAAGTATGTGCGGAATAACCGGATTTATTTCCCCTAATTATAACCAAGAGCATCTTAGTCTTATGACAACGGCAATTAGTCATCGAGGTCCTGATGCTGAGGGTTTCTTTTATGATGCTGCTAACCAAATAGGTTTAGGACACAGGAGATTGAGCATTATTGATCTTTCAGCAGCAGCCAACCAACCATTTTATTCTCATAACGGCCGATACATCATGGTGTTTAATGGTGAAATCTATAACTACAAAGAGTTGGCTGTTAAATATAATGTACAAACTCGTACTACTTCTGATTCTGAAGTTATCCTTGAAGCCTTCGCACAAGTAGGTATTGCTTGTATTAATGACTTTAATGGAATGTTTTCGCTAGCTATTTGGGATAAAGAGGATAAGCGGCTTTTTATTATAAGGGATAGGTTTGGTGTAAAGCCACTTGTATATTATCATAATGGAAGTGATTTTGCTTTTGCATCAGAACTAAAGGCATTGCTAAAATTGCCGGTCAAGAAAAAAATCAACCTTGCAGCATTGCAAGATTATTTTTTTTTAGAGTATGTTCCAAATTCAAAATCAATTCTGGAAGGGTTTCAAAAACTTCCTAATGGCCATTATTTAGTAGCTGAAAAAGAATCGATTCATATAAAACCATATTACCAATTTACAGATAAAATTATTTTCAGGCCAATACCTGCAAGGAAAGAGAATGATGTGCTAGATGAGTTTGAAGATTTACTGGCATCTTCTGTAAAGTATCGTCAAATTAGTGATGTTCCTATCGGAGCCTTTTTAAGTGGCGGAACAGATTCATCACTTATATGTGCTTTATTTCAAAAACAAAATGTAAATCCCGTTAATACATTTACCATCGGTTTTGATGTGGAAGGCTATGATGAGTCTGTTTTTGCTTCACAAGTTGCAAAAATTCTCGGAACGAATCATAGTGAAAGCCATCTTTCTGACAAAAACTCCATTTCTATAGTAGATAAGATTGCAGATTTCTATGACGAGCCTTTTGCTGCCCCCTCTACTATTCCTAGCTATCTTGTATGTAACGTAGCCCGGAAGAATGTAACAGTTGCTATGAGTGGCGATGGTGGCGATGAATTATTTATGGGCTACGGATATTATGATATTTACCGTAAAGTAAAGACCTTATACCGTATGGATTTGGGTGTTGGTAGACACATAATTAGTTCATTGTTCAAAACAATGGGCTCCACTTATGAAAGAGGTTCACGTTTGTTTAATCTTCCTTCTGAGAATTTATTAGCACATTTATGGTCTGAACAGCAATATATGTATTCTGAAAAGGAAATAGCCTCTTTGTTGAATGTTTCAGAAACGACTCTGTCTATAAAAGATAATTGGCGGAAAATCGAAGGGATGAAAAACCTTTCTGATTTTGAGAAAATTTCCTTGTTTGATATAGATCAATACCTGACTAATAATCTACTTTATAAGATGGATTCGGCTTCGATGGCAAATAGTCTTGAGGTTAGAAATCCTTATTTGGATTATCGGTTGATGGAGTTTTGTTTTAATCTGCCACAAGAATATAAAATTAAGGATGGTACTTCAAAGTATCTAATGAAAAAGCTATTGGAAAGATATTTACCTAAAGAACATGTGTATCGCAGGAAATGGGGTTTCCCTGCACCTATTGGTAACTGGCTGACTCGTGATTTAGCGTATCTTATTGATAAATGGCTTAATCCGTCGAGAATAAAAAAGCAAGGAATATTTAATGAGGTGCAGGTAAAGTTTTATGTGGATGCTTTCAGAAGTGGAAAAACCTTTCATGATAAACGCATTTGGTCGCTGATTTTTTTTCAAATGTGGCATTATAAATATTTAGAAGTAAGTGGTAATTAAAAATTTTTTATTTCATCGGGTAAATGATGAAACAGACGCAATGTGGCCGCCAATGAAGCCAGCATTGTTTTCCAGAATCATTGAATATCTTGTAAGGAAATATACAGTTGTTCCATTAGAACATTTTTTGGAAAGCCCATCTTCCTTTAAAAGTGCTAAAGAATTAGCTACTGTTTTATTTGATGATGGATACAAAGATAATATTGAGTTTGCTGTTCCGATTTTGCAAAAGAACCAATGCTCGGCTTCTTTTTACATTGTCACAGATTGTATTGATAAGAACATCCCAACCTGGACATATCTAATTGACAATGTCTTACAAACAACCAGAAAGAAAAAAATTGAGCTGGAATATGATTTTGTGCCAGAAAAACTCAAATCTATTCAACTACAAGTGAGCCAAGGTTATGGGGCTTTAGCAAAAGAGATAAAACCATGGATGAAAAAATTATCTAATACTAATCGTTTGAAAATAGCAGAGTCTATTCTTAGTCAATGTAATGATGTACAGTTGCCTAAAAATAAAATGATGAACTGGGATGATATTCGGCAAATGGGAACGGATGGGTTTATTATTGGGTCACATTCTCATACCCATCCTATGCTTGCGTCCCTCGAGGATGAAAAAGAAATTGTAGATGAATTGCGAATATCTGCATTACGTATTAAGCAGGAGACCGGGAAAATTCCACTAACTATATCCTATCCAATCGGAAGCTTTGATGAAAGAATCACTAGATTGGCAAAACCGGAAGGTTATAAATATGGCCTTGCTGTGGAACAGAGATTCTATAACTATCCTTCTGACAACATGGCTATACCACGAGTAGAACTTTATCAAGAACCATGGTGGAAAGTTCAGTTGCATTTAAAAGGAAATTACTGGAATAGGACAAGGAGGATTATTCGATGAAAAAAAAAATAGTGATATGGTGTGGAGATGCTCCGAATCAAAAAGCACTTGCATCTAAAATTGACAAAAATTATTTTGTCGCAGGAATTGTAATAGAAAAAAAAAGACTACTCCAGAAAAAAAATATTATTTTTCTTGCCCAAAAAATATGGAACCGAGTAAGGTTTAATTCCATTTATAATGCATGGACTGGCTTGCAGAATGATTATGAAAGCCAATACTCTCAATGGCCAAAAACACAGATGCTTATAACTGACTCTATTAATAGTAAGGAAACTGAAGATTTTACAAGAAAATTGGGTGCTGATTTGATAGTTGTATCGGGTACTAGTTTGATAAAGAAAAATCTATTAGATATAGATGCCTCAATAGGAATATTAAATTTACATACAGGACTATCGCCATATGTGAAAGGAGGACCAAATTGTACAAATTGGTGTATCGCAAATAATGATTGGCATCTTGTTGGGAATACAATTATGTGGATAGATGCAGGTATTGATTCAGGAAATATTTTAACAAGCGAAGTTGTTGATATAAAGAATTCGAATAGTTTATTCGCAGCACAAAAAATGGTGATGGAGCATGCTCATGAACTCTATTTGCGGGCTATTACTTATTTGTTTAACAATAAACCTCCTTATATTTCAATAAAGCAATCTGTTTTCTCAGAGGGGAAAAATATTTTATACTAAAATGTGGACAGAACGTAGACAAAAGGAGTTACTGAGGAATTGGAGTAAGCGAAAGAATGCGAATATGAAAAGAGCACCGCAAACTGTAACCTTGCCAAAGAACGACATACCAAATAAAATTAATTTAACCTGAAATTGGGATGAAGTTACATTTTAATAGATAAATAATCAGACTTAAATATTTACAACGCCTTTCTAGTACAGAATTATATGTGTGGTATAGCTGGTTTCATCGATTTTAAGAAAAAGACACCTGATGAAGTGTTGCATAAAATGACCAATATAATGCAACACCGCGGACCAGATGGAGACGGGCATTTTATTGAAAAAACAGAGCAATATATTATCGGACTAGGTCATCGTCGGCTTTCTATTATTGACTTGAGCAAAGCGGCTTCGCAGCCTATGCAAGTCGGATGCTTGCATATCATCTTCAATGGCGAAATGTATAATTATAATGAGGTTAGAGATGAGTTGATAGCAAAAGGGCATCAGTTTATCTCTCATTCCGATACAGAAGTGATTTTGCATGCTTACCAGGAGTGGGACAAAAAATGCCTGCACAAATTTGTTGGCATGTTTGCTTTTGTATTGTATGATACCGCCAACAAAATTGTTTTTTGTGCAAGGGATAGAGCCGGTGTAAAACCTTTTAACTGGTATTTTCATGCTGGTTTATTTCTTTTTGGTTCTGAGTTGAAAGTTTTTCATCAACACACGGACTTTAAAAAAGAGTTAAACACGGAAGCCGTAGCTGCCTTTATGCAATATGGGTATGTGCCAACACCTCATTGTATATTCAACAATACCCATAAATTACAACCTGGTCATACATTAACGATTGATCTTGTAGCTCAAAAAATTAATATTGAGAAATATTGGAATGTGCTGGATTATTATAATAAGCCTAAGCTTGTTATTAGCCTACCTGATGCAATAAATGAGACAGAGTCCATATTGGAAAGAGCTTTCCAATATAGAATGGTAGCCGATGTACCGGTGGGTGTTTTTTTAAGCGGGGGTTATGATAGTACTTGTGTAACAGCTCTGTTGCAAAAAAGCACTACTGCTAAGATCAACACTTTTACTATTGGTGTTCATGATAAAAGATTGAACGAAGCTCCCTTTGCTAAAGAAACCGCAGCTTACCTGGGTACCAATCACACAGAATATTATTGCACAACAAAAGAGGCATTAGAGATAGTTCCGGACCTGCCATTTTATTATGACGAGCCATTTGCTGATAGTAGTGCTATTCCAACAATCCTTGTGAGTAAACTTGCAAGGGAGAAAGTAACAGTAGCGTTGAGTGCTGATGCAGGCGATGAAATCTTTGGAGGATATAACAAGTATGACTACATAACAAGAGGCAAAAAAAGAATTAATAAAGTGCCGGCTCCAATTAGGAAAGGTCTTGCTAGAATAATGCAACAGATACCTGCGCATACAATACCATATTTCAACAAAAAGCCACTTTTTACAACCAGATATAAAAAAATGCTTCATCTTTTGGGAGATGAAAGTGTAAAAGATATGCTGAGGAATATGAGTGATCTTTATACCCGAGCAGAGCTTAATCAGCTATTTTTGAAAACACCTGGGCATTTGTCTTCAAATTTTGAGAACAATATTGAAGTAGAGTATAACGACGATTTGAGTTATATGATGGCAATAGACTATCAAACATATATGCTGGATGATATTTTGCAAAAGGTGGATCGGGCTTCTATGTCTGTTAGCTTAGAAGGAAGAGAGCCATTTCTCGATCAACATATTATTGAATTTGCTGCTCAGTTGCCATCTTCATACAAACTTCATAATGGCATAAAAAAATACATACTTCGTCAAATAGTACATAAATATGTGCCACAGCACATGATGGAACGGCCTAAAATGGGCTTTGGTATTCCCATAGCTGACTGGCTGAAACAGGAGCTAAAAGTATTTGTTGATGAAACAACCGATCCCGCTTTTATACAACAGCAGGGTTTGTTTAATGCTGATGAGATCAAAAAACTGCATACAGATTTTTATAACGGGAAGGAACAGTTGCATACCAAGATCTGGTATTTGCTGATGTTCCAGCTATGGTATAAGCAGTGGATGTAGAGAATGTTTATAGTTCATAGTTCCGAGTTCAAGGTGAAAAAAGTATTATATATATCTTATGATGGTATGACCGACCCGTTGGGGCAGTCGCAGGTATTACCTTATCTAGAGGGTTTGTCAGCGCTGGGTTACGATTTTACGCTGCTTAGCTTTGAAAAGAAAAAGCAATTCAGCCAATTTGGTAAAACTATACAGGCAATATGTGATGCAGCAGGGATTGATTGGGTACCCCTGGTTTTTCATACCAGCCCGCCGGTACTGGCAAAGATCTTTGACCGGTATGCGTTATTCAGTATGGCCCTAAAACTTCACCGGAAGAAGAAATTTGACCTGGTTCATTGCCGGAGCTATATTGCTGCTGAGCTTGGATTAAAATTTAAAAAGAGATTTGGTATACAATTTCTTTTTGATATGCGGGGGTTTTGGGCTGATGAAAAAAAAGATAGTGGCGCTTGGGATCAAAATAATTTCTTTTTTCGTAGTGTATATAGATATTATAAAAAAAAGAATCTGATTTTTTAAAATATGCAGATCATATTGTTTCCTTGACTGAATCGGGGAAAAGGGAAATGATGAAATGGTATTCTTACAACAGTCATGTGCCAATAACTGTTATTCCATGCTGTACGGATATGCAACTTTTTTCAATAACATCGTTGGAAGAAAAAGAAAAGGCTCGGAATTTGCTTGGCTTATCTCAGAATAATTTAATCATTAGTTATCTTGGTTCACTAGGAGCCTGGTATATGCTGAATGAAATGCTTGCATTTTTCAAGATCCTAAAGAAATCTTATTCTGATGCTATATTCCTTTTTATAACTCATTCAGATCCTGAGGAGATTGTGAAAAAGCTTGAAAAATTTGCATTGAGTCGCAATGATGTGATGATTATAAAAGCTTCAAGGAAAGAAGTACCTGTCTTTACTAAAGCATCAGATGTCAATATTTCATTTATTCAACCCGTATATTCAAAGATTTCAAGTTCTCCTACTAAGTTAGGCGAAGTATTAGCTTTAGGGATACCTGTTATTTCCAATTCCGGAGTTGGTGATGTGGCGGAAATAATCAAAAATATAAACGCAGGATTAATCATAGAAAAATTTAACGATGATGAATATAAAAAAATAATCGAAGAAATTCCTAAATTATTGTCTATGTCGCCTTTTGATATCCGAAAAGGAAGCGAACCAATTTTTAATCTTGAATATGGAATTGTCCGGTATGCTTCTTCTTATAAGGAAATTTTTGGAAATTGATTTAGTGTAAGAAGTGGCCAAAGGGGTTTACTAATATATTGAGTCTGTTAAATATGATTTTGAAAAATGGAAAAAAAAGGAAAAAAAATTCTTGTTCTTTGTCCAAGCCCTAAAGGTACGGCTGCTGCACAACGATTGAAGTATGAACAATACTTTTCATTACTTGAAGAAGAGGGATACAAATTTGTAATTTCTAGTTTTCAATCTGAACGATTCTGGAAAATTATTCATCGGCCGGGATACGTTATCGAAAAAATTTTTTGGACAAGTCTGGGATATTTTAGACGTTTTTTTGACTTGATCCGAGCTCCTTTTTTTGATGGTGTTTTTGTGACTTTATGGGTTACACCTCTGGGGTTTCCTTTTTTTGAGAGAATTTTACTACTCGCTAATAAAAAAATTATTTATGACATTGATGATATGATTTTTCTTGATAAAGTTGAATTTATAAAAAAAAATATGTTTCAACGATTAAAAGGTATAAAAAAACCAATAGTTTTAATGCGGTATGCCCGTTATGTGATTGTCTGTACACCAAGACTTGAAGAAATTGCGCTTGAGCTAAATAAGTATAGGCAGGTAATAGATATTTCATCAACCTTTAATACTAATAGATTCCTTCCGGTAATTAATTATGATGATAAGGAAATCGTTACAATTGGTTGGACTGGTACACATAGCACACTTCCTTTCCTTGAAATGTTACAACCAATATTATCGGAGATAAATAGTAAGCGAAGGATATTATTATTGGTTATAGCAAATAAGAATTATGAAATGACGAATGTGCCAACTGAATTTGTATCTTGGAATGAGAAAACTGAGATCGAAGACTTACAACGGATCGATATTGGTCTTTATCCTATACCAATGAGTGAATGGAGCTTGGGGAAAAGCAGCTTAAAGGCTTTAACTTATATGTCAATTGGAATTCCATTTGTGGCTACGGCTTTTGGAACAAATTTTAGAATTATGGAGGATGGAGTACAAGGCTTTTTAGTTAAGACTAACCAAGAGTGGGTTAACAGGATTATAACATTAATTGATAATGTATCCCTGAGAAAAAAAATGGGCATTGCTGGCAGAAAGCGGGTAGAGGAACAATTTTCAATAAAAGCTAACTTTCCTAAATATTTAAAAGTATTTAAAACTGTAATACCAAACTCATGAATATTAAGAAAAAAATTTATATGGCAGGTGTCGGTGGCATGCTTGGGGAAGCTTTTTACAAACAATTCCTAGGCGAATATGAACTTAGATGTACCGATATTGATTTAAATGAAGACTGGCTCGAGTATCTTGATTTTAGAAATTATGAAAAATACCTGGCAGATGTAAAGGAATTTAATCCTGATTTCCTTTTTCATATTGGAGCACATACAAGCCTTGAATATTGTGAGATTAATGAAAATGATGCATATAATACAAATACCCTTGCTGTAGAGAATGCCGTTTATATAGCAAATTCACTGAATATTCCGTTATTGTATATCAGTACTGCTGGCATCTTTGATGGAACTAAAGACATATATGATGATTGGGATACTCCAAATCCTCTTGGTCATTATGCCAGAAGCAAATATGCTGGAGAGTTATTTGTTACACAAAACTGTCAAAGGTTTTTGGTATGTAGGGCAGGTTGGATGATGGGCGGGGGGCCAAAAAAGGACAAAAAATTTGTGCAAAAAATTATTGCTCAAATTAAGGAGGGGAAAAAGGAGTTATATGTAGTGGATGATAAGCTGGGTACACCGACTTATACTCATGATTTTGCTAAAAATGTAAAATTGTTGATAGAGAAAGAATATTGGGGATTATATAATATGGTTTGTAGTGGAATCACAGGAAGGTTTGAAGTAGCCGAAGAATTGATCAACATATTAGGGTTGAAAAATGTAATTAAGTTAATTCCTGTTACTTCAGATTATTTTAAGGAAGCATATTTTGCGAATCGCCCACCTTCTGAAAGATTAATTGATAAAAAATTGGATTTGAGGAAAATTAATATTATGCGTGATTGGAAAATTTGCCTGAAAGAGTATATCCATGATTATTATAAAGAATATTTGTGATGTTTGGTAAACTATTTTCATATTTATCGGACATAAGGTTTAAAGTTGAATGGTTAATTAGTAAATACACTTTTGCCGGAATCATTTAATATGTTGCTATCTGTTTTTTTTTCTGTATCAGACTTGGTGGCATTTCCGGTTTGTTTTCTTGTATTATTTTTTATAATCAGAAACAGGGCTGGGCATAATAAAGATCCCAGGATCCGAATGCTTTATTTCCGTGCTTTTTATTTTAAACTTATCTGTGTATTAATTTTTACTTTTTTGACGGAGTTTTATTTTAAAGGAGGAGATACTGGGTTATATTACCAGGCAACACAGGATTTCCGGGCTGCTATAAAAGACAACCCTGACAATATTCAATTAATTGCAGAAACTCCAAAGTTGACTTACAAAAGCCCACTATTCGATTATTTCTATTATGATGGATATACGGGAGACCTAACATATAACTATATGTTGGCGCAAGCAAATTTTCTACCTCCAAAATTAGCATTGATACCATCCTATCTTTTCGGGAACAGCTATCTCTGTATCAGTATGGTATTTGGTTTTTTTGCGCTGGGTGGTGCCATCAGGCTTTTTAAAACATTTTATTATTTCTATCCCAAACTTTACAGGGAGTTGGCTTTCGCCTGTCTTTTTCTACCCAGTGTATGTTACTGGAGTTCGGGGTTACTTAAAGACCCTATAACCTTTGGATCTGTTGGTTATATTACTTATGCTTTCCTAAATATATTTGTCCGTAAGAAGCAAATTGGGGCCTCATTAGCCTGGATAGTAATTGGTGTTTTTCTGCTACTCGTTATTAAAGTATATATTTTGCTGGTACTCGTCATGGCTCTGTTGGTTTGGCAATTTGCGGAAATTAATAAAGTAATCAAGAATAAAACCCTCAGGAGCATTTTTGCAGGGATGACATTTATTGCCAGTATCGGGATTGGTATCTTATTGCTCCAATACCTTACTTCAATGGAAGCCGCCCAGCAATACCAATTGGATAAGATCGCCGGTAATGCCGAATACCAACGGCAAATGTTTTCAGATATCTCCCAGGCATCAGGTGGCAGCGATTCGCATTTTACTATCAATACTTCGAACCCGGTGTTAATGGTATTTGGAGGTATTGTAGCCACTTTTTACCGGCCTTTTCTGTGGGAGATCAATTCGCCGATTGCCCTGCTCTCAGCTTTTGAATCTGCTATATTTTTATTCCTGACTTTATATTTTATGTCCAAAAAAGGAGTGAAACGTTTTTTTACCATTCCATTCTCTGAACCGAGGATACTGATGTGCTTTCTTTTTGCTTTTGTGTTTGCTGTAGCCGTTGGAACTGCTTCTGCAAATTTTGGGGCTTTGTCAAGGTATAAAATACCCTGCATGCCTTTTTATCTTATCATGGTGATCCTTATTTATCATAAAATGAATTTGCCTTATCCCAAATGGTTTAACAAGGTCCTGAATATTGCTGTTCCGCAAATACGATAAAATGTTTGTAGTGCCAATAGGTTAATAGCCCTTTTTTATCTCATGCCTAAATTGATCCGTATAACCACTGCGCCCTTGTCATTAAAATATCTTCTGTCCAACCAGATGAGGTATATGCAGGAAAATGGTTTTGAGGTTATCATGGTTAGCAGCGAAGGAAAAGAATGGCCCGACCTGCTGGCTAATGAAAAATGTGAACATCGTATCATTCACATGACCAGAAAGATCACGCCATTCAGTGATCTGAGATCCCTGTGGCGTTTATACAGGTTGTTCAAAAATGAAAAACCGGATATCATACACTCGCATACCCCCAAAGCAGGATTGCTGGCCATGCTGGCAGCAAAGATGGCAGGGATAAAGATCCGGATACATACTATCGCAGGTCTTCGGTTTATGACGGCTACCGGAATGACGAGACGCATACTCATATTCATGGAAAAACTTACAGCCAGATCTGCGCAATTTGTCTGGCCCAATAGTAATTCTTTACACAACTATATTTTGCAGCATAAACTAGTAAACCCCAAAAAAATGCAGGTGATCGGGCAGGGTTCCAGTAATGGGGTTGACCTGGACCGCTATTCTGTATCAGTATTAAAACCCGAAAAGCTGAATGAGGTAAAAAAATTGCTTAATTATGACAAGGATCTTTGTTATTTATTGAACATGGGTCGCATTGTAAAAGACAAGGGTATTGATGAAGTGCTGAAGTCTTTCAGCCTTGTTTATGAGAATAACACAAAACTAAGATTGATTGTATTAGGTGCATTTGAAGATGATCTTGACCCCATTGCTGATGAAACAAAAAGAATTTTGAAAACGCACCCGGCCATTATTCATATTGACTGGAGTGACCAGGTGGAATATTTCATGCACCTTTCTCATCTTTTGATACATGCCTCTCACCGGGAAGGATTTCCCAATACATTATTACAGGCAGGAGCCATGGGATGTCCCATTGTTTGTTCTGCCATTGAAGGAAGCGTTGATATCGTAACGGACAAAGAGACCGGCCTGCTATTTGAACCACGCAATCCGGATGACTTACTGGAAAAATTAAAATGGGCATTGAGCCAGCCTGAGGAAATGAAAAAAAAGGCTGCTAACTTGCGGAAGAAGATCGAGGAAAAATTCAGCCAACCTTATCTGCATGGCTGCATTCGGGAAAAATATATCGAATTATTGAATAAAAAATAATTTGATGAAAAAACCTGTTGCTATTATTGGTTATTCCGGGCATGCTCATACTGGGGTTGATATATTGATTGCCTGCGGGTATTCTGTTGAAGCATACTGTGATAACAGCGTAAAAAATTCAAACCCATTCAATCTTTTATATCTCGGTTCTGAAAATGATCCAGCCGTACTGGAAAGACTGAAATACTATGATTATTTTATCGGGATAGGAAATAACAACCACCTGCGCCGTAAAATTTATGAAGCAGTTACCACTGTATTAGGGGAACCTGTTAATGCGATTCATCCATCAGCAGTAATTTCTCCATCCGTAAAACTGAAACATGGACATTTTATCTCTGCCAATGTTTCTATCAATGCCCTTACAGAATTAGGTATGACGGCGGTTTGCAATACCGGATGTGTAATAGAGCATGGTTGTATTATTGGTGATTTTACCTTTATAGCCCCCGGTGCTGTTTTATGTGGCGATGTAACTATCGGGGATAACACATTTGTAGGGGCTAATTCTGTGATAAAGCAGGGTGTAGTGGTGGGCAAAAATGTTATTATCGGTGCGGGCAGTGTCATTCTTAATAATATTCCCGATGGGGCAACGGTAGTGGGAAATCCTGCCCGTACAATCTCCGGATAACAAAACTGTATCTTTAAATTCATTTTTTATATAATCCGGATATCCTCTTAATCATGATTAACTGAACATGGAAACAACAATTCAAAAAACCTCCCGTAGTCCCATTACCCAAAAGGAATATCCATTGCCTAAGCAAGCGGATGATCAGGCAGGTATTGATCAGTTTCTTTCATTGCATCCGGGTAAAAAAGTAGTGGTGGTCCAGGGTCTCGGCTTTGTAGGCTCGGTGATGGGTCTGGTCGTAGCCAATGCGCTGACTGAAGAATATGCGGTTATCGGCATCGATCTTCCCACGCCTGCATCTTACTGGAAAATATGTTCCATCAACGAAGGTGTATTTCCGGTGCTGGCAAGCGATCCCAAGATTTCACTGTATTATGAGAACGCCCGGAAAAAGCAAAATTATTATGCTACCTATGACTCCTATGTTTATAGCAAAGCAGATGTAATTGTCGTAGATATTAACCTGGATGTAAAAAAACAATCTTCGGAAGGTACTGAACCTGAAGATTACAGCGTGGATCTCACACCTTTTAAAAAAGCAATCGAAAGTATCGGCACTAATTGTAAACCGGATGTATTGGTATTGGTTGAGACAACTGTTCCGCCGGGTACTTCTGAAAAAATTGTAAAGCCCATATTGGAAGAATGCCTTTTAAAAAGAGGATTATCAAAAGATGAATTAAAAGTGGGGCATTCCTACGAAAGGGTCATGCCCGGACCTAAGTATATCGACTCTATTCAGAATTTCTACCGGGTATTTGCCGGCACCGATGAAACCAGTGCCCTTGCCGTAGAAACATTTTTGAAAACTGTCATCCGGACAGATGAGTATCCATTGACCCGCCTGGGTAATACAAATGCTACGGAAATGGCCAAAGTGCTGGAAAATTCTTTCCGGGCTATGAATATTGCTTTTATGGTAGAATGGAGCCGCTTTGCTGAAGAAGCGGGCGTGGATATTTATGAAGTGGTAAATGCGATACGATTACGGCCTACACACAAAAATATTATGTTACCCGGTTTGGGGGTAGGAGGATATTGCCTAACCAAAGACCCTTTACTGGCGAGTTGGGCAAAAATGAATTTGTTTGGCAGCACTGAAAGACTTCATCAAAGCGAAAAAGGCGTGCAGATCAATGACAAGATGCCGCTCTATGCATTTGAATTTCTGCAATCACAATACCCCGGACCGCTTGTAGGAAAAAAGGTTTTGTTACTGGGGGTCAGTTACCTGAATGATGTGGGCGATACCCGTTATACCCCGGTGGAAGGATTTTATGATCAATTGGAAATAGAAGGTGCTGCCATTGTACTGCACGACCCGCATGTTTTATACTGGGAAGAGAAAGATGTATGGGTCAACCAGGACCTTGATAAATTACTCGAACAGGAATATGATCTCATAGCTATTACAACCGGGCATAAAGAATACAGGAATAATCCCGATCTCCTTGATAAATTGTTTCAACAGTCTGCTTCTTTTATTTATGATACTATTGGTGTACTGACCAACGAAGAGATCAGATTACTTTCTTCAAAACATACCGTTAAGGTCATTGGCCGGGGGGATCTGTAAAAAAATAAAAGCCATAATGCCGGATACCTATACACAGATTCATATTCATTGTGTATTTGCTGTTAAGTTCAGGAAATCAGTGATAACGGCTGAATGGAAAGACCGGTTGTATAAATATATAACTGGAATTGTTCAAAATCAGGGTCATAAAATGCTGGCAATAAATGGTATGCCGGATCATATTCATATGTTTTTTGGAATGCGGCCTGCACAATCTTTATCTGATTTAATGAGGATTGTGAAAGGCGAATCATCGGAATGGATAAATATGGAAAGACTGACTTCTTCTTTGTTCCGGTGGCAGGAAGGATATGGAGCGTTCTCCTATACGAAAAAGGAAATACCTGTTGTTTGCAATTATATACATAATCAGGAAGAACATCATAAGAAAGAACATTTTCTGAAGGAGTATGAATCATTACTGAATGAGTTTGGAGTAGAGTATAAAAAAGAATTTCTTTTTCAAGCATTGGTTGATTGAAAAGTTTTGCCCCTCTGGGGCAAGAGAGAAGCGAGGTCATGTCTTGGTTACCGATATACCGCCCCTCTGGGGCGAAAAGAGTTGGAGTGGGAAATTGTTTATGCTCCTCGGGTTTAAATATCGGTTGTGAATTGAAAGTTTTGCCCCTCCGGGGCAATTAGGCATCGGGATTGTGAGGGGGTTACCGATATACCGCCCCTCCGCGACGAGAAAAATGGAAACGTGATATTGTTTATGCCCCAGCGGGGCAACATACCGGTAGACCCGGAATGTTTTTTTTCAATTGCCCTGGAAGGGCAAAACAAATAATATGAATAAAATTCAAAAAATAAAAAATTGGTTAAGCCCGGGGCAACAAATCCGTAACATTATGCGTAAAAAAGTATTGATATTAGGCGGTGCCGGTTTTATCGGGTTCAACATAACGAAATACCTGGCAGAGAACCGGGATTATGAACTGACGATAGCCGATAATTTTATGAAAAAAAACCGGGACGATGTATTCGATGAATTAGTGAGTAAATATGCTATCAGAGTAATTGAAGATGATTTTTCTTACCCGGAAGCTTATAACAAACTCGATAATGCGTATGACCAGGTGTACATGATGGCAGCCCTGGTGGGAGTTGATAATGCTAATTCCAAACCACATGAGGTCATTCGTATCAACACATCGCTGGCACTCTATACACTGGAATGGATCCGCCGGTCAAAAATCGGTAAAGTCATTTTTGCCTCCACCAGTGAAAATTATGCGGGCACGATTGATGCTTTTGGTTATAAGATTCCCACTCCGGAGGAAGTGCCGCTGACGATACAGAATATTGCTCACCCCCGGTTTACCTATGCGGTGACAAAGATCCTGGGAGAATCAGGCTTTCTTAACTATGGGAAAATGCTGGGCTTTGAAATAACCATCATCCGGTATCATAATGTATTCGGACCAAGAATGGGTTTTAATCATGTGATTCCCCATCTTGTCATCCGGTTCAGGAATGGTGAAGATCCGTATAAGATATATGGGCATGATCAGACAAGGGATTTTTGTTATATCACCGATGCGGTGGAAGGTACCGTGCTGGCCATGGAAACACCCGGTACCAACGGAGAGATATACCATCTGGGAACAGGGATAGAAATAACCATCGAAGAACTTACACGTTATACAGGGGAGTTGATGAATTTTAAAGGCGCTTATGTTAATGCGGAAACTTATCCCGGTTCAGTTTCCCGCAGAAGTCCGGATATAACCAAATCAAAAAAGCAATTAGGATTTACTGCAAAAGTCAGCTGGAAGGACGGGCTTAAGAAAACGGTCGAATGGTATAATGAGTATTTTGATGCCGGTAAAACGGTGCCGGAGAAAATTACTTTTCAATAATATTAGGGAATCTCTAAAAACTCTGTCAGTCTTCGACAAGCTCAGACTGACAGAGTTTTTAGAAAGGCCCATTTTGGACTTTAATTCCAGTCGTAACAATGTACAAATTCATCAAGCGTTTTTTTGATATCCTTTTTTCACTTGTAGCATTACTGATATTGCTTCCCTTTTTTATTCCTGTCATCCTGCTCTTATTATTTACCGGGGAGCATGAGGTTTTTTACCAGCAGGATCGGGTGGGGTATAAAAATAGGATATTCGGCATCTGGAAATTCGCGACCATGCTGAAGAACAGTCCCAACATGGGTTCCAAAGACCTTACGATGCGAAAAGATCCGAGAGTGACCACCGTGGGAAGATTTCTGAGAAAAACCAAGTTGAATGAACTTCCGCAAATGTTCAATATTCTTATTGGTGATATGTCCTTTGTGGGACCAAGACCTTTAATGCAAAGTGGTTTTGACAGATATACAGATGAATTGAAATCAAAAGTGTATGATGTTACCCCGGGGTTGACGGGTATCGGATCGATCGTATTCAGGGATGAGGAACTCATCATTACAAAAAGTGAATTATCCCCTGAAGAATGCTACCGAAAAATTATCCTTCCCTATAAAGGTGCGCTTGAATTGTGGTATCAGCAACACCGGAATTTTTTTACAGACTTTATGTTACTCTTTCTCACAGGATGGTATGTCTTCTTTCCAAAAAGCCAGTTGGTGTTTAAAGTTTTTCCTTCTTTGCCCGTAAGAAATATTTAGAATTGGCAGGCTCCCCATCCCTTCCTGAAAGGGGTTTAGGAAATATTCAATTAGAATTTTTTTAAAAGGGGTGGGTTTGTTTAATTGATATTTGATAGTTAACGGAATTGAATGCACTTAGGTCCGGCTTATAAATTATTTTTCACCATTTGTATTTATAAATTAGTCCTGACTTTTCCGGTATAATGCCTATGTTTAAGCCAATGGTCCCGATAGTCAGAGCTTTGTCAGGATCGGTGGATATCCCCGTTACTGCTGCAACATTGTTTATAGTGCTATGTTTATCAATTAATCCGCTTTAACACGGGTTTTTTAAGTGATAGACAACAAAAATTTTTAATTGAAATTTGAATTAATCTGTCAGAATCGTGTAATGAACTAAGCCAAGGCAAAGAAGCATATTAATTGTATATATTAGTTATATTTCATAATGTTGAATATTTTTTCCAGATCAAAACCTGCCGCTTCCAAAAAGGATTTTGGATTACCGGGAACAGATATTCATTCACATCTGCTCCCGGGGATCGATGACGGATCTCCCGATATGCAAACCTCCCTGAAACTTATCCGGGGTATGGTGGACCTGGGTTATACCAAATTGATAACGACCCCGCATATTATGGGGGATATTTATAAAAACACCCCGGAGATCATTTCCGGGAAACTGGAATTGCTAAGAGCCGCAGTAAAAACAGAAGGGATTGATGTTGAGATCAATGCTGCTGCAGAATATTTCCTGGATGATTATGTAGCCGGTCTGCTAAAAGCCGGAGAACCATTACTTACTATCAGTGGTAAAATGATCCTGGTGGAATTTTCATTAGCATACCCTTCACATGGATTGAAAGATATTTTATTTGAATTGCAGATGCAGGGCTACCTGCCGGTGATTGCACACCCGGAAAGATATATTTACCTCGAAAGACACAAAGAGTTTTATGAAGAACTGAAAGATATTGGCTGTTTATTTCAGCTGAATGTGCTTTCATTAACCGGTCATTATGGTAAATCTGTACAGGAACTGGCCCAATACCTGGCTAAAAAAGAGTATTACGACCTGGTAGGAACCGACCTTCATAACGTGCGGCACCTGGAAGCGTTGCAAAATCCGGCACTGGGGACAGCACTTAAAAAAATCCTGGCAACAGGCAAGATCAGGAACCAGGATCTTTAAATACAATAAAATTTAATTTAAAAGTTCAGCCATTTGGCTGAACTTTTTTTATTTAAGGTTGTAATTATCTGTGGATATGAATGCATTTACCATAAAAGACCTTGAAAACCTCTCCGGTATTAAAGCCCATACAATTCGTATCTGGGAACAGCGGTATCAATTTCTGAAGCCACATCGGACTACTACGAATATCCGGTATTACAGCAACGATGAGTTAAAGACTGTTCTCAATATTGCGCTACTCAATAAATTTGGTTTCAAGATCTCGCATATAGACCGGATGCAACCACAAGAGATAAGGGAAAAAATTCTTTCAATGGCCGATGCCCGGGCTATCCAGGAGCGGATCATCAACGACCTGGTTCAGGAAATGGTTTGCCTGGAGATGGAACGATTTGAAGATATATTGAAAAATTATATTGCCGCAAAAGGAATTGAAAGAACCGTAACACAGATTATTTTTCCTTTTTTAGAAAAGATCGGGATCCTCTGGCTTACCGGTCATATTAGCCCCGCCCAGGAGCATTTGGTTACCAATATTATCCGTCAAAAACTGATTGTTGGTATTGAAACCGCCAGCACACATTTAAAGATTGACAAAACCGTTCTTCTTTTTTTACCAGAGGGCGAACATCATGAACTGGGTTTGTTGTACCTGTATTATCTGCTGAAAAGCCGGGGCGCTAAAACAATCTACCTGGGTGCCAATGTGCCGGTTAAGGATGTACAACACGTTATCAACATCAAAAAGCCCGATATAGTTTTTGTTCACCTTACTGCAACCGCTTCCAATTTCAATTTTGAGAAATTCCTGCAAAATGTAAAGCTCAATTTTGGGGATACGAAAACCATTATTTCGGGCCAACTCACGAAAAACTACCGGAAACCAGTCCCGATTTCTGTTGAATTTAAAAGATCGCTTCCCGAAGTGATGGAGCTTATTGCTTCTATTTAATTGATTTTCAGTTTAATAAGTATTGATTTGTTGTTTATCATTTTTATTAAATAAATAAACAAAATTTTTTGGCCACATCTATATTTTGTTTAACTTTGACGCTGAAACATTAAACAAGAATTTATGTCTACTATTGAGTTTAACCAGATGCTGGTCAGCAACGTTGATTTTTTAAAGCCCTTTGCCATCAAACTTACCAGGGATACAGAAGACGCAAATGATTTGTACCAGGAAACTTTATACAAGGCATTGGCTAATCATGAAAAATACAATGCCGGCACCAATATCAAAGCCTGGCTATTCACGATCATGCGGAATATTTTTATTAATAATTACCGTAGAAAAGCTAAACAAAAAACCATTTTCGATAGTACTTCCAATGATTACCTGATCAATTATAACCAGTCTACTGTCAGCAACGGTGCTGAAAGTGATATGCGGATGAAAGAAATTAATAAGGCCATCACAGAATTACCGGAAATATTTAAGACGCCATTTTTGTTGTACTTTGATGGTTACAAATACAATGAAATTGCTGAAGTCTTGATCGAGCCGCTGGGTACTATTAAAAGCAGGATTCACTTTGCAAGAAAACTGTTGAAAGAGCAAATCAGCCGGTTCTAAATTTTTTTTCTGTGGCTGAAAAATCTGTTGTTGTTATTGGAAGCGGCTTTGCCGGTTTGTCTGCGGCATCCTTCATGGCTAAAGAAGGCTGGAAAGTCACTGTTATTGAAAAGAATGACACACCCGGAGGCCGTGCCAGGCAGCTAAACGAAAACGGTTTTACTTTTGATATGGGTCCCAGCTTTTACTGGATGCCCGATGTTTTTGAAAGATACTTTGCCCAATTTGGCAAAAAAGTCTCCGACTATTATTCCCTTCAGCGTCTTGACCCTTCCTATCGTATTTACTGGAATGATGGCTATAAAGACATACCCGCTGATTTTTCAGCGCTCAAAATTTTTTTTGAATCAGTGGAACCGGGCAGCGGTGCTAAATTAGAAAAGTATTTAAAAGGGGCTGCCTATAAATATGAAGTGGGGGTGAACAACCTGGTTTATAAACCCAGCCGTTCACTGACCGAGTTTATGGATTGGAAAACGATCAGTGGTGTTTTTAAATTACAGGTATTTTCTTCTATTAAAAAACATATCGCACAGTATTTCAAACATCCGAAACTTCGGCAGATAATGGAGTTCCCGGTTTTGTTTCTGGGGGCTTTGCCAGAGGATACACCGGCTCTTTATAGCCTGATGAATTTCGCCGACATTAAAGGAGGTACCTGGTACCCTGAGGGAGGTATGTATTCCATTGTAAAAGGCATGTACAAACTCGCCAAAGAATTGGGGGTGACTTTTCATTTTGGGGAAAATGTAAAAAGCATAACCATAGAAAATGCCCTTGCAAAAAATGTTGTAACTGATAAAAATGTTTATGAGGCTGATGTGATTATCAGCGGAGCTGATTACCGGTTTACAGAAAAATCACTCCTTCCCCCGAAATACCAATCTTATACGGAGGCTTATTGGAATAAGAAGGTCATGGCTCCTTCCTGTTTACTGTATTATATAGGACTTAATAAAAAGCTTAAACAAGCAGTTCATCATTCCTTATTTTTCGATGTACCCTTTGAACAACATGGTAAAGAAATTTATAAAGAACCGAAATGGCCGGCTGAACCTTTATTCTATGTGAGTGTTGCTTCAATAACGGACTCTTCGGTGGCACCGCCCGGTCAGGAGAATATTGTTTTCCTGATACCCATTGCCTCCGGGCTTTCCGGAGATACAGAAGAATTGAGGGAAAAATATTTCCAGATTATTGCCCGGAGAATGGAGAAACACACCGGGGAATCCATTCTTGATTCTATAGTTTATAAAAAAACGTACTCGGTGAGCGATTTCATTTCTGATTATAATTCATTTAAAGGCAATGCCTATGGTTTGGCAAATACGTTGCGGCAAACAGCGATTTTAAAACCGGCCTGCCAGAGCAAAAAAGTTAAGAACCTGTTTTTTACAGGTCAATTGACAGTGCCGGGGCCTGGAGTGCCTCCCTGTTTGATAAGTGGGGAGGTGGTGGCAAAACAAGTAATTAAAATATCAGGATAAATTTCCTATTTTAGAAGTAATGGTCCATTCATTTCATATCGTCAGTGAAAAATGCAGCCGGGTAGTAACAGAAAACTACAGCACTTCCTTTTCTTCGGCTATCCGGATGCTGCATAAGGATTTACGGAAGCCTGTTTTCAATATTTATGGCTTTGTCCGTTTTGCAGATGAAATAGTGGATACGTTTCATGACTATGATAAAACATATTTGCTGGAGCAATTTAAGACAGAGACCTATGATGCCATTAAAAGAGGCATCAGCCTGAATCCGATATTAAATAGTTTTCAGCGAACCGTGAATGAGTTTCATATTGATCATAAATTGATTGAAGCTTTTTTTCAGAGTATGGAAATGGATCTGAATAAAAAAGTATATGATGCTGAAGGGTATAATGATTATATCTATGGATCAGCAGAAGTGGTAGGCCTGATGTGCCTCTATGTTTTTTGTGAGGGTCAAAAAGAACTGTTTGACAAACTGGAGAGTTCCGCACGTTCCCTGGGCGCTGCCTTTCAAAAAGTAAATTTTCTGCGCGATATCAAAGATGATTACAAGGGGCTGGCCAGGGTTTATTTCCCCGGGTGTGATTTTAATAACTTTACCGAATCGGAAAAAAAGCAGATCGAAGATGATATCCTTAATGACTTCAGGCTGGCTTACCAGGGCATTGGAAAACTTCCGTTGAAAGCACGATTTGGTGTATACGTTGCTTACAAATATTACTTTTCGTTATTCAAAAAAATAAAACGGATGAAACCGGCCCGCGTGCTGGAAGAAAGGATCCGTATCCCCAACTACCGTAAAGCCCTGATTTTCTTGCGTGCCGGGGTAAAAAATCAGTTACGGTTAATTTAATATGGAATTGATTCAGGTAATATTGGTGGATGCCGATGACCGGCAAACCGGGACCATGGAAAAAATGGAAGCTCATGAAAAAGGCTTGCTGCACAGGGCCTTCAGTGTTTTTATTTTTAATGCAAAAGGGGAGATGCTGTTGCAGCAAAGAGCTTTGCGTAAATATCATAGCGGCGGTTTATGGACTAATGCCTGTTGCAGTCATCCAAACCCGGGCGAGGAAACAAAAGCTGCGGCACAAAGGAGGATGAAGGAAGAGTTAGGAATGGAGACAAACCTGGAAAAAGTATTTGATTTTGTTTATAAAGCCGAAACCGATAAGGGTTTAACCGAGCATGAATTTGATCATGTCTTTACGGGCGAATATGAGGGCAAAATTGATTTCAACAAAGAAGAAGTCATGGATTTTTGCTACAAAAAGGTTCCCGAGATCCGGCATTCTCTTCAGTCTCATCCTCAAAAATATACCGCCTGGTTTCACCTGGCTTTTCCAAAGATTGAAAACTGGTGGAATAAACGGTATGCTGATGCAATAGTTAAAGGCCATAATTTTACGACATAATGAATACCATTTATTATATACTTGTTTTGACAGGAACGTTTGTGTTAATGGAAGGAATAACCTGGTGTACGCATCGCTTTGTCATGCATGGGTTTTTATGGTACCTGCACCGGGATCATCACCAGGTAGAACCGGGTTTTTTTGAAAAAAATGATCTTTTCTCTTTCATATTTGCGATTCCCAGCTTTTTACTGATCTACTTTGGAACCTATGGTCATACCTGGTGGATGCAGTCCATTGGTTTTGGCATCATGGCCTATGGATTTGCTTATTTTATGGTGCATGATGTGATCATCCATCAGCGTTTCAAATGGTTTACCCGCAGCAACAATACCTATGTACGGGCAATTCGTTGGGCACACAAAATGCATCATAAACATATCGATAAACAAAAAGGCGAAAGCTTTGGTTTTCTGTTTGTGCATAAAAAATACTGGGACAAGATCCGGCGTGATAAAAAACTAATGGCGGGTAATAAGAAAGTTGAGTATGCGCCGGAAGCTGACTAAATAATTGCCTGTTCATCTTCCTATCTTTAGTATTCAATTCCTCATCTGCTCAGATCAACTAAATACGATTTTATTATTTGCGGGGCTGGTTGTGCCGGCCTGAGTTTGCTGATGCGTATGATTAGAAACGGAGGATTTAAGGATAAGAAAATCCTGTTGATCGATAAAGAACCCAAAACAAAAAATGACCGTACCTGGTGTTTCTGGGAAAAAGAAAATGGTTTTTTTGAAGAAGTGGTTTACCGGAAATGGGATACAGTCTCTTTTTTAAGCAATGAATTCTCGTCTGCGATGAACATTGCCCCTTACCGGTATAAAATGATCCGGGGCATTGATTTTTACAACTATTGTTTTGAAGAAATACGAAAGCATGATTTTATTGAAGTAGTCTATGGCACTATCAATAACTGGCATTATGAGAAAGAAGGGGTAGTTTTTGTTATAGATAATAAAGAATACCTGCTGGGCGATGCACAGGTATTCAATTCGGTATATCAGCCGGCTGAATCAAATAAAAAGACTATCAGGCTGCTTCAGCATTTTAAAGGCTGGCTGATAGAAACCAAAAAACCTTCTTTCAACCCGGGTGAAGCAACGATGATGGATTTCCGGGTGCACCAGCATCAGGGGACTACTTTTGCTTATGTACTCCCGTTTAGCACCACTTTAGCCATGGTGGAATATACTTTGTTTACCAAAGAACTTTTGCCGCAGGAGCAATATGACAAGGAATTACAAAACTATATCTCCGCCTTTCTTGGAATTGAAGAGTATACTGTGAAAGAAGAAGAATTTGGCATCATACCTATGACCAATGAAAAATTCAGTTTTGCCGGGCACGGCTGGCAGATTGGAACAGCAGGTGGCCAGACAAAAGCATCGAGTGGGTTTACCTTCCATTTTATTCAAAAGCAGAGTCAGCAAATAGTGGACTATTTACTTGCTGGCAAATCTTTAAACAATCTCCCGGTAACACCCAAAAGGTTCCGGTTTTACGACAATACATTGCTGCATATTCTTTATCATAACCAACTTCCCGGGGATAAAATATTTTCGCAACTTTTCAAAAAAAATAAACCCCAGCAGGTGCTGAGGTTTCTGGATAATGAAAGTTCTTTACGGGATGAATTGAAAATCATTTCATCATTGCCAACCTGGCCATTCTTAAAGGCCGCGTTGAAACAGTTATAGCAGTTAATTATCAGGATCCATTTGCATAAATTCTCTCTTCACAGCTTTTAGCATACTAAATAACTGGGCTACCTGTATTAATAATAATACCGCCAATGCCAGCATGACATACCAGGGGAGTTGGATGGATTTAACACCCGGTATTTTTTGAAATTTTTCGATATGCCACCCGGTAAGGGCTGAGCCAAAAGCCAGGCCTGCTAAAAGAAAAGAGAGCAGCGAATAGACCACTTTCATAAACATGATCCGCATAGTGGAGTACCCGACTTTAAAATTTTCCAGGATGGCCGCCGGTATAATCAATACCATGGCTATCCAGCTCCAGTTCTTGTTAAACCAGGCGCCGTTAAGTGTCAGGTTCAGAATGAGCACTAGAGCAATAGACATTAGTCCCCAGGGAAAAACAAGAAAAGTAGAAGGTTTGTGTGATGGTAATGCCATGTCAATAAGTTTTATTGTGAACAGAAAGGTAGAAAATAATTTCAGTAAAAATTAAAAAAGCACCATAAATAGGTGCTTTTTGTAGTCCCGGTTAGCCAGAGTTTGAACTTATTTGTAAGAGATTTGCGGAATCTGGGTATTTTTTGAATATTGATGACTCGTGCTGCATAATTTTCAGCCCTCTAAAAAGGGGTAAAGCTTCAGAACGATTTACATTTTGATGAATTTTTGATTACAACTGTTTCCGTCTATGGAATATAAATTAATTATATAAGTGCCTGACTTTAGTGCGCTGATATTAAAGATAGATTCACCGGGTTTTAATTGACCTTCTATCTGCATTTTACCTGTCAGGTCATACACCCTGATCTTAGCTGCAGAATTACCATTTTCAAAAGGAGAATTAACCCGTATAAAATCGCTGGCTGGGTTGGGCCATAGGGATAGACTGGTTCCCTGGGAATTCAGGTCAATAAGTTTAGTATCTGAAAAATTTTTGTTGTTCAGTGCATCTGTCATCTTTATTCTGTAATAATTTTTTCCTTTAGTAGGCGAATAATGCGTGTAAGTATATTGCTGTGTTTCTCCCCCTTTGTTATTGCTTTTAATATATGTTATTTCTTTCCAATTGATCCCGTCTGTACTATATTCAACGGAATAAACCGGGTTGTCCTGCTCAACTACGTTCCATACAAGATCCACGCGGCTGTTATTAATGAGCGTTGCCGTATAACTGATCCATTTTACGGGTAAGACGCCTAATGGAAAGGCGCAGGAAGTCAGATCGTTTCCTACATCATTAACTGAAAAAGTACCCAGGTATGTATTAGTTAAATTATTCTCAATCCGGTAAAGTCTGTTATCATTTTTTGTGGCAATAAAAATCTGACCTGTAGGATTGAAGGCAATGCCGGCAATAGAATTGCCACTTGGAGTGGCGGCTGACGGGTCAATCTTTTTAGTAAGAACCAGTGGGGAAGCAGTAGCCGATGTAGGCATTGGTGCGGGTAATTCATACAGCCCATAATTGGAACTGCTGGATGTTACTATCCAGAGATTCCCGTTGCCGTCAAATGCTATGTCGCCGGCATTTTGAGATTGAATGACACTGGTTACATTAACGCCAAATTGGTCTTTAAAATTAGCGGAAATAAAAACCCAATTGTTGTTGATAATATCATAATAATTAAAATTACCATTTACATCAATTGTATAGTACCCTCTGCCATCTGCCGTTATAGCACCGGTATGGATATCTGCAGCACAGGTGCTGATTTTTAAAATCTGAACAATATTCTGGGCCGGATCATACGAAACAAATTCCTGGTTCGAACCTCCTACATTTCTTTTAAAATAATAAAATTTGCCGTTAGCACTGTTGTAGGCAAGCCCATTTGAGCTACTGGCAGAGTTTCCGGAATAAGATGTTGATTTAACGGCAGCGCCCACAGTGGCAGTGGCCACAGTTATAGGATAGATAGCACCGTTTCCCGTAAGGCCATAAATGACGTTATTCGGGTTTGAACAAATTTGTGACTCACTTTGGAAGGAAAAGAACTGTAAAAAAAATAATACAGTAAATGTGTTGTACCGGCTGGGTCGGAAAAAAGTAGAAATCAATTTCATAAAATAAGTTATTGGTTTAAGAAATTGATTTTTCAAGGGATAAATTGGCTGATAAAGAAAATAAGGCAATAAATTATTGCATCTTACTTTTAGTGTTTAACCGGGACTGATGAGGAATTTGCTATCGGGCTTTTAGCCGCTTGGGTAAGTAAATTCATCATAAGGTTTGGATTAAATACGCACGAATGTACTTCAGTAATTACGTTCCTGCAATCGGAAATATACGATTAGTCAGTTTTTTTTATCTTCTAAACTGATTCTTAATAAAAAATCTTTAAAAAAATAATCCCGGGGTGAAAAAAATTATAAAACAACAGGAATAGGATGGTAAATGTACGTGCCTGAACAAATTGAATTTTCTTTGGAAATAGTTTTGTCAGTTCAAATTTATTTTTTGTATTTAGTTGCAGACACGTGCTTTTTTACTCAAAACATTGTTACCATAATTTCTGAGTAAGCTTCCAGAATCCTCCAAAAAAAGATTTAATTTTTGGTTTACCCGGAAAATGGAGGGCTTACAATTCCAGGTTCAATGTTAAATTTAAAACCCCTTACAGGGTAAGGGGTTTTAAAAAATTTGGTAACTCCGGCAGGATTGAGTTCGAATTTTTTTAGTGCCGATATTTCAGCTATTTTAGAATATAATGTTTTCTCCGGAAACAATAATTATTTCAGAAGATAACAAGTAGTCCCGACAATCCAAATATCGAACCTTACCTATTAGGATTTGGCTGATATTCCTGAACTTAAGGATTATTCTGAACAATGTTCAATTCACTTATTCAAAGGTAGTTCTCCTGACTAACTGCAAATTTATTTGAATAATACCTGGTAGAGATCAAAAGGCAAATCATGAAATCAAAAAAAGCAATGGGTTCCTGCCTGCTGGGCCATTACTCATTTTTTCAATTTCATCATCTGTACACCCCAGCATCCGTTTTTATCTCCGCAGTTTTTTGCAGAAAGCAAAATCGAATGGAGCGTTTTTTGTTTTTCAATTGGCAGAGCCGAAGCAATGTTTTTCAATTCATAGGGATCGTTCTGCACATCATAACAACTAATTTCCCCGGTCTCATATTCTACATATAACAGGTTATGAAAACGTAATGCAGTATATGAAGGCAACTTGCCATTTTCTGCTTCCTGCCGGTCAGGGTCGTTGAGATTAAAGTCTACACGGCGATGTTCAATGATGGCGAAATTGCGCCAATTGATCTTTTCTGTGTTTTGTTTGCGAAGAAATTGTTGTATATCCCTGCCATCTGGTTCATCGGTAAGCTGTGCACCCGCCAGTGCTGCAAAAGTTGGTGCCAGGTCAATGTTAGAGACTATTGCTTGCTGCCAACTTTCTTTGGCAACATTGGGCCCGCAGGCGATAAGGGGTACCCGGATATCGATGTCAAAAGGCGTTTGCTTTCCCTGCACCATTGAATAATCACCTAAGTGGTAGCCATTGTCGGAACTAAAGAAAATATAGGTATGACCACTAACACCTGTTTGACTCAGGAGTTTACGGATATTTCCCAGCATTTCGTCAATAGACATTATACACCGCAAACGGTTTCGAAAAATGTTGTCTATGAGGTCAATTTTCTTTGGACCTAATGGTTGTAATTGGCGAAGCCAATCAGGCGCTGTACTATCTGCCTGCTTATTAAATCTGGGTGTACGGGGTGCTTTTTCATCGTTAAAAAGTTTTTCATGCCTGGGAGCCGGTATGAAAGGAGCATGTGGAGTAAACGTGGCGATTTCAATAAAAAAGGGATGGTCTTTCCAGTCTCTTATCAGGCTATCGGCACGGGCAGAAAGTATGTCTGTAAGATAATCTTCCGGTGCATGGCCGAAGTGTAAGATTTGACCGTTGCTGTTGATGTCGTAATCAAAATTGCGATAACCTGCTCCAGCGACAAACCAATCTGACCAACCGGGAACTGGCTGATGTGTATGTGGTAAATATCCATTCAAAAACTTACCCATCATGGCTGTTTTGTAGCCGGCATGCTGAAGCGCTACACAAAAACTTTTCTGCGCATCACCCTGTTCCATGTAGACCTCATAACCGCCATTTGGTTTTGTGTTGGTTTGAACACCGCTGTTATGTGGCAGCATGCCTGTAAATATAGAGGAACGTGAAGGACAACAAAGAGAATTGCTAACATAGTAATTGCTGAATGTTACACCCTCCCGCTGCATTGCTTTCAGGTTCGGCATAAAATCAACCAGATTGCTCGCATAATCATCAGTGAGTATAAAGATGATGTTAGGTTTCCCTGTGTCCCGCTTTTGGGTATTTCCGGTAAATGCATAAGCCCAAAAAAGAAGAGTCAGGAAATAGCCTTTGAAAATGTTCATCGTTTAAGCTATCTGTTTTAATAAAGATACCATTTAAAAACAAACACCAAAACAGAAGATACATCACTGTTCCGGGATTACGAATGGAAATAGAATTCAAGAGCAGGTAAAATATACACTGTAGCACAGCGTATCCGTGACTGTTTATTTGGAGCTTCGACAGGATTGAGTACGAACATTTTTAGTGCCGATAATTCTGCCCATTTAGAATTTAATGTTATCTCAGGAAACAATTATTATTTCAGAAAATAACTAGTAGCCTCGACAGGAATCGAACCTGTATCTGGAGCTTCGGAAACTCTTATACTATCCATTGTACGACGAGGCCTATTCTCCCTCTCCACAAGGTGCGGGTTGGGATGAGGCTATTTTATCAATCCACTCACATTCGCTGCAAACACTTTTACGGCAATAGCCAGCAAAATTACGCCAAAAAATTTTCTCACAGCCAGTAAACCTGCTTTTCCCAGGACCTTTTCGATCAGATTCAGCGAACGCAGAACCATATATATGATGACCAGGTTAATAAGGATAGCCAGTAAGATCATGTATTCATTTTTGTCGGCCCTTTCAAATGTGGCTTTTAAGGACATGATAGTGGTTAACGTTCCGCTTCCGGCTATCAACGGAAATGCAATGGGCACAACCGTTCCGGATGTGGCTCCTTTTTCTGGTTTAAAAAACTCTATCCCCAGCACCATTTCTAAACCCAGAATGAAAATGACAATGGAACCCGCCACAGCAAAAGACCGTATATCAACCCCTAAAATATTCAGGAAGGGTTTTCCAATAAAGAAAAACAATATCATAAGTCCACCGGAGATGAGGGTGACTTTCCAGACATTAATACCACCCATCTTTCCCTTCATGGATATAAGCATAGGTACTGAGCCGACAACATCAATTACAGCAAACAGCGTAAAGGTCAGTGTCAGGAATTCCTGGAAATGAAATTGCATGCCTGTTGGTTTTCTGCAAATGTACTTATCTGAGTATATATTTCTGCTTTTTATAAATTCAACATACCGTCTTCTATCAAGACCCTTTGTACATGGGACAACTTATTTCCATAACAAGGGCATAGAGACAAATTTTACCGGCTACCCTTTTTATCAGGAATAATAGGACAGCTTCAAATAGCTGCAAATGCAAGCGAAAAATAATTTTCTTTTAAAAAAAGAGTCAAAATAGGGGAACTTTAAACAAATGATCAGGTAAAAATCAGGATTCACGATATTTTTTGATAATTGGAATAAACTTTGCAGTAGTTCTCCGGTCTGTAAAAATTCAATACCTGCATGAAGCAATTCTAAAAATTTCCTGAATTAATTAACAAGGGCGGACGTACTGTTTGTTGATTTTTATCGTTCGCTGTTTGCCGTGACCTTTTCCTTTCCATTACCTTTTTAAGCTATCACCAAGACTGCTGTGATTTTTTTTGTATCTCAGAAAATGTATACACCATTTTCTGAAAAACTGTATACCATGAACAACAGCCAAAGAAAAATAATAGCCGGATCTGTCTTTTTAGCTCTTGGGTTGATAACAAACGGACAAACTCCTGATTCCAAATTTGAGATCGGGGCAGGAATCAGCAGTTTCTTATACCAGGGAGACCTTACGCCGAACCGGTTTGGTTCTGTTGAAACCATGCGTTTCGGCATCAACCTACAGGGAAGTATTATTTTGAGCCGTTCTTTTTTAATGCGAACCAACCTGGCAATCGGTAGCCTGCGGGGTGATGATGCAAAATATAATAATCCCGAATTCAGAAAACAACGAAACTTTAATTTCCGTACCCCCATTGTTGAATTGTCTCAACTGGTAGTTTGGAATCCATTTAGCAGTAATTATTCAGACCGGGGATTTTCTCCGTACTTGTTTGGTGGTGTTGGGGTAAGTTTCCTTAAAATAAGGAGGGACCGGAGTAACTTAAATGGGGCCTATTTTGGCGACCAGTCTGATATTCTCCAACGAATAGCTGCAGATGAGGAACATGCATTACCTGCACTAATTCCTGTAATTCCGTTAGGTGCCGGAATACGGTTTGGGCTTTCCCCGGCAATTGCCATTACTGCTGAATCTTCCTATCGGCTGGTATTTACAGACTACCTGGATGGTTTTAGCCAGGCCGCTAACCCGGCACGAAACGATCATTATCAAACAATAACCCTTGGAGCTATTTATCGGATGGGGAATAAGAATAAAAACAAACTGGGTTGCCCGGTTATTGCCTATTAAATACGGGATTACTTTCCGGGCAATTTTATCCATTGAAAAGATACGCCTGCGTAATAATTTCTTCGGGGCGCTGCATTATAAAAACGATTAGCGGCTGCATTAATATCGTTACCTAAACTATAGGTTTCATCCAACAAGTTATCTGCACCTGCATAAAAATTTACCCGATAGCTATGAGGGTTGTTTTTTTTCTTTAGAGATTTCCTCCAGCCAAATCTCCAGCCGAGTAAATGATACGCGTTGGCCGAAGCAGTGTTGGCATCATTCAGGAAGATGTCAGATGCAGCATAATAGGTAGCGTTTGAATACAGGCCATTCTTAAAATTCATATCTGCCAATACAGAAAAAGTATGAGCTGGAACCGAAGGAATTATTTTGCCTGAAAAATCATCGTTCCCTTTTACAAAATCTCCATAGCGAAAATGGCTATAGGTGTACGCAGCGTTGATTCTGTAATCAGTCAAAAAACTATTCCGGTTACTGCCAAAGTAATCCGCCGTTATTTCCAAAGATTTTTGTTGCACAGCACCGGCATTCACAAAAAAATCGGCACCCGACAAATCTCTTCGTTGTACCAGTGCGTTATTAAGCTTGAAATAAATGCCGGTAGCTTCAACCTGTAACCTGCGGTGAAAAAAATCATAATGTGCAGTTATTTCATAATTCCAGCCGTACTCGGCTTCAAGATCGGTACTGATTACACCAGTTGACGGAAGCAGTTCTGCAATGGTAGGCGGGGAGAAACCCCTGGCTATCGTAGTCTTCATGAAAAAATGATCTGTCAGTATTTTTTTGATCGCTATCCTCGGAGCCAGTTCATTACGATAACTGCGGCTTTGTTTTATTACCGGGTAAGCACTTAACCGGGAGAAACCCACTTTAGTTTTATTTATACTAATACCCGTTGTAATAAACCAACTGTTTTTTAGGTTTAGGTCACCTTGTAAAAAGAAACTATAAACAGTATAATTGATATCATCATTTGTTTGAAGGGTATCCGGGTTGCCATTTTTATTTTTTGATACCTGAGTATTGAAATATCCTTGCTGTAACTCACTGCCAGCCATTACCTGGAGAATGTTGTATTCTTGCCCGTTATTTTTTCTCAGCGCCTTTTTTGCGTAGGTAAAGACAGATCTCCCGCCAAAGCCGGGTTCATTTCTTCTTTCATAATTACGGATGGCCGGGTTCTTTACCTGTGCAAAAGCACCATAAAGGGTGGTGCTATTATTTAATACGGTATTAATTTTATACTGGTTGGTAAAAGCAGCCAGCATATTTTTTTGATAAATGGCTGCTTTTGCGTTGACGGCAGATGGAAAACTACCGGCCGCCGGTCTTGCATTTTTAGGATTGGCAGTAAATTCTGCCAGGGTTAATGCACCGGGCGTTTGATAATACATATCGGTAAATAAAAGAGATGCGGTCAGTTGTTGTTTGTCAGAAATCTTTACCTGTGATTGCCAGGAAAGATTATCCCGGCGCATTTTAGTTTGTATGCGGTAGCCATCTGATTGGTTATGGGCATAGGTAACCTGGTTACGGTTATCTGTAGTTCCAAATTTAGCTGAGGCAAAAACATTTTGCAACCGATAACTGCCGGTAATGTATTCAAGACTTACTCCGGGTTGCCAGCGGTCAAGACTGTTCAATAGTATTAATCCACCGGTACCAGCACCATAAAGACTCCCGGCAGGTCCTTTATAAATCTCTATATAAGAAAAATTATTCCAGGCAAATTGGTTGAAATAAGTATTGCCACCCGGGTCGGTAACCGGAATGTCATTCCAGTACACTTTTACATTCCGTACACCAAAGGGCGAACGAAGCGAACTCCCCCGGATGTTTATACGATAACTACCCGGGGATCTTTCTTCCATTCGTACACCTGCTACCGAATTAAATCCATTGACTAAAGAGGTCTTATTATACCGGTCAGCATTGTTGAATTCTGTCACCTTTACGGTGGCTGTTACAGAGCCGGCTTTATGACTTTGTTCAAATGCTTTTACGGTTATCTCATCCAGTGTTTTTGAAGAATCAGTTACTGCTTCCTCCCGAACCGGTGGAATATGTTGCGAAAAACCGGGCGTGAAAAGAAAAAACAGGAATGAAATTAAGACGGGTTTTTTCATAGAAACAGGAAATGGATGGTCATAAAGTTAGAATCTTTTCTTTGTATCTTCAAGCCATGACTGGAAAGAATAAGCTGAATCTTTTTGATCTGAGCCTGATAGTGGTGAGTTTGGTAATTGGCATGGGAATCTTCAGGAACCCGGCTTCTGTTGCTGCAACCTCCGGAACCAGTTCCATCTTTTTTTTATTATGGGTAGTGGGAGGGGTAATTGCTTTGTGTGGTGCATTAACTTATGCAGAAATTGGTCAACGGCTGCCGGCAATGGGTGGTTATTATAAAGTATTTGCACAATGTTATCATCCATCCATTGGTTTTTCTGTCAATGCAATTATTCTGATCAGTAATGCAGCTTCATTAGCGGTAGTTGCTTTAATAGGTGCTGATTATGTGAGTGATCTATTATACGGAAAACCAAGTGGTGTTCTGTTCAATACAGCTGTGGCCATAGTGGCTGTAGCCCTGTTTTTTATTGTAAACCTATTCGGACTGAAAACGAGTAGCCGGACTCAGAATGTGCTTATTATTATCAAAGTAGGTTTAGTTGTATTACTTATTGCCAGTATTTTTAAAGGGGTTGTGATAGAACCCCATGGTTACGAACAAGGATCCCCGTTATTTACGCTGGCGGATAAAAATGCTTTCTCATTATTTATTATCTCACTTATCCCGGTTTGTTTTGCTTATGGCGGATACCAACAGACAATTAATTTTGGCGGCGAGGTAAAAGACACCCGGAGTATTCCTAAAGGTATTATCATTGGAATTATCATTGTTATTTCATTGTACCTGCTAATAAACGTTGCCTATACACAGGTAATCGGTTACGATAAAATGAAAAATGCTTCTGCCATTGGTGCGTTGCTCTGCGAAGCATGGTTTGGTAAAGCCGGGGGCAAAGTCTTTGATGCTTTGATGTTCCTTTCTGTACTGGCTTATGTAAATATTCTGCTGATGAGCAACCCCCGGGTAATGTTTGCTATGAGCGAAGACAGGGTCTTTCCCAAAATATTCTCCTATCGTCATCCTAAAACTGAAGCCCTGGTGGCCGGGCTGGCTACTTTTTCACTCATTACGATCATCGTTACTTTTTTTGGAAAAGGGGTGGATAATATTTTAAATTTCACCATGTTCCTGGATAGTATTGGTATGAGTACATCGGCCGCCACCTTATTTATTCTACGAAAGCGCAAACAAAATGAAGCCCTGATAACGGGTGCCTGGAATAAATTTACGCCTGTATTGGCTGGTTTTTTTGTTTTCAGTTATTTTATGATTGCCGTAGGGGTGATTATAAAAGATGTGAACGCCGCTTTGATTGGGACCGGTTTGCTGGCTTTCTTCCTGGTGCTTTATTATTTATTTTATTTTAAGAAGAAAATTTAATATGGAAATTTCTCAAATCATAAATGAACTGGGAGAAGAACGGGAAAATTATTTTAATGCCGTTGCCCCACCCATCATACAAACCAGCAATTTTGCTTTTAAGAAAGTGGCCGATTTACATAAAGCCTTTGAAGATGAGTCCGATTGCTATCGGACGGGCGGCTATCTCTATAGCCGTGGATTGAATCCAACGGTTGACATTCTTCGCAAAAAACTGGCAGCCCTGGATGGAGCGGAAGATTGCCTGGTTTTTAATAATGGTGCCGCCGCCATCTTTGCCGGCATTTTTGCCAATATAAAGACCGGTGACCATATTGTTTCTGTTAAAGCCCCTTACACCTGGGTACAAAGAATGTTTGACGTGATTCTTCCACGGTTTGGAGTAACAGTTACTTATATTGATGGAACAAAAATTGAAAATTGGGAAAAAGCGACTCAGCCGAACACTACTTTTTATTATCTCGAATCGCCCAACAGCTGGGATTTTGCTTTGCAACCAATCCGGGAAGTGGCCGCTTTGGCCAGATCCAAAGGCGTTACAACTTTAATTGATAATAGTTATTGTACTCCCTTGTATCAAAAACCCATTGATATGGGAATTGATCTGGCGATGCAGACAGCCACAAAATATATTGGCGGGCATAGCGATACATTAGGGGGTGTACTCTCGGGTAGCCATGCCATGATAAAAAAAATATTTGACAGCGAATACCTGAATATCGGAAGTGGCATTCAGCCATTCAATGCGTGGTTGCTGATACGGGGATTAAGAACCCTTCCGGCAAGATTGGAAAGAATTGTAAAGACAACACGTGAAGTAGTTGCCTGGATGAAGCGACATCAAAAAGTGGAATCGGTCATTTTTCCGTTTGATGAATCATTCCCGCAATATCAATTAGCCAGGGAGCAAATGAAGGAAGCTGGTGGTTTATTTACTTTTTCCCTCCGGACAAACAAGATGGGATCCATTGTAAAATTCTGCGAATCATTACAACATATAATGATGGCCGTTAGCTGGGGCGGGCATGAAAGCCTGGTGATTCCAAAATGTGCGGGAATTAATCCTAACAATTTTGACCCGGCCAACCACGAACATCGCTATATCCGGATGTATGTTGGATTGGAAGATGCCTCCTATCTTATTGCTGACCTGGAACAGGCTTTGGCAGGGGTGGATTAAAATTTACACAGACAGCGGCATCATTTCATTTATTTTTGTCATCCGGGAAAGTTTAAATTTCATTTGTTATGCGAAAATCATGGAAGTGGGTATTATCGATAATAGGAATACTGGCTATTGGATTACTTGTTTGGAAAATGGCCGGGAACAACCAAAAAACAGAGAAAGTGGCCATTGAAAAAGCGGCCATGCGAACGATCATAGAAACCGTAAATGCAAGCGGAAAAATTTATCCGGAAACGGAGATTAAGATTAGCCCTGAATTTTCGGGGCTAATAACCGAACTAAAGGTACAGGAAGGAGAATTTGTGAAGAAAGGTCAGTTACTGGCCCGTATTGGTAACCGCTTGGCCATTGAAGCACCTATAAGTGGAATTGTTTCTTCACTGAAAGTAAAGAAAGGGGAAAGTGTGTCGGGTAATACATTTAATATAGGTACGGAACTGATGACGGTTGCTGATATGTCGGTGCTGGAACTCCGGGTGGATGTGGGAGAAAATGATATCATAAAATTGCACGTTGGAGACGGGGTTGATATTGAAGTAGATGCTTATAATAACCGCAAGTTTAAAGGAACAGTAACACAAATCGCCAATACCACCAGGACTTCGGTTGTTGGAATGGCCACAAATGATATTACCAACTATGAGGTTAAGATCAGGCTGGATAAAAATTCTTATAAGGATTTAACGGATTCTGCCGGAAACAATATGCCTTTCCGCCGTGGAATGAATGCCAGCGCGGATATAAGGACCCGGAAAGTGGATAATGTACTTACGGTTCCGATCACTGCTGTGAATGCCAGGGTAAAGGACAGCGACATGAGTATGGAGGATAAACGGAAAGAAGAAAAAGAAAAAATGGATGAAAATGGCGTCACAAAATCAGCCGCGGATAATGACATGGAAGAAGTGGTATTCGTATTACAGAAAGATCGTACCGTAAAAAAAATGCTGGTGAAATCCGGTATACAGGATATTAGTTATATCGAAATAGTCAGTGGCTTAAAGGCTGGCGATGAAGTGGTGATTGGTCCCTATTCGGCAGTCAGTAAAAACTTAAAGAATGGAATAAAGGTAAAAGTGGTTCCGAAAGAAAAATTATTTGAATAATTGATTTCAGTCGGGATTACACTGGCAGTCCTGGTAAGGAAATTCCAGAACTTTTAATGGTTCCCGGTTTTTAATCCTTTGCTATCTTTATTCAACAGTATCATTCATTCAACGAAATCAGCGGTTCATGGTTTTTGGTATCATTGGCAGCGGTAGTTGGGCAACAGCCCTGGCAAAAATACTTACGGATAAGAAGCATTCTATCAATTGGTGGATCAGGAATGCTGAAACGATCCGCTATCTCCGCGAACATGGAAATAATCCCCGTTACCTGAGTTCCGCAAAATTTAATGTTTCATTACTCGCACTCTCTTCAGATATAAAAGAGGTTGTATCCCAATCGGATGTGCTGGTAATTGCCATTCCATCATCTTATGCAGAAGATAGTTTAGCAGGATTAAAACCGGAAGATTTTAAAGGGAAAAAAATCGTTTCTGCTATCAAAGGATTATTGCCCGGGAAAAATATCCTGCTCAATTATTATTTACAGAATAATTTTCACGTTTCACTGGAAAATTATTTCGCTGTGCTGGGCCCCTGTCATGCAGAAGAAGTTGCAGAAGAAAAACTCTCTTATCTCACTTTTTCGGGTATAGATACTGTCACAGCTTCCGAAATTGCCGCTCATTTTACAAATGATTATATCAGCACCATCATAAACCCTGATATTCTCGGTGTGCAATATGCGGCCGTCATGAAAAATATTTATGCCCTGGGTGCTGGTATCGCTCATGGTCTTGATTACGGAGATAACTTCTTAAGTGTTTATATTGCCAACGCCGCGGATGAAATGGCCGGGTTTCTCAAAAAATTCGGAGCCGAACACATTACAGTTGGCGAACATGACGGCGAAGACCCTATTACCCATCGCAAAACCCCCAATTATGCGGCATCTGTTTATCTTGGCGACTTGCTGGTTACCTGTTATTCATTACATAGCCGCAACCGGGGTTTTGGTAAAATGATTGGCCAGGGGCTATCGGTTTCAGCCATTAAAAGCGAAATGAATATGGTGGCCGAAGGCTATAATGCTTCAAAATGTATATATAATATTAACAAACAGGTAGAGGCACCTATTCCTATAGCTGATACTATCTATAAGATACTTTGGGAGCATGTTAATCCTTCGGAAGGGTTTAAACGGATCGAAGAGGTCCTGGTTTGATATATAAATAACAACAGTCCGGGTGAAAACAGGATTTGTATTTTTTGTTAAGAACCACAAGCACTTAGTTCCAAACCCTAAGCTTTCATATCTTGAATTTGCTCCCGCCGCCATTTTACAAATGGTGGTTTGCCTGGCAGGAAAACAATTGTATGATTACTGGAAACAGTATCATCAAAAACTATAACTTCATGTCGATAAATAACCTCTATCATGATTATTAAGTTTTTCCAGATTGTTTTTCTGCTGGCATCTGTAATTCTTATCGTAATTAATGTTTTGGAGTTTAATAAATGGCAGGAAGGCAGGAAAGAAGGCAGTACAAAACCTTATCCCATCCGGTGGTTCAATTTTATTCTTACTTCAATTGTGGCCGTGGGCTGCACCCTGAATATTATTATCCAATGGATAAGTAAAGCTTAAAAGAACAATTCAGCAGTAATACCATCTGCCAGTAATTTTCCTTCCCGGGTCAGTATGAGTGAATCGTTTTCCTGTTTCATTAACCCGGAATCAATAAATCTTTTAGCTCTCGCTACCACGTCTTTCCCGGCAATATCTATCTGTATTCCTTCAATCGTCCGGAGTGACGTCATTATGTATTCATTCAATTTTTGAGTTTCCGTTAACACTTCTATTTCAAAAGGGATACTTTGGTTGCTGATGGAGTCAATATAATTTTTGTTGTTCAGGATGTTCCATTGCCGGGAGGTTCCATTAAATGAATGTGCCGAAGGCCCCAACCCCAGGTATTTTCTTCCCTGCCAGTACGAAGAATTATGACGGCTTCTGAAACCGGGCCACCCACCCGGAGCAGCCATTTTGGAAAAATTGGAAATTTCATAATGTTCGTAACCGGCTTTTTCAAGCCATTCCATTAATAATAAGAATTGTTCTGATTGTTTATCAGGGTTAATATCTTCCTTTTTATGCTGCCGGATCATTTTATAAAGTGGCGTTTTTGATTCCACCGTTAAAGCATAACAGGAAAGATGGGGGATATTTAATGAAATTGCTGTTTCCACATTTTTTTTCCACTTTTCATTCGTTAGTTGAGGTGTCCCATAAATCAGATCAATGGTGATATTTTCAAAGGCTTTGATGGCAGATTGTAAACTGTCTATAGCCTGCCGGGCGGTATGGGCCCGGTTCATCCATTTCAGATCTTCTTCGAAAAAACTCTGAATACCAATACTGAGGCGATTGATACCCGTTTCTTTCCATTCCTTCAGTTTTTCTTCTGTGATATCATCCGGATTGGTTTCGAAGGTGATTTCTGCGTCTTTTGCAACGATAAAAGAAGAATGAATTGCGGTAAGAATTGATTTTACTTCTTCCTTTGTACATAAACTGGGTGTGCCACCCCCGAAATAAATGGTTTCAACTAATTCGTTGTCCAGGTAGTCTTTTTGCAGTGTAATTTCTTTCAATAAGGCAGCTATCAGGTCATGCTTGTAATGTAATGAAGTGGTAAAATGAAAATTACAATAGTGACAAGCCTGCCTGCAAAAAGGGATATGAATGTAGATTCCAGCCATTATTTGATAATGTATAAAATAATTTCCGGCAGGTAAACCTGCCTGAAAAAAGGGATATGAATGTAGATACCGGCCAAGTTGTTTGAGATTTAATGAATATTTTTACTGAATGAATGCCATTTACAACGGGAAGAAAATAAGGCGGAAAGTTATTATTTCAATATCAGATTTCAGTCTGCCCTTCTTACCGGTAAAACAATATCCTGATTTCAGGTGAGAAAATTCAGACTGCAAATATCGGTTCTTGTGTCTTTGTTGCTGAGTATTTATACAAACGCACAAAATAAATACACCCTTACTATTCGTGGAGCGGATAAAGACATAGCAGGGATTGTTTCCCAAACAGGTTTGCAGACCTCCTTTGCTTCCCGGGAGAACTGCATAGATTATATTAATAAACTGCCCGGTTTACTTCAATCAAAAGGATACGTTACCGCTTCGATTGATAGCCTGCACTATGATTCAACATTTGCCCGCATGGTTTTGTTTTCAGGAGAGCTTTATCGCTGGGCTCAATTGGATGCACATCATATTGAAACCCGGGTGCTGGATGCAATTGGGTGGCGGGAGAAGATGTTTGCCGGTAAAACTATTGATTTTACCCAGGTTCAATTGTGGCAAGAAAGGATTTTAACTCATTTCGAAAATACCGGGTATCCATTTGCCCGGGTTTACCTGGACAGCCTGGTGTTAGATAAAGATAACGTATCGGCCTTGTTGAAAGCAGACCGGGGACCACTATACAGGATTGACAGTATCCGGATATTTGGTTCCGCGAAAATTTCCAACAGCTATTTGCAACGGTATCTTGAAATTCCTGCCGGTAGCATCTACAATAAAGAAAAATTGCTCCGTATTAATAAGAAGATACGGGACCTCAATTATGTGGAAGAAGAGAAAGCCTTTGACCTGACCCTCCTGGGCACGGGCTCCGTGTTGAATATGTACCTGAAACAAAAGAAAAGCAGCCAGGTCAATGTGCTGATTGGTTTCCTGCCAAACAATAATCAATTAGCCGCTAAAAAATTGCTGATTACGGGCGAAGGAAATCTCAACCTGAAAAATGCGTTGGGGTCCGGAGAAACTATCGGGCTGAATTTCCAGGCTTTGCAGGTGGCTTCACAACGGTTGAACCTGTTATATCAGCATCCTTATCTTTTCAATTCTCCGTTTGGTCTTGATTTTCTTTTTGATATTTTCAAAAAGGACAGCTCGTTTGTAAATATAAATTTACAATTCGGATCTACATATACCGTAAATACCAATCAATCTGCAAAACTTTTTATCCAAAAAATTCAGACAATTATCAGCGAGGGTGGAATAAATTCTCCCTTGATTATACAAACCCGGAGGCTGCCGGATGTGGCCGATGTAAATTCCTTTAATGTGGGCGTTGCGTATGATTTTAATAATACGAATTACAGGCTAAATCCCAAAAAGGGAAATGAAATTCACCTGGAAACCTCTATTGGTACAAAAAAATTGAAAAAAAATAATGAGATTATTGCACTGAAAGACCCGAATGACCCCTCTTTCAACTTTGGAAAGTTATACGATACGGTAAAGCTCAAAACCTACCAGATCCGGGTAAGAGTAACGGCTGCAAAGTATTTCCCGTTGGGTAATCAGCGGAGTACTGTTAAAACAGCCATCAATGCCGGGATGTTTCAAAGCGGTAATGTTTTTCGAAATGAATTATTTCAGTTAGGAGGTTATAAATTACTCCGCGGTTTTGATGAAGAAAGCCAGTATTTGTCCCAGTTTGCCATTGCTACAGCAGAGTTTCGTTATCTCGTAGGGCAAAATTCTTTTTTTTATGCGCTGGCAGACGGGGGCTGGGGAAGAAACAGCAGCCAGAATATAAAAACAAATTATACCTATTTTGGAACGGGTCTGGGTCTTGCTTTCGAAACCAAGGCCGGTATTTTTAACCTGGCCTGGGCGGTAGGAAAAAGAAACGATACGGAATTTAACCTCCGCCAATCGAAAATACATTTCGGGTTTGTCAACTATTTTTAATTATTCCTTGTAAAGTAGCCGGGCACTTCAATATTTTTACAACACAATCTTTTTATTTGAACCGATTTTTTTTATTACTTCTGTTTTATTTACTTTTTGCAAGTCTAGTTTCGGCCCAGACTCCGGCAGATACCACTATTATATCTATTTCAGATTCTTTGATACAGAAAAATTTACCTCCCGTCTATGACTCTTTACCGGTTACTGTCACACCAGATTCGGTTTCCAAAAAAACCCTGCGGGATTCCGGCTGGGTAATGAAAACCGGTATTTCTTTTTCGTCAGTGGAATTTAACTGGCAGGTCCTGCAACATCATCCTTACTTTGGTTTTCAAAAAGAATCTACAAGCCCGGAAATATCGGAGAGGAAACAATTTAACGGAAAAGAATGGTTGTTTTATCTGCTCATTTTCTTACTGGTTGTGTTTGCATTGATCCGGAGAACATTTCCTAAATATTTCAATAATTTGTTTCGTCTCTTTTTCAGAACAACCCTGAAGCAACGGCAAATAAGGGAACAGTTAATGCAAACCCCATTGCCTTCTTTACTCCTGAATGGGTTCTTTGTGGTTACAGGTGGGTTATATATCACTTTTTTACTGCAGCATTTTAAACTGGACCCTGTCCATAATTTTTGGTTACTTTTTCTGTATTCCAGTCTTGGATTGTCTGCGGCTTATTTTATAAAATTTATAGGGTTAAAGGTTTCAGGGTGGCTGTTTAATTTTCCCGAAGCAGCCGAATCCTATACTTTTATTGTTTTTATCGTAAATAAGATGATTGGGATATTGCTCCTCCCTTTTCTTGTTTTGTTAGCTTTTTGCCTGGGCGATGTCTATTCTGTGGGCCTGACCTTATCGGGATGTCTGGTAGCCGGATTATTGGTCTACCGTTTTATTTTGACGTTTACTGCTATCCGTAATCAGGTCAAAGTCAATCCGTTTCATTTCATTTTGTATCTCTGTGCCTTTGAAATCGCACCTCTATTACTGGTTTACAAGGTGTTATTTCAATTTTTCAATCAAACTACTTAACTTTGCAACCAACTTTAGCCGAATCGAACATGACTAAAAATGGGGTTAGAAAGGCCAACGTGCAGGCCAAAGCAATACAGAAAGTCCTGATTACACAGCCGAGACCTGAGAGTGAAAAGTCGCCGTACTTTGAGCTTCAGCGTAAATACAGTTTGGAACTGGATTTTCATCCTTTTATCCATCTGGAAGGCATACCGGCACGGGATTTCCGCAAACAAAAGATAGAAGTTCAAAATTATACGGGCGTAATTTTTACCAGCCGTAATGCTATTGACCATTTCTTCCGCACTTGTGAGGAAATGAAGATCAATGTTTCTCAGGATACCAAGTATTTCTGCATTACCGAAGCAGTAGCACTATACCTGCAAAAATTTATCCTCTACAGGAAAAGAAAGGTTTTTTATGGTGCTGATGGCACTAATAAAAGCATGTTTGATGTCATCAACAAGCATAAAGCCAATGAAAAATTCCTGTATGTATGCTCCGAAAATCAGCAGGATAATGAAATTGTCAATTGGTTGAAAACAAATGGCTGTGAATTTGTACTGGCTTTCATGTACCGCAGTGTCAGCAGCGATGTAAAAGAAATCCTTACCAAAACTGAATATGATGTCATCTGCTTTTTTACGCCAAGCGGCGTCCGAAGTTTGTTTGATAATGCTCCAAAATTCAAACAAAACGGGACTGTAATTGGTGCTTTTGGGAATAACACTTCCAAAGCCATAGAAGATGCCGGGTTGAAGCTCGATATAAAAGCCCCCCAACCGCAAACACCCAGTATGGTGGCTGCTTTGGAACAATTCTTTTCAGCAACTTTAAAGAAAAAATAAACGGGATAATAAATGAAATTTGATAAAGGGGCACTAAATACAGTGTCCTTTTTATCTTTCAACGAACTTTAATTTTCAGACTGCGTTTATCTGGAAATAGACAAATCATTCCTCAATTATTCATGGAACATTCATACACCAACAAACTCATTAATGAAACCAGCCCATATTTGCTGCAACATGCACATAACCCGGTGAACTGGTTTCCCTGGGGAGATGAAGCATTACTCATAGCTAAAAAAGAAAACAAACCCATCCTGGTGAGTATTGGTTATGCGGCTTGTCATTGGTGTCATGTAATGGAACGGGAAAGTTTTGAAGATGAGGCTACTGCAAAAATCATGAACGAGAGCTTCATCAACATCAAAATTGACCGGGAAGAAAGACCGGACCTGGATCATATTTACATGGATGCGGTGCAGGCTATGACGGGAAGCGGCGGATGGCCATTAAATGTTTTCCTGACTCCGGAAGCAAAACCGTTTTTTGGGGGTACTTATTTTCCCCCTCAAAAAGCCTACAACCGACCTTCCTGGCAGGAAACCTTATTGGGAGTGAAACAGGCTTTTCAGCAAAGACGGCATGAAATGGATGCCCAGGCAGAAAACCTGACACAGCATCTTTTACAATCCAATAGTTTCGGAAATCAAAAAATTGCAGGAGCGGAGATAATTTCTGCAGAAAAAACAGTCACGGCTTTTAACAACATCATGAAAACAGCCGATAAGGACTGGGGAGGTTTCGGGAAGGCTCCTAAGTTTCCACAGGCATTTGTTATCCAATTTTTATTGCGCTTTGGTCATATTCAAAAACAGGCTTCTGGGCAAGAATCATTGCAAACCCCTTCCCGGCCAGACATAAGTAAATCTGATGAATCGAAGCAACGAAGTGAAGAAGCCATAACACAGGCTTTGTTAAGTCTTGACAAAATGATCGAAGGTGGAATTTATGATCAGATCGGTGGTGGTTTTTCCCGTTATTCAACCGATACAGAATGGCTGGTGCCGCATTTTGAGAAGATGCTTTATGATAATGCTTTGCTTTTATCCGTATTAAGCGAAGCCTATCAACTGACGAAAGCCGATCGGTATAAAGAGGTGATTGAAGAAACAATGAATTTTATACAACGCGAATTAGTACATCCGCAAAAAGGATTTTATGCTTCTCTGGATGCCGATAGTGAAGGGGTTGAAGGGAAATTTTATGTGTGGGATATAAAAGAAATAAAAGAATTACTTGGAGAAGATGCGGACCTTTTTTGCAGGTATTATGCAATAACAGAAAAGGGTAACTGGGAAGAAAAAAATATTCTCCAGGTTCTCAATCCGCTGGAAAATTTTGCCATTGAAAATAAAATTGCTGTTACCGAATTAAAAAAACTACTGGAAAAAGGAAAAAAAATATTACTGGAAAAAAGAAATACAAGGATCCGCCCGTTACTGGATGATAAAATAATACTTGGCTGGAACGCCCTGATGAATTCCGCCTGCAGTAAGGCTTTCGGGGCAACCGGTAATGAAGCCTGGAAGCAATTGGCTATTCAGAACATGGAATTTATTTTGCAGCATTTTGTTACTGATAAAGCAGATGCGTTTTATCATACCTGGAAAAATGGTACAGCGAAATATCCGGCTTTTCTGGATGACTATGCCTACCTGATTCAGGCATTATTGAATTTGCAGGAAATTACGGGTGAGACAAAATGGTTGAAAAAAGCAAAATCCATTACTTCCTATGTTATTGAGAATTTTAGTGAACCGGAAACCGGTTATTTTTTCTATACTTCCATTCAACAGCGGGATGTTATTGTCCGGAAAAAAGAAGTTTATGACGGGGCCGTACCTTCCGGAAATTCAATAATGGCTTATAACCTTCATCATCTTTCAATACTTTTTGATAAAAAGGAATGGGAGGAAAGAAGCCTTGCTATGATTATGGGGTTGGGCAAAGCGATTATCACGTACCCAACTTCCTTTGGCAACTGGGCATGTCTTCTCCTTGAAATGATTACCGGAACAAATGAAATTGTGATAATGGGAAGCGATAATTCGGGGTTACAAGCCGAAATTCACCAGCAATATATTCCTCATCGGATCATAATGTCCTCAGTTACAGCTAATCCGGATTTTCCTCTTCTGGCTGAAAAAGACCCTGGAAAAACTCCTTCCATCTTCCTGTGTCGTAATTACACATGTAAACTTCCGGTATTTTCCGTAAAAGACCTTATATCGCTGATAAACAAGCCCCAAACCGGCTAATTAATTTTTAGTTAATACAATAAACCTATCCCCTCCACCGTTAGAAAATTTACCTCGTAAAATAAGCTTTGTTTAAAAAAAAATAAATATTAATGTTGTGTCGGAGAACAGTTCAAAATATTATATTTGTCCAATACCATTTAAGTGTATGAAAATGAGAAACCTTTACTACACCCTTTATGCAGCCGCCTGCTTGACTTTGCTGGCCAGTTGTGGAATATTGGGAAAAAAGAGTGGAAAAAGCAAAGGCAGCAGTTTGCCGAATGATGGCCAGGTGCATGGCATTGCTCCGGGCGGGAAGTATACGCTTCCAAAGCCTCCGGGCATGATTTATGTTCCCCAGGGCACATTCCACATGGGTCCAAGTGATGAAGATCCTGCATATGCATTCAGTGCCCGTAATCGTTCTGTATCTATCAGTGGTTTTTGGATGGATGCCACTGAAATTACCAATAACGAGTATCGTCAGTTTGTTCAGTGGGTTCGTGACTCAGTAGTAGCCCGTAAAATGGGATATGTAAAAGCCGGAGCTGATGGCAATGAATATGTGGACTGGGCAAAGATGAAACAGATGAAATGGGGTGATCCCAAGGTTATGGAACAAATCAGCAGCACAGACATGATCCTGCCTCCAGATGACAGGATATTTGGCAAAAAAGAAATTGACCCCACTAAAATAGCTTTCCATTCTGAAGTATTTGATTTAAAAGAAGCCGCTAAAAGGGAAAACGCCGGCAAACCCCGTTCTGCATTTATTGTAAAAAAAGATGTTCAGATTTATCCGGATACACTTTCCTGGATCCGTGACTTTGCGTATTCTTATAATGAGCCGATGACCAAAAGATATTTCTCTCACCCGGCTTTCGGCAATTATCCGGTGGTTGGTGTAAACTGGAAACAGGCAAATGCTTTCTGCGAATGGAGTACGCATTTACTCAATTCATATTTGGATTCAAAGAAAAGAACACAGGAATCAGACTTCCGTTTACCTACCGAAGCACAGTGGGAGTATGCTGCCCGTGGCGGTCGTTCTCAATCCATGTTCCCCTGGGGTAATTATTACCTGAGAAATAAAAAAGGATGTTTGATGGCCAACTTCAAACCCGGCCGGGGAAACTATCCGGAAGATGGCGGCTTCTATACCGTACGTGCCGATTCATACTGGCCCAACGATTATGGTTTGTATTGTATGTCAGGCAATGTAGCTGAATGGACTTCCTCAATTTATTATGAAGGAAGAAATAACTTCCAGCATGATATGAATCCTGATGTACGCTGGAATGCAAAAGATGATGATCCCCCCCTGATGAAGCGTAAGATAATCCGTGGTGGCAGCTGGAAAGATGTTGGTTATTATCTGCAAACGGGTACCAGTACTTATGAGTACCAGGACTCAACTAAATCGTATATCGGTTTTCGCCGGGTGATCGATCTACCGGCAGCTCCGCTAAAAGGTCGCAAAAAATAAATTAATTCATTTGTAAATAAAGATCTTCGGGAGGACGGGTAGTCAGAAATCCTGTCCTCTCTTTTTTCCCCTTTCATAAAATAATATCAAATTAAAACCTTTTAAAAGATCCAATTATGGCAGCAGCAATTCCATCAAGAGTAAGCAAATGGGTAGACGTAGGCGTTTCTTTTGGCGCAGCATTAGTAATCTGGGGTGCTCTCAGAAAAATTACCCATGCACCCGATGCCGATACCTGGTTGTGGATAGGTCTTTCCACAGAAACTATAATTTTTGCAACCTATGGTGTTTTATATGCCGTTTACCCGGCTATTAAAGACGCTTCCCATGATGAAGAACAGTTTTCAGTAGCCGGCGCCAAAACAAGAGCTGCTTTTGGAGCCATGGATAAGATGTTACTGGAATCTGACATCACTCCCGACACCATGAAGCGTTTGGGTGAGGGATTCAAACAATTAAATACTACAGTAGGTGGCATGAATGGCATAACAGACACCATTTCAGCTACCAGCGATTTTGCCGCTAAAACCAGGGAAGTAACCGGTCATCTGGATAAGGTAAAAGATGCTTATATGACAGCAGCATCTTCTGTTGGTGCTTTTAACCAGGCTACCGATGGAGCTAAAATGTTTCATGAGCAGATTCAGGTTTTGACAAAAAATCTTTCTTCGCTCAATACAATTTATGAACTGGAATTGCAGGAAAGTAATAATCACCTGAAAGCCCTGAATTCTTTTTACGGTAAACTTTCAGAAACTTCTGCTTCTATGCTTAACAGTGCTGAAGATGCCAAGAAAGTACAGGATCAGATCGGTCACCTGGCTACTAACCTTGGACGCCTTAACGGCATTTATGGTAATATGTTAACAGCCATGCAGGGTCGCAACTAAAACAACCAGAAGGTAAAAAATCCGTATCTGTGATTCACAAAGTCACTATTACTAAATTAAAAACCACAATTCGTCATGTCTTTACCTAAAGAGCCCCGGCAAAAGATGATCAATATCATGTACCTGGTGCTTACAGCACTCTTGGCTCTGAACGTGTCATCTGAGATCCTGAATGCCTTTAAAACCGTGAATAATAGCCTGGAGAAAACCAATAATGCCGTAAATCTTTCTACCACACAGATTTTTGCTTCCTTAACGGATAAATTAGCAGATCCGGCTACAAAACCTAAAGCAGAATTATGGCAGCCACGGGCTAAACAAGTGATGGATTTTTCCACTACGGCCAATAATTTTATTCAGGGTTTGAAAGATGATATCCTGAAAGCAGCCGGTGGTGATCCAAAAGATCCCACTAAATCATTCAAGGAAGATAATCTTGATATTGCTACACGCATGATGATGAAAGAGGGAAAAGGGAAGCAATTATATAAGATCCTGGAAGATTATAAAAAGAATGTGCTGGGTATCAATGATACCATAAAGACTGAATTTGAAAAATCATTGCAGGTTGATCTTGAAAAGCCCAAATCACAAACAGGCAATAACAAAAAAAGTTGGGAAGAAGCTTATTTTCACATGGTGCCCACTGTAGCGGCGCTGACTATTCTTAGTAAATTTCAAAATGACATAAAGACCTCCGAAAATAAAGTTGTTACTTTCTGTCATGAGCAGGTAGGTAAAGTAATTCTGAGATTTGATGCCTTTGAAGCTATTGTGGGTCAAAACTCAAAGTATTTAATGCCTGGACAGGAGATTGAAATTACAGCTGGTTTGGGTGCTTTCAGCAAACAAAAACTACCTGACGTTTTTGTAGGTGGAACAAAAGTTCCTTTAGATGAAAAAGGAATCGCCTTATATAAAACTGCAGCTGGTGGAGTCGGTCCGCATACAATAGAGGTAACGGTCTCTTTTACAGATCAGGATGGTCAGGCTCAGACCAGGAAAATCCCTGTGGAATATATTGTTGGTTCCTCCAATGCCTCAATTGCCCTTGACAAAATGAATGTGCTTTATATTGGGGTAGATAACCCTGTAACCATTGCTGCGAGTGGTGGTGGTGATGATAAAGTGCAGGCATCTATTGTTGGGGGTGGTGGTAGTCTTACAAAAGTTGGCCCGGGAAGATATATAGCAAGGGTTAGCAGTGTTACTGACGATGCCCGTATTTCAGTTTCTATTGAAAATAAAGTGGCCGGTGTTTCCCAATTCAGGGTTCGTACCATACCGGAAGCACAGGCTTATGTTGGTGGCAAACCCAGCGGAGAGAATATCCCGGCAGGTGCATTTAAAGCCCAGGGTGGCGTTGGTGCTGGTATCAAGAATTTCCCTTTTGAACTATCCTATGACGTGGTAAGCTTTACGTTTACCTGTGATACGGATGACGATATTGTATCCATTCCTAACCAGGGAGCTGGTTTTTCGGGTGCTGTAAGAAGTGCTATGAATCAGCATGTTCAGTCAGGAAGAACCATAACAATTGATGATATCAGGGTAAAAGGGCCGGATGGACGTACTACAAAGGCTCCTTCACTCGTTTATTATATTAAATAAGTGTGATATGAAAATGAATTTATTAAAATTTGGGCTTTGCCTGTTTGTTGCAGGCTTTCTCGTAATGGATGCAAGTGCTCAACGAACGCCTAAGAGAAAGAAAGATAACACGACGCAGCCAACAACTAATCCTACGGGTAACGAACAACAGCAAAATAATATTACACAACCTCCCTCTGGGTATGATCCTTTGGCTAATATGCCTATTACTTATGATACGACCAGTAATGATCAGAGTCCTAAAAAATCCTTAAGAAACGATAACGCTTTTGATAAAAGCAACCTGACGCAACGCACTCCATTACCGTATGAGCACCTGCGCTGGGATGATGCCCTTTATGCAGAAAAAGTCTGGAGAGAGCTTGATCTGAGAGAAAAAATGAATAAAATTTTTATGTACGAGGGCGTGGATGATAATGGGAGCCAGATTTTTGTAAATATGCTCATGAAGTCTGTCCAATCAGGAGAAGTAACGTCTTTTTCTGATGACCGATTCACCACTCCGCTGGCGATCGCTGATGTGCAGCAATTAACGTCTGGCAGACTGGATACTTTCCCAATATTCGATACCAAACAAATTGACAAGGTTATCGGCTGGAATGTGACCAGGTCAAGTTTTGATGCAAAATCAGTTACCAAAATACGTTTGAAAGAGGAGTGGGTTTTTGACAGGGAGTCCAGCAGGATGTTTGTACGGATCATAGGAATCGGGCTGCTCAAAACAGAGTATTTCCCGAATACCACAAAAGAAAGAGGTACCTCTTCGTTATTCTGGGTTTATTACCCTGATCTGCGTCCGATGCTTGCCAAAGCTGAAGTATATAACTCCAAAAATATGGGGCAAAGCAGAATGACCTGGGAAGAATTATTTGAAAGCCGTATGTTCAGCAGCTACATTGTTAAATCATCACTTGACAACCCTGCCAATAAGATGATCAGGAATTATATTAATGATCCGATCCTCCGCCTTTTGGAAGGTGATAATATCAAAGAAAAAATCTTCAATTTTGAACAGGACCTGTGGTCGTATTAATACGAATCAACTTGTTTAGAATAATGAATTAAAAGCCCCTTAACCGGGGCTTTCTTATTTTCTAAGTGCTTCATTATAAACTTTAAAAAAAGTTTCAATAATCGTAAAAGTCCTATAGGGAAATCGGATTTTTGTTGTATTTTCGTCTCGGTTTTTCATAGGATATTGGATTTTAAAAACGGGGCTGAATTTCTATTCTGGCCCCATTTTTTTTGTACCCCCCTCAGTGTCATTCATAAAATAAGATACAACCAACTTTGCTTTACTTATCCCGATAATTTTCCCGATTTCTATTGCTCCTTTACCCTGCCGGATAGTCTCCCGGATGTTATTTACCGACCTGAATTCCTTTAGAAGCAAACCAGCTATTGTTTTACCAATTCCGGGGATATCTTCCAGTTCATTTTTGAAAGTCCCCTTACTCCTTTTTTGACGATGAAAGGCGATTCCGAAGCGATGTACTTCATCCCTTACCCGCCGGATAAACTTGAGGCTTTCACTGGTATAGGGAAGTTTCAGCGAGGCGGAATCGCCGGCAAAAAACAGCTCTTCTTCATTTTTTGCCAAACCAATCAACGTAAATTGACCCTGGATCGTAAGTTCCTGTACAGCTTCGATAGCAGCACTCAGCTGGCCCTTCCCGCCATCAATTATAACCAGCTGGGGAAAGGGTTGTTCTTCTTCTTTCAGTCTTTTATACCTGCGCAAGACAGCCTCTTTCATGGTGGCAAAATCATTGATCCCTTTTACCGTTTTTACGTTAAAATGCCGGTAATCTTTTTTGCTGGGCTCTCCATTCCTGAAACAAACCATGGCTGAAACTGGATAACTTCCCTGGAAATTGGAATTATCAAAACACTCTATATGAACCGGTAATTCTTTTAATTGTAAATCCAGTTGTAATCGCTCCAGCATCATCCGTTTATCCGGTTTTGTGCTATTTAGCTGTAGACGTTCTTTGTTCTTTAATTCTTCAATATAATGACGAACATTTTTTTCCGAAAGTTCTAGTAGTTTTTTCCGGTCCCCACCTTTTGGAACCGAAATTTTTATTTCACTTTGGGGATATTCAATTACAAATGGGACGACGATCTCTGTGGCGTCACTGCCAAAAGTAGCCCTTAACCGGGCAATAGAAAAAAGGAGTATTTCTTCCGGTGACTCATCCAGGTGCGTTTCAACTTTTGTTGTTTCAGTTTGAATGATAGCCCCATTGCGGATCATCAGGAAATTAACATAGGCAATATCCTTTTCTTTAAGGATTGAAAATACGTCCATATTGCCAGCCCGGGCATTTGCCACTACTGAACGGAACTGGTAATTTTTCAGGTATTCAATTTTCTGGTTGATCAGTTCTGCTTTTTCAAAAGCTAATGAAGCGACATACGTTTTCATCTGTTCTTTAAAATGGCGGATTACCTGGGCCAGGTTGCCCCGTAACAGATTTTTCAACTGTGCCAGATCTTCATCATAATTTTCTAGCGTTTGCAAACCTTCACAAGGACCTTTGCAATTACCCAGGTGATATTCCAGGCAGACTTTAAATTTACCTTTTTTGATATTATTGTCAGTCAGGTTCAGGCTGCAATTTCTCAAAGGAATAGTTTGCCTGATAAATTCCAGTAATTCACTCACTTTTTTAACCGAAGTAAAAGGTCCCAGGTATTCGGATCCATCAGTTATTTTTTTGCGGGTCAGAAATACCCTGGGAAAAGGTTCTTTTTTAATTACTATAAAAGGGTAAGTCTTATCGTCTTTAAGGTTTATGTTATAGCGGGGCTGAAATTGTTTGATCAGGGTATTCTCCAGTAAAAAGGCATCCTGTTCCGAATTAACAATCATAAATTCTATGCGGGCAATTCGTTGTACCAGTTCGTGTGTTTTATAGCTGGTAAATGTTTTGGTAAAATACGAGCTCACCCGTTTACGCAAATGCTTGGCCTTACCTACATAAAGAAGTTTATCACTTTCATCAAAATATTTATAAATACCCGGCTCCGCGGGGATAGTAGCAGCAATATGTTGAAATTCTCCTGCGGTCATTGATCAGTTTCCTCGTTCCAGCTTACTTTGGTTGTAATTATAATTTCCGGCTTACCGGGCTCCTGACGGGTGGTGATTACCTGGAAGCTTCTATCCATTTGCCAGAGCATTTTTTTCTGCAAAAAACTGTCCCGGTCACTGATTTCTCTCAAAATAATAATATTGTTGACCTTATCACCCGTGGCAACATTTGGTGTTACCAGCAACTCCTGGCTTTTAATTTCTTCCCGTTCGGGATTTAAGGGAGTGTACGTAATAATTACCCGGTTCAATAACTCGTCATACCGTGCCGGCTCTTCTTTATATCGTTTGGCGACTTTTTGATCAGAAAGGTCGGGGATCGCCAGAAAATCTGCAGCAGCAACTTCAAATTCTTCACGTGGAATATATGTAGTATCGCTATGAAGGCTGTCATAATACACAACCTTCATAATAGAATACAATGAAGTATCGACATGAGCCACCTGTTTTTTTATCAGGGACAGCACGGAAATAAATTTTTTATTATCCACTTTCTTTTTTTGCCTGCAGGCCGGTACCAGTACAGTAAAAGAAAATAATAAAAGGACATATGTTTTCATGTCCTAAAATTAATGGAAACACACCGATTGACAGGGTGAGAAAAAAATCCCGTCCTATTTAGACGGGACGGGATTTTTTAAGCAAAGCAGGCAGTTAGTACTGGCTTATTTGAGCATCAGGCCCAATTTTAAACCAAAATCAAAAAGATGTTCTTTAACTGGATATTTTTCCTGGAAACTGGAAAGCGTCTGGTACCGTACCTGGGGACTGATTCTCCAGTTGATTTTACCGGTTGTATACCCGGCAAATATTTCAAATCCTGTATTAATATTCCATTTGCGAACCAGCGAGGGTACTTCAGCATAATTCTTATAGTCCGTTGAAATAAGATAGGCCCGGTTACTCAGATTAAAAGTGGGTTGAACCGTGCCACTGACTCCGAAATAAGATTTTTTATTTCCGGCAATCTTAAATTCAAGTCCAACCGGTGCTGAAGCTGATATATACAAATTGCGTAGCCAGTTAGCATGCGATGAGCCTCCTGAATTCCGGTAATTGGTATAGGTCGAAACGGAATTGCTTCCTCCGGCAGAAGTACTTAGGGCTATAGTAACCACTTCGCTGGGGTAGGTAAAGGCCAGTATATCATATTTGCTTACGGTGAATTGCAAACCACCTGTAATCCTGATCTTTTTTGAAAGCGGGTAACCGGTTGTAAATCCTAATTGCAGGCCAATATCAGGTTTGTGTGTAACAATGCTGTTGATATCACTAAAGGAGTTATTGGTAACAGAAGATGTATAAGGACGGGTTCCATCCAGGAATCCTTTATTTTCTTTCAACCGGCGATAACTTACAGTAGGTGTAAAATAAACCTGCCAGGATAATTTTTTTCTTTGACGGATATGTTTATAAGAATTTACAATGCTTTCAATGGTGAGCGGATAAATATCATTTTTAATTAAACCCACTTCTCTATCGGTATTGGCAGGTGCTTCAATTTTTTTCGTTTCAACAAGGCTCGTATTTGGGGAAGTCGGATTATTCGAATTCTTTGCCTTAGGGGATGCTTGATAATTTTGAACAGGTTTAACCTGCATGTTATTTTGTTTACTATAGGATACAGCCACTGATTTGGAAACAGATCCCGGACGAATCGTTATTGAAGAAAGGGTAACCGGTTCCGGGTAATTTAGTGATGGGTCCCCGGCACTATTAACTATTTCATCCTCTTTAAGAGGGTAGGTGGCACTCGCCGAAAAGAGGTTTTTCTGGAATTTCTCCGGGGTAGTTACAAATGAAATCTTGTCATTTACAGGTTTCGTTTGTACAATAATTATTTCAGGAATTTTAATTTCGGGGGTGGGTTTAAGGGTTTTATGGTTAGCCGATGAATTTGCTAATGGTTGTTTTTTTCCGGCGTTACTCAGCATTATCCCGGTTACAGCGGCTGTAGAAATTAGTAATAAGGTTAGGCCAATACCATACCATCTTCTCCGGGTATGGAGTGAATGATGAATGTTGTTCCACACCTTTTCAGAAGGGAACATCCGGTATTGGTCGGCATTTTGTTTTACAAACTCCTCAAAATCCCTGTTAATAAACTTATTTTCCATAACCAGTACTCAAATTGGGTACAATTTTAAAGTTATCTCTGGCCAACCGCAGCAAGCCATTCTGATTGTTGTTTCGGTTTATGTAATATTCGTTTACGGATCAAAATATCTTCCAGCATAGCTTTAGCTCTTGTATACTGGCTTCGGCTGGTGCTTTCTTCTATATCGAGCATATCGGATATTTCCCGGTGACTGTAACCCTCAACAGCGTAAAGGTTCAATACAGTTCTATATCCGATCGGCAGTAATCTTATACACTCCACCACCTGCTTCGCCTGGATGATGGCCGGCACACTTTCTTCTCTTACCTGCACCCCCGTGGCATGAATAATGTCCACACTTTCATTGAACTTCTTATTCTTTTTCAGAATATTGATACAGGTATGTACCACTATTCTTCTAATCCATCCTTCAAATGCACCCCGGTTCTCAAAAGTGTGTATTTGTAAAAACACTTTAATAAAGCCCTCCTGCAGCATATCCTCGGCATCTTCCCGGTTATGAGCAAAACGATAGCAAACAGCCAGCATTTTAGGGCTATACCGGTTGTACAACTCCCGCTGGGCTGGTGCATCATTACTCAAACAACCTTTTAAAATGGCTTCCTCGGTCATAACTTACGTTGGCTGCCTGTAATTTAGACAATTTTTCAGTACGATTGCTGCATAGAATTGTAAAATTTATCCCGGCCGGTTTAAAATAAAGAGGTGAAAGCCAATGCTTTCACCTCTTTAGAGAAATATGGAAGGAAAATTTATAAACCAGCTCTGAGTGCTATAATAAAATTCCGACCCGGGGCGGAAAAACCCGAGGCAAAATACCGGTAATTTCTGTCCCCGATATTTTCTATCCCTGCCTGTACTGTCAGGTTCTTTGTAAAAATGTAACTGGCTCTCCAATTGAAAGTAAACCAGGCTGGCATACCATCCACCGTTGCATACTGCCCGTTATCCTCACCATCAGGGTTATAGTCTTTGATTTTTTTCCAACTGTTAAACTGTCCATAGACTTCCGTGTTGAATTTTTTATCAGTATAGGAAAGACTGGTTTTGCCAAATACCGGCGGCACGTGATCCAGCGGTTTTTTGGTGCCATCCGGGTTTTTATATCTGCCATAAGTTTGACTGATTGTATTATCCCAGAATATTTTTTTGCTAAATTCGATTTTCAACCTAACATTAATTCCATGGACATAGGCTTTGTTTATATTCTGACTTGCGTAAACTGCAGCATTAACCCCATTATACAAAATAGAGTCCTGCCCGTTTAATTTAAAAGGAGCAGCAGCAATAGCATTTCTGAAAAGGGTGTAAAACCCCGTCACTTCAATCATTACTTTATCCTGAATCGTTTTTGATATACCCAGGTCAAAATTATACGTGTATTCAGGATTGATATCCGTATTTGGGATAATCACTCTTTTTGCAGCGGTACTCGATTCAAACACTTTAACAACATCATCCACATTGGGTGCCCTGAAACCAGATGAAAGATTGCCTGTTATCCGAAAACCGGCTACAGGCATATAGATTAGTCCTAAATTACCGGTTACAGCAAATGGTGTTTGTTTAATATCCGTAACAGGTAAATTGAAAAATGAATTATCAACAATGGTTGAATGAAGGCTAACGGCCTGCAGGCGGATGCCATCATTCAGCACGAGCTTTCCATTTTTCATTTTCAGCAAATGCTGGGCATACACTCCGAAGTAATTCATTTTATTTTCACCATCCGGGTAGCGGGAATCTAATTTGGTTACTGCTCCGGTATTAATATTGGTTCGATCAGCCACAGACTTTACATCATTTAGCTGGCCGTCAATGCCCATATTTAATTCATTATTATTCCAGGATTTTCTTCCGTCTATAATGAAACCCAACACTTTTACATGTTCCCGGCGACTATCCAATCGATCATAACGGCGGTACTCTCTTTGCTGACGGCTTTCTTTAATATCCTGGTAGTTTACGTTTATTTTCAAGTCATTCAGGAAGCCGGGAGTGGCGGCATTCAGTTCATAGGCACCCATGAATCTTGTTTGCGGTCCGTAATACCATTCAGCAAAGCGAAGCGTTGTACCAATACTGCCTCCAAAATTTTTGGTGTCCTGTAAACGGTCGTATCTCGGCACATTGCCAGAATTAGAAAATTGGAAATTCAAATTATGCGATACTTTATCACTTTGTTTAAATAAGAGCTTTTGTGTAATGTCCCACTGTTTATATCCGGAGAAGCGTTGTATCCTGTCATCCGTATTGGTTACCACAGAGTCGATACCACCAATCCGGGTGATGTATTTTGAACGTCTTCCGAAGTCAGGATATTTACTTTTGTAACTGTCTCCCATTTTCATATCACCGAAATTGCTATACGAATAGGATTGCAGCCAGGCTAATTTTTTCCCGCCGAGACTAACATCCGCATGTCCCGTTTTTTCTTCATTGACGGAACTGTATCGAACGAAAGCTGTGCCGGCCACTTTTAGTTTATCACTGGTTGAGAGTATGGGCGATTTGGTCCTGAAATGAAGGACCCCGCCCAATCCATCACTGCCATACATAGTTGAAGAAGGGCCATAAAGTACCTCAACCCTTTCCAGCATATTCTGGTCAACGGTGATTACATTTTGCAGGTGGCCAGCCCGGTAAATGGCATTATTCATCCGGATGCCATCCACTACAATTAAAACACGACTGGCTTCAAAGCCGCGGATAACGGGGCTGCTGCCTCCCTGTTGACTTTTTTGTACAAATACATTACCGGAATTTATGAGCAGATCCCCGGTATTCTGACTATTAAATTTTGCGATAGTCCGGGCACTGATCACATCAATTTTTTGTGCCAGATTTTTTTTCTTTTCAATAAATTTATTTGAATAAACTACGGCTTCTTCCAGATCTTTTTCAATCGTGGTATCGATTTGGGAATAAGCTTGTGTAGTAATATATAGGAGTACCGAAAGCAATGCAAGCTTTCTCATAATAATAAGTTTTAGATTACAGAATTAATTTACAGCAATAAATAAAGGTGTAATCAGATCTGGGGTGGCGGTGTCAGGATCGTTCTGAACTGTTCCGGCAGAGCGGGTGAGGTGAAAGAAAGAAAATGATCTTGTTTATCTGCCGCTATCGATGGTTTTGCAGGAGCAACAAAATAAATATGTTGGAGGCTGTTAAAAAGCTGGGCCAGAAGCTGATTTTGTGCAGTTTGATGTTTTTCCCAGCCGCTTGTAAAATTTTTGTTCAATAGAGTTTCTTCATCATCAAAAAGCCCCTGGAAAGTGGTCATTCCGTCTTTATGTATCATTGATTTGATATCAAACATTTTCCCTTGTACGGATATTTCTTTTCCTTTTTTTATCCAGGCGATTTTCCCGTCAGCCAGTATAATTGTCTGTAGCATCCGCTCTTCCATTCTTTGTTTCATGTGTCGACGAATGGATTGCTGTTTTAGGGTTATAAAAAGAACAAACAACAAAGGTGTAAACCCAAGCAGGATGAAAAAAAAGCTGGTTATCTTTTTGATGATGTTCTTCACGCGTGCAAATGTAACGGATAAAAGTAATGCTATTTTTTCCTTTCCAGGCTATCCAGTGGATATTTTGACTTCAGGTCATCCCTTATTTCATCCGCCCAGGCAATTAATTTATTTTTTTCTTCCTCTGTAAGTTTGGCGTTTTTATGTATCCAGGTATAGGATTCCAGGGGCATTTCGCCGTCTTTGATCTGTTCTTTCAGGTCTTCCATTTTTTTATACTGATAACGGAGACTCCGTGTGGTGTATTCATCCAGGTTCATTTCCTTTTTCCCTACTCTTATATGTTTATCCATAAACCAATGCACTGGTTGGATATTCGTATACCAGGGATACCTCGTATTATTACTATGGCAATCGTTACAGGCTTTTTCCAGTATGGATTTTACGTCAGCGGGTACCGGAAAGGTATTGCCGATATAGTTGGGTTGATTTCCTTCAGCTTTATTGCGTTTGGGATGAAAAAACTGAATCACTATGAATGCGGCAAGAAGAAAAAGTAGGATTTTTTTAATCATGATTCGTTGTTTTGTTTTAAAGTTATGGTTTATTGATTAAAATATTCCCGGTCATTTCATCAGGAATTGCCAGGCCCATCATCGTTAAAATAGTAGGGGCAATATCTCCCAGTTTACCGGGTTTGATGGTACCCTGCCATTCGTTGTCAATGATAAATAAGGGTACCGGGTTTAATGTATGGGCCGTGTTTGGTGAGCCATCTTCGTTTATCATATAATCAGAATTGCCATGATCAGCCGTGAGAAAAATAGTGTACCCGTTTTCTAATCCGGCTGTAACAACCCGTTCCACACATGTATCGACTGTTTCTGCAGCTTTGATAGCCGCTGACCATACGCCGGTATGTCCTACCATATCGGTATTGGCATAATTGAGGCAAATGAAATCAGCTTTTTTATTTTTTATTTCGGGTAGCAAAGCGTCGGTGAGTTCAACAGCACTCATTTCAGGTTGTAAATCGTAGGTAGCCACTTTTGGGGAGGGCATCATGATTCTCTGCTCACCTTCAAATATTTTTTCCCTTCCACCGCTAAAGAAAAAAGTGACATGCGGATACTTTTCAGTTTCTGCAGCACGAATTTGATGTAAGCCATGCTTTTCCAAAATTTCTCCAAGTGTATTGTTCAGATTGTCGTTATCGAAAACAACATGTATATTTTTAAAGGTTTGGTCATACGCGGTCATGGTGGTATAGTGAAGCGATAATTTTTTCATCCCGAATTCCGGAAAATCTGTTTGTGTCAATACCTGGGTTATTTCCCGGCAACGGTCGGTGCGGAAATTGAAACATAAAGCCACATCACCCTCATTGATTGTTCCTAAGGGCTGTTGACCTTCATTGATGATAACGGTTGGCTTGATGAATTCATCCGTACTATTTTTAGCATAGGAATTTTCTACCGCGGCTATGGCGTCGGTGGCTTTTTCGCCAATGCCATTTACCAAAGCATCATAGGCTAATTTTATCCTTTCCCAGCGTTTGTCACGGTCCATTGCGAAATACCGGCCGCTGACAGTGGCTATTTTTCCAACAGATGTATTCAGATGCTCCTGCAATTGGGTTATAAAACCTAATCCGCTTTTGGGGTCACAGTCGCGTCCATCAGTAAAAGCATGGATAAAAACATCTTTCAACCCTTCGGTTTTACAGATATCTATGATTGCTTTTAGATGATTGATATGCGCGTGAACACCGCCATCACTTACCAGACCCAAAAGATGTAATGCTTTATTCGAATTTTTTGCGAAACGAATCGAGTTCAGCAGGATTTCGTTTTTGAAAATTGAACCATTCCGGACAGCCACATTGATTCTTTGTAATTCCTGGTATACCACACGTCCGGCTCCCAGGTTCAGGTGTCCGACTTCTGAATTGCCCATCTGCCCATCTGGCAGACCCACTGCTTCGCCAAAAGTAGTCAGGGTCGTATTTGGGTATTTTGCATATAAAGATCTTGTAAAGGGGACCCGGGCGTTCTGAATAGCGTCTGCAGAAGCAACTTTTCCTAATCCCCAGCCGTCCATAATGGCCAGAATGACTTTTTTTTGCGACATTTTATCAACAGTTTATTATAAGTACAATTACATTCATTTTCAGGGGGCAATGCCCGTCCGTAAGCTGTAAAACTACATTCAAATCTCCTAATTCTCTGACCTGATGCGGAAAAACTGTTGATTTTTAGTAGTTTAGTACCAGATATTAAGTCACTTTTAAAGTGGCATGTTTTTAGATTAATATCGTTTTGAAAACCTTTTTGTTATGAAACGTTTATTCTCAGCCATTCTGCTTGGTTCAGGTTTGATGCTGTCTTCTTTTACCGCTCAAAATGGAATTGAAGAGGTTATCGCCGCGTTGAAATCCGGGAATGCTACACAATTATCATCCTTTTTCGATGAGAATGTGGAACTCACTTTGCCCGATAAAAGTGACAACTACAGTAAAGCGCAGGCCCAGCGTATTTTAAATGATTTCTTTGGCATTAATAAGGTCAAAGGATTTGAACTAAAGCATAAAGGAGATTCACCCGGCGGGCACTTTTGTATCGGGACCTTACAAACCAATACCGGTAACTTCCGTACCAATGTTTTTATGAAAGTGAAGAATGGCAAAGAGGTGGTTAAAGAGATCCGATTCCAGTCGATTGAATAAAGAATTTTAAAATACCCGGAAAGCCTTCCTGATTTAACAGGAAGGCTTTTTACTTTTGCAGCTATGAATTTTGCTGAACAATTACGCCACCTGGTAGAAGAAGCCCTGAAGGAAGATATCGGCGATGGCGACCAATCCACTTTATCCTGTATTGATCCTGATGCAAAAGGGAAAGCAGTATTAAAAATAAAACAGGATGGTATCCTTGCCGGAATGCAGGTAGCTGAAATGATTTTCCATTATCAAGAACCTTCCGCTGTTTTTACGCCTTTTAAAAAAGACGGGGATATCATGAAGCATGGGGAGAATGCTTTTGAAGTAGAGGCTTTGGTTCATACGATTCTCAACTGTGAAAGACTGGTGTTGAATTGTATGCAACGGATGAGCGGGATCGCCACCCTTACGAAAGAATATTCAAATAAGCTGAAAGGATATAAAACGAGGCTGCTTGATACGAGGAAAACAACTCCCAATTTCCGGTTGCTGGAAAAAGAAGCCGTTAGGATTGGAGGCGGTGTTAATCACCGTTTTGGTTTGTATGATATGATCATGCTGAAGGATAATCATATTGATTATTGCGGGGGAATTGAAAAAGCGATACAGAAAGCCGCTGCGTATGTAAGTGCTGTCAAGCCCGGGTTGAAGATAGAAGTTGAAACAAGAAGTATCGGGGATGTAAAGAAAGTACTGGCTTACGGTAAAGGAAAAGTTTTTCGCATTATGCTGGATAATTTTGCACCAGCACAAGTTGCCGAAGCAGTAAAATTAATTGGTGAAGTCTCGAAAGCTTTCGGGATTGAAACCGAAGCAAGTGGCGGCATCCACCTGGGAAATATTGAGGAATATGCCAAAACAGGTGTTGATTATGTGAGTGTGGGATCATTGATACACCAGGCAAAAAGTTTGGACTTAAGCCTCAAAGCCTCCCTAAATCCCCCCGAAGGGGGGACTTAAGAACCCGAAAGAAATGTCTTCACTACAATTTGTAAAACAGAAAATGGGTAAGAAAAATAAACCGGATAACAGGGGGTTCGTTTACAGCACAGATCCCAATTTTTCTTTTGAAAAAGAAAGTTCAAATGAAGAAACATTATCACCTTCTCAACAGAAACTGAAAGTAAGATTAGATACAAAGCACCGTGCAGGAAAAGCTGTAACTCTGATTGAAGGATTTATTGGCAAAGACGAAGACCTGCAGGAATTGGGTAAGAAATTAAAATCTCATTGTGGTACTGGTGGCTCGGCCAAAGATGGGGAGATCATTGTGCAGGGAGATCAGCGGGAGAAGGTGATGCAATGGTTGATGAAGAATGGATATAAAAACGTAAAAAAAACCGGCTAAGACATTATATTGATTTTTCAGGGTCGTGAATCAGGTATTCAACTGAAATTTAAGTTTTTCATCATTTTTTTTAGCTAATAAATCTATATCGTAGTTGCATTATTATTGTCCCTGTGCCAGGCTATAGGCTTTTATTTTCCCCCACATATTCAGCAACTCGAAAGAGCAGATCTTAAAATTACCACTCATACTTACGTACAGACCAATCACATCCTGCTGATTGAGTGGTTCATTGCCTATACTTTCAAAGCGAACATTGTATTGATTAACAAGATTCGTATAAACGGAGCCAGTAGGCCATACCTGGGTCCCCCGGTTGCTGATGTTTATCAGGTCAAACTTTACCCCGGCATGCCGCTTGCATTTTTCCGCAATGACGGTTGGTTGTTCATCGCTTTCAATAAACAAATCAACGCCAACGATAGTTTCACTTATTCCTTCGTGTGACACCATCATTGAATTTATTTCTAATTTCAATGGTGTGGGGGTGCCGGGCCTATTGGTGATAATTTCTCTGGCACCCACTACCGGGGTTTTACCAAAATTGCCGATGATGGCTTCAGCAAACTGTGTCGTATTGACGGGCGGTTTTGTTTTATCACCAAAATCCCCGGTATGCGTACCATTTTCCAATGTATATAGCAGTGCATTTTCAATGATGGCCGCATTTTCGGTAAGTCCCACGTGACGTAGCATTGCCAGACCGCTTAATAATAAAGCCGTTGGGTTGGCAATATTTTTTCCGGCAATATCCGGTGCAGTGCCATGAACGGCTTCGAAAATAGCGATATGGTCGCCGATATTTGCTGAAGGAGCAAAGCCAAGTCCCCCAACCAAACCGGCACAGAGATCTGAAACAATATCTCCCTGCAGATTTGTTAATACAATTACATCAAACAGATCGGGTCGGGTTACCAATTTCATACAGAGGTCATCCACAATGATATCATCGGATTTCAGTTCCGGATATTCTTTAGCCACCTCCTGGAAACATTCCAGGAACAGACCATCTGTAATCTTCATTATATTGGCTTTATGGACGCAGGTAATCCTCCGGGCTTTTTTTAATCTGGCCATTTCAAAGGCATAGCGGATCACCTGCATACTTCCGGGACGGGTGATAAAACGGCGGCTTAAGGCCACATCATGAGTAAGCATATGCTCAATACCGCCATAAGTATCCTCAATATTTTCTCTTACAACGGTTATATCGATGGGAATACCGGCTTTACTGAAGACCGTATCGACACCATGCAGTGTCCGGAAATCTCTTTTATTGGCAAAGGTGTTCCAGGTTTTTCTCGCGGTTACATTGATGCTTTTTACGCCTTTCCCTTTGGGCGTTTCCATCGGACCTTTAAAAAGCAGACCAAGCGCTTCGATAGTTTGCTTGGCTTCGGGCGTCATCCCGTTATTAAAACCTTTATCAAATACCCACTTTCCCATATCCACATACTCATATTCTAAAGGGACCTTGTTGGCTTTAAAAATTTTCAGCACCGCATCCATTATTTCCGGGCCGATACCATCACCTTTTGCTACCGCTATTTTCATGTCAGAATTTTTATATATCAATGCCGTAAAATTAAGACCTGCTTTTTGAATTGAATGGAAAAAAATGCCCGGTTGGCATCTGCCGTAAATTGTTTATTTTTACTATATGACCAGTATGATTTCCGAAGGTGTGAAAGTGAGTGTAGAAACATTCTACCAGGCCGATTACAGTAACCCGCTGCAATCGGAATTTATGTTTGCATACCGTATCATGCTGGAAAATCATAATTCTTTCCCTGTAAAACTTCACCGCCGGCACTGGTATATTTTTGACAGCAATGGCAGCCACCGGGAAGTGGAGGGGGAAGGCGTGATCGGCGTGCAACCCACCTTACAGCCCGGCGAAAATTATCAATATGTCAGCGGTTGTAACCTCCGCACTGAAATGGGCCGGATGAAAGGAACCTACCAGATGGAAAATCTGCACAGCAAAAAAATGTTTGATGTAAGTATCCCTTCTTTTGAGATGATTGTACCGATGAAGAATAACTGAACCCTGTCCCTAAAGGGAACTTAGATCTGAATTTCATTTCAATTTTTATTATTTCTTACAGCAGTTTTTTTTCCTTCGTTGCGTCGCACACTTCAAGCTTCTGTTCGCTGTTGGGCTTGTTGAAGTATTAGCTTTTGCTCTCTTTAATGTTGGAAGATTGTTTAAATTGAAAGTAGAACTTACAGTAATCGGCAAGTTATGGGTGGCATAAGTTTTGGCAATGACAATTTACAATTGAAAGAATAAAATCAGGGAAGGTTACAGTAACAAGAAAATCTTATCCCTGTTAACAATAAAATATATGATAATGAATCATTGACCTAAGTTCCCTTTAGGGACAGGGTTCAGGGGTTTATCTTCCGGGTTCTTTCTTTCATCAAGGCTATAGCTTCTTCTTTGGATTGAAACATAGTGCCATTGATGTTGACCAGGTTATCAGCCAGCTTATCGTAACGTTTGGTCAGCAGCCAGGTGAAAATATGGAGGTAATGGATGCCATCAAAAACAATAGCTTTATGAGCGGCGAATTCATCTTTCCGTTTTAAAAATTCATCCGGCATTTCTGTGTAATGCATACCCGGCCGCAGGTGATGGACAATATGATAGCCATCATTCCAGCATTTGTGATTATAAACTGTATTGATGCAGTTGATGGAACTGGTATAAAGATTTTCCGGGTCACGGGCATCAATAAAAGAATGTTGTGTCCAGTTGCCCAGCATCATAACTAACCGGGCAAATACCAGGGGTACAATAAACACCAGGAGGGTGGCTTTGAGATTTACAAAGCACATGCCGATACAGAAAGCCAGGTAAATATATTCGCCGGCAGTAAGCCGCTGGTATAATTTTTTTCTTTTGCGGTTAAATAAATACCGGATCGTGTTGATAACACCTACAAAAATAAATTTGAAAAAATATGCAAGAAACCCTTTGAGGCTATCCCGTTGGTAAGACATCGTACTGCTGGTGTCATCGGGCATATTATTTTCTATATGATGCATACCCATGTGGTGACTAAAATAACCTTCCGGAGCATGACCAAACAACGGACATATTATCCAGGTAATATAGGCCATCAGTGGTTTTTGAAACGGGGGTTTAAATAATTTTCTATGACAAAGACAATGAAACATCAAACCGAAACTGCCTTTGAAAAAAAATTGTGAAACGTAGAAATAAGGAATAGCCACCGCCCACCACCACCAGCCTGACAGCAACGGCGTAAAAAGTAACAGGGCAACAGGCACTACTAACAGATGAATTGTTGTTAACAGGTAAATAAAAGGCAGATCTCTTTTATCAACCATGATTCTCAGCCAGAGTTTTTCATACAGGTTGTATTTTTCTTTAGGTTTATAAACCGGATCGGTGAGTGTGATAGCGAGAGACTTCATGATTGCCGTAAAAATATGGAAAATCTTAGACCCAGATTATGACGGTGGAATTTATACCTTATAATTGCATGACTTGTCTCAACAAAATGAACAATATGATCAAAGGAGTTTACTTGGGCTTATACCGGGCACCGTCCAATATCTTAGCAGCATCTGTATGCATCACTTCTTCCGGTTTCATACCGGGATTTTTACTGACAAATTTCTTAATGATCTGCCATCCTATCCATTGTCCCAGGTTGCCGGGTGAAAGTTCCTGTGAAAAGCCTTGTGTAAAGGGCCCTTCGCCGATATAGGTTTGAATGATAGCGGGGTTTTGTGAATAGAGGTCTTCATTTTTAACGATATAACTCCAGATTAAACCTTCGTTTTCAGAACACCAGTCCAGTTGTTGCTGTGTATAGCCGGTTTTTATAGAATCCGGGGATTCCGGAATAAACTTATCTAATAAATACCATTGTTTGCCTTTTTCAATCATTTGTTCTATTAAAGGCTTGCCTGCTGCTTTGTCCGGGAAAATATCACTAACAATGAGCTGCATGGCATCGGCGATCATATATTCTTTGCTGAACCGGCGGCTTCGGTAGCGGGGTGCAACATTTTCCATAAAGAAAGGATCGCTGTAAACAGAAAAATTATTACCTAAATAAAATTGGAGGCTGACACCTAAAAAGTCAGGTCCCAGAAAATCCGGCGTGGGGCCGGTTTTGGATTGGGCCATAGCATCTACCGGGCCGGCGATAGTGATAATGTTGGGCACTTTATATTTCGGGAAATAATATTTTACAAATTGAAAACTTTTTTTGAAATCCTTTTCTATTTCGCCGGTATTGTTAAAAACCGTATTCACAGTATCATATAAGCCATTGCTCAGGCTGAGAAATCTTTTCACACCGGAGAGGGTTGAAGCACTGTCAAGACCCAGGATATTTTGCAGAAAAATTGTTGTCAGTACAGGGTATTTCCTGTTGAGTTCCTGTAAGCCCGTCATAACATCGTTGCTGTCAATGGTAAAAAAATCCCGGTCATAACGTATGAGCTGCAGGTCCACTTTTATATGGGAAACATCGGGAATCCCTTTCTTTTTTTTGCAGTCAGCTAATGAAACGGCAAGTAATAAAATAAAGACGGTTTTTTTCATGCTGAATGATAACGGAAAGTTGAAAAGATTGTTGTTTGCGAAGTTAAAGAGGAACGGTTAAAAGGTAATTAGTGTAAATAAAGTAAATAAAGTATATAAAGTACCTGGGTAGTTTCAGACTGCTTTATTTGCCCTGTTTGTCCAATTAACTTGCACTGTTGTAAATTTGTATTATATGAAGATCGCCTTAGCCCAGCAAAATTATCACATTGGCAATTTTGAGGAAAATACCCGAAAGATAATTGAGGGGATTAACCAGGCAAAGAAATCAGGGGCAGACCTCATCCTTTTTTCAGAACTATGCGTTTGCGGGTATCCGCCCAGAGATTTTTTGGAGTTTGATGACTTCATCAAAAAAAGCTACGAATCGATTGATAAGATCAGGGAACATGCCGATACCATTGCTGTTCTTGTTGGTGCTCCGGACAAAAACCCGGTAAGGGAAGGAAAGGATTTGTTCAACGCTGCATTCTTTTTATATGAAAAACAGGTTAAGGCAGTCGCTCACAAAACATGCCTTCCTAATTATGATGTGTTTGATGAGTACCGATATTTCGAACCGGCTTATCATTGGAATGTCATTGAATTTAAAGGAAAAAAGCTGGCTATAACCATCTGTGAGGATATCTGGAACCTGGGCGATAACCCGATGTACCGTATTTGCCCGATGGATGAACTGATGAAACAGCGACCGGATATCATGCTGAACTTATCTGCTTCCCCATTTGATTATACACATGTGGAGGACCGGAAAGCGATCATCAAATTAAATACCTCAAAATATAAACTGCCCATGCTTTATTGCAATTGTGTGGGTAGCCAGACAGAGATTGTATTCGACGGTGGTTCCCTGGTTTTTGATAAAGAGGCAAATCTTATCAAACAATTACCCTTGTTTAAAGAAGCGCTGGAAGTATTTGAATTGAAAGATGACGGGACCTTTACAGAACCGGTAATTGCCCTGGCGAAAGATTTACCGGGCGCAGAATTTATTCCGGAAGAACTGGAATATGATCTATGTATCTCTGAAATACATGATGCCATAGTCATGGCCATCAGGGATTATTTCAGCAAAATGGGTTTCACCAAAGCTATCCTGGGTAGTAGCGGGGGTATAGACAGTGCCGTTACATTAGTGCTGGCCTGTAAAGCATTGGGGAAAGAAAATGTCAGGACTATTTTAATGCCGTCCCCCTTTTCAACTGAACATTCAGTTAGTGATGCAGAGCAGCTGAGTAAAAATCTTGGTAATCCGTATGACACTATTCCGATAAAAAATATTTATGAAAGCTTTCTGAATGATTTAAAGCCCCAGTTTCAAGACCTTCCTTTTGGTTTGGCAGAAGAAAACATACAGGCAAGAATACGGGGTAACCTGCTGATGGCAATTGCCAATAAATTCGGTTATATCTTGTTAAATACCTCCAACAAAAGTGAATTAGCAACCGGTTACGGTACCTTGTATGGTGATATGGCAGGAGGGTTAGGGGTATTAGGTGATTGTTATAAGATGCAGGTATATGCCCTGGCGAAATATATAAACCGTACTGAGGAAATTATTCCCCAGAGCATTATAGTGAAACCGCCTTCTGCTGAGTTGAGACCCGGGCAAAAAGATATTGATTCGTTGCCGGAATATGCTGTACTGGATAAAATCTTATATCAATATATTGAAGGAAGGCAGGGCCCAAATGAAATAAAAGCATTGGGCTTTGATGGGGCTTTGGTGGACAGGGTAATAAAAATGGTGAATGTCAATGAATATAAGCGAAACCAGTTTTGTCCCATCATCCGTATATCACCCAAAGCTTTCGGGGTAGGGCGACGGGTGCCGATCGTTGGTAAATATCTTTCCTGAAATTAATGCATGAAAGATATGACTGCGTTAAAAACAGGACCCGGTCCGAAAGAGATATTTTGAGAAACAACCAGGGATGTTTCAGTCAACGACACAATCGTAAAATCGCTATTGCCTCCTGTAAATAATATGGTAGAAATATGAAGAATGGTTTCATTGGTCGCAAAATTCCAGGTAAAAGGGTTTGTTTGCGGATCAGTAACGGTGCATTTGGCCGTGCCTTCGTCAAGTGTTCCTGTTCCGGTACTTACAAAAGTCAGCAAATTATCTTTCTGGCAGGCTTGTAACGAACCGGAAAAATCAGCGCCGCCCACAGTTGCACCTTTAAATTTCCAGGTACTTTGCGTAAGAAGCTGTGTTTTTGTTTTCGGGGCCGGCGTAGTGTCCTTATTGCTGCAGGAATAAAATAAAAGGGAACTAAAGGTCAATAGGAAAATAAATAAACTGAGTTGTTTTTTCATATACTTTGGATTAGTTGCACAAAATAAGTAATTTTTTTTAAAGGTCATGGGTAAAAGACCTCTAAAATGATGCCGGAAATGCCCCCGTTCATCATCCCGGCCGGTAATTTGCTTAGTTCAAGTTCGTATTTTGTGCATCTTAAATAATTACAAATGTTAAAAACCGCGGAAGATATAAGGCTATTGAATGAACGCATCAGCCATGCCGGAAATTTTACAGATAAATTAAGGGAGGAGATAAGTCATGTTATTATTGGTCAAACTCACATGCTTGACCGGCTGCTGATTGGCTTACTCAGTAATGGCCATGTTTTGCTGGAAGGTGTGCCCGGGCTTGCTAAAACCCTGACTATAAAATCATTGGCATTGGCTATTCATGCGAAGTTCAGCCGGATACAATTCACTCCCGATTTGTTGCCTGCTGATTTGATCGGAACAATGATCTATCATCAGCAAAAAAATGAATTTATTGTACATAAGGGCCCCATTTTCGCCAATTTCATTTTAGCAGATGAAATTAACAGGTCACCTGCCAAAGTACAGAGTGCTTTATTGGAAGCGATGCAGGAAAGACAGGTGACCATTGGTGACAGTACGTATCAATTGGATGAACCTTTTTTAGTACTCGCTACGCAAAACCCGCTGGAGCAGGAGGGGACTTATCCTTTGCCCGAAGCACAGGTGGATCGTTTTATCATGAAAGTTATTGTTGATTATCCCAAAATGAAGGAGGAGCAATTAATTCTCCGTCAAAATATAGAAGGGACTTTTGCATCCATAAAGCCGGTTGTTTCCATTCAGGAAGTTATAGCTGCAAAAAACCTGACCCGGGAGATCTATATGGACGAAAAAATTGAACAGTATATTCTGGATATTGTTTTTGCAACCCGAAACCCGGAGCAGTATAAGCTGGAAAAATTAAAACCCCTCATTTCATACGGGGCGTCACCAAGAGGAAGTATCAATTTGGGGCTGGCATCAAAAGCACAGGCGTTTTTAAATAAGCGGGGATTTGTTATTCCGGAAGATGTCCGGAGTATCTGTAAGGATGTACTGCGCCACCGCATCGGGCTGACCTATGAAGCAGAAGCTGAAAATGTAAAAGTGGAGGATGTAATAGAAGATGTATTGAAACAAATTAATGTGCCATAAACAAGAACGCAGATAATCATGATAGTTAAGATTTATTATGATTATCTGTGTTCATCATAAGAATCATAAAAATCTGCGTTCCATTTGTTAACTACAACCGAAATAATAAAAAAAGTAAGAGAACTTGAAATCAAAAGCAAGAAACTCACCAGTGATTTATTCACCGGCGAATATCACAGTGCTTTCAAGGGAAGGGGCATGTCCTTTAAAGAGGTCCGGGAGTATGCGGCGGGGGATGATATCCGTTTTATTGACTGGAATGTTTCGGCACGGTTTGGTCATACTTTCAGTAAGGTCTTTGAAGAAGAACGAGAGCTGACAGTGATGTTACTGGTAGATATTAGTTCCAGTTTATTGTTTGGTACTTCTCATGCAAGAAAAAAAGATATCATTACGGAGATAGCGGCCGTGCTTGGTTTTTCAGCCGTGAATAATGCAGATAAAATCGGTGTGATATTCTACAGTGATATTGTAGAGGCCTATATCCCACCCAAGAAGGGAAAACAACATGCTTTATATATTGTCAGGGAATTACTCAGTAAAGAAACCCGGGGAAAAGGGACGGCTGTCCATAAGGCGCTCCGGTTTTTTAATAATGCTACCCGGCAAAAAAGTATAGCTTTTATTCTGAGTGATTTCCTGGATGCTAATTATGAAGATGCTTTGCGGATTGCCGGGAAAAAACATGATGTGATCGGAATTAAGCTATACGACCCAATGGACCAGCACTTGCCCGATGCCGGGTTGCTGCAGGTGCAGGATTCCGAAAACGGAAAAACGAAATGGGTGGATAGCAGCGATAGTTTTGTCCGGTATAGCTATGAACAGGAGTTTTTCAGAGTCACTGATTATAGTACACAAACTTTCAAAAAAGCAGGATGCGACCTGCTGCATGTAAAGTCCGGCGAAGATTATGTAAAAGTGTTACAGCGATTCTTCCAAAGCCGGAACAGATGACAACATGATATTTTTCAGATCCATATTTCTTTCACTTTGCCTGCTGGTAGTACATGTCAGTATGGCCCAGGGAAAGCTTTCGATCAAAGCATCAGTTGATAAAAACAGGATTCTCATCGGGGAGCCCATACAATTATTTATTGAAACCGGTATACCAACAGGATCAGGAATTTCATTTAACCCTATTGATACGATCAATCATTTTGAATTCCTGGGTGAGCGGGTTACCGACAGCATTAAAAAGGATGGGATAATAAGTATCCGGAATATATATACCATTACCAGTTTTGATTCGGGTCGATGGGTTATTCCATCTTTCACACTTTCAACCGGTGTAAGGACTGATACGATACCTGTTACAGTAGTTTTTTCTGATTTTAATCCTAACCAGGATTATCATGACATAAAGGATATTATCGAAATCAGCCCGGCAAAAAAGAAACCGGGGTGGCCCTATGCTGCCGGAGGTGTTTTATTGCTCGTATTGCTGCTCCTTTTTCTCATGAGAAAGAAAAATCCAGGCAACAGATCAATACCGGAAATGGTGATAGACCCTTATGAAGAAGCGATGAAAGAACTGGCGCTTTTGAAAAAAGAAAAGCCGGGTGCAAAAATATTTTATTCAAAACTGTCGGATATATTCAGGTTGTATATTTTCAGAAAGAAAGGCATCCTTTCCCTTCAAAAAACCACCGGCGACCTGATACTTCGCTTACAGGATCTAAACCTGGAAAAAGAAAAGTTTAGCAAACTGGCTCAATCGTTGCAATTGAGCGATTTTGTAAAATTTGCCAGGTTCGTACCTCCGGCAGATGATGACCGAAATTCTTTAGAAACTATTCAACAAACCATTGAAGAAATAGAACGAAAGAACTGATGCTATATAATTGGATAAAAAATATGGACTTTGTTTACCCAATTTTTTTTGGTCTTTTTGGGTTACTTCCTTTTATAACCTGGTGGTATGTAAAAAGACAGAGCCGGAGGCAGGCAACGCTAAAAGTATCTTCCGTTTACGCATTCCAGGTTTCGTCCTGGAGGAATCGCTTCCGGCATTTGCCATTTGTTTTGCGTTTGTTGACATTAAGTTGTTTGATAGTGGCGCTGGCCCGGCCTCAGAAAAGAAATAAGGAACAACATACAGAAGGTGAGGGAATTGATATGGTACTTTGTATGGATGTTAGTGGCAGTATGGGATCCAGGGATATTCTTCCTTCCAGAATGGAAGTAGCCAAAGAAGTGGCGGAGGAATTTGTCCGCAGCCGGCCTGTGGACAGGATCGGGTTAGTAATTTTTTCCGGGGAAAGCTTTACCCAATGTCCGATAACGGGAGATAAAATGACCTTGATTACGCAGATCCGGTCGCTCGATAGCAGAAAATACCTCAAAGATGGTACGGTGATAGGCGAGGGTCTGGCAACGGCCGTTGACCGTTTAGTCAAAAGTAAATCCAAGACGAAAGTCATTATCCTGATAACAGATGGGAAAGAAGATGCTCCTGATACGAGATTGATAGACCCATTGACGGCATTGGATATTGCTAAATCGCAGCAGGTAAAAGTGTATACCATCGGTATGGGGGCATCCAATTTAATTGAAATGGCTGGTAATAAACCGAAGCAAAAGAATCCCAACATCGATTTTATAGATGAAGCATTGTTGAAGAAAATTGCTGATGAAACCGGCGGCAGGTATTTCCGGGCGCGTGATAAAGAAGGTTTAAAAGAAACCTACCAACAGATTAATTCGTTTGAGAAATCAAAAATGGAGGTTATTACTTTCAACCGTTCAACCGAAAGGTTTTTGCCCTTTGTCCTGGCAGCGCTGGCATTCCTTTTTATTGAAATACTATTGAAGTTTACTGTTTTCAGAAAGTTTCCGTGATCAAATGCCTCTTTATTCATGTAATTGGTGAAATTCGTAGCAATGAAAGCAACCGTATATAAATCAACCGGAAGCTGGTACACCGTAAAGGATGAAACCGGAAAATTCTGGGATGCCCGGATGAAGGGTGTCATGAAAATGGATGATATTACCTCCACCAACCCGGTAGCGGTAGGGGATATTGTTGAAATAGAGGCACAGTCTGATTCGGAAAATTCCGCGATCATTGATGAAATTCATAAAAGGAATAATTATATCAACCGCCAATCACCCAGGCATAAGTATCAGCACCATATCGTAGCAGCCAATCTTGACCAATCCATGCTGGTGGCTACACTGAAAGAGCCCAAAACATCGCAGGGTTTTATTGACCGCTTCCTCGTGGCTTCAGAAATGTATCATGTTTCTCCGTTTATTGTTTTTAATAAATCGGATCTGTACAAGACCAAGGAGCTGGCGAAGTATGAACAGTGGAAGGACATGTACGAAAAGATCGGTTATAAAGTTTTTTTGATAAGTGCCGAAAAGAAAGAAGGGGTTGATGAAGTATTGGCACTATTAAAAAATAAAACCACACTTATCAGTGGTCATAGCGGGGTAGGTAAATCATCTTTTCTGAATGTGGTGTTTCCGGATATAAAATTAAAAACACAGGATGTGAGTGGCTGGAGTGGTAAGGGGCAGCACACCACTACATTTGCCGAAATGTTTGATCTTCCCTTTGGCGGGAGGATCATTGATACACCGGGAATGCGGGAATTTGGCCTCGTGGATATTGAAAAGCAGGAAGTATCGCATTATTTTCCGGAGATGAGAGACCGGTTAAATAACTGCCAGTTCAATAACTGCCTGCATTTTAATGAACCGGGTTGTGCTATTAAAGAAGCTACAGTCAACGGGGAAATTCATGAAGACCGGTATGTAAGCTATCTGAGTATTATGGAATCTATTGAACAGAAGAGTTATTGACGACTATCTCCAGGAACCGGTTCTGAATTCTAAATCAGGATGTTTTTCCAGAATGGTAATGGCCCGATCGATGATGATGAACGGAGTAAAGTAGTTATTATACATATGGACTATGTAACAGTATTCCCGGATTAGGCTGAATCAAAGGTTAAGCAATATTCTTTTGCCCTTCTTTAAACATTTTTGCTTCAATAACATTCGCCAGCTCAACTACGGCTTTGTTGTCCTTGCTTAGGGCATCGCGGGTCTTTGTCGGGAAGATTGAAACGCCATTGTAAATACTATAATGGAGGGTAATATTATGACCTTTGAATCGAAACTCCCAGTCAATAGTATCAAAATCGTCCTCTTTGTGAGAGAAACTGATATTGAAATCCTGGCTCAGGATATTAGCTACACGGTAGAATTCTTTTAATCCACCGTCATCGGAAATAACGGCTTCGGTACAACCGAGGGTGGTTCGTAGGGTGAGGCTCATAGTTAAGGTATTTAGGTTTGTTCATAAGACTGGATTTTTCAGATGATAGCTGCACATAACCTTAAATTAACTCCGGAATTTTTTGGCCTTCTTAACATCTTTCATCGCCTGGGGGTCGCCACTAAGAATTTTTTCAGCGCCTACATTTTTTCCATTACTGGGGCATCCGGTTTTTTCGGCTTTGCGATGGAATAGTTTGCTGAACATGCCACAGGATGACACTAACATAGACAGGGACACCAGGAGTATTAAAAAACGAAGATTTTTCATGGTAAACAGGATATCTTGAATAACGAATTTAACAAAAAATAATTGCTTTAAGAATAGTAAAGCTACGAGTTACGAGTCGGGAGTCGATAGCCGGGAGTCAGGAGACGGAAAATCGCTCTGATTTAAGGGGTTACTCATGGCTTCAGACTCCGGACTCCCGGCTCTCTTCCCTGAACCAATCAGCATACCCCACATAATTATTAGCTATCCGGTGTATCTCCCCGCCGATCATTTCCTGTGAAATGTCTTTTATTTTTCGGGCAGGTACCCCGGCATAGATACTTCCTCCTTCGCAAATAGTATTCTCTAAAACCACAGCGCCAGCAGCGATAATGGTATTACTATGGACCACAGAATTATCCATTATTATGGCTCCCATGCCAATCAGCACATTATCATGAAGTGTGCAACCATGTATGATCGCATGGTGCCCGATCGAGACATTATCGCCAATTGTTGTTCCGCATTTTTGAAATGTACAATGAATACAGGCCCCATCCTGCACATTTACCTTATTGCCCAGTTTGATAAAATTTACATCACCCCGGACAACGGCATTAAACCAGAAACTGCAATCGTCACCTGCGGTTACATTCCCGACGATAGTGGCATTTGGGGCAATGAAACAATTGTTGCCGAACTGGGGGGACTTATCTTTTACTGGAAGTATTATTGGCATAAGATTATTTTTTTGGTTACCAGCTTCAGTTTTTTATAGCATCGTCTCTGGAGTTTACCCTGAGGCAATGAAAGGTCGCACACATGTACGTTCTGTTCGCTGCTCGGCTCACCCCTGCCTACCGGCAGGCAGGCACCCCGGTTTCTCACAGAATTAAGAGTACTAAATTCGCCCCTCCAAGGAGGGGATGGTCGTTCTAAGTTAGATATTTTCTTTGCGTCTTTGCGCCACCTTTGCGTTCTTTGCGTGAAATATAATTACTTGAACCAGCGGGAACTTTTTTTACACCATGTAGCCCAAACCTCAGCTACTCCCCTTGCGCTGGAAATTGTGAAAGCCGATTGTTGTACGTTGTATGATATGGCGGGAAAAGAGTACATCGACCTTATCGGTGGCATCAGTGTAGCCAATGTTGGTCACCGGCATCCCAAAGTGATTAAAGCCATCCAAAAACAGTTAGACGCTTACCTGCACATCATGGTGTACGGGGAATTTATTGAAGCACCCCAGGTGCAATATGCCCAACTGCTTACCGAACATTTACCGGCTACCCTTAACACTGTTTATTTTACCAACTCAGGTTCTGAAGCAACCGAAGGGGCTATGAAGCTGGCAAAAAGAGTAACCGGCCGGACACAGATCATCGGTTTTAATAAATCATATCATGGCTCCACGCAGGGAGCATTGAGTGTGATGGGAGATGAATATTGGAGGAATGCTTTTCGTCCGTTATTGCCGGATGTCCTGCACGGGGAATATAATTCATTTGAATCCTTACAAGATATTACCGAGTTGACCGCCTGTGTGATTGCTGAAACAGTACAGGCAGAAGCCGGCATCATCGTTCCTTCAAAAGAATGGATGCAGGCTTTGCGAAAAAAATGTACGGAAACAGGAACCTTATTAATTCTTGATGAGATACAGGCCGGATTTGGCCGAACTGGCAAACTCTGGGGGTTTGAACATTTTGATATCGTGCCGGATATTTTATTGCTGGGAAAAGCCCTGGGGGGTGGAATGCCGCTCGGAGCCTTTATTGCAGATAAGAAACTGATGGATGCTTTTACAAACAATCCTGTATTAGGACATATCACGACTTTTGGCGGTCACCCGGTAAGTTGTGCTGCGGGTATGGCGGCTATGAATGCTTTGCTGGAGGAAGGCTGGATTGATACAGTAAAGAAGAAAGAAGAACTATTCAGATCATTACTGACCCATCTGCCGGAAGGCGGACGCAGTCCCAAAATAAAAGCCATCCGTTCTTTTGGTTTGTGGATGGCGGTGGAGTTTGATTCTTTTGAAACGAATAAAAAAGTGATTGATGCCTGTATTACCAAAGGAGTATTGACTGATTGGTTTTTGTTTGCACCTAACTGTTTGCGCATTTCTCCGCCTTTGATTATTTCGGAAGAGCAAATAAAAAAATCATGTGAAGTGATTCGGTTATTAAGCTGACTATCCTGATTAATCCTCAACTTCCACAATCACTTCCACTTCAACAGCAATACCCATAGGTAGCGCATTCATTCCAACTGCCGACCTGGCATGTTTTCCTTTTTCACCGAAAATTTCTACCATCAGGTCACTATAACCATTAATGACTTTGGGCTGGTCTTTAAAATCATCCGTGCAATTGACCATACCCAGCACTTTCACAATCCTTTTAACTTTAGTAAGATCACCAAGCTCTGTTTTCAAAACTGAAAGATGACTGATGGCTGCTAATCGTGCTGCTTCATAGCCCTGTTCAGGAGTCAGGTCTTTACCAACTTTACCTGTAATGTAGGATCCGTCAGGTTTTGCCGGGCCTTTCCCGGAAAGAAAAAGCAGATTACCAACTCTTACCAAATTTACATAGTTAGCAACAGGCGCTGAAGGAGTGGTAAGAATAATTCTTTTTTCTTTCAGTCGTTCTTCTGGAGTTTGAGCTTGCATGGTTTGAGCAATTAAAACAGTTATTAAAAAGAGGGAATATTTTTTCATAGAATTTTATATTAATTTAAAAACAAATGCAGTTTATGCGTTGTTTTCATTAGGCTCCGCTTAAAGCTTTGAATCCTTTTGGAAAGAACACATACTTGTGGCGGGCTGGTATACATTTCTTATTTTTCAAAAATAGTAAACATTAAATCATTAAACTGCGTTAATAAAAATAAATCGTAATATTGCGATTAATATGGGTTTGACCAAATCGGAAATTTTCACCAGCAAGCAAAATAGACTGGCCTTGCTTTTTAAGGCACTGGCTCATCCTGCCCGTATGGCCATTATTCAGCAATTATTGAAAATGGATACCTGCTTTTGTGGTGATCTGGTCAGTGAACTGGGACTGGCTCAGTCAACCATATCCCAGCATTTGCTGGAGTTGAAAAAAGCGGGTCTTATCAAGGGAACGGTAGAAGGAGTTTCTGTTTGTTATTGTATCGATGAAAAAACCTGGAACAACGTTAAGTCAGAAGTGGAATCATTGTTTATTTCCTGTTCAGTAAAAAACAAATGTTGTTAATCAAGTAAATAGGAAAGTATGTCTGTAACTAAGTGTGCCCCGGCTGCTGAAAGAAGAAAATTAGGTTTTTTAGACAGGTTTCTTACTGTCTGGATTTTTCTGGCTATGATTGCAGGAATTGCCATTGGCTATTTTATTCCTTCCTCTTCCGGGTTCATTAATTCATTTTCAAGCGGTACAACGAATATTCCACTGGCTATCGGTTTAATATTAATAATGTATCCACCATTGGCCAAAGTCAGGTATGAAAAAATGGGGGAGGTTTTTAAGAATACAAAAGTACTGGGAGTTTCACTGCTGTTGAATTGGGTAATTGGTCCCCTTTTAATGTTTTTCCTGGCAATTACTTTTCTTCGTGACTACCCGGAGTATATGGTTGGTCTTATCCTGATAGGTATTGCCCGTTGTATTGCCATGGTAATTGTGTGGAACGAACTGGCTGAAGGAAGCCGGGAATATGCTGCCGGTCTCGTTGCCTTGAACAGTATATTCCAGGTATTACTGTATAGCGTATATGCCTATTTGTTTATCACAGTTTTACCTCCGCTTTTTGGATTTCATAGTCTCCGGGTGGATATAACAATCGGGCAAATTGCAAAAAGTGTGGCTATTTACCTGGGAATACCTTTTGCAGCAGGCTTTATCAGCCGTTATGCACTTATTAAATTAAAAGGAGAAGAGTGGTTTCAGCAGAAATTTGTTCCCCTGGTATCTCCCGTTACGCTGGTTGCTTTGCTGTTTACGATTATGATCATGTTTAGTTTAAAAGGAAAGTTAATTGTAAAAATTCCTCTGGACGTTTTGCGAATTGCCATTCCTTTGGTTATTTATTTTGCTATTATGTTCCTGGTAAGTTTCTTCATTGGCAAAAGAATGGGAGTGGATTATTCAAAGAATGCATCCATTGCTTTTACGGCTGCTGGAAATAATTTTGAATTAGCCATTGCTGTAGCCATCGGCGTCTTTGGTATCAATAGTGGACAGGCTTTCGCCGGCGTTATTGGTCCTTTGGTTGAGGTACCAGCCTTGATTGCTTTGGTCAACCTGTCTTTCTGGCTCAGAAAAAAATATTACAAATCAGAGCAGGCACTATAATAATAATTTTAGACCTGCAGCCAATAATGCACCGATTACCGGACCGGCAACCGGAATCCAGGCATAACTCCAATCGCTGTCTCTTTTTCCCGGTATTGGTAAGAGGGCATGCATGATCCTCGGACCCAGATCACGGGCGGGATTAATCGCATAGCCGGTAAGTCCACCCAGTGACAAGCCAATTCCTAAAACAAGCAGGGCGACCGGGAGTGCATCTAATGAACCAATACCTGCTGAAGGTGCCGTAATAAAAAGAATCCCCAGAATTAAAATAAACGTACCGAGAATTTCGCTGAAAAGATTAAGCCAGGTGTTTCTTATTGCGGGGCCGGTACAAAACACCGCCAGTTTTAGCTCCGCATCCGATGTTTCCTCGAAATGTTTTTTATAGCTAAACCAAACTAACAGGGCGCCGGTTGCTGCCCCCAATAATTGGGCTGTTATATAAAGGGGAACATCGGTCCAGGAAAATTTTTCGATAACCGTTAAAGCAATTGTCACAGCGGGGTTCAAGTGAGCACCGCTGGAAGATGCGACCATATAAACAGCAATAAAAACACCGATGGCCCAACCGAAGGTGATAACGATCCATCCGCTGTTCTGGCCTTTTGTTTTATTCAATACCACATTGGCTACTACACCATCACCCATGATGATCAGGACAGCTGTACCGATAAATTCACCTAAGAATGGAGACATATTTGTTAGTTTTTAGTTTGTTCCCAATAGCTATCGGGTTTATTGGTTGTTGGGAGGTAGTTAATGGCTATTGCATTAAAGGTATTAATTTGTTCTTTTATCCAGCCCCGATAGCTATCGGGGGCATCATTATTCATTTCATCTGCCATCAGTTTGGCAATCAAAGGAGCCGCATTAATGGCTTCTTGTGCATTCAGTAAAAGTTGCCTGGTTCTTCTTGATAAAAAATCTTCCACGGTCATGCACATTTCTTCCTCAACTGATTTTTTAATAATTGTTTTTAATTCTTCAGGGCTTAACGAAGTTATTTCGGCTGGAGTTACTGGTTCATTATATCCGTTTAGCTTTAATTCTTTTGTTTTACAGAATTTCTCGGGCAATTCATAATTCCGCATGGCAATATCAACTACATCCTCTGCCATTTTTCGATAGGTGGTCCATTTGCCGCCTGTTATGGTTAGTAATCCTGAATCGCCGATATTGATAAAATGGTCCCTTGATAGGGCGGCGGTTTTTTTTGTTTTGCCTTTTACCAATGGCCGCAACCCGGCGAACATGCTTCTTACATCACTTAACTGCGGGTCTTTACTAAGGTATCGGCCCATATGCTTTAAAATGAAATCAATTTCATCCTGCAGGGGTATTGGCTCGGAGGATATATTGTCAGCCGGAGTATCGGTTGTTCCTAATACAATTTTTTCATGCCAGGGTACCGCAAACAAGACCCGGCCATCATCCGTTCTTGGGATCATAATGGCTGTATCTCCGGGTAAGAATTCTTTATCAACAACCAGGTGTATTCCCTGGCTGGGGTTGATGATGTTTTCATGTTTTGCATCATCCATTTTCATTATGGCATCGGTGAATACACCGGTGGCGTTGATGACAACTTTACTTTTTACTTCATACTCTTTTCCGGTCAATGAATCTTTTACCCAAACGCCACCTATTTTCTTTTGCAATTTTAATAAACCAGCTACCGGAAAATAATTAAGCAATACGGCTCCATATCCTGCGGCTGTTTGGGCTATGCTGATAGCCAGTCTTGCATCATCAAACTGTCCGTCATGATACAGGATTCCCCCCTTTAGATCTTCCGGGTCGAGGGTAGGAGCGAATTCCAGGGTTTCTTCTTTGGATAAGAACCGGGATGGGCCTAATCCTAATTTACCAGCCATCATATCATACACCTTCAGACCAACGCCATAAAATGTTTTTTCCCACCAGGAATAATTGGGGACCACAAATTTCTGATTGTGCACCAGGTGCGGGGCATTCTGCAACAGCAAGCCTCTTTCCCGTAATGCTTCCATCACTAATTTGATATTGCCCTGCTGTAAATAACGGACACCACCATGAACCAGCTTGGTGCTTCGGGAGGATGTGCCTTTGGCAAAATCATATTGTTCAAATAAAATGGTTTTGTAACCCCTGGAAGCGGCATCCAGGGCAGTGCCCAACCCGGTGGCGCCTCCGCCAATGATACAGATATCCCACTCTGGAGTGGATTCGAGTTGTTGTATCATTAGTTTGCGATCCATTTTTTCAACACAGAGTTACAGAGGAGATGAGTTACACAGAGTTTAAATTTCCATTAATTCTTCTTCGAATGCCAACTTTCAGGAGTGCCACATTGAAGTTTATTAACAAACCAAGCTTTTTACCAGATAATTTTAGATAAGTAACTAACTGCGATTCATGGACAGGTAATAATACTTCCACAGATTTTAACTCAAGAATTATTTCATCTTCAACTAATGATCAAGCACAAAATCTTTGTCAAGTTGAATACCTTTAAATACTACTGGTAGAATAACCTGACTTTTGACAAACAATCCGTCGTCAATCATTAATTTTCTTAAGCAAACCTCATAAACAGACTCCATTAAACCTGGCCCAAGCTCCTTATGTACTTCAATAGCACATTTTATGATTCTTTCTGTAATTGAATTGTACCAGTTTTCGTTTTTAATGACCATTGTAAATGTTTTTCTCTGTGAAACTCTTAGACTCAGTTACTCTGTGTTGAAAATTAGCTATCAGCCCATGCAATAGATGCCTTCACTGCCCGCTGCCATCCATTGACCAGGTCATTTCTTTTCCCTTCATCCATTGCCGGCGAAAATGATGTATCCACCTGCCATTGTTGTTGAATATCATCAACATTTTTCCAATAGCCAACTGCAAGCCCGGCCAGGTATGCGGCGCCAAGCGCTGTTGTTTCAGTAATTTTTGGCCGCACCACTTTGGTATTTAAAATATCACTCTGGAATTGCATCAGTTGATTATTCACGGTTGCCCCTCCATCCACTCTCAATTCTTTAATATGTATGCCGGAATCTGCTTCCATGGCTTTCAGTACATCATAGGTCTGATAAGCAATACTATCCAAGGCTGCCCGGGCAATATGCGCATTGTTGCTTCCTCTTGTTAGACCGAATATAGTTCCTCTTGCATACTGATTCCAGTGTGGCGCACCAAGTCCTGCAAATGCCGGAACGAGATATACGCCATCCGTATCCTGAACCAGCCCCGCTAATTTTTCCACTTCGGCAGATGTGCGGATGATTTTTAGTTCATCCCGTAACCACTGCACTACAGCTCCGGCAATAAATACGCTTCCTTCAAGGGCATATTCCGTTTTACCATCGATCTGCCAGGCTATAGTGGTCAATAAATTATTTTTTGAGGTAATGGCTTTCTCTCCTGTATTCATCAGCATAAAGCAGCCAGTACCGTAGGTATTTTTTACCATTCCCGGTTGTGTACACATTTGTCCGAATAAAGCTGCTTGCTGGTCGCCGGCTATCCCGGCGATAGGAATCCTTGAATCCGGAATAATATTCCCGGTGACTCCGTAAATTTTACTGCTTGATTTCACTTCCGGTAAAATAGCAGCAGGAATGTTAAACAGTTTCAGCAACTCTTCATCCCATTGCAGTGTATGAATATTGAATAACATGGTTCGGGAAGCGTTTGACACATCCGTTACATGAACTTCGCCGTTGGTAAGTTTCCAGGTTAACCAGGTATCGATCGTACCAAAAGCCAGTTCACCATTTTCCGCTTTATTCCGGGCACCTTCCACATTATCTAATATCCATTTCAGTTTAGTGGCCGAGAAATAGGCATCAATGATCAATCCTGTTTTTTGCTGAATCGTTCCGGCATGATGGGCGGATTTCAATTCATCGCAATAGACAGCGGTTCTTCTGTCCTGCCAGACAATGGCATGATAGATGGGCTGACTGGTCTTTCTATCCCATACCACGGTTGTTTCCCGTTGATTGGTGATACCAATACCCGCCACCTGTTTCATATTGATCTGGGCTTTGGCCACCGCTTCCGCCATAGTACCAAACTGAGTACTCCATATTTCATTCGCATCATGTTCTACCCATCCCGGTTGCGGAAAAATTTGTTTGAACTCTTTTTGTGCTGTACTGATGATGTTGCCTTGTTTATCAAACAACATACTCCGGCTGCTGGTGGTGCCCTGGTCGAGGGCAAGGATGTAATGTGACATAAGCTAATTATTAAGTCTGGTGAGAAAATTACTTGAAAAAAACGACAACCTGCTAATCTGTCTCTATGTTCATGATTTTTTTTACATTGTATTACCAAAATCTGAATATGGAGCTATCCATAGTTATTATCTGTAAAAATGATGTAACCGGAATTGAAAGGACGCTACAAAGCGTAAGAGGACTGGGTGCAGAAATACTGGTCTATGATTCCGGTAGCATAGATGGTACAAAGGAAGTTGCTTTAAAAAATGGAGCCAGTTTATATGAGGGCGAATGGGAAGGCTATGGACGTAACCGGTTTAAAGCAGCTCAACTGGCAAAGTACGATTGGATATTAATGTTGGATACGGATGAAGTGGTAGATGAAGCGTTGAAAGAATCAATAAAACTTCTGGACTTTACCAGTCAACACCAGGTTTATCGGTTGCAATACAAAAATTATTTCGGTACTAAATGGCTACGTTACGGCGAATGGGGTAAAGATTCGCATATTCGATTGGGAAACAGAAGAGGCATTAAAACCGATGGGGAAATTGTTCACGAAAAACTTTTTGTGCAGCCCGGTATTGAGATCTGCCTTATCAAAGGTCATATTCTTCATTATACAGTAAAGAACAGTATTGACTTTGCTCAGAAAATGATAAATTATGCGCAATTATCTGCAGAAAAATACAACAGGCAGGGAAAAAAAGCAGGGTTCCTGAAAATATTTGTTTCTCCGGCATTTGCTTTTATAAAAAATTATTTCTTCAAACTGGGGTTTTTAGACGGTTGGGAAGGATATATCTGCGCAAGAATGGGGGCATGGTACACGTTCATGAAGTATGCCCGCCTTCGGGAGCTGAATAAATCCATTAAAACGCAACTCTGAAACTTCCGAAGATGCCAAAATTCTTATCATTTTGCCGGGTAAGTGTTGATGGGAGTACCCGCCATACAAAATCAATACGGAATACATGGAAAATATTGTCAATGCCCGTACCTAATTCGAGGTAGGTGTTGCCATTAAGTGTTTGAAAGTTATGTCCCTGTTTAAAATTGAGTGCCTGGTTGCCCGGGGATAGGCTACCCCATAATGTTTTAGCTGTCCAGAATTGACGGAAGCGAAGCTTGGGAAATAAACGGAAAATACCGTTGCCAATATTATGTTCAATATTGATACCGGCATATTTATCGTGAATAAATTCCCATCTGTTCATCATGTTAAAGGCAAACTTGTTGTAATAATATAATTCATTCCCGGGGGCAATATCCAGCAGGATGTAGGGTAATGTGCCAAATGTTTTTCCTCCATATACCAGCCAGGATATATTTCCGAAAGGCGGAATATTTACATAATCAGAGACACTGGCCGAAATCTTTGTGTATGGGTAGCTACTTTTTAATATACCGGCAAAACCCTGACTGATATTTATTTCCCCGATTGGATAGCTGCTGCCAAGGCTGGTACGATAGAAGTGACTTTCCAAAAACCGTTCGAGATAAGCAAAGCGGATCCGCAGTGCAATTTCAAAATTGGTAAAGGGTTTACCGTTGCCAGTGACTTTGAAAGAATCTATGGGTAGAAGGTTTCGAAGTGGCAGGGTTGTTTTATGCGTAATGGTAATTAGGTTCGACATCCATGGCAGGGTTTCATTGAAGAACTCAAGCTTTTTCTCGTCTACTTTAATATTTTTTACCGGGATATTATTTTTCCGGATAGCTAAAGCAAAAATATTATCGGAGGATACTTCACCGTAATAGTTTTGCCCGAAATCCAGATCGTGGGTATAGGAGGCATACAGGAATGTTCTTGGGCTTTTGTTCGGGAGATAAAATATTTCACCCATGCCTTTCAGTTTTTTATCACCAAAACCATAAGCGAGGTATGTGTGGAACTTGAATTTTTTGTTGAAATGCTTATTCGTGGCTATATCAAACCTGACCCGGAAACCTTCCCAGCCATTGGATGTAATCCAGTTGAACCAGGGGCCAATCTCGTAATTGCCGATATCTTTATAACCGCTGCCGATAAAAGCCATTGAACGGGTAAATTTTTGAAAGACCGGTGCATTAGTGAGGGTATCGATCATTTTAATGATACCGCTTTCTGTTTTGGTGAGTGGCTCGTGACGAACAGTTGTCCAAAATTCTTTTGGTTTTTCATTGGCTTTTGGCAGGGTGATAATTTCTTCCATCAGTTTATTTTTGCTCACTTCCAAAACCACAGAAGTGTCATTGACGATAACTTTTCTGTATGTGGTTGTTTTGCGGGCAATAAACCCTGGTTTATCTTTCCCTACTGGCGACAGGTCCGCAACAAATTTATCTTTTGATAGGAACCAGGTAGTATCATCCAGAAATTTGTATTCCTGTATCAGGCTCAGGGTTTCCAGGAAATTTATATTGGCTTCTTTTCCCAAACGCAGGTTCATCCTTTGAATAGCAAATGTCCCGGCATGCACCCAGCAATCACCTTCAAAGGTATCACCGCCCTTTCGGCGGGGAGTAAATATGAGATGGTAGAATCGCTGGTTACTGATCACCTGGGTATCCACCACCCGGTAATTATAATAGTAATCGCCGTTATCACTGATGGGGCTGACAAATTGTTTGTCAAATAGAGGGATGAAGTTGTTATAAACATTTACCACCTGGTCCATACCGCCCAATAGTTTAAGAACACTTTCATTCTTTACGCCATTGGTGTTGGCAGCTTTGATAATTTCTCTTCTTGTTTTCGGACTTTTCTGGTAATAATAATCTGACAGGGTTTCAGTTAAATAGGTTGGGAGGTAATTTATGACTTCCGAGGTATCAATATTTTGGTTGATCAGGTCACTGATGGATTTTAGTGGTTTGAACCTGCCAAATTTCTGAAAGTTGATATTCTTTAAATCCAGTTCCAGTTTATTATAAAGTTCGTAAGAGAAGTTATCAAACCGGTAGCGGTCGTTTTCGGTTTTGTGCTGCACAATTTTCCGCCAGACCAGCAATCCTTTATTGATTTTTATTTTTACCTGGGCGCCTTCATTAAAAGTTCCACGTTCCAAATTGAAAATAACCGAAACGGAATCCTTTTTTTTATCAAGTATATACCGGAATGGCTGGTAGCCAACGCAGCTTATCTCCAGGGTATCCGATGGCCAGTTATTTAAGTTAAAAGAAAAACTACCGGATGAGTCGGTGAGTTTGCCGATAGTGGTATGTTTAAAACTCACAGAGGCAAAAGGAATCGGCTCTTCACTATGAGAATCCCGGGCCATACCGTGGATAATTTTTACCTGTCCGGTAGCTGCCAAACTGGTAGCGAGGAAAAGGATTGGTAAAAGGATGGGGCTGTATTGTTTCAAAAGGGGCATGGGACTTTAAAAGTACATCCATCACCTGAATTTTGGGAGTTAATTTGGCAGTTGTCTGTAACGGGTTAGTAAAATTATTTGGCGGGGAAAACTTCCACTAAATAAAAAAGTCCGCCAACAGGCGGACTCTTAATTGAAAATAATTGATTACTTAAAAGTCAAGACCCATTGCAAAATACCACATGGGTTTTCCCTTGAATACACCATTCATTTCCCAGGCGGCATCTACCCGTAAAAAGTATCCCAGCAGAATACTCCTCGCGCCAAAACCATAACCACCGGCAAAAGGCCCAATACCACCTGCCCTGATTTTTACGGCAACCGGAGGTGCCCCATAAATAACGCTTGGTCTTTCCAGTTTGTCAAACCGTCCATTCCAGGCGGTGCCCAGATCAAAAAATTGCACTATCTGGAAATTCCGGAGAAAGGCATTATTAATAGGTTTATTAAACAAAGAAGCAAATACCGGCGCCCTTACTTCACTGTTTATTACAACCGCATTGTTGCCATTTGCTACATTTTGATTGAAGCCCCGCATATTTACTGCCAGCGACTGGAATGCGTAATTGCCATCCGGGTCGGGTCTGTTCTGATTATTAAATTTCGGGAACAGCCAGTTGTCAACGCCCCCTAAATAATAAATAAATTTTTCATTACCCCAGGAGAAATCACCCGCACCGCGAACTGCCCAGATGATATTGCGGTAAATAGGTAAGTAATGCCTGGCGTCAAAACCAAAATTCATGGTATAGGGACGTTTGGTGCCTGATGGTACAGATTTGCTGGTACTGATCTGGGAATTAAAATCAAAAAAAGCTTTCCAGCGTAATCCATTCCAGATATTCATGGCCGGGCTGATGGCATCATCATGCACATACTCAATATGTGCCAGTCCATAGCTGTATTTCTGATCTGGCGCCGTTAATGATCCGGGCGTAAAGTCATTGGCCAGTATCACATATTTATCCTTCCGGTAAGCCAGATTAAAACGGAGGCTTTGAATCTTGTTAAAAGGATAGGTTACAGTAGCCTGGTATAGATTGGTAAATTGTTTTGAGAAAAAATTCGATGTATCAAACAAAGGAGGATCCTTTACCGTATTGCGGTAATAGGTGATGCCGTAATCAATTCTTTTTTTAAGGTATTGAGAAGTAAAAATATATTCATTATTATCCAGGTTGGGACTGATACGAAAACCACCGGCAAATTTCCAATCCTCGAACAAATCAGACGTGCCCACCCGGATGATCCCGTTGAATGGATTGCCATTACTCAGGTTAATGGGTCCGTTGCCGCCCTGGTAAGGCTGGTATCGGCTTACAAGAACATTGTTATTAAAGCCACTAACGAGGTAATCGTTGAAGAATTTAGGTGGGCGATATTCAAATACTTTAGCATTTTTTAACGGGGACTCTTTAATTATTTCTTTGGAGGCCACCACCTTGCCGGCTTTGGAACTGTCGGTTTTTTCATCATCAAAACCGGTGGTAAAAAAATCATTTTGCTTCCGGGTAAGTGTATCTGTTTTCGGCTGATACGCTGATTCTTTCTTCACGGCTTTTTTTTCTTCCTCAATCACTTTTTTGATATATTCCGTAGGCCTTGCGTTGACATTCCGGCGGCGCAGGGTATTTTCATCAATTTTAAGACGGTACAATAATTTGATATCACCCAGCTTTACTACTTCGCTGACCAGCTGATTATCTCCGGCTGTTCTGGTTTCCAGGGTACTGCTTTGATAATTTGTCAGCGGAAATACATACGAAGAATCATTGGTGATTGATACATAACCAACTGAGTCGATATCGGTTTTGTTCCACTCTTTTAATAAACTATCCACTTCTTTTTGCGGCGGATTACGGAGCATTTCATCCCCAATGAATATCAATGTATCCAACCCGGCTCTTTCGGTTGTAAAGAAACCGGCATAGCGGTTATTCACACCATTTTCATCACTGATAAAGGTAAAATGTGACTGGTTGTACTGGGATGGGAACCTGGCATTACCCAGTTTTAAATCGGTCAGCTTTGATATTTGTTTCACATCCGATTTATTCCAGTTATCAACCAGGTAAATATTGAAACGTTTGCCGGGCAATGAATCGTCACCGGTGGCTGCTTTTGCAGAAGGACGGTTACTTGAATAAAGAATACCTGTTTTATTAGGGAAGGCTACAAAGGAAGGATCAAGGTCATCGTACACATCATTGGTTACCTGTTCAAAAGTTTGCTTATCAATTTTATAAACATAAATATCTGTCTGGCCGCTTCTCACCCCGCTGAACAATAAAGTATTATTATCCAGCATGTATTTCATATCCTGGATCTGGTCAAATTTTTGAATCTCGTGTTGCCATAATTTATTGTGGTTTACGAGGTCGTATACAAAGAATTTTGTTTTACCCTCATCATTATACAATACAGCCAGCCGGGTTCCTTTTCCATCCCAGGCCAATATCGGATAGTTGGGATGTTTTTCTTCTTCCCGGGAGCGAACACCCAGTTTTAATAGCACTTTTCTGGATACAAAATTTTCCATCAATACCACCTGGTAACGGCCCTGTTTGAATTCCACTACGGCATAGGTAAAACTCCGGGGCAAGGGATTTGCATTGAAACGGATAAAATCTTTCTTTCCGATCTCTTCGCTTACGGAGAGTTGGCCTTTGGGTGAATTGCGTCGGCCACGGAGATCTTTAAAATATTGCTGGGGCACTTCCGACATGAAGTCCTGGAGGATTATTTTGAATTTCTTTTTCGCAATTTTTTGAGAGGCATTATTCAGGTTCCTGTAAATACGGGCGAGGTATAAAAAATATGTGGTTTTACTTTTGCCGTATTTGTCGGCAATATATTTCCAGAATGAATGACCGGCAAGTAAGGGTTTTTCAAAAGCAAACTGGTAAAAATTATTGTAACTGCTATTCAGCATCACCGAACGCAGATCATCATCCAGCGAGGTATTCCAGTTTTCTGCAGCATAGGCAATATAGCCGTCTGTCATCCATTTAGGCAGGTCAAGCAGGGCCTGGTTAGCGGCAAATTCTCCTAGGTCATCACCAAACAAAATATTATCAACTAAAATTTTTGCAATTCCCTGGCGTATCTGGCGACGGAGATTATCATGATTGCCATCAAAGTAAACAATCATTTTATTGTTCACTAATTTGGTGACACCGCCGGTATTTTGCCAGTCGATACCCAACCCGATATTGGATTGCTGCATTTCATCGTAATTGTTGTAAACAACAATATTAATCCGGCGTTGCAGGCCATTTTCAACAAACTCTTCAATTGAGGGAAGCTCTAATTCGGCAATTTGTGCCACATATTTCCCAAGCCCCAAACCGTCCTGGCTGAAGTAGCTGTTAAAATTTTCTGTCTGGTAAAATTTCCATTTGAATTTCTGGTATTGAACCCGGTTCTTACCAAATTCCACGGTGTTCACTTGTGCTGCGGTTTCCATGGTCAGGAAGACGGAAAGGCAGGAAATCAGGCTTAATACTTTCTTCATAAAATCTTTACAGTTTCTGATCGCTAAATTTTAACCCGGCAATCGTTTCACGGCTCATCGCCTGTTGTTATCCTCGATTTATTCTATTTGTTTATTTTTCCCCTTTGGATGATATATAATTTATCACCCTCGTCTATCCATCCAATTCAAAAGTAGGTATTTTGTACTTTTGGCCTTCTGAGTCAGTAGGTTCCTCTTTTTGGAGGAATTCCAGGTGACCCTTAAAAGTACGAAAAAACCATCCATGTTAATTGTTAAGTCATTCACTTTTAGTCCTGTTCAGGAGAATACCTATATTTTGTATAACGAACAGAAGCAGTGTTGCATTATAGATCCGGGCTGTTATTTCCTGGAGGAAAGGGACGAATTAAAAACGGGTATCGAAAAGACAGGGCTTACACCTGTTTTGCTGCTTAATACCCATTGCCATCTGGATCATGTTTTTGGGAACAAATTCGTACACGATACCTGGGGATTGCCCCTGCACCTTCATGAAAAGGAGAAGCCAGTGCTGGATTTTGCCCCCCAATCAGGGATCATGTACCAACTGCCTTTCGAAAACTACGATGGGCCGCTGGTTTATTTGAAAGAAGATAATGTTATTAAAATTGGGGAAGAGGAACTTGAGATCCGTTTCACCCCGGGTCATTCACCCGGTAGTGTTTCCTTTTATCATAAAGCCGGTGGGTTTATTATCGGTGGTGATGTATTGTTTAATGGCAGTATCGGCAGAACCGATTTACCCGGGGGAAATTTTGATACATTAGTAAATAGTATCCAGACCCGGTTTTTCACATTGCCGGATGAAACAAAAGTATATTCCGGGCACGGGCCGGTAACAACCGTTGGGTTTGAGAAAATGAATAACCCTTTTGTTAGACTGGGCTGATCTGGTTTTTATTTCAAGAATCTCCGGGCTAATGGAATTTTTTCCAATTCTTTTCGTTCAATTTTTCCAACAAATAAAGTGAACAGTAATAGCAGTAAACTTGCTGCACCCAGGTTGAACCAATGGTTGGCCCATAGATATACCATTCCCCGGTGAGCCAGGTATATCAGCACTACCAGTACTAAATAAGCTATCAGTTTTTTCTTTGCATAGGGTACGGGGTAATATTTTTGGCCCATAACATAGCTGGTGATCATCATAAATAAGTAACAGGAGAAAGTGGCAATGGCAGCACCGAGGTAATGGTATTTGGGTATCAAAACGATATTCAGTGCAATCGTAATTAATGCCCCGGCAATTGTAATCAGGGCGCCCAGCATATTCTTATGTTTTAGTTTGTACCAGATGCTGAGGTTGTAATAAATACCGAGGAAAATATTTCCCAAAGCCAGTAAGGGAACAATATACAGCCCTTCTACCCAGGCTGGTTTGTGAACGGCGATGAAGAACCAGCGGAATACATCAATATAAAGGCTGATAAAAAGAAACATAAAACAGGAAGCAATCACAAAAAATTTCATGACGCGGGCATAGGTGCGGGGTGCATCTTCTTCTTTGCTCCTGTTAAAAAAGAAGGGCTCAGCAGCCATGCGGAAAGCCTGTATCATAATGGTGATCAATACGGCCAGGCGGTAAATATTTCCAAAAATACCCAGCTCATGTTTGGCCTGTTCTTCCGGAAGATTGACCACATGCTGATAGATCAACCGGCTGAGCATATCGTTTATCATACCACCCATCCCAACGATGATCAGGGGATAGGCATAGCGCATTACTTTTTTCCAGATCTGCATATCAAATTGAAAACGTATCTGGAAAAATTCTTTCCGTAGTAAAATAAACGTAAGAATACTGCCGCAGATATTTCCGATCAGGTAGTAGCCAATGCCGGTATTTTTATTATAGATATTTTTCAGAAAACTATCCGGGTGGTTATCCAGGTATTTTGGGATGACAGCAAGAAATAAAATAACCACACCAACATTCATCAGTACACCGGAGATCCTGGCAAAAGCATATCGTTTCGGCCTGTTTTCCTGCCGTAACCGTGCAAAAGCCAGCGTACTGATGGCATCAAAGAAAATGATCACGGCCATCCAGGTAATATATTCCGGATGTGTTTCAAGATTGGCCCAACCTGCAATATCATCTTTAAAAACAAACAATAATGCTGTAAAGAAAATAGTAGAGCCTAATAATGAAACCGAAAGGGTATTGTATAATTTTTTGGGGTCCGATTCCTGGGAAAAGCGGAAATAGGCTGTTTCGAGCCCATAAGTAAACAACACATTTAAAAACGGGATGATTGCATAGACCTGGGTGAGGTCAGCTGTTTTGGATGGCTGCGCAAAAATGAGGGGCAGCGAAAGATTCATCAGGTAGCCCAGAAAGCGACTGGCGATGGTGGGAACACCATACCACAAAGTTTGCCCGGCCAGTTTTTTAATACCACTCAAAGGATTGGAAATTTCAAAGCAAAAGTAGTTGTTGAGCAGCCAAAAAACGAATTTGGCGATAGGTAAGCCATTATTTATGAGTATTGCAACGGTTTTGGTTCTTCCTGTATCTTTAGGGTTAAAAAAATGTATATGAAGCAGGTTACATTATTATTTCTGTCGGTACTCACCCTATCCATAGCTGGTGCCGGGCAGGCCTATGAAAGCACGATTCAATATGATAAGAAAAAACAACCCGCTATTGCCATCGATTATTCTTATCCTCCGGAGGCGGTGGAGAATGCGATCATCAGCAGGATGGAAAAGATTGGGTACAAAGCCAAAGAGGAAAAAGGTTTTTTAAATAAGGACAAGGGATTCCTGTTATTTAAGAATGCTTATATAACGGAGATAAGTAAAGACAAGATGGATTACCTTATTAAAGTGGAACGTAAAAGCCGGAAAGAAAGTGACGAGTCCGAATTTTATATGATCATGATGAAAGGGGATGAAAATGCCATGGTTAAAATGGAAGCTTACAGCCTGGGTAAGGCTAAATCATTTTTGAACAACCTCATTCCGGATATAGAAGCAGCCCATCTTGAAATACGGATTAGAGACCAGGAAGAAACCTTAGCCAAAGCTGAGAAAAAACTTAAAAACCTCCAGGAAGATAGAATCGTACTGGACAAAAAGATTGAAGAAAACCTGAAAACACAGGATGATACTGTGAAAGAAATTGAAGCGAATAAGTTAAGTCTCGAAACGCTACGGGGAAAAAGAAATAAGAATTAGGCTTATTGTGGTTGCTGAAACCGGGGATCTTTCAGAAATACAGAATCGGTTAATGTGCGAAGGAATATGGCAATATCGGTCGCCTGGGAATTGGTCAGGCTTATTCCATTCGTCAGCAGGGGGTCCAGCGTTGCACCCGGTTGCACGCCGATGCGATAGTGATTGATACACTGTTGCAGGGTGTTAAATCTTCCGTCGTGCATATAGTTGGAAGAAATATAGGAATTGCGGAGTGTGGGTACTTTAAATTTTAAGGAGTCTTCTTTTTTCCCGGTAATTCTCATCCGTCCAAAATCTTTCAGAAAATTATCCACGGGTAATCCGATGTTTCGGAAACTAAAATCAGTAAACATCGGTTCGGGATGACAGGTAGCACAATTGGCCCTGAACAACTGGTAACCGTTTTCTTCCTGTAATGTAAAGGCTATGGTTCCTTTTTTATAACGGTCATATTTTGAATCAGCCGAAACCATATACCCGGTAAATTGTGCCAGAGCCTTTAAAATAAATTCAGGCCGAATAAAAGGATAGCGAAAAACTTTTTTAAACATCTCCTGGTAAGACTTGTCATCTTTTATTTTGTTGATTACCCCTTCATAGGTTTCTCCCATTTCAATATGCCCGTTGAGTGGTTGTGCAACAGCATCCTTGAGTGAAGTGAATTCCCCGTCCCAGTGGAAACTTGTGTTCCAGGCAAGATTGAATAAAACCGGTGCATTGCGCAGGGTATGTGAATCATTCACTCCGTGACTGCGATCATGTTCAAACGTTCCAAATGCCCCTACTTGTTGGTGACAAGAAGAACAGGGATGCAGATTATCAATCGAAAGACGGCCATCATAAAATAATTTTCGGCCTAATTCAAAACCTTCCTGGCTCAATGGATTATCCTGAAAGGTATAAGCAGGATTTGGGAAGCCAACGGGAATTTCTTGTTTTAATAATTGCAGGCCGCTTGTATGCTGCTCTTTTTTACAGGCCCCTAATAAATAAGCGGAAAGAACCGTAAGGGATAAGATGGACAATATCGTCAGCAGGCTTTTTCGCACAGGGTTGATTTGAATGGCTAATTTACAAATTTATTTCCCACCAAGCTACGAAGCCTGCCTGACGGAAGGCAGGTACACAAAGGAGGGCTAAATCCCTTTGTGCTCTTGGTGTCCCTGCCTGCCGGTAGGCAGGTTTGTGGGAATTTAAAGATTCTCATTTCTGAATCTTTGCCTTCCGGATTTAACTTCAGCTTTTCTTTTTTTAGACTCTAACCTTTTTTCTTTAGATACTCTGCTGGCTTTGGTGGCAATGCGGGCCTTTTTCTTTTCCAGGGCCCTTTTTATCAGCATATTTATTTTTTCTACCGATTCTTCTTTATTAGCTAACTGGGTCCTGTGGATCTGGGATTTTACCTGTAAGTAACCATCCCTGTTTATACGGTTGACCAATTTTTCTTTCAGCAACGCCTTTTGTTCGTCCGATAGTAATTGTGATGAATCAATATGAAATGAAGCGATGACAGCTGTCTCCACTTTATTTACATTCTGCCCGCCTTTACCACCGCTGCGGGTAGTTTGAAAGGATATTTCTTTTCTTATATCAATCATGGTACTGTTTACTGGTTGCTGGTTGCTGGTTAAATTCCCTCAAAGTTAATGTTCATTAAAGGATTGAAATTATCTTTACAGGATAACCATTAACAATTGACCAGTAACCAGAAACAAGTATGCGCGCAGTTATTCAACGGGTAAGCAGGGCAAGTGTAGCGATTGACGGTAAAATTCATTCTCAGATCGGAATGGGTTTACTGGTGTTGTTAGGCATTGAAGATGCAGATACTGCCGAAGACATTGAATGGCTTTCCGGAAAAATTGTCAACCTCCGCATCTTTGATGATAATAATGGGGTTATGAATGAATCGGTGAAAGATAAAAATGGCGAAATACTTTTAATAAGCCAGTTTACTTTGCATGCTTCAACTAAAAAAGGGAATCGTCCGTCTTATATCAAAGCCAGCAAACCGGATATAGCTGTTCCGTTATATGAAAAAATGATACAGCAATTATCAACGGATATGGGAAAAGAAATTGGAACCGGCATTTTCGGAGCGGATATGAAAGTGGAATTGCTGAATGATGGGCCTGTTACAATTATAATTGATACAAAGCAAAGAGAGTGAGGAATACAATGTGATAAAATAAAAGGCGCTAATTCAATAATGATTTTTTAAATGATCAGTATCTAAAAGTCCCCCTTGTGGGGATTTAGGGGGCATCTCTTATTCCTATTTTTTCTGTATAAATCTTTCCGCCGCTCAACCCGATCATCAGGAAAAAGGTTTTCTGGCTCACCGGGATCGTCAGTACAAAATAATTGTTGTTGATTTCTTTTTGTTCCACCACCCGGTAGCCGCTGGTGGTCCAGAGCATAATATGTTTTATTTCCCGGGTACTTTTTATAGTGATTTGCCTGCCGGAACTTAGGAGTTGATAAGGTTTGACTTCTTTTTTCCCCGGCACGTCCATAGCGGGTTGTGCCTGAGAGAAAGCAACCACAAAGGACAGGGATACAACGGCCATAAGCCTGCGGACAGCGCGCATCATAGAATACATTAATCTTTTAAAGGAATTGGTTAGGTAGTTTTTCAAAAGGGTAGGGAGTCTGAAACGGCAAGAATCATGCTATATTGCAAATCATATTCTAAAATATTTGTTATGACGATTCAGCAAGCCCAGCAACAGGTGGATGGATGGATAAAAACGGTGGGAGTCCGCTATTTCAGCGAGTTGACCAATATGGCCATCCTTACTGAAGAAGTAGGGGAACTTGCCAGGCACATATCCCGGCAATATGGTGATCAATCTTACCGGGAGGGTTCTGTTCCTCCTCTTAGTGGGGAGGTTAGGAGAGGTCTTATGGCCGATGAAATGGCCGATGTGCTGTGGGTGTTATTTTGCCTGGCCAACCAAACAGGGGTGAATCTGACAGAGGCATTGGAAAAGAATTTTGAAAAGAAAAATAATAGGGATGGAGACAGACATCAGCAAAATGAGAAGTTGAAATAGTTGTTTGCTGATATTTTGGTATTATCGCCCCCGCAGTTATCGGGTTTTAATTTTTTTTTACAATGCCTGCCGGCAGACAGGCACAGAGACAAGTGGAACACGGAGTTTCACTGTGTTTACCCTGTGTTTCTCTGTGACTTTGTGTCTCTGTGGTTAAATTCGATTATTCATAAATTGAAACCCGATCCTTCGATGCCTCAGGACTATCGGGTAAAACATTACTGATATTCTTTCAAATCCTGTAAATCTGGGTTCTGCATTATCTTTGCCGACTTATGGCAAACGATTCGAACAAACTTCAGGCAATCATCTCTCATTGCAAAGAGTATGGGTTTATTTTTCCCTCCAGTGAAATATATGACGGGTTACAGGCTGTTTATGATTACGGCCAGATGGGCAGTGAGGTAAAGAAAAATATCAAAGACTATTGGTGGAAAAGCATGACCCAGTTGCAGGATAATATTGTAGGTATTGATGCGGCTATTTTTATGCACCCCACCACCTGGAAAGCTTCAGGCCACGTTGATAATTTCAACGACCCGATGATCGATAACAAGGACAGTAATAAACGTTACCGGGTTGACCATTTGATAGAGGGATTTTCAGATGAGCAGTCTGCAATAGGCAATGAGCCCTTGGCCAAGCAAATCCTGGAACAGATGGATACGTTATTGGCACAGGATGATTTTGCGGGCTTAAAAAAATTAATTGAAGACAATAAAATTAAATGTGCTGTCAGTGGTACTTGTAACTGGACAGATATTCGCCAGTTTAACCTGATGTTCTCCACCGAATTTGGTTCTACTGCATCTGCCGATGGGGAGGATAATAAAGTATATCTGCGACCAGAAACCGCGCAGGGCATTTTTGTAAACTTTCTAAATGTACAGAAATCAGGAAGGATGAAAATACCATTTGGCATTGCGCAAATTGGTAAAGCATTCCGGAATGAAATTGTAGCCCGGCAATTCATTTTTCGTATGCGTGAATTTGAACAGATGGAAATGCAGTTTTTTATCCGTCCCGGCACACAAAAAGAATGGTATGAAAAATGGAAGACCATAAGATTAGAGTGGCACAAAAGCCTGGGAATGCCGGCAGAGAAATACCGTTTTCATGACCATGTAAAACTGGCCCACTATGCCGATGCGGCCTGTGATATTGAATTTGAATTCCCGATTGGTTTTAAAGAACTGGAAGGTATTCACAGCCGTACTGATTTTGATTTGAAACAACACCAGGAATACAGCAAAAAGAAAATGCAGTATTTCGATAATGATATTGACCCGGCTACGGGTAAACCATACGGTAATTATATTCCTTATGTTATTGAAACCTCTATTGGTTTAGACCGGATGTTTCTGGCCGTGATGAGCCAGGCTTATGAAGAACAGGATCTCAGTTCGGCTGATAAGCAAGATAGTCGTGTAGTTCTGAAATTCCCGACCAAACTGGCTCCGATTAAACTAGCTGTATTGCCATTGACCAAAAAAGATGGCTTGCCTGAAATTGCGGAGCAAATTATGCAGGCATGTAAGCCGCATTTCCGTTGTTTCTATGAAGAAAAAGATTCCATTGGTAAACGTTACCGCCGCATGGATGCACTGGGTACTCCCTTTTGTGTTACCGTTGACCATCAAAGCAAAGAAGATAATACAGTTACTATCCGCCACAGGGATTCTATGGAGCAGGAGCGGGTGCCTATTGATAAGCTAAAAGAAATAGTGTTAGCCGCTATCCCCCCCCCCCCCCCCCCCCCCCCCCCCCCCCCCCCCCCCCCCCCCCCCCCCCCCCCCCCCCCCCCCCCCTTCATAAACCCTGAATTAATTTATAAAAGTCCTTCCCATTTTGAATGAGGGAGGGCTTTTTGTTTTAGCCAAAACCCCTCTTCAACCTATTGTTCGGTAATATGATAGGAATCATTTTCCCCCTTGAACTATATCACCTTCCTGTTTAGATACAGATTCTACTTTGCTGTGATTTCCTTCATTTTCGGGAAGGCTGATTTGCCATTTAGTCAAAATTAATAGTATGTCTGAAATTGATATTACCAAACCCGTTGATCTTTCGATACATGCGGAAGGTACCGGCCATAAGCGATCCCAACGTCCCGTTTATGTTGATTTTATGCCTCCCTGTAATAGTGCCTGCCCGGCAGGAGAAAATATACAGGCCTGGATGGCTTTTGCACAGGCCGGGAATTATTTTGAGGCATTTCAAACCCTGGTCGAGGACAATCCTTTCCCGGCTATCATGGGTCGTGTATGTGTAAAGCCCTGCGAGACGGGATGCAACAGAACCCACATTGATACCACTGTGAATATTCATGCGGTGGAGCGGTATATCGGGGATGAAGCCATCAAACAAAAATGGCCGATTCAATTCGTGGCTTATGCAACCGGGAAAAGAGTGCTGGTAATAGGTGCCGGCCCCTCTGGTTTATCAGCCGCATATCACCTGGCCCGGATGGGGCATGAGGTGGAAGTTTACGAAGCCGGAGGGCGGCCGGGTGGTTTGTTATGGACAGGTGTGCCGGAATACCGTTTGCCAAAAGAAATACTGGATTTTGAAGTGGATCGTATTGCGAGAACGGGGATAAAGATTCGCTTGAATTATAAAGTACAGGATGTGCTGACTGAAAAAGAAGCGGGAAAATTTGATGCTGTCTTTCTGGCAATCGGGGCACAATTGATTCACAAAGAGAATTTTGAACATGATAATTCAGTATATATCACTGATGCATTTTCTTTTTTTAATGAAGTGAAATCGAACTCATCTCCCTATGTCAGAAAAAAAGTGGTGGTATATGGCGGAGGTAAACTTGCCTTGTATTTGTCCCGCATGCTCAGGAGGTTTGGTTCAGAGGTATCTGTTTATTTTCCCGGAGATAACAAAATGATGCCGGCGTATGATTATGAAACTGAAGATGCTTTGGCAGAAGGAGTGGATGTACAACTTTTAAGAAAAATAAGTTCTATAGAAAAGTACCTGGTTACATTGGAAAAAATGAAAGTGGAAAAAGGAAAAGCTGTTGGCACTAATGAATTTGAAAAGATTGATGCTGATGTTTTGATTATTGCTAATCGCCAGGAAACCGACTCTGGTTTTTTGCGGTCTGTACCAGGAATTATTTTTAATGAGGATGGCTCGATTAATATTGATGCACAACGAATGACAGGCGCCGAGGGAATTTTTGCGGGAGGAGATATGCTGCCTGGTGAAAACAGGAGTTCCACCATCGCCATTGGACAGGGTAAAAAAGCCGCCCGTTATATAAATAGTTTTTTAAAACAACAGGCATTTGTAAAAAAAGAAAAACACCCGACAGCCGGTTACCGTAAACTGCACATGTGGTATAAAACAGATGCGCCGCAAAAAGAACAGGATAAACTGGCTCCGGCCATTGCCGTAAAAAGTTTTGATGAAGTGATTTCCGGTTTATCAGAACCTGAAGCAAGATTTGAAGCACAACGTTGCCTGAGCTGTGGTAATTGTTTTGAATGCGATGGATGTTTCGGGGCCTGCCCGGAAGAGGCCATTATTAAATTAGGAAAAGGTAACCGGTATAAGTTCAATTATAATGCCTGCACCGGTTGTGCGGTGTGTTATGAACAATGCCCCTGCCATGCCATTGAAATGATTCCAGAACCTGTTAATCCAACTACCGATGTCAAAAAATAAAAATAGTATCGCAACCATAGATGGTAATGAAGCAGCTGCCTATGTAGCTTACCGGGTTAATGAAGTTTGTGCCATCTATCCCATTACGCCATCATCAACCATGGCCGAACTGGCAGATGAATGGGCTTCCAAAGGGATAAAAAATATCTGGGGATCTGTGCCGGAGGTTATAGAAATGCAAAGTGAAGCAGGTGCGGCCGGTACCGTGCACGGTGCTTTGCAAACCGGGTCGTTGACAACCACTTTTACTGCGTCACAGGGATTGATGCTGATGTTGCCCAATATGTATAAGATTGCCGGCGAATTAACAGCGGCCGTATTTCATGTGGCAGCCCGATCCTTAGCGGCACAGGGTCTTTCCATTTTTGGAGACCACCAGGATGTAATGGCAGCAAGAACCACCGGGTTTGCCATGTTAAGTTCAGTAAGTGTTCAGGAAGCACATGATTTTGCACTGATAGCACAGGTAGCTTCATTGAAATCAAGAATTCCTTTTATACATTTCTTTGATGGCTTCCGCACTTCCCATGAAGTGAATAAACTGGAAATGCTGAGTGACGAACAAATAAAATCGTTGATACCGGATGAATGGGTTATTGCTCATCGCAACAGGGGTCTCAATCCCGAGCATCCGTTCATAAGAGGAACAGCACAAAACCCCGATGTGTATTTCCAGGGAAGAGAAACTGTGAACAGTTATTATAATAAACTGCCCGGTATTGCAGAGGAAGTAATGATTGACTTTGCAAAAATGACAGGCAGGAAATATGAACTATTTCAATATTATGGTGCTCCCGATGCGGAACAAGTGGTTGTCATCATGGGATCCGGCGGCGAAACTGTTTCAGAAACAGTGGAGGCATTGAATAAAGCAGGCGGAAAAACGGGGGTTATCCAGGTTCGTTTATACCGGCCTTTTTCCCTCGAACATTTTATAAAAGCATTGCCGGTTTCTGTAAAATCAATAGCCGTTCTGGACAGGACAAAAGAATCCGGTGCCGCCGGGGAGCCCATGTACCAGGATGTACTGGCAACCCTGGTGGAAGCATTCCAACAGGGGAAATTGAAAAAATTGCCCAATATAGTTGGAGGTCGTTACGGTCTTTCTTCCAAAGAGTTTACACCCGCCATGGTGAAAGCCGTATATGATGAATTAAAAAAGAAACATCCCAAAAACGGATTTACGATTGGCATAAACGATGATGTAACATTTACCAGCCTGGATTATGATCCTTCATTTACATTGGATGAATCTGAATGGAGACAGGGATTGTTTTTTGGATTAGGTGCAGATGGAACGGTGGGGGCAAATAAGAACACCATAAAAATCATCGGGGAGAATACCGATCTGTTTGCCCAGGGATATTTTGTTTATGATTCCAAAAAGTCCGGTGCAAGAACTGTTTCGCATTTGCGTTTTGGACCCAGACCAATCCGGGCACCCTACCTGATTTCAAAAGCAGATTTTATTGCCTGCCACCAGTTCAACTTTACCGAAAAAGTAGAGATGCTGGAATTTGCCAAAGAAGGGGCCACCTTTTTATTGAATAGCCCCTATGGAAAAGAGGAAGTATGGGATAAATTCACCGGCCAGTTGCAGAAAATGATCATTGATAAGAAATTAAAAGTGTATGTGATTGATGCAACAACCGTGGCAAGAGATACCGGGATGACCGGGCGTATCAATACAATCATGCAGACCTGTTATTTCGCTTTATCCGGAGTGTTACCCAGGGAAGATGCCATCAAACAAATAAAAAAAGCAATTGAAAAAACCTATTTTAAAAAGGGACAGAAAGTAATTGACCAGAATTTTGTGGCAGTGGATGCTACCCTGGCTAATTTATACGAAGTGAAGTATCCTGAAAAAGTTTCGGCTGCCCGTCATGATCTACTCACGGTGGCTGATAAAGCTCCAGCCTTTGTAAAAGAAGTGACTGCGATTATGATGGCAGGTCATGGGGATGAATTAGCAGTTAGTAAAATGCCGGTGGATGGAACGTATCCCAGCGGCACTACACAATGGGAAAAAAGAAATGTTTCAGATTTAGTGCCCATCTGGGAACCCGATACCTGTATCCAGTGTGGTAACTGTGCTTATGTTTGTCCGCACAGTGTGATACGGGCTAAGTTTTTTCATAAAGATCATTTGAAAAAAGCACCGGAAGATTTTAAATCAGCCCCGATCAATGCAAGAGGGTTCCCGGAAACACAATATGCATTACAGGTTTATTTAGAGGATTGTACCGGTTGTAATTTATGTGTGGAAGTTTGCCCGGCAACGGACCTGCTTGACCGATCCCGCAAGGCTATCAATATGGCTGACAAAGAACCGGTACTTAAAAAAGAACAAAAAAATATTGAATTTTTTGAAAACATTCCCTGGAATGACCGCTCTAAAATTGATTTCTCTACCGTGCATGGCGCCCAATTCCTTGAACCTTTATTTGAATTCTCCGGAGCATGTGCCGGTTGTGGTGAGACACCTTACTTAAAATTGTTATCACAATTATTTGGCGACAGGTTATTAGTAGCTAATGCTACCGGTTGTTCTTCCATTTATGGAGGTAATCTTCCGACTACACCCTGGTCTGTAAACAAAGAGGGCAGGGGACCAGCCTGGTCCAATTCCTTGTTTGAAGACAATGCTGAATTCGGATTGGGTATGCGGATCACCGCCGATAAACAATTAGATATCGCAAAACAATATTTATTAGAATTAAAAGAGGAACTGGGTGCAGATATTGTTAATGAAATTTTGGATGCTAAGCAGGTTCATGAATCTGAACTGGCTGTTCAACAACTACGTGTGCAGAAATTAAAGGAGCAATTGAGAACAATGGCTTTATCTCCGGCAGCTCATTTGTTATCCGTGGCGGATCAATTGGTACGTCGTAGTGTATGGCTGGTTGGCGGTGATGGATGGGCGTATGATATTGGTTATGGCGGATTGGATCATGCACTGGCCAGTGGAAAAAATATTAATATCCTGGTGCTGGATACGGAAGTGTATTCAAACACAGGTGGTCAATCGTCAAAAGCTACACCAACTGCGGCCACTGCAAAATTTGCAGCGGGTGGTAAATCCGGGGGTAAAAAAGATTTGGCCATGCAGGCCATATCATATGGAAATGTATATGTGGCCCGAGTGGCTTTTGGTGCTAACCCGCAACAAACCTTGTTAGCCATGCGGGAAGCAGAAGCCTATAACGGTCCTTCATTGATATTAGCCTATAGTCATTGTATTGCTCATGGTTATGATCTGAAAGATGGTTTGAGCCAGCAGAACAATGCAGTTGCCAGTGGTCACTGGCCCTTATTGCGCTATAATCCGGTGTTGAGAAAGAAAAATCAAAATCCTTTTGTATTGGATTCGCCAAGACCAACTATGCCGCTGAAAGAATATGCTTATAATGAGTTGCGGTATAAAGTACTGACCATGACCAATCCAAAAGTTGCTGAAGAACTGATGATTCATGCACAGGACCTGGTAAATCTTAAATGGAAAACCTATGAGGAGCTGGCAACAAAAAAGGCCAGTGATTTTGTACCAATTGCTTAACATAAGGGTTGTCAAACTTTTTTAGGTTGGCAACTCTTACAAAATTCTGTTATGAAAGTTCATTCAACGTATATGGGATTGCAACTGGATTCTCCCATTGTAGTTTCCGCCTGTACTTTATCGGAGCAAACAGATAATATCGTAAAGATGGAGGATCATGGAGCCGGCGCTGTCGTATTGTTTTCCTTGTTTGAAGAACAGATAAGAAAAGAAGAAGCCCGGTTTAAAGGGGTGTTATCTGAAACTACCTATGCTTTTCCTGAAGCATTGGATTATTTTCCCGACCTGGAGGATTTTAATGTGGGAACGGATGAGTACCTGGAAAATATCCGCAAGGCCAAGGAACGTGTCAACATTCCCATCATCGGAAGCTTAAATGGAATTACGAATGAAGGATGGGTTGACTATTCAAAATTAATGGAGCAGGCAGGCGCCGATGGGATTGAAGTAAATATATTTTTTATTCCGGCAGATATTGCCATGTCATCCTCCGAAGTGGAGCACCGTTACCTGAATATTATTCAATCGATCAAACAAACCGTAAAAATTCCGGTGGCGGTTAAATTAAATCCTTATTTCAGTGCAACCGGAAATATGTCGCTCCGCATGAAGAATGCCGGCGCTGATGCACTGGTCTTATTCAATCGTTTCTATCAGCCCGATTTTGATATCAATGAACTGGTCATTAAAACAGATTTGCATTACAGTGAGTCGAGTGAAATCAGGCTGCCTTTATTGTGGATTGGTTTACTCTATGGAAAGGTGGATCTGTCGCTGGCAGCCACCACCGGGGTGCAAAGCGCTATTGAGGTGATAAAATACATTTTGGCAGGTGCTGATGTGGTCATGACGGCATCTTCTTTATATAAAAACGGCATCCCTTATTTAAAAACAATGAATAAGGAATTACAGGACTGGATGTATATGATGGGGTTTGAAAGTCTAAATTCATTTAAAGGGAGTATGAGCCAGCAACACATCTCTGATCCTACCGCCTATGAAAGATCAAATTATATTAAAATACTGGAAGGGGTGAAGTAGCCTGGTGATCAGTAAAAATAATGTGTTATTGGAAACGGCCTCATCCCAAAGCAGTACCTACTATGTATGAATGATCGTATAAGTAAATTCATAGAAAAACAAACATGTGCCAACGTATGTTGTGTAGATGAAAAGAGTAATCCTTATTGTTTTAGTTGTTTCTATGCATTTCATAGTGGGAAAGGCCTTTTGTATTTCAAATCTTCCTCCTCCGCGCACCATTCATCCATCATAGCAAACAATCGCCTTATTGCCGGTACGATTTTGCCGGACAAGTTAAATACTGTCCTGGTAAAAGGAATTCAATTTGAGGGGGTTGTTTTGCCCGAGGAGCATCCATACGGTAGTGACGCTTCCGGACAGTATCATAAAAAGTTTCCGATGGCATTAATGATACCGGGGGAGATCTGGATCATACAAATCAATAGTATCAAGATGACCGATAGTGCTATTGGTTTTGGTAAAAAAATTACCTGGAACCGGGAAGAAATTGTAACCCAGGATTAAGTTATCACTTCAACTTTTCGAATCTCGCCTGGAAAAACCGCAAATACTTCGGTTCATAAATCATTTTCATTCCTTTGATATGATGACGGCGTTCAAAAACCCGCGCGGTTGATTCGGCAATTACATCCATATGCGCCTGGGTATATACACGGCGGGGAATAGTAAATCGCACCAGTTCCAATTTAGGAAAATAATTTTCCCCGTTGGCTTTTCGTCCCGCTGATACCACGCCGCGCTCCATGGTACGTACACCTGAATCAAGATATACTTCCGCGGCGAGTGTCTGTGCTGGAAACTGGTGTTGAGGGATATGGGGCAAAAACTTTTTAGCATCTACAAAAATGCCGTGCCCGCCAACAGGTTTTACAATCGGAATGCCGAACTCCATCATTTTTTCTCCGAGGTAAACCACCTGGCCAACCCGGGCATGCATATGGTCATCGTTCACACTTTCTCCAATGCCAATTGCCATCGCCTCCATATCTCTTCCCGCAAGACCGCCATAGGTATGCAAACCTTCGTACACCACAACCATATTTCTGGCTTCTTCAAAAACATCCCAATCGTTGATGGCCAGAAAACCACCAATATTCACCAGGGCATCTTTTTTGGCACTCATAGTGGCTCCGTCCGTATATGAATTAATCTCCTTGACTATTTCTTTTATGGATTTAGTTTGATACCCTTTTTCCCGTTGCTGAATGAAATGTGCATTCTCTGCTACCCGTGTCATGTCATGTATAACCCGGATTCCATGTTTTTTAGTTACAGCTCTAAGTTCTTTTAAATTTTTCATGCTGATGGGCTGGCCGCCTGCCATATTCACACTGGTGGCCATGCTTACATAAGGAATTTTTTTTGCCCCGTATTTTTTTATCAATTTTTCAAGCTTATTCAGATCAACATTGCCCTTAAAGGGGAATTCATTCTCCGGGTCATGGGCTTCATCTATTATGATATCTTCAAATTTCCCCCCGGCGAGTTCCTGGTGCAGGCGGGTGGTGGTGAAATACATATTACCGGGTATGATATCTCCTTTCTTAATTAAGATCTTTGACAGTATGTTTTCTGCGCCGCGGCCCTGGTGTGTGGGAATAAGATATTTATATCCATAAATATCTTTCACTACTTCTTCCAGGTGATAAAAATTCCGGCTGCCGGCGTAGGCTTCATCTCCCAGCATCATACCGGCCCACTGGTGGTCACTCATTGCAGAAGTGCCGCTATCGGTTAATAAATCAATATATACCTCTTCTGACCTTAAAAGGAAGGTATTATACCCCGCTTCTTCCAAAGCTTTTTTTCGCTGCCGGGCTGTTGTCATTTTCAACAGTTCCACCATTTTTATTTTATAGGGTTCGGCCCAGCTTTTTTTAATAGGCTTAATCATAAATTATTTTTATAAGATTTATTGAACGGGTTTCAATTTTGCAGTAAAGTGACGTAGCATCGGGGTTTCTTCAATAATGGTTAATCCTTTTAGGGTATTTCTTTTATTGAATACATCAATAATTACTTCGGATACATAATCAATATGGCTTTGCGTGTACACGCGTCTTGGTATTGCCAACCGCACAAGTTCCATTTGAGCCGGAATTAATTTCCCGGTTTCATCATATTTTCCAAACATCAGTGAACCGATTTCCACGCTCCGTATACCGCCTTCCAGGTACAAGGCACCTACTAAAGCCTGGCCGGGGTATTGGTCCACAGGTATATCCGGTAAAAATTCTTTTGCATCAATATATACCGCATGCCCACCGGCAGGCTGCATAACGGGTACGCCTGCGGCAATTAATTTATTGGTCAGGTATTCAATGCTGCGGATACGATAGTGTAGATAATTTTCATCCATCACTTCCTGGAGCCCGATCGCTATGGCTTCCAGGTCACGACCGGCAAGTCCGCCATAAGTCGTAAAGCCTTCGGTGATGATGAGTAAGTTCCTGCAACGAATGGCCAGATCCAGGTCGCGCATAGCCAGGAAGCCACCGATATTAGCAAAAGCATCTTTTTTGGCACTCATGGTACAGCCATCGGCATAAGAAAAAAGTTCGAGGGCTATTTCAGGAACGGATTTATCGGCATAGCCTTCTTCGCGTAGTTTGATGAAATAGGAATTTTCTGCAAAACGACAGGCATCAATGTAGAGCGGAATTTTATTTTCTGTACACACTTGTCTCACTTCTTTTATATTCTGCATACTCACCGGTTGTCCTCCACCGGAATTGTTGGTTACGGTGATGATCACCATCGGGATATTAGCCGGCCCTTTTTCTTTTATCACTTTTTTCAGCGCTTCCACATCCATATTTCCTTTGAAGGGGGCTGGAATGGTGGGATGTTTGCCTTCTTCACAGATCAGGTCAATACCTTCAGCTCCTGAAAATTCAATATTGGCCCGGGTCGTATCAAATAACGTGTTACTGATAAAATATTTTCCTTTCCCCCCAAGAATTGTGAAAATTATTTTTTCTGCTGCACGTCCCTGGTGCGTCGGAATGACCAGTGGCATACCCGTAATCTGTTTGATGGTATTATCAAAATGAAAAAAACTTTCGCTACCGGCATAAGATTCATCCCCCTGCATGATGCCGGCCCACTGGTTGCTGCTCATGGCACTGGTGCCGCTGTCGGTGAGCAGGTCTATCAGCACATCTTTAGCATGTATACGGAAAGGATTGTAACAGGCTTTTTCTAAAATAGCTTTGCGTTCTTCTTTGGTGGTAAAATAAATCGGCTCCACCGATTTTATACGGAAGGGTTCAATGATCGTTTTCATTTATGAATTTTTTTAAGCTGCGTGTCAGCTATGTAAGGAAATTGATTTGCAAATACCCGTAAAGGGTTGGTCAGGTGGGTTTGCGAATGATATTTTTCCAGAGATTCATAAATAAAATATGTTGCAAAGTAGAATTTGCCGGTACGATAAAATATGACTTTTGTCAGAATGCAGATGAATTTCAAAATTACCGGGATGAATAAACCTGGACGCCCCGCCGCCTTTTTCAACCGGGTATTCGGTATGATTTTTTTTTCGGGGGAAAATGGTGCTTTTTTAACACAAAACTGATATTAATCATGCCCGGTCATGACAGGATTGATGAAAAACCGTGATGGATCTGTCGAAATTTGTTCAGTTTCTAACTTCTAAAACCCGGATAATGGAAGACAAAACCCAACAAATCAAACCGGTTAAAGAAAGAAAGGTCAAGGGAAGAGTTGAAATTGATATTCAGAAATGCAAGGGTTGCGAACTCTGCACCAATGCCTGTAAAGAACAGGCTCTTTCTCTTTCTGAAACGATCAACATTAAAGGTTACCACTATATTATTGCCAATAATGATGCCTGTAATGGCTGTGTGAATTGTGCGTTGGTTTGTCCTGATGCCGTAATTACCGTATACCGGACACACCCAAAGAAAAAACCGGTTGATATAACTCCTGTTAATATCAAAGAGCAGCTTCAATCATTGGTCAATCCTTCAAAACAAAACGGATTATGACAGAAGCAAAACTCATGAAGGGGAACGAAGCCTTGGCTGAAGCAGCCATCCTGGCCGGATGTGATGCATACTTTGGTTACCCTATTACGCCCCAATCCGAAGTGTTGGAATATTTAGCAAGAGAAATGCCAAAGCATAACAGAATTGTCATGCAGGCGGAAAGTGAAGTAGCTTCTATTAATATGGTATATGGTGCTGCAGGTGCGGGTTTTCGGGCCATGACCAGTTCCTCATCACCTGGTTTTAGTCTGATGCAGGAAGGCATCTCGTATCTCGCCGGGGCAGAGTTACCTTGTTTATTGGTAAATGTAAACCGTGCAGGACCGGGTTTGGGAACTATTCAACCCGGACAAGGAGATTATTTTCAATCTGTAAAAGGAGGTGGTCACGGTGATTACAGGATGATCGTACTGGCACCCGCCTCGGTCCAGGAAATGGCAGATTTTGTTTTTCTGGGTTTTGATCTGGCAGATAAATACAGGAATCCCGTTCTGATATTATCGGATGGTGCCATCGGGCAAATGATGGAAAAAGTGGAGTTCAAGTCTTATACGCCTCCGGTTGTAGATAAATCCTTCTGGGCAACAACCGGCAAACCCAAAACCCGCGAACGGAATTATATCACATCTTTATTCATTCAGCCTGAAAGAATGGAACAGCATAATTTAAAACTGGAAGCAAAATTTAAGTTGATGCGGGAGCATGAAGTACGGTGGGAGGAAATGAATACAACAGATGCGGACTATTTATTTGTGGCTTATGGATTGAGTGCAAGAATTTGTCAGAAGGCCATGGATATTGCCCGGGAAAAAGGAATTAAAGTGGGTTTGTTAAGACCCATCAGTTTATTTCCCTATCCTTATCAGCGATTAGAAGAACTGGCTTCGCAGGTAAAAGGCATGCTTACAGTGGAACTCAATAGCGGACAAATGGTAGAAGATGTACGTCTGGCCGTTAAAGGGAAAGTACCTGTTGAATTTTTCGGCAGGTTGGGTGGTATGATATTTACTCCGGAAGATATTGAACTCCAATTAGAAAACTTAATTACAAATTATCATGCAAACTGAAGAACATTTATTGCCAACAACTGCTCTGGAAGTTCAGGCGCCAGTATGCCAGGAAGAAGAATATGAACTGGTGTATCACAAACCGGAAACCATGGTGGATGTGAGTATGCACTACTGTCCGGGTTGTGCCCATAGCCTGGTACACAAACTTATCATGGAAGTGGTGGAGGATATGGATATACAGGAAAAGACCATTGGTATTGCACCCGTGGGCTGTTCGGTATTTGCCTACGATTATATGAATATTGATATGCAGGAAGCAGCACATGGAAGGGCATGTGCCGTAGCTACAGCCATAAAAAGGCTGATGCCGGAAAAATACGTTTTTACTTACCAGGGTGATGGTGACCTTGCGGCCATTGGTATTGCAGAAACATTGCATGCCATTAACCGGGGAGAAAATATACTGATCGTATTTATGAACAATGCTGTGTATGGAATGACGAGTGGACAAATGGCACCAACAACATTGGCCGGGATGAAGACGACAACCAGTCCGGATGGAAGAGATACCAGTTTTTATGGCTCACCAATAAAAGTGGCGGAACTCATGGCACAATTACCGGGCGCATTTTATGTTACCAGGCAAGCTGTAAACAGTGCCAATGCCGTGAGACGAACTAAGAAAGCCCTGCAGCATGCATTTCAATATCAGCAATTGCATAAAGGGACCTGCCTGGTTGAAATTATTGGTAATTGTCCGTCCAACTGGAAAATGACTCCCCTGGAAGCATCAAAATTTATTGATGAAGAAATGGTGAAAACATTTCCGTTGGGAGATATTAAACTGCCCAGGGCAGAAGACCTTAAAAATATACGGGAGGAAAATTAATCATGTTAGAAGAACTTATTGTTGCCGGATTTGGCGGACAGGGTGTATTATCCCTCGGCATGACACTGGCCTATGCCGGTATGGTAGAAGAAAAAGAAATTTCGTGGATGCCCTCCTATGGACCTGAAATGCGGGGTGGTACCGCCAACTGCATCACCATTCTCTCAACAAAAAAAATAAGCTCGCCCATTATTTCGAAATTTGATTCAGCCATTATCCTGAACCAGCCCTCCATGGATAAGTTTGCAGCCAAAATAAAACCGGGCGGTTTGTTATTGTATGAATCCGGAAACATATTTAAACCAAGTATCAGAACAGATATTGAAATAATTGGAATACCAGCAACAACCGAAGCCATTAAAATGAAGAACGCAAAGATCATGAACATGATCATTCTGGGTGCTTACCTCAGTTTGAAACCGGTTGTAAAAAATGAATCCATCCTGGAAGCCTTAAAAAAAGTATTGCCCGAGAAATACCATCACCTGTTGGCAATTAATAAGCAGGCATTAGAGAAAGGGGAGGCTATGATACATGAGTTGAAAATACAGACCGTAGGCTAACAGGGTATTTACCATTGTCCAGGAAATAATCTTAATAGTATGAAACCAGAAGAGCTTTCGCACTTGCGTAAAGAATATACATTGCATACACTTAACGAGGACGATGTGGAGGTTTCTCCGTTTAAGCAATTTGAAAGATGGTGGCAGGATGCCGAAAGATCGCAGATAGGAGAAATGAATGCCATGACACTGGCTACCTCCGGCAAAGAGGGTTTGACAGATGCGCGGACAGTTTTACTGAAAGCATTTGATGACAAGGGATTTGTTTTTTTTACCAACTACAATAGTGCAAAAAGCTCGCAACTTGATTTTAATGCCAACTGCTGTTTATTATTTTTCTGGAAAGAGCTGGAAAGACAGGTGCGTATCCATGGAATAGCTGAAAAAATATCTGTTAAAGAGAGCATTGAATATTTTGACAGCCGTCCCGATGGCAGTAAGATTGGTGCCTGGGCTTCTCCGCAAAGCGTAGTGGTGGCCGGAACAAGCTGGTTGAAAGAAACTTTTCAGTATTATGCAGAAAGGTTCAGGCATGGTAAAATTCCAAAGCCGCCGCATTGGGGCGGGTACCGCGTAAAACCTGTACGGATAGAATTCTGGCAAGGCCGCCCCAGCCGTATGCACGACAGAATATTATATTCAGAAAGCGAAACAGGTGTATGGAAAATGGAAAGACTGGCCCCTTAAAAAATAAGGGATTCCCCTGGAAGACATAATCATATTCAGGCCATCAGGCGCTACAGTGGAATATTGCCATGCTTCTTCCTGGGTCTTTTTACTACTTTGTTTTCAAGCATAGCAAAGGCTTTGATCAGTTTTTTTCTTGTTTCTCTGGGTTCTATTACTTCATCAATAAACCCTCTTTCAGCAGCCAGGTAAGGCGTAGCAAATTTTTCGGCATATTCTGCTTCTTTCTCAAGTAATTTTTTTGCAGGATCGGTGGCTTCTGAAATTTCTTTTTTGAAAATAATTTCACTGGCGCCCTTTGCTCCCATTACAGCTATCTCGGCTGTTGGCCATGCAAAATTCATATCGGCACCAATGTGTTTTGAATTCATGACATCATACGCACCGCCATAGGCTTTCCGGGTTATTACCGTTACACGGGGAACGGTGGCTTCGCTTAAGGCATACAGGAGTTTGGCACCATTGGTAATAATGCCATTCCATTCCTGGTCGGTGCCCGGCAAAAATCCCGGTACATCCACCAGCACGAGTAAGGGTATATTAAAGCAATCGCAAAACCGTGTAAATCTTGCCCCTTTTTTGGAACTGTTGATATCCAGAACACCAGCCAGTATCATAGGCTGATTGGCCACAATGCCAATGCTTCTTCCGGCTAATCGTGCAAAGCCTACAACAATATTCTCTGCAAAATCTTTGTGTATTTCAAAAAAAGTTTCCCCATCGCAAATACCCTCAATCACCGAACGGATATCATAGGGTTGATTGGTACTTTCCGGAATGATGTTTTCTAAAACTTCCCTGGTTTCATCAACAAGTGTGTAAGGTAATTTAAGAACAACGTCTTCGCAGTTTTGAGGCATATAACTCAATAATCTTTTTACCTGTAATATGCAATCCATATCGTTGGCGGCCGTAAGATGGGTTACACCGGATTTGGTTGAGTGGGTAGAAGCGCCACCGAGTTCTTCAGAAGTGACCTCTTCATGGGTAACGGTTTTCACCACATTAGGGCCTGTAACAAACATATAACTGGTATTTTCTACCATGATCGTGAAATCGGTCATTGCCGGGGAATAAACAGCACCTCCGGCACAGGGCCCCATTATGGCTGAAATCTGGGGAATGACCCCGGATGATAAAACATTCCGGTAAAAAATATCAGCATAACCACCCAACGATCTTACCCCTTCCTGTATCCGGGCACCACCTGAATCATTTAAACCAATCATGGGGGCTCCGCCTTTCATAGCAAGGTCCATGATCTTACAAATTTTTTCTGCATGTGTTTCAGACAAGGCGCCGCCGAACACCGTAAAGTCCTGTGCAAACACATATACCAGGCGTCCATTCACGGTACCATAACCTGTAATGACTCCATCCCCGGCAAATTGCTGATCTTCCATTCCAAAATCCTTGGTACGGTGTAAAACCAGTGCACCAATCTCTTCAAATGAACCCGGATCCATTAACAAGGTAATACGTTCCCTTGCGGTTAATTTTCCTTTTTTATGTTGTTTGGCATTCCGGTCTTTACCACCACCTAATTTTCCTTCTTCAATCTTTTTCCGTAAAATATCAACTTTTGATTTCATAAAATTATTTTTTCCAGCTGCCGCAGAACAAAGGCTGCTTATTATAAAAATTATTATTTATGCCAACCTGCGTTTCCAGCTGGTTGTTTTGTGTTCAACCGGATGTAATATCTTTTGTTTATCCATCCAGTATTTTAATGCAATCAGAGCAGCTATCTCAGCAAGTGCTTTTTGCTTTTCTTTGATCAGTTCCGGAGTATAATAGTTCTTTACAAAATGTGTGTCAAATTTTCCACTGAGAAAAGCCTCATGTTCAAATACAAAAGTTCCGAAAGGCAAAGTGGTCGCCAATCCGGCAATCTTATAATCTTTAATGGCCTTTCTCATTTTTTGAATAGCTTCTGCCCGGTCTTTACCATGTGTTACGAGTTTGGCAATCATCGGATCATAATATATAGGAATGGACATCCCTTCTTCATATCCGTCATCTACCCGTACACCTTCACCTTGTGGTTTAACATAAGTAGTAAGTGTACCAATGGAGGGTAAGAAATTATTTAACGGATCTTCTGCATATACGCGCAGTTCCACCGCATGTCCATTGATTGAAAGATCTTCCTGTGTAAAACTTAATTTTTCACCCCGGGCAATTTTTATTTGTTCTTCTACAAGGTCGATACCGGTTATCATTTCAGTTACGGGGTGTTCTACCTGCAACCGGGTATTCATTTCAAGAAAATAAAAATTCAGTTTGTCGTCCATTAAAAACTCCACAGTTCCCGTGCTGGTATAGTTACAGGATTTGGCTACCATTACGGCCGCCTCACCCATTTTCTTCCGCAGTTCCGGGGTTAAAACAGCGGAAGGAGATTCTTCCACTACTTTCTGATGTCGCCGCTGAATGCTGCACTCCCGTTCAAATAAGTGCACTACATTGCCATGTGAATCTGCAAGCACCTGGATCTCCACGTGCCGGGGAGAAGTAACATATTTTTCAATAAATACTGAGCCATCGCCAAAAGAAGATTTGGCTTCGCTGACAGCCCGTTGCATTTGTTCATCCAGGTCAGCTTCTTTCTCTACGATCCGCATTCCCTTGCCACCACCGCCTGCAGAGGCTTTAATAAGAATGGGATATCCAATCTTTTTGGCTGTTTCTTTTGCGATCGCGACATCTTCGATGGCTTTATCAATACCCGGCACCATGGGTATGTTGTATTTCTTTACACACTCTTTGGCTGCCAGCTTAGAACCCATGATGCGCATGGCTTCCGGACCGGGACCTATAAAAATAATTCCGGCATCCTCTACCTTTTGAGCAAAATCGGCATTCTCACTCAGGAAACCATACCCCGGATGTATACCATCCACGCCAAGTTCTTTACAAAATGCAATTATTTTATCTCCATTTAAATAGGATTCGCCGGAGGCGGGAGCCCCCAAACAAACAGCTTCATCAGCAAATAACACATGCGGCGAATTCCTGTCGGCTTCCGAAAAAACAGCAACCGATCTAATTCCCATTTTGCGGATTGAACGCAGGATACGTAATGCAATTTCACCCCGGTTTGCCACTAATATTTTTTTCATCTTATCGGATTTGTAATAGTTAAAATATTTCCAGACTGTTTTTTATTCCAGTTCTACCAATACTTGTCCTTTTTCAACAGCCTGCCCGGCACTCACTTTAATCTTTTTTATGGTTGCAGTTGTATGGATCAGGATACTGTTTTCCATTTTCATGGCTGCCAGGATTAAAATTTTCTGGCCTTCCGTCACCTCTTGCCCTTCAGTTACAGCAATCTCAAGCACTAAACCCGGCATGGGTGCTTTAATCTCTTTGATATGTTTATTGGTAATCAACCCAAAGCCCATTTTTTCCAGCATCTGGTCCAGTTCCTCCCTGATTTCAATAGTAAAGCGTTCGCCTTCAACTTCCAGGGTTAGATGCTTGGCATCCCGGTCTGCCTCTATCAATTTTGCATTTACCGAACGATGGTCTTTTAAAATATGAAAATCCACCGGGGATCTCTGAACCAGGTTTGCAGCCTCGATCTGTTCCCAGGTAAAACTAAACTCAAATTCATTTGCAGTGACTTTATACGTGGTCTTGCTCTCTTTCATTTAGCAGCTTTTTTTTGTAATTTAATTGATTTTATAAAAATGGAATATTTCTTCCTGGATTGCTAAAAAAGGCAGCATTATTGGATCAGGTTAAGTAAACCAGTAAGCATTTGTTCCGGTATTAAAGATTCAGACAACAAGGTTGTAATTTGGGGCAGCCTAAATCATGATTTGGCTCATTGGAACATAGAATTAATATCACCTGGGTGCTGTTTATCTTTTTTTTAAACGGCTGCTCTTTAAAGGAATTTCCGGCAACTCAGGTTCCTCTCCGGTTATTTGGTTTTTTACATACCGGTTTTCATAAATATGCGATAATAATTTGAGTAATGATATACTTTTACATACAGTAGTAGCAACTTTTTTTGATAAGCCATTAAAAAAACAAAAAAAGATGTCGGACATAGAAATAGACATTTTTAATGATGGTGCATACCATTCCGGAAAAATGCATGAAAACAAGTTCAGGCACTTGTGGCATTTGATAGGCAATACCCCCATGCTGGAGATCGCTTACCGCTATAAAAAAGAATGCCGGAAGATTTATGTGAAATGTGAACACTATAACCTGACTGGCAGTATAAAGGATCGAATGGCCTTGTTCATCCTGCAGCAGGCCTATGAACAATTGCTTATTAAGCCCGGCGATATTATTGTGGAAGCCACCAGTGGTAATACCGGCATTTCATTTAGTGCCATCGGTAAAGCCCTGGGACACGATGTAAAAATTATCATGCCAGACTGGTTGAGTCAGGAACGAATAAATATAATCCGGAGTCTTGGGGCTGAAGTAATTTTGGTATCCAAAGAAGCAGGAGGTTTTTTGGGAAGTATTGCCATGAGTGAAAAAATGGCCGCTGGGAATCCTGAGATCTTTCTTCCCAAGCAATTTGAAAATATATACAATGCCCAGGCGCATGAAAGAACCACCGGAAAAGAGATCTGGATGCAATTGCAATCCATTGATGTAACACCGGATGCTTTTGTGGCCGGCGTAGGAACGGGTGGAACCATTATGGGCGTGGGAAAATATTTAGCTTCGAGAAACCCGGCTTTAAAAATTCATCCGCTGGAACCTGCAGAATCTCCCACATTATCTACAGGATATAAAGTGGGTTCTCACCGCATACAGGGTATTTCGGATGAATTTATCCCTGCTATTGTAAAACTGGAGCAATTGGATTCTGTGATAAAAGTCTCTGATGGTGATTCTATTCTGATGGCACAAAAATTAGCCCAGCAGTTGGGTTTGGCGGTTGGTATTTCTTCTGGTGCCAATTTGATCGGGGCTATTCAATTACAAAACATATCCGGTCATGCTGATAATGTGGTTACAATTTTTTCGGATAGCAATAAAAAATACCTGAGCACGGATCTGATGAAAAAGGAGCCAGTAAAAGAAGGATATATTTCACCTGATGTTGAATTGCTCGATTATACGGCGATTCACAGGTTATAAAAATAAGTCAGCAGCTTCATTAATTAATTGCCCTTTCTATTTCGAGTGGTTATTCCACGCTACCGGCCGGTTGCTGTGGTTAGGTTTGATTTCTCCGGACATTTATTTACACCCCGAACTGTTTTAAATGATGGTCAATATGTTTCCAGGTGGCTTTGCTCCATTGCTCTTTGGTAAGCTTTCCGAAAACAGGATGTTTTTCATTAATCATATTGCTTTCTGTGAAACGGTTAATCTTATCCAACAACTGATTTTTCTCGGTTTCAAAATCTTTGGATTGTCCGGTCATGATAAATGTTTTATCCGTAGGTAAACCGGGCTTCCAGGGTTTTTCATCGTACAAGGCTTTCTTGAATAATGGCAGTATGAGTTTCATCAACCAGTTGCCCTTTACGGTACTTGTTCCAAAAGCCACGCCCATCGGTATTTGCACATGTGCCAGCATCTGTGCCACATCCATCTTACCCCATACTCTTTCTGATTGCGCGCTGAGTTTTTGGATCCGGTCTGTAATTTCTTTCTTTACAGCAGGATCAAATAAATTTTTTATTTCCATGATTTAAGTCTTAACCGGAAAGTTCGGTTTTTGTATTGAGAATAAAAAGGCCAGGAATAATGAATACACCCGGCCTTAGTTTTTACAGGCAAATTATTTTCTGGGAAATTCCAGGGCTGCCTGTGCTGCTGCCAGCCGCGCAATGGGCACACGGAAGGGTGAACAGCTGACATAATTCATTCCCAAACGGTGAAAGAATTTTACACTATCCGCATCGCCACCATGTTCCCCACAGATCCCTACTTTAAGATGTGGTTTGGCTTTTCGGCCACCCACTATTCCGGCCCGAACCAATTCGCCTACCCCATCCTGGTCTATCGTCTGGAATGGGTCATAAGGAAGTATTTTCAGGTCCAGGTATTTTGGTAAAAAACCACCGATATCATCCCGGCTGAAACCAAAACTCATTTGTGTAAGATCATTCGTTCCATAACTGAAGAAATCTGCTACATGAGCCATCAATTCTGCCCGGATGGCAGCTCTCGGAGTCTCAATCATCGTACCATATAAATAGGGTATCTTTTTCATTTTCATTTTTACGCAAACTTCTTTGTATACCCGATCTACAATTACTTTCTGATGCGATAACTCGTTCACCGTACAGGTTACCGGAACCATGATCTCCGGAAATGCTTTTTTGCCTGCTTTAAGCATTTCGGCTGTTGCTTCCAGGATCGCCCGCACCTGCATTTCTGTTATCTCTGGATAACTCACGCCTAACCGTACACCCCGGTGTCCCAGCATAGGGTTGTTTTCATGCAGTGCCAGCACCCTTCTTCTTAAGACACTCATACTGATGCCGAGTTCTTTTCCAAGCTGGTGCAGTTTATCGATATCATGTGGGACGAATTCATGCAGGGGTGGATCCAGCAAGCGAATAGTTACCGGGTAACCCTTCATTACTTTCATGGTGTCTTTGACATCTTTCTTTACATATTTATAAAGCTCGTTCAATGCTTTACGTCTTTCTGCTTCTGTTTTGCTTACAATCATTTTACGCAACAGAAATAAAGGCTGCTCACTTCCTTCACCATAGAACATATGTTCGGTGCGGAATAAACCAATTCCTTCTGCACCGAATTTGATGGCCTGGGCCGCATCTTTCGGAGTTTCGGCATTCGTTCTTATCCCGATCACTTTTATTTTGTCAACCAGCTTCATCAGGTCTTTGAAGGATTGGTTTTTGTCCAGGTCAATATCCACTAACGGTAAACTGCCTTCATAAACCAATCCTTTGGTGCCATTCAATGTTAGCCAATCGCCTTCTTTGATGATAACTCCATTTTTTGCATGAAAAGTTTTTGTATCATTATGTATTTCAATATCACCACAACCTACGATACAACATTTGCCCCAACCTCTTGCTACCAGTGCCGCATGTGATGTCATGCCTCCTTTGGTTGTTAATATGGCTTGTGATTTATGCATGCCATCTACATCTTCCGGTGATGTTTCTTCCCTAACAAGAATGACCTTTTCGCCTTTATGTGCCCATTCCACCGCCTCGTTAGAGCTGAAAACAACCCGGCCTCTGGCACCACCGGGGCCTGCTGGCAAACCTTTTGCAATGATGACACTGGCTAATTCGGCTTTTGGATCGATCATCGGTAAAAGCAATTCAACGAGTTGATTGGGTCCTACTCTCATGACGGCCGTATTTGCATCAATCAGTTTTTCTTTATGCATCTCTGTGGCCATTCGTACGGCAGCGACTCCATTTCGTTTACCTACCCGGCATTGCAGCATATACAGTTTCCCTTTTTCAATCGTGAACTCAATATCCTGCATGTCTTTATAATGATGTTCCAATCTTTTCTGGTAACTGAATAATTCTTTATAAAGCGCCGGCATTAATTTCTCAAGAGAAGTGAAATGTTTGCTTTGCTCATTCATGGAATATTGATTGACGGGAGCTGGGGTCCGGGTACCTGCAACCACATCTTCACCCTGCGCATTCACGAGGTATTCACCATAGAATTTATTTTCGCCACTGCCGGGGTTCCTGGTAAACGCAACACCGGTACAACTGTCATTACCCATATTGCCAAACACCATGGCCTGTACATTGACAGCTGTTCCCCATTCATCTGGAATTTTTTCAATGAGTCTGTATTCGATGGCTCTTTTTCCATTCCAGCTGCTGAATACGGCTCCCACACCGCCCCAGAGTTGTTCCCAGGGATTTTCCGGAAATGCAGTGCCTAATACTTTTTTTACGGTCGCTTTAAAATCTTTCACCAGTTCCTTTAATTCTGCCACAGTCAGGTCTGTATCGCTTGCATAACCCTGTTTCTTTTTTATATGTTCCAGCTTTTCATCTAAAATTTTACGTATGCCCTTTCCATGATTGCCCCGATAGTTTTCGGGAACCAGGTTGCCACCTTTTTCCATTACTACGTCGGCATACATCATGATTAAACGGCGATAGGCGTCGTAGGCAAAACGTTCATCACCGCTTTGAGCGATGACACCTTGTATGGTTTTTTCGTTCAATCCTACATTCAACACGGTTTCCATCATCCCTGGCATAGAACGACGGGCACCCGAACGGATAGAAACCAATAATGGGTTTTTTTCGTCACCGAATTTTTTACCCATCAATGTCTCCATTTTTCCCAACGCTGCCTCTGCCTGTACTTTTAATTCTTTGGGATATGTTTTTTTATGGGCATAATAATAGTTGCATACTTCTGTAGTGATGGTAAACCCCGGAGGAACAGGTAAACGAAGTTCAGGATGACCAGCCATTTCAGCCAGATTAGCCCCTTTACCTCCTAACAGGTTTTTCATGGACTCATTGCCATCGGCTTTGCCGCCTCCGAAATAGTAGATGTACTTTCCGGACTTTGTAATTGTTGCCATAATAGTAAAGCTTTTGTGCTTTGCATAGTTATGCCCGGATTCGTCAATATCCGAAAACACAGGTCAGACAGAAACTTGATTAATATCAGTTTGTATGTAAACGAAATTCAGGTAAAGTGAAATACCCCTAATGGATGGTTGAAATTGAAAAACAAGAGACTATTTAAACTCGTAGTAAGGGACTTCATCATGACTTACCGCTTCTTTTTGCTGCCAGTAAGCCTGGGTAACGATATGACCATCTTTCGTTTTTAGCATTCTGCCAAAAATGGCATTGATGGGATTAAACGTATAATCGCTTACTCCAACGGTAAATGTTTCAGGTACCAATGTCGGCGGCGGTGGTGCTGCAACTTCACCTTCTTTAGGAGCGGGCGTTGGGGCTATTTTTGGTGATGGCGATGGTACAACAACAACTGTATAGCCATTATATCCCAGCAATTCTTTCAGGAAGGCAACTCTTTCAGGCTTTACCATTTTTTCTATGATACCGCATTTGATGCCATCCAGTTCTTCGAATTCATGATTTTTATTTAGCGCCATGACGTATTTAACTTAATGATTGTATATAATCAAATATCCAGCTAAGCAAACCTGTCAGTACAATACCTGCCCCGCAAATGATCAATGCCAATTTAACGGAGGTACCTGTTTTAATACTTTCTACCGGGTTTTCATTTTTATCCATAAATACAGCCCTGACTACACGCAGGTAATAGTAAAGAGAGATGACCATGTTCAATGCGGCAACCGTAATGAACCAATAACTTCCTTTAGAGCCACCAGCCGTTAGCAGGAAAAGTTTACCAAAAAACCCGGCTGTTGGAGGAATACCAGCCAGAGAAAATAAGGCCAGTGCCAATATCCAGCTCAGGAAAGGATTGGTTTTATATAACCCTTTATAATCATCAATCGTTTCTTTACCACTATGTTCAGAAATAACTGAAGCCACACCAAAAGCGGCGAGGTTGGAGAATACGTAAATCAGGATAAAATACACCACAGCCGTAAGGCCCATAGTATCACCACTGCTGATACCCACTAAAATAAAACCAACCTGGGCTATAGAAGAAAAAGCCAGGAATCGTTTGATATTCTGTTGACGCAGGGCAAATAAATTACCAATCACCATTGTGGCTATCGCCAGGACCACCAGCAGGGTGTACCATACATCGTGCATGGGCTGAAAAACTTTGTAGAGGGTACTGATAAAAATAAAAGCCACCGAACCTTTTGATATAACAGAAAGAAAGGCGGTTACAGCAATGGGTGAACCTTCGTATACATCGGCAGTCCATAAATGGAAGGGAACAATGGAAAGTTTAAAAGCAAAAGCTGTGAACAGCAATACAAATGCCAGTATCTGTAACGGAGAACTATCCAATTGCTGGGGTATTTCTGCAAAACTGATAGTGCCGGTAGCGCCGTACAAGAGGGAAATGCCAAATAATAAAATGCCGGAAGAGAATGCAGAAGATAAAATCATCTTCATCGCTCCTTCGGAAGAACGTTTTTTCTCCAAATCAAAATTGGCCATAGCGGCAACAGGGATAGTGGCCAGTTCAAGGGACAAGTAAAAAATAAGCAGGTTGCCGCTGGAAATCATGAAGAACATACCCAGCAAGGCTGACAACATCAGCAGAAAAAATTCAGGCAGATGCTGGCTTCTTTTCAGCCAGTCAGCACAGAGTAACGAGATAAGAAAAACGCCAAGACTCAGGATGTTTTTCTGGAATGCAATCAGTGTACTGGTATGAAACATATCACCAAACAAACTACCTTCTTTATTAAAAAAGAAACCGGAAATAAGATTTACCAGTAATAAAACCTGGATGAGGGATAATAATGACTCATTCTTTATTCCTCTGCCGATTTTAATAAACAGCAGCAGGAAGATGATGGCGGTGACCACCAGTTCGCTTTTCATCAATGTGAGAAATTCATTCATCCGGTCAGATTTATTTTCCAGCAATTTTATTCATGATCTCTTCAGCTGCCGGTCGCAGCAAATCGTTTAACCAACCCGGTGCAATTCCGATAGCCAGGATTCCGGCTACTAATAATATGGCTGCCAATTTCTCATTCCAGTTGGCATCTTTTAATTGTAAATAACTTTCATTCTTAATGGGACCCATTGCCGTATTGCCTATAGCTCTTAATATATAAACGGCGGTTACCACAATGGACATCGCTGCGGCAATAGTGGCAATACGGTGAAATGTATCATCCTGTTGCCAGGAACCCATAAAGACGGTCATTTCTGCCACAAAACCGCTAAGCCCCGGCAAGCCCAGTGAACAAAGACCTACAATAAAAAATACCGTGGTGATAAATGGCATTACTTTCATCAGTCCGCCCATTTCATTAACCATGCGTGTATGCGTTCTGTCGTATATCATTCCGATAACAGCGAAGAAAAGGGCTGTCATCAGACCATGTGATACCATCTGCATCAAGGCTCCGGTGATGGCGGTTTGTGTCAGCATACCAATTCCGAGCAAACTGAAACCCACATGGCTTACGGAGGAATAGGCATTGATATATTTCAAATCCTTCTGCATCATCGTAGCAAAGGCACCGTATAAAATAGCTATGGCAGAAAGAATAATAATCAGGTCAGCATATTGTTTTGCTCCCTCAGGTAGTAAATAGGTTGCCACCCGTAAACAACCATAACCACCCAGTTTCATAGAGATACCGGCCAGGAACATCGATCCGGCGGTTGGTGCCGATGAGTGACCATCCGGTACCCAGGTATGTAATGGGAATAACGCAGTAAAGACACCGAAACCGGTAAATAACAGTGGAAATATTATATGTTGGGCATCGCCGGGAATAGAGGTTTTTGATAAGGTCATTATATCAAAACTTTTCCCGGCTGTAAAATACAAACCAAGAATACCCACTAATATTAATGCCGATCCTCCCATTAACATCAAAGCCAGCTTATTCGCACTGTATTCTTTTTTGCCGCTTCCCCAGATACCAATCAGCAGGTATTTCGGTATCACCGAAATTTCGAGGAAGAAGAACAGGATAAACAAATCAAGAGAAATGAAAAAGCCATAAGCGCCTAATGCCAGCAGAATGAGCAGGAAATAAAACTCTTTGGTCATCTTCTCAATATTCCAGGATACCAGTACACCTGCTATTAACACAAAAGAGGTCAGTAATATCATGGCAACAGAAATGCCATCCACACCAAAATGAAAATTTATATTGGGTGTTGAAAAAAGTTTGTAATTCTGTTCAAATAACATCTGGGCCATATTATTTTCAGCTCTTTCCTGGCGAAAGGCGAACAGTAATACAAAAGCCAGTCCTAATTGCACCACAGAACCTGCGAGGGAGATCCATTTTACCTGCTGCTTATTCCGGGAAAGCAAAACGGCTATCGCAGTCAGTAACGGGGTTCCTATGAGTAATAAAAGGTTCATTAATTTTTATTTATCAAAACATTTTACCTGATAACATAAATAAATAAGGTTGCCAGAATAATTACACCCGCCAAAAAATAAATGGCATATTGCTGAACTTTTCCCGACTGTATTTTTTTAATTCCTTCCGAAAGGGCCTGGGTGGTCGTACCCGTCAGGTTCACCAGCCCATCCACAACATTTCTGTCAAACCAGGCGGCCGGTCTTCCGATCAGGTTGAACAACACTTTCTTTGTAATGAACAGGTATATTTCGTCAATATAAAATTTATGATAAGCTGCTTTATAAAAACCATTAAAGGAGGCTGCTAATTTATCAGGACGGCTGTTTTGTTTTTTATACAACCACATAGCTGTGAAAATTCCGGCCAGACCTAATGCAACCGGGGCAATCGAAAATTCCAAATGGAAATTTGATGCCAGTACTTTTCCATCGGAACTAACGAATTCACCAAAGGGAATAAAACCGGCTGCTGCAGCACCCACGGCTAAGAGGACCAATGGTAACATCATGGCAAATCCCCCTTCTCCATGCTTTATTCCGTGAGCTTCAGGGGGCTTATTCCAGAAAATAGTAAAATATAAACGGAACATGTAAAAAGCCGTAAGTCCGGATGTAATCAATGCTATCCAGTAAATGCCCATATTGTTATGGTACGCAGCCAGCAGTATTTCTTCTTTACTAAAGAAACCGGCAAAGGGTGGCACACCTGCAATAGCGAGGCAGGCTATTAAGAAAGTAATATGGGTGATGGGTAGAAATTTTCTCAGTCCTCCCATATCTTTCATGTCATTGCTGTGTACATAATGGATGACAGCACCTGCACCCAGGAAGAGCAAGGCTTTGAACATGGCATGCGTGAACAGATGGAACAGGGATGCTGTATAGCCTGATCCACCTTCGCCGCCATACGTTGAAACACCAAGAGCAAACATCATATAACCAATCTGCGACATGGTGGAATAAGCCAGTACTCTTTTGATATCGGTTTGTGTACAGGCAATGATGGCAGCGATGATAGCAGAAATGGCACCCACCCAACCAACAATTTCCAGAACTCCGGGTGTTGTGATGGAAAATACAGGGAATAATCTAGCCACGAGGTAAACACCCGCCACCACCATCGTTGCGGCATGTATCAAAGCTGAAACAGGCGTTGGGCCTTCCATGGCATCGGGCAGCCAGATATGCAGCGGGAACATAGCACTTTTACCGGCACCCCCGATAAACACCAATGCAGCACCCCAGGTTAATGCAGAGGCTCCAAGAAATGTTGAAGCGGCAGCAGTTTTTAAATGGCTAGATTCAGGATTAGTCAATGTCGCAATAAGAGTGTTGAAATCAAGCGTACCAGAACTATAAGACAAAATCAGTATACCAATTAAAAAACCCAGATCTGCAAAACGGGTTACAATAAATGCTTTTTTGCAGGCAGCTACTGCGCTTGGCTTATCGTAGTAGTAGCCGATCAGCAGGAATGAGGATACGCCCACCAGTTCCCAGAAAATATACATCTGGAAAATATTACTTGCCAGCACCAGACCCAGCATGGAGAAAGTAAACAAACCCAGAAAAGAATAATAGGTTGAGAATCTTTCTTCTCCTTTCATGTAGCCCAGGCTGTAAATATGCACCATCAGCGAAACAAAACTGACAACGACCAGCATCATGACTGAAATCGGGTCAATCAGTAAACCTATGTCTATTGAAACTCCTTTGGAGAATTCAAGCCAGGTCATTTGAAACGGAACAAATTGCTGGTATATGCCATCAACTTTTCCATAGACAAAAAAGTATTCATAAGCTGTATACAAGGCCAGGATAGTGGAAGTAAGTAAAAGGGCTGTTCCAATAATGCCAGCGCTTTTCTTAAAATATTTTCTACCGAACAGGCCGAGGATAACAAAACCGGCTAACGGGAGTAAAGGAATAAGTGCTATAGTTAATGACTGGTTCATTTATTCTAATGTTTCCCAAACGCTCCGCCAAAAGGAGGAGTAAGGGTTTAATATTTTAAATCCTCCGCATTTTCCACATCAATAGACTGGTGACTGCGGTATAAATTAATAATGATGGCTATAGCTACGGCTGCTTCTGCTGCTGCTATAGCAATAATAAATAGCGTAAAAAATAACCCGTCCATTTTATGAGGCCACAAATATTTATTAAAAGCAATGAAATTCAGGTTCACACTGTTCAATATCAGTTCAATACTCATCAGCATGGTTATAAGGTTCCTCCGGGTAAGGAAACCATACACCCCGATAAAGAATAAGGCAGCGCTTATGAATAAAATATGGTATAAACCGGGTTCCATCATTTCGTTTCTGGTTTACTTCGTAAAGCAATCACAATACATCCGATCATCGCTGCCAACAATAACATAGATATCACTTCAAATGGCAATGCATAACCTCCATTGTCCACTGCCATCATTTTTTTGCCAATATTGAAAACTGTGGTAGGTACCGGTGTCTCAGCGGTTTCAAAAAAAGTATGCTGGTATACCTGGAGCATAGTAAGGGCAAAACCGCAGAAGACAGCGAGCACAGCAAATATTTTTCTCCCCAATTGTTGTTTCGGTAATTTTTCACCCGCCTGTTGTGTGAGGAAAATGGAGAAAATGATCAACACAACAATACCGCCTACATATACTACAATCTGAACAGCCGCGATAAATTCATATTGCAACCAGAAGTAAATGCCAGCAATGCCAATCAAAGAAAACAATAAATAAATAGCCGCCCGGAAAATCTGCCGGGTAGTTACAGACAATAAACCGCAGGTCAGTGTTAATCCTGCCAGCAAATAAAATAGTATGGTTGAGCCAGTAATCATTCTACACCTTCCATAATTTTAGATCCGGGGTTGTTTAATATTTTGGTCAGTTCATTCCTGTCAAATACACTGTGTTCAAACGTTTGTGCCATTACGATTGCATCCGAAGGGCAAGCCACGATGCAGAGGTTGCACATGGTACATAATTCAAGATGATATACCAGTTTGTCTATGGCTTTTTTCTTTCTGCCGTCAGCTAGTATGACTGACTGAGTTATTACCTTGATGGTTCCGTTGGGACAAGCCAATTCACAAGCCTGGCAGCCGGTGCAGCGGTGTTCATTCTTTTCATCATGCGGCATCACCACTTCTCCTTTGAAACGGTCCGGTAAATCCAGCGTTTCCCGGTTGTCCGGATATTGCTGTGTGATGATTTCCTTGTGATGCGTGAAATAATACATCGTCCGCTTCATGCCGACAAGCAAGGATTTTACCCCACGGTAAACATCTTTTATATAGCCCCCCCAGCCCCCCGAAGGAGGGATTGAAGAAGGTTCTTTATGATTTATTTCTTTACTCATTTATTTTTTTGTCCTTTCATTGCGGCAACTTTTATTCTTTAGTACACAGCCCCTACGGGGAGGGGATGAACCCTATTCGCTACTCGCCACTACCCACGCCTTCAAAAATGCCATTTTAATATTGCCATCGCAGTCACCACCACTAAATTGATCATGCTGATGGGCAATAAATATTTCCATTCCAGGTTCAGCAACTGGTCAATCCTCAATCTGGGGAATGTCCACCGGAACCACATAATAACAAATATTAAGAAAAACGTTTTTCCAAAAAACCAGATACTGGATGGTATATAATCCATTACATGATTAAAGTCAGTCCAGTTGCCAATATGAAAAGGCATCCAGCCACCCAGAAACAAAGTGGCCCCAATGGCACAGACAATAAATACATTCACGTATTCAGCAAGAAAAAACAGCGCGAACTTCATTCCTGAATATTCTGTATGGAAACCGGCTGTTAATTCTGATTCTGCTTCTGCCAGATCAAAAGGAGCCCGGTTGGTTTCTGCTGTTACGGCAATTATAAAGGTTACAAAAGCAATAATGACCGGAATATGCCCTTTAAAAATCCACCAGCCGTCTTTTTGAGATTGAATAATATCCGAAACCTGTAAGCTGCCGGTAAGTACAACTATAGCCAGTACAGACAGGCCGGCAGATAATTCATAACTGACGATCTGTGCACCACTCCGCATAGCGCCCATTAAGGAATATTTATTATTACTGGACCATCCGGCTATTAAAATACTGATGACCATGATGGAGGAGACAGCAGAAACATACAATACGCCAATATTCATATCCCATAATTGGAAATCCCTGGCAAATGCAATCGGCGCCATCAGCAGCATGGCAACAATCATCGCAATAAAAGGAGCGAGGTTAAATAAAAATTTATCAGCCCCATCGGGTGTTAAACCTTCTTTTACCAAAAGTTTTACTGTGTCAGCTAATGATTGCAGCATGCCTTTGGGACCAACCCGGTTAGGACCAAGACGTATCTGCATCCAGGCTGATACTTTTCTTTCCATAATAACCAGTACCAATCCCAATCCTGCAAATAATCCAATCACCGCAACACCAGCAATGACCATTTCAATGATCAATGTCAGGGTCGGGTTGAATGTTTTACTCAACCATTCATGCATTTCATTGGCGATATGACTAAAGCTCCACATATTTATCTATCTATATCCGGTATTACTAAATCCAGAGTTCCCATCATCGCTACCAGGTCACCGAGTTTGCTGCCACGGGCAATATGGTCCAGCACAGAAAGATTGGAAAACCCCGGTGAACGGAATTTGATTCGATAAGGGGTTGTGCCGCCTTCACTGACTATATACACGCCCAGTTCGCCCCGGGCGGTTTCCACTCTTGAATAAAAATCTCCTTTGGGTAATTTCAGCACGGCCTTGGTTTTTGCCTGGAAATCACCTTCAGGTATATTATCTATTAATTGTTCAATGATCCGGATGGATTGCTGCATCTCCCGGATCCGGATCATATAACGGGCAAAGGAATCACCGGCAGTTTCAAGTACTTCATCAAATTCCAGCTTGTCATAAATTTCATAGGGATAAATTTTTCGTATATCACAACTTACCCCACTGCCCCGGGCGGTGGGTCCCGAACATCCATAGGAGATAGCATCTTCGGGTGATAAATAGCCAATATTCTTCATACGGTTCTGGAAAATGATATTGCCGGTTACCAGCTCGTCATATTCATGGATCTTACGTTTGTATAATTGCATGAATGCCTTTACCTTATTTTGGAAATTAGGGTGAAGATCCTGCATCACCCCTCCGGGCACTATATAATTCATGGTTAGCCTAGCCCCGCAGGTTTCTTCCATAATATCATTGATGGACTCTCTTTCCCGGAAAGCATGGAAGAATGGCGTGAAAGCACCGAGGTCCATAGCCATTGCCCCCCACCAAAGTTCATGTGAAGCAATTCGGGTAAGTTCATCCATTAATACACGGATCACCTGTGCTCTTGGAGGAATTTCTACCTGCAGACCTTTTTCCACGCACAAAGCACAGGCATGGTTATTAATATGCGAAGAAAGATAGTCCATCCGGCTGGTGACGTAAATAAATTGACGGTAGCTCAGGCTCTCACACATTTTTTCAATCGAGCGATGGATGAATCCTAAATGCGGTTCAACTTTTTTTATGGTTTCACCGTTTAAGGTAATAACAAGATGCAATACGCCGTGTGTGGCAGGGTGTTGCGGGCCTACGTTGATAATTAAATCCCCGGTTTCACCAGACCCTCCCAGAGAGGGGTTTTGCGAAGCGTCATTTATTATTTCTGTTTGCCTGTACATTTATAATTACCGAATCTGTTTTTATATTCAAATAAGCTGGTTTTGTGTCCTGCAAAGCCCCTTTTACGGAGGGGTTTGGGGAGGCTTTTACAGCTTTATCATATTTACCGCATCCTCAAAATCTTTTCTCAACGGGTTCTTGCCTTCCCATCCATCCGGCAGTATCAATAAACGTAAATCGGGATGGTTCAGAAAATTAACCCCAAACATTTCATATACTTCTCTTTCATGAAAATCTGCCGTTCTCCATATAGCAGAAACCGATTCAATTTCCGGTTTGTTTCTATCCAGTTTTGATTTAACAACCATATTGTGCCTGTACCGGGTTGATGATAAATGATACACCATGGTAAGATGTGTCTTCCAGTCAATACAGGTAAGACAAAAAAGATAATCGAAGAGCAGGGAATTATCGTTACGAAGCTTCTGTGCCAGCGATAACCAATCTCCGGGCTCCACTTGAATAGTTAGCCACCCGATAGCTATCGGGTCTCCACCTTCCTCAAAAGTGGCGGCAGGCAGCAATTCCGTTATTTTGGTTTTGAGCTCTTCGTTCAGCATAATTAGTCTTTGGCTGTTCTTATCTGTTCTCTTGTCAAACCGCTTTTTATTTTTTCCTGCAATTTTATCAGTGCATGTATCAATGCTTCCGGTCTGGGTGGACAACCGGCTACATACACATCCACCGGTATCACGTGGTCTGCTCCTTTTACTACAGAATAGGTATTATAAAAGAAAGGTCCACCACTGATGGCACAGGCACCCATGGCAATCACATATTTCGGATCGGCCATCTGGTCGTATAATCTTTTTAAAACGGGAGCCATTTTGTTTACAATCGTGCCGGCAATAATGATAACATCAGCCTGCCGGGGAGTGGCTCGTGCTACTTCAAATCCAAAACGGGAAAAATCATATTTGGCTCCGGCAACGGACATATATTCAATTCCACAGCAACTGGTAGCGAAAGTTAGCGGCCACAGGGAATTGGACCGGGCCCAGTTGATGACGTCATCCAATTTACTCAGGACGATTCCACCACCCGGTGTTTCATGTACCTGGCCCGGAAAAACCTCCCCACCCCCCGCAAGAGGGATAAGAGAAGCGTCTTTAGTTATGTTTATTTTTTCACTCATTCAGATTTTCTAAAAATGTTTTTACTCTTCAAATAAGCTGGCTTTGTGCCCTGCAAATCTCCCTCTCCACTTATGGAGAGGGCAGGGGTGAGGTTACATCCATTTTAATGCACCTTTCTTATGGGCATATAAAAAGCCCATGAATAAAATAAAAAAGAAAATAACGATTTCAATTAATGCTACCCAGCCCATACTTTTTGCCACCACCGCCCAGGGGTATAAAAAGACCAGTTCCACATCAAAAATCAGGAATATCAGGGCAAATAGATAGTAACCTACATTTAATTGTATCCAGGTTTTTCCGTGGGTGGGTATACCACATTCATAGGGTTCCCCTTTTTGTTTATTGGTGGAAGCTTTTAAAACAAAAGTTGAAATAAGTATGGCAATGCCGGAAAAAGCAACGGCGGCAATAATTAGAACAATAAGTGAAGAAGCACCCATACGCAGCCTGATTTTTACGAATATAGTAACTATGCGTTAAATCAAAACATGACAGTTATCAACGATTGAATTGTTAATTATCATGGTTTTTTTTTTGGTTTGTATTATTTATTTACCCGTAAAGTTCCTGGAATATGGCTTTATTATCATAGCCCATTTCCAGGATATGTTTTTTTGCCTCATCGATCATATGTTTCCAGCCACAAAGGAAAAAAAGGGCTTCGGGCTTATTTTTACAAAGTTCCCGGTAGATGGGATGAACATATCCGAAATGACCCTGCCAATGCTCGCGGGATAAGGTGGGATAATATTGGAAACCGGGTACCTGTTGCTCTAATTCTCTTAACTCCGTATAATAAAGAAGGTCATCTTTTTTCCGGCAGCCAAAAATTAAAAAAATATTTTTAGTGGCTATTTTATGTAGACGGATGTATTGAACCATGCTTCTGAAAGGGGCAATCCCTGTGCCCGTGCAGATCAAAAAAAGAGGGGTTTCTATTTTCTTTGGCAGTGTAAAAAGTCCCTGTGCTCCCCGAAACCTGAGTTCAGTCCCAACGGTTACTTCATTAAAAAGATACGTAGTGCCAAGCCCTCCCTTGGTATGAACGATCAGTAATTCAAATACATTGGTATTGTCCGGCCAGGAGGCTATCGAATAGCTACGCAGGCGTTTGATGGATTTTTCATGAATGGGGAGGTCCAACGTTACAAACTGTCCGGGAGCAAAATCAAATTTTTCGAGTTCCGGGACTTCAATCCAAAACTGCCTGGTGTTATGAGTAAGGTCATTAATGCGTATTACGTTGCCTTTGCGCCAGGGTTGAAGGGCCATTATCCGTTGGTTTCGATAAAGATAAAACCAATAATGTGTTTGTATGTTCTGAAACAGGGAAATTATTATGTTTTACTTTTTTAAGTATGGTTTATCTTTGGATTTCGAATGAGTGTAAAGGATTTGTTGCAACAGTATCAAAACACCCCCCGCCTTTTTCAACTGGCGGACAGGCTTTCTTTTGCCCAGCCTCAAAAAATACATCTTAAGAATCTGCAGGGAAGTTCGTCACAGTTTGTGGTGGCAGCTGCTTTTCTCCATCCATCCTGTTCACAATTCAACCATCTTATTATTTTAAATGATGCAGAAGAAGCGGCTTATTTCCATAACACGCTGGAGAACCTGACGGAAGCGCTGGATGTCTTTTATTTCCCTTCATCGTTCAAAAACAGGAAAAATTTTCAACTGCTCAATGCTTCTCATGTCATGCTCAGAACGGAAGCTTTAACGAAGATTGCGACCGGTGGTAATAAAAAGATTTTAGTTACCTACCCGGAAGCCCTGTTTGAAAAAGTGGTATTACCCGGCACACTATCCGCTAATATTATTCAAATAAAATCAGGAGACAAACTGAATGTCGAAGAATTGCTGTTGAAACTGGCTGGATATGGTTTTGAAAGAACTGATTTTGTGTTTGAACCGGGACAGTTTGCGATAAGGGGTGGTATTCTGGATATCTATTCTTATGGCAACGAAAAACCCTATCGGGTTGAATTATTTGGTACGGAAGTGGACTCTATCCGCATTATTGATCCGGAAACACAGTTGAGTGAAAGAAAACTATTACAGGTAAGTATCATTCCCAATGTACACACCCAGTTTGAAAAGGAAGACCGGATTTCCTTGTTTGACTTTTTGCCTGCTAATACAATTGTATGGATGCAGGATTATGAGCTCTGCAAAGAACGGTTGGCCGATAGTGAAGAAGATTTACAGGCTTTCCTGAGAATGATGAATGAGTCAGGAAATGTTAACCGGGAAGCCGACTCAGATAAAATAGAGAAGAAGAATATAACTGCCCGAGACTTTATAAGCCCCGGAAGTTTCCATGAAGGATTAACCAAAAAGCATCTTGTTGAGTTTGGCTACCAATCTCATTTGGCAGATATTGAAATCGAATTTACCACCAAAGAGCAACCTTCATTTAATCGCCAGTTTGATCTCCTGATAAAAGATCTGAAAAACTGGGAATCAAAAAAATTCCAACTCTACATTTTTGCCGAAAACCCCAAACAGCTGGAAAGGTTGCAAAGCATCTTTGACGATCTGAAAGCTGAAATTGTTTTTAACCCGGTGAATGTTTCCATTCATGAAGGTTTTATTGATGAAAACCAGAAAATAGTTTGTTATACAGACCACCAGGTCTTTCAACGATATCATAAATATAAAGTAAAACAAGCCTATAATAAGAACAAGGCAATAACGCTTCGGACACTTCGTGAATTACAACCCGGCGACTTCGTCACGCATATGGACCATGGCGTTGGAGTATTCAGCGGTTTGCAGAAATTAGAAGTGAACGGAAGAGTACAGGAAGCGGTCCGGCTTATTTATAAAGACACTGATATTCTCTATGTAAATATTAACAGCCTGCATAAGATTGCGAAGTACACCGGCAAAGAGGGCAGTGTACCGAAAATAAATAAACTGGGTAGCGATGTCTGGAACCGTTTAAAAGAGAAAACAAAAACAAAAGTCAAAGAAATCGCTTTCGACCTGATAAAGCTATACGCCAAACGAAAAGCACAGCAGGGCTTTCAGCACACGCCGGATAATTATATGCAAACAGAACTGGAAGCCTCTTTTATATATGAAGATACTCCGGACCAGAGTAAAGCAACGGCCGATGTAAAGAAAGATATGGAATCATCAGCACCGATGGACCGTCTGGTTTGTGGTGATGTAGGCTTTGGAAAAACCGAAATAGCGATCCGGGCTGCATTCAAAACCTGTATTGATGGAAAACAGGCAGCAGTTTTAGTTCCTACAACCATCCTGGCCTTTCAGCATTTCCAGACTTTCAGCGAACGTTTAAAAGACTTTCCGGTTACGGTGGATTACATCAATCGTTTTAAATCGGCCAAAGAGAAAAAAGAAACATTAAAAAAATTAGAAGAAGGAAAAGTTGATATTATTATCGGGACACATGGTTTGCTGGGTAAAGAGGTCAAATTTAAAAACCTGGGTTTGCTGGTAGTTGATGAAGAGCAAAAATTCGGGGTAGCCCATAAAGAAAAAATAAAAACGCTCCGCACAGCGGTGGATTGTTTGACGTTAACGGCTACACCCATTCCAAGAACATTACAATTTTCATTGATGGGTGCCCGGGATCTGAGTATCATGAATACACCACCGCCAAACCGCCAACCCATTCAAACTGAAGTGCTGGTTTACAATGAAGATTTTATCCGGGAAGCTATCTATTATGAAACAGAGAGAGGAGGACAGGTATTCTTTATTTACAATCGTATTGCCGGACTGGCAGAAATGGCTGCCATCATCCAGGCCCTGTGCCCCGATCTAAGCATTGGGTATGCACACGGACAAATGGAAGGTCATCACCTGGAAGAAAGGATATTAAATTTTATAGACAGAAAATATGATGTATTGATCTGCACTAACATAGTGGAGAGCGGGGTTGATATTCCGAATGTAAATACGATCATCGTCAATAATGCGCACCAGTTTGGATTGAGTGATCTGCACCAGTTGCGGGGACGGGTAGGCCGGAGCAATAAAAAAGCATTCTGTTATTTACTGTCGCCACCTTTGAGGACACTGCCGGATGATTCCAGAAAAAGATTACAAACATTGGAGCAGCACAGTGAATTAGGAAGCGGTTTTCAGATTGCCATGCGGGACCTGGATATCCGGGGTGCAGGAAATATGCTGGGTGGCGAGCAAAGCGGCTTTATGGCAGAGATCGGTTTTGAAATGTACCAGAAAATCCTGGACGAAGCTATTAAAGAATTAAAACGAACTGAGTTTAAAGAATTGTTCAAAGAGGAAATCGCCCGTCAGGATGATTTTGTGCAGGATTGTACCATTGATACAGACCTGGAAATATTAATCCCGGATGAATATGTAGAAAGTATTACGGAACGACTGTCTTTATACCAGCGCCTGGACAATTGCGAAACAGAGGAAGACCTTGTTATCATGAAAGCAGAAATGGAAGACAGGTTTGGGGTTTTGCCCAGACCCGTGGAAGATTTATTCATCACCGTTAGATGTCGAAAGCTGGCTGTTGGTCTGGGCTTTGAAAAAATGTCATTAAAAGAATATACACTCCGCTGCTTCTTTATCAACCGCCCGGACTCGCCCTATTTTGAATCAGAAACTTTCCGGAAAGTAATTCAGTTTCTGCAAACAGAAACCAACAAAGCTAAACTGAAACAAACCGGTAAGTTGTTTATGCTGATTGCGAATGATATTAAAAACATGGAAGAGATGCATCGTTTTTTACAATTGATGCATTCTTATTGTTTCCCGGCTTCCGGAAATCCCGTTTAGGAAATCTTACCAATTGGTACCCAACCCTTCACAGTATTGGCTTTTCTCGGGGATTTATACTATTTTTAAGCCACCTAATAGTCACTATGAAACCCAATCCCATTCCCGTGATAGCTGCACTGCTGCTTTTCACCCTGTCATTGGCGGCACAGGATGAATCCCGGTATCAATTATTGCTGAAAAGCGGGACACTTACTCCTGAAAAAAATATTACTGCAGAAAGACTGAATCAGTTTAGCAGAAATACAAACCCGGTTTCCGGAAAAACTTTTGCCATTATCCAGTTTGAACAAATCCCGACAGAATCAATAAAGCAACAATTAAAGCTGGCCGGAATTGAACTGCTGGATTATATTCCCAACAATGCATACACTGTAACGATAACGGGTTCTTTAAATGCATCCTTCTTAACAGAGGTAAAAGCAAGATCGGTAATTGAACTTTCTTCCCTTCAAAAAATGCAACCGGAATTGGCTCTTGGAAATTTTCCGGCCCATGCTGTTAAAGTAGCCGGAACTGTTGATGTGTGGATCTGCTTTCCCAAATCTTTTTCTTTTGAAACAGTTGCGAATGAATTGCGAAACAGGAATATAGATATTATCTCATCACTTTTTAAGGATAATCATATAATAGCATTGCGGTTAGCCGTTCAACGGTTGGGCGAATTGGCTTTATTACCGTTCGTTGAGTATGTAGAAGCAGCTCCGGGTGAAGATCAACCTTTGAGCCCGACTTGGACAAACTGGGGAAGGGATGGTGTTAGGGCTACATTGCTTGGGGCGCCTCTAAGTGTCGGAGGGAAAAATCTAAAAGGAAGCGGAGTAGTAGTTGGTATAGGAGAAGATGGAGACCCTCAGCAACATGTGGATTTTACAAAAAGGCTGATCAGCCGTGCTGCGGGTGGTTATAGTTTTCATGGTACTCATGTTACCGGTATTGTTGGGGGTGCAGGTATCCGTAATGAATTAAGAACCGGTTTTGCGCCTAAATCAACAATCATATCCCAGATCTTTTCAAATATTCTGGTCAATGCACCAGCCTATGTATCGGATTATGGTATGGTCATTACGAATAATTCCTATGGCAATAATGTTAGTGAATGTTCAAGTTTTGGTGTGTATGATTTATACTCCCGGATATTGGATGAGCAGGCATTCAGCCTTCCCAATTTGCAGACTGTATTTGCAGCGGGCAACAGCGGATTCTTTACATGTCCGCCAATGCAGGATAGTTTCAGAACGGTTCTTGGTGGCTATCAGTCTGCTAAGAATATAATAACTACTGGAAATTTCAGACCCAGGGAGGGAAGAATATATGAACAATCAAGTCGCGGACCGGTGCGGGATGGCAGAATTAAACCTGAAATTGTTGCAGTCGGGACTTTTATTGAGTCTACTGTCCCACCGCCTTTTGATTATTACTGGGAAAATACCGGGACAAGCATGGCTTCACCAGCCATAGCAGGGGGTCTTGCTTTATTATACGAAAAATACAGACTGCTGCATCCGCCGGGTTTGAATCCCAAAAATGGATTGATGAAAGCACTGGTCTGTAACAGCGCAGATGATTGGGGTAAGCCGGGCCCCGACTACACCCATGGTTTTGGTGTTGCAAATTTCGCACGTGCAGTTGAAATGCTTGAGAGTAATCATTATGCTACTTCAGCTATTGATCAGGGATCACCTCAAACCGTATTAGTAAATGTACCTGCGGGATTGGCTTCCTTTAAAGTTATGCTATACTGGAATGATCCTGAGGCTGCAGTTCTCGCCTCCCAAACACTGGTGAATGATCTTGATCTGGAAGTAGTAACTCCTTTACCTGCCACTATTCTGCCTCTTGTACTGGATACGTTACCCGCTAATATAAAAAATGATGCTACTAATGGTGTTGATCATATAAATAATATCGAACAGGTGGTAATTAAGAATCCGGTTGCAGGTAATTATACTATCCGGATTCTTCCGACAAATATTACCCAAAATTCTCCTCAGCAATATTTTATTGTTTATGATTTTGTTCCGCTGGAAACCAAACTGGTATCACCCATAGGAGGAGAACCCTATCTGCATGGAGAAAATATTATTGTCAGGTGGGATTCATACGGTGATCCGGAAAATACTTTTACACTTGACTATTCCATTGATAACGGGAATAACTGGATATTGTTAAGAAATAATATTGAGTCGAATAGAAGAGATTATTTTTATTTTACTCCCAATCCCAGTGAGTGGTTTAAAGCTCCTCTGGTAGCCACCGACCAGGCCCTGCTTCGTATCAGCAGAAACGGTACCGGGCTTTCCAGCACCAGCCTTCCTTTTATTATTTGTGATACAATTAATGTTAGTCTTTCCGCCATTCAATGCGAAGACTATTTTTCTATTGACTGGACGCCCGTTACAGGTGCTACCGGTTACGAAGTAATGATGCTCCAGGGAGATGAAATGCTTCACGTCGCTACGGTTGCCAATTCAATCTTTACTTACACATTTAGCGGATTGTCCAAAGATTCTGTGTACTGGGCAAGTGTAAGGCCTTTGATTGGCGTTAGTAACAGCCCGGGCAGAAGAGGGATCGCTGTCACAAGAAAACCGGATAGCGGTAGCTGTAGTGGAGTTATTTCAAATGATGACATCAAGCTTGATGGTTTCGTATCTCCTGTGTCTTCAGGAAGGAAGCTAACATCAACAGAACTCACCAACAGCATTCCGCTTACTGTTAGGGTAAAGAACCTGGACGACATGGCCTCAACATCAACATTAACTTTCAGTTATTCGATTAATGGTGGTTTAACAGTAACAGACCCGGCTGTAGCACCAACTATCATTGCAGGAGCAACCTATGACTATACATTTCTTGCTCCTATAGATCTTTCAAATGTGAACATATACAATATTGAGGTTACTGTGACCAAAACCGGTGATCCCGTATTGGCGAATAATACCCGAACCCTGGTTATAAAGCAATTAGATAACCCGCTGATAACATTACCCTTTACTGATAACATGGATGCTGCGCCGGTCCAGTTATTTACTACCCCGCAAATGGGTTTGCAAAACCTGGATAGATATGATTTTGTAAATAATTCCATTTATGGAAGAATAAGAACATTCATCAATACCGGGATAGCCTATTCTGGTAACAGGGCATTGACATTGGATGCAGACCGTTACAATGGTGGTAACACGGATTCCCTGACGGGTACCTATAATATAGATTTTACGGGTTATAACCCGGCTTCCGACGAAATAAGGATGGACTTCCGGTATAAGAATCATGGCCAGGGAAGTAATACGGCCCATAAAGTATGGATAAGAGGTAGCGATGCAGATAGCTGGAAAGAAATCTATGATTTGTTTGCCAATCAAAATCCTGTTGACGGATCCTTCAAACTGACATCAAGCCTGGAAGTAAGTGATATACTGGCTGCTGCTCCGGCGCAAATTTTTTCACCAAGTTTCCAGGTGCGCTGGGGACAATACGGACAGCATCAGGCCGCTGATAACGATGGCGGAGCCGGTTACACCTTTGATGATATAAGATTATACAAAGTGACCGATGATATGCAGATGATAAGCATTGATGCACCTGCTGCTGCGAGTTGTGCATTAAATGCTACTACCCCGGTTACCATTACAGTTCGTAACAGTTCTAATACGATCGTTAATAATGTTCCGGTAAGCTTTCGGGTGGATGGTGGCGCATTTGTATCGGACGAGTTAATACCTTCGATTGGCGCAAACGCATCCGTTCAATTCACGTTTACTACTACAGCAAACCTGGTTGCTTTAGGGGCACATCTTATTGAAGTGAGAGTGACTTATGGTTCTGATAACTACCCTGAAAACGACACTTTAAGTTTGAGCCTGGTAAATTCTTCCATCATTACTGTAACTAATGCAACACCTTATTTACAAAATTTTGAATCAGGAAATGGCTCCTGGTATAGCGCTGGAAAGAATAGCTCCTGGGAATATGGTACCCCCGCATCTTCTAAAATAAAAAGGGCCGCCAGTGGCAGCAAAGCCTGGAAAACCAGGATCACGGGTAATTATAATGATTATGAAAAATCCTATTTGTATTCCCCCTGTTATAATGTTTCCACAATGACAGCACCCACCCTGAGCTTTAGTCTGGCTCTTGACCTGGAAGATTGTGGTTCCGGACTTTGTGATGGGGCTTATATGGAATATTCTTTAGACGGAAAGATCTGGGATACGTTGGGTGCCTATGGTGTTGGTACCAATTGGTACAATAAAGACTTTACTTCCGGTATTGAACTCTGGAGTGTACAGAATTATTCCCGTTGGCATGTGGCTACAATTCCTTTAACCACTATTCCAGTTCCAGTCGTTCAACTAACAGAATTACGTTTAAGGCTTGTTGTTATATCGGATCCTGCCGTAAACAGGGATGGTGTAGCGATCGATGATATTCATATCTATAATAACCCCAATGGTATTTATGATGGTGTTACCATGGTATCACCGGTGACAGTAAATATTCCTGGTGGAGCGGACTGGGTTGATTTTATTTCTCCTGGTGGCAAATTGGTGGCCTCCGTAAAATCTCCGGTACAGGCAATGGGGAATACAGATGTGCAGGCATATATCCATACCGGATCAGTTCGTATCAACAGCGATCAGTTTTATCATAACAGGAATATTACCATTAAACCGGCAACGGTGAATCTTACTGATTCTGCCAGCGTTCGGTTTTATTTCCTGGATACAGAAACAGAGGCCTTGATTAATGCCACCGGATGTGCTTATTGTTATAAGCCAACTATGGCGTATGAACTGGGAGAGACCAAATACAGCGATGCAGATGATAGCCGGGAAAATGGTACACTGGCTGATAATCTTCCTGGTAATTATTTATTTATTAATGCCGGAAAAAACACAATAGTGCCTTTTGATAAAGGATATTATGCGGAATTTAAAGTAAAAGATTTTTCAGAATTCTGGTTAAGTAATGGTGGGCTTAACAACAATACACCGCTGCCACTCAGGCTCATTAGCTTCAACGCAAAAAAGAAAAATAATAAAGATGTACTGGCAGAATGGGTGACCGCATCTGAGTTTAATGTAAACCGATTTGAAATTGAAGTAGCACAGGGAAATAGCGGATATCAACAAAACCAGTTTAGTAAAATTGGGCAGATAGGCAGCCAGGGCAATTCAACTCGTGAGCAGCGGTATAATTTTACTGATCTTGAAAATAATAAGACGGGTGTCAGGTATTATCGGTTGAAAATAATTGATAACGATGGAAGTTTCAGCTATTCCCCTGTCAGGCCTGTTTTGTTTGCCAATGATTTACAATGGCAGGTATACCCCAATCCTTCAGCAGGAATATTCTACCTCGTTTACCAGGTCCCTGAAGGGGAGCCGCTGACACTAAGAATTTTCGATGCGACCGGTAAGAATATTAAACAATACACTTCAATTGCCTCCGGTTTTTTACAGAAATTGGCAATCGATATGCAGGATAAAGCTTTTACCTCTGGCATCTATTTATTGGAAGCCTCATCGGGTTTGAAAAAACAGGCATTCAGAATAATAAAGCAATAAAAAACCCTTCTGCTGAAAGCAGAAGGGGATATTTCAATAATTAGCTTCTTTTACCAGCCCTGCTTGGCAATCCCTGCTTTAATAGCAGCTAAGGCTTTTTCACCACCCATAAGGGTAGTGAGTTTGTTTCCTTTTCCGTCATTTCCCTGGGCCATATAAGCTCCTTTGGCTGTTTTGGTGATTACAGCATCGAACATCTCAACTCCCTTTTCTTTGGTTTTTACGTTGTAGGCTGTGATTTTTACATCAGACATGGTCAATAGTTTTTGAGTTAGTAATTATTGAAATTAAGCATTCTGGCGGGTTTTAAGCCGGAAAATTTGAAAACAGGCATAAAAAAGCCCCTTGAATATGGGGCTAAGTTGTTAATTTTAAATCGTTTATAAGCTAAATATCCAATTTGGCATATTTAGCATGGCTCTCAATAAATTCTCTTCTCGGAGCCACTTCGTCACCCATCAGCATACTAAAAATACGGTCAGCTTCCGCAGCGCTTTCAATCGTTATTTGCTTTAAAGTTCTGGTATCCGGGTTCATAGTTGTATCCCAAAGCTGGTCAGCATTCATTTCACCTAACCCTTTATAACGTTGAATATTAACTGAATCATCTTTACCCCCGCCTATTTTTTCTACCAGGGTTTTTCGTTGAATTTCATTATAGGCATAGGCTTGTTCTTTGCCTTTTTTGATCAGGTATAAAGGCGGTTGGGCAATGTACACATAACCTTGCTTTACCAATTCAGTCATGTAGCGGTAGATAAAAGTCAGGATCAATGTGGCAATATGGCTTCCATCCACATCAGCATCAGTCATAATAATAAGCTTATGATAACGGAGTTTGCTCAGGTCGAGGGCTTTCGGGTCTTCAGGAGTTCCCATTTTTACACCAAGAGCCGTAAACATATTTCTTATCTCTTCATTATCATATATCTTATGTTCCATTGCTTTCTCAACATTCAAAATCTTACCTCTTAGAGGAAGAATAGCCTGAAAGCTTCTGTCTCTTCCCTGTTTGGCTGTGCCACCTGCAGAATCACCCTCCACAAGGTATAATTCGCACCGGTTTGGATCACGGTCTGAGCAGTCAGCCAGTTTGCCGGGTAACCCGCCCCCGCTTAACACAGATTTACGTTGTACAAGTTCTCTTGCTTTTCTGGCCGCAGCTCTTGCCTGAGCAGCCAGGATAACTTTGGCAACAATATTCTTGGCTTCTCTTGGATTTTCTTCCAGGTAAGCCTCCAGTACTTTTGATACTGTGGAGTCTACCACGCCCATGACCTCGTTGTTACCCAATTTGGTTTTAGTCTGTCCTTCAAACTGGGGTTCAGGAACTTTAATAGAAATGATGGCGCTCAACCCTTCCCGGAAGTCATCACCTTCAATTTGAACTTTGGCTTTTTCAAATAAACCCTGTTTGTCTCCGTAACTTTTGAAAACCCTGGTAAGGGCCCGTCGAAAACCGGATACGTGGGTCCCTCCTTCAATGGTATTGATATTATTCACATATGAATAAATATGTTCATTATAACTATCATTATAACTCAGGGCCACTTCAACCATGACATTCGTATTCGGATCATGACCTTCTACAAAAATAACTTTAGGAATAAGGGGATTACGGCCAGCACTGGTATCCAGCATTTCTACAAACTCCGTGATACCGCCTTCGCTATAAAAAGCATTCGTATATACCGAACCATCTTCTTCTTTTTCTCTATGATCATTTAATACGATACGGACTCCCCGGTTGAGGTACGATAACTCACGGAGCCGGCCTTCGAGAATATCTTTATTGTAAACTAAGGTGATGAAAATAGAATCATCAGGCCAGAAATGAACTTTGGTTCCGGTTTTTTCGCTGTTGCCTGTTTCCCGGACAGCATATTGAGGCACCCCGATTTTATATTCCTGTTCGAAAGTTTTTCCATCCCGGTTCACGGTAACCAAAAGCAATTTGCTTAATGCATTTACACAACTAACACCCACTCCATGCAATCCACCCGAAACTTTATAAGAACCTTTATCAAATTTGCCACCGGCATGAAGTACTGTCATTACTACTTCCAGCGCGGAACGTTTTTCTTTGGTATGCATGGCAGTAGGTATACCACGACCATCATCCTCCACGGAAACCGAATTATCTTCATGGATGGTTACAAAAATATTTTTACAATAACCTGCCAGCGCTTCATCTATAGAATTGTCCACAACTTCGTACACAAGGTGATGCAAACCTTTAACACCTATATCCCCAATATACATCGCCGGGCGTTTTCGAACAGCCTCGAGGCCTTCTAAGACCTGAATACTATCTGCACTGTACCCGGCTGAAATGGCAGCTGCTTTTTCTTTGGCTTCTGTGGTCATAAAAATGGTGTAATCCTATGATTAAAAATGAAAAAATTAATACTGACAAATGTACGAAATAACAGGCGGGTAGCCCGTTTTAGCAGGGTCTTTTTGGGTGTTTTTATTAAAAAAAAGAGGCTTTAATAAAGCGGGAAAATTACCCGGCTTTCAGAGAGAAAAAAAAGCTATTATCGCCTTACGATCTGCGCCACCAGGTCCGCTTCGGCGCACACTTTATTGCCAACATAAGTTGTACCCTTCATTTCACAAATACCACGACGGATCGGGGTAGTCAATTCCATTTTAAGAATAAGGGTGTCACCCGGCTTCACCATATTTTTGAATTTACAATTGTCTATTTTAAGGAAATAGGTATCGTATTGTCCTTCCCCACTCAGGTTTATGGCAAGGATGCCACCACACTGGGCTAATGCTTCAATTTGCAAGACACCCGGCATTACGGGATTTCCGGGAAAATGCCCCTGGAAGAACCATTCATTAAAAGTCACATTTTTTATTCCCACAATATGGGTATCACTTAATTCAATAATCTTGTCGACCAGGGCAAAAGGATAACGATGGGGTAGTTTTTTTTCAATAAACTGCTGGTCGTATACCGGAGGCTGATTTGGATCATACAAAGGGATCCCTTTGGTGTGTTTATTCTTTTTTATATACTTTTTGATTTTTTTTGCAAACTCTATATTACTGCTGTGCCCGGGCCGGTTGGCAATTACACGACCTTTGATCGGATAACCGATCAAAGCAAGATCGCCGATTACATCTAGCAGTTTATGCCGGGCCGGTTCATTCGGAAAACGAAGTTCAAGATTGTTCAGATAACCTTCACTTTTGATTTCAATTGTATCTTTTCTGAAAATTGTTTTCAGCCGTGCCATTTCTTTTTCATCTACCGGTTTGTCAACTATTACAATAGCATTGTTGACATCACCGCCTTTGATCAGGTTATTGTCGAGCAGCATTTCCAGCTCATGTAAAAAACAAAATGTGCGGCAGGGTGCGATCTCTTTTTTAAAATCTTTGATATGTTTCAGACCGGCATGTTGTGTACCCAACACCGGAGAATTGAAATCTATTAAAGTAGTAACCTGGTATTCCCGGGCAGGCATAATCACCATGTCGACCCTCTTTTCTTCATCGTAATGATATATATTTTCATCAATGCTGTACCAAAGTTTTGCCGCATCCTGTTCTATTACTCCGGCTTCTTCGATCAATTCCACAAAAGGCTCAGAACTTCCGTCCATGATAGGCATTTCAGGACCATTTATTTCAAGAAGACAATTATCCACTCCCATACCAACCAGGGCAGCCAGCACATGCTCAACGGTACTGACTTTGGCACCATTGGCCTCGAGGGTAGTGCCCCGGCTCACATCAGTGACCAGGTCACAATCCGCTTTGATGACGGGCTGATTGGGCAAATCAATACGCTGAAACTGGTAACCAAAACCCGGGCTGGCAGGCTTCAGGGTAAGGTCGGCCATGACGCCAGTATGAAGACCAGTGCCTGAGATATTAACAGCCGATTTCAGGGTGTGTTGTTTGTCCGGGTTGAAATTAGCAGTCATAATATCAGCAATATAAGGCTTATTTTTTGTCGAAGAAATCATGCGGGCAAAGATAGGATTTACCCCCAAAACCGGAGGTTATGTTCAGATGATACGGTAATTTCTGTAATCAAATAACCGTTTACCCGTTAGTTTCTCTATCCGGTAGAGCAGGCGGTCTTTTGCTGAAAAATTTTTCAAACGCACATCAAAATCGGCCTGCCAATTTTTTTCACCAACTCTTTTTTGCATGACCCCGGGATGCGTGCCTTTGAAAATAGCCAGAGAATCAGCATCTTTTAAAAAATCAAACTGGTCATTGTCCTTCAATTGGGGGACGGCATATTTTTCTCCGTTCCAAAGACTGTAAAAATTACTGAGCTTTTCTAATTGTTTATGCGGATGGCGTACCCAGCCATAGTGATAGATTTTGGCATCAATTTTTTTTACCCGCAGTTTTTTATTTTGCCGGGTTCGAAACCCCTGTGCATCCCGGTAGGATGAAATGGTGCCATTATTCCTGATCAATCTTATTTCATGCCCATACCATCGGCGGGAATCACCTACATAATCATATGTTCCGTAAAAATGTATATAGTTAAAAAGAAATCCCTCTACTCTTTTATCATGGACATACTGGCTGGCAGCTTTAACAATAGGGTCCAGATCCTCTTCATGCACCACTTCATCGGCCTGCAGATAAAAAGCCCAGTCATAATCAGCCGGAACCTGGGCTAATACTTTATCTGTCTCAGCCGCAAGTACCCGGCCACCTTCTTTAAGTGAATCATTCCAGACAGAATGCACAATCTTTATTTTTGGTGACCCGATGGATTCAATAAGTTCCAATGTGCCATCGGCGCAATTGCCTACACTAACGATGAACTGGTCAACAATGGGGAGAATGGATGTAATAGATTCTACAACCGGGTAATCATATTTAACCGCATTGCGAACAAAAGTGAAACCGCAGATTTTCATCGGATATTAATTATGCAAACGCTAAGCAATTTTTTCTTTAAGCAACTGTTTCACCAGGGCTTCCAGTTCTTTAATTCTTTTTTCCATCTCTGGTAAGTTACGGGCCAATGACTGACTTCGTATGGCTTTATTATAATCATAAGCCGGCGAGCCGGTAACAACAGAACCGGGTATTTTTAATGATTTGCCCAGTCCGGCCTGTGCATTGATTTTTGAGCCATCTGCAATCTGAATATGACCGACAATGCCGGCCTGTCCGCCTATCATCACCCCATTACCTATTTTCGTACTGCCACTGATCCCTGCCTGGGCCGCTATTACTGTTCTATTGCCTATTTCCACATTATGGGCAATCTGGATCAGGTTATCAAGCTTTGCCCCGCTTTTTATAATGGTTGAACCAATGGTGGCCCTGTCTATCGTTGTATTAGATCCTATCTCCACCAGGTCTTCAATAATTACATTTCCGATCTGGGGTACTTTTTTCAAACTGCCATCTGCTTGAGGGGCAAAACCAAAACCATCACTGCCGATTACCGATCCGGCATGTATCGTAACCTGGTTTCCGACTTTACAATCAGCATAAATTTTTACACCGGGATGAATTATACAGTTATCACCAATAGAGACATTATCCCCGAGATAGACCTGGGGAAAAATTTTACAGTTGTCGCCGATTTTTACATGTTCACCCAGGTAAGTGAAAGCACCGATAAAAACATTTTGCCCATAACACGCTGTTTTTGCCCTATAGCCGGGTTCCTGGATACCAATGAGCTGCAGTTGCATTATCTCCTGGTACTTACTGAGCAAAGTGGCAAATGCCGTATAAGCATCCGGTACACGGATAAGCGTTGCGGGTACCTGTTGCTTCAACTCATAGGTATCATTAATAATAACAATGGAGGCTTTTGTACGATACAAAAAATCTTCGTACTTGGGATTGGCAAAAAAAGTTAGTTGCCCTTCTTTCGCTTCTTCAATTTTTCCAAAAGAAGCCACAGCGACATGGGCATTGCCTTCTACAGTGCCTGCGGTTAATTGGGCTATTTGTAATGCTGTGAATTGCATATTTCTGGTTTCTGGATGCTTGCTCCTGGTTTGGGTCTTATTGAATGAGGGTTTCTTACCAGTGACCTATACCCAGCAACTAGCAACGATAATAACAAATGTAATATTTTTTAACTGCTCCTTTCAGGTTATGCTGGATCAGGGCATTGTCCACTTTAGAAATGTCTTTTATGGTTCCATCCTTGAATAAAATATTGATGCGTTCGTCTCCCGGATCGTAGGTTGTATTACTGGCTTCACCGGTAAATACAAAATATTCCGATTCTTGTTCAGTGATGCCGAAAGTCTTACAGGCTTCACTTGTTTTGTCTTTAATAAAAGCCGACTCAAAAGGGGCTGCCTGTAATTTTACTTTGAGCAATTTTCGTTCCACTAAAGAACGGCAAAGAGTGGCTAATATTTTATCAGGATGGTGACTCCAGTTTTTAATAGTGGTCATCATGTCATGATCATCAAGCCGGCAAAAGGTTTCCAGATGCTGTTCTATGGGCCTATCGGCATTGGAATTTTTTAAAAAAAAATTTAATTCCTCTGTTGCTGCTGTAGCGGTTTGCCCATTCCCGATAAGCTCTTTGGCGCGACGGATGATTTTTATTAGCATCATTTCAGCACACAATACTGTTTTGTGGAGGTAGACCTGCCAGTACATAAGGCGGCGGGACACTAAAAATTTTTCAATAGAGTAAATAGCTTTCTCCTCCACCATCAGATCGCCATCCTTTACTGTCAGCATTTTGATGATGCGGTCATACCCGATCACGCCTTCCGCAACGCCGGTAAAAAAACTATCCCGGTTCAGATAATCCATGCGGTCCACATCCAGCTGACCGGAAACTAACTGGTGTAAAAATCTTTTGGGATAGTTATTGGTAAAAATGTCAATGGCTGTTTGCAGTTGCCCGCTAAATTCTTCATTTAATTTCCGCATCAGCAGTATGGAGATCGTTTCATGATGCACATCTTTGATCAGCTCATTTTCCAGGGCATGGGAAAATGGTCCATGGCCGATATCATGTAACAATATGGCCACTTTGGCTCCCAACTCTTCTGCTGCGGTGATATCAACGTCTTTGCTTTTTAATTCACTCAGTGCCGTAGTCATTAAGTGGTAAGCCCCCAATGAATGATGCAGCCTGGAATGAACCGCTCCCGGATAGACTAAATGAGCAAAAGCCATCTGGTGAATATTGCGCAGCCGCTGGTACCAGGGATGAGAAATTATTTGCAGTATCAACGGGTGATCAATAGTAATAAAACCATAGACCGGGTCATTGATGATTTTGCGGACTGACTTCATTGTTGCTTTTTTGTTAAAGGCCCGTACAAGGCAGCCGACAAAAGTACAAAGGGTGAATTTAATAAGCTATTTTTGGCTGGGTGCTGGTTTTTTGTCTCTGTTTAGCTTTGCTAAGGATGCAAGAACTTTTCCTTTGGAAAATAACCAGTGACAAGTAACCAGTAACCCGTAACCAGCAACAAGATACAAACATGGCAGTAGCAAGAATTATATGGGTGGATGACGAAATCGAAAGTTTGCAATCCCAGAAATTATTTTTGGAGAATAAAGGATATGAGGTACAAACCTTCACGAATGGGTTTGATGCCATTGATTATGTAAAGGATAACCCGGTGGATGTAGTGCTGATCGATGAAAGTATGCCCGGCATTACCGGACTGGAAACACTGGCCAAAATAAAAGAAATAAACCAGTCGCTCCCGGTCGTTTTGATTACCAAAAACGAAACTGAAAACCTGATGGATGAAGCCATCGGCAGCCAGATAAGTGATTACCTTATCAAGCCCGTTAACCCTAACCAGGTTTGGCTGAGTTTGAAAAAAATAATTGATAACCGCAGATTGGTGGCAGAAAAAACAACCACCGCCTATCAACAGCAGTTTCGCCATTTATTCACGGCACTTAACAGCAATCCCGATTATAATGAATGGATGGACATTTACCGGAAATTAGTTTACTGGGAGCTTGAAATGGAAAAGAGTGACAGCCCAGAAATGCAGGAAATATTGCAAAGCCAGAAGAGTGAAGCCAATACAGAATTTTTCAAATTTGTTTCGAGAAATTATGCGGGCTGGGTAAGTCCCAGGAGTACAGAGGGCCCGGTTATGAGTCACACCCTGATGAAATTTAAAGTTTTGCCACACCTGGAAAAAGGGGTGCCTTTATTTTTTGTGCTGATTGATAATTTACGTTTCGATCAATGGAAGGCCATTCAGCCCATTTTTTCCGAGAGTTTCCGGATCCAGGAAGAAGAAAGTTTTTACAGTATACTCCCCACGGCCACCCAGTATTGCCGTAATGCCATTTTTGCCGGGCTGATGCCGATGGATATTGAAAAACAATTTCCCTTGCAGTGGAAAAATGATGAAGAAGAGGGCGGAAAAAATCTGCATGAAGAAGAACTTTTCCGGGCGCAATTGAAACGGCTGGGTAAGGCTGATTTAAAAATTTCCTATACCAAAGTGGTCAATAACCAGGCCGGGCTTGACCTATTGAATAATATTCATAATCTGCTGAATAATGATATCAATGTTATTGTTTACAATTTCGTGGATATGCTGAGCCATGCCAGAACAGAAATGGAAGTGCTGAAAGAGCTTGCCAGCGATGAAATAAGTTACCGGAGTATCACCACATCCTGGTTTGAGCATTCCCCGCTCCACCAGGCATTGAAAAAGATTGCCGATAAAAATATCAAAATCATTCTGGCTACCGATCATGGCAGCGTGCGGGTAAAAACTCCCTGTAAAGTAGTGGGAGATAAGCAAACCACCACCAATCTCCGGTACAAACATGGACGTAACCTGAATTATGAACCTAAAGAAGTACTGGCGTTCCGCGACCCGAGAGAAGCGGGCTTACCGGTACCCACTATTAATTCATCCTTCATTTTTGCTAAGGAGGACAGCTTTTTGTGTTATCCGAACAATTATAATTATTATGTCAATTATTACCGGAACACTTTTCAGCATGGGGGAGTTAGCCTGGAAGAAATGATTGTGCCGGTAATAAAAATGCAAAGTAAATAAAGTAATTAGTGCGCGGTGTGTGGAAAATAATAATGGCCATCCGCTCTTTTCCGGTAAAGAGTATTTTACATTTGTTTAATTAATTCACTATTGATTAGTTACCATTCACTATGAAATACACGCAATATACCCTGGATAAATTAGAGGCCATTCCTGAAGAAATGGGTTATGTACTTCGCTATGAAAGGGGAACTTTTCAAAGCGGCTATTGCATACTTGAGGACAGGAAAGTTGTGGTATTGAATAAATTTCTGCAAACTGAGGGTCGCATTAATACTCTGTTAGAGCTGATTCCGCAACTGGATATTAATACGGAAACACTGACCCAGGAATCGAAAAAACTGTATATCGAAATCATCTCCAAATTACAGACTGAGAGCCCGGAGAAATTGGCCTGATGTCTGAGAAATGAAAAATCGGAGAGGGGATTTTTACTTATTCTTCCTTATGATTATTCCCCGCTCATTTCCTGCCCGGCAATTTTCATTTTTTATTTTTTGGCCCGGCGGGCTTATTTTTACCTGTGTATCCCCCGCTTAAAATAACATTTCTGGGCAGTGGCACCAGCAGTGGTGTACCGATGATTGGCTGTGATTGCGAAGTATGTATTTCCCGGGATAAAAAAGATAACCGGCTTCGTTCCAGTATTCTTGTTGAGTCTCCTTATACCCGGTTGGTAGTAGATACCGGTCCCGACTTCCGGTACCAGATGCTTCGTCAAAAAGTAAAACATCTCGATGCAGTATTGTTTACCCATCCGCATAAAGATCACCTGGCAGGACTTGACGATATCAGGGCCTTCAATTTTTTTTCCAAAAAGCCCATGGAGATTTATGCTGATTCCTTAACGGAAGAGGCTTTACGAAGGGATTTTTATTATGCTTTCGCCGATACCAAATATCCCGGGATCCCGGAATTAAATTTAAATACGATAACCCTTGAAACTTTTATTGTTGGAGATATTCCCGTTACGCCCATCCTTGTCTGGCATTTGAAGATGCCGGTACTGGGTTTCCGGTTCGGGAAGTTCACATATATCACAGATGCAAACCGGATTGATGCAGCTGAGAAAGAAAAAATATTAGGCAGTGAAGTGCTGGTATTAAATGCATTGCGCAAGCAAAAGCATATTTCCCATTTTACATTAGAAGAAGCCATTTTGCTGGCACGGGAATTAAAAGTACCGGCTGCTTATTTTACACATATTTCACACCAGTTGGGTCTTCATGCCGAAATAGAGGCTGAACTTCCGGAAGGGATTCACCTGGCATATGATGGTTTACAACTGCAATTCAACTGATGTTTCCGGATAAAAAGAAATAGGTGTTACTTTCTTCCGTGTCCCAACTGGTATATAGTTGCCCCTTATTTTTACTAACACTTGTTAGTTTTAATTTGTTTTTCCCTTACCTTGCACCTGCCTTTAATGATGGGAGTGATGGGAGTGATAACGATTGCTTGCCTTCATTTGAAGGCCCAAGACTGTGCCACCCCTAGACCTGGAGTGGCACAGTTATTACAATATCACCAACGATTATACTTGTATGAATTTTCAATCTTCTGAGCTGACCAGACAAGTAGCTCAAACTGCCCGGGACTTTGCTCAGCAATATATCAAACCTCGTGTAATGGAATGGGACGAAAGCCAGGAGTTTCCACTTCCTGTATTTAAGGAAATGGGAAAATTGGGATTAATGGGAGTGCTGGTTCCACATGAATATGGCGGTGCCGGGCTTTCTTATTTTGAATACAAAACCATTATTGAAGAAATCGCAAAAGTTTGTGGTTCGATAGGACTGAGCCTGGCAGCGCATAATTCTCTTTGTACGGGTCATATCCTGACTTTTGGCAATGAGGAACAAAAGAAAAAATGGTTGCCCAAACTGGCTACTGCAGAATGGATAGGTGCCTGGGGTTTGACGGAAGCCAATACAGGCAGTGATGCAGGAAATATGAAATGTCTGGCGGTGAAAGAGGGTAATGACTGGGTGATAAACGGAACCAAAAGCTGGATTACTCATGGTAAAAGTGGTGACCTGGCAATAGTGATTTGCAGAACCGGTGAACCGAGGGCAAAAAACAATTCAACTGCCTTTGTGGTTGAAAAGGGAACGAAAGGTTTCAGCGCAGGAAAAAAAGAAAATAAATTAGGCATGCGGGCCAGTGAAACTGCTGAGATGATCTTTGATAATTGCCGCATCCCGGATGCAAACCGGCTGGGCGAAGTGGGCGGCGGGTTTAAGCAGGCGATGAAAATATTAGATGGAGGAAGAATTTCTATTGCTTCTCTTTCATTGGGTATAGCTAAAGGGGCTTATGAAGCCGCTTTAAAGTATTCACAGGAACGCCAACAGTTTGACCAGCCTATTTCCAGTTTCCAGGGTATCTCTTTTAAGTTGGCCGATATGGCCACCGAAATCATGGCGGCTGATTTGCTGACGTTACAAGCCTGTGATTTAAAAGAAAGAAAACAACCGATGACCAAGGAAGCGGCCATGGCAAAATATTATGCCAGCGAAGTGGCCGTGAAAACTGCGAATGATGCCGTACAGATATTTGGCGGTTATGGATATACTAAGGATTTTCCGGTGGAGAAATTTTACAGGGATGCAAAACTTTGTACGATCGGTGAAGGAACCAGTGAGATACAAAAGTTGGTAATAGCCCGGGAAGTTTTAAAGTAATAAAAGAACCTATTTGATTAACAGTCCGTCCAGCGCAAAGCCGTTTTATTATTTTACTTCCTGCATCTCCACCAGTTTCCGGTAAAAACCCTGTTGTGACAGTAATTCATCGTGGTTTCCTCTTTCTACAATCTTTCCTTTTTGTAAAACAATTATTTCATCCGCGTGGCGAATCGTGGAGAGTCTATGGGCGATCACAATACTGGTTCTGTTCTTCATCATATTGTTGATAGCATCCTGTACCAAACGTTCACTTTCTGTATCAAGCGAAGATGTGGCTTCATCCAGGATCAGTATCGGGGGGTTTTTTAAAACAGCCCGGGCAATCGTTAATCGTTGCCTTTCGCCTCCGCTCAGCTTGCTGCCCCGGTCACCGATATTACTGTTGTAACCACCTTCTTTTTTTATGATAAAATCGTGGGCATTGGCAATTTTGGCGGCTTCAACAATTTGTTCGGGCGTTGCTCCGGGGAAACCCAGGGCAATATTGCCGGAAATCGTATCATTAAATAAGATGGGTTCCTGGGTTACAATGCTCATCAGGCTACGTACCGAATGAAGTGAATACTCTTTGATATTGACACCATCAATCAGCACTTCTCCACCCGTAACATCATGAAACCTGGGTACGAGGTCGGCCAATGTAGATTTTCCGGCACCGCTGGAACCTACCAGGGCAATGGTTTTACCTTTGGAGATCGAAAAGTTGATGTTGTCCAGAATCACGGCATCGTCATAGGCAAAGTGTACATTTCTGAATTCTATTTTATCGGTAAATGAATGCAATTGTTTGCCATTCGGGTTATCGTCAACCGTGATCGGTGTTTTCAAAATCTCTTCTATGCGGTTTATAGCGGCAGCCCCTTTCCGCATATTACTGAAGGAAGTAGATAATGATTTTGCAGGGTTGATGATGTTATAAAAAATAACGAGGAAGCCGAGAAATGCGGATGCTTCCAGCAATTGGTTTTGGACGACCAATCTTCCTCCATAATATAAAACGGCTGTAAATAGCAAGACGCCCAGTACTTCTGAAAGCGGGGAAGCCAGATCTCTTCTGTAGGCGATATTATTTTTTGCGGACAGCAATTCTTCATTTGTCCTGAAAAATTTATTTCGCAATAATTTTTCAATATTAAATGCCTTGATCACCCGAAGTCCACCCAGTGTTTCATCAAGCGTAGAAAGTGTTTCGCCGTATTTGGTGGCTACCTCTTCCGAATGTTTTTTTAATGACCGGGTGATACGGCCGATTACCAGGCCAAGTACCGGAATTAATATTAGAATAAAAAAGGTGAGCTGAAAACTGATAGTAAATAACACAAATAATGTTACCAGGATTGTCATAGGATCCCTTATCCAGCCTTCCAATGTTCCCACCACAGAGCTTTCCACTTCTCCAACATCATTGGTCATCCGGCTCATGAGGTCGCCTTTTCTTTTTTCATTAAAAAACCCGATAGGAAGCCGCAATACTTTATCGAACAATTCTTCCCGGAGGTGGTTAACAATGGTGTTCTTCAGGGGATTGAGTACATAATAAGAAAGATACAGAAAAAGGTTTTTTAACAGAATAAAACTAATCATCATCAGGCAAATGATACCCAGCGTGGGTACTTTGCCCTTTGTGTTTTTCATATCAGTCAGAAAATCATTGATGAACCGGATAACGGCGTTATTGCTGCCAGATGTAAAGCCGGTTCCATTCCCGGTAAAAATTAACTGCAGAAACGGCATCAGCATACTTACCGAAACGATTGAAAAAACAATGCTTAAAAAGGTAAAAAAGAAATAAAGAATAATTTTCCCTTTGTAGGCCTTTAAATATTGAAAAATCCTGGAGTATTGCTTCATTGAAAATTGCTTCTGTGCAAAGCCGCAAAGTAACTAATTTTACGGCGTCCGCCGAAGGTTTAAAAAGGGCGGCAGCAAATTGTAACAAAGCTATGGAAGAAGGAAAACGACAGAAACAGATTGCCGGACTGCTGAATGAAGAAATGAACCTGATTTTCCAACGGTTGGGGTTAAACATGCTGGATGGGGGGATGGTATCCATTTCGTCGGTAAAAGTAACGCCCGACCTGCTGGAAGCCAGGTTCTACCTGAGCTTTTTCCAGGTGAAAGACGGAAAAGCGGCTTTGCGTAAAATTGAAGACCGGCATCATGAAATAAAAAAAGAACTGACGGCTAAAGTGAGACACCAGTTGCGCAGCATGCCCGTGTTAAAGTTCTTCCAGGATGATACGCTGGATCATGTGTTTAAGATGGAAGAGATTTTTAAGAAGATTGAGGAAGAGAAACCCCCGGCCCCGGATGGGAAATGATAAAACCTATACGGTAGCTGCAATAATATTGATTCATTAAAAATTCTCCTTCCGGGGAGCGGGATATTATGCATTTCCTTTTTGCCTGGCGCTATTTTAAAGCAAAAAAATCCACCAATGCCATTAATGTTATTGCCTGGGTAAGTATTACGGCGATCATTATCGGCACAGCAGCGTTAATTCTGGTGCTGAGTGTATTTAATGGATTTGAGGGGTTGGTAAAATCATTATACTCTTCTTTTTATACCGATCTGAAAATCTCTCCGGCTTCAGGCAAAACTCTAACGCTTACGGCCGGACAAATACAAAAATTAAAAGGTATTGACGGCATAAAAAATTTTTCCCTGGTTGTGGAAGAAAAAGCCCTTGTGCAAAACGGAGATTACCAGTCGGTCATTTATCTTAAAGGAGTTGATGAGAATTACAGGTATGTTACCGGGGTTGCAGACCACCTGATCAATGGTGCATACGATCTGGGGAATGAAGATGCCCCCAAACTGGTACTGGGCGCTGGGGTAGAAGGGGCTCTGGGTATTCAGGCCGGCCGGAATATTTTTACTTTAAAGATATATTTGCCAAGAAAGAGCAACAGCAACCAGGTTAACCTCCTGGAAGATATCAGCAATGATACCATCCGTTCATCAGCTGCTTTTTTAATTCAGCAGGATTTTGATAACAAGTATGGCATTACAAATATTGATTTTGTAAAACGATCGCTGAAACTGGATAGCAATCAATACAGCGGAGTTGAAATTGCCTTATATGATCCTGCTGTTACGAATGAAATCAAAAAGAAGATCCGGCTGGTCTTCGGAACAAATTACCTGATTCAGAACCGGTATGAACAAAACCGCAGTCTTTATGCTATCATGAATGCCGAGCGCTGGGTAATTTATGGAGTACTTTGTTTAATACTGGTTGTGGCCGCTTTCAATATGATTGGCGCACTGACCATGCTGGTGCTGGAAAAACAAAAAGACATCAGTGTCCTGCATGCACTGGGTGGTAACCGCCAATTTATCGGGCGGATATTTTTAAGTGAAGGGATGTTACTGGCTTTCCTGGGCGGTGGGATCGGAATGTTGCTGGCTTTGTTACTTGCATGGCTCCAACTCAAATTTCATCTGATTCCTTTGCAAGGCGGATCTTTTTTGATTAATTATTTTCCCGTTAAACTTCGGTTGTTTGATTTCCTGCTGGTGGGGGTTACTGTTTTTGTTATTGCTTTTTTGGCATCCTGGCTGCCTTCAAGGAAAGCTGCGGCACAGGAATTTTCACTGAGAAGTGAATAATGAAATTCAAAGCGACTCAATTTATCCTAATAGTCTCCCAGCGTTTCAGGTAATTGTGCCAACGCTTTGGCCAGCTGTTCATCATTGGGGGCAATACCATGCCATTCATGTGTGCCTTCCATAAAATCAACACCTTTTCCCATGGACGTGTGCATCATGATTCCAATGGGTTTACCCTGTCCGGTCAATGATTTTGCCTGTTCCAGTGTTGCCACCACATCATCCATATCATTGCCATTCATTTCTAAAGTGGTCCAGCCAAAGACATCAAATTTCTGACGGATGTTACCAAGACCCATTACTTTATCTGTAGGGCCATCGATCTGCTGGCCATTCCAGTCGATGGTAGCGATAAGATTATCCACTTTATGATGGGCAGCAAATATCACAGCTTCCCATATCTGCCCTTCATCCAGTTCCCCATCACCATGAAGTGAAAAAACAATATTTTTTTCACCATTTAATTTTTTAGTCAGCGCTGCCCCGATGGCCACACTCATGCCCTGACCTAACGAACCAGAAGCAATTCTGACACCGGGTAAATGTTCATGGGTAGCAGGATGTCCCTGTAACCGGGAATTTATTTTCCGGAAAGTAGCCAGTTCTTTTATATCAAAATATCCTGAACGGGCAAGGGTAGCATAAAATAAAGGTGAAACATGACCATTGGATAGTATAAATACGTCTTCATTCAAAGCATCCATTGTAAATGCCGGGTTGTGTTTCATCATTTTGAAATACAAGGCCACCAAAAAATCAGCGCAACCTAATGAGCCACCGGGATGTCCGCTGCTGGCTCCATGCACCATACGTACAATGTCACGTCTTATTTGAGAAGCAATTTTAGTAAGTTCTGCCATAAAAAATAGGTTCTTTTTAAACTTATTGTATCTTGTGCATTCAAATACCTGAATGCATAGCAAAAATGCAGTCTTTTTTGATACAAAATCCATCCGGATTAATCTACTTGCCAACAAATTCAATTCGTCCTGTGTTTTTAAGGAATTAATGCTATCCGGTAGTATTAAGAAATTAATTCACTGTTGAAAACTAAAGGTTTAAGACCTATTTTTGTACCATAATTAAACGCTGCTTAGATGCTTGATATATTGTTGACCGCTTCAGTTTCTTTTATAATCACTTTTCTGGCGATCCCCGTGGTTATGCAGGCGGCTGAGCAGAAAAAATTATATGATATCCCGGATGAAAGAAAAGTGCACACCCGCCTGGTTGCTTCTCTTGGCGGTATAGGTATTTTCGGGGGCTTTTTACTGGCGTCTCTTTTATCCATTCAGGGGTACCTGAATCCCGAGTTTCAATATTTTTTTGCGGCCGCGATTGTTATCTTTTTTCTGGGATTGAAGGATGATATCATGATATTATCGGCCACCAAAAAATTCATCGGTCAGCTGATCGCTGCATCGATCCTTATTCATCTGGGTGGTATACGCCTGGATAGTATGCATGGTTTCCTGGGGTTTGAACAGGTTCCCGAAGGTTTTGGACTGGCATTATCCTACCTGACCATCATTGTTGTCATCAACTCTTTTAATCTTATCGACGGTGTTGATGGACTTGCTTCCAGCCTGGGAATTCTTACCATGCTGGTCTTTGGCTCTTATTTCTTTGTTATTGACTACCAGGCGTATGCCTTACTGGCTTTTTCATTAGCAGGAAGCCTGGTGGCCTTTATAATCTTTAACCATCACCCCGCCAAAATATTCATGGGAGATTCGGGCTCACTGATGATCGGGTTGGTAAATGCGATACTGGTTATCAAATTCATTAATGTAGCCAATGCTCCTTTTGTAGTCGTTCCGGTTTCTTCCGCAGTAGCCATCGGGTTTGCCGTATTAATTGTTCCTTTATTGGATACACTGCGGGTTTTTGGTATCCGTATTATTAATGGAAGGTCACCTTTTACTCCGGACCGTAATCATGTACATCATTTACTGCTTGACAGGGGACTGGGTCATGCTGCGGTAACATTTACCTGCGTGGGCATTAATATTGCTTTTATTTTGCTCGCCTGGTTTGGAAGGTCACTGGGCCCCAATTATTTAATTCTTATTATGCTGATTCTTGCCTTTTCCGGACTGGGATTCTTGTATTTCCGCAGAAGAGGCCGGGTTATGGTTATTGCAAAACGAATGGACGGGGCTTCAGAACTTAAAACCAGTAACCGCGTGTTGAAATTGACCAAAGAAGCGCAAAAAGCAGCCGGAAAAAACTGATTTTTTTGGCTTTTCTGTTTACCCGGTTTCTTCCCCGGATTTTTTACCAATGATAACAATTATGAATTCTACTCTTTCGTTAGATTTGCATCCCCGTGTGTATTAGTTATGAATAGTGCCGGGAATACCTAAAAAGAATTCTATATGGTGGAAGAAATTACGTCAATAATTGCAGTGGCAGATGACCACATGAAAAAAGCAATCAGTCACCTCGAAGCTGAACTGGTAAAGATCAGGGCAGGTAAAGCCAATCCCCAAATGCTGGATGGATTAGTAGTCGATTATTATGGCTCACATGTTCCGATCAACCAGGTAGCTAATGTCAGCGTAATGGATGCCCGGACACTGACGATTCAACCTTGGGAGAAAAACATGGTCCAGCCCATTGAAAGGGCGATCATTGCTGCCAATATTGGTGTTACTCCGCAAGGAGATGGTGTTATGATCCGGCTTTCTTTACCTCCCTTAACCGAAGAAAGAAGAAAGGAACTGGTTAAAAAATGTCTCGTGGAAGGAGAACATTCAAAAGTAACCATCCGGAATATCCGCCGCGATGCGATTGAACATATTAAAAAACTTCAAAAGAACGGGTTGAGTGAGGATGCTGCGAAAGATGCAGAAGATAATGTGCAGGAGGTAACCAATAAATTCATTGTATTGGTTGAAAAACATCTTGTTTTAAAAGAAAAAGAGATCATGTCTGTATAAGGGGGGTTATTTCTTTGAAATGTCATCAGTCAATACCCTTTTCTTTTTTATCTGGCCTGTTAGCCATATACACCCCCATTAGAATAATACCAAGGCAGAGTGGTTTTACGAAAGTTATTTTTTCTCCATCAATAAAGCCCCATAATAAAGCGATAAAGGGAATGCCATAGGTTACAAGGGAGGCAAATAAGATCCCGGCTTTTTGTACGAGTAGGTAAAATAAGGCCGTGGCTATAGCACTTCCCCCGATTCCCAATCCCACGGATGCCCATACCGAGTTTTGAACCTGGATATCCCTGAAATTAAGGTCTAAGAAGCCCTGTTGAATCAGAATAATACCTGCGGGTATGGTCATAAAAGAAAGAGATACCGTTGCCACCTGTATCGGGTTGAGCCCTTTTAGATAATGACCCACCATATTTACATTGATCCCGTAAAGAAAGGTGGCCAATACAATTAATAATGTATATCCCAGGTTGTCAAAGCTCATACTCTTTTTGCTAAGTAACAGCGGTAAGACAGTAAGTAAAACTAACCCCAGGAATCCAATAACAACTCCAACGATTTTCTGACTTTTCACTTTATCCTTAAAAAAGAAAATGCCTATAAGCACTACACAAATCGGTGTCAGCGAATTGAGTATGCCTGCCAGCGAACTGTCCAGCCGGGTAATGGCTTCTGCGAATAAAAAAGCAGGTATTAAGTTTCCGACCACGGCGCTTAAAAGAACTAAACCCAGTTTGTTTTTTGGAATTTTAGAGAAATGGAAAAAGGCCAGAGGAACAAATACCAACCCGGCCGAAAAAATACGGAGCGCTGCCATCTGAGCAGCCGATAATCCCTGCTGGCTGTCATGCATCAGTTTAAAAGAACTACCCCAGATTATACAAAGAGCAATATAAATTGCCCAGCTGATAAATTTTTTACTCATAAAGAGCGGCAAAGGTCATGAAATGAAGTCACAAAGGCCCCTTTTTTATAGTTCAATTTTACTGATTGTCCGATGTAGTATCTTGTGCCGGCAATCATTCAATTTTTATTTATGAGCCATATTAATTTAAAGGAAATTTCCACACGGGCCCCGAAAGAGCTTGATAAAAAGGAAATAAAAGATAAAACAGACAAGATCCTGCAGGAACTTGATGAGTTGCAAAACCTGTTATTTGCAGAAGCTAAACATTCCGTGCTGGTGGTGATACAGGGGATGGATGGAAGCGGTAAAGATGGTGTCATACGTAATGTATTAGGCAATATGAACCCGCAGGGAGTAACGGTAAAGTCATACAAAGCCCCGACACCTGAAGAATTATCGCATGATTTTTTATGGAGAATTCACCAGCATGCACCTTCCAAAGGCATGATACAGATTTTCAACCGATCGCATTATGAAGATATATTAATAACCAGAGTGCATAAATGGTGTGATGATGATACGGCTAAGAAACGCATGATAGCCATTAATGATTTTGAACAATTGCTCCAGGAACATAACCATACACATATCCTGAAATTCTACCTTCATATTTCACCGGAAGAACAGGAAGAAAGGCTCCGGGAAAGAATGAAAGACGAGGCCAAAATGTGGAAGTACAATGAAAAGGATTTAGAGGAAGCCAGGCTCTGGGATATTTACATGCAGGTGTATGAAGATTGTTTTAATAACTGCAACAGGCCTCCCTGGACCATTGTTCCGGCAGACCAGAACTGGTATAAGGAATTTATTATTGCCAGTCAGTTACATGAGTTACTTACTGGACTGGACATGAAATTTCCCGGCATGAAAAAATAAGACTCTGAAAAAAACGGGTTCATCAAAAAAAATGTCTTAAAAGGAAAAATCTCCATTTGGATTAAATTTAAAACACACTAAAATCAATTTTATGGGAATGCTAAAAGAATTCAAAGAATTTGCAATGAAAGGTAATATTGTGGACCTCGCGGTAGCCGTAATTATCGGCGGCGCTTTCGGCAAAATCATCAGTTCAATTGTAGATGATGTTTTAATGCCGATCATAGGTAAGATCATGGGAGATCCCAATTATTTTGCCACGATGACGGCTGGAGGGGTACCTGTAGGAAAATTCATTCAGGCGGTATTCAATTTCATCATTATTGCTTTTGTCCTGTTTATAGTCATAAAAGGAATTAATGCAATGAAGAAAAAGGAAGAAGCGGCTCCTGCAGTGACGCCGGAAGATATCATCCTGCTCCGTGAAATAAGGGATGCCCTGAAAAAATAAGAGTGGAAAACAAGGGTCCAGCCTGAACCCCGATTTCCCCTACTTTTGTAAAGTCCTGTGGTTTGACATGTTTATCATCCCGGGACTTTATTTTTCCTAATTCAACAATTACCAAAGTGCAAACTGCTTCCTACCAGATTAAATTACCGCAATTTGAAGGCCCGTTCGACCTGCTGGTCTTTTTTATTGAAAGGGACGAACTGGATATTTATAATATTCCCATTACCACGATCATCAACGATTTCCTGGATTATATTCATCAGAGTGAGGAGTTGAACATTGAATTAAGCAGTGAGTTTATCCTGTTTATCTCTACGCTGATGCGGATTAAAGCCAGGATGTTATTACCAAGAAAGGAACTCGATGCGCAGGGAAATGAAATTGATCCCCGACAGGAACTTGTCAATAAAATACTGGAGTATAAGCGGTTTAAAGAAGCATCGGCGCAAATGGCTGAAATGGAAACCCTCCGGATGCTGATGGTAAAAAGGGGAAATATCCAGAAGGAATTATCGGCAATTGGTGAAGAGGACAGCGAGGGAACGGAGATTCAGAACATCACCCTGTTTAAACTGATGCGGGCATTTGAACGGGCTCTGCAGAAATTAACGGACAGGAATAATAAGCCGGTACATACGGTAGTGCAGTATGACTACACTATGGAAGGCAGCCGGGACCAGATGCTTACGCAAGCCCGGGAGCAGCGCACTATGTCGTTTGAAAAGATATTTGATTCCTGTGAAAACAGGGTACATGCTATTTTTCTGTTCCTTTCTTTGCTGGAACTCGTGCAGCAGAAATTTTTAAAGATTATTATCGGGGAAGGAAAAAATAATTTTATTATTGAATATAATGAACCAGAAAACCGTTTAGCGGAACTGGAAGAGCCAAACCAATTACCATAACACTAAAATTTTAGCAATGAAACGTTCAGCAACTGCCCAATGGAAAGGCACCGGTAAAGAAGGCATGGGAAAAGTATCCACCCAGTCCGGAGTAATAAAGAATAAAAAATATGATTTCAGGAGCCGTTTTGATGATGGTACTTACACCAATCCCGAAGAACTGGTAGCCGCTGCGCATGCAGGCTGCTTTTCAATGAAGTTGAGCTTTGTATTAGGAGCTGCTGGTTTTACACCCCGGAAAATTGAGACCACCTGTTCAATTACTTTAGAGAACGGGGTTATTACGGAGAGCCACCTGGAGGTAAAAGCCAAAGTGCCCAGGATGAAGGCAGAAAAATTTGCGGAATGTGCGGCAGAAGCAAAAGAAAATTGTCCGATCAGCAAATTGCTGAACAGCGCCATTACCATGAATGCGGGCCTGATGTAATTATTTTAAAACTGACTTAGAACAAACCTGAGATTTGCCACTCAGGTTTTTTTATTTCAAGAATAAAACGTCCCTTTCCCGAAGTGGGCTTACTCATATATCCAAAGGAGTACCGGCTTTGTTGATGTGTTGATGATTTTTTTTAATACGGATAACAGATTGGGAGAGACGGTGGGACAACCATTGCTCTGGCAAATTTCAGTATCAACTTCCGTTTCCGGAATACAGCTGTGTGCATGCAGCACCACGGTACGTTCAAAGGCATTACTATTACTGCTGTCGAGACCGATCAATTTATACGAATAACCAAACTTACCAGTATAGGAGTTTCCGATTTTGTATTTTCCCAGCGAAGTACAACCGCTGCCCATTGCATTGCTGTACCTCCGGCCTTCCAGCCAGTATTCAAAACAATTGCCATGCGCTACGAGGCCTGATGACTGTAACGTATCTTTAAACAGATCATAAATAAAGAAACGGTTTTGCCCGGAGGGGAGGCTCATATCAATAAATAAACAAGTGTTTTCGTTAAACCCTTTTCGATGAACAAATAGTTTTGCAGCTTCTGCTTTTTGTTCCAGTTTTTTAGAACTGTTGCTTGTTGCCGGGCGGGTGTTTTCTTTTTTTGGGGTATCGGGTGCTATTAATTTATTTCTGGAATTTGAATGTGAAAACCAGGCAAGGACAACTAGTGCAAGCCCGGTGAGAAAAAGCAGACGGACAATTTTCATTAACAGCGGTTGAGTAAATATATCAGATGCTTACTCAACGAAAATCCATAAAATTCATTATTTAGCTGAGGTTAAAGATTTCAGAAAATGATTTTTTTAATCAATCCCAAACGCAAATAATAAATAGGTTTGCCCCGCATTTGTTCCTGCCATATCTGCTTTGCTAAAAGCATATTCCCCTTTTGGGAGGGTTTTGTCGATTACCAGTTCCCAATAACCGTCTCTTATTTTTTTTGCGCTGAAGCTGAATTTTTCACTTGATTTTATTTTTTTACTGGCGAAAGGAAGCGCACTCCCGCTTTTCTGCATAAGTATTTTCCTTTTTTCTTTTTCAATTTCCATTTTATATAATGTAATAGTACTGGCCGGGTCATTCATCATATCCATCATACCCGACAAGGCGGACGGATCCATGCCGTTGGCTGCCATCATTGAATCTGACTGTCGTGATGATGACTGATTATTTACAGCAACGCCTTTGGAAATAATAAAGGAAAGGTTTGTTCCGCTACTAAGCCGGACAGTAGATTTTATTCCATCCATTTCGTAACCACTTTCATAACCACCCAGGCCACCCATTTTTACTTTGGATTCCATTTTTGAAATATATTTCTCCAGCCGCAACGCTGAATAAATATTGTCCTTTTTAAGGAAAAAAACTTCATTACTGAATTCAGGTTCCGGGTATGTTTGGGCATTAATAGTATTTGTAACTATAATAGCAGCTATTGAAAGAAGTATCTTTTTCATAATTATTTATTTTTCATTTTTTAACACGTTATTGATCATCTGGCAATTGCTCTACTGTCATCTTGAAATAAGAGAGACCACCTACTTCTATAAGAACTACCTTCCCTACTTTTGCTTCAAATTTTACAGTGTGAGGAAAGGCACGCATAATACTGGCCACCATTGTCCTTGCCATTTCATTGGTATTTGTGTACCATGGGCCCCTGCCACCCACAGGCGGGCATTTGAAATTCAATAGAGGAATTATGGTAGGTGAATATTTAAAGTCAATTTCTATCCAGGAGATGCCTCCTGGTGATGCCGGTGGAATTACTTTTATATTATTAACACCCAGGATATTTATATTACCTGACCCGGCTTTTAATAAAGTGACTTCACATTTGCCAGTATATTCTAATTTATCAGGAATATTTCTATTTACCCTTTCAATTATTCTTGCTCTTCCAGATTCAAGCGAAACCACAAAACTTCCCGTGTCTTTATAGGTTACTGTGCCTAATACAGTTCCTGCATCTCCTTCCAGGATGCTTATCATTTTTACTTCATAAGCGTCGTCATAAATGAGAATGTTGCTTACCAGCCTCAGTTCACGAAGAACTCTGCCTTTATATTTATATGTAAGCCCTTTTAATTCTGCTGTTATGGCCACAGGATTTCGTGTAGGTACGGAGGCAGGAGCTGTATAAGTTACTGTTGTTTTGGAACCAACATCAATTTTTCCAACTACTGCATTTCCATTTATTATTTCATTTGCCCGCCAGGTTGATGTCCATGGAATTCTTCGCCTCCTTAGTGGAGAAAGGTCATCAGTTGGGTTTAAAGGAACTAATTCTTCATCTTCACTTGAAACCAGATCAATGGACAGGGTCAATTGCTTTCTTACTTTTAGCCTTGCAGAAGAGGGATATAATTTGATTGCATTAAAGTTTGACCAGTCACTAAAGTGATTAATGCTTCCACCAATGGTCTTTGCAACAGTATCCAAAGTAAATTTGTTCAGGCTATACCATTGCCCGGAAATATCCTGCATAGCAATGCCCAGTAATAATTGTGCGCTATCCGCTGATTCTTCGGGGTTGTAATGAAACACCAGTTGTACTGGTTTCTGAAATTGGATACCCGAGGGCTCTAAACGATACGCTTGTCCATTGCCATTGGGCATCGTGTTAGTAATGGGCTGAATACTTATGTTTGTATTTTTTGAAAGAGCACCGGAAGGGATAATTAATTCAAGGCTTCCATCTCCCGAAAAAAGGGTGCCACCATCCTTACTGAATTTTTTCTCTGTTATATTACCAGCAGGTTTTCCTGCTTCAGTAATGGCCAGTTTAGCAGTAGTATCTTCAGCAGTATTATTCTGAGCCGATACATTCACCGAAACAAACAATAAGGTAAAAACAAATAAGTGGATGATGAACAGTTGCTTTTTCATACAAGAATCTTTTGAAGGTTAAAACCGCCATCCTGCATACAGTTGTACCACATTGTTTTTCGCATTTATATCAGGAATAAAATTGGGCCGGATGCCACCCACACTTATATCATTAAAACTGATATTGATCCTGCCGCCAATGAAAAATCCCATAAACGGGTATATTTCTGCACCGGCGGCTAATCCATAATCGAAGCGGTTGAAATAATCGAACAGGCTGCCACTGCCGGAACCGGTGCTGTCAACACTAGCATTCAGAAGAAAAGCCATCTGCCCTCCGGCATGTAGTTGAATTTTTTTACCAAAGTTCAGTGTTATCAGTTGCGGGAGCAGCAGGTAATCAAGGTTAACTTTTCCGCTGCTGCTGGTTTTATAATCATATCCCTGGCGGGAAAGAATGATCTCGGATCGGAAACCAAACATTTTTTTGGGTTTCGGGGCAATATAGCCGCCAATCATATACCCTGTGCGGTTTCCGGCTTTTATTTCTGAAGCATTGGTAACATTGGCAAAATTTAGTCCAGCCTTTACACCAATGCGTAACTGGGCATTAAGCAAGACAGGGGAGAGGAGCAGCAGGATAATAATAAGTCGTTTCATAATTATTAATTTACTAAAAGGTACAAATTTCCCCGAACTTGATTATTTATTCACTTAGTGAGGTAACAGTTTCTTTGATTCATAAGCCGGCAACAACCATTTTTTGATAGGGTTATTGTCTCGTCAAAATATTATCATCAAAACTCATTTGCAATTTTTGCGGCGGAGTATTTGATTTGTCATAGCCTGTTCCCATAAAAGCCATTTTTATTTTTCTTCCATCCGTATAATTAAACAGTATCGAACAATTTTTTACTTCCTGTATGAACAGAATGATAAAGGTTTTTTTATTTAATAATTATGCACTTTTTGTTTCACTTATTTTTCCAACAGCTTTTTTAGTTTATTAATATGTTTTTGCTGCTCTTTATGTTTTCAATTAATACGGGCAGAGCCCTGGTTAGTATTGTGCCCTCATCATCTTTATCAACCCCACAATGGCATAGTCAGTCCCGGTTACCAATTCTAATACAAATAGCCGTTGGTGCCCAATTTAATAACCCAGATATCTTTATACCCATGATTATAGCTGTTAACATCACCGGTAAAAGAAGATGTAGAATAACCAGCTGCAACATATCCGCCATCGGCTGTCTGATAAATACTATAAGAATAATCTTCTCCACTTCCACCAAGTAATTTATTCCATGTAATATTTCCTGTGTCATTCAGTTTAACTATCCAGTAATCATGGGAGTTGGCGGGCCCATGGTTACTGCCGGTAACATCTCCACTGGTAGACGAGTTTGAATACCCCGCCACGATATATCCTTCATCAACCGTTTGCTTTATACTGTAAGCCTGATCCCAATTATCTCCCCCTAATAATTTATTCCAGAGAATATTTCCAAAACGGTTCAGTTTCTCTATCCAGTAATCACGGGAGCCCCCTGGTCCATGATTAACAGCGGTAACATCGCCATTGGCAGAGGAGGTTGAATAGCCAGCTACAATATAGCCGCCATCACTTGTTTGTTGAATGCTTTGAACTGCATCTTCACCGTTCCCACCATGTAATTTATCCCACATTATAGTTCCGGTTGGGTCTAATCTCACTATCCAGCTGTCAATGGGAAATGGACCACCATGGTTAACTCCTGTTACATTACCATTAGCTGAAGAAGTAGATTGACCCGCCACTACAATAGTTTCGTCATTTCCCTGTATGATCTGTTTTGCCATCTCATCACCATTTCCACCCAACAGTCTATCCCAAATCATATTTCCATTACCATCCAGTTTTACTATCCAGTAATCATATCCTCCGTGATTAACTCCACTTACATTTCCTGAGGCAGAGGAGTTGGAAAAACCTGCCACAATATAACTCCCGTCAATAGTTTGCCTGATACTTTGTGCTTTATCTGTACCACTACCACCAATCAGCCTGTTCCAGATAATATTACGACTGGCATCTAATTTCACTACCCAGTAATCATCATTTCCATTGTTGATTTCGGTAACATCGCCATTGGCGGAGGAATTTGAATACCCTGCCACAATATATCCTCCATCAGTGGTTTGTTGTATACAGGTAGCTTCTTCATCACCATTCGCCCCCAATAATTTATTCCAGGTAATATTTCGCTCAGCATCTAATTTCACTATCCAGGAATCGTAGGTGCCATTAGGTCCTCCATGGTTAACGTCGGTAACATCGCCATTGGCCGAGGACTGGGAAAAACCTGCCACGATATATCCTCCATCAGTGGTTTGTTGAATACTGTATGCCTCCTCTACAAACGCTCCTCCCAATAGTTTTCTTGCGGGAGCTTGAAGTTGTATTCCATACCAACCATAAGCCGTAAATATTTCAAGGCTTTGCGTAGTGGTATTAAAGATCATCAACCCCTGACTTGGGGTTGCAATGGCATCACGTTGAGCGGTGGTCATGCGGGGTGGCAGAAAACCTTTGGCAGTTGAACTTACATCCAGCAGTGCAGAGGTATTGGGGCTGGTAGTGCCAATACCTACATTTTGTGCATTGGCAATAACTGTTACGGTCAGAAAGAGGAGGAGTAATAATTTCTTTTTCATTTTTTCAGGCTTAAATTTTAAATGATCATGTTGTTTCAGCTTACATTTTTATTACGGTGACGGACTTCTGCATTTGCCCAAGGCCCCATTCTACTGTTAAATGATAAGTTCCGGAAGACAGCTTTTTCATATCAATATTCAATTGGTTGGTGCCGGGCAGCAATGCATGGTGCTGTGATAGTATCAGGGAACCCTTACTGTCAAATACTTTTACTGTTGCGGAAGATGCGCCGGTGGCTGTAATATTTACCCACAGCATTTCCTGTACCGGGTTGGGCCATAGTCTCCATCTGTCTTTTGCCTCACAATCAGAACGTATTATGCTTGTGTATTGAATTCGTCCATCCACGTCATATTCTGCAATACGGTACATCGCTCCGCCGGGTAATGGGTTGTTATCGTTATAAGAATATGTGCGTTCAATCGTGCTGTTACCAGCCGCCTGCAGAGTGCCAGTAGTTGTCCAGCTAATGCCATCCGGGCTTCTTTCAACATTAAAGTAATTGCTGTTTTGTTCTTGAGCTGTTTTCCAGTTTATTAATACACCATTACCCATGCAGCGAACATTGAATAATAAAAACTGAACAGGCAAAGGATTGTTGACAGAAGATAAGGTCCACCGGGAAAAATCAGTGATGCCGATTTTCTCTACATAGTTGCTAGTTGTATTTCTTGATGTAAAACCCAGGTTGGTCCAGGTGGTATTATTTGGACTTTTCCACAATACAACGGTATTTTCATCAAAGCTGTTTAACTCTGCATCCAGATACTGGAATCGTAGGGTTGCATTTAAAGCGGAATTGTTGGCGGGCAAAATATCATAATACCGCAGGATGCTGGAACCAATTCCAAATCCGTTTATCTGTGAAGAATGCCCCCTGCGAATAACCGTACTGCCTAAATTCTGCGAAGAAGTAAGAATGGCACCAAGGTTTCCGGGGTTTGTTGATGAAGGAGCATTCAATGTATTGGTTATTTCAATGTAGCCACCGGTTGGCCCAATAATGCGGCTGAGCTCCGACTCGCCATTTAATAAAGCCGTGGATTGAAGAAGCAGGTTGTTATGGTTCAGGTCAATTAAACCTGAAGTAAAATTGATTGCTGAGCCAACGTTGATAGTTCGCTGCAGTGAAATTTTAGCACTGCCCGTTTTGGCTATTTCCAGCACATCAAACAACGACGTACTGATTCCTCCAATGCTGTTATTCTGTGTGCCGGTGAACTTAAACACGCCTTCCCCGGCTGCCTGGCTGATGGTACCATCATTATCGAGGTTCATATCCTGAAGTGTAATAACGGCGCCCCCGGTTGTTTTAATAATAGCGCCGGAACCCAGCTTGAATGTATTTTGAGCAGAGACAATTATTGTAGAAATGATACACAATACAAACAGGAACCACTGGGGTGATATTATTTTTTTCATACTATGTTTATTAAAACCATTATTGACTATTCTTTTTTTAAAATTGATTGCTGCATTTTTTTCGCTTTTTCAAAAATAAACGAACGCCTGTTGCAGGTTATCCCCCGAAAGAGTGATTCTGCCAGGTACCTGTAAGAATCACCCGAAACTGGTATTTTAAACGGAATGTTTGATTTTGTGAGAGAGAATGTGAACCTTTATGAATAATAAACCGGTTATCTACTTTCATGAATTTTTTTTTACGATATTTTTTATTGACATTATTTGTCTTTGCTTGTAATCATATATCGGCACAAACTTTCCGGATTGACAGTCTGAAAAACGAGTTAAAAAAATCACCAAAAGATTCGGTTGTTGTTATTCTTTATAATGCAATTGCAGATGCATTGTATGCCTATGATACTGCCAACGCATTGCAATACCAGGAAAAAGGTTATTTACTGGCTAAAAAGATGAATTGGGATTATGCCCTTGCTGATAATTACCTGGTTAAAGCTATGAGTAGACAATTTACGGCCGACCATGTAATGGCACACCTGCTTTTTGACTCTGCTATTTTCTTTTTTGATAAAACTATAAAAAGCAACAGGCCCAGGGATGAAATAGAGAATGCAAAATTGGCTAAGGCCACATGCCTGGGTCAAAAAGCAGATATTTTATTAAAACGTGGTAAAAGTGAGGAAGCAATTTCTATTTACTTAGCTACGCTGGAGGCATGGAAAGCATCCAGTGAGCCACGCAAAAATGAAGCTATTGCAGTTTATTATACTAAAATTTCTGCTATTTATCATGAGATGCAGCAATATGAAAAAGCATTGTTTTATGATAAGCTTTCCCTTTTTACTTTTCTTACACTAAATAATGAAGAATCCACTGCATGGGCTTATGTATTTATAAGCGCTGATTTTATAGGATTAAAACAAATTGATTCTGCTATGCAATATTTGGCTAACGCAAAACCAATTGTTGAGCGGTTAAACAATCACCGGTTGAATGTGCAGTATTACAATAAACTGGGAAGGATCAGCAGCCAAAAAAAAGATTACCGCACAGCCATAAGTTTTTTTGAAAGATCAGTAACCGAAGCAAAGATTACAGATAGTAAGTACCAGGTACTCTCCCATCAGAAAATGATTGGAATTTGTTATAGGATGCTTGGCGATTTTGCCAAAGCCCGTAATTATTTATTAATTGCTTTACCCGCAGCTATTGCCGGCAATTACGTAAAAGACAAAATGGAAATTTTGCAGGAATTGGCAACAGCGGAAGAAAAAACAAATCATCCGGAAGATGCGTATAACTATTTGAAGCAGGCTGTTACATTAAGAGATAGTGTTAACCTGGAGAACTCCAAAAAAGCGGTTGCAGAAATTGAAAATAAATACCAAGCTGCTCAAAAGGCAAAAGAAATAGTACAGTTGAATGCTGACAAACAAATACAATCTTTAACCATCAAACAAAAATCAACGCTGAATTATTTCTTACTAGGCTCTTTTGCTGCATTAATGATAGTTAGTTTTCTGGGGTATCGCAATTCCCGCCATCGGCATCAATTTGCAAAACAGCAGGATGAACTGCAGCAACAACGTATCCGTGAGTTAGAAAAGGATAAACAGTTAGTAGCTGTTGATTCTATGCTGCAGGGACAGGAAGAAGAAAGAAGCCGGTTGGCTAAAGATTTACACGATGGGCTCGGGGGGTTATTATCTGGTGTAAAATATTCGCTTAGCAATATGAAAGACAATTTAGTAATAACCCCGGATAATATGGCTGTATTTGAACGTTCTCTGGATATGATTGATACATCTATAAGGGAACTGCGGCGGGTGGCCCATAATATGATGCCTGAAATGCTGACAAAATTTGGACTTGATGAAGCCTTAAAGGAATATTGTAATACCATTAATGCCACGAATCTGGTTTTGGTAAAATACCAGTCGATGGGAATGGATACAAGAATAGAAAAGTCAGCAGAAATAATTATTTATCGGATCGTCCAGGAATTACTCAATAATATAATGAAACACGCCGCAGCTAAAGAAGCCCTGGTGCAATTGATTAAAGAAGAAGGCCGTTTTAGTATTATTGTAGAGGATAATGGAAAAGGGTTCGATACCGCGTTACTTAAAAATAATAAAGGAGCCGGGCTTACCAGTATCCAATCAAGGGTAGATTATCTGAAAGGACAATTGGATATTCATTCGGAAGCCGGGAAAGGAACATTGGTTAATATTGAATTCAATATATAATTATGATCCGTGTTTTTATTGTAGATGATCACCCGGTTGTTATTGAAGGCATCCATTCTTTATTACAAAATGAAAAAGGTATTGAATGGGCGGGACAGGCTATGAATGCCCAATCATGCCTCGGTTTTTTTGTAAATAATACGGCTGATGTTGTATTGATGGACATTAGTATGCCGGGAATGGAGGGAGTGGAATTATGCGCAGTAATGAAAGAGAAATATCCCAGCCTTATGGTACTTGGTTTAAGTTCCTTTAACCAGGGCTTGTATATTAAAAAAATGATGGAGAATGGCGCTTCAGGCTATATCTTAAAAAACTCATCTAAAGAAGAATTGATTGAAGCTATTCATGCTGTCTACAGCGGAGGAATATTTTTTAGTGGAGAAGCAGGAGAAGCATTAGCGGCATATCAAAAATCTTCTAAAACCATATTACCAGTTTTGAGCAGCAGAGAAAAAGAGATTCTTGGGCTTATTGCTGAAGGATATACTAATCCACAGATTGCTGAGAAAATATTTTTAAGCCAGTTTACAGTTGATAGTCACAGGAAAAATTTATTAGCCAAACTGAATGTAAAAAACACGGCCAGCCTTATCCGGAAAGCTGTTGAACAAAAATTAATTTAAAAGTTTAGTGGGTGACTGATTTAACCGTCACTTTTTCTTTAAACAATTCCCGCGCTGCATCAGCAATTGACTAGGCATCATAGCCACATTCCAGGAGAAACTCATTGGATTTGTCATTTTCAACTTGTCCATCAGGTTTTTATTGAATCCTTATGTTGTTTGATTTATTAAAAGGTTAGGTATGAACCGAAGGTCATTACCGGGAGGATAAGAATAGGATATTTTTGTTTTATTATTAATCGATCATCGCCTGCAACTTTCATTCTGTAGTCTGACTTCTTACTATTTCAGTTTTATCTGGCTCATGCAATTACCAACAGCAGCAGCACCAAAATATTTAGAATTTGGGCGGCTGTTGATATCGTTGATTCCGGTCTTGGAAGTGCAAAGTTTTTTACCGATTGGTAATAAAGGTACTTCATAGTAGTTGAGTGAGCCATCTGCACCGGTTCGGTAGGACCAGTTATACATGGACGTATACGCCATGATGCAGGAAAGATCGCCACTTTCTTCATTACCGGTTTCCCCAACATATCCTTTTATCTCGAAATACCGTTTGCCAAGTACAGCATCAAATTTCCAGTTTTGCACAGGAATCTCTCTCCCGTTGGTACCGAAAATATGATAGGACGGGCTACTATTTTCATATGCTATCCTGTTTTGGGGCAAAATAGAGGGTTCGCCATGATGATTTACATTTACTCCATGTGCCAGTTCGTGGGCAACCGTGGAAGCCAGTAATTCTGCTTTTGTGTAAGGCATCGTTAAACCGGCAGCTTGCGCAGCAGCTTCCTGTAAGGGGTAGAATGTATTAATCCAATCCACATTGATCACTACGAGTTCTGATTCTTTAGGGATCATATAGCTGAGAGTGGTTGGCCGGTTTTCTCCTGCTGCACCTCTGGAGGTTGGTCCATTCTCCAGTTTCAACACATATTGTTTGTAATCACGACCTGTAGTGGTGTTTTGATTGAGCCGTCTGTCTCCCCCAATTTCCGTTTCATCAAAACGGATAACTTCTATACCGGTTGCACTTTCAAACCAGCGAACACCTTCTGCAAACAATGTATGATTTGCCCTGGTTGCCATTACGCCTAATTCTTTTTCTGTTGCTTTAAGCCGGAGAAAATTACCTTCTGAGATCACACCGCGGTATTCTTCATAAGCTGTCAATCCATCACCCGGTTTGGTTTGCAAAAGTTCTTTATCATCCATTTCACCGGGATTTCCGTTAGCTGTTAGCCAGGTTGTGGCAATCTTTGAACCGGGGGTTCTTTTTGGAATAGGGATTTCTTTTATGCCGGTTGGTGTCAGCAATGTTCCTTCAATACGAAAGCCACCTTCCAGAACTGCGACGGCTGTCAGTGTTGTCCATCCTCCTCCATCATAAGATGCAAGAGTAGCTGTACCTGTTTTACCATCTGCGCTGTTTATTTCTATGTTTTGGTCTTCATCAATACTTTCCCCGATTGTATGAGGAATAAAACGGATATCGGGCAACTGATTGGCTGAGGGCTGTAGCGGCATATTTAACGTGGTACCGGGTTCCCGGGAAGTATTGGAAAGTTTAAGTTCAAAACTTACTGCTTTCAATGAAGATACTCCACCATTTCGACCCTGTACTTTAAGTGTAATATCCATAACAGAGCCTTTTTGTAATTCATCCTTGGTTGCTTTTGGCACCCAGATATTATAAGCGTTGGGGGTAATGATGAATTGAGCATCAAACGGTCCCCTGTAAAGGCTCCATGAATAAGTGGTGGTAACTGTTCCCAGGTCTCCGGGCAACCGTGCGGTCACAGTTTCATTACCTGATAAAAGATTAGGATTCCCACTCCAGGGTTTATCAAGAATTACGATATCATTACCATGGCCGACCCCCCAGGGATCCGGACCCAAGTCGCATACTGGTCCTATGGTTTCGATAGTGCAAGTGCTATCAGGTCGGTAAATTTCAACGGCCCAGAGTTCTACAGAACCAGCACCATTACAGGCATTCCTTCCCAAATGTTTACCCTCAACGATCGTCTCACTCTTATAATTAATGGTACCTGTACCAATATTGTCTGTAAAAGAAACATCGATCCACTTGTCACTCCATCCCATCATCCCGTCATATCTTTCATGCATACTTACAGTGCCGCTCCATTTACCCTCGACACGGGTAGTTTGCCCTTTGGCTTCAAAACGGGAACTGCTTACAATAATAAGCATGACAAGAAAAGCAGGGGAAAAAGATTTATATAATTTCATAACCGGAAATTATTTTAGAATAATTTGTTTCCGGGCAGGAAAAACAAAATGGTTATTGAAAGGACATAGATACGCCAGTTAAAAGGTACAATTATTTAATAAAAAAACCCCCAGGGTGGCCGGAGGTTCCTATTTAATTAAAGAGGGTTGTTTACCCCTCAACCTGAACTCTTACCTTTTCTTTCATCATTTCCCGCACTGTATCTACAATTGACTGAGCATCATAGCCGCATTCCCTTTGAAGTTCCTTTGGTGTGCCATGTTCCACCAGCCGGTCAGGGATACCCAGGATCTTTACATCATTTTTATAGCCCTGTGCTGCCATGAATTCAAGAATAGCACTACCGATACCGCCTTCTATAGTTCCATCTTCCACCGTAATTAATTTTTCATAGTGCTGACAGGCTTCATGCAGCAATGCTTCATCCAATGGTTTGGCAAAACGCATATCATAATGACCCGGGTTTACTCCATCATTTTTTAACTCACGGATGGCGGCGGCGGCAAAATTGCCGGGATGACCAAACGAAAGAATCGCAATGTCTTTGCCTTCTCTCAATTTTCTGCCAGTACCAATTTTGATTTCTTTCATTTCTGTTTTCCATTCTGGCATCACACCTTCACCTCTTGGATAGCGGATGACAAATGGAAGGTTGGTTGATTCTAATTGAGCGGTATACATCAGGCTCCTCAATTCACTTTCATTCATCGGGGCACTGATAATCATATTGGGGATGCAACGGAAAAACGCCACATCGTAACAGCCATGGTGTGTTGGCCCATCATCTCCAACAACTCCTGCACGGTCAAGACAGAAGATAACAGGTAATTTTTGTATCGCTACATCATGTACCACCTGATCGTAAGCTCTTTGCATGAAGGACGAATAAATGTTACAGAAAACTTTCATCCCCTGGGTAGCCATGCCGGCACTTACAGTTACTGCGTGTTGTTCAGCTATGCCTACATCAAAAGCTCTGTCCGGCATTTTCTCCATCATAAATTTTAAAGAAGAACCGGAAGGCATAGCAGGAGTAACGCCAAATATTTTATCATTTTGTTCAGCCAGTTCAATAATCGTATGTCCAAATACATCCTGGTATTTGGGCGGTTGTGGCAGATCAAATTTCTTCTTCTGAATCTCACCGGTTATTTTATCAAACAAACCCGGGGCATGCCACTTGGTCTGGTCCTTTTCTGCCAAAGCATATCCTTTTCCTTTTGTAGTTACGATATGTAAAATCTTAGGCCCGGGTATATTGCGAAGGTCTTTTAATGTGTCAACAAGCTTGGCAACATTATGTCCGTCAATGGGGCCAAAGTAGCGGAGTTTTAAGGACTCAAATAAATTAGCACTGCTGCTTACCATTCCTTTTAGACCATCGGTAAGTTTATGTGCCATGGCACGACTGAAATTTTTACCTACCGGTAATTTGCCCAGCAGTTTCCATACATCATCCTTTACTTTATTATAGGTGGGAGAAGTGGTTATATCCGTAAGATATTCCTTTAATGCACCCACATTCGGGTCAATCCCCATGCAGTTGTCATTTAAAACAATCAGCATGTCGGCATCAGCCACGCCTGCATGATTCATTCCTTCAAAAGCAAGACCGGCTGTCATGGCGCCATCCCCAATCACAGCAACAACCTTTCTGTCTTTTTCGCCTTTGTATTTTGCTGCTATGGCCATCCCGAGGGCAGCAGAAATAGACGTAGAAGAGTGGCCTACGCCAAACGTATCATATTCACTTTCGCTTCTTTTAGGGAAACCGCTCAAGCCATGATATTTCCGGTTGGTATGGAAATTATCTCTTCTCCCGGTTAGAATTTTATGACCATAAGCCTGGTGTCCTACATCCCAGACTAACTGGTCGTAAGGGGTATTGTAAACATAATGAATAGCTGTGGTCAGTTCCACCACACCAAGACTGGCGCCAAAATGGCCGCCATGAACGCTAACCACATCAATGATATATTGACGTAATTCATCACATACCTGGTGCAATTTTTCACGGGGTAATTTCTTCAGATCGTCAGGTGAGTCAATTGTTTTGATTAGTGGTCCCGGGGTGATTTCCATTGATACTTATTTATCACTGTAAAAGTAGTATTTTCCGTTCAGCCTATTTTGCTAAAGATTGTTTAACAATGATCCGGAAGAAATGTTCTGTGCACCAATGCTTAGGGGGGTGCCTTAACTTAAAAATAGCCCATTTGTAAAAGTTATCAGCCACTGGTATATTTAGAGTGGCTGGGGGCTGAGGGATTGATTAAATTTGAAGCTTATGTGGTTTGCAAACTCAAGATATTGGTTATTCCAGGCAATAGGTTGGGGAGGGTTTACCCTCATCAGCATCTTCTTTGCCTATTCGTTTGACCAGCTCAATACCCGTGCCGATGTGATCCAGGTTATGGGCCGTATAGGAATTTTTGTGGCTTTAGGAATTATCCTGACACACCTGATGCGGCTGGTGATCATTAACCTTAATCTCTTACAGAAAAAACTGGAGAAACAATTGTTTCAGTTCATTCTGATCACGGCTATTTTTTCCCTGGTCGGTTCTTTTTTCGACATGCAACTGTTAATACAATCTGACTGGCTGAACAAAAGGGAAAAACCGTTTCTGGATAATAAAGTATTGCTGGTATTGAGCGGGGCATTTTCTTTTTTCATTTATTATTTTATCTGGAATGCTATCTACTTTATGTACCACTACATTTCAAAAAGCCGGAAGCAACAATTAGATACTTTGCAACTGGAGGCCCTTGTTAAGGAACTGGAGTTAAAAACCATCAAAGCTCATATTAACCCGCATTTCATTTTTAATTCACTCAATAGTATCCGGGCATTGGTGGATGAAAATCCGCAAAGGGCCAGAAAGGCCATTACCGAGTTAAGTAATATTCTCCGGAGCAGTATGCAGACAGAAAAAGTGGAGATGGTTGCTTTCGAAAAAGAATTATTTATTGTGAAGGATTACCTGGCATTGGAGAATATGCGTTTTGAAGACCGGCTGAAGGTTGAATACGAGATTGATGAAGATACCCTCCATCAACCGGTACCCCCGATGATGCTTCAAACGCTGGTGGAAAATGCCATTAAACACGGTATCAGTAAACAAATAAATGGGGGGATCGTAAAAGTGATCTCCGATTTTAAAGGCGATTATCATGAACTGGTTGTTCAAAACACCGGGCAACTGAATGGCTCCGTTAATGCGGAAGGCTTTGGGATTTCCAGTACCAACAACCGGTTGAATTTATTATATGGTGATAAGGCCCGGTTCGATATCAAGCAGATCAATGGTTCCCTGGTAGAAGCACGGGTATTATTGCCGGTAACAACACATTAATATTTATAATTGCGATAACAATGTCTCTTCTGATGATTTCGGATTAACAAAATTCTAAAGCTAAAATAAACATATGAAAGCGATTATCATTGATGATGAAAGATTAGCAAGAATTGAATTAAAAAAACTCTTGCAGGAATTTCCTGAGATAGAAATTCTGGAGGAAGCAGCCAATGCAGATGAAGGCATATCGAAAATAGACAGTTTGCAGCCTGACCTGATCTTTCTTGATATTCAAATGCCGGGTAAAACCGGTTTTGATATGTTGACGCAACTCGAAAGAACACCCCAGGTGATCTTTACAACCGCTTACGATGAATTTGCGCTCAAGGCCTTTGAAGTTAATGCCCTGGATTATTTGTTGAAACCCATCGAGCCTAAACGCCTGGCCGATGCGATACAAAAATTGCACCTTACTGAACATAAAGAGGTCAGGGCAGACGGTGAAAATTTTAATAACAGCCTGCTCACCGAAAATGACCAGGTATTTGTGAAAGATGGCGAACGTTGCTGGTTTGTGAAACTGAATGATATCCGGTTGTTTGAAAGTGTAGGCAACTATGCCAAAGTATTTTTTGGGACCAACAAGCCACTTATTCTTAAGTCACTGAATGCCCTGGAAGAACGACTGGATGAGAAGACATTTTTCCGGGCCAATCGTAAACATATTGTTAATCTCCGCATGATCGATAAAATTGAACCGTATTTCAACGGAGGTTTGCTGTTGGAATTAAAAGGTGGCGAGAAAATTGAAGTAAGCCGCAGGCAAACCGTGAAGTTTAAAGAAATGATGAGCCTTTGAGAATGAAGAACAGATGAACAGCGCATGCATAATAATGAAGTCGTAGCTACCTCTGCATTCATAATTCCTTGTTCGACATGCGATAATCAATTAAGATAAACTTGAAATGAAGAAAATATTCCTGCTGGGGTTGTTGCTATCAACAGCTCCTTTTTTGTTGGCTCAGCATATTGAAGGGGTTATCAATGTTAAAGAAGTAGAACGTATTGAAAGAATACTGGCAGCGGATGATATGTACGGCAGAAAAACGTTTACCCCGGATATTGAAAAAGCAGCTGATTTTATTGCCGGTGAATTTAAAACTATCGGTCTCCAGACATGGCATAACAGCGGCAGTTTCCGGCAGGAATTCACCTTATCCTCAACAGAACTGAATAAATATGGGATCAGATCAATGCCTGGGATCACACAATATGCCCTGGCAAATGTTGTAGCAGTCTTACCTGGAAAAAGCAGGCAAGAGGAATATGTGATCTTTTCAGGACATTATGATCATATAGGGATTGGCAGCCCAGTGAATGGAGATTCTATTTATAACGGAGCCAACGATGATGCTGCAGGAACGACAGCCGTAATAATGCTGGCAAAATATTTTAAGGAATTAAATTCAAATGAGCGAACCATTGTCTTTGTTGCTTTTACAGGTGAAGAAGTGGGAGGATTTGGCTCTCAATATTTTTCCCGGCAGTTGAATGCTGATAAAGTAGTTGCCATGTTCAACATTGAAATGATTGGTACGGAAAGTAAGTGGGGAAAGAACGCGGCCTACATCACGGGTTATGATAAAACGGATATGGGGGATATTTTGGGCCGGGATTTAAAAGGAAGCGGGTTTACTTTTTATCCGGATCCATATCCGGGGCAGCAACTTTTCTATCGTTCAGATAATGCCACACTTGCAAAACTCGGTGTTCCGGCACATACCATTTCAACTTCCAAAATGGATAATGAACCAAACTACCACCAGGTTACGGATCATATAGAAACGCTGGATCTTGATAATATGACAATGATAATTAAAGCGATTGCGTTGAGTTCTAAAAGTATTGTGGCAGGAACAGCAACACCCACAAGAGTGAAAGCGGAGAAATAATATTAAACTTTTACCGGAACGGAATGAATGGCATCACTCATCTCTTTGATCAGGGAGGCGTTTTTTTCAATAGCATTCCCCACTACAATTACATCAGCACCTGCTTTGCAATTTAAATAGGCTTTTTCGGGTTGAAGAATGCCGCCACCGATGATAAGCGGAACTTCGATGGAATCGGCAACAGCTTTTATCATACTTTCCGTGATAGGGCGTTTGGCGCCACTGCCTGCATCCATGTATATTAATTTCATCCCCAGCATTTCACCGGCCATCGCGGTACACATGGCAATTTCATTTTTATCAGCCGGAACCGGTAAAGCATTACTGATATAAGAAACGGTTGTAGGAGCACCCCCGTCAATAACGATATAACCTGTAGGCATTATTTCCAATTCACTTTGTCGTACAAACGGAGCTGATACCACATGCTGGCCAATCAGTAACTCGGGGTTACGACCTGATATTAAAGAAAGATATAATAAGGCATCTGCATACCGGCTTATTTGAGATGGACTTCCGGGAAATAAAATGACTGGAATATCACAGTGTTGTTTGATATGCTGTACGCATGCATCCAGGTGATTTGAAATAACCAGGCTGCCACCTACCAGCAGGTAATCTACTTTGGCTGATACAGAAAGTTCTATCAATTCATCCAGCACAGAAGTGTTGACCTTGTCAGGGTCCACCAGCACCGCAAAAGATTTCTTTCCCTGCTTCTTCTTATCGGCCAATGTATTATAAATAAGTGACTTCATCCGGTACCGGTTGATTACTGCAAAAATGCGAAAAACTTTCGGCATTGCCCACTTGAAAATCAAATATCATTTTTGGCAAAAAACGGTTGTAACTTTCTTAGCAAATACAAATTATGCGAATAAGTTCAGCCATCCTCTTTATCCTGCTTTTAATTTCCTGTAATAACAAGGCGGGGAAGAAAGAAAATAATACAGATTCGGTTAAACAAATAATCCAAATTCCGGAAACACCGGTACCTGCCGATACCATTTTCACAGGCTTTGGTACAGAACCCTTCTGGTCGGTGTATGTAATAAATAATAGCAAAATTGTATTTCATCCTGCGGATGAGGTGGATAAAGAAGTGCCCTATGTTACACCCGTTGTCATAAATGTTAATACAAAAACATATAAATCATTCTCAGCAACTGATACGCTGGAGTTGACTATTATTAAAAAAGATTGCAGTGATGGCATGAGCGATAAAACACATTCCTATGAAGTAACCCTGTTGATTAATAAAACAAAATATTCCGGTTGCGGAAGAACGGATTGATAAAAAGTATAACCGGTGTTTCTTTCGCGGTTCAAAAAATAATTTGCTTACGTGGGGTACAAACGAAAATAACATCCCTTTTTTTCCAGGCTATTTTTTTAACGGAACCATTCAACTGTAATGCCGTTCCATAAAGCCTTTGCGGCAATGGCATCCGGAAAATACCTGTAAAATCAATACTCTTCAGCGATGAAATCGTAGAAACCCTTGCCTGTTTTGCCTTTGAAGTGGCGGAATGAATCGCATAATTTTTTTAGTGTACCCGGACGGAATTTCCAAAAATTTTTTACCCTAAAAATAGATACCCACTGTGAAGAAATGCCCCGACCCAGCACAGGCTTGCATTGGGGCTTTTTATACCACGCTTATCCACATAATGTGAATATCTCTGACTATGAATTTCAGATACTTAAAAATAGTTTCGTCGTAGACGTTAACAGTTACTTAACCCGAGAAATTCTTTTTTGTTATGGCTACCAAAACCAGGGCATCCGCTAAGAGCGGTTTGCAATTTTCCCGTCGCTTTACCCGGGACGATGTGAATGTGTTTGATATGTTTGAGTACGATTTCCGCACCTCGGTCATTCGTAACCCCAGCGGAGAAGTTGTGTTCGAAATGAACAATGTAGAAGTACCCAAACAATGGAGCCAGATCGCAACCGATATTCTTGCACAAAAATATTTCCGGAAAGCCGGTGTTCCGCAAGCAGATGGAAGCCTCGGCAGAGAAACTTCTGCTAAACAAGTCGCTCATCGCCTGGCCAATTGCTGGAAAGTATGGGGTGAGCGTTATGGATATTTCGCAGCAGAAAACGATGCACAAATATTTTATGAAGAATTAGTTTACTCTGTTTTGAATCAGATGTGTGTGCCCAATTCACCACAATGGTTCAATACCGGTTTGTTCGAAAGCTATGGCATCGCCGGCAAACCACAGGGCCATTATTATGTGGACCAGCTTGACGGCCAGTTAAAAAAATCACAGAATGCGTATGAGCGTCCCCAACCACATGCCTGTTTTATTTTAAGTGTTAATGATGACCTGGTAAATGAAGGTGGTATCATGGACCTGTGGGTTCGGGAAGCCCGGATTTTTAAATATGGTTCCGGGGTTGGTACCAATTATTCCAACCTTCGTGGTGCCGGAGAAAAATTAAGCGGGGGTGGTACCTCTTCAGGTTTAATGAGTTTTTTGAAAATAGGTGACCGGGCAGCGGGTGCTATTAAATCCGGAGGAACAACACGGCGCGCTGCTAAAATGGTTTGTTTGGATCTGGACCATCCTGAAATTGTGGATTTCATCAACTGGAAAGTGGAAGAAGAGAAAAAAGTGGGTGCCTTGATTGCGGCCGGTTATTCTTCCGGCTATGAAGATGAAGCATACAGGACCGTAAGTGGTCAAAACTCCAATAACTCCATTCGTATTCCCAATTCATTTTTCAAAACTCTGGAAGAAGATGGCGAGTGGGAACTAAAAGGAAGAATGGATGGCAGAGTAATGAAAAAAATTCCTGCCCGTGAATTATGGAACCAGATATCTTATGCTGCCTGGCGTTGTGCCGATCCGGGTACCCAATATAACACTACCATCAACGAATGGCATACCTGTCCGGAAGGGGGAGAAATAAGGGCATCCAATCCATGCAGTGAGTACATGTTCCTGGATAATACCGCCTGTAATCTTGCATCTGCCAACCTGATGAAATTTTTTGATACAGAAACCAATCATTTCGATGTAGAAGGCTATGAATATAATTGCCGCTTGTGGACCGTGGTTTTGGAAATATCTGTGTTGATGGCTCAATTCCCTTCTAAAGAAGTGGCTCAACTGAGTTATGAATACAGGACCCTTGGATTAGGATATGCCAACCTGGGTACTATGCTGATGGTTAGTGGCATTCCCTATGATAGCGAAGAAGCCAGAGGCATTGCCGGTGCCATCACGGCTATCATGACGGGTATATCTTATAAAACTTCGGCTGAAATGGCACAGGCTCTTGGGGCATTTCCCAGGTTTGAGGAGAACAAAGCCCATATGATGCGGGTGATGCGTAATCACCGTCTGGCAGCCTATGATGCGGATGAATATGAAAACCTGAGTTTAAAACCCCAGGGCATAAAAGCCCAGTATTGCCCCGATTATTTATTAAAAGCTGCCTGCAAGGCCTGGGATGATGCAGTGGAATTGGGCGAAAAATATGGCTATCGCAATGCACAGGCAACTGTCATTGCACCCACAGGCACCATCGGCCTGGTAATGGATTGTGATACTACCGGGGTGGAACCAGATTTTGCTTTGGTCAAATTCAAAAAATTATCCGGCGGTGGTTATTTCAAGATCATTAACCAATCTGTTCCGGCAGCCTTAAAGAATTTAGGTTATTCAGAAAAAGAATCAGAAGCGATAATTAAATATGCAACCGGTTCTGCCTCATTTGCCGGTGCTCCTTTTATAAATCACCAGTCGTTAAGTGAAAAAGGTTTTATTGCGGATGAGATCAAACGTCTTGATGCCGCCGCACTCACTGCTTTTGAAATCGGATTCGTTTTTAATAAATATACACTTGGTGAAGAATGCCTGCAACGTATGGGCTTCACACCGGAACAATATAATGATCTTGAATGGAGCCTGCTGGAAGCTTTGGGCTACAGCGATGAGCAAATAGAAGCCGCTAACGATTATGTATGCGGAACGATGATGCTCGAAGGTGCTCCATTACTGAAAGAAGAACATTTGCCCGTTTTTGACTGTGCCAACCGATGTGGAGCAAAAGGCCAACGGTATATCCATGCCCATGGCCATATCCGCATGATGGGAGCTACGCAACCCTTTATCAGTGGTGCTATCTCCAAAACCATTAACCTGCCTCATGAAGCAAAAGTGGAAGAAATTGCAGATTCTTATTTGCTGAGCTGGCAGTTAGGCCTGAAAGCAAATGCCTTGTACAGGGATGGTTCTAAATTATCTCAGCCGCTCAGCAACAAATCAGACAAAAAGAAAAAAACAGAAACAACTGTTGCAGAAGAAGAACCAGTAACAAACAACCAGCAACCGGAATCCAACATTGTCGACCTGGGAAAACTTACTGTAGAAGAATTGCTGGAAGAAGTTCAGAAAAGGGTACAGGCTTCCCCGGATACCAAACTGAAAAGAAAACTGGCGAGCATTGTTGAACGTAGGGCATTGCCAGCTAAGCGGCGTGGGTTTACACAAAAAGCAAAGATCAACGGACAGGCCATCTTCCTCCGCACCGGTGAATACGGTGACGGAACACTGGGAGAAATTTTTATTGATATGGCGAAAGAAGGTGCCACCATGCGCAGCATGATGAACTGTTTCGCTATTTCTATTTCCATTGGTATGCAATATGGTGTGCCCTTGGAAGAATTTGTTGACAAATTTGCTTTTACCCGGTTTGAACCATCCGGTTTTGTAGAACATCCGAATATTAAATCAACCACCTCTATCGTTGACTTAATTTTCCGGATACTGGGTTACGAATATCTGGGACGTACCGACCTGGTACATGTATTAGATAAACCCGAAGTAATGAATACCGGTGCGGATGAGTGGGATGAAATACCTTCTAACCCGCTGGAATATGTTGAGCCGGAATTATCCAGTGTAAGAGTTACTCCCGGAATTAATTCAACACAACCGGTAAAAAACCAGCGTACTGCTCAGCCGGCAAAGAATACCGGCGGCACCGAAGCAGTTAATGCAGCCTTGCAAAATATGCAGAGTGATGCGCCGGCCTGTAATGTGTGCGGAAATATCATGATGCGCAGCGGAGCATGCTACAAATGCCTTAATTGCGGAAACCAGGGAGGTTGTGGTTAAACGCAACCCCTGCCCAACCCCCTTAGTGGAGAAGGGCTATAAACATGTTTGGAGTGAAAAACCAAATCAAGAATGTACCCATTAATTCCATCCCGGCTCACTGGCCGGGATTTTTTTAGTAAAATCTCTTTCCAAAGCAAGTGAAAGACACTCATTAAAAAAGATTATTTAACAGGTATTTCTATGTTTGTTATTACAGTTTCAGGAACTACTTTCAGGTCTTAATCTGGTACCTATGAAAACAAGAAATCTACTTTGGGTTTTATTTATTCTTTTTATCCTGGAATCCTGTAACCGTGCCATGTCACCCCTATGAAGCAGCCAATCATCCGCGCGGGAAAAAATGCCGGGTAATAAAATAGCCTTTTCATTATTGATTTGCCGAAACGAAAAGGGTCATCAGGGGAAATTATTCCCCGCTAAAAACGTTATTCACGGCGCTTTCCAGCATCGGGAATTTTTCTACTACATAAGCTTTGATAGTGGCTATGGCCAGTTTAGCCTGCTCATCGGTTAGACCAGCTTCTGTTTTCAGTCTATTCATTAATTCCTGCATAAAGAAAGTTTGAAGTTTATTAATTAAATAATTGGAGTGATAAAAATAAAAAATGCCGGAGATTCTCAGGCATAATAATTTTTTTCTTCCCAGCTTGGTGGATCGGAGCTTAGGCTACTTTCAGCAGGCTAAGTTTGCTCTTATCAAATTTACGTTTGGCATATTCCAGGTCGAGCGTAAACTGTGTTTCTTTGGAAGAGGGTAATTCATACATCGCATCGGTCAGGATACCCTCCGAAATACTTCTAAGACCCCGGGCTCCCAGTTTATACTCCATGGCTTTTTCCACCATAAAATTCAATACATCTTCTTCAATGGTCAGTTGTATGCCTTCCAGCTCAAATAATTTTTTATACTGTTTTACCAATGCATTTTTGGGTTCGGTAAGAATCGCTCTCAGCGTTTCAGCATCCAATGGGTCAAGATGAGTCACCACAGGTAAGCGTCCCAATAATTCGGGGATTAACCCAAAAGTCTTCAGGTCGGTTGCATTAATGTAGCGCAACAGGTTTTTCTTCATATTTTCCTGCAACTCTTTATCTACATTAAAACCAATCGTATTCGTCTGTACCCGGCGGGCAATAATTTTATTTATGCCATCAAAAGCACCGCCACAGATAAAGAGAATATTTTGGGTATTTATTTTAATAAGTTTTTGCTCCGGGTGTTTTCTTCCGCCCTGTGGTGGAACCAGAACATCCGTTCCTTCCAGTAATTTCAACATGCCCTGCTGAACACCTTCTCCGCTTACATCACGGGTGATAGATGGGTTGTCACCTTTACGGGCGATCTTATCTATTTCGTCAATATATACAATGCCCCTTTCTGCAGCAGCAACATCGTAATTACAAACCTGCAATAATCTGGTTAAAATGCTTTCTACATCTTCACCCACATAGCCAGCTTCTGTAAAAACGGTCGCATCTACAATAGCAAAAGGAACATTCAGCATCCGGGCGATACTTTTGGCCAGTAATGTTTTGCCCGTTCCGGTTTCACCCACCATAATGATGTTACTTTTTTCTATTTCAACATCATTGCCATTTGTATTATCCGGAGTTTTTTGCTGTAAACGTTTATAATGATTATAGACGGCAACAGCTAACACCTTTTTTGCCTCATCCTGACCAATGGCATATTCATCCAGGAATTTTTTTATTTCCATCGGCTTTTTAACGGTAAGTTTAAAACCGGATAAGCCCTTTTCATCTTTGACGGTCAATTCCTGGTCAATGATCTCCCGGGCATGTTCCACGCAATTTTCACAAATATGCCCTTCCTGGCCGGCTATGAGGATCTTAACCTCATCGCGGCTACGGCCACAAAACGAACAGTGTAAGGGACTTTTTGCCATATATTCTTATAGTATAACGATGTAAAAACGTAATTGGAACTCACAAAATTATAAAACCCCCCCGATTCAGGCGGCTTTATTTATATTTTCAACCTAAATGGCTCGTTGAGAGGAGTTTAGAGTTTGTCAATCAATTTGTCAGCAATACCATATTCCACAGCTTGTTTGGCATCCATCCAGTAATCCCGGTCAAAATCTTTCATGATTTGCTCGATGGTTTTGCCACAATTATTGGCCAGGATGGTCGCCCCGATTTCTTTCACCCTTTTGGTTTGCGTGGCTTGTATTTCCAGATCGGTACTTACACCCTGAATATAACCCCCCAGGGATGGCTGGTGAATCATCACTTCGCCATGAGGGAAAATTAAGCGTCTGCCTTTTACGCCCCCGCTTAACAGGATACTTCCCATGGAAGCAGCCAGACCCATACAAATGGTACTCACCGGACTTTTAATCATCTGCATGGTATCATACATCACCATCCCGCTGGTAACTACGCCGCCGGGACTGTTGATATAAAATTTGATTTCTTCCCCCGGTTTGTCTGCATCGAGTAACAGCAATTTGCTTACAATGTCTTTAGCACTTTTATCATCCACCACGCCCCAGAGATAGACAGCTCTTTTTTCGAAAAAATATTTTTCTAATTTTTTACTGAACATACCGAGGTCACTTTTGGGTTGTTCTTCCTTTTCATCTTCGTCTTCCATCCGAAAGTCGGTATGTAAAAATTGTTTGCGGTTCATACGTTTATATATTTTTTATGGTCACCCTTTTTAACAGATGAGTTAAGGAGCGTTTTTCAATTTTTTGGGATTTGTCAGCAATACTTCATCTACCAACCCATATTCTTTTGCTTCAGCGGCTGTCATCCAGTTATCCCGGTCAAAATCTTTTTCAATTTGCTCTATCGTTTTCCCGGTATGGACATTCACTACTTCGTATAATTCTCTTTTCAGTTTTCGTATTTCATTCACCGTGATCTCAATATCACTGGCCTGTCCTCCAATGGCCCCACTTGGTTGGTGCATCATGATGCGGGAATGTTTCAGGGCAGCTCTTTTCCCTTTTGTACCGGCACCGAGTAACACACAGGCCATAGAAGCTGCAACGCCTATGCAGATGGTGGCAATATCCGGACTGACATATTGCATGGTATCATACACACCCAATCCTGAATAAACACTTCCTCCCGGGCTATTGATATACATATTGATGTCCCTTGACCTGTCAGAAGAATCAAGGAAAAGAAGTTGGGCCGTTACGATATTTGCAATTTCATCATTGATCGGATAGCCAAGGAAAATGATACGGTCCATCATCAAACGGCTGTACACATCCATCACGGCTACATTCATCGAACGTTCTTCCATGATGTTAGGGGTCATACCCGTAACCAGATGAGAAGCATAACTGTGGAGGGTATTGCTGGAAATACCACGGTGTTTCACCGCATATTTTTCGAATTCGGAATTAAAAGTCATAGTTAATTATTTAGTACTGAACGAATTCAGTTCATCAAATATCCGTCCAAATGCCAAAACCACAAAATTGGAGACATGAATTACAGAAATTAAGACGAATTGGCATAAAAAGTATAGTGGGTTTCTAAAGAAAATAAGGTTGACAGAAGTATCCATCAACCTTAATTACCTTATTTACTTTTCTTCCAGTTACTAATGATGTGAATGCTGATGCGCTTCAACCATTTTTGTGAAATCTTCCGCACTGATGTCTTTTTCAACCGGTTTTACCTGGCTGGCGGACCATTCAAATATTTTTTGGGTCTGAATACGACTGTAAGCATCTTCAACGTATTTTCTGTCTTTCATCATTTTTTCAACATAATCAGTAACCCATGGCTGATCATCGCTCAGATTTGCGCCACTCATATAACTGAATAGCTGTTGTTTGGCAAAAGCTCTGATTTCATCAGGATTCACCACGATCGCATTATCCTGAACAATTTTTTCGGAAATCAAGGTCCATTTCAACTGGCTGATAAAAGTGGGGAATTCTTCTTCCACCTGTTCGTCCGTTTTAACCTCGGGATCTTTGCCGGACGAGTTTTGTGTTTTAATCCATTTTTTTAAAAAACCTTCAGGAAATTTTATTTCGGTTTGGTCCACCAGTTCATGAAATACCTGGTCGTGGATCTGATTATTGGCTTGTCCGTTCCAGTATTGCTGTATCTCTTCCTTTATTTTTTTCCGGAAGTCAGCCTCTGTCTTCACTTCCTGGTTCGGATAAAGCAGGTTGAAGAATTCCTCATTTAAGGCTCTTTTCTCCAGCAAACCGACTTTGGTGATCTCAATCTTGAAATATTTATCAGCGGTTGCTACCTCCTCTTTATTTAATCCAAGATCACCGGCGATCCAATCTCTTTCTTTTTCATCAAAAGCTGTTTTCAGTTGTACGGTTTCAAAATCCCCTGTCTTCTTGCCCATCCAATTTTTACGATATCCTTCGGTAAAATATTTTACCAGGATGGAGTTATCTTTTTTTGCGCCCCCTTCCACGATATGGCCGTGTGCATCGGTTTCCTCAAAAATCACATTCAGCACATTCTCATCGGTAGTTACAGTTTCCTCATCTTTCATAGTGCCGTGCCGGTTCTGCAAACGGTCCACTTCGCTGTTTATCATTTCATCCGTTACAGTTACCACGTAACGGGTTGTTTTTGCTTTAGCTAAATCGGGGAGACTAAACTCCGGTTTCATGCCTACTTCAAACTCAAATGAATAGTCAGCGGGGTTGTTTACATCCAATTGTTTGAAATCAGATTCCAGCGGCAGGGGTTGTGCGAAAATGTCGAGCTTGTCATTTTGCAGGTAGCCGGTCAATTCACGGTCAACTGTTTTAAGGATCTCATCGGTAAACAAGGAAGAACCGTACATTTTTTTTATCAACCCGGCAGGCACCATTCCTTTCCTGAAGCCGGGGATATTTGCTTTTTTACTGTATTCTTTTAGCGCTTTTTCAAAAGAAGGCAGGTAATCGGTTTTTTCCAGTTTCACGGTCAGCTTTTCATGCAGCAGGCCGATATTTTCTTTTGTAATTGTTGCCATAAACGTTTAAAGTTTAAAGTTTGATGTTTAAGGTTGTCCTGTGTTTTGTATTTCCTGAAAAGGATGAAAGTTTATTCTGAAAGAACCTTAAACTAAAAAAGTGCGGGTGGAGGGACTCGAACCCCCATGCCTCACGGCGCCAGATCCTAAGTCTGGTACGTCTACCAATTTCGCCACACCCGCAATTTTGGGCTGCAAATGTAGGGCATTTTACCCTATCAAAACGGCAGTTTTTCACTAAATTCGTAGGCAATGGAAACCGTAGCACAGATACCTAAATACAATCTGAACGAGGAAGAGGAGAAAAAACTCATCCTCCGGGAATACCGTTCACTTTTAAAGGATCTGAAGACCAAATTAAAGCCGGGAGATAGGACTCTAATCAGAAATGCATTTGAAATGGCAGCTGATGCCCATAAAACCATGCGGCGAAAAAGCGGGGAACCCTATATTCTTCATCCGATAGCCGTGGCAAAAATTTGTGCTGGCGAAATAGGGCTGGGTGTCCGTTCCAGCATTTGTGCCCTGTTGCATGATACCGTAGAAGACACGGATATTTCGCTCGAAGACGTCAAAAGAGAATTTGGTGAAGAGATTACCCGGATCGTGGACGGATTGACAAAAATTTCCAATGTAATTGATGTAAATGCTTCACAACAGGCGGAAAATTTTAAAAAGATCCTGCTTACACTTACGGATGATCCCCGTGTGATTTTGATTAAACTGGCAGATCGGCTCCACAACATGCGTACCCTTGACAGCATGAAAAGGGAAAAGCAATTGAAAATTTCTTCTGAAACGGTCTATGTGTATGCGCCCCTGGCTCACCGTATGGGTTTATATAATATCAAAACAGAAATGGAAGACCTGGCGATGAAGTATATGGAGCCCGATGTGTATAAGGACATAGCCAGAAAACTGGCGGAAACAAAAAAAGATAGATCCAAATACATCAATGAATTTATCAAACCCATAAAAGACAAATTAGAAAAGGCTCAGCTGAATGCTGAAATATTCGGACGACCCAAAAGCATCCATTCTATTTCGAATAAAATGAAAAAGAAAGGAGTGGATTTTGAAGAAGTGTATGACCTTTTTGCGATCCGGGCTATTTTAGATTCGCCTCCCGAAAAGGAAAAGGAAGACTGCTGGAAAGTGTATTCTATGATAACGGACGAATACAACCCATCCCCGGAACGATTGAGAGACTGGTTAAGTAATCCCAAATCGAATGGTTACGAAGCCTTGCACACCACAGTGATGGGGCCGAGGGGTAAATGGGTGGAAGTACAGATACGAACAAAACGGATGAACGAAATTGCGGAGAAAGGCCTGGCTGCCCACTGGAAATACAAAGAAGGTGCAGCAGATGAAAGCCGCTTTGATAAATGGTTTCAGCAGATACGTGAAGTCATCAGCAGCCAGGATACGGACAGTATTGATTTTCTGCAGGATTTTAAAACAAGTTTTCTCGCGGAAGAAATATATGTATATACACCCAAAGGGGATGTGAAGATGCTGCCGGTGGGTTCCACAGCGCTTGATTTTGCTTTTGCTATTCACAGTGCCATTGGCGTAAAAACGATTGGCGCTAAAGTAAATCATAAACTGGTTCCCATCAGTCATAAACTGCTTAGTGGCGACCAGGTGGAAATCATTACAAGCAATAAACAAAAAGCATCCGAAGACTGGCTGGGGTTTGTGGTTACCTCCAAGGCAAAGGGAAGAATCCGGGATGCATTAAAAGAAGAAAAAAGAAAAGTGGCCGATGAAGGAAAGTATACGGTACAACGAAAATTAGAAGGACTTGGGGCTTCTTTTTCCCAGCATAATATTGATGAACTCGTGCATTGGTATAAACTGCCATCCAATCTGGACCTTTTTTACCAGGTGGCGGTAAAGAATATTGATCTGAAGGATCTGAAAGAATTCAAAATATCCGGAGATAAGATAGAAGCACCCAAACCGGTAAAACTGCACCAGGAAAAAATTGAATACATTCCCCATGCCGGGAAGAAAGATGCCGAACTTATCATCTTTGGTGAAAGCAGTGATAAGATCGTTTATAACCTGGCCAATTGCTGTAAACCAATTCCCGGCGATGATGTATTTGGTTTTGTAACAACCGGAAAAGGATTAACCATTCACCGGACCAACTGTCCCAACGCGGCTAAATTATTAGCGAACTATGGTCATAGGGTTGTAAAAACAAAATGGGCCAAGAACAAAGAGATTTCATTTCTTACCGGTGTAAAAATTGTGGGTATGGATGATGTGGGTGTGGTCAATAAAATAACCATGCTTATTTCCGGCGAATTGAAAATAAATATTTCGGCGCTTACCATTGAAGCCAAAGAAGGTTTGTTTGAAGGCAATATCCGCCTGTATGTACATGATAAAGAAGAGCTGGATAAACTGGTACAGAGCCTGCTCAGCCTGCCTGGTATTGAATCCGTAGAGCGGTATGATATGGAAGATATTCCGTTGTAAAGGCCTTAAAGCTGTATTTTTTCAGGCGAATATTGTGTGTAATCAAGCCATTTTATACCCTTCTATCCCGATTTTTTTCCTAACTTGTTCCCCACTTATGGAACTGATTTTATTGCAACCAACTGCCTATAAATTATGAGATCGATTCTGCTGAGACTAATGACCCTTACCGGTTGGTTTCTTTTTTTATCCGGAACAGGAAGAGCACAAAACTGTATACCCACAAATATTAACGGCACCGTTTTCAATTTTGTATGTAACCAGGTCTGTGCGGACCTGAATTTTCAAATACCCCATATAAAATCAAGTTCGGATTATACCCTTCAAACGGTCCCTTATACACCATACCCTTATACTTCTGCATTTGGTATTGAAGATCCCAATCTTTATAATGATGATGAGTATAGTTTCTTAATTAATCTTCCTTTTCCGGTATGCTTTTATGGTGATATTTATAATACTGGTGTGGTGGGATCCAATGGTCTGATAACTTTTGATCCGGTAAACGCTTCCTGTGCCAATGCCTGGCCTATTACCCAAACTATTCCATTTGCCGGCGGTTCACCTTGTAATGCGGGATCGACCTATTATCCAAGAGCATCTATAATGGGCGCTTATTCTGATTTGGATCCAAGAACAATTGCCAGTCCCTCCGATAGAAAAATTTCCTGGTATACGGTGGGCAATGCACCCTGCAGAAAATTCATAGTCAGTTATTATCATATTGGTGTTTTTGGAAATAATTCATGCGGACAATCAACGCCCAATACTTTCCAAATGGTAATGCATGAATCAACCGGGATAGTTGAAATTTTCTTTGAACAAAAAGCCTGTTCTTCATCCACCAATGGGGGCAGAGCTATTTTAGGAATTCAGAATTGGGGGCAAAACCAGGCAATTGCCGCACCTGGAAAAAATAATTCTGTTTGGAACGAGACTAATACCGGTTATCGTTATGTTCCTTCAGCCGGATTTTCCAGATATGTCATAGCTGAGCTTCTTGATATGTCGGCCAATGTTGTAGCAACAGCAGATACATCCACCAGTACGCCGGGGTTACTTGATGTCCGGTTTCCATCCTTTTGCTCCCCTCCGGGGTCCAACCAGTTTGTTGTAAGAACTACTTTTTCTGCCTGTGATAATCCAGCCAATCGGTTAGTAAGTTTAGATACAATCACCATCAATAGAACCAATAGCCTGAATGCCACGGCAACAACAGTTGCCGCCACATGCGGCCCACCAAATGGTCAAATTACTGTTACTGTACCGGCAGGGGTGGGAACACCACCCTATACTTTTGTTTTAGATGGAGGAACTCCGGTAGTGGCCCCAAGCCCCTATACTTTTATGAATGTAGCTGCAGGCCCGCATACAATTGTTGTTACAGATTTTTCAGGTGGATGCACCAGCACGGTCAATGTAACCGTTAATCTGAACGGCACTATTCCTGCCACTACTTCTACTACACCCACTTCCTGTTCAGGAGTAAATGATGGCAGCATCACGATAACATCAGCCGGAGGAACCGGACCTTATACATTCTCTTTGGATGGTGGTGCACCAGTAGCCGGTACAATACCTTTTACATTTTCTAACCTGGCTGCAGGGAATCATACTATTTTAGTTAATGATATTGGATTGGGCTGTTCAACCATTCTTATGAATGTAAATGTTCCCACTGGTATCGGAATTACCGGCAGTATCAGCAGTACAGCAACATCTTGTCCCGGAGCTGCAAATGGCACTATTACTGCAACTGTATTATCCGGAATAGCGCCTTTTACATGGCAATTGGATGGAAATCCGCCAGTACCCGGAGCATCACCTTTTACTTTTATTAATGTAGCTGCAGGTCCTCATGTTATCAGGATTACAGACAATCTTGGTTGTATTGCATTTTTTAATGCTAATGTTGCTGCCGGACCCGGTATTAACGGTACTGCTGTCAGCACCCCTACATCTTGTCCGGCTGTTTCTAATGGCACTATTACTGCAACGGCTTTAACCGGTACCGCACCATTTACCTGGCAATTAGATGGTGGAGCAGTGGTGGCGGGAGCATCACCTTATACTTTTACAAATGTTCCTGCCGGTCTTCATGCTGTTACGATCATTGACAATATTGGTTGCAATACTGTAGTAACTGTAACGGTTAATGCCGGAACAGGCATTACAGGAAATGCTGTCAGTACAGCAACTTCCTGTCCGGCTGCAACCAATGGAACCATTACCGCAACAGCATTAACAGGCACCGCTCCGTTTACCTGGCAATTGGATGGTGGCGCCATTGTGCCGGGAGCATCACCGTATACTTTTATCAATGTGTCAGCGGGACTTCATAGTGTTACTATTACAGATAATGCCGGCTGCAGTGTTGTAGTGGGTATAACGGTTAATGCCGGTGCAGGCATTACCGGAAATGCTGTCAGCACGGCTACATCCTGTCCGGCTGTTTCAAACGGAACAATAACAGCAACGGCTTTAACCGGAACGGCACCATTTACCTGGCAATTGGATGGGGGCGCAATTGTGCCGGGAACATCACCTTATACTTTTATTAATGTGTCAGCGGGTCTTCATAATGTAACTATTACAGATAATGCTGGCTGCAATGTTGTGGTGGGCATAACGGTAAATGCCGGCGCAGGCATAACTGCTAATCTTTCCAGCACAGCGACGGCATGTGCCGGTGTTTCCAATGGAACTATTACTGTTGATGCTACCACGGGTACTGCGCCATATACTTATCAGCTGGATGGCGGCGCCCCGCAAAACGGTGCCAATCCATATACATTTACCAATGTATCCGCAGGATTGCATACCATAACTGTAACAGATAATGTGGGTTGCAGTTTTACAAATACGGAAACAGTTGCAGTTGGTCCGGGTGTAAGTGGAACTGTAACAAGTACCCCGACATCCTGCCCCACAGCTCTTAATGGATCAATTACGGCTGATGCGACAGCCGGTACTGCGCCTTTTACATACAGTTTGGATGGCGGAGCCCCGCAAAACGGTGCTAATCCGTATACGTTTATAAATGTTGCGGCAGGAGCACATATCGTAACCATCACCGATAATTTTGGTTGCAGTAATGCAATTAATGTGATTGTAGTTGCAGGTCCGCCATTAGATGCAACGGTTGTATCTGGGGCTACTTCCTGCAGCGGGGCATCCAATGGAACGATCACAGTTACTCCGAACAATGGTTCGGCGCCATATACTTTTGCTTTGGATGGTGGTGCTCCGGTTGCAGGAGCAGCACCCTATACTTTTATAAATGTGGCTGCAGGAAATCATACGGTGGTTGTAACGGATGGTGCCGGATGTGCTACTGTATCAATTGCAGTTGTAGTTAGTGCTGGTCCGGTATTGACTACCACAGTTGCTGTAACCGATGTACTTTGTAGGGGTGGATCAACCGGAATAATAACGATAGCACAGCCCTCTATCGGAACAGCACCCTATGAATATTCATTGGATGGAATTGTTTGGCAATTCAGCAATATCTTTTCCGGGCTGGCAGCCGGACCCTATACGGCTTACTATCGTGAAAGTAATGGTTGCCAGGGTAATCAACCCGTTTCTATCGGTGAACCTGCAGCTTTAACTGCTGCTGCTGCCATGATACCAGTGATATGTAATGGCCAGAATAATGGTACCATCACTATTACTACAGGTGGTGGTATTTCGCCTTATGATTATTCTATTGATGGTGGCGCCAGCTGGCAAAGCAGCAATATTTTTACGGTCATAGCAGGAAACTATACAATAACCATCCGGGATGCTAATAATTGTACAACACAGCAATCTATCACTGTAACTGAACCGGCAGCCTTAACTGCTAACTCAATCAATACAACCGCTAGTTGCGATGGAGGTAATGACGGGACTATAAATGTAACAGCGAATGGAGGCAATCCGGGTTATCAATATTCCATCGATGCAGTTAATTTCCAGGTATCTAATATTTTTAATGTGGCACCGGGTATTTATACGGTTACAGTAAAAGATAATCTTGGCTGTACCACTTTTTTCAATACAACAGTTACGCTTATGGGTAATCTTACCTATACACAGCAAATTGATCCGACAATTTGTGAAGGGAAATCAACGCCTTTACAACTTATATCTAATGCCACTTCCTATGCCTGGACGCCCAAAGCAGGTTTGAGTGATACGACCGTTTTTAACCCGGTAGCTAACCCAATTGTAACAACACAATATGTCGTAACCGCCACATTAGGCCGCTGCAGTGTCAATGATACCGTGATCGTGAATGTCAATTCTGCACCCATTCCTGATGCCGGTCCTGCTGGTTTTATTTGCTATGGTCAAACCTATACTTTACAGGGTTCCGGTGGCACCCAATATGCATGGACACCATCCACCTACCTGAATAATGTATCGTTGCCCAACCCGGTTTCTGCACCCCTAAAAACTATTACCTATACCTTATCCATCATTTCAGATGTGAATGGTTGTAATTCCCTGGTAACGGATAATGTGATCGTAGATGTAACGCCACCCATAAAAGTGACCACTTTCCCGTACGATACAATTGGTTACCCAATGGATCAGTTTCAGCTGAATGCCACGTCTCTGGCAACCAATTATTCCTGGACACCAACGACCGGATTGAGCAATTCAACTATTCCAAACCCGGTTGTGACTATTGGGAATATCGGTGATGATGTGGTTTACCAGGTAACAGCCTCTACCAATGCAGGCTGTAAAGGAGAAGGATATGTTCGCATAAGAGTGTACAAAGGCCCCGATATCTATGTGCCCTCTGCCTTTACACCCAATGGCGATGGGAAAAATGATAAATTTTATCCATTCCCTGTAGGAATTAAGGCCATTAGCTATTTCAGGGTATTTAACCGGTGGGGGCAGCAGGTATTTTCAACTGTAAGACTCAATGATGGCTGGGATGGAAAAATCGGCGGTACCGATCAACCATCAGGAACTTATGTATGGATGGCTCAGGCCATAACAAAAGATAATAAAATGATCACCAAAAAAGGAACAGTCACCTTAATACGTTGACAAGTATGTTTTATTTGGGCATAAAAATAAAAGAAGCCGCCGGATTAAATTCGGTGGCTTTTTTGTGAAGCCTTATTTTTGCTCGCCTATCGGGATGAACGGGATTAATATATGTTCCCAGCAAAGCCACATATGAAAATAAAGGTTGTTTTTATTTTGTGAACTTTGTGTCCTGGTGGGAAAATAAATCACTGAAATAATATGGTAGATGTTATACTCGGCCTCCAGTGGGGTGATGAAGGAAAAGGTAAAATCGTTGATTTTTTTGCCAAAGATTATGACCTTGTTGCCCGGTTTCAGGGAGGCCCGAATGCCGGGCATACATTGTATGTAAATGATCAGAAAGTAGTATTGCACCAGATTCCTTCCGGAGTTTTCCGGGAAGGCATAATCAACCTGATTGGTAACGGGGTAGTCCTGGATCCGGTTACCTTAAAAAAAGAATGTGATATCGTTTCATCTTTTGGTATTGATCTGAAGAAAAGCCTGTTTATTTCAGAAAGGGCACATCTGATTCTTCCTACGCATAGGGCATTGGATAAAGCTGCTGAATTATCCAAGGGTAATCAGAAAATCGGATCTACTTTAAAAGGTATCGGACCAACCTATATGGATAAAACCGGGCGCAATGGCATACGGGTAGGTGACCTGTTGGATAAAAATTTTACAACTTCCTATATCAAGCTTCGTTTAAAACACCAGCGGTTGCTGGACAATTATAATTTTCAGGAAGACATTTCAGCCTGGGAAGAAGAATTTTTTGAAGCCCTCGAATTTCTGAAACAACAGAATATTGTTAATGGCGAATATTTTATCAATAACCAGCTAAAGGCCGGGAAAAGAATATTGGCCGAAGGAGCGCAAGGGAGTATGCTGGATATTGACTTTGGCACTTTTCCTTATGTTACTTCTTCCAGTACAATCTCTGCCGGGGTGTGCAGCGGATTGGGAGTAGCCCCGCAACATATCAGGGATGTAATAGGTATTACCAAAGCCTATTGTACCCGGGTAGGAAGCGGACCTTTTCCTACTGAGTTGGAGAATGAAACCGGGGAAGAACTGAGAAAAATCGGGAATGAATTTGGTGCCACCACCGGACGGCCACGCCGCTGCGGGTGGATTGACCTGGTTGCCCTGAATTTTGCTTGTATGATCAACGGTGTCACCCGGATAGTAATGACCAAAGCGGATGTGCTGGATACCTTTTCGGAATTAGAAGTTTGTACAGATTACCAGCTTAACGGAAAAGAAAGCCGTGAAATCCCTTTCCGGATGGACCGGCAAAAACCCGTTCCACTCTATAAAAAATTTGCAGGCTGGAATAGTTCCAGTAATGCAGCGAAATCCTATGCCGGATTGCCTGATACCATGAAAGCCTATATTGATTTTATTAATGAGTATCTTGGCGTTAAGATCCAGTATATATCAAACGGACCTGGCCGCGAACAGATAATTAAAGTTGTTTAAGCTTGTCACCATTGTTTTTTGGCTTATCAAAAAAAAGGGTTTAAAAATTTGGTGGATTAAAAACTTCGCTGAAATTTTACAATATTAATCCTGTAAGACTATGTCAGTAAAACCAGACAAAACAAAAAAGACCCCGGGGAAAACTATTTCCGCCGCAGAAAAACTTTCTGCAAAAAAATCCGTTTCAAAACCGGCTAAGAAAGAAGATGATGACGACGATGATTTTGAAGATGATGAGGAGGTGAAGCCTGGTAAAAAAGGCGTTATCGCCGCTGTATCTTCCAAAAAAGGGAAAGGAGATGAAGAGGAAGAAGATGGTGTAGATGAGCCTGACGAATGGGAGAAACCCGAGGAAGAAGAAGAGTGGGATCCCGATTTTGAAGAATTTGATGTTCCCAAATCTAAAGTCAAAAAAGTAGCGGGAGGGAAAAAAGCCGCTGATGAAGAGGAAGAATTTAAAATTGATGATGAGTTCAAAGATATGTTTAACGACAAGGATTTTGATGACGATGAAGAAGACGATTATTAAACCCCGGGCCTCCTTAAGGGGGTGAATACCTTGATTAAAAAAACTTCAACTAACTGCACTTTTACGATCCGTGATTTTGAACAGATGAAAAAAAAAGTGTTAAGCTGGACAAAACAGTTTAACACTTTTTGCTTTTTAGACAATCATCAGTACCCTCTAGAGCCACACAGCATGGAATGCCTGCTGGCTGCCGGAGAAAAAAGAAGGTTGAGTGCAAGTGCCGGTAATTCACTTGATCAGTTACAGAAATTTATCCAGGAAAAAAGATGCTGGTTATTCGGGCATCTTGGGTATGATTTAAAAAACGAAATCGAAGAACTTTCTTCTTCAAATGCAGACGGGATTCAGTTTCCTGACTTGTTTTTCTTTGAGCCTGAAGTAGTCATCCGGTTAACTGAAAAGGAAATGGTGATTGAAGCAGATGATCCGGGGGCTATATTTGAAGCTTTGTCAAATACAACAGCAATTGCAAACTCTTTACCGGCAGGGATGGTCCATATCCGCAACCGCCTCTCAAAACCGGAATATATTTCTATCATTAACGAGCTGAAACGACATATTCTTAGGGGCGATTGTTATGAAATTAATTTTTGCCAGGAATTTTTTGCTGAAAAAACAGAAATTGACCCGTTATTTGTTTACCAGCAACTCAGCGTTGTTTCTCCTAATCCTTTTTCTGCTTTATACCGGGTAAACGATCATTGGTTGATCTGTGCCAGCCCGGAACGGTATTTAATAAAACAGGGTAACAGGATTTTGTCTCAACCCATTAAGGGAACTTCCAGGCGGGTATTAAATGATTCCGTGCAGGATAATACAAATAAACTGGCATTAACCCATAGTGCTAAGGACCGGTCGGAAAATGTAATGGTCGTGGACCTTGTCCGGAATGATCTGGCAAAAATTTGTGAAGAAGGTACTGTAAAAGTTGATGAGCTCTTTGGTATTTATTCATTTCCCCAGGTGCACCAGATGATTTCCACAATTAGCGGGGAATTAAAAAAAGACAGTTCATTTACTGATATAATCAAAGCAACTTTTCCCATGGGCTCTATGACCGGGGCTCCGAAAAAACGGGTTATGGCCCTGATAGAAGAATATGAACAAACCAAAAGGGGCATTTTTTCTGGGGCAGTTGGTTATATTTCACCTCAGGGTGATTTCGATTTTAATGTAGTGATCAGAAGTATTATGTATAATGCTTTTTCAGGATATATTTCAATCCAGGCAGGTTCTGCCATTACGTTTCACAGCGATGCAGAGAAAGAATGGGACGAATGTTTATTGAAAGCCACCGTCTTAATTAACGTGTTGCAGCGCTAATTTTTTAGTGGGATAAAACGCGGGTATTTTAGTGTGTACCGGAATTGGCAGATTTAAGTAATAGTTGAAGGCTCTCATCCAGGATCTCGTATCTTTTTGCAATAAAAATATTCATCTTTTGGGTTGGTAAACGTAATTGGTACTTCCCATTTACAGCTACCTCATTATCAAAGTTGGGATTGTAATGGTTAAAAGCTGCCAGGTCCATTTCAACATACTTAATAATTATGGAAGAGTTAAAACGGCCTGTAATAGTATAAGCTGTAGAATTGATCATTTCGTCGTCTTTAAGTGCTGAATTACCTTTAATGATCAAATCCTTCATTTCGTTCCGGGTGACTGTTGTGATGCCACCTTCTCCTTCAAAAATATAATGTGTTGCAATGAATTTCTTTACATGATTCATGGACTCATTCGGAAGATAATATTGTAATGCCCAGAAATCTTTGCTGCCCCCGCTTTTTTTGATGGCTTTGTTAACATTACCCGGGCCGCCATTATAGGCCGCGATCACTAATAGCCAATCCCCGTATTTGATATACAGGTCTGTCAGTAAACTGGCTGCAGCATGGGTACTTTTATAGTAATCTAATCTTTCGTCATTATGTTTGGTCATCTTCAAACCATATTCCTTAGCAGCCGCTGGCATAAATGCCCAGGGACCTACTGCACCACTCCAGGATTTAGCGTTATATTTTAATCCGGATTCAATAACAGCCAGGTATTTCATTTCTCTTGGGATGCCATGCTGAGCAAGAACTTCGTCCATCATATCAAAATAAGGTTTAGCCCAGTCTTTCATGGCCTGAAAACCTTTTCCGTTCTTGGCAATGTAATTTTGTACAAAACTGATGGCCATTGGGTTTAACCGGGCACCGTTAACGCCGTCACCTGTTACGGCTGTTGTAAAAAGATTCTTAAAACCCAGCTTGGGATCAATAACCGGCAAAGTACTCAGACCCAGCGTATCTTTTTTGATGGTCGTGTCAACAACAAGTTCTTGTTGGATAGCAACAGGTTTCTGGCCATAAGCCAGTACAGGAGCTATTAACCAGCAACAGATTAATCCAGCTGATATTTTATTAAGGGACTTCAATTTTTTATCAAATGACGGTGTTTCGGACTTCTTAATGCATCGGATTCTCACGTGGAATCCCGGGTGACATCAATAAGGCTGAAACCTGCAGCAAAGATACCTCATCAAAGCGGTTTGCCATAACCTGCAGGCTAAAGGGCAGGCCATTACTGTGTTTAAAAAGGGGAAGTGAAATAGCCGGAATTCCGGCCAGATTGGCCATTACTGTGTAAATATCAGCCAGATACATGGCGATGGGGTCATTTATTTTTTCACCGATAGTAAATGCAGTGACAGGGGATGTGGGGAGTAAAATAAAGTCGTAACCATTCTGACTATCAACCTGTCCATTGAAAATCAGCTGAATTTTATCAAATAATAATTTTCTTACTTTTTGCGCCCGTGTAAAGTAGGCATCGTAATATCCGGCACTCAAAACAAATGTTCCAAGCATGATCCTGCGTTTCACTTCTTTGCCAAAACCGGCCGACCGGGTCTGTTTATAAAAATCTGTTAAATCTACCTCAGATGCTTTTGTGCGGTACCCAAATTTTACGCCGTCATATCGTGACAGGTTTGAGGAGGCTTCTGCTGTGGTAAGTACATAATAAGCGGGAACAACGTAATCCAGTAATTCAAATGGTACAGATTTTACTTCATGTCCCTCATCCCGTAACAACGCCATTCTTTTTTTTATCGCATGGCTGATTTCCGGATCAATACCGGGGTGATCCAAAGTTTCTTGAAAATAAGCAAAGCGGAATTTTTTGCCAGTTGGAATTTGGGATGAATAAGCGGGTACTTCTTTTTTTGAAACCGTACTGTCATAGTCATCTGCACCGGCCATTACTTCCAACAGCAAGGCTGCATCAGAAATAGTATTTGCCAATATGCCGATCTGATCAAATGACGAAGCATATGCAATCAACCCATACCGGGAAATTCTTCCATAGGTTGGTTTCAATCCAATAATGCCACAAAAATCTGCCGGCTGCCGTACCGAACCACCCGTATCGCTTCCCAATGAAACCATACAAAGGCCGGCCTGTACCGCTACTGCTGAGCCTCCGGATGACCCCCCCGGAACCCTAGATTCATCCAACGCATTCAATACATTACCATAGGCTGAATTCTCATTGGTGGAACCCATGGCAAACTCATCACAATTAAGATTTCCGATAATGATGGCATCTTCTGCCAGCAACCTTTCCACAGCTGTGGCAGAATAAAGGGATGTAAAATTTTTAAGAATCTTGGATGAAGCGGAAAGGCGGTGGTCTTTATAACAAATGACATCTTTCAGCCCGATTATGACCCCGTGTAGTTTAGATAAAGGGCTTCCCTTTTTTCTTTTTTCATCCAGTTGCTTCGCTTTTTCAATAGCTTCTTCAGCATATACTTCTATAAATGCATTCAGGTGTTTGGTGGAATGGATTTGCTGCAGGTAATGTTCAACAGTTTGTAAACAACTGACATTTCCTTCCAGTAGTTGGGCATGAAATTGCTCAATGGAAGTGAACGCAAACAAAAGCAACGACTTTAATGTAAAGGGAATAGGGTAAGGGGACTACTCTTTTACAGAGTTTTTCACATCAGAGGCACTTTCTTCTATTTCCTTCTTCACATTGCTTTTAGCGTCATTAAATTCACGGACACCTTTTCCTAGCCCCCGCATAAGTTCAGGTATTTTTCGGCCTCCAAATAACAGCAACACGATTACCAGTATAATGATAATTTCATTGGTACCGAGCATACCCAAAAACGTAGGTTGTATCATAATCTGAAAATTAGTATTCAAAGATAGTAAGTATGGAAAAATAAAGGAATATTTAGTTGCCTTTATCCGGGAAGCTATAAAAAAAGCCCCTCAGCTCTTGAGGAGCTTTCCAATTATTCTTAGAGGAATTACTGTGCAGATTCAACAGCCTGGCGTTTTTCACGGATTCTGGCACTCTTACCGCTACGGCTGCGCTGGTAGAACAATTTGGCACGCCGAACATTACCTGTCTTGTTCATGATGATAGACTCAACGTTTGGCGAAAAGAACGGGAAAACCCTTTCTACCCCGACGCCATCAGAAATCTTACGAACCGTAAAACTGGCAGTGGCGCCATTACCTTGTTTTTTGATCACATCACCTTTAAAAGACTGGATTCTCTCCTTATTGCCTTCAATGATTTTATAGTTTACCGTAATGTTGTCGCCAGCCTTGAATTTTGGAAATTCTTTCTTGCCGGTCAACTGCTCATGTACATACGTTATGGCATTCATAATCCTGATTTTTAGGGAGGGCAAAGGTAAGGGAAACTGATTGAAGTTTGTAAGGTTTTGGTTTTATAAGTTTTCTGGTTATTATTTTTAAGTTTCCTCCCAAAGAGCAGGTAGTCAATAAAAGGCAAATGTTTAGCATTTCCAACTGCCTAACAAATTAACTATTAAACTAATAAAACATTTAACGGGCAACATTCACCGCCCTTCTTTCCCTGATTACGGTCACTTTTATCTGGCCCGGGAAAGTCATTTCGGTCTGAATTTTCTGTGCGATTTCGAAGGAAAGTTTATCCGATTCCTGGTCGGTTACTTTGTCGGCTTCAACTATTACCCGTAACTCACGACCAGCCTGTATGGCATAAGCTTTTTCCACTCCGGGGTAAGCCATTGCCAGGTTTTCCAGGTCTTTGATCCGTTGGAGGTATTGCTGCATGATTTCACGCCGTGCACCCGGTCTGGCGCCACTGATGGCATCACAGGCCTGTACAATCGGGGAAATAACATATTGCATTTCCATTTCATCGTGGTGGGCTCCGATCGCATTCACTACAGCTGCGTTTTCACCATACTTCTCAGCAAGTTTGGCTCCCAGTAAAGCATGGCTCAATTCGCTTTCCTCATCTGGAACTTTCCCGATATCATGTAGTAAACCGGCTCTTTTTGCCAGTTTAGCATTTAAACCCAATTCAGCAGCCATCGTAGCGCAAAGGTTGGCCGTTTCCCGGCTATGCATCAGCAGGTTTTGGCCATAGGAGGAACGGAACCTCATACGTCCAACCATTCTTACCAATTCTTTGTGAAGACCATGTATTCCCATTTCAATCACGGTTCTTTCTCCAATCTCCATAACCTGTTCTTCAATCTGTTTTTTGGTTTTTTCCACTACTTCTTCAATCCGGGCGGGGTGGATGCGGCCATCGGCCACCAAACGTTGTAAACTCAAACGGGCAATTTCACGTCGAAGGGGATCAAACGAGGATAAAAGGATGGCTTCCGGTGTATCATCCACAATCAGATCAACACCGGTAGCTGCTTCGATAGCCCGGATATTCCTGCCTTCACGACCGATGATCTGGCCTTTTATTTCATCACTTTCCAGGTTGAAAACGGTTATGGTATTTTCTATAGCCTGTTCCGCAGCAGTTCGCTGTATGGTCTGAATAATAATTTTCCGGGCTTCTTTGTTTGCCTTCTGTTTGGCATCATCAATGATCTCCTGTTGAATGCCCAATGCCTGTGTATGTGCTTCACTTCTCAAACTTTCGATCAGCTGATTTTTTGCTTCGTCTGCCGAAAGATTGGCAATTTTTTCAAGCCGGCGGATATGTTCTTCCTGGTGTTTTTCAAGCTCGGTCCTTTTAATATTCACCAGTTCGATCTGGCGGTTCAGATTCTCTTTGATAATGTCATTATCCTTGATCTGTTTGTCGAGACCGGTCTCTTTTTGAATGATGGATTGTTCTTTTTGACGGGCCCGGTTCTCACTGTCATTTATTTTCTTATTTTTTTCAAATACCTCTTTATCATGAGCTGATTTCATTTGCACAAAGCGCTCCTTGGCATCCAATTCTTTTTCCTTTCGGATGTTTTCAGCCCTAAGCTCAGCTTCTTTGAGAATGGTTTGTGACTGGAGTTCTGCTTCTTCTAATTTTCTGGTAGTGTTTCTGGCAAAAACGAGTTTACCTACTATGAGGCCCGCCAGGAGGGCGACAGCACCAATGATGATGTATAATATATTCGGATCCATGAATGATTTTGTTTAAATGTTGCATAATGCTATGTCGTAATAATAATTTTCCCGATGGTATTCGGGATAATTAGCGAAGATACAAAACGGGGAGTAATCCTGCTAGTTATCAGGGTAAATAGCTATCTGGCCAATTTTTAAGAAGTATTTCTGTCGTTTTAGGGCTTTCAGGAGGATTAACCTTCCGGGAAGGCTTTAAACTAGGCTATGCCCTTTATTACTTTTCAATTAGTTGGTTATCCAGTAATTTTTCCAAAGCATTTAACCGGTCCGCCAGGTTTTCTGTTATTATACCGGCTGCTGCTTCCGCATGTTGTTCAGTGGCGTACCAGATCAGTACCATGGCTATATAATCCTGCATATCCTTACCTGCAAACAGGGTTTTAAACTCAACTATCTTATCGTTAATGGTTTTGAGGGTCTTTCTCACTACCTCTTCATCCGCCGGGTTAATTTTTATCCGGTAGCTCCTGTCCCCGATAAAGGCCGATATGGCTATTAATTCATCCATAATTTGGTATTTTCAGTTTCAATTAATTACATTCGGTGTCCCTTACTACCCCAGGCCACTACCCACTGAAGAAAAAGAATCATTAATTGAGGACACCTAAGGAAACGATTTATCGTATTTAAACGTTTGCCATGTTTGCTAAAGTTAAGTCATCCGTATTTATTGATGCGCTGCAGTTTCAACTTAATGCCCCCAAAGGTAACTGCCTTCGGGGTGTTTTGAAAGATGATACCGGGAACATTTGCCGTACAATCGAAAGAGATATTGCAACCGACAAAGAAGAACTTACCTGGGGTGGATTAAACGACCTGCCCTATGGGAAATATACATTGGAGCTTTCTCATGGTGATGATGAAATGAGAATGAACCTGGTGAAAAGAGTATAATTATTCACCCAGTAAAGCAATACACCGGTCAATTTCTTTCAAATAACCGTTAATTCTTTTTTCAAACTCTTTCTTATCGGGCTCATTCATTTCTCCGGAACTGACTTTTAATATACTTACCTGTTGTTTCAATTCATCTCCGGCTTTTTGCTGAGTAGAAATTTTTTGCAGGGCAGTTTCTAATTCCTCCTTCAGCTTATTGTTTTCTTTTTGCAAAACGGCATGGTGCTTCAGAATTTGCTGAAGTTTGTCCTGTATACGTTTCAGATGTTGTTCGGTGTTACTCATTTTCTGATTTCAGCCTGTAAATCCTTTTCCAGAGTCGTCATAATCTGACTCATCCAGCCATCAATTTCTTTATCGGTCAGCGTTTTTTCATCATCAAGAAAAGTAAAATTAACGGCCATTGATTTTTTGCCGGTGCCAAGTTTTTCACTTTCGAAGATATCAAAGAGTTTGATATCCCGAAGTTTTTCGGACTTGCCCGCTGGCAGGTTCCATTTAATTTTTTCAATCGTTTGCTGAACTTCACCCCAGGTCATTTCTTTGGAAACAACCAGGGCAAGATCCCGCTGTACGGAAGGAAATTTAGGTATCTCTTTAACTGTATTTGATTGTTTAGCCATCAGCTGAGATAACAAAGACCAATCCAGGCTTGCAAAGAAAACCGGTTGTTTGATGCCAAAATTGTCCAGTATTTTTTTCTTCACCTGGCCAGCCCCGGCAATAACCTGGTTATTCAGCCTGTAAACAATGTGGTTATCCAGTTTGGGTACCTGCAGTTCTTCCATTGAATCGGGGATGATCCCTAATAAAGTTAATAGGGTTTCAACCGTTCCTTTCAATGAAAAAAAGTCGGTTGAAACGCTTTTTTGCTTCCAGCTATCCTCATTTTTATTTCCACTGATAACGAGGCATAGATTTTCGGTTTCCAGGTATTTGCCCGGTCCAGAGGTGGCATAAACCTTTCCGAATTCAAAAAGACGAAGAGAGTTATTTTTATGATTCAGGTTACGGGCAACAACTTCCAGGGCAGTTTCAAAAAGTGAATTACGAAGAATGTTCAATTCAGCACTTAGGCTATTCAGCATCTTTACCATACCCCCTAACTCTGCTTCAGAAAAATGGGCGGCATTGGTAATGGAGTTTGTCATCATTTCATGGAATCCCTGTCCAACTAAATAACCAGCCGTTTTTTCCCGGTAGACTTCTTTAGCATAGTTTTCCTCTATTGCCGGTGTGATGGTGATTGATTCCGGAATTTCAATGTTGTCTAATCCGTCAATTCTCAGTATCTCTTCAACCAGGTCGGCCGGTAAGCTGATATCAGGTTTGTGATATGGTACTGAGACTCTCAGTTCATCAATTCCTTCTTTCAGTGTTTCAAAGCCAAGATTGTTGAGGATCTCTTTCACGGCATCGGGATGATAGTTCTTGCCACTCAGCTTTTTTATGAAATGAAATTTTATGGATACCTCTGTTTTTGCTTTTGGCTTTGGGTATACATCCACAATTTCAGAAGCTATCTCACCGCCCCCGATCTCTTTAATAAGACGGGCTGCTCTTTTTAACACTGTTACCGTGGCAGAAATGTCCGTGCCTTTTTCAAAACGACTGGCAGCATCTGTTCTTAATCCATGCCGGAAAGAAGTTTTACGGGTTGTAACCGCATCAAAACAGGCACTTTCCAGGAAAATATTTTTTGTTGTTGATGAAACGCCGCTGTGCATCCCTCCAAATACACCGGCCATACAAATTCCTTCTTTGGCATCACAGATCATCAGGTCTTCTGCGCCAAGTTTTCTTTCTTTTTCATCGAGGGTAACAAAAATGGTTCCTTCGGAGAGATTTTTTACACGTATTTTCTTTCCGGCAATCTTGTCCGCATCAAAAGCATGTAAGGGTTGCCCGGTTTCATGCTGTATGAAATTGGTAATATCCACTATATTATTGATGGGACGCAGACCAATCGATTGTAGTTTTTGCTTTAGCCATTTTGGCGATTCACCAATGGTAACATTGGCAATACTGACACCGGAATAACGGGGGCAGGCTGTTTCATTTTCCACTTTCACGTCAATGTTAAGCGACGTATTGTCAACCATAAAGCCATTTCCATTCGGAAGCTTCGGTTTAAAATCTTTTTTATCGTGATGATTTAAGTAAGCACAAACATCTCTGGCTACTCCCCAGTGACTCATTGCATCCATTCGATTGGGGGTAAGGCCAATTTCATAAATCAGATCTTCATAGGGTTGAAAGTATTCAACAGCCGTTGTTCCAACTTTTACATCATCCGGTAATACCAGTATTCCGGCATGAGAGGTCCCCAGCCCGATCTCATCTTCAGCGCAAATCATACCATGGCTTTCTACATTCCTGATTTTCGCGACTTTCATGGTCATCGGTTCACTGTTTCCCGGATAAATTGTTGTGCCCACTGTGGCCACTACCACTTTTTGCCCGGCAGCAACATTGGGTGCTCCGCAAACAATTTGTAAGGGTTCACCATTACCCACATTTACACGGGTCAGCGTCAGCTTATCAGCATTAGGATGTTTTTCAGTGCTCAGTACTTCACCTATTACCAAACCCAGGAGGCCGCCTTTTACCTCTTCGTATTTATCCAGGCTTTCCACTTCCAGTCCGATGGACGTAAGAATGCGGCTCAATCTTTCCGGATCAACGGTTACAGGCAAATATTCACTTAGCCAATTGTAGGAAATCGTCATGTTCTATAGCTACTTTTAATAGCCGCGAAGATATATCAAACGATTCAGACATTCAGGCGGAGGATGGCATATAGAAATCAGTCAAATCAGATAAGAAATATCAACAGGATTATTTTATTATATCACATCTCCCTGTTTTATATCCTGTAACAAACAGCATTGATATTCATGCCAGCTCCAACAGAAGCAAATAGTATTACATCGCCCGGGTTTAAACTGTGATCAATGACCTGCCCTTTTTTTACCATATCGAATAAAGTGGGGATGGTAGCTACCGAACTATTGCCAAATTTGTGAATGCTCATGGGCATGATATGTTCCGGTATTTCTGTTAAACCGTATAATTTGAACAGGCGACGGATAATTCCCTCGTCCATTTTTTCATTGGCCTGGTGAATAAAAATCTTTTTTACTTTCTGAATGGGAATACCGGCTTTGTCCAGGCAGTCTTTCATCGCTGCGGGAACATGTTGCATGGCATACTCATATACTTTTTTCCCCTTCATTTTTATATACCGGATACGTGAATCAGCTCCCGGAAAATTACTTTTACCCAGGTACAGATAATAGGCTTCATCAATGCAGTGGCTTTGGACAGACCAGGAAAGAATGCCATTGTTTATTTCATCCTCAGACCTGGCCTCTAAAACAGAGGCACCGGCGCCATCCGAAAAAATCATGCAGTCACGATCGTACATATCCAGTACCCGGCTCAGGGTTTCTGTACCTATTACAAGCGCTTTTTTGGCAATCCCTGCTTTGAAATAACTATCCGCCTGAATCACCCCTTGTACCCAACCGGGACAACCAAATAAAATATCATAGGCCACACAGTTTGGATTTTTTATTCCAAGCTCATGTTTCACCCTGGATGCCAGGGCTGGCAACACATCTGTCTGGATCGTATTCTTGATCACATTTCCAAAATTGTGGGCCAGTATTATCTGGTCCAGTTCCTCAGGATCAATACCACTTTCTTCAATCGCTAACCGGGCAGCTATCACGGCCATGTCAGAGGAGTTCATATTGTCGTTGATATAACGCCTTTCTTCTATTCCGGTGATTTTCTGGAATTTGTCCACTATTTCCTGGGAGGGGGTGGTTATGCGTTGGGCATCATCATCATAAAATTCCTGTTCAATAAACTGCTGGTTAGTTTTTACCACCCCGGGGATATAACACCCCGTACCGGTGATGACAGTCCTTACTTTCATGTATACAATTTTGGAAAATAATAAGGTAGATGACAGTTACAAAGGTAACAGGTTAAGCAACTAACGGATGTTCGAAAAATGGATAAGTTTTTTGCCTATGAGAAAAAATCTGGAGCTATTATTTAGGGGTAATGGAGGCTCATGATGACTACAGATAATGCTGAGTTATCATTGAAATAAATAACAGCAGTATTATTATTTATTATTCCGGGTCCTAACTTCTGACATTGTTTGAATTTATGGTTGCATATACCTGGTTTTATTATCTTTTAAATCAAATCATTGTTTCGGGGATAATAAATATTGAATCCATTTATCCTGAAAATTCACCGGAAAGGGGCGTTGATATTCGAAGCCGGTAATGCCCTGGGAAAGGCCATTTGGATTTTTAAATCTCAATCGGCATATCTCCTTATTTTTACCGGAATAAAATCAATTGCTATGGCCTATAATCTTTTAAAAGGGAAGAGAGGAATCATTACCGGCGCACTGGATGCCAATTCAATTGCCTGGAAAGTTGCTGAAAAAGCCTATGAAGAAGGCGCTTCTTTTGTACTGACGAATGCCCCGATTGCTATGCGGATGGGTGAAATCAATAAACTGGCTGAAAAAACCAAATCAGAAATCATTCCGGCCGACGCCACGAATGTGGAAGAGCTAACTAACCTTTTTACCAGGTCGCAGGAGGTACTGGGCGGTAAGATTGATTTTGTGTTACATTCCATTGGCATGAGTGTCAACATAAGAAAAAAGATACCTTATACAGAATCCAATTATGACTATTTCATGAAGGGAATTGATGTTTCAGCAATGTCTTTTCATAAAATGCTGGCAGTAGCCAAAAAACTGGATGCGATCAATGAATGGGGCAGTGTAGTGGCATTAACTTATATGGCAGCACAACGGACCTACCCTTTTTATACCGATATGGCAGATATCAAAGCTATGCTGGAATCTATTGCCCGTAGTTTTGGTTATCATTACGGGGTAGATAAAAAAGTTCGTATCAATACGGTTTCCCAATCACCTACAAAGACGACTGCCGGCACAGGCATTAAAGGGTTTGGCGATTTTTTTGATTATGCCAATGCCATTGCTCCGTTGGGGAATGCCAGCGCTGAAGATTGTGCTAACTATTGCATAACACTTTTCTCCGACCTGACAAGAATGGTAACCATGCAAAACCTGTTTCACGATGGGGGTTATTCTACTACCGGTGTGAGTAATGAGGTTATGCAGAAGTTGGGTTTAGACTCCCAAACCCCCTGATCTTTCAGAACGATCAGTATAAACTCCTGACCTGATTGATCTGCCAAATGATTTAATAAAATTAAACCCCCGCCTCAGGCGGGGGTTTATAAATTAGCAGATCTCTGAGCCGGCATATACAACGCCAAACTTTTTCTTAATATTCATCTTCATTAAACAGGAAATCTTCATGCGTAGGATAATCTGGCCAGATATCTTCAATCGTTTCATATACGTCTCCCTCATCTTCAAGTTCCTGCAGGTTTTCTACCACTTCAATAGGGGCACCACTGCGGATCGAATAATCTATCAGTTCATCTTTGCTGGCAGGCCAGGGTGCATCTTCGAGGTACGAGGCTAATTCTAAGGTCCAAAACATCTTCTCAGGGTTTTAATTTTTTGATAAGGTTTCCGGTTACTGACAATTCAACAAATTGAGTAATTCTGGTCAGCCCTAATTTTCCGCAAATGTAGCTGTATTAACGAATTTTCCAAATCCTTAATTGTTCACCGGTTTTTAAAGGAATGGAGGAAACCCATAACCACAGTATTTGTTGTTTATGATCCGGGGGGCTTATTTCAGCTATTCCTGACACCCGGGATTATTTTATTTACCCGGCCGATGCGTTTATTGAAAATTTTCAACCCATTTTTGTATAGTTTCGGGCAGAAAATCTTAAACCCGGATTGCTTTACGTAATGAACTTCTGGATACATGCTGACAGGAAAAAATATTCATAAACGATATGGTACCGTGGAGGTGCTGAAAGGTGTTGATGTTGAAATCCAAAAAGGAGAAGTGGTTTCTATTGTCGGACCTTCCGGTTCAGGAAAAAGCACTTTATTGCATATCCTGGGAACATTGGATAAGGCCGATTTGGGGGAAGTGCGGATGAATGAAACAGCGATACATACACTCAGTGGTAAGAAGCTGGCGGCTTTCCGGAATAAACATATTGGGTTCGTTTTCCAGTTTCATCACTTGCTGCCCGAGTTTACAGCCTGGGAAAATGTTTGTATACCGGGATGGCTGGCGGGAAGAAAAAAGGCTGAAGTAAAAGAAAAGGCTGAAAAATTATTAATTATGCTGGGCCTTTCTCAACGGATGGAAAATAAGCCTAATGAAATGAGTGGAGGCGAACAGCAACGGGTGGCTGTTGCCCGGGCATTGATCAATAACCCGGATATTGTATTTGCAGATGAACCGACGGGCAACCTTGATTCGGGCAATGCCAAAGAATTGCACCAGTTGTTTTTTGACCTCCGGAATAAATTTAATCAGACATTTCTCATAGTAACACATAACGAGGACCTGGCCAAACTCAGTGATCGGGTATTGTATATGAAGGATGGAAAAATAGTGTAACTTCTTAAAAAAGGTTGCCTTTATGTGATGTTCCTTTTTTTGATCTTTTTATTTCTTATGGGTGATTATTGAACCAGGTTTTTAATTCATCCAGGGTATTGGCAACTTTGGCTCCATCGGTCCACCAGTCGTGAAAAGTTAATGGGTAATTTATAATCTTTCTATCCACATTCAATGTACCCAATTTGGCAAAGAGACCGCTGCTTTGATCCGGCGTTACTACAAAATCAAGGTCGCCATGAAAAAAAATCGTTGGTGTTGAAGTCGTTGTGGCCTGGTATTGGGGACTGCAATTTTTATAACGTTGCTCCGATGTAGCTGTCAGGGGAAATAAAGGAATACCTAAAAAGGGCTGAAGTATCTGGTTATAAATATTAAAATTATAATAAGACATAGCAAACAGATCAGTTGGGCCTGCCAGCGAACCAACACCCTTAACCTTTCCGTTAGCATTTCTCGTATAGGCATAGGCTAAAGACAGATGTCCACCGGCACTGTGACCAAGGATATACAATTTCTGTCCGTTAAATGTATGAGCCAAAGCTTGCCTCAGGGTAAATTGAACAGCACTGTCCACATCATCTAACTGCATTTTATAATTATCAGGTGTATTAAGGGTAAGACGGTAGTTAATATTAGCAACCGCAAATCCTCTTTGTTTTAAGCCATTCAGCAACCAGGCTAATTCTGCTTTATCACCGGTAGACCAGCCGCCACCATGAACCACCACTGCAAGGGGGGTAGCGGTTGTTCTGCCCGCCGGCAAACCCAGGTCTAATTTTTGACTTGCATTTGCACCATAAGAAATATTTTGGATGGTGGTATCGGTTAACGGGCCTGGTGGGGGAGGGGGCGGATTTATCGGATCAGGTTCGCAACTGAACAATGAAATTGCCACCAGAACAAATAGGAACAGATAATTTTTCTGCATAGATAGTATTTTGTTTGCCCTTCGATGTCGGTACCCCCTAAATCAAGCTTTCCCAATTCCTGTAAACGACCGCTTTATTTATTTATTGCTAACGCTGATTTTCCGTAAGAAAAGCAGTTTTTTCTGATTTTGAAAATATACAGCATTACATTCTGGGTTTCCAGGGAATTTCTGCCACATTTAAACGATGCCCATAATACCTGCTTAAAACAAAAAGAAAGTCGCTGAGCCGGTTGAGGTACCGGATAATGATCTTTTCTATTTCCGGGCTTTCTGCTTCGAGTCTTACACAACATCTTTCAGCCCTTCTGCATACACATCGGGCAATGTGAAAATGGGACAGTGTGGTGTGACCGCCCGGGAGAATAAAATGCTTCATATCCGGTAATGTCTCATTCATTCTGTCCATTTCTTTTTCCAACAATTCCACATCGGTTTCTTTCAGATCCGGTAACAACATTTTTGATTTTTTGCCGGGATCACAGGCCAGTGAGGATCCTATAGTGAAAAGACGTTCCTGAACTTCCACCAAAATTATTTTCTCAGGTTCATCGGTTAAAAGGTCTTTGCATAAACCGATATATGAATTTAGTTCATCCACGGTCCCGTAAGCTTCAATCCGTATATGCGATTTGAGAACTTTGGTCCCACCAATAAGGGAAGTGATTCCATCATCTCCTGTTTTTGTATAGATTTTCATTGCCATTTTGGAAAATTCATTTTAAACGGTTCATCATTTAAAGCCGAACCGGAATACTTAATAAACAGGTAACAAAAGTAAAATGTTTAAAGTTGCATAAAAGAATAAAAATCCTTCATTATTTCAACTCCTTTTTCCAGATATTCTTTATAACGGCCGGTTAACAGTAAAGGTTGAGGAATGAGCCCGGGGGGTGTCACTTTCTATTAACCCATCTCTCAACCGTACGATCCGGTGTGCATGGTTGGCGATATCTTCTTCATGTGTGATCAATATAACGGTATTTCCCCGGCCATGAATATCCCCGAAGATTTCCATAATTTCCTGCGAGGTTTTGGTGTCGAGATTTCCGGTGGGTTCATCCGCAAGTATAATAGATGGGTCATTCACTAAGGCCCGGGCAATAGCTACCCGCTGGCATTGACCACCGGAAAGTTCATTTGGTTTATGGTGACTTCTGTCTGTCAGGCTAACCATTTCCAATACCTGCTTAGCCTTTTCGATGCGAAGCTTCCTGTTCATACCCGCATATACCAAGGGTAAAGCAACGTTTTCCAGGGCTGTTAATCTGGGTAATAAATTGAATTGCTGAAATACAAATCCGATTTCTTTGTTACGTACTTCCGCAAGGGCATTGTCTTCCATTTGGCTTACATCCAGTTCATTCAGCAGATATTTTCCACCAGTTGGCGTATCCAGGCAGCCAATAATATTCATCAGTGTACTCTTTCCGGAGCCAGATGGCCCCATTAATGCTACATATTCATTCTTAAAAATATCCAGCGAAATACCTTTCAGCACCTCCAATTCCTGTTTACCCATAAAATAGCTTTTACGGATATTTTCAATATGAATAATGCCCGCATTCCCTGAAGCGGGGTACTGCAAATTTCCTTTGGGAGCTGATTGCATTTGTAATTCTATTTTTTAAAATAACTATTGTTTTCATTACTCCCCTTTTGGGGATGGGGGTTTTATCACCTTGGGTACCTTGAAGTACTGATTATCATGCAAAGGAGCATTTTTTAATGCTTCCAGGCGGCTGATCGATCCTTTAATTTCGTCATCCCGCAACACATTTACTTCCTCATTAATAAATAGAAGCGGTTCTGTATTGTCCAGGTTTAATTCATTCAATTTTTCTATAAAGCCAATCATACGCTGAAGGTCATTCTTGATTTCCGCTTTTTCCGTTTCAGTAAATTCCAGCCTGGAAAGATGGGCCAGTTTATCCACCAGTGTATCGGTTAATTCCATTGGGCAAATATAGTCAGGAGTCGGGACCCGATAGCTATCGGGTCTTGAGTCGGGAGACATAAGTCTGAACTAATATAGTTAGCTTAAGAATGACCGAGTCTCCTGACTCCCGACTCAAGACTCCCGACTATTTTATTATCTTCGTCGCTCATGGATAAGCAGCAGAAAATAGTCATGAGTGGCATCCGCCCCACGGGATTTTTACACCTGGGCAATTACTTTGGCGCCGTTAGAAATTATGTCCGGATGCAGGAAGAATATGAATGCTATTTTATGGTGGCCGACCTTCATTCTCTTACGACGCATCCGGATACCAAAGAACTGAAAGAAAATGTTCACCGGGTTTTATCGGAAAATATAGCCTGTGGATTAAACCCGGATAAGGTCGCTTTATATTGTCAGAGTCATGTATATGAAACGTCAGAATTATATCTGTACCTGAACATGCTTGCTTATAAAGGTGAGCTGGAAAAAACAGTGACCTTTAAAGATAAGGTCCGCCAGCACCCGGAAAATGTAAATGCCGGCTTATTAACCTATCCGGTTTTGCAAACCGCCGACATTATTCTGCACCGGGCTTCTTTTGTGCCTGTAGGTAAAGACCAGGAGCAGCATTTGGAAATGGCCCGCAATTTTGTCAAACGATTCAACCATCGTTATGGGGATGTGTTTCCGGAACCTCATGCTTTTAATTTTGGGGATGAGCTGGTAAAAGTACCCGGCCTGGATGGTGGCGGTAAAATGAGTAAGAGTGAAAACCAATATGCCACTATTTACCTGTCTGATGATGATGAATTGATCCGTAAGAAAGTTATGAAGGCTAAAACGGACAACGGACCTGCAGCACCCAATTCTCCAAGACCAGATTATATTGAAAATATTTTTGGATTGATGAAACTGGTGAGTTCCACAGAAGTGTTGAATAAGTTTGAAATGGATTATAACAATTGCTCCATTCGATATGGCGATATGAAGAAACAACTGGGAGCGGATATGGTACAGTTTATTACACCAATCCGTGAAAAGGCCGAAAGCATCAGGAATGACTCAAAATACCTCAAAGAAGTGATGGAAAAAGGGGCTGCAAAAGCCCGGAAAAGCGCTAAAGCAACGATGGAACTTGTACGTCAGGCGATGGGACTTAATTATTTTTAAGGCCGGGTTTCCGGTATTGTAAATTACACTACTTTTAAGACCCATGTGTTTTAGTACCATAAGTCTTTGTTAACATGAATAAGAAAATAGTCTTTGGAATCATCGGCATCCTTGCCATTATTGCATCAGTTGTAATGTACAGCATGGGAAAAAATTCTTCGCATCTCTCAGAGCTGAAAGACTTCTGGTGGTATCCATTGCCATTGGCAGCTATTTGCTTTTTGGTTGCAGGGGCAAAGAAAAAAGAAGGATAAAAATTACCGGGTTAGTAAAATTGAAATAACAGATTAATAAAAATGGCAAAAGCAAAAAAACCAAAACATATCGCCGTGGCAGGAAATATCGGCGCCGGAAAGACTACCCTGACCGAAATGCTAAGCAAGCATTACAAGTGGATCCCCAATTTTGAAGATGTGGATCACAATCCCTACCTGATGGATTTTTATGAGGATATGCCCCGCTGGAGCTTTAATCTGCAGATCTTCTTTTTAAACAGCCGTCTCCGGCAATTAGTAGAAATACAAAAAGGAACTGAAACCGTTATCCAGGACAGAACCATTTATGAAGATGCCAACATCTTTGCTCCCAACCTGCATGAAATGGGCCTTATGAGCAAAAGAGATTTTGATAACTACTTTCATTTCTTTCAGACCTTGAAAACGCTGGTGCAACCACCCGACCTGCTGATATACCTGAATGCTTCTGTGCCCACGCTGGTAGGGCAAATTCAAAAAAGGGGCAGGGAATATGAAGAAAATATCCGGCTGGATTACCTGAAAAAACTGAATGAATACTACAATAAATGGGTTGCCGATTATAAGGAAGGCCCGTTACTCATCATCGACGTAGATAAAAATAAATTTGGCGAGAAAGATGAAGACTTTGGTGAGATCATCCGCAAAGTGGATGGGCAGTTGTATGGTTTATTTTAATAATCGGAATAGTCTTTATATTCTTCCAACAGGGCTGATATTTTTTTCAGCCATTCGGCCTGTTCTTTTCTATTAATGCTGTGATTGGTATCCCGGTCATAATTGTTTTGCATCTCTTCTTTTTCATTTGTCACATCTTCATATATTTTCCTGAGGTCCTTTTGATAGGTTTTTTTATTGAATTTATATGCACTCATTTCCTTATGCAGCTTACGGGCAAATAATTCTGCAATATCAAAATGGCCTTGTTCATGGCTCAGGATATAATCTGTTTTATGCAACCCCCAGGAACGGGTCTTAGAAAACCGGGATTCTATATTATAACTGAAACGGGTGCTGGTAATGTTATAATCAATGCCCAGATACGTGGTGGTTGAGGCGGCTGCATCACTATCCGGGTTAGGCTTTGCCTTATAATCACCCCAGGTAAGTTTGCGGGATGGATTCCAGTCCAGCAATTCCTCATCGCTGCTTTGAGCAAAGAGCAGGGATGGAAAAAGTAGTAAACAAGAAGAAAAAATAATTGCTGAATATTTCATGGCATTAAATCAACGTACAGACAGCATTAAAATTTTGCAGGCTGCATTACCGGCAGTTAAATAAATGAAAAACCCCTTCACTTACCGTCCGGAGAGAAGGAGTTTTGTAAAGAAACTTTCAATGTTTATTAGTTAGGCTTTTGGGGCAGCAGCCAATACTTCGGCAGATACTCCATCTGCATATTTCTCAAAATTCTTTACAAATAAACCCGCCAGGTATTTTGCTTTTTCAGTAAAGGCAGATTTGTTGGCCCAGGTATTAATCGGGTTCAGCACTTCTGGTGGAACCCCCGGACATTCTTTTGGAATGGCAACCCCAAAGATTGGATCAGTTTCAAATTCAACATTATTCAGTTTTCCTTCAAGGGCCGCAGTAATCATGGCTCTTGTAAATTTCAATTTCATACGACTACCGGTACCATAGGGCCCGCCAGTCCAACCAGTATTGATCATCCAGACATTTACTTTATGCTCCTGCATTTTATCCCCCAGCATATGGGCATATTTGCCCGGGTGTAAAGGAAGGAAAGGTGCGCCAAAACAGGCGCTGAATGTAGGTTTGGGTTCAGTTACACCCGTTTCTGTTCCAGCCACTTTTGCGGTATAGCCAGAAATAAACTGGTACATGGTCTGGCCCGGGTTCAATTTCGAAACGGGTGGTAGCACTCCAAATGCATCACAAGTCAGGAAGAAAATATTTTTTGGGAGACCGCCTATAGATGGTTCCAGAGCATTACTGATAAAATGCAACGGGTAAGAAACCCGTGTATTTTCCGTTATGGAACCATCATCAAAATTGATCTTGTTGGTGCCCGGGTAAAAGCTAACATTTTCCACCAATGCACCAGGCCGTATCGCATGATATATCTCGGGTTCTTTTTCTTCGGTCAGGTTGATAGTCTTTGCATAACAACCACCTTCAAAATTGAAAATAGTATCATCGGTCCAGCCGTGTTCATCATCCCCAATCAGTTTTCGGTTAGGATCTGCACTCAAAGTTGTTTTTCCGGTACCACTTAGCCCAAAGAAAATAGCGGTATCACCCTCCGCACCCACATTGGCACTGCAATGCATACTCAGTACATTTTTCTCCTGGGGTAAAATGTAATTAAGAATCGTAAAAATGCCTTTTTTTGTTTCTCCGGTATAGCCGGTTCCGGCAATTAAAATCATTTTATGTTTAAAAGAGACAATGGCGCCATTATGTTGCCGGGTTCCACACTCTTTTGCATCTAATTTTAATCCGGGAGCTGAAATTACCTGCCAATCCGGTTTAAAATTCTCCAGCTCTTCTTCTTTGGGGCGGAGGAACATGTTATAAGCAAACAAATTATTCCAGGGTTTTTCAGTAACTACCCGGACATTGATTCTATAACGGGGATCGGCACAGGCATAACAATCCCGAACCCATATTTCAGGAAGTTGATTAATGTAAGCAGTTATTTTATTGAAAATAATGTCGAAATATTTTTGTTCAGTGGGAATATTAAATTCATTCCAATGGACGGTATCGGCTGTTATTTCATCTTTAACCGTGAATTTGTCTTTTGGTGAACGGCCCGTAAACTCACCCGTGCGTATAACCAATGCCCCGGTATCATTCAGCACACCTTCTCCGATCCGGATGGTATCCTTTATTAATTCTTCCGGGGAAGACTGATAATGAATAGATTCTGTGTTTTTTAAACCTGATTTAAGAAGGTTCTTCATGGGGATAGTTATGGTTGGAACTGACATATAAGCAAGCGCAATTTGTTGAAGGCACAAAGGTAAGTGACAATCCTATTTCGACACAAACAAGTGTTAGCCTGGCTATTGAAAAGAAGCTAACATATTCAGGGATGTTCTTTGGAGATTTTTAGTGAAATAATCTTATTTTGAAAAAAGTTAAACCAGACTAAATAAATATTGAAAATTCTTCAATTTTAATTTCCTTTTAAGCTTTTGAAAGAAAAGAAACCTGGCTAACAGGTTTGCTCATTACCTTTAAGGGGGATATTTTAACCTGATCTGCCTTTATTTTCTAACCATACCAAGTTATAAGCTTATGAAATATTTGCCGCTGAACAAAGGCATCTTTGAAGAAAACCGGAGAAGGTTTGTCAACCAGATGCAAAAAAATTCTATGGCCATTTTTGTGAGTAATGATGAAGTGTCTTCGAATGGCGATGCTATTTATAATTTCAAACAAAACAGTGACCTTTTTTGGTTGAGCGGCGTTTCACAGGAAGACAGCCTGGTGATTCTTTTTCCTGACTGCCCGGATCCAAAATACCGCGAAGTACTGGTCCTGGTCCGTCCCGACGCATTAAAAGAAAAATGGGATGGAAAAAGATTACGAGTACATGAAGCACAGGAAATCAGCGGTATCAAAACTATTGTTTGGCTGGACAGTCTCGATGCTTTACTACAGCCATGGATTCACCTGGCAGACAGTATTTATCTCGACAGTAATGAAAATGATCGTAAAGCAAACCTGCTTCGGACCAGGGAGTATCGTTTTATCGATGAAATGAAAAGCCGTTACCCGTTACATACTTATCTGCGGGCGGCAAAAATCATGAAAGAATTGCGGGCTAATAAGACCGCCCTTGAAATAGAGGTGTTGCAAAAAGCCATTGATATAACAGAGCATACGTTCCGCCGCCTGTTAAAATTCATTAAGCCCGGTGTAATGGAATATGAAATAGAGGCGGAAATCTTTCACTCCTTTCTCAGTCAGCGGGCCACGGGTCCTGCCTATGGAAGCATCATAGCCAGCGGTGACAGGGCAAGAACCCTGCATTATGTAAGCAATAATGAAGAATGCAAAAATGGCGAATTGATTCTAATGGACTTTGGTGCTGAATATGGAGGCTATTGCGCCGACCTGACCCGGACCGTTCCGGTGATTGGAAAATTCGGACGCCGGCAAAGAACCGTGTACAACGCCTGTTTGCATTTACATGAATATGCTAAAAGTATATTGAAGCCCGGAATCAGTATCCTGGATTATACAGATAAAGTTGGAGAGGAAGCTACCCAGCAATTTTTGAAAATCGGTTTGCTGAGAAAAAGCCAGGTTAAAAATGAAGATAAAGAGAACAGGGCTTACCGGAAATATTTATATCATGGTATTTCCCACCACCTGGGTATTGATGTGCATGATCTCGGAACAAAAACAGCACCGATTAAAGCCGGGATGGTTTTTACCATTGAACCCGGTATTTATATAGAGGAAGAACAAATGGGCGTACGTATCGAAAACAATTTCTGGATAACCAAAAATGGCAATAAGGATTTGATGAAGAATATTCCCATTACGGCAGATGACATTGAGGCGTTGATGAAACGATGAGTCAACGGTCCACAGTCCACGGTCCATAGCAGAACCCTAATGATTAAGAGTATAAAAGCTTTGCCGGGTGTTATGGGTAGAGAATTCGATTACAATTTAGAACTATCAACAGTTATCAGTGGACTGTCGACCGTGGATAATTAAAACTCTTCGTATGGCCTTTAAGTTTGAGAATTTGAAAGTATGGCAATTGGCACTTGAGTTAACCGATGAAGTTGACCGGCTTGCACATACATTTCCAAAACATGAATTATATTCTTTGTCAAGCCAGATCCGAAGAGCCGCAAATTCTGTTTCACTCAATATTGTTGAAGGATCAACCGGATTAACCAATGCAGAATTCAGAAGATTTTTGGTAATTGCCAATCGTTCTGCACTTGAAGTGGTTGGTTGCTTATATTTGGCTAAAAGAAGGCATTACCTGACTGATGAAAAGTTTGCCAATCTATATAATCAGATTGAAATTTTAGTAAGGATGATTCAGGCTTTAATTAATTCATTAACCGAATAAAATCTTAAACAGTGAACGACCGGCTGTGGACTATGGACCGTTGACTGTTGACCGAATACATGAAGCAAATTCCAAACCTGTTTACATTACTCAACCTCGTTTTCGGTTGCCTGGCAGTAGTTTTTACCTTACAGAATGGCCTGATGATAACAGTTGATGCACAGGGCACCGAACTTATTTATATCCCGGAAAAAATATGGCTGGCTTCTTTGTTTATTGGCCTGGCAGCTGTGGTGGATTTCCTGGATGGTTTTGTGGCCCGCCTTTTCAAAGCCAGTTCAGAAATGGGTAAGCAATTGGATTCTTTGTCTGATTTAATAAGTTTTGGTGTGGCACCGGGGATGATAATTTACCAGTTTCTCCGTTTAAGTTTTGCCCAGGAGGCAGGAGGGGTTGATGTTTCCCTGCTTTGGCTGGTTCCTGCATTTATGCTTCCGGGCGCGGCTGCCTGGAGACTGGCCAGGTTCAATCTGGATACTTCCCAATCCTATTCATTTAAGGGTATGCCGGTTCCGGCTGTTGGTATTTTTGTTGCCTCACTGCCGTTGATATACTGGAATGTTAATGAAGCCTGGGTTCAGGAATTGTTATTGAATAAATGGTTTTTATATGGATTGGTGGCTATGCTTTCCTGGTTAATGGTTTCCCGCCTGCCATTGATGGCGTTGAAATTTAAAGATCTCGGTCTGAAGAATAATTTTCCGAAATATTTACTGGTGGTCCTTTCTATTGCGGCAGTCATCATCTTAAAATGGCTTGCAGCACCGGTCATCGTGCTTACCTATGTTCTTATATCTTTGCTTTTTAAAACCAAAACCACATGACGTACACCGTTCAGATAAAAGTAATGCCGCTGAAAGAATTACTGGATCCACAGGGAAAAGCGGTTATGGATGGATTGGAAAACCTGGGACTTACCGGAGTCGCAGATGTTCGGATTGGAAAAAATATTACGCTGGAAGTAATGGCTGACTCACCGGAAAAAGCGAAAGCGATTGCAGAAGAAGCCAGTAAAAAATTGTTGGCTAATCCGGTGATGGAGTATTACGAAGTTTCTGTTAATTAAAAGCTTCGAGCAGCGAGTTACGAGCCACGAGAGGAGTCTTCGTTTTTCAGGGTAGTTCTCGTAACTCATAACTCAAAACGCGCAACTTGCAGCCATGCTTTACCTCATTCCCACACCCATCGGCAATCTTAAAGACATTACGCTTCGTGCCATAGAAGTGTTGAAGGATGTTGACCTCATTCTGGCGGAAGATACCCGAACAACATCTCATTTACTCAATCACTACCAGATTATCAAGCCTCTTTCACCCTATCATCAGCATAACGAACACAAAGTGCTGCAGCATTTAGTGAGCCAGTTATCAGCCGGTAAAAAAATGGCCATCGTTACGGATGCAGGTACCCCTGGTATTTCAGACCCGGCTTTTTTATTGGTGAGGGAATGTATTAAGGCCGGCGTGAAAGTGGAATGTTTGCCGGGTGCAACGGCCTTTGTTCCGGCTTTGGTTAATAGTGGTATCCCAGCCAATCGTTTTTGTTTCGAAGGTTTTTTGCCACTAAAAAAAGGAAGACAGACCTTATTAAAACAACTGGCGGAGGAAGAACGTACGATGATATTTTATGAGTCACCTTTGCGGTTATTAAAGACACTGGAAGAGTTTATGGTTTATTTTGGAGAAAACAGACCCTGCAGCGTTAGCCGGGAACTGTCCAAGATGTTCGAGGAGAATAAAAGAGGATCTTTAAGAGAGGTTTTAGATCATTTTAAAGTGAAAACAGTGAAAGGCGAGATTGTGATTATTGTTGCGGGTAAAAATTAATAGCATTTTATTATAAAAAACCGGCATTATTTTTAATGATAAGACATGTCTTAAATAAAAAACACCTTATATGAAATTGTTTAGATTATTCGTTATCTTTTTTAGTATCTCCATCAGCTCAGCTCAAGGATTTGCCCAGGTCACTTCCATTCCGGAACAGGCCAAAGAGAATTTTTTCAGGCAATACCCGGATGCAAAAAATGTACAGTGGGAGAATAACGTGGTCAAAGTTAATGTACGGTTTGAGCAGGATAGTAATAAACTGATTGCCGAATACAGCAATAAAGGGATCTGGAAAAATACTTTAAAGGACTGGACCTATGAGCAATTACCGGAAGATGTGAAAGAAGGATTGAAGAAAAGTAAATATGCTGACAGGGAGGTGACGGATGTAAAAGTGTTATACCTGCCGGGCTATGTGATTCAATACCGGTTGAGGACAGAAAAAAATAATGTGGAGAAGAAATATCTTTTTTTTAATACTGCAGGAAGGTTAATCAGGACTTCGGTTACATTATAAGGAAGTGCTGCCCGTAACTTTTAGAATTACTAAAAAAATACTGGTATTTCCCGTTGGTACTGAAAAATCTGACTATTCATACCATTGTGTAATTTCCTGAATCGCTTTTCTTTTCAGATCCGGTACCCAGCATTCCTGTGCCGGGTATCCGACAGGAATCAACAAAAAAGCCTTTTCATTTTCGGGCCGGTTAAGCACTTTACCGAGAAAATTCATCGGGGAGGGGGTATGGGTTAAAGCGGCTAAGCCCGCATGATGAATGGCTGCTAATAAAAATCCACATGCTATTCCGCAACTTTCAGTGGCATAATAAACCAGCCCTTTGCTGCCGTCTTCTTTTAATTCATAACTTTTTTTAAAAACAATTATCAGGTAAGGTGCTATTTCTAAGAACTCTTTTTTCCAGTCTGTTTGCAAAGGCCGCAGGTCTTTCAGCCATTCTTCCGGCATACGGCTATTATAACTTTCGAATTCTTCTTTTTCTGCTGCCTGGCGGATTTTTGTTTTTAAGGCTGTATTACTAATTACGCAAAAGGTCCAGGGTTGTTTGTGCGCCCCACTGGGGGCGGAGGAAGCAGTCATTAAAATATTTTCTATAACTTCCCGCGGAACAGGTTGATCAGAAAAATCCCGTACGGTTCTTCTTGAATCCATCCAGGCATAAAATTCCCGGCTTCTTTTTACCGTCTCTGTATCGGAAAATGTTTCTTTTGAATAGGAAACAAACGGGTAACCATCAATCATTTTTGTATTTTGCATAACAACCTATTTGCCGAAATTTACGACTTCATTTAGTTTAACAATCGATACGTATGTCAAATAAAATCGTTTTTTTAGTAATTAATTTATTTATGTGTTCGGGTGCTTTCAGTCAACCGGACCGTTGGCAACAGCGGGTTAAGTACACGATGAATATTGACATGAACGTGTTAAACAATCGGTTTGCCGGTAAACAGAAGCTTGAATACACGAATAATTCTCCTGATACGCTGGCCAAAGTTTATTACCATCTTTATTTCAACGCTTTTCAGCCGGGAAGCATGATGGATAGCAGAAGCCGACGTCAGGGAACATTGATCGGTGGCCGGGGACAGGACTGGGATTCAAGAATAAAAGACCGGATTCAAAATCTGAAACCCGATGAGATCGGCTATCAAAAAATTATATCACTGAAAATGAATGGGCGGCCTCAGCTGTTTAGTGTACTGGAAACCATCCTGGAAGTAAAATTGGACAAACCCATTTTACCCAGGTCGAAAGTTGTGTTTGAAATGGATTTTGAAGCACAGGTGCCGCTGCAGATACGTCGTAGCGGAAGGGATAATCCAACCACCAAAGTTCGTTATTCGATGAGCCAGTGGTATCCGAAATTATGTGAGTATGATTATGAAGGCTGGCATCCAACACCCTATGTTGGGCGTGAATTTTATGGTGTGTGGGGTGATTTTGATGTAAGTATCACCATTGACAAAAAATATATTTTAGGGGGAACCGGTTATTTACAGAATCCGAATCAAATTGGTTATGGTTATGAAGATAAAGGTGCGAAGGTAAAAAGACCACCGGGTGATAAATTGACCTGGCGTTTTATGGCACCTAATGTGCATGACTTTATGTGGGCAGCTGATCCGGGTTATATTCATGCTTCCCGGAAATTAAAAGACAGTCTTACGGTCCATGTTTTATACAAACCCACCAATGAGCCTTCCCAGGACTGGGAAGATCTGTTGACTATGGCAGAAAAGGCTTTACCGTTTATTGAAAAAACTTTTGGCGTTTATCCGTATAAACAATTTTCCTTTATTCATGGCGGAGATGGAGGTATGGAATACCCGATGGCCACTTTATGTATTGGTCCGGGGGCTGCTTTGCACGAATGGATGCACAGCTGGTATTATGGCTTGCTGGGCACCAATGAGTCACTTTATTCCTGGATGGATGAAGGGTTTACCCAATATGCGGAAGAACGAGTTTATACTTTTTTAAATAACCGTACGGGTTTTTCGCAGGCAGATGCTTATGCCGGTTATTATTCTTTGGTGAAAAGTGGTAAAGAAGAGCCCTTGACCACACATGCTGATCATTATAATACGAATGCAGCTTATGGAGCAGCTTCTTATTTAAAAGGTGCCGTTTTTGTGGAGCAACTAGGGTATATAGTTGGTGCACCGGTCAGAGATAAAATTTTATTGGAATATTATAAGCAATGGCGCTTCAAACATCCCAATGCTGCAGACTTTTTCCGTATTGCAGAAAAGGTAAGCGATATGAAATTGGACTGGTATAAAGAGTATTGGATCAATTCAACCAAGACCATTAATTACGGTATTGACAGTTTATGGGAAGAAGGCGGAAATACAAAAATCAGGTTGAGCCGCATCGGTTTAATGCCCATGCCAATAGATCTGCAAATAACTTTCAAGGACGGAACCAAAGAACTTCATTATGTACCCATGAACCTGATGTATGGCGAAAAACCTGCTGAAGACATGTCTCTACCACGGAAAGTATATGAACCCTGGAAGTGGACACATAGCACATATATAATAGAAACCACCCGGAAACTGGCTGATTTCACAATAGTTGAAATTGACCCTTCTTTACGGCTGGCAGATGTAGAAAGGCAAAACAATAAACTCGAATTGAAATGGTAATAAATGTTATATGATCCGGTAGATTATAAAAAACCCCCCGATATGGAAAACGGGGGGCTTTTTATTAGTTTTCGATCAAGGCCCCTTTTTTGCTTGCTCAGGAAGGTTAATGGTTAATGGAATGGGGTATCTAATTTCTTGATTTACTAATATAAAAGTAGAATTACCCCTCCATCTGACCTATACCCCATTCGTGGTATTTTTTGTCAAAAAAGAAATTTTAACCCGCAAAAACCAGCAGAAATTATCTTCTGTAGAATTTGTTTACGGCAGCCACCCGGTTATTGACATGCAGTTTTTCGTAAATATGGTAGACGTGTTTCCGAACCGTTTCCGGGCTCAAAAATAATTGGGAGGCAATTTCTTTATACATAAGCCCCCGGGAAAGTAATTCAAGAATTTCCTTTTCTCTTGGAGAAAGCAGGTCGAGATTAGCACCATCGCTATTGCTTACCTTCTGTTGCTGAAAAGCTTTCACCACTTTTCGCGCAATCTGGCTGCTCATTGGGGCCCCGCCTTCATATAACTCATGTATGGCTTCGAGCATACGGGCCGGGTCTGTTTTTTTTAATATATAGCCATTGGCCCCTGCACTTAAAGCCTCAAAAATTTTTTCATCCTCTTCATATATCGTGCACATCATAAAATTGGTGTCAGGGATACGGGGTTTCAGCATTTTTACCACATCAATCCCACTTTCAGCACTTCCGAGATTAATATCCATTAAAACCACATCAGGTTTTAAAAGGGGCAATTGATTAATGGCATCTTCAGCAGTGCCAATGGTACCTGTGCATTTATAGCCTTCCGACATGCAGATGATTTCTTCCAAAGCATTGCGGAGCTCTTTATTATCATCAACTATACAAACAGATATTTCTTTCATTTCGTTAAAGTTCGGATTTCCGGGATATACCAGCAATACTACAAACTGGTATTTCTTTAGCGGGGTACATACAGAATGTACTTTTCTTTAAAATACGCTTCCGGGAATATAGAAAATATTTCCATCAGTTTAGGTCTCACACCGCTTTCCTGTATCTCGTTGGCGAGATCTCCGCCCTTCAGGCTGATAAGACCGGGAGAGAATCCGGGTTTGGTTTTTATTTTTAAGAGCGGCTTGCTCCATTTCCATAGATCTTTTAAAGGAGCTACCGCCCTGGAGACAACAAAATCAAATTTCCTGTTTTTAATATCTTCTATCCGGCTGTGCTGGGTGGTCACATTTTTCAGCCCGGTACTCTCAACGATAGCTTGAACAACTTTCAGTTTTTTTGCTATACTATCCACCAGGTGAAATTGAACCTGCGGAAAGAAAATCGCCAGTGGAATACCCGGAAAACCACCACCGGTACCCAGGTCAATTATTTCGGTATTATCTTCAAAATCAAAAGCGGCGGCAATACTCAGGGAATGAAGTATATGTTTATCATACAATCCGTCCAGATCCTTTCGGGAGATCACATTGATCTTTTCGTTCCATTCTTTATATAACGCTTCCAGTAATGTAAATTGCCTCAGTTGTTCTGCTGTAAATTCAGAAAAGTATTTGAGTAGTATTTCCATTTGAGTTTGACTGTAATCTGTGAAGAAGCCCGCGCTACCAGTTTTTTTGTGGCTTTCTCCAAAGGGCCGGGGCAAAGATGATATAATAAAAGAACATCCACATATCCAGAAAAATAAACCAGGGCCAGAGGTCTTTTTCTTCCATTTTTTTCATGGATTTATACAACACAAATCCCTGCAGCAGAAACCGGATCCCAAAAACGGGTAATACGAATCGCCAGTCATAGAAGATAATGGCAGCAGCCAGCAATGGATAAAAAGAAAATTGAGTGGCAAAATATAAACCCAGTAAAAATTTATGTTTGGGTTTGTAAAACCTGGCCGTGGTATAATGCCTTGATTTTTGACGGAGCCAGCTGCCCCAGGTTGTTTTTGGGATCGACCGGGTTATGGCATCCGGGTCAATTACAACGGCAGTGTTATGCTTAGTAGCTGCTTTATTGATGAACAAATCATCGTCGCCGCTGGGAATATGATTGATGGAGGAAAATCCCTTGACCCGGAAGAACAGGCTTTTTTTGTAAGAAAGATTCCGGCCCACCCCCATATACGGAATACCTGCCATTGCATACGAGAGATATTGCAGCGCAGTATGAAAAGTTTCAAAACGGATCAGTTTATTAAGCAGTCCTTTTCTTTTGTGATAGGCCCCATACCCTAAAACGATTTCTATATTTTCATCGTAACCATCCTGCATTTTTTCTATCCAATGTTCACTGGCAGGCACACAGTCCGCATCAGTCAGCAGGAGCACTTCATGTTTTGCTTCTCTTATTCCAACAGATAAAGGGTATTTTTTCCCGGAAATATGTACCGCTTCCTGTGTCAGTTCCACGACATTCAGTGACCGGAAAGTTTTTTTTAATTCCTGGAGGATGTATTTGGAATCGTCCATTGAATTATCATTTACAGTTACCACTTCATAGGTGCTCCGGTATGATTGAACTAATACCCCCGGCAGGTTGCGGGCCAGGTTCTCATCTTCATCCCGGGCACAAATAATGACAGAGACCGGATGCTGTTGTGATTGGGTTTTTGGCTTTGATTTGTAAAAAGCCACCCGTCCAAAAAAGAAGACATAATAATATAACTGAACAATGACAACGGCAATAAAAAGAAAAAAGAGAATTTCTCCCCAGTTAATTGGTGGCATAGCGGCGAAGGTAATGACTGGCCGTTGTTGTTGACAGGCTTATAGTTCACAGGTTGTGGAAAACAGTTTCGGGTTATCTTGCGTCCCGATATGGCCGCATTACAATTCGAATTGCAACATACAGACAGTACTTCCAAAGCCAGGTCGGGTAAAATAACCACGGACCATGGGGAAATACGGACTCCTGTTTTTATGCCGGTAGGTACCGTGGGTAGTGTAAAGGCGGTAACACAGCAGCAATTAATGCAGGATGTACAGGCACAAATTATTCTGGGTAATTCGTATCATTTGTATTTAAGGCCCGGGTTAGATGTATTGGAAAAGGCCGGCGGCCTTCATCGGTTCAACGGCTGGCCCAAACCGATATTGACAGATAGTGGCGGGTACCAGGTTTTTTCCCTTTCCGGGACCAGGAAAATAAAAGAGGAAGGCGTGACCTTTCAATCGCATATTGATGGAAGCAAGCATTTATTCACTCCCGAGAAAGTGATCGACATTCAGCGATCGATCGGAGGAGATATTATCATGGCTTTTGATGAATGCCCGCCGGGAGGCAGTGAATATACATATGCAAAAACATCCATGGCACTGACACACCGTTGGCTGGACCGGTGTTTTACGCAATTCAATTCCACTATGTCGAAATATGATTATTCACAAAACCTGTTTCCCATAGTTCAGGGGGGTACGTTTAAAGATCTGCGCCGGCAGTCCTGTGAATATAGTGCATCAAAGGAAGCAACCGGCCATGCGATCGGCGGCTTAAGTGTGGGAGAGCCGGAACCGGTGATGTATGAAATTTGTGACTGGTGTTGTGATCATTTGCCCGCCCAAAAGCCAAGATACCTGATGGGCGTAGGTACTCCCTGGAATATTCTTGAATGTATTGGAATGGGGATTGATATGTTTGATTGTGTAATGCCCACAAGGAATGGCCGCAACGCCATGTTGTTTACAACCCGGGGCATTATCAATATTGATAATAAAAAATGGGAATATGATTTTTCACCCATAGATGAGGGATTTAATTGCGAAGTCAGTAATTATTACAGCAAGGCTTACCTCCGCCACCTGATGAAAGCCAAAGAATTTTTGGGGTATACCCTTGCCAGTGTTCACAATCTTGCTTTTTACCAGTGGCTGGTGGGCGAGGCTGGTAAACAGATTCAACAGAATAATTTTACCGCTTGGAAAAAAGAAATGGTGGAGATCCTGCGGACAAAGCTATAACCCTATCTTTCACAAGCCCGCAACGTTTTTTCTTCTACTTTTGAACCCGATGAAGAAAATTGACTGGTACATACTGAAGAAATTTCTTATCACTTTTATTTTTTGCCTGCTGCTTTTTTCCGTCATCGCTGTGGCCATTGACAGCAGTGAGAAATCGGATGATTTTGTAAAAGCAAAATTCAACACCTGGCAGATCATAAATGAATACTACCTGGGTTTTGTGCCTTATATCTGGAGTTTGCTGTTCCCGCTGTTTGTTTTTATAGCTGTTATTTTTTTTACCAGCCGGATGGCCAGTCGTTCTGAGATTATTGCCATACTGGCCAGTGGCACCAGTTATAACAGGTTTTTGCGCTCTTACCTGGTTGGGGGAATATTACTCAGTGTTGTTTTGTTTTTAGGCAGCCGGTACTGGATTCCCAGGGCCAATGTAATTCGAAGTAATTTTCAAACCAATCATGTTGATAATAACGATCCGACTAAGTACCGTGTCTTTGGCAATTGTTCCCGATGCTTTTACCTGCGGACGGATACCAACACGTTTGTAGGCATCCGGGATTTTGATACCAGTACAAAATCTTCCCGGGGTTTTTTCCTCGAGCGGATAAAGGATAATAAGATGGTGTATAATGTAAGGGCAGAGATCATACGTTGGGATACCGCTTATGATAAATGGCAATTGATCAATGCTACCGAAAGAGATATTGACAGCATGGGTGAACGCATGCGACACCATGATACCTTTTTTATTGCCCTGAACCTGAACCCCAATGAACTGCACCGGGATAATTACCTGAAAGATAAACTCACCACTCCCGAACTGATTAAACTAATCAAGCAGGAAGAGATCCGGGGAACTGAAGGGTTAAACACCTATAAAGTGGAACGCTATCGGCGTACGGCAACACCGGCTTCGGTATTATTGCTTACGATGATCGGGGTGGCGATTGCCAGCCGCAGAACCCGCGGTGGAAGCGGTATGCACCTGGCAGTCGGAATAATCATTGCTTCCTTATATATTTTATCCGACAGATTTTCTACCGTATTCGCCACCAAAGGAGATTTCTCACCTTTACTGGCGGCCTGGTTACCCAATATTGTTTTTGCAGGAGTAGCTTACTGGCTTTATCGCCGTACACCTAAGTAGTTGCTTGTTCGGGGTTGTTTGTTGCTGGTTAATGGTTGCCCGATACGTTACTAAATTTCGAACGTTACTTTTTCATGCAACCAGTCTTAATTTTCATTTCAAATTTTTGCTGCTGCCGGGGTCTTTGTTTACCTTTGACATTAGAATATTTTCAATGAAATATCTCTATACGAGATGAAAAAAATGAATCATGGGAATTATAAAAGACCGGTTTAAAGCCAAATCCGAAATTGTTTCGGTTGAAATAAAAGAATTATTGAAAGAGCATGGCAACAAAGTAATTGGTGAGGTTCAGTTGTCACAAATTTACCAGGGGATGCGGGGTATGACGGGACTCGTTACGGAGACTTCCTTACTGGATGCCCAGGACGGCATTCGATTCAGGGGATTTTCGATTCCTGAACTAAGAGAAAAATTAGCGAAAGCTCCGGATGGGTCTGAGCCCTTGCCCGAAGGTTTGTTTTACCTGATGCTGGTAGGCGAGTTGCCATCGGAAGATGATGTGCATCATCTCAGTTCTGTCTGGCAGCGAAGAAGCCATGTACCGAATCATGTATTTGCTACCATCGAGGCATTACCGCTGAATACCCATCCCATGACTCAGTTTGTTGTAGCTGTGATGGCCTTACAAACAGAAAGCCAGTTTGCAAAAAAGTATGCAGCAGGCATGAACAAAAAAGATTACTGGGATGCTGTGTTTGATGATTCCATGGATCTGATTGCCAGGTTGCCAAGGGTAGCTGCTTATATCTACCGGAGAAAATATAAAAACAGCGAACATATCCAACCCAATGGTTTGTTGGACTGGGCGGGCAATTTTGCCCATATGATGGGCTTTGAGGACGAAAGTTTTAAGGAACTGATGCGGTTGTACATGACGATTCATGCTGATCATGAAGGTGGTAATGTATCAGCACATACTACGCATCTTGTGGGTTCCGCATTAAGTGATCCGTATTTAAGTTATGCATCCGGCATGAATGGTTTGGCTGGTCCGTTGCACGGATTAGCTAACCAGGAAGTGATCAAGTGGATATTTGAAATGCGGGAGCAGCTAAAAACTGAATCACCCACCAAAGAACAGATCGCAGAATATGTAAAGAAAACTTTGAGTGAAGGAAAGGTTGTACCGGGATATGGTCATGCGGTGCTCCGCAAAACCGATCCGAGGTTTGAAGCGCAGATGGAATTTGGTAAAAAGCATATGCCGGATGACCCACTGGTAAATACAGTCTGGGATATTTATGAAACAGTGCCGCCCATCCTGCAATCGATGGCTAAAATAAAAAACCCCTGGCCCAATGTGGATGCTCATAGTGGTGCATTGCTGGTGCACTATGGTCTGGTAGAATATGAATATTATACCGTGCTCTTTGCGGTTAGTCGTGCTTTGGGTGTTCTTTCCAGCCTTTGCTGGGACAGGGCATTAAACTTTCCGCTGGAAAGACCCAAATCGGTTACCACGGACCTGGTAAGACTTTGGCTGGATGGTAAGGATAATATTTGGGGAGATTAATAAAAAAATTAGACCCGGTTTTTGACCGGGTTTTTTCATTTGGCAACATTGGGTGTTGCGAATATATTTGCAACCCGCAATGGGGGTTTAGCTCAGCTGGCTAGAGCGTTTGCATGGCATGCAAAAGGTCACCGGTTCGACTCCGGTAACCTCCACAAGCCCGGTTAAATCCGGGCTTTTTTTATGGATTCTTTTTTTTTATATAATTTATAGTTCAACGCTGGATAAATTTTATGTTGGTTATTCATCCAATTTAGAAAAGCGGCTTCTTGAACATGAAAATCGTCAGCTAGAACTGGACTAAAAAAGTATCCCCACTTTTCTTTTTTATTTTAGGAGCACACATTTGCCCGTTTTCATACAATTTATTTTTAACTTGGAAATTATCGCCCCTGATCTTAGCTATAAACTCAGAGAGTTAATGGAAACACTTGAAAAATAATGATGTTTTAATTGCAGGAGGAGGCCTGGTAGGTTTGACACTTGCTTTACAACTAAAGCAAACTCATCCTGACATTTCAATTCTGGTGCTGGAAAAGCGGTAATAATGCTCGGTTGCAATACACAAAGTAGGCGAATCCTTAAGTGAACTTGGTTCTTCCTATTTGCGGGAGGTACTTAATCTCAAAGAGTATTTAACCGAATATCAGTTACCCAAATTCGGCTTTCGTTTTTTCTTTAGTCCTGAGCAAAACGAAAATATTGCGAGACGGGTGGAAGTGGGATCGAGAATATCTAATCCTTACCCCTCACATCAGATTGACAGAGGTTTGTTGGAAAATGAACTGGTCCGCCGATTAATTGATTACGGTGTTCAAGTTGTTTTGGGGGCTGTGGTAACGGATGTGGACAAATCAAAGGAGGCACATAAAATCCGATTCCAAAAAGAAAATAAAGAATATCGAACTGAAGGGAGATGGATAGTGGATTCTACCGGGAGAAATTGTTTACTGAAAAGAAAACTCGGCCTTCAAAAAGAGATTAACCATGACATTAATGCGGCCTGGTTCAGGTTGGATACAGTGATAGATGTAGATGATTGGTCGGATAACCTGGCCTGGCGAAATTTTGTTGATCCGGGTCGCCGCCGGTTGGCTACCAATCACCTGATGGGTGAAGGTTATTGGGTTTGGATCATTCCATTGGTTGCAGGAAAGACCAGTATAGGAATTGTGGCAGATCCGAAATATCATCCGTTTAACGAATTCAACACTTTTGAAAAAGCGATGAGATGGCTTGAAAAACACGAACCACTGGCTGCTATTATGCTGGGTAAGCATAAAGAGAAACAAATGGATTTTAAAGGCATGAAGCATTTCGCCTATGCTACCAAACAATTTTACTCAGCAGACAGATGGGCCGTTACAGGAGATGCAGGCGCTTTTATGGATCCGTTTTATTCCCCGGGTCAGATATTATTGCCCTCGGAAACAGCTGGATCAGTGATTTAATTGTACGGGATGTTAACGGAGAAGATACAATGCTACGCACCTTAATTTATGATCTGGCCCATAAGGAACTGCTTAATGGTTGGATATCCCTGTATAGGAATATGTATGGAATTTTTGGCAAAACCCAAATCATGCTTATGAAAATTGTTTGGGATTGGGCATCCTACTGGGCAATTCCAAACGTACTTTTTATCAACAAAGGCTATGTTGATATTGATATACTAAAACAATACTCATCTTCCCATAGCAGCATCGGCAGAAGATTTGCAAAATTAAACGAACGCATGCAGGAACTGTTTCGGACATGGGGTCACTATGACATTGAACCATGCTCCGATCATCAGCAAAATGTATTTGATTTAAACTGCCTATATCAATTTCAATCTGAGCTCGGAAAAATATACAAACCTAGTGAGCTGATGCCCAAGATTGAATCTAATTTGAAAGTACTGGAGCATATTTCTGCGGAGATATTCCGGTTGGTGAGTCACCAGATCCATAAGACACCTCATGACATGCCTGTTGATCTGTATAATATGGTGATAGAAGATGGAAAAGATGAACTTATCAAAAATCAAAAAAAATAAATATGCTTCAGGTGTTGTTGATTCCATCAGGGCCGATATTGCCAAAATGTGGTTAAATAATATCAAAATCCCTGCTAATGAATTTGTCCGGTAGTGTTTCAGCCAATATGGATTACATACAAAGACTTTTTTTAAGTGTTCAGGACTTTATGCAAAAAAGCCATGAACCTGGTGAACTCATGTCTTTTCTCGATGCTGAACCTCCCAGGTTCCGGTCTGTAGCTTACGAAAGCGCCTCTATGGAAATAGGTATGATGGATTTGATTACTGGGAATGGATTGAATAACTGGAAGCTATTTTACCACCATGCTGCCAGGAGCATACTTTTCATATGGACATTGGCCTTGGATGGGCATTTGCTAAAATCGGGATATCGCCGGTTCCTTACCTGGAATCCCTGTACCCGGTGATGCGGGCCATGGTTTTGATGGTATGGGTTATTATGCCGGACTTTTCAAAGGGAGAAGAACAATTAAAAACCAATTGGTGCCTGATGGTATCGGTGCGCAGGAATTGCAGGGCTTTGATCAGGGGCTTGGCAGGCGCTTATGGTATAATGCGAGGGGAGAAGTAAAAGAAGTCGCCCGTTTGATCCAGACATTTACGTCAACCAGGCATCCGGATTTATGGCGTGGAATAGGAATAGCCTGCGGATATGTCGGAGGGAACCAGCAAGAAAATCTCGAACTTCTTTTAACAGCTTCAGGTCATACCATAAACAAATGAGAACAGGTATTATGCTGGCTGCAATAAGCCGCATAGCTTCCGGCAGTGTTACAGCGGATATTGAAACAGCCTGCCGGATCCTTTGTCAAAAATCATGGGAAGAAATAAAAGAAATTGAAAGTCAAAGAGTAAACAATTTTTTTTATATTTATTCAGACAAGGATACCGGCCATTGGATCACTCAACTTGAATCATCTCTGCCGTAATTCAAACAATAAGACAAGTCAGGGCCATATTTATAACCGAGTTGAAATAAATTTTCTTTTATGAAAAAAAATATCACACGCTCTGTAATGATTATGCTTGTAATTATTGCCTGTACACTATTTATGAGTGATGGGCTGATTTACCTGGTAACTTCATTGATGGCGCTTGTCATTATGGGTGCTATACGGCACAACAGGTCAAGGGTTATGCAAATGACCAGGTGGGCAAAAGCGCATCCTAAAAAAGCGCAGGTGTTTAGTACCGTAGTACAAATCGCCCTGTTGGCATTGGGAATTATGGCCGGCTATAATTTTAAAAATTAGGGTATGAATTATCTGACACAACTGCCTTTGTGTTCAGTACCATCATGGTCTTGGGTTTTTTATCCGTCCGCTTCTTGCCTAAACGGAGCACCATAGCAATCCCCAAAGATGTTAACAGGCAAAGATTTGCTTTTATGGGTATTGCATTATCCTCCTTTGTGATGATGGTTCTGTTTGGAAATAGAATGGAAGATCAATACCCAAATTCTCCCATAACCCAGGTTGTAAAAGCAATCGATCGTGCGATTTTTTCTGTTAACTCCACTCAATATCAAGAGCAAAATAATGTTGCTTCACAACCGAATTACAGTAGAAATTATGAGCAGATGCTGACTGGTAATTCATCAACTATGGCCGTATTTGCCTCCTATAACACCAATGAAGAGGTAACGATCATTCCGCTAAATGATATAAAGAAAGAACCCAAGGCCGATCTAAAGGCAGAGAGAAAAGCAAACAAACTGGAGAAGAAAAAAGCAAAATTGTTGAAATTTCTATCGAAGAAAAGACTGGCATTGGCTGCTGGATTAGGTGCGGGAGCAATTTTATTAATTATTCTGCTTCTTTTGCCTTTATGTGCGGGATTTGTCTGATCGTATCTGGAATTTCTGGTGGCGGAGCTGGCTCTGTTCTTTTAGGGGCTGTACTAACAGCAGGTTCTATCTGGGGATGATAAAAATAGGCGGCGGTGGTAAACGAAAAAAAGCTCAGCCGTGAATTGCATTGATTACGGGGGTTCCAAAGGTATTGGACGGCTATTGCCCTGCAGCTATCCAAAGATCACCAGCTGCACATTATCATTAATTATTCTGCTGATACAAATGCTGCCCAGGAAACACTGGATATAATTTGTAAGGAAGGTGGCAGCGGGGAACTCCTGAAATTTAGCGTACAGGACAAACCTGCTGTTGATCAGGCAATAGCGGGCTGGCTGGAAAGCAACCCGGGGAAAATCTATCAATGTACTTGTTAATAATGCCGGTATCACGAAAGATGGTTTGTTTATGTGGATGCCCGAAAGTAACTGGGATGATGTTATCGCCGTTTCTCTGAAAGGCCTGTTTAATGTTACTCAAAATGTTATCAGGCATATGCTGAAAAATAAAACAGGCCGTATCATAAATATATCCTCCATTTCAGGACTAAAGGTGTGCCCGGACAAACCAATTACTCAACCGCTAAGGCAGGGATAGTGGGTGCTACTAAATCGCTGGCCCAGGAAGTTGCCAGAATGGGTATCACTGTAAATGCCATAGCACCGGGTTTTATTAATACCGAACTGACCCAAAGGATTGATATGGAAAAATACCTGAAATTAATTCCTGCTGGCAGGGCCGGTGAGCCTGAAGAAATTGCTCATGTTGCGAGTTTTCTGGCCTCTGAAAATCTTCGTACATTACCGGGGGAAGTTATTAATGTAAACGGCGGACTTTATTCCTAATGAAAATCAGCAAAGAAAAAATAGAATCCTATATTCCTCAACGTGCGCCCTTCATCATGATTGATAACCTGATACAGGCCAGTGGGAGATCGTTTAAATCCGATTTTCTGATTTTAGCCGATAATATATTCGTTGAAAATGGCGTGCTGAGAGAATTTGCACTTATTGAGAATATTGCCCAAAGCAGTTCGGCAGGTCTGGCCATACTAAAAATGTCTGCTGAAAAAAAAACTATTGACGGATTTATCGGTGGCATCTCCAAATTGAAATTGTATGATTTACCGAAAGTAAACGACACTATTTATACTATTGTAAATTTAATAGCGCAGCTGGAAAACATGTTTTTATTAAAAGGTGAAAATTATTTAAAGGGAAAGAAATTGCTGGAATGTGAAATTAAACTGGTAGGGGTTTTAAAATGGGAACACCGGGATTATTGTACATAGAAAATTTTATTAATGATGCAGGATTTAAAATATGAACTCAAAAAGCAGATCATTGAAGAGCTAAATCTTGAGGATATTAAGCCGGAAGATATAAAAGATGATGCCCTTGTTTGGAGAGGGTTTGGGGTTGGATTCCATTGACGCCTTGGAATTGGTTGTTTTAATGGAAAAATATCATGGTGTAAAAATTACAGATGAAACAGTTGGCAGGAAGGTGCTTAGCTCAATTAATACAATGGCAGAATTTATTCTGGAAGAAACCGCTAAAAACAAGTGAAAATATTTGTAACAGGTATTGGGGTTATCAGTGCTATTGGTTTAAATGCTGAAGAAAATTTTCTTTCTTTAAAATCGAGGATCACCGGAATCAGCCATTCCGCTGAACATAATCTAATGCTTGGTGAAGTCAGGCTGACCAATGCGGAAATATCAGGATGCTTGAACTGCCTGATAAAGATTTTCGCGCACCACTGCTCTCTTCTTGCTGCCAAAGAGGCCTGGGGGAGAAAAAAAAATCATGACAATATCCGAACAGGGCTGATATCCTCCACCTGTATAGGTGGATTAGACCACCGGAGACATACTATTTTGAATCGCAGAGGCATAAATCATCACGCAACAATAAACTGATGACTCATGACAATGGCAGAACTACAGAAAGCGTTGCACGCGAATTAGGAATAACAGGATATATTGGTACCATTTCAACCGCTTGTTCTTCGGGTGCTAATGCCATAATGCAAGGTGCCCGTCTCCTGGAAGGAATAAACTCGACCGGGTAATCGTAGGTGGTGCAGACCCTCTTACTCTGTTCAACATAAAAGGTTTCAGTTCCTTGAATATATATGATCAGGACATCTGCAAACCATTCGATGAAACAAGAAAGGATTAAACCTGGGGAGAAGGTGCTGGTTTTTGCTTCTAGAGAATGATCAAAGTATTTCTATAACAGGTAACACCCCACTATGTGTATTGTCTGGCTGAATAACGCTACAGACGCTTTTCATCAAACGGCAAGTTCTCCCGATGGAAAAGGTGCGTACCTGGCCATGATCAACGCGTTGGCTAAAGCGAATATAACTTCGGAAAAAATTAACTATGTAAACGCACATGGTACTGGTACCGGGAATAATGATTTATCGGAATCGATAGCCCTGAAAAGTGTATTCGGTGATCGGATCCCGCCTTTCAGCTCTACCAAAGGATTCACTGGACACACATTGGCTGCAGCGGAGCTATTGAGGCCGTGTATTGTGTGCATTCCATCCAATCGCAGGCAATACTTCCGAATTTGAATTTCTCAACCCCATGAAAGAAACAGGAATGGCTCCCGAAACAATTTTTCGATCAGAGATGCCTGTTGACTATGTACTCTCCAACTCATTTGGTTTTGGAGGGAATTGCACGTGCTTAATCTTCAGTAAAGTTTAAGCAATGCGTATTACGGCATTTTCAACTATATCCCATCAACCGACATTCCGGAATAAAGGGTTTTCCAAAGTGCTTACGGAATTGAATCCGGAATCCGGATGTATAACACCCGATTACAGTGGATTCATCCCGGCGACGGACAGGAGAAGGATGAGTGATGTTAAAGATGTCCATTACCTGTTCAATGGATTGCCTGGAACAGGCGGGATTAGGGTCAACCGGATGCCATTATTGTCGAACAAGTGTGGGCTGTTGTATTCATACTAGGAATTTCCTGGATAAGATTTTCTCTGCAAAAGGAGATCTTGTTTCTCCAACTGCTTTTTATCGTATCAACACATAATACCATAGCCGGACAGATATCCTTGTTATTTAAAAATCATGGCTATAATATGACCCA
>JADKKH010000001.1 GCA_016720585.1 Chitinophagaceae bacterium | reverse complement strand
AACGTTCCTTTGGAAGCAAAATACGTGATTCCAACTTTCTTTTTGGCTGCCGTGCAACTTTCCTATTTTTAAATGGTCATTTATACATATGCAGAAATACCAGGTGACCATACATTTTGAAATGTGCGATGAGTTTATGGAATTGGTGCCTCCGCATAGAACCTATATTAATTTCCTTATTAATAAAGGAACCATTGATCATTATGCGGTCAGTATGGAAACGCAGCGTTCGTGGATAACTTTAAATGCAGCGGATAAAAAAGAGGTTGAAAAGTTGTTGAAGAAGTCCCCCCTATTTAAATTCTGGACTTTTGAAATTGATGAACTCTTTGTTTTAGATGGCCAGCATTACCGTTTCCCGGAAGTAAATCCTAATTAATTTTTCAACACAGAGTTTTGGAGTTACAGAGATGCACAGAGATTATCTCCGTGCAACTCATTATCTCAGTATCTCTGTGTTAAATTCATCCATTTGGGTTTTTGTTTCAACACTTTTTTATATACAGCGCAATGGGCTGCATGCGCACCGGGTAAGTAACCCGTACTCATTAAAAATTCATTCACGATCTCGCCACCTGTAAACCGAAAAGTAAGTTTGAAGAGCTTCACCCATTCTTCTTTTGTTTTGGGATGATGATTATCTAACCAATTTTTAAATGAACCTGATTCTTTCTGAATGGTTTTAATACATTTTGCATTATGCACCGTCGCATCAATTTTTAACCGGTTACGGATGATACCTGCATCCTGCATCAGCTTTGCTTTTTTCTTTTCTGAATACCGGGCTACTTTATCAATTGAAAAATCATCAAAAGCTTTAAAGAAATTGTCTTTCTTTTTCAAAATGGTCTCCCAACTAAGTCCTGCCTGGTTTATTTCCAGTACCAGTCTTGCAAACAATAAATTATCATCCTCAATGGGGAACCCGTATTCTTTGTCATGATATTCCTGGTGAACAGTTGCTTTCCCTTTGTTTTGAACAAATTCGCAGTAAGTGATTGCCATACAATCAATTTGAACTCAAAATAGATAAAAATTATTTTGTCTGAAAACTACTGTGCCCCTATCTTTGCCGTCCCAAAAGTGATTGCTTTACGTCGTTTTTAAGGGAGTTTAGCTCAGCTGGTTCAGAGCATCTGCCTTACAAGCAGAGGGTCGGCGGTTCGAACCCGTCAACTCCCACACAGGCCCGGTTTTCCCGGGCTTTTTTTATTGACTATCCGGCGGCTCCCACAATTCGATTTTGTTGCCTTCCGGGTCAAGAATCCAGCCAAATTTTCCATACGCCTCATCAAGAGGTTCACCGATAATCGTTACGCCTTCTGCTTTTAAAACGCCTATCAAAGCAAACAGATCTTTCACAATAAAATTGACCATTACCTGCTTTTCACTGGGAGCAAAGTAGTCGGAATCCGATTTAAAAAAAGAAAGCACATTATATCCCGGTTTATTACTGCCCGCATTATTGGTTACTGGCCAATCGGTATAGGTTGCTCCTTTGAAGGAAATACCTAAATGCTTTTCATACCAGGCTGCCAGTCCTTTGGGGTCATTTGCCTTAATAAAAGGACCTCCAAGACCAATTACTCTTTCCATAATGTTGATTTGAATTAAAAATACAAAATTTATACCACGGTACCCGATGCTGATATCAGCTAATAATTTTTTACTTTTGTATCCTGATGCTTCACGTAAAAAACGATATACAAACTGACAGTCAGGAAGTAACAGATGTGCTGACTCTTACGGAAGATACCTGTAATCTCATTGTCTGGAACGATGAAGTCAATACATTTGAATGGGTCATTGATACACTGATGGAGGTATGCGGTCATGCACAGGAACAGGCCGAGCAATGTGCCTATTTAATCCATTTCCAGGGTAAATATGCTGTAAAAAACGGCAGCTATGATGTTCTGAAACCTCAATGTGATGCTATTACGGAAAGAGGTATTAATGCTACAGTTGAAATCATTGCAGGATAATCTCCTCCTTTTGTATGTCCCTTTTTGCACTTGATAAAGAATTGGTTTTCCCGCCGGTTCATTTAGCCGAACCTGACGGGTTACTCGCACTGGGCGGAGATCTTTCGGTTGAAAGATTATTATTGGCATACCGGAACGGCATTTTCCCGTGGTATGAAGGAGCGTATATTTTATGGTGGTCGCCAGACCCAAGATTTGTATTATTCCCTGGTGAATTAAGAATAAGTAAAAGCATCAAACCGTTAATCAACAGGAATGAATTTTCCTTTACAGTCAATAATGCGTTTGCACAGGTCATTCATCATTGTAAAAAAACCAAAAGGCCCGGACAACAGGGCACCTGGATAACGGATGAAGTGGAGAAGGCCTATTGCCAAATGCATGAACAGGGATTTGCTCATAGCGCCGAAGTATGGAAAGATGGAAAACTGGTGGGAGGTCTTTACGGAATCAGGCTTGGTAATGTTTTCTTTGGCGAAAGTATGTTCAGCCATGTCAGCAATGCCTCCCGGTTTGCTTTAATTAAATATATACAGCTATTAAAAACAGAAGGTATTAAGCTGATCGATTGCCAGGTATATACAGAATATCTTGAAAGCCTGGGCGCCCGGATGATTGACCGAAAGGATTTTATCGAACTACTTTCCGCATATATCGTCCTTTAATTTTTTTCAGCTTTTTTTACTATTAAGGGTTCTTTATCCTGTAAAAACCATGCATCAATAAAACTACAAGCCGATCGGTGACATCCTTCCATTCCTTCATTATGACGGCAAACTTCCAGGCATTTAGCGCAGGCAGAATACAGTATAAGTTCCTGCCGGGTAAAATCAATTACTGCCAGCGAATCTGACAGATGATGCAGGATCTCGTTATAGCCCAATGAATCATAAAAATCATGCCTGGTAAATTTATAATACTTCAGCGAATCATGCGGGTAATGATACTCCTTAAATAATAGGTTGCGATAAACAGAATCTGTTTTTATAATAAAAATCCGGGTGTGTAACCGATACCCTTCCGCCTGATCGAGAATAAAATCCGGATTATATCTTCTTTCAGGTAAATGAATCCTTTGACCCAGGCCAGCAGGAATACTATTTTCAAATATTTTTTCCTTTTGGGGTATTTGGGACAGGGCAGCTATAGGTAACCCCAGGAAAAGAAAAAGCATCTTTCTCATAATGGTCTTTTGAAAAAGATGCTATCATCCGGGTAATTACATAATCATCAGAACCTCGATCCGAGGTAATGTGGTAACATGGCTCTCCAGGTGTTCCAGTCATGCGGCCATTCTTCTCCCCAAATATCCAATTCATACGATATCCCTTTATCGTACAGGATCTTGGCAAATTTACCACTGCTCTGCGGGTCCTCATAGGAACCGCTGCCCGTTACGATATGTATGTTCCGGCTTTGGCGTATCTGTTCCAGGGTACCATGGTCATTCAGGTTGGACATAAAATGCACCGGACTGTTAAAATATACATCCTCATCATAATGTCCTTTTGTATACTCAGTAAGGTCATATACACCACTCATGGCAATAACACCATTGATCAGATCAGGTCGTTTTAAGAATAAGTTCATGCTGTGTAAGGCACCAAAAGAAGCACCACAGGTTATAACAGGTGTTTCGTTGCTGGTATTGGTTTTCAGAAATGGAACCACTTCGTTGAACACGTAATCATTCCATTGCTGATGCCGGATTGATTTATCCCGGGGGCTCATATTATTATTCAACCAGCTTTCATTATTAATACTGTCGATGGAAAACACACTCACTTTACCTGCGTCAATAAAAGGAGCCAGATGCTCCATTAACTGAAAGCGTTCATATTCCAGATAATCAGCTGCTGCGGTTGGCACCAGGAGCAGGGAAAATCCATTGTCACCATACCTGGCAACCGGCATTTCTTTGTTTAATGAGGGACTATACCAGGAGGCTAATTCTCTTTTCATTGGTTGTATTTTTTTCAGCAATAATCTAAAATCTGAAAGTAATTTTTTACGAATATAATTGTAAATCCTATAGGGTCACGGCCTTAAATAAGAGCCGTCCTTTTATCGGCAATTTCGGAGCACTAAAGAAATAATCGTAAAAACTCTTGGTATATTTACAAAGTAATATTACTTTAGATTTTCAGTATTTTTACTATTTATATATTTTACCCCCACCATCCTATATTAAAGCAGTTAACTTATTGAAATTCAATACCTAACAGGCTCTTAAAAAATATAGAACATCATTCACTTAAATTAATTGTTCTTCCAAACTTAAATATTTTCTTTCGGTAAGTACCCATTTTCGGTTAAAAAAGCTATTGATGACAGAGATATTTTATTAGTTGTATGCTGTGTATTGACTTAAATATCGAACGAAATGAAGAATGCCCCAATTCGAATAATCCTGGTTGATGACCATAAAAAAGTCCGTGATTCATGGAACATTTTTCTTGAAAATGATCCCCGTTTCCGGGTTGTGTCGATTTGTGCTAATGGACAAGAAGCTATTGAAATGGCACAGGAGCTGGTTCCTGATATTATGCTGATAGACTTAAATATGAGGCCAATGAACGGATTTACAGTTACAGAAAGAATTGTCAGGATAATTCCCTCTATAAAAATCATTGGAATATCTGTTTATAGTCAACCAAAATATGCAGTTAAATTGATGGAATTGGGTGCCCGAGGTTTTTTAACCAAAACCTCTTCCCTTGAAGAAATCAAGCATGGCATTATGGAGGTGGATAAGGGTGAATTCTACATCTGCGAAGAAATAAAAAGGCATATGCCACCATTGGATTAAATCAGTCTTTACTAATCGCCTGACGTTTCGCCATCTACCCAAAACCCGGTAAATTTGCGGCCTTACATGTGCACCGTAGCCTTATTTAAATGGCTGCCACATAAAACCGTAAGCGAAGTTGTATGGAATTGTCGAAAAACTTTGAACACAAAACCGCTGAACAGAAATGGTATCAGCATTGGCTGGATAAAAATTACTTCCATAGCGAACCGGATGGCCGTGAACCTTTTACTGTGGTCATACCCCCTCCCAATGTGACGGGCGTGTTACATATGGGACACTGCCTAAACAACACCATCCAGGATATTTTGGTTCGTCGCGCCAGAATGCAGGGTAAAAATGCCTGTTGGGTTCCGGGTACAGACCATGCTTCTATAGCCACAGAAGCGAAAGTGGTGCAAATGCTCCGCGAGCGGGGAATTGCCAAATCATCCCTGAGCCGGGAAGATTTTTTGAAATATGCCTGGGAATGGAAAGAAAAGTATGGCGGCATCATTTTACAACAGTTAAAGAAAATGGGTTGCAGCCTCGACTGGGAAAGAACCAGTTTTACGATGGACCCGGATTATTACCAATCGGTAATCAATGTATTTATTGATCTGTACCAAAAAGGTTTTATCTATCGCGGTAAGCGTATGATCAACTGGGATGTGAAAGCAAAAACAGCATTGAGTGATGAAGAAGTAATCCGGAAAGAGACGCAACAAAAGCTTTATTATCTGAAGTATAAGATTGATAATGGTCAACAGTCCACAGACCATAGTCCACAGGCTATTTCCGATAGAACGACTAACCCCATTGACAATAAAAAACAATCAAAAGGATCAGATCCTGTTGTTGACAGTGAACTGTCGACAGTCGACTACGTAGTTATCGCTACCGTACGACCCGAAACGATCATGGGTGATACGGCCATCTGTGTGCATCCGGATGATGAACGATACAAGCACCTGCATGGAAAATTTGCATTTGTTCCCCTGATCAATCGCCGCATCCCGGTTATTACCGATGCATATGTCACCATGGATTTTGGAACCGGTGCATTAAAGGTTACGCCGGCCCATGATATCAACGACAATCAACTGGGACAAAAACATAACCTGGAAATTGTAGATATTTTTAACGAAGATGGCACGTTGAATGAAGCAGCACAGATCTATATCGGAGAAGAACGGTTTGAAGCAAGAAAAAAGATAGTCATTGAACTGCAGCAAAAAGGTTGCCTGCTCAAAACAGAAGATTACACCAGTGAAGTGGGCTATTCGGAAAGAACGGATGTGGTGGTGGAGCCCAGGCTATCCCTGCAATGGTGGGTAGATATGAAAAAAATCTCCGGCCCGGCTTTATCTGCCGTAATGGAGGAAGAAATAAAATTCTATCCTTCCAAATTCAAAAACCTGTATCGCCATTGGATGGAAAATATAAAAGACTGGTGCATCAGCCGCCAGCTTTGGTGGGGGCACAGGATACCGGCCTGGTATGATGCGGAAGGAAGGTTTGTTGTAGCAGAGAATGAGGAACAAGCAAAGCACCTGTTTCAAATGCAATTCTCAATCAACAACGCTCAATTAAAACAGGACGAGGATTGTTTGGATACCTGGTTCTCATCATGGCTCTGGCCCTTTGAAGTTTTTAAAGGATACAGCAACCCGGATAATAAAGATGTAAACTACTACTACCCCACTAATACCCTCGTTACGGCTCCGGAAATTATTTTCTTCTGGGTAGCCCGTATGATCATGGCGGGATATGAATACACCGGACAAAAACCGTTTAAGGAAGTTTACTTTACGGGAATCGTCCGGGATAAGCAGGGAAGAAAAATGAGTAAGAGCCTTGGCAACTCCCCCGACCTGATTCAAATGATTGATGAGGATGGTGCGGATGCGGTCCGTTTTGGCATTATGATATCTTCTCCAGCGGGGAATGACCTGATGTGGGACCAGTCCGGAAATGAACAGGGAAGATTTTTCATAAATAAGATGTGGAATGCGTTGAAATTAGTCAGGAGTTGGGAGTCCAGAGTTTCGGGTTCAGAGTTTGGGGTTCCGGGTTTCGCTGTCGCCTGGTTTGAGAATCGATTAAACGAGGTAAGCATAGAATTGGATACGCAGTTCAACGATTTCCGGTTGAGTGAATCGTTAAAAACCATCTATTCACTTATATGGGATGATTTCTGCAGCTGGTACCTGGAATGGGTGAAACCCGGTTTTGAACAACCGATAGATAAAACCATTTATGAAAAAACAGTTGGCTTCTTCGAGCAGCTAATGCAATTGCTGCATCCTTTCATGCCTTTTATTACCGAAGAGATCTATCATCTCCTGAAAGAAAGAACCGATGATCTTACGGTAAAACAATATGCAACGGCAAATACGGCTGATCAGACTATTTTATCAACGGCAGGTTTATTAAAAGAAGTTATCACCACTATCCGTGATGCCAGGAACAAGAACCAACTGAAACCAAAAGATACGATCCGGCTGCATATACTTACTGATAATAAGAATACTTATACAACCATTGAAAGCATTTTAATGAAGCAGGTAAATGCCGAATCAGTCTCATACACTTCCGATTCAGTTGCTAATAGCATTACTGTGGTAGTTCAAAAGGATAAATTCTTTATTGAAACTACAACAGTACTGGATACGGCTTCGCAAAAAGAACAATTACAAAAAGACCTGGACTACCTGAAAGGTTTTTTAGTGTCCGTAGAAAAGAAATTAAGCAATGAACGGTTTGTTCAAAATGCAAAACCGGAAGTATTAGAAAGTGAAAGAAAGAAGAAAGCCGATGCGGAAGCAAAGATCCGGGTCATTACAGAAAGCCTTTCTTCCCTCTGATTTATTGATTAGGGGTTAGCATTCCGGGTCATGAACCTGAAATGCCAACCCTTTCATTTTTATCTTGGTATAATACTTACCGGGAGTACAAACTCAAAAATGGTTCCTTTAAATCCATCAAACTGATCAATGTCCAGCAACTGGCTGATGCGAAAACCAAAAGTCAGCGGGTATTGGTTCCACCATTTGGTATCTATAAAAATTTCACCTCCCACACTGCGTTGATCCCTTGTTGATTTTTTATCTCTGGAATATACTTTTGTAAAATCATAAAAGAAATTAGCCCGTAACCGCTGGATATATAAAATATTTCCAAAACCCCAATCCGGGTACAGCAGCGGTAAATGATAATTTGCCGACAAACGCCACATCCTTGAAAAATAACGGCCGGTATATCCTCTTGAATAGGCAAAGCGATTGCTGAACGATATCTCACTCAGGGTGTCCCGCTGCTGAATCGAGGCTGTCAATAATAGATTATGCGTAGAAAGCAAACCCGGAACATACAGCGAACCATTGGCGATGGTCTGATTACCGTCAAATTTGGTTATAGCATGCCGGAGTCCAAAGAACAAGGAATAAGCAAACCTTGGGTAAATATGCTGTGCAGCCGTTTGCACCTGCTGGCTCCAGGAAACAGAATGCGACAGGTAGCTGAACGACGTGTTGCCCATCGAATCTTTAAAGAACCCGGTATTAAATTCATTCCGGCGCACATAAAAACTGCTGATATTAAAATTCTTGTAAGTCTGGCCACCGGTAAAACTTAACGGCACATTCAAACCGATCCGTGAATCCAACTGCTTCCACTTACGCAGTTTATTACCGGTAATGGCTTCCCGGTCGAATGTGAATTCTGTACCCAGATTCAGATAGGGAAACCAGGCTCCGTATACAGCGGTATAACCAACAGCATTGGTCTTATCATTTTGATTATACAGGTAGTAAAGTTCTGTTTGCAAGGTATTAAGCACATTTTCTCCATATACAGAAAAAGTGAATATGGGATCTGAATAATAAGGCCTCCAGCTATGAAGATTGAGCAGCTTGGTACCTTTTTTATATTTATCAACCGGGAAATTTCTGGCAGGTACTTTATGAAGTAGGATATCACTATACTCCGGTGTATGGCTTACAGTAAATTTTTCGGTAAGATTATCCGATGCCGCCATTTCCACTTCATTCCACACGATATCTTTTTCGGTCATTTGCTTTAGCTGGTAACCTTCCGCTGTAAAAGCCGACCAGCTGATTTTTCCATTAGCCGCATTTACAAAATAATTTCCCAGGGGGCCATTACTGATCTTAAAAATCTTCCTATCAGTCAGCCGCAAGGCAAACACATCATCATTACCACCGTAATTTGCTGTAAAATAAATGATGCCATTATTTACACAGGGGTAACCTACCACATTAAACGAAGGATTAGTCAGCCGGGTAGTATTACCCGTAGAAATTTCTGCGGTAGCCAGCGCCATCTTCCCATCTTTCAATCGTACCGCAGTTACCAGCGAATTTTCATCAATGAATTTCGGGTCGGTGAATAAACTGATCTCAGCGGAATGTATGGATTGTAGTACCTGCCCGTTTCGGGCATCCAATACATGTAATTCACTTCTTCCTTCAGGAGTTACCTGTACAGCTGCAATCCTGGAACCATCCCCGGAAATATCAGGCGTAAAATATTTTGATTTTTTTGTCAGTGTTTGCTGCTGCCCGGTCTGTACATCCAGCACTTTTATCACACTGTAATCCCGCCAGCTCCAACGGGGATCATTTTCATAGGCCGCATATACAATTTTTCCATTACGATAACTGAACTGTTCATCAGTAGAAATATCCCTCCCTCTTAATTTATGCTCACCGCTGGCATCTTTTATGTAAAAGGCCGGGCGGTGACGGTAACTGCTTTTCAGGTAAATCAATGAATCATTACCGGCATTATAAGGGAAATAATAATTTGTAACATAATTCTTCCTAACAGGAAGAACATATGTTTCTTTAGCCGGTGATACAGCAGCATCTTTTTTGTAATAAGCAAACGCCTGTTCCCTGAAAGTTTTATAATCCACCCCGGCATATTCTTTTACGGCCTTTTGAAACGGATATAACAACCCTTTATACGCACTGGCATCCCGGGTAACTTTTGTCCAGAAATCAGTGCCGTATTTTTCTCTGCCATAATTTACCAGCAGGTAGCCGAGATAATAATGATTGGGTACATAATCTTTGATCGATCCGTTCCGCAATTTCATCCAGGAATATTTTTTACCAGCCTGCCAGAGGGATGGATAAGCATTCATAAAAAGTGGCAACCGGCCCCGGCCCTGGTTGGTAAGCACCGTTTCGTTATACACAGCATCCCCTTCATAAAACCAATCGGGAATGGCAGCATTTACCGCCAGGGTAAATCCATCTTCTCCAAACAGAAATTTCATAGTCTTACTGATCCCATTTCTGAAATTATTAAACTGCTGGACATGCCGGTATTCATGTACGGCCAGCTGATCGGTCCACCCGATACTGCCTTCCTGGAAATTATTAAATTCCGGGGTCATAAAAAATTCACTCCGGAATGGCCCAAGACCCACATAACCATTTGCAATAGTGGTCTGGTTTTGCAAAACGATATTGATCTTTTTCAATTGTTCCCCAAGGGAAACCGGTTTCTGGTTGGCTAAATAATGAACAATAGCCGCAGCCCGGTTTGCCTGGCTGTCCATACCAGATTGAAAAATTATTCGTGCCGAGTCAGTATTTATTTGTTTCCATCTAACCGAGGGTGGATTGCCTCCAAATTGTTGCGACCGGGCAGGTAGTGCAACTATCCCGGATAAGACAAGACAACAACCCATAATAATCAGCTTTCGCATAGCGGTGGATATTTTGGGGGAAGTTACGGAGGAAAAACAGATTGCGATTATACCCAATTACATCGTTTGTTTTTCTGTTTACAATGCGCTTAAAAATTTTCCTGAAATGGTATCTTTACAATATGGCGGAAGACCTGAATATCATTAACGGAAATAAAGAGGAACGCTATCAATCCCTGGTACCCCAGATCAAAGCCTTGCTGGAAGGGGAACCTGACCTGGTTGCTAATATGGCGAATATTGCTGCCTCCTTAAAAGAACAATTCGGATGGTTATGGGTGGGCTTTTATCTGGTAAAGCCCTCTTCCGGTAAAACTACAGGGGATGATAATGATGAACTGGTCTTAGGTCCCTTCCAGGGCCCGGTGGCCTGCACCCGGATAAAAAAGGGCCGGGGCGTTTGTGGCAGCAGCTGGGCGCAGGCCAAAACATTGATTGTTCCCGATGTAGAAAAGTTTCCCGGTCATATAGCCTGCAGCAGTTTATCAAAATCGGAGATCGTCGTACCCATTATCCGAAATAATCAAGTGATGGCGGTATTGGATGTTGACAGCAATGAATACGACCAATTTGATAGTACCGACCAGCGATACCTGGAAGAAATAATAAGCCTGATCGAATTTTAAGATAGATGCAACAGACCATTTCCATTATCATTACCGGTAAAGTTCAGGGGGTGTTTTACCGTCAAAGCGCCAAAGAAAAAGCGATGCAACTGGGATTAACGGGCCAGGTTAATAACCTTCATGATGGAAGCGTCCAGATCCTGGTAACAGGAGTTCCGGGGTTGTTGAAACTTTTTACGGAATGGTGTAAAAAAGGACCACCCCGGGCGGTGGTTGCCGGGGTGGAGATTCTTGAACTGCCTCTTAAGCAGTTTGAACATTTTACGATTGTACGTTTTTAATTTCTTTCATCAGCATTTCCGGATTTTTTTAGTGAGGGGTTACGTGCATATAAGCCATAACTAAGATCGAAATATGGCAAAGCACTAATATCACCATACTCAGGGCCCAGTATTTTTTATGATGACGTTTTACTTTCTTCACGCGTTCCTTATGAAAGTGATGTATGTGGGGCAGTTCTTCCAATTTGGGAGTATGGCCTTTTTCTTCGGGGTGCAGCGGAGGTACTGTTTTGGTAACAGGTACCTGGGGTATAGCTTTAGAATTTGAGATAGGTTCAGAAACGGGGGCTGAACCAGTCTCTTTGGTATCTATAACAGTTACCGAAACCGACTTATTAGTTCTGGCAGAAGCGGTAAAAGAAGTCCCAGAAATCAAGGCCAGGAAGAAAATGCTGATGGTGAAGAAACGTGTCATATAAAATGTTTTATGACACAATTTTGTCTCAGCGACGGCCTGAAAACAAGGTAGGAAATGCGTAAAAAAGAGAAGGGGTATTTAAACTTGTAAAGGCCGTTAGTAACTGCGTGGTAATGCTTTGGAACAGCTATCCGTAGTACTACTTATTAGCGGGAGTATCTACGCAGAACAGGGCATTATTAACCCGAAAACTAACAGAAAAATTAAGAAGCTGCGTACTACTACTTAGCATAGCGTGTATCTACCTAATATTAGGGAATTTTGAAAAATGATTCAAGTAATCTAAATTAGACGAAGAATTATCCCGCCCCTCTTTAAACTCCTTTCCACCTTTTTAACCATTTAAACCAACAATTATGCAAAAGAATCGATTTCCTGTAAACAAAAGAATTTGGCTGCTGCCACTTATTGTTGCGGTTTTTTCTTTATTCGGTATTTCATCTTGCAAAGAGAAAGCTCCTAAGGGGTCATGCATTGCCTTAACAAAATCTCAAATTATTAAGGCCTGGGAAAAATCTGGCCATTTAAAGAACATCGATTACCTGACCTTTATTACCTGCTATAATCCGATCAGCCACGAAATTCATACAGGCGTTCAGGCGTATAATAAACTTTACCAACCCATAGGATCATATGTAAATTTGACGACAGGAGATGCCTGGAATGATACTTTGCCGCCCGTAGCTGTAGGGAAAAACAATCTTGATTTCGTTGAACTTGATATCCTGGATAAGACCGGAAATCTAAAAGATTTTGCTTATATCAATCTAGAACCCTTCGGTGATCATGGGTATTTGTATTATAATACAAACGTTGTTGACAATAAAAACAAAACTTTGAACCTCAGGCCATATACTGCCAATCCCTGTCCTCCATGCGTAAACTGTAAACCTCCTTGCCCTGCAGGTTGTACCCCTGCCTGTGACAAAGCGGATTCAACAAAGCGGAAGATACCACCGTATGATACGCTCATAGATAGTTCGGGGACAAATTAAAAAATGAAATTTCTTCAAACGCTCCTTGATTGGTCAGAGGTATGGGCATTGCTTATACCTCTGATTATTATTGCCATCTGTAACCCCAAAGAAAAACATATCCGTATCCTGAGGGGGTATGTACTCATTGGATTCATTCTCAACTTTTCAGCCACCTTCATGCTGGAATATTATGATCTGGTTCCCAAATGGATGTATGTAAATAATATGGTAAATAATAATTTACCTTACAATATCCACTCAATTATCCGGGTGCTTTTCTTCAGTTGGTATATTATTATTACCATCGGGCCATTCCGGTTCTCTGGTATTTTAAAATTACTTCTGGCTGCTTACGCTTTTCTTGTGCTTATCAATTTTATATTTATTGAATCACCCTTTTTTCTAAGCACCCACCTTTTTGCAGCGGAAAGTATTGTACTCCTGGTTATGTGTTTGTCATACTTCTTCCGTTCCATACAGGATGAAAGTCATACCAACTGGCTAAAACATCCTTCTTTTCTCGTTTGTGCCGGGATCTGCCTATACGAGGTTATTACTTTTTTTATCTTCTTATTTTTCTACCCGCTAAGTCAAAAAGATCCGGCATTTTTTGTAGTAACTATGCGGATATACAACATTACGTTTGTGCTGCTTTGTATTTTGCTGGCACTGGCATTCTATAAATCAAAAACCTATCACAAAAAGAAAACGTAAACCGGCGCAAGGGCAAATAAATAGGAACAACGGATATATCCAAAAAATCAGGTTTATCCTATGCTGCGTAGAACTACGTAATTTACCCAAGTTTCTACGCAATCTGTTAAAAGGCCTTTGATAATATTGTTTCCGAATATACTTTCGAATAAATTTTATAGAATAAATGGGTGCAAATGGAACTGATATAAAATACCTGGTCATAGTTGGCATAGCCGTAATGCTGCTGCTGTTTACGAGCTTCCTGGTAGCGTTGATCTTTAACCAACGAAAGAAACTGAAGTACCAGCAATCCATGGAAAAACTCAGGGAGCAACAACAAAATCAATTGATAGAAGCTGCCGTGAGAAGTGAAGAAACCGAACGACATCGCATTGCGGAAACGCTGCATGACGAAGTGGGGGCATTTTTATCTTCCGCCAAGTTGCACCTGCTGGGTATCAAAGAAGAAACCCTTGATGATAAAGACAAAAAACTCTATGAAAAAGGAAAGGAACTGCTAAATGATGTGATACAGAAGGTCAGAGGTATCTCTCATAACCTGCACTCCAACATCTTAAAAGAGTTTGGCCTCAATGAAGCCATCCGGCATTTTGTCCGTAAAGTTACCGAGGGCACTGTACTCAATGCCACCACGGCTTTGGATGATAATTACAAAACGGTAAACCCGGATGACGATATCAGCATGTATCGTATGGTGCAGGAACTGATAAACAATATCCTGAAATATGCGAAGGCCACTGAATTCATCATCAGTTCAACACTAAAAGGGAAAGAGCTGGATCTCGTCCTGTTTCATAATGGCGACGGGCTGACACAAGAACAATTTGAGGAACTCCGCTATCAAAAAGAAGGGCTTGGTTTAAAAAATATCCAAAACCGGATTATCTTGCTGAAAGGAATGATTCATTTTACCAGCGGCAACGAAGGCTACCGCATCAATATTCATATACCGGTTAAATCAACTACTGATGAGTAAGATAAAAATTGCTATTGCAGATGATTACAAGATCTATCGGGATGGCCTGAAGGTCGGCTTGTCAAAAGATGATAATCTGGAAATTATTTCGGAGGCCGATAATGGAGAAGACCTGATGAAATTACTGGAGACAAACTCACCAGATGTTATTATCATGGATCTTAAAATGCCTATCATGGATGGTATGGAAGCCACCAAACTGGTCCGGAAAAATTACCCGGCTATCAAAGTGCTGGTCGTAACGATGTATGAGGATGATAAATTCATTATTCACCTGATGGAAAATGGCGCCAATGGTTACCTGCTCAAAAACGCTGAGCCGGATGAAATAATAAAATCGATCTATGCCGTTTATGAAAACGGATATTATTTTAATGATGTTGTAAACAAGGCCCTCTTGAAAAAATTAGTTTTGAAAAACAACCTGAAACCTTCCTTTAACCAGAATATAGATCTGACCGAAAGAGAACAGGAAGTATTGAAAATGATTTGCGAGGAAAAAACGGCTGCAGAAATAGCAAAAGAAATTTTTCTGAGCCCCCGTTCAGTGGAAGGGATACGGCAGCGATTAATCGAAAAGATCGGGGTACGTAATACCGCCGGCCTGGTGATGTTTGCCGTTAAGAACGGGATTGTCGACTAGAATCTGTTTAAAAAGCCAGCATTAACCCAGTGTAACTGAAATTTTTCAATTGCATGGGGAAAAGAAAATCTGAAAACCACTCCTTTGTATTTCTCTGTCACTCAGTATCTCTGCGTTAAAATTACTTCTGTAAATTCTTCAGCATATCCTTCGTCATTCCCGCCAAATCATATTCTTCCTTCCAGCCCCAGTCCTTCCTGGCTACGGAATCATCAATGCTTTGCGGCCAGCCTTCTGCAATAGTCTGCCGGTAATCCGGTTTGTAAGAAATGGAGAAATCCGGAATATGTTTTTTTATTTCTGTAGCAATATTTTCCGGTGAAAAACTCATCCCCGAAACATTATATGATGTACGGATAGAAATTTTATCCGCTGGTGCTTCCATCAACTCAATAGTGGCCCGGATCGCATCCGGCATATACATCATCGGCAGGTAGGTATCTTTCTTTAAAAAACATTCATAGTTTTTTTCCTCCAAAGCTTCATGATAAATTTCCACGGCATAATCGGTAGTGCCACCACCGGGTGCTGATTTATACGAGATCAATCCCGGGTATCGGATACTTCTTACATCCACTCCATACCGGTGATGAAAATAATTACACCAGAACTCTCCTGCATATTTACTGATGCCATACACGGTTGCTGGTTCAATGATCGTTTGCTGCGGGCAGTTTTGTTTAGGGGAACTGGGACCAAATACCGCAATGGAAGAAGGCCAGTATATTTTCTGCAATTTTTCTTCCCGCGCAATATCCAATACATTCAATAAACCTGTCATATTCAAGTTCCAGGCAAGGTTGGGATTTTTTTCCCCGGTGGCGGAAAGTATCGCGGCCAGGTGATAAATCTGGGTGATCCCCTGACGGATAACCTGAACATGCAGCATTTCTTTATTCATCACATCCATACTGACATAAGGACCGGTTCCTTTCAGCAGGTCATTCTGCTCCCGCAGATCGGAAGCCAGCACATTGGATGCGCCATAAATTTTCCGGAGGGCAAGCGTCAGCTCCACCCCTATCTGGCCGGAGGCGCCAATGACCAGTATTTTATCTTTAACCATAGCAAGTAAAATAAAGGCGCAAGATACAAGAATCAGGTCACAAGATTTTCAAACTAAACCAGCTTTTCACCCCGGTACCTTGTGTCTTGTGTCATCCCGCTTATCTTTGTCACATGGAAAAATTCCTGAAAGACCTGTTTGCCAATCAATCTTATGATGCGGAAAATTTTTTCTTGCTGGCAGGACCCTGTGTTGTGGAAAGTGAAGATCTGATCCTGGAAGTAGCAGAGAAAGTATCAACTATTTGTAAAAACCTTGGCATCCCATTTATACTTAAATCCTCATATCGAAAAGCCAACCGCACCAGCGGTTCCTCTTTTACCGGTATCGGTGATGAGGTAGCTATGAAAATTCTTCAGCATGCCGGCCAGCAGTTTTCGCTACCGGTTGTTACCGATATTCATTCATCTGAAGAAGCGGTTAAAGCGGCTGCTTATGCAGATGTATTGCAAATACCCGCCTTTCTTTGCCGTCAAACAGATTTGCTAGTGGCCGCCGCCAAAACCGGTAAGATCATCAATGTAAAGAAAGGTCAGTTTGTAAGTGGCGAAGCGATGAAATTTGCTGTTGACAAAATACGCCAGGCGGGTAATGAAAAAATTATGCTGACAGAAAGAGGCACCACTTTTGGATACCAGGATCTTGTAGTTGATTACCGGAATATCCCGGCTATGCAGGCACATGGCGTGCCGGTAATAATGGATGTAACGCATGCATTACAGCAACCCAATCAGCCATCAGGTATAACAGGTGGTAACCCCCAATTGATTGGTACAATTGCCAAAGCCGCCATCGCAGTGGGGGCTGATGGGATTTTCATTGAAACACACCCAAACCCGGCCCAGGCGAAAAGCGATGGGGCTAACATGCTGAAACTGGATTTGCTGGAAGGGTTGTTACAACAACTTGTAAAACTTCGTAAGGCTATAGGCCCCCAATAATAGTCTTATCGTTTATTTTTCTTATTGCTCCGCCAGCTGGCGGAGAGCTTTGGAAATACATTTTTGACAGGAGTAGGCAATTAGAAAAATCTAATCAAAGAATTAAATCGCTGACAAATGAACTGGAGTGTTTTTTTATCTCAAATCAACTTCCTCAACACCCGGAAATTTTGATTTATCAAATACAAACTTGCTGTCAACAACGGCCGCATTTGTCTTGATAGTAGTAACCGTGTACGTGTACCTGCTGCCGGCATTCTCCATTACTTTAGTGTTATATATGGTTTTGGTGGCTTTGTCAACCTGTACATATACTTTGTAAAATGGCTTGCTTTTATCCAGCGGTGTCAATTCAATTTCCTGAAGCGTTTTTGATCCTGATTTTTTTTCCCCGTTCAGCAAATACCGGAAATCTTTATCATAAAAATCAGTGAACAGTTTTTGCGGGGTGATCATACCGCTGGATGCATCCAGCTTACTAATTGTTACTTCATTGGCCGCTTTATCGTAATTCCAGATTGTAATGCCATTACAAAATATTTCCTGCCCGCTAAAGCTTACCCGGTATTTCGTTCCTTTCATCAGTATACTGCCAGCTTTGGAGGAAAGGACCTTTCCCGTAGCGTTTTCCACTTTATATGTAAAAGTTGCCTGTACGGAAGTAAAAGTTTTGAACTTGGCACTGACACCATCCAGGATCGCTTTGGCAGCGGGGTCGCTGGTCTGTGCTTTAACTATCATTGTCAGGGCAAACAGGGAGACGGACAAAAATATTTTTTTCATCATAGTAATTTGTGTGGCTGTCAGAATTCAGACGGGCAAAGGTAATTAATTACAGGAATAGGATAGATTATGACCAAACCGGGTTGCATTCCATCATTTTTCTTAACAAGCTACTAACGCATCAGCCTAATATATCCAGGTGCTGCTGTAATTCCATTTCCGTTTTTATTAGTACATCCCGTGCTTTACTTCCCTGGTTCGGACCAACAATTCCGGCTGCTTCCAGCTGATCCATCAGCCGGCCGGCCCGGTTGTAACCCAGTTTCATCCGTCGCTGCAATAAAGAGGTGGACCCAATCTGGTTCTGTACAATTAACCGGGCAGCATCATTAAATAAAGAATCCCGGTCTGAAAGATCAAAGTCCTTTCCTTCCAGTTCTTTTTCATCAATATATTCCGGCAGTAAGAAAGCCTGTGGGTATCCCCGCTGATTGCCGATGAATTCAACAATTTGCTCTACTTCAGGCGTATCAACAAAAGCACATTGCAAACGGGTCACTTCACCATGGTGGGAAATCAGCATATCCCCTTTACCGATCAGTTGTTCTGCCCCACCTGTATCCAAAATGGTTCTTGAATCAATTTTTGAAGTAACCTTAAATGCAACCCGGCTTGGAAAATTGGCTTTAATAGTACCCGTGATGATATTTACAGAAGGACGTTGTGTAGCAATGATCAAATGGATCCCCACCGCCCTGGCCAGTTGTGCCAGCCGGGCAATCGGCATCTCAATTTCTTTACCCGCCGTCATGATCAGGTCAGCAAATTCATCAATTACCAAAACTATAAACGGCAGGAACTGATGACCTTTTTGCGGATTCAGTTTTCGCCTGATAAATTTCTCGTTGTATTCTTTGATATTTCTTGCCCCCGCCTCTTTCAGTAAATCGTAACGATTATCCATTTCGATACACAGGGCATTCAGGGTATGAACAACTTTCTTGGTATCCGTGATAATTGCTTCATCCTCCCCGGGAAGTTTGGCAAGAAAATGTTTTTCGATATGCCGGTATACACTCAATTCCACTTTTTTGGGATCGATGAGCACCAGTTTTAATTGGGACGGATGTTTTTTATACAACAGGGAAACAAGAATGGCATTTAAACCCACGGATTTCCCCTGGCCGGTAGCCCCCGCCATCAGCAAGTGCGGCATTGTGGTCAGGTCAACAATAAAATTTTCATTGTCGATCTTCTTTCCAATGGCAATCGGCAGGCTGTAATTATTATGTTGAAATTTTTCAGATGCCAGTAATGTTTTCATACTCACCACGGTCTTTTTCACATTCGGCACTTCAATACCAATGGTTCCCTTTCCGGGAATAGGAGCAATAATGCGGATACCCAACGCTGCCAGGCTCAGGGCAATATCATCCTCAAGGTTCTTGATCTTGGAAATCCGGATACCGGCAGCAGGAACGATTTCGTATAAGGTCACTGTGGGCCCGATAGTAGCACTTATCTTTTGTATTTCGATAGAGTAGTTCCGCAGCGTTCCGATAATCTGGTTCTTATGATTCTCCAGTTCACTGGTATCCTGGATAATTTTTTCACTGCCGTGTGTTTCCAGCAGGTTGAGGGAAGGATATTTATAATCACGTAGATCCAGCGTGGGCTCATAAGGTGGCAGGTTTTCTACCACAGCCCCTGTGCCTTCGGTTACTATTTCAGGAACTGTATTTATTTCCAACTCCAACGGTTCATCCGCTTTTTTTGAAACCGGTTTTGGTTTTACCGGTACAACAGGTTCATCAAATTGATGCTGATGCAGGAGGTCACTCACAATTTGCTTTTCAATATCTGGTTGCTGTTGTTCTGTATTATCAATGGGGTCTTCCGTTAGTTCGTCTTTTTCCACCACTTTAAAATCATGCAATGGCTTTACATCCGGAAAGTTAATGACCAGGCCACCTTCCGATTTTACTGAATTCCCGGTTGATCCGGTTTCACCTTTCTCCGAATACAGGTCATTGATACTTTTTCCACCTGCCAATGGCACCACCTCAGTTAGGGGTTCCTCATTGGCGGTTTCTGTTTCCAGATTTTTCTTTGATAAATTAAAAGCCGGGTTGAACTGCCAGATAAAATATCCCAGGGCGAGTAAAAACAAAACAGCTCCTGTGCCAAAGGTTCCAAGGGCACCGGTCATTTTCAAATTTATCATATGACCAACGCCTCCTTCAAAAGGAAAATTAAAAAAGAAGGCCAGTGCGACAGATAAGATTAATAAACCCAGGGTGACATATTTCAGGTTCTTCCAGATAGAGAAAACCCGGCGGCGAAACAATAGATTTATCCCAACCACAAAAAAGAAAGTACAGATCAGAAAAGAAGCGATCCCAAATGCTTTATAAATAAAAAAATAGGAACCCAGCGCACCGAGTCGTCCCAATAAATTGTGAACGGGCTTATCATTATCCCATAAAGCAGAGATCCCTTGTTGGGCAATGGACTGGTCCTGATACCAGGTAAATAAATAGGAAATAAATGAAATAAAAAGAAAAATGGAAATCAGTAGAAATATAGCCCCGACAATTTTCCAGGTCCGTTCGTCCCGGGCCAGTGATTTCCAGTCAATAGCTTCTTCCTTTTCAGGGCGGAAGGCCTTAAGATCGGATTTGGCCGGCTTTTTCTCAGGATTATTTTTGGTTTTCTTTTTCAGCTTAGTAGCCATGAATGCAAAGATAAATAGTTTACTGTCAAAATATTACCCGAAAATTGACCAATCTTATCAGGCAAAACCAGATTTGAAACATTACATTTGGAAGACCACACCAACTTGTTGAATGAAAAAGGTAAGTTACTTACGTCCTGTTTTATTTACCCTCCTTCTGTTGTCGGCTGTTATATCTTCCGATGCACAGGACAGTTTGTGGAAAGATTATACTGATATCAGTAAAATCAACCTGGTAAAGAATATCAGTAAAACTGTCAGCAGTACCTATAACAGCAAGAAAAATAATCCGGAGACGGGTTTTTCGGATCTCCGGTTCTTACCCGGACTAAAACATACCGGTACCATTCCCAATGAATATGTTTCAAAAATGATTTTGGTTCAATTCAATATCAGGAATTCGGCCGATACTGTTGTATCCGTTTATTTTTTCCCGGGTTTTTATTATAAGAGCATCCGGCTTTTCCGGGTAACCAAAAACGGCATTGAAAAACTTCCTGTTGTTCTTCCTTCTATTAATGATAGTGCGGGTTTTCGTCGCATCACGCTTACCCCCCATGATTCCGCCACCTTGATCGCTGAGTTGGGTTTTGTAAAAACGTATAACAATGTGGTAAGGCCCCGGTTAATAAATAGCGAATACCTGCCTTCCTTTATTTCCGAAATATCCAGTAACCATACCGGCAATAACACGATAACTTATATTCTCTGCGGATTATTGCTGATGATGATACTTTTTTCTCTCGCCGGTTTTTACCAGGGTGCCAACCCCGAATACCTGTACTATGCGGTGTATGCTTTTTTAATGGGCGGCATGTTGTTTGCCCAGGCTGTCTTCAGTTTCCATGCTACCCAAGCCAGTTATTTTGTAGAGGGATACCTGGATTATATGATGCAGGCTGCAGGTATCGTTTTCTATATGCTTTTTATGCAGCGTTACCTGGCCACACGGAGTAAACATCCATTCCTTTATAAACTTTATAATACCGGCATTGTATTATTGATCGAATCCCTGCTGGGGTATACTTACTTCCATTATTTCACGGATAATTTTAATTTAGAAAACTGGATTGAAAATATTTCCAAAATATTACTGCTCCTGATGATCATTATTTTCCTTGTCTACAGTTTACGTCACTGGCAGGATAAGCTATTACGTTACTTATTTTGGGGCAATCTCTGGCTGTTTATTTTTGCCCTTATTTCACAAATAGCCGTTTTCCTGAGCCCTGCCTTTAAAAATTTACCCGGAATATTCGGTTCTTCGGTTATTTATTATGAAATAGGTTTGTTCCTGGAACTCGTTTTCTTCCTGGCAGGATTAAATCACAAAAACCGTCGGGAACTCATTGTGCAAACAAAAGAACGCGAAACTTTAAAGGCAAAAAACCTGTTACAGGAATACGAAAAAGAAATTGCAGTGTATAAAGCACAGCAGGAAGAACGGGAACGTATTTCTGCTGACATGCATGATGAATTAGGTGCCGGAATGACCGCCATCCGCCTGATGAGTGAGATTGCCCGTAATAAGATGAAAGAGAACACACCCGTTGAAATTGAAAAAATTTCCCAATCTGCCAATGATGTGTTGAATAAAATGAATGCCATTATCTGGAGTATGAATAGTGGTAATGATACGGTTGACAATCTTATTTCTTATATCCGTTCTTATGCCCTGGAATATTTTGAGAATACACCGATCCACTGCAAAGTTTTAACGCCTGAACATATTCCGGGCATTGAACTGACCGGGGACAAAAGACGTAATCTTTTCCTCAGCATCAAGGAGTCATTGAATAATGTCCTAAAACATTCCCAGGCTAATGAGATTTCCATTACCATCGAGATCAATCAGGTGCTTTCCATCCGGATCGCGGATAACGGCAAAGGAATCGACCTGCAGAATCTCCGCAAGTTTGGTAACGGATTGAAAAATATCAACAGGAGAATGGAAAGTATCGGCGGAACATTTGCCATTGAAAACAATCACGGAACGGTAACGACTCTTATCCTGCCACTTTGATCATTTCTGCTTTATAGCAGCCAGTAAAAGACAAACCCAGCCGGCAATAAAGAAAACCCCACCCAAAGGTGTAATGGGGCCGGCATATTTAACCGCAGGGCTTTCCTGAATTTTAAAAAATGTCAGCAGGTATAAAGAACCGGAGAAAAGGATGATCCCGGTAATAAAACAATAACCGGCCCATTTCACCTGGGCAAGAGGAAGTTTGTCAAACAACAGAGCCACCGCCAATAAAGCCAACGAATGATACATCTGGTATTGTACTCCTGTCTGAAATCCATGAAGAATTTTTTCATCTTTCGTTATGCCCTCAAGGCCATGAGCCCCAAAAGCCCCGAACGCTACCGCCAGTCCGCCGGTAACTGCTGCTATTGCGAGGAATTTTTTATGCATGAAATATTTTTTCAATCAAATGATCCAAATGCACCGGTTGTTCATCCACCATCACATCTGCCTGTTCATAATAAATTTTCCGGTCAGAAAATTTTTTCCCGATAAAAGTCCGCAATTGCCCGCCTGAAAGCCCTTTGATCAGGGGCCTTTTGTCTTTGTCTTTTTCAAGTCGCTCAAACAAAGTATCCAGCGGGGTATTTATCCAAACGGTGGTGCCGGCCTGTTTCATGTAATCAATATTATTGAAGTAACAGGGAGAACCTCCCCCGCAGGCCATTACAAAACTATCATGACTTTCAGAAATAATGTGGAGCACATCTTTTTCCATCATGCGGAATTGCTCCGCTCCTTCTGTTTCAAATAATTCAGGAATGGATTTGCCGGCATATTCGGTTACCTGTTCATCCAGGTCAAAGAAAGGGAAGCTGAGTTTTTCACTCAGTAAACGGCCCCAGTGTGTTTTTCCGGAACCCATAAAACCAATGAGGAAGATTTTCATACCCCTGCTTTTAACCCTATAATCTAAGTTTTCCTATTCCCTAAAGGGTGATTGGAAAATTCTTTTTTTATAAGGGTGATTAATTTTTATTCTTTCAGAGAAATTCAGCCAATATCTTTAACGAACTCTGAAAAAATATAATGACTGCTTTAACTAAGTTCCCCGCCAACCGGCAGGGACAGGGGCAAAATCTTATTTAAAAGCATTATACCCCGTTACATCCATTCCTGTTATCAATAAATGAATATCATGAGTACCTTCGTACGTTATTACGCTTTCCAGGTTCATCATGTGGCGCATAACCGAATACTCACCGGTGATACCCATACCCCCTAACATCTGTCTTGCATCGCGGCAGATATTAGTAGCTACTTCACAGGCATTTCTTTTGGCCATACTCACCTGCTGAGGAGTCACTTTACCTTCAGTCATTAATACACCCAGGCGCCAGTTCAGTAATTGCGCTTTGGTTATTTCGGTAATCATTTCTGCCAGTTTTTTTTGCTGCAGCTGGAATGCACCGATGGGTTTACCAAATTGCTCCCGTTCCTTCGAATACCGTAATGCCGTATCATAACAATCCATGGCAGCCCCGATTGCACCCCAGGCGATACCATACCGTGCTTTGGTTAAACAACCCAACGGACCTTTTAATCCTTTTACATTCGGTAAAATATTTTCTTTCGGAACTTTTACATTATCAAATACCAATTCACCGGTGGCCGAGGCCCGTAAACTCCATTTGCCATGCGTAGTAGGTGTGGTGAAACCTTCCATGCCCCTTTCTACGATCAATCCATGTATTTCACCCGCTTCGTTCTTTGCCCACACTACGGCCACCTGGGCAAAGGGGGCATTACTGATCCACATTTTTGCACCGTTCAGAATTACATGATCACCTGCATCTGTAAAATTCGACAGCATATTGGATGGATCACTGCCATGATTGGGTTCTGTTAATCCAAAACAACCCAGCCATGCTCCACTGGCCAGTTTGGGTAAATATTTTTTTCGCTGTTCTTCATTACCATACTGATAGATCGGAAACATCACCAACGAACCCTGCACTGAAGCTGTGGAACGAACACCACTATCTCCGCGTTCCAGTTCCTGCATCATCAATCCGTATGAAATATAATCGAGGCCACCACCACCATATTCTATAGGAACTGTTGGTCCGAAACAACCAAGGTCGCCCAATTGTTTTACGATCTGTTGTGGAAACTCCGCCCGTTGTGCATACGCTTCAATGATGGGAGAAATTTCCTTCTTTACATAACTGCGAACAGACTCACGGATGAGTTTATGTTCTTCGGTTAGCAACTCATCTACTTTAAAATAATCCGGGCTGGTAAAAAGGTCTGAACGGGCCGCCATAGAGCAATCTTTTTTGTTGACACAAAGGTATTAGAAAGTTTGTAGTTTACAGTTGATTGTTTGAAGTCAATTGACCGGGTTTTAGTTACAACAATCTTCATCTTCCGCATACGATTCCTCTATACCATTTATCATTTTGCCATTTTTTTTATTAAAAAAAACTATACTTTGGGTGAAAATAGAGATTCATGAAAAAAATATTTATTCTGATCATAACCCTGGTGCTATTTCACCAGGCAGCCTTTTCCCAAAAAGATTCTTCCGCGAAAAAGCCGGAACAAAAAATTAAACAATTCTGGCTGGTCATATTAAAAACCGGGCCGAGTGACAAAGAAATTACGGATACTGCGCAACGTAATAAGATCTTTGCGGGCCATTTTTCAAATATGGAACGATTGTATTACGATGGCATTCTTAAAGCTGCAGGCCCTTTTGGTAAAAACGAATTTACCTGGCGGGGTCTTTTTATTTTAGACTGTAAATCAAAAGAGGAAGCAGAGGGCTATGTAAAAACAGACCCGGCCGTTGCAGCGGGTGTTTTTATCACTGATATTGTACCCTGGTTTAGTGAGGCTACAGGTAGTTTTGTGCCAGGGAAACCAAAAAAAGATGCTAATTAATGAAATTTATTATTGCAAGTGCTTGTTCAGAATGTGTATTGGATTCGAGGTATTAAAAAAGAAAGGGAAAATAAAAACTTAAAGGTACTGTGCCATCTCCAGCTGGTATTCCTTCGCAATTGTTCTTGCCATCGTTGCAAAATCTTTTCCCCCCGAAGCATAAATAATTGCCCGGCTGGCATTCACTAAAATACCACAATCGGTATTCAAGGCTTCTTTAGAAACATCTTTAAGACTACCGCCCTGAGCCCCCACACCCGGAATAAGATAGAAATGATGCGGGGTTAGTTTTCTGGCATTGCTTAACTCACCTGCCCGTGTGGCACCGATCACAAACATTAAATTCTCTTCAGTTCCCCACAATGAAACGGTTTCCAGAACCTTTTCATATAAAAATTCGCCACCGGTGTGAAGCAGTTCAAAATCATTGGCCCCTTGATTTGAAGTTAAGCCGAGTACAATGGCCCATTTGTTTTTGTGTTGCAAAAAGGGCTTCACACTGTCTTCACCCATATAAGGAGCCACCGTTACCGCATCAAAAGGCAGGGTCTCGAAAAAGGCTTTGGCATACTGGTCAGAAGTATTGCCAATATCGCCCCGCTTGGCATCTGCTATCTTGAAATACTCAGTTCCGATGTAATGAGCTGTTTTCTCCATCGCCTCCCAGCCTTTTATGCCAAGAGCTTCATAAAATGCTGTATTGATTTTGTATGCAACACATAAATCTTTTGTTGCATCAATGATTGCTTTGTTGAAAGCGAAGACCGGGTCAGGTTCAGTTAGAAGATGTTTGGGGATCTTTGTAATGTCGGTATCCAAACCCACACAGAGATAGGATTGTTTTTTTCTGATTTGTTCAATAAGCTGCTTGCGGGTCATAACTGGTTAGTGGGTTCTGGTTACTGGTAAAACTGGTCGCAAAGCTAACCAGAAACAAGAAACCAGCAACAGCATCTTTATATCTTATCGATTATGGAACCCAACAGTTCTTCTTCATCCCATTTTGTTTCAATGCCCACCAGTTTCATAACCTCCTGCATTATGGATTCTTGTTTCTGTCCACGTTCAAGTGCTTCCGAATACCGGATATGCGGGCTGAAAGTGACCTGGGAATAAGCCGGTATCCATTTATCCGGATATTTTTCATGAAGTCTTGCTTCTATCTTTTTTTGCAATAAGAATTTAGGATCGGCGGTTTTGTCCCGCATCTCCGTAAAATTATTAATCGCCATATCAGCAATGGCATCCCCGTCAGGTTTACGCAATGTTTGATACTTTTGAAGGATCATTTTCCAATCATCGCCATGTTGTCCAATCAATTCATCCAATATGCGGCAATCTTCAAAACCGCAATTCATACCCTGCCCGAAAAAAGGAACGATAGCATGTGCCGCATCCCCAATCAACGCAAACTTATCCTCCCGGATCCAGGGAAAACATTTTACCGTGACCAGGGACGAAACCGGGTTATGAAAGAACTGTTTGTTGAGATCAGGGATTAACGGCACTATATCCGGAAACGTTTTTTCAAAGAACGTGGTCACTTTTTCTTCGGTAGTTAAATTTTCAAAAGATTGCTCTCCTGAAAAAGGGAAGAACAAGGTGCAGGTAAAACTTCCATCGGGATTTGGCAACGCAATCAGCATGTATTCTTTCCGGGGCCAGATATGCAGGGCATTCTTTTCCAATAAAAATTCTCCATCCGGACCAGCCGGTATCGTCAATTCTTTATAGCCACAATCAATATAGAATTGATGATAGTCAAATCTGTCATGGTTCAATTGGTATTGTAATCTCGCGGCTGAGAAAGCACCATCAGCACCGAATATGATATCTGATTTTACATCGGTGGTATCCCCGTTTTTTGTATTGATAAACCCAACCTCGTTCTCTTTCCAGTTGATGTGTAAACATTTTTCATGAAAAAATATTTCAATGCCCTCTTCCCCTGCCAGGTCCATCAGCTTTTTATTTAACTCTCCCCTTGAAACTGCATTTATATACTGTCCTTCTTTTCCATAGGGCTGAAAAGCCGTTGTCCCATCCAGGTTATGAATAAAACGGCCATGCATAGGAATGGCTATTTTTCGTATTTCATCTGCCAGTCCTATTTTTTCAAGGGCCAACAGTCCCCGATCACTTAAGGCCAGGTTGATGGAACGGCCCGCTTCCACTTTGGCGCGCCGCATATCACCGCGGCGTTCATAGATGCGTACTTTGTGGCCTCGTTTGGCCAGGTAAATAGATAACAGGGAGCCTACCAAACCGGCACCAACTATGGTAATTTCTTTTTTCATTTGCCACGAAGGCACGAAGACACAAAGAAAATTAAAGCCATTGAGTCTTTGTGGCTATTTTAAAATTGATTCAATAATATTTCCAAATTGCCAGACATCTTCAAACGAATTATACAAAGGTACCGGTGCCACCCGAATTACATTAGGCTCCCGCCAGTCGGCCAGAACACCCTTTTTGGTCAGTTCATTAAAGATCTCTTTTCCCCGTTTCAGCATCAGCATGGATACCTGGCATCCTCTTTCCGTTTCATCGGAGGGAGTAATTATTTCCAGTGCTTTTTCATTTTGACGGTCATTGATATCCTGTAAAATAAAATGAAGATAGCCGGCTAATAATTTCCTTTTCGCATGTAATCTTTCCATTCCGGCTTCTTCAAATATATCCAGCGATGCTTTATGTGTTGCCATCGATAACACCGGGGCATTGCTTAATTGCCATCCTTCGGCAGTTGGTATCGGTTCAAACCCTTTTTCCATTTTAAAACGGGTCTCTTTGGTATAACCCCACCAGCCCGCGAACCTGGGTAATTCATTATTGGCTACATGTTGCTCATGTATAAAAACACCGGCCACACCCCCTGGGCCGCTGTTTAAATATTTATACGAACACCAACAGGCGAAATCCACATTCCAGTCATGCAACTGCAACTCCACATTACCCGCAGCATGCGCCAGGTCAAACCCAGCATAAGCACCGGCTTCGTGTGCTGCTGAAGTAATTGATTTCATATCAAACAACTGGCCTGTGTAATAATTGACCCCTCCGAATAAAACTAAAGCCACATTGTCGCCATGTTTTTTTATGGTTGAAATTATATCTTCCGTCCGCAACGTGAATTCCCCTTCCCTGGGTAATACTTCAATGATAGCTTCTGCAGGATCGAAACCATGATATCTTGCCTGAGTTTCAAAAGCATACTGGTCAGACGGAAAAGCTTTTGCTTCACAAATAATTTTATACCGCTTTTTTGTTGGCCGGTAGAAGGATACCATCAATAAATGAAGGTTAACCGTAAGTGAATTCATCACAACCACTTCATTTTCTTTGGAACCAACAAGCTTTGATAATTGCTTCGGAAAAAATTCGTGGTACGGCAACCAGGGGTTTCTGGCATGCAAATGGCCTTCCACACCCAGGCTGGCCCAATCCTCCAGTTCATCAACCACATAATCCTGAGTTCGCTTTGGTTGTAATCCCAGGGAATTGCCGGTAAAATAGATGCACTCTTTCCCAAAAAGAATCGGAATATAAAACATCTCCCGGAAATGTTTCAATGGATCCTGCTCGTCCAGTTTTTTTGCAAACTCAAATGTATTTTGAAAATCCATGTTACTCAATTGTAGCGATCACTTTTAATTCAATGGCAATGGGTGTAGGCAAACTCTTTACTTCTACAGTCGTCCTGCAGGCCTGTACCGAAGTAAAATAGTCACCGTATATTTTATTATAAACCGGGAAATCTTTTTTCATGTTAGTAAGAAACACAGTGCAATCAATAATCTTATCCCAGCTGCTGCCACTGGCTTCCAGGACAGCTTTTACATTGGCAAAGACTGAATGACATTCCGCTTCTATATCATACTTAATAATATTTCCGTCATTATCTAATTCCAAACCGGGAATAGAATTGTCTTTCGGATTTCTTGGGCCAATCCCGGAAAGAAAAAGAAGATTACCAACTCTTCTGGCATGCGGGTATGCACCGAGGGGTTTTGAAGCGTTATCTGTATGAATGATTTCTTTACTCAAAGTATTTTTGCCACAAAGGCACTAAGACACTAAGTTTTAGTTCCGAAAACGATTTATCCCGTCCTTAATTAAAGTAACATTAAAATTAATGAGAAACCCCAAATGCTTATCAGTTAATTTCAAGTGACTGATGATTTGAGCTTTCCATATCGGATTCAACTCATCTTTCGCTTTTAATTCGCAAATTATCAAATCATCAACTAATACATCCAGCCTCAAGCCTTCCTCAAATATTAATCCATCATAAACAATCGGTATATCAATCTGCCTTTTAAATGGTATTCCTTTTTTTACTAACTCATGGCAAAAACAAACTTCATATACTTTTTCCAATAATCCCGGGCCAAGTTGCTTATGAACTCTATAAGCACAATCAACAATTTCCTTTGCCAGGAACTCTTCTCTATCTCTTCGCTCTTGTTCTGTCATAATTAATTTCTTTGTGCCTTCGTGTCTTTGTGGCTATTTACAATTGAATGCAAACATTTTTCGCTTCCGTAAAAAACCTTAAGGCCTCCCATCCGCCTTCCCGGCCCACCCCGCTGTTCTTTAACCCACCAAACGGAGTTCGTAAATCACGGAGCATCCAGCAGTTTATCCAGATGATCCCACACTCCACTTTTGCAGCCACCCGGTTTGCTCTGGAAATATCCCGGGTCCAGACAGTAGCCGCCAATCCATACTGTGAGGCATTTGCCAAATGCACAACTTCCTCATCTGTTTTGAATGACTGCAGCGTAACTACCGGACCAAATATTTCCTCCTGGTTGGTCTGGCAGTTTGGTCCAAGCCCTTCTATCACGGTAGGCTGGATAAAATATCCGTTTTCACATCTTCCTTCAACCTGTACCGCATGACCGCCACATAATATTTTTCCGCCTTCCTGTTTGGCGGTATCAATACAACGAAGAATTTTTTCAAAATGAACTTTACTGACAATGGCCCCCTGTTTAGACGATGGTTCAAGCGGATCACCGACCGTAAGTGCTTTTGTTTTTTCAACAAAGGCTTCTTTAAATTTTTCATACACACTTTCCTCAACTAATATCCTGCTGCCGCATAAACAAATTTCTCCCTGGTTCGAAAAAGAAGAGCGTATCGTTTCTGTCAACATTTTATCCCAATCACATTCAGCAAAAATGATCACCGGGTTTTTTCCACCGAGTTCGAGGGAGAGTTTCTTAAACTTTGGGGCGGCGATTCCCGCGATCCGTTCACCCGCTTTTGTACTCCCGGTAAATGAGATGGCTTTTACATCCGGATGTGAAACAATAGCTTCCCCGGCTCCGTGACCCGTTCCATGAATTATATTCAATACGCCATCCGGTAAGCCGGCTTCCTTACAAATTTTCGAAAGTAAAAAAGCAGTAACCGGTGTTACTTCCGAAGGTTTTGCCAGCACACAATTACCTGCCGCCAATGCCGGGGCGATCTTCCAGGTAAAAAGATACAAAGGCAGATTCCATGGAGAAATACAACCCACGATGCCTATCGGCTGACGAAGCGTATAGTTCACCGCTTTGTCCTCCATATTATGGCTTTCGGTAGAAAAGTGCATAATACCGGTAGCGAAGAACCGGAAATTAGCTGCAGCCCTGGGAATATCAACCGATTTGCTTAGCCAAAGCGGTTTGCCATTATCATTGGACTCGGCAAGTGCTAATTCCTCCAGGTTTTCTTCAATCAGTTCGGCTACCCGGTTAAGTATTTTAAATCTAAGTTCCACTGGAGATGTACTCCATACCGGAAATATTTTTTTGGCGGCACTGACAGCTGCATCCACATCCTTTTTATGCGAATCGGGAATTTGTCCATACACCTGCCCGGTTGCCGGGTTGACATTATCAATAAAATTGCCACTAAGTGGTGCGATAAGATTACCACCGATATAATTCTCTAAATGATATGGTATTTGCAGGTTAATTGGTTAATTAGTTTATTGGTTAATAAGGAAGAGGCTACTACTTTGGATTGTGTTTAACTGAATTGGAAACAAACTTGATAAATGCATTCAGTTTTAAAAGAATTGTTTCTGCTTTTTGAAGAAGCTCTTCGCATTTATTCTCTTTTACAAGTTTTCGTCTTTTGCATTTCCCTATCCACGATTTTGTTTCCTGAATAGAACCTCTTGAATAAAAATAAAACTGCTTACTTTCTTTATAATAAAACCTTCCATACCCTTCGGCAATGTTTGCAAAAATAGAATCTGCTGACCTGACTATCTGTTTACCGATAGTATCTTTTTTAAAGCTGTCCCATTCCATCACAATCTCCCAAATCTCATCAGAAAATAATTCTGCTAATTCGTAAACTTCCAGCTTTTCTAATGTGTAATCCATAACATTTGATAACTAAAGATTCAGAAATCATTTGATCAACAGAATCCCCCAATTAACTAATTAACCAATAACCCAATTAACTATATACTCCCCGTTCTTCCACCATCCACCGGTATACTCACTCCGTTTACATAAGATGCTGCCGGGGAAGCCAGGAATGCTGCCACAGCCGCAATCTCTGAAGCATCAGCAAATCGTTTCATCGGCACTTCTTCCACCATATTTTTTTCAATGATGTCCACCAGGGTATTTCCCCGCTTCGCCATATTTTCAATCAACGTTGATAAACGTTGGGTACCCGTAAATCCCGGCAATACATTATTCACGGTAATATTAAACTGACCCAGTTCATTGGCCATAGATTTTGCCCAACTGGCCACCGCCCCACGGATCGTATTGCTAACGCCTAAATTCTTCAGGGGTATTTTAACTGAGGTAGAAATAATATTAATAATACGGCCGTATCCTTCTTTTTTCATGGAAGGCACTACCGCTTTTGTCAGAATATGATTACAGATCAGATGCTGATTGAATGTATTCAGAAAAGCCGCTTCGGTTGCTTCGATGATGGGGCCTGCAGCTGGGCCGCCGGAATTATTAATGAGAATATGAACCGGATTATTGGCTACACGCAATGCAATTACTTTGCTTACTTCCTCCGGAGTACTGAAATCAGCAACGAGGTAGTCATGTTGCTGGCGTAAGGTACTGTCAAGACTTTGTACCGCCTTTTTTAAAGCATCTTCATTTCGGGCCACTAATGTGCAATTAGCCCCAAGTAAAGCCAGTTCTTCGGCAATGGCATAGCCAATACCCTGAGTGCTCCCGCAAATGACCGCATATTTTCCTTCCAGGGAGAGATTCATGAAGTCAAACCTAAAGAAAAATGTTGTAATTTTTCGCTTATTATAATAGCCATGAAGGCACCCGGACTCAAAGGGCCGTTTCTTTGCGACTTTGTCCCTTTGTGCTTATTTTTTTACTTTAAATACCTGCTTTATGCCAGTTATCGCCCCTTTTAACCTGAAAAAATGGATTGACGAACACCGTGACCTGCTGAAACCCCCGGTGGGAAATCAATGTATCTATAATGACGCTGAAAATTTCATCGTGATGATCGTTGGCGGACCGAATGCCAGAAAAGATTATCATTTCAATGAAACGGAAGAATTGTACTACCAGGTAGAAGGAGACATTGTGGTTAAAATAATTGAAAATGGCGTATTCAGGGATATCCCGATCAAAGAAGGTGAAATTTTTTTATTGCCACCCAAAACGCCGCATTCCCCGCAACGGGGCCCCGGCACTGTGGGATTAGTCATTGAAAAGAAAAGAGAATCGGAAGACGATGGCTTTCTCTGGTTCTGCGAAAAATGCGGTAATAAATTATATGAAGAAACCCTGCATGTTGATGATATCGTAAGCCAACTGCCGCCAGTTATGAATCGCTTTTGGGAAGACACAATGCACAGGACTTGTAATAAATGCGGGGCTGTGATGGAACCGCCTGTAAGAAAAAGTTAATTTGTTTATTGGTTAATTGGGAAAGCCATGAGTAAATAATTTAGTTGAAGTAATAAATGAGAACTTTATTTCCTAATTAACCTATTAACTAATAAACCAATAAACTGAAATGAAATTAGATATACATACCCACATCATGCCGGAAAAAATGCCGGACTGGACACAAAAATTCGGCTACGGCGAATTTATTCATCTGGAGCACCGCAACTGCGAAGCCTGTATGATGAAAGGCGAAAAATTATTCCGGGTAGTCCAGGAGAATAGTTATAATAAAGATGTACGCCTGAAAGAAATGGAGGAGACAGATGTCAGTATCCAGGTGCTTTCTACTATTCCCGTACTATTTAATTACTGGGCTAAGCCGGCTGACGGATTAGAGACCTCCCGGTTCATTAATGATCATATTGCAGAAACCGTATCTAAAGAACCCAACCATTTTATTGGTTTGGGTACCGTTCCCCTGCAGGACATTGATCTTTCTATCAAGGAGATGGAACGCTGTATGAAGAATCTGAAAATGCCGGGTCTTGAAATCGGCTCAAATATCAATGGCAAAAACCTGAGCGACCCTGATTTCTTCCCGTTTTATGAAGCAGCCGAAAAATTAGGTTGCGCTTTATTCATCCATCCCTGGGAAATGATGGGTGAGGATAAAATGCAGCAATACTGGCTGCCCTGGCTGGTGGGTATGCCTGCTGAAACAAGCCGGGCCATCTGCTCCATGATATTTGGCGGTGTTTTTGAAAAATTCCCAAAACTGAGAGTGGCATTTGCACATGGCGGTGGCTCTTTTCCGATTACCATTGGCCGTATCGAACATGGATTTAAAGTCCGCCCGGACCTGGTGGCTGTAGACAATCCCATAAATCCCAGGGATTATATTGGCAAATTCTGGATCGACAGCCTGACCCATGATAAAAAAGCATTCAGTTATTTATTGGATGTAATGGGTGAAGACAGCATCTGCCTGGGCAGTGATTATCCTTTCCCTCTAGGCGAACATAAACCAGGCAGACTGATCGAGAAAATGGATCTGGGTAAAAAAATAACACGCAAACTACTCTATCGGAATGCGCTGGACTGGTTAGGAGTTAGTGAAAAAAGTCTTCCGGAGTTTTAATAATTATTCATTAAAAAGATTGGGGTAATCGGTAATGACGCCATCGGCCCCCATCTTTTTCAATTCATCGATCTTCGCTTTATCATTCACCGTCCACGGAATTACTTTTATGTTTTGCTGGTGACAACTCTTCAATAGTTTTTCATCCACCAGCTGCCAGGCAGGACTATAAATGGTGGGAATAAATCCAAGGGCCTTTAATTGTTCCGCAAGGGTTCTTTTATCAAAATCCTCAATCAGCATGGCTGTTTTTATTTCCGGGTAATGCTGGTGCAGGTATTGCAATGTTCTGAAATCAAAGGATTGGATGATCACATGATCTTCCAGCTGTTTTTCTTTAATGACTGCCATCAGTAATTCAACAAACTCGTCAGGTTTCGGGTGGAACACGCCATCAAATTCCGGGTTGGTCTTGGTTTCAATATTATAATAAGGGAATGGTCTTTTCCGCGTCATCATATCCTTCCGTACACTGTCGATCACATCTGCCAGCAGCGGTTTTGTTACCTTCATTTTTTGCTGCTGCGGAAACCGGGGATGTGGTTTGATGCCCACATCAAAAGTTTTGGTTTGCTCATAGGTCATCCAGTAAATATTAAACTTCCGCTCTTCCCGTTCTCCCATAAAGGTTCCGTCTGGTTTGGTGGTGATCTCCCGGCCAAACCATTGCTCGTGCGATAAAATAACTTTTTTGTCTTTTGTAATTACCACATCCATTTCCAGGGTGGTTACACCTAAATCGAGAGCCCTGAGCATGGCAGGTATCGTGTTTTCGGGCATCAGCCCACGGCAGCCCCGGTGGCCTTGTTTATCAAAAACAACGGCCCCATCCTCTAAAGATGGCGTGTTCGGAAGCTTCTTTGTGTTTGAACAAGACATAAAAAAAAGTAAACCAATAAAGGATAAGAAATTCTTCATGAAGGAAACACTTTAGCTTTTCTTTTTTCCATTATGGCCGCAACAATTTTTGCATCACCATCCTTTTGCTTCAATTGCTGAATAATGTTATCATAACTTTTCTCGTCCCGGTCCTGGCTTAATTTAAAAACATGTTGCAGGTCATTAATCTCTATTTCAAACGGCACAATGGCTTTCATCATTCTCTCTGTGTATTCAGCCGGCAAATTATCAAAGACAGTTGCTGATGCCGTATTATTGTTTTCATAATGAAGCGTAAGACGTTTAAGAATTGACATCAATTCATGGGTATCTCCAATCCGAATGGTACCCTTTGCATGAACACTCATATAGTTCCAGGTACTTCCCACCGATGGGTTTGCATACCAGGTAGCACTTACATAGGTATTAGGGCCCGTAAATACAGCCAGCACATTTTTATTTTGTTCAAAGGCCTTATGATGATCTGTATTTCGCATGATATGACCTGTAAGAAAATATTTCCCGTCTTTCTCATCTATAAAAACCGGAATTTGTGTTGCCACCGGTTTACTATCCGCGTCCGATCCGGTGATAAAAACAAAGGGATAATCTTTCATGAACTGAATGATTTCTTCCTGATTTTTCTCTTTATGATGTGGCAGATCGTACATTTTATCATTAATGGTTTAAAAAAATAAAGTATAAAGCTCTTAAAGTAAAATATTTCAAGCCAAAATAGTAAGCTCCGAAGGGGAAAACCTTAAACCCGAAACATTAAACTTTAAACACTACACCGTTGCTGCAATTTTTTCAGAACTCATATTTGCATTTCTCATTGCAATACTACGTACTACCTGCGCTGCAAATCCTTCAAATGCTTTTTTGGTGATCAAATCATCACTCATCATGATCGGCACACCCGCATCGCCGCCTTCCCGGATGCTTTGTACCAGGGGTATCTGTCCGAGAAAGGGAATATCATATTCATCTGCTAAGCGCTTACCACCATCCTTTCCGAAAATGTAATATTTGTTATCCCGATAGTTCGGGACTGCCGGTGTGAAATAGCTCATATTCTCCACCAACCCGATCACCGGCACATTTAAAAGTGCCTGTCCGAACATCGCAATTCCTTTTTTAGCATCCGCCAACGCCACATCCTGGGGTGTGGTTACAATTACTGCTCCCGTTACCGGTACCGTTTGCATCAGCGTTAAATGTATATCACCTGTTCCCGGTGGCATATCTACAACGAGGTAATCCAGTTCATCCCAGAATACATCCGTTACAAATTGTTTAATGGCGCTGCTCGCCATCGGGCCTCTCCATACCACGGCATTTTTTTCATCCACCAAAAAACCAATGCTTATCAATTTCAAACCAAATCGTTCCACCGGAGCAATCATTGATTTTTCACCACCCACATCAATCATCATCGGCCGCTCCCCGCGCACACCAAACATGATCGGTACACTCGGACCATAAATATCTGCATCCATCAATCCCACTTTTGCACCGCCCTGTGATAAGGCCAAAGCCAGATTCGCTGCAACCGTTGATTTTCCCACACCACCCTTTACCACTTACCACCGCGATAATATTTTTTACTTTCGGTAAAATGGTTCCTGCATCTGTTCTTTTGGTAGTGGTATTAGCCGTGAAATTGACTTTCACGTTCGCGTCTTTATTCACCAGCAGTTTTATGGCATTCGTGCTGGCATTTCCCATCAGGTCTTTCATGGGACAGGCCGGAGTGGTGAGTACAATAGTAAACGAGACATCATTACCATTGATCTCAATATCCTTAACCATATTCAGTGTTACCAGGTCCTTTCCCAGGTCGGGTTCCTGCACATTACTCAAGGCTTCCAGTATTTTTTCTTTCGTCATATTCCAAGTATTTGTTAAAAGTCTTAGTGAATGGCAAAGTTAACCATAGTAGCGGGCAATTTGTTTTACGAAATCAGCAACTTGTCTTTATTTTTGGCGAAGTGAAGAAATATTTACGCTATATCATTTTACTGCTTTTTATTATTCCCCTGACAGCCAAAGCCCAGTTTGAAACCTCCCGCGATTCCGTGGTGCAGCTATACGGGGTAGTTATGACGGCCGACAGCCTTGTGGGTGTGCCGGCAGTTAGTGTCATGGTAAAAGGACAGAACCGCGGTACGATCACCAACAGCCAGGGTGTTTTTTCCATCGTGGTTTTGAAAGGCGACCAGGTGGAATTTACCCATGTAACCTACAAACCCAAAACCATCACCATCCCCCGTGAACTGGAAGGCAACCAGTATAGTGTTATTCAATTGATGGTCATTGACACAGTTTATCTTCCAGCTACGATACTTCGCCCCCGGCCAACGGCCCAGCAATTTGAGCGGGACTTCGTGAATAATAAAGTTCCCGATGATAATATCGAAGTCGCCCGCCAGAATACCAGTGCCGCCAAACGAAGGACCTGGTTACGAACCATTCCCGGTGATGGTGGAGAGGCAACGAAAATGCAGTTTAATAAAATAGCGAATAAGGCGGTATACCAGGGTCAAACGCCTCCTCAAAACATCTTCAACCCGGCTGCCTGGTTGGATTTTATTCAGGCCTGGAAACGGGGGGATTTTAAGAATAAGAATTAGAACAGCCGGCCCCCTGTCCCCACAAGGGGGAACTTAGATCAATGAGTCTTTATTGATTGTATATTTTTCTTATAGCAATTAGATTTTTTGTTTATTTAACCAGCTAAAGTATTTCTCCAAAGGAGTCCTTCGGACTTGTCATCGTCTGTGAAGCCGGTGCTGAGTGATACGAAGCATCGCACAATTCTGCTGTATGAATTCTATTGGCCATTTTTTGCAGCATCCCGATTTTTATCCGGAATTCGGTTCATTAGGCAGCAACCTCCCGCAATTCTGCGGGACAGGCACCCCGTCTTACTAAAGAAAAGAGTTTTCCTTAATTCGCCCCTCCAAGGAGGGGATGAATCCTAAATGCTTACTTTTGTTTTGACAAATAAATTAATTAACTCCTCCCTTAAGTGAATTTTCAAACCACCCCTCCGGGGAATAGGAAACGTTCAACTTTCGGATTAAAACCAGGGGCTTTATGATACAAAGCGGGGGTATTAGTGTCATCGGCGCCGGCACCATGGGTAATGGCATTGCTCATGTATTTGCACAAGCCGGTTTTAAAGTGACCATTGTAGATCTTTCGCTGGCACAATTGGATAAGGCCGTAGCCAACATCACCAAAAACTTTGACCGGCAAATTGCCAAAGGAACGGCCACTGAAGAACAGAAAAAAACAGCGCTCAGTAATATCACTATTGAAACAAATATCATTGAAGGCGTAAAAGATGCTGCGCTGGTAATAGAAGCCGCTACGGAAAATAGTGAACTGAAACTGAATATTTTTGAACAGCTTGATTCGTATGCGCCTAAAGAAGCCATTCTTGCGACAAACACTTCGTCAATTTCCATTACAAAAATTGCAGCCGTTACCAACCGGGCCAGTAAAGTAATCGGTATGCATTTTATGAACCCGGTGCCGGTCATGAAACTGGTTGAGATCATAAATGGTTATGCCACCAGCAAGGAAGTAACTGATACCATTGTGGAACTCAGCAAACAACTCGGCAAAATTCCCTGTGTGGTTAATGATTATCCCGGCTTTATTGCCAACCGGATATTAATGCCGATGATCAACGAAGCTGTTTACAGTTTGTATGAAGGAGTTGCCGGCGTGGAAGAAATAGACACCGTAATGAAACTGGGTATGGCCCACCCGATGGGACCTTTACAACTAGCCGACTTTATTGGTTTGGATGTTTGTCTTTCTATTCTGAAGGTTTTACATGATGGTTTTGGTAATCCTAAATATGCAGCCTGTCCCTTGTTGGTAAATATGGTAACTGCGGGTAAACTGGGAGTAAAAAGCGGGGAAGGGTTTTATACGTATGCGGCGGGGAGTAAGGAATTGGTGGTGAGTAGCCGTTTTAAATAACCTTGCTAAGGACTTAAGAAAATTTGTTCTCTCCTTACCACACACTTTAATTTTTAAAAAAAATACACGCTGAATAAACAACCATCAATAAAACAATTTCTCGGTGAAACCGATATCTACCTCCTTGATCAGATCATGAAAGGCAGATACCATGAAACTGATAAAATACTGGACCAGGGTTGCGGTACGGGAAGAAACATGCACTGGTTTTTACAAAATGGCATAGAAATTTATGGCATTGACAAGAGTGAGGAAATTATCGCCGGGATTAAATTAGCTAATCCCACACTTTCACCTGACAGATTCAAAGTTTCGTTGATAGAAAAAATGCCATTCCCGGATAATTATTTTGATCATGCAATCAGCATTGCCGTGCTTCATTTTGCCAGCAGCACTCCGCATTTTCAATCTATGCTGGCAGAATTGGTTCGGGTAGTAAAACCGGGAGGCTCCCTGTTCATCCGCATTGCATCGGTTATGGGCATTGAGGACAAAATAAACTTAATCAACGACGGCGTTTATAAAATTCCCGATGGCAGTACCCGTTTTCTTTTAACAAGACCCTTACTGACAAGCAGTGTGCTTCAAAACAACTTGTCGTTTCTGGAGCCATTAAAAACGGTGAATGTGGATGATATACGTTGTATGAGCACCCTGGTATTGCAAAAAAATTAATTGACTCAATTTTTAAGATTTTTCCACCTCCACCCCTCTCAAGTCCTTCAATTTATTCACTACTTCTTCCAAACGGTTCTTCGGTACACCAATCTCCAAAGAACAGAACAACTGTGTCTCCTGCTTTAATACAACGCAATCAAACAACTTCACGACTTTCATCACCTCATTCATCTGTGTATAGTCAAATTGCAGGCGGTAATTGATAAGAACCAGCTTCTGTATTATCGAACCAGCCTGCAAAGCCAATGCAGCAACCGTTTTATAAGCATGGATCAGTCCTGGAACCCCTAACAATGTGCCACCAAAATAACGAACAACAATTATCAGCACATGCGTTAGTTCTTTACTGTCTATCTGCCCCAGTATCGGTCTGCCTGCTGTGCCGGAGGGTTCACCGTCATCACTTACCCGGTAAGTAATGCCATCCAATCCCAACCGGTAAGCAAAACAATGATGCACCGCTTTGGGATGTTCTTTTTTTAATGCAGCTAATTTTTCTTTAAACTCAGATACCTCAGCAATTGGAAATGCATAAGCGATGAATTTGCTGCCCCGGTCTTTGAATTCAGCAACCGAAGGTTTTTCTATCGTATTATAGAATGAGTCGCTAGTCATTAGTCGTTAGCCTGCCTGCCGGTAGGCAGGTCAGGAGTGTTTCGGTTCGTAGATTTCTATTTTATCAGTAATTATCATTTGTTCGCTGGTTTTTATTGCATTTGCCAATACCGGAGCAGCCAACCCACTCGAATCCCGATAGCTATCGGGACGCAACTCAACACTCGACACTACCCTCGTTTCATCCCAGATCCCCTCATCTATAAATGACTGCAACAACTTTGCTCCACCTTCCACCAGCACACTTTGAATATTTAATTGATACAGCGCATTCATCAGTTGCGGGACCAGGTTTTTATTTTTCTCCAACTTAAAATAAAGCAGGTTTTCTTTCTCTTCCTGCCGTACAGTATTAAAAATTATTGTTTTTACTTCCCCATTAAAAACTTTCAGGAAAGTCGGTAAGCGTAGATTCATATCTATTACCAACCGCAATGGTGATTTCCCCGGCCACAATCTTGTTGTAAGTTCCGGGTCATCCTGCAGTGCCGTATTGGTTCCCACCAATATCGCTGCTTCTTCACTTCTCCATTTATGCACTAAGCGGTTGGAGTATTCATTACTGATTAGCAATCTTGAAGCCCCCCTAAATCCCCCGCAAGGGGGGACTTCAGAACCCGATAGGGCAAAAGACTCTTTATTCTTTGCCGACTCTAAAGCCCCTCCTTGTGAGGGGTTTGGGGAGGCTGCTATCATCCCATCCCCCGTCTGTGCCCATTTTAAAATGACATAAGGCCGGTGCTTTATGTGAAAAGTAAAGAACCGCTTATTCAGTTCTTTGCATTCATTTTCCAATATTCCAACTTCCACATCAACTCCCGCTGCTTTCAGTTTTTCTATTCCTTTCCCATCCACTTCTTTAAAAGGGTCACGGCAACCCATAATAACTTTCGGAATTTTATTTTTTATTATTAAATCCGTGCAGGGAGGTGTTTTACCAAAATGAGCGCAGGGCTCTAATGAAACATATAAAGTGGATAAAGAAATAAGATGTTTATCTTTTTCTTTTACTGATTCAATACAATTCACTTCTGCATGTGCTTCACCATACTGCTGGTGCCAGCCTTCGCCAATAATGCGGTCTTCATAAACCAAAACCGCACCCACCATGGGATTGGGGGCAACATATCCTGCTCCGCGCAGAGCCAGTTCCAGGCAGCGTTCCATGTAATGTTGGGATGACATGATCCCGGCAAAAGTAAATGAATTAAGTTTGTTGCTATGACCTCCCGTGATGCGCTGAAACATATTACTACAGAATTACAAACCATCTATCCAGCTGGCGAAGCCGGGAGCATGGCCCGTTGGGTTATCGAATACCTGGCCGGGAACAGCAATCCTGAACAACCGGTATTATCTGATGAACAAAAAGAAAAACTTTCCACGATACTAAGCCGGCTGCTTGTACATGAACCGGTTCAATATGTACTCCATGAAGCCTGGTTCTGTGGTTCTAAATTTTATGTAGATAATAATGTACTGATACCAAGACCGGAAACAGAGGAACTGGTGGAATGGATCATTAAAGATTGGCATTCCTCTTTAGAAGAATTGAAAATCCTTGATATCGGCAGCGGCAGCGGGTGTATACCTGTTTCAATTAAAAGAAACATCCCGAAAGCTGAAGTCTGGAGTTGTGATATCAGTAAAGAGGCTTTGGATGTTGCAAAAAAAAATGCAGCAGCACTAGACACGGTTATTAATTTTGTGAAAATGGATTTCCTGGATAAAGAACAATGGAAGCTTTTGCCTTCTTTTGATATTATTGTCAGTAACCCACCATATGTTCCCGAAAAAGACAAGAAGCTCATGCAACCGAATGTGCTGAACAACGAGCCGGCAACCGCTTTATTTGTTCCGGATGAAGATCCCCTCTTATTTTATAAAGCGATTGCTGAATTTGGCAAGACACAACTTAATAACCAAGGAACTATTTACCTGGAGATATCGGAGAATTCCGGCAAGTCAGTTGTTGACTTATTTACATCAACAGGCTATACTGTTGGATTGAAAAAAGATATGCAACAAAAAGACCGGATGGTAAAAGCTGTTATGAGTTAAGAGCCTGAAGTGGTCTTAGGGTTCTTCTTAAACACTTTAAAAGTTCTGATATTGATTCATGACTCTCAACACCTGACACCTGACTCCAGACTCCTGACTCCTGACTCCCGACTCAATTCTCAATCAATCCGCGCCACAACTTTCGCTGTATCTTTTTTTGCCACCCGCATGATACGGAATACTTCGCCGTAGTAAGCCGCTGTATCAGCATTGATCACTACGGTAGGTGTATCTACAAAGGCTTTGTATTTCCGGATCTCCATGCGCAGCATAGAATCAAAAATGGAAGACTCTATTTTAGTGGTACCAATAAAATATTGCTGGTTCTTATCAATAGATACCATAATATTCTGTTTGGCCTTAGTGTCTTTTGTTCCCCGGGGCAGACCCACTTTCACCACATTGGGATTAGCCAGTGTCGCCACAATCAGGAAGAACATCAGCAGGATGAAAAGAATATCATTTAATGAATCTGTAAAAACCTCCCCCGATTCTCCTTTATGTTTTTTTCTGAATTTCATGGGTATAGTTTAGTGGGTTGGTTCTTGCAAAATATCCAGGAAGTCAGAAGATGCCGCTTCCATTTTATTGGAGGTCTTATCAATCTGCGTATTCAGGTAGCTGTAAGCCAGGTAGGCTCCCAGGCCAATTACCAGACCGGTTATGGAAGTAATCAGTTTTGTGTAAATACCACCGGCAATCGTACCTACTTCAAATTCATTCGTGGAGGTTATTTTAGAAAACAACTGCATCAATCCGACCAGCGTACCCACAAACCCGAAAATAGGAGCCGCTTTTGATACAACAGAAAGTACACCCAGGTTTTTCTCCAGTTTATACATTTCCAGCTGGCCTATATTATCCATGCTTTTTTCAATACTGTCAAGCGGTTTACCGATACGCTGTATCCCTTTATCAATGATCCGGGCCACAGGCGTATTATTATTTTTGGCAAAATTCCTGGCGGCTGTTACATTTCCGCTCACAATATTATCCCGGATAATATTCATGAAATTATTATCAATTTTTGCAGCATTGCGGATAGCGATGGTCCGTTCTGCAAAAACATACACGGCCAGTAACAACATAACGGCCAGCGGAACCATGATCCATCCGCCCATTTTTAATAATTCAAAAAAACTTAAGGTTCCGTCGTGGTTGCTGTCCCCGGCGGCATACTGGGTTACCTGGTTCAGTGTGTCGGTGGCAATCTGTAAAAGATCGATCATAGTTGTTCGGCTTTAGGTGTAAAAGTAGGTGTTGACTATTAATTATTTTTTGGCTGTTATCAACATCGGATGATAACGTTTCATTGAACGAGAAAAATAATGCCACGTTGTATGAATCCGGGAAGTTTTAGAGTTCTTTAACAGGTGATAAAAATAAAAAGTTCAATAAATTTCAGCCGGAAGATCACCCGCCAAAATTGATTGAACCTTTGAAACTATTTACCAGTAAGGGTTTTATTGCCCTTTAGTTCCTGCTTGTTTTACCATTAAGGCCTGAATTTGCTTCATCGTCATTTCCATGCCATCCGGACTGCCATCGAGAAAGATTACATTTCCTTTACCATATTCCGCAAAATTCTTAATGGCTTCAGTCCACATGCTGAACAAAATTACATTTGTATCCAGGTTGGCCTGTTTCATTTGTTCGGCGGCCTCTGACATACCCTTGGCCACTTCCTGGCGGAAAAGTGCAACACCCTGTCCACGAAGCCGGGCCGCTTCTTTTTCTGCTTCAGCAGCAATTTTAGTAGCATTACCATCTGCTTCAGCTGATTTTGTTTTAGTGATCAATAAGGCCTGCCCTTCGTTTTCAGCAGCCGCTTTCAGGTTGTTTGATGCTACCACTTTACTCATGGAGTCAAGTACGACCTTATCAAATGTGATATCATTGATCTGCAGGTCCTGTAAATGGTAACCCCATTTCTCCAGGGTCTGGTCGATCTGGTCTTTTACATATTCCACAATTTCTTTCCGCTGACCTAATATCTCTGCCTGTTTTTTGGTGGCCACAAATGCCCGGATAGAACCTTCGATCGTCCGGGTTAATGCCTGCATCAGATCACGTTCGCTGATGAATACAAAAGCTACCCGCTTGATGGTTTCTTCATCCTGGTTCTGTACCGAATACAGCAACATACTTTTAAAATACACATTCGCCTGGTCAACCGTTACGGCCTGGAACTCCAGTTCTACAGAACGGTTTTGAATAGATATTTTTTTCAATACCTGTTCCAGTATCGGGATCTTCATATTTAACCCGGGCCTTGCTGCACGGCGGTATTTACCAAACATAGTAACCACACCTACAAAACCCTGGCTGATGGTAAAAAATGATCCGAAGAATATGATCACAACGATTAGAACCCACCAATATTCGGAAAATAATTTTGCGTAATCCATAGTTCAACATTTAGTCATGTAAGGTACGACTAACTTCGCTCCTCCCAAATTTGCACCAGGTGCACCATCATTTCCACCGCTTTATTCATATCCTGTACGCTGATATGCTCCAGTTTGGAATGTATTCCCTGTTCGCCGGCAAATAAATTTGGACAAGGCAGGCCCATGAAAGATAAGCGGCTGCCATCGGTACCACCCCGGATACTTTCCATTTTTAAGGTCAACCCGGTTCTTTTTATGGCTTCTTTGGCATAATCCACCACATGCGGATGCAGATCAAGAATCTCCTTCATATTACGGTATTGTTCCTTCACATGAAATTCAAAAGACGTTTTGGGATAGGTACGCATTCTTTCTTCTATCTGCGTTTTTAAATAATCTTCTTTTTTGACAAGCCCATCAGTTTCAAAATCCCGTACAATAAAATCAATCGTACATTTTTCAGCAATCCCTTCTACCCGTACCGGGTGAATAAATCCTCTTTTCCCATCAGTTGATTCGGGAGACAACCTGTCTTTGGGTAAAGCCGCAAGAATTTCTCCGGCAATTTTAAGTGCATTTACCAATTTCCCTTTTGCATATCCGGGGTGTGAGATAACCCCATGAATTATTACCTGCACCGCATCTGCACTGAAGGTTTCATCTTCCAGGGCCCCGGCATCCCCGCTATCGAGTGTGTAACCAAAATCGGCAGCCAATTTTTTCATATCCAGTTTGGCCGTGCCTTTACCCACTTCTTCATCGGGCGTAAAGAGAATTTTTATTTCGCCATGCTTAATATGTTTATTCAATATTAAAAAATTAGCAAGATCCATGATCTCTGCCACACCGGCTTTATCATCCGAACCTAATAATGTAGTTCCCGAAGCAGTAATAATATCATTTCCTATTTGTGTTTTGAGGTAAGGATACTCGCTCATCCGTAATACCTGCGAAGTATCATCCGGTAATACAATATCCTGGCCCTGGTAATTTTTATGAAGAAGGGGTTTCACGCCTGTACCGCTGCAATCGGGTGCTGTATCCACATGGGCACAAAAACAGATCACCGGTACTTTTTTATCAGTGGTGGAAGGGATGGTTCCATATACATAACCCCACGCATCGAGGTGCGCATCCGCAATACCGATTTGTTGCAATTCTTCTACCAGCAAGCGGCCCAGATCCTTCTGTTTTTCGGTTGTTGGAGAAGCTGAGGATTGCGGATCACTCTGGGTATCAATCTGCACATATCTTAAAAACCTTTCAGAAGCCGTAAACGGGTAACGATCAAACATATCCTTGTTTTTGGGGGATGTAAAGTACTAAAAAGAAAATGGTTTGCAGTTAAAAAAACCACAAACCAGAAAACATAAATACGCTGCCAATCAGGGCATTATTATCAACGGGCTTCCCCCAACAATTTCTACAAGTTCCAGGTCAAAAACCAGGTCCTGACCTGCCAGCGGATGATTAGCATCCAGCAATACCGCATCCTCTTTTATTTCAGCAATAGTTACTTCAAATTGCTGTCCCTGCTGGTCACTCATACTTAAGGGCATTCCTATTGCAATTTCCAGGTCTTTTGGAAAGCGGTCTTTGGGCATTTCAATCACCATTTCCGGGTTTTTCGGTCCGTAGGCTTCATCAAAGGGAATTGTAATAGTTTTCTTTTCCCCAACTGCCATCCCGGTCACACCGGTATCAAACCCCTTGATCACCATGCCGCTGCCAACTTCAAATTCAAGTGGCTCACGTCCGGCGGAGGAGTCAAATGTTTCACCGGATGTCAGTTTACCATGATAATGTACTCGTATCTTATCGCCATTTTTTACCTTTCCCATTGTATTTATTTTGATATTAAAAAAACTGGCTTGCAAGGTAGCGAAATCATACATGCAACCATTCATATATTTATCGATGTCTGAGTTAATATTTTAATTACTTTACCGGGAGTTTACTAAAAACAATAACAATGAAATTGTTTAAAATACTATTGCCTGTTTTTTTTATCGCAGTAAGCTGTTCTGCACAGCAGACAGGTTATAAAACGGCAACTCCGGATCAAACACATCTATTGTCCGGGGCAGACCGCATCAATGTTTATCTCCCGTTGATTAAAGGAAGGTCTGTGGGCATTTTTGCAAACCAGACTTCGATGGTAGGCAACACACACCTCGTTGATACGTTGATGAAGTTGGGTATTAAGATCAAAGTCATATTTGGCCCTGAGCATGGTTTCAGGGGTACGGCAGATGCGGGGGAAAAAGTTGGGAACTATACCGATGAAAAAACCGGGATCCCCGTTGTCTCATTATATGGTAGCAAAAGAAGGCCATCTGCTGAAGAAGTAAAAGATGTTGACCTTCTTATATTCGACATCCAGGATGTGGGTGTTCGTTTTTACACGTTTATCTCATCCCTGGAAGAATTCATGGAAGCCGCCTTTGAATTGGGAAAACCGTTGATGATTTTGGACAGACCCAACCCCAATGGATTTTATGTTGATGGACCAGTGCTGGATCTGAAATACCGTTCTTTTGTTGGCCGGCAGCCCATTCCTATTGTATATGGTATGACTATCGCCGAATATGCTTTTATGATTGCCGGTGAAAAATGGTTGAGCGAAAAAGCCAATGCAAAATATGATTATTACCGTACGGCCCAGAATTCTCCCGACACGCCTTTTCATTTCCAGGTGATCAAATGTTCGGGCTACGACCATAAATCAAAATACGTCTTACCCGTTAAGCCATCGCCCAATCTCCCCAATATTCAATCCATTTATCTCTATCCTTCTACCTGCCTTTTCGAAGGAACGGTATTAAGTGAAGGAAGAGGAACGAATAAACAATTCCAGGTTTTTGGTCATCCGTCATTACCTAAGAATCTTTATTCATTTACGCCCAATCCCAATGAAGGAGCCAAGAGTTCCAAATTATATGGGCAGGTCTGTTATGGGTGGGATCTATCCGGCACGCCGGAAGAAGTGCTGAAGAAAGTGGACACTAAAGTACAGTTGAAATGGCTGATCGATGCTTATCAACTTTTCCCGGTCAAGGATAGTTTTTTCCTGAAGACAAATTCGTTCAACCGGCTGGCAGGCACTGCTGAGCTGATGCAACAGGTAAAAGATGGAATAGGTGAAGAAGAAATAAGGAAGAGCTGGGAACCGGCTTTGAGTGCCTTCAAAATCATCCGGAAAAAATACCTGATGTATGATGATTTTGAATAATCAGATAAATTCCATCTGCGAAGCAATCCGGATCAAGGAAGCGGTATTTTTAGCCTGAAACTTCGCCAGTAAGTTTTTACGGTGCGTATCCACGGTAGAAGAACTGATGAACAGCTTATCGCCTATTTCAATATTCGTTAATCCGCCTGCAATCAACTCCAGTACTTCTTTTTCACGCCGGGTTAAAACAATGTGGGCGTCATTCTGTTTTCGCAAAACCTTCGAAACTTCCTCACTCAGGTACGTTTTGCCTTTTGCAACTAACTCAATGGCCTCCATCAGTTCCGCTTGTGTTGCATTTTTCAGCACATAACCGGATGCGCCGTTATCCATCATTTTCTGGATAAAGCTTTGTTGATTGAATGTACTGAGACCAATGATAAAAACTGATGGATATTTTTCCTTTACTTCTTTGCACAAGTCAATACCGCTTTTATCAGGCATACTGATATCCATTAAAATAACATCCGGCAATTGATTTTGCAAAAAAGAGAGGCAGGAGGCTGCATTGGTGGCATGACCCGCCCATTCAATCCCCTTTTCATTTTGCAATAAGGAACGTATCCCTTCAATTACCATGTAGTGGTCATCAACTATAAAAACGCTGTTTGTCATTTATGGATTCAATTCTAAATGAATAGAAGTTCCTTTCCCCTTTTCCGACTGGATATCCACGCTGCCTTTTAAAAATTCAACCCTGTTCTGGATATTATCCCAGCCAATTCCCTTTGCATGGTTCAATATTCCGGGGTCAAATCCTTTTCCATCATCTTCAACTGTAATACTTATGGTCCCATTTGTTTTGCTCACCTGCACGATGGCGGTTCCTGCAGCAGCATGCTTCATGATATTATTAATAAGTTCCTGCACAATCCGGTAAATGGTAATAGCCGTTGTCTGTTCGAGAACAATATTCTCAAGACCAATGGATTGATAAGAAACCTGCAAAGCCCCCGAATTGTTGATATCTGCACAAAAATCTTTTAAGGCCGTATCCAGCCCAAATTTGACCAGGGCCTCAGGCATCATATTATGAGCAACACGGCGCATTTCTTTTATAGAACTGTCCAGCATATCCATACTGCGTTCAAAAGCCTGGTTATTTTCAGGTGTCATTATTAAATTTCCTTTCATAGTCTGAAATGAGTATTTAATACCTGACAACATACCTCCCAATCCATCATGCAGGTCTTTTGCCAGGCGGGTTCTTTCCTGTTCTTCGCCTTTTAATACAGCTTCCGTCGCTGTCAGATGTTTTTCTTTTTCCAGTTCGCTGATGCGTTGCTGCTGTAATTTTTTCTTTTGATTGTAATTATGGTATGTAAGTACAGAGAGTACCAGCAATACAGCCGCTGAGCCAATAAGAACAAAATTTAAAATTCTTCTTCTTTCCAATTGCGACTGTTGAAGTATTATTTGCTTATCCTTTTTCTCTGATTGGTATTTTTTTTCCAATTCCGTGGCGTATTTTTTTGATTCAATATTAACTATTGAATCTGTGACCTCTTTATACTTTTGAGAATACTCATACGCCTGTTTATACCTGCCGGTGGCTGCGTAAATGTCTGAGAGGTATTTATACCCTTCATCAAGGATACCAAAATAATTAATGGCTTTGGCTTCTGCTATCCCCGCTAATAAATAGTTTTCTGCCTCATCATATTTTTTCTGAAGAATCGCAATAGCCCCCATTTGCAACTGCGCTTCAGCTTTCCCATAACTGTAGTTATATTTTTTTGATTCTTCAAAACATTTTTGAAAATAATAAAATGATGAATCCAGCTGCTTAAAGCTTTTGAAAACTTGTGCATATATGAGGTAATAACTGAATATGACATCAACACTGTTAATATGTGCCCCCTCATCGAAATACATTCCGGAGCTATCAATATATTTTTTTGCTGCTAAATTGTCTTCCTGCTGAAGAAAAGAATTGGCCAGAATAAAGTACGCCGTAAACAGTTTTTGATTCAACCCGGTTTTTTTAGCAGCAGCAAGTGCTTTATAGGCATATTCCTTTTGCTTGTCATATTCTTTGATATCCCCAAAAAGTGTTGAAACATTACAAAAAACAACAACCAATTCAGCATTCAGCTCTAAGTTCTCAAGTATTCCAATTCCCTTTAAATAATATTGTATAGCCTGTTGAAACTCATTTTGATTTTTCAACCTGTTGGCCAGATCGCTATAGGCGTTAGCCTCATATTTTTTAGCTTTTGGATTGTCTGACTTACGATAGAAAATAATTGCTGTATCGAGGCTTGCTCTGGCTTGTTCATCATCCCCTGTATTACTTAATAAAACTGATTGATTTTGATAAATGCGTCCCAAATTATAATAGAGATTCTTTTCTCTGGCGAATTTTATGGCATCCCTGTAGGCTTTAAAAGCTTTGGCAGTATCTACAAGTTCGTAATCTATAGCCAGGCGCATCATACTTAACGCCCTGTTAGTGTCAGCCATGGGATGTTGCAATTCCTTGGTAATACTATCAACAAGATTTTGCTGTGCATCCGCTGAACTCAGCAGAAAGGAGCATAAACATGTCAACGCTAATTTTATCATATTATACAATAAATCTTTAGACCTGTTTTGCAAATAAATCACATAGCTGCCTAAAGCTACTCCCCTTTTTCCATGATTTTTTAAGATTATGAAAATATCCCGTTTTTGAGGGATTGGCAACTATTACCTAATCAGCAATATTTGTTGTGCAAAAAGAAATTAAAAAGTGAGCTGAATATGTGTAAAAGAATTAATCGATTTATTTAAAACATTAAAATTATTTTATGAACAAAATCATTCTATCAATTGCTTTATCCGTAATGATATCGTTTTTCTTTACAAACTGCAATAAAAATGAGGTAAAGGCGCCGGTAGGCCCTAAAATTGTTTACGCTGCAGGCAGTCAATATATTGGCAGAGATGTAGCAACTGTTTGGAAAGACAGTGTGGCCACTACCTTAACCGATGGCACTTCTAATGCTTCCGGAAATTCAGTTTTTGTTTCCGGCTCCGATGTATATGTAGCCGGCTACGAACAGAATAATAGTGGTAGTGAAGTAGCAAAAATATGGAAAAATGGAACGGCTACTGCACTGACTGATGGCACTCTGGATGCTATATTATATTCAGTATATGCAGTGGGGGTTAATGTTTATGCGACCGGATTCGAAATAGGTAGTAGTGGTAATCAGGTAGCCAAAGTATGGAAAAATGGAACAGCTACTGCGCTGACTGATGGCACTATTGGTGCAACAGGACGTTCGATTTTTGTTTCAGGCTCAGATGTGTATGTAGCCGGTACCCAATTTAATGCTACCGGTATCTGGTCTGCTAAACTATGGAAAAATGGTGTAGCAACTTCGCTTACAGATGGGTCCAGGAATGCAGAAGCTTTGTCAGTTTTTGTATCAGGTACTGATGTATTTGTAGCAGGCTATGAAGCTAGCCCGGGTAGTGGCAGGAGTGTCGCCAAAATTTGGAAAAACGGTATTGCAACTACGTTAACTGATGGATCAAGATATGCACACGGCAATTCAGTTTTTGTAGTTGGTTCAGATGTGTATGTAGCCGGGGATGAAGCAGATGCTGCCACTAGTGAATCTGTAGCTAAACTATGGAAAAATGGTACAGCCACTGTTATAGGTTCTTTAAGAAGCAGTGCAAGTTCAGTTTTTGTTTCCGGTACGGATGTGTATGTTACAGGCACTGCACGTAATGCTGTTGGTAACAGCGGAGGCAAGTTGTGGATAAATGGCACAGCAGCGGCCTTATCTGTAAGCCCCGTAGCAAGCGAAGTAAAATCTGTTTTTGTGAAGTAAAACAAAAATTTACTTTTAAGAAAATAGTTACGGGCTTTTTACATATAGTTTTCAACAAGTGCCTGTTTCTACCAGAATTTAAAATTTGGCGAAATAACATTTGACAGATTATTGATTGGGGGGAAATGTCTACTCTTTTCATCTAAAAATTACAAAGGCAGTATCAATATGATCAACAATCCCCGTCCTTCATTAGTAAAACGGGAGAAGTTTTGGTTTTTACTTTGACTAGCAGAGTTTCTTTATCAAAAGCCCTTCAAAGCTTCTCCCCTTTTTCCATGATTTTCCGTGTTTTCCAAAACATCCTGTTTTTCAGGGATAAACCGTAATTTACTATTTTCTCACCTTTGGAAAAATATTTTACTATGAGACTAGTTTTCATATTTCTGTTGCTGTTATCATTAGTGCCGGCTTTTTCTCAACCTGGTAAAAAACCGGCCGAAAAATCTCCTACCCAATCCGAAATGGATAAAATGATGGAAGATGCTATGAAAGGAATGACAGAGGAAGAAAAAGCCGCTATGCGGAAGATCATGAAGGATGCAACTACGGATGTTACAGGTCAGGCGAACAAGACCGCCGAGTACCCTGAATTTACCAGTAACAAACAACTTGTTCCCAAAAAAGATATAGCCAGAATAAATGCTATTCCAAAGAAAAAATTATTACCGGCAGACATGAGCAGCTATGCGGGTAACCTGTATAATAAAATACTGACAAAAGGAAATGCGGCTGAAATGGCTATTGTAAAAAAGGTGATAGCACAATCCACAAAAGCCTCTGATTTAGGCGGCGCAGCCATTCTAAGTATGATGCAGGGACATCCCCAGGCAGCCCTGGCATTAAGTATGAAAGCAGTACAGGCTGATCCCGCCAGTGCCAACTGGCAAAATAATATGGCTTCTCTACTTACACAATATGGTTACCCGGAACAAGCTCTTCCTGTACTCCAAAAACTACGAAATGATTTTCCCGATAACAGTACCGTAATGAATAACCTGGCCCATGCCTGGTTGGGTCTTGGTGAAATTGACAGCGCCAAAAATAATATCAGGATTGCAACCCGCCTTAACCCCTATCATCCGGAAACAAAACAAACAGAAGGCGTGATAGAAGAAACAACCGGAAACCCGGTTAAAGCAGCTGAAGATTATACAGAGGCCATGGAAAACTCAGTTGATCCATTTACAGAAAAGCTGGTAAAAAACAATAATGGGCAAAGTGCATCTGCCAAAGCAAATTTTGAAAAACTAAAACGATGCATAACAGTTTATGAATATTTTCCAAAAGATTGGATAAAAATTCCGGCACTGGCAGATAATGTTTCAGCTTTTGAAAGTAATATTAAAATAAAAAATGGCTATACAAAAATGTTTGAAGAGCTTACTGCCAAAATAGAAGCATTGACAGAAGCAAGCAATGCAGAAGTGGATGCCCTGATGGAAAAAGGCGAAACAGAATTTGCCAAAACCATGATGAAAGAATCAATGAAAGGTTTGAGCATGATGAGTAAGCCGGCAGTGATTGTACAAATCGCATTAGCAACGTACCTGGCAAAATGGGCTGAAGATTATCAAAAGGAAAGCAGCGCTATGCTGGAGATGATTAATAAGAAGCATATGGAGATGACGAAAATTGGCGATAATGATAAATGCCCTGATCACGACAGAAAGAATAATGCATTTCTTGAATTTGCAAATCCAATCATCCGAAAATTTTATGCAGAAAAAATAGAAGAGAGCCGGGAATGGTTAAATATTTTTTGCACCTGGACCTGGTATATAGCCGGCAATCCCAAAAATACGGTAATGACACAATGTATTACATGGACGGCCTTTATTAAAGATATATGCTATCATGCGATTGAAGAACAATATGCCATTGAAAAATCCTGCGTCAGTCAAAATAGTACAGCTGCAACATATATTGCTCCGCCGGAAATTCCCAATTTTTCTTGCCCTTCTGTTTTAAGCATACCAACCGGGAATGATTGGCAGGAACTCAGCAAGTCTTCGCAAAATTTTGATGATAATAAATATGCAATTAAAAAAGCAACCGAGAATCCCGTTCCCAATCATACAACAGCCTATGGAGCAGATCATACTTCCATTGCAGAACCGGGTCCGGATCCATTTTTCAAATCTGCTAACGGCAGTATGACTCCGGGTATTACCGAACCGGAACTTTCTGCGGGTGCAAAATTGGTACAAATACTTAAAAAGTATAATGAAAGAAGAAGTATTGATTTCAAACTGGGAATTACCTCCCCGGATGGAGCGGCAGAAAGTGTTGCTGATGATATTCTGAAAGTGCTGGAAGAAGCCAGAAACAAGGAAGCACAGGAACAGGCTCAATCTGATTGGTTCAGGGAATATCAAAAGAAGAAAATAGAAAAATATAAAGCGGAAGAACAAAGACTAACGGACTGGTTTAAGGATATTCTTAAGATGAAAATTGCATACGCAAAATCGGAAGAATATAAAAGAGAAATTGAAAAAGCAATGGAAGAACAGATTAGAAAGCGCCAAAAAAGTAAACTGGCCCAGGAACTGCTTAAAAAAATGATGAGTACAGATTGCAAAAATGTAAAAAGCACAAAACAAATACAAAAAGAACTTTTTGAGAAAGGCATGCGGGAGGCCGGGGATAATATAGAGGATCTGAGAGAGAACGGTTTGCAACCAAGCCTGAGTAGCGGACTTCAGGCGCCGGGAACATTTACACCTGTAAAAGGATTATTCAATTAATAAACTGAATTAATGAAATACATACTATTATTTTCTCTCAATATTTTTTCAGTTGCAGCATCAGCACAGGATTGCAGTAAAGAATTACTGGCACAGAAACCAGGAACCTGGAAAGCCGGCTTGAAAGGCTCTATTGTTAATGTCAGTGCAGCAGATTTAGCTAAAGAAAAAGCAGTGCTTGCTAAAATCCACAACATGGTAAACACCGGCTACAGCCCAAAGGGATGCCAGGTTTTATATGGCACAACATTTGGTAAAAGCTTAGCTACAAATCAATCCTGGATTGCCGACCCCTATTATTATTCAATGTATATACTCAGGTATCTATGCGACCAGCAGAGTGCAGATAAATCAAAATATTATGTTGATCATGCTACGCCCACTACAGTAAATATTATTGCTAATGCGAGTTACTGGTTGAATGCCCTTTATGCAGCAGACATGGGTGACGATTTCAGGGGGTATTTAAAGTTGACAAAAAGACCGGAAAAAAAAGAGGGCTTTTATTTTATGGGTGAAGAAAAAGCTTACGACGAACCGTTATACGAATACCGCTGGCTGATCACTTATAATGACACACTCCCTTTTTCATATCTTACCCGCAAAGAATATTTAGTGATACAAAAAAATAGATTAGACAAGTCACTTAAAGAGAACCCCGGAAGTAAAGTTTATCTCGATAAATATTATAAAAATATAAGTGATTTCTTAACAAAATCTGAAACCGAATTAGAAAAAACAGCAGTTTGCATGTGGAATGACGAAGAACGGTTTGAAAGATTTGTAGACGAGGGTACAAAAGGTTCATTTATTGCTATTAAGCCAAATTTAGATTACTATCATAAAAAATTACCTAAATCATCGCCGCAATTTTTTACCGTGGTATATAAAATATCAAAAGATGGTGCTGTATTTGATACCAATATGGAAGCCATAATAAAAGCAGTTGATTTTTCCACACTGAAAAATATGCTGGGGAAATAAAATTTTAATTATTCAACCCTATTAATATGAAAAATATTATCCTTCTCTGCGTCTTCTGTGTTTCCGTGGCAACAATTTATGCACAAAAGCAAACTTTTGACATAACAACTTATACGCCGCCCAAAGAATGGAAAAGGCAAAATACAGAATCTGCCATTCAGTTCACTAAAGAAGACCCGGCAAAAGGAACCTATTGTCTGATAACATTATACAAGGCCATTCCCGGAAAGACAGACACAAAAGAAAATTTTTCCCTTGCATGGGAAACATTAGTAAAGGGAATGGTATCTGTTTCTGCAAAACCAGAAATGCAACCCGCGTCAACAGAAAATGGCTGGACAGCAGAAAGCGGTTATGCTTCATTTGAAAATGAGGGAAATAAAGGCATTGCCTTATTAATAACTTCTACCAGCCTGGATAAAATGGTAAACATTGTCATCCTGACTAATACTGATGTATTTCAAAATGAAATTTCAACTTTCTTAGAATCCATAACATTGCAAAAACAAATAGCGGGTAATAATCCACCACTAAAATATGAAACAAATTCAGTTAAGCCTCAGCCAAAAACAACAGCAGCAAAAAAAGATGATTTCGCATTTAATACCACAAACTTTGATGATGGCTGGACAAGTACCGTGCAGGAAAATTGGGTGGAAGTAACAAAAGGAAATCTTAAAGTATTAATTCACTTCCCAAAAGAAGGAACAATTTTTCCGGCAGACCCCGATGTTCTGACTAATGCAGCCTGGAATATTCTGGTTGCACCCCGCTATAGTAATCTCAAAAGCTATAGAACAAGCTATATCAGCACTTACGACAGGCCTTACCTGGGCATGGGATATGCAACTGAAAATGCAACGGGCAAAAAAGTATTTATTGTTTTCTTCCGGCAGGGCCAAACCGGCTGGCTGGAGTTTGTTGCCCCCGATAAAAACACTTTTATCCAGCAGTATAAATTTGACCCTGAAACCATAAAATGGGATAGCGAGTCTTCCTTAATGAACCCATTGGTGCAAATGGTCAACTATAACAAGTTTGCCATTGCTTCAGGTGATTTTAAAGGCAAGTGGACAAGCGATTTTACCGGCATCCAGCAAATGTATAATGCATATACAGGACAATATGCAGGCATGAATATGAACCAGTCAAACGAAGAATTTATTTTTAGTGCGGGGAATACCTATAACTGGAAATTATTGGTAGTTAATGGAATGGTGGGTAATGCAAAGTTTAACGAAGTTAAATCATCCGGAAAACTTACTGTGCCCAACAATTGGCAGGTTAAATTTTCAATGATTGAAAGCAGGGCAAGAACCTACCATGCCTTTTGGTCTTGCATAAAAGGTGCAAGAATATTAAACCTGCTTAATGCAGATTCTCCGGGCTCTGGCATTTACACAAAATATGGATTAGCCAAATAAATTATTAAACCAAAAAATAATTACGAAATACCCATGATAATGCTGACACAAACACTAATAAAGATGGAAGGACAGGACTCCCGATTGATATCAGGATTCCTTTAATAAAAAATAACAACGTCTACATATGAAATATTTATTCAGCTTAGCATTTTTCGTTTTTTTTACGGAAGCTCTATTTGCCCAACAAATCCCGCGGCAATCCATTGAAGACAGTGTGATTGGCTGGATGAAAGTGTACAAGTTTAAAGGCGTAAAAGAGGGCATGAAGGTTGACAACAAAGTGTATTCGGCAAACCAGATTTCCATTTGCGATTCTTTTGCCAACTGGATGCAGGCCAGCTATATACCGAAAGGCGCATTAGGTGATGTTAAAAAATCCGTTTCTGAAAAACTGGGTTTGTATAATCAGCATACGGCCGGCAAGCCGCAGATTTACGGCGCCTATTCCAAAACCTATTTTGAACTCAAATACAACAGCAGCCGAAAGCTGGAACCTTTTACCAACAGCCATTCATGGTGGGGCGTATTTGCTAATAATATTCCGGGTGATTGGCCAGTCAGGGATATCTGCACTCCCACACAATATTATTTTACAATGCCCACAGCAGAAACAGAGGCGCATGACGAGAAGATAAAAAAACTACTTGATATCTCAAAAATGGCAAACATTATGCCCTATATAAGTTTCTGGATTAAAAATATGGGGTTTGGCGGTGGCGTTGAGCATGTTTTATTATGCAAAGACAATAAATCCCCTTTTCTAAAAATTACCAAAGGCGAATTTTTACAGGCATGTGAAATGGCAATACCGGTTTTTTACGAAAAAGAAAAGAAAAGAATTTCTGAAGCAGAACAAGGTGATCAAAAAAGGATAGCTGTTGAGGTAAAACGCCTAGATGAAAAAATTGAGGGATACAACACAGGTTTAATAAAGAACAAAGAAAAATATAAAAGCCGTTTGGGTGAACCCGCCATGACCAGCGCACAGCCCGGACTAAGTGATTTGGCATTTGGCAGGGATATATTTACCAGTCAATATTTAACAGACCCTGAAACAACTTCAGATAGATACCCCGTTTATAAAATTGACCCGGCATTGGCTGAGCTTTGCAAAAAAGACAAACCACAATGGATACTGATAAGCTGGGAATATTACCCGGGTGAGCCAACAGAAAGACAACAGCATGAGGCCATCATCAACAATTTCAATTTTGAATATGTCTATAATTTTTTCTTTGCCCCTGAAAAAGTAAAAGGACAGCCCTATCAACCACTCCGTTCACCAACTTTTAAAGAAACAGTGGTAATCTCTGAAGCATCCGAAGCCAGTAAAATAAATAAAACAGATAAAAGCATCCATTACTTTGAAGACTTTTCTACAAATGCCATTGGCAAAAAACCTGTTGGCTGGCGTTCCGAATATGGTTTAGATGGAGGTGTTGTTGAAAAATTGGATGGTTTAAATGGCAACTGGGTTTTGATAACGGGCAATACGATAACACCGAATCAACTAAAAAAACCTTTACCACAAAACTTTACATTGACATATGATTTAGTTGCTTCTCAAAATTTTACCTGGGGAGCCAAGGGATTAACCTTACAACTATCAAAAGAAACATCACCCGGCAACGCAGAATCCTTCCTGAAACTGAAACTACGCCCCGGTTTTGATGGCAAAGACGGTGAAGCAACACTTGAAACAAAATTCCCGTCGCCTCCGGGCTATTCAAACGGCTCCCAATGGTATGCCGCCCCCGGTTTTTCAAATAATAAAAAAAATAACCAGGTTACTGTAGCCATTAAAAAGAAAGAAGAAATGTTACAGGTGTTTATTGATAATAAAAAAATTGTAGAATACGAAAAAGCAATTCCGGCAGCTCATTTATTCAATGCCCTGTCATTTTTTAGTTACAACTCAGAAGCAAATGATAAGTTTTATATCAGTAATATTAAAATAACTAAAGATTAGGCACACAATTCAGAAGGTGATTCTAAAAAATATCCTTGTTTTACAGGATAGTATTGACTGACAATAACAGATAGATTTAACTAATAAAGTTACAGTATGAAAAAAATAATTCCCCTCTGTTCATTCTGCATATCTGTGGTGCTAATTTTTGCCTCCTGCAAAACCGTTCCGGTTACCGGCCGTAAACAATTAAATCTTGTTCCCGATTTTATGATCAAAGAAATGGCTTTTACACAATATGATTCAGTCGTAAAAGCCAGCCCCACCCTTTCACAGTATGATGCGCGAGCACAAATGGTAACCCGGGTGGGGACCAGGATTCAACTGGCTGTTGAATCCTATATGACGCAAAATAATATGAGCAAAGAAATCAAAAATTTTAGATGGGAATATAACACCATTAATGAAAATATAATCAACGCCTGGTGTATGCCCGGAGGCAAAGTCGTTGTTTATACCGGCTTGCTACCCGTAACCCAGAACGAAACAGCCCTGGCTGTAGTCATGGGACATGAAATTGCCCATGCCATTGCCCGTCATGGAAATGAACGGATGAGCGAAGCGCTGCTGATTGGCCTGGGAGGATTGGTTTTGGAAGAAGCCTTAAAAGAAAAGAAACAGCAAACACAACTTATTTTTTTAGGATTATATATTGTGGGTACAAAGTTGGCATTGGAATTACCCAACAGCCGTATGCAGGAAAGTGAAGCAGACAAACTTGGTTTGATATTTATGAGCATGGCGGGTTACAACCCCGAAGAAGCTATCCCCTTCTGGCGGCGCATGGCAGCACATAACAAAGGCGGAAAATGGCCTGAATTCTTATCCACTCATCCCTCTGATGAAACCAGGATCAACAAACTATCTGAACTGATACCTGGAATAAAAAGCACTTATTACAAAGGCAACTAACCTGCCATTGATTTTATACCTTCGCAACAATGAAAGACTTTCAAACGTTGCGGATAGTTTTTATGGGCACACCGGAGTTTGCTGTTTCCTCTCTGGATACCTTAGTAAAAGCCGGTTGTACTATTGTCGGCGTAATAACTGCCCCCGATAAACCTGCCGGAAGAGGCATGCAATTGCAGCAAAGTGCTGTGAAGAAATATGCTGTAGAGCATAATCTGAACATATTACAACCCGAAAAACTAAAGAGCCTGCAGTTTTTAGAAGATCTGAGATCCCTGAAAGCTGATCTGCAGGTTGTTGTTGCTTTCCGGATGCTACCTGAGTTTGTCTGGAATATGCCGCCCATGGGTTCAGTTAATCTTCATGGCTCTTTGTTACCACAATACCGGGGTGCAGCGCCCATTAACTGGGCAGTTATTAATGGCGAAAAAGAAACCGGGGTAACCACTTTCAAATTGCAACAGGAAATTGACACCGGTGCTATTTTATTACAGGAAAGTTTTACGATCGGAGAAAACGAAACAGCCGGTGAAGTACATGACCGTATGAAAGAAATTGGAGCGCAATTACTGCTAAAAACCATTAAAGGACTTGCAGCGGGCACACTGAAAGAAAAAGCACAGGTAACACTGTCAGACGGGGATCTTCAGAAAGCGTTAATGCCCGCACCCAAAATTCATACAGATACCTGTAGAATAAACTGGAGCCAGCCAGTTGCAAACATTTTCAACCTGGTTCGGGGATTGAATCCCTATCCTGCTGCATTCATCATTATGAATGAAAAGATGCTGAAGATTTTCAAAGCAGAAAAGGAAATTATTTTTCCCAGGCATACCGAAGGTGATTACGAAACCGATGGGAAAACATTTTTAAAATTTGCCTGTGCAGACGGATATCTGCATTTACTCGAAGTTCAATTGGAAGGAAAGAAAAAAATGGGTATAGAAGAATTTCTTCGGGGTTATCGATTTTAAATTTTTTCCCTGAAGAAAACCACCAAGGCCATAAACTCTTATGTCCTATGCCGCGGCAGAGAGATTTAGGACGCCGGAGTTTAATAATTAATCATTAAAATAAACTTATCCTCTTCGGTAATCTCCAATGCCGAAGCAGCTGCATTACTGATGCGGACAGTCAACCCTTCATTCTGGCGGATGCCACTCATCTCACCAAGAACTTTTGCATAAACTATCTTTTTGTTGGTAGGGTTAACCAGTTTAATAATAGTTCCCGGCGAAACCTTATCTATTAACAGGTAATATTTAGCATCCTGCCAGCCACTGGTTGTTTTAAAAACACCTGATGTTACCGTTTCGTTTTTTGAAACAGGAGCTGTTTTTATCTGTTGTTCAAAATCTGCCTTGAAGTAGCCCAGGTCAGTGGAGACTGGGTTTCTTTCAATCTTTACTGCAACTTTCTCTTCCGGTTTCTCCATCGATTTTAAGGGTACTTTCTCCTCTGGCTTAACTTCCATTGGTGCTACAGGCTTATCGGCCACCTTAACAACCGGTTCCTCTTTTGGGAGTTTATTCGTAATTGTAATTGCCGGCATTTCTTTACTTTGTAAAAATCCTATTATCAACCTGGAATCTTTCTTTACTTCATCTGTGGAAAGATTATTCCAACGGCGAAGATCTGCCAGCAATACATCATTATGCTTTTGACTAACCGTCATCAGCCCTTCCTTATCGCCTGTTTTATAATAAACCGGGGTGCCTTTATTTCCCTGCTGGGTAAAATTGCTGTCGGTCAGAGGTATCTTTATTTTCTGATCAATCTGAAGTCCCTTTTTCATATCCAGATTGTTAAATGTTGCAAGTGATTTCGGGTTACAATTGTAGAGCCTGCCTATAGAAAAAAAACTTTCCTTTGATTTCACTTTGTGTTCCAGGTACAAACCCTTGTCACTGCTTTTCACCATCAAATCCGCTTTTTGGGCAGAAACTACACTGGCAGCAAACAGGAAGACTAAAAAAGAAAGGGCGAAATTTTTCATACCGGAATGATTTGATTGCAAAGATGTGGAATTTTTACTTTTTACAGCCCTTTAGATATCTTTTAATATTCGCAGTTCTTTAGGATAATAATTATTGATACGGTTTGTTAAAACATTTATCCAGCCAAGCGGATGCCCCTGGTAAGTGACCAGCTGCCAGCCCCGGGTTGCTATTTCACCGGCAAGTTCTTTTCGTTGCAGAAATTGAATAGCTTTTTCATAAGTTAATTCCGTTCGGCTTATGGGATCAGCCACTAACGGACTCATAGCAAGGGCATGATCAGGCACTAATTTATCCCGCATCAGTTCCCCGGTTAACACACCGGAATAAATGACTCGAACCTGTTCCAGCAAAAAACTGAAATCATTTACCCGTTGTTCAGGCCATGCATAGACCGTATTATCGTGTTTCATAAAATACAGACCCTCTTTTTGTATCCATCGTTCCACCAGATCAATTTCTTTCCTGGCAACAGGTGCTGGTTTATTTTTTATCCGCATCGGAAAAACATCTCCGCCTTCCTTCTTTTTAAAACAAGCCAGGAAAAATCCTTCGCCTTTTATCTTATCCGGCCAAAAGCGATAACCACCCCCCGATTCAATGATTTCCCATGATTCAGAAATTTTTAACAGACAGTTTTCAACAGAAAAATTTTTTATTACCCAGTTTACTATTTCCTCATCTTCCTTTTCTGAATAAGAACAGGTTGAATAAACCAGGATACCCTGCTCTTTTAAAGCCGGCCATACATCTGCCAGTATCCGTTGTTGCCGTTGCGAACACAATTCCACATTATGCTCACTCCATTCCCCAATCACCCCGGGATCCCGGCGAAACAGACCACTGCCGCTGCAGGGAGCATCCACCACAATGACATCAAAATAATTTTCCAATTTTGAAAAATCCCTGGGATCATTATTCGTCACCACCACATTTTCACAACCCCATTTGATGATATTATCTTTTAAGACATTAGCCCTGGAACGTATAACGTCATTACTTACCAGTAAACTGTCTTTTGAAATGAGTGTATGAATATGCGTGGACTTACCTCCGGGTGAAGCACATAGGTCCAGAACCCTAACCGGCTTTGACAAATCCACCAATTGTTTCAACGCCTGTTCCAAAAACATACTGCTGGCTTCCTGCACATAATAACACCCTGCATGAAAGAGTGGGTCGAAAGTGAATGAAGGACGGGTATCCAGGTAAAATCCAAATTCAGTCCAGGGAATTCTGGTTAATTGGCTTATGGAATTATTGTTTATCCCTAAAAATGGTTTTGCTGGATTTAGCCTGATAGAGGTGATCTGTTCACCGGAATTATGAACTTTCTCAAAAGCTTCCTTATCAAAGCCTTTAACAGATAATAACGAATCAATTAATAACCCGGGTAATGGCATCCTCCAAAAATTAGTGCTACGGCCTGAACATTGTTTTAAAAAGGTTTCTTTACAAAAATAATTGCGGCCTTTTGTACCTCAGCAGCATAGGCTTCCATGGTTTTTGAAACGATCGCAATATTTTCCTGGGCTTCCTTCCAGTTTCTTTGCTCAATGGCTTCCCGGATACCCGGTAATGTTTTTACCCCGTATCCTGTATAATAACCCGGAGCATACACCTGGTGCTTATACCAGGAACGCCGGGGTAACCCTTTTTCATTGATCAGGCTTCGTTCCACTTTATACAGAATTTCATTTAATTCTTTTTGCTTATCAGCCGGCAACTGAGTTCCCGTTCCGTAGAGCTTTTGAAATTCTTCTGTTTGAACCTTTAATTGCATCATAGCATTTTCCAGTTCACTGAAATTCAAAAAAGGAACCACCTCTTTTACTTTGGGAGATTGAAATCCTTTGGTCGGGTCACCAGCGAGGTCAAATAATTTATCCTGTATCATTTTATTTTCCAACTCTGTTTCAGTTCTCGTATTTTCCAGCAATGTTTTTAATTCCGTAACGTATTCGGCCACGGTTTTATAAAAACTATTGACATCCATTGGTAAAACTTCCGCATTCGCCATCCGCAACATCACCCGGCCGGCCGTTTTTGACAAAGCCACTCCATATTTAAAACCCGGATCTTTAAATTTTATAAAATGATCATAGGAATCATAAATAGAATGGTATTCACCACCGGAGCCTTCCCCGCCAAAACCAAGATTCATGGAAGCGATACCCAGGAATTGTAAAAAGCCCGACCAGTCGGAGCCTGCACCCAAAGCCGATAGTTTGATATTTTTATTTCCGGCTAATTTAACCCTTGCAGTCTTATCTGCATTTACCAGGGTGCTGGCATATTTTCTTTCTTTAATACTAACCCCGGTTTGCGGATCCATAACATCATCAGCAATTTGATTAAAAAAAGGCTCCAAAGTATGAGAACCGGCCGCACCAATAAAACCCCGGCTATTACCATCGGTATTAATATATGCCACTGCTTTTTTACGCAACTCTTCCTGGTGATCTTCGGCCCATTCTGTAGAACCCAGCAAACTCGGTTCTTCTCCATCCCAGGCACAATAAACCAATGTCCGTTTCAACTTCAATCCTTTTTTTACCAGTTCCCCGATAGATTTTGCTTCATCCATTTCTGATACCATGCCGCTGATCGGATCTGCTGCACCATTCACCCAACCATCATGGTGGTTGCCACGGATTATCCACTCATCCGGAAATTCGCTTCCCGGTATTTTTGCAATAACGTTATACAAGGGTTTGATATCCCAATTGAATTGTAATTTCAAATGAACTTTTTCTGTACTTGGCCCGGCATGATAAGTTAGCGGCAATCCGCCCTTCCAGGCAGCCGGAACAACAGGACCTTTTAAGGATTGTAAAAAGGGCAACGCATCTTCATAAGAAATAGGCAATACGGGTATTTTCATAATCGTAACTGCTTCACTCCGGTTCAACCGTTTTGCATCTTTGGTTGCTCCCACTCCCGGGGTTAGCGGATCTCCAGGGTAAACAGGCATATCCATTACAGAACCGCGCTGTGCACCATCCTTTGGACGGAAGGCACCTTCAGGATACACATCACCCTGCACATAACCATCATCCTCGGGATCAGAATAGATAATACAACCAATAGCGCCATGTTCAGCTGCAACTTTTGGTTTAATACCCCTCCATGATCCGCCATATTTTGCAAGTACGATTTTACCTTTTACACTTATTCCCATGCGTTCGAGTTCCTCATAGTCGGCCGGAATACCCCGATTCACAAAAACTAATTCCGCCGTCACATCCCCATCCGCTGAATACGCATTATATGAAGGCAGTTGTTCGGCTTTCTGACCGCTGGTTTTGTCTTCTTTCAATGCGGATTCTTCCAGTTTTGCTTTATAAGGCTTACTGCCCAATAATTCCAGCATTCTTGTTTTAGGTGTCGGGAACAATACATTGTATTCTGCAATTTCAGTTTGAAAACCCCAGGACCGGAACAGACCGGCCATATATTCTGCATTGATCTTACCCTGGGGAGATCCAATATGATGCGGATGGGATGTAAGAAACTGCATCCAGGTATCCTGGTTCTTCGCACTCAGTTGAGCATCAAATTGTTTTTCCCAATCCACCTGCTTTACAGCAGCAGCATCAGTAAAGCCTATTAATTTTTGTGCATGGGCTGTAGCAGCAAAAAGCCAGAGCAACAAAACAAGATTCATTTTTTTCATTATCATGGTTTTTATTTTATTGTGTACCCAGTTGTTGTGCTACTATCAGCGTCTGTTGCAATCTTTGATTTGTTCTGTTTTTTTTCTTTCAGTGAAAGAGGAAAACAGAATCACTCTTCATCGTTCGGTAATTCAATTCAGCAACCCCTGCCTACCGGCAGGCAGGCACCCCAACTTTTTATAGCATTTTGTTTCCTCAATGCGCCCTTCCAGGGAGGGGATGTGAACTGATTTTTAAAATTTTTATTCTTGATTTGAACGAATATACAATTACTATCAGAGTTTCTGATAAGCAAGGGCTGTGAGAAGCCTCCCCTCCCTGGAGGCAACCGAGCAAAGCGAAGGTTGGGAACGACGTTCGGGGGTGGGTTTACAAATTCTTTATCTCCCCGATCAGATCCTGCAAAACTTTCTTAGCGTCGCCAAACAGCATAGAAGTTTTTGGTTGAAAAAAGAGGTTGTTTTCAATCCCTGCATAACCGGGTTTCATACTTCTTTTATTAACGATAACATTCTTAGCTAACTCAACATCCAATATGGGCATTCCATAGATGGGGGAAGAAGGATCTGTTTTAGCTGCAGGGTTGACAACGTCATTGGCACCCAGAACCAACACCACATCGGTAGAAGAAAATTCTTCATTCGCCTGCTCCATCTCCTGTAATTTTTCATAGGACACATCTGCCTCAGCCAGCAATACATTCATATGGCCGGGCATACGTCCTGCTACAGGATGAATGGCATATTTTACTTCCACACCTTTACTTTCCAGTATTTTTTCCAGCTCATGACAGGCATGCTGGGCTTGTGCTACTGCTAATCCATAACCCGGAACGATAAATACTTTATGGGCATAACTCATCACAACGGCTGTATCACTGAGCGAAATCTCTTTATAAGCACCCTGTGACTTTGCACCTGCAGGACCAGCTTTGGCACCGCCGCCAAACGATCCAATCAATACATTGGTTAAGGAACGGTTCATGGCTTTACACATCAGCATCGTCAGCAATGTTCCGGCTGCTCCAACAAGGATACCACCGGTCATCATTACTTTATTATCGTACAAGAAACCGCCACAGGCCGCTGCCACACCGGTAAAAGAGTTTAGTAAAGAAATTACAACGGGCATGTCGGCACCACCAATCGGGAAAACAAAAAATACACCATAAGATAAGGACAATGCAAAAATAGCATAGAAGATTATGGGGCTGGCAGCTGGCTTCCACCCAACCAGGTAAGCAGCCAAACCTAAAATAACCAGCAACAAAACAATATTAAAAATATGCTGCCCTTTAAAAGAAAAATCCTTGACCTTACCATTGAGTTTACCCCAGGCTATCATACTACCTGCAAAGGATACGGATCCGATGATCAGTCCCAGGATAATAATTAAAATATGTCCTGTTGGAATAGCCGGAAGTGTATCCGGTCCAAGCTGGCTAAGAGGCGGGTAAAGTGTAGCGTTCCCTGAAAATAATTTTGATATATGATCAAATTCTACAATGGAAATCAATGCCGCACAGGCACCACCCATTCCATTAAACATACTCACCATTTCCGGCATAGCGGTCATCTTCACTTTTTTTGCGGCCAGTGCACCTACAATGCCACCCAAAAAAATACCACCGAATATCCAGCCGTAATTATGCAGTTTATTACCCGCATCATCTTTATATAAAAAGATCGTTCCGAAAATGGCTATCGTCATACCTGCTGCAGCTATTAAATTCCCTTTTCTTGCAGTAGCCGGATGGGATAACATTTTTAATCCGAGAATAAATGTTACCGACCCAATAAGATAACAAAGTGTAAGTATGTTGAATTCCATAAAAGTAGCCTCCCTAAATCCCTCCGCAGGAGGGACCTGCCACCCACAGCCCTAAGAGCGGTAAGTGAACTATTTTTTGTGATGATATTAAAGAGCAATAGTAAATTCAATTAATCGGAGTCATCCAAAGCCCTCCATTTAGGAGGATTTAGGAGATTTTTTCTTCTTAAACATCTCCAGCATTCTGTCCGTTACTACAAATCCACCCACAACATTTATTGTGCCCAATACCACCGCCAAAAAACCAAGAATCAATGCCAGGTAATTTCCACTTTCGGCTTTTCCCATGACGATAATGGCCCCGATGATAACCACCCCATGAATGGCATTGGCACCACTCATCAGCGGTGTATGCAAGACACTGGGTACATGCCCTATCACTTCGATACCAACAAAAATCATGAGGATGACTATATAAATAATCTGTTGATTTCCGGTTATCCAATTCAGAATTGAGTCCATAATTTTATTTTAAACGTTCGTGAACGATTTCACCGTTATGTGTTATACAACTTCCTTTCACCAGGTCATCTTCCCAGTTCAGGTTGAGCTGTCCTTCTTTTGTAAGAATCAGTTGCAGAAAGTTCAATACATTTTTGCCATACACTTTACTGGCATCACCCGGCATGGTTGATTGTAAACTGGAATTTCCAATAATGCTTACCCCGTTATATTTAAAGGTTTCATTATTTTTCGTAACCGGGGTATTGCCGCCGGAAGCAGAAGCCAGGTCAACAATCACCGAACCATTCCGCATTGCTTTGATCATTTCTTCCGTAATTAATATCGGAGCTTTTTTACCGGGAATCTGTGCCGTAGTAATTACGATATCGGCTTTAGCAATACTTTCCGCAATCTTTGCCTTTTGCCGTTGCATAAAATCTTCTGACTGTTCCACGGCATAGCCACCAGCTTTGCTGGCATCAGCGGCCCCTTCTACTTCTACGAATTTTGCACCCAGGCTCATCACTTCTTCTTTTACGGCAGGTCTTGTGTCAAATACTTCCACAACGGCGCCAAGTCTTTTTGCAGTGGCAATCGCCTGTAATCCGGCTACACCTGCCCCCAGTATTAAGACCTTTGCAGGGGCAATACTTCCTGCAGCTGTCATGAACATGGGAAAATATCTTCCGTAAGAATTAGCTGCAGTCAGCACCGCTTTGTAGCCGGCAATATTTGCCTGGGAACTCAATACATCCATGGCCTGTGCCCGTGTGGTTCTGGGCAACATATCCAATGAAAATGCCGTTACCCCGGATGCGGACCATTGTTTTATCCGGTCAATATGGAATAAAGGCTGATAAACTCCAATGAATATTTTAGATTTCAGTTTGTTGTCCCGAAAACTATCGGAATCTGATTCATCGGGCTGATGTATACATAAAACAATATCTGCTGTGGAAAGAATTTCATTTCTTGATTTCAGCTGCGCCCCTGATTTTTCATAGTCGGGGTTACTGCAAAAGGCTTTCTCACCGGCATCCGGTTCAACCAAAATGGTAATTCCTTTTTTAGTGAGTGTAGCGACCGCTTCCGCCAGCAGCGAGACTCTTGTTTCATGGGCGGGTTCTTTTAAAACACCAATCGTCATAATGAATCTGGATTATTGACCGAAACTCAAATTTCTAAAGGCCGTGAAGATATTGATTTTTTGATGAGTGGCATAGCCGGAAATACTGATTTTCTTCAGCTCCCGGCCTGTTATTAATCAGCTTTAATACCGGATGCTGAAATGCCCCTTTTCCAGGAATTCCTGCCGGAAAAATACTATTCCGATAAAGAAAAGGTCGATGGTACATGTAACCGACGGATGGGCTTTTATGTTCTCCCAGGCTTGTTCCATTTCCCGGCTCCAGTGAATATCATCAAAAATAAATACCGAATCATTATGGCTCGCTGATAACAGTTGTTGAAAATATCTTTCTGTTGGTTCCTGCCGGTGGTTGCCATCAATAAATGCAAGATCCACACCCGGTAACCCCTGAACAGCGGCTGATAATATAGCATCAAAATTTCCTTCCTTCATAATAATATTCCTGAGCTGCATCGCAGTAAAATTTTTTTGGGCCACTGCTGCTACTTCCTTTGATCCCTCCATGGTAATGACCGTTGCTTCCGGATTAGCCAATGCCAGGTAAGAGGTGGTGACTCCCAACGAGGTACCCAGTTCAAGAATGGTGGTTGGTTTATTTTCTTTAACTATCCGGAATAATAGCTGCCCGATTTTTTTTGATTTGACGGAATTTTTAACAATAGAAGATACCGTTCTTTTATACGATTTACTGATAGCAGATCCCGCCCCCAAATCATCGATGGTCAAAATGGTCTGATCAGAAATTAATTTTTTGCGTAAATCTTCCGGTATCTTATATTCCGGGTATGGGACTGTATCATTAAGAATCTTTGTTATAAAATGAAAGATAAATGGGGAATGAGTTCCATGGCCTTTCCCGTTGGAAGCCCTGAGGTAAAAATTAATATATTTTCCGGCCAGCTGCCATTTGGAATACATGAATCAAAAATAAGTATCATTAACGGATCCGTTCCCACACCTGGAAAGAATAGTTATAAGCATTTGCTGTATCCGCTTCATGGTTTTTCTGACTGACCAGGTACCATACATCCGGATTTATTGAAGGGAAAAAAGTATCGGCCTCAGGCATAGCTTCAACCCTTGTCAGGTAGATGCGTTTTGCCCTGTCAAAAAGAGCTTTATAGATCTCCCCGCCCCCGATCACCATGACTTCTTTGGCATCTGTTTCTTTGGCCACAAACAGCGCATCATCTATGTTTTTCACCGCAACCGTTCCTGCTGCACGCCAGCCAGGCTGACGGCTGATAACAATATTCTTCCTTCCCGGTAATACTTTTCCCAACGCTTCAAATGTTTTTCTGCCCATTACCACCGGCATGCCCCAGGTTATATTCTTAAAAAATTTCATGTCATTGGGCAAATGCCAGGGCAGCTTACCCTCTTTACCGATGGCATTGTTAGTAGCTGCTGCGACGACAAGAGAGATAATCATGGGTCCTAAATCTTTAGTCAGGAATAAATATACTTGATAGCACTTACACGGCAACCGGCGCTTTAATGGCAGGATGACATTCGTAATTTTCTAATGTAAAATCTTCAAACTGGAAATCAAATAAATTTTTTATGGCCGGGTTTAATTTCATAACCGGCAGCGGATAAGGTTTTCTGCTCAATTGTAATTTCACCTGCTCCATATGATTACTGTAAATATGCACATCCCCGAACGTATGAACAAAATCACCGGGCATTAAATCACAAACTTGTGCCATCATCATCGTCAATAAAGCATATGAGGCAATATTAAATGGAACCCCCAGGAAAACATCCGCACTCCGCTGATAGAGCTGGCAACTCAATTTCCCATCGGCAACATAAAACTGGAACATATTGTGACAGGGCATCAAAGCCATTTCTGGTAAATCCGCTACATTCCAGGCACTCACAATGAGGCGCCGGCTGTCAGGATTGTTTTTTATCTGGGAAATTACATCCGAGATCTGGTCAATCTTTTTACCCTCTTTCCCTTCCCAGCTACGCCATTGTTTCCCATAAACAGGGCCAAGTTCTCCCTGCTCATTGGCCCATTCATCCCAAATTTTTACACCCTTTTCTTTCAGATAGGCAATATTTGTTTGCCCTTTTAAAAACCAGAGCAATTCGTAAATAATACTCTTCAGGTGCACTTTTTTGGTTGTTACCAGGGGAAAACCTTCCTGCAAATCAAATCGCATCTGGTATCCAAAACAACTTTGTGTTCCAGTGCCGGTACGGTCTGTTTTAATGCTCCCTTTATCCAGGATGTGCTGAAGAAGGTCTAGGTATTGCTGCATAGATGCAAATTACTTGTAATTCGGGAATTGATTTTTGAAATTTTATCCCTATCCCACAACCGAAGAATTGCAGCTTTCATGCAACGGAAACGGTCTTGAATGTATCTTTGATACCAGTCCAAAAAAATAAGACATGTTATTCCCGGGAAAACAGGCTACGCTTTTATTCATCATTCTTTTAACCATCGGCAACTCCTTTTTTTGTCAGGGGCAAGGTATAACAGACAGCACCCGGCTCGAAAAAAGACTCCCGGTATTAAATAAAAAAATCTATTTCGATTTCCCTGCTAACGCAATCGTTAGTCCCCGGGTAACCGATATCATGGCCGCAGATCCTAATGAGAACCGGGAGACAAGAATTATTGCTGACTGGGGCAATATGAAACTGGTGATTTTTGCAAAGGAATTATTTGCCCTGAGTGGCAAAACCCTGTTTGAAGATATCTCTAAAGAAGTGGAGCCTGATTTCGATTTTCAGCGGAAGATACTGACCGACAATGACTCTATTATTTCTGTTCTTTCCACGCCGACCTTGTTTGACTCAACAGCAAATGGCATTCTTATCAATAGCTTTCTGGTAAAAACACCCGACAATACAGTTTGCAGGATCGATGCCTATATTAACCCTGCTGCGTATTCCATGAAAGATCAATTTATCAGCCTGACTGAAAGTATTTTCAAAACTATTTCAAAAGGTACCCGAAGTATCAACCTGGAACCCAGAGACGAAACCTGTATGATCCAGGGTGGCAACAATAAATTTCTTTTCAAACTTCCCAGGAATTATTTTATAACGATCGATGAAAAATATGATTTCAGTGTTTTCAAGCTTACCAAATACAGGGATCTAACAGATAAAAATTTCACCAGTATCACAATATATTCGGGTTTTCATCCTTCCTGGTTCCATAAAGAATATGGATACACCGATAGTAATGCGCTGAAAACTCCGGGAAGGTTTTTACAGAAAAATGTAGATTGGCTCTATTTTTCTGAAAGTTCCAGTAATTTTTATCTCAAAGAACAAATAATTCCGTCTGAGACTATTGAAAAAGGCCTGCTCCTTCATGTAGCCCTGTTAACCAATAACAAAGACCTGCTGCCTGAATTAGAAAAGATGGTTGATGATATAAAAGTTATTAAATAATAAGATTGAAAATAAAAACGGGTTCTGCAAATACAACTTAATTTAAGCATATGAAAAAAATTATTCTTTCACTTATACTAATTGCTATCACTATGAAAATTACTGCCCAGGACACTACTATTGTTTGTGTTGACAATAAAAAAGCGGTTCAATCAGTTAACCAGGATAAACAGGAAGGGATTACGCTGTTGCTGAAAAAATCAATATATAAAGACTATAAGACCCTGAAAATACAGGTTAAGGGGGCTCATATTAAGAATACTATTTATAAAAAAGACCTGGAAATAACCGGTGATAGCACAGTCATTGTAAGCGAAACGAAAGAAAAACCGGGAAATTTTGATCTTACTAAAACAAACTGTAAAAGCTTGTTGATGTCGGGCAAGAAACTAAAACTTACCCTTTTACTAAATCCGTCCAACCCCCAAATGATGATTCCTTCAAGGATGATTTACCTGGGTGACCTGGTAATGAAATAGTAAAAATGTTAATCAAGAAACGACTATCCTCCTCTACGTTCTAATTCTTTTTTGATCAATCCGAGCTCTCTGCCGGTTTGTCCTTTCACCGAAGTATTTTCCTGGGCACGGCGCATCAGGTAGGATAGCACATCTTTTATAGGCCCGAAGGGCAAATATTTGCTTACGTTACCGCCGGCATGTGCCAGGTTAAAAGTTATGTTATCGCTCATACCGAATAACTGACTGGAATGTACATGCGGATGATTCAGGGACAATCCTTTTTCCTGTAATAACCGGGTGGCATAGAGGTTACTGTTTTCATTATGCGAAGCCACCATCAGGGCAACCCGATCTATATGATCGATGCAAAATTTTATTGCGGCATTATAATCCCGGTCGGTACTTTCCTTATCCGGCTGAATGGGTGAAGGGTAGCCCATGTCAACAGCTCTTTTTCTTTCTTTTTCCATATAAGCACCCCGCACCAGTTTAGCCCCCAGGAAGAATTTCCTTTCTACTGCTGCTTCATAAGAATCTTTTAAAAACTGCATCCTGTCGTGACGGTAATGTTGTAGTGTATTATATACAACCGCCTTTTCTTTGTTAAAAGTATCCATCATCAGGATCGTCAGCGCATCTACCGGATCCTGTATCCAGGTTTCTTCTGCATCAATTAAAACACCTACATTTTTTGCTGCCCCGGTTTCACAAACCCGCATCACCCGATGTCTGACATGATGCCATTCTTCTCTTTCATCAGGGGCCAATTTTTCCAGGGCTTGTAAATAGCGTTTCATTAAAGTGCCGTTTTCTGCATCCATTAATGAATCCAATTTCTCCAGTAATGCAAATCGGGCAAACCCGGTTACTTTCACACTCATGTAAGGAATATTGGGTTGAGTGGCAGCATAATTAATTACCCTAATAAACATCTCACAGGCACTATCAAAATTGTCTTCCCCCTCTTTTCCTTCCACGCCGTAATCCAGTATTACCTGAACACGATATTCACCTAATTTTTTGGCAACCAGGGCCGTTTCTTCCAGCGTTTCGCCCCCCACAAATTGAGAAAAGATAGTATCCCTAATAATTCCTTTTACAGGTAATCCGGCATTCACTGACCAGGGTGCAAGCCGGGTTCCGATTTGAACCAGCCAGGGTTTCCCCATCAAAGAAAAAAGAAAGCGGGCTTTCTTAAGTTGTTTGTCGGACTTGTATTCAAATGCAAACTCAGTATTATCAAAGGAGATTGCGGCAGGTGATGATTCCATTATTAACTTTTGAAAGGACAAATGTAAAGATTTCATTCTTCCCGGCCAATGAGGAAAGCCTGCCGGTTGACAGGCTTTTAGCACGATTTGAATATCTTTGTTCAAATTCGGATTATGGAAGCAAAAAAATCGTCGGGTAGTTTGATTATCATGACAGAGATTGTACTCCCCAATGATACAAACGTATTCGGCAATCTGATGGGCGGAAGGTTGATGTACTGGATGGATATTGCAGCGGCTCTTTCGGCACAAAAACATTGTAATGCTCCGGTAGTAACCGCGTCCGTTGACAATATTTCATTTGAGAACCCCATTAAATTGGGAAATGTTGTACACATTGCTGCAAAAGTTACCAGGTCTTTTAACTCGTCGATGGAAGTCCACCTGAAAGTTTGGGGAGAAGATCTTACCCAGCAATATAAATACAAAAGCAATGAGGCCTATTATACATTTGTAGCACTGGACCCCAACCGGAAACCCCGTACGGTTCCACAACTGGTTGCTGAAACCGATGAAGAGAAAAAATTATTTGACAGTGCACTGCGTAGAAGACAACTGAGATTGATACTGGGAGGAAAACTTAAGCCTGATGATGCCACTGAACTAAAGGCTTTGTTTATTAAAGAATAAGAAAAGCAAACAGTACGTTTATTTATCCGTCGTTTGCCAATGATGTTTCCCCATCATCATGTATTTTTTACTTTGTTCAATAGCATCCATGATCTGGGCCATGATGTCTTCAGCCGGAGCATCATAATTAATTATCAGTGGTTCTTTAAAAACAATGGAGAGCAGGGATCCTTTCTTTTTAAACTTCAGTCCTTTCTTATTAAAAGCCCTCCAGAATCCGCTGATCACTACCGGAATTACCACTGGTTTTATTTGTTTAATGATTAAGGCTGTCCCTTTCCTGCCGGGAGCAAAAGGTTTGGTTGTCCCCTGGGGGAAAGTAATAACCCAGTTATTTTCCAATGCCCGTGTTATCTTCCGGGTATCTGAAGGATCCAGACCCCTTCTCACTTCTTTACCTTCAGATCGCCAGGTTCTCTTTACAGTTAAGCCCCCCGCGAGTAGAAATAAACGACTGATAAAGCTACCCTTCATGGTTTCTTCCGCCGCTACATAATTTACCCGGGTAAAAGGATTCAGCAGGTAATACGGAATTCCCAGACGGTTGATTTTGCCCCACTTTACAGCACAGAAAATATGAAGAAAAGTTATAACGTCGGCAAAATATGTTTGATGATTACTGACAAACAAAACTTTTTTGGGAGGAAGTTTCCGGAGATTTTCCGTACCCGAAATCTTCAGTTTGTTGACAATAGCCAGACCGGGGTAGGAAAATAACCCTACAAAAAAATAAACTATTTTTCTAACCGGATGAAAATTCCGTAACCTTTCACCTAGGGAAGCCATGAAATATGTTTTGACAAGCAATGATGACTCAAATTAACGAATTGTAAATAAATCCGGTTTATTTATAAAAATGATCACCGAAAAAAAACCCTTCCGTTTGACGGAAGGGTTTCTATCTGGTAAACCTTTTTAATTTATTCAGGTTTTGCTTCTTCAGCTGCCGGTTCTTCACCACTTCCATCCATTTTCTTCTTCAGATCGGCGAGTACACCCAGATCACCTAAAGTTGCTTTCTCCACTTTGGCCTGTACGTTCTTTACAGCCTTCCGGGTGTTATCCGCTTCAGCTCTCGCTTCTTTCTTCACCACTTCTGCTTCTTCTACTTTGCCCTGCTCCCAGATACGTGTATGAGAAACAACAATGCGTTTTTCATTGCGGTCAAACTCAATAACCATAAACTGGGCAGATTCTTCTGCACCGATACTCTTGCCATCTTCTTTTGTCAGGTGACGGTTAGGAGCAAACCCTTCCAGGCCGTAAGGCAACTGAATGGTAGCACCTTTATCATCCCGGCGGCTTACAGTTCCTTCATGAAGGCTGCCAATCGCAAAGGTGTCCTGCAGGGTATTCCAGGGATCTTCTTCCAGCTGTTTGTGTCCTAGCTGCAATTTGCGGTTTTCTTTATCAATTCCAAGAATCACAACGTCTATATTAGCTCCGACTTTCGTGTACTCACTTGGGTGATTGAATCGCTTCAGCCAGCTCAGATCGCTGATATGTATCATACCACCGATACCTGCTGCCAGTTCAACAAACACACCGTAATTGGTAATATTCTTTACCAGACCGGTATGGCGGCTGCTTTCAGCAAATTTGGTTTCAATATCATTCCACGGATCAGCAGAAAGTTGTTTGATAGACAAACTCATCTTACGGCTGGCTTTATCCAGAGTTACCACTTTAGCTTCATGCTCATCACCCAGCTTAAAGAATTCTTTTGCATTGATCGGCGTATTCGCCCAGGTAATTTCGGAAACGTGAACAAGGCCTTCAACGCCCGGCTGAATTTCGAGGAATGCCCCGTAGTCTTCAATATTCACTACTTTACCTTTTATGATATTGCCTTCTGCAATGTTCTCTGCCAATACATCCCAGGGATGCGGCGTCAGTTGTTTCAGACCAAGGCTTATACGTTTTTTATCATCATCAAAATCTAGTACGACCACATTGATCTTCTGATCAAGTTTCAGCACCTCTGTCGGATGAGAGATACGTCCCCAGGAAATATCCGTTATATAAAGCAGACCATCTAAACCACCCAGGTCCATGAAAGCACCAAAATCCGTGATGTTCTTCACCGTTCCTTCCAGTACTTGTCCTTTCTCGAGTTTGCTCATGATCTCTGCGCGTTGCGCTTCGATATCACTTTCGATGAGTGCTTTGTGTGATACAACAGCATTCTTGATAGTCTCGTTGATCTTAACTACTTTGAATTCCATAGTTTTTCCAACAAACTGATCGTAGTCTGTAACAGGCTTCACATCAATCTGTGAACCCGGTAAGAATGTTTCCATTCCAAATACATCAACGATCAAACCACCTTTCGTTTTTGAAGTTACGGTACCGGTGATCACTTCACCTGTCTTATGCACTTCCACAATTCTTTCCCATGCCCGGGTAATACGGGCCTGCCGACGACTCAGGTTCAGGTGTCCATCCCGGTCCTCTTTCTCAACGATCATAACTTCCACTTCATCACCTACGGTCAGGTTGGGCAGGTCGCGGAATTCATTTAATGAAATCAAACCATCACTTTTGAAACCGATGTTAAGTACGACGTCCGTTTTGGTTAGACCAACTACAATACCTTTCATCATTTGTCCGTCATTCAGTTGCACAAACGTGTTATCATACACCGTATGATATTTTTCCTTTTCTTCTTTTGTGTAAGAAGTGACGTTACGTTTGTCAACACTCCAGTCAAAATCATCGTGAGCCGTTTCTACATAGACTACTTTTGGTTCCGTAGCCTCTTCAACAGGTGCAGTTGTTGTCGCTGTAGCCGTTTCTGTTCCGACAGCAATCGGATCAGCACCGGACTCCTGTGCATCAGCGTTTAGTTGTTTTTTAATGATATTTTCAAACATTATTTATTCCCGAAGGGTTTTATTTTCGGGGCAGCAAAGATAGGGCAAAAAGTCCGGAGTCAGAAGGCTTTAGTCGGGAGTAAAAAAAGTTATTACCCAAACAACATTTAAAGTATATATATCTGATTATATGATAGTTATAAGGCTGTTTTGAACCATCATTCCCCTTCATTATGTATCCAGCTGTTCCTTGACCTGAACATAGGCCCAGGCCGTAAAAGGCAACAACAATAAGACCCCTAAACTCATCCAACTGCAGGTAAACCAAAACATCAAAAATGTAATCAACAGCAAATAGAAAGGATAAAGAAAAATAAGTAAAGCAAGAAGCACAGAATCATAATGATCAGAGTCGCGGGTTTTTGTGCGTACAAAATAACGGATAGCCAAATAAAAAAATATATGAAAAATATATCCCAAAAAAGCCGGCAGCGCAAATACCATTTTTGAAAATACGGACGGTTTTACAACAAGCCATTTTTCCCTTAGCAGTTTATCTGTTTGGGGTATTTCAAAAACCAATGGCTGCAGTTCTTCCAGGAGTCTGTTGTTAAAAGTCTGGTGTTTCTTTCCGTCAGTTTCGCTTATTGAAATATCCGCTTTAGAAATAAGGTTGCCAAAATTTAAAAAAATATTTTTCCCAAATTTCCGGAACGAACTATAATTAATTCCCACAGGAAGTACTGTAACGGGAATTTCATCCTGCCAACTGGAGATGGCCAGGCGGGCTGTTCCTTTTTTCAACGGACGCAAATGCCATTCATTAATACATTTCCCTTCACTGAACATCAGCACAATGCCCTTATTCCTGAAAATTTCTTTACAGGCTGCAAAGGTTGTATAATTAATTTCGAGATTTTCCACACCTTCACTGGTTCTGTAAACAGGTAATATCTTCAATTTCGTTAAGACCTTTTTATAAAAAGGGTTCTTGAAAGCATCCCCCCGGGCCAGCGACCAAACCGGGTTTTTAAAAAGTATGTCCAGCAGGATAGCATCCAGAAAAGAATTGGGATGATTAGCAGCCAGCAACAAGGGGCCATCCATCTTTAGTCTCTCCGGAACATTGATGATAATTCTCCTGCAAAAGATCTTTGCAGCAAGGGTGACCCATATTTTCAGTAAGGGATAAAGCAAAAGTTTTTAAGGATGAATATACCAAAGCTTTGAATATTTCCCTACAGCATTTATCCAACCCGGTTCAGAAAGTATAAATGGATAGTCCGGAGTAAATTTTTTTAGCTAACCGGGCCACCTATGTTTTGTGCAGCAATAAAACCGCTTGTCCAGGCATGTTGAAAATTAAATCCGCCGGTTACACCATCCACATCCATTATTTCACCGGCAAAGAAAAGATTGGGAATCTTTTTACTCATCATCGTATTAGGGTCAATTTCATTCAGCCTGATACCTCCGGCTGTTACAAATTCCTCTTTAAAAGTCGTCTTTCCTTTTATGAAAAATTCACAAGCACATAAATTACGGATCAACCTGTTTTCATCCCTGGCCGTCAAATCAGCCCACCGGGTTTCTTTATTTACTTTTGAATGATCCAGCAAAAAAAGCCACAAACGCTGAGGCAGACCAAATACATTTTTGCCTGAAATTTTCTGAGAAGCAAGCTCAAACCTGAGTTGAATAAATTTTTCTTTAACGCGCAGTTCATTTTCGCCAGGCAACCAATTGACCGTAATTCCGAATTCCCAATTCCTTTCTTTTAAATCCCGGGCACCCCAGGCACTTAATTTAAGAATAACAGGACCGCTCAACCCCCAATGGGTTATCAGCAGTGGCCCTTTTTGTTCAAGTTTTGTCCCCGCAATTTTCACGCTTGCATACTCCACGCTTACGCCCATCAGTTTGGTTATCGGATGCCCCGGCATACCTGCCTGTCCGGCTGGCAGGTTAAATGTAAACAAAGAAGGCACGGGATCTTCAATGGTATGTCCCAGTTCTTTCAGCCAGTCAAACATCGCAGATTTTGAATAACCGCCACTGGCAATGCAGAGATAGTCAGCAACCAGATTACGGGCGTCTGAAAGTACTAATGTAAACCTTCCCGATGATTGGATAACCCTTTTAACATCGGCATTCATGAGGATCTCAACCCCATAAGAATTTGCTTCTTTCAGCAAACAATCAACAATGGTTTGCGATGAATCCGTAACCGGAAACATTCTACCATCCGTTTCTGTCTTCAGTTTCACACCTCTTTCTTCAAACCACTTGATCGTATCCGTTGTAAAAAACCGGTGAAAGGTTTTCTTAACAAAATTACCGCCGCGGGGATATTTTTTACTCATCTCTGCTATATCAAAACAGGCATGTGTAACATTGCAACGTCCACCACCACTGACTTTTACTTTGGATAAAAGTTTATGGGTCTTTTCAACAAGTATCACCTTCAAGTGAGGGTTCATCCGGGCAGCATTTACTGCACAGAAAAAACCAGCAGCTCCTCCGCCCACTACAATTAATTTTTTCTTTATCATGTGAAATACTAATGCCCTCCGTCAAAAAGCTTAACGGGATGACTTGAGAACAGATTCGGGTTGGCCTGCTCTGCTTCTTCGATGATACTATAATCTGAAAGAATATCGGCTTTACCTTTCTGCACACAGATATCATGTTCAAAATGTACGGATGGCTTTCCGTCCTTTGTTCGTACCGTCCAACCATCTTCCTCTGTGTAAACATCTCTTTTACCGAGATTGATCATAGGCTCGATAGCCAGCACCAGGCCTTCTTTTAATTTAGGGCCACTCCCTCTTTTACCATAGTTTGGAACCTGGGGATCTTCATGCAAACTTCTTCCAAGGCCATGACCCACTAATTCCCGTACAACACCATAGCCGTATTTTTTTTCCGTATGCTCCTGTATGGCAAAGGAAATGTCACCGATTCTGTTGCCGGCAATAGCTTTTTCAATGCCTTTATATAATGATTCTTTGGTTACCTGTATCAGCTCAGAAACTTCTTTACCCGGCTGTCCTATAGCAAACGTATATGCATGATCCCCATGCCATCCATTCCGTATCACACCAATGTCCACTGAAATAATATCCCCATCCTTCAATTCATTTTTACCCGGAAACCCATGTACCACCACATCATTAACTGAAATACAGGAACTATACGGGTAACCATGATAATTCAGAAAAGAGGGAATTGCCTGGTTATCCCGGATAAATTCACTGATCATTTTATCAATGGAAAATGTCGTAATACCTGGTTTCAGAAATAAGGCCACTTCCGTCAGGGCCTTGCTGACAAGCAAAGCACTTTGCCGCATTAACTCAATCTCTTCCGCTGTTTTATAAATCATCATCTGCAAATATCCTTAAAAAAGAAAAACCCGGCAAGTCTTGCTTACCGGGTGGAGAAATATATATACTAATTTTACATTTGAACTGCTGAAGTTGTTTGCCTGCCCTGGATCCGGCCACTTTTCATCAAACCATCATATTGCCTCATCAGTAATTGTGTCTCGATCTGTTGCAACGTATCCAGAATTACACCTACCATAATCAGTAACGATGTGCCCCCAAAGAAAGTGGCAAACTGTTGTGTTACCCCAAATCGCTGCGCAATACCTGGCAAAATTCCAACAAAGGCCAGCAAAATAGCGCCGGGTAATGTAATTCTATCCATGATAATCCCGATATAATCGGCAGTCGGCTGTCCCGGCTTTACTCCGGGAATGAAACCATTATTCTGCTTCAGGTTATCGGCAATCTGCTTGGGATTAAAGATCAAAGCAGTGTACAAAAAGGTAAATCCAATAACCACAAAAGAATAGATCAGCATATACCAGACATTGCTATGATCATTCAGCGCCATGAGGAAACGACCCCCGCCTGTAGGATTAAAATTGGCAAAAATAGTCGGGATAAAGATTATGGCCTGAGCAAAAATGATCGGCATAACGCCGGCACTATTTACTTTTAACGGCAAAAATTGCCGGGCACCTCCAAACTGGCGATTACCCACAATTTGTTTTGCATAATTCACCGGGACCTTCCTGACACCCTGGATCAATAAGATACAACCCATGATGATAAAAATCAGGATAGCTATTTCAACGATAAAAACTAGTATCTGACCATTCCGAACAGATTTGGCACTTAACTCCTGCAAAAAGGATTGCGGAAGCCGGGCCACGATTCCGATCATGATGATCAGAGAGGTTCCATTTCCCAAACCTTTATCCGTTATTTTTTCGCCCATCCACATCACAAATAAAGTTCCTGCAGTTAATATTACGACGGTAGACATCCAGAAATAACCTACATACCCTGCCATGATACCTCCGGTTTGTTGCGTCATTCCCTGCAGGTAAGTTACATAAGCAGATGCCTGTAATATGGTAACCGCCACCGTTAGGTATCGGGTATATTGCGTGATTTTTTTACGTCCACTATCACCTTCTTTCTGCATCTTTTGAAAACGTGGAACCAGAACCGTCATCAGCTGCATAAAAATTGATGCGGAGATATAGGGCATGATACCCAATGCAAAGATGGAAGCCTGGTTGAAAGCGCCTCCCGAGAAAGCATCAATCAATCCGAGGATACCGGTACTGTTTTGACCACCGGCCTGTATCTGGTTGGGGTCGATACCGGGCAGTACAATATGCGTTCCCACCCTGTAAATAACAATCATCATCAGGGTGAACAATATCTTGCCTCTCAGCTCTTCGATACTCCAGATATTTTTGAGTGTCTGTATTAATTTCTTCACTGGGTTAAAAAAAGTTTAAAAGCCTTAAAACATAAAAGACGCATCGTTACTGCGTCGTTGCATATTAGCGAAATTATTTTATTAAATCGATTGTTCCGCCGGCTGCTTCGATAGCAGTTTTGGCCTTACCGCTTACGGCATTCACTTTAAAAGTGAACTTACCTTTCAATTCACCATTGCCTAAAATTTTCACCTTATCATTCTGGCTGATCAACCCATTCACATAAAGATTCTCGAGGGAAAACTCCGTGATGCTATATTTCACAGCCAATTCCTCAATCTGTCCCAGGTTAAGCACTTTGAATTCCACCCGGTTAATATTCGTAAACCCGCGTTTCGGAACCCGGCGCTGGATGGGCATCTGACCACCTTCGTGGGCCATTTTACTTTTGTAACCGGAGCGGCTTTGTCCGCCCTTGGTACCTTTGGTCGAGGTTCCACCATGGCCGGAACCGTCACCACGGCCAATTCTTTTGTCTTTGTGTACTGAACCCTTTGCAGGTCGTAATTCGTGTAGTTTCATCTTTTATAGTTGATTTTTAACTTAACGGGGAATCACCCCTCGCTTTCTAATTCAAAAGTTATTATACTTCTTCCACTTTTAACAGGTGGGTCACCTTACGGATCATACCTAATATTTGCGGAGTCGCTTCTACTTCTTTTGTAGAGTTTGTTTTATTAAGACCTAATGCCCGTACCGTCAGTTTCTGACGCTCCGGCCTGTCGATAGGACTTTTAACCAATGTTATCTTTATCTTTTTCATAATTCAATTCGTTTATAAGCGGATTAACCGTTGAAGACCTTCTTTAAACCCAGTGTACGGGTTTTTGCAACACTGATGGGTTCACGTAACAATGCCAGTGCTTTGAAAGTTGCTTTCACCACGTTGTGTGGATTAGCAGAACCTAATGATTTGGCCAATACGTCGGTAACACCGGCACTCTCCAGGACAGCACGCATAGAACCCCCGGCGATTACACCCGTACCATGAGCAGCTGGTTTAATCAACACCTTCGCAGCACCTTCTTTAGCCCACTGATCATGAGGGATAGTACCTTTCATCACCGGAACTTTAATAAGATTTTTTTTCGCATCCTCTATTCCTTTGGTAATGGCTTCCTGAACCTCTTTGGCTTTACCCAATCCGTGACCAACTACGCCATTCTCATTTCCAACAACCACGAGTGCAGAAAAACTAAAGGCTCTACCGCCTTTGGTGGTTTTTACAACCCGGTTGATGGAAACCACTTTATCTTTCAGTTCCAGATCACCTGCTTTTACCCTGTTTACGTTGTACTTTGCCATGTATACTTGTAATTAAAGTTTGACTGTTTTTTTGCTTAAAATTTAAGACCACCTTCCCTGGCTCCGTCTGCTACTGATTTCACACGGCCGTGATAGAGATATCCCCCACGATCAAATGTGACATCTTTAATTCCCAACTCAACCGCCTTTTTGGCGATGGCTTCTCCTACCATTTTACTCTTTTCTACTTTATTAACTTTCTGTGCATTGATCGCTTTATCTTTTGAAGAAACGGCTGCCAGCGTCTGGCCATTGGCATCATCAATCAATTGCACATAGATATCCGTATTGCTTCTGAACACAGACAACCGGGGTTTCTGCGCTGATCCTTCGCCGATCTTCCGGCGAATGCGGTAACGGATGTTCTTTCTTCTTTGTGACTTAACTTTTGGATTCATTTCTTTTATTTTATGCCTTGATGCTGCCAAGGCTGTTTCTGCTGTTTTTGTACCTGGTTACTTAAACTAATTTTTCAACTTTCAACAATCACCGGCAACCAGTAGCCAGTAACGGATCTTATTTACCAGCTGCCTTACCAGCTTTCTTACGAACCACTTCGCCAAGATAACGTACCCCTTTTCCTTTGTAGGGCTCAGGTTTACGAAGGCCCCGTATTTTAGCTGCCACCTGGCCAATTAATTGCTTATCGATACCATCTAACGTAATCATTGGGTTCTGACCTTTTTCCTGGGCAGTTACTACTTTAATTTCTTTTGGTATCTCAAAAATGATATTGTGTGAAAACCCTAAAGAAAGGTCGAGTACATTACCCTGGTTGGCTGCTTTGAAACCCACACCGATCAATTCCAGTTTACGCTGATAACCTTCAGTCACTCCTTTCACCATATTAGAGACCAGGGAACGATACAGACCATGCATAGCCCGGTGACGTATCTGATCAGTGGGACGGGCAAATGTTATCTGGCCGTCTTTCACTTCTACAGTGATATCGCGGTCGATAGCCTGCTTCAATTCTCCTTTGGGCCCTTTTACGGATACCACATTGTCCTTTCCCACTGAGATGGTGACACCACTGGGAGCCACTACCGGTTGTTTTCCTATACGAGACATAATTACTTGGTTTTTTTATTTTTTTACTGACCGGTCAGCTTAGTATAGTTTCAGCTTAATGTATCAGTAATAATTATTAATATATGTAGCAAAGAACTTCGCCACCTACGTTTTGCACTTTTGCTTCTTTATCAGTCATCACTCCTTTTGAAGTTGACAGGATTGCCACACCCAGTCCATTCTTCACACGACGGAACTCAACCGGCTTTGCATACTGACGCAAACCCGGACTACTGATCCGTTCCATGCTTTGAATAGCAGGCTGTTTGGTTGAAGGATCATACTTCAAAGCAATTTTAATAATGCCTTGCTTGTTATCCTCTTCAAATTTGTACTTCAGGATATATCCCTGGTTATACAGAATCTCTGTCATACGCTTCTTCAGATTAGAAGCTGGAATGTCAACCACGCGGTGACCGGCCATTTGCGCATTTCGGATTCTGGTCAGGAAATCTGCTATAGGATCTGTTACCATATTTTTTGCCCTCCTACGTCCCGATCTTATCGGGATAATTGGAAAAGTTTAGTTTACTAATTTAATTTTTTTACCAGCTTGCTTTTTTCAAACCGGGAATTTTTCCATTCAATGCCATATCCCTGAGCATGATCCGGGAAAGACCGAAATAACGAACATAGCCTCTCGGACGGCCGGTTATCTGGCAACGATTTTTCAAACGGACTCTGGAAGAGTTCCTGGGCAATTCATCCAGCCCTTTCCAATCGCCTGCTTTCTTCAGCTCTGCTCTTTTAACTGCATGCTGCGCTACCATCTTCTCCCTTTTTCTTTGCCTGGCCTTTACTGATGCTTTAGCCATAATTGTTTATTATTTTTTTTAGTTTGAACTACTTTTTGCTGCGTTTCTGAATGGCATTCCCAGCTCTTTCAATAACTCATAGGCTTCTTCGTCTGTGCTGGCCGTTGTTACGAAAGTGATATCAAGACCGGTAATCTTATTTACTTTATCGATATCAATCTCCGGGAAAATAATTTGTTCGGTTATGCCCAATGTATAGTTACCACGTCCGTCAAATGCTTTTTCATTCACGCCTTTGAAGTCACGTACCCGGGGCAATGCTACAGCGATAAAGCGATCCAGGAACTCATACATCTTTACACCACGCAACGTTACCCGTGCTCCGATCGGCATGTTTTTGCGCAGCTTAAAGTTGGAGATGTCCTTCTTTGACATGGTCGCCATGGCTTTCTGACCTGAAATGGTTGTCAGCTCATCCAGTGCAATATCCACCAGCTTCTTATCAGTAACAGCGCCATTCACACCACGGTTGAGGCAGATCTTCTCCAATTTAGGAGCCTGCATAACGGTGTCATAATTAAATTTCTTTACTAATGCCGGCACCACTTCGTTTCTGTACTTATCCGCCAGTCTTGGGGTATATTTTTTCGTACTCATTATTATTTACCTCCCTGCGTTTTTTTTATTTTAAAAACCCTTTCCGTTTTTCCCTCTTTTCTAACCCGGGTTATTTTTGCTCCCGATTTTTGGGCAGCATCCCAAAGCATCACATTACTGATATGGATCGGCGCTTCTTTTTTGATGATACCCCCTTTGGTATTCTGAGCTGAAGGCTTGGTATGTTTGGTTATAATGTTAACCCCTTCTACCAGGACTTTAGCTGATTCCACTAAAACTTCTTTTACAATTCTTGGTTTTGATAAATCTTTATCATCCCCGGTAATAACCACCACACTGTCTCCCTTACGGATATTGTACTTTGGTTTAAATCTTGCTTTCATGTTATCTGTCATTAATGGGTTTGAACCCTTTTACTCAAATATTATAAAACTTCTGGCGCCAATGAAATGATTTTCATATATCCTTTATCCCGGAGCTCTCTGGCGACTGGTCCGAAAATACGGGTACCCCTCGGTTCATCTGACTGGTTTAATATCACTACCGCATTATCATCAAACCGAATATAGGATCCGTCTTTACGACGCAACTTATTAGTCGTACGAACGATTACCGCTTTGGCCACCGTTCCTTTCTTGATACCTCCCGCCGGTATGGCATCCTTTACCGTAACAACAATTGTATCCCCAATCCGGGCATAACGCTGACCGCTGTTGCCGAGTACACGGATACAAAGCACCTCTTTGGCACCACTGTTGTCCGCAACATTTAACCGGCTTTCTTGCTGAATCATTTTTCTAAGCTTTGTGCTATTAGCTGCGAGTTGCGAGCTTTTAGCAATTATTACAATCTATTAAACTTTCTACGACTCGTTCCGCCAACCGGCGGACAGGTCTTGTAGCTTTTCTAATTACTTCACTTTCTCCACCACTTCCACCAGCCTCCAGCGTTTTGTTTTGCTAAGCGGGCGGGTTTCCATAATTTTTACCAGGTCTCCGATGCTGCATTCATTCTTATCATCATGTGCATGAAGCTTGGTTGTTTTCTTAACGAACTTACCATAGATAGGGTGTTTCACCTTTCTTTCAATAGCCACGGTGATGGTCTTGGCCATTTTGTTGCTGGTTACAACACCCGTTCTTGTCTTTCTTAAATTTCTTTCTTCCATTGTATTAACTTTATTATGCTTGGTCTTGCTTCAACTTTAATTCAGTTATCAACCGGGCAATATCTCTGCGCAAACCCCGGATGGTCATCGGATTCTCCAATGGAGAAATGGTATGAGCAAACTCCAGTTTTTTTAATCGCTGCTTATCTTCTTCCAGGCGGGCCGTTAAGTCCTGCTCATTCATCCCATGGATACTTTTTACAAAATCTGCTTTCTTTGACATCGCTATTCGATTTATTAATTCCTACGCTGTGACTAAATCACGGCGTACAATAAATTTTGTTTTAATAGGTAATTTACCGGCAGCCAGTGCTAAAGAGGCGCGGGCAATTTTTTCATCAACGCCATCCACTTCAAATAAGATGCGGCCTGGTCTTACCACAGCAGCCCAGAACTCCAGGTTACCTTTACCTTTACCCATTCTCACTTCCGCCGGTTTGCGGGTAATGGGTTTATCAGGGAAAATGCGGATCCACACATTTCCTTCCCTTTTCATTTCACGGGTAAGCGCCTGGCGTGCTGCTTCAATCTGGCGGTCGGTAATCCAATGCTGATCCAATGCTTTCAAAGCATACGTACCAAAAGCAATGGTCGTCCCTCTTTTAGCTTCGCCTTTCATGCGGCCTTTCTGCATCTTCCTGTGCTTCGATCTTTTCGGTTGTAACATTTTTTTTAAGCTTTGAGCTATTAGCTGCGAGCTATAGCAATTAAACTCTTTATTTTAATGATACGGCTCGTTCCGCCAACCGGCGGACGTAACTCGTAACTTTTCTTTAGTTTCTTCTTCCACCTCCGCCACCACCTCTCCGGTCTCCACCACCACCACCGCCTCTTCTGTCGTCACGACGGTCGCCTCCACGATGATCCTCTCTCCTTTCTCTTCTTTCTCCACCGGCCTCATTTTTACCACCCGCAATAAAGTTTGGATTCAGGTCTCTTTTTGCTAATACCTCACCTTTACAAACCCATACTTTTATACCAATCTTTCCGTAAACTGTTTGTGCAAATACATTTGCATAATCAATATCCATCCGAAAGGTATGCAGCGGAACACGGCCTTGTTTGAATTCTTCGCTACGGGCAATTTCAGCACCAGCCAAACGACCGCTCAATTTTATTTTGATTCCTTCAGCACCCATACGAAGCGCAGAAGCGATGGCCATTTTTGTGGCTCTTTTAAAATTGATCCGGTTTTCAATCTGGCGGGCAATGGTATCCCCAACAATCATCGCATCCAGTTCCGGGCGGCGGATCTCCAGGATGTTGATCTGAACATCGTCCTTACCGGTGAGTTTTTTCAATTCCTCTTTGATACGATCCACTTCCCCGCCACCTTTACCGATAATGATACCAGGCTTGGATGTATGAATCGTTATGATCAGCTTGCCCAGGGTTCTCTCAATAACAATTTTTGAGATACCTCCCTTGTTGATACGGGCATTCAGATACGTCCTGATCTTGTGATCCTCAATCAGTTTGCCGGCGTAATCTTTTTTGCTGCCATACCAGTTAGATTCCCATCCACGGATGATGCCTAATCTGTTACCAATCGGATTTGCTTTTTGACCCATGTTATTGGTTTATTAATTCGTTTAATTTTTATTTTCTTTTATATCAACAATCACAGTTACGTGGTTGCTGCGTTTGCGGATCTTGTAACCACGTCCCTGCGGAGCCGGGCGCATACGTTTCAAGGTCCGGGCACCATCTACAAAAATGGTTTTTATCACTAACAGGCTTTCATCAGCCCCTTCATTTTTCTGTTTCCAGTTACTGATAGCACTCAACACCAGTTTACGGAGAGGCACGGCCGGATGTTTGGAATTATGTTCCAATTCAGCCAATACTTTTTCAACTTTCTGACCCCGAATGAGGTCAGCCAGTAAACGCATTTTACGCGGCGATGTCGGATAATTTCTCAGTTTAGCTACTGCTTCCATTTTTATTCAATTTCTTTATTAAGCTTCTACTTTCTTACTTGAGTGTCCTTTGAACTGGCGGGTGGGTGCAAATTCACCCAACTTATGTCCTACCATGAATTCGGTTATATACACCGGAATAAACTTGTTGCCATTGTGTACTGCAAATGTGTGCCCAACAAAATCAGGAGTAATCGTAGAACGGCGGCTCCAGGTTTTGATAACACTCTTTTTATTTTTGCCTTCGTTGATAGCTAACACCTTTTTTTCAAGATGAGCGGCTACATACGGACCTTTTTTTATCGAACGACCCATGTTTTATGACGTTGAATTATTAATTAGTTTGTTTACTTGGAAATCTTGCTTCCGTTCTTACGCTGAATAATCATTTTATCGCTTCCTTTTCCTTTGATTCTCGTCTTCAGACCTCTTGAATACTGTCCGTTACGGCTACGGGGCTGACCACCGGATGCTTTTCCTTCTCCACCACCCATCGGGTGATCTACCGGGTTCATCGCTACACCGCGGGTTCTGGGTCTGGTGCCTTTCCAACGGGTACGTCCGGCCTTACCCATACTTTGCAGGAAGTGGTCACTATTGCTTACAACACCTACGGTGGCGCAACAATTGATCAGCACTTTTCTTAACTCGCCTGAAGGCATTTTTAATATGGCATATTTTTCTTCCTTGTTGGTCAACTGTGCAGAAGAACCGGCACTGCGGGCTAATTTGCCACCCTGTCCTGGCTGCATTTCAATATTGTGCACATTGGTACCCAAGGGCATATGCTTCATCGGTAAAGCATTCCCAACTTCGGGAGCCACATCAGGACCACTTTCCACTTTGCTTCCAACCTGTAAACCCTGGGGAGCCAGAATATAACGTTTTTCACCATCCGCATAATTCACCAATGCGATGAACGCAGTACGGTTGGGATCATACTGAATGGATTCTACCGTGGCAACACCTGCTTTATTTCTTTTAAAATCAATGATCCGGTATTTTTTCTTATGACCGCCACCGATGTAACGCATGGACATACGACCCGAAGAGGTACGACCACCGGTTCTGGGCTTAGCCTCCAGGAGACTTTTTTCAGGAATGTTGGTAGTTACTTCAGCATATGCATTACCGATTCTCCAACGGGTTCCTGCTGTAACTGGTTTAAATTTTCTTAGTGCCATTTTTCAATTTCTTTTTTGATCAACATTAGCGGCTGTTGAAGCCATTCCTGATTACGGGTTTAAATAGTTGAATACAAATCAATGTTTTCACCCTCAGCGACAGTTACATAAGCTTTTTTGTAACTCGGCTTGCGGCCAGAGATCACACCAGCTTTTGTAAAGCGGCTTTTATTTTTACCCGGAGATACCGATGTATTCACATTGGTAACCGTAACACCGTAAAAGCTTTCAACAGCTTTTTTTATCTCGAGTTTATTTGCCTTCCGGGCTACTTTGAAAGCATAGCGACGCAGTTTTTCCTGCTGGGCGTTTGCCTTCTCAGTTAAAATCGGCTTTATTAATATTTCAGAAAATTTCATCGCTTACTCGTTTGAATATTTTATAAATTAAGCTTCCGCTTTTTCTTCCTCCGAAAAAATCTTTGCAGCACTCTCCGTCAAAATCAACACTTCTGAATTTACAATATCGTATGTGTTAATGTCGCTCAGCAACATACCTAATACCGAAGGCACATTACGGATAGAAAGTTCAACATTGGTATTGTTCTCCGGCATAATGTACATCGCTTTTTTATCTGCTACATTCAGATTGCCCAGGATGTCAACAAAAGTTTTGGTTTTTGGTGAATCCATGGTGATATCCTCTACAATGAAAATGGCATGCTCTTTTGCTTTGTAGGAAAGGGCAGAAATCTTTGCCAGGTCTTTTACTTTACGGTTTAATTTAAAATCATACAGGTGCGGCTTTGGCCCAAAAATGGTACCACCCCCTTTATATAAGGGGTTACGGATATTACCCTTACGGCTTCCACCGGTACCTTTTTGTTTGTGCAGCTTACGGCTTGCACCCTGTACTTCCGCACGGGTTTTAACTTTATGTGTACCCTGGCGTTGCGCAGCGAGGTATTGTTTTACCGCGAGGTAAATAACATGATTGTTGGGCTCCGTTCCGAAAATTTCTTCGGGAAGCTCAACCGATCTGCCTGTTGCTTTTCCTTTTGTATTTAAAACTTCAACTTTCATTATTGACACTTTTTTACAGCGGAACAAAATTCCGTTGTCCGTTATTTCTGGATATAAACAATTGAACCGTTAAAACCCGGCACAGAACCACTAACAAGAATATAATTCTTCTCGGCAAATATTTTTATCACGGTAAGACCTTTCAGTTTTACCCGGTCACTACCCATACGACCTCCCATTTTCATACCTTTCATTACACGGGCAGCATCTGATGAGTTACCTAATGAACCCGGCGCTCTCTGGCGATCATGCTGACCGTGAGATTGCTGACCCACACCATGGAACCCATGACGTTTTACAACACCCTGGAACCCTTTACCTTTTGTAGTACCTACTACTTCAACAGCATCGCCTTCAGCGAAAATGTCGACCGTAATAGTTTCACCAATATTTTTTTCAATGGAATAGTTACGAAACTCTCTTGTAATCTTCTTAGGAGCTGTCTGAGCTTTTGCGTAATGATTAATCTCAGATTTAGTGGAGTGTTTTTCTTTTTATCGCCAAAAGAAAGTGATAAGGCATTGTACCCGTCTGTTTCGGTTGTTTTAACCTGGGTAACAACACAGGGGCCTGCTTCAATAATCGTACAGGCGGTTTGTTTGCCCGAAGGATCGAAGATGCTGGTCATCCCAATTTTTTTCCCAATAATACCTTTCATGGTTGTTCAATTTATGCCAGCAAGGTTATTGGGACATCCTTCGTTACCAGTGACATGGTCACCCTGTGTGCAACGAAGGGTCAATCCCCGTTTGCCACCGACCTTTTCCTTTTTGGGGAAGTACCGGCAGTAAACAAACCCTGAATGGCTTGTTTTATATACCCCCAACCTGTCTTCAAAGACACAGCATTGAGAGATTACTATCAGAGCTCTTTTCTCCTGCCAGGGGCGGGATTGAGAGATGAAAAATTATTTATATTATAAGAACTTATCCTAAGACCCGCCAACCGGCGGAATAGGGTTATGCTTTAATTTCTACTTCTACTCCACTGGGCAAATCCAATTTGCTTAATGCATCCACCGTTCTGGAGGAGGACGTGTAAATATCCAGCAAACGCTTGTGCGTAGCTAACTGGAACTGTTCGCGACTCTTCTTATTTACGTGAGGTGAACGCAATACGGTAAATATCTTACGGCGGGTAGGTAAAGGAATTGGACCTGTAACTACAGCACCGGTACTGCGTACTGTTTTTACGATCTTTTCAGCTGATTTATCTACCAGGTTGTGATCGTAAGACTGTAATTTGATTCTGATTCGCTGCGACATGTGTGAAAACCCAATTTTCTTTTGGGAGTGCAAAGGTATGGTTGAGAGCTATACCTTCCAAATAGTTGATAAAGAATTTTATATACTGTGGAAAAACTCATTTTCAATTCAGGGCCACTATCCTATCCGTTTGACTTTCAGGCTTTATGAAACCAGTTACTGCAAAAAATTAAGGACCCATCGCTGAGTCCTTAACCCTTAGAACATTGTGTTTTTCATAAATTGGCGTCTGGCCAACAAAAGAATCCTAAAAACGGATTGAATTTCTATTTTATATTTATCAAATCCAATGCCAGCTGTATCTCAAAAACTTGATTTGCATTAATTATTATAAGGATAAGCCCATAAAAAAATCCTGCTTGATTTACAAGCAGGATTTATGAATCAACTATAATGAAGTTAATACCTGTTAAGCATTGACTTTACCTTTCACTTTTGCAATAACTTCCTCAGCAATATTATTTGGCGCCGGAGAATAATGAGAAAACTCCATGGTACTGGAAGCCCGGCCGGAAGACAAAGAACGAAGCTGGGTTACATAACCAAACATTTCACTCAACGGTACTTTTGCTTTGATAACCTGTGCACCGGCACGATTGTCCATGCCTTCCAGCATACCACGGCGACGGTTGAGGTCACCGGTTACATCACCCATATACTGATCCGGAGTTACTACTTCTATTTTCATGATTGGCTCCAGCAAAACGGGTTTTGCTTTTCTTGCTGCCTCACGGAAACCCTGCTTGGCACACAACTCAAACGACATAGAGTCGGAGTCAACGGCATGGAAGCTTCCATCATATACACGAATTTTCATATTATCAACCGGGTAACTGGCTAACACGCCTGTCGTCATTGACTGCTCAAAACCTTTCTGAATAGCCGGTACAAACTCACGGGGAATTGAACCGCCGAATAGATCATTTACAAACTGATAATGTTTATCAGGGTTTTCAGTTTTCCATTCAGCATCAACCGGGCCAAGAGAGAAAACGATATCAGCAAACTTACCACGACCACCGGTTTGTTTTTTTAATGTCTCCCGGTGCTCAATCGTAGCATTGAATGCCTCTTTGTAGGCCACTTGTGGCGCACCCTGGTTTACTTCAACTTTGAATTCCCGTTTCATCCGGTCAACAATAATTTCCAAATGCAATTCACCCATTCCGGAAAGTATGGTCTGGCCGGTTTCCTCATCGGTTCTTACCCGTAATGTAGGATCTTCTTCTACCAGTTTGGCAATCGCCATCCCCATTTTATCAACGTCAACCTGGGTCTTTGGTTCTACCGCAACCGATATTACCGGTTCAGGGATGAACATATTTTCCAGGGTAATCGGAAAATCTTCATGGCATAAAGTGTCCCCGGTTTTTATTTCTTTGAAACCAACGGCAGCCCCGATATCACCCGCTTCGATAAAGTCAATGGGGTTTTGTTTGTTCGCAAACATTTTCATGATACGGCTGATACGTTCTTTCTTACCGCTTCGTACATTTAATACATAAGATCCGGCATTAAGATGACCCGAATAAACCCGGAAAAATGCCAGACGCCCCACAAACGGATCGGTCATGATCTTAAAAGCCAATGCTGCAAACGGTTCTTTTGCATCCGGCTTACGTATTTCGGTCTCTCCTGTATCTGGGTTAAGACCCTCAACCGGTGCAATATCCACCGGGCTGGGGAGGTAACGACAAACCGCATCCAATGCAGTTTGCACGCCCTTATTTTTAAATGAAGAACCGCAAAGCATGGGTACAATACTCAGGTCAACAGTTGCCTTCCGTATGGCTTCATGCATTTCTTCTTCAGTAATGGAATTAGGATCTTCAAAGAATTTTTCCATCAGTTTGTCATCATACTCGGCAACTGCTTCTACGAGACTTGCTCTCCACTCATTTGCTTCTTCCACCAAATCAGCAGGAACCGGAATTTCATCAAAAGTCATTCCTTCTGTTTCCATATGCCAGATGATCCCTTTCATTTTAATCAGGTCAACCACACCAATGAAATCATCTTCTGCACCGATGGGCAACTGAAGCGGAACAGCTTTGGAACCCAGCATTTCTTTTACCTGCTTGACCACATTTAAGAAGTCAGCGCCGGCACGGTCCATTTTATTTACAAAACCGATCCGGGGAACATTGTACCGGTTAGCCTGGCGCCAAACAGTTTCAGACTGAGGCTCCACACCATCGACAGCTGAAAATAAAGCGATCAAACCATCCAATACCCTCATGGAACGTTCCACTTCTACTGTGAAGTCTACGTGGCCCGGCGTATCAATGATATTAAAAGAATACTTTTTTGTATCTGCATACTCTTTCCCTTTGTTGGTAGGAAAATTCCACTGGCAACTAACCGCCGCCGAAGTAATAGTAATACCTCTTTCTTTTTCCTGCTCCATCCAGTCAGTAGTAGCTGCACCATCATGCACCTCACCAATTTTGTGGATCATTCCTGTGTAACGGAGGATACGTTCTGTAGTTGTGGTTTTACCGGCATCAATGTGAGCGGCAATACCAAAGTTTCTTTGAAAGTTTAAATCAGCCATGATTATTTTGTTTTCAGATATTTATTTCTATGAACAAAACCTTCCGGTTTTGGAGGCGCAAAGGTAAGGGAAAATGACGGGAAAAAATGGCATGGATTCTTCTGAATAAAAGCGCCGGGTAAATTGGAATCCAGGGCCCAAAATAAATGTCCCGGCTTTTGGCCGGGACATTTATTCATTGTTAAATGATCCTATTATTTATAATAGCTTAAAGTCATTTCTGAACGACGGTTTTGCTGGCGTCCGGCAGCTGTTTTATTATCTGCTATAGGCATAGTTTCACCATGACCAGCTGAAGTGATCCGGCTCTCAGATATTCCTTTGCTTACCAGGTAAGTCTTTACAGAGGCAGCCCGGTTATCGCTTAATATTTGATTTTTTTCGTCGGTCCCTACATTGTCTGTGTGACCATCGATCTGAAGGCTCATTCCGGGATTGTCATTCATAATCTGAACCACATCATTCAATCCTTTGTAAGATTTGGTTTGTAGTTTGGCACTTCCGGTAATGAACAGGATATTTCTGGCAGCCATATCAACTCTTTTCTTCACCTCCTCCGGGATAATGGGGCAACCAAAATTCTCCTTTGGTCCTGGAATAGTAACGCATTTATCTTCTTCATCATTTACTCCATCACCATCGGTATCTGGTACCGGGCAACCCTGGTAGCGGGCCACTCCCGGAACTTTAGGGCATTTATCTTCTTCGTCATTAATTCCGTCGCCATCGGTATCCGGAATCGGACAACCCTGGTAACGGGCCAAACCCGGAACTGTCGGACATTTATCTTCTTCATCATTGATACCATCTTTGTCAGTATCAGGTATCGGGCAACCATTATACTTAGCCAAACCTTTTACTGTCGGACATTTATCCAACTCATCAATAATACCATCGCCATCTGTATCAAGAGGTGGTGGAGGTGGTGGTACAATCAATTTAACCGGTTCTTTCTTTTTACCCAATCTACCGGCAAAACCTATACTATGTTGTAAATGATAATTGGCTGTTTCTGTGGTAACAGGTACCCGGTATGTAGATGTGACGAAAACATGAGCTTCGTCAAAAAGGTTAACTTTCAATCCAAGACCAAGTGGTAAAAAAGCTCCATAATACTTACCATATTTATGACCGCCAACACCCAGTGTGATATAAGGCTGAACCCAATATTTTTCTGTGGTCATTTTAAGATTCAGCGAGGCCGTACCCTCCATTAAAAATTTTTCATTTATAAAAGACTTGCCCGGCATCGGATATTTCACAAATGAACCTCCTAACGAAAGGGCAATATCGACGTGTGGTTTCAGGCCTTTGAAATAATTAATTGCCAACCCGGCAGACATCTCTTTCATTTTGGCAAATTTCTTATCACTCAAAACCTTGCTGAGAGATGTAGTACGAATCCTATCAGGAGTGATAAAATCATTGAGAAAGAAACTAATACCAAGCGCTTTAGGCCTGATTTCATCATTTTGGCCGTAACTGGATGGGATAAGCAGATACAGCGCAAATAATGCTGATAATATCTTCTTCATAAAGAGATAGTTTGGTTTAAAACTGAACAAAAATAACAGGTAAGTTCAATATCCTGAAATAAATTATTTCCCTCGTTTTCACAGGTTTGGAAAGGTATGATTTAAACCCCATAACCCATTTGCCTAAAATCCGCCCCTCACAACCCACTTAACGTGTATTTTGATCCGAAATATTTTTCCCGCAACTGCTTGTCTTCACTATACACATCATCAAAAAACAGGATGTTACCATTTTGCCCCTCACAGGTAAAATACCGGATAAATACGGGTATCGGATTCCGCAGGACAAGGCTCTTTTTTTGCTTTTTCCGTAACCAGGTTTTTACAGAATCAATTTTTGCATACCCCCTATTCCCCGAATGCAGACTATCATTCCGCAAAATATAAAAAGCCAGCCTTTCCCATTCCTGGACCCTGACACACCCATGGCTCAATGACCGCATGGCGTTTCCAAACAAATAGCGCTGGTTGGTATCATGCAGATAAACTGAATATTTATTACTGAAAACAAATTTCATTATCCCCAGCGCATTGGCATCTCCACTTCCCTGAACGACCCGGTAAGGCATGGTTTTAGTATATTTTGTCCAATCCACCGTGTAGGGATCTACTTCATTGCCTTTGGAATCCACCAGGCTAAATCCTTTTTTTTCCAGGTATCCGGGGTTCTTTTTTACGGCCGGTAGAATTTCCTTTGATACAATACTGGGTGGAGGCACCCATTGCGGATAGGTAATCAACTCATTGATATTACTGGTAAGCACCGGGGTTCTTGTTTTTGGTTTACCACAGATCACCTTCGACGTTAATTTTACTTCATCATTGTCTATCACAGCAAGCTGGTTAGCTGAAGTATTTACCCAGATATACCGGGAGGGCATTTTCTCCGGCAACATTTTATATTTATCCAAACTGATGGCAATCCGTATAAATTTCTCCTCATCCGTTACATTAAGCATCCGGACTGTTCCTTCGCCGGCTCTGCCATCTACCGTAATGCCTTTTCTCTTTTGAAATTTTTTAACCGCTTCTGCAAGCTGCGTTGAATCAGCCAGCATAGAATCCGGGACCATAAACCCTCCTTCGGTTAATCTCATTTGCAATGCTTTTTTGAATTTTACTATATCCTTCTCCGGATAGGGTACGCGGGTAAATGTTTTGTAATTGGCACTATCCAGAAAATTTTTTATCCCTGCTTTTAATTCCTGATAGCCCTTATGGTTGGGTTCCAGAGATTGGATCATTTTTTCTAACCCGGATTGCTGTATTGAAGCAAAAAGCTGCAGATAAAAATCGTCGCTTAACACAGAATCTTTCCGGAGGGTGATACTATCCTGCGGTAAACGGCCCAGCTTTACATCTTTTATTATCTGAACAAGGGCATCAGTAAGAAGAATATCGGCCTGTGACCAAAGAGCAGCATTTGTTCTGTCGCCCGTGGCAAGGCTATCTGCAAAAAATTTTTCCCGGATATTTTTTAGTTGGCTTACATGATAGACTTCAGGAAATAATCCATACAGTTGCGAATTCCGGATAAAGTTGTACAAAGAATCACCGGCCGGAACCCAGGTTTCTTTTTCGCACCAGAGTGGCTGGTAGGTTTTCTTTTCATACAGGAATTTTACCAATCGTGCCTGGCTCAACACAATGGTTGAATCATCCATTTTCCCGTTTTCAGCAAGTGCCCTTGCTGTATTTTTTTTGATCAGGCCAGATACACGTTCCTGTAACTCCTCAGGAGTCCGGGCAATGGTATTGTCTTTCTGACGATTATTATTACAGGCTATCAACACAAAAAAGCAAACCAGTATGCCCGCGAAAAAAAAGTATTTCAATCTTTGAGTACGCATAGAACTTTTTGGTGATGATGGCTTGGTCCGTTTTTTTGTATTAATTTAACCGTATAGTTTGCACGGATATGACTTACAAAATAAGCAATCGTTTCTATATTAAAGAGCAGGTGCTCCTGATCTTTTCAACATTGCTCGGGTTGCATACCGCTGCACAAAATGATGGCTATACCCGTCCGCCTGTAACCGATAAATGGGCCGAGTATCAAAACCAGGTTAAAAAAGACGCTGACAAGAAAATGGTGGAACTAAAATCCCTGATACCGGGTATTTGCTATGACCTTCGGTATGCCAGCCTTAATAATTTCATGAAAAGGCAGATGTATCCGTTGAATACTCAACAAACATACCTGCGGGCACCTGCCGCAAAGGCCTTACGAAATGTGCAGGAAGATCTGAATGAAAAAGGCTATGGATTAAAAATATTTGATGCATACCGGCCTTTTGCTGTCACCGTAAAATTCTGGGAGCTGGTAAAAGATGAACGATATGTTGCAAATCCATCCAAAGGCAGTGGGCATAACCGGGGCATTGCCGTTGATCTTACGATTATCAACACAAAAACAGGTAAGGAACTGAACATGGGTACCGGGTTTGATAATTTTACCGATACAGCCCATCACACATTTACCGGGTTACCCGAAGAGATCTTACAAAACAGGGAATTATTAAAATCAACAATGGAGAAATATGGTTTCAAAGCCTATGAAAGCGAATGGTGGCATTATTCATTCCCCGATCCGGCAAAGTTTGAGATACTGGATATTGATTTTAAGAAACTGAAGAAGGTTTTATAAAGAAATAATATCCACAACTGCATCCAGGTTAACCGGTCCGTAAATATGAGGGAATGTATCCGCGGTGGAAGGTGACCAGTCAAATACAAACTTGCTGATAAGTTTATCGGTATCAATGACCAGTTTTACCAGATCCGATTGCCCTGCGAAATATCTTTCCAGCACCGCAGCCACCTGGTGATCTTGCGAGCAATGAATAAACCCTTCTGCAACCAAGGATGGATGCTCATAAAAACCCTTTTGTTTTGCGGCATCCCAGCCGCCGGCTGTAGTAACATGATAAATAATTGGCATTATAAAATTCTTTTAATTTTCTGTTCCAGTAATAACAGGTCAGCAAGCACTATGGCTGTTACGGCTTCTAATATAACCGGAACTCTTAAAGCGATACAAAGATCATGTCGGCCTTTTACAGAAACGGATTCAACTTTACCCGTTTCCCAGTTCAGCGTTGTTTGTTCTTTGGCTGTAGAGGAAGTAGGTTTGATGGCTATACGAAATACCAGTTCATTGCCATTGGTTAAACCGCCCACGATACCTCCGGCATGATTGGTGGTTGTTTTACCTTCCTTATTTTCAATGGCATCATTGTGCATGCTGCCAAACATTTTTACTGCAGCGAACCCCGTTCCGAATTCAATTCCCCGAACGGCAGGGATAGCAAAAACTATATGTGCCAGTTGTGATTCCACTGAGTCAAAGAATGGTTCTCCTAAACCCACAGGCAATCCGATCACCCGGCATTCAACGATTCCTCCAATAGAATCTTTTTCGTCAATGGCTTTTTGCAGGCCTTTGTCCAGATCAGTTTCGCCACCAATTTCCAGGATTTTAGAAACAATATGAAGGGGGTTCAATAATTTCTTGGCAATGACACCCGCTGCAACAAGGGCTACGGTTAATCTCCCGCTGAAATGCCCGCTTCCCCGGTAATCTTCAAAACCACCGGCTTTTGCATTGGCTACAAAGTCAGCATGCCCTGGACGCGGAATAGCTCTTTGTTTTTCATAGTCACTGCTGCGGGTATTTTTATTTTCAAAAAAAATGGTGATGGGAGCACCTGTTGTCCTGTTATTAAAAATCCCACTTTTGAAAATAGGCAGATCTTCTTCCTGTCTGGGCGTTGTCCCTTTTTGTATACCACCTTTTCTTCGCTCCAGGTCAGATAAAAAATCTTCTACTGTTAAAGATAAACCGGCCGGGCAACCATCGATAACTATCCCAACAGATTCGCCATGCGATTCTCCAAATATGGAAACCCGGAATATGCGGCCAAAAGAATTCAAGATCTATAAATTAAATTGTTGATAAGGTAAAGATACAGATGCTCCTAAAGAAATTAAGTCACTAAAAAAATCAGGATAGGATTTTTTAACCGCCCCTGCATCTTCCAGAACGGTATCTCCGGTTGCTTTTAATGCTGCTACTGCGCAAGCCATGGCTATCCGATGATCCTTATGCGAATGAAGTTTAGCACCCTTTACTTCGTTACCGCCCTGTATGGTCATCACATCATGGGCTAAATCAATTTTCACACCCATTTTACCAAACTCTTCCTGTAATGTTATGGCCCGGTTGCTCTCCTTATGGGTCAACCGGCCTACACCCCTGATGGTTGTTTCGCCTTTGCAATAAGCAGCCAAAGCCACCAGCGGGGGAAATAAATCCGGACAATCCGTTGCATCAAAATCAAAAGCCTTCATGGTAGCAGGATGGATTTTGATTCCTTTTGCTTCAATGGCAATTCCTGCATTGGCAGACATCAATATATCCACAATTGCTTTATCAGCCTGGACAGAATTTAAATCCAGCCCCCGCACTGTAACCGGACCTGCGATGGCTCCGGCTACGAGAAGAAATGCGCCACTGCTCCAATCGCTTTCAACCTTATAATTAATTACAGCTTCTGAATTGGGTAACGGGGAAGGTCCCTTATGAAAAATAAATTCTTCATAGTTTCTGTTTTCGGGTACTCTTAATCCAAATTGCTTCATCACATCCAGGGTCAGGTCTATATATGGTTTGCTTTTGAGATCACGAACCTTTATGGATACTGCCGGTGTATCGGAGGCTGCATAGGCCATCAGCAAACCCGTCAGAAACTGTGAACTTAAAGAGCCATCGATCTCAATATTCTTAGGTTGCAATGGGCCTTTAATAACAAGAGGCAGTTTCCCGTTGTTTGACATAACGGAAACGCCCAGCTGAGGCAATACCGTATCAAAAAAATCCATTGGGCGGTTCAGCAGACTTCCTTCACCCGTAACCGTTATGGATCTATTGTTTAAGGCAACAAGGGGCACAAACATCCGGATGCTCAATCCGCTTTCACCGCAATTAATTTCATCGTTTACCTGTCCGTTTCCTTTTTCTACGATTACAAGATCATTCTCCGGCATCTCTGCTTTTGCTCCCAGGCTCCGGATAATATTAAGGGCTGCCTGTTCATCCCGGGAATGCCCCGGATTGATGAGGTGGCATGTTTTTTTTGAAATAAAAGCTGCTGCCAAAGCCCGTTGCATAGAACTCTTGGAAGCCGGTGCTTCTATGATTCCTTTTAGCGATGATGGATGTATCGTAACCTTCATATTCTGAAATGCAGATATTTATGATTGCCTGGATTATCGCTGATAAAATCGAAATAAACCATTTAAATCATGATTATCAGCGCTCCTTTATAAATCCTGAATAATTTTTTCCAATTGCTTTAATGAAATAGATCTTACGACTCCTTTCCCAATTCGTTCCAGCAGCACATAATTCATTTCTTTTCGTTCACGTTTTTTATCCATCTTCAGCACATCAAAAATTTTTTGTTTATTAAACGAAGCATACGTTGGGAGATTATATTTTTCTAAAACACGCACCACTTTTTTTGTTTGCCGGAATCCGGTTAGTTGTTCAGAAATCTGGCAAGCATAGGTCATGCCGATAGCAATTGCCTGTCCATGTAATAATTCATACTGTGTTTCTAAAGCATGCCCGAGTGTATGACCAAAGTTCAATAATCTTCTTTCTCCCTTTTCAAATTCATCCCGCTGAACCACTTTGGTTTTTAACACGGTATTGCGATGCACAAGTTCGCAAATCGATTTTTGTCTTGCCTGGTAGGTTTGCAATGAATTTCGCTCCAGCTCAGCAAACAGGCCCGCATCTTTAATACAGGCATGCTTGATTATTTCTGCAAAACCATTTTCCCATTCCACCTGAGGTAATGTATTCAGGAAACCCATATCCTGCAGGATGAATGCGGGTTGCCGGATAACACCCACCATATTCTTATAGTGTCCCACATCAATCCCATTTTTTCCACCTATCGATGCATCCACTAAGGATAAAACAGAAGTGGGGACAAACCCAAACTGCAAACCCCGCAGGTACACAGATGCGATATACCCGGTGATATCCGTAATGACGCCCCCACCCACACCTACCAGTATGGTTTTGCGGTCGGCTTCCATTTCAATCAGCTTTTCAATCACGGCATCCACAGTGGCCTGTATTTTAAACCCTTCCCCGGCTTTTAATACGATCGTATCCCATCCTTTGAACCGTTTGGTGTGAGCCTTGAAAACATTCTCATCTGTTATCAGTACCGTTGCTTTCGGGTCAGTGATTTTTTTGAGATGACTGATACCATAAGCCAGGTAATAATCCGTAGACGCATTGGAAAATTTAAAATTAATATACTTCATTATTTTTTTCTCGCAAACCGCCAAGGCGCTAAAAATACAAATTGCGTCTTTGCGCCTTCGCGTGCAATTTAACGGTCCATGATTTTTTTCTGGTGATTGATACTTTCCATATGTACCGCATCAAAATATTTGGTAATAAATTCTTTGCTCAATCCCAGCTTATCCCCTTTTGCAAAAGCCCGTTCAATAATTTCATTCCAGCGGCTGGTTTGCAGGATGGTAATATTATTTGCTCTTTTATAATCACCAATCTGTTCTGCCGCCTTCATCCGTTGCCCTAATATCTGCATCAGTTCATCATCCAGGTGATTGATCTGCTGACGCAATTTTTCCAATGCTGCATGGTACTCATCTGAATTAATATCCTCCTTCCTCCATATAATAGAATCCAGCATTTCTTTTAGCCGTTCCGGTGTCACCTGTTGTTTGGCATCACTCCAGGCTTTATCGGGGTCAATATGACTTTCTATCATCAATCCGTCATAATCCAGGTCAATTGCTTTTTGCATCACTTCCAGCAAGATGTCCCGGCGTCCGCAAATATGAGAAGGATCATTGATGATAGGGAGACCGGGATGCTTCAGTTTCATTTCAATGGCCAGGTGCCACATCGGCGCATTGCGATACTCTGTATTTCCATAAGAAGAAAATCCCCTATGAATTAATCCAATCTGCTTTACGCCAGCCCTGGCAATTCTTTCCACAGCGCCGGTCCACAATTCCAGGTCAGGATGAATGGGATTTTTTATCAGCACCGGAACATCCGTTCCCCTTAAGGCATCAGCCACTTCCTGTACACTGAACGGGTTCACCGTGGTTCTGGCACCAATCCATAATACATCCACATCAAATGTAAGAGCATCCTCTACCTGTTTAGCGGTTGCCACTTCCACTGTTGTAGGTAAACCCGTTAATTTTTTAGCTTGTTTTAACCAGGGTAAGCCTTTGGTACCAACTCCTTCGAACATACCCGGTTTTGTTCTGGGTTTCCAGATACCGGCACGCAGCATATCCACTTTACCGGTTGCGACCAAGCGCTGGGCAGTTTCCACAACCTGCTCTTCCGTTTCTGCACTACAGGGTCCGCTGATAATGAGAGGCCGCTTGTTCCAGGTTGCCTGCAAGGATTCTTTTGATGATTGTTCTGCTGCCTGCATATTTGTAAAGATAAATTTTTATTATCTGCCAACCGGCGAAAGAGGTGGCAACCTTTTGCTGACCTTTTACTTGATTATCCTCCGTATCCGGTTAGCCTCCTCTATCAGCTTCGTTAAATATTCCTTATCATCTTTCTCAATACTTTCTTTAAATCGCGTCAGTTGAGCTATATGTTCTTTTAAAACATCCAGCACATTTTCCTTATTCTGCATAAATATCGGCACCCACATGGCCGGGTTACTCTTTGCCAAACGAACTGTACTCTCAAAACCGGCAGAAGCTAATTCAAAAATAGCATTGTCTTCTTTTTCCTTTTGCAGCACTGTATTAGCCAACGCAAATGAAGTGATATGCGAAATATGACTTACATATGCTGCGTGCAGGTCATGAGCCCTGGCTTCCATTTCCAGTAAACGCATCCCAATTTTGGAATACATTCCCCGCACCCATTCCAGGGCATCCGCATCGCTTTCTGCAGCATTGCAGATTATTAAGGCTCTATTTTCAAAAGCACCCCGTACCGCCGCCTGCGGACCACTATATTCTGTTCCCCACATCGGGTGCGTTGCTACATACCTTCCTCTTTTCGGATGATTCTTTATTACTTCTATTAACTGGCTTTTGGTGGATCCGAGATCCAGTACAATCTGGTTTTCTATTTTATCCAGGACCAAGGGCAGCAGGTCAACTAATTTATCAACGGGTATTGCCAGAATAATAACATCCGAAACTTTTATGGCCTCATCAAGATTCATCACTTCATCCACAAGTTCTAACTCCAATGCTTTATGTGCATGATCTGCATGGGTATCCACACCAACCAATCTGGATGCTAATTTTTTTTCGTGCAACTGAATGGCTAATGATCCTCCCATGAGTCCAATACCCACAATAGCTATTCTTTTTCTTCCAGCCCTCTCGTTTTGCAACGAATCCATTTCCTTAACAGGTTTATTCATTTCTGTATTTTTTTACTAAAAAATTGATGTCTCTGCTTTCATTCTATTTAACCCTTAATTGGCAGTAGCCGGGATACAGGTTCGCGAAAAAAAATTTCGGTACAGCTGGCAAACAAAAATCCCGGCCAACCAGGCCGGGACTCTTTATGTTGTTTTTTAGTTGTTCTTAGTTTGATTTCAACAAAAGCATAACCGGCATCTTTGCAAAACAGTAATAATAAAAATATGCTTTTACCATAGTCATTAAACAAATGTAGTTTTCCCTTTTGTTAAATCCAACAACTATTTTTATTTATTTTCTTCCCCCGCCGCTTTCCGCATCATTCATCCGGATCTTCCGGCCCCGGTAATTCTTACCATCAATCGCTTTGATCATTTTCTTACCGGCCGATGGTTCTATTTCAATCCAGCTGGTCATCTCTTTCATATCGATGCGACCCAGTACTTCTTTTTTCAGGTCACTCATATCCAGGATAAACTGTAAAAAACTGGCTTTGTAAAAACCATCTTTGGTACCCAGATTTACAAACAATCGCTGGTAACTGCCGCCACCACCAAAACTTCTGCCGCTGGTGTCCCGGTCTCTCGGCGAGGAAGGCCTCTCGGCTCTTTCGCCCCTGCGCTCACCTCTTCTTTCATCGCCCCGCATATTCAGGTCAGCCGCATTTTCATAATATTTCAGAAACCGGTCAAATTCCAGGGCCGCCACACGTTGTAATATTTCTTCCTTATCAATATCACCGAATTTCTCCCGTAACGTAGGCAGATAGGTTTCATATTGTCCATGACTGATATCAGCCTGCAGCATTTTATCAATAAAATGAAAAAACTGTTTACGGCAAACATCTTTGCCCGTAGGAACATCCATTTTATGAACTTTCCCGTTCAGGATCCTTTCAATTTGCCGGAGCCGGTATATTTCTTTTGGGGTTACTATCGAAACAGAGATGCCACTTTTTCCTGCGCGACCAGTACGGCCACTCCGGTGTGTATATACTTCTACATCATCCGGTAATTCATAATTTATGACATGGGTGATCCCGGTAACATCAATACCTCTTGCTGCCACATCGGTAGCAATTAATAGCTGAATGCTTCGATCCCGGAAAAGACCCATTACTTTATCCCGCTGCTGTTGTGTGAGATCGCCATGAATGGCATCAATATCATAACCTTCCCTTGTCAATCTTTCCGCAATATCCTGTGTGTCTGCCTTCGTACGGGCAAACACAATCCCGTAAATCCCGGGGTTAAAATCAATGATACGTTTCAGAACCTCGTACCGGTTATGATGTTGAGTTGCATAATACTGGTGATCAATATTGGCTGCTCCCGCATTGGTTTTGCCGATGGTAATTTCATAAGGCGTATTCATATACCTTTTGCTCACCTGCCTTATCTCTGCCGGCATCGTGGCGCTGAAAAGCCAGGTACTTTGCCGGTTGGGGGTGTTCTTTAAAATAAATTCAATGTCTTCCTTGAAACCCATGTTCAGCATCTCATCCGCTTCATCCAGTACTACGTAGTGGATTTTTTCAAGATTGATGGCCTTTCTTTCAATCAGGTCTATCAAACGACCCGGGGTTGCCACCACGATATGCGTTCCTTTCTTCAGATCCCGTATCTGCATCGAAATGGATGTGCCACCATAAACAGCAGTAACAATGCAATTGGCCTTTTTATTCTTAAAGGTATTAAGGTCATTGGTTATTTGCAGGCACAATTCCCGGGTGGGGCAAACAATCAAGGCCTGTGGGAAACGGTCGTCTTTATTGATTAATTGTAAAAGCGGCAGGCCAAAGGCAGCAGTTTTTCCGGTACCTGTCTGGGCAAGACCGATAAAATCTTTAGTGCCTTGTAATAAAACGGGAATGGCTTTTTCCTGGATGGGTGTGGGTTGCGTAAAACCCAGGGCTTTGACAGAGTTAAGAAGTCCTTCTTCAATGCCCAACGATTCAAATGTGATCACGTAATAAATATTTAATAAAGCGGCGAAGTTAGCCTTAAATTAGGGTAAAGGGTAATGTATTTTGATACACAACTCGCAAAGAAAACAAAAAGCCCTCCCTATCGGGAAGGCCTTTTAACAATTGCTTGCCTTATTAAAATTTTACATTTTAGGCTTAGTTGTATCAGCTGCAACTGGTGCAGTTGTATCAACAGGAGCCGGAGTTGCAGTTGTATCAACTGGAGCAACAACAGCAGTATCTGCAGGTTTCTCATCTTTCTTTTCAGAACCATTGTTACAAGCTACTGCAAAAGAAGCGATAGCGATAATTGCTAAGAATTTTTTCATTTTTTGATTTTTTGTTATTTGTTGAAATATTTCGGTGTTAATACTCAAAAAAAGAAAAGGTAACCCGACTTTTTAATTTTTTTTTATGGCCTGGGCCCGCCTGACCTTATTATATTAAATTTTTAATAGTCGGGCAGGGTTACTATTTTTAAAAACCCGTATTAAATAAGGGAAAGTGAAACCTCAGATCGACGAAAAAGCTTTATTGGAAGGATTAGCGGTCAGCGAACGGAATGCTGTTGAAACCCTTTACCGGGAGAACTATAACATGGTTCAGGCATTGATAATCAACAATAACGGCTCAGTAGATGATGCCAGGGACATATTCCAGGAAGCGATGATCGTGCTCTATGAAAAGGTAAAGACCGGGACTTTTGAGCTTAACTGCCAGATAAAGACCTTTATATATTCAGTTTCGCGCAGGCTCTGGCTCAAACGTTTGCAGCAACAAAACAGGTATTCTACTCCGGGTGACAGCATGGATGAAGTGGTGGCTGTAGACGAGGACCTGGAAGAACATGAACAGAGAAATGCCGAATTTGACATGATGGAAAAAGCGATTAACAGCCTGGGCGAACCCTGTAAAAGTCTATTAGAGGCTTATTATTTACAGAAACAGAATATGCAGGTGATAGCTGCCAGTTTTGGATATACCAACGCTGATAATGCAAAAAATCAGAAATACAAATGCCTGATGAGGCTGAAAAAAATATTTTTTACACATTTTAAAAACGGAAACAGTGATGGATGATATTAATATTTTAGATGTTGTAGAACGGTATCTCCGGGATGAAATGAAACCCGATGAAAGATCACAATTTGAGGATCTCCGCAAAACCAATACTGAAATTGATCAACTGGTTGTTGAACATACCCTGTTCTTACAACGGCTGAACCAATTTGGAGAACGTAAGGATCTCCGGACTTCGATGAATACCATTCACACAGATCTGACAGAACAGGGTAAGATCGATTCGATGAAACTGAAAGGACGGTCTAAGGTCGTGTACCTGTGGAAACGATATAAAAGAGTAGCTGCTATTGCTGCATCTTTCGCTGCTGTAACTACTTTAACCATCAGTGCTCTTGTTTGGGCCCTATCACCTAAAGCTGACAATAAAATACAGGATCTAAACCGCCAGGTGGAAGTAATGAAAAAAGAACAGCGGGATCAGAAAGCTGTTGTGAATAACCTGAAAGACCAGATCAACACAGATACAAAAAAAGATAAAAAATTATTCAATTCAAATCAGGGGGTACCGGATTTTTAGTGGATGGCAAGGGGTACCTGGTAACCAATGCGCACATAATCCGCAACTCAAAAAATATTGCAGTCATTAATAATAAGGGTGAGGAGTTCAGAGCTATAGTTCTTAGTACCGACAATGCAAGAGATATCGCCATCCTGAAAATCGAAGACAAGGATTTCACAACTATCGTTTCCCTTCCCTATGGAATCAGTAAAACAGTCAGTGATGTGGCCGAGCCAATATATACTTTAGGCTATCCCCGTAATGATATTGTTTACAGTGAAGGATACCTGAGTGCGCATACCGGTTTTAATGGTGATACGCTCAGTTGCCAGTTGGGTATTGCCGCCAACCGGGGTAATAGTGGCGGCCCGGTTTTTAATCATGATGGCGAAATAATTGGTGTTATCAGCACGAAAGAAACAGAAGCGGAAGGCGTAGCTTTTGCGATTCAGTCTAAATATATTTTTGAAGCCATCGATGCGCTTAAAAAAGATACATCCTATCAATTTCTGAAACTTCCGGTAAAATCATCTGTTCGGGGAATGGATAAAAAACAACAGGTGAAGCGGATACAGGAATTCGTCTTTATGGTAAAGGGTGATTAATACTTCGACAGGTTCAGAAAATAATTCCCTTGAATACATAATAGCTACCCGCCGTCCGGTGGGTGGCTTTTTTTTAACTATGCCCAGAGGTTATCCGGATATTCCCCGTTCTTTATCAGTTTTTGCAGACTTTCCTGCACAAAAGCGGCATCTTCTTTATACGTTACCCCAAACCATAAGGAGGTGGTTGGAATAACTTCTATTTTACCATTTTCTTTAATAAACTGGTCAGCAACGATCGGGATAAAAAACTCCGATTTCAATTCGCTTCCATGCTCCTGCAAAAAAACTGTAAAGAGATTTTGTGTATAGGCAAAAAAAGAAATGTCAAAACACCAGAAATTCATAGACACCCGCGTCCGGTCGGATAGTTCTGTTGGCTCTTTACCATCTTCACTAACTATTTTACCGTTTTTCTTTGAGATATTGATACGTTCTGTAATTGTGGCAAGACGTCCCTCATGATCTAATCCGCAAATTCCGCGGTTTACAGTTCCATGTTCAGATAAAGTTCTTACCAGGTCATACCCTACAATGGCAAAATTTTTTGCATCACAACCCACCTGTAAAAATGTGGCAGCATTTTCAAAAGCATTGTGCCCGTAAAAATCATCGGCGTTAATGACTGCAAAAGGCCCGCTTACGGATTCTTTTGCACAGAGAACGGCATGGGCTGTTCCCCAGGGACGGGTTCTTTCTGTTGGGCGAACAAATCCACCGGTAAATAAATCCAGCTCCTGGTAAACATAGGCGGTTTCAATCCGGTTTTTCAGTTTGGGTTCAAAGATAGTTTTGAAATTATCTGCGAATTCCTTGCGGATGATGAATACCACTTTCCCAAAACCGGCCCGAATGGCGTCAAAAATGGAATAATCCATGATCGTTTCTCCGGCAGGACCAAATCCTTCCACCTGTTTCATACTTCCATACCGGGAAGCCATGCCCGCAGCTAAAATTACCAGTGTAGGTTTCATAATATGTTTTAAAAACTGCGGACGAAATTAAAGTAAATTCGCCAAGACAGACCCGCTTTTTTATCATGCAGGATATTGACCTCACCCATATTACAACAGATAAATTATTTCTTCCGGTTCTTGCCGAAAAAGAGGTGAAAGCCGATGTACTCAGACTTGATAAAATACATCCACTTGTATCCGGGAATAAATGGTTTAAACTTCGTTATTACCTGGAAGAAGCGGTGCTACAAGGTAAAAAAAACATCCTGACCTATGGTGGTGCCTGGTCCAATCATATCCTCGCAACGGCAGCTGCCTGCAAAATGAATAATCTTTCCTGTACCGGTATTATCCGGGGCGATGAAGCACCAAAATTATCCGCAACCTTAATTCAAGCAAGAGAATTAGGAATGGAATTGTTTTTCACCAGGCGCGCAGATTATCAAACTAAAAAAATCCCGGAAGCATACAACAAGAGTGAATACTATATTATTCCTGAAGGTGGCTTTGGAGCCGCGGTGCTGCAGGTGCTGCAACCATCCTGGATTATTGTTCTAAAGAAAAATATACGCATATATGCTGTGCGGCAGGAACAGGAACAATGACAGCAGGATTAATACAAGGATCACTTCCATCCACCCAGATCATCAGCATCAGTGTGCTAAAGAATAACCTTTCCCTGGATGAAAATATCCAACAGCTTCTTAACGGTAAAGAAAAAAGATTCCAAGTTATTCATGACTATCATTTTGGCGGATACGCAAAATACAAACCCGCACTGGTAACCTTCATGAATGAATTTTATGCAGCCACAAAAATTCCATCGGACTTCGTCTATACAGCAAAATTATTTTTTGGAGTAAATGATCTGCTCCGGAATAATTTTTTTCCTCCCGGCAGCCGCCTGTTGATCATTCACAGTGGCGGGTTACAGGGCAATGCTTCCCTGGAAAAGGGAACGTTAATATTTTAATTTTTTCCTGTTGCAGCCTTATCTTTGTCAGCACCTGCAAAAGAATTCAACACTTACTGACGTTAAAACAGTATGAATAAACTGATCCTGTCTTTATTGTTTTTTATTGGACCCACTGAAGGATTTTTGCATGCACAGGATACCCTTCCTAAATTTTCGGTAAACAATGCAGGCAACAACCGCATTATCATCGGCTGGGTCAATAATTATGAAAACATCCGGCAGATCAGTATTCAGCGTTCGTTTGACAGCCTGAGCGGATTTAAAAGCATTCTAACGGTTGCGGATCCCACCACAAAGCAAAATGGGTATGCAGATATGAAGGCTTCTAACGGTCGTATGTTTTATCGCCTCTACGTTTTACTGGACAAAGGCGTTTATATATTCACTGATGCCAAAAGACCGGTGTTGGATACCATGCGGAAAGCAACGATCCTTACCATCAAATTAGATCAGTTTCCGGGAGCCGATTCGGTAGCGACTCCAAACCCCGGTATCAGTAAAACCAGGCCCAATGCATTCACGCCTTCCATATATGTGTACACGTACCGGGATGGTTATGTTCGCATCAGCCTGCCTGATGACGAAAAACCGAAAAAGTATTCCATTAAATTCTTTGACGATGATCAGACATTCCTTTTCGAGTTAAAAGAAATTAAAGAAAAAGATTTTAAACTGGATAAAACCAATTTCTATCATGCCGGGTGGTTCCGGTTTGAACTGTATGAAGACGGGAAACTATTTGAAAAACACAAATTTTATTTAGAAAAAGATTTCTGATCCGCAACCCTGGTAAGTACTGCTTCAAATACCTGTTCAAAATTCTTCTTTACTTTTTCTTTTACTTCACCGGCATTCAGCCCGTGGCCCAATTCCTTTTCCAAAGAAGTAACCTGTTTATTAACGATGCCGCAGGGAATAATATGATTAAAATAAGACAGATCTGTATTTACATTAAAGGCAAAGCCATGCATGGTGATCCAGCGGCTGCAACGCACACCGATAGCACAAATTTTTCGCTCACGGCCAGCCACACCCGGATCAATCCACACGCCGGTTTCACCGGGAGATCGATCACCCTTAATGCCATACTCAGCCAACGTAAGTATGATAACTTCTTCCAGGTTGCGGAGATACCTGCCGATATCGGTGTAAAATTTCTCCAGGTCAAGTATGGGATATCCGACAATCTGCCCGGGACCATGAAACGTAATATCGCCACCCCGGTTGGTATTAAAGAACTGAATTTTCTTTTCCAGTAACCCGGCATCATCCAATAAAATATTTTTCTCATTTCCGCTTTTACCTAAAGTATAAACAGGCGGATGCTCAGTGAATAAAAGGAAGTGTTGCGTCTGCAAATCCGGGTCAGTAGCTGCGGGTTCATTTTCTTTAACTCCTGACTCCTGACTATATACTAATGACTTTTTCCTTACGTTTTCCTGCAACAATTGCTCCTGGTAGTCCCAGGCAAGCTGGTAATCCAGCAAACCGAGATCCCTGAATATGATTTTCTGTTTATCCATAAACCAAGCCGCAAATTTACCAACAAAAACCCATCCTTTACCTTTGCCGCTATGATGGATGAAAACGAAATAGAAAACCCGGATATCCAGGATAACAATGATGACCTCTACGAACGGTTCAGCCTGGTCGTGGACAAAGGACAGGATCCGTTACGCATTGATAAATTCCTCGTAAACCGTATAGAAGGGGCCACCCGAAATAAGGTACAGCAGGCTATCAGCACCGGAATGGTAACCGTTAATGGAAAAGAGATCCGTTCCAACTATAAAATAAAGCCTCTGGATGTCATCATCGTTTATTCGGACATGAGCCCGGAAGAAACCGTGGTGGTTCCCGAAAAAATGGAGCTGAATATTGTGTATGAAGACACCGACCTGATGATCATTAATAAACCTGCCGGCATTGTTGTTCACCCGGGTAGCGGCAATTATACCGGCACCTTATTAAATGGTGTATCCTATTACCTGAAACAACAAAACCCGGAATTATCGGAAGACACATTACCCCGGTTCGGGCTGGTTCACCGCATTGATAAGAATACCAGCGGTCTTTTGGTACTGGCAAAAACGGATAATGCCATGCGGCACCTGGCCAAACAATTTTTTGATCATACCATCAGCAGAAAATATGTTGCACTTGCCTGGGGCGATATCCTCAATGATACCGGAACCATCAGGGCCCATATTGGCCGGCACTTACGGCTCCGGAAATTATTTGAAGCCTACCCCGAAGGCGATCATGGTAAAGAAGCCGTTACACATTACAGGGTGCTGGAACGTTTTGGTTATGTTACACTGGTAGAATGCATTCTGGAAACAGGCCGCACGCACCAGATTCGGGTGCATATGAAGCACCTGGGTCATCCGCTTTTCAATGATGATTTTTATGGGGGTGATAAAATTGTAAAAGGGACCGTCTTTACCAAATACAAACAGTTTGTAGATAATTGTTTTCAAATCTGCCGGCGGCAGGCCCTGCATGCAAAAACACTGGGCTTTATTCATCCATCAACCGGGAAAGAAATGTTTTTTGAAGCCCCGCTTCCCGATGATATGGGACAGGTGATAGAGAAATGGAGAAAATATGCGCAGTCGGTGGGTCGTTAGTAGTTCGAAGTTCGTAGTTCACAGTTCGCAGTGGGCAATTGGCAGTCCACAATTAGAAACTTTACGTTCATAAATACTTTTCGGGGTTTTGGATCATATGCCCCAGCATTTTGCCTACTTCGGCATTTTTTTCAGACAATCTTTTAAACTCTTCTGTCGTAATGTATTTACAGGCAAATGAGAAATCAATCCACACATCCGTTTCAGAATTTTCGCTATCACAATCAGTTAGTTTACTGACAAAGTGGGCTATATATCTTCTTTTCCGGTAGGCTTCTGCAAAATTTGCACAAACAGATCTCGAACTCCGTCTTATCTGGTCTGTCAGGCTATAGGTTTCTTCTTTTGGAAACTTTTTAGAAATCTCAAGGATATCCATTGCAAGCTCAAAGGCTTTCTTAAAACAGGTTAAATCTTTATAGGATGCCATAAAATAATTTTTTTAAAATATAAATTATTTGCCAATTGCCTACTGTAGACTGCCCTTTGCATACTGCCAACTGCCCACTGCCAACTGCCTATCTACTCTCCAAAATCAAACAAAGTCGCCGTAAACAACCCCCGTTCCCTTTTCTTAAACGCCACATCCCAGTTACCTATATACCGGAGTAATTTCGGAACCAGGTAGTTGCCGAATTTCATCATCTGTACTTCCATGTGCACATCAAAATCGTAAACCCCCGCATCATAACTCATATCATAATTGCGGGCCATTACTTCCATCGTTTTTATATTGAACCAGGTGATCATACTGTCAATAACGATACGGTCTTTTTCACCCCCGGTCAGATCCTTTTTTGCTGTAATGGAAAAAATATAACAGGACTGTCCCTCATAATCCCCATAGTCGAGTAAGAAATCATAATACCGGGCATGTTCCGGTTCAAAAAGATTGATCTTATCACCGATAAAAGGGATTCCGGGAATTTTTTTACCGGGGTTAAAAAAAAGCATCTTCAATTGCTCCTTATGTTTTGCCATCCCACTCAGATTACGGGGATTAAAATCAATCCCTTTTACAATATTATTTTCTCCGCAAACTTTTCCTTTCGTGAAAAATAAACCGGCATACATTTCAGCGGTATTGTAATTATAACCCCCGTTTTCATCGTAAAAATTTCCACTGGATTTTTCCGTTAAGATCTCCATACTCCGGCAACCGGCCGATCGGTTTTGCCTGGTCTTACTTACCAGTGATGCTTTGATCTTTCCTTTTTTGTCCTTGATACGGATATCATTCCAGGAGGTAAAATTCAGCATATGAAGGTTGCGGAAGGCCTTATAAAAGGTGGTATCGTTTTTTACCTGTTCGATGAACCGGGCAATATTAAGGTCGCTTCGTATGATCACTTCGGAAAGGCTGACCATTTTAACCAACCGTTCCGTATCCAGTGAATCCTCCTGTTGTGCCCCCGCTATTAAGTTAATTCCCAGCAGCACCGCTCCCAGCATGATTTTCGGCTTCATCCTGCAAATTATTGTATTGACCCTAAAAATGCCGTGAATTTTAATCGGGAAACCTTATTTTTATCCACTAATTAACTAATCAAAAACCTTTAAATGATGAAAAAGTTTGTACCGTTTTTTTTATTACTTATCCTGGCAACCGGGGCCCGTGCGCAGGACAGTGCCGCTATGAAAAAACACTACCTGAAAGTATATAACCAGGCATTAACCTATAATGATGTAAATGCAGCTATTAACGGATTGCATGGTTATTTAGCGGCGGATAACAGTCTTATGTATAAAGACACTCTGTCCATGCTTTATTTCACCATTAAGAATTATTACAGTTCCCTGCTGCTGGGCGAAGAAGTGTATAAAGCTTTACCTGCAAATGTGGAAGCGATGGCCCGTGTTGCAGAATGCTATGATGAATTGGGTGACCCCAAAACATCGGTCGGCCTGTATGAGCAGGTTTGTCCCAAAACAAAAAATCCCTACCATATCTATAAAATGGCCGTGGGCCAGTACCAGTTAAAAAGAACGGCTGAATCAGAACTTTCTGCACGGATAGTTATTGCAGATACTACCAGTAAGAAAATAGGCGTGAATTTTACTTCGATTGATGGAACTCAGCAGGCGATACCATTGAATGCTGCGGCTGCCAACCTGATGGGTGTATTAAAAATGGATGCAAAAAATTATGCCGGTGCGAAAACAGATTTTCAACAGGCTTTGACTTTCTATCCTCAGTTTACCGGCGCCAAACAAAACCTGGATGCCTGTGAAAAGAATCTGAAAGGAGGAACAAAGACACCGGCTAAGCCAAAAGGGAAATAACTAATAAATATTCTACTGTGATTTATTTAAAGGAAGGCTGAAAAGCCTTCCTTTTTTTTATGATACCAGTTTAGTATCCTCATAAATATCTGCGATTTCCAGAAAGAGATTTATTGAATGAATGGGTAGCGGGCCATTCGTAGTTTTATATTCCGCTAGTTCCCAATGGCCGCTGCTGTTGATGCTGAATGCCTCAATGCCTGGTGATTCGGCATCAATCATGATGTATTCTTTTAAAGAAGGTATGTCCCTGTAAAGTTTAAATTTTTCGCCCCGGTCATAAAACTTTGTGGATGGGGAAAGAATTTCAATTATTACCGTAGGCAGGATGGCTGTGTCGGTATCTTCATCAGAAGGAATAATATCGCCGCAAATAATAGCAATATCAGGATAAGTAAATAAAGTGTTTTCGGGAATGTGGATCCTTAAATCGCTCCCATAGGGTTGATAGGGCTTCCCCCTTAAAGAAGTTGCCAGGTCCCGCATCAGGTTTTTTGCAATAATAATATGCCTGGCTCCTGCTCCAGCATCAGAAATATTTCCCCCCGGTAATATTCATTTTTTTGTAATGATTCTTTCTCCCATCGCAGGTATTCTTCCACCGTGTGTTTTTTCTTACCATAGGCCCTTGCCGGTTCTCTTACTTCTATCATACTTCTAAATTACAAAAAATAAAATCTTTTTACTGCGGGGCAGGTAATAACCGTATTTCTAAACAAATGTTCTATAGAATATCTGGCGAAAAAAATCTTCCCACAAAAGAATTACAATATTTTGTATACCAGGCTTACAGCTTCAATTTTTACTTCACGCGTATTATCATTCGCATTAAAAGAAAATTTCGGCCCCTCCTCTTCTCAAGTGCCTGCCTTATAGCTGGGAGAGGTTGGCGAAAAAAAAAGAAGGCCACCGTAGTGACCTTCTTTCGATTCTATTTAATTTTTACCAACCCTGTTTAATTCTTTTTTACAGGATTTGCAGAAGAAGGAACTGAATTGTTTTCTTTAGATACTTGCTTTTGCTCTGTTGCGGGCTGTGTATTGCCTGAATTCTGTGCAGGCGCTACAACATCCGGAGTTTTTGAAGCAGGTACTATTGGCCTGGCATTAGGATCCATGGAGGTTCCTTTCAAAATAGCCGGGAGTTCTTCCTTAACTGCTTTGACAGGTTCAATGGTTTTGTCTGCTTTAACTTCCTGAGTTTTGATAACCGGCTTCTGTATTTCCTGATCTGAAACACTGCCTGAATTATCCACCTTCTTAGTTGCTGGTTTGGTGGCTTCTACATCAGCAACGCTACCGCTGTTATCAACAGGTTTTACAACTGCTTTAGCAGGTTCAGTATTTGCAACACTACCACTGTTATCAACTGCTTTGTTGGTTGTAGTTTTTGGAGCAGTGTAATTCAGACTACCGCCACTTAAGCTGGCCGGGTCAACAGTTTTCTTGGCAGCAGGCTTCACATCATTGAGTGATGATACTTCCGGTTCTGGAGAATATCCAATCTTAGCAGTTTTTGGCATATTGAACGATTCCGGGCTCAGGTATTTGCCTTTATTCTTAGCTTCTTTTTCAACTGTATTTGGTATACGGTTCTTCTCAGCATAAGCATCATGACGGATACCTGTCACCTGCCAGCTAACTTTTACATTGGGCTTGCTTGTTGCTATTTCAAACTGGTTATTACTAACTTCTTTATTGACTATAGCCTGTTCGAAAGCGCCAATCACTGTTAACTGGTAACGGAATTCCATATTCAAAGCTTCAAAATAATCAGGGAGTTGAACAGTAGCTTTACCATTTGCATCTGTAACGATGTTACCGTTATAAATGTTCATCATATCCGGGCTTTCCACAAAACTGTGCACTAAATATTTGTTTGCCGGATCTAGCGGGTGGTCAATTTTAAATGCACCTGCACCTTTGGTCAAAGTACCTGCTACATTTAAGTTTTGGGCAATATTAACATCACCCGTTGTATTATCAATTCTCAGCCTTTCACCACCACCGCCAAGTTCAAATATCTGGTAGTCATCAGTTGCAGGGTTGTTTCTTGTATTCCACTGATTAACGCCAGCTTTTTGGAAACGCAAAGCGGCATCACCATTTGCACCATCAATATCAACCACAGAGAAAGTGGCCGTAGATACGACATGTACTCCGGTTGCTCCACCATGCTGAACATCTAAACGATAGGCTGGTGAAATACCGCCAATACCTACATTACCGGTAGCATCCTGAATCTGAAATCTTTCTCCTCCACCGCCTAATTCAAATATCTGGTAGTCATCAGTTGCAGGGTTGTTTCTTGTATTCCACTGATTAACACCAGCTTTTGCAAAACGCAAGGCGGCATCGCCATTTGCACCATCAATATCCACTATTGAGAAAGTTGCACTTGATTGTACACGTAGACCGGTTGCACCACCGTGCAGTACATCCAATTTATATGCAGGAGCAACGGTCTGACCGATACCTACATTACCAGTTGCATCCTGGATAACCATTCGGCTTCCTCCACCACCTAATTCAAAAATTTCCAAATAATCATCAGCCGGACGGTTACGGATATTCCACTGGTTAACGCCTGCATTTGCAAAACGTAAAGCCGCATCACCACTGGCAGCATCAATATCTATAACAGAAAAAGAACCAGATGATTGAACACGGATGCCTGTAGAGCCACCATGCAGTACATCTAATTTATATGCAGGAGCAACTGTCTGACCGATACCAACGTTACCAGTACCATCCTGGATAACCAACCGGCTTCCGCCACCACCTAATTCAAATATTTCATAATAGTCATCAGCAGGACGGTTGCGGGTATTCCACTGGCCGACACCGGCTTTCTGGAAACGTAAAGCTGCATCACCACTATTTGCGTCAATATCCACTACAGAGAAAGAAGCAGAAGACTTACTGCGGATACCAGTTGCTCCACCATGCTCAACATCTAATTGATAAGCAGGTGCAGTAGTTGCGCCTGGACCACCAATACCTACCCAACCGGTTGCATCCTGGATCACAAAACGGCTTCCACCACCACCTAATTCAAATATTTCATAATAATCATCAGCCGGGCGATTGCGTGTATTCCACCGGCCAACACCGGATTTTTGGAAACGTAAAGCCGCATCACCACTATTTGCGTCAATATCAACTACTGAGAAACTTCCTGTTGATGCGATATGAGCACCGGTTGCACCGCCATGTACTACATCCAATGGATAAGCAGGAGTGGTAGTACCAATACCCAATCTTGAGTTTGCGTCATCCCACCAAAAATTGGGGTTTGATGAAATTGATGAAGCAGAATTCCAAAATGCAACCCGGTTAGTGAATCCAGTTCCGGATACCAGACCTAATCCTGCTAACGTGGACCAGCTGGCATTTCCAACAGCATCACTCTTTAATATTTTGTTGAGGCCCTGAGTTCCGTCAGAATAATTCATTCTGCCGGCAATGGTAGCAGCCCATGTAGTTGTTCCATTGTTTACGGCATCAAATGCATATAAAGCATGTGATGTTCCACCTACAGGCGCTGTACTTACTCTTCCGAATAATCCCGTATTTACAATTCCCGTAGTACCCGGCTCAACAAAAATGGCATGCTGTACACTAACTCCTCCATTAACAAATGAATGAATACCCCATTTTTCATTGGCGGCCTGGGCAGTAATATCATTTGAACCAATACCTGTTGCTCCGAGAAATCCGGTTGAAGATGAATAAAGGTTATTAGTCGTATTATATCCTCTTACATGAACTTTCGCAACAGCATTGATGGCAGTGCCACCAACACCAAAGTTGCCGGTGTTTACATTCAAAGCCATCTTATCTCCTGCACCGAATTTAAAAAAGTTGATATGGTCGCCATCCGGTAATGTGTTGATACCTGAATTAATGACACCATTTTTTCCAAAGCGAACAGCCTGGTCAAGACCAGCGCCAACGACATCAACCGTTGCAAAACTGGAGGTATTACGAACACGGAGACCGTTTGAACCTCCAGTAGAAGCATCCACATCAAGCCTGTAAGTCGGAGCTGTATTTGTTATACCCACATTTGTATTATCCAGCAACCTCATAATGGAAGTACTTGCAGAACTCGAAAAATCCAAACCACCGGTGCTGAATAACTGTACCGGGCTAAATGTAGAGCCGGGTATTTTTGTTACTGTATACGTTGTACCATTCACACTGGTTCTCCATTCCATTCCCGAAGTGGTATTGGTAATGCCTATGGCACTTCCCCAGATACCGGGACCACTTACTGCAAGTGCTGTGTTATTTGTGCTGGCTTGACTTATTGATACTGTTGGTGCATTATTAGCAGCATTTGTATTTATAAAAGCACCTGCATTACTTGTACTGCTGGTTCCGGAAACACCGACACCTGAAGTACTTGTTCCCAAAACACCAATTCCCGAGGTTGATAAACCATTAACACCAATTCCTGATGTTGAACCTCCATTTACACCGATACCACTGGGTGTAGTACCATACACACCCCAGCCACTACCGTTCTGACTTCCATATACACCAATACCTAATCCAGCAGTACCATTGTTGATACCTCTTACACCGGCGGAAAAACCACCCGGCGCAACAGAAGTAACGGTTCCAATGATTGCCGCTACACCATTTGCGGTTGAATTTGTTAATCCTTCCAGTGATGTAGCACCAGCTGAGGTAGTGTTAGAGTTGGTAATTTTAAACAAAGTTCCTGCATCGGCCTGTGTCTTATTAAATGGCAATACCAGGTCGGCGGCAAGATTTGCATAAAGAGAATAAGGAACACTGGCTAACTGCGCCGTTCCGATATTAATAAAGGCTGCGCCTCCATTGGGGTCTATTTCTACCTGGATATACTTGGCACCAACACCCCAGGCTACTCCCGGAATGTTTCCCGTTACACCGGTAGCACCCGGGCTGCCCACCTGTACATTGAACAATCCAAACGGATTGGTGATCACTGTTCTCGACTCCTGGTATACCGTAGGACCGGCTGCGGTACCATCATGAATGGTCAGACGCAGGCTGATGGATTTATTTGCCAATACATTACCCACCGAGTTGCGGGCAACCCCCTGGTAATTGAAGATACCGGGAGCCTGGCTGTAACTGCTCACCGCAGCCAGCAATATGATTGTCAGTAATGATAAAATCTTTTTCATGTATTATTTTTTTATTTTTTAGTAGTCTTGGTTTTTTTAGTCAATTTTTATCACCTTCAGGCCACTGTGCCGGGTAACTTCAATGTTATCACCCACACGAAGCGCATCAGGTTTTAAATCTGCCACCACAAAGTATACCCCGTTAGGGAACCTTGAAATGTCGAACAGTTCAATACGGCAACAGCCATCATAATGATAGCTTTTGGTCATCAGGGTCTGTCCCGTGGAGTTAATTAATTGAAGACTCATGGTTCCCGGTGTCTTTACAAAAAAATCTACTTCAAACTTACCGGAAGTGGGATTGGGAAAAAGCTTGTAATCCCCTGCTTCAAATAATACTGTATAGGGATATGGCCCTATTTTGTCGGTGCAGGGCTGCAATACGCCCTGGGTGACCAGCACCGAACTGTCGGGCGGTGCAAATGCCTGGATAAGTACCATTTCACCAAAACTCCATTCTATACGAAGCGGAAACGCCGGATAGGTAGGCGTATCAAATGAACCTCCGGCGGTATTCATAATCGCCGGTACTACGCCGTTAAATGGACTGGTGGAAGGCACCTGGGCACTGCTGCTAAACGAAATGGCTAAGGAAACCGCCAGGAAGAAAAGTGTAATTCTTCTCATAAGCATAGTGTTTAAGGTTGTTAAATAATAATGGGGTCAGACTAAAGGCTGTTATTAGGATAATGGTTGCTACTAGTGAAGAGGATAACCTGAAACGTGCTAATCAGAAATATTAAATAAAGGTAGAAAGAAAACTTCTTTTAAAAAAAATGATTTTTCTCATGCTATAATAAAGAAAGCCCCTGATGGAGCTTTCTTCATTTGTTTTTATTGTTTTCAACTTCGAAACATTAATCTTTCTTAGCAGGTAATTGTTGTTTGCTGTCTGATGAAGAAGAAACCGCAGGTTTAACTTCTGCCACTTTAGTAGCTGCAGGTTCTGCTTCTACCTGTGCAACTTTCAGCGTAGGTAAACCTATGGATTGTGAAGGAGCCACTTCCTTAGCCGCAACGGGCTGAACTTTGTTTTTTTCCCCAGCACCAGATGCAACAACTGGAAGCGTTTGGGATATCGCTTGTAGTTTAAGTTCAGGCGGAGCAATAATTTGCAAAGTTTGCACCTCTGCATTTTTGGCTTCTACAGGCTTTTGCGCTTCCGTTTCTTTTGGCTTAGCAACTGTTTTAGACATTTCGATGCTTGCTTTCAAGACGTCTGTCTTCCCATCATCCACTATCGTCCCATTGGCAGGCTTACTCGATACGGGCTGAACTATTGCAGGTGCAGGTTTGAAATCAGCTGCATTAATAGAAATTTCCTGCGGACTTTTAATTACAGACTGTTTGTTCGCTTCCTGTTGTTTTTTGAGCGCATCCTGCTCAGCTTTATACTGGCTGTAAGGCTTACCATTTATTGTAAGTTCTTTTGGAACTTCTGATTTCCGGTTGAGTTCTTCTTTCTGGCAAAATCCTGCCAGGGTAAAAAAACTAAAGGTGGTTATAAGAATTATTTTTTTCATTTTTTCGTTTTTAATAATTGATAATTATAAATTACTTTATAAGTCTTACTGTAAATCTTGAAGCGTTGCCAGAATCATTCAGTTGTACCGCGGCACCTGAATTCTGATAGGCCTGAACTTTTACCACATCTCCTACATTCAGCTTTGTCTCAAAAGTAACCTGAGATGTGGACGGGAAAGCTCCGGCTAATACCTGGTTTGAAAAATCTCTTGCGACTGAAACGCCATTTACGAGAACATCTGTCGCAATAAGCGTTGCAGCATTTGCAAAAGTCAGCCAATCGACTGACGTGTATATATGATACATACCCGCCACAGTGATTGTATATTCACCAGTGCCACCATTAAAATTGGCCCCGCCGTCCTCATATAAAACAGATGCCCATGTCGTAATATCAGTAAATGCATTATTAGGAATAGATTGGGTAGATGTTAAGTTACTAATACTAATACCCACAGCAGGTGTTATCAAATTCTGCCAGGTAGCATTTCCCACCGCATCACTTGTTAATACTTTACCATTGGCTTCTCCAATTCCTTCCAGTCTTACACCACCTGTACTATGAATTGCCTGACCTGTTGATGTAACAACCCGTAAAGCCAACCCGGAGTTTGAGGAAGCAAAAACGCCTCTCCCGGTAACTGATGTTCCCTGTGCACCTGTACCGGCCGGTGAAAATGCTAAAACACCCGTTTCCGGAAGATTTGATAGGATTACAGTTCCACTTAAAAAATCACCTCTTTGAGCATAAATAGAGTTTTTTCCCATTAAAGCCGGAAATGTAATTGAGGCATCATTTGTAATTACCCCACCGCTTAAAACTCTGGCACCAGGGATAAGCACTTCAGTATTCTGGTTTACAAACAGGCCACCTCTACCGGCAGCTGTATTATTAATATGAAGTTGTGCAACAGGTGTAGGCTGGCCAATACCAACATTACCATTGCTGATGATGGTCATGCCGCCTAACATATCAATAGAATTAGTTGGAGATAGATTAAGCCTGTTGAAACCACGGACCTCAAGTGCTCCCTGGCGGTTTGGGTCAAGTGCATAATCTGTGCGGATATAATCAACGAGGCTAAATTCACCGCCTGAATAAAAATATTGATGCGGACCTGCATTATTAGCATCCTGTGCTTCCAGCATAGAAGTAAAAAAGCTGTTTCCAGAATTCACATGAAATTTTAAAAAAGGAGTAGTTGTTCCGATACCAACACTACCATTGGATTGTAACCGCATAATGCTTCCTGCTGTACCGGGATCTACGCCCGTTCCATATCCAATATCGAAATTACCGCTTGTCAGCCGTTGCAGGGCCCATTGGTTGGTCAGGTTCCCTGCTCCATCTACCTCTTTCAATGATATGGCACCGGATGCTAAGCCATTTTGAAGACTATATAATGCCAGTTGAGCGTCACCGCTGTTGATGCGAACATCTTCATCAACCCAGGTCGCGGCTGGCAGTACAGTTATAGGATTTCTGTCAACTTGTAAGCGGCCGACTAAATGTAAATTTTCCGTTGGAGCAGATATTCCAATTCCCACATTGGCACCATTACCCAAAACCAAACTGTTGCTGGCGCTTACCTGGGCATTAAAACCAATAGCAGTAGCATTGGTCAGGTTTCCTAATGTAACATTGGCAAAACTACCTAATGCTGTATTGCCTGATCCGGTGGTATTTGCTTGAAGCGCTACTACGCCAACGGCAGTATTATTAGTTCCCGCGCTATTAAATTGAAGTGACTGGGTTCCTAAGGCTGTATTTTGATTTCCGGTGTTATTTGAAGACAACGTGAAATTGCCCATAGCAATATTATTATTACCTGAAATATTTAAATTCATAGCCGCAGTTCCCACCGCGGTGTTGAAACCACCCGTTGTATTTGCATTTAAAGCCTGCACCCCTATGGCAATGTTTTGAAAACCTGTAGTATTATTTTCTAATGCTATTACACCCAGGGCACTATTAAAATTGCCAGTTGTATTTATGCGAAGACTACGAGCACCAATAGCTGTATTTTCAAAACCAGTTGTATTAGCATTTAAAGCAAAGTGGCCAAAAGCAGAATTGAAAATACCGCTCGTGTTATTGGCTAACGCTGTATAGCCTAAAGAATTATTTGCTGTAAACTGATCAATCTTACCTGAAGGCAGGTTGTTAACTCTGAAGTTAAAAGGTACGTTGTCTGTAGTACCGATAAAATTAGTTCCATCAACTGTAGCGGCATTACCCGTGGTTGACCAGAACAGACCACCTAATACTAATGCCGGATTCTGCCAGGTGGCATTACCAACTGCATCACTGGTGAGTATCCGGTTAAGGGCAGCACCCTGTCCCTGTATTTGTACCTGGCCAACAGTTACTAATCCATATCCTCCGGGAGCAGATGCTAAACCAACTACACCAATTCCTGTACTTGTAACACCAGCTACACCAATTCCGCCAGGACCACTACCACCATTAACACCAACACCACCGGCAAGACGGGCAACCCCTTTAATGGATGTTTGTCCACTTAAAACTGTAGCTCCTCCAACTCCTTTTGAAGAAAATACACCCCCGTTAAAAAAACCTACTGAAGTAATATCTGCATCAGAAACGCTTAAAGCAAAGCTGGTATTAGCAGCATTTGTTTTGTTCACAAATAAACCGTTACCTGTTGCTCCTGCCTGCAGTATCTGTACCTTATCTGTTCCCGGGTTATTTGTACCAATACCTACACTCCCTTCTATAATGGCGCCATTGGCCGGGGCAGCGGTTGTTCCGGAATAGGTAGCTCCTACCGCCAGGTTTCCTTCTACATCCAGTGTGCTTTGTGGCTGATCGCTGAATACCATATTACCTATGGCTGTTTTACCACCGGGCATCATCTGAATGTTCATGCCACCCACATCATTCCAAAGCCTGAATTTATTCCCGCCGGCAAATGACTGAAAGTTATCGATGATCCAATGATTGGGCGCTCCAAAAAGAGTGCCTTCCTGGAAACGCAGTTCACCACCTTCCTGAAGCGTGGTTGCATTGATGCGTTCAATACCCTGCACTTCCAACCTATGTGTAGGAGTTGTAATACCAACACCCACGTTACCATTATCAAGGATACGAAGCCTGGTAGCCCCGGCTGTACTTGGAAATTCAACCTGGCCGTCTGATAGTAATGTAAAAGGAGAAAAAGTAGCACCGGGTATTTTTGTAACCGTATATGTTGTACCATTCACACTGGTTCTCCATTCCATTCCAGTTGTTGTATTGGTAATGCCTATGGCACTTCCCCAGATACCGGGGCCACTTACTGCAAGTGCTGTGTTATTTGTGCTGGCCTGACTTATTGATGTGGGGCGGTTGGTGCATTGCTGCATTAGCAGCATTTGTATTGAAAAAAGAACCTGCATTACTTGTACTGCTGGTCCCAGAAACACCGGCACCTGAAGTACTTGTTCCCAAAACACCAATACCCGAGGTTGATAAACCATTAACACCAATTCCTGATGTTGAACCTCCATTAACACCGATACCACTGGGTGTAGTACCATACACACCCCAGCCACTACCGTTCTGACTTCCATATACACCAATACCTAATCCAGCAGTACCATTATTGATACCTCTTACACCGGCAGAGAATCCACCCGGCGCAACAGAAGTAACGGTTCCTATTATTGCCGATACACTATTTGCTGTCGAATTAGTTAATCCTTCCAGCGATGTAGCACCAGCTGAGGTAGTGTTAGAGTTGGTGATTTTAAACAAAGTTCCTGCATCAGCTTGTGTCTTATTAAAAGGAAGTATTAAATCCATGGCCGAGTTCGCCAGCAATGCATATGGAACACTGGCTAACTGCGCCGTTCCGATATTAATAAAGGCTGCGCCTCCATTGGGATCTATTTCCACCTGCATATACTTGGCGCCAACACCCCAGGCTACTCCCGGTATGTTGCCTGTTACACCGGTAGCACCCGGGCTGCCTACCTGTACATTGAACAATCCAAACGGATTGGTGATCACTGTCCTGGATTCCTGGTATACCGTAGGACCTGCTGCAGTACCATCATGAATGGTCAGACGCAGGCTGATGGATTTATTTGCCAATACATTACCCACCGAGTTGCGGGCAACCCCCTGGTAATTGAAGATACCGGGAGCCTGGCTGTAACTGCTCACCGCAGCCAGCAATATGATTGTCAGTAATGATAGAATCTTTTCATGTATTATTTTTTTATTTTTTAGTAGTCTTGGTTTTTTTAGTCAATTTTTATCACCTTCAGCCCGCTGTGCCGGGTAACCTGGATATTATCCCCCACCCGAAGCTCATCAGGTTTTAAATCTGCCACCACAAAATATACCCCGTTAGGGAACCTTGAAATGTCGAACAGTTCAATACGGCAACAGCCATCATAATGATAGCTTTTGGTCATCAGGGTCTGTCCTGTGGAGTTAATTAATTGAAGACTCATGGTTCCCGGTGTCTTTACAAAAAAATCTACTTCAAACTTACCGGAAGTGGGATTGGGAAAAAGTTTATAATCTCCCGCTTCAAATAATACTGTATAGGGATAAGGCCCTATTTTGTCGGTGCAGGGCTGCAATACGCCCTGGGTGACCAGCACCGAACTATCGGGCGGTGCAAATGCCTGGATAAGTACCATTTCACCAAAACTCCACTCGATACGGAGCGGAAACGCCGGATAGGTGGGCGTATCAAATGAACCACCGGCGGTATTCATAATCGCCGGTACTACGCCGTTAAATGGACTGGTGGAAGGCACCTGGGCTCTGCTGCTAAACGAAATGGCAAGCATTACTGCCATGAAGAAAAGTGTAATTCTTCGCATAAGCGTTGGTTTAAATTGTTTCAATACGCACTAAAGCATGGAAAATTGGTTCTTAAAAGGAAAGTGGTGGCAACTAACGAAAAGAATTTACTGATAGGTGCAAATCAGAAATATGAATTGAAGATAACCAGAAGATTTATTCTACCAAAATTAATTAAGAAAAAATAAAATATTAAGAGCCAGACAGTTATCCCGGGAAAAGCATTTTATAATCTACGTTCACTTTGCCTTTGGAAATATCGTTCAGTTTTCCCTTCATCAGCTTTCTTTTAAGGGGGGAAATATGATCAATAAACAGTTTTCCCTCTATATGATCGTATTCATGCAGGATGACCCTGGCAGAAAGACCCGAAAAAGTTTGGGTATGTTGTTCAAAATGCTGATCATGATATTGTAGTGTGATGATTTCTGAGCGGTAAATATCCTCCCGGATCTTGGGGATACTCAGGCAGCCTTCATTATAGGACCATTCATCACCTTCAAGTTCCACCATCCGGGCATTAATAAAAACACCCTTCACGCCTGGTGCATCCGGGTACTCTTTTGTTTCTTCCTCATCCATATTTTTAAACATCTGTTCCGTGTCCACGATAAAAAACCGGATATTTTTATTGACCTGCGGTGCTGCCAGTCCTACTCCGGAACTGGCATACATGGTTTCCCACATATCCTCAATGAATTTATCCAGTTGCGGATATTCGGGCGTTATGGCGGGTGCGATTTTCCGGAGTACCGGGTGGCCGTAAGCTACGATGGGAAGGATCATATTTCTTATCTCATTCTTTTGTTGAAAAGTAACAATGGCAAAAAGTACATAAAGTACCTGTTTCCCTGAATCAGCAAAATTACCCGCAGAGAAAGTAATCGCCAAGTAATCCGCATATTTACTTCACTACTTTTTTACTTACTAAGCACTCAAAGCCCGCAGATATTCCTGTAACATAATGGTAGCAGCTATTTCATCCACCAGGGCTTTGTTGCGCCGGTCTTTTTTCTTCAATCCCATTTCCAGCATGGCCGCTTTCGCCATTTTGGAGGTATAGCGTTCATCTACTTTCTTAAGTGGCATGGCCGGAAAATTTTTTGCCAACTCCTTTATACATTTTGCTACCAGGGGGGTTGCATGGGTGGCCGAATCATCCCAATGGGTTGGCCAGCCGATAATAATCAATTCCACTTCTTCTTTAATAAAATAATTTTTTAAAAAAGGAATTAATTCTTTTGAATGTAGCGTAGTTAGTCCCGTCGCAATGATCTGCAGCGGATCCGTAACGGCAATGCCGGTTCTTTTGAGACCGTAGTCTATGGATAGTATTCTTGCCATGAAATCAGAACGCAGATTTTTAAGATGATTAAGATACGCGCAGGTTTTTCACTTTAATCATAATAATCTGCGGTCCCTTTTAATTAATAAATAAATCACCTATGACAAAGATGGCGAAAACAACGGAAGCGATACCATTAGTGGTCATAAATGCAAGATTCACTTTTCTCAGATCAGTAGGTTTTACAAGGGTGTGCTGGTAGATAAGCATTCCAACAAAAACGGACAGTCCACACCAATATAGCCAGCCAAAGCCTCCAAACCACCCTGCAGCTATGATGACTGCAGCGCTCAGGAGATGTAAAAATTCAGACACCCGCAAGGCTTTCCCTTTACCTAACCAGGCCGGCATAGAAAACAGTTTTTGGGATTTATCAAATTCTTCGTCCTGCAAGGCATAAATTATATCAAAACCACTGACCCAGAAAATAACTGCCAATGAAAATAGAATGGGCAATAAAGCAAACTGACCTGATACAGCAAGATATGCGCCTATCGGCGCTAACGATAATCCCAAACCCAGTATTAAATGACAGAGCGGAGTAAATCGCTTTGTATAACTATACCCCAAAACAACCGCTAATGCCACAGGTGATAAATAAAAACAAAGACGGTTGAGAAAGAAGGTACAGGCTATAAAAAGTAAGCTGCTGAGTAGTGTAAACAACAAAGCTTTATTTGGCGTAATAATTCCTTTTGGTATTTCCCGTATCGCTGTTCTTGGATTCATGGCATCATATTGTCTGTCCAGATACCGGTTGAATGCCATGGCTGCGCTGCGTGCAAAGACCATGCAAAGAACGACCAGTAAAAATTTTATTAATAAATTATTCCAGTCAAACTGGGGAGGAAAGATCCATTTATGCCAACCGGGAATCAGTGAAGTTGTTTCAAAAATTCCCAGGGAAAAACCAATCAACGCAAAAGGCATTGCGAAAATAGTGTGAGAGAATTTTATAAGAGACAAGTAGCTTTTTACTTTCGACATTTTTTAAAATTAAATGAGTCTATGATCTAAGTCTCCCCGCCAGCTGGCGGGGACAGGGGGTTTATTCTTTCTCTGACCAATTCCCACAACACCACCCCTGCTGCGGTGGCAATATTCAGCGAATGTTTCATTCCCAACTGGGGTATTTCGATACAACCATCGCAAAGCAAAAGGGTTGATTGCTCCACACCTGCTTTTTCATTCCCGAAAATAACTGCCATTTTCTCACCGGAATCAAAAGTCAACGCGTTCAATTTAAAACTTCCCTCTGTTTGTTCAACTGCGTAAACACTATATCCGTTTTCTTTCAGATCAGCAATGGCTTCTGCTGATGTTTCAAAATGTTTCCACCGCACCGATTCTTCGGCACCCAAGGCTGTCTTTTTTATTTCTTTATGGGGAGGCTGGGATGTATACCCAATGATATAAATAGCTTCAATCAAAAAAGCATCCGAAGTGCGAAACACACTTCCTACATTATAGGCGCTGCGTATATTTTCCAGCACCACAATAATGGGGGTTTTATCCGACAGCTTAAACTCTTCCACAGATTTACGTCCCAGTTCTTCCATGCCCAGTTTTCGCATCAGGCAAAGGTAAGCTAAGAGGGCAAAAGAGAGTTAGTCTGCAAGAAAAATGCCACGCAGAGACCGCTGAGTTCCTCAGAATTTTCTCTTCCTCTGTGTACTCTGCGTGGCTCTGCATTTACTTCAAATTCACAATCTTCTTATCCTTCGGATATTTTACACTGTAACTGAACCGTACTTTTTTACTTTCACCGGGTTTTAAATCAATTTTCCAGGTCAGTACACCAGTCTCTGTATTTACCAGGGCATCACTTCCATCTTCCAGTTTCACTTCTACTTCTTTTATACTACTCAGCGGAAACTGATCTTTTAACAGCAGGTTTACATCAGTCAGTTTATTATTTTTCACGAGTATTTCATACGTAAACACCTGCCTGCTGTTGCCACCACTTGTTCTCAGACTGCTTAGTTCTTTTATCAATGAACGCTTTACTGCAATCCTTTTATCCCTGCCCAGGGATAAATTCAACGTGTCTGCTGTGGTATTTGGATCAATAACCGATTTACCAATATAGGTATCATCCATGATGATATTGGCATCCCCCGGGAGCAGATCCAGGTTTTGCCAATCGGCCACTTCGGCCAGCAGGTAAGCTTCTTTATCCATACGTGGCACTGCATAATTTTTTAAGACACAGGCAATCTCCTGGTCTTTGATTGTCACACTGTGTAACTGACCGTCGCTTTCAATATCATAGGGCAGGTCAATCTCAAAATTGGTATTCAACTGTCCTTCATTTAAAGTGGTGTATTGCTGCAATGTACTTGGATCAATATTTTTGTCTTTTAATTTTTCCTGTTTGTATTCCCCTGCGGCATCCATCGTCACCACTTCGGACAATGACTTATCATCCCTATAGGATTGAATCATATTCCTGCTGGCATTACCCTGCGCTGCCCTTCTTTGTAAATCCGTATAAAGCCCGGGGACATACAACTGTAAATACCAGGGTGTGAGTACAGGGGCTGTAACTCCAAAATTGGGCGTACCTGTACTCAAGGTCAGTTTTGTTTTTTTCCAGTCGATCCCGGTCGTTTGCGTCAACGTTGCCTTATACACCATTTTTACTTTATTCAATTTGGAATTTACACGGATGTCATAAATAGCTGTCCAGCCTGCATTCGTGGTATAGTAAGATAGATCCACCGGTATTTCCCCCGAACGCCGGCACATGACCTGCAAAAAAACCTGGCCATAGGGTTTTTGCTTAACGATTGGCACTGGCGTAATAGCCCTGATTTTTTTCTGAAGTTCTGCAATCCGTTTATTCTGCAGACTGATATTTGAGTTATGATTATAAATATTCGTTTTAGATTTTTCAATTTTACCATTATAGTATTCAAGCAATTTTAAAAGTTCATCACTGGTAATGGTTTTATTACCACTGGTATTGATGGTGGTTTCGATCAGCAAGCCGGTTTTAGTCATCATTTCCTGTTCAATGACAATCCAGTTATTGATCCGGCTGATTTCTTTTTCTACACCGGCAATACTGTCTTCCAATCGCTCCACTTCTTTGCTTTTGGGAACAGGTGGTACTGTCGGATAGTAAACACTATAATACTGCGATAATAAAGCCACTTCTTCCGGTACACTGATCTGCAGGCTGTTGACATCTACGGAAGTGCTGAGGGGACCAAGGACAATCATTTTGGTTGTAGCATCCACTTTTACTTTCGACTGATGTGTAAGTTCGGCCCCATAGCCGAAATAGACCGTAGCATTGAGAATGGTAGCCTCTGCACGGGTCGTATCGTTGTTAGTAACAGGCAGATTTTGTGCTGTTGTTTTCAACAGGACACAAAAAGTCAGTATCCCGTTTATCAGGAGATTTTTTTTCATGGCAATTTTATTTTTTAAGGGATGCGGAAAGAAGGAAGGTTACATAAACACTTCCTTATTTTTGTTGTTGCCGATAAAAATCGGGACAAGACATGGCGAAAACAGCAACCTCCGATACACCCATGATGAAGCAGCACCGGGCTATCAAACAAAAATACCCGGATGCGATCTTGCTTTTCCGGGTAGGCGATTTTTATGAAACCTTCGGGCAGGATGCGGTATTAACTTCCCAGGTGCTGGGGATCACCCTGACAAAAAGAAATAACGGGGCGGCCTCATCCTCTGAATTAGCGGGGTTTCCCCATCATGCGCTTGATACTTATTTGCATAAACTGGTACGGGCCGGTTACCGGGTAGCTATCTGCGATCAGCTGGAAGACCCGAAACTGGCGAAAGGCATTGTCAAGAGAGGCGTGACCGATATGGTGACACCGGGAACAACGGTAAACGATAAATTACTCGAACACCACAGCAACAATTTCCTGGCCGCTGTTCATTTTGCAGAAAAGGATCAATATGGTTTAGCCTTCCTTGATATTTCCACCGGTGAATTTTTTATTGCAGAAGGGGACCGGGAATATGCCGATAAACTGCTCCAGAGTTTCAAACCCGCGGAAGTTGTTTTCCAGCGAAATCAACAGAAGAAATTCAAAGAATATTTCAGCAGCAAAATGTATACGTACACCCTCGATGAATGGATCTTCGATAGCACGTATGCCGAAGATATTTTGCTGAAACATTTTCAAACACATTCCTTAAAAGGATTTGGTGTGGAAGAATTGAAAACCGGTTTGATAGCGGCCGGAGCCATTCTTCATTATTTAAAAGATACCGGTCACCCGGATCTCCGGCACATCAATTCCCTGCAAAGGATCGACCGTGATGATTTTTTATGGATGGACCGGTTTACCATCCGAAACCTGGAGTTGGTGTATAACCCGGATAGCTACCGCGAATCTTCCGGCAATCATACCTTACTGAGTGTGCTTGATAATACCGTTTCCCCCATGGGAGCCAGGTTGCTGAAGCGCTGGATTGTTTTTCCACTGAATGATATTCATAAAATAAATGAACGGTTAAGTACTGTTGAATTCCTGATAAAAGAAACGGAATTACGGAATACAATCCATCAGCACATCAAACAATGCGGCGACATAGAACGGTTGGTTGCCAAGATCCCGATGAAAAAGATCAACCCAAGGGAAGTGTTGCACCTGGCCCGGGGATTGAAACAGTCTGAAGCAATTAAACAAATATGTTTCTCATCATCCAATGAATACCTGAAACGACTGGGAGATGCCCTGAACCCCTGTCCGTATATAGCCGAAAAAATTTTTAAAGAGATTGTTGATAACCCACCGGCCCTGGCCCTGAAAGGCGGCCTGATAAACCGGGGTGTAAATGATGAATTGGATGCATTAAGGAAGATCTCGCACAGTGGAAAAGAATACCTGGCACAATTACAACAAAAAGAAGCCGAACGAACCGGGATCAGTTCACTGAAGATCGGTTTTAATAATGTGTTTGGTTATTACCTGGAAGTCACCAATTCGCATAAAAACAAAGTGCCGCCGGATTGGATGCGCAAGCAAACACTGACGGGGGCCGAACGATACATTACGCCGGAATTAAAAGAATATGAAGAAAAAATTACAGGCGCCGAAGAAAAAATTCTTAAAATAGAATTGGAACTGTTCGAAGCCTTGCTAAATGAACTTTTTGATTACTTAGCCCCGGTTCAAACCAATGGTAACCTGCTGGCCATACAGGATTGCTTGTGTTGTTTTGCAAATAATGCCATTCAATTCCAGTATAAAAAACCCCTGTTGCATACCGGGGATGAACTCATCATCAAAGAAGGCCGCCACCCGGTGATCGAAAGAAATCTCCCCCCGGGTGAATCCTATATCAGCAATGATGTGGAATTAAATAAAACCAGCCAGCAGATCATTATTCTTACCGGGCCGAATATGAGTGGTAAAAGTGCGGTATTAAGACAAACAGCACTCATTACCTTAATGGCGCATACGGGTTCCTTTGTTCCGGCATCGGAAACAAAAATTTCTCTCACCGATAAAATTTTTACCCGGGTTGGTGCCTCCGACAATTTAAGCGGGGGCGAATCCACGTTTATGGTGGAAATGAATGAAACCGCTTCTATAATCAACAACATTACCGGCAGAAGCCTGCTGTTATTGGATGAGATCGGGAGAGGTACATCCACTTATGATGGAATTTCCATTGCCTGGAGTATCGCCGAACATTTGCATAATGCGTCCCACCAACCCAAAACATTGTTTGCCACACATTACCATGAACTGAATGAACTCGAAGAAAAATTTGAGCGGGTCAAAAATTTTCATGTCACAAATAAAGAGATAGGGAATAAAATCATTTTCTTACGGAAACTGGCCCGGGGAGGCAGTACACACAGTTTTGGTATTCATGTGGCCAGGATGGCCGGTATGCCTTCTTCATTAATTGACCGGGCAAATGAAATCCTTAGTTACCTGGAAAGTATTCATGAATCGGGAAAAGGTAGCACAGAAGGTACGATCCTTAAAGATATCACCACCCCCAAAATTCAGCTTTCCATTTTTGATGCTCATACGGAAACCTTTGATGAAATAAGAAGACTTCTGGAAGGAATTGACATAAACAGGCTCACCCCGGTAGAAGCTCTGTTGAAATTGCAGGAGATCAAGAACAAGCTGAAATAATAATGTGGTCGAAGGTTTTGAAAGAGAAAAAGCGGATTAAGGCTAAAATAACTGTCTTTTCTCCCCGGTCTGCCGGTTATTCCCCAACATAGGCTAATAAACAGTTTACCCACAGGCTTTTGACTATTTTCTGAAAAAGATGGTCATTTGGAAAAACTTCTTATTTTTACCGCAAATTCCGCAATCATGAAATTGATTAAACTAACTGTACTTGCTTCTCTCCTTTTTTCTTCAATGACCCTGTTCATATCCTGCGAACCGGATGCTGAACAGAAAAGAATATCTGATTTTGAGAAAAAAGGAATCATATTAACCGGTGCCCAGGAAACTCCGGCCAATGCTTCAACAGCCCTTGGCACCATGGATGTTTTTTACACCAGGGATACCCGGGTTCTGACCTATACCGTTAGCTGGTCTGGCTTAACTGGCCCCGTTACTGAAATGCGTATCCATGGATTGGCAACAGCTGGATTTGCCGCCCCTGTATTTCAGAATATTATTACAAGTTCAGGCGGTATAGTAACACCTGGAGCAGCCTATGGCGCCACCAGTAAAATTTCGGCTTCATTATTTATTGATGGAGTAACCATAAAAGAACAGGATCTGCTGAATGGCAATTTTTATATGAACATTCATACAGCAGCATACTCTGGTGGAGAAATAAGAGGCCAGATACGTTTTCAGTAATTCAGAACAGAATAAATATATATATTAAACCGTCCCGCTAAAAGCGGGACGGTTTTTATTTTGCATCAAACCAAAGTGGCTTAGGATCGTTCCAATCGCCATTGTAGTTGATAAATAATTCTTCCCCGGCTTTTATGGGATGCACGGCCTTTATACTGATCAATTCCTTTTCAAAATCCATTTCATATTCGCAATTGCTGGCATACGAATGATTATAAACCGGCGCATAACCAAGTGCCATACAACAGTTTTCTTTCTCATTGCCCCATTCAAAAATATAATTGTGTAATAAGGTCTGGTCCAGCAAATTCCTTTCTTCCCCGCTCATCACGATTACCGGAGATACTTCCACAATCATCCCTGCTGGAATATCTTCGGATGTAAAAACACCACGCCCCATGGCCGCGGTGGGTGCTATAAAAAGACAGGGAAGAATCATTACTTGCAGGTTTTCGAATTACGAAGTAAGTGTATTTCTTAAAAATGAAGAATTATTGAAATTAAAAGCCAAGAGTCAAATCTTATAGCTTACGGATGAAAAATTTAATGTTTTAACTTACTCCCCGTCCCAAAAGCGAATGACAAAATAATCCCGGAAATAAATTATTTTTGAAAGTGGTGTGTTGCCAAAAAATATGTAGATCTGATCCACCCTTTTGCCCATTTTGAATTCAATACCTTTGATAAAGTAAAATAAAAACCAATGTGTGGAATTGTTGGATATACCGGCCCAAGGGAAGCTTATCCTATTATTATAAAAGGACTGAAACGACTGGAATACCGGGGCTATGACAGTACCGGAGTTGCCCTGCAAAATAGTAACGGACTAATAGTCTATAAGAAAAAAGGAAAAGTTGCCGAACTGGAAGATACTATTGTTGGTAAAGATCTTCATGCCCATGTTGGTATCGGCCATACACGCTGGGCCACCCATGGCGAACCGAGTGACCGCAATGCACATCCCCATCAATCCTCCAGCGGTAAACTGGCGATGATTCATAATGGGATCATTGAAAACTATTCCCAATTAAAAAAAGAGCTTATCAGTAAGGGCTACTATTTCACGAGCGACACAGATACCGAAGTGTTGCTGAACTTTATTGAAGAAATCAAAAAGAATAATCAATGTGATCTCGAAGAAGCCGTAAGGGTTGCCCTCAAAAGAGTTACCGGGGCCTATGTCATTTTATTATTGGATGAAGATAATCCCGATACCATTATTGCTGCCCGGAAAGGGAGCCCGCTGGTGATTGGAATCGGCAAAGGCGAACACTTTCTCGGCTCGGATGCTTCGCCGATGCTGGAATACACCAAAGAAGTTGTTTATGTAAACGATTATGAACTGGCTATTATAAGACCGGATGAGCTGATCCTGAAAAATCTCGGGAATGAAAAGATCACGCCTTATGTACAAAAGCTGGATTTAGAACTAGCAGCGATTGAAAAAGGCGGTTACGAACATTTTATGCTTAAGGAGATTTTTGAACAGCCACAAACTATTTTCGATTGCCTGCGGGGAAGATTAGATGCAACAGAAGGAACAATCACGATGAGTGGCATTCAACAATACGCTGAACAAATTGTCAGCGCCAACCGGATCGTGATGGTAGCTTGCGGTACCAGCTGGCATGCCGGACTGGTTGCTGAATATATTTTTGAAGAATTATGCCGTATTAATGTGGAAGTGGAATATGCATCCGAATTCCGCTATCGGAATCCGGTTATTAATAAAGGTGACATCATTATTGCCATTTCACAAAGTGGTGAAACGGCGGACACTTTAGTGGCTATTGAAAAAGCTAAAGAAAAGGGCGCCATCATCCTGGGTGTCGTTAACGTTGTGGGTTCATCTATTGCAAGAGTAAGTCATGCCGGAGCCTATACCCACGCAGGACCGGAGATAGGCGTTGCCAGTACCAAAGCTTTTACAGCACAATTGGCGGTACTGACCATGATCGCCCTGAAGATTGGTTATATAAAAGGAACTATTCCAGAAGAGCGCTACAGGAATTTGCTTAATGAACTTCAGGAAATACCGGAAAAAGCGGCCTGGACATTAAAACACAGCGACACAATTAAAGCGCTTGCAGAAAAATTCAAAGATGCCCGGGATTTTCTTTACCTCGGCCGGGGTTACAATTTCCCGGTAGCACTGGAAGGGGCATTAAAACTGAAAGAGATTTCTTATATCCATGCAGAAGGTTACCCGGCTGCTGAAATGAAACATGGCCCCATAGCCCTAGTAGATGAGCATTTACCCGTAGTATTTGTAGCTACAAAAGATAAGTACCATGAAAAAGTAGTGAGTAATATGCAGGAGATAAAAGCCCGGAAAGGGCGCGTTATTTCCGTCATTACGGAAGGTGATGAAGTTTCCGGAGAACTTTCAGAAGATGTGATGGTCGTACCTGATGCTGATGAAATTCTGGCTCCGATGCTGAGTGTAATTCCGCTACAATTACTGGCCTACTATATCGGTGTAGCCAAGGGTTGTGATGTGGATAAACCGAGAAATCTGGCAAAGAGTGTAACGGTGGAATAACTGAAAGTTGCTGGTTATTGATTCCTGGTTGCTTATGTTTATAAATTTCATTAAAACTTTTTATAACAAAGTTTCTTTCTACGTATTACCAGCCAAATGAATAACATAACAAAAAAACCAATTGCTGCTTTAGGATATGATTTTATCCCGAAGGAATTTATACCCAAAGGCAAGAACGAATATTATCTGCGTAACCTACAGAACAGAAGCGGCATCACTTACAGAAAGCTTACACCTGGTGAAATAAAAATTCTTGCAGCAAATGCCAACAGCTCGGACGACTGGAATAAAATTCTTGTATCGGATGCATTTAATCCACAGCTGGTTAAGAATTGTGCTTTTTTTGGTTTGATCCGCATAGGCAAACTGGAACCCTGGTTTGCAGAGTTCAATAACCTGCGGATGCCGGTAGGTTTGTACAACAGTACGATCATCAGTTGTGATATTGGTGATAATGTGGTGATTGATAATGTAAACTTCATGAGTCATTATATTACCGGTAATGATGTCATACTGGTTAACATCAATGAACTGGCAACAACCGACCATTCCAAATTTGGCAATGGTGTGTTGAAAAAAGGGGAGAAAGAATCCGTGCGAATCTGGATGGAAATATGCAATGAAAATGCAGGCCGTCGTATCCTACCCTTTAATGGAATGCTTACCGGGGATGCCTGGCTCTGGTCAAAGTACCGGGATGATGAAAAATTGTTGCAGAAATTTAAAGAGTTCACCGATAAGAGATTTGATACAAAACGGGGCTATTATGGGAAAATAGGTGACCGGACAGTTATTAAAAACTGTGGTATCATCAAAGACGTCTGGATAGGAAGTGATGCGTATATCAAAGGGGCCAATAAGCTGAAAAATCTCACCATCAATTCCGCTCCGGGTGCAAAATCACAGATCGGTGAAGGTTGCGAAATGGTAAACGGTATTGTTGGTTTTGGCTGCCGGATATTTTATGGTGTGAAAGCGGTTCGTTTCATCATGGGTTCCAATTCCCAATTAAAATACGGCGCCCGGCTGATCAACTCCTATCTCGGGGACAACTCCACCATTTCCTGTTGTGAAGTATTGAATTCACTTATTTTCCCCGGACATGAACAGCATCACAATAACTTCTTTCTTATGCGCTTCCACGGTTTTAGGGCAAAGTAATGTGGCAGCCGGCGCCACTATTGGCTCCAATCATAATTCAAGGGCGGCCGATGGTGAAATTATTGCTGGCCGGGGATTCTGGCCGGGACTTTGTGTTAGCCTGAAACATAATTCAAAATTTGCTTCCTATACATTGATTGCCAAAGGAGATTTTCCCGCTGAATTAAATATTCCGATCCCTTTCTCCCTGGTAAGCAATGAAGTCAGCAGCGATAAACTCACTGTGATGCCGGGTTATTGGTTTATGTATAATATGTATGCCTTGTCCCGAAACGCCGGTAAATATGTGAGCCGGGATAATAGGGTGGATAAATCACAGGAACTGGAATTCGATTTCCTGGCACCCGATAGTATCAACGAAATATTTGATGCGCTTCGGATACTAAAACTTTGTACGGCAAAAGCATTTGCCAGGAAGAATCAAAAAGTGATAGCTGAAAAAGACTTAATCCCGAACGGCGAAACTTTATTGGAAAACAACAACCCGGAAACAGCGCTGCTGGAAATCCTGGTAGATGGTTTTGAAAACAGCCAACGAAAGGTTCAGCTGGTAAAAGTCCCCGAAGCCTATATACTTTATAAAGAACTTATCCGGTATTACGGCGTCACCCAATTGATAGCCTTTATCGGGCAGCGTTCTATTTCATCCTGGCAGAAATTATTGAAATCGCTGCCCAAAAAACCTGTCCGAAACAACTGGAAAAATATTGGCGGGCAATTGGTGCCTGAAACTTCTGTCAGCACACTGATCCGGAATATCCGTTCCGGAAAAATTAACAGCTGGGATGAAATTCATGAATTCTATAACCGGAAAAGCCATGTCTACGCCGCCGAAAAATTTCAACATGCATTTGCTTCTTTGCTGGAAGTCCTGAAACTTTCGCCCCGGAAATTCACCAGGAAGATTTTTTACAGCCTGTTGGAACAAACAGTAATTACCAAAGAGTGGATGGTAAAGAATATTTACCATTCAAGAGCCAAAGATTACGAAAACCCTTTCCGGAAGATGGTATATGACAATCAACCTGAAATGGATAAAGTTATGGGAAGTCTGGCGGATAATGATTTCATCAAACAGCAACAGGAAGAACTGGCAGCTTTTCGAAGCCAGGTAACGCATATTTTAAATACCTTCTCCTGACGGGGCAAATACTTATTTCCCTTTGTATTTACTGAATGGATAATAGGTCAATCCAAAACCCGCCTGGTGGCATAGTGTATAATAAAGAAAATCGAGCAGGTATTGCTTGAAAGGTTTCTTGCCTTCCCCGATCTTAATGATCAGCGCCGATCCCCAGGCCGCTTTATTGATAAAATTATTGAGGTGATACTGGTCAGTAAACATAATAAGAACTGAAGTTGATAAAGGAAATTTCGCCCCGGCATTCATATCCCCGTTTTTATATTTGTTCTTCCAGCTTATACCCGGGTTATACCACTGGGCATTGGCATGTGGGAATTGTCTTCTGAATTCTTTCCAGTGAAATTGGAGCGTTTCATTAAATCCTTTGCTGGCACCGGCTAAAAAAACCAAACCTCCTGTAAGCAGGTGATTGCGCGTTACTTTCCATTTCATGGGCTGCAATTTTACTTTTTTACCCTTTTCTGTATCCAATGATGTCATTTGAATGACCGGGGAAGAAGCCGTGAAAGGTACAGTTGGTCGGGTTGATAATTGAGCGTTTGCGGAATAAGCTATCACGCAGGAAAAAAGTAGCGTAGTCAGTTTCATATTGAACGTTTTTAATAAACAGATGGTGGCTGTTCAACAGGAAACCGGACGGATTTAGTAACGGGCTTTTAACCTGCCAATTCGTTACAAATAAAATGGATACTGTAAAATTCAGGGCAATTCAGGAAGGAGTAGATTTCGGGTACGGGCAGAGCCCGGTGATGGATCAGACTACCAAATTATAAACTGTATCCTGATAATGCAAGTAAACTGAAGAAAATGTTCCCAAAACGTATTTCTACTAATTACGGTATAAAAAAAGACCCCGGCCAGTGGCCGGGGTATAGTTTCTTACTTGAAGCAAAATCAGGATAGAACGATTATCACATCTTTGGCTTAGCTTCTTCCATTTTTTTGGCAACTGTGTCCATCATGTTATCCATTTTTTTCACAGCAGTGTCCATCTTGTTAGAGGCAGTGTCCATCATTTTTGAAGCCTCATCCATCATCTTGGCAGCTGTATCTACAGCGTCATCGGCTTTCTTTTCAGAATTGTTGTTGCAAGCTACCAGTACACCGGCGATAGCTAAGATTGCGAATACTTTTTTCATTTTACCTGTTTTTTTGTTTTTAAATAAGGGGCAAAGGTAGCGGGCCAGCCCAAATAACCAAATTTTAAGGGATATTCTTTATTGTCAGCTACACGACGAAGTGATGAAAACCAGGAGCTTGTCTATTTTTTTCGGAAAAAAATCCTGATCGGAACCCCCGTAAAATTGAAATTTAATCTCAACTGATTTTCCAGGTAGTTTTTGTAGGGTTGTTTAATGTCATCTGGGAAATTACAGAAGAAAGCAAAAGACGGCACAGACGTGGGCAATTGTGTAATGAATTTTATCTTAATGGCATTGCCCCGCACGACAGGTGGGTTATACGACTGAATAGCTTTCAGCATGACATCATTCAATTGGGATGTCGGAATTTTTTGCTGGCGGTTATCATAAATTTCCAGGGCTATCTCTATGGCTTTAAATATTCTTGTTTTCTCTTTGGCAGAAATAAACAGGATGGGCACATCACTAAAGGGTGCTAAGCGTTTTTTTAATTCCGCTTCATATTCTTTTGCTGTATTGGTTTCCTTACTTACCAGGTCCCATTTATTTACAAGCACAACCACACCTTTTCCTTTTTTTACGGCCAGACTGAAGATGTTCAGGTCCTGTGCTGCAATCCCTTTTTCTGCATCAAGCAGGATCAGGCAAACATCGGCTTCATCCATGGCTTTTATAGCACGTATCACAGAATAAAATTCGAGGTCCTGGTGCACTTTTGCTTTCCGGCGGATACCCGCCGTGTCAATCAGTACAAATTCTTTCTGAAAAAGATTGTAATGAGTATGTATCGTATCCCGGGTAGTTCCGGCAATATCACTCACGATCGTTCTTTCTTCCCCGATCAAAGCGTTCAGCAGGGAAGATTTACCGGTATTGGGCTGACCAATGATAGCGAACTTGGGTAATGCATCTATTTCTTTGGTTTCTTCCGATGCATCTTCAGATATCAGGGCTGCAACGGCATCCAGTAATTCACCGGTACCACTACCACTGGCTGCGGCAATAAAGAAGATATGTTCAAACCCAAGACTGTAAAACTCAGATGCTTCGAGCAACCGATCGTTTGAATCAACTTTATTAACCGTAAGAAAAACAGGTTTGGTACTCTTGCGTAATAATCCCGCCATTGCATCATCGAGGTTGGTCAACCCGGTAGTAGCATCTACCATAAAAATAATGGCATTGGCTTCTTCAACTGCAACCAGAACCTGTTTGGCAATTTCTTTTTCAAAAACATCATCACTACCTGCCACAAAGCCGCCGGTATCAATGACGTTATAGGTTTTTCCATTCCAATCGGTGACACCATACTGGCGGTCACGGGTTACACCGCTTTCATCATCCACGATGGCTTTGCGTTGCTCCAGCAAACGGTTGAAAAGCGTACTCTTGCCCACATTGGGTCTTCCTACTATAGCGACTGTAAAACTCATACCCTAAATCCCTAAAGGGACTTTTAAACCCCGAATATTGTGATCACTTTATCATTATCAAAATTCACAACATCGAAATTGTTATAAAAAACTATACTTAATTCTAAACTTTAAACCTTTATACAACCTGAAAAAATTTATCACCTAAGTTCCCCCTTCAGGGGGACAGGGGGTTAATACCCGTATTCTCTCAATTGCATCTCATTCTCACGCCACTTCGGTTTCACTTTCACGAATAATTCCAGGAATATTTTCTGTTGAATAAAAGCTTCAATATCCTTTCTCGCTTCTGTTCCTATTTTTTTTATCATCGAGCCTTTATCACCGATCAGGATGGCTTTTTGCGTCTCGCGATGAACGATTATATCCGCCACGATTTTTACAAGAGTTGTTTTTTCCTGGTATTCCCGGATCAGAACGGCCGTATGGTAAGGTATTTCATCCTGCGCCAGTTCATATATTTTCTCCCGGATCAACTCTCCCACAAAAAATTTTGTGTTCAGATCGGAAATATCATCCCCTTCATAAAATGGTTCTCCCTCCGGTAAAAATTCCAGCAAGGCATTCACCAGTTTTTTCTTATTTATACCGGATAAGGCCGAGATGGTAATAACTTTCTTACAATAAGGTTTGCATGAAAAAAAATCGATAGCTTCCTTAATGGTTGACTCACTGACCAGATCTATCTTATTCAAAAGAACAATCGCAGGCACTTTTAATTTCAATGCACTGAATAGTACATCACATTCCTTCCAGTCTTCTTTAACATCTACCAGCAATAGCGCCAGGTCAGCATCTTCCAATGCACCCTTAACAGCCTGCATCATTTTTTCATGCAATTTGTATTTGGGTTCGATGATCCCCGGCGTATCCGAGAAAACAACCTGGTAATTCTTATCGGTCAATATCCCTTTGATGCGGTGCCGGGTCGTTTGCACTTTAGGTGAAACAATTGCCAGTTTCTCCCCCATCAGTGCATTGAGCAAAGTGCTTTTACCGGCATTCGGCCTGCCAAATATGTTTACAAAACCTGATTTCATAAATGAGGTGCAAAATTGCACAAAAAAACCGGGCTTAACCCGGTTCTGTAATTATATTTCCTGACTTGTTTATTGTCTTGTAAAGACAAATGTCACTTTATCACCCAGAACTAAGACACCAGCCTGCGAAATAGTAAAGGCAGAGCAGCTAAATTGATCAACATTTGCCGGATCTCCATCAACTGTTAACGTATTTCCTGCCAGGGTCCAGGGACCGGAATCAGTGTCCGGTGGAACGCATACTATTCCCGCATCGGTAAATGAATAGGTTCCGTTAGCATTAAACGTATACAAATTATCCCGCTCACATGGATCACTAAAAAGAGTTGTAAAATAATCCACTTCGGCACTTGCCGGGGTTGCTTTATACCTGACGGATGATATTTTATATGAACCTGAGAAACCACCGACATCCAGGTTGCAGACCTTATCCTTTTTACAGGATGCAATTATAGAAACCAGGAAAAAGTAAATGATAAATTTTTTCATAAAATAAGTTTGGTTTAAAAATGGTTTACTTGCCAAATTAGATAATTAAATGCGGAATTTATACTGATTTCACTTTTATTTGATCAATCGGATAAAAATAGAAATCCATCTTTTGTGATTCTCAATAGCAAGTATTAGAATTGAACTCCCGTCCGCCAACCGGCGGATACGAGCCCTAAAATTTAAACAAAAAAAATCCGCCTTCCGGCGGATTTCCTGTTGCGAAGGGGAGGATCGAACTCCCGTCCGCCAATTGGCGGATATGAGCCCCAAAATTTCAACAAAAAAAAATCCGCCTTCCGGTGGATTTCCTGTTGCGAAGGGGAGGATCGAACTCCCGACCTTTGGGTTATGAGCCCAACGAGCTACCGCTGCTCTACTTCGCGGTGCAAAGGTAGCCGTATGAAGGTTATTTTCCAAACAAAGATGAAACTTTGACTTCAGGTTAAGACCTGAATGCCACCCGGTTACCCATTTTGATTTCTTGAAATTTAAATTGTAATTTGAGAATCCTTTTTACCAAACGAAAAGCATGAAAAAAATATTTGTATTATCCCTGGTTAGTTTGCTTGTTCTTTCATCCTGCAAGAAGAAAGAAGATCCCTGTGTCACCAATACGGCTTCCGTTGCCGGTACCTATAAACTCACCAGTCTCCGGTTCAAACCCAGCGGAGGTACTGAATCCGAGATCATTTCATCACTCCCTACCTGCAGAAGGGATGACCTGCATGTTCTTAATGCAAATGGAAATTACAATTACCAGGATGCCGGTGTGGTTTGTGTACCCAATGGCAACCTCGTCGGGAGCTGGTCACTAACCGGAAATACGATCGATCTGGAAGGTAATACAGGTACCATTCAAAGTTTTGATTGTACCACATTGGTATTTTATAAAAACGATTTCCCGGCAGCCGGAGATAAAACAACCTCTGTTTTTGTAAGACAATAAAAACAAATTAACTAAATGAAAAAAAGCTTCTTTATGAAGCTTTTTTCATTTATACGTATCATTTATACCTATCCTTTTGATACACTGCTTGATCCGCTGCTTTTCAGCTCCCGGATCACGCCATTTCCTTTGTACCGGACATCACTGGCGCCACTGGCATTAGCAGATAATTCCTTATTTACCGTAATTTTTATATCGCTGGCACCCGAAGCCCGCGCATCACAAATATCCGTTACAAGTTCATATCCTTTAAAATCACTGGCACCACTGGCTTCTATGGAAAGCTGAACAACTGTCCCGGAAACGGTAATATCAGATGCCCCGCTCAGATCAACCTGTAATTTTTTTACATCCAGTTTACCTTTCAGATCACTGGCCCCGGATTGAATGAGAGAAAGATTTTCTGCTGTAAGCGTTCCGGTAATATAAACATCACAGGCACCACTAACTATAAGTTTATCTATTTGCCTAAACGAAATATAGGCTTTCAGCTTTTTATTACCACTCCCCCATCCCGTTTTACCAGGGTTATCGTAACTGATATACAGTATACCATCCTTCACTTCCACTTTGATATGGTCCCGGTATTTTGTCTCCGAAGCGCTAACCGCTACTGCCTCATCATTACTTTGCGTTAAGTACACATCAAAGGCGTTTGAAAGACTGATCCCATGATAATTTCTGGCTTGTCGTATTTCTGCATTGGGGTCATTCACCTGCTGAGCATTTATTCCTGTATATATAAACAGCGCCAGGAATAAGATTGATAATTTTTTCATTACTTATTGATTGGGTTGATTAAATTTTTGTTACTGAACCGCCCGTACGGGTTTTTATTTCCCTGATGGAGGCATGGCCCTTGTATTTTACTTTGCCCCCGGTATTTGCTTTTACATGCAATTCCTTTTCGGCACTTACCGAAGCAATAGCACCCGTGTTTACAGTAACATTGCAATCAGCCGTACTCATTTCTTCACCTTTAAATTTACTACCGGTATCTCCGGTAATACTTAATTTAACGGCCTTACCGGTAAGGGTAATTCTGGATCCTGTATGCTGGCTGACTTTCAATGTTTGAATATCCACATCTCCATTTACCAATGCACCTGTATGGGCTTCCATATCGAGTGACCCGGTTTTAAGTACACCATTAATCTTCACTTCGGCACCTGTATTGGCATGGAGTAGATCAAGTGTTTTATAAGACACATAGGCCTTTAAATTCTTTGTCTCTTTCTTTTTATTAATTGAGCCGGCTTTGCTTTCGTAAAATATTTTAAGAATACCGTTCTCAACTTTGGTAACGATTTTGTCCCGGAACTCCGGAGTTGCGGCACTTACGGCCACTTCTTCGGTATCTCCATTGGTAAGAGTTAGTTCAATACCGGTTGCTACTTCAATGCCATGAAACCCACTAACCGTTCTTTTTTCTGCATTCAGATCATTGATGATTTTTTGGGCAGAAACTACAGATCCGGCAAGGGCGATCATTAAAAGAGAAAAGAAAAATTTCTTCATAAACAATGATTTAGATGTAATACGACGGATAGAACCGAAAAGTTACAACCCGTGGTAACTAATTTCTTTCTTATTTTTGCAGCTGTCCGCCAGCAGGCGGACAAGTTCTTAGCCTTTGAATATAAAGGCTTTAGTTTACAGTGTTCCCGGGGTGTTTGAGCCTGATGCAGACGAAGTTTACTTCGGCGGCCCAGGCCAATCTGAGATTAAACCCGTAAACCTGGTCAGGGTAATGCCTGCGTAGGGAAGGATTTCATCAGTTGACCTTTCTCAACAGCATTTCCCTCTTATTTTTTAACCAGCCTGCCGCAAGGCAGGGCAAAAATTTTAAAAAATGAAGAGGATTATTATGCTTGGTTGTTTTATCGTAATAACAACCGCATCTTTTTCGCAAATTGTCCCGCCCCTGCGGGAAGAAAAACCGGAAGCCAAAGACAGCTTTTATACACTGTCCCCGGTAGAAGTGAGGGCCGTAAGGGCAGGTGAAAACGCACCATTTACAAAAACGAATATTTCTAAAAAAGAAATTGCCAAAACTAACCTGGGACAGGACATTCCTTTCCTGCTGAATCAGACTCCGTCAGTTGTGGTAAATTCCGATGCAGGCAATGGCGTTGGTTACACCGGCATCCGTATCCGGGGTACGGATGCTACAAGAATTAATGTAACATTGAATGGCATACCATATAATGATGCCGAAAGCCAGGGAACATTTTTTGTTGACCTGCCGGATTTCTCCTCCTCCACCGGAAGCATACAGATATTAAGAGGTGTCGGTACCTCCTCCAACGGTGCAGGCGCATTTGGTGCCAGCATCAATCTCAGTACAAATGAAGTAAACAAAGAAAGTTATGCGGAACTAAATAACAGCTATGGATCCTTTAACACCTGGAAAAATACATTGAAGGCCGGTAGTGGATTAGTAAATGACCATTTCACAGCAGATCTCCGGTTATCCCGTATCAGCAGCGATGGTTTTATTAACAGGGCCAGCAGCCATTTGAAATCGCTCCATTTTTCTACTGCCTATATTGGTAAAGCAACAACCCTACGGTTCAATATCTTTTCCGGGAAAGAAAAAACCTATCAGTCCTGGTATGGTATTTCAGAAGCGGATCTGAGATCAGGCAACAGAACAATTAATTATGCCGGTACGGAAAAACCGGGTGAACCCTATAAAAACGAAACGGATAATTACAAACAAACACATTACCAGCTTTTTTATAATCAGTTACTGAGCCAAAGAATAACTTTTAATACCGCTTTATTCTTGACCAGCGGCAACGGATATTATGAACAATACAAAGCTGACAAAACCTATAGTTCTTATGGATTACCAAATACAGTTATTGGGGGAACTATTATAACCAGCTCCGATTTTATCCGGCAATTATGGTTGGATAATGATTTTTACGGCAATATTTTTTCTTTCCATTATAAAGACCCTAAAACACAGGCAACCCTTGGTGGCGCCATTACCCGGTACAACGGCAATCATTTTGGTAAATTGATCTGGGCTTCAAATGGTTTAGCGGCACCGGGATTTCGGTGGTATGACTTGGATGCCCGGAAAAATGATTTCACTATCTACCTGAAAGAGCAAACAGCTTTTGCCAAAAACTGGAGTTGGTTTTATGACCTGCAATACCGTCATGTAAACTATGCAATTGATGGTTTCAGGGATAACCCAACCTTATTCATAAAAAATAATTTCAATTTTTTAAATCCCAAAGCCGGCATCAGTTACAGCAAAAACGGTTGGAAAGCTTATTTATCCTATAGTGTTGCCAACAAAGAACCTAACCGGGAAGATTTTGAATCAGGAAAGATGCTACAACCTAAACCCGAGAGATTACAGGATGTCGAGGCAGGTATTGAAATGATAAAACCCCGTTATAACTGGTCAGCCACTTTATATTTTATGAATTATAAAGATCAGTTGGTATTAACCGGAAAAATAAATGATGTTGGCGCTTATACCCGGACCAATATCCCCAAAAGCTACCGGGCAGGAATTGAATTGCAGGGTGGAATTAAATTCAACTCCCGTGTGAATGCAACTGCTAACATTTCGTTTAGCCAAAATAAAATGAAGCATTTTACGGAATATATTGACGATTACGATAACGGAGGTCAGAAAACCAACAGTTATCCATCAACAGACATTGCCTTCTCACCCACAGTTGTTGGCAGTGCAAGCCTTAATTTTTTACCGGTAAAAAATGCAGAGCTGAGTTTGCTGAGTAAATATGTAAGCAGGCAATATTTGGATAATACGGAAAATATCAGCCGTTCATTAAATGGATTTTATGTACAGGATATACGGGCAATATATACGATCAAAAAAATAACCGGGGCTACCGGGATCCCAAAAGAAGTAAACATCCTGGTACAGGTAAACAATATTTTAGGAAAAAAATATGAACCCAATGGATATACGTTCAGCTATTATTCCGGTGGCGAAACCCTAACGGAGAATTATTATTTCCCGATGGCGGGAACGAATTTTATGATTGGCGTGAATGTGAAATTATGAAGCAGGAAAACTCCTGACCCTCGACTCCCGACTCATGACTCCCGATTCGTTTAACTTCCGAAATGCTGCTGCCAGGCAAGCAAACCACCTGCAAGATTCTTTGTATTCTTAAACCCCAGTGTTTCTAAAAACATACAGGCTACCATGCTGCGCTGTCCGCTGCGGCAATGAAGGATCACTTCTTCATTTTTGAGTTCTTCAATCTCATCAATCTGCATAGTCTGAATTTTACCCAGGGGAATCAATATTCCCCCAATGTTGAATTCAGCAAATTCATAGGGTTCCCTTACATCAATGAGATTTAATTTCTCTCCCGCATCCATCCGGGCTTTTACTTCTTCTACGGTTATTGTCTGCATAGCTGAAATTATAGGGGCAAATTTGTTGTTGTAGTGTCTTTGGCTGGCTTATCCAGCTGTAGCCAGACATCGATGGTCTGACCTGAACGAATATGCTGTAATCTTTTTTCTTCCCCGAACCGTTCAGGGTTTTGCTTATAGATCCAGGCGTTCAGGGTATCCGAAACATTTGCATCAGTAATAATGGCGCCGATCACAATTCCATTTGCTTCGAGGATTTCTTTTGCATCGCCATAGCGCATGCCCGTGATCACCGGCACCGTAAATTCTCTTTTACCAACACCATCACCCAATACCAACGACAAAACACTACCCTTCCTTATTTTCGTTCCGGGGGCAATGCTGACTCCATTAAATTTTTGCTCCAATACCGCATTTTTTGCAAAATCCGGTTTAAACGTGGTGTCTCCAATGTTGAGATCCATATTCTTCAATACCATTTCTGCATTACGGAAACTGAAACCAACGAGGTTGGGCATTTCAACATAGGGAGGGATGGCGCGGCTGATGATCAGGAAAACGGTCCGCTTTGATTTGACTATTTCATCCGCATCCGGGATCTGTTTGATAACCGTCAGCGGTTTTGCCGTATCCACATAAATGGAATCCTGTATTTCCACCTGGAAGCCGGCCTTCTTGAGTATTTTTTCTGCCTCCTCATAATTTTTACCGTTTACAGAAGGCACGGTAGCTATTCTTCCATGACTTGTAAGTAAGTTCAGCGATAGCAGAAACAAGGAGAAAATACCCACGGCAATTACAAAGCCGGCTAAGATGTTTACCCATAAGGGGCGATTAGTGATAAATCTGAACATTCGTTAAAGTATAAAGTTTTTCTCCCGTCAATAACTATTCACTAAAACATTCCTTGATCAATTTCGTATAAAATTCCTGTAAACTCCACCCCATTTCTTTTACCTGCTGGGGTACAATACTGGCTTCACTCTGACCCGGAACCGTATTTACTTCCAGCATATAAGGCCTGCCTTCATCTTCATTATAAATAAAATCTATCCTCACCACCCCACGGCAATTGAAAACGGAATAAACTTTCATCGCCGCTTCTCTAATCTTATCAGCAATGTTCTCTTCTACTTCTGCGGGTGTTGTTTCAGTTGACTTACCCTGGTATTTGGCTTCAAAATCAAAAAAAGCCATATCCGCATGCGCTTTCACTTCGGTAAGCGGCAGAACGATGATTTTTCCTTTTGATTTAAAAACACCCGCTGTAAATTCCCGGCCGGCGATCATTTCTTCCACCAGGACTTCATTGTCCTCTTTAAAAGCTTTTTCAATAGCATAACCTAATTCATCGGATGATTTATTCACTTTGGACATCCCGATACTGGAGCCCCCGCTGTTCGGTTTGATAAAAACAGGGAATTTTAAATTGCTGGTAACTTCATCGGGACTGGTAAAATTATTTTTTATCAGCACCACCGACTTTGCCACTGCAATACCCGCCATTCCGGCTACCGCCACGGCATATCGTTTATTAAAAGTTATGGCAGAAGTTGCAGCATTACAACCGGTGTAAGGGATTTTCAATAAATCAAAATAACCCTGCAATTTCCCATCCTCCCCTGGTGTGCCATGCATACCGATAAAGACCGCATCAAATTTTATTTTTACGTTATCCAATTGGAGGGAAAAATCATTTTTATCCAGCTCGATTCTACGGCCATCGGTTAGTTCATAAAACCAACCTTCGGGATTTATATCGATCTTATAGATATTGAATAAATTACGATCAAGATTATTGTCAATCGTAACAGCGCTTTTATAAGAAATGACCGCCTCGCCGGAAAAACCGCCGGTCACAAGAGCTATATTCTTCTTCATCTTTGTTTTGTAGTGGTTTATCAATGCAAATATTGAGGAAAAAACCGTCTGTTGGAAATTTAGAATGCTAAATCTGACTTATTTCTTGCCGGTAACCGGCTAATAAGAAAGGTGAAGGCCGTTTCTCCTTCACCTTTTTACGACGGGAAATATCACCCGCCACTCTTTGGGCAGTTTTCACTGCTTTATATCATTACGATATACTGTAAGTTACTAATATTTCTACGTGTTTGTCCCAGGAATGCCTTAAAAATTTATGCACATAGCTGGCACAAATCAAATATGCATTTTATCCTTTTTGGCTATCAGCTGATCCACGGTTTCCACATACATTTCATCAGGTACACAACAGTCTACCGGGCAAACAGCCGCACATTGTGGCTCTTCATGAAAACCCTGGCACTCCGTACATTTATTCGGGGTAATATAATAAATATCGACAGCCACCGGTGCATTTTTCTGGTCAGCGTCCACCACAGTTCCATCCAGCAGGGTAAACGAGCCTTTTACTGATGTTCCGTCAGCTACAGCCCATTCTACACCGCCTTCGTAAATGGCATTATTGGGACATTCAGGCTCACAGGCACCGCAATTGATACATTCTTCCGTAATCTTGATAGCCATAGTATTAAATTTAATTTTAGAGGTTCAGTATTATTTTTGCAAAAATAAATTATTGGGATGGAATTACCATATCGTATTGATTTATTAACCCGGTTGGGACAATATATTTTATCGGATGATGAGAAATGGGTTCAGGCCAAAAAAAGGGCCGGACTGGAAAATGGTTGGTTTATCCCCGAATTTGTGGACCTGGCAGCCGGCAATATAGCCCGGTCTTTTTTACAGAAAAATTTACTGGAGGAATGGGTGGCCCACTACCCCCTGGAAACTACAAACAACCCGCCAAAATCAGTTGGAATCGTGATGGCGGGTAATATTCCCCTGGTTGGATTCCATGATTTTCTTTGTGTTTTCGTCAGCGGACATAATGCGGTGATCAAAACATCCACAAAAGACCGGGTTCTTATTCAACAGCTGGCAGATAAGTTAGCCGAATGGGATCCCGCAGTGCAAAACCGGGTACAATTTTCTGAAATGCTGAAAAACTGCGACGCGTACATCGCCACCGGTAGCAATAATTCCTCCCGTTATTTTGATTATTATTTTGGAAAATACCCTCATATTATCCGCCGGAACAGAACCTCCATCGCGGTGATCACGGGGGATGAATCTACGGATGAACTGGAAAAACTTGCCGATGATTTTTACCTGTATTTCGGGTTGGGCTGCCGCAATGTGACTAAGATCTATGTACCCAAAGACTATGATTTCGTTCCCTTACTGACTGCTTTTAAAAAATATAATCACCTCGCAGACCATCACAAATACAAAAATAATTATGATTATAACCTGGCCCTGCACCTGCTGAACAAAATATATTATATGACCAATGGTTCGGTACTGCTGATTGAAGACCCGGCCATCTTCTCCCCGATCAGCCAGTTAAACTATACGTTTTACAATGATCAAAATGATCTAAGGGGCAAATTGCCGGATACGACCAATCTACAATGTATTGTGGGTAAAAATTTTACTCCCATTGGGCAGAGCCAGTGCCCGGCCATCGGTGATTATGCGGATGGAGTGGATGTGCTGAAATTTCTGTCCGGGCTTTAGCCCCTGTGAAAAAATCAGTGGACAAGGGTATTTTATATAACCGGAAATCGTAGTAATTTTAAGATTGAAAGAAGTACGAAGAACCTAGTAAATGATTTGTTAAACTAATTCACTGGCAGTCATTTAAACTATTTGCATCGTTACTTTGTACAGCTATAAAGTACTTTGAAAACAATTGATCACACCCGTCAGTCCTGAGATTATCGAAGGATCGGGATTAAAATTTGAGAAGAATATGAAAGTAAAACAGATTTTGCTGATTATCGGAGTGAGCGCTCTGTCAGCTATTAGCAGTGTGTGGATTTATGGCAAAATAAACACGCCAAAATCAAATTTTGTACAAAGCCATGATGGTAATGTGCCGGGAAATTATGCCGGATTCCTGGATAATGTTACCGGTGCCGGCGAGCCGATTGATTTTACCAAAGCGGCCAATGCAGCGGTACCGGCCGTTGTTCATATCAAGACAAAAATTCCTGCCAAGAAAGTAAGTAACCAGCTTCCCCGGACCCGGAATAATAATAGCATGGAAGATTTGTTTGATCAATTCTTCAATAACAATTTCGGACCGCAAATACAACCTGAACAAAAAGCATCGGGCAGTGGCGTCATCATCAGCGATGACGGCTATATTATCACCAACAACCACGTTGTTTCAGATGGTGGTACCGGTGTGGCCGATGAGATTACCGTTACCCTGCATAATAAAAAAGTGTATAAAGCAAGAGTGATCGGTCATGACGCCAGTAGCGATATTGCCGTTTTAAAAATTGATGGCACCGGTTTTCCTTTTTTATTATATGGCAATTCAGACAATGTAAAGCTGGGACAATGGGTATTGGCTATAGGTTATCCGCTTACGCTGGAAACAACTGTTACCGCTGGTATCGTTAGTGCCAAAGGAAGAAATATCGGTATTAATGGCCGTCAAAGCCAGACACCCATTGAATCATTTATTCAAACAGATGCTGCCGTGAACCAGGGCAATAGTGGTGGCGCATTGATCGGCACGGACGGGCAATTAATTGGTATCAACTCGGCCATTTATGCGCCTACCGGCACTTATGCAGGTTATTCGTTTGCTATTCCGGTGAACCTCGTTAAGAAAATTGTGAATGATCTTATTAAATATGGCGATGTAAAAAGGCCTTACCTCGGTATTTCTGCCGAACAGAATAATTTTGATGCCGGTGATGGAGCGCATGTTGGTGAAGTGGCCAAAGATGGTGCAGCGGCCGCTACCGGTTTAAGAAAAGGGGATATCATAACAAAAATAAATGACGCCCCGATTAATTCCTGGTCAGAACTTCAGGCCACGGTTTCTTCCTATAATACCGGTGAAAAAATAAATATCACATACAAAAGGGACGGAAAAGAATATACGACCAGCGCTACCCTGGCCAGCAAAACCGGAACATACCAGCAGACAGCCGTAAGCGGTGTTGGTGAAAAACTGGGAGCTGACCTGGAATCATTGGATAAAAAGACAGCCCTTAAATATGATATTGAAGGTGGTGTGTTGGTTAAGAAAATAAAGACCGGGGGAATCTTCAGTCAGACCCGGATGCAGGATGGATTTATCATCACCAGTGTAAATGGCGTTGATATCACTAGTATTGAAGAACTCGGCCAGGCCATAGCAAATCTGAAAGGGGAAAGCATACAACTGGAAGGTCTGTATCCCGGATATGAAGGTGTTTACAGGTATCCGCTCAACCTGGATGATATGCCTTAATCAGAAAGAATTGATATAAGAAAAAACCGCTTCAAGATTTTGAAGCGGTTTTTTTTATCAGGATGATTTTTCGGAAAATTATTTTTCATACACCCCGTATTCCCAGCCCTGCATTTCAAAATTTTTCTCTTTCGTAAAATCATTAGCAGCGCCGGAAAAAACATTTTAATAAATACCCGTCACAGTTGAATCAGTGATCTCAAAATGCAGGTCTTTTTCCTTCCCTGCCGAGTCTCCAAAATAAAAATTTCACAGGCGATGTGTCAGATGGTTTTGTGAGATGGGGCTGTGGCACTCGCCGTCTTCCCTGTATGAAAAAAATTTCACAGGCGATGTGTCAGATGGTTTTGTGAGATGGCGCTGTGGCACTCGCCGTCTTCCCTGTATGAAAAAAATTTCACAGGCGATGTGTCGTATGGTTTTGTGAGATGGGGCTGTGGCACTCGCCGTCTTCCCTATATGAAAGCTAAATTGTATATTCGAATATGCCAGTGAAGCGTCAAATATTAGAACCGGATGGAGTTTATTTTATCACTTTCACCTGCCATCAGTGGCAACCATTAATAGCACTAACTGAGAGTTACGATTTAATTTATAATTGGTTTGACCATCTCAAAAGTAAAGGGCATTATATAACCGGCTATGTCATTATGCCCAATCATGTACATGCACTTATAGGGTTCTGTAATACAGGCCAATCCATAAATACAATTATTGGAAATGGGAAGCGGTTCATCGCCTATGAAATAATTAAACGGTTGAAAACGCAGGGAGAAGATAAATTATTACATCAATTGCATTTATCAGTGGAAGCAAAGGATTTGGAAAGAAATAAATTGCATGAAGTGTGGGAAGATTCGTTTGACTGGAAGGAATGTCGTACAAGCGAATATATGTTGCAAAAGTTGAACTATATGCATGATAATCCCTGTAAAGGAAAGTGGAACCTTGCTGCCGCCCCTGTGGATTATAGACATAGTTCAACAAAATATTATATTACCGGTGAGCAGGGTATTTATGAGGTGCTGAATTATTGTGAGCTGGCTGATATTAATTTGACTGTGCCGTTAGAGAAGGACGCCGAGTCCACGCCACACACAAAGCCAGGCGGTGAGACATCGGCTGTGAAGCGTTAAATTTGGAAACTCGGCAGGGATGAGGTATCCGCTCAATCTGGATGATATGCCTTAATCAGAAAGAATTGATATAAGAAAAAACCGCTTCAAGATTTTGAAGCGGTTTTTTTTATCAGGATAATTTTTCGGAAAATTATTTTTCATACACCCCATATTCCCAGCCCTGCATTTCAAAACTTTTCTCTTTTGTAAAATCATTAGCAGCGCCGGAAAAAACATTTTTAAAAATACCCGTCACAATTGAATCGGTGATCTCAAAATGCAGGTCTTTTTGTGCCGAAAGATTTAATACGACCAGCACTTCCTTATTTCCATGCTTCCGGAGATAGGCAAAAACCCTTTGGGGTTCGGTGGTTTTGATACGGAAAGTCTGAACAGCCGGGTCACCACTGCGAAGGGCCGGGTTGTTACTATGAAGATTTAATAATGTTTGGTAAAAAGAACCCATCCTGTTTTTATCCTGCCAGTCTATTGTGTCTTTATCAAAAAATTTAATCCTTTTCGTATTCGATGCTTCCTGCCCCCCGTAAATCAGCGGTATCCCATTCCAGGTGGCACTGAATACGGCCAGCGCTTTTGCCATTTCACCATACTTTTCAAACTCGGTCCCATTCCAGCTGTTCTCATCATGATTGCTGGTGAACCATGCCCGCATCGTGCTATCTCCCAGGTCATCATATTTTTTTAACACGGACAAAAGTGTATCTACCGTTTGCTGCTGCTTATAAAAATCTTCTGTCCGGTGCATCCAGGTCCAGGTATAGCTGGCATCAAAGGCTTCTCCATATTCCGGTTTTTCCAGTTCATCAAATTCCCCCAACCAGAATAATGGTTTTACCGCATCCAATTCTTTTCTGGCCTCTTTCCAGAAATCCAATCCTACCCAAAAAGCAAGGTCGCAGCGAAAACCGTCAATATCACATTCGGATACCCAGTATTGCATGGCCTCTTTCATCGCTTTGCGTAAAGCCGGTTTAGAAAAATCAAGTTCGATAATATCATCCATGCCCGATGCGATCTTGAAATCGCCGGTGGCAGTATCTTTTAAATAGTATTCCGGGTGTTCCTTCGTCCATTTATGATCCCACCCGGTATGATTGGCTACCCAGTCAATAATGACTTTAAAACCCATTTCATGCGCCTGCTTCACTAAATTTTTAAAATCCTCCAGGGTACCAAATTCAGTATTGACAGACGTATAATCCGAACAGGCATAATAACTACCCAGCGAACCTTTCTTGTTTTTTTGGGCAATGGGGGTAATGGGCATAAACCATAATGTCTTCACGCCCATTTCTTTTAACCGCGGCAGGTGCTGTGCAAAAGCATTAAAAGTTCCTTCTTCCGTGAACTGACGAACATTCACTTCATAGATATTGGTGCTGTGTGACCAGTCAACGGGTTTGAATTTTTTTAGCATGTTGCTTGTATTTTTATTTGTTTCCGGATCAACTTTCTTTTTCATCAGCTTGCAGGAGCCCAGCAATAATAAAAAAGAAAAAGCAAGCAAGACGTTTCGCATTGTTCTAACTTTTGCGGAAGATAATAAGAAGTTATGAGTTGGCGGTTATACGTAACGGGTTTTTAAGCGCAGAAAGCTTTCTTTAATAATCAAATCCCGCAACACGAAACCCGAAACCTGTAACCCGCAACAACAGTATCTTTGCCTCCATGAAAAGTTTTGAAGTCCCGATTATTTACCGGAGCCCGTTGATTTCCGCCATTAAAAGGAAGCGGAAAGAAGCGGACAAGATGAAGAAAGACTTTACGCCCACGCTGCTCGACTTCGGCCCTTTGCAGATCTACCTGGCCCGGCATTTTGGTTTTTGTTATGGTGTTGAAAATGCCATTGAAATTGCTTTCAGAACCGTGGAAGAAAACCCGGACAAACGGATCTTCTTACTGAGTGAAATGATTCATAATCCGCAGGTAAATGCTGATCTTTTGGCCCATGGCATTCTTTTTTTACAGGATACGAACGGCAAACAGCTGATCCCTTTTTCCACAATTACCCCCGATGATATTGTGTTGATCCCCGCATTTGGAACCACCCTGGAAATAGAAGAGCAACTTCGCAGCATCGGTATTAAAACGGAAATATATAACACCACCTGTCCCTTTGTAGAAAAAGTATGGAACCGCAGTGAAGCGATTTCCAAAAAGAATTTTACCATAATCATTCATGGTAAACCGGTACACGAAGAAACAAGGGCAACTTTTTCACATGCGGTCAGCCATGGCCCTTCTGTAGTTGTAAAGGACATAATGGAAGCAAAAGAACTGGCCAAATATATAACCGGAGAGAAACCTGCGGCTGATTTTTATGTTGAGTTTAAAAATCAATATTCCGCCGGATTTGATCCAACCCGGGATCTGCAGCGGATCGGTGTGGTGAACCAGACAACCATGCTGGCCAGTGACACACAGGCCATTTCTGATTACCTGAAAGAAGTGATGATCCAAACTTTTACGCCTTCTTCCTCCGAAGAAAGGTTTGCCGATACCCGGGATACCCTTTGTTATGCTACCAATGATAACCAGACCGCCGTTAGCGGCATGCTAAAAATAAATGCAGACCTGGCCATTGTGGCCGGTGGTTATAATTCCTCCAACACGTCTCACCTCGCTGAATTGTGTGAAGAAAAACTCCCAACCTACTTTATCAATAACGAAGAAAATATTTTATCCCGCAGCGAAATATCACATTATAATTTTCATACAAAAAAAGAATTGCTGACCGCTGATTACCTCCCGGCCGGGGAACCGTTGAAAATCTTAATCACCAGCGGAGCTTCCTGCCCGGATGCGTTGGTAGAGGGAATTATCAGAAAATTAGCCGGATTTTATGAACAGGCTGTACGGCCGGAGGAATTGATAAAACAATTCGGAGAATAAATCAAAGGGAATTAAAGTAATCCACCAGTTTACGCATATCATCTTCCCGGTTACATTTAATATCATTCGTATTAATAAACCGGAGAATCTCTTCGGTATTTGTTCCAAAGATCTCCGTCAAGGAGGAGCATTTCTTGTTTTGCTTATATAAGCTGCCATTGGCTGAAAAAAATAGCTCCTGGTCCGGTTGGAAGGTCTTTTTATCTTCCCCACCCAGGACTTTCGTTTCCCACATAATTATCACCATCTTTTTAAGCAACTGCATTTTTTTGCCATCTGCCAAAACCTGGAAAAAAGCTTTAAAATCACCTGTATACCCTGTCCGGAAAACCGTATTATGCCATAAAGGGTTATTATCAATAATGGTTATTTCTTTGATCGGGATGCTTGCCTGCATCTCTTCCCCATTTTCATTTTTGAAATGAACTTTATTAGAGTACGCATTCAACCTTATGAATATGCTATCTGCTATCCGGTCGTCCGGAAGCTGGATTCGTGCAAGCAGCCATTGGTCAAACAAAAAGGGTGAACCATCAATACCAGCCCTTTGTTTTGGTTCAAAAGGAGAACTAAAAATTTCCCTCAGATAAATGGGTCGGTTAGTGGGTGCAGACACAGATACCCCTGCACTTTGTGCGACAATAGTTTGCCAGATAAAAAGGGTTGCCCCGAAAATGAATATTGATTTCATGCCCAGATATTTCAGTAAGTAAACGTACCCTGAAGTTAATGAAATAATACTTTAGTGCTATTAACTATACATCAACTCATAATACTCATGGGCCATACGGTTGCTGTCAAACTGAAAACGGACATCCTGCATACCATTTTTCATTACCTGCCGCCAGGTGCTGTAGTTCGTATAATATAATGGCAGTATTTCATCCTCCAGTATCTCATAAAGTTTATTCAGATCATATTCATCCTGTTCATGGGTAGCCATGTTTTCATAATCAGCTTTGGGTACCACAAAACCATTATGTCCGTGATTAATAAATTCAGGTATCCATCCATCATCCGTTGAAAGATTCACGGCACCATTCATGGCTGCTGTCATACCACTGGTACCCGATGCTTCCCGTGGCACCCGTGGGTTATTCAGCCAGCAGTCAGCCGCCTGTTTCATTCGTTTTGATAAGGATAATTCATATCCTATCAGCACGGCAACATTATTATACCGCTTGCTTAAATGAACCAGCTGGTTGAACTCACTGATTGCCGGATGATCCACCGGGTAAGGCTTTCCTGCCCAGATTATCTGCACCGGAAATTTGGTATCGTTTATTAATTTCTCAAACCGTTCTTCCGCTGTTGTAATCAACCCTGCTCTTTTATATCCTGCAAAACGCCGGGCCCAAACAATAGTAAACACATTGGGGTCAAATATTTTTCCGGTCTGGTCAGCCACAATTTCAAAGGCCCGCTTCTTTAAATATTTTTTCCGGTCATCAATACCATAATCATCGCCGGCCTCTGCAAAACGATAGAGTTGTTTGTCGGCCCAATACCGCCAGTTCTGTGCATTGGTTATGGAAATGATCGGGCATATATCCGTATACTTCCCCCACATAGCCCTTGATACCTGACCATGTAATTGTGATACGCCATTGGCGATATGTGCAAACCGTAATGCCGCTAAGGAATGATTGAACTGGTTATCGGGCATGCCCGTAAGTTCTTTTACTTCATCAACCGAGAGTCCGCAGAAATAACTCATCTTCTGACAGAGATAAATATCATGCTTTTCATTACCCGCTTCTTCCGGTGTATGCGTTGTAAAGACCAATCTCTTTTTAACTTCCTCAATATTATTTCCGAACTTATTATAAAGGTAAAATGCAGCAGACAGACCATGCGCTTCATTGAGATGATACAGTTCAGGATTAAAACCCAGCACGTCCATCAGTTTAGCGCCGCCAACGCCCAGTAAAATAAACTGCGCCACTTTAGTAGCCACATTCGCATCATACAAACGATGGGTGATTGTTTGTGATACATAATCATTCTCGGGAACATCCGTGGATAATAAAAACAGCGGTGCCGTTTTAAATGTTTCGGGATTCAGGTAAAGAACTTTTACCCAAACCGGGTGCTCATGAATATCTATCTGGAAACGGATGCCTGTCTCTTCCAGGAAACAAAATTGCTTCTCATTCCAGGCCACATCCAGGGTCTGGTCCTGGTGACGTTCCTGGTCGTAATATCCATACTTCCATAAAATACCAATGCCAACGAGGTTTTGTTTTAACTCATACGCGCTGCGTAAATGAGAGCCAGCCAAAAAACCAAGTCCGCCGCTGTAAATCTTTAACGGTTGATGGGTGGCAAATTCCATGGAGAAATAAGCGACTTTTTTTGCATAACGTTCATCTACAGGGTACGGAACGGAAAATTGGGTAAAACTCATATTGTGTTCTTTTTACACGAAGACGCAAGATAAAGGATTATCAGGAATTGGCCTAAGCTATTGGTTTTCAGAAAGACTTAAGTTACAAGAGAGATATTTTTTTGGCGCTGATGTATCATCCGGACAATAAAAATTATTTCTTCCCCTTCGGTTTTGAATTTGTCACGGGCTTTATATATTTCTTACGTGCAAAACTTCCGTCAAAAGAACAATTTAATCCGCGGCGGGAGCCACAGCCCTCCTGCTCTTTCAACATAACAGCTGTTGAACTAAAGATAAATTTCAACACACAGGGATCTCCGTCCTCCCGGTATTCAGCAGTGGATGGAGAAGTTATCCGGGCCTCCCCTTTTAACTCCCCGGTACATACTCCATTATTTTTATCCATATGAATGAAAAAAGTTATGCGGTCACTTCTGCGGCCATCACGCACAGAAACCAGGTTCATTTTTCCATTGGTATAATCGGCAGCAAGTTTGTTTTTCCGGGGCAAGGTATCAATCGGGTTGATCAACTCGGTCACTTTATCATTCAGGGCATCCGTCATGATAAGTGTGAAATTTTTTGCATCGGCATTCAACACATACACATCTCTTCCTTCGCTCAGGCTGCCATCCGCATTTTTCAACAGCACCGTTTTAATAATGGTATACCGCCTGTCCATCACAAATGATTGTGTGGTGGCATTACTATTATCCGGTTTCAATACGGCCATACCCGCAATAAATTGCTGTTTAGTATCAAAGCTCAGGATAAAAACTGTTTTCTTATCCGGGGTAACGGTCTTTACAAATAAATAGGTCTCTGCTTTTTTTACTTCCACTTTTCCCAGGGCATAAATTTTCGGTTTCACGCCTTTACCAAAAACTTTACGCAAAATGGAATCAGGAACAAACTGGGTAAATATCTTATAGCTGATCAATAAGGAGTCCTTTTCCTTTTTCAGTAAACTGGTATCCCCGTACTGGTAAGGAAGATTTAACGGTTGAAAGAACCCGATAAAATCAGCAACCTCTACCGGATCCTCCCCGGAAAGTGAGGGTTGCTTATGTTGCCGGCATCCGCCCAATAGTACCAGGACAAACCCCAGTAAGAAAATTTTTCTGAAAACAGGCATAGTTGACAATTGGTGTACCGAAAGTAAGCGATTCCCGGTATCCGGTCAATAGTAAATTTCGCCATTCCAGGGGAATATTTTAGATTTGTCTAAATTTATTTTTAGTCATGTTGAATTTTTCAACCAGCGAAGAAAATTATATCAAAGCTATCTTTCACCTGCAACAGGATGTTGGCCCGGTCACTACCAACGAAGTGGCCCATGAACTGAAGACCCGGCCTGCTTCTGTTACCGATATGATGAAAAAATTAAAAATTAAAAAACTGCTTCATTACCAGCCCTACCAGGGTTTCCGGCTTAGCAGCGAGGGTACTAAAGTAGCCCTGGGTATCATCCGCCGTCACCGTCTCTGGGAATTTTTTTTAGCAGAGAAATTAAAATTTACCTGGGATGAAGTACATGAAGTGGCGGAAGACCTCGAACATGTCAGTAATAAAAAATTGATCGATAAATTAGACGAATTCCTGGGTTTTCCAAGGGTGGACCCGCATGGGGATCCTATACCGGACATGCATGGAAAAATAGAAATCAGCAATAAAATCTGCCTGAGCAAATTACCCAATCATACGCCTGCTCTGGTTAGCAGTGTTAGCGATCATTCCAGTGAAATACTTGAACTGCTGGAACATAAAAAAATAAGCCTGGGCTCCAAACTGGAAATAAAAAGAAGATTTGAATTTGATAATTCCCTGGAAATACGGATGGGCCGTCAGCCAGCATTTACCATCAGCCAGCAATTAGCAGAAACCATTTTCGTAACCTCACTTCTTCCCCTTATCCAGATATCAGAGGGGAAAAGGAATAAATAATTTTACGTATTTATGGCTCGTGATGATCATAACTATCCTTCTTTAAGCGAAGTCAACCAGAGTGTGGACACGACAAGTCTGAAAAGGACCGGGTGGAGAAGAATACTGGCTTTCTTCGGACCGGCTTACCTGGTGAGTGTGGGATATATGGATCCGGGTAACTGGGCTACGGACCTTGCCGGTGGCAGTCAATTTGGTTACAAACTCATTTGGGTCTTATTGATGAGTAACCTGATGGCTTTATTACTGCAAAGTCTCTCAGCCCGCTTAGGCATCGTAAGAGGAAGAGATCTGGCACAGGCTAACAGGGAAGCATACCCGAAGTACATCAACTATGCTTTGTATGGATTAGCAGAAATAGCCATTGCCGCCACGGACCTGGCAGAAATCCTGGGTATGGCCATTGGTATACAATTATTAACAGGTCTTCCGCTTATCTGGGGTGTAAGCATCACCGTACTGGATACATTTATTTTCTTATTTCTCCAGCGGCTGGGTATGCGAAAAATGGAAGCCTTTATTATTGCCCTTGTCCTTATTATTGGCTTTTCATTTCTGATTGAAATAATTCTCGCCAAACCCAACCTGGGTGAAGTGGTAAAAGGTTTTGTTCCGGGAATACCCAATGACGCAGCTTTATATATTGCTATTGGTATCATCGGGGCTACGGTAATGCCGCATAATTTGTATCTGCATTCGGCCCTGGTTCAAACAAGAAAAATAAAAAGAGATGATGCGGGAATTAAAAAAGCCCTGAAGTTGAATTTTATTGACAGCGCCATAGCCCTTAACCTGGCTTTCTTTGTAAACGCCGCTATATTAGTTTTAGCCGCTACCGTTTTTTTTAAAACAGGAAGAACCGATGTGGCTGAAATAAAACAGGCCCATGAATTACTGGCACCCATGCTGGGAACAAGTCTTGCCCCCATACTGTTTGCCGTTGCTTTAATTGCGTCCGGTCAGAGTTCCACCATTACCGGCACATTAGCCGGCCAGGTAGTCATGGAAGGTTATCTTAAACTACGGATCGCTCCTTGGATCCGTCGCCTGATGACCCGGTTGGTGGCCATCATACCGGCTGTATTGGTGATTTTTATCAATGGAGAAAAAAATATCGACAGCCTATTGATACTTAGCCAGGTTATTCTAAGCCTGCAATTGGGTTTTGCGATCATTCCACTGATTCATTTTACCAGTGACAAAAAAACGATGGGCAAATTTGTCATAAAACCATTTGTTATTTTCCTGGCATCGTTGGTGGCTGCCGTTCTTGTTTATCTGAACATCAGTATGGTTGTGGGACAGTCTTCTTCCTACTTTGCTTCATCAGGCAGTATTTTCTGGAAAGCCCTTATTATACTGGCTGGTTTGTTTTATTGCACGCTGTTGCTGGTAGCTATTTTTTATCCGCTGATACGTAAAAAATCGATGGCAGTCCCTGTACAACTCCATCCTGAAGCCGCAGAACTTCACCGGATAGAGGTACCGGTATATGAAAAAATTGCTGTTGCATTAGATTTCAGCAATAATGATCTGAAGCTGATCAACCATGCCATCGGGCAGGGAAATACCAAAACAACTTATGTACTTATTCATATTGTGGAAAGTGCAGCGACCCGGGTGATGGAAAAAGATACAGACGACCTGGAAACCCGGAAAGACAAGCAGCAACTGGACACCTATGTGCGGCAATTAAAAGAAAAAAACATTACGGCAACGGGTCAGCTAGGATTTAATGACCGGGCAAAAGAAATCGTAAGAATTGTAAAAGAAACGAATTCAGGTATGCTGGTAATAGGTGCACATGGTCACAGTGGTATTAAAGACCTGCTCTATGGACAAACCATTGACTCTGTAAGACATGAATTGAAAATTCCGGTGCTGGTAGTGAATCTGTAGTCTCTGGTGCGCTAACTCCTTAGCCTGCCACAGCTTTCTTCGAATGCTCCCGTAACAAATGTTTAAAGCGACTGAATGTTTCCGGTTTGATATTCAGATAGGAAGCCAGAAATTTCTGGGGTACCCGTTGCATGAGATTAGAATTCCGGGTTACAAAATTCAGAAACCTTTCCCTGGGTGTCATTTTTACCAATTGCATTTGCCAGCGATCTTTAATGACCATGGAATAAGTAACGATTAATCGTCCCAGGTTTTCCATACGTTGCGAGGAGGCAAACATTTTTTCTGAATCTTCGTAAGAAATTGAAACCACTGTTGTAGGCTCAATAGCCTCAATAATATATTCGGAAGGCAGGCGGCTGTGAAAAGATTCCTGACTTAAAAGCATTTGACCTTCATAAGAAATCTGGGTATTTATTTCATGATTATTCTTGTTGTAATATTTACGGGCCAGGCCTTTTACAATAAAGTTGAAATAATTTTCCACTTCACCTTCCTTGGTCAAAATCTCTTTCTTATCAAAATGCCGCACTTTACATACGGGCAAAAGATAACGGTTAAATTCATCTTCCGTCAGGTTAAAGAATTTCCCCAAAAAAACGTAAAATGGCTTAATGTAATCCATACTACAGCTATGCACCATAAAAGGTACAATCTTTTAGTTGATTTGAATCAATTATAGAAAAATCAGGGCAAAGGTAGCACTACAATGAAACGGCTTATATGACATAAGTCACATTCGATAATATTGTAAATTTGCAACCGCCTGCTAACTGTCAGGTTTTCAAGCTAAACCAAAAAACTATATTCATTATGGCTCAAAAAATTAATGTAGCTAACCCGGTGGTAGAATTGGATGGTGATGAAATGACCCGGATCATCTGGAAATTCATAAAAGACAAGCTCATTTTACCCTACCTGAACATTGATATTAAATATTTTGACCTTGGTATTGAATACCGTGACCAAACCAGTGACCAGGTCACCATTGATTCTGCCAATGCCATCAAACTGTATGGTGTAGGCATAAAATGCGCTACCATTACACCCGATGAGGCCAGAGTTAAAGAATTTAACCTGAAACAAATGTGGAAGAGCCCAAACGGCACTATCCGCAATATACTTGATGGCACCGTTTTCCGTGAGCCGATCGTTATCAGCAATGTTCCCAGGTTGGTGACTAACTGGACCGCTCCTATAATTGTGGGCCGTCATGCTTTTGGTGATCAGTACCGTGCTACAGATACCGTGATAAAAGGAAAAGGAAAACTCACCATGACCTTTACCCCGGAAGGTGGTGGCGAACCGCAGATATTTGAAGTATTTAACTTCAAAGGTGATGGTGTGGCGCTGAGCATGTACAACACGGATGAAAGTATCATGGGTTTTGCCAGGAGCTGTTTTAATATGGCTTTGAGCAAGAAATGGCCCTTATATCTTTCAACTAAAAACACCATCCTGAAAAAATATGATGGAAGATTCAAAGACATTTTTGAAGAAATCTATCAGCAGGAATTTAAAGCACTCTATGCTGCGGCCGGAATTACTTACGAACACCGCCTGATCGATGATATGGTAGCCAGTGCCCTGAAATGGAATGGAAATTTTGTATGGGCCTGTAAAAACTATGATGGTGATGTGCAAAGTGATACCGTGGCACAGGGCTTTGGCTCACTGGGTCTGATGACCTCTGTATTAATAACACCCGATGGAAAGACCATGGAAGCAGAAGCCGCTCATGGAACTGTAACACGGCATTACCGCGACCACCAGGCCGGAAAGCCTACCTCCACCAATCCTATCGCCAGTATCTTTGCCTGGACCAGAGGTTTGGCTTTCCGGGGAAAAAAAGATAACAATCAACCGCTGATCGATTTTTGCAATACTCTTGAAAAAGTTTGTATTGAAACTGTAGAAGAAGGCAAAATGACCAAAGACCTGGCGGTATGTATTCATGGAAATAAAGTCAATCATGGAGAACATTATTTATACACGGAGGAATTTTTGGAAGCTATAGACTCCAATTTAAAAAAGAAGTTGAGTTAAGAAAATAAATTATTATTCAAAAAGCGTTTCACCTGATGAAACGCTTTTTTATTTTTTACTTTTTCATGACAAGTCAATGCTTGTTTGTTTATTGAAAAAAATGGGTACTGCTTAACATTTTTACGTTTTTAGAATCTTTATCTTTATATTTCGATCAGAGTCAAAAAAACTTTTTAAGTAGCTGATTAATAACATGTTATATAAGGTCAACTGATTACTCACTGAAATGTTGTTCAACCAAAAAGTGATCAGCACTAATACAAGGAATAATTTTTTTTGACTCAAATCAATTCAACCAGAACATAACACATTGAACTGTTAGAATCTCAAAGGGCTTTAACAAAAAAATACCGCGCACTGTAAAAGATAATTCTCTTACCAGCGTCTATAGTTATAATATTTAATGGCTCATGGTTAAAAAGATAATTATGAAGAAAAAAATTAAAGGATTGTACTTCCTCATTTCCTCTGTAGTTATTGGTCTCCTGCATTTGCCCTTTGCCTTTGCCAAATCCGCAACGGGTAATAAATTATTTTATCATCCGCCTGTTGATTCAGCAAAAAAAACAACGGTTGATTCAAAGCCATTTATTCCGGCTTTGAAATCCGTATACGACAGTCTGCATTTAAACCTGAAAGGATTGAGCCAGCAGGCATTTGATTACGCCAAAGAGGGTATTGATACCTTGATCCGGGAAGGGAAATTGCTGAATAATTCAATCATATCTATAATAGATTTCAGTCTGCCAAGCAATAAAAAAAGATTATTCATCATTGACCTTAAGAACTACCAGGTTCTGTTCAATACCCTGGTAGCGCATGGCAGAAACACAGGCAGGGAGTGGGCCACTTCTTTCTCCAACCAGAATGCCACTTATAAAAGCAGCCCGGGCTTCTATATTACCAGGGAAACTTATGAAGGGAAAAATGGCTTTTCCCTGAAACTAGAGGGTCTGGAAAGGGGTGTTAATGATAATGCCTATGAAAGGGGTATCGTGCTTCATGGTGCCGGTTATGTTTCTGATGATTTTGTAAATGCACAGGGTTATATTGGCCGTAGCCAGGGATGCCCGGCTGTTCCCGTAGAATTTTCCCGCCCAATAATCAATACGATAAAAAACGGTACCTGTCTTTTCATCTATCACCCTTCTTATATTGGTAATTCATCCGTTCTGAATTAAACTGATTTTTTTCAAAACTCATCAGTTTCTCCATCAGCCAATCTTTATCTTTGAGGGTTAATAAGTTACTATGCTCAGGATTGGCGTTTTTGGGGTCGGACATCTGGGAAAATTTCATTTGAATAACTGGAAAGAAATTCCCGGGGTGGAATTAGTGGGCTTTTATGATCCCGATGATAAAACCGCAAATGAAGTCTCCGAAAAATATCAAATACCCCGTTTTTCTGATCCGGATTCTCTCATGGATGATTGCGATGCAATTGATGTGGTAGCACCCACCAATTTCCATTTTGACCTGTGTGAAAAAGCAATCAAAAAAGGGAAGCATGTCTTTGTGGAGAAACCCCTGGCCCATACGATGGAAGAAGCGCGGCAACTGGTAAAATTGACGGCCGAATCCGGAATAAAATTCCAGGTTGGTCACGTAGAAAGGTTTAACCCAGCTTTCCTGTCTATCAAAGACATCCCGTTGAATCCTATGTTCATTGAAGTGCACCGCCTGGCCCAGTTTAACCCGAGAGGCACGGAAGTAAGTGTGATACTGGACCTGATGATACATGATATCGATATTATTTTAAGCATTGTCAAAAGTGATATTAAAAACATTTCTGCAAGTGGTGTAGGTGTTATGACGGAGACCCCGGATATTGCCAATGTCCGCATTGAATTTCATAATGGCTGTGTGGCTAACCTCACAAGCAGCCGGATTTCCATGAAAAAAATGCGGAAGATCAGGCTGTTTCAAAAAGATTCGTATATCGGTATTGATTTTCTGAACAAAAAAACAGAGATCATCAAACTCAAAGAACCCCAGGATTCCAATGTTTTTGCTTTTGACATTGAAACGCCAAACGGTAAAAAAACGATCGCCATGGCAAGCCCGGTAATTCCCGAAGTGAATGCCATAAAAGAAGAACTGACCGCTTTCAAAAATGCTATTGTAAATAATACAAGAACGGCCGTCTCTGAAATGGATGGACTGATGGCGATGGATGTGGCCCACCAGATACTGGAGAAGATAGGCAACAATGTCATTATGCAGTAATGAGATCCGGCAAACAAATATCCATTTCCTGGTATGCGGTAGTTGATTTTATTACCGCTTCCCTCGCCTGGTCCTGTTTCTTCCTGATACGCAAGTGGCTACTTCATCAGCAGGTTATTGAAAATGGGAAATTACAGGTTGATACAAAATTCTGGCTAGGTATAATATTTATTCCGCTCGGTTGGCTGATCCTGTACAGCCTGGTGGGCTCCTACAGGCATTTATATAAAAAATCCAGGCTGTTTGAATTTACGGCCACTTTTATTTGCAGTATTCTCGGATGTACTTTTTTATTTTTTGCTTTCCTGCTGGATGATGACGGAAACGGATATACATATTATTATGGGGCTTTTCTTTGTTTGTTTACGGTTCATTTCCTTTTTACTTTTTGGGGAAGGTGGTTATTATTAAATAAAGTAAAAAGGCAATTACTGAATGGAAAAGTAACTTTCAACACCTTACTGGTAGGCAGTCCCGAAAACACCATCCGGGTTTATAAAGAGACCGAAAAGAATCTACGGGATGGAGGTTACCGCTATACCGGGTTTGTTACTCCCAACAATACGGGTAAAAACCATATGACTAGTTTACTTCCCAGATTGGGCTCAATGGATGAACTGGAAAAGATTATTGATTCAAATAATATTCAACTGGTCGTACTAGCACTGGAAAAAACGGAACAGCCGTTGTGGGAGCAGATCATCAACCGGCTTAGTGAGAAAGACGTAGAAATAAAAATTCAACCCAATACGTTTGATATTCTTTCGGGTTCTGTAAAGACCAGCAATGTGATGGGGGCCGCATTGATCGACCTCCATACCGGTCTGATGCCTGAATGGCAGCAGAACATAAAGCGGCTGATTGATGTCATGATAGCTTTGTTTAGTATGATACTCCTGACCCCTTTCATGGTATATATTGCCGTGAGAGTTAAACTTTCCTCAAGTGGGTCCATATTTTATTCGCAGGAAAGAATTGGCTATAAGGGAAAACCTTTTCGCCTGTTCAAATTCAGATCCATGATAAAAGATGCGGAAAAGAATGGTCCTGCCCTATCCTCAGCAAACGATATACGGATTACTACCTGGGGAAAAACAATGCGTAAATGGCGACTGGATGAATTACCACAGCTCTGGAATATCCTAATGGGCGACATGAGCCTTGTAGGTCCAAGACCTGAGCGTCGTTTCTATATCGACCAGTTAGTTACCCGCTCTCCGTTTTATAAATACCTGCTTAAAGTAAAACCTGGCCTGACCAGCTGGGGAATGGTGCAGTTTGGCTATGCTGAGAATGTAGAGGAAATGGCAGAAAGAAGTAAATTCGACCTGTTGTATATCGAAAATATTTCCCTGGCACTGGATTTCAAAATCATGATCCATACGCTGAGGATTATATTTATGGGAAAAGGCAAATGATACCAACTGTGTAGTTGGGAATTGACTCCCGATAATTACCGGGATAATCATTATTTTTAATAAACTATATCCGTTGAAAAAAATATTCTTTCTCCTGCTTACCAATGGTTTACTGAATACTGCTTTCTGCCAAACCGATAGCTATCCGGTGAATTACTGGCAACAACAGGTAAACTATACGATTGATGTTTCCCTGAATGACACCAATAATAGCCTCACGGGTTTTGAAAATATTGAGTACATCAACCATTCCCCCGATACCCTGAAATATATCTGGTTCCATCTTTGGCCCAATGCTTATAAAAATGATAAGACTGCTTTTTCTGACCAGCTGCTGGAAAATGGCAACACGAAGTTTTATTTCTCCGGAAAGGATGAAAAAGGGTATATCAACCGGCTCGATTTTAAAGTAAATAATATTACCGCAACGGTGGAAGATCATCCCGAGCATATTGATATAGTCAAAATCATTTTGCCTGATCCCCTACCGCCCAATCAAAAAATAAACATAACTACTCCTTTTTATGTAAAGTTTCCTATAACTTTTCCAGGGGTGGGCATGAGGGACAGAGCTACCAGGCCACTCAATGGTATCCCAAGCCGGCCGTATATGACAGCAAAGGCTGGCACCCGATGCCCTACCTTGACCAGGGAGAATTCTACAGTGAGTTTGGAAGCTTTGAAGTCAATATCACCGTTCCTGAAAATTATGTTGTAGCCGCCACTGGTGAATTACAAAACGCTAAAGAAAAGGACTGGTTGAAAAACAGGGCCTCTTTTACCTGGGAACCTATACAACAAAAAGTAAAAAACACCAGTGGGCAGTTAAAAACTACATACCAGCTTTTTCCATTATCCGCTCAGGAAATTAAAACACTGCGCTACAAACAAAGCAATGTCCATGATTTTGCATGGTTTGCCGATAAACGATTTATCGTAAACTATGACAGTTGCCGGCTTGCTTCCGGGAAAGTGATTGATGTATTTACTTACTATACACCTAAAAATAAAGGCAACTGGAAAAATAGTATCGCCCATTCGAAAGATGCGATCCGGCATTATTCCGGTTTAGTGGGAGAATATCCTTATTCCATCGTTCAGGTGGTACAGGGACCGGAAAGTTTTGGTGGTGGCATGGAATATCCGACCATAACCGTTATATCTCCCGGTGGCAATGCTAAAGATCTGGATAATACCATTGCCCATGAGATCGGCCACAACTGGTTTTATGGCATCCTGGCCAGCAACGAAAGAGAACATCCGTGGATGGATGAAGGCATCAACAGTTTTTATGACGATAAATATAAAGTGGCCAAATACGGCAAGCAGCCACAACTGGAAAGAATTTTATTCGAAACAAAAGCGGTTACAAAAACAGATCAGCCTATTGAATTAGCTTCTGAAAAATACAGCGAAGCTAATTATGGCCTCGTGGCCTATTATAAAACAGCCGAATGGATGCGTTACCTGGAAGCGGAACTGGGAACAGAAACTTTTAATAATGCCCTGAAGGAGTATTACCGGCGCTGGCAGTTCAAACATCCGCAACCGGAAGATTTTAAAAAAGTCCTGGAAGAAAGCAGTGGCAAAAACATGGATTCTGTTTTTTTATATTTAAGTAAAACAGGAACATTGCCCAACCAGCAGCGGAAAGGAACAAAAACTGCATTTCTTTTCAACCTCAAATCCCTGGCTGATTATGCAAAGAAGCCCACCAAAGATTTAATTCTTTTTGGACCCGCTTTTGGTGCTAATAGTTATGACAAAACGATGCTGGGCGGCTTTATTACTAATATGAAATTACCACCCTCACCATTTCAATTTCTGGTTGCCCCGATGTATGCAACTGGTTCAAAAAAGATGACAGGGCTGGGGTTTGCTTCCTATAGTTTTTATCCAAACGCCATATTAAAAACGGTTGATGTGGGTGTAAGCGGGTCCACTTTTACTGCGGACCAATACACAGGCGACGATGGCAAAAAAAATTTTTTAGGTTTTACGAAAATTGTACCCGGTATTAAGCTTACCTGGAAAGAAAAAAATCCCCGTAGTAATTTTAACCGTTTTATTCAGTTCAAATCATTTCTGATCCGGGAAGATGCTCTCCGGTTTTACCGGGATACGCTGATCACACTGCCTGGGCCCGATACCACCATAACTTCTAAATACAGGACCCTGAGTGATAACAGAACATTGAATCAATTTCGTTTAGTCATTGAAAACAACAGGGCCCTTTACCCCTATCGTGGTGAACTGAAAATTGAACAGGGAAAAGATTTTGTACGGGCTGCATTTACCGGAAATTATTTTTTCAACTATGTAAAGAAAGGAGGCCTGGATGTTCGTTTGTTTGCCGGGAAATTCTTTTATACCAGTTCCAGAACTTTTACAAAACAGTTTGCTACGGACCGGTATCACCTGAACATGACCGGGGCCAATGGTTATGAAGATTATACTTACAGTGATTATTTTATCGGGCGAAACAAATTTGAAGGCATCGCCAGCCAGCAAATAATGGTCAGGGACGGAGCTTTTAAAGTGAGAACTGATCTGCTGGCTGATAAAGTCGCCAAGACAGACGATTGGCTTATGGCCGCTAATTTCAGTACCACTATTCCAGATGCCATCAATCCGCTGAGCCTGTTACCTTTTAAAATTCCTTTAAAAATATTTGCTGACATCGGAACCTATGCTGAAAGCTGGAAACAAAACGCTGAAACAGACCGTTTTCTTTTTGATGCAGGCCTGCAGCTATCCCTGATGAAGGAAACAATCAATATCTATGTACCCTTATTATATAGCAGCGTTTACAGGGATTACCTCCAGTCAACAATAGAAAAGAAAGAAAGGCTTTGGAAGAAGATCTCTTTCTCCATTGACCTTTCCAATTTCAGCTTCCGGAAACTTGACCGCAATTTTGATTTCTGATGACTGGTTCAAATAACATACAGTTTGTAACCCATCAGCACATTGATAAAATCAAATGGGACCGTTGTATTGAAAATGCCGGCAACGGACTTATCTACGGTTTCTCTTCCTATCTTGACCAAATGGCAAAAAACTGGGATGCCCTGGTAATGAATGACTATGAATCCGTAATGCCCCTAACCTGGAATCGGAAATATTCTATTCATTATCTGTATCAGCCTTTTCTTACTGCACAATTAGGATTGTTCGGCCATAATAATGCAGCACTATTGGAATCATTTTTAAAAGCCATCCCGATTAAATTCAAATACTGTGATATATATCTCAACCATCAAAATATTTACCCCGTAAAGGAATTTAATTTATACCAACGGAGTAATTATGTACTCGATTTGAATAAATCGTATGATGAAATTTACAATGGGTACAGGGAGAATATCAAACGTAATATTAAAAAAGCCGTACCAACCGGCTGTACCGTTCAAAATAATTTTGATGTGGAGATAGTTATAGAACTGGCTGCCCGGCAAATGAAATTGCATACTAAGGAGTCAGCCGGGAATTTGGAAAGCTTCCGCAATCTGTATCACTTCCTGCATAACCGACAAATGGCTATCACGTATGGCATTTCCTCCCCTCAAAATGAATTTCTGGCTACCTGTGTTTTCTTCTTCTCTCATAACCGGGCCTATTATATTTTAGTCGGTAATCATCCGGATGGAAAAAATTTTGGTGCTTCCCATGCGCTGATCGATGCTTTTATAAAAGTGCATGCAGGCCGGGATCTGTTGCTGGATTTCGAAGGTTCGGATATTCCCAACCTTGCATTTTTTTATAGTGGTTTCGGTGCCGTGGAAGAGAAATATGCGTGTTTGAAATGGAACAGGCTTCCTTTTTATTTGAAATGGATGAAGAAGTGAGTTAGGAGTTCTGAGTCAGGAATCTGGAGTTAGTTTCTTTAACCTGATATTTTACTACTGATTAAATACTCTCTCCAAGTATTCTCTCCGCAATTAGTAAATCAACCGGTCTTGTAATCTTAATATTATTTTCCTCCCCTTCTACCAATGAAATTTTTATCCCCTGGTCTTCCACTACAGTGGCTTCATCGGTGAATTTGTCCTGATAATCAACCCGGAAAGCCGGCAATAAAATGTTACTCTGAAAGGTTTGCGGAGTTTGAATGAGCATGACCTTATTTCGATCAAAGACATTGTTCCCTTCTATTGTTAGCAGCCGTATACTGTCTTTAGATACAATCGCTGGTATGGCGGTCCCGGACCTTACAGCTTCTTCATAACAACGGTGAATCAGATCTTTTGAAACCAGGCACCTGACACCATCATGAACAAAAATGATGGATTCCTCCGTTGCAAGGGTCAATCCATTCTTTACTGAATGAAAACGGGTATCACCGCCCCCGGTAATCCTTATAGCGCCATTGTTGAAATACGTATCAACCATTTCCTGCCCCATTCCGATATAATCAGCAGGCAACACAAGTATTATCTGAATATCAGCATACGCTTCCAGAAATTTTTTCAGGGAATAATAAAGCACGGGTTTTCCCTTTAACAGCATAAATTGTTTAGGAAGATCAGCACCCATTCGGATTCCCGCGCCCCCGGCAACAATTACGGCATATTTGATCATAACATATTATTCTTATAAATAGCAACCTCATTTTTCCCATTACTACTTATCCTGCCCCGGTACATCCCTTCACTATTAAAAACCATGGCTGTATTTCCTTTCGCATCTGCACCGATCATCCCACCCTCCCCATCCATCTTAATCAGTTTTTCGTGAACCACAACCTTCATGGCATCTTCCAGGCTTAAACCTCTGTATTCCATTAAACAACTCACATCGTACGCTGCTACGGCCCGGATAAAAGGCTCGCCATGTCCCGTGCAACTGATGGCACAGGTTTTATTATTGGCATAGGTACCCGCGCCAATAATCGGGCTGTCCCCTACCCTTCCGAATTGCTTATTGGTCATACCCCCGGTACTGGTAGCAGCGGCTATATCGCCATGTATATCCAATGCTACAGCACCAACAGTCCCAAATTTTTTACCTGCCTGACCGGCAGGCAGGTCTTTTACCACCACGTTATGATCAAGTGCAGTTTCATTGGAACCTTGCATCTGCTTCCATTGATCATACCTGAATTGTGAAAAGAAATATTCATCCGGTTCCATTTTGATACCCTGCATTTTTGCAAACTCGTAAGCCCCTTTTCCGCTTAGCATGACATGCGGACTTTTGGTCATAACAGTATAAGCCAATTCCACCGGGTTACGAATATTCTTTATTGCAGAAACTGAACCTGCATACAAATTTTTTCCTTCCATAATTGATGCATCCATTTCCTGGCTGCCATCTTTTGCAAATACTGATCCTTTACCCGCATTAAACAGGATATTATTTTCCAGGGACATGGTGGCTGCCAAAACAGCTTCTACAGCAGTTTTGCCGTTTGCCAGTAAATCATACCCGGCATTCAACGCATCTTTCAAACCTTTTTGATACGAGGATTCAAGCGCGGGGGTCATATCTTCTTTCAAAATAGTTCCCGCACCACCGTGAATGACTATTGTATAAATTGACATAACAGAATAATAATGCAACCGAAATTAACTATTTTGGGAATGATTAACCGACAAGTTTTCAACTTATGTTAAAAAAGAAACTAACCTCATCCGATTATTTCTTAATAGCCGCAAATCTGCTGCCTGCAATTGGTGTATGGGCCTGGGGGTGGAATCCAAAAGAGATGTTCCTGGTCTATTGTCTTGAAACGATTGTCATTGGTATTTTCAACCTGGTCAAAATGGGTATTGCCACGGCTTTTCAAAAAAAAGGTACCTGGTACAGCGAAGGCAGAAGTTCCCAACAATCCGGCCTGTTTTTCATGCTTTTCTTCCTCGCGCATTACGGGTTATTTGTGGGTGTGCAGATGGGCCTGTTTTTTGGAGTATCCGGTATTGGCAAAGGGACAAATATTAATGCTATAACTTTTTTCTATAAGTGGCCGCAGCTGATCAGCACTGATTCCCTGATCATGCTGGGAGTATTTGTATTCGGCAATGGTTACAGGATGTTTGTTGATTTTATTTTACCCGGCGAATATCGTCGTGTCCCGATGATCCGGTTAATGTTTCAGCCTTATGGCCGTATATTTATTCAGCAGTTCACAGTAATTTTAGGCAGTATGTTCTTAAGTTTTGGAGCAGGGAAAATTTTCATACTGATTTTCGCAGTCGTGAAGATTTACTTTGAACTTTTAGTAGATTATCAGAATATCCTATCGAAAGGACTGAAAAATTTAGAAAAGGAATCAGGAAAGTAACAGCTCACATTCCTGCAATAATTTTTCCTTTGATATCGATACCGTGCCTACTTCCTCACAGACAAGACCACCGGCAATATTGGCTATTTCAGCCATCAGACTTACATTTTTTGTAGCAGCATACACCAGGGATGCCACAGCAATGACCGTATCCCCCGCCCCTGAAACATCTGAAATATTCCTGAGGTGTGAAGGAATTATACCGGCACTATTCCCGGACTGGAAAAAAACTCCTTTTTCAGAAAGTGTGATCAGCGATATCCTGTGATGTAGCATTTGTTGCAGCTCAGCATGTATATTCTGCAGAAGGGGTTGATTAATATCATCCAGGATCAGGTTCAATCCTTCTTTTACCTCTTTTAAATTAGGTTTGAATATATCCGCGTTCCGGTAAGAGAAAAAGTTTTTCCTTTTGGGATCAACTGCTGTGATAACACCTGCCTCTTTGCATAGTTCAATTACATGATTGATCAGGGATTCCGTTAAAACACCTTTATTATAATCTTCAAAAATAATAATGTCGGGATCAACGGAAGAAATATAGGTCCGAATATTATTCAGCAACGCTTTCTCGTCATGCTCTGTAAGTTCATTGGTAATTTCCGCATCCAGCCTCATCATCTGCTGGTTGCGACTAATGATCCGTGTTTTACTGGTCGTGATCCGGTCATTACTCGTTACCAGAAAAGACGTATCGATATGATTACTCTCAAATAATTCCTTGAGCAGCAGTCCTTCAGAATCATCACCGGTAACAGACAAAACAGCTACCTGGGCTCCCAATGACTGGCAGTTTAAGGCTACGTTACCTGCACCTCCGATCCGGTATTCTTTATTTTGTAACGAAACAACAGGCACGGGTGCTTCTGGTGAAATCCGGTCCACATTTCCCCACATATAGGTGTCGAGCATCACATCACCCAGTACACCCACTTTAAGGGAAGGAAAAGAGCCAAAAAGTTTTTTAAAATCATTCATATGATGAAGATCAGGTTTCAAGATAAGAATTTCAGTGGATACAAAAATACAGGAAAAATAAAACGTCTTCCGGGCTTTGGAAGACGTTCAGAATGGTTACACCGCAGCTATTTTTTTTGAGGTTTATATATTTCATTCAACCCTTTGATCACATCTGCGGTAATATTATAAACGGTATCTTTTAAATAAAACAGCCCCTGCTCATACGAAACAATATAGGAATAGTCTTTTGATTTGTTATATTCCTTCAAAAAGCCTTCAATCTTTGATTTAATATCGTTCTGCCTCCGCATCATAAAATCATTATAGTCCTGATCCAATTGCTGCTTTCTGATCTTCATATCATCATCCAGCTTTTTCATTTCCTGGCTGGCCGCTTCTGATTGAGCCTGTGACAAATTACCCGCCTGGGCCTGGTTCTGGTAATAGGTATATTTTTGCTGAATATTTTTGGCCAGCCTGTCTATTTCGTTAGAAATCTCTTCTTCTTTTTTACCCAACTCCGTTTTCACTTCTTTAACCATTTCAAAATTTGCTGCCACTGAATCCATTTCAAAGTAAGCGATCCGAAACTGTTTGTTTGTAAACGTCGTATCCTTACCGGAAAATTTTCCGCCCACACCCGAATTCTTTTTGCCGGAACCAAACTGAGTAAACAGCAGGTATCCTGCCACCAGGCTCAACACAACATTCCAGATAATCAATCCATTTTTCATTCAGTTTCTTTATGCAAATTAAGCATGAACAGACAGGCAAATATAGGAATTCAGGTCACTTTATGAAAGACTTAACAGCCTTGTTTATACTAAAAAGGAGCAAGAAAAATTCTTACTCCTTATAGGCGTTTTCTTCATGTCAATCGGCTACTAAATTCAGCTTATTCCTCTTCATCAAAGGCCATTGCCTCACGGGTGGATTGAAGCAGTTCATATTCCTCCTTGCTGCCCACAATCATATTCTCAAACTCTCTCAGACCCGTACCGGCCGGTATAGGATGACCGGTGATCACATTTTCCTTCAGACCAAGCATATCATCGGTTTTACCGTTAATAGCTGCTGATGATAATACCTTAGTTGTCTCCTGGAAAGATGCGGCTGATATCCAGCTTGGCACTCCGAGTGACGCCTTGGTAATACCCAGAAGTGTGGGTGAAGAAGTGGCAGGTTTTGCATCACGGTATTCAACCGGTTTTTTATCATTACGGCGGAGAATTGAATTTTCTTCCCGGACTTCACGCAGGGAAACAATTTGTCCTGCACGGAGCTTACCGCTGTCGCCTATCTCTGTCACCACCTTCTTATCATAGATGTAATCGTTCTCTTCAACAAATTCAAACTTATCAGTCAAATCGTCTTCCAGGAATCGGGTATCTCCGGGATCAACAATATTTACTTTACGCATCATCTGTCTTACGATACACTCGATATGTTTATCATTTATCCGTACACCCTGTAACCGGTAAACTTCCTGAATCTCATTCACAACATATTCCTGTACAGCGAACGGACCCTTTATAGAAAGAATATCAAATGGCGCAATCTGACCATCACATAATGCGACCCCGGCTTTTACGAAGTCACCATCCTGTGCCAGGATCTGCCTTGTCAGAGGAACCAGGTATTTTTTCTGTACACCATCTTTAGCTTCAATGATGATTTCACGGTTACCTCTTTTAATAGCTCCCATGGAAACCACCCCGTCAATTTCAGAAACAACAGCAGGGTTGCTTGGGTTTCTGGCTTCAAAAAGTTCCGTTACCCGGGGAAGACCACCGGTAATATCCCTCAACTTACCAAGGACACGGGGAATCTTTACGATCACCTGGCCGGCTCTTACATCATCACCTTCTTCTATAATGATATGGCTTCCTGTTGGCAGGTTATATGATTTATCATCTTTACCGGATACAATGATTGAAGGTATCTTGGTTTTATCTCTCGTTTCAATAACCACTTTCTCACGGTGACCCGTCTGCTCGTCCGCTTCTTCGCGGTAAGTAACTCCTTCAATAACATTATCAAACTTCACAGCACCGTTGATCTCTGCCATGATTACGTTGTTGAACGGATCCCAGGTACACACGATATCACCTTTGTTTACTTTCTGGCCGTCTTTAACATTCAATGTTGCTCCATAAGGAATGTTATTCGTGATCAATAAACGGTCATTCTTGGTATCAATGATACGAACCTCTCCGGTACGTCCGATTACAATCTGCGCTTTAGCACCATCTTTATTGTCAATGCTAACCGTACGCAATCCGTCAAACTGAATTGTACCATCAAATTTAGCAGCTAAGGTAGATTCTACTGAAGCAGAACCAGCCACACCACCCACGTGGAAGGTACGAAGCGTCAACTGTGTTCCAGGCTCACCGATTGATTGTGCTGCGATAATTCCAACAGCATCCCCTCTTTGAGCCAGATTGCCTGAAGCCAGATTTTTACCATAGCATTTCACACAAACACCCCGCTTACTTTCACAAGTAAGTACCGAACGGATCTCCACGATCTCTATACCGGTTTCTTCTATTTTTCTGGAAACATCAACCGTAATTTCATCGCCACCCGCAACGATCAGTTGCTCACTTATTGGATCATACACATCATGCAATGAAGTACGACCGGCGATCCTGTCGCTCAATGGTTCGATAACATCTTCATTATCTTTTAAAGCAGAAGTGGCAATACCACGTAGTGTTCCGCAATCCTCTTCTGTGATAACCATATCCTGTGAAACGTCTACCAGGCGGCGGGTCAGGTAACCCGCATCCGCTGTTTTAAGGGCCGTATCGGCAAGACCTTTACGGGCACCGTGTGTTGAGATAAAATAATCCAATACATTCAATCCATCTTTAAAGTTGGAAAGAATCGGGTTCTCAATGATCTCACTACCGGTAGAACCAGATTTTCTCGGTTTAGCCATCAATCCCCGGATACCTGCCAGCTGTTTGATCTGCTGTTTAGAACCCCTCGCACCAGAATCAAGCATCATATAAACAGAATTAAAACCCTGCCGGTCATTGGCCAATTCTCGGATCAGTGATTCTGTAATACGTGTATCCACCCGACTCCAGATATCTACGATCTGGTTATAACGCTCATTATTGGTAATAAGACCTACGTTGTAACTATCCCATACTTCATCTACTTCTCCTTTAGCATTCTCCAGCAACTCTTCCTTAACATCCGGGATGATCAGGTCGTTGATGCTGAATGATAATCCTCCCTGGAAAGCCGTACGGAAACCCAGGGTCTTTATATCATCCAAAAATTTTGCCGTCTTGGGTACATTGGTAATCTTAATAATATCCCCAATGATCTCCCGAAGATTTTTCTTGGTCAGCAATGTATTTACAAACCCAACTTCAGCTGGTACGTGTTGATTAAAAATTACCCGGCCTACAGTGGTTTCGATGAGTTTATGTTCCAGCAAACCATCTGTGTTGCGGATATTAGCTTTCACTTTGATCCAGGCATGCATATCTACAACCCCTTCGTTGTAAGCTATGATAACTTCCTCAGCAGAGTAAAATGCTTTGCCCTCACCGCGTAATGTTTCTTTATCATTGGTCCTCTTTCCCTTGGTAATATAATAAAGACCCAATACCATGTCCTGCGAAGGCAGCGTGATAGGCGTACCATTTTGCGGGTTCAGGATATTATGCGAAGCCAGCATCAGTAATTGTGCTTCCAGGATAGCAGCATGACTCAAAGGCACATGCACAGCCATCTGGTCACCATCAAAGTCAGCGTTAAAAGCTGTACAAACCAACGGGTGCAACTGTATCGCCTTACCTTCAATCAGCTTTGGCTGGAAAGCCTGAATGGACAAACGGTGCAGTGTTGGGGCACGGTTCAGCATGATCGGGTGACCTTTCAATATATTTTCAAGGATATCCCAAACCACAGCTTCCTTCTTATCAACAAGTTTTCTTGCTGACTTCACTGTTTTTACGATTCCTCTTTCAATCAGCTTGCGAATGATAAATGGTTTGAATAATTCCGCACCCATATCTTTTGGCAATCCACACTCATGCAGTTTTAATTCAGGACCCACGACGATAACAGAACGACCGGAATAGTCAACCCTTTTACCTAACAGGTTCTGACGGAATCGGCCTTGCTTGCCTTTTAAAACATCACTGAGTGATTTCAAGGCTCTGCCTCCTTCTGCTTTAACAGCATTGGACTTCCGGCTGTTATCAAACAAACTATCTACGGCTTCCTGTAACATACGTTTTTCATTACGCAGGATTACTTCAGGAGCTTTAATTTCCAACAATCTTTTCAAACGATTATTACGAATGATGACACGACGGTAAAGATCATTCAGATCCGAAGAAGCAAAACGACCGCCATCCAACGGCACTAAGGGTCTCAGTTCCGGGGGAATAACCGGAATGTATTGCATGACCATCCATTCGGGACGGTTATTGATTCTTGTGTTCGCATCACGGAAGGCTTCCACAACACTCAGGCGTTTCAAAGCATCCGCTTTTCTTTGTTGTGATGTTTCTGTAGCAGCCGTATTCCTTAAATCAAAGGATAACTGGTCGAGATCGATCCGCTGTAACATATCATGCACAGCCTCAGCACCCATCTTTGCAATGAACTTATTAGGATCATCGTCCGGAAGGTATTGATTATCTTTTGGCAAGGTATCCAGTATATCCAGGTATTCTTCTTCCGTAAGCAGATCACCGGGGTTCTGCCCTTTGTCGGCACGTATCCCCGACTGAATTACAACAAACCGCTCATAATAAACGATCGTCTCTAATTTTTTTGAACTGACTCCTAACAGGTAACCAATTTTGTTGGGCAATGATTTGAAGTACCAGATATGAACAACCGGTACCACGAGTTTGATATGACCCATTCTTTCCCGGCGAACTTTTTTCTCAGTTACTTCAACACCGCAACGGTCGCAGACAATCCCTTTATAGCGGATGCGCTTATATTTACCGCAGGCACATTCATAATCTTTAACCGGACCAAATATCCTTTCGCAAAACAAACCATCGCGTTCAGGTTTGTACGTACGATAGTTGATCGTTTCGGGCTTTAATATTTCACCATAACTTCTCTCCAGGATAGTATCCGGAGAAGCAAGACCTATAGTAATTTTTGAAAACGCAGCTTTGGGACGATTCTCTTTTTTCATATCCAAATTCTTGTTTCTAGTTTCTTGAAATACGTTTTTTGTTCCCGGAATTTATTCCTTAATGATCTTCTCGCGCACCAGTGGTGTGACGGCTGATCTTTCTGTTCACGAATAATTTTATTCGAACTTAAGATCAAGTCCCAACCCTCTCAGCTCATGTACCAATACATTGAATGATTCAGGCACACCCGGACGTGGAATATTCTCCCCTTTCACAATCGCCTCGTAGGTTTTTGCGCGCCCGATGATATCATCTGATTTCAATGTCAATAGTTCCTGGAGGATATTCGATGCTCCATAAGCTTCCAGTGCCCACACTTCCATCTCACCAAATCGCTGTCCTCCGAACTGTGCTTTACCTCCCAACGGCTGTTGCGTGATAAGGCTGTACGGTCCGATAGAACGGGCATGCATTTTATCATCCACCATGTGGTGAAGCTTGATAACATAGATGATCCCTACAGTTGCTTTCTGATGGAATCGCTCACCGGTTTCACCATCATACAGGTACGTATGCCCGTACATGGGAATATCAGCCTGTTTGCAATACCCGGCTATTTCATCAACAGTAGCACCGTCGAAGATCGGCGTGGCAAATTTCAATCCTAATTTTTCACCGGTCCATCCCAGGATTGTTTCATAGATCTGTCCCAGGTTCATCCGGCTAGGCACACCCAATGGATTCAATACAACATCCACCGGTGTTCCGTCTTCGAGGAATGGCATGTCTTCGTGACGCACAATTTTGGCAACAATACCTTTATTACCGTGACGGCCAGCCATTTTATCACCGACTTTCAACTTACGTTTCACTGCGAGGTAAACCTTTGCGAGTTTCAAAACACCTGCTGGTAATTCATCCCCGATGCTGATGTTGAATTTCTCCCGCTTATACCGGCCTAACTCTTCGTTGAACTTAATATTATAATTATGTAAGAGTGTATTGATCTGGTCATCCACCTTTTTATCTGAGGTCCATCCCAGCGGATTGATATTGGCATAGTCAAGTCCCCGAAGGTTCTTTTCTGTAAACTTGGCACCTTTTCCGATTTGTATCTCGCCAAAATTGTTACCTACACCTGCTGATACATGATTCGTCAAAAGGGTACCCAGTTTCTCCAGCAATACTTCCATCAGGTCAGCTTCATTCTTCTCATGCATTTTTTCCAGTTTCTCAATCATCGCTTTCTCCCGCACCTTGCCATTCTTATCTTTCTTGGCACGTTGGAATAATTTCTTTCCAATTACAACACCTTCTACGCCATTGGGAGCTTTCAAAGATGCATCTTTTGCATCTCCGGCTTTATCACCGAATATGGCTCTCAATAATTTTTCTTCCGGAGTAGGATCTGATTCTCCTTTAGGTGTAATCTTACCAATTAATATATCGCCCTCTTTTACCTGAGCACCAATTCTGATGATTCCGTTTTCATCCAGGTCCTTGGTGGCCTCTTCAGAAACGTTGGGAATATCGGGTGTCAGTTCTTCTTCACCCAATTTTGTATCTCTGACTTCCAGTTCATATTCTGAAATGTGAACTGAAGTAAACATATCTTCTTTTACCACACGCTCACTGATAACGATCGCATCCTCGAAGTTGTAACCTTTCCATGGCATGAAAGCCACTTTCAGGTTTTTACCCAACGCTACTTCACCATTTTGAGTAGCATACCCTTCGGTCAGGAAATCCCCTTTCTTAACTTTCTGACCTTTCTTCACAGCAGGGTTCAGGTTAATACAGGTTTCCTGGTTGGTCTTGATAAATTTGGTGAGCTTATAAATTCTGAGATCATCTTCAAAGCTTACTAATTTTTCCTGTGCATCACGGTCGTAACGTACATGAATTTCATTGGCATCTACGTATTCTACAATACCATTACCATCCGAGTGAATCTGGATTCTTGCATCACGGGCTGCTTTTCCTTCCAAACCGGTACCCACAATCGGCACATCAGGACGGATAAGAGGAACAGCCTGGCGCTGCATGTTAGATCCCATCAGGGCACGGTTAGCATCATCATGTTCCAGGAAGGGAATCAATGATGCGCTCAATCCAACAATCTGGTTGGGAGCCACATCCATATATTCCACATCATTTTTATCCAGGATCGGGAAATCGCCCGTTTCACGGCTTACTATCTTCTCATCTTTGAAATTCCCTTTCTCATCCAGCGGGGTATTTGCCTGGGCAATTTTTGCCAGGTCTTCTTCCTCTGCACTCAGGAAATTCAGTTCCTTCATGTTCACTTTTCCTTCATGGACCTTACGATACGGTGTTTCGATAAAACCCATATCATTGATCTTGGCATGAACACAAAGTGTAGATATCAAACCAATGTTTGGACCTTCAGGAGTTTCAATAGTACAGAGACGGCCATAATGCGAATAGTGAACGTCACGGACTTCGAAACCTGCTCTTTCCCGGCTCAAACCACCTGGCCCGAGGGCGGAGATACGGCGTTTATGTGTTATTTCTGATAACGGGTTGGTCTGATCCAGGAACTGTGACAACTGGGAGGTACCAAAGAATGAATTGATAACGGAAGACAATGTTCTTGCGTTGATCAAATCAACCGGGGTAAAAACTTCGTTATCTCTAACGTTCATTCTTTCCCGAATGGTTCTGGCCATCCGTGCAAGTCCTACACCGAACTGAGCATATAATTGTTCGCCTACGGTACGTACCCGGCGATTACTCAGGTGATCAATATCATCAACCTCTGCTTTACCATTGGTAAGGCGGACCAGGTATTTGATGATGAGAATAATATCTTCTTTCGTCAGTGTTTTCTTCTGAAGTGGCAGATCCACATTCAGTTTGCGGTTGATTTTATAACGACCTACTTCGCCAAGATCATAACGCTTATCGCTGAAGAATAATTTATCAATGATACCGCGGGCTGTTTCATTATCCGGAGCATCTGCACCACGTAATTGACGATAGATAAACTGAACGGCTTCCAGTTCACTGTTGGATGTATCCTTATTCAGCGTGTTATAGATAATGGCATAATCTCCACCTACATCTTCCCGTTGAATAAATACACTCTTAACTTCCATTTCAGAGATCGTTGTTATGGCTTCTTCATCCAGAACAGTATCTCTTTCCATTACAATTTCATTCCTTTCAATAGAAACTACTTCCCCGGTATCTTCATCCACAAAATCTTCCACCCAGGTTCTCAATACCCTTGCCGCTAATCTCCTGCCCACATATTTTCCCAGTGTCTTTTTATCTGTTTTCACTTCATCGGCCATACCAAACAGTTCAAGAATATCCTTGTCTATTTCGTATCCGATAGAACGAAGTAATGTGGTAACCGGGAATTTTTTCTTCCGGTCAATGTAAGCATACATGACATTGTTAATGTCTGTTGCAAATTCCATCCAGGCTCCTTTGAATGGGATAACCCTTGCCGAATATATTTTGGTTCCATTCGGGTGAACAGACTGACCAAAAAATACACCCGGTGAACGATGCAATTGAGAAACAACCACCCTTTCAGCTCCGTTAATAACGAAAGTACCCCGGGGTGTCATATACGGGATATTGCCCAGGAATACATCCTGTACGATCGTCTGGAAATCCACGTGTTCCTCATCGTTACAGCTCAACCGGAGTTTTGCTTTAAGAGGAACGGCGTAAGTAAGTCCACGTTCCATACACTCTTCAATGGTGTAGCGGGGTGGATCAATAAAATAATCAAGAAATTCCAAAACGAAAATGTTCCGGGTATCCGTTATCGGGAAATTGTCTTTAAAAACACGGAACAAACCTTCCACATTTCGCTTGTCAGGTGTTGTTTCTAACTGAAAAAATTCTTTGAACGATTGAATTTGTACTTCAAGAAGATCGGGGGTTTCAGCCAGGTGCTTGATTTTACCGAAATCGACTCTTGAGTTCACTTTAGTTGAAGACATATGCGTAAAACCGGTTTTACAACGTTGAGGACATACAAATCACTCACAGGATCTCACTTTATAAAAAATGAAAACCTATGAAAGTCAACTACTTAGACATGATTTGGGGTGTCAATATATATTTGGCCAAAATAAAGGATTGCAAAGGTAGGGATTTATTATTCCTGAACAAGAAAAATTTGCCAACAATAACCCGGCCAAAAATACCACTAAGTGGTTATTTCCCAACCTAAACCGATAGGGTAAATTGAACTAAAAGCAGGTTATGCCCTGGAAAGAATTTGCCACAGATTATCTCACTTTTACCCGACGTGACCGGATCGGGATCCTTGTGTTGACTTTCATAATCCTGGCTGTATTTTTTCTGCCAACAACTCTTTCAAAGATTCGTAGTAGAAAAAGCTTTGCCCCGGATACGTCCTGGATTGCATCAATGAAAAAACTGGAGCAAAAAGAAATGGATAATGATCGGTTGAATAGCAGTAACAAGGAAAACAATAATTATCCTTATTTCCAGGACCGATCTTCACGAAATCAGGATAGCAAACCGAAAGGAACGTTGTTTTTTTTTGACCCCAACAGGCTTTCGTCTGAAGGATGGGAAAAATTAGGATTACGAAAAAAAACAATTCAGATCATTCAAAACTACCTGGGTAAAGGGGGACAATTCAGAAAGCCGGATGATCTCAAAAGGATTTATGGCCTTTTGCCGGATGAATATGAAAGGATAGCTCCTTACATAAAAATGGAATCCCCGGAGAAATCATCCGGTTATAAAACTTTTACTAATGAAGTCCCTATGAATAAACAATTTTCAAAACCAGCTGCTCCCCGGTATGCGGTTATTGATATTAATACGGCAGATACAACTGCCCTGATCGCCTTACCGGGTATTGGAAGCAAACTGGCTGTAAGAATCATCACCTTCCGGGATAAATTAGGTGGTTTTTTTTCGATAAGCCAGGTTGGCGAAACGTTTGGTTTGCCCGATTCTGCTTTTCAGAAAATAAAACAATACCTGAAGATTGAAAACACGACTGTCCGGAAAATCAATATTAATGAGGCTTCTGTCGATGAGTTAAAAGCTCATCCCTATATCAGGTATCGTCTAGCAACCCCCATTGTTGCTTACCGGAACGAACATGGATCTTTTACAAAAGCGGAAGAATTAAAAAAAGTGATGGCGGTAACGGATGAAGATCTCCATAAACTAGCTCCTTATTTAAGCTTTTGATTTAATTACCGTGCAGAAAGCAAAACAATTACCCAACCGGGTATTAAGCCGATTGTTTTTTCCTCTAAAATATATTTATCCGATTTATTGAAATAAAAAAACCCTCCGGGTAATGGAGGGTTTAGCAATTTATTCAGTAACCGATCCGATAGCTATCGGATTAAGAAAACTCAACATCTGCACCAGCTTCTTTCAGCTTGGCTACAATTTCTTCAGCTTCTGATTTAGAAACACCTTCTTTGATATTCTTAGGTGCACCATCAACGAGGTCTTTGGCTTCTTTCAAACCTAAACCAGTCAGATCTTTTACAATCTTAACAACATTCAGTTTAGAAGCGCCTGCACTCTTCAATATTACATTGAAAGCAGTTTTTTCTTCTGCTGCTGCTGCACCTTCGCCACCACCAGCTGATACTACTACTGCTGCTGCTGCCGGTTCAATACCATATTCTGTTTTTAAGAAGTCTGCCAGTTCCTGTACTTCTTTTACGGTTAAGGCTACAAGGCCTTCTGCTAATGCTTTTACGTCTGCCATTTGATTTAAATTTTTGCCGTCTTCATCTCCCGTTTTCCGGGATCCGACGGCGGATTAAAAAAATTGTTTCGCCTTTTATATACCATCCGGCCGGGTTGTTATTTGAATTGCTTGTCCCGGATCAACCGGGATCTTCGCAATAAATATGATCCATTATTCAGCTGGTACAGCTTCCGCTTTCTTCTCTGCATTATGCAGTAAGGCTGCCAATACTCTCTTAGCCGGAGATTGCAGCAACCCGATCACTTCGCCAATAAGTTCATTTTTGGTTTTGATCTGGGTAAGTGCTTTCAGACTGTTGTCGCCCGTATATACATCCCCATTAATGAAAGCTGCTTTTAATTCGGGTCTTTCACCATGGGTGGCTTTACGGAAAGAAGTGATGATTAAAGCAGGATCCTTAGGATTCTCTGAAAACATCAATGCCGTAACCTTATGCAGGGAATCATATACACCTGCATATTTTTCACCATCCAGTGACTCAAGCGCTTTTTTAATTAACGTGTTTTTGGCCACTTTCATTTCTACCTGCTTATCAAAACAGGCCCGGCGTAATTTAACCACCTGTGCTACAGTCAGCGATTCTGTATCTGTAACATAGAAATTATTATACTGAGAGAATTTGCCTTTCAGCAACTCTATCACTTCGTTTTTTTGATCTTTCGTCATTTTATAAAAATTTTGACTCTTCGAAAATTTTATTTTTTAAGTCCCCCATGGGGGATTTAGGAGGCTTTAATGTACAAATGCTTTTGCGTCAATAGTGATACCCGGGCTCATTGAGCTGGCCATACTAACTCCTTTTACGTAAGTCCCTTTTGACGAGGATGGCTTTGCCTTAAGAATTGCATTGATCAACTCCTGGCTGTTCTCTGCAATTTTCTCAGGTGCAAAACTGATACGTCCGATAGAAGCATGTATAATGCCTACTTTATCAACTTTAAAAGCAATCTTACCGCCTTTAACGTCATTGATAGCATTAACAACATCGTTGGTTACAGTTCCTGTCTTGGGATTCGGCATCAGGTTTCTGGGACCTAATACTTTTCCCAGTTTACCGATCTTAGGCATAACAGACGGTGTTGCGATGATAACATCAACATCTACCCATCCGCCTTCTATTTTAGTAACAAATTCATCCAGGCCAACATAATCAGCCCCGGCTGCTTTTGCTTCTGCTTCTTTATCGGGTGTGCAAAGCACCAATACTTTCTTGGTTTTACCAGTTCCGTGCGGGAGAGATACAGTTCCCCGGATGGCCTGATCTGCTTTTTTAGGATCTACTCCTAAACGGATATGCAGATCTACAGAAGCATCAAATTTGCAGGTAGTAATACTTTTAACTATTGCAGATGCTTCTTTTAATGTATAGGATTTGTTGCCGTCTACTTTTGTATTAACAACTTTTCTTTTTTTACTGATGAATGCCATTGTAATTCGTTTTTTGGATTCGCTCCCGAACCGAGTCCGGGATACATGATTAATTTTCCCAGGGGGCTTTACCTTCTACATTCAAACCCATACTGCGTGCAGTACCGGCAACCATTTTCATGGCACTCTCCACGGTAAAACAGTTTAGGTCCGGCATCTTGTCTTCGGCTATTGCCTTTACCTGTTCCCAATTTACTTTTCCAACTTTTGCACGGTTGCTTTCTTTGGAACCCTTTTGGATTTTAGCCGCTTCCATCAGCTGGATAGCTGCGGGTGGAGTTTTCAGAACAAAATCAAAACTCTTATCCGTATAAACTGTGATTAGTACGGGAATTACTTTCCCTTGTTTGTCCTGTGTTCTTGAATTGAACTGCTTACAGAATTCCATGATATTAATACCCTTGGAACCTAAAGCCGGACCGATCGGAGGTGCGGGGTTAGCCTGGCCACCTTTACATTGCAGCTTTACATAGCCGCTGATTTCTTTTGCCATTTTAATCTTTTTTGGTGTTAACGACCTTTCTCCGCCAGCTGGCGGGTACTGGGTCTCCCAAATTCTCATGTACCGCTAAATGCGGATTATCGAAAGAACTAATTGGGGCGGCAAAGGTAAGGGCAATTGGGAAAAGGGCAAAGGTTTCAGGGATATTTTTTAGGTAAACCCCGGTTATTTTTATCCCGGTTTCATTCTTTTTGCTTTAAAAACAGATTATTTCATGGTAACCACGAAAAAGTCTCAATTAACCGGTCCTCAGCCTAAATCGTTATCACCAACTACCCAAGTTCTAGGTCACAAAAAAGCCATCCGCCGGTTGGCGGATGGCTTTACAAACCAATCAATATGCCTTAGCTGATCTTCTCTACCTGCATATAATTCAATTCCACAGGTGTAGAACGGCCAAATATCTTTACCGTTACTTTTAATTTCTTTTTTTCATCATTGACATCTTCTATTACCCCATTAAAGTCATTAAAAGGTCCTTCAATTATCTTAATGGTTTCACCGACAATAAATGGCTCACTCATGCTTACACCACCGGCCTCGGCCATTTCATCCATTTTACCCAGCATCTTATTTACTTCCGCCCTGCGAAGCGCAATGGGGTTTTCTTTTCCCAGGAAATGAATAACATTCGTTGTATTCTTAATAATGTCCCGCAAATCATCCGTTAATTTTCCATCGGCAATTTCTATCATTACATAACCGGGATAATAGTTTCTTTCGCGCATCACCTTTTTCCCGTTGGCTACCTTGTACACTTTCTCTACAGGCAAAAACACCTGTTTCACCTGTTTCCATCCTCCGCGGGAGATCTCTTTATCAAGATACTCTTTCACCTTTTTTTCCTTACCACTCACCACCCGCAGTACAAACCACTTGGTATCCTGCTGAACATTTTCTGTATTTGTAGTTGCTTCCATTCCTTAGAAAAGTTGTTTGTAAATAAACTTCAACCCATTGCCTGCAACAAAATCCATCGACAGCACAATGAACGTAATAACCAATGTTGCCGCTAAAACAATCATCGTTGATTGCTGCAACTGGGACCAGGAAGGCCAGCTAACTTTTTCAGTCAGCTCTTTAAACGACTCTTTAAAATAATGACCAATCTTGTTCATAGACTTAATTTATTTTTTTATAGACTCCACGCCCAGGGCGGGACAAGTTGTGCAAATTACTCTGCACGGGCACTAGGATTCGAACCCAGATCAAAGGTTTTGGAGACCCGTATGCTACCGTTGCACCATGCCCGTAAATAGGCCCCCAAATCCTGTATAATGCAGGACTTATAAAGCCTGGAAAAAGAACTTTATTAAAGAACAAAGCACTTAGGGTATCTCACCTAAGTACTTTGCAATTTTATTCAACGGTCAAAAATTCTCTCCCGGATAGCGGAGATCATTTGACTTTATTATTTCAAAATTTCAGTAACCTGTCCGGCACCTACCGTACGACCACCTTCACGAATGGCAAACTTCAGACCTTTTTCCATCGCAATCGGCTGGATAAGTTTAACCGTCAGAGAAGTGTTATCGCCAGGCATTACCATCTCAGTTCCGGCTGCCAGTTCCACCTCACCTGTTACATCCGTTGTACGGAAATAAAACTGAGGGCGATACTTCTGGAAGAAGGGTGTATGACGTCCACCTTCTTCTTTACTCAACACATAAACCTCAGCTTTAAACTCTGTATGTGGCGTAATAGAACCTGGTTTTACGATAACCATACCACGGCGGATCTGAGTCTTTTCTATACCACGAAGTAAAAGTCCGGCATTGTCACCAGCTTCGCCTTCATCCAGTAATTTGCGGAACATTTCCACACCTGTTACTGTTGAAGTAAGAGGCGCATCAATCAAGCCAACGATTTCAACACCCTCTCCTACTTTTATACGACCTCTCTCAATACGACCGGTAGCAACTGTGCCACGACCAGTAATAGAGAATACATCTTCTACAGACATCAGGAATGGAAGATCAACCGGGCGGGGAGGAAGTGGAATATAGCTGTCAACAGCATCCATCAGATCTTCTACACCCTTTACCCATTTTGCTTCACCGGCCAATGCACCCGTAGCTGAACCCTGAATAATGGGCGTATTGGCACCATCAAACCCGTAAAAAGTGAGTAACTCACGAATTTCCATTTCCACTAACTCAAGCAATTCAGGGTCATCAACCAGGTCAACTTTGTTCATGAACACAACAATTGTAGGCACCCCCACCTGGCGGGCCAACAGAATATGTTCTTTTGTTTGTGGCATAGGACCATCAGTAGCAGCAACAACCAGGATAGCACCATCCATCTGGGCAGCACCCGTAATCATGTTCTTAACATAATCGGCGTGACCGGGACAATCAACGTGAGCATAGTGGCGTTTTGACGTCTGGTACTCAACGTGAGCCGTGTTAATCGTGATACCCCTTTCTTTTTCTTCAGGAGCAGCATCAATTTCGTCATACTTTTTTGCAGTGGCCATGCCTTTACTGGCAAGAATTGTTGTAATCGCTGCAGTTAAAGTCGTTTTACCGTGGTCAATATGCCCGATTGTACCAACGTTAACGTGGGGTTTGTCCCTTTTGAATGTTTCTTTAGTTGCCATCGTTATCTTTTTTTAGGTTGTGTTTACTATTTACTAATAATTGTTTTACCACATTTATTAAGGCAGCAAACAAAGAGCTACCTTTTATTTATGAGCCGTTAAAGGGAATTGAACCCTTGACCTCTTCCTTACCAAGGAAGTGCTCTACCACTGAGCTACAACGGCAGGTCTTGTCCAATCCGCCTCCGCTGAGCTATGACGGTTTTGAGCGGGAGACCGGGCTCGAACCGGCCACCTGAAGCTTGGAAGGCTACCGCTCTACCAAATGAGCTACTCCCGCAATACAATTTGAAAAATCAGACCTGTGCAAAAATCCATAACCGCATAAATCCTGTTTCAAATCATTTTAAAGAACTAATACAAAATGAAATGTGCCTTTTTTCTAATCCCGAAATAAACACATTTTCAATTTGCTCCGTGGGCAGAGAAGGATTCGAACCTCCGTACTCGTGAGAGAACAGATTTACAGTCTGTCGCCTTTAGCCACTCGGCCATCTGCCCGGTTAATAAAACCTGAGCCACTTGTCGGAATCGAACCAACGACCTACTGATTACAAATCAGTTGCTCTACCTGCTGAGCTAAAGTGGCAATTTTTTTTCAAACATCTAACCACTTTGACCTTTCAATCAACGACCTTCCCGACTGCAAAGTCGGGATGCTCTATCTGCTGAGCTAAAGTGGCATTTAAAAATGCCCGCCTTTTTCCTTCGGGCCAACGGCCGCTGTCTTCACTAAAAGCTTTGCTTTAAGTCTCACCAATGCTCAGGATACCGGGACGGTTCAAACAATAAAGAGCTACCCCCATTTATTGGGGAGGCAAAGGTAAGGGAATTTGATAATTGGAAAAATTTTGCAACTGGAATTTTTTGCTTGTTTTCAGCAAGTTGTGAATAAACAGCAGTTTCCCTCCTTTCAATATCCGAATATCTTAACCCGGCCGGTAGAAATGTAAACCCAAATAGGGATGTTTAGGGATTCCAGAAGCTATTTGGTTGAAAAAACAAACTCATTTCTCATGTAATAAAAAGACCCCGCTTCAGCGGGGTCTTGTAAGTTTTTAAGCGGCTTTCCTTTCCTTATTTTTTTTTATTTGTGTTACCATGGAGTCAAGTGCATCATCAAACGACTCCTCAAAAGATTTACTGGTTGATTTAACAAAAAAATTGTGACGGGGCACATGTACGCGGATCTCAGCGATCTTGTCCTTGATAGCATGAACTACATTGTCGAGTTTCAGAAACACATTCACCTGGATAATAGAATCGTTGAAATTGTTCAGTTTTTCCAGCCTGCGTTTAACATACCCGATCAATTTACTGTCGGCATCGAAATGAACTGATTGAATGTTAATGTTCATAGTCATCTTGTTTAAGTGAAACAATAAATAAAGAACTAAGGATATCCTTTTTCTCAGGGGTTCGGTTCTTTTGTCTGACTTCAAGTTACTGTAAAAAGTAATCTTTCCCAAACAAAATTTTTCCAAATTTTTTATTGTGTTGAAGGGAAAATTTCAGGCCTTTGGATGAGATTTTTTATGCACATCTTTTAACTTTTCGATGGTATTATGGGTATACACCTGTGTTGCGGCAAGACTTGTATGGCCAAGCAGTTCTTTTACAGCATTCAGATCAGCCCCATTGTTCATCAGGTGTGTTGCAAAAGTGTGCCGGAGGACGTGCGGACTTTTCTTCGTCAGCGTGCCTGCTTCACCCAAAACCCGATTAACCAGTAAATAGGCATATTTAGGGTATAGTTTTTTACCTTTTGGGGTTACCAGGAGAAAATCTTCAGTTTCTTTAAAATCCCTTTTTTTCAACTGCTGGTAATCCCGGATAATTTTAATCGTATCCTTACTAACCGGAATTATGCGTTCTTTATTTCCTTTCCCGAGGACCTTAATTTGCGACTTACTGAAATCGATTTGTTTTTCCCTCAGGTTGATCAATTCACTTAAACGCATACCGGTGGCATAAAATATACGAATAAGCATTTTAGCATTTAAAGACTCCCAGTTATCTGAAGATTGACTGAGGGTATTAATTATTTTACCAGTATCCTCCTCTTTTACAAAAACGGGCAACCGACGGCTGATCTTTGGACTGATCACATTAACCATGGGTGTAGACGTGATCGACCCGGTCCGTAAATGGTATTTAAAAAAAGATTTAAGAGTGGATATCTTCCGGTTAATGGACTTAGCTGTAAGACCTTTACTTTTCAGTTGTGCTAACCAGCTGCGAATATAATTGTGATTGACCTCTTTTAAGGAAACAGCTCCAAACCGAGTTTCCAGGTAATCAATAAAATCTATCAGGTCTGTTTGATATGAGGTCAATGTATGTACCGAATACCTTTTTTCGAACTTCAGGTAATCCAGGAAGGAGCGGATGGATTGATAGGTTAGCACAGGCATAAAAAAAACAGCTACAAAGCTATTAAACTTTGCAGCTATTCAATAAATATAAAATCCGTCAGGGATTAACCTTCAATCTTCCCGCTGGAAATACTTTGCTTATAAATTGCTTTCAGCACGGCACCACGGCGTCTTACTGAGGGCTTGATAAAAGCCTGCCGTTCGCGTAATTGTAACAATACCTTAGATTTCTCGAATTTCTTCTTGTATTTCTTTAAAGCCTTGTCAATGTTTTCGCAATCTTTTGAATCGATAATTAACATAATTCTGATACCTCCTTCGGTATTTTTTTAGTCCCTCATTTTTCGGGAGGCAAAGATAGGCCCTTAAGTTGAAAAAAGGAAATAGGAAAAGAAATGTTTTACTTTGGGCCATGTTCACCGGCATTATTGAAACAATGGGCCTTGTTAAAGAGGTCATTTCCAGGGGCTCAAACAGGACATTTTGGGTCGAATCCTCCATTTCTTCACAATTAAAGAGGGACCAGAGTGTAAGCCATAGCGGGGTGTGTCTTACAATTGAAGAAATAAAGGGAAATGGTCACCGGGTGACGGCAATTGAAGAGACCCTGCAAAAAACCAACCTGGGTGACTGGAAAGAAGGGGTATTCATTAACCTGGAACGTTGCCTCAAACTTAATGACCGGTTAGACGGTCATATCGTACAGGGTCATGTGGATACAATTGCTACCTGTACTAGAAGAAAAGAAAAAAATGGCAGCTGGGAATTTGAATTTGAATTTCCCGGGAAATTTGCACCCCTGCTTATTGAAAAAGGATCTGTTTGTGTTAATGGTATAAGTTTGACCGCATTTAAGGTTAAGAAGAAAAAATTTACTGTTGCTATTATACCATACACTTTTGAAAATACAAACCTGCAGTCGCTGCTTGAAGAAGAAACGGTGAACCTGGAATTTGATATGGTTGGCAAGTATCTGCTCAGAAGATTATCTTTGAAAGAGAAATAATTAACCCCATTCAAATTCATGACTGCTGTTAACCCCAACAGGTCTTATTACCCTTCGCTGGATGGTTTGAGGGGTGTAGCCATTTTATTGGTGGTTTTTCTTCACAATTTCGGGTTCATGAATTATTTTTTCTTTGGCTGGCTCGGCGTTGATCTGTTTTTTGTTCTTTCCGGGTTCCTGATTACAGACATTCTTTTAAAGACGCTGGACAAGCCCAATTTTCTCAGAAATTTTTATATGCGCAGGATACTGCGGATATTTCCCCTGTTCTATCTCACGTTAATCATCTTTTTACTGATTATACCCAATATAAAAGTATCCCCTGGATACACAGTATTATACGGGAAACCAATTCTGGTTCTGGACCTACCTGCAAAACTGGCTTTTTGTTTTTTAAGGAACCTTATGGTGATAAAATTCTGCTTCATACCTGGTCGCTGGCAGTAGAAGAACAATTTTACCTGGTTTGGCCGGTTATTATTCTGCTTATCCGCAAACCAAAAACCATTCTTATAGTGGCTTTGCTGATTTTAGTTTTTGTAGTTATTGCCCGATATTTAATTTGGGTCTATAAAGTTGAAGATCTAGCCTATTCCAGTCTTTATACGTTTACTCGGATTGATGGTCTTTGTATTGGCAGTATTGTCGCTTTGCTGATACGGATCAACCCGGATTTTCTGAAGAAATATACCACTGTGATAGTGCTACTGATGGCTGCAGTGAATTTTGGCTTTTACTTCATTAACGAACAACAATCTTTTACATTACCCTATCTTGCTTTTGCAGGGTATACCACTTTTGCGGTGCTATTCGGTATTCTTGTTCATGAAGCTGCGACAGGCAGTTCAACCATTATTCAATTTTTATTAAATAACCGCCTGTTGAAATTTTTTGGAAAAATATCCTATGGCTTATACGTTTACCACTGGCCGGTTTTCATTCTGCTGTTCCCTTATTTCAGGGATTTATGCGCAGAGAAAACAGCTGTTTCCTTCCGTACTGCACAAACCGCAAGCGGAATTCTTGTTTCAGTGATAGCGGTTTTTTAAGTTTAATCAGCTATCGCTTTTATGAAAAACCTTTTTTAAAATTAAAAAATAAATTTTCCTGACCCGGGATATAAACCCAGCAATGAGGAATTGTTATTACTTTTAACCAGTATCGGCATCTATTATCCAATTTATACCAACCCGAAGCTTTTACGAGTTTATTAAATTATGTATTCTGCCCGAAATTATATTAACCGGGGTATCACTTTTCTCAACAATAGCTGGTTACCCGGTCATAAGAAACTATCAACTTTAATGATTTATGGTACAGACCTCTGCGATTCCGCCTGTAAACATTGCCTGATCTGGACCAAACGACCCGTTAATTATCTTCCCTTTGACAAGATCAAAGAGATCATGAACAGCCGGTGTGTGACGAAAAAACAACGGTGGGCCTTGAAGGGGGTGAATTCCTTTTGCATCCCGATGCGATGGATATCATGGCCTGGTTTAATAAACATCATCCCAATTTCGACCTGCTGACCAATGCCCTGAAACCAGAATTAGTTATTGAGGCCGTTGATAAATGCCCGCCCCGTCGTTTATTTATTTCCGTAGACGGAGACAAGGATTCCTATCTGCATATGCGGGGTAAAGATGGCTATGAAGGTATTATTAATGTTATAGAAAGAACCCATAAAAAGTTCCGATCAGCCTGATGTTTACGCTTTCGCCGTACAATGATTTCAGGATATGAAACATGTAGCAGGGGTCGCCAAAAAATATGGGATTGATATGCGGGTAGGCGTATATAATGATATTTCGTTTTTTGACACCATTGAATCGGCACATTATAATGACATTGGATCATTGAAGTCTGATGAGATCCGTTCTTTTAATGAAGCCAAAGAAATGATCGGGGCCAGGCCTCAACAAACGGATACAATGTTGCCACCACCGGTTACGAAAGAGCAACTGATTAATATCCGCGAAAACATCCCGGAAATAATTAAAGACTTTCCTGAAAATTTTGATTTCCTGGTTTTGTATGATGAATGGAGGCGGGGCGGGTTAAAGTTGAATTGTTATAGTATTCTTGATAGCCTGGTGATCTTACCCAATGGAGATGTTCCCATTTGCCAGAACCTGAATGTCATGATCGGAAATGTTTTCACAAATACCCTGGATGAAGTATTTAATGGCGCCGCAGCCCAGGAGAAACAAAAACATTACAGTAAAAACTGTAATGCCTGCTGGATCAACTTTCACCGTAAATATGATGTTATCCTGTACCGGAGCTTTGAAAAATATTTCGGACCCTTTGCCACTCGTAAAATGCTGGGTCAATACTGGTGGGAAAAAAAAAAAGAAAACGTATAAACAAATCATTCGTTCATGAGTAAAAAAATACTCATAGTTGGTGGCAGTTCAGGCCTGGGCCGTCAATTGGCAGTTTTGTATGCCGGCGAAGGATGTGAAGTGGGGGTGATGGGCCGGAGAGAAAATTTACTTACCGATCTCCGGGAACTTTACCCGGACAACATTTTCATTAAAAAAGGGGACATATCGGATGAAACCATCAGCCATTCCCTGGCAGAACTTATTCATGATCTTAACGGAGTTGATATTATTATTCTGGCTGCATCCATTATCCATTTCAATAATGACCTCCTCCCCGATCCGGAAAGAAATACAATTGATATCAATGTAAAAGGATACACCCGGGTCTTGAATTACGCCTGGCAATATTTCAGGGAGAAAGGCAAGGGCCAAATCGTAGGAATTACTTCCATCGCAGCTGCAAGGGGCAACAAAGAGGCGCCTGCTTATCATGCCAGTAAAGCCTTTCAATCTGTCTACCTGGAAAGCCTGCGGGTAAAAGCTAAATTTGAAAAAAATGGCATTGTAATAACTGAACTAATCCCGGGTTATATAGATACAGAAATGGGAAAAGGGAAAAGGATGTTTTGGGTTGCATCTTTGGGCAAGGCTGCCCGACAGGCTAAAAAGGCTATTACAAAAAAGAAATCGAAAGCCTTTATTACAAAAAGATGGTGGCTTGTTTACCATGTCCAGCGACTTTTACCGACTTTTATTTATGATTGGATCGTCAATGGTTCGTGGACACTGAAAAGTAAACATTAACGGGAGAATTTTGAAAGATAAAACACATCATTGCGAAAATATTTACAACCTTACTTTTTTATTTCTGTTGCCGGCTTGCTGGCCTTTGCACCTGTCAGTTTTATGCTTCGGGCATTAAAGAATGACATTATTGCCCTTGAATACCCCATAAATTATTTCATCAGCCAGTCTGTTCGTCAGGGTGAAATACCATACTGGTTCAATACATGGGGCATGGGATTTCCGTTGCAAAGTAACCTGACCTGGGGAATATTCAGTACCCCCCAGATGCTCTTCAGTTCCCTCTTTGATTATAATATATATGTCCTGCATATAGAGTTTATGTTTTTCATTTTACTCGCCGGATGGGGAATGTTTCACCTGTTGCAGAAGTACCTGGTCAAGGACCAAAAAATTGCACAGCTGCTGGCAATTTGTTATATGCTTTCCGGTTTTATGACCGGATCCACGCAATGGCTATTATATATAACCGCTGCAGCTTTTATACCACTGGTTATTAGTTCCCTGCTCCAGTTGCTCCATTCACCTACTTCCAGGCATGCATTCCAGTTTGCTGTCTTTTATACCTTAATGTTTACCAGTGTATATGCTGCATTCAATATCATTACCACTTATAGCCTCGCTATATTTCTTATAATCTATTTCATACAAAAGAAAAATGACGCGCAAACAAACTGGTTTGTTTGCAGGAAGCTGTTGCTTGCCGGGACATTTACATTATTGCTATGTTCTCCCTGTCTTTATTACTCAACGGAGTTGCTGAGAAATATGGCCCGGGGGTCTGCCATTGCAGACAATACAAATTTTTTTAATTCCAATTATCTGCATCCGGCTTCCCTCAGTAATTTGCTTTTACCTTTCTCGTCTGTTCGGATAAATTTACCCAATACAGAAGGCACCATGCTGAATACCTATATGGGGCTTTTTGTTTTATTGCTGCTTCCTGCAGCCATTTATAAGACCGTAAAAGAAAAAAATAAGCCTGCGGTTTGGATACTAGCCGCAGGATTGTTATTCCTATTTATTTCATTTGGCCACTTTACCCCGCTACGAAATGCATTAAATAGCATTCCCGGTTTTTCCTATTTCCGGAATCCGGCTATTTTCCGGCTGTATTTCATCTTATCAATGATATATTTTATCGCTCTCTCCTTCCGGTCAGTGACTTTTGAAAACATGTTTACTCTTAAAACCAATTATGCAGGAAAAATAGTTTCCCTGACTACACTATCATTATTGGGAATATGCGGGATTGTCTTACTGGTTAATTTTAAACATATACATGATATTCCAACTGATTCATTCGCTGGTTTTGTAAAGAATATCAATTTTTCACAAACGTTATTTATCAATGCTTTTCTTCAATTGATAATTCTGACAACCTGGTTGATTCTGGTAAAGACCCGTAAAATTAAATTGGCAGGACTGGTTTTGACAGCAGATCTTATTATTAATACATTATTATGTACCCCATTCTTTTCAGTAAGCAGTTATTCATTACGCCAGGTAAATCATATACTTAAGTCATCCGCTGGTTTTCCTATACAAAACACCCGTATCAGCCAGGTAGCAACTACATATACTGACGGGAAAATGAATAAATGGAACAACGTAAATGTATTCAATAAACAAGTATCCTCCAATGATTCTTACCGGGGGCCTTTGACATTAAAACATTCATACTCATTTCCGACTGATAGTACCGAAGCCCTGACATTTTTTAATAACCCCCTTGTTTTTGCTGATGGAGATACTGCTGCAAACGCTCTAAAACTTATTCTGCAAAAACCTAATCATATCCGGGTAAACGTAATTTTAGAAAAGGCTTCGTCGGTAACTTTAATACAAAACTATTACCCGGGATGGAAAGCCTTTTATAATAAAAAGATTGCGGATATTATCAAAACGGGTAAACCCGGAATGACCATTAAAGTTCCGGAAGGTGAAGGGGTAATTGACTTTGTTTATGAAAGAAAAAGTGTTTGGATATCTGCGTTACTGGTCCATTTAATTATAATCAGTTTCTTATTATGGAGAGGTTATTATTTTATTAAAGGAAAAAGATTAGAGTTGCTTCCCTTTCATAGCGACAGCAATGGCCTGATCCATTAATCTTTCGGCAAAGGGTCTGGAAATCTCATTCAATTTTTCGATAGCGGCCTGAACCTGGTCTTTATCCCCGTTTTCAAGTAAATTTTCCAATTCAAACATTCCATGTCTGGTGTCACACAGTTCTGCTGCTGTTATAAACGAACTATTCTTTTCAATGAATTGCCGGGTCATATAGAGTAATTGACTGGCTTCTGTCCGTGCCTCTGTCAAAGACCTCATTTGCATATCCTCTCTGGCATGCGTAATGGAATCCAGCAACATCCTTTCAACCTCTTCATCAGTGAGTCCGTATTGTGGTTTTACTTCTATGCTTTGTTCAACCCCACTTCGCAGTTCTTTTGCTTTCACCACCAGGATACCATCTGCATTCACTAAAAAAGATATTTCAACTTTTGGAAAACCGGCTGGCATACCCGGAATGCCTTTCAAACTAAACTCGGCCAGCTTACGATTATCTTTCACCAAATCCCGTTCCCCCTGATAAACAGAAATCCTGATTTGCCCCTGCCCGTCTTTTTGGGTGGTGTACTGCCTGGCTGCCCGGGAAGGTATTTTAGAGTTTCGGGGAATCAATACATCCATCAGTCCGCCCATAGTTTCAATGCCTAAAGAAAGCGGTGTAATATCCAGTAACAGGAAATCCTTATTATTCCCGGCAAGGATATCAGCCTGAACAGCCGCACCTAAGGCCACTACTTCATCAGGATTTAGCGTATCATGAACATGTTTACCAAAAAAGTCAGTCACCATTTTTTTTACCAACGGCATACGGGTAGAGCCACCTACCATAATAATCTCATCAATCCCCGCCGTTGTTAATTGCGCATCCTTCAAAGCATGCTGGCAGCATTGAATAGTTTTTTCTATAAAGGTTTGTGCTAGTTGTTCCAATTCCCTTTTAGTTAATTCGACCTCCTGTCCGGCAACAGTTCCTGTAAATGAATTGTTTGAACTAAGGTATTTTTTTGCTTTTTCAGCAATCATACGCAATTCCTGTAACAAATTTTTATGCAGCGACAATTCATCCTTTGTGATTCCAAGCGATGCTGACCAATGTTGCACAATAGCCCTGTCAAAATCATCGCCGCCGAGATAGGTATCTCCATGGGTCGACAGTACTTCGAAAATGCCTCCGCTGATACGCAGAACCGAAATATCAAATGTACCACCCCCCAGATCATAAACGGCAATCGTTTTTACCTCTTCTTTGTCTAACCCCAGCCCATAAGCGAGGCTGGCAGCAGTAGGTTCATTTACAATACGCAATACATCAAGTCCCGCTAACCTTCCTGCATCCCTCGTTGCCTGCCTTTGCGCATCATTGAAATAGGCAGGCACGGTAATTACAGCTTTGGTTACACTGGTTTTTAATATATGTTCTGCCCTTGTCTTCAGTTCTTTCAAAATCAACGCAGATAAATCAATGGGTGAATAAAATTTATCCCCAACCTGCACTTTTACCAGGCTTTCTGTATCATCATCAATCACTTTGTACGTAAAGAAATCAGCATACTCCCGGACATCGTTATAGGATTTGCCCATTAATCTCTTGACTGAAAAAATGGTATTCTGAGGTTCTGTAATAAGGTTATCCCTGGCTTCATTTCCGATAGTAATAATTCCGGATTCCCCGAAATGAATAACAGAAGGAACCAGGGCATTCCCGTCATGTTCTTTTAATACAACAGGTTTCCTGCTTTCAGGGTGTATAATGGCCACGAGGCTGTTCGTTGTTCCAAGATCAATTCCAACGATCATTTCCTTCTGCTGCAAACTTCCCGTAGCAATATTAATCCCGATTTTAGCCATAATTCAACTGAATAAAAACTGTGATCCGCAAAAATAACCATTAAGGGCTTTGTCAGTTTACGAATAAGGGAAAGGGTCGCAACTGCGACCCTTTTATGAAAAAAATATTATGAGCCCTGGCTTTTAACGCATCAGGTACATCTTACCATACCCTTTATTAAAATATTTGTCCGTGTTATCATTTTCCGATTTGTATTTATCCAGCGATTTACCGTTTAGGTTTGTGACTACCCGATACAAATAAATTCCATTAGCCAGTTTTTGCCCGTATTGGTCAGTTCCATCCCATTTAAATTCGGTGATATTACGGCCAATATGTAAGGGCCCCAGTTCGTCCTTGGTAATTTCCCTTACAATTTTTCCCGTAATGGTCATGATCTCAATTTTAATATTCTGCGGGACTTCACTGCCTGTAACAGTAAATACAAAAGCAGTGGAACTGGTAAACGGATTCGGATAGTTGAGCATATTGGAGATCATCGGCTTATTGATCACTTCAAATATTACCCGGTATTCGATGTTACCCGCTTTATTATTGCTTTTATCTTTTCCGGTAATAATCATTTCGTATTCGCCGTCAACCGTGAAATAAGGTCTGAAACTGACCGTGGCTGTATTGTCCGGATTTGGGGCTTGTCCGGCAGGAGTAAACCGGAGTGTATCATTATTGAAATAGTATCTCCGTAACCTGCCATCGGGGTAACGAACCTGCAGTGTGAGCAAAGAAGTATCATCCAGGACCAACCACCTCGCCTCATCTTTTAGCTTAACAATAATGTCCGGTTTGGAAGAAACGATATCCCGGTTCAGAATATGTACGCCGTCGAAAGTTACATCCAGTAAAGGATTAAGACTATCCGGTTTAATATAAATATTCCTGTAAGCGAAATTGTTGAAATGATGTTGCTCCGGCTGATCATCATCCGGATTAGCTTCAATATAGAGAGTATTGATACCGGGAATGTTAGCCGTATTAATCAATGCACCCAATTGCACTGTATCATTTGCATTACCTCCTGCCGGAATGGGTCTCTTCCTTGGTATGGGTATTATATGTGGTACATTACTCTTATCAGTTATAACCATTTTCACTTTAAGGCTGTCAAACGGAACTTCGCTTACATTTTTAAAAGCCACTCTAAAATCAAGCGGCTCGCCAACCTCCAGGGTATCTTTAACTTTTAAATAAATATTGGGAGCGATAGCCCCTTCCGGCACAGGCGTATATGTCAACCTCCAATAATTTAGTTGATGGGGGGTGAAATTAATTGAATCCGAATTTCTCATTCGTAATTTGAGGAAAGGATATTGAACCGCATCAATATTTGAAATGTCAAAGTCCTGTTGACTTACTGTAAGTCCGGTAAATAAGGTCTGTTCATTTCCGGATAAGCCAACTCCAATAATATCCACTGTTGGTGCATCTCCCGGAGTAACATCCGGTGCAGCATTGCCTTTCCATTTTAATTGCTTCCATGCTTTTGCCCGTCCAAAAACGGGGGAAGTAACATAGCCAAGCGTATCAGGAGTTTTCAGGGATTTCGTGATGGAAACAAGATCGAACATTCCCTGGCTTATGACTGAAACAGGCACAAAACCATTATTACTTTTTTGATAAATATGAATAAATGCTCTTGCAGAGGTAAATGAATCCAGAAGATTAAAGCCCGTAGCTTTCAGTTTATGATATAAAGTCTTGCCAGTTCCGTTTATAGCTTCATCGGCTATCCAATCATTAATATAACCACCGGACTGGAGATGATTTTGTATGTTCCTGACAACAACAAAATATCCATCTGGTATAGAATCCATGAAATCCATAGCCAGTTTCCGATTGGCAGGATTCATATAGCTATATTCAAAATTCCACCGTCTACTGGGTTGACAGGGCGGTCCATAACTTCCGTATTGTCCCGTCGGGTTTAGTTTCGGGACAAATTTATTTGGATCAAAAATGTTGAAAATTAGCGAGTACCCCACACAGGCACTCCGGATATAGGCGCTGCCATCCGGAGCTACAACAAGGTCTCCTTCCTGAAGGGTAGCCGTCAGATAAACACCATTTTTTGCAAAAATAAAATGGTTAATTGAATCAAATTTCCAGTTTCGAGTTTGCTGATCTAGTAAAATTCTTTGTTTGCCGGATCTCACATGTTGAAAATAATGTGCCTGGCTGAATCCAAGTTCGCTGGTTGCGAGATAAATAAATGAAGCTGCATTCCAGACTGGTTGACCAGAAACAGGCACTGGTGAAACCCTCCAGTAATACACAGTACTATCCGTAAACGAAATACCAGGTGTAAATTCGAGTACTCCCCCGGTAGAACTGATAGATCTGGTTATTTTAGAAGGCGAGTTGAATAATTCTGTAGTATCCAATTCCATTGTATATTGTCGGATCGAACTGAAAGGATTAGCAGTTGATGCAACCAGTTTAATATTCTGCTTATTGATTATAGCGTAATTGTTGGGATAAATAGGTCTTGCTTCATCTTCAAAAATAAAGACATCCTTTGTAACGGAATTATTGGTTTCATACAGTTCATCTACTATATTATCTGCATCCACCGTTACGGTTATCTTATTCAGCCCTTTATCCCTGGTAGCAATAACCGGAATGGTATAAGTAAGTGAATCCAGGTAACGGGTTCCGGTAATGGTATCCCGTCTGATTATCTGAGTCGAAAGATCCGGGTAAGTTCTTTTTAACTCAACAACTATATTTTTATCAATTGCCTTGCCAATATTCATAAAACTTGCATCCACCTTAAAGGAAGTTTCAGCAACCGATATAAAAGATGGGGCAATTTTGACCAATTGGGGTTCAATAACATAATCCGGTTTGAGAAAGCCATTTACTTTCAAGGCCGGATCACCGTGTAAGGTAGTTTGCTCACACTGAAGCCTGGCATAAAAATCACTCTGCGTAGTGATGTTATACGTTTGACTGATGGATTCGATCATTAATTCTCCAAATGATTTACCATACTTTGTTCTTGAAATTCCGGTATACGTTCCGGTATTATAGATATCAAGATAATGAACTATACCGAGTGAGGTACTAGCAAAAGAAGCCATACAACCCCTTTCCTTAGCCAAAACGTATTTTTCAGAAATCGTTTCCTTGGTTTGAAGGCGGGCCGTATTGAAATTGAAAAAATTCCCAGCATTACATCCCAGCAGAAAAAATAACGGGTATTTGCCGGGGTTGTTATAATCATCCGGACTATCCAGATTATATTCAAGTGTTGTAGCCGATGAGTGACCAAAATAAGTTATCAGGCTTATTCCATTCTGGAATAGATTTTTTAACCGATCACTGTTTGATTGCTCCACCGGGTCAGTAGAGGTCTTACTAAACGTACTGACATTGCCACCAAATAATGTATCAGAAATTATTCCTTTGTATTTAGCCATGTACGTGTCCAGAATTGTTTGCAAGGAGCCATCACCCGCCCCCACGACGTGGACCACATTCTTCATCCAAGCTTTGTCCTGGATAAGTGGCGATGAAAAAGCCTGTGCCTGTTCGTATTGAATAGCTTTTGCAAGATAGTCGGCTATTTCAATAGCATTAATAACGGAAAGACGGCCAATAGGAACTCTGGGAGTTTCATCAAGACCGGGTTCTGCTGTTAATAAATTATCAGACGGAGGATAGCCAAATGTTGGAACGAAAGAAAGCTTATTCAGATCCGGGTTATTTTCATAAAACCGGTTATGAATATAATTCAGTCCTTTTCCGATAAGGAATATATTTTTAACAGGAGCTGTAAATGAATTTCTTGCCCAACGGATAAAATTCCGGACGGATAAAGGATTTTGTTTAATGCCATAACCAAATTGATCCACCAGCTGATCAATCATATAAACCTTCGCATTATGCCCACCACCCGCTGCTGAACTCCGGTAATTTTTGTAGTCCTCAACCGGGTTAGTTCCATTTGGCCCATTGGTAAGTGTGGGGTGGGTGATAATAAGGTAGTTGCCCTGTAAAGCCGCCTGGCTGTAATTTACAAAATTTCGTTGTTGCAATGAAATAACAGGAATTGGATAGGTAGGTGCCTGGGTTACTAATTGTAATTTCCTGGAAACGGAAGATGGCTCCAGTACTACTCTCACCAATGCAGGACTAGTTATATCACACACATATCTTTTTCCATTGGTAAGATCATATAAAACCGGATTGGTGGTCCCATAATTAAAACCGGCAATTTCCAGATAATTACCCGCAGCATTGGCCGGCAATTCAAACGAAAAATTATCTGTGCCACCAAAATTAAACTGGCGGGCATAAATTAATTCAGTTTTTGCAACAACCATTCTACCACCACTATTAGAAACATCTATAGTTGCTGTTCCTCCGCTGATTTGGGCAACGGTTAAACCCGTACTGGTTTTTACATAATCAAAATAGTCCATTACCTGGCTGGCCACCTGGGTTGTGTTTACATTTATTGTAAACTGTCGTGGATCCAAAGTATTACCCGCTGCATTTATTTTTAATTCCGGTAAAGGGGCACCCGGGCCTGTATACGGATTAAGATTAATGAATGCCTGAGAAAGAGTTCCTCCAGCACTAATTTCGTTTGAAGTAAACCCTTCACCCTGATCATAAGCTGATGAATAAATATATGACCCCACAACAGCCGCATAACCCAGATTATATTTATCCCGGTAATATTTTCCCGTAGTATGAATAAAAAAGGGTTCCACAGGAATGGCAGTCGGCAAACTAAATGAAACCGGCACTAACCGCAGGTTATTGCCGACAGGGTTAACCGTAAGGAAAAAGGCGGCTGTATCAGTTTCTAAGCTCCATTTATCATTCAACTGGTAATCAGCTAAACGGTACAGATCAATATCTGTTTTACCATCATTCATCTCGCCCCAAAATTCAATATAGTCGCTCCCGCCCATTGGACCTGTCGGTATGGTAGTATAAATTGGTACCTGTTGTCCGTTTCTCCAAAGCTGAAATTGCTCGGCCGGGGTATTTGCCAATCCAATGGATGCGAGTATGGGTTGATTGATCCGGTACAACCCATTTGCGCTTACTTTAAACTTATAGTAAGTCTGGTTGTAATTTATCCATTCATTATAGTACGTCTGGGACTGAGCAGACAGAACTGATAAAAAGAATAATGGAAGTAAAAGTTTTTTCATTGAATCAGGTTTTATCAAAAAAGGAGCTTAATCGTTTTTTTTATTTTTATCGCCAGTCAGGTTAACTTTTAAAGAGAAAACATGGGTAAATAATGGATTTGACTGATTTGCCAGATTGGTAAAAGCATAATCAATGGTTACATTATGAATGCGAAAACCTGCTCCGGCTCCCGGCTGATAAATCCAGACCTTTTTCTGGTTTACTGTATCACCGTCTGACAAGGCCTTTTGGAAATTATTGATCCCACCACGCAGAAAAAAAACATTGTTGATATTTAATTCAAGTCCCAGTTTGGGATCGGCACTTACCGGATCGGCACTTATAAGGGTATTCCGCTGACCATCAAATGTCAGATCAATGTTAGCCTCTGCAAGCAAACTTAATTTTTTCCCGATCTTAAAATCACGGGCAACTCCCAGTACTAATCTCGGGGCCGTTAATTCAGTTGATTTTACGGGTATTTCATTATTTGTTAAATACAATACTTCTTTTTCCCTTTCGGTAAAATTGAATGACCAGGCATTAAAGGTGCTGGTAATGTCGCGACCCGCAATTCCAAATTTCCATTTGTTACTGTAAATCTGAAGCCCTGCATCGATACCAAAACCCCATGCCTTGGCAAACTTGCCGACACTGCGGTGAATTACTTTTGCATTTAACCCAAAGTGTATATTTCTTTTGCCTTTCTCTTTCAGTTTTTGGGCAAATGAAAAAATAAAAGCATAATCCGCAGAAGAAAAAGCCTGGATGTTATTGTAATTGATTGAGCCGTCCGGTTCAACAAGAAATAAAGTATTCATAATATCATCGACGGCAAAACGTAAACCGGTAATTCCGATGGTGCGTTTATTGTTTGCAGTAGGAAAAGCGATACCCACATAATCATATTTACCTATTCCGGCAAAATACTCAGCATGCATCAGGTTTACCTGTGGAAAATCTTTAATGCCCACAAGACCAGCAGGATTCCAGTACCCGGCTGTACCATCACTGACGGATGCCACCTGCGCACTACCCATGGCAAGACCCCGGGCACCTGCTCCGATATTTAAAAACTCATTGGAATATTTTCTGAATTGTGCCGTAGCGGATATAGAAAGCACAGTTGTCAACAGGGACAAATAAAAAGTGGTTGGTTTCATTCGGACGATTTTCGATAAGCGATTAATATTGGCTTGCCTTCAATAGATACGGGTTGCTTGTAAAATTAGTCTTAAAGACCGTAAAAACATAGGTTTAGGGTTCAAAAAGACTATCTATTGAAAACGAAGCAATTAGAAAAATATTGTTTGATAAGAACTGCAATCCTATTCTGCCTTACTTTTGTCCTAAATCACTGGTTTAGAAATGAATTTGATCGCAGAATTAACATGGAGGGGCCTGATACAGGACATAATGCCCGGTACAGAAGAGCAGCTTAACAAAGAAATGACTTCTGCCTATATCGGTTTTGACCCAACAGCCGATAGTCTCCATATTGGCAGCCTGGTTCCTATTTTACTACTGGTCCATTTGCAGAATGCAGGTCATAAACCCTTTGCTTTAGTGGGTGGTGCCACCGGTATGGTAGGCGACCCAAGCGGTAAAAGTGAAGAAAGAAACCTGTTGAGTGAAGCCGTATTGAAAGTTAACCAGGAAGGGGTTAAGAAACAGCTGATGCAATATCTTGACTTCAACCCTGCACTGAAGAATGCAGCGGAGATGGTAAACAATTATGATTGGTTTAAAGAAATCACTTTCCTGAATTTTATCCGGGATATAGGAAAACATATCACTGTAAACTATATGATGAGTAAAGACAGTGTGAAGAAAAGGCTGGAAGGGGAAACTGGTATGAGTTTTACTGAATTCACATACCAGTTGGTGCAGGGTTATGACTTTTACTGGCTCTATAAAAATAAGAATTGCAAACTGCAGATGGGAGGCAGCGACCAATGGGGAAATATTGTAACCGGCACTGAACTCATTCGCAGGAAAACTGGGGGCGAAGCATTTGCCTTTACCTGCCCCCTTATAACCAAAGCGGATGGTGGCAAATTCGGCAAAACAGAAACGGGCAATATCTGGCTGGACCCTACAAAAACTTCACCGTATCATTTTTACCAATTCTGGCTGAATGCCAGCGATACGGATGCCCTAAAATGGATAAAAATATTTACGTTCCTTTCCAAAGATGCTATAGATATGCTGATCCATGAACATAACCTGGATCCGGCTGCGCGAGTATTACAAAAAACACTGGCTCAGGAAATAACCAGCTTTGTCCATGGCAAAGACGAATTTCAAAAAGCTGTTGTGACCACACAAAAATTGTTTGCCAATCAAACATTGCCGGTTGAAAGTCTTTCGATAGAAGACCTTGAGAGTATGGAAGGCGTGATAAAAATTGACTTCGCCAAAGAAAAAATTGCTGCCGGTATTGATGTTGTATCCTTTTTAGCTGATTCAACCATTTTCCCGAGTAAAGGTGAAGCAAGAAAAACAATACAGGGTGGTGGTGTAAGTATAAACCGGAAAAAAGTGGAGCTCATTGACTTCAAAATAGAAAATAGTCTTTTACTACATGATAAATATTTTTTGGTTCAAAAAGGAAAGAAGAATTATTATTTGATAAAGGTTGGCTAACCCTATCAAAATGCCGGAGAAAATTTATTTCATCAGTGGTCTGGGAGCAGACAAAAGGATATTCTCATTTCTTGACTTATCATTCTGTGAACCCATCTATATAGACTGGATAGCTCCGCTTCAAAAAGAATCATTACAAGATTATGCCTTACGGCTGCGAAAGCAAATAAAAGAGGAAAGCCCGATCATTATCGGTATTTCTTTCGGAGGGATGCTCGTTACGGAAATGGCTAAAGCCGATCTTACGATGAAAGGAATTATAATTTCAAGCAACAAGACCCGGACAGAATTTCCTGGGAGATGGAAGTTTGCAAAATATTTTCCGGTGTACCAGTGGTTGCCTGATTCATTTTTGAAAAGGATAATGCTTTCATCAAAATGGATACTGGGCGCAAAAAGAAAGGAACAAAAAGCATTACTCCACCAGATCATTTCCGACGCTGACATTCCATTCACCAGATGGGCTATTCATTCAATTCTTAACTGGAAAAATGAGGAAATACCGGACAATCTTATTCATATCCATGGAACAGCCGACCGGCTGCTGCCTTATTCCCGGGTAAAAGCAACTTATACCATTGAAAAAGGAACACATGTATTACCTATGGATCAACATATCGAATTGTCCACTTTATTAAGACAGTTAATTTAAAGCTTTAAGTGCTTTCCACATGGCATCAGCGACCACCTGGTTTCCCCTGGCATTCAGGTGTACCTTATCATAAGTAAGGATATTCTTTTCAACGTTATCCGGGTTATTTTGTTTGTAATACTCCAGGAATAGATTTCTTAAATCTATCAGGGGAAGGTCATTTTTCTTTGCAATTCCCCGGATAATGTTACTATACTTATTCAGGTCGCCATCGAGGGGATTGGAAAAATCATACTTCTCCCCCACGACCGCCGGTGTACAAAGTATAGCTTTAATATTTTTATCCTTTAATTTCTTCAATATCGCATAATAGAATTTTTCGAACTTGTCAGCATCCGTACCCGTACCCAATAATGTTTTATGCCACACATCATTTACGCCAATATAAATAACAACCACATCGGGGTTCTTGTCCAGCACATCCTCCTCAAGCCGTAAATACAAATCGTATACCTTATTGGAACTAACCCCGGAACCCATAAAACTGAACTGATCGCTTTTGCCCTCCCCTTTGCACATACTGTCAATCCGGGTAATATAGCCACCTGGGTTTATGCCCAGTTCAGTAATAGAGTCACCAAAGAAAATGACCCTGGTTTTCTTTGATGGAGTAAAAGAACAGGAGAGAAATAAAATAGTTGTTATAAATACAAGCTTTTTCATACAGACTATTATCGTGTAAATATAAAAAAAAACAAAAGCACCGGCATAACCCTGTGCTTATCCGAAATGTTAAGATTGAAGGGTACAGCAGACTTCACCCCCTAACTGAAAGCGTGTACATCATTCCAGATCTACCTGTTTCTTAATTACTGACCCTTCACCAGTTTCGGGCAGATATTTTCTTTCCTTTATAAGATAGCCATTCCCTTTTTCGCAAAAATGCACTTTCAGGTTTTCAATGCTGATGGGATTACCGTCAGGAATATCGGCAATATTGGAATGAAGAATCTCATGCCCGTCAATAATAACAACCAACCCGCTTCCGATTGCTTCCATTTTATTTCCTTTAGTAATGAGCATCCCGGTATCTTCTCCCAGGCCGATTCCAATACAACCCGGGTTGGAAGCAACAGCCTGTACCAGCCTGCCAAACCTTCCCCTTTTTTCAAAATGTGAATCAATGATCACCGAATTGAGAAAACCCAGTCCGGTCGTTATCTTAACTTCGCCTTTTAAATGTGCCCTGGCAGCATTGCCTTCATAGATCATGGTGTTGCTCATAGCCATGGCTCCGGCACTGGTTCCAGCTACCAGAAAATTTTCTTCTTTGTATCTTTTTTTTAGAATAGAAAGAAATTCTGTACCCCCATCAGTCGCACTCAACCTGAGTTGATTTCCCCCGGTAAACATCACTGCATCGCATTGGCGGATGCGTTCAATATATTCATCATTCATCGCATCCTGTCGTGTGCGGATGTGCATGACACCGACATTAGTGCAGCCGATTTTTCCAAATGCATTTAGGTAATTTTCGCCCACTTCGTAAGGGATCATGGAGGCCGTAGTGATGACTTCTATCCGGGCAGCTATCCCCCCGCCTTCTTCCACCACCCGGCGAAGAATGCCGAGCTCAAAAAAGTTGAGATTATTGCGGTGAAGCCCATCCGCTTCCAGTTCAGCTCCTTTGTGTTCTGCTCCGCCTATCGCAATCAGTTTTCCTTTCGGACTACTCATTCATTGGGGTTTGATTACAGACAAAAGTAATAGAAAAATAATTTAAAGGTAATGTGGAAGTATGAGAATGTGGAAATGTGGAGAATGAATTAATATTTGTGTGTTTCAAGGTTCAATGCGAATTGTGTCTTTCACTAAATAAACAATAACCCCTGCTACGGCGATTAAGCTACCCCACACAGCAAACCAACCGGTAGAAACAAACAGAAATATCCAGATGGCAATAGATACAATTACCGGCAAGGGAAACAACCACATTTTAAAAGGTAAATCTTTGGTACCGAATTTTTGCCGCAGCAAACTAACTCCTACCCCCTGCGCCATAAACTGAATGACTATCCGCATGGCCAGTATGGCGCTGATAACTTCCGACATTCTGAATAAGAGACTAAATACAAATCCCAATCCACATAAAACCATCAGCGATACAAAGGGAAAGTTTTTTGTCGGGTGGAGCCTGGCAAACGCCTTAAAGAAATTTCCATCCACCGCTGCAGCATACGGCACTCGGGAATAACCCAATACAACCGCAAACAAAGATGAGAATGCGATGCAGAGAATAAGTACAGTAACTATTATCCCGGCCTGGTGTCCATAAAGCTGCTCCATAAAAGAACTGACCAGGTACCTGTCTCCTTCTTTTACAGATTGCCAGGGCATCACTCCCATCACACTTATATTCATCAGAAGATATAAAGTGGCTATACCAATAATAGATATGAAAATGCTTCGGGGTATATTTTTACCGGGATTTTTTATTTCACCACCCAAATGACATACATTATAATATCCGAGATAGGCGTACACCGTTTTTACAGATGCCTGTCCCACTGCCGCCCAAAATGCATATGTAAAAAAAGATTCATTACCTGTGGGTATTAATCTGAGGCCCTGTTGCTGGTGTGCTAATCCGCTGATGATTATCCAGATGATAGTTAAAACGACAATAGTTCCCATCACGACAGAAATCTTTCCGATCGTTTCTATTTTCCGGTAGAGTAAAATAAAAACAAGAATTACCAAACTACCAGAAACTATTTTTTGCTGCCAGAATTCCAGCGGAACAATGTAAGTTAGATATTGCGCAAATCCGATGGCGGCCGATGCAACAACCAGCGGTGCCTGGATGGATGTTTGCCAGACATATAAAAAACTCATCAGTTTACCCCCTTTTTCCCCGAAAGCAATGCGATGAAAATTATAGGTCCCCCCCGCCAATGGATATTTTGCTCCCAACTCACTCCATATCATCGCATCCATAAAAGCCGTGAAAGCGCCGAATATCCATGCCCAGATAAATAAACCGCTATTAAATTGTGCAACAACAAAAGGCATTACCACAAATGGGCCGATGCCCACCATATCGATCATATTGATAGAGGTAGCCTGGAGGAGATTTATTTTTCGGTTGGTGAGTGGTATGGACAAGAATGTTTGCGGTTTATTGTTTGCGGTTTGAGCAGAAGTGCCACGGTTTTAATCCGTGGCACCTCCTTTGTTTAACTCCTGGCAAAAGTTGTTATTCCTTCTATTAAAACATCCAGATTTTTCGTAGTTGTATAGACATTTGGTGTCACTCTTACTCCTACAATATTCTCCCAGGTTATGCCAACAGTATGGATCTTATATTTATCCATCAGGTATGAATCCAGTTCGCCGGGTTTTTTCCCTTCAATGCCTACATTACCAATGGCACAGCCCCATTTCGGATGCAGGGAAGTATTCAGTTTTACTTTAGGAATATCTTTTACTTTTTCCATCCAGTAATTCTTCAGGTAATGCAGCCGTTTCTCTTTACGTTCGCTTCCGATCATTTCATGAAATTCGATGGCTTTACCAATGGCCTGTTCAATATAAAAAGGCCTGGTGCCCAGTGCTTCAAATTTCCGGATATCATCCTTTAAAGGATTGTCCATGGCAAAAAGTGGAAAGATGCCCTTAATTTTCTCCTTACGTACATACAACATACCGGTTCCGATAGGTGCATACAGCCACTTATGCAAACTGGCTGCAAAATAATCCGCATCCAGGTCAGGAATTTTAAAATCAAAATGGGCGAAGCTATGTGCCCCATCCACCACTACTTCAATTCCCCTTTTATGAGCTTCCTGAGCAATTTTTTTTACCGGTAATATCTGCCCGTTCCAATTGATGATATGCGTGACGTTGACGACTTTTGTTTTGGGTGTAAAGGCATTGACATATTGTTGTACTAAATAATTTTCATCTTCACTGGGCAGTTCAAGGTTTACCCAAACTATTTTAAGTCCCTCTCTTAATTCCCTTTGTTTGTAAGCATTAATGACATTCGGATAATCCTGTTTGGCAGCGACCACTTCATCTCCTGCTTTTAGCTGTAAACCAAAAATCACCGTTTCCAAACCTTCTGATGAATTCCGGTTGATAGCAATCTCCTCTGAATCACAACCTGCCATTTTTGCCAGATTTTTTCGAAGGGGTTCCCTGCCCTGGTCTAAAATCCGCCACATATAATAACTGGGGGCTTCATTACTATAATCATAATACCGCTTCATGGCTTCCTGGACTGTTTTGGGTGCAGGACTAACGCCTCCGTTATTTAAATTGATCAGGGATGGAGATACCGTGAAGGATTGCTGGATATAATACCAGAAGTCTTCTTCAGTAGCCAGGTCTTCCGGGGATATTCCTTTGGCATTTTTTAACGCGCTCTCTAAATTTCTGCTCCAGGCGGGTTGTGCAAGTGATGACAGGAAAGCAGTGGCAGAAAATACACCTGCATTCCGCAGAAAATTTCGCCGGTTATTTTTCATAATTAATACTATTGAATTTCTGAAAGTACATCATTCATAAATTGATTATAATCCTTCCTCATTTTTATCAAAGACTGTTTATGGATATACATCATGTGACCAGCTTCATAATAAGTAAAACTGATATTTTTCTGCAGGTTTTTGGGTAAAAACATATGGTGAATAACATAATCGGTAGCGAAATAAGGTGTAGCCATATCATAATAACCATTGCAAATCCACACTTTCAAATAATTGTTCTTCACCATTGCCCCACGCAGCGTTTCGGCGACATTCAGGTATTTATCCTGGCTGTTTGTCCACGGGCGAACACGGCCGGTGAGTATTTCATATGGAATATCATTTTCATACTTTAAATCTCTTCGTATATAATCATTAATAGCAGCAGCATAAGCCCCATAGATTGCTATATCGTTGCTGGGATCATAATCATATGAGGCTCCCGCATTATTATAATCCTGTCCGATGATCCTTGTATCGAGTCTGCCTACCGTTTTACCTTCTTTTCTAAGAAGTTCTTTATTATACTGTCCTACATATAACCGGAGATTGGTCTGATCGATGTAATCTTTTGACAGACCTGTATAATCATGCAACTTATTAATGATTGTATTTCGTTCCGCCTCTGAAATTTTATCCCCCTTTATTAATGCACTGGCATAATCAGTTGTCGCAAACTGTTGCACCTCTTGTAATAACGAATTAAGATTGGAGTAACGTGGATCCAGCTTTTTATGATACCAGGACGTCGCAGCAAAAGTAGGAAGTCCGAATGGAAAAGGCACATCATTTCCTCTTTCAGTTCTTACCGTACCAAAATCCAGAATTGCGGAAATAAGTATTAGTCCATTAACGTATAAACCGTAGCGTTCTTGTAAATATCCTGAAAGGCCTGCGGCTCTTGTGGTACCATAACTTTCACCGGCAATAAATTTTGGAGAGCTCCAACGTTTATACCGGCTCAGGTATAAACGGATAAAATCACCCACAAACTGAATATCATTATCAAAACCAGTAAACTCATTTTGCGAAGATTTGCCGGACGGACGGGTAAATCCTGTCATCATCGGGTCAATAAAAACGATATCTGCTTTATCAAGCCATGTATCAGGATTATCAACATACTTGTAAGGCGGGGGTAATGTATTTCCATCCTCTTTCATCAACACAACTTTTGGCCCTAATGCACCCATATGTAACCATACAGATGAAGAACCAGGGCCTCCATTAAATGAAAAAAGAATTGGTCGTTTTGCCGGATCGAGGTCACCATCTTTAGTATAAGCAATAAAAAAAAGATTGGCTTTCATGGTATCTTTTTCATCCTTAATGGGCATATAACCGGTCGTGGCAGTATAGTTGAAAATGTCATTGCCAATTTTCAACTGGTGTTTAGTAACAGAAAGATTACCCTCTTTCCATTCTTTTACATCTTTTTGTGCAAATAATACCGTGGGGATTATGACAAAAATTAACACAAGCAGTCTCATATACATTCAGTTTGGTTTTGAAGAGAATATAGCAATACTGGAAATTAGGAAATAATCCTAATACTGAGCCTGTATTTGTTGAGCCGGAAACAGAACTTTAAATGGAGCATCGCAACAAAAGTATAAAGTAGTACAACAGTTGGTCACATAATTAAAAAAAACTAACTTCCATGCCCGCCAACAGGCAGGTATAACAAAAAATGGTGTATGCAAATAATTGAAATTAAAGTTCTGAAAGGGCCGAATTACTGGAGTGTCCGCCGTACCAAACTCATCCAGATGAAACTGGACCTGGAAGAGAAAGAAAACATGCCCACCAATAAAATTCCCGGGTTCAGGGAAAGACTTGAAAAAATGCTACCTTCTTTATATGAACATCGCTGCAGTGTTGGGAAACCCGGTGGTTTTTTTGAACGTGTGGATGAAGGCACATGGATGGGACATGTGATCGAACATATTGCTTTAGAAATACAGACCCTGGCTGGAATGGACACCGGATTCGGAAGGACACGTACTCCGGAAGGTGAGAAAGAAGGAATCTATTATGTGGTGTTCAGTTATATGGAAGAAGATGCTGGAATTTATGCAGCAAAAGCTGCTGTCCGAATTGCATTATCCCTTATTACAGGTGTGGATTATGATTTGACAGATGACATACAAAAGATGCGGGAGATACGTGAAGATACCAGGCTGGGACCCTCTACCGGTTGTATCGTTGAGGAAGCCGCAAAAAGAGGAATACCTTATATAAGATTGAATAAACATAGTTTAGTGCAGTTGGGCTATGGCGTGAATCAAAAAAGAATAAGGGCAACAATTGCTTCCACTACTTCTAATATAGCCGTAGATATTGCCTGTAATAAAGAAGAAACGAAATTGTTACTGGAAGCTGCGGAAATTCCGGTACCCCGGGGAACCGTGATTAGAACCGAAGAAGGATTAGATGAAGCCATCTATAAATTTGGGTACCCGCTCGTATTAAAACCCATAGATGGTAATCATGGTAAAGGCAATACGACAAATATCATCAACCGGGAGCAGGCATTAAAAGCATTTGAAGCGGCAAAAGTTTATGGCCGGAATGTCATTGTTGAACGGTTTATCACCGGCTATGATTATCGTTGTTTAGTTATTAATAATAAATTTATTTGTGCTGCCCTTCGTACACCTGCTTCTGTTGTGGGTGATGGTATTCATACTATTCAATGGCTGATAGATGAAACCAACAAAGACCCCCGGAGAGGTTTTGGTCATGAAAAAGTGCTGACGCAGATTACGCTTGATCAATTTTCTCAAAAAATGCTGGATGATGCCGGTATCACATTAGAAACGGTTCCACCAAAAGGTGAAAGAGTATTGTTGAAACCAACAGCCAATCTTTCAACGGGCGGCACCTCCACGGATGTGACAGATGAAGTGCATCCTGCCAACATTTTTATGTTTGAACGCATTGCCAAAATCATCGGTTTGGACATTTGTGGTGTTGATGTGATGGCAACAGACCTAAGAACTCCGGTGGCTGAAAACGGTGGTGCCATTTTAGAAGTGAATGCGGCACCCGGTTTCAGAATGCATATTGACCCCTCAGAAGGTCTCCCAAGAAACGTTGCTGAACCTGTTGTTGAAATGCTTTTTCCGAAAGGCAGTGCCGGCCGTATCCCCATTATTGCGATTACCGGTACAAACGGAAAAACAACAACCACAAGACTAACGGCACATATAGCCAAGAGTGCCGGTAAGAAAGTTGGGTATACAACTTCGGATGGTGTTTACATCCAAAACCAAATGATGATGAAGGGAGATTGTACGGGACCAGTGTCATCTACATTCGTATTAAAAGACCCCACAGTTGATTTTGCTATACTGGAATGTGCCCGGGGCGGGATTCTGAAATCGGGTCTTGCATTTCAGAATTGTGAAGTAGCTGTTGTTACCAATGTAGCTGCTGATCATATTGGTTTGGGGGGTATCCATACCGTAGAAGCCATGGCAAAAGTAAAAGGCGTTGTCCCTGAAACCGTTTTTCCACATGGGTATGCTGTACTTAATGCTGATGATGACCTGGTATATGCTATGAGGAGTGGCCTGAAATGCAATATTGCTTTATTCAGTATGGATGAAAACAATCCCCGCATTAAAGAACATTGTGCTGAAAATGGCCTGGCTTGTGTATATGAGAATGGTTATGTGACCATAATGAAAGGAAACTGGAAAATACGGGTATTGCCTGCAAGGGATATTCCGCTGACATACGAAGCCAAAGCCGTGCATAATATCAATAACTGTTTACCAGCTGTTCTTTCAGCCTACCTGTTCAGGGATATCACTATTGACGATATTAAAACCGGGCTGCAAACTTTTATTCCCAGCGAAAGCCTTACTCCGGGTCGTTTGAATTTTTTCAATTTCAAACATTTTACCATGCTGGCGGATTTTGCGCATAATCCGCATGGACTGAAACTACTCTGTGACTTTGTGAGCAAACTGGACTATCCCACAAAAATTGGTGTCATTAGCGGTACCGGCGATCGAAGAGATGAAGACATCCGCGAACTTGGAGAAATTTCCGCACAACATTTTGATGAGATCATTATCCGGTGTGACAAAAATTTGAGGGGAAGAACAGCTGAAGAAATCATCGGTTTGTTGCAAGAAGGCATTGACAGGGTGAAACCCGGTATCCCGACCATTATCATTCCCAATGAAGACCAGGCCCTGGATTATATTTATGAAAATGCCAAACCGGGTGCTTTGTATACCATTATGTGTGATGTAGTGGCGCGGGCGTTGGATAAGATTAAGGAATTGAAACAAAAAGAAGAGAGGGAGACATCTAATAAATCAACTTCCCCGGTATAAGTTCTTTAAAAACCATTTGGCACAAAAGCCTCCAAGCCTTATTTTTGCACTCCCAATTAAAAATTGGATAAGGATTGACCTATGGTGTAATGGTAACACAACTGATTTTGGTTCAGTCGTTTATGGTTCGAATCCATATAGGTCAACAGATTACCCGTTTTGCCCCAGGCCAGAACGGGTTTTTTATTTTAAACAGGCGATACAAGTTGCCAGGCTTTCCTTCCAATCTTTTAATTCAATACCGAAAACCTGCTGAATCTTTGTATTGTCCAGCACTGAATAAGCCGGCCGTTTAGCCGCAGTGGGATATTGTGACGTGGCAATGGGATTAATTTTACAGGAGCTTCCGGATAATTTTTTTATTAATTCCGCAAAATCAAACCAGCTTATTATTCCTGCATTACTGTAATTATAAATACCAGGTTGCCAGGGATGTGAAGATATAATCTGGAGAATGGTTTCAGCCAGGTCTGCCGCATAAGTTGGTGAGCCCATTTGGTCATTGACAACACTTATTTCCTTTTTTTCCTGCAACAACTTCAGCATAGTCTTCACAAAATTCTTTCCAAACTCTGAATATACCCAGGAGGTGCGGATGATAAGAGATTCCGGATTGAATTGCAATGCCTCCTGCTCTCCTTCCAATTTGGAGGCACCATACACGCATTGAGGATTGGTAGCTGCATCTTCTTTGTATGGTACCGATGCGGTGCCGTCAAAAACGTAGTCGGTTGAAATATGAATGAACTTACAATGCTGTTCTTTACAAATAGCAGCCAGCACACCTACTGCTTCAGCATTTATCTGGAAGGCCAAATCTTTTTCCTGTTCTGCCCGGTCAACGGCTGTATAAGCAGCACAATTTATCAGGTATTGGGGATGATACGTTTTGAAGTATAGTCTCACCATTTCAAAATGATGAATTGGCAGGTCTTCTCTTGACAAAAAAATAAAATCGAATTGCGGAAATGATGGAGCAATTTTTTTAAGCTCTTTCCCTAACTGCCCGTTAGCACCCGTGATAAGTATTTTTACCCCATCTCCGCCAGTAAGCGCAGTGCTATTAGGTTCACCCATTTGAAGTTCCTTTATGGAAATACAAAATTATTGATGCCATCTTTTAATAATGGAAGTTTTTTGTCCTTGTCTGAAATGATCGCCTGTTCAGCAGGAATTTGCCAGTCAATTTTCAATTCCTGGTCATTATAAATAATCCCGGCTTCAGATTCCTTATTATAAAAAACATCACATTTATACATTACTTCTGCTTTTTCACTTAGAACGGAAAACCCATGTGCAAATCCTGCCGGGATAAACAATTGTTTTCTATTTTTTGCCGACAATTTTACAGAAAATGTTTTTCCAAAAGTCGGCGAGCCTTTCCGGATGTCCACTACCACATCTAAAATTTTTCCTTTTAAAACACGGATCAGTTTGGCTTGAGCATAAGGGGGCAACTGGTAATGCAATCCCCTGATAACACCATAATCCGAAGCCGACTGGTTATCCTGTACCCAGCGAATGTCTATTCCTTCCTGCCGGAATACTTGTTCATTATAGGATTCAAAAAAATAACCACGGCTATCTTCAAACACCCTGGGTTCAAAAATCAGCAAACCGGGAATATCCGTCTTAGTAAATGGCATATTATAAACTCCAATAAGTTCTGTTAGTAATTTGATTGCGGTAAGTTCCTTTCAGATCTGCCACCATACCCTGCGGTTTGGTAATGCTGGCAAAATAATTTTCATCCAATTCTTTGTAAGCAGCATGAGGCACCGTGATAATAACCGCATCATAATCATTCCCTGTTTTTTCGGCCAGTCCAAAGCCATATTCATGCAGTAACTCAGCTGAATCAGCATGCGGATCTTCCACATCCACATTTACATAATAGGATTGCAGGGCTTTTACCACATCCGCTACTTTGGAATTACGGATGTCGCTTACATTTTCCTTGAACGTTGCCCCTTTTATCAGCACTTTCGCAGATTTTACGTCACCCGAATTTTTGATTATGTGTTGCACCACCGTTTTAGCTACATATTTAGCCATATTATCATTGATATTACGGCCTGCCAGTATCACTTCAGCGTCATAGCCCAATTCGCTTGCCTTATATGTAAGGTAATACGGGTCGACCCCGATACAATGCCCCCCCACCAATCCCGGTTGAAATTTCAAAAAATTCCATTTGGTTCCGGCGGCTTCCAGCACTTCGTAAGTATTAATGTTCATCATATTAAAAATGATGGACAATTCGTTCATCAGGGCAATATTCAAATCCCGCTGGGTATTCTCAATTATTTTGGCTGCTTCAGCCACTTTAATCGATGAAGCCCTGTGAACGCCGGCTTTAACAACCAATTCGTATGTTTTGGCAATTTCCTCTAAGGAGTCCGTATCACAACCGGAAACCACTTTAATAATGGAGGCCAGCGTATGATTTTTATCTCCCGGGTTGATCCGCTCTGGCGAATACCCGATTTTAAAATCAATAATATTTTTAAGTCCCGATAATTTTTCTATTACCGGCAAACAATCTTCTTCAGTACAGCCGGGATACACGGTGGATTCAAAAACAACAAAATCACCCTTCTTGATCACTTTGCCAATAGTTTCCGATGCTTTTAATACGGGTACCAGGTCGGGCACATTATGTTCATCCACCGGGGTAGGGACCGCTACGATGAAAAATTTTGCTTCCCGTAACACATCAAGAGAATCTGTAAAGGTGATATCACAACCTTCAAAATCCTTTTTTTCAAGTTCATTGCTGGGATCGATACCATTGTTCATCATCTCAATCCGTTTTGCATTGATGTCAAAACCTATCACCGAAATTTTCCGGGCAAATTCTAACGCAATGGGTAACCCAACATATCCCAATCCAATTACAGCCAATTTTGCTTTATGATCAACTAACTCCTGATACATTCTCCGGTTTTAAAATATTATTAATGACTTATAAATTCCTTTGGCTGCTTATTTAATTCTTCTTCAGGCAAAGACCTGAAATAATCATAAGTAATCTTTAATCCTTCTTTACGGCTGACTTTCGGCTCCCAGCCCAAAATTGTCCTCGCCCGGGTAATATCAGGCTGACGTTGCTTTGGATCGTCAACCGGTAAGGGCTTATAAATAATTTTTACTTTGTTACCGGTCAATGCAAGAATTTCTTCAGCAAATTCTTTAAGGGAAATCTCATTGGGATTACCAATATTAACAGGCATGGAATAATCACTCAGCAACAACCGGTAAATGCCCTCGATCAGGTCATCCACAAAACAAAAACTTCTTGTTTGTGAACCATCACCGAACACGGTTAAATCTTCCCCCCGCAATGCCTGCCCGATAAATGCCGGCAATGCTCTTCCGTCATTGAGTCGCATTCTCGGTCCGTAGGTATTAAATATGCGGACGATTCTTGTGTCTACCCCATGAAATGTATGATACGCCATGGTGATTGACTCCATGAATCTTTTCGCTTCATCATAAACGCCTCTTGGTCCGACCGGGTTTACATTTCCCCAATACTCTTCTGTTTGAGGATGTACTAACGGATCGCCATAAACTTCGCTGGTACTCGCTACGAGCATCCGGGCACCTTTTGCTTTGGCTAATCCCAAACAATTATGGGTTCCTAAAGCCCCCACTTTCAGTGTTTGAATGGGTATTTTCAGATAATCAATCGGGCTGGCTGGTGAGGCAAAATGGAGAATATAATCAAGCGGCCCCGGAATATTGATGAACCTGGTTACATCATGATGAAAAAACTCAAATTGTTCCAGCTTAAACAGGTGCTCAATATTTTTAAGATTGCCGGTTATCAGGTTATCCATGCCCATAACATGGTAGCCTTCTTTGATAAAACGGTCACATAGATGCGATCCGAGAAAACCGGCGGCACCTGTTATTAATACACGTTTGCGTTGCATTCAATTTAGTTTACAATTTCCCTACCCACACTTTCGTAATGAAAACCAAGTCCCTTCATGGCAGCAAGATCAAATAAATTTCTTCCGTCGAAGATAACTTTGTTTTTGAGTTTGCTGGCAATCTTTGAGAAATCGGGGGTTCTGAATTCATTCCACTCCGTTGCAATGATCAATGCATCTGCATCTATTAATGCATCATACTGATTTTCTGCATAATCAATTTTATCGCCAACCAGGTCTTTCACATTCTTCATGGCTTCCGGGTCAAAAGCACAAACTGTAGCGCCATCTCTGGTTAATGCCTCAATCATATATAACGCCGGCGCTTCGCGGATATCGTCTGTATTGGGTTTAAAAGCCAGGCCCCACAGGGCAAATCGTTTTCCTTCCAGTTTATTGCTGAAATATTTTTTTATCCCCGGGATCAAATGCAGTTTCTGATCCTCATTTACTTTCATGACTGCATTTAAAATTTCAAAATTGTAGTTCACTTCAGAAGAAGATCTTACCAGTGCCTCCACATCTTTGGGAAAACAACTTCCGCCATAACCTATTCCCGGAAACAAAAACCGTTTCCCGATCCTTTCATCACTCCCCATACCACGGCGAACCATATCCACATCGGCACCGAGCTTTTCACAAAGCCGGGCAATTTCATTCATAAATGAAATCTTAGCAGCCAGGAATGAATTAGCTGCATATTTTGTGAGTTCAGCAGAACGTTCGTCCATATAGATAACCGGGTTTCCCTGCCGGACAAAGGGGGCATAAAGATCTCCCATTATTTTTTGGGCTCTTTCTGAGTTTGTACCAATCACTACCCGGTCCGGTTTCATGAAATCTTCCACGGCCACCCCTTCTCTTAAAAATTCAGGGTTACTCACCACATCAAATGCTCCTTTGTAATTCCGGGCAATGGCTTGCTGAACTTTTTCGGCGGTACCAACCGGCACGGTGCTTTTATCAATAATAACTTTATAATCCGTTAGTAGTTTACCCAGATCATCCGCCACACCTAAAATATATTTCAGATCAGCAGAGCCGTCTTCTCCGGGTGGGGTGGGCAATGCCAGGAAAATAATTGCTGCATCATTAATTCCTTCCGCAAGATCGGTTGTAAAAAACAGGCGTTCTTCTTTCAGGTTTCGGAGAAATAATTTCTCAAGACCCGGCTCATAAATGGTTATCTCCCCATTTTTAAGCTTGTTGACTTTGTGGACATCAATATCAACACAGGTCACATGATTACCTGTTTCTGCAAAACAGGTACCCGTTACTAAACCTACATAACCCGTTCCTACAACTGCAATTTTCATGTTAGGATTTATTTATTAATGAATTTCAACACAGTGGTTGTAATAAAATCTATTTGTTCGTCCTCAAGTTCGGTATGGATCGGTAAAGAGATCACTCGTTGTGTAAGCCAATCGGTAATCGGCATTACCAGTGCATCACTGGCAAACTGCGCAAACATTTTCTGTTTATGCCCGGGCACCGGGTAATAGATCATGGAAGGAATATTATTTTCCTCTAAAAATTGTTTCAACCCATCCCGGTCTACGCCATCCAGGATCAATGTGTATTGATGAAAAACATGATTTGAATAGGATGCCCGGTATGGTGTCTTAATTTTCGAAAGCCCCGCAAAAGCCTTATCATACGCATCAGCAGCCTTACGTCTCGCACCGATATATTCATCCAGGTGCTTTAATTTAATATCAAGTATGGCTGCCTGCAGGGTATCAAGCCGGCTGTTGCAGCCCACTACATCGTGATAATACCTTTTGCTCTGACCATGATTGGCAATAATTTTTAATTTCCCGGCCAGTTCTGAATTGTCTGTAAAAATGGCCCCGCCATCACCAAAAGCACCTAAATTTTTGGATGGATAAAATGATGTGGTACCCATATGCCCGATAGTGCCGGTTTTCTTTTTTGATCCGTCGGCAAACTGGTAGTCGCATCCGATAGCCTGGGCATTATCTTCAATTACAAACAGGTTGTATTTTTTTGCAATAGCCATGATGGGTTCCATCGGTGCCGCATGCCCATAGAGATGGACAGGAACTATGGCCTTTGTTTTTGGGGTAATTGCATTTTCCAGAGAAACCGGGTCCATACAAAAAGTTTGGGCATCCACTTCCACAAAAACTGGTGTTAGTTTTAATAAGGCTATTACTTCCGTGGTGGCTATATAGGTGAAAGATGGCGTGATCACTTCATCGCCCGGTTGCAAGCCCAGGGCCATCATGGCAATCTGGAGTGCATCGGTACCGTTGGCACAGGGAATGACATGCCGGGCACCCAGGTAAACAGAAAGATGGTCTGTAAAATCCTGTACCTGTTTGCCGTTAATGAAAGCGGTACTTTCCATCACCTCCAGCACCGCTTTATCCACTTCGGGCTTTATTTTATGATACTGGGTCTTGGTATCCACCATCTGGATCGGTCTCATTCGGAAATATTTATCATTAAAGTGCCGCAAAAATAGCAAAATAAGGATAGTTTACCCGTTTGCTTTTACATTTGTTCCTTATTTATAACCAACGGTTTGTCACTATTTTTCTACAATATCTTTTTATGGCTTTTCAGAGCCGGCACATGGGTTGCATCCATGTTCAACCTCAAAGCAAAAAAATGGGTACAGGGAAGACAAGGACTATTTGAAAAATTAGAAAAAGCCATTCCTATCGGGGAAAAAATCATCTGGATACATTGTGCTTCCCTCGGGGAATTTGAACAGGGAAGACCGGTGATAGAAAAATTAAAAAAGCAGGCAACGGGTCACAGGATCTTGCTAACTTTTTTTTCCCCTTCGGGTTATGAAGCACAGAAAGACTACCCCGGTGCCGACTGGGTTTTTTATTTGCCGCTGGATGGCCCCCGGAATGCAAAACGGTTTCTTGAAATAACGCATCCTTCCCTGGTTATTTTTGTCAAGTATGAATTCTGGTATTATTACCTGAAGAAAATAAAATACAGGAAGATCCCGTTGTTGTTGATTTCTGCATTATTCAGAAAGGATATGTCCTTCTTTACCTGGTATGGCAAGTTACCGCGTAAGATGCTGTCACGGTTTGATCATTTATTTGTGCAAAACCCGGAATCAAAAGAGTTAGTGGATAAAATTGGCTTATCCGGTATCTGTTCCGTTTCCGGCGACACGCGGTTTGACCGGGTCATTGAAATTGCTGCGACTGTAGAATCCATTCCGTCAATTGAAAAATTTATTGGCAGCGATAAAACTATTATTGCAGGCAGCACCTGGCCCGAAGATGAAGCATTATTACAAAAAATATATCAAACCATTAATAATCCATCTTTAAAACTGATTATCGCCCCGCATGAGATTACTGAAAAACATCTGGGCGAAATAGAAAAACTATTTCCCAATTCCATTCGTTTTTCCAGGCTCCCGGCCTCTGGGTCAGGATCAACAAATACACTCATTATTGACAATATCGGCATGTTATCCCGACTGTACAGATATGCTTATATCTCTTATATTGGCGGAGGTCTTCGAACGATGGGAGTACATAATGTACTGGAAGCGGCCGTATATGGGAAGCCCGTTCTTTTCGGAGCTTCTTATCATAAATATTCTGAGGCAGTAGATCTCGTCCATTCAGGTGGCGGGCTTCCATTTAACACCGAAAAAGGGAAGGGGGCTTTGCCGGAAGAGTTGATTGAATCGCTACTGACTAATGATGAAGAATACAAATACCGGAGTATGGCAGCAGGTGACTTTGTACAATCCAATAAAGGAGCTGCTGAAAAAATTATTCAGTTCATTCAGGAAAACCGCCTCTTAACCAACTGATAAAAATGATCTACGGAAGGATTGTCATTGGGCCATCCTAATTTTACTTTCAATTCACGGTTAATCCAGTATTCTGCCTCAGCATAAATATTAAAACTGTTTATAGTTTTAATACTGCGGTCGTACACCGACTCATCCCCGCGAAAAAGGTCATTGATAAAAAGAAACTTGTCATTGATGCCAATGGCTTTCCGAAGATCTTTAACCGGGGTTTCTTTCAACACTTCCACCAATTCTGTTTTACCCTGTTTTAGCTTATCATTCAATGATTCAGGCAGTATTGTACTATCGTTTACTTCTTTTTCTTTCGGTTGATGTGAAAGTGTGGGTATTTCAGACATAGGGTCAAATACCATATCCAGTTGCCCGTTTTTCTGAACTACTGAAATGGAACCATCGTCAACCAGTAAGGTTTCTTTTACCTCTTTCACAGTTGCCATATCCACCGGCCGGGGGGCATATTTCTCATAGGAAGAGGGGCCTGCAGCGGCAATTTTTACAGCAGGCAGGATTACCGCCACTTTAGCTGTTCCAAGGCTTTGCTGGCCATGTGCCATCAGTTTTGTCAGTTCAAACTGTAACAATTGAACAGTCCCCAGCAACACTGCCGGGTCGGCATTCTGTGCAAACTGTTCTTTTAATTTATGGATAAGGGCTTCTGTTCGTTCCATTATGTATTTTTGAACTCAGGAAAATGTGGATTGTTTTATTTATATAATTGATTCAACGTAACCTGTATTCCTAAAATTACAAACAGTTTGCCAATAATATCAGGATCCTTTTTAAAAACGAAATCTTAACAATGTTTATAGAACCTAATACGAGTGGTGAGCGCCGGGGCAGTATTGAAGTCATTTGTGGCTCTATGTTCAGCGGGAAAACGGAAGAACTCATACGCCGGCTCAAAAGAGTAAAGATCGCCAACCTGAAAGTTGAGATATTCAAACCCGCCATAGATGTCCGTTATGATGAGGTCAAAATTGTATCGCACGATGCCACCGCGATCCAGTCAACTCCTATAGATAATTCTCAAAAGATATTATTAATGGCGGGGGATGTGGATGTGATTGGGATTGATGAAGCCCAGTTTTTTGATGAAGAGATTGCCAATGTCTGTGATGAGCTGGCTTTCCGGGGTATCCGTGTTATCGTTGCGGGGCTTGATATGGATTACCTGGGCAAACCTTTCGGACAAATGCCTTTTATCATGGCCAAAGCCGATTATGTAACTAAACTGCATGCCATTTGTATGCAATGCGGCAATATTGCAAACTATTCTTACAGAAAAATACCTAATGATGACCAGGTAATGCTTGGCACTATGGATTCTTACGAACCAAGATGCAGAAAGTGTTACAACACAAGATAACAACCTTATTAGTTCCGCATTTTGCCCTTGATCTTGGTTTTACCCTTTATGTCAAAAGACATTCCGCCCGCGGTGGCAGTCATTTTCATTTCCTGATCCGCATTTACCACCAGACCCACCCTGCTGTCAACAACCAGGGTACCGGTTATTTCACCTTTTAATTTCATTTTCTCCTCTTGGGATTCAACTTTGGTTTTTTCCTCGAGTGTCACCATATCCCCTTCTATTTCAGCGACGGTATACGTTGAAGTGTACATGCCTCCCAGGGTACCGCCGGTCTCGGTATTTCTTTGCCAGGAATCACCCACTTTCACTTTTTTATTTGGGAAAATATACCAGACCCTTTCAAATTGTTCTTTAATATTTTTTGCACTAAACTGATCATTGAATTGTTTCATCATTTTATCCCGTTGTTCTCCTGTAAGATTCAATGAGTCAACAACGGATTCGGCCATATTTTCAAACCCTTTCACTTCCTGTACCTTCCCTTCAGCATCCACTTTCATTGAAAACCGCTGATCTTTAATGGCCCCAAACAAACGATTCATCTTTTTAACCGGATCCTTTTCGTCATCCCCATTTCCTGATTCGGGGAATGGCTTATCGGTATCTACTTCTATGTTCATTCCGGCAACTTCCATATTCAACTTAAATCGGTCGATCGAGGAAGATATAGTCTTAGTATTACCATCGTCATCGGATACATCCATGGAATAGTAAGTGGCCATATCCATCTTCATAGTCTGACCCAAAATCTCCTGGTCCATATTGATGATCATTTCATAATCATAACCCTTACCCTTCTCGAAATTGAACTTCAGCATTTTTGTAGCTGTTGAGGATTTGGTTGGCTGGCATGAAGGCAGCGTAAAAACAACGGCAACACATACAAAAGCTATGAAGGGAATAGCTAATTTTTTCATGAAAAATTATTTGTACGCAAATTAGTAAATTAAAGTATGGCTTAAACTACCCATAATCAGTATTTTCGCAGCTAAATAACCCGCTATCACCTCACTCCGTCATATCTATACACTTTTTAAAAAAGATCTGTTGCTGGAAGTAAGACAGCAATACAGTTTTTATGGCATCTTATTATATATTGGCGCCACAATTTTTGTGCTCTTCAATGCCATAGACGAACCGGAAAGCAGGGTATGGAATGGCTTATTTTGGGTTATCCAGTTATTTATTTGTATCAATGCGGTGGCCAAAAGCTTTCTCCAGGAAAACAAAGGCCGGATGCTTTACTTTTACTCCATTGCCAGCCCTTCCGGTTTTGTGCTGGCCAAGCTTTTATTTAATTCATTACTAATGCTCCTGATGAGCATGCTGAGTTTGTTGTTGTTTACTCTTTTTTTAGGCAATCCTATGCAGAAAGCTGGTCAGTTTATAGGGCTGGTTTTACTGGGAGGCTGGAGTCTGAGCCTGGTATTTACCTTCCTGGCTGCTATCGCCGCCAAGGCACAGCAAAATGCGGCTATCATGGCTGTTCTTGGATTCCCGATCATTATTCCCCAGCTATTATTACTCATGCGGCTGTCTAATGCTGCTTTTGCTCCTTTACTTACAATTCCACTCACAACGGTTCTTTTATTAGTTGTGCTGGATATCATGGTCGTTTTGTTCGCTGTAATATTATTTCCTTTTTTGTGGAAAGACTAGAGATCTTCTAGTAAACGAGTTAATTATTGAATTTACGTTTTACATTCTTCTAGTCTGATATTCTGTTTTCCCCTTATTTTTGCCCTTCATTTATACAGCTTGTAATTTTATTGAACCCCAGATGGCCGAAGCAAAAAACTATATGTATAAATCCTGGTGGAAAATTGCAAGCGTTCTCTTGCTCTTGTACACATTTACCGCCGGATTTCTATTAGAAGTACCCCGTTTACCTGCCTTACAGGAAACCATACGCAATCTGTATTTCCACGTATGTATGTGGTTTGCCATGATGATCCTTTTTACTGTTTCCGTAGTGAACGCTATCCGTTATTTACGCAGTTTCAACCTGAAATATGATATTTATGCCCGTCATTTTGCAGTAGCGGGTATTGTATTCGGACTACTAGGGTATACCACCGGGGCCATCTGGGCATCCTATACCTGGGCCGACCCGAATAAACCTGCAATTAATTCCTTCAGTTCCATCGCCCGTGACCCCAAACTCATCGGCGCTGCCATTGCCCTCTTGGTTTATTTTGCTTACCTGATTTTAAGGGACTCCATTCAGGATATGGACAAGCGGGCAAGGATCAGCTCTGTATATAATATTTTTGCCTATGCCATGCTGTTTCCGGCCATCTGGATTTTACCGAGGATCCTACCCAGCCTGCACCCCGGAAATGAAGGCAATCCTGCCCTGGATGTAAAAAATGACATCAGTGGTAATATGCGGATGGTTTTTTATCCCGCGGTTATCGGTTGGACATTATTAGGAGTCTGGATCACCACTTTGAAAATACGATTGAGTTTATTGAAAGAAAAAAAGATGATATCATGATGCGTAGTTTAAAAAAAATAATAACACTGCTGGCCATGACAGTAACTTCCTGTGTAGTTTTTGCGCAGGATAAAAAAGTGGAAATGGCCGACACCATGCGCAGTAATGGAAGAATATACGTAGTCGTTGCTGTGGTAATAACGATTCTTACCGGTCTGATCTTATACGTGGTGCGATTGGACCGTAAAATGAGCAAACTGGAAAGAGAAAATTAATTTACAAACCCGGGTTTTATAGAACTCCCTGTACCAGTGGGATGATATGGACCAGCATATTTCATAATTAGTATAACGATTGCTAAAACAAAAAAAAGAACTCATGTCAGACAAACATTACAGCTTTTTTGGCGCCGTTGAAAAAAGTTTCGACAAGGCATCTAAACACACCAAATGGGATAAGGGTATCCTGGAACAGATAAAACAATGCAATGCGGTTTATCAGATACGATTCCCGGTAAAAAGAGATGATGGGAGTATCGAAGTAATTGAAGCCTATCGCGTACAGCACTCCCACCACAAAACACCCTGCAAGGGAGGTATCCGATTTGCAGCAGAAGTAAACCAGGATGAAGTGATGGCCCTGGCCGCATTAATGACGTACAAATGTGCTATTGTCAACGTTCCGTTTGGTGGTGGTAAAGGTGGTATCAGGATCAATCCCAAAAAATATTCGCCTTACGAACTGGAAAAAATCACCCGTCGTTATACAGCAGAGTTAATAAAGAAAAATTTTATCGGACCAGGCACCGATGTACCAGCTCCTGACTATGGAACCGGCGAAAGAGAAATGTCCTGGATACTGGATACTTACACGGCTATGCATCCGGGTGAAATTGATGCTGCCGGCTGCGTAACCGGAAAACCCATTACCCAGGGTGGTGTTCGTGGACGCAGGGAAGCAACAGGACTGGGTGTCTTCTTTGGTCTGCGTGAGGTTTGTAATATGGAAGATGTGATGAAGAAACTCGGCATGCCGGTTGGCGTGGAAGGGAAGAGAGTCGTGGTTCAGGGTTTGGGTAATGTAGGTTACCATTCCGCCAAATTCTTCCAGGATGCTGGAGCTACAGTGATTGGACTTGCCGAATATGAAGGAGCCATCTGGAGCGAAAAAGGATTAGACGTGGATGAAGTATTTAATCATCGCAAAAAAACAGGATCTATTTTGAATTTCCCCGGCGCCAATAATTTTGAAAATAATGGTGATGCGCTCGAGATGGAATGCGATATCCTGATTCCCGCTGCGTTGGAAAATGTAATTGACGGAGAAAATGCACCCAATGTAAAAGCAAAACTTATCGGCGAAGCTGCTAATGGTCCCCTGACACCCGAAGCAGATGAAATATTTGCCAAAAAAGGAATCCTCGTTGTTCCGGATATGTACCTGAATGCAGGAGGTGTTACCGTATCTTATTTTGAATGGTTGAAGAACCTGAGTCATGTAAGATACGGACGGATGGAAAAACGATTTAACGAGAACATGAATGCAAATATCCTCAGCCAGATTGAAACACTTACGGGAAAAACCGTGATGGAGAAAGAAAGGGAATTAATCATGCATGGTGCCGACGAGGTGGACCTCGTGTATAGCGGATTAGAGGAGACCATGATCAATGCTACGCATGAGATAATGAATGCCTGGAAGGCCAATCCAGAAATTCCGGACATGCGTACGGCAGCTTATGTAGTTGCCATCAATAAAGTGGGCACCAGTTATGCGGAACTTGGAATTTTCCCATAACCTTCACCCCTTCCCGCTCCATAAGCAGGCGGGAGAATCGGCCCTCTTTACTGTAGGAAAGAAAGATGTTTATTGCATAGAATCCCATTAGCGAAAGCTCCTGGGATTTTTTATTGGGTCATATGAGTCATACAGATCAGAAATTTCACGATGCTTCAACATATCAGACCATTCTTCTATGCTAAAAAAACTGATCCGCCTTTTATTAGAAAAATGAAAAAGGCATCAACCTGATTAAGGTTTTAGATTTTATCAGGAATGTCCTCCAACATTTCAAGACCGCTTGTAAGCCGCTGCCAGGCATAAGTTTTTTCCCCATTGGTGATCACAATAAATGTTACCGGCACACTGACATTATAACGCAGCACCTGCTCCAGAACTTTTTCATCCAGATTTACCTCAACAGCCTTACATTCAATCATCATCCAGGGTTGATGATTTTTATTATAGATCAGGATGTCAAATCGCTTTTTTAGTTCTCCCAGTTTTATTTCCTTTTCGAGGGCAATTAAGGATGCAGGATAGTTCTTTACCTGCAAAAGATATTGCACAAAGTTTTGTCGCACCCATTCCTCCGGGGTTAGGGCAACCCATTTTTTCCGAAGTGCATCGAAAATGTATTCCCGGCCTTCTTCCTTCTTAATCCGAAAACCGGGTTCGGGAAAATTGATAATCATTATGCTTCAAATGTAATTGATTAAATTCGCAGGTATGAAGACCAAAGAAGAAATAGTACTAAACTGGTTGCCCCGATATACCGGGGAATCGCTGGAAAATTTTGGTGAGTATATTCTGCTGACCAATTTCAGCAATTATGTAAAGCTGTTTGCAGAATGGAACAATGTCACTGTGGTTGGTGAAGGCAAACCCATGCAATGTGCTACTGCAGATAATATCACGATCATCAATTTTGGGATGGGCAGTCCTACGGCTGCTACGATCATGGACCTGCTTTCTGCTATTCACCCCAAAGCCGTTTTGTTTTTGGGAAAATGCGGCGGTCTGAAAAAAAGAAATAAACTCGGCGACCTGATTTTGCCGATTGCAGCCATAAAAGGCGAAGGAACCTCCAATGACTATTTCCCTGCAGAAGTACCTGCTTTACCGGCTTTTGCCTTACAGAAAGCTGTATCTACTGCTATCCGGGACTTTGGCGTAGATTACTGGACGGGCACTGTGTACACGACTAACCGTCGGGTATGGGAACATGATGAACCCTTCAAGGAATACCTGTTGAAAATAAGGGCTTATGCTATAGATATGGAAACCGCTACCATTTTCACCGTGGGGTTTTTTAATAAAATTCCTACGGGTGCTTTATTACTTGTAAGCGACCAACCCATGATCCCGGAAGGTGTAAAAACAGAAGAAAGCGACAAAAATGTTACCTCATTGTTTGTAGAAAATCATCTGAAAATCGGGATTGATTCCCTTAAACAACTGATGAACGATGGCATGACCGTGCGGCATTTGAAATTCTAAAAAAAATCAATTGTGATACATGTCGCCACTTCTTGAAATAAAAAATCTCTCTCTTGATTTTATCTCCGGAACTGAAACAACGGCTGCCTTAAAAAATATTTCCTTCACAGTTAATCGTGGTGAAGTGGTATCGCTTGTAGGCGAATCCGGTTCTGGTAAATCAGTCACCTCATTATCTATCCTTCAATTACTTCCAACGTCGTCTGCGAAATATACTTCGGGAGAAATCTTATTTTCCGAAAATGGCCAGCAGCAGACTGATCTGTTGAAAAGAAACCGTTATGAAATGCAGGATATCCGGGGTAATAAGATTGCAATGATCTTCCAGGAACCGATGACATCACTAAACCCGGTTCTTACCTGCGGGGACCAGGTGATGGAAACCATTCTTCTTCATAAGAAAATCTCGAAAATAGAAGCAAAAAAACAAACCATCCATTGGTTTGAAAAAGTTAAACTACCCAACCCGGATGCTGTTTTCAGCCGTTATCCCCACCAATTAAGCGGCGGGCAAAAACAACGGGTGATGATTGCCATGGCCATGTCCTGCGAACCATCCCTGCTTATTTGTGATGAGCCTACCACGGCACTGGATGTGACGGTTCAGAAAACCATCCTGCAACTAATCAAAGAATTACAGTTACAATCCAATATGGGAGTCATTTTTATTACGCATGATCTGGGTGTGGTAGCTGAGATAGCTAACCGGGCTGCCGTAATGTACCAGGGTAAAATTGTGGAACAAAATACGGTGAAGGATCTGCTGACCGCACCCCAACATCCTTACACAAAGGCTTTGCTTGCCTGCAGGCCGGTGAATCATGAAAGAGGGAAACGGCTGCCGGTAGTTAGTGACTTCCTGGAAGATAAAATTCCGGCTAATGAAAAAGAAATATTGAATCCAGAAATAATTTGGCCGGTTAGTCCCGAGGTGCTGCTCCGGGTTGAAAATTTATCAGTATGGTTTCCTGATAAAAAAACATTTTTGGGAAAACCCCGTTCCTTTACCAAAGCCGTCAATGAGGTTAGTTTTGATGTATGTAACGGTGAAACGCTGGGCCTTGTTGGCGAAAGTGGTTGTGGTAAAACAACTTTGGGAAGAACCTTACTACGGTTGATTGAGCCTACTTCCGGAAAAATTATTTACAAGGGTACTGATCTTACTGCAAAAAAAAGAGATGAATTACGATCGTTGAGAAAAGAAGTGCAGATCGTTTTCCAGGATCCCTACTCTTCCCTGAACCCCAGGATAACAATTGGTTCTGCTATTGCCGAGCCCATGAAAGTACATAGCATTTTACCAACGGATAGGCAACGAAAAGACAAAGTGACTGAGTTACTCGAGAAAGTAAACCTGAAAGCAGAACACTTTAACCGTTATCCGCATGAATTCAGTGGTGGGCAGCGTCAGCGTATTGTTATTGCCCGGGCTCTTGCATTGAATCCATCTTTTATTGTTTGTGATGAACCTGTATCAGCTCTGGATATAAGTGTACAGGCCCAGGTATTAAACCTGATGAATGATTTGAAAAAGGAGTTTGGCTTTACGATCATCTTTATCTCACATGATCTTTCAGTCGTACGTTATATCAGCGACCGGATCATGGTAATGAACCAGGGAAGGATTGAAGAAAGCGGCAAAGCCGATGATATATATTTTAACCCCCAATCAGCCTACACAAAGAAACTTATTGATTCCATTCCAAAAGGAATTATGGTTTAGTCTGAATAATCCGATAGGGCTGAAGAGTCATTGTGATCATCTTAAAATCCTTTACGCTTTTTTAACTGACCGGCTAGCAACTCATCTTCCTAAAATTTAGTGTCAATAAAAGCAGCGAAATAGTACCGGTTTTGCGGAAATGAGGAGATAATTGTCAAATTAAATAAAGAATTTGCAGACAGCAGTTTATCCTTCCATCTGAACAACTTTTACTCTTCCAGACCAGTCCGAGGGATGCCATTTACCGTCTTTTCTGAGAATTATTGCCAGAACAGGCATTGTAAAATGTGAAAAATTAATCGGGATTTTGCAGGCAAATAGCCTACCTTTGCCAACTTTAAATGCAGTCGTTTTGACCAAGCCCGGCGCCGTAAGGCCGGACGAGGATCATCTCTTTCCGGCGCTATGCCCGGTTTGCGTCATGAGACTTTTTGATTTAAACCCAACAAACTCATGAAGCTTTCACAATTCCGTTTCGACCTTCCGTTAAACCTTATTGCCCAAACCCCCGCTAAAAGACGTGAAGATGCCCGTATGATGGTGGTTCATCGTCACACCGGTGAGATCGAGAATAAACACTTCCGGGACATTCAGGATTATTTTGATGATAAGGACGTTTTTGTCGTTAATAATACCAAGGTTTTCCCGGCCCGTATGTATGGCCGCAAGGAAAAGACCGGAGCTAAAATAGAAGTATTCTTACTCCGTGAACTCAACAAACCCAACCGGCTTTGGGATGTTATTGTTGATCCGGCCCGGAAGATCCGGGTGGGCAACAAACTTTATTTCGGCGACCAGGAAGACCTGGTGGCAGAAGTAATTGACAATACCACCAGCCGGGGACGTACGATACGCTTTTTATGGGAAGGCAGTGAAGAAGATTTCAGGGGTCAGTTAGAAAAATTAGGGGAGACTCCGTTGCCCAAATACATTAAACGGAAACCAGACGAAGAAGATAAGGAACGCTACCAGACGGTTTATGCAAAACATGAAGGAGCCGTTGCTGCACCTACTGCCGGTTTGCATTTCAGCCGTGAGCTTATCAAAAGGCTGGAGATAAAAGGTATCCGCTTTGCAGAAATTACCCTGCATACCGGCCTGGGTACATTCCGGCCGATTGAAGTGGAAGACCTGAGCAAACATAAAATGGATGCTGAATATTATCATATTGACGAAACAGCCTGTAAAATTGTAAACAGGGCCAAAGAATACGGCCATCGTATCTGCTCTATTGGCACAACAACAATGCGTGGAATGGAATCTTCTTTCACGGCTCAAAAATTATTGAAACCTTCTGAGGGCTGGACCAATATGTTTATTCATCCGCCGTATGATTTTAATATTGCCGATTCATTAGTTACCAATTTCCATTTGCCCAAAACAAGCCTGTTGATTATGACCTGTGCTTTTGCCGGGTATGAACTGGCCATGGAAGCGTATAAAAAAGCCATTAAGGACAAATACAGGTTCTTTAGTTATGGAGATGCTCTGCTGATTGTGTAACAACAATATCGGACAAGATTTATTCTCTATCTTTCATGACATGGATTTTCAAAAGAGGGTTTTTAAATACCAGGCCACGAAAGCTGAGTTTCAAAACTGCATCAACAACTGTCAGACTCTGTCATCCCATTGGACAGACGAAAACAATTTCAGTTTAAAGAATAATGGACCCTTTTGTTAGTTCGGCCTAAAAGTGAACCTGGATGAGTTTGAGAGTCCTGGTAAATTAAAATTATCAGTCCATACCAATTTCAGGTATCTGCTGTTTTACCTGTTTCCCCTTGCACCAGTACTCTATGGATTTTTCAGGAAATTCAAAAATTCAGAAATACCCCTGTTGCTTATTTTGAGCGGAATTTCTCTGGGTATTTTTATTTTTCTTATTGCTTCCCATAAGATTGATACTCAAAAGAAAAAATTCAAAGAAACTTAAATTATGAGTTGAGCTACTGCAGTTAATTTATTTACCCTTACTATGATGAGAAATGCCCTTGCTCAGGTTAAATGAACAAGGGCATTTCAAGTCAATTCAGAGTATGATTTATTTATACTTCAGGCTTAACGTTATAATATCCGACTTCATACCATTGGTCCTCGTATAATGACCGTACCGCAACTCCAGCGCATTCATATGACGCATTCCAAATACCCCTTTCGGAGGAGTTATCCGGAAACCAGCTCCATAAAAATTGCTGTTGAACTTTGATAGATCATAATTACTGGTATAATACTGATCTGTTGCTGCATGAACTTTGTAAGCTGCAAAATAATCGACAGCGGTTTGTGTATAATACCTGTAAAATGGGGTAACCGACAGAAATGGAGTGAATTTAATGGAAGACTCCAGTTGAATGGAATGGGCCGACAATCCCCAATCATCATGATAGTACCTGTAAAAGCTCCGGAGCACTACTTTATCTCCCAGGAAATAATTAGCCCGGAATCCAAGAGGTATTTTCATCCGCGTATCAGGTAAATTTTCAACACTGGGCAATGTGACGCCGGGAAAATAAACCCGGTGAAAAGGAAGCCCCAGGTATCCCTGCTGACTTATAAAATCCGCAATAAACATGATCTGCAACCGTTGGTTAATGATCTGAGAATAGGATAAAGAACCACTGTAGGAATTACGGGCCTTTGAATCATAATTCTGATCATCATCCCCTCCTCCGGGAGGTCTAAGTTCAACCGGCAGGATAATCTTGACCTGATCGATATACGCCTGGAGTTTTGCCGTAAACTCCCCATTACGGTTTTTTGTTTTTTGAGCAAAACTCACATTTGCACCAATGGACTGGTAATCGAATTCCGTAGAAAAAGAAATCCCGGCACCGACAGTGGAGCCCTTTTTTTGATTTTCCATTGACCAGTTTACGGATGGATAAATTCTTGTATCCGCATAAGAAGCTGAAGAAATTGATTGCGGGTTAACCTTGTCTGAAGAAGCAGAAGTATAATGATCTATGCCCACTTCTACATCAAAACTGTGTTTCTTATCATGCCTGTCCCACCGGGTAAGCTTTACATCAATGGCACCGGAAATATCCGTAAGCTTCTCGGTGCCGATACCGCCGGTAACGGCAGAATTATTTCCATCCTGCCGATAATAACTGGTTACCAGGTTGGCTTCTTCAAAAGTTAACTTTCGGCTCTTGTATTCCGTACTGTCTTTAGGTGTTGTTTGGGCAAAAGCGGCAAAAAGTGTAAGAAATATTCCCACAACGGATAAGCAGATTTTTTTCATTGATTTGATTTTGAAATGAGTTATTAATTACAACCGCAACCACCGCCTGTTTTTCCACCATTAGCACCGGATGCACCCTCCCGGTAGGTTTGAAAACTCATTTCAGTTTTCTCCACTTTCCGGGAACTTAATGTCATTTCTCCATCATTCAATTTATTTTTCTGGTATTCCTTTACTGTTGTGCAGGACCCTAAAATGGCAGCAGAAGTAAGGACTGCAACTGAAATACGTAATACTTTTAGACGTTGTTTGGTTTTCTTCATTTCAGGTGTATGTTTTTTGATGTGTATATTTTATCATTATCATCTATTATAATACAAGATAATCCTTTTACCTGGTTTACGAGATTCAACCCCACTTTGATTCCCATGATCATCACCGGTGTGGCCATCGCATCGGCTACTTCTGCATTGGGACTGATGATGGTTACACTTTTGATACCCGTAACCGGTAACCCCGTTTTAGGATCAATCGTATGTGAATACTTTTTCCCGTTAATCGTAATAAACTTCTCGTAATTGCCCGATGTGGCAATGGCCATATCCGTTATACTCAGGTAAGAAAAAGGGTGATGTGTTGAATTGGGGTCTGCAATACCAATGGTCCACTCCTTTCCATCAGGCTGATTTCCCCAGGCAGTAAGGTCTCCGGCCGCATTTACAATACCACTGGTAATTCCTTTTTGCTGAAGGATATATTTAGCTCTTTCTGCAGCATAACCTTTCCCAATCCCTCCAAAACCAATCCGCATCCCTTTCTCTTTTAAAAAGACCGTACATTTTTTTTCATCCAATATCACATTCCGGTAATTAATCAGGTGGACCGCATTTTTTGCAGTTTCAGCATCCGGTAAAGACGTCATGCCTTTATCAAAGTTCCAGAGTTTTTTATCCACCGAACCGTATGTAATATCGAAAGCACCTTGTGTTACTTCAGATATTCGTTTGGATCGATTTATAATATCAAATACCTCTCTATCCACTTTTACCGGGGCCATACCTGCATTCAGGTTAATAAGATTTGTCTGGCTGTCCTCTTTAAACGTGGTGAGTAATTTTTCAATCCGGCTGATCTCTCCAACCGCCTCATCAATTCGTGTTAATGCATCTTTTTCGTTATCCGAAACAACGGTAATCTCAAACCGATTTCCCATTAATTTAAGAACCTTGCGGTAAATAGAGGGCGCTATCGTCAGGGTACTACTTCCGGGCATTTACAAAACCTTTTAACAGCCCGGTAAATTGTTCTGCTGTGAGATTGGGATATCCTTCCCAGGATTTGATCACCTGGCCTTTGGCATCCAGTAATAAAGTCATAGGAAAACTTCCCTGGGTATTATATTTTTCTGCCAGCTTATCATTTTTCTTTTGTAAATCCTTGGATAATTTATTTTTTTTAAGGCGGGGGAAATCGGCATTCAGTAAGACGAGATTACTATCGGCAAAAGTTTTAAATACTGTATTCTCAAAAACTTCCTTGCGTAGCCGGATACAGGGAATGCACCAATCGGAGCCGGAGAAATTCAAGAGGATAAGTTTATGTTCTTTCTCGGCCTGTTTTTTGGCATTATCAAAATCGGTTTCCCATCCGGAAGCCATCACTAACAGGAAACCGGCAAGCATAAAAGAAATAAACCGCATAGTAAATAGTGTGTTTGTTTTCAAAACTAAAGGGACGACGAAACTAAAAGTATGACTTTTGTCACATTAACGATGAACCTGGATTGTTAAGTATTTCCTTATTTGCAAATTTCATTCCAGTCCGAACATTCCTTTATTCAGCTGCTGCAGAATTTGTGTCTTGAATGCTGCAGGTACCAGGAGGGAAATATTATGCGGGCTTCCCCCGTAGCTCACCATACGAACGGGGATATTCATAATAGATCCAAACAATTTTTTCAGGATATCCGCGGTTTCGGAAACCTGGTTGCCCACTACTGAAATGATGGTTTGATTATGATCAATCTCCACGGTCCCGAAAGTTTCCAGTTCTTTTATGATTTCTTTTAGGTTTGCTATATTATCAATAGTTAGAGATACGGCGACCTCCGATGTGGTAATCATATCTATTGATGTCCGGTATTTTTCAAACACTTCAAATATCTTTCTTAAAAAACCATAAGCGAGTAACATCCGGCTGCTCTTAATGCGGATCGCGGTAATTGAATCTTTGGCTGCTACCGCTTTTACGCCCACACTCCCCGCATCCTCAGTTATCGTAGTACCTTTTGCTTCCGGCTGCATGGTATTTAACAGCTTTACCGGGATTTTATATTGCTGAGCGGGCCAGATAGAAGCCGGGTGGAGGATCTTTGCTCCGAAATAAGCCAACTCGGCTGCTTCTTCAAAACTCATTTGTTCTACCGGAACTGTTTTCTTTACCACCCTTGGATCGTTATTATGCATACCATCAATATCCGTCCATATCTCACAAACTGATGCATTAATGGCAGCAGCGATCAAAGATGCGCTGTAGTCGCTACCTCCTCTTTTCAGATTGTCTACTTCCCCCCTGGCATTGCGGCAGATATAACCCTGTGTAACGAATATTTTCTTATTCTTATTTTTTTTGAGAATTTGAGACAATTTCACTTTTATACTGCCGATCTGTGGTTCATCATAATTATCAATCGTCATAAACTCCAGGGCAGGCAACAGCAGGTGATCCAGACCCAGCTCTTCAAGATAAATACAGAATAGTTTTGTGGATAATAATTCACCCTGTGCCAGGATATCTTTACTTAAAGCTTCGCTGAATGATATTTTAAGAATGATATTGAGAAATTCAAAATGCTCGAAAATGATTGCTTTCGCTTTGACAATAGTCTCCGGTTTTTTTACCAACCCGGAAATAAAATTCTGGTAATGTGCTTCCAGCCTGTCAATAGATTGTTTCGCCGTTTGCCGGTCTCCGTTTGCAATATGATTACCAATCTCCACCAGTGCATTGGTAGTGCCTGATAAGGCTGACAAGACCACAATAACCGGCTCAGTTTCTTTGGTAACTAATGATACGATCTGGTGCATTCGTTCCGGCTTACCCACACTGGTGCCGCCAAACTTCATTACTTTCATTTGTTCCCCCTCCAGAGATTTTTATGGATTTACTAATCAGCAAGCAAGGCGGCAAAGATATATCATTATACAATCCCTTGAATAAGACGGAATCCCTATCAGTAATAAGAAATCTTATAAACGGTTTCGATACCTGTAAAAATAAAATCCTGGTAAACATCAGACCGGATAAGCCGTCCCTGGGCATCAAAGCTATTAACCACTTTTTTCTCCTGTTCATTTGTATAGGATTGCGCAGGATCAAAAACGCCATTTAACCAGGCCTTTTTTGAATAGAAAGAAGCAGTAAGCGGTCTATTGTAAAAATGTTTATAGGGCTCCCAATAGCTAAAAATAGTTGGCCGGTATTCATAAAATTCCAATAGTTCAAAATTCTGCAGGGTGTATATATCACTGCCAAAAATTTTTTTAAGCGAGTCTGCAATATTTCCACCTGAGGGGCTGCGGGCAAATGTTGCCTGCATCGTATCCCTCTGAATATTTGTAATACTACCTCCGGCTCCCGACGTATCATGCCTGGAGGCATAGGCCAGATAAGAGGTGACATCGCCCCCGGAGTATGAATAATAAATGTGCGCAGTGTCATGGTAGTTTTCCGGAATCCCCCCCTGAAAAATATAACTATGACTGGCCCAGTGTTCATAGACAGGAACAAATTGTCCGTCTACGGTTATTGTATGCTTATACTTATTAAAGTAAGTGGGCGTTATCGTTTCCCGCGATGGTGATTCAACAACATTTATTAAGGTATTAACCCCCGACGGAACATACGTAAAATCGAATGTATTCGCATAAATACCTGACGTATCACAAACAACTTTAGCCAGCCTCGTACCATTCCAGGTAAATTTATACCGGGCTATTGAAAATGCCGGGTTAAGTGAAGTTGACGCATTGATACCAGAAAGCAAGCCTTGCGCATTATAGGTAAATACCGTGTTGAGTGTATCCGTTAAAAAAGGGGGTTGTATCTCGGAGATAACAACAGTTTTCTGATTCCCAGTAAATACGGTTTTTAAAATACGTATTATGGAATCCTGACCTGGAGAGAGGTTGTCAATTTCAACAACTTTAAACATAGGTATAACCGTGACCGTGTTTGGAACAGGGTTATCAAGGGTTTCATCAGGCTCTTTCTGGCAAGAAGTAAAACCTGTTACTAAAACCAAAATAACCAACATATTTAAATACCATTTCATATTTCCAATTTAATAAAGCATCAAATCTAATGAAAATTTCTCCCCCAACCACTTTAAATCAGCCACCACAGCATCCAGCAGCGGAATTCCGTTTACCATTCTCTCTGCTTCATACGCCCGTTCAGGATCACCGGGCACCAATACTTTTTCTTCCCCGGGAACAGTTTTTGCTTTCCGGAATCCCTGTATCCAATGATCCATATTTTTTTAAAATCATCAGCCGGGCGAAAAGCATCTACCCGCATCGCACCAAGAAAATGACCAATTCCTTTTCCGGGTTGTTGTGCCGGCATAGGTACATAAGCTGGAAATGGCGGCACCCAGGGAGCATAATTGGCACCACTTAACAAGGCAGAAAAAATATCAACCATCGCACCAAGTGCATACCCTTTATGACTGCCATGTTCGCGGTCACCACCCAGTGGCAATAATGCTCCACCCGTTTTCAATGCATGGGGATCGTTGGAGGGATTGCCATCCTTATCCTGTACCCAGCCGTCAGGTGTTAGTATATTTTTTCGTTGAAGGATCTCCAACTTACCATTGGCGGCAGTCGTGGTGGCCAGGTCAGCGACAAAAGGCGGTTCATTACCGGCAGGGGCTGCCATACAGATCGGGTTCGTACCAAGCATTTTGTCAATAGAAAAAGTCGGAGCCACCAGCGGACTTGCATTTGTCATAGCGATGCCAATCATATCATGTTCCAAAGCCATCATGGCATGATGAGCTGCAATTCCAAAATGATTGCTGTTCTGCACACTTACCCATCCGGTACCAACTTGCCTGGCTTTCTCAATAGCGATCTGCATCGCAAAAGGTGCAATCACTAATCCCAGTCCGCTATCGCCATCCACAACGGCTGTTGAAGGCGTCTCATGAATTATTTTTATTTCAGGTCTGGCATTAATCCGTTTTACTTCCCAGAGACGTACATAACCACTCAACCTGGCTACGCCATGAGAATCAATTCCCCGCAGATCGGCTGACAATAATGATGTTGCAGCTGTAGCTGCATGTTCATCACTGCAACCAATTTTTTGAAAAACAGACTCTGTAAAATCGAATAATTGCTGATAGGAAAATAATTGTTCTGGCATGGAGCAAAGATAAGGATGGACCACAGTCCATAATCAACAGTCCACAGTGGTTTACTTAAGCTAAAATATTTCTAATTATATCTTGTTAACTATTTGCATAGTACCCGGATCCCAATTAATCACTTTCTTTTGAAAATAACTTTCATTGCAAGCTAAACAAGGAGCGGCAGCCCGAAAACCAAATAACGCATCCTCCACTACCGGTTTTCCGGTTCTGACTGATTCAAAGAAATTTACAAAGTGGTCAAACCGGTCATCATAACCTTCAGGTGCCGTAAACCGAATGGGTTTTGAATCAACAGTTATACCCTCAGACGCTGGATATTTCTGTTTATATTCCCGCAATATCTCACGTTGCATCGCTTCAGGGTAAGTATCCAACGCATCCCATCCCCCAATGTTTGGATAACTGGAAAATTTATTCCTGTAAATTGTAAAGTCATTCCAGCCAAAATCAATAACTCCTTCTGTACCATAAAATTTTACTTTACCGCTTTCCACTTTTTCGGCGCCACTGGCCAGGTTTACTTTTAATAAGACCTGGAAAGCCGGGTGTTCTTTCGTGGCTTCATATTGCATCACACCAGTCATTACGTCGGGCACATTGCGGCCATCTTTCCAATAACTTAAATCACCGGTAGCAAAAATCCTGGAGGGTCCTTTTGAATCTGTGAGAAAATGAATACCCGACAACAGGTGTACAAATAAATCACCCGCCACTCCCGTCCCATATTCCTTATAATTACGCCACCAGAAAAATCGTTTTGCATCAAAAGGTATAGCTGGATTTGTTTTGAGGTATTTTCTCCAGGCGATGGTTTGCTCATTTGCATTCAGCGGCATCGTATATTGCCAGGCCCCCAGGGCGGTGTGCCGGTCGAAGGATGCTTCAATACAATTCAATTGTCCTATCTCACCCGCTTTATATAATTCCTTTGCCTTGGCATAAGCAATGCTACTCACCCGCTGGCTACCCACCTGCAGGATGGCTTTGGTTTGTTGCTGCACCCGGATCACCTCCAATCCCTGGTTTAATTGATGTACAACAGGCTTTTCGCAATACACGGCTTTGTTCTTTTTCATAGCAGCTATAGAAATCACATCATGCCATTGGTCGCTTGTGCAGATGATCACCGCATCAATATCTTTTTTATCAAGCAGCTCTTCATAGTTCTGTGTGGTGAATAAATTGGGGCCATATAATTCTCTTGCTCTTTCCAATCTTCCTTTATATAAATCGCAAACGGCAGCAAATTCAACGCCGGGGATCTGCAACAGGGTCTTTACGTTTCTGCTACCCATGATGCCAAAGCCAATCACCGCCACTCTTATTTTGTCATTCGGGAATATTTTTTTTGTATAAGGAATTACCTGAACCGGAATGGCAGTTGCTGCCATAGAAGACAGGGGCAATGCTACGGATGCAGCGCCCAATTGTTTAATAAATTTTCTTCTAGAACTCATAAACCGGGTGTTTTGTTACTGGATTAGAATTTTTTTAGGTCAGCGTCTTTTTATTTGCTCCAGGTAAAATTTCGTGTTCTCTATCATATCCTTCATATTGTCATTTTCATTTGCTTCATATTCCATTGAGATAACACCCGTGAATTTCTGCCGCCTCAACTCTTTTACAACAGCAGGCAAATCACAAACACCTTTTCCAAACAACGTGTCTTCTGTTTTCACATTGCCGAACTCCTTTACATCTTTAAAATGCAATCCCCATATTTTACCTTCCATTTTTTTCATCGCCTCCCGGATATTTACACCGTTTCTGGCCCAATGTCCGATATCCGGCCAGGCACCCATATAAGCTCTTCCCTGTAATGCTTTTAATGTAGTATCCGGATGCCAGTAATGACTGGCTGGTTTGGGGTGACAATGCAAGGCCACTTTCACTTGATATTGCCGGGCTAACCTGTTGAATTCATCCAGGTCCTCCCATTCTGGCTCTGCGGTGATAAAAGAAATTCCCATGTACTTCGCGAACTCAAAGAATTTTTCCAGGTTATCTTTTGTATAATAATCTTTATCAATAACTCCCAATGCAATTACAGTTACTCCCACCTGTTTTAAATACTTTTTAATATGATCTCTCTTTTCATTTGTAAGCTTATAACTAAATGCTGATTCATCGCCATGCCCCAGTTTTTGACCCGGATAAACCTCAAGATATTTCACATCCAGTTCCCTGGCCTTAGAAACTGATTCAAAAAAACTGTATTTATGAAAAGTCCAGGTCTGGATGGACAGCTTCCATTTTTCTTCTTTCTGATTTTGTGAAAAAGCAGCATCACTCAAAAATAAAATCAATATCCAGAAAAAATATTTCTTCATAACCGCTATTTACCATTGTTGTTAATATACCTTCCCTTTATTTCAAAAAGATCAATCAGCGAATGAAATAATACGGCCAGTTCAAACCTTTTTACAGGCCGGTCGGGCCGGTAATCCTGAAGACCCATATTGACCCAGATTTTATCAAAATTGCCAGCTTTAAAAACATCATCAATCACGGAAGGGTATTTCCCTTTGGGTTGATTAATGGCAACATAAATTCGTTCAAGTATTTTAAATGCTTGAGAGATCGAAACAAACGTTTCTTTTCCTTCTGGAGTATCGTTTAATTTCTCATAACCCTCCACATAATCACTAATATCATCCTCTAACTTTTCAGCAACTACGGTACTGTCCGGGTAAAAGAACATTTTATTTCCCCAGCCTTCCGCTTTTCCGTTTCCTCTTAATATGCCGGTAACACCTATTTTCTGAATTACTTCCCAATACGGGTTATCGGGTTTTACATCCACAAAAGGGAGCAGGTATGCTTTAGCTTTCAGCAATTCTTCCTGTACCGCTCTCACGGGTACTTGCCTCACTTCAATGTGTTTCTTTTTGGGTACGATCACTTTCGCTGCAAGAATACCAGCCGCCTGTCCTGTTAATAAAACCACCGGCTGCAATCGGGTGGTACCATTTACAATATTGGATACAGAAATTCCTTTTTCACAAACGATCAAACCATCTATTTTTTCCGGTATCAATGCCCCCATCGGGATATTGTAAGAAGGTATCGGTGGAAATTCTATCTCAGGCACTTTTCCCGGGTATTGTGCGTGATGATGATCCACCGGGTAATCACCTACAGAAATACCCGTGCGATACAAATTATAATCATACGGATTTTTTATATGATTGATATTCATCCGCACCATGCCTTTTACTCTTCTGCCTTCTCTGTTATAAGGAATTAAGGCAAGCCCACCATCCAATTCATCATCCGCCAATCCAATATTTTTCATCCCTAATTGTGTTTGTAAAAAATAAATGAAACCGAGTGTATGCTGTTTCGCCAACTCATAACTCCTGACTCTTGACTCTTGACTATCTTCAACTACATTCAGGTAAATATCATTTCCATGTGCCGGCCAGTTCAGCATATACTTATCAAATGTTGCTCCGGGACTTCGGGGCAGTTTGCCATAGTTCAGCATTTTTAGTTTATCACCATTCCAGGATTTATCCGTACAAGGCGCTTCCGTATTGCAACAATAATATTTCGTTGGGTCGTAGTTGGCAGGCCTTCCTATGGTTTTATCGGCAGTCGGGCCATAATCTTTCAATATGGCAGCCCAGGTCAGATCCTGTATGATCGCATTCTTTTCTCTTGCTTCTTTTTCCCCGGAAACGGCCGGGTCATCCATTCCCAAATCATAATCAGCCCCTGCTGCGGCAAATACATCACCCAGCTCGGTTGCATCAATCACGACATTTGCCTTAACAGTAAGAAATTTTTTAAGGTCCTTATTATGGAATGTTGCACCAGTAACTTTATTTCCAACTTTCTGAACAGATTCAAAGGAATAACCAAAATAAGTTTTCAATTTTTTCTCTCTGCCTGCCCAGGCTTTAAAAATACTGTCCCCCACATGCGGTTCAAAGTTGGTATTGCTGACCCAGCCACTATTAAGTTTATTTCTTCCATAATGTTTATACAAGGCCTGTCTAAATTCTTCCCACATACCACTAGGTAATTGATCGTTTCCATCTGTACAACTTACCCCAGCTGCTGTCAGCATCCCTCCCAGCATGTTCGTCTGTTCCATCAAAATAGTCTTTACGCCCATTCTTGCAGCTTGAATGGCAGCGGCCGTACCTCCTACACCTCCGCCAATTACCAGCACATCTGTTTCCACGGTACGATTAATCTGCTGAGCAGATATCCGGGCAGGCATTAACAAACAAAAAATAATCAAGTACCGAATCATAGTTTCAAGTTACCTAAATATAATAAAAAAGCCTCTCCGAAAGGAAAGGCTATGTGTTAGTTCTTAGTTGCGACTTCAGAAGGGTAAATCATCCACAGGTTCAGTAATATCACTGGGTGCAGCAACATTACTACCTGAATTTGTAGCAGCCGTATTGGGTTGGTAAGAACCTCCGCCACTGTTATCACTTTTACTTCCTAATAGTTGCACTTCTCTTACGCGAAGCGAAAGAGAAGAACCCGGTGTGCCGTCATTGCGTTGAAAAGACCGGGCTTCCGGCTGACCTTCAACAAAAACCTGGGTGCCTTTTTGCAGGTAAGGGGAAATAGCCGTTCTGTCTGTCCAGTAAGCGCAATCCACCCAAATGGTTTTTTCCTGCAGGGTACCCTGGCTGTCTTTGTACTTTTCCGAATGTGCTACCGTAAAGTTGATTACGTTTTTTCCATTGACGGTGTTTACAACACAATCTTTGCCTAAGCGGCCGATAACTTGCATTTTAATCATAGTGCTCAATTTTAAAAGTTCGTAAATATTATTAAGGAGGGGCAAGATAAGATTATTCCTGAAAGGGAAACAGGACCAACCTGGGATAAAAATAAAATGTGTATAATTAAACGACAAACTAATCATCGGTTCTCCCGGACGCCGCATCAATTAATCTTCCGAAGAAAATAGCATTCATAAACAACTTACTTCCCCCCAGCCAGAAAGCGCGGAAATTGGGATTGTCAGCAATACTAATGACACGGCCATTACCCACCGTATTCACGATCACAGCCGCAGAATTTTTGATAGCATCACTATTCTCCTTGCTTACCCAGCCACTTTGCAGCGGTTTGCTGCCATAATAAAAAGGCGTAGCATAAGGATTTTTGCTTTTCTCCATAAACACTTTATTGGCTTTGAACAAACTCACTGTTTTTTGATTATATCCATAAGCCAGTGGGTGCGTAAGATCAACATCAGCACCAAATATAGCGCCCTGTATTTGTTGTGCACCGTCTATTTGTTCCCGATCCGTATAAGATAATCTTGATGAACTGTCAACGGGTGAACCAGTTTTTTTGAATTTCACATCGGTGATCCCGTTTTGTGCAGCCCAGCTAACCGCTTCTTCAGATAATATTAAAGTACCGCCACCCTGCACCCATGCTTTTAGTTTGTCTTTGTTTAAATCAGGATATGTACCGCCGACCATGATCAGTGTATTATACTTATTTAATTCAACCCGGTTGAAAACAGAAGGCTCCAAGTGCGTGCTTGGAATATTCATTCGCTGATCAAGCAGGTGCCAAATTTCGCCGGCATCGGTGGCATTAACTCCCGGGCCAACTATCATAGCAATGGATGGTTTAGAGACAGGTTGAAAACGGCTGCTACCCAATTCATTCCCTTCAGAAACTAAACCTGTTTTAACAGATTTAATCAGTACTTTATTTTTTTCAGCCAGTCGTTTCACAATCTGGAAAATACTATCCGAAGAAAGGACCTGTTGTTGTATTGGTATAAAAATGGAACCTCTTGGAAATAGAGTTCCCTGATCCGCCGGATAATCTTTTAATGTATGGAATGATGTTGTAGCAACCTTTACATTAATGCCTTCATTTTGCAATTCATATAACGCTGCAGGAGCATAAAAATCTTCCCAATTCAAAACATAGCCATATTTTGATGGCTGATTCTCCCCATAAAAACCACCTCCATGAATACCTCCTCTGGTTCCATTAAGGAGATCCTTATTATACACTTTGGATGACACGGCTGCAAAGGGTAATCCAAAAGCTAACGGCATTGTCCAGGAAGTAATATCATAAAATAAACTGTCCTTATATTTCAAAGTTTTTTCAAATATTGTTTTGATCAGTTTGTATTGAGGTTGCTGAACCGGTACAATAAAATTTACATCTTTAATGTAACTATAACCACCAATTGTAATATCCTTTGCAAGAGCATAAACCTGGATTTGGTGACGCAAAAGCATGGTAAAAAACAAATTCGTTTGCTCAGGAATAACATCGCCTGCAAATACATATGCTTTAACAGTATCGGCTTCTGCTTCGGAAAAAGAATTTTTAAAAAAATCCCTTTGCCATTGTAAAAATTCTTTTCTCAGAATCTGTGCCCCTTCTAAAGTTGAAAGAGTCGTTGTAAACTGATTACGGATAGTAAAAGGAAAACTCAACAGCCCGTTTGCTGTTTGTTGTAAATGACCTCTGGATGATGCTTGTTCAAAAAGTATTCCGATAGCCCCATTGATATCCGGGTAAGTGGAGCCTTTGCCATAATAAAAATCATCATAGTTTTCTTTTGTAAAATACAATGAGCCGATACGATCAAGAAATTGTGCATGATATTTCCCCAGCTTCGCAGTCAGCTCCTGGTTTTTATCAGGCGTCAAAGGATTTACTCTTGATGGTACGCCGGGTTGAAAAAAGAAAGTGGCATTACTTCCCTGCTCATGATGGTCAGTAAGAATATTCGGTTTCCATTTATGATACCAGGCCAACCGGTTCTGACTTTCAATATGAACAGCCGGCAACCAGTCACGATTCAGATCAAACCAATAATGATTGAAACGGCCACCGGGCCATACTTCGTTAAACTCCCTTGAGTTGGGGTCTGAAACTAAATTCTTGCTCTTATGCTGGTTAGCCCAGGTAGAAAACCGTTGCAACCCATCAGGATTAAAAGAAGGATCGAATAATATCACCACATTCTCCAGCAGTTCATCAATTTGTTTTCCCTGTGCTGCCGCCAAATAATAAGCACTTACCAATGCGGCATTAGCGCCACTGGGTTCATTGCCATGAATGGAATGGCCAATCCATACAACAATCGGCATTGGGTCAATATTGACTGAACCCGATTGTACAGGGTCGGTCAACTTTATATGCTGCTGCCGTATTTCTTCTAAGCGCATCTGGTTTTTGGGAGAGGTAATGATGAGCAATACCTGTGGGCGGTTTTCATAAGTAAAACCCATTGTTTCCAATGTCACTCTTTCGGGTGCGGCAGCAGCTATCGCCTTCATATAGTTCACCAGCCGGTCGTGGGTTACATGCCATTCACCTACTTCATGATAAATAATATCCTTAGGTTTTGGAATAGCCGGGTTATAGGTTATGGAGTCCGGGAGATAATAGTTTAAATCCTGGGCAGTAAGGGAGTTATTAATAACAAACAGCGAAAAAATAAAAATGAATTTCTTCATATGATTCCCGGTTAATAGGGTGTGGAAAGATAAGTACAATAAGGTAAATATTGCCAGGGCCTTTCGGGGAATCCTGTTGTGCAAATGGCTTTAACACAGTCAATATAATTCCCTGATTCGAAACTGAACCCACCGTCTTTTCATTGTATATTTGCAGCTTGTCCCGCCAGAAACGGGCCTGGTCATTTTTTATTAATCATGAGTCGCAAAGGAAAAGTTTTAGTAGCAATGAGTGGAGGTATTGACAGTACCATTACGGCCCTTATGCTGCATGATGAAGGTTACGAAGTGGTCGGGATCACCATGAAAACCTGGGACTATGCCGCCAGTGGCGGTGGCAAAAAAGAAACCGGTTGCTGCAATATCGATTCATTCAATGATGCAAGACAGGCAGCCGTTGAGCATGGCTTTCCGCATTACATCCTGGATATACGGGAGGAGTTCGGGGATTTTGTGATTGAGAATTTTGTGGATGAATATCTCGCCGGAAGAACACCAAACCCCTGTGTGCTTTGTAATACACATATTAAATGGAGAGCCTTATTAAAAAGAGCGGATGCATTAGGCTGTGATTATATAGCGACCGGACACTATGCAAAAATCCGCCAGCAGGATACCGGAAGATTCGTTGTTAGCAAAGCGATTGATGATACCAAGGACCAGAGTTATGTCCTGTGGGGATTACAGCAGGATTTATTAAGCCGGACTTTATTACCGCTTGCGCCTTATCGTAAAACTGAAATTCGTCAGATGGCATTGGACTATGGTTATCCTGAACTGGCGAAAAAAAGTGAGAGCTATGAAATTTGTTTTGTCCCGGATAACGATTACCGGGGGTTTTTGAAACGCCGGGTTGATGGACTGGAAGAAAGAGTAGCCGGCGGTGATTTCATTGACAAAAACGGAAATGTTCTCGGCAAACACAAAGGGTACCCTTTTTATACGATTGGTCAGAGAAAAGGGCTGGATATTGCTTTTGGTAAACCTGTTTTTGTAACCAGGATCAATCCCGATACAAATACCGTGATGCTGGGTGATGAAGAAGACCTGGAGGAAAATGAAATGATAGTTGGTAAATTGAATATGATTAAATATGATACTATCACTCCGGGTATGGAAGCAACAACCAAGATCCGTTACAAAGACAAAGGAAGTCTGTCAAACCTTTATGCTGAAGGAGGAAAAGTGAATGTCAGGTTCTATGAAAATGTCAAAGGAATTGCTCCCGGACAGAGTGCTGTTTTTTATGAAGGCGATGATGTTATCGGGGGTGGGATTATACAGCGGTAGTAGGGCAACATATTCCGTCCCTACCGACTGATCCTCAGGCAATAAAGCTTTAAAATATACGTTTATAAGCGGGGAGGCTATGTTTCCCCGCTTTTTTTTGTAGCTTTAAATATCCAAATACCCTGATAAACAATATCTAACCGAACAAATTTTGTATCCGTAAATACAGAAAAACCACTTATGAGACTTCATTCAATATCCCGCCTCAGTTTAATGGCAATTGTTGTTTGTACTCTTTTTTCCTGCAATGAAAAAGAAGAGTTTGCTACCGAAAAACTATCAGACTACATTCCCCTCAATACTGGCAAATACATTACATACCGGATTGATTCTACGGTTTACACCGCTTTTGGCACAATTACAGAAGTACATTCATTCCAGGTAAAACATGTTATTGATGCACTAATTACGGATAACAACGGCAGACCGGCTTACCGGGTTTACCGTTATCTGAGAGATACAGCGGGCTTACAATCCTGGCAGCCATCCGGTTCTTATTACATTACTCCTTTACCCGACCAGGTGGAAGTTACTGAGGACAATCTTCGGTTTATTAAACTGCATTTACCCATACGGAATGGATTTAGCTGGAAAGGGAATAAATTCCTGCCCAATGATCCTTATGGCCCTGCGGGCTATAGCTTTAGTAATGATAACTTCATGGAATTCTGGGATTTTACTTATGATAATTTTTCTCCTTCTTTCAGTTACCGGGGAAATAATTATTCAAATGTTTACAGTGTTGCACAGGCCGATGAAAAAGATCTGGTAGATACATTCCGGGTATCTGCTACAAACCAGGTTCAGATTCCTGCTAATAAAATAGCGGGATGGATAGCCGGTAATTCCACTGGACTCATCACCGTTAATGCTGATGCTCCTTCCAATGGATTTGAAATGAGGATATATAATTCTAGTAATAACTCTCTGAAGTTAAACGGTATCACCACGCCTTCAGGCTATAGCAGGAACTACAGGTATAATAACGGGCAATGGGGATTGGGCAATAATGGTAAAGACACACTTTATACAGATACCCCGCCAGGCTTTAAAAATTATGCCTTAGAAAAATATGCTAAGAACACCGGGCTGGTTTATAAACAATACGAATTATGGGAATATCAGCCCAATATCGGTAATCCCAGTGGAGCCTACAAAATAGGCTTTGGTATAACCATGTGGATGATCGACCATAACTAAGTTTCGTTATTTGTTGTAAATTTGAGGATGGCAAAAAAAGCCTGCACCGATGAAGAAATTTTTTTCCTTTTTTATTCTGATGATCTTTTTTTTGCTTGAATCACAGGCACAGTTTACCCGGTATATCGTAAAACTGAAAGATAAAGGCGGTTCCCCTTATTCGTTCTCTTCCCCACTCTCCTATTTATCGCAACGGGCTATTGACAGAAGAACAAGATATAGTTTACCGATAGACAGTACGGACCTACCTGTAACACCTTCCTATGTCACACAAATTGATAATATTCCCAACGTGGCGATACTCAATGTTTCCCGGTGGTTGAATGCCGTAACCATTCAGACTTCTGACGCCAACGCAATAACAGCCATTAACGCTTTGCCCTTTGTGCAGATTGTAACGGCCTTAGCCGCCAGGGGTGCAGAAAATGTTCCGGCAGCAGGTGATAAATTCGGTATAGAAGAAATTATAACCCCTTTTCCCTTTCAACAAAGAACTGAAGGGATAGCCTCCGATTATTTTAATTATGGAACATCTTCCTATAATGAAATACATCTTCACCAGGGGGAGTTCCTGCATAATATTGGACTCAGGGGACAGGGTATGCAAATCGCCATGCTGGATAATGGATTTAATAATTATACCATCCTAAAAGCATTTGATAGCGTCAATACTAATTCTCAAATATTAGGTACCTGGGACTTTGTTGCCCGGGAGCAAAACGTTACGAATGACGGAAGTCATGGCATGAATTGCTTTTCCACCATTGCTGCAAATATTCCCGGTCAGTTTATCGGAAAAGCTCCTAAAGCAAGTTTCTGGTTATACCAGACGGAAGATAATGCCAGTGAATATCCAATTGAGGAGTTTAACTGGGCTTGCGGGGCAGAAAGATCGGATAGTTCCGGAGCAGATTTAATTTCATCATCGCTAGGTTACGGTTATGGTTTTAGTGGCGGCGTGCCCGACTATCCATACAGCTGGTTGGATGGCAATACCACTATGTCTGCTATAGCTGCAGACCTTGCAGCTAAAAAAGGCATATTGGTTTTTGTAGCAGCCGGAAATTCCGGGACAGATCCCTGGCATTTTATTATTACTCCTTCAGACGGGGACAGTGTTATCGCTGTTGGGGCTGTAAACTCAGCAGGAGTAGTAGGAAGTTTTTCCAGTTATGGACCTTCGGGTGATGGTCAGATAAAACCTGATATGGCATCGGTAGGTGTAGCTGCATTGGTACAAACTACTTCTAACACCATTGGTACCTCCAACGGGACATCTTTTGCTTGTCCGAATATGGCAGGCCTGGGTGCTTGTCTTCGCCAGGGTTTTCCGGAATTTAATAATATTAAGATTTTAAAGACCCTCCAGCAATCGGGAAGCATAACTGCAACACCTGACAACAGGATCGGTTATGGTATTCCTGATCTTAAAAAAGCTTTTTCCAGCCTGTTGGTGGATTTTGCCACTTCGGGAGCTACCGTTAATACCTGTAATGCAACGATTAGCTGGACCAGCAAAGATGTGGATGCCATGAAATATGAAATTGAAAGAAAAGTTCCGGGCGAGATTGTATATACAAAAGTGGGAGAAATGAATCCACAGACGGGAAAAATTCTGGCTAACCATAATTACCAGTTTAACAATACGATCGTCAGTCCAACAGCAGGAACTGTTTCCTACCGCATCAGGCAGATCATTGATACTGCCACTGCAACTTTTACTGCCGTTTATATTGATACGGCTGTTGTTAACATTGCATCGGGTTGTTTTGCCACAGGTTCAGGTAATCCCAATCCAAATAAAGAGTTGGTATCTGTTCAACCAAACCCCGTACCCGGTAGTACTGTCACATTGGTTGTTGAAACAGCTTATGCTGTAACCAATATGCCTGTTGTCATTTATGATGCTAAAGGAAGGTTAGTCATGCAACTGAAAGACTCGAAAGGAACCGGTAGAAAAACGATTGAACTCTCTATTGGCAAATTGTCAAAAGGAAAATATTATATAAATGTATTAAACGGGCAGAAGATCATTGGAACAGCAGAGCTGATTAAATTATAATGGCTTTTTCAATAATGCGGCAAACAGGGTGTCTGCCTTTTTATCATATCCTTTTAGTAATTCCATCTTCACTTCCTGGAGATGGAATTTTTCTTTGATAAAATCGACCATAGCTTCATTTTCTTTTTGAAAGACGGAACAGGTGATATACAACAAGTACCCGCCCGGCTCCAATTGAGTAATGACTGTTGCAATTATCTGTTTCTGCAAGGCAGCATATTCATCAATCTTCTTTTCATTAAAATAATATAACTGTTCTGGTGTTCGGCTCCAGGTGCCGCTCCCGGTGCAGGGAACATCAGCAATGATGAGGTTAAAAGTAGATAAGGAAATACTTAATGGTTTGCTCAGATCAGCAACAAAGCTCTCATAGTTATTAATTCCTGCCGCAACGAAACGTTTTTCTAAATTTATTAGAATAGATTCTCTTACGTCAGAAACAATTAAATCAATATCAGCCAGTATGTCTTTTGCCATAATTGATTTACCACCGCTTGCAGCGCAGCAATCCCATACCCGGAACTCGTCTGACGATCTCTGTCTGACGAGTTCCGTGCTGACGACTTCCAACAATTCTCCCACGCGCTGCGAACTATAATCCTGCACCACGGCTTCTTTATCCAGCTCTATCAGTGCATCCACCTTAGATGAATTGGAAAGGGCCATACAATTACCGGATATAATTTGAAATCCAATACCCCCTTTTGTAAGTTTTTGTTTTACAATCCCTTCTTTCCCCGGCCTTAAGCGGAGAAATAAAGCAGGCTGCTCTAAATGAGATTTAATAAACGACTTCTTATCCATCTCTTCACTCAATGCATCCTGCCAGGGGAAAATTTCTTGTATAGAAAGCTTATGGTTGATCAATGAAAGCTTTTCATCAAACGGCCATTCAATTTTTTCATTCCATTCAGGTTTTAATTCCTGCAACACATCATCGGGCTGATGAGAACATAAAAACAAAGCAATTAAAACTCTTTCTTCCACCGGCACATTACGCAATGCTTTTCCCAACCTGAAATAACCATAGCATAAATGACTTACCTGCCTCCGGTCTTTTGAGCCAAATTTTTTATGCTGCGAAAAATATTTTTTGATAAAGGAAGTAAATGGCTCTTCGCCTTTATACGCCGAAAGGATTGCCGAGGCTGAATTGAGATATGAATGATAACGGCTCACACTGTAAGTTAATCCAAGATCGGCCGTTTAAAAACGGGACAGTCAATGGAATTTACTGGTAAAAGTATTTTGAAACAGTTATTGCACCTCCGGGTGTCCGGGTGCCAAAAGAGGAATCAGGCTTGTTGACACTGTTATATTTATAAGTATAATCCATGGTAAAATCATTGGCGGGTGAAACCGTATTGGTGACCACGGTCTTGGTGGCATTATGGGCATTAAATAATCCGGTCCGGGCCAGCAATATCCCTTCATTAAGAATAATCAACGGATTTATTTTTGAATCGAATGAAAAAGCCTGGGCTGATACAGGCGAAAGAGGCCCTCCGGGTGCAGTGGCAGCGAGCTGCTGAATGCCTGCCAGATCAGTGCCGGAGGCGGAATAAGTATAATCGTTCTGCAAACCCAGCAAGGGCGGCAGGGGTATGGGCAATCCGCTAACAGATAAATAATGAGCATCTCTTGTGATCTTTCCGGAAGCATCATAAGTATAAACAGCACTGTCGGTAACCGAAAATCCGGGTATGGCTAAATCAAAAACAGAAGAGGTATATTTTGACGTTGAGGTATTATAATTATAACGTGTTTTAATACTGTCTATGCCTGCGGCAATCAATGCTGCTGCTTTCTGTACTGATGAAGTGATTATACCTGAGGCATTCCGGTAAATGAAAAGATCATTGTCAACACTAATACCCCCGGAGACACCTGTCGTTTTCTCCTGGATTATTCTTTTATTGGCGTCGTAATAATAATCCAGTTGGGTAGTATCAGCACCTGTTTGCGATTTTATTCTTATAAGCAACTGGCTGGTTGTATTACCTCCGCCAAGTCCCCAATCAATTTCTTTCTGACAAGAAGCCAGAAATAATACAAAAATAATAAGAAGGCCTGTCCCAATCCTTTTCATAAAATATCTTTACAGTTCCAATAATGTTTTTACCGGATCCTTTCCAATCAATAATTGTTCCGGATTCTCCAGCAATTCTTTAACACGTACCAAAAAACTCACTGATTCGCGGCCATCAACAATCCGATGATCATAGCTTAATGCCAGGTACATCATCGGCTTTATAACTACTTGTCCGTTTACCGCCATAGGTCTTTCCTGGATTTTGTGCATACCCAGAATAGCACTTTGCGGAATGTTGATGATGGGCGTACTCATTAAGGATCCAAATACACCTCCGTTCGTTATAGTAAATGTTCCTCCGGTCAATTCCTCGGCTGTTAATTTACTGTCTTTTGCTTTGCCGGCCAGCTCAGCTACTTTTCGCTCCACATCGGCCATACTCATACTTTCCACATTCCGCATAACCGGTACGGTCAATCCTCTGGGTGTACTAACTGCAATACTGATATCAGCATAATCATGATAAACCAACTGGTCGCCATCTATGTAAGCATTTACAGATGGCCATTCAGCCAATGCAACAGCACAGGCTTTTGCAAAGAAACTCATAAAGCCAAGACCTACTCCGTGTATTTCTTTGAATTTGTCTTTGTACTTTGTTCTTATCTCCATGATGCTATTCATATCCACTTCATTAAAAGTGGTGAGCATCGCGGTTGTGTTTTTCGCCTCGACTAATCTTCTTGAAATCGTTTTCCGGAGGTTGCTCATTTTTTCTGTACGGACATTACGGCTGAATAATTCCGAACCGGCAAATGCTTTTTTGCCCGGGTTAGCTAAGGCAGCCAGAACATCTTCCTTTAGAATCTTTCCCTGAGTACCGGTAGGTGTTACCCGGGTAAGATCAACTTGCTTATCAGCAATTATGGCTGAAGCAACCGGGCTTGCTTTTATACCCCCATCCGCTGAAGAGGCGTCAGGAACTTTCTCGAATATAACCGTTTCTTTTTTCTTCTTTTCTGTCACAGTATCAACAGATGATTTCCCTGCTGACTGCTTACTACCCACTACTGACTGTTCTGGTTTAACAGCTGATTCATCAATACGGGCCAGCAGGTCACCTATCTTAATTGTATCTCCTTCTTTGATTTCCCTAAGTTTTATGACACCGGCTTTTTCAGCATTCACCTCAAAAGTGGCTTTTTCACTTTCCAGTTCAGCAATCACTTCATCTCTTTCCACATATGCGCCATCTTTTATATTCCATTTCAGCAAAGTCACTTCGCTTATGGATTCCCCGACTGTTGGAACGATAATATCAATCATAATATCTTATTACAAATTTAAATGCTAAAAGATGTTTCAATGATCTCCGCCTGTTCCTGCAGATGGACTTTATTATAACCTGTTGCAGTAGAAGCAGAAGGTTGCCTTCCAATGATTCCAAAGTTAATGCTGGTTAAGTTCATTTTCAGAAATGATGCTGCTCCCATATTCAGCGGTTCTTCCTGCACCCAGAACCAGGTGGCATTGCCAAACTTTTCCTGCAACGCCTCTAATTTCTTGTAAGGCAGCGGGTAAATTTGTTCAAGGCGGACAATTGCTATATCCATCCTTTTTTCCTTTTGCTGGCGTTCCGCTAAATCAAAATATATCTTGCCGCTGCAGAACAATACTTTTTTCACATTGACTGTCTCAACAAAAGAATCATCAATAACTTCTTTAAATCCACCCGTGGTAAAATCTTCAATCCTGGAATAACTACCCGAATGGCGCAGATTGGCTTTGGGTGAAAAATTAATCAGGGGTTTCCGGAAAGGCCAGGCCAACTGCCTGCGCAAGGCATGAAAGAAATTGGCTGCTGTCGTAATGTTCGTAACAACCATATTTAATTCGGCACATAATTGCAGAAACCGTTCAAGTTTGGCACTGCTATGTTCAGGCCCCTGTCCTTCATACCCATGCGGTAATAATAAGGTTACGCCATTCATACGGTTCCACTTTTGTTCGCCGGCCGATATAAACTGGTCAATCATGATTTGGGCACCATTGGCAAAATCCCCAAACTGTGCTTCCCATAATACCAGGGCATTGGGATTAGCAAGGGCATATCCATATTCAAACCCCAATACACCATATTCACTTAGCAGGGAATTATAGATCCTGAACGTACCTGTCGCATCCGGTATATGACTAAGCCGGTTATAAGGCAGATCTGTATGCTCATCTCTCAATACAGCATGGCGATGGGAGAAAGTGCCTCTACGGACATCCTGCCCGCTCATGCGCACATCTTTTCCCTCCTGTAACAAACTGCCATATGCCATTAATTCGCCAGTAGCCCAGTCAACTTTTTGTTCAGTCTCAAACAATTTTATTTTATCCTGCAATATCTTCTTCACCTTTCTTAAAGGCGTAAACCCGGCAGGCCATTCCATGATGGCATCAAATATTTTTTTAAAATTATCACTACTGATTGCCGTAACCGGGGATTGATCATAATCTCCAACAGTAGCCCTGCGGAGTTTTTTCCAGGCTACTTCCGGCGGCTGGTAGTGGTAAGGCAATGGGTTTTGTTTTACTTCATCCAGCCGTTCCTGCAGATCTGCCCAGAACTTTTTCTCCATCACTTTCGCCAGTTCCTGTGCATCGGGCTCACCATTTTCCAGCAGGTACTTTATATATACTTCCCTTGGATTGGGATGTTTATCGATCAGTTCATATAAATGGGGTTGGGTAAATTTCGGGTCATCGCCTTCATTATGCCCGTGCTTACGATAGCATACCATATCAATAAAGAAATCGGCATTAAACTCCTGGCGGAAACGGGTTGCTATTTCCACACATTTCACTACGGCCTCCGGATCATCCCCATTGACATGCAAAACCGGCGCCTGCACGGCTGCGGCCAGCGAAGTACAATAATCCGAACTCCGGGCATCATCAAAGTCGGTCGTAAATCCAATTTGATTATTGATAACAAAGTGAAGCGTTCCCCCCGTATAATATCCATCCAGGTTACACATCTGTAATACTTCATATACTATTCCCTGGCCAGCCACCGAAGCATCCCCATGGATCAATACCGGAAGTATCTTATCAAAATCACTTTTATACATGACATCAGCCTTAGCTCTTGTAAAACCAACTACCACCGGGTCTACCGCTTCGAGGTGTGAGGGATTCGGCATCAGTTTTAAGTGTATGGTTTTATCATTCATTGTTTGCACTTCACTACCATAACCCATATGATACTTCACATCACCGCTGCCCATGGTTTGATCCATTTTCGCAGTGCCTTCAAATTCGCTGAATATCTGTGCATAGGTTTTTCCCATGATATTAGCCAGCACATTTAATCTTCCCCGGTGTGCCATCCCAATCACCACTTCCTGTACTTCCAGATCGGCAGCCGAATTGATTATGGCATCCAGTGCGGCAATTGTTGTTTCACCACCTTCCAATGAAAACCGTTTTTGTCCGACATATTTGGTATGCAAAAATTTTTCGAACATCACTCCCTGGTTCAGTTTCTCAAGTATTCTTTTCTTTTTGTCCAGGGAAAGTTGTTCCTGCATTTTATTTTCCACTGCTTCAGTAAGCCAATCGATCTTTTTCTGATCGCTGATGTACTTGTATTCAATGCCAATATGTGATGCATAACATTTCTCCAGGTGATCAACAATATTTCGGAGTGAAGCTTTTCCAAGCCCTGCCAGGTTGCCGGCATAAAAATCTTTATCCAGATCAGCTTCCGTAAGTCCAAAAAACGACAATCCGATATTGGCCCCCCTGTCCTTCCGCGGGCGGATGGGGTTCGTCTTTGCAATCAGGTGACCTTTATGCCGGTATCCCAATATCAGGCGGTAAACCCGTAGCTCATTCATCCAATCTGTATCAGCTGGGATGGTTTTATCCGGAATGACTGTAACTGAAGGTAAAACCGGTGCTATTTTACCATTGCCGGTGGGTGAAGCATTATTAACCGCAAAATCAAATCCCTCAAAAAATTTCTTCAGATCCGGGTCAACAGACCCGGGATCCTTCAAAAAATCACGGTATAGATTTTCTATAAAAGCGGGGGAAGAATTAGTGATATAAGAGAAATCCGTCATTTAGAGTGAAATTTGGAAATAATCAACTTTTGAACTCACAAATATCGTTGAAAAACCGGAAACTGAAGGTTCATTTTGAAGGTTTTACATAGCCTGAGTCGCAGGATTATTAAGCTTGTTTTGCCGGCTTGTACTCCAGTAAAGACCGAAAGAAAGCAGTCAATTAAATAGCTGTAAATTTGGTGGTTAAGGCCTTCAGCCCTACCTTTGCCCTCCTAAAAAACAAGTAAGAATGGCTAACCACAGCGCAACAAAGAAAGATGCCCGTCAGTCTGCAAAAAGAACCGAAAGAAATAAATATTACGGTAAAACAACCCGTAATGCTATTCGGGATCTGAAGGCCATCAAAGGAAAAGAAATGGGCGAAAAATTTCCGGGTGTTGCCTCCATGATCGACAAACTGGCCAAGCGCAATGTTATTCATAAAAATAAAGCAGCGAACCTGAAAAGCAAGTTGGCCAGAAAAGCGAATGCAGCTAAATAAATTATTTAAATAAATTATTTTAAAGGCATCTCGTTCCGGGATGCCTTTTTTAATTGGTATGCTGTAGTTTTATCAGTGATAATAAGTCCATCCGCATTAATACTACCCTTTTTTCTTTCCTCAATTCTCCCTTTAGAAGAATGATACCGTTTCATTTGCTACATTTATTGAACCAGTTGAAATATCATCCAAAATGAAAAAAATATTTATTTCCCTGTCATTGTTTTTGTTTGCAGTTCCTGCTTCCTTTTCTCAATTATTTACCACAAAATTCGAACAAACTGGTGGCAAACAATCTCCCACGTATCCCGAAATTATTGACTGGTGGCAAAAACTGGATCAGCAATCCGGCAAAATTAAAATGCTGACGATGGGTCCCACGGATGCCGGATTTCCCCTGCACCTCATTATGGTATCCAATAATGGCGACTATAATTTTGAAAACATCCGTAAAAAAAATAAACGAACCATTCTGATCAATAACGGCATTCATCCCGGCGAACCGGATGGAATAGATGCGAGTATGCTGCTGGCAAGGGATATAGTGATTAATAAAATCAAGATCCCGGATAATATTGTTTTAGCCATTATCCCTGTTTACAATATTGGCGGTTGTTTAAACCGGAGTGCTAACTACCGGATTGATCAGAACGGACCTGAAGAAAAAGGATTCCGGGGCAATTCACAAAACCTTGATCTCAACCGGGATTTTATTAAATGTGATTCAAAAGAAGCCCGTTCTTTTACTGAAATATTTCACTTACTCGACCCCGATGTTTTTATTGATAACCACGTAAGTGATGGCGCCGATTACCAGCATGTGATGACATTGCTTTCCTCACAGCATAACAAACTGGGCGGAGCAATGGGAGCATTCATGAATCAGCAATTTGAACCGGGGTTGTTTATATTAATGAAAGAAAAAGGATATGACCTGGTCCCTTATGTAAATGCTTTTGGAGATACACCGGAAACAGGCTGGTCCGGATTTTGGGATAGTCCCAGGTATAGCAGCGGTTATGCAACACTCTGGCACAGCTTTGCTTTTGTACCTGAAACGCATATGCTGAAACCCTATGACCAGCGGGTAAAAGCCACCTATGCGCTGATGCAATGCTTTATTGATTTCACAGCAAAGAATAGTGAGAAAATAAAAGAACTCCGTAATCAGACAAAAGAAGCGGTAAAAACAGCAGCAAAATTTCCTTTCAGCTGGTCTTTGGATAAATCACAATCTACCAACGTAACCTTCAAAGGTTATACATCAGGAAGAAAACCCAGTGAAGTTTCCGGTCTGCCAAGATTATATTACGATCGCAGCAAACCATTTGAAAAACAGGTGCCGGTTTATAATTATTATACCGTAAAAACAGAGGTCAAAAAACCTGCCGCGTATATTATACCCCAGGGCTGGTGGAGAGTGATCGATCTTTTGAAATTGAATAAAGTGGATCTTCGGGAACTTAAAAAAGATTCGACAATAGAAGTGGAAGTTTATCATATTGACGATTACAAAAGTTCTGCCCGTCAAAATGAAATGCACCATGTAAACAGCGAGGTTAAGATCAGTAGCAGCTTTCAGAAAATGAAGTTTCGCAAAGGCGATTATTATATTCCCCTGAACCAGGTGGCTAATCGTTTTCTAATTGAAATGCTGGAACCTAATACCGAAGATTCTTATTTTACCTGGAATTTTTTTGATGCCATCCTTGGACAGAAAGAAGGTTTTTCCGGGTATTCATTCGAGGATATTGCTGCAGAATTTTTGAAAAATAATCCTGCTGTTCAGGAAAAACTACTACAACGAAGAGCAACAGATTCAACCTTTGCAAAGAGTGCTGGCGCTCAGTTAAATTTTGTTTATCAGAATTCCCCTTATTTTGAACCGGTAAATATGAGGTACCCGGTCTACAGGGTTCCTGGAAAATGATTATATAACTTCTTGCAGCAGCTCATTTTCCAAAACGGCTTTGTTTTGTTTTTTATCAATTTTTCTGAAAACAAAGTAGCCCAGGATCATACTGCTCAGCAAGACCAGTATGCTGAGATACCCAACCCAGCTATAGTTCAATATCTTCCCTGACTTTTCGGTAAATACAATCGCTCCTGCTGCCAGTGCTGCCAGTCCGCTTCCCAGTTGTTGAACACTACCGTTCACACTCATAAAACTTCCCCGCTGTTCTGATTTTACCACTTCACTGATCATAGCCTGTGCCGTAATTGCCCGGCTGGTTCCCAGAACAAACCAAATGGCAAAAAAACAAAGTACAACAGAAAAATGTACCGTTGGCATTCGGGTAATGATCAATACCATAAAAAGGGAGAAAAAAACCGACCACATAAAAATCGGCAACTTACCCAGCTTGTCTGAAATCCGCCCCAATAAAATGGCTCCTAAAAATGAAGCAATACCACCAAAGAGATAAATCATGGGGATGATATCTTTTGAAAACCCTTTATTGAATTCTATAAAAGGATTAATAAATGGTATAATAAGAAAATGGCCCATCATCAGCAACCCGGAGAAAAGTAAGGCGGATCTTTGAGCCGGTACACGCCATACAATAATCAATGCATCAAAAGGGGACCCTGTCCTTCCAGTTGTTACAATATGGTCTTTCATTTTTGGAATAAACCTGATAATAAGCGGAACGAACAGAATTCCGAGTGAACCAATCAGGAGAAAAGGCACATGCCAGTTAAATTTGAAAAGATTGGTAAGATAAAGTGAAAGAGGTACCCCCAAAATGGAGGCTGCAGCAAAAGCACTCATGACAACGCCCATGGCTCTTCCTCTCCGAATATAGACAAAGAGGTCAGCAACGATAGAAAGAACCTGTGCCCCGATAATCCCCCCGAACAAACCGGCGAGGATGCGGGCAGCCAGTAATAGTCCGTAGGTAGGTGCAAAACCACAGGCAATCGTACCCACTAAGAATCCTGTATACGCAAAAAGCAAAGACCTCTTTCTGTCAAAACGGTCAATGAACATGGCTATTAATAAGCCTGAGATAAAAGCACTGATCGAATAACTCGCCACAAGCAGGCTGAATTGCATGGCGGTGATCTTGAAATAGGGGATCAGGTAATTGCTCAACGGCATCATGATAATAAAATCAAGGATGTGTGTAAAGTTGAGCGAAGCCAGAATACAAAGTATGATGCGTTCTTGCCGGGTCATAATTTTCAGATGCGCAAAGATTAAGTTTAATCCTTATAAAACAAAATAACCTGAGTAAGCATTGTTTTTCAAAAAATATGACTGTCCTTACTAAACCAGAGTACCACCGGCGGCACCTTTTATGAGATAGAAGATGTAAGAAATGAAAAAGGAGAAATTGCCGGCACAAGAGTGCATTTACAAATCAGGTATAAAGAGAATGTTGAAGAATCTGTATAGTAATATTATTTAATCACAGCGGGCACTGGGGGACACCGCGCCGTGCATCGCCGTGTCCGCTGTGGCTTTTTTAGTACAATTTAATCAGAGAATTACTGATGCTTAAAGCTATTTCCATACAAAGAATGATTTGCTTTGTTTTATCAAATGCTACCACGCAAAACACGGAAAGATGAAATAAAAGATCTGCCACCGGCCCGTATCATTGATCATATATAATTTGAAAGGCCCTTCCATGTGAAGGGTTTCACCTCTTTCGATCTCCGCATCATAACTGAACATACCTTCGGTATGTCCAAGACCTTTTCCTTCATATGGGAACAGCGCCCTGGTGTCAAGGAAAGGAAAAAACGGGAAAAACCTGAAAATTGGCGGGGCTTTTCAGCTGGATTGAAAAGAAAAAAACAATTCCATTCAGTGCAAATCTCATTAAAACTCTTTTGATCGAATTTATCTTTCAAAAAATAAATATGGAAAGAGTTTATGATTTGGAAGACAGATTTGTTGACTATACCTGCAGAATGATTGATGTGGTGGAAGCCTTACCAAAAACCAGGAGTGGCAATTATATGGCAGGTCAGTTGATCAGAAGTTGTCATTCTCCGGCATTTAACTATAGTGAGTCACAAGCAGCAGAATCTGCTGATGATTTTATACACAAACTAAAAGTAGTACTGAAGGAACTGAAAGAGTGCAGAACTTCGCTTAAAATAATAATAAAGAAAAATTATATCAGGCCATCTGCCAAACTAGATCCACTTTTTAAGGAAACTGAGGAGCTGATTGCGATTATCGGAAAGTGCATTTCTACAGCCCAGAAAAACAAAAGTAATCGTGGAAAATAAATGAATAATGCTGGCTCTTTAGTTCCAAACTTGAATCTTGAGCATTGAATATTGAATCTTGCGTCTTTTCTTTTTGCAATCAAAGACTCAAGATACAAGACACAAGATTCAAGACACAAGTGAAGTGTAACTGAATAATGCTGGCTCTTTAGTTCCAAACTTGAATCTTGAGCATTGAATATTGAATCTTGCGTCTTTTCTTTTTGCAATCAAAGACTCAAGATACAAGACAAAAGATTCAAGACACATGTGAAGTGTAAGGTGCTCCACCTCCCTCTTGCTCCGAGGGTGGCTCTTTAGTTCCAAACTTGAATCTTGAGCATTGAATATTGAATCTTGCGTCTTTTCTTTTTGCAATCAAAGACTCAAGATACAAGACAAAAGATTCAAGACACAAGTGAAGTGTAACTGAATAATGCTGGCTCTTTAGTTCCAAACTTGAATCTTGAGCATTGAATATTGAATCTTGCGTCTTTTCTTTTTGCAATCAAAGACTCAAGATACAAGACACAAGAAACAAGATACAAGACACAAGAAACAAGACACAAGACTCAAGAAACAAGACACAAGACACAAGACTCAAGAGTTACCATTTACCCCAATAAAAAACCCTGACTAAATAAATAGTCAGGGTTCAATGAATATGGCAGTTACCTACTCTCCCGCATTTTTGTGCAGTACCATCGGCCATGAGGGGCTTAACTTCTCTGTTCGGTATGGGAAGAGGTGAACACCCTCGGCAAAGCCACCATAAGACGTTTAGATGTCAGTATTTTGAATTTAGTACTGAGACGATAGAAACAGATCTATTATCCAAGTACTGAATACTGATATCTTTAATAAGATCATATTGGGAAATGTTAGAAGAAATCTAATAGCCTTATTTTTAGAAAATAAGAAAAAAATTAAAGCGTACGGGCAATTAGTACTACTTGGCTTTACTGTTACCAGTTTTACACCTATAGCCTATCAACGTCATAGTCTCTGACGGCCCTTAAAAGTAAACTCATCTTGAGATAGGTTTCACGCTTAGATGCTTTCAGCGTTTATCCTGTCCGTACATAGCTACTCAGCATTGCACCTGGCGGCACAACTGATACACCAGCGGTACGTACGACCCGGTCCTCTCGTACTAAGGTCATGTTCTCTCAATTTACTTGCGCCCACCACAGATAGGGACCGAACTGTCTTGCGACGTTCTGAACCCAGTTCACGTGCCACTTTAATCGGCGAACAGCCGAACCCTTGGGACCTTCTCCAGCCCCAGGATGTGACGAACCGACATCGAGGTGCCAAACCTCCCCGTCGATATGAGCTCTTGGGGGAGATCAGCCTGTTATCCCCGGAGTACCTTTTTATCCTTTGAGAGACGGCCCTTCCATACAGAACCGCCGGATCACTTTAGCCGACTTTCGTCCCTGCTCGGCTTGTATGCCTCACAGTCAAGCACCCTTATACTAATGCGCTCTTCGTACGATTACCAACCGTACTGAGGGTACCTTTGCAAGCCTCCGTTACTCTTTAGGAGGCGACCACCCCAGTCAAACTACCCACCATGCACTGTTTCCCGCAAGGGATTAGACTCTAAATCAAAGAAGGTTGGTATTTCAACGACCGCTCCACCCTACCTGGCGGCAAGGCTTCAAAGCGTCCCAACTATTCTACACATCCGTAATTCAAAATCAATGCAAAGTTGTAGTGAAGGTTCACGGGGTCTTTCCGTCCCGTGGCGGGTAACCGGCATCTTCACCGATACTACAATTTCACCGGGCTCGTGGAGGAGACAGCGTTCAACTCATTAGACCATTCGTGCAGGTCGGAACTTACCCGACAAGGAATTTCGCTACCTTAGGACCGTTATAGTTACGGCCGCCGTTTACTGGGGCTTCAGTCAGAAGCTTTGGCTTGCGCCGAACATCCTTCCTTAACCTTCCAGCACCGGGCAGGTATCAGGCTCTATACGTCATCTTTCGATTTTGCAGGGCCCTGTGTTTTTGTTAAACAGTTGGTTGAACCAATTTACTGAGACCATCCGAAGATGGTACGCTTTATCCCGAAGTTACAGCGTCAATTTGCCTAGTTCCTTCTCCACGGCTCACCCGAGCGCCTTAGAATACTCATCCCGTCTACCTGTGTCGGTTTGCGGTACCGGCTGCTATACTCGCTTTTCTTGGAAGAGCTTTTATCACTTCGCTTCGTCCGAAGACTCCACTCAGGCGTACATATCCGTCAGTACGCAGCGACCACGGCTCTCCGTCACTTTTAGTGTATAGCAGGCGCAGGAATATTAACCTGCTTTCCATCATCTACCCCTTTCGGGTTTGACTAAGGACCGGGCTAACCCTGATCCGATTAACGTTGATCAGGAACCCTTAGACTTTCGGCGATAAGGTTTTTCACCTTATTTATCGTTACTTATGCCTACATTTTCTTTTGAAACCGCTCCAGCATACGTCACCGTACACCTTCGATGCAGTTTCAATGCTCCCCTACCGATCATCCGCTTAGCGGCGATCATAGAGCTTCGGTTCGTAGTTTGATGCCCGATTATTTTCCGCGCAAGACCTCTCGACCAGTGAGCTGTTACGCACTCTTTAAATGAATTGCTGCTTCCAAGCAAACATCCTGGCTGTTATAGAAGTCTCACCTCGTTTGATCAACTTAACTACGTATTAGGGACCTTAGCTGCTATTCTGGGTTATTTCCCTCTCGGCCACGGATCTTAGCACCCGCAGCCTCACTCCCGGAGATATCTGTTAGCATTCGGAGTTTGTCAGGGTTTGGTAGGCGATGAAGCCCCCTAGCCCAATCAGTAGCTCTACCTCTAACAGACTTCAAAATCCGAGGCTGTTCCTAAAAACATTTCGGGGAGAACGAGCTATCTCTCAGTTTGATTGGCCTTTCACCCCTATCCACAGGTCATCCCAAGACTTTTCAACGTCAACGGGTTCGGTCCTCCAGTTAGTTTTACCTAACCTTCAACCTGCCCATGGATAGATCACAAAGTTTCGCGTCTGCCCCCACTGACTAAACGCCCTATTTGGACTCGCTTTCGCTACGGCTCCGTTAATTACGAACTTAACCTTGCCAGTGAGGAGCAACTCGTAGGCTCATTATGCAAAAGGCACGCCGTCACCCTACACATTGCTGTGAAGGCTTCGACCGCTTGTAGGCGCACGGTTTCAGGTACTATTTCACTCCCTTGTTTAGGGTGCTTTTCACCTTTCCCTTACGGTACTGGTTCACTATCGGTGTCTGAGGAGTATTTAGCCTTACCAGATGGTGCTGGCAGATTCAAGCAGGATTTCTCCGGTCCCGCCCTACTCAGGATACTGCGCGTCCTCATCAATTTGTGCTTACGGGGCTATCACCCTCTATGGCTCAACTTTCCAGAAGATTTAACTTGATGATGATTTCTAAATGCAGTCCTACAACCCTCAAGCGGCACGCCGCTCAAGTTTAGGCTATTCCCATTTCGCTCGCCACTACTCAGGGAATCACTATTGTTTTCTTTTCCTCTCCCTACTTAGATGTTTCAGTTCAGGAGGTTGGCTCCCCGATTTTCATCGGGGTACTATACCTTCAGTATAGTGGGTTGACCCATTCGGAGATCCAGGGATATAATGCTTGTGTGCAGCTCCCCCCGGCTTATCGCAGCTTACCACGTCCTTCTTCGCCTCTCAGACCCAAGGCATCCACCATGCGCCCTTAATTGCTTTAAAAAAATTAGAAACTAGAATTTGTTATTATTGTAGTTTGTTACCCGACCACATTTCTTCAGACCAACCATAATTCATGGTGTGATTCAAAACATGTGATCGAAAAATATTAGATTATCATTCTAACATTTATTTTCCCAATATGTCAAAGAACTTGCTCCGTTTTACCGGAATTTGAAAATGTGTTGGACTTGAACCAATTGATCCGCCTGAACGAATCACATCCATCATAAAACAAAAAAGAACTAACTCCAGTTGTGGAGGATATCGGAGTCGAACCGATGACCCTCTGCGTGCAAGGCAGATGCTCTAGCCAACTGAGCTAACCCCCCGGTTATTTAGTAGACCCGACCAGATTTGAACTGGTGACCCCTACATTATCAGTGTAGTGCTCTAACCAGGCTGAGCTACGGATCTTTGTAGCCCCTTTTCGGGTTACTTTTTTGAAAGAACTACAATGAAAGTTTTGGGAAACAATAGCTGATAAGTTATAGCTCTAAAAAGGAGGTATTCCAGCCGCACCTTCCGATACGGCTACCTTGTTACGACTTAGCCCCAGTCACTAGTTTTACCCTAGGCGGCTCCTTACGGTTACCGACTTTAGGTACACCCAGCTTCCATGGCTTGACGGGCGGTGTGTGCAAGGTCCGGGAACGTATTCACCGTATCATTGCTGATATACGATTACTAGCGATTCCAGCTTCATGGAGTCGAGTTGCAGACTCCAATCTGAACTGAGAGGCGTTTTTTGGGATTAGCTTCATATCGCTATGTTGCAGCCCTTTGTACGCCCCATTGTAGCACGTGTGTAGCCCTGGGCATAAAGGCCATGATGACTTGACATCATCCCCTCCTTCCTCACGTCTTACGACGGCAGTTTCACTAGAGTTCCCAGCGTTACCTGATGGCAACTAGTGATGGGGGTTGCGCTCGTTGCGGGACTTAACCCAACACCTCACGGCACGAGCTGACGACAGCCATGCAGCACCTTACTGGCAGTGTATTGCTACAAAGTGAGCTTTCACCCACGGTCTCCCAGCATTCTAGCCCAGGTAAGGTTCCTCGCGTATCATCGAATTAAACCACATGCTCCACCGCTTGTGCGGACCCCCGCCAATTCCTTTGAGTTTCAATCTTGCGATCGTACTTCCCAGGTGGGATACTTAATGCTTTCGCTCAGACACACACTGTGTATCGCGTATGTCGAGTATCCATAGTTTAGGGCGTGGACTACCAGGGTATCTAATCCTGTTTGATCCCCACGCTTTCGTGCCTCAGTGTCAATATTCGTGTAGCCAGCTGCCTTCGCAATTGGTGTTCTATGTCATATCTAAGCATTTCACCGCTACATGACATATTCCGCTAACCTCCACGGTATTCAAGACTGATAGTATCAATGGCAGTTCCCAAGTTAAGCTCGGGGATTTCACCACTGACTTACCAACCCACCTACGCACCCTTTAAACCCAGTGAATCCGGATAACGCTTGCACCCTCCGTATTACCGCGGCTGCTGGCACGGAGTTAGCCGGTGCTTATTCATATGGTACCGTCAGTTGATCTAGAAAGACCCTTTTTCGTCCCATATAAAAGAAGTTTACAATCCAGAGGACCTTCATCCTCCACGCGGCATGGCTGGTTCAGACTTTCGTCCATTGACCAATATTCCTTACTGCTGCCTCCCGTAGGAGTCGGGCCCGTGTCTCAGTGCCCGTGTGACTGGTCGTGCTCTCACACCAGTTACTGATCGCAGGCTTGGTGGGCCGTTACCCCGCCAACTACCTAATCAGCCGCACAGCCATCTTCAAGTGATAAATCTTTAATATTAATAAGATGCCTTATCAATATGCTATGGGGTATTAATCCAAATTTCTCTGGGCTATTCCCCGCTCGAAGGAAGGTTCTGTACGTGTTCCGCACCCGTTTGCCGGTCGCCATCAACCGTATTGCTACAGTCATGCTGCCCCTCGACTTGCATGTATTAAGCCTGCCGCTAGCGTTCATCCTGAGCCAGGATCAAACTCTCCATTGTAAATGATGTTTGATACTGACAGTATAAAATTCTCAAGAGATTTTTATTTGTCAATTCGAAATGTATTCGCTTGACTTACCTTTTTTTTCTATCCCGATGGTATCGGAATAAAAGTGCTATTGTTTCCCAACTTTCAAAGATCTTTTGGCCGTTTACTGCCACCCTTTTTTATTAGGGAGTGCAAAGGTAAGGGCCTATTTATTTCTACCAAATTTTTCGTCATTTATTTTTCAATAAAATCAGAATCTTCCAGTGTGAAAATCAACAAGTTTTGTGAAGAACTGGCTCCTTTTTTTTGAAGCGGACGGCAAAGGTAAGGGTTTGCAGTTTACCAACAAGTTTTTTTACTCCCTTTTGTTCACATTTGCCTCACAGTATCTTCATTTTCTTCAGAGAACTACTCCATTCTGTTTGAACGGGCGGCAAAGGTAAGGTTGAGAAACTATCTGCCAAAAATATTTTGAAGCGAAAAAGTTAAGAATCAATGAAATGAAGGCTATAACAAGCTATTGAAGGATTTTTTTTGGCAGTCACCTTACAGACGGAGTCATTATAATAAACCTACAGCCTAATTATCTAATGCGACTTAAAACCTGTCTTATTCCGGGTACCTTACAGCAGTGAGAAATAAACCATGAGCCGGAACTGCAAAACTGGCTTTGGTGCAATCTTTTGCTTCAATGATCTTTCTGAATTCATCCAGAGAGATTTTACCCCGGCCAACTTTCAACATAGTAGCTGTTAAAGCGCGGACCATACCTCTTAAAAACCGGTTGGCCTTTACCGTATAAACCAGGCAGTCCTTCTCCCAATACCAGGTACTTTCTGAGACCTGGCAAATAAAACTTTTAACCTGTGTATTCCGCTTGGAGAAGGAAGTGAAATCAGTGTATTCCTTTATGATGGACGATGCCTGCTGCATCTTTTCTATATCCAGTTTATACGGAAAATAAAAAGCCCTGTCTTTTAAAAACGGGTCTTTCTGACGATAAACATAATAACTGTATTCACGGCTAATAGCATCAAAACGACAATGAGCTTTTTCTGAAACCTGCTGAAGACCTTTACAAACAATATCATCCGGCAAGATGGCATTGATCTTATAAATAAATTCCGAGTGTGCTATTTCCCCGTGATCAAAATGAAAATAATTCTGTAAGGCATGTACGCCCGTATCCGTCCTGGATGAACCCGTCAGTCTCAACTCCTGCCCTTCTCCATTAAGCAGAAAAGGAAGCGGGAATAATATATTTATTGCTTTTTCTACTTCTGCCTGAACTGTATTTGCATTTTTCTGCGATTGAAAACCGCTGTATGCCGTGCCTTTGTAAGCAACCTCTAAAAAATAACGGGGCATAATAATTAATTACGGAGCATAGCCCGGAAGCGGTTAATGTAATATTCCTCCTTCAGTTCTGCCTGCAGACTGCTGAAATTTTCTGTATCGGTTACATAACTATAGGCCGTATCAAAAAATTTATACTTCCCTTCATCATTCAAAAACAGCGTGCTGAGATTCTTAAGCTGAGAAGTTGTAAAACACTTTATTTTAAAATATTTTTTAGCCTCATTCAGCATGTCCTCATCGTTTTCAGATGCTGCCATTTGTTTACGCAGTTTAAAGAAATCAGCCTCTGCTGCTGTTTCTGAACATTTATTACTAACGGTTATTTTTGCAACGGGTGGTTCCGGGATAACAGGTCTCACTTCTACTAGTTTCCCTTCTTCTTTTTTTACAGTATCAGCATTGGCAATCTCAATAAATTTTTTTTCTTCCTTAGGCTCTTCTTTCAGAGCCACCGGTACTTCTACGGGTTTGGGATTGGGAATAATCAAGCGGATGGTATCTATATTCCCGTTCTGATAATCATCAATAAATACCAGGCCGAATCCCCCGGTAGTAGAACTTTCCGACCATTTTTTAACCTGTGAAGGCTTATATATTTCAACAGGAGGATTTTTTATTTCTTCCACCGGGACAACAACCGGTTCTTTAATTTCTTCTTTTTTTACTTCAGTGATAACCACGGCTTCAACAGGTTTATCTATTATCTTTTCGGTCACCACTTCTTTGGGTTCTTCTTTTTTTACAACCGGATTATCAACTGCTTCAACAGGTTTAACTATTACCTTTTCCTTAACCACTTCTTTGGGCTCCTCTTTTTTTTCCTTTACCAGTACGACCTCTTCTGGTTTTTTTTCTTCGGTCTTTTCCGGGACTGGTTTTTCTTTCAGTGATGGATCGTCAGCTGCTTTGGAAAGAATTTCTGTAAATGGAGATACGTCTTTGTTTTCCGGTTTATCTGTTTTAGCATTTGACACAGAAGCCATCTGCACTGCGAGGGTTTGCATATCGAAAAGCCCCCACCCTTTATCACTAAAATTTTTAAGCAGGTACCCGTGATCTTTTTTAGCGATTGTTACAGAAAAATTCTGATCGGGCCATTTATTCTGCGGAAAGCCGACGCTGAAATTATAGGTGCTGTCATGAAGTTTTGAAAGGATTAAATAACCGGTAGCAGTGGAACTATGGATCTTATCATTCAACCGGACAAAAAAGGGTTGTTCGGATTCTGTCTGCAGATAAATAAAGTATACTTTCTGGGAAGAGCCTACAAACCCGGAGGCTAAAAACAGCAGGCACAGAAGAAGTTTTTTCATATTTCCGTATTGGTGGTAAAGTAAAAATACTTCAAATCTTCCGACTTCGTTCAACCGGGCTACAACAACTTGTTAAATACGGTAACCTTCTGTCCCAAATATCCGTCAGAAATAGCTGCCTGCTTTACATTTGCGGCAATTAAATAATCTATATGAAGAAATTTTTGATCTTTCTTTTATTACTCAGTCCCGGTTTTGTACTGATGGCCCAACAACCCACTGATACCTCCTGGAAAAAAGAATACCGGGAAACAGCTACTAAAATCAATAACCTGGTGCATACCAGGCTTGAAGTAAAGCCTGATTTCAGTAAATCCTGGCTTTATGGAAAGGCCTGGATAACCCTGAAGCCCCATTTTTATTCAACGGATTCGGTTAACCTGGATGCCAAGGGAATGGAAATATTAAAAGTGGCCCTGGTCAATGGTACCCGGGAAGTTCCTCTGAAGTATGAATACAATGACTTTAACCTCCGCATTAAGCTTGACAGAACCTACAAATCCAATGAAAGCTATACCATTTATATAAATTATACTGCCAAGCCCGATGAGTTTGATGAAAAATACAGCCAGGGTGCCATGCTTGGAATAAAAGGTATGTACTTTATCAATCCGACAGGAGAAGATAAAGACAAACCAACTCAAATATGGACACAGGGGGAAACCGAATCTAATTCTGCCTGGTTCCCGACCATTGACAGGACCAATCAGAAAAGTACCCAGGAATTAACGGTTACGGTTGATGCTAAATATGTAACCCTTTCCAATGGCAAACTGGTATCGCAAAAGAAAAATGCAGATGGTTCCCGTAGTGATTACTGGAAGATGGATTTACCACATGCCCCTTATTTATTTTTCTTAGGAGTAGGTAAATACGCCATCATTAAAGACAAATACAAAGACAAAGAAGTAAACTATTATGTAGAGCCGGCGTATGCTTCTGTTGCCAAAAAAATATTTGGCAATACCCCGGAGATGATGGGTTTCTTTTCGAAAATCACCGGTGTGGAATATCCCTGGGTGAAATATGCACAAATAACCGGAAGAGATTTTGTTGCCGGAGCCATGGAAAATACCACCGCAACGCTGCACCAGGAAAGTGCGCAACAGGATGCCCGGGAACTGGTAGATGGGAATAATTGGGAGAGCACCATTGCCCATGAATTGTTTCACCAGTGGTTTGGCGATTATGTAACTACCGAAAGTTGGAGCAATCTTACCCTGAATGAATCTTTTGCCAATTACAGCGAAACGCTGTGGGATGAATATAAAAAAGGTAAAGATGCCGGTGATGCACAAAATTACCAGGACATGCAAAACTACCTTCAAAGCGGCAGTGACAAGAAAGACCTGGTCCGTTTTAGCTATGAAAACCGGGAAGATATGTTTGATGCGGTGAGTTACCAGAAAGGAGGACGGATACTCCATATGCTTCGCAACCAGGTAGGCGACAGTGCCTTTTTTAAATCGATAAATAATTATTTAACTACCAATAAATTCAAATCTGCAGAAGCACACCAGTTGCGTCTTGCTTTTGAGGAAGTGACCGGCCGGGACCTGAACTGGTATTTTAACCAATGGTATTTCAGCAACGGGCACCCCCGTGTTGAAATTGATTATGTATATGATGATGCAGCGGGTAACGTAAAGGTGATTGTAAAACAGACGCAAAAAACCGGCAAAGTTTTCACCCTGCCGATGGCTATTGATGTATATAACGGTACGGACAAAATCCGTTACAATGTATGGGCAAAAAATGCGGTTGACACTTTTACATTTAAATATACAAAGAGACCGGACCTGGTGAATGTAGATGCAGATAAAATAACCTTGTGGATCAAAAAGGATAATAAGACCCTTGACAATTATATACACCAGTATACCTATGCCGGAAATTATGTCGACCGAAGAGAATCCATTGAGTTTGCTTCAAAAAAACAGGACGACCCCAAAGCGGTAGCATTACTTAAAATGGCCCTGAACGACAAGTATATGGGACTTCGCACCCTTGCTATTAACAATGCTGACCTGAAAAAAGAAGCCGTAAAATCAAGTTTCGAACCTGTATTTAAGCAACTCGCGATAAGAGATGCGTATTCAACCGTACGGGCTTTTGCCATTCAAAAACTCGGTGAGTACAAAAACCCTGAATACATTTCTTTATTTAAATCAGCTGTAAACGACTCATCCTATACTATTGCGGGTTTTGCATTGACCGCATTGGGTAAAGTAGACCCGGTACTGGCAACAGCCATAGCAAAACAACTGGCTAAAACAGAAACAAAAGGGAACCTGAAGGAATCCATAATGAATGAAATATTAAAATCTGGTGATGAAGCTATGGCTGAACAAATCATTGGCGATTTTGCAAAAATGCCCATGAGCCAGGGTAAATTTCAGACCCTGAATTCCCTCAGCACTTATTTATCTGCTGTTAAGAACACGGAAAAAGTAAAGTGGGGTGTGGTTGAGATCATAAAATTCCGGGATGGTGTTCCGCAGGCTTTCCAGAATCAGACAAACCCATTTATCAATGGTGTGATACTGAAAGGAATTTTAGCCAGCAAAGAAAAAGAAGCCAAAGCGGATACAAATAATACTGCACTACAGGCCTTGGTTGATTTTATCAAATCAAAATTGCCTGAAGAAGACAAGAAAGGCTTTGTTCCAACTCCCTGAAAAGGATAAACAATAAATAATTCAAATAGAAAAGCCATCTCATTTAAAAAGTGAGATGGCTTTTAGTTAATTCGAGTAAATTTTACCAGCTTCCGCTAGAGCCACCACCACCAAAGCTTCCACCGCCAAATCCGCCGAAACCTCCGCCGCCACTGCTACTGCCGCCACCCGACCATCCACCGCCGCCACTCCAGCCGCCAAAACCGCCTCTGGAAACATAAGTGCCACCACCTGGTCCGGCACCACTAAAGATCACTATAAGAAGAATAATGATAAAAATAATGGTACTTATTTTTATTCCTTTTTTCTTCGCACTCCGGTAATTGGCGGGAGCTTTATATCTGCCTTCGGCTGCTTTGATGATATCGTCTGTACCTTCATCAAGGCCGCGGTAATAATTTCCCTCTTTAAAATTGGGCGTAACCTGGTTATCAATTATACTTTTGGAAACAAGGTCAGTAATGACTCCTTCCAACCCATAACCGACCTGAATCGTTACTTTCCTGTCTCCTTTGGCAACCAGGATGACGATCCCATTATTAAATTCCTTATTTCCTACGCCCCATTTTCTTCCTAATGCTATCGCGGCATCTTCAATTGAATAATTATCTGTCGATTGAACTATAATAACGGCTATCTGGTTAGTTGTGCTGTCATCATATTTAACCAGCTTTGTTTCTAAAGCCTCAATCTGCTGCTGAGTCAGTGTATTGGTATAATCATTGACCAGTTTTGGTGGAGCCGGACGGGTAGAAATAATTTTCTCCATCTGTGCTGAAGCAGACATGGAGAAAAAAAGGGTTAGTATGAAAAAAAAATGTTTCATGGATTTAATTTCCAAACACAATTTCGTCCGGTAATTCATTTTTATCTGTGCCCCTGTCAAAGGGAAAATGCGTAGTAAGTGCCTCTCCTATTTGTATAGCACAATCAGCAATACCTTTTGCATAATGATCCTTATCAAAACTGAGCAGCATTTCCGACACTACTTTTTTCCAGTATGCACTACCCACTTTCTGATGAATCCCTTCGTCGCCGAATACAGCCAGCTGACGGTCTTTCAGGGCAACATATACCAAAACCGCATTGCGTTGTTCTGTTTTTTCCATCTTAAGTGTAAAGAAAATTTCTGCTGCCCGGTCCATGGCATCCATCCAGCTGCAGCGGCTCTCCACAAATACCCTGACCTCACCACTGGTGCGCTGCTCAGCATGACGTATCGCTTTCACGATAAGCCGGGTATCCTCTTCATTAAAAAGGGATTTTTTCTTTTGCCAGGGGAATAATTTCATCAGAATTTTATTTCAACACTTTTTTCAGTTCCTGCAGCTGCTTCAAACCCATCTTTCTTTTTAAATCCAAATAATCCAGCCACTATATTAGCCGGGAAGCTTCTTACTTTCCGGTTATAATCGGCTACGGCCTTATTAAAATCATTGCGGGCCACTTTAATTCTTCTTTCAGATCCTTCCAATTGCGTTTGCAGCCCGGAATAGGCCGCCGTACCTTTTAAAGTTGGATATTTTTCTATCAACATAATCATCCGGTTTGCCGAAGCAGCCAGGGTATCCTGTAATTGTTTTTGCTTTTGATAATTCTCTGCTGTTATATCATCATTTGACATACCTGACAAGGCCTTACTTCTTGCCTCGGTAATTTTTGTCAAAGTGGTTTGTTCAAAATCTGAAACCCCCTTCACTACATTAACGAGGCTGGGAATCAAATCAAGCCGGCGCTGGTAGGTACTTTGTACTTCTGACCATTGCAGTTTTACTTTCTCTTCATTTTTAATCAATGAATTATAGGAAGTAAAAACCCATATGACAAGAATAAGCAGGATAGCACCAACAGCTATTAAGCCGGTATACTTTTTTTGTTGCATACGTATGGTACTTAGAATTCTACTTTAGGAGCTTTCTCTGCACCTTCGTCCGCTTTAAAGCCTTCTTTCTTTTTAAAGCCAAACATACCGCTGAGCATGTTCATCGGGAATGACCTCACTTTCACATTATAGGTGTTCACGGCATCATTAAACCCTTTTCTTGAATTGCGGATATCATTTTCAATTCCTTCCAACTGGCCCTGCAATTGTAAAAAGTTTTGCGTGGCTTTCAGATCCGGATAATTTTCAACAACCGCAAGCAGGCGACTGAGTGAGCCTGACAACTGGCTCTGTGCTGCCTGAAATTTCGCGATGTTCTCCGGGGTAAGATCATCCACTTTCAGATTGATGGAAGTTGCTTTGGCCCTGGCTTCAACCAGATTTGTCAAAGTGGTTTGTTCAAAATTAGCCGCCCCTTTCACCGTGTTGACAAGTTGTCCAACCAGGTCCGACCTTTTTTGATATTCGGTACTTACATTATTCCAGGCATTTTTGACTTTTTCGTCCTGTTTTACAAGGCCATTGTAACCACCACATCCCCACACACCAAGTATGAGGACAAGACCCAGGATAACTAATAAAGTAATGTTGCGTGTTCCTTTCATTGTAGTTGTTTTTTATTGGATAGTAAAATTAGCATTTTCGGTACTTCATCAGGGCAAAATTTCGGTTGGTACGGTGTTTTTGCCGGTCAATTAACCTTTTTGTATCTTCTGGGCATTGTTTTAGCGCCGCTGACCACAAATTCTGTCATAAAAAGTCTGGTAAAAAAATCTGCAATCACCTTTTTATCAATGATGGCTTGTTCTCTATGAAGGAATTCCTGTAATAAATATTTCCATCAATACCCTGCAGCCGCCAGGAGTTGCAGTTATTCTGCTTTCCGGATACAAACGAAATTGAACAATTCCACTTTCATATTATTATAATAGGCCCCGGTGTACCAGTATTTTGAAACTGCCTGGTTGGCATTCGCCTCCGTTGATGTCCATATACTACCCCTTTCTTCTACCGGAAATTTATCTTTGAAGGCATAGATGATCTCGGATTCCTCTTTGGATGGTAAATACCAGTCATCTTTTTTCCCATCGGTTGCTTCGCTGCAAAGTTTTGCTGCATAAGGTTTGTTTTCAAAACCGGGGTTATTCCCAACAGCTAAAACAATTGCCCGGGTATTTGCGGCTCCATCTGATTCGCTTTTGGCTGCATCGGATGGAATTTCTTCATTATAACCTCCCCAGGTTATTTTCCCTTTTGAAATCATATCCAGTACTTCATACTTTTTACCATTATATTCAATGGGAATTATTTTTTGTGCGGTGATGGTTTCCAGGGCAAAAAAAGATGCCAGTAGCAGGATAAATAATTTTCTCATAGAAGATGTTTTAGATTAAAGTTTTCAATAGTGAAAAAGTATTCAGGAAAATTTTATGATAAAACAGCCGCGATACCCGGAAGTGTTTTCCCTTCGAAATATTCCAGCATGGCCCCACCGCCGGTGGATACATAACTCACTTTTTCTGAAAAGCCAAATTGATTGATGGCAGCCACCGAATCCCCACCTCCCACTAAGGAGAAAGAACCCTGTTGTGTTGCTGTGGAGATGGCAACGGCCACGGCCTTTGTTCCATGTTGAAATTTCGGCATTTCAAAAACACCCATCGGTCCATTCCAGAGAATGGTTCTGGATTTTTTAATTACGTTCGAAAACTGGTCGCAGGCATTCGAACCGATATCCAAACCCATCCAGCCATCCGGGATATTATTACTGGGAGCAACGGAGGTTTGTGCATCTGCGGCAAATTTATCAGCGATCACCGAATCAGCTGGCAAGTGAATACAAACGCCTTTTCCCTCCGCTTTTTTCAAAATATCCAATGCGGTCTCCAGCCGGTCTACTTCAACTAACGAATTCCCGGTTTTGCCACCCTGTGCTTTGATAAAGGTATAGGCCATACCTCCGCCTATAATAATATCGGTCGCCCGGTCCAGCAGGTTTTCAATAATGAGAATTTTATCACTCACTTTTGCTCCTCCGATGATTGCGACAAAGGGTTTCTCCGCTTTATGTAAAACTTTTTCTGCACTGGCCACTTCACTTTCCATGAGCAGGCCAAACATTCTTTTCTCCGCCGGGAAAAATTTTGCGATAACAGCGGTAGAAGCATGTGCCCGGTGTGCGGTACCAAATGCATCATTTACCCAAACATCACCAAGTGCGGATAATTTTTCAGCAAATTTCAGATCCCCTTTTTCTTCTTCTTTATAAAAGCGAAGATTTTCCAATAGTAATACTTCGCCTGGGCGAAGCATGTTCGCGGTAAGAAAAGCTTGTTCACCAATACAGTCATTAGCAAAAAAAACGGTTGTTTGGGGTTGTTGACTCCCGATTCCCGACGCCCGGCTCCCGACTGAGTTCTCATTCAGTAATTCAGATAATCTCTTAACGAGATGTTTCAGGGAATATTTATCGGTTGGACCATCTTTAGGTCTTCCCAGGTGACTCATCAGAATAACCATGCCACCGTCTGCCAATATCTTTTTGATTGTGGGTATGGCTGCCTTCATCCGGGTGTCATCCGTAATTTCAAACTGATCGTTCAGGGGTACATTAAAATCAACCCGGATCAAAGCTTTCTGACCTTTGAAATTATTCGCCGTAAATTTTGACATACCCGCTTTTTTTGAAAATAAACAATTACAGTTGAATGTTTTTTTGCATCTGTACCTCCTTAAATAAAATATGTCCTGCCACGGTGGCCATAACCTCATCGGTTACATCCTTACCTCCCTTACAAATGGTACGGATGCTTTCGATAGTATATTTGGGTCCAAAAGGAATTCCCCACCAGCCAAATAATACCGAAATAATAATAAAAGGCAACCCTTTCATGGCTGCATTTTCGTTATCCCGCAGCAGGTAAACCCCGGAATTACGTTTTAAAGTAACTACCAAAAAGGAAACGGTGTACGGAAAATAAACAAACCGCCCCCCCCTTTTTACTTCCAGTTCTAAATCTTCTGTTTTAATTCCGTCAATATTCTTAATCTTCATAAGGTCAGTTTCCAGTAGCATCACTTCAACTAATACGTTGATTGATCCCTTGCGGTACAATGAAATAATTATTTACTGATCAGGGTGGCAAAATAATTCACGGTTCGCACCAATTGGCTTACATAGCTCATCTCGTTATCATACCAGCTTACTGTTTTAACCAGTTGTTTATCCCCCATGGTCATTACTTTGGTTTGTGTGGCATCAAACAGGGAACCAAAATGGATACCGATAACATCACTGCTTACAATTTCATCTTCGGTATATCCAAAGCTTTCATTAGATGCAGCTTTCATATCTGCGTTAATCTGTTCGGCCGTAACGGTTTTACCAAGGATCGATGTCAGTTCGGTCAGTGAACCCGTGATGACAGGAACCCGTTGAGCGCTGCCATCTAATTTACCTTTTAGTTCAGGCAGTACCAACCCGATCGCTTTGGCGGCTCCGGTTGTGTTGGGAACAATATTAGCGGCTGCAGCTCTTGCACGGCGGAGGTCACCTTTTGGATGCGGGGCATCTAATGTATTCTGGTCGTTGGTATAAGCATGAATGGTAGTCATGATACCAGTAACGATACCATATTTATCATTCAGCACTTTGGCCATTGGAGCCAGGCAATTGGTGGTACAGGATGCGCAGGAAATAATGGTTTCGCTGCCATCCAGGATATTATGGTTTACATTAAATACAACGGTTTTTAAATCGCCGGTAGCTGGTGCCGAGATTACCACTCTTTTAGCGCCTGCAGTAATATGTGCAGCCGCTTTATCCTTATCGGTAAAAAAGCCCGTGCTTTCAATCACCACATCTACGTTATGGCTTCCCCAGGGAATTTGGGCAGGATCTTTTTGGGCATAGATCCTAACGGTATCACCATTCACAACAATGGAATCTTCGGTGGCTTTTACTTCCGCATCAAAGCGGCCCTGTGCACTGTCATATTTTAATAAGTGGGCCAATACTTTCGGACTGGTCAGGTCATTTATGGCTACCACATCAATTCCTTCCATTTTATAGATCTGGCGGTAAACCAGGCGACCGATGCGACCAAAGCCATTGATGGCGACTTTAACTGTGCTCATTTTACAGACATTTTAATTTAATAATGAGGGGCAAAGGTAATAAAACCGGTGATGTTTATCTGTATCAGATTTCATCAAAACAACAGTCGTAGAATGGCGTATGAGAATGGGGAAAAACATTTGGCTAAAAACCTGTGCAAACCTATCTTTGCCGTCCCTTAAAAAGACGGTGCTCATCGTGAGCATTGCAGAAAGACGGCCCGTTCGTCTAAGGGTTAGGACACCACCCTTTCACGGTGGTGATACGAGTTCGAATCTCGTACGGGCTACCAGAGGGTCTCAGATTATGAGACCCTCTTATTATTTTAAAAACTGTTTATGTCATTGAAAGTTTGAAAGACCAGATTTCTAATTTGTAAAGACAATTTAAACCAAGAACAGATTAAAAGAACACAATGCAGGTGAAAACAGGTTTTCTAAAGAACCTTTGCAGAGAATTTTTAGAAACGTTATTACACGGTCTATGCTTTTACCTCTGCTTTAGCCTGCTCATCGATATGTTGCCAGTTAAAATAATTTTTTGCATTTTTAAAACAGATGTCCTGTATCACTTTCCCGATCCATTCGATGTCGTTGGGTAACTCGCCATTTTCGATCTCTTCGCCAAATAAATTACACAACAATCTTCTGAAATATTCATGACGGGGGAAAGATAGAAAACTACGGCTATCAGTAAGCATTCCAATAAAACGGCTCAGCAATCCCATATTGCTGAGTGCATTGATCTGTTTGGTCATGCCATCTTTCTGGTCGAGGAACCACCAGGAAGAACCCCACTGAATTTTTCCTACGGCGGTACCGTCATTGAAGTTGCCAATCATCGTGGCAAATAATTCATTGTCGGCCGGGTTAAGGTTGTAGATAATGGTTTTAGCCAGTTTGTTATCCCGGTCTAAACGGTCAAGGAATTTAGCCAATGTTTTCGCCTGTGAAAAATCACCTACACTATCCCAACCGGTATCAGGTCCCAGTTGTTTCAGCATACGGCTGTTATTGTTTCTCAGGGCTCCCAGATGGTATTGCTGTACAAATCCTTTTTCCCAATCCCATTCAGCAAAATTGACCAGCATGGCGGACTTAAATTTCCGGTTCTCTTCCCGGGAAAGCGCACCACCCGAACGGATCTTTGCGAAGATGCCGGCAATTTCTGTTGCCGTATAATCTTCTGCATAAATTTCTTCCAGCCCGTGGTCGCTTACACTGCAATTATTTGCCGCAAAATACTCATGACGCCTTTTTAAGGCTGCGAGATAATCATTATAGGTACTGATAGAAACATCCGCCGCTTTTTCCAGCCCGGTCAGGTAATTATTAAATGTTCCGGCATCATCCACATTCATGGCCTTATCCGGACGAAAAGCTGGTACAACTTTTACGGACCACATGTCTTTTTTTATCTGCTGATGAAAAGCCAGGTTATCCACCGGGTCATCCGTGGTGCAAATCAATTTTACGTTCATCTTTTCAAGCAATCCTCTAACACTGAATTCATTTGTTTGCAGTTTGGCAGAAGTTTCCTCATACACTTTTTTCGCCGTATCGGCATTTAATATATCCTTTACATCAAAGTAACGTTGCAGTTCCAGGTGTGTCCAATGATACAGCGGGTTTCTTAAGGTATACGGAACCGTGGCTGCCCAGGCCCTGAATTTTTCCCAATCTGATTTATCGCCGGTGATAAAAGCTTCTTCCACCCCATTGGCCCGCATGGCACGCCATTTATAATGGTCGCCATTCAGCCACACTTTGGTGATGTTTTCAAAATTTTTATCTTCTGCCACTTCGTTTGGTGGCAAGTGATTATGATAATCAATTATGGGCATGTCTTTGGCATACGCATGGTACAAACGTTGGGCTGTCGCATTAGACAACAGAAAATTTTCATCCAGGAATTGTTTCATAAAAATTTTTTAAAATATTTGATGCGTGGCAGATGCAATTTTAGCATCTGCAATGATCTTCAGGTTTCTGTTCCTTATTCAGCTTATTTTTCACGCAAAGACCAAAGCCGCCAGGACTTTTTATCAGCTTTGTGTTTTCTTTGCGCCTTTGCGTGATACCTTTATAACGACACCCCTCTTTTCCACGGAATAAAATCATCCTGATTTAACTGTACAGCCTTTGGTATCACTTCCCCGCCTGCTGCCCGGATACAATATTCCAGTATCTCCTCCCCCATTTGTTCAATGGTTTTTTCTCCATCGATGACCGGGCCACAATCAATATCAATAATATCATTCATTCTTTTTGTCAATGAAGAATTCGTGGAAACTTTTATCGTTGGACAAACGGGATTACCAGTTGGCGTACCAAGGCCCGTAGTGAATAATATGAGGGTAGCCCCGCTTGCCGCTTTACCGGTGGTGGCTTCCACATCATTACCGGGCGTACACACCAGGCTCAGTCCGGGTTTCGTAGCTTGTTCTGTATAATCCAATACATCTACCACCGGCGATGTGCCCCCTTTTTTTGCAGCGCCGGCACTTTTCATGGCATCCGTTATCAATCCGTCTTTTATATTACCCGGTGAAGGATTCATGGAGAAACTGGAACCGGCCTTTGTAACCGAATCTTCAAATCTTTTCATCAGGCAAATGAATTTTTGTGCTGTTGGTTCATTCACCGAACGATCAATCAATTCCTGCTCTACACCACACAATTCCGGGAACTCCGCCAGCAACACTTTACCACCCAAAGCCACGACCAGGTCAGCGCAATAACCCACCGATGGATTGGCAGAGATGCCGCTGAAACCATCACTCCCGCCGCATTTTACACCGATGGATAATTTATCCAGTGACGCTGGTTTTCGTTCCTGTTTATTTATTTCAATAAGGCCTTCAAAGGTTTTTCTTATGGCATCAGAGATCAGTTGCTCTTCACTTTGTGATTGTTGTTGCTCGAAAATATAGAGCGGCTTATCAAAAGCGGGATCAAGTTTTTTCAAATCATTTTTAAAATCCTCCACCTGCAAATTCTGACAGCCCAGACTTAAAACGGTAACACCACCCACATTCGGATGGTCCGCATAGGCTGCCAACAATTTACTTAAAAGGGCCGCATCCTGTCTAATTCCTCCGCAGCCTCCCTGGTGGTTCAGGAATTTTATTCCGTCAATATTCTTAAACGGTCTTGAAAGCATCCGGGCTGATGGAGTAAGCTCAATGGCTTCAAGATTCTCTCCATTCTTATAAGCATCCACCAAATGCTGCGTATATAGTTTGTATTTATCGGTAACTGCATAGCCCAGTTCATTGTGCATCGCTTCCCGGATAACATCCAGGTTTCGGTTCTCACAAAAAACAGTGGGAATAAACAACCAGTAATTGGCCGTGCCCACCCGGCCATCTTTTCTGTGGTAACCCTTGAAAGTTCTACCGCTGAACCTGGAAACATCGGGAGCAGTCCATTCAAATTTTGCAGGACGATAACCATAAGGTTCAGCAGCATGTTTGACATTCTCCGTTGACATGCGGCTTCCTTTGGTGATATCTTTCTGAGCTTTTCCCACCAGTACACCGTACATGATCACTTCAGCGCCGGATCTCATATCCTGCATGAAAAATTTATGTTTGGCAGGAATATCTTCGGGCAACACATATGCCGCTCCTTCAAAAGAAACAACTTCTTCTTTTAAAAGGTTTGTCAATGCGACAATCACATTATCCTTTGGATGAACTTTTAAAACACGATGCTTCATTTAAACGGTTGCTTTTTTAGCTTCTATCTGTGAAATAGTCTGCAGTACACCATTTGATATCATATCCTGTAATTGCTCCAGTACCAGTTCAGCAAATCCCGGCAGTTTGGTTAAATCGGCACCCCAAAGCTCTTCATTTTGCATTACTTCCTCAACCACTTTATGAGCTGAATGTGTATTCCATACTGTATAAAAATAATCAGCTGATTCATCTTTAATTTCATATTCCTCCCGATGGTTACCGGGACCGTTTCTTTCTCCATAAAACTGATTACCCTCTTTCTTTGTAGCTTTCATGAACAAAAGAAATCCCGCAAAACCCGCCGCCATACGCATGGGTGGTAAATGGTTTATTTTATAATACTGGAGTAGCAGGGGTATATTCCGCATTTTCATTTTAGAAGTGTACTGCACCGTTATACTGAGCCATTGGTGATCAATAAAAGGATTACAAAAACGTTCAAAGACCCGGTTAGCATACTCCTCTTTTATTTTTTCATCAATCTCAACAGGAATGGAACAGGCTATTTCGGCATGCATTAATCTTATGGCAAAAATGGAAAATATTTTATCGGTCACAGCTTGCCGCGTTATGTTAAATCCGGCCAGGTATGCCAAACCACAATTAAAAGAATGCGTACCGTTCAGTAAACGCAGTTTTAATTCTTTGAACAAGGTAATATCCGGCGTAATTACTACGCTTTCATCCGCTTTGGAAAATGATAATACAGTTTTTATCTTTTCATCGCCTTCAATAGCCCATAACCGAAATACTTCGCTCATGGTCATCAACGCATCCTGGTAACCTAAGGATGCTTCTATTTTTTTAGTGTCTGCTGCATTGGGCTTGCCGGGAACGATACGGTCCACTAATGAATTACAAAAAATAATATGATTCTCCAGCCATTCAATAAATGTATAATCCAGGCTATTCCGGTGAGCCAGTTCCAGTACAATGCTTTCAAGTTTGGAACCATTGTCGGTTATTAATTCCGTGGGCAGTATCACCATCCCGCTTTGAGCACTTCCATTAAAGGCTTTAAACCTTTCGAATAAAAATGCCAGGAGTTTTCCAGGGAAAGAAACCGGTGGATCATTTGTAATATCGTCCTGCACCAACTGTATCCCCACTTCCGTAGTGTTGGAAATAACAATTTTTATTTCGGGATTGTGGGCACATTCCAGGATTCTTTTCCATTCGGTCTTTGCACTCAATACCCGGCTGATGGACGCATTGATCGTATTTTCTTCTACCGTTGTTCCGTTTTCTATTCCCCGGACACAAATGGTATAAAGGCTATCCTGTTTTTCAAAGGCACTGCTATCACTTTCCGTAGATTTTACCACTACGATCCTGCCATTAAAAATACCTTGCCGGTTAGCTTTATCAATAAAATAATCGGGCAGACCTCTTAACAAAACGCCTGTTCCGAATTGCAATACTTTTTCGGGCAGTTCAAATAACTTTAAATCGGGAATGGTCAACCCCGGTTGTGCTTTAATCAGCTGTATCGTATTTTTTGATAATTGCATAATCAGTTTATTTCAGGGTTCCAGCTTTTCTTAAATAGCCAGTCAACAGTTATATCACGGGCATTCAGTTTGGCCGGGAGATTATTACTGTACCAGTTAAAATCTTTTCCGCCTTCCCGGTGACAATTGTAGTAATAGACCCGGTGCCCCCATTGTATAACATTGGTTGTTGGTACCCGGTAAATAGCCGAGTCTCTCATATTATTTGCAAAAGAACAGTTGATCAGATAAAATTGTGCATCCCGGTGGTAACGGCCGAGCATAAAACCATCATAGCCTTTAAACCGGCAATTCACCAATATTGTTTTTGAATCTTCCACCCGGGAACCATCATGCCAGATAGCAGCCGGACCGGAATGGGTAATGAAATCACAGTTCTCTGCCCAGGCCCATCCCCGGGGACAATAAAAATCAACCCCGCCTTCCATGACACAGTCTTTGAAAAACCACATACCCTTATCAACTTCCCAGGGACTGACCGTATCGCCACCGAATGAGCGGAAATGACAATTAACTGCTTTCAGCCTGGTCGCATTCAACGTTCGCAAGGCCATCTGGTGTCCATCTTTCCTCAATTTTTTTTCTTTGCTGGCTGAAGTATCAGAAGCGCAATAAATCGTTTTCTCTGTAAAGTCAAAACCAAAGCTGTTTGTGATGGTAAGATTTTTCAATGTAATATCATTTGCCCCGACATTCATTGTTGCAACGCCCCAGTCATCGCTATGCCCGCAACGCCATTCATCCCGGGCTATGCTGGCTACGATAATGGTTTTCTCCCTGTCTTCTCCTTCAAAAATGATATGGGCTTTTTCGATGTATAATTTTTCTGCATAAATACCTTTTTTGATGAATAGGGTTCTTGATACAGCAGAAGAATCCGTTAAACTGTTGATAGCGCCTTGTATGGTTTTATAGTTACCGCTACCATCTGCGGCAACAATAATTATGGAATTAGGATCGGATTTTTCCGGTTGTGCTGTAACAGAGGATTGTAACAACATCAACCCGATAAGGCCATAGAACGATTTATTGGTTAATCCTGAGATCATTTTTGTGTGGCTTGTTTTATCAGCCATTTTACCCATTCTTCTGCTGCTTTATAGTTTTCAAAAGAAGCTGGAAGTTTTCTTCCATCGAGATATTCATTGTATATCCAGGGGTCGCCCAGGGCAAAAACAGTCCCTTTACCATACCTGGCCATAGCCATCACATTATCCGTTCCATTTTTTACCAGGGTAACTGCCGGGCTGTTTACACGCAGACTGCTATACTCTTTAATATATAATTTCCTGGGAGAACTGAAAATGGGATTGTCCCCGGTTACACTGACAGCACCTTGTTCAAACTGGTCTTTCTGTACGCGATTTTTACTGTCTTCATTAAACTGTATACCAAACTTACCCGCGAGTTGATTGAAATTTTTGAACTCAGCATTGCCTGCATCATTCCCAAGTAAAACCAGCACCCCGCCGTTATTTACCCAATTGCTGATGGAAATTGCATCTTTGGGATTGAGGTACCTGGGGTTGTCTGTTTCTTTATCTGTATCAGGGTCAACTATTATATAAACGGAGGCTCCTTTTAAATCTGTAGAAGTTGGCCATTTACCGAGTGATTTTGTTTTGGCTCCAAAACGTCTGAAAATTTCTCCAAGCATGGCATAGCCGCCATTGCTCTTATCTTCCCAGGTATAATGCCAGCGTACGGGCGTACCTGATGCATCTTTCTTCCATTCATTATTGAAAAAATTATCCAGTAAAACAATCTTACCTTTTCCGGTTCTTTGTGTTTCATTTAATTCCATTTCTGCGGCGCATTTGATGAATGCTCCCATTCCTTTTGGATCGTTCACCACTATTTTCTCACTCATGTAATAATCAAAACTTCCATCACGATAGGGTTTGCCGCCAAGGCCCGACACAGACACGGTGCCTTTCAGGTTTACCTGTCCGTTGGTATCAGTTTCTATAAATTCTTTCAGAATACCCCGATATGCCTCCACTGCATGATCCATATATGCTTCGGGTATATATCCCATCCTGGCTCCTTTAGCAAAAGTGTATGCGAGCATGCAGGATGCTGATGCTTCCAGATAATTTTTTGGCTGATCGGGCCTGTTTGGAACATCATACCATAAACCTGTTTTGTGGTCCTGTACTTTCCTGACGGCAATAACAAAACGATGAAGAATAGCAATCAGCGCTTCTCTTTTCGGATGATTGGCCGGGAAATAATCGAGCATGTCTACCAGAGCCATGCCGTACCATCCCAGGCTTCTTCCCCATATATTCGGTGACTGACCAGTTGTTTTATCAGCCCATTGTTGTTCTTTGCTTTCATCCCAGCCATGATAGAGCAAGCCTGTCTTTTTATCATAGCCATGTTTCTCCATCAGGATAAACTGGTTTGCTATATCAGCAAAAGCGGTGTCTTCATGAAAGAGTTTGGCATATTCTGCATAGAACGGCTGTCCCATATACAAGCCATCAAGCCACATTTGCCAGGGATAAATTTTCTTGTGCCAAAAACCACCTTCGGATGTCCGGGGATGTGTTCTCAACTGATCTCTTAACAGGTCTGCAGCTTTTTTATATTTCTCTTTACCGGTTACCTGGTAAAGCAGCAATATTAATTTTCCATTGTTGAGATGGTCTATATTATACTCGTCCGGACGATACCCTTTAATGCTTCCATCTTCCTGCACATAAAAATCCAGGCTCTTTTGAATATAGTTAAACCATTTACCATCACCTGTTGCATTCCATACAGATTCGATTCCTTTTAAAATCACCCCCTGATCGTATCGCCATTTAGCAGCTTTATCCCCTTCGAGTATAAAAGAGTCGGGCCAGATGTTCATTGCTGTTTCAGACAACCGCTCACTCCATTTTTCTCCTTTCGAGGGAATCGGGTTAACGTTTTCGATACTTTTTTCAGTTGCTCCCAGTTCAAACCTGATTTTTTCTTTTGCGTTGGAAGCATCGGTATTTTTTATACTTATAGAATTGCTTCGCGCCCCGTTTATACGGAAAAGAAGATCAGTTCCTGCCGGATACCTGATATTTTCAAATACCAGTTTATCGCTGTTTACCAGATCAATTACTGGATTAGTTTGTCTGCTTATAACTTGTATATTTTTAAAAATAACCCCCGTGGCTTCCTGTACATCCATGCCCTGATTGGCCTGCAGCACCATATTCTCCAACAAAATATCTTTTACATGCATTTCGGGTAGTCCACGAATAAACAGGGCTTTCTCCGCGCCATTGCAATACACATTGCTGATATGAAAATTTTTAAAACCAGGGGTTGTTTCATCTACCGGTTTAAATTCCGCTTTGGGTAATTCTCGTTTTTCACCCGCCAAAATAATAGGATCTTTGGCTTCATAATACATGTCAAACAAAATGGCTTCCCCACCAATATCTTTCATATAGATATCATTAATAAAGATATTCTCTACCACGCCACCACGTCCCCTGGTAGTTTTAAAACGAAGACCGATATCCGTACCAATAAACGTACAGTTGCTGACATAAATATTCCTTACACCACCACTCATTTCACTTCCGATCACAAAACCGCCATGTGCCGCATAAACAGTGCAACCACGGATAATTACATTTTCAGTGGGCATAGCCCTTTTTCTTCCTGCTGCGTCGCGGCCGCTTTTCATACATAAGGCATCATCCCCTACATCAAACACCGAATTTTCAATCAGAACATTTTTGCAGCTTTCCACATCTATTCCATCCCCGTTCTGAGCATACCAGGGGTTTTTTACCGTAACATTTCTCAGGGTTAAATTTTCACACATCAGCGGATGCAGGCACCAGGCCGGCGAATTCTGAAAGGTGACACCTTCTATCAGGATATTTTTACAACGGGTCAGTAAGACAAGGTTAGGGCGAAGAAAATCTTTGACGCTGCTGTAAAATTCAGGCGTTTTATCCGGGCTGATAACACCAGGGTTTTGAAGCCGGGAACCTTTAAGTGATTTTTCCGTTGGATACCAGGTTTTCTTATCATCACTGAGCAGGCCTCCTGATGCAACCAGTTTTTTCCATTGTGTTTCATTCAACTTATCTTTTTTTACCATCCGCCAGGCATCACCGTTACCTTCCACAATGCCTTTACCTGTGATAGCCATGTTAATAGCATCCGTTGCAGAAATAGGAGACTGATTTCTCATCTGTGGCAAGCCTTCCCAATTCGCTTCTACGAGCGGATATTCATCCATGCTTTTTGTAAATAATAAAGTAGCCCCTGCCGCAAGATGAAGATTGATGTTGCTTTTTAATACGATTGGCCCTGTCAGCCACAAACCCGGAGGAACTAATACAACAGCACCCCCTTTTTTTGTAGCCGCATCAATGGCGGTGTTAATGCTTTTTGTATTCAGCTTTATGCCATCGCCAACAGCACCAAATTTTGTAATACGTACCGTGTCTTTTTTAAACTTTGGAATAATTATACCGGGTAAGTTTACCGGTTGGCAAAATGCAGTTATTGCACCCGTAAAAAAGATGAATAGTAGTGGTAGTTTCTTCATCAGGCAAATTAACTGCTTTTTAATGTTTTTTCGTTATACAAGTCTAACCAGATATTCCTTGTCAATCAACGAATTGTGTTTGTTTTTTTACGCAATCGTTGCCGGGAACGGTGCCGGTTTATGGTGCATTTTCTGAGCCCTTTTATCAGGCAATTTTTACGGCCTGCCGGGCCAGTAAAATCCATTTGCCGCCTTGCTTTTGCCAAACCAGCATGACGTGCAAATGAACCTCCCCCAGTTTACCACCATCATTGGTTGTAGCACTTAATTTATGCCTTACAATTGCGGTCTTGCCACTAATGCTGATGGTTTGTTCTGTCAGATCAATGGTAATAAAATCGGATTTACCACTGGCAAGCTTATCCACGAATTCTTTTTTATCATCTATATGGCCTCCGGAGTGACCATAACTTAATTTATCAGCAACCATTTCTTCCAGGGCTGTTTTATCACCGTCAATCATGGCTTTTCGTAATTTCTCAACAGCATTGGCCAGGGCCGTTTCCTGTTTGCTTTGTGCCGTTGCTATTATGGTGACACATAAAGAAACAACAGCACCTAAAAATATTTTTTTCATAATAAGTTTTTTTAAAACCTGTTAGCCATGGGTTCAAGATCTGTCAGTTCTGATATCTTAACCGGTCTTTTTAAAGCCATACTTTTTCTGGCAGCAATTCCAATTAAAATTGACATGGCGCCTTCTCTTGTACCGGCCATGACATTATGGGGGTTATCTGTTTTATCAACGAACATTCTTCTTTGCATACGGATATCGCCGCCACCATGACCGCCTTTTATTTTCGGTGTGGTGAATATCTCATAATTCTTTTCAAAATTATCCATCACCATAATTTCCCGTACTTCTCCGGCAATCGCATCATCAGCATTACTCATCTCAATAGCATGGCGATTGGATTGGTCGTGCTGCATTTTTTCCAGGTAGGGAATATCTTCCCAGGTTTCAATTCTTCCTTTCATTCCGTTGAAGGCGATCTGCCAGCCTTCATAAGGAGAATAGGTGGTCAGGGAATAATTTGCAGTGATGCCATTGGCATAAATGATTTGTGCCGACATCTTATCGTAGATATCAATTTCAGGACTCCATACACAACCATCCCGTACATAACCATCGTATTGTTCATTTTTTACATAGAGATCTGTAAGCCGCTGGTCTTTGGTAATGTCCCAGAAAAATTTACACCTGTCTTTATAAGTACAACCCCTGCACGTAGTGCCGCGGAATGAATTATTCTTTCCATAATGCTCCAGTTTACCATACGCCGATACTTCGACGGGTTCTGAATTCAACCACCAGTTCAGCAAGTCGAAATGATGCGTGGCTTTGTGCACCCACAGCGAACCACTTTTTGCCATACGGCCGTGCCAACGGCGGAAATAATCTGCGCCATGATAAACATTGAGGTACCAGTTAAAATCAACGGAAGTGATCTTTCCCACCCGTTCCTGCGCCAGTAATTCTTTTAACTGCATCGCATGCACACTATGGCGGTAATTAAATGCCACCACTACTTTTTTGCCTGTTCTTTTTTCTGCTGCTAATATCCGTTTACATTTTTCTTCATCCGTCGTCATGGGTTTTTCGGTGATCACATTGCAGCCAGCTTCAAGAGATTTTATAATAAATTCATCATGGGTGGAATCAACTGTTGTAACTATTACATAATCCGGTTTTGTCTTTTGCAGCATTTCTTCAAAACTGGAAAACGCTGGACAGTTTGCTTTATAAATATCTTTTGCATAGGCCAGGCGACCGGGGTTTATATCATACAGCCCGACAAATTCAACCCTTTCACCAAAATTGCCCAGCAGGTCTTTGCCCCAGAACCCTGTACCACGGTGACCGGTACCCACCTGTGCCAGTTTTATTTTTCCATCGGTTGTGGCGCCAAATGATTCAAAAGGGTTCAGCATTAAAGAGGCACCTGCGGCAGCAGTGTATCCAAGAAATGTCCGGCGTTCCATATAGAATCGTTTTTAGTTTGACTATTTTTGAATGGGTTCAATACGAAACCAATCGGCATCGGCAAAACCTGAATTATTTGTCTTCACAGTTCTTGTGCAGAACAAACCAACTTTGGCCCCAACCCAACGTCCGGGTTTGGCTGTTAACTTTTCGCCAAATGGTTTATAGGTTTTTCCATCTTCACTATAGCTGAATTCACAAAGGGCACTTTTGCTGACTTTTACCCTGAAATAAATATCTGCACTGTTTATTTTTTCACCGTCCAGTACCGTTGGTTCATTTCCTTTATCTGCATTTTTACAAATGCTGAAAGAGATATAATTACCATCTGTTTTTTTTACCAATGATATAAAAGCATAATCAGCCCCAACAATGATCAGCCCGGCACGTTCGCCATCTAATTTTGGTTTGAAGGACAGTTTTGTAGTAACCATAAATTCCTCAGCAGGCAATTTTTGCGCAAGAATATTGGGCAGGTTCCACAAATTATTTATTGAATCCGGCTGATAAACAGAAAACATTCTCAGTGTTCCTGATGATGTGGGAAAAGCCCATGTTCCCTGCGGGTTTGCCTGCCATTGCCACTGCAAACCGATTTTGGCGGTATTATATTCATCAGATTCCTGTGGAGTCCTGATGGGATAAGTTTTTCCAACGTTAGGTTTTTTATAAACCAATACCGGTTCACCTTTTCCATCACCATCCTTATCCATGCCAATAACCGGCCAGTCATTAATCCATTTCATTGGTTGTAAATGAACCACCCTTCCATAGGCTTCCTTATCCTGGAAATGCAAGAACCAGTCTTCGCCGGTTTGTGTTTGTACCCAGGCTCCCTGGTGAGGACCATTGATAGCAGTAGACCCCTGGTCCATCACCACTTTTCTTTCATAGGGGCCATAAATATTTTTTGAGCGGAGAATAGTTTGCCATCCGGTGGATACGCCCCCGGCAGGAGCGAAAATGTAATAATAATCCTTGCGTTTATAAAACTTCGGACCTTCAATGGTCGGGTCGGAGTCATGTCCATCATAAACTAAAACACCTTCATCAATAGTTTTTGTTCCTGTTGCATTCATTTGCTTCACAACTATAATGCTTTTGATCCCGGCACGACTGCCGGCAAAAGCATGAACGAGATATACTTTTCCATCATCATCCCAGAGCGGGCAGGGGTCGATCAATCCTCTACCTTTTTCTACCAGAACAGGTTCACTCCAGGGGCCAAGTATATTTTTTGCTTTGGTTAAATAGATACCAAAATCCGGGTCGGGATAATAAATATAAAATTCACCGGAATGAAAACGCAGGCTTGGCGCCCACACTCCACCACCATGCTGTACTTTACTGAAATGTTCAAACGGTGGCTGACGTAATAAGGCATGACCGATGATTGACCAGCTTACTAAATCGTTGGAATGAAGTATCGGTAGTCCAGGTACATGATTAAAGCTGGATGAGATCATATAATAATCATCCCCTACCCGTAGGACATCCGGGTCACTGTAATCGGCATGGATTACCGGGTTTTTATAAGTACCATCACCCTTATCGGCCACCCATACTTTTGAAATGTTGCTTTGTGCGTGCAGCAGTGATGTGAAAAGTAATAATATTATGGTAGTAAAATTTTTCAAAAAATTCTTATTTATCCGGCTTCCATGCACCAAGGATGTTTTCCAGGGTAAATTTTTTTAATTCTTCATCAGTAAGTTGCTTCGCCCATTTGACTCTTCCTGTTTTATCTCCTCCCGGTCCCCGGCTATTGTATTCTGCGTAACGCGCCGTTGTTTCGTTGGTGGGATTTTTCCAGTTGTTCCATCCTTCGGGTATGATATGTTTATCCATGAAGCAGTTGATATAGGTAACACTGGCGGTTGGTGACCAGGGTCTGCCCAATGAAACTTTATTGATCGTACTGTCGGCTGTCAGAGTACAATCAAAAAAGACAAACCCATACGGAATGATGGAATTGGTGGAAGCCGCCGTTACATGCGAATTTTTTTTACTGTGGATATGGCAATTTTTAAAAACTGCAGTTGCTGCACCGAAAATAAAATCAGTGGTTCCTTCAATATAACAATCTTTGAAAAAATGTTTAACACCGTTGCCACTTAAAAATAAAATGTCCTGGTTTCCAATGATCCGGCAATTTTTAAGTGAGGCCCTATTCCCTTCCAGGCGGATGCCTACTGCCTGCCCTGCTGTAAAACCTGCCGAATTTTCAAAACTGAGGTTCTCTGCGTGAAAATCATTTCCATAAACAAAAAAAGATGCACAGGTCCAGGTATTCAACGTATCTCCATTGGGAAGCCTCGTGCCTGCATGGTTATCAAAAGTGAGTATGGTATTTTTGGGGTCTTCCCCGATCAGTGTGATAAAACTCTTGCGGGCATCCACGACCACCACTTCTTTATAAATACCTTTTTTTATATGGATGGTGACGGTCTTGTTGTTTCCCTCCGGAACAGCATCCAGCGCTGCCTGAACCGTTCTGTAATCTCCGGATCCATCCATTGCTACGATAATTTTTTTTTGACAAAAACTCCCGGCAACGGGGAAAAAAGTCAACAAAAAAATGACCATTTTTTTCATCGTCATTTCGCTTTGGGTTTGACAATCCGCTCCGCCAGGTCCGGAATCAGGATTCGTATATCTGCCAATACCAGTTGGGCAATCAACCGTGCACCAAGTTCATTAAAATGCGTATTATCTTCTTTGCCATCCGGGTAATTGGGATGTTCGCCGGGTTTTAACTGAAGGAAAAAAAGTTTTGAATTTTCTTTTCCGTATTGCTGGTATAGGTCCCGGCTTTTTTTATCCAGGTCAATAAGAATAACCTTTTGCGCATCGGCTACTTCCCGTGTAAGTTGGGAATACACCCTATGCGTCTCAACAGCTTTACCTGTTGAATCAAATTTTCTTCTCGAAACGGGTGTTATTAAAACCGGTATTGCCTTTTTCTCTCTTGTCTCAGCAATCATTTTGTTCAGGTTCATTTTAAATGTATCCGGGGTAGCATAACGTTCTTTCTTCTCTACGGATTCATCATTATGACCGAATTGGATAAAAACATAATCACCTTCACCGGCTTCATCATAAATGGATTTCCACAGCCCTTCGCTTAGAAATGTTTTAGTACTGCGACCATTCTTAGCCCGGTTAACAATGGTTACCGAAGAATCCCAGAAATGAACTAAGGGCATGCCCCAGCCTGTTTCGGGATAGGATTTAGATTCCTTGATGGCTATTGTTGAATCCCCTGCCAGAAAAATTTTAATTTTCTTTTTCATGGGTATGATAAATGCGAGCAAAGCTATGGCTACCGGAAGGATAACTAGCTTTTTCATTTTACTAAGCTATTAAAATATACTTCAATATTTGTATACTGTTTATCCAGTTTGTCTTGCGCTGCATCCGATGCATCCGTTGGATTCAACCCATTTCTTTTCTCCCATTCATCGGGCAGGCCATCTTTATCCGTATCTGCCGGAGCGGGTAAGGATCGTAAGGCGGGCCATGCTTTCACGGTAAATTCATATGCGGTTCCATGCGGAAAACCACCCTGAACATCAATAAAATTCCCGGTACGGTTCTTTACATCATTTATAATACGTTGATCCAATGTATCCCTTTTATTACTGGCACCAACTGACACTAATACCACTTCATAGGCTTCCCGTGCTGTCTGAACCAGGATGGTTAGGGCAGGAATGGGTTCTTCAACCACCGTATTTTTTTTATCTTCTTCGGTACCACCATTTCCCATATCAACACCCAGCAGATTATTTTTGGTTACCTCCACCGACTCATCCACATAATTTCCGTTTACATACCATTTGCCAAAAGGGATGACAGGCGCGGTCTCTCTTCTTCCGGGGTTTGCAATTCTATACCGGACATTTTTATTTGTAGATGGCCCGTATTTAAAATAATTATTTACAATATTATAATTACCGCCTTCTCCTGCATAAATAGTATTACTGCCCCAGTTGTAAATAACATTATTCCGGTAGTCCACATTTTCTTCGGGTGTATTTCTTATGCCGTCGAATCTTGGATTCCGGTTGTTACAATGGGCAAATAAATTGTGATGGGCAGACAAATGGTTGCCGCCCCAGATACCACCAAATCCATGGTGTTCGTAGTCTTTATCGCCGGTTTCAAAATGATAGGAGTAATTCAGCGGTTCTGCTATTAAATTCCATTGAAGCGTAGTGCTGTCACCCGCATACACAGAAAAGACTTCATCGGTACTCCAGCTCAGGCTGCAATGATCAATTATTATATTTTTTCTTCTTACTCCGCCAAAAGCATCATCACCGCCATTACCATCCACCATTCCGCCTTTCTGGTATTTATCGCCCATGCGGAAACGGAGATACCGGACAATCATATTATCACCGCCCAGTGAAACTGAATTATCCGCCAGGCAAATACCATCACCGGGAGCTGTTTGCCCGGCAATAGTTACATGGCCTTTGATAGAAAGCTTTGTTTCAAGATGTATCGTTCCGGATACAGAAAAAACAATTATCCGTTTTTCTTTTGCTTCAGCAGCTTCACGGAAACTCCCGAGGCCTTTATCATTCAGATTTGAAATGATATAAATTTTTCCGCCCCGGCCACCGGTGGTGAATTTACCAAAACCTTCAGCGCCCGGAAAAGCAATGGCTGGTTCCCGTATTTCGTTCGAAACGGATTTACCTGGCTGGCCTGCCGGCAGGTTTTGCTGTGCACAGGAAATGAATGACAGTACCCACAGTCCATTTATTATCAGTCCTATTTTTTTCATTTCAATATTAATTAACAGAGACGATCAGAAGTAATTAAGGCTGCATTTGCTGCAGCCTTAAAAAAAATATGTATAATGTGAAATAGCTTTTTAATAATTTGGGTTCTGGGTTAAATTTACGTTGGCATCCCGGGCCGGTTGGGGTATTGGTAATAATTCTCCTTTACCCGTAACAAATCCGGTGGCATACCTGCCCAGCGGTGACGAAGTACCGGATGTAGCTATACCACTGCTCAACCAGGTAACCTTTGTAGTGCCTGTCGGTGTAGCTGTTGGGGCGGTCTTATAAAGTGAATTTGCCCAGAGCCCTCCGAAATTATTGTTATCGGAACTGGTGCTTGAAAAATAATACATAGCTATGGGTAAAGTGGTACTAAGACAATAGGATGGGTAACCAGCCATATAAGAAGGATTGACCATAGTCGTTAGTGTAGACATCTTCTGCATATTAATTTTTGATTCAGCAATGGCCGTAGCAAGCAGGTTCCAGCGGATAAGATCATATTTTCTTACACCTTCACCACCCAGTTCTAATGCTCTTTCTCTTACCACTGCTTTAAAGAAATCAGATTTGGATAATCCTACCGGAATATCTACTGTTACATCAGGAGTTCCAATGGGCTTACCATATCCTCTTCTTCTTACCTGGTTAATGGCGGAATAGGCCACAGCCGTAGGCCCGTTTATTTCGTTCTCAGCTTCGGCAAACATTAGCATAACATCAGCATAACGGAGTATCTGCCATTTTAAACTCATATACTGTACCGCATTAGTTGGCGCGATAACCGGGTTAGTTATCCAGTCTCTCCGGTATTTTCCATCACAGATAGCTGTGATAGCCTGCCCGATTTTTGTTGTTCCATTGGCTGCCACATTGTATGGACAGCAGGTTACATCTCTGCGCTGGTCAGTTGAATCAAAAAGATAAAAATAATTGGGAAGGACATTGATACTTTTATTTCCGAGGGCATTAACCGTAGGCCCGTTGTAGTAAGCAAGTTTGGTGTCTTCGGCACCTGTCAGTCCAATCGCACTTGCCTGGAACATTAACTCTCCCTGCGGATCGGTTACAGCATGTGCATTTACCTGGTCTTTCCAGAGTGCCCGGAAACTTGGATTTAATGTATGTTGCCCGGAAGTAATAATATCATTGCATTCATCCCGCGCAATTTGATAATAAGTCAGATAATCGGCAGGTCTTTGCATGGCCGCATTGCTGCGTAAAGAATAACCACCCCGGTACAATGCTATTCTTGCTCTCAATCCTTTTACAACGCCTTTGGTAATTCTTTCATCCAGCACATCCCCGATAGAAGCAACATCATTGCGCCAGGGAACCAGGTCTGCCGCAATTTTCAGATCCGCCAGCAAATGATTATACAGCGTATCTCTATCCGTTTTTGAAGGGAATGGATTTGCACCAGCTAAGTTATATGCAGACGTAAAATGTGCGGGAAGATCGCCCCAATTCCTGATCGCTTCCAGGTAGAATTGTGCTCTTAAGGTTAAAGCCTCGCCATACATTCTTTTTAATTGTTTCTTTTCCTGATCTGATCCGTTCGTGTACATATCCATTACCGGAATATTGTCAATACATACATTCGCAAATTCAATTCCCTGAAATAATTGGTTGAAGGGATTGGTGATTTGTGCATTACCGGGCGTAGCTGAATAACGGGCAATATCCCTCCGGTCATTATCCCCTGCACCCGTTGGCCCCTGCATTTCATCATTGTCAACCGGGTAATAAAGGCTCAGGCGGATTCCATAACCTGCATCACCCACCAGGCGGCTATAAACCCCGGCTACAGCTTTATAAGTGCTGGCCACATCTTTAAAAACCACCTGGGTACTTACATCCGTTATAGGCTGTTGATCCAGGTATTTTTTACAGCTACTTAATGTCAGGAACAAGCAGACTGCTGTTATCAGGGCTGGCATTATAAAATATCTTGTATTCATATTGAGAATTTTTATTGTATTTATTAAAAGGTTGCGTTTACACCAAAAATAAAGCTCCGGCTTTTTGGATAAGCTGAGTAGTCAAGACCCGGGGTCAATGGATTACTCCGCACACTTACTTCCGGATCATAACCGGTATATTTTGTGAAGGTGGCTATATTATTACCGGTAAAGTAAAAACGCAACTTACTCATCTTTAATCCGGCTAAACTTCTAACCGGCAGACTATATCCCAATGACAGATTGTTGATACGCAGGAAAGATCCATCTTCAATGGCCCATGAATGAGGGTAAAATGCCCCTGCACTTCTAAGGGGCTGCCAGATTGTTGCATTAGCATTCAGGGTATTCAACAGATCAGGGGCAATGCCAACTGCCTGGCCAGAGCTATTAGCATATAACGCTGTTTGTCCGGATGGTGTAACTACCCTCCACCTGTTTTCCATTATAGCCAGTTGATTAGCATTTCCAGTGTAGCCATTGGTAAACTCTATTTTATTAGCATTATAAACATCATTACCAGATGAGAAGTTTAAAAACAGGCTCATATCCCATTGTTTCCAGGTGAATTGCTGATTCAAACCACCCGTGAACTTTGGAGTGGGGTTGCCAATAATTCTCCGGTCATTGGTTATATCAACCACGCCATCATTATTGAGGTCAGAAAATCGAATAGAACCGGGCATAACCGTACCAATAATAGAAGCATTAGAAGGAATACCGGGTCTTAAAGTATAAACACTGTTCGTTGGATTATAGTTAAAATCATCTACTGTATAGAAACCGGCTGTTACCAGACCCCATATGGAACCTACGGGATCACCAACTCTTTCAATGTAGTCAGTGGGTTGTCCGGAAACACCCCAGCTGGCTGCGGGGAAAAAGGATTGCTGATTTTTACCCAGTGCCAATATCTTGTTTTTATTGAACGAAATATTAAAATTGGCACTCCAGCTGAAATCAGCTTTCTTTATCAGGGTGGCATTCAACTGAACTTCAACACCTTTATTGGAAGTTTTACCAATATTCTGCAACTGTGTTGAATATCCGAAGGTTGATGCAATAGGCACATTCAGCAGGAGATCTTTGGACGTATTATTATAGTAATCCACACTCAGGTTAACCTTATTTTTAAACATACTGATATCTACCCCATAATTCCTGTTTACAGTAGATTCCCATTTTAGGTCGGGGTTAACAAGACTGTTGGAATAATAAGCCAGGATGGCCTGGTTGTTTAATCCATAAAAATAGGTTCCATCGTTTCTGAAAGAAGTCAGGTATAAATAATCAGTGATACGGTTATTACCGATTGTTCCGAAACCAGCCCGGAACTTCAGATCATTGATGAACCCCACATTTTGCATGAATTTTTCCTTTGACACTCTCCAGGCTACCGATCCAGCAGGGAAATTTCCCCATTTATGGCCCGGACCAAATTTGGAAGCCCCATCTTCCCGCATATCAAAAGAGAACAGATATTTTTCTCGATATCCATACGTAAGCCTACCGAAAAATGACAGGCTTGTATACCTGGTTTTCCCCAGCTTGGGATATCCGGTAAAAGGGACCCCAAGATCCGTTTGTTTAAAAGCAGTATTATACGAAGTGAACGTAGGAAAATTCCTAAAAAGGCTTGATCGGCTTTCTGTCTGGAGATCATAGGTTTCCTCACCTATTAAAAAGTCGAAATCATGTTTATTTTTAAACCCTTTTATTGAATAGGTCAGCACATTTGAATTGGTCAACGTTTTTTTGGTAGTTGTATCCAGCCCGGCTATGGGTTTACGGGCACCGGAAATGATGGAGTAAGGAGTAAGTGAATCACTGTATTGCAGATCAGTCAACTTATTCCAGTCATACCCGAATGTGGATTTAAAAGTCAGGTTCTTAACGATAGTGTACGTAAGAAATGCGGTCACATTATACGCATCGGTTGTTTTTTTCCTGTATTCGGCATTCGCTAACGCAATGGGATTATAAAGATTCAAGCCATTACCAACATTGGGATCAGCCAGCAGGTCCGGGTCATCAATATCCTGGTTTGTTGAAAGGTAAGGCCGGTATTTAACAGCATTACGGAGCCGGTTATACGAAGATCCTTTGGCATCCGAAACACCGGCACCATAAACATCCTGGTGTGTAAATCTTCCGCCAACACCCACTTTTAAGTTTTTGGTAATTTTATAATCTCCCTTCAGGTTAAACAGGTGTCGTTTATAATTGGAGTTAATTACTATGGCTTTATCGTTGTTATAGGTATAACCGAAATTGTAGGTCATTTTATTCGTTCCACCCGAACCCGAAATATTGTGGGTGGTAGTGATACCGGTATTTCCAAACACTTCATCCTGCCAGTCTACAGCATCCACATTTTTATAATTGGATAAAGTATCCCAGGTAGTACCAAAATTCTTTGCAAAGGAAGTACTGTCTGTGCTGCTACCCCTTGATCTTTCAAATTGATAAATTACATATTCATAGGGACTCATCACTTTTAATTTTTTTGAAAGTGATTTTACCCCAATAAAACCATTATAATTTAAAATGAGCTTGCCCGGCTTTCCGCTTTTGGTAGTAATTACAATTACGCCGTTGGCGCCCCGTGCTCCATAGATAGCCGTAGCAGCTGCATCTTTTAACACGTCAATGGATTGTATGTCCTGCGGTGAGATTGTTGACAGACCATTTTCCACCTGAACACCATCCACAATATATAAGGGTGAGTTATCTCCGGTAATAGACATACCTCCACGAACCCTGATCCTGATCTCCGCATCCGGTGAGCCTTCCGCAGTTGTGGCAGTAACACCGGCCAGTCTTCCATTCAGGGCTTCAGCAGCTGAATTAATGGGAATATCTTTTAAATCTTTAGAACTAACAGAAGAAACGGAAGCCAGCAGATCTTTTCTCCGCACAGTTTGATAACCGATAACAACCACATCACTCAGCGATTTGGTATCCGGCTGCATAACTGCATCAATGGTAGCATTACTGCCAATAGTCACTTCATAGGTGATATAAGAGGCGCTGGTAAACACAAGCGTTGTGGCGTTGTCATCTACTTTAAGTTTAAAATTACCTTGCGCATCCGTATTGGTAGCTGTTCGGGTACCTTTTACCGTAACCGTTATGCCAGCCAGTGGCTGTTTATTTTCGGAGGAAGTTACCGTACCTGTTATCTGTCTTCCCTGCGCAAATAATTGATTTTGGAAACTGGCTGCGAGCATAAGCAGTAACAGTCCCATTGTTTTAAAAGTTCTGATCATAGTATTTCTTTTGATAATAACCTGAATGATATTATTAAATAATTCCCCTGTCACACCTGACCGGGGGTGTTGCCAGTCTTTTGTTGATTAAGAATAAAGAATCCTTTATGTATTACTAATGATTGTTTATTGAAACGACTAAAAAATTGTTCTCGTTGTCCCGGTAAGGATAAGGTTAATCGGCATGGAGAAAAATGACGGGTTACAGGGATTGGAAAAAAACTGTCAGAAAGCTGGCCAACAGGAACAACCCGATAGATTTTGGGTCTGATAAAAATAGTTATCTGTTTAAGCAATCTTTTCATGTCGGCAAGCAGTACTCTTAATGAATGGAAGCCAAAGTTTAGCAATAAAACAATCCTTTTGACTACCTCTAAGGCAGAGCAAGTCTACAGAGAACTTCGTTGTGTCTGAACGTTTTATAAGTATTTTTTTACGCAATCGTTCCCGGTATCGATATCATTTTCTAGGGGTTGGCGGAATACTGTAAAATAATCCGGGTAACATACAACCCGGCTATTTTCTTATTGGAAAAAACAGGCAAAAAATATTATCTATTGCCTGAATAAAATAATCGGGGACCTTCGGCTAGAACCTTCAGGGATAAGCGATTAAATCAGTAACTTTAAAACCATTCTCAAAAACCTGAAAAAGATCCGGGAAAAATGAAGTTTGAAGCTATTACTATAAAAGATATTGCCAGGGCCCTGGGGCTTTCCACATCCACGGTATCCAGGGCTTTGCGGGATAGTTATGAAATCAGTCCGGAAACAAAAAAACTGGTGCTGGAATATGCCGAAAAAAATAATTACCACCCTAATCCCATCGCTTTAAGTTTAAAAGAAAGACGGAGCCGCTCGATCGGGGTTATCGTTTGTGAAATTGCCAATAGTTATTTTTCACAGGTCATTAACGGGATCGAATCCATTGCCTATAATAACGGGTACAATGTAATTATTGCCCAGAGCCGGGAATCATTCGACCGGGAGCTACTGAACCTGCAGTACCTGACTTCCCGTTCTATCGATGGATTGATCATTTCCATTTCAACAGAAACAAAAGACTTTTCCTATCTGAAGGAATTGCACCAGAAAGGAATGCCGATCGTTTTTTTTGACCGGATCGTAAGTGAGATCGAAACACATAAAGTGATTGCGGATAATTACAAAGGAGCCTATGATGCCACGGCGCATCTGATTCATTGCGGTTACCGGCGGATCGCCACGGTATCAAACCCTGAACTGGTTTCAATAACAAAAGAAAGACTTGCGGGATATAAAGCAGCCCTTAGAGATAATGGCATTGAAGTTGATGATTCGTTGATAAAATATTGCCAGCATGGTGGAATGATCGTTACAGAAGTGGAAGAAGTTGTTAAAGAATTATTTGAGCTACCTCAAAAACCAGATGCCATTTTTGCTTCTGCTGATAAACTTACGACCGGTTGCCTCCGGATAATAAGAACCATGGGTCTCAAAGTACCGGATGATATCGGACTTATTGGCTTTTCAAATACAGATCTTACCGAATTGCTTGACCCGCCACTCTCCGTAATCAAACAACCGGCATTTGAGATGGGAGAAGTGGCTATGAATCTTTTATTACAGTTGATAGAAAGTAAAAGACCTGTGACAGATTTTGAGACCAAAGTACTTTCAACTGAATTACTCATCCGGGGTTCTACTAAAATGAAAAAAGAAAAAGAAATTGCCGGATAGCACTATCAGAATCTTTTTAATTTTTTTTCGAATGCCAAAAATTAAAAAATATACGTTCAGATTAACTGTCCATAGCAAATCCTTTTTTGTTACTTTGAATATATGAATACAACGGCGCCTTTGGCTGAACGTATCCGCCCCAATACATTGGATGAATTGCTGGGCCAGGAGCATCTGGTAGGGAAAGGCAGTATTCTCCGAAGGGCTATTGAACATGGCAAAATTCCTTCCCTGATATTCTGGGGGCCACCCGGTACGGGCAAAACGACCATTGCCAATATCATTGCGCATACGTTGCAGGTACCTTTCTTTCAACTCAGTGCCATCAGTGCCGGAGTAAAAGAGGTACGAGAGATAATTGAACAGGCCAAAACACAACCCGGGGCCATTTTATTTATCGATGAAATACACCGTTTCAATAAAGGCCAGCAGGATGCCTTGCTTGGCGCAGTAGAAAAAGGGATTATTACGTTGATTGGTGCAACCACAGAAAACCCTTCTTTCGAGGTTAACAGTGCCTTGCTGAGCCGCTGTCAGGTATATGTGTTAAAACCGCTGGATGAAAAAGCCCTCGTAAAATTATTGCAGGTCGCCCTGGAAAAAGACGAACAACTTCGATCTAAAAAGATCGAGCTAAAAGAAACAAGCGCCCTGCTTAATATATCCGGTGGTGATGCCAGAAAATTATTAAACCTGCTGGAAATTGTTTGCGATGCTTCAGGTGACTCGGTTAGCATTACGAACAGTTATGTTATGGATGTTGCCCAAAAAAGAATTGCCCTCTACGACAAAAATGGCGAACAACATTATGACATCATTTCTGCTTTTATCAAATCCATACGGGGAAGTGATCCTAATGCAGCCGTGTACTGGCTGGCAAGGATGATTGAAGGTGGGGAAGATGTAAAATTCATTGCCCGAAGATTGCTGATCCTGGCAAGCGAAGATATAGGCAATGCCAATCCCACCGCATTAGTAATGGCTAATGCATCTTTTGATGCAGTTAATAAAATCGGTTACCCGGAAGCCAATATCATTCTTTCACAATGTGTCACGTACCTCGCCGCATCCCCCAAAAGTAATGCAGCAGTTGCCGCGATCGGGGAAGCTTTATCGGCGGTTAAGAAATACGGCGACCTCCCGGTACCCTTGCATATCCGTAATGCACCTACCAAACTGATGAAGAACCTGGATTATGGTAAGAACTATGAATATTCCCATAGTTATGAAAATAATTTTTCACCACAGGAGTATTTACCCAAAGAAATAGCCGGTAAGAAATTTTATGAACCCGGCACCAATGCCCGGGAAGAAGAACTGAGAAAATTTTTAAAAAATCTCTGGAAGGATAAATACAATTATTGATTTTCCATTACCGGGTCAAATAATAAAGGGAAAAACTGCCCCTGTATCAAGGCTCCTTTGGGCACAACCGGCACGCCGTCCAGCAATGGTTCGTTTGAATCTGAAATAACGCCATCGGCAATGACATTAATTACAAAAGCCCTTCTTGGTTTTGCAGAGGTATTAGCACCTGATCCATGCAATGCAAGTGCATGATGAAAGATCGCTTCTCCGGCTTTTACTTCAGCTAATTGAGGATGGGCAAATTGTTCTTTCTGCTTTTTACTTAAAAAATCTTTGATACCCTGCAATTCTCCGGCAATAACCGGTTTGGGTAGCAAGCCCCATTCATGACTTCCGGGAATATATTGTAAACAGCCATTTTCTTTTGTTGAATCATCCAGACCACACCAGCAGGTGAGATGTGCGATGGGTTTTGTTCTTGTCCAGTAAGAATAATCCTGGTGCCAGGCAACCACACCACCCTGCCTGGGTGGCTTCCAGAATATCTGGTCGTGCCAGAACCGTACCGGAACATTTCCCAGTAATTGACTGGCTGCAACCAGGAAACGGGGATTCCATAATACATCATGTAAGCCTTCCTTTATCCGCCACGCACCTAATGCGTGAAAAAGAATGGTGGAAGGATCTGTTGATTCGTTCGAATGAAATTCATAAAATAATTCATGGCCCGGATGATTCGGATCGGCGATATCCGTTAATTCTGCCCGTATTTTTTCAACCTGGTTCTCATCCAATAACCGGATGCCACTTACAAAACCGTTTTTCCGGAAAGAATGAACCTGTTCTTCACTTAATTCATATTGTTTCCACTCTTCCGGGGAAGCGGGCCAGCGAAACAAATCGCTAACCAGTTGATGAACGGTGCTGAGGTCTTTAACCGGCATACCCAACTGTTTTTTTAAAATTACTGTTTTTACTTTCAATGACAACCGATTCACTAAATTTATCAGACCAAAATATTCCGTCATGAAAAAGTTGCCTGGTTTCTTTATCGTTCTGCTTGTTTCTTCTGTTGTTATGGCACAAACTACCATCAACAGAGATCCCGTCATTGAAAAAATGGTCGGTGAGATCTCCAAAGACTCCCTGGAATCTTATATCCGGAAGATGGTGAGCTTTGGTACCCGGAATACACTCAGCACACAAACAGATATGAAAAGAGGAATTGGTGCTGCCCGGAACTGGGTGCTGGATAAATTTAATGAATTTGCCAAACATTCCGGTGGCCGTCTGACTGCTTATATTGATACGACTACATTGCAAAAAGACGGAAGAAGAGTTGATACAACTCTTTTATTGGGGAATGTAGTGGCCACTTTAAAAGGAACAGATCCGACGGATGACCGCATTTTTATCATCAGCGGCCATTTGGATAATATGCGCAGCAACGTCATGGACAGAACCGGTGATGCGCCCGGTGCCAATGACGACGCCAGTGGGGTTGCTGCCGTGATGGAATCGGTAAGGATCCTGAGCAAACATTCTTTTCCCGCAACGATCCTGTTTGTTGCCATGAGCGGTGAAGAGCAAGGTTTGTTGGGGGCCAATTATATGGCAGAGAAAGCCCGGAAACAAAACTGGAATATCGAAGCCCTACTGAACAATGATATTATGGGTAGTAATAATAGTAATGAAACCAATATCATTAATAATACAAAGATCCGTGTATTCAGTGAAGCATTCTCCGTTCAGGATACCGGGAAAGCTGCCTTGACTATCCGCAGCCTGGGTTTGGAGAATGATGGCAAAGCCAGACAATTGGCCCGCTATGTAAAAGAAGTCGGCGAACGATATGTAGACAACCTGGAAGTGGTTATGGTCTACCGCAATGATCGTTTTCTTCGTGGCGGCGACCACACGCCCTTTGTACAAAGAGGTTTTGCTGCGGTCCGCATAACAGAAATGAATGAAAACTATTATCACCAGCACCAGGATGTGCGTATTGAAAATGGCATTCAATACGGAGACCTGGTTGAGTTTTTGGATTTTGAATACCTGCGGAAAAATACCGGGATGAATCTCTGCAACCTGGCAAATCTTGCCAAAGCCCCTTCGATGCCACAGGAAGTAAAAGTAGATACCAAAAAACTAACCAACTTCACCAACCTGAGCTGGAAAGCACCTAAGTCCGGAAAAATAAAAGGCTATTTTATTTTAATTCGTGAAACGACCAGTGCCTTCTGGCAGAAAAAAATTTTTATTTTGGATACCAAAGCAGATCTGCCTTATTCCAAGGACAATTATTTTTTTGCAGTACAATCGGTTAGTGAAGACGGGAATGAAAGTTTAGCGGTTGTTCCATCACCGGCCGGAAGGTAAAATTTCATGGGCGAATATCGTCATCAACCCGTTCCACCAACTGGTGGATGGGTTGTCAGAAAAAAGTATTTATGAAAAAGAACAAACCGATAAAGTGGATTTTGAAAAAAATGGATGATTTATCGCCTCATGAATTATATGCAATCATGCAATTGAGGAATGAAGTATTTGTGGTAGAACAGAATTGTGTTTACCAGGATGCTGATAATAAAGATCCGCTCTGTTATCATCTTATGGGTTGGTCGGATGATAAACTGGAAGCCTATTCCCGGATAATTCCCCCAGGAGTTGCCTATATCGAACCTTCTATTGGCCGGGTGGTTACTTCACCATCTGCCAGAGGCGGGGGCATTGGCAAACAATTAATGGAACAATCTATTAACCAGGTTTTAAAATTATTTGGCACAACATCTGTAAAGATCGGCGCACAGGTTTATTTGCTGAATTTTTATAGTAATCTCGGCTTCCTGCAAACCAGTGCTATTTACCTCGAGGATGGCATAGAACATGTTGAAATGGTAAAATCTTAGACTTCTTTCGTATAAGCCCCAAGTAGAAAAACTTCTCTTGCCTGTACAATTAAAAAAACATGGCAAATCATTCTAACATTACTTTTTTCTTTTTCTACTTTAGTTCTGAAATCCAATAGTAGAGAAACCAGAAATCCGATTCCAATGAGAACAAGAGTACTCCACGTACGTCGTATCGTACTAATTTGCTTATTAAGCATCCTCTCACCGCATGCTTTTTCTCAATCCCTGACAGCAGGTAATGGGAAAATAGAAATTGGCCTGGGCATAGGCCCCTCATTTTTCCTGGGCGATCTTGGCGGCAACGAAGGCAAGGGAAAAACTTTTATTAAAGACATTAACCTTCCGCTTACAAAACTGATGAAAGGGATCTATGTAAACCTATATCCTGCCGAATGGCTGGGCTTCCGGCTGGCAGCTAATATGGGTCAGTTGGAAGGACAGGATAGCCTTACGACCAATAAAGGGGGACATGAACGTTTTCGCAAACAAAGAAACCTTGGGTTTAAATCAAACATAGCCGAAGCCTATGCAGCGATTGAAATTTACCCCACTGTTTTTATGGAAAAATATGATGGCCTTGCACACAAGATCCGTCCGTATGGATTGGGTGGAATCGGGGTTTTTCATTTTAACCCCAAAGGTCAGTACATAGAACCCAATGGAAATACCAAATGGGTAGAATTACATCCCTTGCGTTTAGAAGGACAAGGCATGGCCGAATATCCGGACCGTAAGGAATATTCACTTACCCAACTGGAAATGGTGATGGGCGGCGGCGTGAAATATTACCTGAAAGAGTCAATGTATGTTGGTTTTGAAATTCTTCACCGTAAAACATTTACCGATTATGTGGATGACGTGAGTAAAGAATATATTAACCCTGCTTTATTCAACACATATCTGACTCCGGAACAGGCAGTCATGGCGCGGCAGTTAGCTTACCGTGAAACATTAGCTAATCCTTCAATGAACAGACCCTATATTAATAAACAACGTGGCGACCCAAAAGAAAATGATGCATTCTTTTCAGGTCTCCTCCGTTTTGGCTGGCGGATAAATGGTGATAACTCACCCAGCGGAAGAGCCCGGAAACAATTAAAATGTCCAGTATTTTATTAACTCATAATTATTAAACATAATCCTTAACCTTAAAAATCCGAACCTTTATGAAACTACATGCTACCTCCAACGGATTGAAAACAATCCTTGCCCTGGGAATAAGTACCGGTTTACTGATGGCAGAACCTGCTTTTGCTTCCCGAAAGACCGTAACAAAATTGTCCCTAAATAATCCTGGCGAGGAGAAACCCGTTAAAAAGAATAAGACTAAAACTTCCAGATCATTCGCTTCCCTGAATAACAGTTCTGTAAAAATTTACCCGGATGCCGTAAAAAGGGAAATGCACATTATTGCTAAAGAGAATGAAGGACAGGAGATCAATTTTTTTGTATTTGACGTAGAGGGGACACTGGTACAGAATTTTAAAATGAAATCTAAAGATCATAATCGCATTACCGGGCTGGCACGGGGTACCTATTTATACCGTGTTTTCAATGGCGATGAAGAAACGGCCGCTGGCAATTTCGAAATTAGATAACATTTAAACCGCTTTTTTTAAAATACCCGGTAAGCGGCGGAGAGCTTAATAAAATCTGATACCCTGGTTGAAAAAAACCTGATCCGTTCTCTATTGGTACTCTCTATTAGTATAAATTTTATTAAATACTCTCTGCCCCGCTTATGGGATCCCGCTAGATACCGGGATTTTCAACCTGAGCTCTTTTAATTGTCATAACTAAGAAGCCCGTAACAGGACTGCCTTTGGCAGCCAGGCAGGGAAATTGTTTTAATCCGGTATCCGGGTGAAAAACCGCAATATTGCTGGACCCTATTACAGATTTTTTCAATCACTTCCTGCCTTCCTTTACGGGTTTTGTTGGTTTCAAATCAACCCTCATTTTCCTTTTTAATCTGTTGTTACTAATACGTTTAAAAAAAAATACTCCCTCCGGGGGTGTTTTTAAAAAACTGTCATATATTAGCCAGTAAATAAAATTATAGGGTGACCTGAACCTTCTAAATCCGGGGGCGAATACCGAAAAGCCAAACGAGTAGGTAAAACCAAATTCAACCAGCTATTATGGAAAATTTAAATTTTCACAAACAAAAACTTTATTCGTTGATTTTAGCAGGAGTAGCTTTAATTTCTCTTCTGTTGCCATGGTTTACTGTTTCGGCAGGTGGCTTTGGTGGTGCATCGAAAAACGGGTTTGGAAGTTGGGGCCTTGTTGCCTTAATTGGTGTTGGTGTTGTTGCTGCTGCCTGCTTTATGGGTGACAAATCAAAGGTCTTTGATGAAATGGGTAAAAAACTGGCCCTGGGCGGATTTGGAGCAATAGCCGGTGGTGCAGTTATTTATCTTATCAGAATTCTGACTATTGGTAGTGGCAAATATGGTGGCGTTGTAAAAACATCTCCCGGTCTTGGTTTGTTCCTGGGCCTTGCCGCTGGCGCTATTGGTTTATTACTCCTTTTAGGAATTGTAAAAGTTCCCAAAAGTATTGATGATAAAATAAAATAATAAAATATACTGTTACAAAATAAAAACCCTTCGGATTCGAAGGGTTTTTATTTTGTAAATCAATTCACTTGAAAAAATAAATTTATTATTTTCAGAACAACCCCCATTCATCTTCATACTCATCCCGCTCGAAAGTGCTGACCCATTGACGGAACAGCATCCGAAACTTGTCAATCTCTTCCCGTATCACCATACCATGCGCTTCTTCGATGACTCCTTCTGCTATTATGGTAAGAATTGATGAACTGATAAACTGTGCATTCTTACGGATGATGGAAGCATTTTCCATGCGAATCATATAAAGACCTGCTTCAGAACTCTTAATTTTTACTGCCACATGGTAAGCATCCCCCAATATCATGCCTTTGTAATCCACCCAATATTCAGCCGGAAATCCATCTTCCCCGGTATTTGTATTCATAGAATCCAATGTTGCCGTCAATACAATCATCACTTGTTTCCATTGTTCATACAGGGCCTTACAGGCATCTCTTGTTGGATTTGGTTTCCACGCCTCCCCTTCATCATCGTCCTTTCGAAAATCATCATCATTCCATTCAGGTATTCCGCTTATTTTGTCAAAAACCATAACGATTATTTTGTGTCTGATGGTTACCCTCAGACTAGTTCTTCCTTTAAAAATTGAGCCGTATAACTTTCTTTATTCTTAATCAGATCCTCCGGCGTTCCTTCAAACAGAATTCTTCCGCCTCCATCACCGCCTTCAGGGCCAAGATCAATAATATGATCCGCCACTTTTATTACATCCATATTATGTTCAATCACTAAAACGGTGTTTCCACGGTCCACTAATTTATTTAACACATCCAACAGGTGCTGAATATCTTCAAAATGCAAACCGGTTGTAGGTTCGTCAAGTATATAAAATGTTTTACCTGTATCCCTTTTCGATAGTTCGGTGGATAATTTTACCCGCTGTGCTTCCCCCCCGCTCAGGGTTACGGCAGATTGTCCCAGGGTGATATAACCAAGCCCGACTTCTTCAAGCACTTTAATTTTCCGGTAGAGATACGGCACATTCTGAAAAAATTCCACCGCTTCTTCCACGGTCATCTCCAGAACATCCGCAATGGATTTTCCTTTATAGCGGATCTCTAGTGTCTCCCGGTTGTATCGTTTACCATTGCATTTTTCACAATGTACATACACATCGGGAAGGAAATTCATTTCAATCACCCGCATGCCTCCTCCTTCACAGACTTCACAGCGGCCACTTTTTACATTAAATGAAAAGCGACCTGCTGTATAACCCCGGATCTTTGCTTCGGGAATGGAGGCAAACAAGGTTCGTATTTCTGTAAAAAAACCGCAATACGTAGCCGGGTTACTCCGGGGTGTCCTTCCGATCGGTGACTGATCAATTTCAATCACTTTATCTATATGCTCCAACCCTTTTACCGTTTTATATTCCAGCGGTGCCGTTTTGGATCCATAAGCATGTTGGGAAAGAATGGGGTACAGTGTTTCGTTGATGAAGGTGGACTTACCACTCCCGCTAACTCCCGTAACACAAATAAATTTTCCGAGGGGGAATTTTGCTTCCACATCCCGCAGGTTATTTCCTTTGGCTCCTTTCAGTTCCAAAAATTTTCCGTTACCCTTCCTTCTTTCTTCCGGTATGGCAATTTTGTGGCGCCCGTTAAGGTAACCGGAGGTCAGTGTATCTAATTTCAGCAATTGCTCCGGGTCACCCTGTGCCACAATTCTACCGCCATGAAAACCCGCTTTGGGACCAATATCAATTAAATAGTCTGCTGCCAGCATGATCTCTTTATCATGCTCCACTACCAATACACTATTGCCAATATCCCGGAGATTTTTTAATGCCAGGATCAGCCGGTGATTATCCCGTTGGTGTAAACCAATAGACGGCTCATCTAAAATATAGGTAATGCCCTGCAGTTGTGATCCGATTTGAGTGGCCAGCCTGATCCGCTGTGATTCGCCACCACTCAAGGTTCTGGAAGGGCGGTACAAAGTAAGATAGGTCAGTCCCACATCCAGCAAAAATTGCAGCCGTTCTCTTATTTCTTTTAATACATCTTTAGCTATTGTCTTACGCTTATTATCCAGCATCAACTCAATACCATCAAACCAGGCTGCCAGGTTATCTAAATTCATATGGCTCAGCTCCGCAATATTTCTTCCATTCACTTTAAACCAGAGGCTTTCTTTCTTCAACCTGGCACCGTTGCAGGAATTACAATTTTTCAACGTCATGAACTGCTGTACCCACTCCCGCAATGCTTCTGTACTATGTGAAGAAGAAAACCATCTCTTGAGCATGGGGATGATCCCTTCATAACTACCCGTAAATTCATGCGGAACTGTTTCGTCATCCGTATCTACTTCAAGTGAAGGGTTAATTTGCTTGTCGCCAAACAAAAGTAAATCCAATTGCTCCCGGGGAAGGTCTTTTACCGGTTTATCCAACTTAATTTTATACTTAACGGCAAATGCGGCCACCTGCTGAAACACACTGGCGTTTCTTTCTTCACCCAGAGGTGCAATACCTCCTTCTTTTACACTCTTAGTGGTATCGGAAAGTACCTCATTCATATCAATAGAATATACATTACCCAAACCTTTACACACCGGGCAGGCACCATAAGGTGAATTAAAAGAAAATGCATTCGGGGAAGGTTCTTCGTAACTGATACCGGTGTCTTCACACATCAGTAACTTGGAATACTGTATTAACTTTGAATCATCCACCAAAAGGAACATCAGATCTTTCCCAAGTTTCAATGTTTGCTGCACACTCTGACTCAGTCTTGCTTTCAACTCATCTGTTACTTGCAGCCGGTCTACCACCAATTCAATATCATGAATAACATACCGGTCCACCTGCATCTTGGGAGTCAGATCCTTTACGGCTCCATCCACTCGTACTTTCAGGTAACCCTTTTTTCTTACTTCTTCAAATAATTCCCGGTAATGACCTTTCCGTCCCCGAACCAACGGAGCAAGCAGTGTAATTTTTTTTCCTTTGTATTTTCCGAATATATTTTCCACAATCTCCTCTTCACTCCACTTCACCATCTTTTTACCGGTATTGTAAGAATAAGCTTCCCCGATCCTGGCAAATAACAAACGAAGAAAATCATAGATCTCCGTTACTGTTCCCACAGTCGAGCGGGGATTCTTATTGGTGGTTTTTTGTTCAATGGATATTACCGGTGAAAGCCCTGTGATCTTGTCAACATCCGGTCTTTCCATATCCCCGATGAATTGCCGGGCATAAGCACCGAAAGTTTCCATGTAACGTCTTTGTCCTTCCGCATAAATCGTATCAAATGCCAGGGATGACTTTCCGCTTCCGCTGATTCCGGTAATGACTACCAACTTATTTTTGGGAATGGAGATATCAATGTTCTTCAGGTTGTGAACCCGGGCGCCAAAGACCTCAATACAGGCATGGTTTATCTTTTCCACAGAAATTGTTTCACTATTCTTCATGGTTATCCGGGTCTTAAGGACAGCGAAGATACTACTTCACTCTTCTTTTTAAAGAGATGGCTTCGTATTATAAACCCGGAAAAGGAAAGCCGGCGTGTGCCGGATTTAACTGACGGAAATCAGCCACCGGATTGGTTCTAATCATATCAATCCTTCGGGAGATAACCTTTTTTTATTGGAGCATGATAGCTCCATCCTTTTCCTGGAAAGTATATAACCGGCATTTGCGGGATATAAGTCTGCAATCCGGCGAGCGGGCCCAGAAAGAAAAGATCGCTTTGCTTAACAGCGTTCCGGATTTTCATATTGGTACTGCCAAAGAAATATTGATCTACCATGACACACTGCTGTTGATGTTTGCCTGGCCTGAAAATAAGGAATTAGGTGAACTCGCAAAAAAGGCCCTGAACGAATTGATAAACTTCCTGAAAAAAATAATACCGCTTGATAAAGTATTAGAGACCAACCTGAGTCTGTCAGGAATTTCCGGTACAGAAATTACCGGTCGCTTCAGCTATTCAATTACCCGTTGGCTGGTAAATGAGTTTGGTGCTTCGATAAAACTTCACAGCAGTGAAGCCGAACCGGAAACTGTGAAGCTTTTTTTCCGCCAGATGATATCTTCAGTAGAATATGAAATTATTTCTTCAAAAGAACTTACGCTCATTCAACGAATCAGAAAACTAAAAGGAGAAAGCCCACTAACCGGGATAAAATGGTTAATAAACCTTTTTGAAACTTCGCTCCTCCCTTACCCGGCAAAAGAGTTTCTGTTTAATGAACTAAAAATATTTGTTACCTGGAAACTGGATCAACCGGTTTTAAACCGCAGTTTTATCCGTATTCCTGTTGATAAAATCTTTTATCATCAAAAACTCAACAAGACGCCGGATTTTGAAAAAATACTGACATCAAAGCTGCCCGCACCTAAACGGTTGACACCCGCAGAGCAACAACACCTGGTACATGTTGCTAAAGCCACGCTGGTTTTTATACATCGGGAAACCGACCCATTCACTTTTGCTTCTCCGGAAGCAATGGATTTGTTTGAACTGGAAAGAGGATTCCAGGTGGGATTATACACCCTGAAACCGGAGCAACGCCTGTCTATTGAATCTTATATCGGCTACCTGGTTTTTAAAAATGGGATACCGGTCTCTTATGGTGGCGGATGGATCTTTGGTGAACGCTGCCAGTTTGGAATTAATATCCTGGAACCGTTCCGGGGTGGTGAATCTGCTTATATTTTTTCACAACTAATCCGTTTATATTACCAGTATTTCGGCGCAAAGCGATTCGTGGTAAAACCTTACCAGTTTGGCAAAAACAATAAAGAAGCCTTGCAAGCAGGAGCATTCTGGTTTTATTATAAACAGGGCTTTCGTCCTGAAAATGAACATATACATAAAATGGCTGCAGCAGAATGGGAAAAGAAAAAGGCAGACAAACAGTACCGCTCTTCGGTGGAACTGTTGAAAAAATTCACCCATTCAAACCTGGTATTATTGCTTTCAAAAAACCCGGTACCGCATTTTGATGCATCGAAAATCAGCCTGGGAGTTACCGATTTCATAAATAAAAAATTTTCAGGCAACCGGGCCTTGGCCATGGCTGAAGCAGAGAAAAAAATTAAAAAAGAATTTCCTGTTGGTAAACTCAGCGGCTGGACTGTTCCAGAAAGAAAGATCCTGCAACAATGGTGTTTACTCATCAGGGCGACGCTGTCTGTCCATAACTGGAGCCACAAAGAAAAAAAACAATTTATCAGTTTGCTAAAGTCTAAAGGAGATACCCATGAACGGAATTTTATACGGCTTTTACAAAAGCACCGGCGGTTTTGGAAAGACCTTGAAAAGCAATTCAACTAATTTTATCTATTTATTTTTTCAGTTCAATTTAATTAAAGGAAAGATCTGTTTTTTTCTGTAACCCGGCGTATTTGAAAAAATAATGTCTAACACTACCCAGTAAGACTAATCTTGTGGAGAATTTGTTAATTCACCGTTTTCCCTTTAAGCCCAATAAAAAACTTTCAAGTTATCCACAAAAAAATACTCTGGCACAATATTTAAAGCATAGCCGGGAGTACCAATTAAATCATTTAAAATATTAACTTATGAAAAAGACCATGGGAATAGTGGGTAGCATTGCTTTGTGTTTAATCGCCGTATCAGCAAATTCACAACAAACCTGGGATGCAAAAAAGAACGCCACAGTTGATTCTATTACTTCGCACTATGCCGGAAAATACCTTACGCCAGGGCCGGCTTTGACAACAGCCGATATATTTCCTGTAATTGGAAAATATGGATCAGCAACCGGTGCTGATGCCGCAACAGTTATCATAACATTAGATGAACAAAACAAAGGATTCGTGTGGATAGAAGGTTTACCGCAAGGTAAGTTCAAAGCCATGCTGAGAAAATCTCCGGCCACTTATAAAATCCCTGCTCAAAAGACAGAAGAAGGGAAAGAAGTTGCTGAAGGCACTTTGATTTTTGATAAAGAAACAAATACATTAAACATTTGCATTGGTAAAATATATAGTACGGAGGACCCGGCGTCGGCCTTTGCTGCACCGGTTGAAGAACCAGTAACCATTGTAAAAACATCAAAAACAAAAAAGGCTGTTCAACCCAAACCCTGGATGTATACCGGCACTAAGCTGGTCACAGAAACCGTGGCCAATTAATAGCATCTATACGGACGGTTCATTACAACATAAAAGAGCCCCAATTGTTTCGGGGCTCTTTTATGTTTTTTAGCCAAACAAATAGAAAAGATGAATAACTTTTTCAAAAAAGAAAGAATCGTCCACATACCAGGCAGCCTGGTTACAAAAAATATTATCCCCTGAAACCATTAGCCAGCAAAGATTCCAGGTTATTTCCAAACACCTGTTTGGAAAAATAATTACGCATTGATTTGGAAATACAAATTTCTCCCCGTTATCTTTGCGCCAGTTCTTTATACATACTTATCAAGAAAGGCAGAGGGTAATGGCCCGATGAAGCCTTGACAACCTATCATTTCGCAATCCTTCGGTAACCGCAGGATGACTAATGAAAAGGTGCCAATTCCACCCCGATAACAATCGGGACAGATAAGTCAGATTAACAGCTTCAACATATCTTTCTCAATATATTAAAAGCTCATCTGATTTATCGGGTGAGCTTTTTTAGTTCAACCGATAGTCTTTCACTGGTAAGTGTTTTAAAAGAATCCGTCAACCAAATTTTAAAACATCCCTATTCCCCATACGAGGGTAGGACAAACCAAAAAGAAAATGAGTATCAATGCCACTCAGCTGATTCACAGTATTCCGGTAGACCCCTTAACCGGTGCCATTGCTGTTCCTATTTATCAAACATCCACCTATGTGCAGGATTCGCCCGGGGTCAACAGGGGTTATGATTATGCCCGCACCGGAAACCCAACCCGGGCTGCGTTGGAAGACATTATTGCAAAACTGGAAAACGGTACCGTAGGTGTTGCCTTCGGAAGCGGGCTTGCTGCCATTGATGCCGTATTAAAACTTCTTGAATCAGGCGATGAAATACTGGCTGTAGATGATATTTATGGTGGGGCCTTCCGGCTCTTCACGCATATTTATCAAAAATTCGGTATCCATGCAAACTATGTGGATACCACGGACATTGAAAATGTTTTCCATGCCGTTACTCCAAAAACAAAACTCATCTGGATTGAAACCCCCACCAATCCTACGTTGAAGATTTCTGATATCGCAGCTATTGCCCGGATCGCCAAAGCAAACCAGTGTTTACTTTGCGTGGATAATACTTTTGCCTCACCGGCTCTTCAACAACCCCTTAACCTGGGAGCTGATATTGTTGTACACTCTGCCACGAAGTACCTGGGTGGACACAGTGATCTGATCGCTGGCTTAGTGGTGACAAAAGAAAAAGAGCTGGGTGAAAAAATAAAATTCATCCAGAATGCAAGCGGGGCAATTCTTTCTCCTTTTGACAGTTGGTTAGTAATCCGTGGTATCGAAACGCTTACGTTGAGAGTAAAACAACATGGCCATAATGCACAGGCTATTGCTGAATTTTTAGTAACTCATCCTGCGGTTGATAAGCTGTATTACCCCGGTTTAACAACTCATGTTAATCATACTGTTGCTGCAAAACAGGCAACTGGTTTCGGTGGCATTGTATCTTTTACACTGAAAGATGATACAACAGAAGCCGCCACAGCATTTGTTACCTCTACCCGGTATTTCAAACTGGCAGAAAGCCTGGGTGGTGTAAAAAGTTTGTTATGTCATCCTGCGCAGATGACACACAAATCCATTCCGGTGGAAAAAAGACAGGCAGCGGGAGTAGCTGACAGCCTGATACGTTTATCCGTTGGCCTCGAAGACATAGCGGACCTGGTAAATGATCTGGACCAGGCATTTAAAACTGTTGCTTCAAAAAAATCAAAAAACAAAACCGTAACGCTCTAATGGAAACAAACAAACAATTAACCATCGGGCTCTTTGGTTTTGGCGTGGTTGGTGAAGGCCTGTATAAAGTGCTGCAACAAACACCGTCGCTGAAGGCTACTATCAAAAAGGTCTGCATAAAGAATTCGGGAAAGAAGCGCAATGCCCCGGATTCTTTATTTACAACAGACCGGAATGAATTGCTGAATGACCGTGATATAAATATCATTGTAGAAATGATTGACGAAGCGGAAGCAGCGTTTGAGATCGTAACAACTGCGATGAGGAACGGAAAAGATGTGGTGAGCGCCAGCAAAAAAATGATTGCCGAAAATTTATCTGCATTATTAGAAGTGCAACTGCAAACAGGCAGGTCTTTTTTATATGAACCAGCTGCCTGTGCTTCCATCCCGGTCATCCGCAACCTGGAAGAATATTATGATAATGACCTCCTGTACTCCATCAGGGCTATTGTAAATGGTTCTACCAATTTTATATTGACCAAAATAGCTGAAGAAGGGCTTGACTTTAAAGAGGCATTGTTACTTGCGCAACAGGCAGGATTTGCAGAAAGCAACCCCCTGCTGGATGTGGAGGGATATGATGCGGTGCAAAAATGGAGCATCCTCTTACTGCATGCCTATGGGATTATCGAAAACCCGGAAGCGATTTTATTTACAGGTATTCAGCATATACATCCGATGGATGCCGGTGTTGCAAAAGCCAGGAACCAGCAAATCAAATTAGTGGCACAGGCCCAAAAATTAAAGAATGGAAAAATTGCCGCTTTTGTTTTACCACAATTTGTAAAACAAGATGACCACCTGGCATTTGTAAAAGATGAATATAACGGCGTGGTGATTGAAAGTAGTTTTGCCGACAAACAATTCTTCTACGGAAAAGGTGCCGGTAGTTTTCCAACGGCATCGGCTGTACTCAGTGATATATCCGCATTACGATATCAATATAAATACGAATACAAAAAGTTGTATCATCATAAACCGCATGAACTAACTAATGATTTTTTCCTCCGGGTATATGTTAGTTTTGATCAACTTTCTTATATCCCCCGTGAAGAATTTGAATGGATTGAAGAATGGTATGTCCAGGATGACCGGAAATACCTGGCGGGTGTAATTGCTTTTTCAAACCTTACCCAAAATAACTGGTGGAAGGAAAACAATACCTCACTCATTCTTTTTCCGGAACCGGTCATTGAAGAGATTGAAACAAGAAAATTAAAAAAAAGAAGCCTGGAACTGGCGGGAATAATATAGCCGGATTTTATTTTAAAAATATCTAATAGTAAATAATAAAGGATAGTCATTTTGAATGACTACCCTTGAACTATTAAGTCGGGAAGACAGGATTAGCTACGCTGATCCATTGGAGGGTGCAACCAAAACAAAATATAGCCTTGCACTATCGTGCTTTGGGCTTTTTCTGTATTACGCATTAGCAAGCAAGCTTGCATGCTGCACACAAAAAAGCCCGGGCTCACGCCAAGGCTATATTTTGTTTCGTCGGGAAGACAGGATTCGAACCTGCGACCCCCTGGTCCCAAACCAGGTGCCCCGCCGTATTGGCGGGGCTACTTCCCTCCAATCAATCTCTTAAAACCTTCGCCACCTTTCCAATTTTTAATTTGCTTTTCTCTTTTTAACGCCTCTTCTTTAGAAGAATATATTTCAAATAAAATAAGCTCAAATGGAATTCGACTTCTGGTAGAACGCTGCAGTCCGGAATTATGAAACTGCAACCTTGCCATGACATCTGATGTACTTCCAATATAGTACTTACTATCTTTAAGACTCTTTAATATGTAGACGTAGTACGACATAAAAAAATGACCCGTGAAAGAGTCATTTTAGTTTTAAATAAGTCGGGAAGACAGGATTCGAACCTGCGACCCCCTGGTCCCAAACCAGGTGCGCTACCGGCCTGCGCTACTTCCCGAATATTTTCTCAACCAGGTGTCCCGCTGGCAGCGGGGCTACTTCCCGGCTAATCGGCTGATTATTCAAATCAGGATTGCAAATATAACGGCTTTGGGCCTATTTGCTGCTAATTTTTAAGAAAGATAAGGCCTGAATGATCAAAAGTCTGAAACAAGCAGATCCTTCATAAATAGATCATTTTATTGTGTGATACTTAGTGGTTTTGTAGCAGAGAAATACATCAATTTATCCTTTTGTTGGTTTACGACATCATCCAGGTACACTGCAAAAGCAACCAGCACTTTTCTCCCATACAGGGGTGGTATTTGATCAAAAGGAAGGAATAATTCCAGGTTTTTCTTTGTGCCTTTATTATAACTCACTTTTGAATTAGGCAGCAGGTTCATTTTCAGATAAACAGCAGCGGTGCCTCCCCAACTGTAATAGGGATTTGTAGTTTTAATAAAATAACCATCCTCATCAGCAAGCCTGGCCACAAAATATACTTCTCCCAATTTAGAATTGGTTTTTAAATCAAACGTTGGGGTAATAACCAGGCCGTTTCTTGAGGGGCTGCTTACAACATTGAGTTTCGTAAAATTGGTAATATCCACTTTGGGCACTGTTAACGCAGATATCTTCTGGTTTTTCGGATATAAAGCAGCAATCAGGGTTTTATCTCCTGCAGAAAGTTCATAATTGTCTTTTAAAGAAAAGCCATCCGTAGTTTGCCAGGAACTTATAGAATAATGCATAATGGATTTGGCATCATAGGTAGTGCCATTGGTATAAAACTGGTTGCTTACTTCAAACACATTAAAATCAACCAGATCCCTGTCCCAACCCTGGGTTTCTTTATAATAATTGTAAACGGAATCTGTCTTTTTCCAGTTCACAGCTCCCGGATAACTTTGTTCATGCAACAAACCCAGAGCATGGCCAAATTCATGCATTACCACCCGGCCTAATTCCTTGATATTCCAGTGAAAGGGATCTTTTTTCATGGCCATGAGCAAATGATCCAGTGTATATGGCGGTACTATCCCCATTTTTTTTACCACTTCAACATAATAATCAGCATCGGCAAAAAACAAGGTGTCAAAGTTGATGGTTAATTGATCCTGTGCCCTGAATTTGGCTTCTGTACCTACAGCAGAATTATGTCCATATCCTTTGCCTAATTTAATCCGCAGGTTTGTAAACCGGGCTGTATCGGCAACAAATTTGAATGTGATATTGGCATGTTTCTCCCATTCTTTTGCAAATTGAATTACCTTCTCCCGGAGTATTTTACTTCCCCCGGGCATAAATTTTACCAAAAGGACAGAGCCATTTTCCCAGGTATGATAATTATCACTCACACCCCTGGGTTTGGTGGTATCCACCTCAGCCAGCATGGCTTCGCTTACAATGGTCGTACAGGTTGCTTTGGGAAACTTTTGTGCTTCCCCATTTTTATAAATGAAAATCATAACAAAAAGGAGCACCAGGAATTTTTTCATATTGTGACGTTTAAAATTCTGTTCGAAAATATCATCAATTTGTTATTATAATAATACCCGCTGTACGGTATATAAACCATTGAACAGAAAGACTGGTAAAAATACGTACTGAGCAGAGGCTCGAATAAATTTCATAAAAAAGCCTTGCCGGATAATAGCAAAGCTTCAGAATTCAGCGGAGAGGGTGGGATTCGAACCCACGGTACAGTTTAACCCGTACGACGATTTAGCAAACCGTTCCTTTCGGCCACTCAGGCACCTCTCCAATTATTTTATTCAACGCCAGTCACTTTCAAAATCGATTCAGCAAACCGGCCCTTTCGTCCGCCAGCTGGCGGATTCAGCAAACCGGGCCCTTTCGTCCGCCAGCTGGCGGAACCTCTCCAATTCCTCTTTTCAGAGGGAAGCAAAAATAAAGATTAATTGCTTTCCCGCAACACAGATTTCCTATTTATACCCATAAAAAACCCTGACATCTAAAGCCAGGGCCTTCATTTCAATAAGTTAAAAAATCTCAGGAGTATCTTACATGGCAGCCAATTGTACTTTCTGCTGCAATTCCAGTACGTTTTCCCGGAATACACCGTCCGTATCCATCAAATCCTTCACCGTCTGGCAGGAGTGAATGACGGTGGTATGGTCACGTCCGCCAAAATGCTCACCAATCGTTTTAAGAGAATTCTTAGTAAATGCTTTGGCGAGGTACATCGTTATTTGTCTTGCCTGTACAATCTCTCTTTTCCGGGTTTTCTGCAGAAGCTTGTCATAGGCCACATCAAAGTATTCGCAAACCATTTTCTGGATGGTCTCGATCGTAATTTCTTTGCTGGATGATTTTACAAAATTTCGTAACACTTTCTTGGCAAGATCTAAATCTATTTCCCTTCTGTTAAGCGAAGATTGTGCCAACAGTGAGATTAAAGCTCCTTCAAGCTCCCGTACATTGTTACTGATATTGTAAGCTATATACTTCACGACCTCTTTCGGCATTTCCAAACCGTCATTCTTCATCTTCTTCTCCAATATCTCAATGCGGGTATCATATTCGGGTACCTGCAGATCGGCGCTCAATCCCCAGCGAAAACGGCTGAGTAACCGGTCCTGAACCCCCTCCAGGTCTTTGGGTGACTTATCCGAAGTAAGGATCAGTTGCTTATGTGACTGGTGTAAATGATTGAAAATTGCAAAGAAAGCATCCTGGGATTTCTCGGCTTTGGCAAAAAACTGTACATCGTCAATGATCAGGACATCAATCAGCTGGTAAAAATGAATGAAATCATTTATGGCATTATTCCGGCTATGATCCATAAACTGGTTGATAAACTTCTCAGAACTTACATATAGCACTACTTTGTTCGGATGTAATCTTTTTACTTCATTGCCAATCGCCTGGGCCAGGTGCGTTTTACCTAAACCAACCCCTCCATAAATAACCAGCGGATTAAAGGAATTGGTTCCCGGCTTATCTGCCACCGTTTTACCGGCACGACGGGCCACCCGGTTGCAATCCCCTTCTATAAAAGCCTCGAATGTATAAATGTGATTCAGTTGCGGATCGATCTGCATTTTTTTAAGACCCGGGATAACGAAAGGATTCTTAACAGGATTATTTATGACAAGAGGAAAATCCATTTCGTTATTTGAATACGTTTTAAATCCCTGGCCGCTTACATCCATCGTAACAGGTTTGTTCTTACTGTTACCACTGTCCACCATGATGCGGTATTCGAGACGGGCATCTTTACCCAATTCTCTTTTCAATGTCTTAGCTAATAAATTTACGTAATGTTCTTCAAGATATTCGAAAAAGAATTGACTCGGAACCTGGATGACCAGCACATTATTTTTTAGTGATACCGGGTGGATGGGTTCAAACCAGGTTTTGTAATGCTGCCACTCAACAATGTCTTTGATGATCTTTAAACAATTGGTCCAGATTTTTTCAGCGCTCTTCTCCATCTGATAAGTAAGCAGTTTATATCGGGTTATCTATAGTTGTTCTTCGTAAAACGTCCAAAAAAATGCCACACACAAGGTCCGTAAAAAAAGTATCACAGGGAGGCGAATATCATCATTTCTTTTATAAAAAAAAATTTTTATCCCCCTCATTTTTGTGAAACAGAAATATTGTGATTTTTAGTCATTTTTTTACCTGAAAATTTGGAAAATTCAAAATCTAACCTACCCAAAATGATACCGGCAAAACCCACCTGGTTGACGATAACATCATCCCCTTTTTTGTTTTTGTAATTGATCGGGCTATCCAGAAAAGTATGGGTGTGCCCGCCAATAATAAGGTCGATAGCGGCTGTTTCTTTTGCCAGTATTTCATCACTGACTTTAGCACGATCCTCTTTATATTGATTGCCGAGATGTGATAAGCAAATTACCATATCACAGCCTTCCTTTCTTTTAAGTACATCAGCCGTTTCATTTGCTTTTTCAATGGGGTCAAGATATTTTGTTGCACCAAATAAAGTATCCGGAATTAGTCCCCTCCCTTCAATGCTTACACCAAACACGCCAATTGTTAATTTTCCTTTTTTGAAAATTTTATAGGGTTGCGTTTTATATTCCATGGGTGTTCCCGTAAAATCATAATTAGCAACCAGCATGGGAAAAGTTGCATGACGGGAAAGTTGTGTCGCCAGGTTTTCCATTCCTGCATCAAAATCATGATTACCGATTGTGCAGGCATCATATTGCATTGCAGACATGGCTTTTATTTCCGGTTCCCCTTTATATAAATTGAAATAGGGTGTGCCCTGGAAAATATCCCCGGCATCCAGTAATAAAATATGCTCTTCTTCTTTCCGGATCTGATGGATCAGCTGAGACCTCCCGGCAATACCCCCAAGCCCCTGGTTACGGCCACCATCCATCGGAAAAGGATCCAAACGGCTATGGGTGTCGTTCGTATGCAATACAGTTAGTTTCAGCGGGGTGAAATAATCAGCTGCCTTTAGTAAGGAGGGTCCTGCCATCAAAGCACCGGCAGACAAGGCGGTATTCCGGATAAACTTCTTTCTATTTAGCATGGGTTACCCGGTTTTCAAGGTTAGCACTAATATTACTACCCTGGCTTTTCAGTAGTTTGATATAATCAAATAGGGCATCACGCATCAGGTACCCATTGGTTATCTGTGGAATATTCCGGAGCATATCGGCATTATCTCCGCCATTGGCGATAAAATCCGAATTGGCAATGGTATAGACCACATCCGGATTCAGAGGTGTTCCTCCTATGAGTACATGCACCGCTTTTTTATCTTTTATCTGCATGGTCATACCAGCAACCGGCCAGCCACCCCTTGCTGCCGTTAAATCCAGGAACTGTTGCAAAATATCGCCCCGCACTTTTTGAAGGATCAATAAATTATCAAACGGCATCAATTCAAATATTTTTCCATTCGTAACATCGCCGGCAGGTAATTCATTCAACCGCAAGCCACCAAAGTTTACTAAAGCTAAATCCACAGTTGTTGCATATTTTTCTCTGGCCATTGCCAGGAAAGCATCTGTCATAAAATTACCAAGGGTACATTCGGGTTGTTTTTTATCCAGGCTCATATCCGCGATTCCGACGACTTCATTCATCGTTTTATTTACCTGGTTACTGTAGGGTTGTAAAAAAAACAATAAGGAAGAATCTTTTGCCAGGGCATCATTGATAGAATATTTATTGTAGTGTAGTGATTGAGTCCGGAAGGAAGTGTTACAGGACAAGCCTGTGCACACAAGAAATATAATAAAATATATAAAGGAGAAATTTTTCTTCATAACTGGTGGGCTCGTTTGAAGGTATAAATATTTTATGGCCGTAACAAGAATTTCTAAAACTATTACTGGCTTTTTCGATCTGGGTGATAACCGTAATATCCCTATCCATGGGACCAAAGCCCATCCAATCGGAATTTTCCCTGACCCGTCCCGGCGGATTTGAAAATCATCCGGGTTTTAGTTGCATCTTTGCAAAGACTTAATGTGCCCGATCATAGTTAAATGGATTTGAGCACATTGAATTTGCCATAAAATTTACTTGACTGTAATTTAGTTATCTTGTAAATTATAGAGCTCATTTCAGGATAAAAACCTGACAAAATGCAAAAGACCATTTCCCTAAAACTCCTTCCCTCCGAAGCAGCCAATGAAGCACTTGTGCAACAATACATCGCACAGTCCCTCGCTGTAAAAGTTTCCGCTATAAGTGGCTTTACGATACTAAAGCATTCTATTGACGCGAGAGGTAAACAGCCCTGGATCAATCTTTCGCTTAATGCGTTCATCAATGAACCTTATCATCCCCGGGAAAAAATCCCCTTTCAATTTCCCGATGTGAAAAATGCAAAGAGCCGGGTAATTATTATTGGTGCCGGGCCAGCCGGTTTATTTGCGGCCCTGCAATTAATCGAAAAAGGTATTAAACCCATTCTTCTCGAAAGAGGTAAGGATGTAAAGGCCCGAAGAAGAGATTTGGCCCTGTTAAACAAAGATGGTGAAGTAAACCCCGAAAGCAATTATTGTTTTGGTGAAGGGGGTGCCGGTACTTATAGTGATGGAAAACTCTATACCCGCAGCAGTAAAAGGGGTGATATCAATCGTATTCTAAACCTGTTTGTCCATTTTGGAGCCGAAGAAAAGATATTGTATGAAGCCCATCCGCATATCGGCACCAATAAGTTACCACAGATCATCACAGCCATGCGCCGGCAAATCCTGGCATGCGGGGGAGATTTTTTGTTTGAGAAAAAAGTGGTCGATCTTATCATTACCAACAATGAAATAAAAGGAGTCAAAACAGCAGATGGCCACACATTCAATGCCAACGCAGTGATATTGGCTACCGGCCACTCAGCCCGGGATATTTTTGAATTACTTGCTGCCAAAAAAATAATGATTGAATTCAAACCTTTTGCATTGGGTGTACGGGTGGAACATCCGCAATCATTAATTGATAGTGCTCAGTACCATTGTAGCCACCTCCAAAGCTCCCCTAAAGAAGGAGGCTTAAGAGACCCTAACCTACCGCCAGCTTCTTACAGTTGGGTGCAACAAGTAGATGGGAAAGGCGTATTCTCTTTCTGTATGTGCCCCGGCGGTATCATTGCTCCTGCTGCTACTTCTCCTGGCGAACTGGTAGTAAATGGATGGAGCCCCTCCAAACGTAACAACCCATATGCCAATAGCGGCATTGTTGTTTCTGTCGAAGAAAAAGATGTACTGGCTTTTAATAAACAGGGGCCGCTGGGAGGAATGTTTTTTCAACAAATGATTGAAAGGGACGCATTTAAAGCCGGAGGGGGGAAATTCGTCGCTCCAGCCCAGCGCCTGGTTGATTTTACTGAAGATAAGTTGTCTTCTTCACTTCCGGTTTGTTCCTATTTACCGGGAATAAATTCTGCGCCACTCAAAGATGTTTTGCCGGCTTTCGTTTACCAAAGTCTGAAACGGGCTTTTAAAGAGTATGGCAAAAAAATGAGGAGCTATTACACCAATGATGCTGTTGTGGTGGCCACGGAATCAAGAACCTCCTCTCCGGTGCGAATTCCGAGAGATCCCCTAAGCCTGGAGCATCCGCAGATCAAAAAACTGTATCCCTGCGGGGAAGGGGCTGGTTATGCAGGCGGGATAGTAAGTGCTGCGATGGATGGGGAAAGGATTGCTTTGAAAATCGCACTGCTTTTTCAATCAGCTTGACGGGTATTAACTACCGTTCACACCCGGTAACGATAAGTTTGCCGAAATTTCTGCAGTATTTGCGGCTGACAACTAATTTTGCACTTCAACTAAAATTCTAATGAACATACTGGAACTCCAAAACCTGAAGAAATATTTCGCCACCCAGAAAGCCGTGGATGATATCAGCCTTAAAGTTGAAAGAGGACAGATATTCGGACTGCTGGGACCCAATGGCGCCGGTAAAACCACACTTATCCGGATGATAACCGGGATCTTTTACCCGGATGAAGGCCAGATAATTTTTGATGGCAAAAAATTTGACCCGAGCAATGATGTGGCCTATATCGGTTATATGCCCGAAGAAAGAGGCTTGTATAAAAAAATGAAGATCGGTGAACAGACCCTGTACCTGGCGCAATTAAAAGGTCTTAGCCGGAAAGAGGCCTTAACTAAGATCAAACAATGGTTCATCCGGTTTGAAATGGAAAGCTGGTGGAATAAAAAAGTAGAGGACCTGTCGAAAGGTATGTCCCAAAAACTGCAGTTTGTTACCACGGTATTGCATGATCCCAAACTTATTATCCTGGACGAACCCTTCAGTGGTCTTGACCCCGTAAACAGCAACCTGATAAAAGATGAGATATTTAACCTGGCAAAAAATGGTGCCACAGTAATCTTTAGTACGCACCGGATGGAGCAGGTAGAAGAAATATGCGATCATATCGTACTGGTAAATAAGGGTAAGAAGATCTTGGATGGAACTGTAAAACAGATAAAACAGGAATTCAAAGAGAATCTTTTCAGTATTGGTGCAGAGCAAATGCCTTCTTTGAATGGTACAGCACCCTTTGAAATAATCGGGTCTAAAAACCATGCGCATATTGTACGGATAAAAGAAGGCAACAGTCCGAATGACGTGTTGCACTATTTATTACAACAGGGCGTGGCCATTCATTCTTTCAATGAGATACTTCCATCACTGAATGATATTTTCATAAAACTGGTTGAGGGTACACCTACTGCCCGCCAGTTTCAAAAAATATAATTTCTTTCAAACCAACTAAATTACCCGTCATGCATAAAATCTGGCTCATCATAAAAAGAGAATACCTGACCCGGGTCCGGAAAAAAACATTTATTATATCTACCCTGCTTTTTCCTTTGCTTTATTTGTTACTCATTTTTGGAATGGGGTATATCGCTAAAGAAAGTGTACAAAACCTGAAAGTGGCGGTAATTGATTCCTCCGGATTTTTTTCTGCTGACCGGCTAAACCGGCTCAATGAGGCAGATAAAAGTTCTACACTTACTTTAATAACCCAGCATCCCGAAAAAGTTATTGCCGATCATAAACAGGAAGGGTTTGATGGATATATTGTGATCCCTTCCATAAACTGGAAAACCGGGAGCGACAGTCTGTTTTTTAAATCTAATAAATCTTATGGCAGTTCCTCTACTGTCACTGTAGAAGCAAAACTGAATCACATCTGGGATGAAATTAAAAACGACAGCCTTCAGATAGATGATTCAAAACAGGCTATCCTTTCAGCCAGTCATATCGGCCTCCAATCAAAAAATATAAAGGATGATAAGGCCAACGTAAAAACTGCTGAGGGAATCGGGTATATCTGTGGCATTCTGATATACCTTATTCTGCTGATCTATGGCTCACAGGTCATGATGGGCGTCATGGAAGAAAAAACAAACCGGATCGCTGAGGTTATTGTGTCATCGGTGAAACCTTTCCAGATGATGCTTGGAAAAATACTGGGCATTGGGATGGTGGCATTAACCCAGTTCTTTTTATGGATTGCTTTTGTATTTATTATTTATAATATCGGTAAATTTTCCGGGAGCGGGGGTATGGCCAACCAGATAGTGGGTGGTATGCAAAATATGTTTGCCAGTGTAGATGTGCCGTTGATCTTATTTTGTTTTGGTTTTTATTTTCTTGCAGGTTTTTTCTTCTACTCCTCTCTGTATGGCGCCATAGGCAGTGCAGTCAATGAGGACATGCGGGAAGCACAATCACTGAGTTTCCCCATAACCATGCTGGTAATCATTTCAATCGCTTTAATGAGTTCGGCTATTGCGAATCCCACAAGTCCTGTTGCTGTTTGGGCCAGTATTATTCCTTTTAGTTCCCCCATCGTCATGATGGCGCGCATACCGTTTGGTGTACCGAATACGGTGCCCTGGTGGCAACTTGGTTTATCAATGGCGTTGCTGATCCTGGGATTCATAATAACCGTTTGGTTTGCCGGTAAAATTTACCGCACGGGAATATTAATGTATGGTAAAAAGCCAAGCTGGAAAGAAATGTTACGCTGGGCTTTCAGGAAGAATTGATAAGAAGCCACGAATGTCACGAATTACACGAATTAATACAATTGAGTACAAATGAAAGATTGTCTCTTACGAAGTATTTCTCTATTCGTGTTATTCGTGTGATTCCTGGTCAAAAAAAAGCTGCGCCACACACCCCCCCCCCCGCGGCCCCCCCCCCCCCCCCCCACCCCCCTTTGGGTTTTTCCATGTGTTAATCGAATTCGGCAAAAAGCTGCGCCAGCAGCTAACCGGCCAGCAGGTTAGCCACGGATTACACAGATTCTCACAGATTAATTCAAGCATAAATTACGAGCACCTGTTTATGCAGAGCTTTGTTATCTGTCACGTAAAAAATCCGTGTTAATCCGTGTAATTCCCCGAAAAGTACGGGACAGGCTGTGGCAAAAAAAAAGCTGCGCCAGCAGCTAACCTGTCTGCAGGCCCCCAGTAAAATTCGCGGCCATTTGTTAAAATTTTCTTTAACCTGCATAAAATGTAACCTAATACGAATTCAATCGTATATTTGATACGAAGTATTTCGTAAAAAACAACAACTGATCATTTTAAAACCTGAAAAGATGAAACCAAAAACCTTTGTAACCGGACGTTTAGTACTCCTGTTTCTTGCTATCAGCCTCACCGTTGGTCTTGTATCCTGGGATCACAAACAATCCCCGGGCCGCTATCAGCAAACAATTAACGACACAACTCCTAAAAAGAAATCATCTGACCGCGAAAAGAAAGTCCGCGACCTGGATGATGTGCTGGATGACCTGGACAAGGCCAATATGAATTTTGATATGGATAAGATCCAAAAAGAGATTGCCGATGCCCTGAAGAATATAGATGGTGATAAGATAAAGCTGGAAATAGAAAAAGCAATGCGTGAAGTGGACCTTGACAAAATAAAAATTGAAATTGCCAACGCGATGAAAGATGTGGATATGGCCAAGATCCAACAGGAAATCCAGGAATCCATGGCCAAAGTGGATTTTGATAAAATAAAGACAGAAATAGCCAACGCAATGAAAGAAGTGGATATGGCCAAAATTCAACAGGAAGTCCAGGAATCCATTTCAAAAATTGACATGGAAAAGATAAAAGAAGAAATGAATAAAGTAAAAAACATGGACCTGAAGAAACTGGATGCCGATATGGAAAAACTGGGGAAAGAAATGAAGGAACTGGGACCGAAGCTGGAAAAGGAAATGCAGAAAGCCAAAGTAGAAATTGAAAAAGCCAAAGCTGAATTAAAAGAATATAAAGAATTCGTGAACGGCCTTGAAAGCGATGGGCAAATCCATAAAAAAGAAGGCTATACCCTGAAACATAAAGACGGTGAATTGTATATCAACGGGAAAAAGGCAACGGAAGACGTTTACAATAAATACCGCAAGTTCCTGGAAAAGCATAAGAAATTCAACATTGAGAAAACCGATGACGATTTTGATATCGATATGGATTAATATCCCAACTGATCCGTGTAGCTTTGAAAAACAAAGAGTCCCGCCAGAAGCGGGACTCTTTACCTATAATCCTATTTGCAAAGTTTTTATTTGATCCCCCCGATATTAAATGGAGAAGGCATGATCTCATAATCACTGTTCTCAATCATTTCAATATTTAACTGGAAGGCTTCATCCGTTTTTATAACGACCTTTTCTTTCGTGATCCGCCTGAAACCGGCTTTTTCAAAAACAAACTTATACGTACCGGGCTTTAATTCATCAAAAGCAAAACCACCATCCTCATCAGTTAGTTCTATTTTTTCCTTTTTGGAAACCAGGTAGGCTGTAACCATAACAGCTTTCAATGGTTTTTTGGTTTCTGCATGAATGACCGTACCGTTCAAATCATCTTTTTTCCCATCGCCCGGATGAACCGGACCCATATCTTTGGCTTTGGCGACGGTCAGTCCCATCAGGGATATGGCCAGCAGGAAAAATTTTTGTTTCATGATTCTTGTTTTGAATGGTTCAGGAAAAATTCCTTCGCTTCAAATTCCTGTTCTAATGACACTTAAAATTAAACCCTTTTTACCGGATTGGCCAAACCGCTCATAAATTCCTTCCACACATTTTTCACGATCTCCCCGGCCGGTAAAATAGAATCCAGTAAGGCACTTACCTGGCCTATTTCCAGTTCACCCTCTGTTAAATCCCCTTCAAACATGCCTTTTTTGGCCCTGGCCCTTCCTAACAACGCAGAAAGCTCTTCTACCGTTGCTCCTCTTTTTTCTGCTTCCTGTATCTGGGTGAAAAATTCATTCTTCAATAGCCTTACCGGAGTAAGTTGCTTCAGGGTCAGCTGGGTATCCCCTTCCTGCGAATTAATCACCACATTTTTAAAATTATTATGTGACGAGGCTTCTTCGCTGGCTACAAACCGGCTTCCCATCTGCACGGCTTCTGCACCCAATACCATCGCAGCCAGCATTTGCCGGCCATCACCTATTCCACCTGCAGCAATTACAGGGATAGTTACAGCCTTAACTACAGCCGGTACCAGGACCATGGTCGTGGTCTCTTCTCTCCCATTATGTCCGCCTGCTTCAAATCCTTCTGCAACTACCGCATCGCATCCTGCTTCTTCCGATTTTTTGGCAAATTTTGACGAGCTAACCACATGCACCACTGTAATACCTTTTTCTTTTAAGATGCCTGTCCATGTTTTCGGATTACCAGCAGATGTGAAAACAACCCTCACGCCTTCCTCAATGATAATTTGTATATGTTTATCAATATCCGGGTAGAGCAAAGGTATATTAACACCAAAGGAACGGGTAGTGGCGGATTTACATTTACGGATATGCTCCCTTAAAACATCGGGGTACATAGAACCACTTCCAATAATTCCCAGGCCACCGGCATTGCTCACCGCACTGGCAAGTTTCCAGCCGCTGCACCAGATCATACCAGCCTGGATAATGGGATAGTCAATGTTGAAGAGTTTAGTAATGCGATTGGAAAAATCAGTCATGAGACATATATCTTTAATCAGACATAAAGATAACTAACGACCCCCGACTCCCGACTATCCAAGGTCAATACTCGTATTATCGCCAATATTAAGCGACCGGGTTTCTCCCCGCAGATTGGTGTCGCTGCCGATAACTGAATCATCTAATACAATATCAAAAAGACTGGAGAAGGAGCCGATGATGGAGTTCTTGATAATGGAATCATTAATATCATTATTGTCGCCGATCGTAACATTGGGACCGATAATAGAATTTTTTATGGTACATCCCGATCCAATACTCACCGGGGGGACGATCACGGTGTTTTCAAATTGTGCCGGATCGGTAGTAACCGCAAATTTTTTGAGCAACGTAGCATTTGATTCGAGCAATGTTTCCTTCCGGCCACAATCAAACCAGCTCTCCACTTTAAATGATTTGAATTTTGCCCCCATCTTTATCATACAATCCAGTGCATCTGTCAGGCTGTATTCTCCCTGGCTGCGAAGACCCTGCCGGATATTATTCTCCAGGCATTGAAACATCTGTTCCGTTTCCCTGATCTTATAAACGCCAACAAGGGCCATATTTGATTTGGGAATCTGTGGCTTTTCGACCACATGGCTGATAAATCCGTCATCGGCAATTTCTGCCACACCAAATTCTCTCGGGTCATCTACTTTCCTTACCCCAATCATGGAAAAAGGGCTATTGACCACTTCCTGTACATCATAATCACAGATCGTATCCCCCAGTACCACTAATACTTGATCCTGATCTACAATACTTTTTGTCATCCGGATAGCATGACCAATCCCCTGCCTGTCTAACTGGTGTACATAATGTGCTTTTAAACCGGGGTATTTGTTTTTTACATAATCCTGAATTTTATCGCCCAGGTAACCGACAATAAAAACAAATTCATTGATTCCCCCTTCTTTCAACTGGTCAATAATAATACTCAAAACCGTCTTTCCGGCCAGGGGAATGAGCGCCTTGGGCTGTGTGTAACTATGGGGACGCAACTTGGTGCCTGCGCCGGCTATTGGTATGATAGCTATCATGGATGAACCATCGTGGTTTGGTTACTAATCAAAAGCCAACGAAAGTAAGACTTTTAAAGTAAATAAAAATTGATTACACAAATGGTTATTTCGATATACCACAGACCTATTTTTGCAAAAAATATTTTTAACCGGCTGCTGTGCTCATTTTCAACTGCGGTGTAAGTTTTTCCCGGCGATGTTGAAGGCCACGCTCCCATATTCAAATCCTATTTCACCTGTAAAAAAATTGTGCGGCCACAAAAGATTATTATAACTATACTATTACTACTAACTTTTAACCATGCAAAAAGATACCCTTGTTTTTGATTTGATCAATAAAGAACTGGAACGCCAGCGCAACGGCATTGAATTGATTGCTTCTGAAAATTTCACCTCCCTGTCCGTTATGAAAGCGATGGGCACGGTGGCTACCAATAAATATGCGGAAGGTTATCCCGGAAAGCGATACTATGGTGGTTGTGAAGTGGTAGACGAGATTGAAAATCTGGCCATAGATAGAGTAAAGAAAATCTTTAGTGCCAGCTGGGCCAATGTGCAACCACATAGTGGCGCACAGGCCAATACAGCTGTTTTTTTAGCCTGCCTGAAACCGGGCGATAAGATCCTGGGACTTGATCTAAGTATGGGTGGACATCTTACCCATGGTAGTCCCGCCAACTTCAGCGGTAAATATTACCAGGCACATTTTTATGGTGTAAAGAAAGAAACCGGTCTTGTTGACTACGAGCACATGGAAGAAACTGCCCGCAGGGAAAAACCAAAAATGATTATTTGCGGCGCTTCGGCCTATAGCCGCGACTGGGATTATCAGCGTATACGTGCCATAGCTGATGAAGTTGGTGCATTGGTATTAGCCGACATAGCGCATCCAGCCGGATTGATCGCAACAGGTCTGCTGAACGACCCGTTTGATCATTGTCATATTATTACTTCCACTACCCATAAAACATTAAGAGGACCCAGGGGCGGCATCATCCTGCTGCGTCATGATTTTGAAAATCCTTTTGGCATCAAAGACCCCAAAGGAAAAACCCGGATGATGAGTTCGTTGCTTGATCTGGCGGTATTCCCCGGGATGCAGGGCGGCCCATTGGAACATGTAATAGCAGCCAAAGCCGTGGCTTTTGGTGAGATCCTGGATGATTCTTTTAAGGTTTATGGCAAACAGGTAATCGCCAATGCACAGGCCATGGCCAAATCATTTACGGACAGAGGTTACCAGCTTATCAGTGGCGGTACAGATAATCATCTTATGCTGATCGATCTCCGTTCTAAAAAACTGCGGGACGGACAGTCTGTTCTGACGGGGAAAAAAGCACAGGAGACATTAGATAAAGCCCATATTACCCTGAATAAAAATGCCGTGCCCTTTGATGATAAATCACCGTTTGTTACTTCCGGCGTACGGGTGGGTGTGCCGGCAGTTACTACCCGGGGTATGAAGGAAGAACATATGGAAACCATCGTATCGCTGATTGATAAAGTATTAATGAATACAGATGATGAAACGGTGATTGCTTCTGTAAAAAATGAGGTGCAGGAATTTATGCAGCAGTTCCCGTTGTATCCTGAACTTGGATAATTCCAGAGGCTATTGTTGAATTTTTTTTGCTACAAACCTGCCTGCCGGTAGACGGGGGCACAAAGCCACGAAGAAAAAGAAATTGAAATCTTAGTTTCCCTGCATTATGCAATTTTTCAAAAGTCTCATAAAAATTATATCTATTTTTTCATAAGATATTTCCAGCTTTAAATTTTAAACACTCCGGTTAATAAGATTTATTACCAACGGTTAGCATACTGCTCAGTACCCAAAAGCCGCTTCCCGGGAAAAGTCAGGTAACGGGTAAATCATTTATCCTATTTTTGAAAAAAGAAAACGTTATGATACAACGTCAGCAAACCCTCTGGTTACTCCTGGCATCTGTGGCTGCCCTGTTAAGTTTTATGTTTCCCTTTGCCGTTGGTGATGAACTTCAAAAAAGCCTGCTGGTACGCAAGATCGTGGATGCTGGCAGTACTTTTTTTCTGTTAATAATTACAGGGGCCTCCCTGGTTCTTTCCACGGTCATTTTATTTCTTTTTAAAGACCGGAAACTGCAAATGAAACTTTGCCTCCTGGGTCTTTTGTTAGCGGTGGGGATCATCCTACTTTATATTCTTGAAATAAAAAAGTTAACGAATACGACTCTGGCTCTTTATTGCATATTACCCTTTATCATTCCTGCAGGTTATTTCCTGGCATTCCGTAATATCCGGAAAGATGAAAAGCTGGTGAAATCGCTGGATAAATTGAGGTGACATTCATCCACTTTATAAAAAACCTGTATACAAATAAACCCTTTATTTCTATAAGCGTATCCACTTATTTATGAATTTGATTGGCTGATTTGATTGGATTTGGGCTCAAACTGGAATAAGTTTAATAGAATCCAATTCCTTCCAATCATGAAGACCACCCTAACCTTCATAGCTTTATTGCTATGCGCCACTGTTTCCCACACACAAATTAATTCGAACACTCCCTGGACCTGGATGAAGGGAGATAATACCATTGAAAAATTCGGGATTTATGGCATACAAGGTACCCCTGATCCAATTAACAAACCCGGCGCAAGAAATTCTTCGGCCACCTGGAAAGATGCTACCGGTAATCTCTGGCTGTTTGGAGGTTGGGGTTATGGGAACAGCACCACCTCAGGTTACCTGAATGATCTCTGGAAATACAATCCATTGAACAATCAATGGACCTGGGTAAAAGGAAATAATGTAACGGGGCAATACAGTATATATGGAACGCAGGGAACAGCCGATATTGCTAACAAACCCGGTGGAACATACGCCAGCGTTTCGTGGACAGATGCTGATAATAATCTCTGGCTATTTGGCGGCTTTGGACTTACTGACAATGCTTTTGGTTTTTTAAATGCCCTTTGGAAATATAATTCAGCATCCAATCAATGGACATGGGTAAAAGGAAACAACACAATTAACGAGATCGGAGTATATGGCTCACAGGGAATAGAGCATGCAGCCAATAAACCGGGCGCAAGATATGGCAGCAAAACCTGGACCGATGCCAGTGGCAACCTCTGGTTGTTTGGTGGTTATGGTTACGATGGAAATGCTTTTGGTATGTTAAATGATCTCTGGAAATACAATCCTACAACCAATAAGTGGACATGGATAAAAGGCGACAACTTAATTGATCAGCCGGGAGTGTATGGTACAAAAGGAATTGCGAATGGAGCTAATAAACCAGGTGCAAGATATGTAAGCACTTCCTGGAAAGATGCAAGCGGAAATCTCTGGCTTTTTGGTGGGTATGGTAAAAGCGAAACTGATGAAGGTAATCTGAATGATCTCTGGAAGTACAATCCTATAACTAATGAATGGACCTGGATAAATGGCGATAAAATAAATGACCAGGTCGGGTCATACGGCACGCAGGGCGTAGCTTCCCCTACTAATAAACCCGGAGCAAGGTATACCTGCAGCTCCTGGAAAGATGCAGGCGGTGATCTATGGATGTTCGGAGGCTATGGTTATGATGCAACCAGCACAGGCTACCTGAATGATCTCTGGAAATACGATCTCAGCACCAATAAATGGACCTGGGTGAAAGGAGATAATACAGTTGACCATGTCGGCATCTATGGTACTCAGGGAATGCCTGATACCTCCAACAAATCAGGCGGAAGAACCGGCAGTGTTTCCTGGACAGATGATAACGGTAATCTCTGGCTCTTTGGCGGCTATGGTTTTGATGGTAATACCTCCGGTGTGCTGAATGATCTTTGGAAAATCAGCAGTTTTCAAATACCACTACCGGTGCATTTACTGAATTTCAGCGGAGTGCTGAATAATGAAACAGTTCACCTGCAATGGCTGGCTGAATTGGAAACCGGTTTCAGCCATTTTAATATTGAACGCAGCTTTGATGGCATTAATTTTTTACCGATCGGAAATGTGAACGGCGCCGGTAACAGCAACCGGAATAATTATACATATACTGATAACGATTTAAGTAACCGGCCTGCACAAAAAGTTTTTTATCGTCTGCAGATGATGGATAAGGATGGAAAATTTTCGTACAGCAGGATACTCCGGTTCAACTGGAAGAAACAGGCAGCCACCATTACGGCATTCCCCAACCCGGCAGTACAATCACTGACCATTTCCTTTGACCAGTCAACTGCAGGAAAAGTGATGATAACTATTAGTGATATGCAGGGAGCAACCATAAGAAAACAGGAAGCTGTTTTTTCTGCCGGTAGCATCAGTGTACCTGTGGATGTACATACACTGCCTTCCGCCACTTATGTATTGTCCGTGGTAACCGGAGAAGGCGCAAGGGCCCAACAGAAATTCATTAAGCAATAATAATATCAACTTGATTTATAAAACAGCCCAATACATTTCACGCAAAGACAGCAAAGAGGCAACGGCGCAAACCTGCCTGTCCGGCAGTCAGGGAATACATAAGACTAATTTATATTTCACTATAGTATAATAACCGGAGAATTTGGATATAAAAAAGGGCCCCGATGGAGGCCCTTTTATTAATCAGTCAATAAATATTTTATTGCACCATAAATGTCCGGCTCATCACTTTCACAGCATCATTATCCAGTTGCATATTATACATACCAGACCGGGTGCCAGTGGGCAACTGTATGGTCTGGTTGATAGATCCGCCGGTATGCGTAAACCGCTGGCTGTATACCTGCTGGCCACCTGCATTAAATAATTTTACGGTGTAATTTCCTTTGGCCAGGTTGGCTGCCTGTAAGGAAACAAAACCACCGGTAGCGGGGTTGGGATAAACCCTGATGTCTTTTGAATTCTTATCGAGGTTTACCCGTACAATGGTACTGTATCCAAACTTACCATCCAGGTCAATATTCTTAAGGCGGTAATAGCTGATTCCCTGCAGCGGGTTAGGATCAAAGAAGCCATACCTGGTTTCTGAAACTGAATTGAGTGCATTTACATAACCAATAGAAGTAAAGCTGATACCATCAGCCGAACGTTCTACCTGGTACTTGCTCAGGTTATCTTCTGAATAGGATGTCCAGTCTAATTGTACACCCAATTGCTTTTCATAAGCTTTTATATTGCTTATTTTAACGGGCAGTGGGTTTAAGAATACCACTGCTGCCCATGGTAAAGGGACTGAAAGTAGATGCTAGCAGAAGCTGTAACATGTGTAAAGTCGCACCACCTGCATTTCCAGTGTTATCCCATTGTGCTCCGTTCCAATGCGGCATTAATAAAGAGCCGGATCATTCACATATGGATTTGGACTGGCATAAGGAACCACCAAAATCACGCCAGAACAATACCATTTATTGTGGCGCACCGTCATCAAGGTTCCAATATTCACAAACGCCAATATGGTCAATACCTGCAGCTTTAGTATTCCCAAAAGTTGTTTGTGGGTTGGCTTGTGTGTAGCTGGCTGTAACAGTTGCAGAAGCACTTAAACTTGAAACAGAGATTGGACGATAAATAGTTCCGTTACCAACAGGGAAAGAGAAGTTGTTACTTCCGGTTTTTGCCAATGATCCATTTACGTGTGAAGTAGCAGAACCACCACCACCTAAGCTTGATCCGGTAATAGTAAGCAGGTTTGTTGTAGTATTTAGAATGCCATTGGTAAGAACTAAATTACCACTCATAGAACGGGGAGTTGCGAGAGTAACAATCTGACTTGCTGCCAGATTAAGCGTTAAATTTCTTAACCCTGTACCTGCCAGTTCAGTTGTTGTTAACATTGAATTGCCCGTGTATGTAACATCATAAACACCTGCACCAACCGGTGTACCTGTCATTAATCCACCGCTGCGAGTGATACTTGAAGTTGAATTCATAGTAAGGTTGGCACCTGCGGCAAATGTACCGTCGATAATATTAACTGTACCGCCACTTGCGATTGTTTTCCAGTACTAAGTGTAACTGTAAAGCCCAGGATTATTGATTGTTAAAGTGCCAGTGAGACTAGTGGGATATCCTGTTCCTGTATTTTGATCCGCAGTACCATTGTAAGATATAAGTTGCTCCGACATTGAAAACACGTCCGGTAGTTGTTCTTATATTGCCGGTTGCAGTACCAACAGCAGCTGTAATACCATCTACTGAAGTTATACCCAATGCTGCCCCTGAGGATAAGGTAAATGTACCTCCTCCATTCACGGTTGTACCAGCTGTTGCCATTTGTAGTATTGAGCCGCTGTTAACAGTAAAATTAACTGTACCTGAAACCGTACCACCTGAGGTGTAGATTTGCGTACCGGTTTTAGTGAAAACTACGTTTGCAGTGCCACTTCCGCCTTCTGACAATGTGCCTCCACTAATTTTAAAATCACCTGCGACATTAACCGCAGAACCTCCGTCTCCATTATCAATATTTAAAGTTCCGCCTGAAACATCAACGTTTCCAGTGATTGTAACAGTTCCATTACCATTACCTCTGAAAATCGCATTTCACTACCGGTTTGAATATAATTTCCAGCAATTGCTACACTTAGATTTGATCCATCCGTAAAATATATATAGTCAGCATTTGTATTTTGAACAGTATAATTTCCGTTAACAACCATTGATGCAGCCCATGCAATACATCTATTCGTCTGCGAACTACAATTCCAGGTAAAATGATGAAATGTTTGTCCAAGTCCTCCAGGAGTAGTTCCGTTCCCTGGGGCTGTATATCCTATTATTTCACAGGTTGAACCACTAGCCCAGGTTGCTGTTGGGATTGTACCAGCTACTGTAGTAAAGTTATGCTTATAGGTTCCATTAACGGTCATCGTACCTGTTATTGCACCTGTACTGCCATTGGTATATGTTCCATTCACTGTAATGGTGGTTGCAGTTAATGTATTTGTTCCTGTTGTTGCCAATGTACCACCGGCATCAATAGTAAGTGATAGCAGTGCCGCCGAATTAGCGTTTAATGTTACAGTAAATCCGCTGGGAATAATTACATCATCACCAATTGCCGGAACGCCTCCACTCCAGGTACCAGCTACGCTCCAGTTTCCTGTTGCAATCGCAGTATTTTAGCTGCATTAACCACTGATGTCAATAACATCAGTAATAAAATAATTGAATAGATCTTTTTCATGCTCACAAAGTTTTAAAATTAAAAAATGGTACGAAATTTCTTTCGGCTCAACACAATGATCTGGATTAGTAGTCTTTGAGAGGGATTGAATTTTGTATATTTATTATAAATAAAAAATAACCCGTGCAGGCGTTACCATTCACTTACTATTTTTTTTAACAGGATTTTAAAGGAGGTTCAGAGAGATTGGATAGTATGTTTAAATACACCAGAAGATTTTAACACGACAAAATTAATCTGTCCATTCGGCAAACACTAATGTTTCCGTGAAAAATTTCTGCGTATTTGTCCCACAAAAATAAGTGTTTACCATTAAAAAGGATTATTATTCCGGGAAGTCTGTAGTATAACTACGATTACTGTTTTTCAACCCCTCGGTTTACCGGTGCTGCCGCAACCCTCCCCGGCTCCGGGTCAGGGTCAATTACCCAAACCGCAGTTTTGAAAACATCCGGGTTATACACCATCAGCAGCAAAAAATGATTTTGACCTGTCGTTCTTTCATAGAATGTCAGCAACCTGTTGATATCATGAGAAAGCAAGGGCCCGTGCCCCAATTCGGGATAATGTATTGGAGCATTCACCGGGTTCGACATTCCCCGAACCTCGATCATCAACTGGTTGTAATTCAATATGTCACCCCTTCGGGGTTTTTCATCAACGACATAACTGGTTGCTATAATAATATCAACCCTTCGGGTTTTTTACTAATTAAATTCTCCCGAAGATTGATTTGCAGAAATAAATATTTGACACGATGCGGTGGCAAGATTATAGAAACGTGCTGATAAAGTTCATCTAATCCCCGAAGGGGTGACAGGATTATAGAAATATCCAGATGAGGGCACCAAAACCCCGAGGGGGTGACAGGATTATAGAAACATCCTGATGAGGGCACCAAAACCCCGAAGGGGTGATAGGATTATAGAAATCCCCTGATGATAGCACCAAAACCCCGAAGGGGTGACAGGATTATAGAAACATCCTGATGAGGGCACCAAAACCCCGAAGGGGTGGCAGGATTATAGAAGCTCACCAGGGATAATGTATTGAAGGATTGTCCGGGTTTTACATTCCCCGAACTTCCATCATCAGCTGGTGGTAATTCAATATATCACCCCTTCGGGGTTTTTCATCATTCCTATAAATGATTGCTATAATCAAATCAACCCTTCGGGTTTCTCACGTTTATTTTTTAAATATTTGTTTTGCAGATTGGTTTGCAGCTCTGAACATTAGAACCAAAAAGTTTGCAGGATTATAGAACCAGGCAGATGAAATCATCTAAACCCCGAAGGAGTGATTGGATTATAGAAATATCCAGATGAGGGTAACGGGACAGGATTATAGAAGCTCACCAGGGATAATGTATTGAAGGATTGTCCGGGTTTTACATTCCCCGAACTTCCATCATCAGCTGGTGGTAATTCAATATATCACCCCTTCGGGGTTTTTCATCATTCCAATAAATGATTGCTATAATAATATCAACCCTTCGGGTTTCTCACGTTTATTTTTTAAATATTTGTTTTGCAGATTGGTTTGCAGCTCTGAACATTAGAACCAAAAAGTTTGCAGAACTATAGAACCAGGCAGACAAAATCATCAAAACCCCGAAGGAGTGATAGGATTATAGAAATATCCAGATGATAGCACCAAAACCCCGAAGGGGTGACAGGATTATAGAAATATCCAGATGAGGGCACCAAAACCCCGAAAGGGTGGCAGGATTATAGAAACATCCAGATGAGGTCACCAAAACCCCCGAAGGGGTGACAGGATTATAGAAATATCCAGAAGAGGGCACCAAAACCCCGAAGGGGTGACAGGATTATAGCCACATGCCGATAAGGTTTTTTTTAACCCCGAAGGGGTGACATAAAAAAACTTCAGCTAATTATACCATTCAAACAGATATTTTTCATCATAGTCCACTTCAAATTTTTTCAGAAAATCCAGATATTCCTGTTTGAACGTTTTCTTTTTGTGATGTTTTTCCTGGTTGAGAATATAATCATATACTTTACCTATATGAGAATGGGAATAAGAAAATGCACCATATCCTTCCTGCCAGGCGAATTTACCTTTTACCAATTTTTTGTCATTAATAAAATTTGAAGCGTTATTCTTTATATCCCTTACCAGATCTGACAAAGCCATAACAGGTCTTAATCCAATAAAAGCATGTATATGATCAGACATGCCGTTTACAATGATTGGCTTTTGTCCTTTCCCTTTTATGGTTCCGGCAATATATTTATGTAATTCAGTTTTCCAATTATTACTGATCAGGTTCTCCCTGCCTTTTACTGCAAAAACAAGCTGGATATAGATTTGAGAAAATGTTCCGGGCATGATACTCGTTTTAATTTGTTTAAGATATTTTCCCTTCAGGATTATTTCAACCCCAAACTACTTTTTTGCCGGAATAATTTTAAGTTGTTTTAAGCATACTGAAGCGAGGGTTTCCCCGGAAGATCTAAATAGGTGATATGTTTTTACCGGGATATGATCATGCTGTCTGGCAAAGACAGGTTTTTACCTGGAGTTACAACCCATTAATCCCTTGATTAGATATCAACCACTTTATAAAAGATATTTTGCCGTATGACTGCCTTTGACTTTTTTTAAATCAGCCGGCTTACCGGCGAATACCAGGTGGCCGCCACCATCCCCTGCTTCCGGGCCGAGGTCAATTACCCAGTCGGCGCTTTTGATGACATCCATATTATGCTCTATCACTAAAATTGAATGCCCCTGCTCTATCAAGGCATTAAAAGAGGTCAGCAGCTTTTTTATATCATTAAAATGCAAACCCGTGGTGGGCTCATCAAAAATGAAAAGTATTTTATGGCCGGCCCGTCCCTTACCGAGAAAGGAAGCGAGTTTTACCCGTTGTGCCTCACCACCGGATAAGGTATTGGATGACTGACCCAGTTTGATATACCCTAAACCTACATCACTCAGTGGCTGAAGAGCCCCCGCATGTCCTCCTGAAGGGTGGGGCAAGAAACCGATGGCTTCATCCACACTCATTTCCAAAACATCATAAATGTTTTTGTCATTTATTTTTACTTCCAGCACTTCTTCTTTAAATCTTTTTCCGCCGCAGGATTCGCAGGTCAGATGCACATCTGCTAAGAACTGCATTTCCACCACCTGCTCGCCTTCTCCCTTGCAGGTATCGCAGCGCCCGCCATCCACATTAAAGGAAAAATGTTTGGGTTGAAAACCCCGCATCTTGCTCAGGGGTTGGGAGGCATACAATTCCCGTATCTCATCATAGGCTTTGATATAGGTGACCGGGTTGCTGCGGGATGATTTTCCAATGGGGTTCTGATCCACCATTTCTATTTGTGCAATGCCCTCAGTATCGCCGCTGATCTGTTTATGAAAACCAATCTTATCGCCGGTTTCGCCCTTTAACTTCTGAAGGGCCGGATATAATATCTGTTTTACGAGAGTTGTTTTACCACTGCCGCTTACGCCGCTCACCACACATAAAACATTTAATGGAAATTCAACATTGATATTTTTCAGGTTATTATGCCTGGCTCCTTCCACGGTTATAGAACGATTCCATTTGCGGACGGATTTTGGTGGTTCAATTTTTAATTCCCCCTTCAGGTATTTACCCGTCAGGCTCATGGGGTTTGAAATGATATCGTCATAATCGCCTTCCGCCACTACTTCCCCGCCGAGATGGGAGGCCATGGGCCCCATATCAATTATATGATCGGCTTCCCGCATCATCATTTCATCATGCTCTACCACTACCACTGTATTCCCCAGGTCTCTCAGTTCTTTTAAAACGGTAACCAGGTTAGCCGTATCCCTTGAATGAAGACCAATGGATGGTTCGTCGAGTATATATAAGGAGTTGGTCAGATTGCTGCCGAGGCTGCGGGTCAGTTGTATCCGCTGACTTTCACCACCGCTTAATGAATTGGCCAAACGAATTAAGGTTAAATAACCTAACCCGACCTTTAGTAAGGTATCGAGGCGGTTATGCAATTCGATCAGTATTCTTTTTGCCACCACTTTATCATGGCTGCTCAATTTGCTGTCCAATGCTTCAAACCAAACCTTCAGGTCCTTCACGGGCATGCTGCTCAGTTCACCAATATTGGTTTTATTCACTTTTACATACAAGGCTTCTTTCCGTAAGCGGTAGCCATTGCAATCCGGGCATTCTGTTCGGCCCCGGTAGCGGCTTAATAAAACCCGGTACTGCACTTTATACAACTGCGTTTCCACATCTTTAAAAAAATCGTTGATACCCATCACTCCATCGCAGCCTTCCCATAATTGTTTGTATTGTTTATCCGTCAGGTCGGCAATGGGTTTATGAACCGGGTAATTGAATTTCTTTGCGCCTTTTACAAAATTCTGCCGCCACCAATCCATCTTCTCCCCTTTCCACGCAGCTACGGCTCCGTCATACACACTTAATCTCCTGTCGGGAATTACCAGGTCGGGATCAATACCCAGCACTTGTGAAAACCCTTCGCAGGTAGGGCAGGCACCAAAAGGATTATTAAAAGAAAAGAGATTGGGCACGGGTTCTTCAAATTTCATTCCGTCCAACTCGAAACGATTATTGAAATGTAGTAATGAGTGGTGACTGGAAAGTGGTGAGTGGGAAGTTTCTTTAGATTTCTTAGTGTCTGACTGTGGACTGTGGACTGTCGTCCCGATAGCTATCGGGAGTTGACTGCTTTGTACTTCAATATAAACATCGCCTTCGCCTTCATAGAAAGCGGTACTGATAGAATCGGCCATACGGTGCAAATCATCTTCATCGAATGCTTTCACTACGATCCTGTCAACAAGTATATGCGTAATTTTTTTTGTCTTTAATTCCTTATCACTTAATTCTAAAAGCTCTTCAATTCTTACGGGTTCTAAAGCCCCTCCTTGTGAGGGGTTTGGGGAGGCTACTCTCGAAAATCCTTTCTGCACCAAAATATTCAACTCTTCTTTCAGGTCCCGGTTCTTATGTTGTTTGAATGTAGCGAGGATAAAAACTTTATCACCCTCTTTTAATTTTGTAATGGCATCCAGTACATCCGTCACATCATCTTTTTTCACTTCCTTACCTGAAACGGGTGAAATCGTTTTCCCGATCCTGGCAAAGAGCAGGCGCAGGTAATCATAGATCTCCGTCATGCTCCCTACGGTGCTGCGGGGCGTCCGGGTAATTACTTTTTGTTCGATGGCAATCGCGGGACATAATCCTTTTATATAATCCACATCCGGCTTGTTCATCCGGTTCAGGAACTGGCGGGCATAGGCACTCAGGCTTTCAGCATAGCGGCGTTGTCCTTCTGCATATAAGGTGTCGATGGTAAGTGATGACTTACCCGAACCTGACACTCCGGTGACCACAATGAGCTTATTGCGGGGGATCTCAACGGTAACATTTTTCAGGTTATGCACCCTGGCACCCTTAATCAGGATGTTTTCTGCGGAAATTACGGTCGGTGATTTGGCGGGGTTTTTCCCGATTATTGCTTTTCCCATTTTAATATCTGCAAATGTAAACCCTTATGGGGCTTCATTTTGAGGCCCTATTCTTAACATTTCCTTAGCATACAATATTACGTTTTGCTTTCACAAATGTTTGACATTTTAATGAAAAGGACTATTTTTAATTTCCATTAATCCAAAAAATGAAAAACTCAAAACTTACCCAGCCTATCGCATAAAACTTCTACACTTTTTTAACCGTTTTTTTCGCAACCATTATCCTTTGAACTCTCTGTTATTCCGTAGAATGACCGGGCAACCTAAACTGTAGAAGTTATGAAAGCTTTATCAAAAAAAACTGACCACGAACTCATCCGTTTGTTTACAGACGGGCAAGTTGAAGCACTGGAATCCCTGGTGCTGCGTCATAAGGACAAACTCTATACGTCCATCCTGTTTCTCGTAAAAGACAAATACCTGGCGGAAGATATTTTCCAGGACGCCTTCATCCGCATCATCGATACGATGCGTGGCGGTCGTTATACCGAGGAAGGTAAATTTCTTCCCTGGGCCATGCGTATTGCCCATAATTTATGCGTGGACCATTTCCGCAAGGTTAAACGTACACCTGTCATCCGTACGGGTGAAGACAAAGACATTTTTGAAGTACTGAATTTTTCTGAAGACAGTGCCGAAACCGTGATGATGAAAAGACAGAGTCATGACCGCGTTCGTGATATGTTACAAAGTTTACCCGAAGACCAGCGGGAGGTTATCATTCTCCGTCATTATGCAGATATGAGTTTTAAAGAAATTGCCGCCGCAACCGATTGCAGTATTAACACGGCCTTGGGACGTATGCGGTATGGATTGATTAATTTGCGTAAGCTGATGATCCAAAAACAAATCGCTCTTTAAAATAGCACCTTTCCCAACCTTTTCAAAAAAAGGAGCAGGAGAAGTTTTTGTCATTCTGTATCTCCATCCGGAGTAAAAAGGATTTTCTAAATAGAATATTTCTTTTGCTTGCCATACCGGAAGGCTGGTACAGAATGACACCAAATTGAAAAAGTCCCCCGGTTCGTTTGAACCGGGGGACTTTTTTTTGCTGGATATATTCTCAGAGTCGCTTTTTATACTCCGCAATTACATTATCCAGGTGCTGAACGAATTTCTGAACACTGGGATCATACCCGTAACCATCGGGAGCCAGTTTAGCTTCTTTTCCATCCAGGAAAATATAAAAGGGCTGTGATACAGATCCATACCGGCTTGCCTGGAGATGCATAAATTTTTCGCCCACTGTATTTACATTTTCTTCCAATTCTTTTGAATAAAATTCTTCGCTTTCGGGCAATCCGATCCGCACATCGGTATACAGGGACACCACCACAAAATCTTCTTTCAATCTGCGCATTACTTCGGGGCTACTCCATACCTGTGCTTCCATTTTGCGGCAGTTGATACAATTGATACCTGTAAAATCGAGCATCAATGGTTTCTTTGCCTGGCGGGCTGCTGCCAGCGCCTCATCATAATCGAAATAGGCAATGAGGCCGTATTTTCTAACTACTTCCGGTTCATAGGGACTAAGTTCTTTTACATATTTGGCAGGGGGGTTTACGCCTGTATTAAAATGTGCGCTGTTCGCCAAAGTGTTGCCACCGGTTGGCAGGAAATCCTGTGTGCCATAGGGCGGCAGGAATGCACTGATGCCATTCAGCGGTGCACCCCACATGCCGGGAATCATATACATGGTAAAACTGAATGTTCCAATCGCAAAGAATAAACGGGTTACGCTCAGGTAGGGCACACCAAAATCGTTTTTTGGCAATTGATCATCATGATGAAATTTTATTTTTCCCAATAAGTACACTCCCAGTAAAAAGAAAATGACTATCCAGAGCGCCAGGAATATTTCCCGGTCCAACAATCTCCATCCCTGTACGAGGTCTGCATTGGACAAAAATTTTAATGCCAATGCCAGTTCGAGGAATCCTAAAGTCACTTTCACGGCATTCAACCAGCCACCGGCTTTGCCTAAACTATTCAGCATACCGGGAAACAAGGCAAACAAAGAGAAAGGTAATGCGAGGGCAAGTGAAAATCCAAACATGCCTATCATGGGTCCTACAAAACTTCCTTTGGAGGCGAGTACCAGCAGGTTTCCGATGATGGGACCTGTGCAGGAGAAAGAAACCAAAACTAAAGTCAACGCCATAAAAAAGATGCCCCAGAAATTTCCTGTTCCTGATTTTGCACTGGCTTTATTGGTCCACGAGGAGGGCAGGGCAATTTCAAAAGCGCCGAGAAATGAAATCCCGAAAATGAGGAACAAGGCAAAGAACACGAGGTTAGCAATCCAGTTCGTGGCCAGTTTATTTAATGCCGCCGGTCCGAATATTAACGTAATCAGGAGACCGAGCAATGTAAATATGAGAATGATGGAAATAGAATAATAAAAGGCATTTTTAATCCCTTCTTTCCGGTTCCGGCTTCTTTTGGTGAAGAAACTTACAGTTACCGGTATCATGGAAAAAACACAGGGTGTTAATACCGCCAATAATCCTCCTGCAAATGCTGCGAGGAATATCCAGAGTAAGGAACGGTTTTTTAAATTATCGTTCAGGGAGCCTTTATCAGACCGTATCTCAGCCCCTCCGGCCCCAGTAGCCTTTACAATAGTTACTTTAAACGGCTCTTCAAAATTATTATATTCCTCGCCTGTCTTTACAAAATAGGTAATGGTTCCTTTTATGACGGCACTGTCTGTTTTCGCCAGGTCGATTTTTTGTTGCCATTCCACCGAGTCCGTAAAAAATGTTACGGTTGCATTATTAAAAGTTGCATCTGTTTCAGACAGGGCATTCCCTGTTTCTTTGAGAGAATCTTTGAGTAGTTGCTTTGCGGCTGAATCGAATATGATCTGTGTATTGATGGGTGCCTCTGCTCCAAAATTATTAATGGAGAATAACTTATTACCGGATTTGATAATGGCTTTAAGCTTAATCAGATATTCATCACCGCTGCCTTCTTTCTGTACCTTGAAACTAACCGGCTTTTCCTGTGCATTTACGGGGGTAAATAAGCACAATCCCAGGCAGCAGACAATCAGTGGTTTTAAGATCCGGAGCATAAACGTGGTATTAAAAAATAAACGAGTCCTTTTGGCGGAACCCGTTATTTTCAAAAAAGCTTAGTACATTATTTATTTTATAGCAACACTAAAGTTAACCGTTTTAGGTGGTAAACATTTTTTGTCATCACAGGTCTGGAATTCCACATTACCACTGTAATTAGTTTTCACATTGGCCTTTATTTTTACCCTTTGTACAAAGGTTACCGTGTTGGAATATTGGTTGGCAGATACGCCCAGTTCAGCGTCTTTAAATATTTCCATTTTACCGATCTCTTTGATTTTCCCGTCCTTTTTAAACAAGGGGTTGGCATTAATCGTAAAAGTAGTAGGGATAGCGATTGCATCCGCAGGTTGTGTTTGAGAATACAGGTGCCAATGAGGTTGCATAGTTGCTTTCATCTGGATTTCGAATGTTTTGTCCGCAACCTTTTTTGCTGTAAAAGTCCAGGTAACCGGATTCATCTGGGCCTTACTACTCAATGCCGCAAAAAAAATCAGGGCGGAGATTAAAATTTTTTTCATGTTTTCTTTTAGCTGTTATTCTTAGATGCAAAAATCCTGCTTTTTGCTGATTTCAGCACGTTAAAATTTCGTTTGTACAAACTTAAACCCTGGTAGGCCATATTATGTAAGCCACATGACGAATACCCTAAATTAAAGGATTAGATGAACAGATCAGCTAACCAGTTGTTCTGCCATCAGCAGGGTTTGGATGATCTCCCGGCCATCGGTATTACCCAATACCGTTGAGCAGGCCCTTTCCGGGTGCGGCATCATACCAAAAACATTGCGGCCGGGATTGCAGATGCCAGCTATATTGCGGATGGCTGCATTGGGGTTTGCTGCAGTCGTTTTATTTCCCTTTTCATCACAATAATAAAAAATCACCTGACCGTTGGCTTCCAGTTTATCCAATGTTTTCTCATCTGCATAGTACCGCCCTTCTCCATGTGCCACAGGTATCTTATATACTTTTTGGGAATCGGGGGTAATAAAAACATTTTTGCAAACAAATTTCTGGTTGCCATTGCGCAGCAAAGCACCCGGCAGCAAATGCGATTCACATAATATCTGGAAACCATTGCACACGCCAAACACTTTGCCACCGGCATTGGCAAACCCGATAACACTTTGCATCATCGGGCTGAAACGGGCAATGGCGCCACAACGCAGGTAATCGCCGTAAGAAAAACCACCGGGAAGAATGATGCAATCTTCTGTATTGAATTGGCTCAGGTCTTTGTCCTTATGCCAAAGCATGGTTACATCCTGTTCCAGGTCATTCTTAAGGGCATCATACATATCCTGGTCACAATTAGAACCCGGAAAAACTACTACACCAAATTTCATGTTTTTATTTTTTTCTAAAGAGTGCAAAGATAAAACCCGGGGCGGGATTGTTTTTAACCAATTACCAACCGGGTCCATAATACTGATACCCCAGGACAAACGCCACTGTGACCCAGAAAAGCGCTAAAGGCACAATCCGGAGTGTTGCATAAAAATAGGTACAGGCATGAAAAGCAGCAAAGGGCATTGCAGCCATGACCCAGTTTTCAAAACTGTTACTGTTATTGACAAAGGGAATGAAAATAGCTCCCAGTAAATACAGCAGCATCAGGCTCCATCCTTTTCTCACCTGTATCAGCATCTTGCGCAGGTTTTCCTGAACATAATATCCCCCGGTGAAAAAGGGAACTGCCAGTAAAAATGCACTGCCTGCCAGCCAGGCCGATTGCTGTACAGAAGGTAAGCTAACGGTAAAATGGGGCCACAGGTTCTGCCAGCTCCATTGATCAACCATAAAAAGATAAATCGCATAAAAATAAAAAGGTGTGGTGATACCCAGGATACAAAGCAACCATTCGTTCAGTTTAAAAGGCCGCATCACGGCCAGTGCCAGTAATATCCAGGCAACAAACGTAATGGAAGGGGAAAAAATAAATGCTGCAACACCCAATAAAAGACCCACATTAAACAGGGTGCTTTTGGCATTCTGCTGGTTATAAGTGGTAAATAATCCCGAGAGTATGATGAGCAATATTGTATTCACCAAAAGTGGCGCCGAGAAATAATTCCACTCCGGGAATAATGAAGTGATCAGCAGGTAAGCCATGCCGGGAAAATAGTTGGAACGGCTGATCATCCGGTGTTTATTGATGATCCCGGTTAATATCACCGCCTGGAGAAATAATATGATAAAAGCCAGCAACGGATACAGGGAAGGATTGGATCGGGCCGTTGGTTCAATAAATTTGAGAAGGGCACTGTACCCGATAGCATCACCTGTTCTGACGGTTACGGTATGGGGATGCAGAAACATAGGGAGTTTTATCAACACCCCGAAAACCAGCAACAGCAGAATATTCGCCGGACTTTTTTGTTTAAATAAGGCGATCACAGGTAAGGGACAGTATGGGTTTGGCTAATTATAGTCAACTTTCGCAAAACAAATATAGTTACGATAGGCACAAGGTATGATCATTTGCCGGGCACTGATCTGCTTGCCATATTTTGGCATAAACTCGTATCCCTTGTCCAGGTTTTTCAACGTAGGGTTCCGGATCATCTGGCCGTCCGGTGAAATAGTATAATCATTTAACAGGTTATTCCTTCGTTCCTGCTGGTTAAAAAGAAAATGAATACTACCGCCGGTATTCATAAGCTGGTAAGACAGTAAATCATCCGACTCATCATCATACTGGCTTTTTCCCATCACGTTGCTCCATTCCAGTTGGCCACTGCTATTATAAGAAAAGACCGTAATATTATCCGCATGATATCGAACAGACTGATTATTGTTTGACCGGGTGGTCCACCAGAAATTATTATAATAGGGAGAATAGTAATTGCTGTTATTAAAAGACGACGCATAGGGTGAACCATACAGGTAATCCCAGCGGTTCCAGTTATTGAACCGGGACGTGGTATAATAGGATTCGCTGCTGATGATGAAGCCGCCGTCTTTGCGGGCGATGATGTTGCGGATAAAATTATCATTAAACGCCATTTTAAGGGAAGCATCCCCTTTGGCTTCCCGGCGCAATTCTTCGGAAAAAACATGGGTATTTTCAATTATGGGAATCCCCTTAATCTTATCCCAAACATAAAAATAAAAACCTTCCATATCTCCTCTACGTTCATTTAAGAAAAAGGACGTGAGCAAATAGCGTTTATTGTAATTGTCCACTTTGATATGTATCTCATCCAGCCAGGTCTTTTCAATATTCAGTTCCCGCATCATCAGGGTATCATCCTGTGCCTGTTTAATGATCAGTAACGCCCGGTTGATATTATCATTAGTATTCCGGAAAAATTTACAGAATACCAGGTTCCCTTCGTTATCCAACTGAAAATCGCCCAGGTAATCATTCCGTTCTTCCATCTGTATGGAAATGCGGCTCTTTTTTTGCAATGCCAGCTTCTCATTCAGTAAAAAGCTGGTCATGAGAAACAGGTTTTTGTTTTTGCTGTTTATTTTAAAAATACCAATCCGGCTTTTGTCTTCGCTGGTCAGTACCGTGTAAATTTTATTATTCGCTGCAAAGCCGAGTTGGGTGGTATCCAGTTCGATCACCTCGCCCATTTTATTTCCGTTGCCGTCAATCTTTGAGGCCATGCAATAAACAATGTTTTTTTTCTGGTATTGATAGATCATATAACAGAAATCCGGGTAGGGGAAAAAATCCACATTGATCATCCGGTCATTATCCGGTATGTAGTCCTGCTCTACGTTGGAGATCTGTTTCATGTCATTATCCAGTACAGTTATCCAGCTTTTGTTACGGTTATTTTTATAAATTAGAAAATTGCCTCCGACCTTACCGGCTATTTCAAAAACCAGCCTCCGGGTATCATCTTTTCCCGGTTCGGAATAAACGATTTTCTGAGCGGTGGCAGGTAATAGGGTACCAAGCACCAAAACAACCAAAATCCATCTTTTGCCAATCATAATTATGCTTGCTTTATTCCAAATAAAGTTACTGGATGCCATCCAAAACCGGGCCTGTTTTTTTACAGGTGACGCCAGTCCTTTTACTATACTAGCAACGACCACAGAATCCCCCGGGATGCTGCACCGAAGCACCGATTATCTTCTCTGCCAATAGTGACGAACGGTAATATTTAAAGGTTTGTTCGTTCTAATTGAATTTTGCTTATACCTTTGCAGGCAACCAAAAGCAGAAATAAACAATCTGTACCCGCCTCCGTCTATATTAAAATTAAGACTCTGGCGGGCAAGCCTGGACCCAAACATCAAGCCAACAAAGTGAGAATACCGACTAATAGAGTCACCGCTGCAGGATTACTTATTGCCCTGGGAATTATTTACGGTGACATCGGAACTTCGCCGCTTTATGTTTTTAATGCAATAATCGGGGGAAGAACAATCAGTGAAGACCTGATTCTTGGAAGTCTATCCTGCATAATCTGGACACTTACCTTACAGACCACGATCAAATATGTAATATTGGTCTTACGGGCCGATAACAAAGGTGAAGGCGGAACCTTTGCACTTTTTGCGCTGGTGAGACGCAGAAGAAAATGGCTTGTTATCCCCGCCATGATCGGAGGTGCTTCTCTGCTTGCGGATGGTATCATTACACCACCCATATCCATTACGTCTGCGATTGAAGGATTGAAAGAATTGCCTTCGCTGGGAATAGAAGATGGAAGCAATACAGTGGTCATAATTGTATTAAGCATCCTGGCTCTTTTTTTCTTTATGCAACAGTTCGGCACTGCTTCAATTGGCAGTTTGTTTGGACCGATCATGTTTCTTTGGTTTACCATGCTGCTGGTGTTGGGGTTAATACATGTTTTTGATGATTTAGCCATTTTCAAGGCGCTTAACCCTTATTATGCTGTCAACTTTCTTAAAAATTATCCAGGTGGTTTTTGGTTATTGGGCGCTGTATTTCTTTGTACTACCGGTGCGGAGGCACTCTATAGTGACCTGGGGCATTGCGGCCGTGATAATATCCGTAACTCCTGGATTTATGTAAAAACCTGCCTGGTCATACATTATTTCGGTCAGGGAGCATTTTTACTTGCCCATAGAAATGGTCTCCGGATTACGGATGAAGTAAAAAGCTCATTAAGCATTAATGCCTTTTATGATCTGATGCCACAATGGTTCATCATCCCAGGTGTTATAATAGCAACCACTGCTGCCATAATTGCCAGCCAGGCCATGGTATCTGGCGCCTTTACACTTATCAGTGAAGCGATGCGTTTAAACCTCTGGCCAAAATTAAAAATCCGGTATCCCTCGGAGGCAAAAGGTCAGCTATTTATTCCAGCAATAAGTCTGATCATGTTTCTGGGATGCGCAGGGGTTATTCTGTACTTCCGCAAATCATCCAACATGGAAGCGGCTTATGGTTTAGCTATTATTGTAACGATGCTGATGACCACGATACTTTTTTCAAACTATCTTGTCCTCAACCGGGTAAAATCCATATGGATTTATATTTTCCTCGGGCTCTATCTGGTTGTTGAAACAGGATTTCTGATCGCGCTGATGGTTAAGTTTGTCCATGGCGGTTATATTACTTTAATAATAGGTATGCTGATGTTCCTCATCATGTATATCTGGTACCGGGCAAGAAAGATCAAGAACCGGTATGTGGAGTTTGTACGAATGGAACATTATGTTCCGAAGATCCAGGAATTGAGCAATGATAAGTCCGTTCCGAAATATGCGACGCACCTGGTATACCTGACCAGTGCCAATAACCCCAAAGAGATCGAGCATAAAATCATTTATTCTATCCTGAACAAAAAACCAAAGCGGGCCGATATTTACTGGTTTGTACATGTGGATACGGTTGATGATCCCTACACCTGCGAATACAAGGTGGAACATATAATTCCCAATGATATCATCCGGGTTGATTTCAGATTAGGATTCCGGATGGAACCACGGATCAACCTGATGTTCCGGAAAGTTGTAGAAGATCTGGTAGCTAATAAAGAAGTGAATATCATCAGCCGTTATGAAAGCCTGGCCAGCAGCAATACCGTTGGTGACTTCCAGTTTATGGTAATGGAAAAATACCTGAGCCAGGATAATGAGCTTCCTTTTATGGAAAGAGTGATCATGAAACTCCATTTTTGGCTCAAAGACCACAGCCTTTCAGAAGAAAAAGGTTTTGGTCTTGACCTTGCCAATGTAACAGTAGAAAAATTTCCGCTGATTGTTGCCCCGGTAACAAATCTGAAATTAAAACGGATAATCACGGAAGAATAAACGAAAGAAAATGGCAAAACAAATTTCGATTTTCCGGATGCCGACTATAAATTTGTATTCTTTTTTACTAAAGCCCGTCAAAATGAAATCTGCTCCGGGCCGCATTTATGTCTGTTAATACCAAAAAAGTTACACCGTTAGGATTATTAATTGCACTCGGCATCATCTTCGGAGATATAGGAACTTCCCCCCTTTATGTATTCAATGCCATTATCGGAACAAAAATTATCACGGAACAATTAATTATTGGCAGCCTTTCCTGTATTATCTGGACGCTTACCATTCAGACAACCATTAAATACGTATTACTGACGCTGAAGGCCGATAACAAAGGTGAGGGAGGTATTTTTTCATTATTTGCCCTGGTGCGCAGGAGAAAAAAATGGCTGGTCGTAGCAGCGATGCTGGGAGGTGCAGCGCTTATTGCTGATGGAATGATTACACCACCTGTTACTATTACTTCTGCCATTGAAGGATTAAAACAAATTCCATCCCTGAGCCATATACATAGCTGGACTATTGTATATATCGTTCTGGGAATTATTACCCTGTTATTCACCCTGCAACAATTCGGAACGGGTTCCCTCGGAAAATTTTTTGGCCCTGTAATGACGGTTTGGTTTTTAATGCTTGCGGCGATGGGTATGCTGCATTTTTTTGATGATCTGCATATTTTCAAAGCCCTTAATCCATATTATGCAATTGAACTGCTGACCAATTACCCGCATGGTTTCTGGATATTAGGTGCCGTATTTTTATGTACTACAGGAGCAGAAGCATTATACAGTGATCTGGGCCACTGCGGAAAAGGTAATATCCGGATATCCTGGATTTTTGTCAAAACCTGTCTTATTCTCAACTATGTTGGCCAGGGTGCCTGGCTGCTGGCGAATTACAATGGACAACCATTTGATACCACTTTAATGAACCCATTTTACAGCATTATGCCTCATTGGTTTCGGATGGCAGGAATTATCATTGCAACCGGCGCAGCCATTATTGCCAGCCAGGCCCTGATTTCCGGATCGTTTACCTTAGTGGGTGAAGCTATGCGCCTCAATCTCTGGCCAAAAGTGGGGATCAGATATCCTACAGAAGAAAAAGGTCAGTTATATATTCCGGCGGTCAACAGGTTGTTGTTTTTAGGATGTGTGGGTATTGTACTTTATTTCCGGGAATCGAAGCAAATGGAGGCAGCTTATGGATTAGCCATTACACTTTGCATGATAGCCACTTCTATTCTCTTTGCTAATTACCTGGTGTTAAAAAGAGTCAGATCAGTTTACATTTATCTCTACCTTATTGTTTATTTCTGCATTGAAGGTGCATTCCTGGTTGCCAACTTAAAAAAATTCCCCCATGGTGGCTTTGTTGCGCTGATCGTCGGCGGTTTATTATTCCTGATTATGTATGCCTGGTTCAGGGCCCGGAAAATCAAGAACCGCTACGTTGAATTTGTCCGGCTTGATCATTATATACCCAAAATACAGGAGTTAAGCAGCGATAAATCAATACCCAAATATGCTACACATCTTGTTTATCTCACCAGCGCCGATAATCCCAAAGAAGTAGAGCATAAGGTCATTTATTCTATACTGAGCAAAAAACCAAAAAGGGCTGATATATACTGGTTGGTTCATGTTGATACACTGGATGATCCTTACACCTGTGATTACAGGGTTGAACATATCATACCTAATGATATTATCCGTGTTGATTTTAAACTGGGCTTCCGGAGACAACCCCGTATCAACCTGTTATTTCAGCAGGTAGTGGAAGACCTGGCTGTAAAAAGAGAGATTAATATTTCAACCAAGTACGAAACAATAGAAAGAAACAAATCCACGGGCGATTTCCAGTTCATTGTAATGGAAAAATACCTGAGCCAGGATAATGAACTCCCTTTCTTTGAAAGATTAATCATGAAATTTTACTTCTGGCTCAAACAAATCAGTCTTTCGGAAGAAAAAGGATTCAGTCTTGACCAAAGCAATGTTACTGTCGAAAAATTTCCGCTCGTTATCGGTGAAGTAACCCGTCTTCCGCTCAGGAGACTTGAAGAATAAAGAAAGTACATGTTTATGGCTGATTGTCCATAAAGAACTAATTTTCGGAGTGGCTGTCTGTGAACTTTAAACCATAAACTAATAATTGTTTTGCCCATTTTCATCTGGTATATAATTGCCGGGATTGCGCTCCTTTCCATTCTGGCCTATTTCCTGCAGGAAAAACTCATTTTTAAACCTGAGAAATTAAAACAGGATTTCCAGTTTAGCTATGACGCCCCTTTCAAAGAATACTTCTTCGACATCGAACCGGGCGTGCGTATCAATGGGTTGCATTTCCACCGGGAAAAACCAAAAGGACTGATTTTATACTTTCATGGCAACACCCGCAGCATAAAAGGATGGGCCCGCTATGCCAAAGATTTTTACCGGTATGATTATGATGTGGTCCTGCTGGATTACCGGGGTTTTGGCAAAAGCACCGGCAAACGGGGTGAAAAAGACATGCTGAACGACATGCAGTTTATTTATAATAAAATGAGGGATGAATATGGAGAAAATCACCTGATCGTTTATGGCCGGAGCATGGGTAGTGGTTTTGCAACCAAACTGGCCTGCGATAACAGTCCCCGTTATCTTATCCTGGATGCACCCTACTTTAATTTTTTACGGGTTATTGAACGATTCCTGCCAATCCTTCCGGTCCGGATCGTTCTTCGTTTTCATTTGCGCACCGATCTCTGGATACCGAAAGTAAAATGTCATACCTACATTATTCATGGCACCAAAGACCGGCTTATCCCCATCCGGCACAGCGAGTCTTTGCAAAAGATCAATCCCCGGTTGATCACCCTGATACGGATACATGGCGGCGGACACAATAACCTGCCTTCTTACGATGAATATCACAACTTTATCAGGGATATCCTGAAAGAATGACCCCCCGCCATTTTGTTGAATGAGAAACAGTGTATGCAACAACTGTTAATGATTCTCTAATTGATCTCCTCCATTGTTACAATGGACTATTATTTGAATCTCATATTCAAAAAGGAGGCATTTATGAAATCAAAACTCTACATCTTACTTTTTGCCGCGATCATTTTTTCTGCTTTCTCCTGTAAAACAGCCAGTAAACTTTATGAAAAGGGGAACTACGATGAAGCCGTAGAACTGGCGGCTAAAAAATTACAGAAAGATCCCGGTGATGTTAAACTGCTGGACATAATCCAGAGCTCTTACCGCTACGCAGTCAACGATCATGAAAGCCGTATCCGCAATCATGCAGAAAGCAGTAATGAACTAAAATGGGAATGGATGTATGCAGAATATGTATCCCTGCAGCGGATGTATGAGGCCATTTACCGCGTACCCTCAGTTTATGAGTTGGTAAAGCCACTTGACTATTCCGGTTACCTGGTTACCTACAGCGAAAAAGCCGGTGATGTCCGGTATGACCGGGGCCTTTCATTTATGCAGCGTTATGATAAACAGAGTTACCGTAATGCTTACCGCGAATTCCAGGCAGCCTTACGATTCAAACCCGGCAACCGGGACGCCCTTCAAAAACTGAATGAGTCTTACGAGTATGCAGTGACCAATGTCGTGATTCTGCCTATGCAGCAACAAGGCGGTTTTGTATATAGTTCCTATTCCGTTGGTGGAAATAATTTTGATGACCAGTTGATCCGCAGTCTTCAGTATAATACGGGTAATGAGTTTGTAAAATTTTACTCGGCCTGGGATGCCAGAAGCCAGCAGATAAGAACGGACCAGGTAGTGGATATGCGACTGGCAAGTTTCAACATGGGTCGTTATCGTGATTATCGTACATCCAGAACCGTATCAAAAGAGATTGTCGTGAAAGAAATTGTTTACAAACCCGACTCCGTGGTCAGGGAATATGCCAAAGTGTTTGCCGATATCATTACAACAAGAAGAACCCTGAACTCTGATGCCCGTTTAGAAGTGCATGTGAAAGATAACCAGGACCGTTGGTTATGGAGTGATCTGGTAAATGGCCATCATGACTGGAGTACAGAATTTGCCACTTACACCGGAGATGCGCGGGCCCTGAGTGAAAGTGATAAACAACTAATTGACCGCAGACGGGAGTTTGCACCTACGGAAAGCGAAATAACAAAGTGTTTGCTTGACCAGATCAGTGCGGATGCCCTTAACCGGATCAGGAACTACTTCAACAGGATCTGATAAGTTATTTACCCCTATGAGCAAGGACATGATTTTCATGTCCTTTTTTCTTTTCATCTTTGCGCAGATGCCCCCGAAAAAAATTAAGAAGTGGATAAAGATTATAGCTGTTGTTTATATACTGGGAGGTATGGCTCTTTATTTTTTGCAGGATCTGGTTTTGTTTCATCCGGTATCCCTGACACGCAGCCAACGTTTTATTTTTCCGGAACCACACCAGGATGTTAGCATACCCCTTAATAAAAAAGACACGATCAACCTGGTGGATTTCTCCAGTACCGATTCAGTAACCCGGGGTGTGGTCTTATATTTTCATGGCAACAAAAGAAACATTTCCTGGTATTCAAAATACATCCCTTATTTTACCCGGCATGGATACCAGGTATTGATGATCGACTACCCCGGATTTGGTAAAAGCACCGGGAAATTATCCGAGAAGAAACTTTATGAGTGGGCCTTATTGGTCTATAAAATTGCCATCAAACGATTTTCAGCAGACAGTATCATTATATATGGTAAGAGCATGGGAACCGGTATTGCCGCACAACTTGCATCTATCAGGGATTGTAAACGATTGATCCTGGAAACCCCTTATTATGATTTTCCCTCCGTAGTCAGTCATTATCTCCCGGTATATCCTGTAAGATGGATGCTGCATTATGAAATACCCACACACCAGTACCTGGAAAATGTAAGGGCACCGGTGACCATTTTTCACGGCACCAAAGACCGGGTGATCACTTATGGGAATGCCGGCAGACTAAAACCTTTGCTGAAGCAGAAAGACGAATTCATCACAATAAAAGGAGGCAGGCATAATAACCTTTATCAATTCAAGGAAATGATCCATAAATTGGATTCGGTACTGCAACGTTGATTATTCTTCCAGTAAAACTTTGGTTCGGGTTATTTTCAACTTATATCCCACCCCGATCTTAAGGGCATAGTTCCGGGCGGTATGACTAACCGGGAAATCAAAACAAACCGGGTAATCGTAGTCCTGAACGGTATCCCGGATAATTTCATATACCGGTTTTCCGAAAGGCCGTTCTGTATCTTTCATATCGGTGAAACCACCGACAATAAGCCCTGCCAGTTTGGAAAGTTTGCCACTTCTTTTTAGTTGTTGCAGCATACGGTCAATATTATAACTATACTCCCCTACATCTTCAATAAATAAGATCCGGCCTCTTGTTTTTATATCTGAATCTGTCCCGGTAATATGAGCCAGTAAGGCCAGGTTGCCACCGATCAATTCGCCGATGGCTTCCCCTTTCCGGTTGAATTCATGCACCGGAACAGAATATTTTATTTTCTTTCCTTCCAGGGCATTTTTTATAGAAAGTACATATTCATTCCTGAAACCCTCCTCATTAAAAGCACCGGCCATCGGAGCATGTAGTGATGAGATATAATAATTGGCATATAAGTGTGCATGCAAAACGGTGATATCACTATACCCGATGATCCATTTGGGTTGCTTTCTAAATTTTTTAAAATCAACCCGGTCAATAATCCTGGTCATGCCATAACCGCCCCTTCCGCAAAGGACAGCTTTCACTTCATCATCATCCAGCATTTGCTGGAAATCGGATAGACGTTCCTCATCGGTACCGGAGAAATAAGTTTGCGAATTACCGCCGACGGTATTTCCGATTTTTACCCCGTAACCCCAATCCTGTATGGTTCGGATGCAGGTCTCCACTTTTTCTGTTTCCATAAAGCCGGCCGGGCAAACGATTCCAATGGTATCGCCTTTTTGTAAATAAGGAGGGATCTTAATCATAAAATCAATTATGAGATAAAGTTATCCCAAATCGTTCATTTTGGGCAATGACCCCTATTCCGGTATTTTTGCAAACTATAACCCGTGTGTTAAAAAAGTTAGCAACCAAAAAAAAACAGGAGATTGCTTCGGCTCCGCCTCGCAACATATGACCGATCCCAAACGATATTTAATTACTTCGGCCCTGCCCTATGCCAATGGATTGAAGCATGTAGGCCACCTGGCCGGCGCTTATATTCCGGCTGATATTTATGTCCGCTACCTGCGGGCTCAAAAAAGAGACGTCGTTTTTGTATGCGGTAGCGACGAGCATGGTACGGCCATTCCCATACAGGCGATGAAGGAAGGCACAACCCCGCAGGCCATCATTGATAAATATCACGAAGCGATGAAGGAAGATTTCGCTGACCTGGCTATTTCGTTTGATATTTATCACCGCACCAGTTCCCTGCTCCACCATGAAACAGCACAGGAATTTTTTACCAAACTGCATGATGCCGGCGAACTGGAAACAAAAGAAACGGAACAGTTTTATGATGAAGCAACAAAAACATTTTTAGCAGACCGGTATATCAAAGGTATTTGTCCCAACTGTGGCAGCGACCGGGCTTTTGGAGACCAATGCGAAAAATGTGGCACAACGTTAAGCCCGGATGAATTGATCGACCCGGTAAGTACTTTAAGCGGAGAAATTCCCATTAAGAAAAAAACTACGCATTGGTACCTGCCCTTAGGCAAGCATGAAGATTTTCTCCGGGAATGGATATTAAAAGAACATAAAGACGACTGGCGGGCAACTGTTCTTGGCCAATGCAAAGGATGGATCGATGGTGGTTTATTATCCAGGGCCGTGACCAGGGATCTGGACTGGGGTGTTAAAGTACCATTGCCCGAAGCACTCGGAAAAGTATTATATGTTTGGTTTGATGCGCCCATAGGATACATTTCAGCTACCAAACAATGGGCCCTGGATAATAATAAAGACTGGAAACCTTATTGGGAAGATAAGGACACAAAACTGGTTCATTTCGTAGGTAAAGACAATATCGTTTTCCATTGTATCATCTTCCCCATCATGCTGAAGCTGCATGGAAATATTTTACCCGATAATATTCCGGCCAATGAATTCCTCAACCTGGAAGGCGATAAAATGAGTACCAGCCGGAACTGGAAGCTGGATATGAGGGATTATATCCAAGATTTTGTAAAGAAAGAAAATGGTGGCGGTCAGTGTGTGGATATGCTGCGTTATTACCTGACACAGATTGCCCCCGAAACAAAAGACAGCGAATTTACCTGGAAAGGTTTCCAGGATTCAGTTAACAGTGAACTGGTTTCCATTTTCGGCAATTATGTAAACCGGGTTTTTGTGCTGATGCATAAACTCTGTGGGGGAAAAGTTCCCAGACTGCATACCGACATACTGGATGACAACGATAAATTAATGATAGCCGATATTGAAGGCACCAAAGCTGAAGTACAATCTGCACTGGAATATTACTGGTTCAGGGATGCCTTGTTCCAGGTGATTGACCTCTCCCGGAAAGGCAATCAGTATATGCAGAAGAAAGAACCGTGGATAAAGGCCCGGCTCCCCAACCCTCACCACAAATGGCGCAGAGGCCACAGATAACAGTCTACAGTCCATAGATGCACAAAAATCTATCGACAACTGTTTACATATTTGTTTACAGTTATGTGCTAACCTGGCTGTACTCATCAATCCCTTTCTACCCAATACAGCTAAGAAAATGATGTACATGATGAAAGTAAAGGACAAAATGCTGGATTGGGAAAATGCCGGTAAACTAAACTTATTAAGTGTTGGATATAGTTTACGGGAACCCCAATTATTATTCAGAAAAATTGAAGACACAGAAATTGCTGAACAGATTGAAAAATTACAAGCGGGATTAGTAAAACAAACAACCGTTCAAGGTTCTCAGTCTGCAGCCGAAATTAAAAAAGCAACCAACATGTCTAAAGCGGAAATAGTTTATGATGATTTTGCAAAACTTGAATTAAAAACCGGAACCGTAACGGCTTGTGAAAAAGTGGCGAAAGCTGACAAGTTGCTGAAACTGGAGGTTGATCTGGGTATGGAAAAAAGAACGATCGTTTCAGGAATTGCGCAGCATTATACACCGGAAGAAATGGTTGGCAAACAGGTGATCGTTGTTACCAATCTGGCTCCCCGCAAAATGAAAGGCATCGAAAGCCAGGGAATGATATTAACAGCGGAAGACAGCGATGGAAAACTACAACTGCTAAAACCGGAAAACCCGGTTTCCCCGGGTTCAAATGTTAGTTAACCGGTAAAAAATTACGTAAACCCCGTTTTATACCTGTTAATCCCGGGTTTTTGAATTCAGCTGCCATTGAATTTCAGTAAATTCACTTCAAATTCATTCCGCACCTTGACAGCCAGGCGTTTTCTGAAAAAATTATTCAAAGTTACCGGTATAACCCTCGGGATCGTGATGGTGTTACTAACCGGATTCCATTTCTGGTTCAAAGCGCATGCCCGGCAGTTTATCGAAGCCCTGGTGGAATCAAAATCAAACGGAAAAATAAAACTGAATGTAGAAAAAATTCACTTTAATTATTTCAGCCGGAATATAGAACTGGATAACGCAGAATTTTATAATACCGATACCATTACCGGAACAACCGCCTATCATTTCAAAGTTGACAAAATGCAGTTGCGGGTAAAAGCGTTGTTACCCATAATTTTAAAAAATCAAATTCTGATTGATTCACTCACGTTGCAGAACCCGCAGGTTGAAGTATACCGGTTACGGGTAGCTGCTATACCCGGTAAGAAAGTCAGGAAGGACGTTTCCATCCCCGAGGAAATGGGAAAAGTGTATGCATCGATCCAGGATGCCCTTAAAATTTTAAAGATCCAGCGATTCCAGATAGACAATGGCACTTTTTTGCTGGTTAATAAAATAGACCCGGCTCAGCTACCACTTACCGTTTCCAATATTCATTTCTATATCGACAATCTGCGGGCGGCTTCCGGTAAAAAACCCGGACCTGGTCAAGCGGTATTACTCGATAATAATATTGTATTCCGGAGCCATAACCAGGATATTCTTTTCCCCGATGGCAGGCACCGGCTTAGTTTCAGCCGTTTTCTCATCAACCTTAAAAATAAACTGGTAACGTTTGACAGTTGTACGATTGCTGCTGAAAAAAAAGATAGTTCCCGGTCTTCCTTCAATGTTTTTTTTGACAAACTCCTCCTGACCAATATTGATTTCGATACGTTGTATAAGTCCGAAGTCATTAAAGCCGATTCCGTGTATTGCGTCAATCCAACATTTAACCTGACGGTGGAAGTTGCCAAAAAAAAAGATGGCAGCAAACCTCCTCCTAAACTGGAAAATATTATCAAGCAACTTACCGGGGATATACTCTTGGGCTTTGTAGTTGTAAGCCATGCCGATTTCAATATTAAAACAATAAAGAATACGGTGCCAAGTTCGTTCACCTTTAGCAATAATAATTTTGAAATGCAGGGGCTCAGTATTGACCAGGATGAGGCCAAGCCGATCCAGGTAAAAAGTTTTGCAATGGCGATCCGCAATTACGAAAACTTCATTAAGGATAGCAGCTATAGTATAAAATTTGACAGTATATTATTCAATAATGACCATTTAACACTCAGTAATTTTCTTTTCAATAATTTAAATAACGGTAAAGTGCTGAATACATTTCGTATTCCGCAGTTTAACCTCTACGGGTTTTCCTGGGACGACCTGGTGTTTGACAGAAAGCTAAGCGCTGAACAGGCCATCCTGTTCAATCCTTATATACATTATACAGCCCGGGGTAATCAAACCACCCGATACGGCAACCAAAACATTTTCCAGTCATTAGGAGCCGTAAATGAATTCATTGACCTGCAGGAGATGGATATTGAAAACGGAAAGATAGATCTTAAGCTAAAAAATAATTTACAGGTTCAGCTTGACCATGCATCGTTTTCCATAAAAAGCCAATCACTGCTCGCCTCTAAAAAACTGGCGGGTATTAAGAATGCGCTTACCCGGCTGCAGTTCGAAAAAGGGCTGATTCATACGGGCAACCTGGACATTGAAATGCATAACACCCTTTACTACGGTCAAAGCGGAAAGTTCGGTGCCGGGCAAGTACAAATCCATAATAGAGAAAAGAATATGGATGTTACCCTGAAGGAAGTACAGGTAGAAAAGATTCAGGTGGATGAAGTATCCCGTAATATTTATGCCGAGGGAGTACGTTGGCAGAAAGGGGATGTACAAATAAATGAAGGGGGGTTCAAAAAGGGTACTGGTGAATCCACGATAAAATTAAAAAATGTTCAGGGAGTCAATACAGTCATCCGGGGTTTATATGGCAGCAAACAGATTTCAACCAAACTGAACCGTATTGCTTTTAACGACCTGGAAAAGTTGCCTGACAATAAATTAAAGATAGATGGGTTAGCTATCAACGGGGAGCAACTAAAAGTAAAAGATACTAACCTGGATCTTTCTATTGCTGAATATGAAATGACAGACCATAAAAGCTCTTCATTCCGCCAGGTATTGTACCAATCAAAAACCGGAAGATCAGCAGCGGTTATTTCAATTCCATCCGGGACAGTAACGCCACATATACAGTCATTGATAAACGGTGAAATAATATTAGATGCCGTAAACCTGGTAAGACCAGAAATAAACCTTCAGCTTTTTTCCAAGCAGGAATCCCCGGAGAAAAAGGATCCGGGTTTTCCAGGAATAGCTATTAGTGAGTTGAAACTTAGCCAGCCGAAAATCTTTTTTTCACAGTCAACAGAAAACGGTAATCTGTCTCTGGATTGGCAGGGTGAACGAAATGACTCAAGCTTCCTACTGGCCAATGACCTTCGGTCAGGTTCTGGCAATATGTCACTCAGCAACCTTAGATTTTTCCTGACCCATTTTGTTGTTACCCATCCAAAAGGGGAAATGTTTTCATCCGGTGATGGAAAAATATCTGCCCATTTAAAAAATATCCGTTTCACGCAAAAAGGGGAGCCTGAACCTGAATGGGAAGCACATATTTCTAGTTTTGATGCCCGGGATTTCAGGCTGGATAACCTGGGTAAATCAAAAGGCAACTTCAAAATGAACAGGGGCTCGCTGTATAATCTGAACATCAGCTCATCTTCCATTACTGATTTTCAAAAACTGGCAGCAACCAATGCTGCCTTTCAAATCAAACTGTTTACCGGAAGTTATGCGGATAGCCTTACTAATTTTAACTGGACTAATGCGGGTTTCAACCGTGCTGATAATACTTTTTCCCTTGACTCATTCTCTTACAACCCCGCACAAAAAATTGATGCCTTTCTTTCAAAAAAATTATTTCAGGCAGATTATATCACTTTTAAATCGGGAGCCATCCGGGTTGGCCCGGTAGATTTGGATCAATATATTAGGGATCATAAATTGCAGATAGGAACCATTGTCCTAAATGATTTTTTATTTACAGATTTTAAGGACAAAAAATTACCATTCCAACCTGGCATTATTAAGCCCTTACCGGTAAACCTGCTAAAAAATATTCCGCAGCAATTTTCTATTGACACCCTTCTTCTCAATAACGCGCAGGTGGACTATACTGAAACAGGGGAAAAAACAAAGTTACCAGGTACTATTACAGTCAACAGAATGGCCGTAAGACTGATCTCTGTAAAAAATTATAATCTTACATCAACCGATAGTCTTCATATTCAAGCCAACGGCTACCTGATGGACAAAGCCTGGATACGTTTAGGGGTTAAAGAATCTTATACAGATACGTCGGGTGGTTTCCGGATGACATTGTATATGAAACCAGTTGACCTGACTATTTTTAATGCTGCCCTGCTGCCACTGACCTCAGTACAATTAGTATCCGGTCTGCTGGATACGCTTAGTATGAGAGCTATTGGCAGGGAATATTTATCACTTGGAGAAATGAAAATGTATTATCACAACCTTAAGGTTCGGTTCCTGAAGGATGGAGATGGAATGAAAAAAACTTTTCGCAACAGGCTGATCACTTTTTTCGCCAATAGTTTTGTACTAAAAAATAAAAACACGTCCCGTACCGGCCGGGTATTTTTTATCCGCGACAGGGAGAGGTCGGCCATCAACTACCTGATAAAAATTGCCAGTAGTGGAATAGCCAGCAGCGTCGGCATAAGCAGTAACCGGAAGATGCTGCGTACATATAAAAGGGAACTTAAGGAACAAAACCTGCCCCCTGTTGATTTTAAATAAACCCTTTCACTAAATAATTCAACGCAGAAGCCGGATACAGTTTACATAGAATGCTGTATCTTATCGGGCCAATTAATGGGAACCGGTTTCTATGATCATGACCATCTTAAAAAGGATAGTTTTCCCCTGCCTGTTTGTATCCACCCTGTTTTCTGCAAATGCACAGACTCAGGATGATTTTACCAATAAGCTAACCGATATCTACCTCCAGGCTGCTGATAAGAAAAAAGTACTGAGTATTGCCCGGGAGATGTATGCTATGCTGGAAAAGAAAAAAGACCTGCAGACGTATTCGAACTATTATTTACTGAAACAGATATTTGAAAACCAGGCCCCGGATCCTGTTCTGGCAAAAAAATGCGATGATAAGGCAGACAAACTGATGCGGGAACTGGTAGGTAAGGATGTGCCAACACATGATTTTGGTGTTGATTCCCTTAATCAATGGTTCAATGTTATTTTTCCCGGATTATTTGCCACAACCGATCCATTGAACGCAACGAAAGCAGTTGCCTTTATTAATAAATACCCTTCGTATAAATCTTTCAGCAATTATACTTATATCGGCTATGCCTTTGAACGGAATGGTGATTTTCAAAAAGCAAAAGAGCATTATGAAATGGCCGTGACCCTGAAAGGAAATGAAAAAGAGGAATATCATTCCTATTCGTATTATATCGGTTTCCTGGCCCGTTCCGGTGAATACCTGAAAGCAGAAGAATACATCCGGAAATTAGAAAGGTTGTCTGAAGAGGCTATCGATATGCTGAAGCCGGGATATAAATCTGAAGCCATGACCAGTAAATTGGGTTATTACCTGGCTATCGGGGATTTCAATTCGTATGCAACGGCTGCTGATCAACAATATGAATATTTTTCCAAAACAATCGGCTCCAAATTAGCCTGCGACCCTTACACCGGTACACGGTACACGGTTACGGCTTATGCAAAGGAAATGCTGAAAGATTATACAGCAGCTGACCGTCTCTGGAAGAGCAGCGACTCGGCCAATGCAGCCTGGAGAGCCTGTATGAAAGAACAATACCCTAACCTGAAACAATATTCTTTTTCTCACTGGCCTGTTTTTCTGATAATGCGGGGAAAGAGATCACAATTGCCCCAGCCTGTAAATTATTATATCAAAGAAACAGAAACCTATTATAACAGTTTCAGCAAGTATGCAGATATGGGTATCAATTTTATGAAAGCGGTACATATGGCTTTCCTGGGTAATCCGCAATACCCGGCCATCTTCAAACCCCTATTAGATCAGATAAAAACAACCCGGAACTTCCGGGAATCCACAGAACCCTTTGCCCAATATGCTTATTTCAGCATGCGGGACCGGGAACTTCAACAGTCAATAATTACCTACAACGAATTATTTCAACTGAATGCCGGCTGGATCAACGATATAATTTTTTCATTCGGCGAAAAAGCCTTTGTCACCTATTATAATTCCCGGCTCAAATCAGGTTATGAAAACTTTCACAGCTTTGTGAAAATTTCCAAAGAAAAAAATCCGGCTGCCTTTCCCGGGCTGGTCTCACAGGATTACAACAACCTGTTATTTACCAAATCCATTTCACTGAAAGGAACCCAGAAAAGAAAAGAAGTTTTTCTGAAAACCAATGACCCGGCCATTCATAACCTATATGATCAGTGGATCGAAAAGAAACAGCAACTGATCCGGCAATTCTTCAAATCAGAAGATCCTTCAGTCATCGATACGGTTACTAAGATCAATCAGCAACAACTGGGTAAACTTCAGGAGGAAGTCAATCACCTGGAAAATGAATTGGTGACTAAAGCAAAAGATTTCAAAAAATATTTAAAGATCACTCCCCCTGACTGGAAAGAAGTACGGGACCGGTTGCAGGAAGGTGAAGCCGCCATTGAGATGATCCGATTCAACTGGAGGGACCAGGTTTATTATTCCGATACGGCTTATTATGCCGCTTATATTATTACCAAAAACTGTGCTTACCCGGAAGTCGTATATCTGCCGGACCTGGCTGCGGTGCTGGACAATAAATTCTATAAACAATACCGGAATAGCATCAAGCAGAAAACAGATGATAAAGAATCCTATGATCATTTCTGGAAACCTATCGGTGAAAAATTAACTGGCATAAAGAAAGTATATTTTTCTCCCGACGGGATCTATCATCTCATCAATATTGCTTCCTTAAAAAATCCGGAGAGCCGGCAATTTCTATTGGATGAACTGGAAATACAGTACACCACATCCGGCACCGATATCCGGCAGAGAACCACGGATACCAAAGACATCCGTACAGCCGTTCTTTTTGGAAGACCGGCTTATAAAACAGGTGATCCCATTACCTTCAATGACTCTGTAACCAACACCAGGTCTTTTATCCGAAACTTCAAGGACAACAATATTCCCGACCTGCCCGGAACAGAAGTGGAAGTACTTGCCATAAAAACTGAGATGGACCTGAAAAAAATAGGCGTTAATTTGAATTTAAAAGAACAGGCATCGGAAGACAAAGTTTATCTCCTTCACAGTCCGGACGTATTACATATTGCCACACATGGTTACTGGTCGCCTGCAGGCGAAAATGCTACTGAAGGTTACCGGGTATTTAATGCTATGGCTAATTCAGGTTTGTTGTTATCGGGAGTGGTCAACTATTATGCTGCCAAAGAATATCCAAACACTTATGATGGCATCCTGACGGCTTACGAAGCACAAAACCTTGACCTTGAAAATACTTCCCTGGTTATTTTATCGGCCTGTGAAACCAGTCTCGGTTACCTGGATGCCGGCGAGGGGGTTTATGGATTACAAAGGGCTTTTCGTTCCGCCGGCGCCGAAAGTATAATCACCAGTTTGTGGAAAGTGGATGATAATGCCACCAAAGATTTTATGATCGCGTTTTACCGGCAGTACCTGAAAACAAAAGATAAGTCGGCGGCATTTTTGGGAGCTCAAAAAGCCATCCGGGAAAAATACATCCAACCCTATTTCTGGGGAGCTTTTGTAATGATGGGAGAATAATATCAGTTTACGGCAAACTTCAGATCAAGTGAACAGCCTTTTCCCGGGGATGATAGAATATTCACGATACCACTAAGGGCTTCTGCACGGCCGGTAATATTAATAAAGCCGATCCCCTTATCTTTTTTGATGGTGGTGTCAAATCCCCTGCCATCGTCGCTGATATATAATTGAATGAAATTATTGGCTTCCGAAATGTTTATTACGACTTTACGGGCGGCCGCATACTTCAGAATATTGCTGGTTTGCTCCTGGATGATCCGGAATAACATCAATTTTTGTTCATCCGTTAAAATTAAATCAACACGCCGGTCATAATTAAAATCAACTTTCAATTCCTGTAACAATTTCATATTGTCAACAATATCCTGCACACTGTCCTTTAATCCCACTGTTTTAATATTAGAAGTATTTAGTGTCTTTGATAATTTTCTTATTTCCTGCAGAGCCAGCATCTGGTATTCTATGGCTTTATCAATTAAAACGCCGGATTGCTCAGGCATTTTTTTTACAGATTCCATATAGAGTTTGGCGCTCATGATTATCTGGTTCACATTGTCGTGCAATTCACGGCTGAGGGTGGTTTTTTCCTGCTCCTGTGCCGCAATAGTTGCCAGGGTTATAGCCTGGTGTTTCTGTACCTCCTGCTCCAGCAATTGTTTTTCCAGTTTTTTCTGTTCCGTCATATCCCGGATAGCGCCCAGGATTCTTACAGGAATCCCTTTTTTATATAAAATAATACCTGTATCGTACAAATATTTATAAGTATGATCCGCACATTTAAACCGGTATTCATCCTCCCATTTCTCCCGCTGTTGCTGTATATGTTCTTTAAGTTTGTTTTGGACTCTTTCCCTGTCTTCCGGATGAACATTTTCAAACCACCAGTTCAGATTTCTGCTGATTTCGTCGGATGAATAACCCGACAATGCAGAAAAAGCTGAACTCCGGTATATTTCGTTTGTTTCCAGATCAAGATCCCATATGGCATCCGAAGTAACTTTCGATACATGATAAAACCGTTCATTACTCTGGCGCAATTCCTTTTCCGTTTTAATGGTTTCGGTAATATCTGAATACGATATCACTACGGCATAGGGTTCAAATTCCCCGGTTCGTATCAAGGCCTGTGAGTTAATGGATAACCATGCCAGCAAACCTTCCGGTTTGTTGATCCCCATAATGATATTTCGTTGCGGAAAACCTGTTTGAAGACTGACCATGGCTGGAAACTCAGCAATGGGAAAAGGGGAACCATCTTTTCGCACAGCCTCCCAGTTGGGACTGGCAACTACCCGGCCCAAAGCTTCATCTTCTGTTAATCCGAGTATTTCAGCGCCTCTTTTATTACAGGCTGATATTTTACCATCCGGGTTCATCATCACGACTCCTTCCGGTAACGTATTTAGAAGTATTTCATATTTATTTTCTGCAGCAGCCAGTTCCTCTATCTTCTTTTTTACATCACTGATATTATGGCTTACAATCATGATCGCCACCGGTTGCTTATTTTCATTTATTAAATAGGTAACCGTAGTTTTAAAATGGAGTTTCTGACCATCAAAGCGTTTGAAAAAAACCTCGCCCGACCAGGATCCTGATGCTACCAGTTGGGTCTTTAATTCTATAAGGTCACTTCCGATGAATTCAATATTTACAAGGTCAAAAAGGTAATTACCCATTGCACCGGGTCTGCCGTGTAAGGTTTCTGCCGCTGAATTCCAGCCCGTGATATTAAACGCCAGGTCCGTTTGAATAAAAGGATTTTGCCGGTAAAGCAGTTCTTCGCCGGATAGATTTGAGTTTTTATGAATGACTGACAAATAATCCTCGCTGGCAGTCTTAAAGGCAGTTGGGCGGTTCATAGATATGGATGCTGTATTAACGGATATCTAACGGAACTGATTTTTGAAAATTGTGCTATTTCCCTGACCAACCCCGTTATTGATACAAAACAATAATGAAAGGGGAAAAATCCCATCCTGCGATGGTAAAAACACTAAAAGAGGTACACAATTTTAAAACCTGAAAGAGTATGGGACCAGGCTTCACGCATGTAAACCCCGACGGTCATTACAGTTTTTAGTAAAAACACATATCTTCGATTTTTACTAATAGTTGCATAACTAACTAATTTTAGACCTTTCAAATTTCCCCGGAAGGGTCGCAGAGAGGAAAAAAACAAATTATGAAACGTTCAATCAAGAAAGTGGCCGTTTTAGGTAGCGGTGTAATGGGTTCACGAATTGCTTGTCATTTTGCGGGCATTGGTGTCCAGGTTTTATTATTAGATATCGCCCCACCGCCCCCCGAAGGAGGATTCCAGAAACCCTCCGACAAGAATAAGATCGTCAATGATGCTTTAACTGCTGCTATTAAAAGTAACCCTTCACCGGTATACCATAAGGATGTCATAAAAAAAATCAGCACCGGCAACTTCGAGGATAATATGAAAGATATCGGCAATTGCGATTGGATCATTGAAGTGGTGGTGGAACGACTGGATATCAAACAAAAAGTTTTTGAACAGGTAGAGCAATTCCGTAAACCGGGAACCTTAATTACTTCGAATACATCTGGTATTCCCATCCACATGATGGCCGAAGGAAGAAGCGCTGATTTTAAAAAACATTTCTGTGGTTCACACTTTTTTAACCCGCCAAGATATCTACGGCTACTGGAAATAATTCCTACCCCGCATACCGACCCGGAAATTGTTGAATTCCTGATGAGCTATGGCGATTTGTACCTGGGCAAAACAACGGTGCTTTGTAAAGACACGCCGGCCTTTATCGCCAACCGCATTGGTGTATTTAGCATGATGGCCGTTATGAATATTAAAGAGAAATTGCAACTCAGCATTGATGAAATAGATGCATTAACAGGACCGGTTATCGGGCGTCCGAAATCTGCAACTTTCCGAACAGGTGATGTGGTAGGATTGGATACGTTTGCGAAAGTGGCCAAAGGAGTTGCAGACAACTGTCCGGATGATGAAGCCATAGATAATTTTAAAACGCCTACCTGGCTGGATAAAATGTTAGCCAATAACTGGCTCGGGGATAAAACAGGACAGGGATTCTTTAAGAAAACAAAAGGCGCAGGTGGTGAAAAAGAAATCCTCACGTTGAATCTTGACACTCTGGAATACGGACCGAGAATAAAACCCAGATTTTCTTCGCTAGAAGCCGCCAAGCCTATAGATGATTTACCTACACGGTTAAGAATGCTGGTAGCCGGCTCTGATAAAGCCGGTGAGTTTTACCGCCTCTTTCATTATGGATTATTCTCCTATATCTCACATCGCATTCCCGAAATAAGTGATGAACTATATCGGGTAGATGATGGCATGATGGCTGGATTTGGCTGGGAAATCGGTGCCTTTGAAAGCTGGGATGTACTGGGTGTTACCAAGACCACCGAAGCTATGAAAGCGGCCGGTTATAAAGTAGCCGCCTGGGTAGATGAAATGATTGCCGCTGGAAATAAATCTTTCTATAAAATTGAAGGCGGTAAAAAATATTGTTATGATCCCGCTTCAAAAACATATAAAGTGCTTCCGGGTGCAGAGGCCTTTATTGTCATGAGCAATTATACCGATAAACAGATCTGGAAGAACGGAAGTTGCCGGTTGTATGATTTAGGTGATGATGTACTCGGATTGCAATGGTTCACCAAAATGGGAAGCATAGGCGGTGATGTATTAGCGGGAATGCAAACTGCCATTGATAAAGCCGAAAAAAGTTATAAAGGATTAGTGATTGCCAATGAGGGCGCTAACTTCTCCGCCGGTGCCAATGTAGGTATGATATTCATGCTGGCGATCGACCAGGAATATGATGAACTGGATATGGCTATCCGGATGTTCCAGAATACCATGATGCGTGCAAGATATTCTTCGATCCCTGTTGTTACGGCCCCGCATGGTTTAGCATTGGGTGGTGCCTGTGAATTGAGTTTACATTCCGACAAATGTTGCCCCGCTGCAGAAACTTATACGGGTTTGGTTGAATTGGGAGTAGGTTTAATACCCGGTGGCGGTGGTACCAAAGAATTTGTATTAAGAGCTTCGGATGAAATGCACGAAGATGAGCCCGAAACCATCACATTAAAGAATCGTTTCCTTTCTATTGCTACAGCCAAAGTGGCCACTTCTGCACACGAAGGTTTTGGACTGGGTGTTTACCGGAAAGGATTGGATGAAATAGTAATGAACCAGGGCAGAAGAATTGCCGAAGCAAAAAAATCAGTCATTGAAATATATGATAGCGGCTATACAACTCCCGTTCAACGAAAAGATATAAAAGTATTGGGACAGTCTGCACTCGGTGCATTATACTCCGGTATTCATGCCATGCGGACAGCTAATTATGCAACCGAACATGATTCCGTAGTAGCTAAAAAATTAGCCTATGTAATGTGTGGTGGTGATCTGAGTGAACAAACTTTGGTTTCTGAACAATACCTACTTGATCTGGAAAGGGAAGCATTTCTTTCTCTTTGTGGTGAGAAGAAAACATTAGAGAGGATACAAAGTGTGTTGAAGAGTGGCAGGCCGGTAAGGAATTAAGGAGGTCGGAACTCCGTTCCGACCAATAAATCCAACGGAACGGAGTTCCGTTGTCCATTATGGATGAAAAATATTTCTATAACAGAAAATTACCTCATTGGCAGCCAGCAGAAGAATTTTTTTTTATTACCTACAGACTGGCCGGCTCCTTACCTATAGAGGTCATTAACTCCCTGAAAGAAAATTATACTTATCAAAAAAGTCTTCCGGATAATCAATCATTGGAGAAGAGAGAAGAATTGCGTCAAGAATATTTTGAAGCTTTTGAAAATGAATTAGAAAAAAATCTAAACGAACCACATTGGTTGAAAAATGAGAGGGTAGCAAAGATTGTTATGGACTCTTTATTATTTAATAATAATAAACATTATATACTTTGGTGTGCCTGCATTATGAGCAACCACGCACATATATTGCTTTTAACAATTAAAGGCAGCCCCTTATTGAATGTGATATTACAGAATCATAAGAAATTTACAGCGGTTCAAGGCAACAAGGTACTTGGCCGCTCGGGACCATTCTGGGCTGAGGAAAGTTATGATACAATTTTCCGGAACAATGCTCATTTCTTCCGGGCAGTAAATTATTGCATTCAAAATCCGGTGAAAGCGGGGATAGTTGAAAAATGGTCAGATTGGAAATGGACCTATATTCATCCGGAATTAGAAAAGGAATTCAGGCTGGAAAATACGAAAAGTTAAAATTGGTTTTTGTTTAATATCTTCCCGACTGAAACCGCCGGAACGGAATTCCAGTAAACTGAAAACCGGAACTCCTTACCAGCTGATTAAACGGAACAATAGTTCCGTTATCCATTAACCAAAACTATATAACCATGCAAGCTACCGTTGTTGATTTTGCTAAAGACCGGATCATTTATAATATTACCGGCTGTACCAAAGAAGAACTGGATAATAAACTCAACCTTTTTTTTACTTCAGAAGGATATACCCTGAAATCTGCGGAAGGCGAAACACATACCTACACAAAAGGAAACCGGGTGTTACGCCTTTTATTAGGCGCTTTTGTAAAATACCATAAACAAAGTGTCAGCGTAAAAAATGAAGGCGCACTTTATTCGGTCATGCTGCATAAAGATTCCTCCGGTATGTCGGGTGGGCTGATCGGCATGAACCAGGTAAAAAAAGAATTTGCACGCCTGAGTGAAGCTTTTAAAACATACTTCGCCGGCTAAACCTATTTGATAAACTAAAAAGCCCCCGGCATCCCGGGGGCTTTTTATTACCCATAATAGCTACATTTGTTTACTATAAATAATTTTATGAATAAAATCTTAATCGCTATCCTGCTGCTCTTTATTTCAAACGGTCTGACCGCACAGAATAAAATGCTGAGTATGGAGGATGCCATTCTGAAAGCAAGAACTACGCTGGCCCCGCAAAATCTGCAACAATTACAATTCTACGGATCAACGAATGATTATGTGTATTTAAAAAAAGGAGATGGCAGAGATGTTTGGATGAAAGGAAATAATAAAATGGTGGCAGATAGTGTCTTTCTCACGCTGGAGTCATTAAACAAGAAGCTGAAACAAGCCGGCCTGGATACCGTAAAAAATATGCCTGCCATAAAATTTGCCCCTGGAAAATGGATCATGAACATTAACGGAAGTAAAATTGCAGTGGAACCTTTTCTTCATATTTCTAAAACTATAATCCCAAAAGAATTGGCTGCCAAAGAAAATGTGGAAGAAAGCAGCGCCGGTTATATTGCCTACCTGGATAATTTTAATTTACATGTTTCTGATGGCAGGAATGCAAAACAGGTAACCACTGATGGAAGTAAAGACATCGTCTATGCTTCCTCTGTGCATCGGGATGAATTTGGCATAAATAAAGGAACCTTTTGGAGCAATAGTGGTACACAACTGGCTTTCTACCGGATGGACCAAAGCATGGTGACTGATTATCCGATCATCAACTGGTCGGAACGTCCTGCCAAAGTGGAATTGATCAAATACCCGATGGCCGGAGATAAAAGCCATGAGGTTACCATTGGCGTTTATAATACAACCACCCAATCAACGCTGTGGTTAAAAACCGGAGAACCTGCCGAGCAATACCTCACCAACATCGCCTGGAGCCCGGATGATAAATTTATTTTTATTGCGGTGCTGAACCGGGGCCAAAATCATATGTGGCTGAATCAATATGACGCTTCCACCGGAAATTTTATTAAAACTTTATTTGAAGAAACTGATGAAAAATATGTGGAGCCATTGGTCCCCATGTTGTTTGTAAAGAATAAACCCGGGCAGTTCATCTGGCAAAGCAACCGGGATGGTTGGAATCATTTATACCTGTACGATTCTACCGGAAAACTGATGAAGCAATTAACACAGGGAAACCTGGAGGTGCTGGAGGTAAAGGGTTTTGATACCAAAGGAGAAAACCTGTTTTATACTTCTACGGCTTTGTCCCCCATTAATAAAAATCTGTTCGTACTGAACCTGAAAACAGGACTTACGAATTGCATTACAGCAGTACCCGCCGTTCATGCCACACAGGTAAGTAGCGATGGAAGTACAGTATTGGATGTGTATAGTACACCGGCTAATCCCCGAACCATTCAATTACTTGATGTCAAAAAATTGCTTACGGCAAAAACAAAAATACTTTTACAATCAGAAAATCCTTTAAAAGAATATGCCCGGGGAGAACTCTCCCTTTTCACCATAAAAAATACTACCGGTGACAGTATTTTTTGCCGGCTGTTCAAACCAGTGAATTTTTCGGACACAAAAAAATACCCCGTTATTGTTTACTGGTATGGCGGGCCTCATGCACAAATGATCCTTAACAGCTGGAATGGTGGCGCCGGCGATTACTGGTTCCAGTACATGGCTGAAAGAGGTTATGTCGTCTTTACCATTGACACAAGAGGAAGTGATAACCGGGGAAAAGCATTTGAACAAAGTATGTTCCGGAGATCGGGTGATGTGCAAATGGAAGACATGGTGTCTGCTATGAGCTATCTCACCGCTCAATCCTATATTGACAAGGACAGGATGGGATTATTTGGCTGGAGCTTTGGAGGATATATGACAACTGATTTCATGCTGAATCATCCCGGTGTTTTTAAAGCTGGTGTAGCAGGTGGACCCGTCATGAACTGGCAATACTATGAAATCATGTATGGCGAACGATATATGGACAGACCGCAGGAAAACCCGGAAGGATATGCCGCCACCAATTTAATCGCACAGGCCGGGAAATTAAAAGGAAAATTATTGCTGATCCATGGCCTGCAGGATCCGGTGGTAGTGCAGGAAAATTCCGTCAACTTTGTAAGAGCAGCAATTGACAAGGGCGTACAGGTAGATTATATGATCTATCCCGGTCATGAACATAACGTAGCGGGAAAAGACCGGGCCCATCTCTACCAGAAAGTAACGGATTATTTTATGGAATATTTAAAATAAAATCAACTTTATGAAAAGAATTTTTTTGTCAGCAATTGTAATGTTTATTTGCCTGCCAATTTTTGCACAGGTAAATTATTCCGGTTCTTATGGCTACAAACTGCCTGGTGATAGTCACCCGAAAGATAAAACAGCTATACCGGGTGGTACATTGGTATTGATAAAAATGGACGGGAGTAAATACCGATTCTGGCTGGATGTTCTTAATGGCCCTCCGGGCTGGAACAGGGGCGAAACAGACGGCACCATCACTTTTGCAAATGATACGGCTTCCTTCGATAATACTTTTGAAGATGCAACGAATCCATGCATCCTGAAATTTAAGATCACAAATAATACTATAACCATTAATAGTGAATCAACCTCTTTCAATTGTGGTTTTGGAAATGGCGTAAATGCAGATGGTGATTATCCGAGACTGGAAGTTCAGCCACTGTTAAATAATAAATGGTTAAAAAAAGAATATCAGGGGTTGCCCACTGCTGTTATCACTGCCGGAAAAGCCGAAGTTTTCCAGGATGAAAACTGCATGATTTCCTTTACTAAAAAACAATATTTTGTAAAAGGCGACTCCCTGATCAGCGTTACAGAAAATAAAAACACTTTTTATACAGAATTTATTTCACCTGCCGGAAAATTTATTTATGGCTGGATAAAAAAATCTGCAGTAAAAATTACGCAAACTGAATAACTGCCATGGGATCTGCAGAGCTGGACAATCAGCAGCTTAATATTTATTCGCATATTATCACGTATGGTAATGCCGCCAATCCGGAACTAACCGTTCTTATCCGTGATGAAATTGAAACCATGTGGAATGAATCAAAAGCCACCTTGACGCTTGAGGATTTGCAATTTTCTGTTCGCTTCAATATTACTGCAACCTTTCTGCCCGGCATTACCGATATAGAAATTTATCAAAACCTTGACCCGAAAAATAATTATTTCCGGATTGAAGAATTTGCGCATGGTAATATTTCTTTTGTTGACGGGCTTGGCTGCAACAGCGGTTATTTCAAGCTGGAGAATTTATATAAAGGATCTACGACGGCAGCCCATGAATATGGTCATACCCTTGGACTGGAACATCCGGATGATCTGGACCTTCGGGGCAAAGGAGTTCCCGGTATCATGTACCCGAGAGGAACCCTGGTGGATCCGCAATTTCAATATGAACCGGATAAACCCGCCGGCACAAAAGGTGGCACCCTCTATCCTATTTACAGGAAAGTTCTGAAGGAGGATATTGAACAATTAAAACTCCACCGGCTGGAGTTTGAAAATGGCAAAGCTATCCTTGGAGCGTTTTCAAATATCTGGCACCCCAATCATGCAGAAATTGAAGGGACAGATTTCTCTGTCTGAATTATAATTATTACTCCACAGCTTCCCGGATTTCTGGAAACATAAATTGAAAACCTGCCTGCTGAATTTTATTACTGCTTACTGTTGAACTTTTCAAGACTTCTATACTCATTTCACCGAGCATTATTTTTAGTAAGAAAGAAGGGACATGAACTGGAATAAAAAAATGCTTCCTGCTTTTTGCCAATGCCAGGGTTAATTCTTTATTGGATACGGGATTGGGAGCAACCGCATTATAAACTCCGGTCAACTGTTCATTTTCTATTGCGGTAATAAACATACGCACCAGGTCATTTATATGTATCCAGCTGATGATCTGTTTACCTTTTCCCAGAATGGCCGCCACACCAAAATTCAATGGCTTCAAAAACTCTTTTAATGCTCCACCGTCCTTACTCAATACAATTCCAATCCGCAATTTCACTAAGCGTTTACCCAATTGAGTAACAGGATCTATACTTTCTTCCCAAAGTTTACAGGTTTGTCCAAGAAAATCATCCGCAGGCGGATCGGTTTCTTCAAGTGGTCGGGGGAGGCCGGGGCTGAGGTACCATCCAATCGCCGAAGCACTTACTACAGCTTTGACTTTATTGGGAATCGTTTTAAGGCTTTCCACAATCAGCTTACTGCTCTTCACCCGGCTATCCACAATCTCCTGCTTTCTATTTTGGGTCCACCTTTTTTCTGCAACACCAGCCCCGGCAAGATGAATGATATAGTCGGCCTGGGCGAAGGCCTCTTTATCCATTGTCTGTTGTTCCACATTCCAGGTGGCATAAGTGAGATTAATATCAGCTGATTTGATACCAGCCTGCCGGGAAAGGATGATAACCCGGTAACCTTTGTTCAGCAACGCCTGTCCAAGAGCTTTGCCTACTAAGCCGGTGCCGCCTGTAATAAGTATGGTGGGCATTTTTTAAATATCCTATTGAAGTTAGCTTATAAATAACATACCAGTAGTCATAATGTTCTGTTTTGATATGGTATAAACTTCTACCTTCATCATATAATTTTAAATGACTATGAGTGTTGTTCTCTCAATCAAAAACCTGGCAAAGTCCTATGGGGCTGTCCGGGCATTAAATGGGGTATCTTTTGAAGTGCCGGAGGGTAGCGTCTTTGGCATCCTTGGTCCCAATGGCAGCGGCAAAACCACATTGCTCGGTATTGTCATGGATGTGCTAAAAGCCAATAAAGGTGAATTTCTTTGGTTTGGCCAGCCGGGCGGATCTCCCGACCAACGGAAAAAAATCGGTTCCCTCCTGGAAACACCCAATTTTTACAGTTATTTATCCGGTACCGATAACTTAAAGATCACACAGGCTATCAGCGGCCGCGGAACCAAAAAAGATATTGATGAGGTCTTAAAGAAAGTAAACCTCTATGATCGCCGCTGGAGCTCTTTCAAATCTTTCAGTCTGGGTATGAAACAGCGTCTGGCTATCGGCGCCGCTTTATTAGGCAGCCCCAAAGTGCTGGTACTGGATGAACCTACCAACGGACTTGACCCAGTGGGTATTTCCGAAATAAGAAAACTGATAATCGAATTGAAAGATCAGGGTCATACCATTATTATGGCCAGTCATCTCCTCGATGAAGTGGAAAAGGTTTGTACCCATGCAGCCATATTAAAAACGGGCAACCTGATTATGACCGGTAATGTGGAAGAGATCATGATGGATGAAGATGTAGTGGAATTAAGTGCCGCTGACATTACTGCTTTGCTAACGGTTTTACAAACTTTGGGAAAAGAAGTGCTGGTGGATGAAAAAGCAAATACGGTGCAGATCATTTTCCCGAAGGGAACAGCAAAGATGGCCGACATCAATCAACACTGCTTTAACAACGGAGTCGTGCTGACGCAATTAGTATTACGAAAAAAACGGTTGGAAGCAAGATTCTTTGAACTTACAAACAACTAAATACATCTCCCACAAAGACGCAAAGGTCACAAAAAATACAAACCGTGTTCTTAGTGGCTTAGTGGGAAACAAAATAAAGAATATATGACTACGCTGATACGTACAGAATGGCTGAAGATGAGAAAGTATAATGCCTTTTGGTGGATATTGGGACTTACGGCCCTGTCCTACCCGGGCATCAATTATATTTTTTATATGGTGTATGACAATATCACCCACCAGCCTTCGCAGGCAGGCCAGTTAGCAAAAATGGTGATCGGTAATCCTTTCGCATTCCCCGAAGTGTGGCATACAGTAGCCTATTCTTCCTCGATTTTTGTCTTTATTCCTGCGGTCGTCATCATTATGTTCATCACCAATGAATATACTTTTAAAACGCATCGCCAGAATATTATTGATGGCTGGAGCCGTAGTCAGTTTATCAGCAGCAAACTGATTGATGTGCTCCTGGTAACGCTTATGATCACGGTTTTGTATTTCGCGGTATCCCTGGTGGCCGGCGTTACCAACCAGACAAGACTGATCCAGGACACCTGGAACCAGTCTTATTACATAGGGTTATTTGCTTTACAGACCTTTGCCCAGTTATCCATTGCTTTTTTGATTGGCTTCCTGGTGCGAAAAGCATTTATCGCCCTGGGCATCTTCCTTTTTTATTTTATGATCTTTGAACCTATCATTGTCGGACTGTTAAAAGTATATGGTAATGACAATGGACGGTTTATGCCACTGGAAATTTCTGACCGGATGATCCCTGTACCTGCTTTTATTGGAAAAATTGATAAAGAAGCATACGATAAATCGCTGACCCTTATTCAGCAGCATGTAATTTTCACGATTGTGCTGACTGCCATCATCTGGGCTATTTGTTACCGGATTAATAACAAAAGGGACTTGAAGTAATTCTCTGAGTTGATTCCCGCTTTACCTTGTTGGGAATATATTTCCCCGTCTTCTGTATAAATACCTCCCATATCAACAAGTAATTGTTTGGTATCCTGTTTGCCTGTGTTAAAGCATCCTGCCCTGTTTTTTATTTTTTCTCTACGCTTTTAAATAATACTGATATGAAAGTTTTAGCACTCTTTTCCCTGTCGTCCATCCTTGTACTTAGTCAATTATCAGGTAATACACAGTCATGTACCCTAACCTGTCCACCCAATATTGTTGTGAAGACTGAAAGCGGTATGGAAGGTGCCCTGGTGAGTTTTCCCCGGATAACTTCACTTGGTACTGGAGATTGCGGTACTATCACTTATTCAAAGCCTAATGGTTCCTTTTTTCGAATTGGTTCACATAGTATAACCGCTACGTCCTCTTCCGGAGAAAAATGTGCTTTTACAGTAACGGTAACAGACAATGAATCGCCCAGGTTATCTGAACTGACTCTTTCATCAAAAAAAGTATGGCCACCAACCAATAAAATGAAAAGAGTGGCTGTTTATTATACGGCATCTGACAATGCACAAAATGTAATTTCTGTATTATCAGTGCACAGCAACCAAACGGCATCGGGTATAAATGATTGCGAGGTCATCAACAATCACCTGGTTCGCCTGAAAGCTTCCCGTTTACCGGATGGGGCATCCAGAATCTATACAATTATGGTTACCTCTACTGACGAAGCAGGAAATACCACAAGCCGAACAACTTATATTGCTGTTTCAAAAACAACTGGCCTGACTTATGCATCAATAGATGTAAATGCCCTTAGACAAACTGAAGATTAATACTATTTTCTATTAGAGACAATATAAATGGCCGGAAAAAATTTGAATTAAATTTTTTCCGGCCATTTGCTTTTTTCAACTGAGTTCAACTTAGTGCCATTAGTGATTCCTTGAGTGTTCTTAGTGGCAAAAAAATACAGGACCACAACGAACACTAAGAAATACATCACAAAGAACACAAAGAAATTAGATTCTCTTACCGGTTTCCTCCCCGCTGCGCACCATATCCCCGTCGAACATGATTACCGCTGCCGGAGCTCTGTGATTGAAAATCATTTCGCCGTGGTTTAAAAGCTGCTTGCTGTTGCCGGTGACGTTGCACCGGTGGCGGAGCAGCCGTCATGGCACCCATTACAAACGGATGCTCATGAATAACGGGAATAGTTTTACCAATCAACTTCTGGATATCCCTTAATTCTTCTCTTTCCTCAATACTGGCGAAAGAAATGGCAATACCGGTGTTACCTGCCCGGCCGGTACGACCGATCCGGTGAACATAGGTTTCAGGAATATTCGGCATATCAAAATTGATCACATGGGTCAGTTCGTCAATATCAATTCCTCGTGCGGCAATATCCGTAGCAACCAGCACACGGAGTGTACCGTTTTTAAAATCAGATAAGGCGCCTTGTCTGGCATTCTGTGATTTGTTGCCATGGATAGCAGCGGACCGTATATGATGCTGTTGTAAAATCTTCACTACTTTATCGGCGCCATGTTTGGTGCGGGTAAAGACCAGTGCCGTAACAATGGCTTTATCCTGCAGCAGGTGCAACAGCAATTGCGGCTTCTCCATTTTACCAACATGATACAGGCTTTGCACTATTTTATCCACCGTTGTAGCAGGTGGTGTCACTTCCACTTTGGCCGGGTGCGTTAATAATACGTTGGCCAGCTTTTGAATTTCAGGAGGCATGGTAGCCGAAAAGAAAAGTGTTTGTCTTTTTGCCGGCAATTTGGCGATGATCTTTTTCACATCATGGATAAAGCCCATGTCGAGCATACGGTCGGCTTCATCAAGTACAAATATTTGCAGTTTGTCAAGGCGGATATAACCCTGGGTCATTAAATCTAATAAACGACCGGGCGTAGCCACCAAAACATCCACGCCTCTTTTCAGCGCATTGGTTTGGTTTAGTTGTGATACGCCGCCGAAAATAACAGTGTGACGGATGCCGGTATATTTCCCATAGGCCGCAAAGCTTTCATCTATTTGTATGGCCAGTTCTCTTGTCGGAGTTAATATTAATACTTTGATGCCGGGGGCCATTGGTTTTTGTTCATGCAGAATCTGCAGGATAGGAATGGCGAAAGCGGCTGTTTTGCCGGTGCCTGTCTGGGCACAACCCAGCAGGTCTTTTCGTTGCAGCACCAGCGGTATGGCCTGTTGCTGAATGGGGGTTGGGATCGTGTATCCTTCTGCGGCTACGGCCTTAAGGATAGGTTCAATAATTTCTAATTTTTTAAAAGCCATTATAGGTTTTTATGTTTAATGCGCAGCATTACTGCGGATGGAGCTGGCAAAGACGTTGTAGTTTCTGAATCAGCGAAAGTTTGTTCTGTGTACCACCGGCTTACAACCTGCCGTGTCAATTACGTGGAGTAGAGTGCAAAGATAGGGTTTTATTTTTTAATGATGTCCGATAACTTATATTATCAACTTTATCCAGATAATAAATAACTTTTTGCAATTGATGGATTCATTTTCAAATGCTCCGAATTAAAGCCAATTTCACCTGCAAAGTGAAATTCCGTGTAGATACTCCACCCACACATCAATATAATATTTCAAAAACTACCTAACTTTAATTTCAGAATATTAATGAAAACTTAAACACAGCAGCATCTGGTTCTAATCATAAAAAAAATCCTTATATCTCAAATTGTTGCTATGAAAAAAACAATGGCCTGCCTCGCATTATTTACCTGCTTCTTTATTTTAAACAGTCACAACAGTTTCGCTCATTCCACTCAAAATGATATGGACAGGTATCAATGCCCCATGAAATGCGAGAAAGAAAAAACCTATGACAAACCGGGTAAATGTCCTGTTTGTGGTATGTCATTGCGGAAAATAATTGAACCGGAGATATATCGGTGTCCGATGAAGTGTGAAGGAGAAAAAACCTATGACAAACCGGGTAAATGTCCGGTTTGCGGCATGGCGTTACGAAAAAAAAGTTCAACTGCAGTTTCAGTCACAAAAAAAAGTAACGTAAAAATTGCCGGTGCAATGATGAATGTCATGCGAAAAGGTGAATTATCCGGGACTATTAACCTGGATACTATTTCTAACAAAGAACATTTGTATGGAGTTGGCCCGGTTGAATATTTAAGAGGGGAGTTACTGATCATTGATGGTAAATCGTATCAATCAACAGTGGCGGCTGACGGTTCTATAAGAATGGAAGAAACATTTAAAGTCAGGGCCCCTTTCTTTGTGTATGCCCCTATCGATAAATGGAAAGAAGTTTCGTTGCCAGACAGTGTCCGGACCATTCCGCAACTGGAATCATTCCTGGATCTGTCAACAAAAAATCATTCCAGGCCTTTTGCTTTCCGGCTGACAGCGACGCTTGATAAGGTTGAGCTTCATATTGTAAATCTGCCCACCGGAACAGTGGTTCATTCTCCGGAAGAAGCCCATAAAAACGAATTATCCTTAAAGTTGAAAAAACAAAATGCCGAATTGGTTGGATTTTTTTCAACGGAACATAAAGGCGTATTTACACATCACGATAGTTTTGTGCATATTCATATTATTACAACGGACCGGAGAAAAATGGGACACCTGGAAAATATGCTTATAAAAAAGGGTGCTGCCAAACTTTATATACCGGTGGAATAACAGCTCAATAAAAATAAAATGGGTGAATAATACCCACCCCCACCCCTCCCGGGAGGGGATAAAAAACCCTCCGGTAGAAACCGGAGGGAACAACTAAAAAACACTAGCTTAATGCTCAGTGGCTTCATTGGAACGAACTGTCTTTAAATTTCATTTGATCATGCTTCGACATGCTCAGCATGACACTATTGTCACCCTGAGCTTGTCGAAGGGTTAATCGGGTTTCTTCCCGTCTAAAAAAGTATTGATCGTACTGATGTGGGTTTGATTCTTGTCGTCGGTTTTGACCTCGTAACTACTGTAGAAATTTTCCACCTGGGTATTGCCTGCCTGTCCGGTAGGCAGGTTGTTATACAATTCCATATTGCGGCGGATATATGCCGGCACAGTTTCAAACTCATTATTCGGGTCAGCAGCGTTAACGTTAAACGATAAGTTTCTCAACTTATGCAGACGTTCGGCAGCCCTACGTTTTTGTTCTTCGGTTTCGTCCTGCATAGCAGAATCCTCAACCTCGGGAAACAAAGGTGTCTGAGCCTGGTAGGCCAACGGCATATCCGCCGCAGGAATGTCATCCCGTTCTATTATTTGCATTTGCAATTCAAGGAGTTCTTCCTCTTCATTGCTGGCAAGTGGAGAAGGGACCGGTTCTTCGGCAGAAGTAGTTGAGGCAACGGCCTCTGGTTTAGATTCTGCGTAGATATTGGACGGTCTGGCCAAATAACCACCCGATGCTGCAGGCACCGGGCTTGCACCAACGGTACCGTTGGCACTATCTTTAATGCTGCCGATCAGCACAGCATCTGTTTCTTTGATGTTTGTTGGGGGGACGGCATGTAATCCGCTTGCAACCGGATACTGCACCGAATGTATACTTTCGTTCTTCGCTACAGTTGACATTTTGCTCACAGTAGTTTCACCAACCATTTCTACCGTAGTATTACTAGGTATTTTTTCTGAAATGGATCCTGCGGTTTCATCTTGCGGGGGTTGCAGTTCGAAATGAATGATGGCATTTTCTTCTTCCTGTTTGATATCCGTCATATCAATTACCGGAGCCTGCTGCAACTCCATTTCTTCCACCAGTCTGGGCATCAGGTAATCCTCTGTGGCAGCTGGTTTCAGCGATTCCTTCACTACTTCCATTTCTGCAACAACGGCTGTTTCCGGTGCAACTGTATTCGCAACAGGAGTTACCGGTTCGTCTACCTGTCCCAATATCATTACGATCTTCTCTTCCACTTTGGGTTCTTCTTTCTTGGGTACAGGTTTAGCAAACGGATCCTTATGTTCGAAACCGGTTGCTATCAACGTTATTCCAATGCGATCACCCAATGTGCTGTCATAGCCCATACCCAGGATCACATCACTGTTCTCACCTGCCTGGCTCAGTAAATAGTTTTGAATTACTTCTACTTCATCCATGGTAAACTCATGTTCGCCGGCAGCCGAATTAATATTAATCAGTATCCACTTAGCCCCTTTGATATCGCTGTCATTCAGTAACGGTGAATTCATAGCTTCTTCAATGGCTTTTTGTGCCCTGTTCTCCCCGGATGCTTCGGCATTACCCAGGATTGCCACACCACCATTACGCATTACCGTGCATACATCGGCAAAGTCCACATTGATCTGACCGGTACTGTTGATTACATCCGTAATACATTTCGCCGCTGTTGCTAAAACGTTATCCGCTTTTTCAAAAGCTTCCCGCATTTTTAAATTGCCAAACTGGTGACGCAATTTATCATTACTGATCACCAGCAAGGTGTCCACATATCCTTTTAATATTTTTATTCCTTCTTCTGCCTGCTGCTGACGTTTCTTTCCTTCGTAGGCAAATGGTGTGGTCACAATACCAACGGTAAGAATGCCCAGGTCTTTACAAATCTTGGCGATGATGGGTGCACCTCCTGTTCCGGTACCACCACCCATGCCAGCCGTAATGAAAGCCATTTTGGTATTCACTTCCAGGATCCTTTTTATTTCTTCCAGGGATTCTTCGGTTGCCTGCCGGCCGATGTCAGGATTGGCACCGGCACCAAGACCTTGCGTAAGGTGCGGGCCCAGTTGTATCCTGTTGGGTATGCCACTATTGGCTAATGCCTGTGCATCGGTATTACATATTACAAAGTTTACACCCTCAATCTGCTGGCTGAACATAAAGTTCACCGCATTGCCACCGCCACCACCAACGCCGATCACTTTCAGGATGGATGATTTTTCTTTAGGCAGATCAAAATGTATCATAAGAGTTGAATTAGAGCCTCACCCCGGCCCTCTCCTTGAAGAGAGGGGGTTGCGAAGCTGTTGAAAAATTGGGTTAGTATTTGTGAGTTGTGTTTAATAAAAAAAATTAAATTTTAAAGTCGCTCCGAAAGTCCCCCTGCTGGGGATTTAGGGGGCCTTATAATTTTTTATCTTCTTCTTCCTTAAACAAATCAATGATCCTGTCTTTGAATTTGCCCCAAAAGCCGGTCAGGTTTTTTCTCCGGATAATTTCTGATGCGGCAACTTCTTCTGCTGTTACTACCGGGACTGCTTCTGTGCCATTGTTTTTTAATCCTTCGGGAACATCCACTTTCCTGTATTCTTTGTCGAACTGTTTGCGGTTATGTTCATAGTCATCATATCCTTTCAGGATAAGACCGATACAGGTAGAGTAGGTTGGTTTAGCCAGTTCTTCAATATGTCCACCGGCCAGATGTTCATTGGGAAAACCAATTCTTGCCGGTAAGCCCGTTACATATTCGGTGAGTTGGATAAGATGTTTTAATTGTGACCCTCCGCCGGTAAGAATAATTCCGCCATTCAGCATACGGTTTTCCAAACCGACCTGCTTTAAATGATACGTTACAAAATCCATAATCTCACTCATTCTTGCCTGGATGATGTTAGCCAGGTTTTTAACACTGATTTCTTTGGCAGGCATACCTCTCAAACCCGGGATGGTGATATAGGCATTTGATTTTGCTTCATTCGCCAAGGCACTGCCAAACTGAACTTTCATTTGTTCAGCCTGTGTCTTCAAAACCCCCAAACCGGTTTTGATATCATTGGTGATATTTTCACCGGCAAAGGGAATAACCGCCGTGTGTTTTAAAATACCTTCATAGAAAACAGCCAGGTCCGTAGTACCTCCACCAATATCAACAATGGCTACACCGGCTTCAAGGTCTTCCTGTCCCATTACGGCTGAAGAAGAAGCCAGGGGTTGCAGGACCAGGTCTTTTGTATAAAGACCCGATTTCTCCACGCTACGGTTTATATTCCGGATAGCATTTTTATCACCGGTGATGATGTGGAAGTTGGCACCGATCTTTACGCCGCCATAACCGATCGGGTTGGGAATATTTTGAAAATTATCTACGGTAAATTCCTGAGGTATCACATCAATGATCTGGTCGCCGGCAGGGATATAGGTTTTATACTGATCATCTACCAGCTGATCAATTTCCTTTTGGGTAATTTCTTCATCGGTTCTTTGACGAACGATGTCCCCACGGGTCTGCAGGCTTTTGATGTGGTGACCGGCAATACCGACATACACTTCCTTTACATCCAGGTTAGGATTAGAAGCGAAGCAATTTTCCAAAGCACTTTTTATGGCTTTAATGGTTTCGTCGATATTCAGGACCTGGCCGTGCTTTACACCGTTGGAGTTGGCTTTGCCGAATCCAAGGATCTCCAGTTTACCAAACTCATTTTTACGTCCGGCAATAACGGCGATCTTGGTTGTTCCAATGTCCAGACCGACAATAATGGGTTGTTCGTTGTTCATGATTGTAGTTTTTAGTTGTTGTTTTTATCGAAATCGTTATATTAATTAATTATATCCCCCGTTTGGTTCATCCACTGGTTTCTTTGGCATCACAGCTTTGGGTTCTTTCTTTTTCTCTATAGTTTTTGGTTTATTATTTTTAACCGGTTTATCTGTTTTTTTCGATTCACTCTTTTGTATCTCATTTTTCGCTGCCTGCCCGCCGCCATCCCCCGAAGGGATGGCCGGCGCTACTTCATTCAGGCGGGGGTTGGGACTGTTATGCTTCTCAGGGTTAATATCTTTTTTATCCTTCAAGTATGGGTCAGGTGCGGTCGCTGAATCTATTTCGAGTTTTATAATAGGTGGCATGGCCCTTATCACGGTATCATTTTCTGCTTCGATTGACTGACGCAATAATTTTTCTACATTTTTTCTTAATTGCACCGAATCGATCCGGGCATTACCTGCAAATGCCGACGCAACTATCTGTCCTTTATATTGTACATCAATTACTTTGTATTTCTGAAATCCGGTCAAGCGCAATACCTGTCTGTAAAAAACCAGCAGGCGATGAAACTTAGCAGGCATATTATCTCCGTTGCCCAATTTCACCAGGTGATCTCCCACCAACGGGATCATTTCAAAATTTCTTTCGGGTGTAATATCTATTTGCGCCACCTGCGACATCCAGAAAGGATCATTCATGATATAATTGGCGGTCGTTCTAACTTCATTCACTAGCACACTATCATCCCGGTTCCAGGTTCTTTTTTCCGGGAAACCAGTGAATACCGGTACCCGCGCACTTAATTTATCCGACAAGGGCAATTTTCTTCCGAGACTGTCCAGGTAAAAGGAATTACCTGTTGTCGTGAAAACTCTTGCAACCGGTTCTTTCTCGGTTACCGTTACATGCATGACATCCCGGTTATCAAAATAAAGTTCAGCTTCCTCGATCCAGGTATTGTGTTCCAATAGCTGTTCCAGTTCCTGCAGATTAAATGAAGCAACAGGCTGACCTTTGATATTTCCTTTCAGGGCCTTTATCAACAATTGCTCTATATCTTTTTTATCAATAAAGAAATTATTTTGCACCCCCTTTATCGTAATGGAATAGCCTGTACACAGCCCTTTATTCTTTTTACTGATTGCAGCCAGCAGCAGGGTAAACATTCCTGCACCGATGCATAACCAGACTGCGATAAACAGTATTTTCCGTATGGTTGTTTTTGCATTCATGGATCTGTTTTTCGCTCCTCAGGAGCTACTTATATATTTTTTAACTCTTTTCCTATCGGCTCTGTCAACATATCAATATCTCCTGCACCAGCTGTAATCAAAATTTCTCCAAACTCTTTATTCAATGTTTTGGCATAATCGTTTTTCACCCAATTCATCAATGCCTCTTTTGTCATCACCCGCTTATGCCCGCTTTTCATCTTATCTAAAATCATTTCACTGTTCACACCTGTTACCGGCAGCTCCCTTGCTGGATAAATAGGCAGCAGGATCACTTCTTCAGCCAGGTCCAGTACTTCCGCAAATCCATCGGCCAGGTCCCTGGTTCTGCTGTACAGGTGTGGTTGAAAAATCACCGTACATTTTTTCTGCCGGAATAAAGTCCTGGCCCCGGTAATTAAAGCTCTTAGTTCCTCAGGGTGATGTGCATAGTCATCGATAAACACTAACTGTTCATTCCGGATGATATACTCAAATCTTCGCTTCACTCCCGTGAAATTTTCCAACGCTGCTTTAATCTTATCAGGCTCAATTCCCAAAGAACTTGCAACCGCTATGGCCGCTACCGAATTTTCCACATTATGCATGCCCCCCATATTCAATTTTACATGCTCTATAATTTGGTCCTTAATCCGGACATCAAACTCATAGCCTCCATGCATCATCCGGATATTGGCTGCATAGACATCCGCACTTTCATTCTGCAGGCTATACGTTATTTGTTGTCCGGCCTTCAACTCCTTTCCTCTTTTCAAACCAAACTGCCGGATCAATAAACCACCCGGTATCACTCTTTTACTGAAATCAATAAAAGCCTGTTCCATGGCTTCTGCTGATCCGTATATATCCAGGTGATCAGCGTCCATTGCTGTGATGATGGCTATATCCGGACTTAATTTCAAAAAACTTCTGTCATATTCATCGGCCTCAATCACACACACGTTCTTTTCGCTGCTCCAGAAATTGGTTCCATAATTCACTGAAATGCCACCTAAAAAAGCATTACAACCGAATCCGCTGTCACGGAGCAAATGCGCCACCATTGTTGTGATGGTTGTTTTACCATGTGTCCCCGCAATACATATATTAAAAGAACGCGCTGTTATTATTTGTAAGACATCACTTCTCTTGATCACTTTATATCCCTGCACCCGGCAAAAAATCAATTCTTTATGATCTGTTGGCACAGCAGGTGTGTACACAACGATATCCACTTTTTTCGGAACCAACTCAACCTGCTCCTCATAATGAACCGCTATACCACTTGCTTCCAGTTCTTTCGTCAGTATCGTTTCCGTTTTATCGTATCCGCTTACTTTCACACCATTTGCATGAAAGAATCTTGCAAGGGCGCTCATTCCGATCCCCCCGATGCCGATAAAATACACGACCCCAACCGCACCTTCTCCTAAGGAAAAAGAGAATTGTTCTTTTATTTTACTTTTATCAATCATTCATCATCCGTTGTTTCAACCTGCCTTCCGGTAGGCAGGTCCCCCAAAAGGGGGTATTCATAAGGACAGTATTAGTAGGTACGTTTTTTATTGCTTATATCATTTTCAAAACTTCATCCGCAATTTTCATATCAGCATCGCCTCACCCTTCCGTCCCTCTCCTCCAGAGAGGGAAACTACATCCTGCATCTATTCAATATTTTTCAAAACTTCATCTGCAATTTTCATATCAGCATCTGTAATGGCTAATGCTCCGATATTTTTTCTCAATTCATCCTGTTTGCCTTCGTCCATGGACAGCTCAATGGTCATGAACACCAGTTTCTGCATCACTTCATTATCCTTTACCATCAATGCTGCATTCTTATTCACCAGTTGCATGGCATTCACCGTCTGGTGATCCTCTGCAGCAAATGGATAGGGTACGAACAAAACGGGCTTTTTAACGACACATAACTCCGCAACCGTCATGGCTCCCGAACGGGCCACCACTATATCAGCAGCGGCATAGGCATATTCCATCTGCGCGATAAACGCATTTACCCAAACAGATTTTTTTTCATAAGCAATCTCTTTTGCTTTCTTTGAATACGGTTCACCTGTTTGCCATATCAGTTGCAATCCGGCGGCTAACAAATCATCCAGTCCTTTACTTATGGCTTCATTGATGGATTTAGCCCCCAAGCTTCCGCCAACAATGAGAACTGTTTTTTTGTCTTCCGCAAGAGAAAAGAATTTTACTCCTTCAGACCTTGTCACTGATGCCGAAGCAATCGCAGTGCGCACCGGGTTCCCGGTTACCAGGATTTTCTCCTTCGGAAAAAATTTCTCCATGCCATCTGTTCCGGTAAAAATCCTGGTTGCTTTTCTTCCCAGCATTATGTTTGACCTGCCCGCAAAAGAATTAGACTCATGAATAAAAGTTTTAATTCCCAGGGCTTGTGCAAACCGCAATACCGGAAAACTGGAATACCCCCCCACGCCTATTACCGCGTCCGGTCTGAATTTTTTAAAAATGGTCCGAACCTGCAAAAAACTTTTCAGCAACTTAAAAGGCAAACCGATATTCTTTATCAAAGAACTTCTGTTGAATCCGGCTATATCCAATCCTTCAATTGGGTATCCGGCCTGTGGCACTTTCTCCATTTCCATTTTTCCTTTCGCACCCACAAACAATATTTCCAAATCACCCGCTATCTTTTTCATCGCATGAGCTATTGCGATAGCCGGGAAAATATGTCCACCTGTTCCTCCACCAGCTATTATCACGCGCTGCCCCCTGAAGAGAGTACCTGAAACTTTATTATCGTTATTACGCTCACTCATACCAGACTCTCATTAAACCCCCGCATTAACGGAAGCTTGTTGCGACCTTCCTTCCAATTGTTCCACATTCCTGGCAACACTTAATATGATTCCAATGGCCAGGCAGGTAAATATGAAACTCGTTCCACCCATACTTACCAGCGGCAGCGTTACGCCGGTCACCGGAAACAGGTTTACCGTGACCGCCATATTAGCCACTGCCTGAATGGCCAGTGTAAAACTTAATCCCAATGCCAGGAAAGCACCGAAAGCAAAAGGACATCGTTTGTAAATCCGGATACAGCGGTATAAAAAAACCAGATAGAAAAACATGATAAACGCTCCACCCACTAAACCATATTCTTCGATGATGATCGCATAAATAAAATCATTATACGCCTGTGGTAGATAATCCCGTGTGGTACTGTTTCCGGGGCCTACTCCAAACACACCCCCTTTTGAAATGGCGATTTTTGCCTGGTTCACCTGGTAAGCACCTTCTTCTGCTTCTTTACTGCCATAAATGAAACTCTCCATTCTTCCGATCCAGGTATCTACCCTGCCAAATAATGTGGAACCGCTTTTCTTTTCTGTTAGGATTATTTCTTCTTTATTTTCTTTACCATGGCGTATCACTGCAGCCGCTACCATAAACACCAGGGGAATTGAAGCAAGGCCGATCGTCATCAGAATATGTTTCGTATTGACACGGCCGATGAACAACAACAGCAGGCAACTGGCTCCCAGCAATAATGCCGTGGAAAGATTGGCCGGCGCAATTAATGCACAGGTTATGATGATGGGAACGATGACCGGCAGGAAACCTTTTTTAAAATCCTTTATGACATCCTGCTTTTTACTCAGCAAACGGGCCAGGTACATGAATAAGGCTAATCGTGCAAAGTCCGAGGTCTGCATGGTCATATTAATGAATGGCAGGCGGATCCAGCGGCTGCCTTCATTCATCTTTACACCAAAAAATAATGTATAGAATAACAACGGTAATGAAATCAGGAATGCAATCTTCGCCGCACGGGAATAAAAGGTATAATTGACCAGGTGCGCAAAATAGATAACCAGTATACCGGCCATGATAAAGGCAATCTGTTTGAAGAGATAAATCTCTGTATTACCCCGGTAATTTTTATACGCCAGCGAACCTGTAGCACTGTATACCGCCAGTAAGGATACCAGGGTCAGCAGTATTACCAACGCCCATATAACCTTATCGCCTTTTGTTTTGCTGATCAGGTTATCTGCATTGAAGGTGTTTCTGAATCCACCCAGCCTTATGTCTTTGGTTACATCCATTATTATAGTTCTTTCACCACTTGTTTAAACTGGTTTCCCCGGTCTTCATAATTTTTAAATAAATCAAAACTGGCACAGGCCGGACTTAATAATACCACATCGCCTTTACTGGCAAAATGATAAGCTGCATGTACTGCTTCGGCTGCGGTGGTTGTATTTACAATTGTACCCATGGTATTACCAAACGCCTCATGAATTTTCCGGTTATCGGTACCCAGGCAAATGAGTGCTTTCACTTTTTCTTTTACCATTTCTGCAATTAATGAATAATCATTCCCTTTGTCAACCCCGCCCAGTATCAGTACGGTTGGCTTTGTCATGCTTTCCAATGCATACCACGTGGAGTTGACATTCGTGGCCTTGCTGTCATTAATAAACTCCACGCCCCTTACGGTTGCCACATGTTCCATACGGTGCTCCAGGCTTTGGAAGTTCTGAACCGCTTCACGGATTTTATCTTTCCGGATGTCCAAAGTCATAGCTGCCACACAGGCTGCCATAGTATTATATTGATTATGCTTTCCTTTTAAAGCAAAATCAAATACACTCATATTGGTAAAGTCCTGTCCGGTTCTTACGTACATATCCCCGTCTTTAATAAATGCTCCGTTTGGTAGTTCTCTTTTCATACTAATGGGCAGTTGGTTTGATAGTATATGGAATTGGTTTAGGTATTTCATAGTTACTGTATCATCGGCGCAGTAGATGAAATAGTCATCTTTCTGCTGGTTCATAGTAATGCGGAATTTGCTCCTGATATAATTTTCAAAATTGTATCCATAACGGTCCAGGTGGTCTTCCGTGATATTGGTGAGTATAGCAATATCCGGTCTGAACTTTTTTATGTCATCAAGCTGGAAACTGCTTATCTCGGCCACATAAAAAGGTTTCGGGTCTTCCACAATTCTTCGGGCAAACGAATCACCGATGTTACCTACCAGGGCGCAATCAAGACCTGCCGTTTTACAGATATGATAGATCAGCGCAGTCGTGGTTGTTTTTCCATTACTCCCGGTGATAGCAATGATTTTACTATTGCCTTTAAACCGGAATGCCAGTTCCACCTCGCTGATAATATCAATTCCTTTTGCCCGGATCGCTTGTACCATGGCCGCAGTTTCCGGTATGCCCGGGCTTTTCATTACTTCTTCTGCATCCAGGATTCTTGATGCTGTGTGCTGACCTTCTTCAAAATCAACATCCGCCATTTTCAACTCGTTACGATACATCTCTTTCAAAGAACTTCCGTCGGATAGGAATACGTCATATCCCTGTTGCTTCGCAAGCAGTGCGGCACCCACACCACTTTCACCTCCTCCCAATATGACAAACCTTTTAGCCATGTTCAATTTCGATGTACGGAACATGGTTCTTCATAAGTATTGGTTTCAATTACAACTGCACTACAAATCGAATAAATCAGGTCGTTTGTTTTCTTCGGGTTTACAGATTCTCTGGGTTTTTCATTAATCTATTTATCAAAAAAAATAATCTTATCTCAGCTTCAGGGTTACGATACTTAATACCACCAACAACACAGTCACAATCCAAAATCGATTCACGATTTTTACTTCATGAAACCCCTTTACCTGGTAATGGTGATGAAGTGGTGCTTTTAAAAAGACCCTTCTTCCGGTACCTGATCTTCGTTTGGTATATTTAAAAAATCCCACCTGTATCATGACACTTAATGTTTCCACGAAAAACACGCCGCAGAAAATGGGTAACAATAATTCCTTATGAACAATGATGGCCAGCGAGGCTATGATACCGCCCAGGGTCAGGCTACCGGTATCACCCATGAATATCTGAGCGGGGTAAGAATTATACCATAAGAAACCGATACAGGCGCCAATCATGGCTGCAATGAAAATGGATAACTCTCCCAGATCCGGTATATACATGATGTTGAGATAATCCGCAAAGACCAGGTTGCCACTGGCATAGGCGAAAATTCCCAGCAAGGTTCCAATGATGGCTGATGTCCCCGTTGCCAGCCCATCCAATCCATCTGTCAGGTTTGACCCGTTTGAAACTGCCGTAATAATAAATATCACTACCAGTATATACAGCACCCAGGTATATTGCCTCCAGGATGCAGGCAGCAACTTGGAATAATTGAACTCATGGTTCTTTACAAAAGGAATGGTCGTCAATGGTGTTTTAGTTTCTGTAAAATATTTTGTTTGTCCATTTACCTGTTTTGCAAAAACGGAAGAATCGGTTGGCGGCACTTTGCCTACATATTCTCTCCATATTTTTACTTCGCTGTTGAAATAAAGGGTAGCACCGACCGTAATTCCTAACCCCACCTGTCCTAAAATTTTAAACCAGCCAGCCAACCCATCATTATTTCCTTTTTTATATTGTTCTCCTTTTTGCTGAGCCAGTTTCTTACCCCGGAGTTTTAAATAATCATCGATAAAACCAATGATGCCCATCCAAACAGTACTCACCAGCATCAACTGCACATATATTTTTGTCAGGTCCGCCAGCAGCAACGTCGGGATGATGATGGCCAGGATGATAATAATCCCACCCATCGTTGGCGTACCTTTCTTACTTTCTTCACCTGCCAGTCCTTCATTCCGGATACTCTCGCTTATCTGTTTTTTTTGTAAGAACTTAATCAGCTTTTTCCCATAGAAAGTGGTAATAAAGAGTGACAATAAAACAGCCAGCAAAATCCGGAACGTTATAAATTCAAAGAGACGGCTCCCCGGGAATTTTATTCCTTCACTATTCAGCCAATCAAATAAATGAAACAGCATTACTGGTTACTGGTTATTGGTTACTGGTTTCGTTTTCCTTACTTCAAATTTTTACGCACCTGTTATTTTTACTTATCCAGCATCTCAAACATTTCGCTCACTATTTCTTTATCATCAAAGTGATGCCGGACTCCTTTTATTTCCTGGTACTTCTCATGTCCTTTTCCGGCAATCAGAATAATATCTTCCGGCTTCGCCAAACTGATTGCCGTCTTTATGGCCTCTCTCCTGTCAACGATGGCAATATATTTACGCTTTGCCGCCGCACTTAATCCCGCTTCCATATCCTTTATTATCTGAGCCGGATCCTCGCTTCTCGGGTTATCACTCGTGAAAATCACTTTATCACTGTATTCACACGCTGCTTCTGCCATCACCGGTCGTTTGGTCTTGTCCCGATCACCACCACAACCGACTACAGTTATTACCTGTTCAAATCCTCTCTTCAGTTTCTTTATCGTTGCCAGCACATTCAATAAAGCATCCGGTGTGTGCGCATAATCCACAATCGCAATCACTTTCTCTTTTGCCGAAACCCGGTAATCAAATCTTCCTTCAGCCCCGGTCAGTTCACTTAAACACCGCAACACGTCCATTTTGTCTTCTCCCAGGCAAATCGCTGCACCATAAACAGCCAAAAGGTTATACGCATTGAATTCTCCAATCAACCGGAAATGCACTTCCACATCATTTACGGTCATCATCAAACCTCCCAGGTTATTATCCAGGATCTTTCCTTTAAAATCAGCCACCGTTTTTAAACTGTAGTAATACTTTTTCGCATGCGTATTCTGCAGCATTACGGCTCCTCTTTTATCATCGGCATTGCTGATAGCAAATGCTGATGCAGACAATGAATCAAAGAAGGCTTTCTTCACCCGGATATATTCATCAAATGTTTGATGATAATCCAGGTGGTCATGCGTGATATTGCTGAAAATGCCCCCTGCATACTGCAAACCCGTTACCCGGTGCTGATGTATGGCATGTGAACTTGTTTCCATGAACACATGACTGCATCCTTCTTCTACCATCTGACTTAATAGCTGGTTAAGGCTAATGGCATCCGGTGTGGTATGCGTTGCAGGCACTACTTTGTCTCCAACCTGGTTTTCCACAGTGCTTAGCAATCCACATTTGTATCCCAATCTTGTAAAGAGCTTGTATAATAATGTCGCAATAGTTGTCTTTCCGTTTGTCCCTGTAATCCCCACCAATTTTATCTTCACCGATGGCCTTCCGAAAAAATTACCGGCCATATAAGCTGCAGCGGCTGAACTCTGCTCCACCTGCACATATGTAATTCCTTCCCTACCTGATCCGGGCGGCTGATGAAGCGGCAAGGGATCTTCACAAATAATTACGCTTGCACCATTCGCTATTGCTTTTTCAATGAACTGATGACCATCTGCGGATCCTCCTCTCACGGCGACAAATGCAGAACCCGGTTTAATCTTTCTCGAATCAATCTGTATATCTGTCACTTCAATACCTGTACGCCCCGCTACCGACTTTATTTTTACCTGATATAGTATATCACTTAAAAGCAATTTTTTTTCCTGCCTATGCCGGCAGACAGGCTTTAACTTAGTTCCAGTATTACGGTTATCCCTTTAGCCAGGCTTGTACCCGGAGCAACAGACTGCATGGTTATTTTTCCTCTTCCCCGGATAGCGACCTTCAATCCCATATTTTCCAGGAGATAAACCGCATCTTTCAATCCCATCCCTCTTACATTCGGCATTACCTGCTGACGAACATTGGCTGATTTCATTACGGTCTTATAATTATCAGCGTAAACACTGACCCAGTTGCTCTGTGCCACTGAATCCAGAAAATTCATACCAAGCGTGCTGTATACATTCTTTATATCCTGTGCATTGCCTGCATAGAAAAATCCGCTGCTGTCTTTTTTGGCCGCATACATGGATGGATTCTTTTTCTCCACATACATCGCATAAAGCTTGGTGGCGATCTCCCGGAAGACCGGGGCTGCTAAGGTTCCGCCATAATGTGAAGCAGCATGTGGCCGGGTGCGGATAACCACGATGCAGGTATATTGTGGTTTATCAGCCGGAAAGTATCCAACAAAGGTTGCCTGGTAAACGCCATGTGCATATTTAATAGCGCCATCTGATACATGTGCTGTACCGGTTTTTCCTGCCACGGCAAATGGCATTCCCGCAAATGCTCTCCGGCCTGTTCCTTCGGTAACTACCAATTCCATGGATTCCCGTGCATATTTAATGACATCTGCTTTACAAATATTTTCATCCAATACAACCGGTTGAATCTGCTTGGTGATCACACCGTTGGTTTGAATACAATTGACCAGGTACGGCTTCATCATTTTACCGTTATTGGCGATGGCATTGTAAAGTGTCAATGTATGTAACGGGCTTACCTGGATACCATAACCAAAACTCATCCACAACATATTTCCTTCGGCACTGCCTTTTTGATTCAGGGGTGCCATTGTAGGTTTGGGAACATTGGCGAGGTCAATGGTAGATTTTACATCCAGTTGAAACCGATGTATATATTTTTTCATTTCCTCCGGATGCTGTGCAAAGGCTTTATAAGCCAGCTTACTCATACCCACATTCGAACTATGCGCAAAACATTCTTTTACGGTCAGTGATGGCCTGGGTGATCTTTCGGCATCGGTAACCATTTTACTGCCCACCTGCATTCTTCCCGCACTGCCTACTTCTACGATATCGTTGATATTACTGGTTCCTTTTTCCAATACCGATAATAATGTAGCCAGCTTCATAGTAGAGCCCGGCTCAGTTGCCCGTAAGGAATAATTATCATCTTCCCAGTAAGTGCCATCCGGTCTGCGGCCAAGATTCGCCATCGCTTTGATCTTTCCCGAACTGGTTTCCATAACAATGGCTGTACCATATGGACCTTCGCACTGCAGCATCATGCGCATCAATGCCGTTTCGGTTATATCCTGGATATTTACATCTACTGTTGTAAAAACATCTTTTCCATTTTCAGGTTCTGTTTGTGAACCTTCAACGGTTATGGCAGTACCACCCGCTATATAGCGAACTAATTTTTGTCCATCATGTCCACTCAGCACCGTGTCATAACTTCTTTCGAGGCCTACATTTTGTTTCTTGGCTATCTTCTTTGCGTCTTTAAATTCCCGGGAAAGGCCTATCGTTCTGTTGGCCAGTAAACCAAAGGGCGTTTCCCGTTTGCTGTTTACTTCTACCAGTACACCACTTTTATTCCGTCCCAGTTTAACCAGGGGAAATTCACGGAAAATCTTATACTCCTCAAAACTTAATTTCTTTTTTAAGGGATAATATCTTTCTTTATTCTTAAAGGCCAACTCCAGGTCTTTCTTATACCCCGCCGCTGTTTTATCGTTGAAGAAATTGGCTAATGCCAGGGAGAAAGCGTCAATATTATCTATAAATCGCTTCCCTTTTTTTCCCTTAAACCGTCCGCATTAAAATCCATGTAGATATCAAACGTGGGGATGGAAGTACTGAGCATCTGCCCGTCTTCACTGTAGATGGTTCCTCTTTCTGCGTCAAGCGCAACAAAACGCTGATGGAGGCTGTCACTCATACTCCGCCAATGATTTCCCTGGAACCGTTGAATGTAGAAAGCTCTGCCGAGGACAAGTACGCTAAGCAATACTATGCCGATAAAACTGAGGTAAACCCTCCATAATATGTCACGTTTAACGTCCAATGTCCGCTGTTAACCACCTGGTTTTGCCGGGCAGTTTGATTTAGTTGTTATTAGTTGTATTCGTCCACCTTTCTTATTCTCAATCGAAAGGATTTTTTATTCTTCTTCTGACTCCCGGTTCTTTATGCTCTCCGCGATTCAGTAATTCACCCGGTCATTTCGATTTTTCAATTCCATTGTCTGCCCCTCGCCGGAGGTTTGTGTCATTAATTCTGAATTCCTACTGTACTATCTTTCAACACAACCGGCGATTTTGTCAATTCTTTTAATCCCAATGGTTCTACCACTTTTACTAGTTCGCTTTGCTTGCTCTGGTACATCACTTTACTCTTCACAGCTATGAATTCATACTTCAGTTCTTTTACTTCTTTAGCTGTCCGGTTAATTTTCCCGATCGTCTTATCTGCATAATGACCATTATAGATATACATAACTGCCAGCAGGGTGAGGAACAAAAAGAACGGAACCTGTTTCACGACAGACTGATAATTCAGCCATCGTTTCCATCCGGCCTGACTGGCAGGCTGGACATTCTTCAGATCCCGTTCTTTTGGATTTTGTTGTTCCTTCATAAATGAGTTGTTAGCTCCTGGTCCTGGTTTTTCATTCCCCCGGCTTTCACCGAAGGCCTGCCTATCGTCAGCAGGGTTGATTTCAAAGGATATAGATTTCCCAAAAATCTTTACACCTTTTATATATATACTATTCTGAATTTTAATTTTTGAATTCCCGTTACACCATCATCACTTTCTCCGCTACCCGCAGCTTTGCGCTTCTGCTTCTTGGATTTTTTTTCAACTCTTCTTCTGTTGGCACTACCGGCTTCCTGGTTATTATTTTCAATTCACTGACTGTTTCGGTGTTGGTAAACGGATTCTGTTCCGGCTCATCAAATGAACCACGGCGAAAAAAATTCTTTACCAGTCTGTCCTCAAGGGAATGAAACGTAATAATCGCGGCTCTGCCCCCGGGTTTTAACAAGGATGGAATTTGTAACAGCATTTCTTTCAACGCACCTAATTCATCGTTCACTTCAATTCTCAATGCCTGAAAAACCTGGGCGAAGTACTTGTTGGGATTTCCTTTTACTATTTCCCGGAGTGCATTTTTAAATCCATCGATGGTTTTGAGTGATGACGTGCTTCTGACAGCAACCAATTTTCTGGCTAAGGTTTTGGCATTGGTTACTTCTCCATACTGTTCAAAAATTTTATGCAATCGTTGTTCAGTATACGTGTTCACTACCTCAAAAGCAGTCAGGCTTTGCCGTTGGTCCATCCGCATATCCAGTTCAGCATTATAGCGTGTAGAGAATCCTCTGCCGGCTTCGTCAAACTGGTGACTGCTTACGCCGAGATCGGCCAGTATGCCGTCAACCGATGTAATATTTTGCAGGCGAAGAAACCGTTGCAGGTGACGAAAGTTTTGCGGAATAAAAGTTATCCTTTCATCAACTGGCAGACCTTCCTGTACGTTAGGCAGGCCTGCCTGTCCGGCAGGCAGGTTCTTTCGGGCTTCTTCATCCTGGTCAAATGCGACCAACTTTCCTTTTACACTTAACTTTTCGAGAATAGCCCTTGAATGTCCGCCACCTCCAAAAGTGCAATCCACATAAATACCCTCTGGTTTGATGTGTAGACCTTCGATAACTTCGTTTAACAAAACCGGAACATGGTAAACGCCGTCACTCATAATTGCCGGTTAATGGTTATCCTTCGTCATTACATCTTTCGCCAGGTTGCTGAATGCATCCGGTGAAAATGAGTCAAAGAGCTGTTTGTACTTATTACTATCCCAGATTTCTATTTTGTTGACCGCGGCCACCAGCACAATGTCTTTCTGCAAATCAGCATGCATTTTCAGGTTGGGTGGCACTAATAATCTTCCTGCACTATCCGGCTCCACGAAAGTGGCACCATTCAAAAAGTTGCGGCGGAACTCCCGCACTTTGGGATCGAAGTCATTCAACTTGCTGATTTCTGCAAAGAGCGGTTCCCAGTTTTTAACCGGGTAAAGGGCCAAACACTTTTCAAATCCCCTGTTGATAACAAAGCGGCTTCCCTCGGCTTCCGGCAATTGCTTTTTGAACCCCGCAGGAAGGAGAAATCTTCCCTTGGCATCCAATGTAGCCTCGTATTCTCCAAGAAAGCCTGTCATTATCAGTGATTTGAGTCAATTTTTTTATAATTGACACAAAATAACACTTTTTCCCACTTAACCACCAAATTTTTTAATATTTAATTTTTCCCCATTAAGTTTTTAGCTGAAAACCAATACAGTACTGGCTTATAGTAGATGGGAATAGTTTTTATTAATAAATGAAGTGAATTAGCTGTGAATTGCTGTGGATATGCTGTGAATTAACTCAAAAAAGAAGATTTTCCGGATATTTGCACCAAAGCAAATACAACAGTTAGTTGTGTTATGACAGACCCCGGAACTATATCTATACAGGATTATTTTTATTCTCTCCCTGAAGAAAGAATTGCCAAATATCCATTGGCAGAAAGGGATGCATCCAAATTACTTATCTATAAGGAAGGGGAAATAAGAGAAGATGTTTATAAAAACATCTCATATCACATACCCACTAACTCATTATTGATTTTCAACAATACCAAAGTGGTAGCCGCCCGGTTATTATTTCAAAAACCAACTGGTGGTGTTATAGAAATCTTTTGCCTGGAACCTCATGAACAATACCCGGATATTACTACAGCTATGCTGCAAACCTGTCTTCCGGCAGGGAGAGAAGAAAAAGTATTATGGAAATGCCTGGTAGGCGGTGCTTCTAAATGGAAAGCGGGACAGGTATTGGAAAAAAAGATCAGCAGGGCTGATCCTGAAATCATTTTAAAAGCCCGCACTATCGAAAAAAGAAATGATTGTTTTATTATCGAACTATCCTGGGAACCTGAATTTTTAAGTTTCGCTGAAATATTACAACAGGCAGGCGCTATACCACTTCCTCCCTATATTAAAAGATCCGTGGAAGAACTGGATACGGAAAGATACCAGACGGTCTATGCCCATATTGATGGCTCGGTGGCTGCACCTACAGCCGGCTTGCATTTTACCAATGACATTCTTGAAAAACTGAAAGAGAAAAAAATCCAAACTGATTTTGTTACGCTACATGTCGGTGCCGGTACATTTAAACCGGTTAAAAGTGAAACGATGCAGGATCATGAAATGCATGCTGAGTTTATAGATGTTTCCGCTACCACCATAAAAAACATCCTGGATAACCTGGACAACCCGATCATTGCTGTGGGTACCACTTCACTCCGCACTATGGAAAGTTTATATTGGCTTGGCAGGAAGCCTGAACTCCGTTCCGGCATTATGAACGGAACAGGAGTTCCGTTCTCCGATCTCCGGGTTTCGCAATGGGAGGCATATGCATTGATGAAAGAAAAAGTAACCGCAAAGTTTGCCTTAGAAGCATTGTTGGAATGGATGGATAAAAACAAATTGGAAAGATTGGTTACCAAAACACAAATACTGATAGCTCCCGGCTACACTTTTAAAATTGTAAAAGGGCTTATAACCAATTTTCATCAGCCACAATCAACCTTATTGTTATTAGTAGCAGCATTAATCGGGTCAGACTGGAGAAACGTTTATGATTATGCCCTGCAAAATGATTTCCGTTTCCTGAGTTATGGTGATGGAAGTTTATTATGGTTACCCTCAACAAGCTCCGGGAGGGATTAAGCTTTCTTCAGGGGCAAATCAACCGTGAATATGCTTCCTTTACCTAAGGTACTCTCCGCTTTGATTTCGCCATTATGCGCCTCCACCATGGTTTTTACATAACTTAACCCAAGTCCAAAACCTTTTACATTATGTACATTACCGGTGTGGGCCCGGTAGAAACGTTCAAAAACTCTTTTCACCGTTTCCCGGTTCATACCAATTCCATTATCCTCAATCCGCATGGTAAAATGCTTTCCATTAGAAAGGGTGGTCAGCTTAATAACCGGTGGTACATTGTCTTTGGCATATTTCACCGCATTGTCCACCAGGTTATTCACCAGGTTTGAAAAATGAACTTCATCCACATTGATCAGATCATTGGGCGCATTCAGCAACAATTCCACTTTTCCCTTTTTATCTTCCAGTTGCAAAATGAAATTATCAACTACGTCCTGTATCAGTTCATGTACATGAACCGGTTTCAGGTTCAGATCCACTTCCTGTTTTTCCAGTTGAGAAGCTTTTAAGATGGTTTCCACCTGCCGGTTCATCCGCTGGTTCTCTTCTTTAATAATGCCGCTGAAATACCCCAGCTTCTCCCGGTCATGTATTACTTTTTCATTCCGCATAGCATCCACGGCCAGTGAAATGGTGGCAATGGGCGTTTTAAATTCATGCGTCATGTTATTGATAAAATCGTTTTTAATATTGGCCAGTTTTTTCTGCCGTAACATCGTACGAACCGTTAGATAAAAAGCGGCGAGAATGATGATCGTAAAAGCTCCGGAAGTGATGATCCTCCAGAGTAATGACTGTAAAACAAAATTTTTAATATTGGGAATGACCACGATAAAAACCTCATCCGGAGAAAGATTTTCTCCCGGAGAACCGCTGGGCGGTGTTAATGAGGCGATAAACCTCCTGTTATGCACTGTATCTTCATTAAAGGCTACAAAATTTTCGGATTGTCTTTCAAAATAATTTTCTATCCCGTTTTTATCAAACGAAGCGATCCCAAATTCAAATCGAACATCTTTAAGATCATTTTCCAGGAAAGCTTTCTGAAGTTTCTTACGGATATCTTCTACACTAAACTGCTGACTAACCGAGTACGGTTTAAAAATATTCAATGAAAAATCATCGGGTAAAATTTTTTTGTTGCTCCCCGAAGCATAACTTCCTTTATGTTGTTCCAGTTCTTCGGCAACCGTCTTAGTGGCATCAATGACCCGCTGCTTGATCTGCTCTTCCCGCAACAGCATCATATTCTTAATTCCGGAAACCTGGCTGAAAATAATACCTATCAGTGACAGGGTTATTAATACCGTAATAATTGTAAATGTTCGTTTCACTGATTGCTGTTATGGCCGTGTAAGATAAAAAACCCTGCTTAGCATACAAAAATACATTGAAGCAGCTGCATCCCGTCTCCGGAGTCTGCTATTTGCCTTATTTTAACGGTGTTTTAGATTATGAAACCGTTTAATGACAGACAGAAGGAACAAACAGCGGATCCTATAAACTTCCGGTATTTTTAAACAGAAATTTTGAAAAATGATTTTTCATCCTAAATTTAACTATGGTTGAGCCAGCACCCGGCATATTACTGATCGCAGACCCCTTTCTGAAAGACCCCAATTTTCTCAGAACCGTTGTCTTCTTATGTGAACATAAGGATGAAGGAAGCTTTGGATTTGTATTAAACCGTCAATATGAAAATACACTCGATGAATTAATCCCAGAATTGGAAGGACATAAAATTCCGGTTTATTATGGCGGCCCTGTTCAAATTGATTCCATTCATTTTCTGCATCAGTATCCGGATGAAATACCCGGGGGTCAGGAAGTATTGAAAGGCGTTTATTGGGGCGGCGACTTTGACGCAGTGGTCAGCCTCGTTAAAAATTCAGCTATTGATGTCGATAAGATCCGTTTCTATATTGGCTACTCCGGCTGGAGCGAAGACCAACTCAATACTGAAATGACCGAAAAAACATGGCTGACGGTTAAAGCTAATCGTAAATTAATATTTCACACGAACTATGCGGAGTTATGGAAAGACGCTCTTAAACACCTGGGTGGCGCATATGAAATGATGGTGAACTACCCGATAGACCCGCAGTTGAATTAATAAAATAAAAAACCCTCCCGGTTTTACGGAAGGGCAATAACTTGTTTTCAAAATCCCGGATCAACCTGCCTTCGGACAGACAGGGTTTTTCACCCGATTGCTATCGGTTAATTATTTATTCTACAGCTACGGCACCTTCTACCAGCACTGTTACTTTATTGTTGAGTACTTCCACAAAACCGCCCTGGATATCAAAAAAGGCAAAATGATTTTGTTTGTCTTTCAGCACTTTCAGCCGCCCGGCTTTTAAGGCACTTACAAGGGGAGCGTGTTTTTCCAATACTTCAAAGGAACCACTGATACCCGGCATTTGCACACCGTAGACTTCGCCGCTGTACAGTTTTCTTTCTGGTGTTAATATTTCTAAATTCATAAACCAAGCCCCTCCAACTCCCCACAAGGGGGAGAGCCCAACTCACAGCCCTATGAACGGTGAGTGAACTATTTTTTTTAAATTGTTGAATAATGAACAGAACGATGAAGTGTGCGACCCCGCATAGGCGGGACAGGAGCAACAGACGATGATAGTAGTACTGAAGCTGGTAACACAATTATTCAAATTAACTACTTTAAAGAACTGCTATAAAAACAAAAGATTTAACGACCTAAGTTCCCCTTCGGGGGACAGGGGGCCTTACGCCATCGCCGCCGCCATTAATTTTTTACCTTTCTCAATGGCATCATCAATGCTTCCCACCAGGTTGAATGCTGCTTCCGGATATTCATCCACTTCACCATCCATGATCATATTGAAACCACGAATCGTTTCCTCAATCGGAACCAGTACACCTTTCAAACCTGTAAAGGCTTCGGCCACATGGAAGGGTTGTGATAAGAAACGCTGAACCCTTCGTGCACGACTCACCACCAGTTTATCTTCTTCACTCAGTTCATCCATTCCAAGAATAGCAATGATATCCTGTAATTCTTTATAACGCTGCAACATCAGTTTTACCCGGTTGGCACAATCATAATGAAGATCGCCAACAATTTTTGGCGTTAATATTCTTGAAGTAGAATCCAACGGGTCAACCGCCGGATAGATACCTAAGTCAGCAATTTTTCTTGACAATACCGTCGTGGCATCCAGGTGGGCAAACGTAGTCGCAGGTGCCGGGTCAGTCAGGTCATCTGCAGGAACATACACCGCCTGAACAGATGTGATAGAACCATTTTTTGTAGACGTAATCCTTTCCTGCATGATACCCATCTCGGTAGCGAGTGTTGGTTGATAGCCCACCGCAGAAGGCATCCGGCCCAGGAGGGCCGATACTTCCGAACCAGCCTGTGTAAAACGGAAGATATTATCAACGAAGAACAGGATGTCACGGCCTTTGCCCTGTCCATCACCATCCCGATAGTATTCAGCAATGGTCAATCCACTTAACGCTACCCTGGCTCTTGCTCCGGGAGGTTCGTTCATCTGCCCGAATACGAATGTCGCTTTTGAATCAGCCAGTTCGTTCATATCAACTTTCGACAGATCCCATCCGCCTTCTTCCATACTGTGTTTGAATGCTTCTCCATATTTCATAATGCCTGCTTCGATCATCTCTCTCATCAGGTCATTACCTTCCCGGGTTCTTTCTCCCACACCCGCAAATACGGATACACCGGCATAAGCTTTGGCAATATTGTTAATCAGTTCCTGTATCAATACGGTTTTACCCACACCGGCTCCACCAAACAAACCGATCTTACCACCCTTTGCATAAGGTTCAATCAGGTCGATTACTTTGATACCCGTGAACAGAACTTCAGAAGCAGTGCTCAGGTTTTCAAACATCGGTGGGGTATTATGAATCGGTCGGCCTCCTACTTTGCTTACAGCTGGTAATCCATCTATAGGGTCGCCCGTTACATTAAAAAGACGGCCTTTGATCGCATCTCCCACAGGCATAGCGATAGGTATGCCGGTATCAATAACTTCCATACCACGCACGAGTCCTTCGGTTCCATCCATAGCGATCGTACGAACACTATCCTCTCCCAGGTGCTGCTGCACTTCCAATACGAGGATGTCGCCATTTTGTCTTTTCAACTCCAGGGAATTATAAATTTCGGGAAGCGTGCCATTAAACTGTACGTCTATGACGGCACCAATGATCTGTTTTACTTTACCTACGTTAGCCATATTTCTGGTTTCTAGTTTTTAGTTTCTGGTAGCTGGTCCTTACATAGCAAAAGTCACTTTTATTACCCGGTGTCTAACTAGTAACAAGTAACCAGCAACCAGCTTTCTTTTCAGGCCGCAAAGGTAAGGGGGCAGGGGTAAAATTGAAAATGAAAAATGGAAATTGTAAAATATGTGGAAAAGCTTAATGAAGGGATGATTTACCGGCAGTTGCAGGATGCATAAGCCTTATTTAGCTGAATCCGCCAACAGGGAATTTTACCGGGCTAAAAAATCATCCGGATCAGCCCTTGATAAGCCATAAACATCTTTGGGAAAAAGCAGCAGGTAACCCTCGCTTTTATAGGATTTAAGGGCAAAATGAGAGTCGCCGAAAAGCAGACCAATAAAATCCAGGTTCCGGTTTTTTGTGGGGAGTGTATCGGACGGGGCTGCTCCATTTTCAAAATCTCCATCCTCGTAAACCCGCAGGTCATCAATTATGATCACATCCCGGAAATCTTTACGGAGCCGGTGAATAACCGCCAATTCCTGCTCCAGCGGCAACCGGATATCTTCATCCTTGATAAAATCATACTCCACCAGGCCGGCATCAGCACCGGGAAAATGTGCGTCAAGCCAGAAAATACAATTACCGTTGATGGCTGGCAGTTCAGCAGCTAAAGCATCAATACTTTTTCCTTCAACGATGGTTACACGCGGTTCGGTAATAAATCTTGCCTTTGCTTCATGGGCTATTTCAGGAATTATTTCTGCTGAGTAAATTTTTTTAAAAGGAAACAGCAATGCAAAAGCCACCGCATCACCCTTCCAGGTTCCGGTTTCAAAAAAATGAGTAACCTGGTATTCCCGGATAATCCGTCCCAGATCGAATTGGCTGATAAAACCCATTAAGAAAAATTATACTTAAAGGAAGATCGTTTTTTAAACAGACCCGAAAATAAACCGGATTTTTCTTTTTTCCGGATAATAAGACCAATCGAAGTAACAACATAGTCACCCAATTGAAGCTTTAGGTGAATATCCTGCTTATGAGGCAAAAAATCTACCTGGAAATCTTCCCGAAGACTTCCCAATGAATAATCCAGTTCTTCTACAAAATGCCCGGCATCTCTTAATTCTTTCACCACTTTGTCAATATCCCTTTTTCTAAATACCACCGTATCCCCGGTTTCAATGGTCTTATCATCCGAGGAGATATTATATTCAGTCGTGTGCACCGCCCAGCCTCCGGGTTTCAATGTATTGAGTTGATTTTTTAAAAACTCCAGACCTTTTTCAAGGGAACCCAAATGCTCAAATGAACAACTAGACCAGTTAAAATCAAAGCCGTTCAAATCCGTGGGAATATCGCTCATATCAACCGGCTTATAGGTAACATGCTCCCGCAGGGTTTTATCCTCACACAACCCCCGGGTATTTAATGATTCAATACCAAAACAAAGCTGGTTTGCCATTGTCCACCCTTTTTCTATTCCTTTTTCCGGAAAAATATCTGTTGCCAGAATGTCGCAACCATAGTTGGCAAAAATGGACGGCCCGGGTTCTGTTCCCACTGCAAACACCAATCCTTTTTTTCCTTTCGCTATGCAACCTCTTTCCCATAATGCCTGCATGACATAGATAAACTCCCACTGCTTCCTGTGAAACTTGGGTTCTTCGTTTAATTCTTTGCACCAGCGTTTATACCAGTCTGCCTGCAAATCCACCGCCTTACACAGCTCAGATCTTCTTTTTTCTTCCTTATCCATCATGAGTATACCTGGTTTTGCTTCGGTGATTTGTTAATTAATACAGGGATTGATAAACTTCAAGATATTGTTTGGCTTTCTCTTCCCAGTCAAATTCCATTCCTCTTTTGCGGACACGGTCCGCTATCTTTTCTTTTTCAAATATTATCATTCCATCGTGAAAGACCTGTTGTATATGTTCCTCATTAAAGGAGGAAAAATAAAAAGCAGCATCGCCCCCGATTTCCGGCAGTGATGTGCGTGCCGAAAGAAAGAGTGGTTTACCAAATTGCATCACTTCCACAACCGGGGCTCCAAAACCCTCTGCCAGGGAAGGATGAACAAAAGCCAGGCAATTTTTAAAATACCAGCTTTTCTCTCCTTCGGTTACAGGACCTAAAATGTGTAACCGGTCCGATACCCCCATTTTAAGGGCCTGTTGCTTTATCTTTTCAATATAATCCGGTTCATCCAATCGCCCGGCTATGACCAATTCGATCCCTTCATTCTTTAATAAAGGTAACAGTACATGATAGTTTTTCTTGGTATTCACATACCCCATTCCAAAAAGAAAAGGACGGGCGGGCTGGTAAGAATTAACTGTAAGCTGCGGGGTATGCACTTTATGCGTCCCGTTATGAACTACATAAACAGGTTTATTACCCACTTTGCAGTTTGCCAGTACATCCCCTTTACAAAATTCGGATATGCATACAAGGGCATCCGATTTATCAATCAGTGATTGGGTATGTGCCAGGCTCTTACGCTGTTCTTCCGGGGGCTTACCTTCATGAAGCGGATTCAGGTCATGAATGGTCAGCAGTATTTTAATACCGGGATATTTTTTTTTATCCGGCAATATCCTCCCTGACTGAAAGGGTGCATGCCAGATGGTACAGCTTCGCAGAAAAGGGTTAAAAAAATTCCAGATACTTTTTTTCTCCACGATATGACGGGAATCGGGCCCGAAAGATCTTGCTTCGGCAGGTGGCACATAAAAGGCTATCCGGGCTTCATCTTTCTGTTCCAGGAGGCTTTGTACTGATGTTCCCAGGTTCAGGCAGTAATGATACAAGCCTGAATGGGGATACTTCATCAGGTCGCAGTCCAGTATGATCTTCTTTTTTGATGACCCCATAAAATTTGTTACTATACAATGACTCCAGATGTTCTTAGTCTGCGCTGAAAAGGAAAAAGTAACCTGATTTTGATTACTAAAAAAATATATCCGATCGTAAAATAATACCGAATGTTACATACTCACAACTGACGTTTACTAACCTTCCGGATGACTTCGGTCAATCTCTGTAATCATAAAAGTCGTTACTATTGCGACGATTGCATGATTTTTGATAAAACGATTCGGTAGCCAATCAAACCCGGTATAATGCACAAGATCATTTTTGACTGTGAACGAATGAAATATCCTTTTACCGGGCTATACCATTATTGCCAGAATCTGGGAAAATACCTGGAAAAAAATATCGATCTCCGGCAGGAACAGTTATTTTTCTATTCGCCTCCCGGAGAACAGGACTGGTCGTACAGTCCCTCCAACCACCTGACCCAAAATCCACTACACAAATTCGTTTTACCTGCATTTTCCACCTTTGATATCTGGCATGCCACTTACCAGAATACCCACTACATGCCGATGCTCAACCGGAAAATTAAAGTAGTGCTTTCTATTCACGACCTTAATTTTTTATACGATGAAAAAAAATCTGCGGCCAAAAAACAAAAATACCTGAGATACCTGCAGGGCCTGATCAACCGTGCAGATGCGATTATCTGCATCTCTGATTTCAGTAAAAAAGATGTGTTGCAGCATTGTGATGTAAAAAACAAACCACTTTATGTAATTCATAACGGCACCAACCTATTGTTAACGCCTGAGCTAACCGCCCTGTCATACAAACCGCGCAAACCTTTTCTATTCTCCATTGGTGTTATCAACCGGAAAAAGAATTTCCATGTGTTATTGCCCCTGTTAAAGAAAAACACTATGGAACTTTTGATTGCCGGAAAAAATGACGACCAGGACTACCTGTCCTTTATTGAGAAACGGTCCAGGGACCTGGGAGTTGAGGAGAATGTTCATTTACTGGGCCATGTAACAGAAAATGAAAAATCATGGTATTTTAATAATTGCCGGGCCTTTGCCTTTCCTTCTATTTCAGAAGGTTTTGGTTTGCCGGTAGCAGAAGCCATGAGTTGCGGTAAACCGCTTTTCCTTTCTGACCGGACGGCATTACCGGAAATTGGCGGGGATGTTTCGTTTTATTTTCATGATTTCAATCCGGATCATATACAACAGGTATTTACAACTGGTATGGAAAAATATAATGAGAATGGATTGAAAGAGAAGATAAAAGAACGGGGAACTAGTTTTTGCTGGCATAAATCTGCCAAACAATACCTGGACGTGTACCGCTCACTTTATTAAAATATCTTTGTGGTTTAGCACTATGAAAGTCTACAGACGTCTACTGGCATATGCCCGGCCCTACCGGAGATTCCTGCCACTCTTTTTTTTATTTACCATCCTTGCTGTTATTTTCAGTGTATTCCAGTTTGCCCTGATCATACCCTTGTTAAATGTTTTATTTAATCCCGGCTCTGGAAATGAATCCCTGTCAGCGCCTGCTTTTTCTTTATCAACAGGTTTTATCCGGGATATTTTTTACTACGAGGTCTACCGGCTGAAAGCGTTGAACCCGGTGTATGCTTTGTATTTTATCACCGGCATCATTATTTGTGCGGTTTTACTGACCAACCTGTTCCGTTACCTGGCACAACGAACCTTAATAAAAGCCAGGACCTTATTGGTGAAACGGATACGCGAAGCCTTGTTTGAAAAGATCAATCACCTGCACATGGGATTTTTCACCAAAGAGCATAAAGGTGACCTGATATCGCGGATGAACTCGGATGTTTTTGAAATAGAAGGTGTAGCTGCCGGTTCGCTGGAAGTTTTATTTAAAGAACCTTCATTAGTAATTGGATATTTTCTGGCCTTGTTTGCTATTTCCACCCAACTCACTTTATTTACTTTATGCATCATTCCTATTTCAGCATTGGGCATTGCCACGGTACAGAAAAAATTAAAACGGGATGCCAAAGATGCACAGGCTTCTATCGGCCGCTTACTGACCATCATGGATGAAACGCTGACGGGTATGCGCATTATCCGGGCATTTAATGCCACGGGATTTACTTTGAAAAAATTCAGCCGGGAAAATGATTTTTACCGCAATGCCAGCCTGCAGGGTTTTAAGCGAAGGGAAATGGCGCCTGCTTTTTCCGAAGCGGCCGGGGTATTGGTGGTAGCCGGAATATTATTATATGGTGGAAGCCTGATCCTAAAGAATGGGCAAAGCGCTGCCGGGATCCAGGCCAGTGAGTTTATTGCATTCATTGCCATTTTTTCGCAGGTATTGCGTCCTGCCAAAGCGATGGTGATCGCCGGAGCAAATATTCAGCGGGGTCGCGGCTCCGGAGAAAGAATTCTTGAGCTAATAGACAAACCCATTGAAGTAAAAGATAAAGAAGATGCCATTGATCTGGAATCATTCCATCATGAAATTGAATTCAGGAATGTGGACTTTGCCTATGACGATACACCGGTATTAAAAGATATCAGTTTTACGATCCCCAAAGGAAAAACCATCGCACTGATCGGGGCATCGGGTGTGGGCAAATCAACCATTGCCGATCTGATACCCCGGTTTTATGATCCCCAACATGGAGCGGTATTGCTGGATGGGATTGATGTAAGAGATTATAAAATGGAATCCTTGCGAAGTGTGATGAGTTTTGTTACGCAGGAAACTTTTTTATTCAACGATACCATCTTCAACAACATTGCACTCAGCCGGCCCGATGCCAGCGAAGAAGAAGTGATCCATGCGGCCAAAATTGCCAATGCCCATGAATTTATTATACAGACAGAAAATGGTTATCAAACCATCACCGGCGACAGGGGTATACGATTTTCAGGAGGTCAGCGCCAGCGACTTTGTATAGCGAGAGCTGTACTGAAAAATCCTTCCGTACTTATTTTGGATGAAGCCACTTCGTCATTAGACACCGAATCAGAAAAGACGGTGCAGGATGCTTTAAGCAAACTCATGCTGGGAAGAACAACTTTGGTCATTGCCCACCGGCTCAGTACCATCAAACAGGCAGATGAGATCATTGTATTGCATGATGGAAGAATCATTGAACGGGGTCATCATAATGAACTGATTGAAATTGATGAGGGGGTGTATAAAAAGCTGACACAGATGCAGCGGATCGCGTGAAAATTATAATTTATAAATAACAATCAGTACTGAACCCGGTATAATATCTGATACCCCATAATATCCCCTGAAGAAGGAGTTCGAACCTCTCCCATCATTTCAAACATTTTTATCTGTGACGCAATTTTACCAGTTGCCATATTCAGGTACCAATCTTGATAGACCCTGATACGGGTGATGTGTTCCGGATTTATTTTATGCTGAATAACCTTAATGACATTTTCTTCTTTCCTGGCATCCCAATCCATCAACGTATCTGCCGCCTGGCGCCAGGTATAGATTTTATTTCCCGGAATTAATTCATTGGTCTGCGGATCATATGCCTTCAGTTTACCGGACTGCACAGATTCCAAAATTACCTGCGGTACCGACTTAACTGTTCTTGCCTGCGGCTTGAATATCCATTCGCATTCTTCAGCTTTTAATGTGGTTGTATCATGACGTACTAAAATTTCCTTTGACAGGTTGTTTTGAGCAAATGAACTGAAAACAGTAAATACAAAGGCGAGGGTGGTGGTGTATTTTTTCATAATAAAAGAACGGTTCCACCAAAAGTTATTGTATCATGAAATGTTAATACTTTTTCAAAATATGAATGTTAATCAATTAATTTAATCTGCCTAATAAGGAATTTATTTTCTTTTAAGGGTCTTGCTTGAATTTCCATGAAAAATTATATCAGTGTCTGATTTTATTCACCCTTCTTTCTTTACTGTGCAACCTTTACTTTTGCAGTAAGCTGATACATCTATGCAACTTATCGAAATAACAACAAACAGTCTTTCAAAGGATTTCATCACCGTCAATGTGGAATTGAATAAAGCCAATCCCCAATATATCCGCCCGCTGGACAAAGACATCAATGATGTTTTTGATGTAAAAAAAAATAAGGCTTATAGATTTGGTGAATCCATCCGATGGATATTAAAAGATGCTGAGGGAAAATTTATTGGCCGTATTGCTGCTTTTGTTAATAAGAAATATAAAAACAAAGGGGATGATGTGCCCGTGGGAGGTGTTGGTTTTTTTGATTGTATCAACGACCAGGCCGCAGCGGATATGCTTTTTGATGTGGCCAAACACTGGTTGCTCCAAAAAGGCATGGAAGCCATGGACGGCCCGATCAACTTTGGTGAAAGGGACCGCTGGTGGGGCCTGGTAGTTAAAGGCCATGAAATACCCCCTATGTACTGTATGAATTTTAATCCCCCTTATTACCAGCAGTTGCTGGAAAATTATGGGTTCAGGAAATTCTACAACCAGATCTGCTTTGCCATGCAGACCAACCAGCTGATCCAGAAGAAATTCTATGACCGCCATGCCGAATGCGCCAAAGACCCCAACTTCAGTTCCGCACATATTAAAAAAAATCAATTAGATAAATTTGCGGCTGACTTTACGATTGTCTATAATAAAGCCTGGGCAGGTCATGGAGGCCTCAAACAACTGGATGAAAAAGTGGTCCTGAAAATGTTTCAGTCCATGAAGCCCGTAATGGATGAACGTATCAATTGGTTCATCTACTACAAGGGAGAACCTGTCGGCATCTGGATTAACCTGCCCGATCTGAATCAATGGTTCAAATACCTGAAAGGAAAATTCAGTCTCTGGCATAAGCTTAAATTTCTCTGGATAAAATCCACTGTAAAAAACAAAAAATTTACCGGGCTGGTCTTTGGCATTGTTCCCGAGCTCCAGGGAACAGGAGCCGACAGTTATATTATTATTGAAGGCTGCCGGGTAATCCAGAAATTAACGATTGAAAACGGCAACTACCAGCTGGGAAAACCTATTTATGAAGACTATGAAATGCAGTGGATCGGGGAGTTTAATCCCAAAATGGTCAACGTAGCCGAGGCTATTGCCGGTAACCGCAGCCGTATTCTAACTACCTACCGCTATTTATTTGACAGGACCAAAGAGTTTAAGCCCCACCCGATACTTCACTAAAGGCCTTCCATCAAATAAAGGTCTTTGAAGATTTATCAACATCGGGACCTGTTTTAGTTATTCGAGTCTTTGGTTTCTTATCTTGCAACTTCTCTTAAAGTAATTTTACTAAGCATCGCCCGTTGGCGGATCAGGGGTTTTTTATGGATAAATTCATTGTATCAGCCCGTAAGTACAGACCACAGACTTTCGACACTGTCGTTGGGCAATCACATATTACAACTACCCTGAAAAATGCCATCAGGCACCAGCAACTGGCGCATGCATTTCTGTTTTGCGGCCCAAGAGGTGTGGGCAAAACCACCTGTGCCAGAATATTAGCTAAAACCATCAACTGCGAAAACCAGACAAAAGATGGCGAAGCCTGTGACAAATGCCCAAGTTGTATTTCATTCAACGATGGTGCTTCAATGAATTACTTTGAACTGGATGGAGCATCCAATAATTCAGTGGATGATATCCGGGAATTGGTAACACAGATCCGTTTTGTTCCGCAAACCGGCAGGTATAAAGTCTATGTGATTGACGAGGTTCACATGCTAAGCTCATCTGCCTTCAATGCTTTTTTAAAAACACTGGAAGAGCCTCCACCCTATGCCATTTTCATTTTAGCCACTACTGAAAAACATAAGATCCTCCCTACCATTCTCAGCCGTTGCCAGATCTTCGATTTCAAACGCATCAGCACCAATGATACGGTTCATCACCTCGAAGAAATCTGCAAAAAAGAAGATATTAAAACCGATAAAGCTTCACTCCAGGTAATCGCCCAAAAAAGTGAAGGCTGCCTGCGGGATGCCTTGAGCATACTGGATAAGATCGTCAGTTTTACCAACGGAGAACTGAATTACACCACAACCTTAGAACACCTGAACATTCTCGATGCTGATTATTATTTCAAACTACTGGAATGTATGCAGCAACAAGACCTTTCAGGCGCCATGTTGCAGTATGATGATATTAACCGGAAGGGTTTTGAAGGCGACCTGGTGGTAAATGGCTTTGCAGAATTTATCCGCAACCTGCTGGTCTGTAAAGATGAAAAAGCCGCCGGCTTACTCGATGTGGTGGAAAGTTTTAAAGATAAATACATCGCTACAGCCAAACAGGTATCCCCGGCACTTCTTATCAGCGCCCTTAATATTTTGAATGACACAGAGATTAATTACAAAACGGCCCGGAATAAACGTCTGCATGTGGAATTGGCCCTTATCAAACTTTGTTACTTGCAACAAGCCCTTCAGTTAACCGCCCATGGAAATGAACTAAGTAAAAAAAAAATAATTGAAACGGCAAAGTCCGTTTCTTTCAGGCAGATCATTCCATTTGAATTGAAGCAGCCAGCCATAGAAAAAAAGAAAACATCAGAAGCAAAACTGATCATTGAAACTTCAATAGAAGAAAATGAAATTCCTGACCAGAAACCAACAACCAGTAACAAGCAACAAGTAACCAGTAACCCGAAACCCGTAACCGTTTCTAAAATTTCCGCCTTAGATAAGATCCGCAGTCAATACCAGTCTAACGGCAACAACGTTTCCGATAATATCAATCACCCGTTACAACCCGAAGAACTGCAAAAAGCCTGGGCAGAATATATCATTAAATTAAAAGAAGCAAAAAACCCCGCAGCCCAGCCGTTTCAACTGGCCATGCTGCGTATAAAAGATGAGAATTCATTTGAAGCTGTAACAGCCAACAATATTGAAAAACAATTTATCGAACAGGATAGAAATAAACTCTTTGCCTTTTTACAGGAACGGCTGAAAAACAAACTGCTTCATTTTAATGTAACGGCTGAAGAAAAAACAGAGGACAGGCCCCCGGTGGAAATACCCCTTTCCGCCAAAGAACAATTTTTAAAGATGGCCGAACAATACCCCTTGATAAAAGAACTAAAGGACCGGTTACGCCTCGAATTGGACTACTAAAATTCCAGGAACAACTGTCGGCCCGCTGACAGGTTCATCATTCATCATTTTACCTTAATTTCGGCGAAAATTAATAGGCAATGGCCGAAGTGATACTGATGCCCCGGCTCAGCGACACCATGACAGAAGGGGTGATAGCTGCCTGGCATAAAAAAATTGGGGATACGGTAAAGAAAGGCGATCTCCTTGCTGAGATAGAGACCGATAAAGCTACTATGGAACTGGAGAGCTATAAGGATGGCACTTTATTACACACGGGTGGCGATAAAGGAGTCAAAATCCAGGTAGATGATTTGCTGGCAATTATTGGCAAACCGGGAGAAGATATTTCTTCCCTTTTAAAAAACCAGCAACCAGCCACCAGCAACAAACAACCAGAAACCAGTAACAAGCAACAAGCAATCAGCCACCAGCCACCAGTAACCAGCAACCAACAACCAGCTATAGATGTTTCCAAAATGGATGAGGTGGTATTAATGCCCCGGCTCAGTGATACCATGGAAGAAGGTGTTATAGCCTCCTGGCATAAAAATGTAGGAGACACTGTGAAAAAAGGAGAAGTACTGGCTGAAATAGAAACCGATAAAGCCACGATGGATCTAGAGAGTTATAAAAACGGAACGCTCTTACATATCGGTGCACAAAAAGGTGAAAAAATACCGGTGAACGGATTGCTTTGTATTATTGGCGAAAAAGGTAAAGTAGATGTGGAAGCAATTGTTGCAGCTATAAAGGAAGGCATGAGTACAGAGTCGGGAGTCAGGAGTCAGCAGGCAGTTGGCAGTCAGCAACCAGCAACCAGCATCCAACAACCAGTAACCAGTAACCAGCAACCAGTAACCAGCAACCAGCAACCAGTAACCATCTCCGAAAATGGAAGAGTAAAAGCCTCGCCGCTGGCGAAAAAATTAGCAACTGATAAAGGAATAGATATTAAAAATATTAGCGGTACAGGTGACGGAGGTAGAATCATTAAAGCTGATATTGACAACTACAAACAATCTGCAACCGGCGGTCCGCAAACCGTAACAAAAGAAACGGCAACCACACCTGTTTTCACAGGTAGTTCTTCAGAAGGCTATACAGATATTCCCAACTCACAGATACGCAGCATTATTGCCAAACGCCTGGCAGAAAGTAAATTCAGTGCCCCGCATTTCTATCTCACGATGGAAATAAATATGGATAATGCCATAGCTGCAAGAACACAACTAAATGAAATAAGCCCGGTCAAAATCAGTTTTAATGATCTGGTGGTAAAAGCCGCTGCCCTCGCATTGCGTCAGCATCCGGCTGTAAATGCTTCCTGGTTGGGAGACAAGATCCGCCGTTATAGTCATATACATATTGGTATTGCTGTAGCAATAGAAGATGGATTGATTGTTCCTGTTATCCGTTTTGCCGATCAGAAGACCTTACCCCAGATTGCGGCTGAAAGCAAAGAACTGGCGGGCAAAGCCAAGAACAAGAAATTGCAACCCCCTGAATTTACAGGCAACACTTTTACGATTTCTAATCTCGGCATGATGGATATTGATGAATTTACAGCGATCATCAATCCTCCCGACAGTTGTATTATGGCCGTCGGAAGAATAAAAGAAACGGTGGTGAAAAAAGGGGAAGGTTTTGCCGTGAGTAATGTCATGAAAATAACACTCAGTTGCGATCATCGCAGTGTGGACGGAGCAACCGGGGCTGCATTTTTGCAGACATTTAAAAAATTCCTGGAGAACCCCATAACCATGTTTTTCTAAAAAGTAATTTTACTTAATATGTAAATCAGTAAAGCTACCCGATAGGTAGCTTTTTTAGTATGGACGCCTTGTCTGGCAGGTTTTTTGTATTATTTTTCATTCTTAAAACAATAAGAGAAAAAAACAGGCAACCAGTTATAATATATCCCCGAAAATGTCCGTTGTGTTTTTGCAGAGTTCCTTCAACATTAATAGATAATCATGGATGAAAATGAAAAAAATAGGCTTTCCAGGACAAGCATGTTTTTTATTACCGGTTTTTCTTCTTTGTTCTTTAGCCTCGTAATAAAAATGCTGGATGGCAGCCATTCCCGTATTCTCTTACTGATTGGGGCCATATCCTTTTTTTCCGGCCTTCTCAACGGGGCCATGGAAATAGTCATCTGCCGGAATGAAAGAAAGAAAAAGAATAACAGGTTGGCTTCTTAGTTAGTAGTACCCAAAGTAAATTTTAGTAAAACCACATGCCCATCCATGGTGGAAACCACTACATGCTGTTTATCCGTAACGTTGACCGTATTGATCATGGAATTATCGATCTTATGAACCCAGATTATTTTTTTCTGTAAAGGGTCAATGCAATAAACCACACCATTACGGGTACCAAAGTAAACCCAACCCCGGTTTTCAATTAACATAGAAGGGACATGATCATAGCCAAACCCGCAATTCAAACTCAGGGTAAAGGATTGCTTTTCCCTGCTGGCCCGGTAGGCGACTATGCTGTCCTGCATGGTTTTTCCATATATCCAGTCTCCGTCCTTTGAAATACCGATAGATTCACGGACCGTAGCATCATTATTTCGCCAGAGTGTTTTACCGTCAGCAATATTGATAGCAGAAATATAGCGATCCGGCGCTACAATATATACTACACCGGCTTCAGTTACGGGGATACAGGCGGCAGGTGAATAATTACGGATGGCTGATCCGTTATTCCATTTCCATAAAAGAGTTCCGCTATTTTTATCCAAGGCATATAAATTCCTGTCCCAGGCACCAAAGATTATTTTGTCAGCATATAATACCGGTGTGCTGACCATGGGACCTTCCAGCCCGGAGAAATTCCAATGGATCTTCCCGGTTTGCAGGTCCAGCTTCCGGAATGAATGATCACTGCATCCAATATATACCACATTCTCATGTATTAACGGTGAGCCAAGAACCGCTGCGCTGGTTTCTGTTTTCCATTTCAGTTTCCCTGTTTTTACGGTAAGACCGTAAATAGTTCCATCCGCTGACCCAAATACGACAACACCTTTTGAAACTGCCGGTGAAGAAAAAATGGCTCCCCCCGTCCGGAACGACCATTTCTCATCTCCGGTTTTATAAGAAATACAAACAAATTTTCCGTTTTGATTACCTACCAAAACATCGTCGCCGGCTACGGCCGGCGTAGAAATAATATTCGCATCAGAAGAATATTTCCATTCAACTGTTACATTATTATATTTTTGGTTGATGCTGTAATCGGGCCGTTCGGTTTTTTTTTCAGGGTTATACTTCCGGACATCAATTTTAACTCCGGTCCAGAAAGTCATCGTTTCTTTGCCAGGTCTTCTCTCAGAAAAGATCATAGAATCCTCCCGGATATCCACCAGGTTATACCCTCCGATGGCCGCCTTTGCCCGTAAGTTAGACCGGCCCATCACACCGGGAGTGCCTTCAAAATTCATGGCTTTATTGGTATGACCATGACCACAAAGCACAGCCCAGGTGTTATATTTAGAAAGCCGGTCTGTTATTTCATACCAATTATCCAGACCCTTATCCAATGGATAATGATTTAGAAAAATGACCGGTTGTTTAGGTGCTAAATTTTTAAGTTCCGTATCAAGCCAGTTCACCGCATCCCGGGGAACATGGCCATCACTCATCCTGAGGTAAGGACCGGAGGCACAACCGAGAAAACGTATGCCGTTGTATTCAAAGCTGAATTTATCATACCCGAATACGGATGAGAACATAACACCACCGCTTTCGCTCCAGCCAGAATCGTGATTCCCGGGAATAATATACCATTGTACATTCAGGCTGTCTAATATTTGTTTGGCCAGTTTAAGCTCATCATTGGTACCAAGTTCTGTGATATCACCTGTTAAAACAACAAATGCGATATCCGTCATGGCATTAATATCCCGGACGGTCCTCCGGAGGTCTTCTTCTGCCGAACCATTGGGGGAGCCGATATGCGTATCCGAAATAAAAGCAAACCGAAAGGGTTTAAACTGTGCTTCAGACAAAAAAGAAATGATTCCAAGAACCAGGAAAAGCGATAGTCTTCTCATAACACCAAGTTACTGATTTAAGTTTTTGCAGCAGCCTGCGCCCTTTAAAAATTTAGTTTCAATTAATTTTGAAAATTCGAAAAGGACATTGTAGCTTCCGGCTATGAAACTTATTGAAGCCAAGCAACATTTTATCAGCAGTTGGGGAGCCTTTGGTACGCATTGGGGAATCAACCGGACCATGGCACAGATCCACGCCCTGCTGCTCATAAGCTCTGACCCATTGACCCAGGATGATATCATGGAAGAACTTACCATCAGCCGGGGAAATACCAATATGAATATCCGGGAGCTTATTAACTGGGGACTGGTGGATCGCCTATTGTTGTCCGGGGAACGTAAAGAGTATTTCACTGCTGAAAAAGATATCTGGAAAGTCGTGAAGCAGATTGTAAAAGAAAGAAAGAAAAGAGAGCTGGAACCCATGCTGCAACTGTTGGATAAACTGGAAGAAGTAGAAGGGGATAAAAGGGACAAGCATGTAAAATCGTTTGTAGATACTATAAGCGGTATTAAAAAATTAGGCAAACAGGCCGACAGAACATTGGATACTATGATTAAAGCTGAAGAAAGCTGGTTTATCAGTTCACTGATGAAAGTTTTTAAATAATTCTATTCATGCACGAAAAGAAAACACTTGTTCTCGGCGCTTCCGGGAATCCTTCCAGGTATAGCAACCTCGCTATACTCCGGTTGCTGAAATATGGCCACCCGGTTGTGGCGATTGGCAGAAAGCACGGCTTTGTTGGAGATGTAGAGATCCATACTGAAAAAAAAATTTTTGATACTATTGATACAGTAACACTTTACCTGAATCCTTTGCACCAGCAGGAATACTACGATTACATTCTTTCACTTCATCCAAAACGTATCATTTTCAATCCCGGTGCTGAAAATGATGAGCTGGCGGGACTTGCAAAAGGAAAAGGCATTGCTGCCATTGACGCCTGCACCCTGGTTTTGTTAAGCACAAACCAGTTCTGATTCGTAAATAAACAGGCAGCTCATCGGAGTTCTACTATTTGCTTCGGGTACTAGTGCTCAATTTTTTTTAATAGGACCGTTCATCGTTTGGATGTTTTCAAAACTTTCACAAATCTTGTAGTACCGTACCCCACTGAGAACTGCAACCAGAAATCCAGGTTGCTGAACAATATCCTATTGACTTAAAAAAAGTTCAAATGAAAAACTTTCGTACCTCCGCAATTTGCGTATGCATTATGCTTTACAGCCTTTGCGCTACAGCACAAAACAATAACCCCATCCCGGTTAATGAGCCCGATTTGAACAAACCCAAACTTTTTCAGGGACTGCCGGACAATATCCCGGTAAGCTTGGATAACCTCAACGGCTTAATTAATGGACAGCCCGGCCTGGCAGTCTCCCTTAGCTTATCGGCAACCGGCCCCTTACATTTTGAAGGAGAAGTAGTTTCTGCTGCCAGCAAATACGGAAACAGTATCCAAAGTGTCGTAATCCGTTCTACCAATTTTAATGGTGCCCGTTTTACGATTTCCAAAATTACCGGCGAAGATGGCACAACAATGTACAGAGGCAGAATACTAAGCCTGCAGCATGGTGATTTGTATGAACTGCAAAATAAAAATGGCAATTATTCACTGGTGAAAAAAAATTTTTATGACCTCGTAAATGAATAAAAAATAATAATCGACCCGTTTTTATATCCTATCCCTATCCTTTAGTACCTATTGAAAAACATTTAAAATCCGCCTTGTATGAAAAACCAATTCCGACCTGGTCTTATTCTGCTGTTCCTGATCAGCACATTGACCACAACTGCACAGGTACCCCTGCTCAGCAGTAATCCATCTGCATCAGCAGTGATATTCCTTGATTTCGATGGGCATACGGTAAATGGTACCAGCTGGAACTATTCCGGTCCCATTTATTGTGCCGCTTCGGGTTTGAATAACACGCAAATTACCGAAGCCTTTAACCGGGTGGCGGAAGATTACCGCCCGTTCAACGTTAATATAACAACCGACTCCACGAAGTACCTGGCGGCCCCGGTCGCAAGACGCATGAGGGTGATCATTACCGTTACCTCGGAGTGGTATGGTTCAGCCGGTGGTGTCGCTTTTGTTTACTCTTTTACCTGGGGTGATGACACGCCCTGTTTTGTATTTTCTGCCCTCCTGAATTATAATACAAAATATATCTCCGAAGCCGCTGCGCATGAAGCCGGTCATACATTGGGTTTATTTCATCAGGCAACCTATAATACAAGTTGTGTAAAAACTTCTGACTATAATTATGGACAGGGAACCGGTGAAATAGGCTGGGCACCCATTATGGGAGCCGGGTATTATCAGAACCTTACTTTATGGAATAACGGTCCCAATCCCTATGGTTGCAACAATTTACAAAGTGATCTCAGTATCATTACAACCGGCAATGGTTTTACATACCGTACAGATGATCATGCTTCCACTTTTGCCGGTGCTACCAATGTGCCTTTTTCAAATAACCAATTTAATATCAGCGGAATTGTTGAACAGAATACCGACCAGGACATGTTAAAATTCACCCAACCTGCTGCCGGTCGCTTTCAGTTAACAGCCGTTCCTTATAATGTAGGTAATGGAAATGCAGGCTCAGACCTGGATTTACAGGTTACATTATTCAATAGCTCACAAACACAATTGAATATTTTTAATCCGGGGACCTTGTTAAATTCAGTAATTGATACCGTCCTGAATCCGGGGGTTTACTATTTACGGGTAGAAGGAAAAGGAAATATCTATGCACCAAATTATGCAAGTCTTGGTTCTTTCGCCCTCCAGGGAAATTGGAGCACCAGTACCTTACCCTTAAGACGATTGGAATTGCATGGTCAGTTATCTGGCGACCGGCATCAGCTCAGCTGGATCATTGATGCTGATGAATTGGTGGCCCAACAAATACTTGAAGTATCAACTGATGGCAGAAACTTCAGCCCGGTCACCCAGTCTGATATCAGTGCCCGTGCTTTTGAATACAGGCCGAATATCAGTGGTACTGTCCAGTATCGCCTGAATGTTACCTTCGACAATGGCCACCAGTATTATTCCAATATTGTAACGATGCGTAAAACCGGAACAACCCCGGGACCCAAATTAATCAGCAACCTCATTAGTGCAAGTTCTTTTGAAGTATCCAGTAACGGTGTATATGATTATTCGGTTGTTGATTTTAACGGCAAAACTCTTTTACATGGCAAACTCGCCAATGGATCCAATATCATCTCTTCCACTAATTTACCCGGAGGCATGTATGTCGTTCGGTTTACAAACGGAACCGGGCAGTGGTTGGAAAAATTGGTGCGGCAATAAAAATTTTTCAGTTCTGATTGCAGAACAATAATCCGTACCCCCTATTGTTAATCAGAGGTTTTCCTGTATCTTGGGAAAACCTCTTTTTTTATGCGCTGGAGAAAATTTAATGGCGACCCGATTGAACTTCCTATATTGGAAGCCGTTGAAAATACTATTAAACGGGAAACCAATAATGGATATCGTTTAAAGGTTTGCATCGGCACCGACTCACAGGTAAAAGGCCAGGAAACTGAATTTGCTACTGTAATAGTATTCCTCCGGGAAGGGCATGGAGGCTTTATGTTTATTCACAATGATAAGACCCGCCAGCAATACACCATCAAAGAAAGAATGCTTATGGAAGTGGCCAAGAGTATTGAGATTGCCTATGAACTCTGCAACCTGTTTACCCTGTATAATGTAGACATGGAAGTTCACGCTGACATCAATACAAACCCGCATTTCAAAAGCAATGATGCATTGAAGGAAGCCATGGGTTATATCCTGGGAATGGGCTTTGCATTTAAAGCCAAACCGGAGGCATTCGCCAGCAGTAGTTGTGCCAACAAAGTGGTGAATTAATCAATCTGCCAGTTTCAGGGTTGTCCGGTTTTTACGGAGAGGAATAGAATCCAAAGAATATATAATAATTGCATTACACCGGAAATATTCCCAATTGGCAAACTCTTTAAGGGGAAAGATAAAGCAACAAAAAAAGGAGTATTAAAGTCTTATTCAGCAGAAGCAACTGGAAGAAAATCGTTCGTATTTGAATTTTGCATTTTTATTCCGGGCTGGTGTACCAGGAATCTGTGGGAACCCGCTCCGGCATTGATACCCATGTACATTCTTTCCATCTTTCTGGTATCTTCCTGTGCAAGGGAAAAACTGATGAGTACCATCACAAATAATACAACCACAATATTACGTTCGGATAAGATTCTTTTCATATAAAGGTTCCTGATTGCCCGCAAGTTAGAATTTTATTATGAAAGATGCATACCCCAAAAGGGGTATTTTTTAAAGTATTGAAAAACTCTTGTTTAACCCGGCTATATAGTCAAGCAGCAATGTTCTTCCTGTGCTTTTTGTGGCAGAAGTTATAAAATAAGGCGGTGGTTCTTCCCAGTTTTGAGATAATGCCCCAAGGAAGGCTTCGACATTCCGGACAGTTGCCCCGGTCTTATTTTTATCACTTTTCGTAAAAACGAGAACAAAAGGGACCTCCCATTCCCCCAATTGATTGATAAATTCCAGGTCGATAGCCTGGGGTTCGTGCCGGCTGTCAATCAGCAAGAATAAACAAACGAGATTTTCCCTTTTCCGGATGTACGATTCAATCATGTTACCCCAGTTATTTCTTGCTTTTTGTGAAACGGTCGCATAGCCATATCCCGGAAGATCGGCCATGAACCATTTCTTTTTATCGGAAGAAATAATTTCAAAATGATTGATCAATTGTGTTTTCCCCGGGGTGGCAGAGATTTTTGCCAGCAATTTCTTATTAGTAAGCATATTTATCAGGGAGGATTTGCCCACATTACTGCGACCAATAAATGCATATTCCGGTTTATCCGGGGGGGGACAATCCTTATAGCCAGGGCTGCTGATAATATATTTAGCCGATACAATATTCATTAAACTGCAAGTTAGCCCGAAACTATTTGCTTAAATCCTCTAAAACCATAAACAACAAACAATAAACTACAAACTTGTTTTACATTTGCACCCCATGTCCCAATTACTGCCCCACGACCATATAACTCCCTTCAAAAATTCTGAAAAGACCAAGAAAGAACAGGTGGCATATATGTTCGATAAACTAGCTGGTAAATATGATGTGATGAACCGTTTTCTTTCTGCCCGAACAGATATTGGCTGGCGGAAAAAAGCCATCCGCCTTTTAAAAAAGGACAGGCCCCGTCGTATACTGGATGTGGCTACTGGTACAGCTGATATGGCTATCCTGGCATGCCGGATGCTCGATTCCTGCAGCATTACAGGTATTGATATATCAGAAGGAATGCTGGAATTAGGAAGAAAAAAGATTGAAAAAGAAGGACTTGGCGAATATATCCACTTACAAAGCGGGGATTCAGAAACAATAAATTTTGCAGAAAATACGTTTGATGCGGTAATGGTGGCATTTGGAGTACGGAACTTTGAAAACCTGGAAAACGGTCTGACAGAAATGTGGCGGGTATTAAAACCAGGCGGTCGTTTGATCGTTCTGGAATTTTCTAAACCCCGCCGTAAAGTTGTTAAAAGTTTATATAACCTGTACATGGGTATGGTAGCACCCCAGGTAGCCCGTTGGTTCAAACAAAACAAAGAAGCATACCAATATTTGAATGAGTCGGCCAATGCTTTTCCGGATCGCCAATTATTTACTGACATTTTAAAAAAAGCGGGGTATTCGGAAACGGAATATACCCCACTAAGCTTAGGAATATGTTGCATTTACTCCGGAAGAAAACCTTTATAAGAATAAACGGATCAGGCTTGTTTACTGGTTTGCTGTTGCTATGCCATGCATCCATGGCACAATTCAGCCGCGTGGAAATGAATAAAACGGACCAGGATGATAAACCCTTTTATTTTGGCATTACGCTGGGTTTCAGTTCGGCCCGCTTTCACACAGAGTTGGATCCGCTGTTTTTACAGAGCGATAGTATTTATGTAGCAGAGCCGGTGAATTCGGGTGGTTTTTCACTGGGACTTCATGTTACGACCAGGCTATCCAACCGGTTTCAACTCCGGTTCAATCCCCAACTGATGTTTATTGAAAGAAATCTTTTTTACAAACTCAGGTTCCCGGATTTAGATGGCCTGACGGAAGTAACTAAAAAAGTGGAATCTGTTACCATGTCCTTTCCTTTTCAGATAAAATTCCAGAGTGACCGGATCGGCAATTTCAGGGTATACACACTGGCGGGATTTAAAGCGGATATTGACATGGCTTCGAACGCCCGGAAGAAAAGAGTGGATGACCAGGTTAAAATTGGAAAATTTGATTACGGCCCCGAATTCGGAATTGGCTTCAATTTCTTTTTTGAAAGTTTTATTTTTTCGCCGGAAATAAAAATCAGCAACGGTCTTCCTAATATCCATGCCCGGGATCAAAACTTAAAATTTTCCAGCGTCTTCGATAAAATGCAATCAAGAATGATTGTGTTCAGCATACACCTGGAAGGATAATTAAACTTGTTCCGGATGTCGTATATTCATCTAAGAATAATACCTTACTGAAGTTTTAATATTGAAAATCCGGCAAGTTCCGGGAGAAAAAAGAAGGGTTTATCTATTTGATAATTCTTTTGTAAAAAATCCAGATTCTGTCAGCCGGGTGCTGGTCTGAAAACCTTTGGCAGCAGAAACAAACCCATAAGCATGAGCCTAAATGCTAAATCTTCCAAAACACTTCCCTTTTACCTCTTTGTCATAGGCGCTTTTTTAATACTGATAAGCCCGGAAATATTATCGGAAGGCATGTTTATTGACGGATTATTTTATTCCACCATCTCAAACAATTTAGCACATGGCATAGGTACATTCTGGAACCGTCAATTTACAGCAACCACCTTTACACAATTCAATGAACATCCGCCTTTAGCATTCGGTCTGCAAAGTTTATTTATTACGCTTTTCGGAGACAGCAGTTATGTTGATAAAATTTATTCTATAACAACGTACGTAATAACCGGCTGTATCCTGCTTAATATCTGGAAAACTCTGGGATACCGGCATGGTTGGCTACCATTACTCTGCTGGTTTTCAATTCCACTTGTTTCCTGGGCTTGTAAGAATAATGTGCTGGAAAACACGATGATGATATTTACTTCACTGTCCGTTTTGTTTTATCTGAAAAGCCAGAAAAGTAACCGCTTTTTTTATGTTCTTCTTTCCGGATCGATGCTGGCCCTTGGGTTTCTAACCAAAGGATTTGTGGCATTTTTCCCCTGGACATTCCCGTTTTTTTGGTGGCTTTTGTCCCGGCAAAAATCATTTCGGGAAATGCTGACAGATAGTATTGGAATATTTCTGTTTACAGTATTACCCCTGGTAACGCTCATTATACTTTCCCCGGAAGCCAGATTGAGCCTTAATAAATATATTAATAACCAGGTACTTTATAGTTTGAAAAATATCGTAGCTGTTAATTCCCGTTTTTTTATTGTAAAAAAACTATTAATGGAATTAATCCCGGTGATTGGATTAAGCCTGCTTTTTATAGGCGCAGGATGGCGAAAAAAATTCCCTTTTACCACATTAAAAAGCTATTATAAAAAGGCCGGGGTATTTATTTTACTGGGCCTGGCGGGTGTTCTGCCTGTAATGATCAGTATGAAACAAAGCGGTATTTATATTCTGACCGCTTTCCCGTTTTTTGCAATCGGTGCCGCCATACTTTTATACCCCCTGGCAGCATTTTTTTTGGATACTATAAATTATCGTTCGAAAAAATTTTTGCTTTTCAAATTTACCGGTTATGGATTATTTTTCATCGGGGTAATACTCTGCCTGTATTTTGCAAACCATATCGGGAGAGATAAAAATAAGATCCAGGATACTCATTTGATCCTTTCTAAAATTTCGTATGGAAGTACGATCAATGTTGTTCCGGATTTATGGTGGGATTGGAGTTTACAGGGCTATTTTGCCCGATTTAAAAATGTAAGCCTGGATTCAAACCTGGCAAATAAAAGAGCCTATTTAATAATAAAAAATGAAAACCTTCCGGATAGCATTTTAAAGAATTATACAAAAATAGAACTTCAGACTACGGAGTATAAATTATATCAAACACGATCCCGATAGCATAAGGACTTCAATACAAATAGCCGGTTTTTGATGATATTGCCCGGAATCTGCAATTCAAAATCAACCCGGTCATTTTTTGTACTAAAAATCAAAATCTCTTCTGCCGATATTTATCCGGAACCCGCCGGAAATAATCGTGGCATCAGTTGTTACCAGCGGTGCGGTAGTGATATCGAGTTTTCGTTTTACCAGGGACAGGTCCACAAAAACATTCTCCCGTATCTCATACGATGCTAACAGGGATAAATAGAATCCTTTGCTCTGCCGGCCATCACCAATTTTATAACCATAATCCCTGATACGGTAGACCGAACTGTTGGGAAGAAAAATATTGGCGCCATAACTATCACCCGGCAGATCCAATCCCTGTTTCCAGGCAATGGCTTTTGCAACCACCAGCCAACGAGGTGCCGGCTGATACCGGGCGATGGCGATGAACTCCTGGAAATTGGCTCCCAGCGGGTGTGCCAGCGGTTGATTATAATGTGCGTAATTGGCTGTGGAATCATAATGAGAATACACAAAAGGGCGAACCCGGTTTATTTCTACCTGCAGATCAAGGTTGCTGATACCAAAAGCATCGATATACTTTCCACCAAATTGAATACCCCATTTGTTGGCCCAATAACCACTGCCTTTTCTAATTTCAGCAATGTTGATATCGTCGAGGAGGAATTGTCCGTATACCTGGAACTGTTTTTTTATATTGAGTTTATAGTCAACCCCGGCCACCGAGTTGTCAAAACTTCCGTTTTGCAATTCAATGGAACGGTAAAAGATAACAGGATTCAGGTAGCCAAATTCAAACCGGTCCTTTCTGCCAAACATGACCCCTTCAAACAAACCGATATTCAATCGCCGGGTTACATTTATATCGAGGTGGTGCATCACTGCATACTTTTTGGGAAGAAGCCGGTTTGCCAACACCGATTCAGTCGGATGCAATTCCATAAAAAGATTCTGGTAATTAAATTTCCATATACGGGTATTTAATTTTAAAAAAAGCATGTTGTTGCTGAAGTCACTTAAGTATAAACTGCGATAGCCATTGCCGATTGTGTTTTTATCGTACCCAAAAGCCACATCAATGTATTTGGTAACATTGAATGTAAAATAACCCCGGGCGTCAAAATAATCGAAACCGGTTCCTTTAAATGCTTTGTATAATCCTGCACCGGGAACCGCCTTATGAGAAGTTACCCATTGCTGTACATAAGCCGGATCGCGCTCCTGGTTGTCGGTAATATAAATATTGAACCCGATTTTTTGGGCGATCCGTCCCCGTAGGGTTAATCCTCTGGTGCTCAGAAAAAGTTTTTCGCTGTTGTTATTTTCTTTTGAAAGGGCATATTGAATGACCGGGTTGATGGCCAGGTCAAAATCTTTTACATGCACTTCATATAGAGTGGCCGGTGTTTTATAAAAACTTTTGGCTATCGGTTTCTTGCTCTTAAACAGAGCCTGTTCGGCAACCGGGAGCCATTCCAGGTTATTCCTGTAAAAGCTGTTGAGATTATAGGCATCTGTTTTTGAAAGCGACTTGACTCCAAACCGCTGCACAAAACTGCTGACACCCAAATAGGCCTGTTTACGGCTGAAAGGCTTTGTTTTGGAAAAGTTCAGAATAGAGTCCTTTCCTGCTTTGATTTCCAGCCGTTCCAGTAAAATGTTTGATTTATCACCCTGAGGCAGATAGGTAGTTTGGGCGGCTCCGGCCAGGGGAAAAAGAATTAGCAGCAGTCTTACAAGGGTTTTTTTAAATTGCATGTGTCAGGAGATTAGATTCGGACGCCAAAATATGCAAAAATATCTGATAAAAAATATACAGGTTGTCAACGAAGGCCATATTAAAACGGCTGATGTGTTAATAACAAATGGGCGGATTGAAAAAATTTCCGCGCAGATCAATGCACCAGCATCGGAAATTAATGGTGAAGGGAAATATCTGTTTCCGGGTTGTATTGACGACCAGGTGCATTTCCGGGAACCGGGGCTGACACACAAGGCAACCATCTATACGGAAGCAAAAGCCGCCGTAGCGGGTGGCGTTACAAGTTATATGGAAATGCCGAACACCATTCCCAATGCACTGACACAAGAGTTGCTGGAAGACAAATACCAGATCGCTGCCCGATCATCGCTGGCCAATTATTCTTTTTATATGGGGACCGGTAACGATAATGCCGGTGAAGTATTAAAAACGAATGAAAAGCGGAAAGATGTCTGTGGTATTAAAATCTTTATGGGTGCCAGCACCGGTAATATGCTGGTAGATAATCCGAATACGCTCGATAAGATTTTCCGTGAAAGTGAACTGCTGATCGCAACGCACTGCGAAGATGAAAAGATAATCCGGCAGAACCTGGAGAAAATAAAAAAGACCGGCAAAGTATTAACGGCTGACGATCATCCGCTGATAAGAGATGAAGAGGCCTGTTACGAATCATCTCTATATGCCATACAGATTGCAAAAAAATATAATACCCGGCTGCATATTCTCCATATCAGTACGGAAAAGGAATTGCAGTTGTTCACCAATATGTTCCCGTTAAAACAAAAACGTATCACGGCGGAAGTATGTGTGCATCATTTACATTTTACCAGCGATGATTATGCCCGGTTGGGTAACCAGATAAAATGCAACCCGGCTATTAAGGCACCCTCCAATAAAGAGGCTTTATGGAAAGCATTGCTGGATGACCGCCTGGATGTGATTGCTACGGACCATGCACCACATACCTGGGAAGAAAAAGGGTACCTCTTCCCCTACTCTTCTCCCCGGGGAGAGCAGGGAGTTTACGAAAAAGCCCATGCCGGGCTTCCGCTGGTTCAGCATCCGTTATTATTAATGCTTCATTATTACAAAGAAGGGAAAATTTCCTTGGAAAAGATTGCAGAGAAAATGAGCCATGCGGTTGCTGATTGTTTCCAGGTAAAAGACCGGGGCTATATCCGGGAAGGATATCAGGCGGACCTGGTAATAGCAGACCTGAATGAATCCACAAAAGTCACCCGTGAAAATATTTTATACAAATGTGGCTGGAGTCCTTTGGAGAATTTTGAATTTCCTGCATCTATTACTCATACGTTTGTAAACGGAAATTTAGTGTGGGGAAATGGCGTGTGGGATGAAACACAGAAAGGTCAACGGCTTAAATTTGACAGATAAGAAAGGAACACAGATTGTCGGGATGCTTATGAATTATCCTGACTTTAACTGCGCTAATCTTAAAAATCTTAATTATCTGCGTTCAATCTAACTATGCAAATAGACAAAACATCATTCAGTGATATCTCCATCTTTCACGCGGAAGAAGAGTATTCTATTTTCCATAAACTAAACTTTACCCGAACCGTGGGTGGCCGCGAATGGCTGCGTAAATTTTTCAGCGAACCCCATGATGACCTGGCGAAAATACTGGGCACGCAAAAAGTCATCCGCACTTTTATGGAGCATATAAAAGACTGGCCCGGCGATATCAGTAATGGTACCGTACTGGTGATGGACAAATTCATGGACTATGCCCTTGATCCCATCAGCGAAGCCCCGGCCTCTTTTAATAACCTGCTGTATAAATGGCTGCACAATGAAGATTATGCGATGCTGAAATATTCAGTAACCCATTTCACAGATTTTTACCGGGGAATTAAAAAAATCGGGGCGTTACTTGAGGACCTTGACCTGCCGGCTAATATTAAATTATACATTGACCGAATAAACGGGTTACTGAAAGAACCCCCGCTGCAAAAACTTGCTGAAACCGAACCCGGTCAGAAATTTTCCGCCCGGCAAAACCTGTATTTCGGTTACCATTTACGGGGCAGATACAAAAACGGAACATTGGAGCTGATCGATATTTTCAGCCGGCTGGATGCCTGGTACTCTATGGCCGTAGCCGTAAAAACGTTTGGACTGAGTTTTCCCGAATTTATAAAACAGGAAACACCCCTTGTGGATGCAAAAGGTTTATACCATTTATTATTACCCCAACCTGTGGCCTATGATCTGGAGATGGATCCGGAACATAATTTCCTTTTCCTGACCGGTGCGAATATGGCCGGCAAAAGCACACTGATAAAAGCCGTTGGATCCGCCGTTTTCCTGGCACATATTGGCATGGGTGTTCCGGCGCAAAAAATGAAGCTGACCCTTTTTGACGGGTTGCTGAGTAATATCAATGTGGTGGATAATATTGCCAAAGGCGAAAGCTTTTTCTTTAATGAAGTGCAGCGCATCAAGAATACCATTGAAAAAATAAACAATGGCAAAAAATGGCTGGTACTGATCGATGAACTCTTTAAAGGAACCAATGTACAGGATGCGATGAAATGTTCGCTGACCGTTATCAAAGGGCTAATGAAAATGAAGAACTCGTTGTTCATTCTTTCAACGCATTTGTATGAAATAGGTGAAGAGCTGAAAAGCTATCCTAATATTTCCTTCCGTTACTTTGAAACCAATGTAAAAAATGAACAACTGGAATTCAGTTACCAGTTAAAAGAGGGAATCAGCAATGATCGTATCGGTTATGTGATACTGAAACGGGAAAAAGTAGTGGAAATGCTGGAAAATTTGTAAAACCCCGGTTTATAAGATCAATTGAATTAACGGGAATATTATTCTTTAATTTGTAATCTATGAACAGGTATCTTTTTTCGCTTATAGTATTTTGTCTTTCTGTTACTACAATAAAGGCTCAAAGCAAGATAGATGTGGTACATTATAAGTATGAAATTGAACTGAATGACAAGAATGACACCATAAAAGGGAAAGCAACAATTTCTTTTTTAGACAATTACCGGTCAACACTTGCCCCTTTAATCCAGTTTGAATTAAGTAACATAAGCACTGGCGGAACAGGAATGTTAATTGAAGGGCCCATAACCGTTCCCGGCAAAACAAATCATTGCGTTTATAAACATGAAAAGAATTATTTGAACATTTATTACCCTGAAGTCCCACGATTCGGAGATACACTTAGATTTATCATTAATTACATAGGCATTCCTTCAGATGGCCTTATTATCTCCAAAAATAAATACGGGCACCGTACTTTCTTTGCTGACCACTGGCCCAACCGGGCTCATAACTGGATTCCCTGCGTAGATGATCCCAACGACAAGGCTTCGGTTGAGTTTATCGTAACAGCGCCTGATCATTACCGGGTCATATCAAACGGTTTTTTGCTTGAAGAAACCATGATGCCGGGAAATAAAAGAAAAACCCATTACCTGGAAGATGTTCCCCTTCCAACCAAAGTATTCGCTATCGGGGTTGCTGATTTTGCGGTGGACACAGTAGGTATAATAAATAATGTACCGGTCTATAGCTGGGTATTCCCCGAAAATAAAAAGGAAGGCTTTTATGATTATGCACCTGCCAAAGAAATTCTTGGGTTTTACATGAATTACATCGGGGCTTATCCTTTTAAAAAATTAGCCAATGTTCAGTCCAAAACCATTTTCGGCGGCATGGAAAATGCCAGCGCTATTTTTTATTTTGAAAACTCCATAACCGGAAAACGGCAGGAAGAAAGCCTGCTGGCCCATGAAATCGTTCACCAGTGGTTTGGTAATATGGCTACCGAAAAAAGCTATGCCCATCTATGGCTGAGTGAAGGATTTGCCACCTATCTCGCACATATTTATGAAGAAGCAAAATATGGAACCGACAGCCTGAATAAAAGCCTGCAAAAAGATCGGGATCAAATTATTCATTTTGTAAAACTGGCACATAGACCGGTGGTTGACCCTACCACTAACTTTATGCAATTACTTAATATTAACAGTTATCAGAAAGGTAGCTGGGTACTGCACATGTTGCGCCGGCAACTGGGTGATTCCATTTTTAAAAAATGCATCCGTATCTATTATGAAACCTACACCGGTAAAAATGCCGATACCGGGGACCTGCTGAAAATTATTGAATCCGTCTCCGGAAAAAATTTTGAAAAATTCTTCACCCAGTGGTTATACAGCACCGTAAACCCGGCACTTAGCATAAAATGGAAATACCTGGCCAGGAATAAAAAGGTGCAGGTGGAGATCGTTCAGATGCAAAACGACAGGCTGTTTACCCTGCCGCTGGAAATAGAAATGACCTTCAGTAATAAAAAAATAATAATGCCGCTAACTATAGAAAATAAAGTACAACGATTTACATGGGCTGTGCCCCGGAAGCCATCAAAGATCAGGCTTGACCCGAATACCTCCCTGCTTTTTGAAGGATCAGTGACCGAAATAAAATAATAAACTTATTGGTTTGCATTTTCGGGATATTGAAAGCATAAGAATACCACTTTCAGGTAGTACCCGGGCATGGATATTTCTTCTACCTTCAAATCATGCTTGTAAAAACATTTGGCAGTGCTGTGTATGGCGTGGAGGCGATCAGCATTACCATTGAAGTAAACTGGCTCAGCACTTCGGGAAAAGATATGATGATCGTGGGTCTGCCTGACAATGCAGTTAAAGAAAGTTTACAAAGGGTAGAGAGTACTTTTAAAACCAACGGATTCCAGGTGCCCCGCACGAAAGTGGTGGTGAATATGGCACCCGCTGATATAAAAAAAAGCGGAACAGCTTTTGACCTTCCTATTGCCCTGGGAATTTTAGCGGCAACCGAACAAATTGAAAACCCGGAAGCATTATCCAACTATGTTATAATGGGTGAATTGTCACTCAACGGCGAAATACGTTCCATCAAAGGTGCTTTACCCATTGCCATACAGGCCGCGAAGGAAGGCTTTACCGGTCTCATCGTTCCAAAAATGAATGCCAAGGAAGCGGGCATGGTAAGCAAGCTGAAAGTATATGGCGTAAGCCATATTAAAGAAGTAATTGAGTTTTTTGAAAACGAAGAAAAAAGATTAGAGCCCACCGTGGTAAATGCACGGGAAGAATTTTTTCAATCACAATATGATTTTGAAATTGATTTTGCCGATGTAAAAGGACAGGAGAATATTAAAAGAGCGCTGGAAATAGCTGCAGCTGGAGGTCACAATGCCATATTGATCGGCCCGCCCGGTGCAGGCAAAACAATGCTGGCAAAAAGATTACCGACGATACTACCACCGCTTAGCTTACCCGAAGCGCTGGAAACAACGAAGATCCATTCTGTTGCCGGGAAACTTCCCGAGAACTCAACACTTGTTTCTAAAAGGCCCTTTCGATCTCCGCACCACACTATTTCTGATGTAGCCCTCGTCGGAGGCGGGGGAATCCCGCAACCGGGAGAAATTTCATTAGCGCATAATGGTGTTTTATTTTTAGATGAATTGCCTGAATTTAAAAGAACCGTACTGGAAGTAATGAGGCAGCCGATGGAAGAAAGAAGAGTAACGATATCCAGGGCCAAGATAGCCACTGATTTCCCCGCCAGCTTTATGCTCATTGCATCAATGAATCCCTGTCCCTGCGGTTATTATAACCACCCGGAAAGAGCCTGTACCTGTCCGCCGGGTGCCGTGCAGAAATATTTAAATAAAATATCCGGCCCCTTGTTGGATAGAATTGATCTGCATGTAGAAGTTACCCCGGTGGCATTCAGTGAGCTGTCGTCCCTGAAGCCACAGGAAAATTCTGCTAGCATCCGTGACCGCGTTATTATAGCCCGGGAAATTCAGGGAGAACGCTATAAAAATTATCCCGGCATTTATTGCAATGCACAAATAAGCAGTAAGATGCTGAAAGAAATTTGTGTGATAAGTAAGGTAGGGGCTGATTTATTAAAAGCCGCCATGGAAAAATTAAGTTTGTCTGCAAGGGCCTATGACCGGATTTTAAAAGTATCCCGAACCATTGCCGATCTTTCTCATGACGCCGACATCAGGCCTGAATACCTGGCGGAAGCCATTCAATACAGAAGCCTGGATAGAGAGGGATGGGCTGGGTGAATTTTGGGTCTAAAAAAAGAAGAAAGGCCGGGAAAATAGTTAAAGCAGAATAAACTTCTGTTATAACTGCTTTTCATTTATTTTGTTCCCGATCAAATAAATTTCTGTGTCAACCGCCTGTATCATTTGTCATAATACATCCAACAACCAGTTATTTTCTATTAAAGAACTGCAACTGGGTTTAGGGGAAGAATTCAGTTACCAGCTTTGCGGTCATTGCGGTTCCATGCAATTATTGAACCCCCCGATTGACTTCACCGGTTATTATCCTACGGAAGATTATTATTCATTTTCCACCACCCTAAAAAAATTAAAAAAGCCGGGTTACCTGCGGACCGCCAAAACCCGTTATTTATTGTATGGCAAAAACAAATTGACCGGCTCCCTACTTTCAATTGGCTATTCGTTGCCCGAATACTATACCTGGATGCTGCATACCAAAGCTCAGCTAAATGATGCCCTACTCGATGTTGGCTGCGGGAGCGGCATGCTGCTGGGCAAATTGTATAAGATGGGGTTTACGGATCTCACCGGTATTGATCCTTTTATAAAACAGGAACAGGATTACGGTGCGATAAAAATTCTTAAAAAAGAAATTGATGCTGTTGATGGCCGGTTTGATGTTATTATGATGCACCATGCACTTGAACACATGGCCGATCCGCTCCAGGCCCTGAAAAAAGCCTGGTCATTATTAAATGAAAAAAAATACCTGCTGGTCCGCATTCCCATCATGGGAAATTATGGATGGAACACCTACAAAGAATATTGGGCCGGGCTGGATGCCCCCAGGCATTTATTTATCCCTTCAGAAAAAGGGATGCGGATGCTGGCAGAACAGGCAGGTTTTGAAGTAATAAAAACAGCTTATGATACGGTGGACTATCTTATCTGGTGCAGCGAACAGTATAAACGGGGAATGTCCTTGTATTCAAAAGGCAGTCATATGATAGATAAAAAAAACAGCGCCTTTACGAAAAGTCAGATCAGTGAGTACAAACGAATACTGGCAGAGATGAATAATAAAAATTATGGTGATACTGCCGCCTTTTATTTGCAGAAAAAATAATCAGGGTTTTTCTCCCCTGGCCTGTTTGAGTATTTCAACCAACTGGCTGGTAATTCCTTTTTTAGAAAGCTGGAATATTTCTTTACGATATTTCAGCAGAAAAATTAAAAGTGGGAATACATACTTTTTTTGATCTTTTTCTTCATAAAGTTTTAACAGTCGCTGGTAAAAAGGTTGAAATTCCTTTCTTTCATTTTGTTGCATCAATTTTATCCAGCTCAATTTCATCTGGTAGATGGCATACCTGTATTCTTTTGTCCGCTCGCTCTTTTTCTCGGGCAGTGTTTTACTGGCCGAATGGCTATGCTGACGGTAATGGGTCAATACCTCATCTAAATAGATAATGCCCCCGTTTAAGAAAGCCTGGAAAACGATCCAGATATCATGATGCACCACTTCCGGCATAGGCAGGGATTGTGTCAGCAGTTTCCTGGTGATCAGCATGCCATGCCCCCATACACAACTAAATAAAATATATCCCCGGCTATCATTACCGCTATACATGTTGCGCAGATCCGACAGTTTTGTTTGCATAGAATTACCTGCTTCATCTACCAGTAAGGAATTACTGTAAACAAGCGGGCTATCGCCGATAGCGGCTGCCAGTTGTTCAATTTTATTTTCCAGCCAGATATCGTCCTGGTCAGAAAAAGCGATCAACGCCCCCTTTGTTTGTGCAGCAGCAAAGGCAAAATTGCTGGTCAGGCCTATGTTTTTAGCCTGGTAAAATATATGAACAGCCGGATGATCTTCATAAAGTTTTAATACCTGCCGGGTATCATCTTCAGAAGCATCATCTGATATGATCAGCTCAAGCGGTTTATAGGTTTGACGGAGTATCGATTCAAGTTGTTCAGCGAGAAATTTCCCTCCGTTATACGTACAAAGCACCACCGAAACCAATGGCTTTTCCATTAAGTAAAGATAACCCGGTCGTTACAAAAACACTACGCTTTATTACAGAGTTTTATTTTCGAAAGTTCTATAAATAAGGAATTCCCAAATAATTATTATTCTTTAACCGGTCGTCCGGCATGACAGTTTGCCCGGTTAAACTCCGGAGAATCGTATATTCGATGCTTAATTTGTCAAAAAAGACTGTCCCGGCTGAAGGTTTAGCTATTGCAGCGATTTTTGCATGGTCACCGGTTCTATTCTTAATTGTTTTTATGAAAACACTTCTTAAATACCTGAAACCCTATAAATGGCTTGTGGCCCTGGTGCTTTTATTAGCCGCCATCAATATCGGTTTTTCGCTCATTGACCCGATCATTTTCGGAAAATTAGTGAACCTGGGTTCTTATCATGAAAAAGTAAATCCTTTTGGCTGGAATGAATTCCTGTTTACTAAAGAAACGGTCATTGATACCAGTATTAAAGTAGATCCCTCCGGCGTGATCACTAAAATTCAAAAGCCCAAAATATTATATGGCGTTGTTTGGTTATTGCTTGCTTCCATTTCTGTTGCCATGATCAGCCGGATTGCAAAAGCTTTCCAGGATTATTTCCTGAGTCTTATCACCCAAAAATTCGGTGCAACTATTTTTACACAGGGGCTGCAACATGCCATGAAGCTTCCCTACCAGGAATTTGAAGATTCCAGGAGCGGTGAAACGCTGAGTGTATTACAAAAAGTAAGGATCGACACCGAAAAATTTGTAGCTTCTTTTATCAATATTCTTTTCCCCGTAATAATAGGGATCTTATTTGTAGCAGTATATGCCACCACGATTCACTGGAGCCTTCCCTTTATTTATTTTGGTGGCATATTTTTACTCACCATTATCTCCAACCTGCTGAGTAAAAAAGTAAAAACAATTCAAAAGAAAATTGTAGGACAAACGACGGCCCTGGCCGGGGCAACCACCGAATCGCTTCGGAATATTGAACTGGTGAAAAGCCTGGGCCTTACCAAACAGGAAGTAAGCCGTCTGAATAAAAACACATTTAAAATTCTGGGCCTGGAACTGACCAAAGTAAAACGCATCCGGAGTATCAGTTTTGTCCAGGGAACTTTTGTTAATACGTTACGGCAGGTCATTCTGTTTATGCTGCTTTGGCTGATATTCCGTGGTAGAATGGATGCCGGGCAATTAGTAACCATGCAGATCTTTTCCTTCTTTGTCTTCGGGCCCTTACAGGAAATCGGCAATATCATTCTTACGTACCGCGAAGCACAGGCCTCATTGGAAAATTTTGGCAACCTCATGAAAAAAGCCCCCGAGGCACAGCCGGCCAATCCCAAACACCTGGGACAAATACAAACACTTGAGTTTGAAAATGTGGCTTTCAAACATCAATCCGCCTCGCATAAAGCCATTAATGATATCAGTTTCAAAGTAACCACTGGTGAGACCATTGCTTTTGTAGGCCCATCCGGTTCAGGTAAAACGACCCTGATGAAATTACTGGTAGGATTATATCGGCCGCAGGAAGGAAGCATACTGTATAATGGTATTGATGAAAACAATATTGACTTCGAAGACCTGAGAAATCAGATTGGCTTTGTGACACAGGACACCCAGCTTTTTTCCGGAACGATACGGGAGAACCTGATGTTTGTAAATCCCGCTGCCAGTGATGACGATTTACTGGATGTGTTGAATAAGGCCGCTTGCCAGCATATGCTGTCCCGGGCAGAGAAGGGACTTGAAACCATGATCGGGGAAGGCGGATTGAAATTGAGTGGTGGTGAAAAGCAACGTCTTTCCATTGCCCGGGCCTTATTGCGTAAACCAAAACTTTTGTTGTTTGATGAAGCCACTTCCGCATTGGATTCGCTCACCGAAGAAGAGATTACCGATACCATTCGTGATATCTCCCGGCAGGGAAGCCAGGTTACTATATTAATAGCTCACCGGCTGAGTACCATCATGCATGCCGATAGGATTTATGTTTTGGAAAAAGGGGATGTGGTGGAAACAGGCAATCATCAAAAACTTTTAGAAGAAAAAGGTTTGTACTATGCCATGTGGCGTCAGCAAATCGGTGAAAGAAAAACAAAAATCAGCGTTGCTTAATTCATGGGACTATTGTCATTTTTAGGATTGGGTAATAGCCCTATTAAAAATAAGCTCAGACAAGGGGCCATCATTATCGATGTCCGCACCCCGAATGAATTTGACCAGGGCCGTGTCCCTGATTCCATTAATATCCCGGTTGACCGAATTGCGGCCAATGCAATAAGAATAAAAGACATGAAGCGGCCGGTTATCTTTTGCTGCGCATCGGGTGAAAGAAGCAGCCAGGCAGTAAAAATGTTGAAGGCAAAGGGATTGAAAGATATTTATAACGGCGGAAGCTGGATACAGGTGCTGAAAATTGTCAAAAGTCTCTAGCCAATCAGGGGATCACTTTTATTTTCACGGTTCGGGTTGTGATATTATTTCCATGATCTTCAAACTGTACCGTAACGGTGTAATCAGCAACTGTTGTTACAGTAGCTGTATAACTAATACTGAAATTATAAGAAAGGATTCCATGAATTTCGTAGGCTTGTACCTTCAAAACCGCACCGCTTGCATCGTCTATTATTTTGATACTCCCCCGGTATAATCCATAGTCATCGGTTATTTTGCCGGTAACCGTTACCACATTCCCGCTTACAAAAATCTGGTTCGCGACAGGGGTATAAATATCCAGAATCGGTGCAGTGGTATCGGTAGGATTATCCACATGCGGGTTGCCCCCGGTACCATCATCGTTAGTGTTTGTGCTGCCTTTTGAACAGGCAACAGCCAGCGCTGCAATAATCAGAATCCCCCAAAATGAGTTTTGATATCCTGGCTTCATGGTTGTAAATCTAAGGTTCTTTTTTTTCATTACTGCCCGGCCACAGGTTAGAAAAAATACCGGCATTTTCGAATTCTTCTATATCACTGAGCTCCATCTCCAGGGCCCGGGTACTCTGCGTAATTTCAATCAATGAAATGACCAGTGAAATAAGCAGGCTTAACAGGCTGGTGGCAAAAATATACCTTGAAAAAACCGTCCATTCACTGTAAATGCTGTACATACATACCACGCAAGAAAGAAAACTGAAAACGCCAAGGGTCTGCATATACCTAACCAACCGCAGCCGCTGACGGAGGCTGCGTATCTGGTGTACGATCATTTTTTTATTTTCACCGCTCTTTTTATACTCATCGTGTAATTTCCTTACGAGGTTGGCCAGGGCCAGGAACCGGTTTGTATACGCCAGTAATAACAAACTGATGGCCGGGAAAAGCAGGGCGGGTGTGTTGAACGTTATTTCCATGAGGCAAATGTCTGTATAATAAAGTAGAGGCTGTCACAAAAGCCAGCAAATTTGTCACATTGAGTTTATCAAAATGCGTACAAATTTGCTGGTCAATTTTTATCCTATTTCGTCATAGCTCAATATGACAAAGATTGACCCTTTTAAGACAGCCTCAAATCAATCGGGCTTTCCGAATAATTATTTTGCAGAGAACTCCAGGGGGATATTTAACCTGATGGAAAAATTCCTCCCGGTATTGAATACCCCGGTTCTGCCTGTAACACTGTTTACTGGGGCATATTTGAGACGGCTCAGGTGATTTTGATATGCCACATCAGTAATATTATTAGCACCCAGGAAAATTGTGAAAAGCATTTTGTCCTTGCGTCTTATATCACCTCCAAAACCAGCGTTAAAAAGGCTATAGCCATTAGTAGCCGTTTCTGTTTCAAATCCGGTAAAAGGATGCTGCTGTGCAAAAGTGTTATCCATTTCCGCTTTAATAAAAAAATCACGGAATATTTTTCCTTTTTTCAACAGGTCTATTTTTATTTCGCTGATCAGCCGGGCTGCCGGAATAAATGGCAGGTTCTTACTTCCATCCTGCTCCCGGCCGAGTACCCCGCGAACCCATGAAAAGGTGTTCTCCACATGAAGCCAGTCTAAAGGGTGAGGGTGAAAATCCAGGTTAAATTCAAGGCCGTAAAGTTTTGCATTATTCTGGTTAAAACGGAAAGCAAAAAAAGTTTCCGTACCATCCACGATCAAAGAATCACCTCCGCCAACTGCCAGGAGTTTACGGTAATAAATAAAATTCTTAATGGGATTATAAAAAATATTGGCGTTTAATGAAACATGTTCACCTGCTATTACAATACCTGCATCAGGTTGTAAGCTGGTTTCTGATTTCAGGTTCTGTTCTCCATATTCAAACCGGTTCGTTCCTTCATGAGCCCCATTACTGGCCAGTTCGGGGATGCCCGGAGCCCGGAATCCCCGGGCCAGATTAAATTTTAGTGTTACTTTTTTGCTGACTTCATAGGTAAAACCAGCGCTTCCGGAAACATTGGAAAAATTCTTTTTAAATCCTTCAAATTTCACGTCAGGCCCCTCTCGTAATTCCCTGGAATCAAGAGAACGGTTATCAAGCCTGATGCCCCCACTCCAGGTAAATTTATTAATCCGCTTCTGGGTGTAAATAAATCCGCCGATATCAAACAAAGAATATTCCGGGATAAGTTGTTCGGTACCTTTATTCCTGTTGGTTTGTTGCATGCCATTGATACCAATCGTGGTTTTCCAGTTATTTTTTTCGGCAAAATGATATTGAAGATTATAATTTACGGTGCCCAGGTTAAAATATAAACCTGGCTCTTCCGGGTTAAGAATGTTTCCAAACTCCTGCCGCTGATTCCGCTGATAGCCCAGCGTGAATGTTACCCGGTTTTTTCCTGTATTAAAACTATTATCAGCAGCTATTTTAAAATGCTGTATCCGTTGATTTGGTACAAACGGATCCGTTGATTTAAAATCCGCCTGGGTAGCCATTTCTTCAACCGCTACTCCTCCCCGATTCACACGTTTTAAGAATTTTCCGGTTGCGTCATCACGGTCCCCTTCCACCAGGCCCAGGTTTTGGTTAAATTTTGTTATATACACATGTGAATACCCCCAACTCTTATTCAACCCGATGTAACCACCGAATGCTTTTTCATTGAATTTGGAATTGAAAACATACCCATCGTACTTATTTTGATAATCTGCTGCTGCTTTACCGGAACCATACAACCCCCAGATAAATCCATGCGCATTGCCATTGATATCTGCATGAAAATTGCGCTGTCGGTTGTTTGTTAAGTAAGCACCGGAAATAGTTCCTTTTATTTTTCCTTCAGGGGCCGGTAAAACAGATAGTACATTTACAACTCCGGCCAAAGCATCACTGCCATACATTAACGAGGCGGGACCTTTCAGTATTTCCACTTTAGTAGCATTCTGCTCATCTATTTCAATACCATGTTCATCGCCCCATTGCTGACCTTCCTGCCTGATTCCGTCATTTACCACAACGACCCTGTTATATCCCAAACCACGGATCAATGGCTTGGAAATGGCCGGCCCGGTTGATACCTGTGCAACTCCCGGTGTTTTAGCTATATTATCAATAAGATTAGTTGCAGAATTTCTGAACAGATCTTCTTTCTTTATTATGTTTACCGGTATTGGTGTTCGTTTAGTTGAGGTTGCCGCTGATACTCCGGTCACCGTCACGCCCTCATTCTCCAAAACAGAAGGAGCGAGTTTAAAATCTTTTTGAATATTATTACCCAGTTCAACTGTTTCGATAACAGAAGCATAACCAAGATGGCTTATTTCTATGAGATATTTACCGGCGGCAATATTGGATATGATATAAAGGCCATCACTATTACAAGCAGCGCCTGTACGCAGATCGGGAAAATAAATACTTGCCCCGGCTAATGGTTCACCTGTTTTGGCATCTGTTATTTTTCCACTCAACGATAGTTTGGGTTGGGCAATGACATTTGTCAAAAAAAACAGGCTGGCAAAAAACACTATATTTCGTTTCGAATTCATAACTGTATAATTTAAAAGACGGGTCTTTTGTACGATAAATAATAAAGAAATTTGAATGACATACCTGAAGTTCTTATAACAAGCAGGTGTTCGGAGTTCTTACAACCAATAAGCGGGAGGTCCGCGGAGTAAAGAAAAAATGGAGGTATGAAAAGGTATTGGTTCTTCCAAAAAGGCAACAGGAATCCTGGGATCTAAAACCGGTTGAGAACAAACCGGTTTTTCTGTTTCATCAAAAGGCATTAAAAAATCATCAATACAGGTACAATTATAACTGAAGTCTTTCCCTTTTTCATTCTCTGGCTGGGGCGTATTATGGTTCACCAGGATGCTATGGAACAGGTTATGCAGAAATAAACCAGTTCCGGCCTTCTGAGAAAAAACCAGGACTAATAAAAATGCTGCAACGCGTAATATGAATGGGCGGCCCTTCATCGGGATGCAAGATAATAAAATTGCAACATAGTTACATTTTCTTTTATTGTAAACGGGAATTACCCGTTCTACCGAAGGGTTGAATTACTCCGAATTAGTACCGGGCCCCTTAGGTAAGATTTTTTAAAAAGTAAATCAACTCTTATAATAAAGACGCTTTTCGGTATAATTTTTTATCTTGTTATAACAAATACCCAAAACGTTTTAAACCCTTCAATGATTAACTATTCAAAGCCAGCTATGAAGCTAAAAATATTTTTTCCCGGCTTATTAAGTGGCGCTATCGTATTTATCAGTTCCTGTAATAAAAAAGATACCCAGGCACCTCCTCCTGACCCCTGTGCCGGTGTTAACTATACTATTTTGTCCACGAAAACCGAATCCGTGGGTGTTTCCAATAATGGAACGCTCACCATACTGGAACCACGCGGCGACACTATTTCATATAAACTGAATACCGGCAGCTATCAGTCATCCTGGTACTTTACCAACCTGGCCCCCGGCAACTATATTATCACCATTAAAAATCAGAAGGGCTGCACGGATACTGCACAGATCACTATTTTAAACTATGGCCCCAAATACGCTTTGGTAAAAGAAATTATCAAAGGCTATTGCGGCCCCTGTCACCGGAATGGTGGCATGGACGGCGGCAAGAACTTTGATTCCGATATAAATATTATAAATAATTGGGACAGGATAAAAGCACGGACTGTTGATGGTGTACCTTCCTTTATGCCCCAGGCACCTAATAGTCCATTAACCAATGTTGACAAACAAAAAATTACAGATTGGGTGAATGCAGGACATAGACAATCTGACTAATAGTTAAGTATACATTGCAGATAAAAGCCCCTGATAATTATTACCAGGGGCTTTTTTAATATCATAGCATTCATTTATTAATTATTCCCGCACCTTCATCATCGGCCTTACCTTTTGTGTCACGCCATTCTGTAAACGGGCATAGTAAATACCCGTCGGTAATCCTTCACCATTAAATGTTACAAAATCAGTCGCAGCTGCCGCATAATCTTTTTCTACTAATGTGCGAATCACCCGTCCCAGGGTATCGATGATCTGAATAAGCGTATGACCACCTTCCGTCTTAAAAGTAATCTTTGTACTGCTGGTAAAGGGGTTGGGATAATTGGTGATCAGGCCATCGATCACCGGATCCGGTGGTGGCGGCGGCACTACAGCATTACAAGTTATACTGCTCTTGAACAAAGGCAATGATTGCAGCTGACTGTTGATATTCGGCGGATATAAGCCCGCTACAATTGTTTTATCCAGGCAGAACCATTTTTCCAGGATGGTTGAGTAGATACTTCTGAAATCATATTGCATCGGCACATTATCATTCACCGAAGCATTAATCGGGATATCGGGGTTATTACCCAATATGCCGGTTTCAATCTTGGTTCCAAAAAGAAACATCGGAGCCGCAGCACCATGGTCCGTACCCACACTGGAATTGGATTTTATACGACGTCCGAATTCGCTATAAGTCATACCGATCACCCTGTCCTGTATCTGTAAAAACTGCAGGTCATCCTGAAATGCTTTACAGGCATCCGAAACTCTTTGTAATAAAGTCGCATGTCCGCCGGTGGTTGTATCTGCCGCATTTACCTGAACGGAATGGGTATCAAACCCGCCAAAACTCACCATGTATATCCGGGTCTTTAATCCGCCCTTGATCAGCCTCGCAACAATTTTTAACTGATCAGCAAGACTGTTATTGGTCGGATAGGTGGATTGCTGGGTCACCGCATTCGCAGCATTTCTTATTACAGTTGAATATTTTTGTGTTTGCTGATTGACCAACCGGATATATTTTAGTTCTTTACCGGCAGGAGTATCAGGCACGGGATCAGTAGTTCCCGAAACAAGGTTATAAAAAGAAGTAGCGCTGGTAATACTCATGCCCATATTAACTACCGGGCCCTGTGTGGTTAAACTGGTAGTGGAGCCAATTTGAATCGCCAACGGATCGGGCATATCTGTATTGGGATAACCTGTTGGGAAATTGGGATACTCATAGTTGAGGTACCGGCCTGCCCATCCATTAAATACTTCCTGGTTACTGTTGGAAGCACTCATCCATATATCGGTAGCACGGAAGTGAGAAAAATTCGGCTGGGGATAACCAACCGCCTGTACCACTTTCATATTGCCGTTATTAAAAATATTTTGCATCCCGGTCATCGCGGGGTGCAATCCTGATGCACCCGTTCCGGATAATGATAAAATCCTGTTCTGGGGAATGGCCACATTACTCCGCGCATTAAAATAGTTGGAATAAGTAGAAATGGGGATCACCATATTCAATCCATCATTCCCTCCTGCCAGTTGAATGATCACCAGCACATGATCCGTATTGGTAATACCCTGCATCAGGGCCTGCACCAGGGGAGAATCTGCCGCAAAGGCTTTAACAGAGTACCCATTTATCAAAGCAGGCAACAAAGTGGCTGCCGGAATGCTTTTTTGTAAAAAATCTCTTCTTTTCATGCTGATTATTTTTATGATAACTGGTACTCCGACAGGTTGAAGAAATACTGAAACAAGGGCTTCAGCCTGTTATTGACAATATTAAAATTGGCGGTTGTCGGGCTGGCGATATAGGCCATCCAGGCATTGGTCCAGTAATAATCATACAACTGGTTGCTCAATAATATTTGTGTTTTGATGGTCTTCTTCGTTTCATACGACAACTGGTTCCTGAAAATAAATTTCAACGCATCATCAATCAGGTCGTTGGGATTACCGGGATTACTGAATTGCTGAACATAGGGCACCAGGTTAAAGATCACCCGTTGACCATTCCGGGTATAGCCAGAATTCACCATGATATCGGTGAACTGGTTTCTTTTAGGCAATGAATCAGAATTGATCCATATTTCATGATACAGGGGTTCCTGGTAATAGGCAGGTAACCCGGATACATTGGGTGGATCATGCAGGGTCTGGCCGGTATTGACCATATTGGCATAAAAGAAATTCCACATACCATAGTTGGTATCCCAGTCAGTTAACGGGGGAAAAGTTGCATTCATCTCACGAAGTGACCCGATGATATGGTCTGCCGGGCTTTTTATATAACAGTTCTGATTTAATACATCAAAGAAATGTTCACTCTTAAATAAGGCGGTTAATACAGTCCTGATGTTGTAGTTACTGTTTCTGAAAATGGCAGCCAGGGGCTCAATTACATTAGTTTCAGTTGCGGAATCAATCGTATAATATACAAAGTAGCGGTAAAACTTACGGCAAATAAATTTAGCTGTCTCCTGTGTTGCAAATATCATATTCAACAGGTCGGTCAGTTCCAATTGGCCGGCAGTTGCCCCGGTTCTTCCGGTTATTACGGTATTATTAAAGAAGGCCGAAAATGTTTTATTAACGGCAGAATGCCTGCTGGAAGTAAATACAGAAGTGTATGTGGTTCCATTTATTTGCCAGCCGGTTAATGCTTTGGCGGCTTCCTTCACATCGTTTTCTGTGTATTGTGAACCCGGGCCTTTACCGAGAGTAAACAATTCCATCAATTCCCTTCCATAGTTTTCATCAGGAGCTGAAGCCACACTAAGATAACCGTTCAGATAGCGCAGCATGGATATATCTTTTGTTATGGCATCAACCATTTGCTTAAAATTACCCAATGCATTTTGCCGGATAAGGTCATGCTGCTTGTAGGCCCAGTTACCATAGCCTACATCCTGTGATTCATTGCCAAAATGGTTGATCCAGAACATATTCAGTTTTTCCCGGATACTCCTGTCCTGGTTGATCAATACACCGGTCCACCATTTTTTATATGAGGCAACCCGTTGCGACTGAACTGTGCCATCATTATTAATATCGTTAACCCAGGTTGTGCCTTGAGCAATATTACCATCCGGTGTTCCGGGCTGGGTGGATGTTACATATTCTTTCACCGGAGGTGCGGGTTGCGGAGCCGTGGGGTTCAATAATTCATCAACTGCCTGGCTAACCGAACGGGTTTTGAAATAATCCACATCGGCTTTTTTGGCGCCGAACATGGTTCGTTTTAACAGGTGGACAATCTCATTTTCTGTCCACGGACCAGCATAAGGATTAATTCCTGAAGTTATGTGCCGGGTAGCTATCGGCTGTGGCGCCGGCGCTTTGTCTTTTTTTCCGCGAGTCAGAAAATCTCTCCTGTCCATATTTATGATTTTGGTTCAGCAATCTACACTGACCTTAAATATACAATTTCGTTTAATATTTTTTAGTCAAATATTACTCCCAATTCCTCCACTTGATAATAGTAAAATACCTATAAAAAGTACCTGGGTTAGTAAAAAATAAAGCCGGTTGATACTAACCGGCTTATTATCATGCTTTAAGGATGCATCATAAGTTTTCAATTATACCGGCAATACCCTGACCACCACCCACACAGGCAGTAATCAAACCATATTTCTTATTCAATCTTTTCATGTCACTCAGGTTTTGAATAGTAAGCTTGCAACCCGTACATCCCAACGGATGTCCGAGGGCAATGGCTCCACCATTGATATTTACTTTGGCCGGGTCGAGTCCCGCTTCGCGGATAACAGCCAATGCCTGGGAAGCAAAAGCCTCATTTAATTCTATCAGATCAATTTGTGAAAGATTCATTCCGGATTGCTTCAACACTTTGGGGATAGCTGCTACAGGACCAATACCCATAACGCGGGGATGCACACCTGCTACGGCACAGTTTACCAGGCGGCCAATGGGTTTTAAGCCCAATTCATTCATCATCTTTTCTCCCATTACAATTACAAAAGCGGCTCCGTCAGATGTCTGGGAGGAATTTCCGGCCGTTACCACACCACCGGTAGCAAATGCGGGTTTTAATTTTGCCAATGCTGCAACGGACGTATCAGCCCGGGGTCCTTCATCTGTATCAACTACATAATTTCTTTTTTGCTTTTTCCCTTTGGCATCTAAATAAATTTCTTCAACCGTTATGGGAAGAATACCTGGTTTAAAATGCCCCTGCTGTATGGCTGCGATAGCTTTCTGGTGTGAATTAAATGAAAACTCATCCTGTGCTTCCCGGCTGATGGAATAATCTTTGGCAACTGCTTCGGCAGTCAATCCCATACTTAAATAATAATCCGGGTCGTCTTTCGCGATCTTATACGAAGGAACAGTTTTCCATCCGGCTGTTGGAACCAGGCTCATACTTTCTGTTCCACCGGCCACAATACAATCCGCCATGCCCATCCTGATCTTGGCAGTCGCCATAGCAATAGTTTCCAATCCACTGGCACAATACCGGTTCACAGTGGCACCCGGTACATCAAAACCCAATGCCCTTGCTGAAATAATTCTGCCGAACTGCAAGCCCTGCTCGGCTTCCGGCACTGCATTACCCACCAGCACATCATCTACTCTTTTGGCTTCCAGTTGAGGTACAGTTGCCATCAATCCTTTGATAACTTCCACGGCCAGATCATCGGGGCGATAGAAACGGAATCCGCCTCTTTTTGCTTTGCCTACGGCTGTCCGGTAACCGGCAATTATATAAGCTTCCTGCATATAAAAAGTTTTTAGTTTGTAGTTCGTGGTTTGTAGTTCTTCATAATTTGAAAAGGCTAACTTAACAATCAGAAGCCAACTTCAAACTATAAATCATAAACTACAAACTCTATTTGGTTGTTTATGCAACTTTCTGTACCAAAAGTAAAGAGTCTTTGATTATCAACCAAAAAAGGCCATCAAAGTTCAATTATCTTCGCAGCCATTATGTACCGGCTACTTCGCAACATTCTTTTTTGGTTTTCGCCCGAGTGGGTGCATTATTTTTCGATGAATGGCCTCAGATTGCTATGCAGTATTGGCCTTAAAAAATTAATTGCAAATATTCATAAGCCGAAAGGCAATACGCAATATTCAATATTCAATATTCATTTCTCAAATAGAATTGGTCTCGGCGCCGGTTTTGATAAGAATGCAAAATATCTGAGAGAATTGGAAAGTCTTGGTTTTGGTTTTGTGGAAATAGGAACCGTAACGCCGCTGCCACAGGCAGGAAATGAAAAGCCCCGGCTGTTTCGTTTGCCAAAAGACAAAGCCCTTATCAACCGGATGGGATTTAATAATGACGGAGTGAAAGTAGTTGCAGAGCGACTGAAGAAATGGAATAATAGTTCGGACCCGATAGCTATCGGGTTCGGAGTTCGGAGTCGGGGGTCAGAGGCTATTGACTCCAGACTCATGACTAAAGACTCCCGACTCATTATAGGTGGTAATATCGGCAAGAACAAATCCACTCCCAACGAAGAGGCCTGGAAGGATTACGAGATCTGTTTTAAAGAACTATATCCTTACGTAGATTACTTTGTAGTAAATGTAAGTTCACCAAACACACCGGGACTGAGAGAACTTCAGGAAAAAGATAGTCTAAAAAAAATTCTCACTAAACTTCAGGCCATTAACCAGCAACAAACAACCAGCAACCAGAAACCAATACTATTAAAAATCGCACCAGACCTTACCACAGAACAACTTGATGATGTCATTGATCTGGCATTGGAAATTAAACTTGACGGACTTGTAGCAACCAATACAACCATCAGCCGCTCCGGACTCCTGACTCCTGACTCCAGACTAAATTCTTTCGGAGCCGGTGGATTAAGCGGCTTACCCCTGAAACAAAAAAGCACAGAAATAGTAAAATATATTTCCGAAAGAACAAAAGGCCAAATTCCTGTTATCGCATCCGGTGGTATTTTTACCGGGGAAGATGCCAAGGAAAAAATAGCCGCCGGCGCATCATTGGTGCAGGTATGGACCGGTTTTATTTATGAAGGGCCGGGTATTGTAAAACAAATTTGTAAATCACTATAATCAGCATGGAACATTTATTTACTTCAGAAAGTATTATCAGTTTTTTTATATTGGTTGTCCTGGAAGTGGTGCTGGGAATTGATAATGTCATATTTGTCAGCATCATCCTGAACCGCTTAAAAAAAGAAAAAGATCAGCAAAAAGCCCGTCGTCTCTGGATGATCACGGGCATCTTATCCCGAAGTTTATTGTTACTGGGATTAGGATGGTTGCTCAGTCAAAAAGGGAAATCCGTCATAACGATGTTCGGAAAAGGATTTGACCTCGCCAGCCTGGTGATGATACTGGGCGGATTATTTCTTATTTATAAATCGGTAAAAGAAATTCACGACAAACTGGAAGGGGAAGACCCCAATGAAAACAGTAAAAATAAAACCGGACTCTCCTTTGGATATGCCATTGGCCAGATCATGCTGATCGATGCGGTATTTTCTTTTGACAGTATCATTACAGCGGGTGGAACAGCAAAATATGTGGAGATCATGATTGCCGCCGTTGTCATCGCCATGTCCATCATGTTTTTATTCAGCCCTTCCATCGCCGGTTTTATTCATAAACATCCTACGTTGAAAATGCTGGCACTTTCTTTTTTAGTGATGATCGGTTTGAGTCTGATCATTGAGGGCTGGGATAGTGAGGCTGCCCACCAGCTGCATTTGAAAAATTATATCTACTTCGGTATGGCGTTCTCTTTTGTTGTAGAAATGCTGAATATGACAATGATGAGCCGGGCTAAGAAGAAACGGGCGCATGTGGTACAGTTGAATGAACCGGTGCTGGAGAAAGATGATGATAAAAATTAATCAGATCAGGCAAAGCAAAGCTGCCGCCACCACACCGGCTGTCTCTGTCCTCAACCGGGTTTCACCCAACGATACAGGAATAAAATTATGTTGAAGGGCTAGTTCAATCTCCTTTGCTGTAAAATCTCCTTCGGGACCAATACAAATTTGACAATTTGCCAAGGACTCAATTTGAAAATGGGCTAACTGTTTCTTATCGTTATCGGCACAATGAGCAATTAATTTTGTATCGCAGATTGATTCTTTAAAAAAATTTTGAACGGGCACCGGCTCCTGTAATACCGGCAACCACACCTGCTGGCTTTGCAACATTGCGCTGATCACAATACCCTGCATCCTGTCAAACCGGAATTTTTCTTTTTCCGTTCTTTCACAGATCAACGGAATGATTTCGCTGACACCGATCTCTGTTGCTTTTTCCAAAAACCACTCGAACCGGTTGGCATTCTTTATTAGGGAAATGGCTATGGAGACTCTTCTTGTGTCTTGTATCTTGCACCTTGTGCCTTCCACTTTCACCAAACAATGTTTCTTATGATCATCTGCAATTGAACATGTAAGTAGATTTCCTTTCCCATCCGTAAGATTTATCTGCTCTCCTATCTTCATCCGTAACACCTGCACCACATGCCGGGACGTATCTTCCTCCAGCACCATTTCTTTTTGTGCGGCATCGTAATGACTGATATAGAAAAATGGCAGATTCATGATTTAATTAAATACAGCCAGCATAATTCTTTCTTTTGATGAGCGGGCTGGCAAAATTAATTTTCGTCCGTTATAATAAATAGTATTTAATAATTTTTTACCGACAGGTAAATAAACATCCACGCCACCCATAAAAGGTGCACCGCTGAATTGTTTTATGGCTTTTCCACTCGTAGCACTGTCACCATCATCAAAGATAAAACTGGAGATAATGGTTTTAGCAGCAGGAGTCAATAGCGGCGAAGAAATAGGTGTATCATTCACGGTTACACTATCCCGCCCGGCAATCATCGCTTTATTAGCTGAAAAAACAATCAATACCGATTGATCGTCTTTCACTGGCAAACCATTCAGCATCATACCGATCATATTTCCCTTCGGAAAACCCCGGAGATAGACCTCCTGGTTGGAAAAAGTAAAGGGTTCAAAAAAATAGGAAATAACCCGTTGGTTTTTTTCACCAGGAATCAATTCAAATTCATAATACGCTTTTTTGGCGGCCTGGAAGCCAAACCAATAACCCTGATCGTTTATAGTAAAGATTCCATCCGGCTTTACGGAAATCCGGGTGCCTGTTTTGGGATTGAGCCGGTAAATATTAATCAGCCCGTTAATGACCGGTTCATTATCACCCAGCAGCACGGCTCTGCCACTGATCTGCAGCGTGTTTCCAATTTTTATTTTTTTATCATCCGGGCTGTTGCCGTTATTGAGAAATTTATAAATTGCCTGAAATGTTTCCTCACAGGTTGCCACTTCATAATGGTCCTTATCTATCAGGTCAAGATTTCCGGCTCCTTCCACATTACCAGCTTGGCTACCCACTACTTTATCATCGGCTGAAAAAATATTCAAACAACGGTTATTGGAAAACCAACTATTGTCATACACCCATTTACGGCTGCCCAGGTGAACATAATGAGCCACTTTTATCGAATGAAGTGAATCAATTAAATATCCCCGGCCCAATCCACCTCCCAACGAATGACCTACCAGGTCGACCTGGGAACTGCGGGTATGTGTCAATACATTATTAATAAAAGCATTTAATAAACTGTCTGTTTTCCTAAGATTTCCCGAAACAGAATTCCAGTCGAACACAAATAAACGATCAGCGCAATACCCAGCCTCGATAAACCGCTGAATTTGTCCGGCATAGGTATCCCCGCTGGCCAGGAACCCATGCACAAAAACAATCGGCCGTTTTGTAGTATCACATTGTGCCTGTATTGATACACTAAAACAATAAATAAGTACTAAAAGAAAAAAATTTTTCATACCTGCCTGTAAAATAAAAAAAGTTCCGTCAATACCGGAACTTAAAAATTTTTAATACTCAACGTAAGCCTCCCCATTACAAGAGCCCCAGTAACTTAAAATGGATTATCATCTTCATTTTGCGGCAAATCATTCATCTTGCTGCCGGTTTGCACAAACATCCTCGCCCCATCACCGTCTGAATCGGTTACCGGTTTCCAGTTTCCTCCCGGAAGTCCGATTCCATTGTACGGATCGTCATCCCACCCTGTAAATTTCTGAATATGTAACAGCGCTTTTAATTTTATTGTTTCCAGTGTACCATTACGGTGCTTGGCAATTTTTACTTCGGTCAGTCCCTTGATATTCTCTCCTTCTGCATTGGTGGTAATATCATAATACTCCGGTCGGGATAAAAATATTACCATATCCGCATCCTGTTCGATAGCTCCCGATTCACGAAGGTCACTCAGTTGCGGTGTTTTGGAACCATCCTTGATACCCCGGGTCTCCACAGCACGACTTAATTGCGAGAGCGCAATGATCGGAACATTTAATTCTTTTGCCAGGGCTTTCAGGTTACGTGAGATATTACTGATCTCCTGTTCCCGGTTACCGTTACGGTTTTCGCCCGTACCACTCATCAGTTGCAAGTAGTCTATAATAATCAGACCGATATTATGTTTGTTTTTCAACCGGCGGCACTTGGCCCGGAGTTCAAAGATGTTCAAAGCCGGCGTATCATCAATATACAAAGGAGCTTGCGCCAGGCGCTGGATTCCCCGGGCATATAATTGCTTCATCTCATGTTCTTCCAATTTACCGCGGGCAATTTTCTCCAGCCAGATTTCACTTTCGGCAGAAAGAATACGTTGCACCAACTGACCCGCACTCATCTCCAGGGAAAATAAAGCGACCGGTGTTGCTTTGCCGGCATGCATCACTGCATTGCGGGCCAGGTTCAGGGCAAAAGCTGTTTTACCAACCGCTGGTCTTGCGGCAAGAATAATAAGGTCGGTATTCTGCCATCCATAAGTTACCCTGTCAAGCGCAGCAAAACCGCTGGGCACACCACTCAGATCTTCATTTTTATGACGCAGGTCTTCGATTCGTTGAATAGTTTTTACCAATACCGAATCTATGGTATCAAAATTCTTGCGCAGGTGATTATTGGTAATTTCAAACAATTTGCTTTCTGCATCATCCAGCAAATCGAAAACATCCGTAGAGTCTTCATACGCATCACCAATTATTTCGCCACTGATCCTGATTAATTCCCGTTGAATAAATTTTTGCAGGATGATACGGGAGTGCGCTTCAATATTCGCCGAAGAAACAACCGCATTGGTAAGCTTGGTCACATAATAAGGACCTCCGATCATTTCCAGTTCTTCCTTGAACCGCAGTTCTTCCACCACCGTCAGGATATCAATGGGCTGACTTTTATTAGCAAGACTTTGCATCGCCATGTAGATGCGCTGATGGGCTTCTACATAAAAACATTCAGGTTTCAGGATTTCTATCACTGCATCGAAAGCAGATTTCTCCAGCATGATGGCACCCAGCACAGCTTCTTCCAGCTCTTTTGCCTGGGGTGGTACTTTGCCATATACCATGGTTCCTAAATCGAGTGAAGATTTCCTTCTTTGCTTGCGGTCTTTGTTCAGGTTAGTAAGATCCATGTTCAGTCAGGGCGATAAAAAATTAAACCATTGATTATTTTCAAACTGCCTACTGGCAGGCAGGCGACTTTGGGTTCGTTTTCCAGTCTTGCTTTAAGAAATTATTATTTCTTGGTTAATGGAATGTTTCCGTCAGTCAGTTAAGCGAATTACGGTGCAAAATTGTTTTGAAAAAAATTTTTCTTTCTGCACTAATTTTTCACTCCAAATTCCGGGTTATCCACATCCTTCCTAAGCTCCCAAAGTCATACATCAATTTACTGAAAAAGGAGGGAAAATCAGGTAAATATCCGCAACAGGTAGAAAAAAATCCTTCCCCCACCCTCCAATCCGGGCTGATCAGCGAAAGGGATACTAACCGGACACAATAAACCCGCCGTACTAACAGTTATTAGTATAGTTCTTTATCTCCAAAGCTGCTGCATACTACTATTTCAAACATCTAAATCCTACTTTATGCTAACAACAAAAAACGGCAGCCACCCCATTCTTTCCCAAACAAGGAATAACACCACGCTCTGGATCGGTCATTTACAAACCGACCCCCATGATCATTTTGCCGGGCAAACATTCAAATGCCCTGTTGATGGCCTGGTTAATAATATCCAGGTGTATTCTTCAGCTGTCCACCAGGCCGGTGATATGGCGCTGACCCTGCATGAATTTGATGATTCCACTAAAACCTGGGGGCTGGCTATCGGCGATGCCATGATGTTTTTACAGAAAGGAGATGATGCCCGTTGGATTCGGTTTTACCTGAAGCCTGTTTCTTTGAATAAAGATCTGATTTACGGTTTCCGCCTGCAAACCAACAATGCCTTGATTGGCATTGGAGAAGCCGCCAGTCATTCCCGGCAGCCTTTCACTTTCGGCCATGAATGGAATGGGCATTCCAACAATGAAAAGGGAAATTACTTCAGTTACTTTAGCCTGGCCTTTAAAGTTGAACTCTGCGCATAAAATTATCCGGACATCAGGATGAAAAGGATGACCCCGTTCCCCATATCCGGGACGGGGTCTTTTTTTTAACAACTATGACCCGAAAGTGGTATTGTCATTTTGAAAATAGTTATTGAAATTGCTGTGCTTATTTTCAGTTCATCCTAAACTAACGGCTATGCCTTTTTTTGATTTTCACCTGCATCCTTCATTAAAGCCACAAATGTCGCTGCCTCCTGATTTTCCTTCCCCCTGGGAAATAATTAAAATACAATTTGCCAACCCCGACCTGTTCACGACGCTACTAAAATGCGGAGGCATTAACCATGTAGTTGACTCACAGGCATCGCTATCGCAACTGCAGGAGGGAAATGTCAACCTGGTGGCTATTGCCCTGCATCCGCCGGAAAGTAATATGATGAAGGATGCGCTGATCAAAAAAGTAGCCCGTGAAGAACAAACCCATTACATTCATATTGACCGTGTCAATGAGATCAGCGAAGGGAATATTTATTTTACGATGCTCCAGGAAGAACTGACGAACCTGAAAACACATGTTTCTGCTCATGGGAAAAAGTTAAAACTCCTGGCAAACATCAATGAATACAACGCTGATGACAGCGATACCGTGTTTGCCCTATTAACCGTAGAAGGTCCTCATGCTTTTTATGGTGACCGGAAAAATAAATCCCTGCCGGAGATACTCACTGATTTCTGGAACAACTTTGACAGTTTTACCGCAACGAACCGGGTCTTTGCAATGAATATCGCGCATCTTCAGGACAATGATTTCTGCAACCATGCTTTTGGTATTCAGATATTCAAACCACAGCCCTTTTATCCTTCGGGCAATGGCATCAGTATTCATGGTATCAAGCTCCTGCAAAAGATGAAAGAGAAAAACATCCTGGTGGATATTAAACATACCAGTCTGGCTGCCCGCCAGGATTTGTATAATCACCGAATTGGCGAAATGGGCTGGCCAATCGTCTGTACGCATGCCGGGCTTACAGGCATTAAAAAAGTAGATAGAAATAAATATTTTTTTAGCACCTCTACACTCACAGATGGCTTCCTGAAAGTAAAGCATTATAAACCCGTTGGCCATTTACGCCGCACGTCATTTAATCCATCGAGTATTAACCTCTACGATGAAGATGTGCAACAGATTGTCTTCTCCGGAGGTCTCATAGGCCTTTCGCTTGACCAACGTATTCTCGGTATACCTGATGAAGCCTTGCTGAGCCCGGATTATACAGAAGAACTGTTTGAAATAGAAATTATCAGTCCGGGTGAAAAAGATTTTTTCCGGGGAGAGCACCAGGCCGGCCCGGATGAGAAAGAAGTGTTGATGTCAGATGATATATTGATAGAAGACCTGCAGGAATATTACGTTTTTCATGCCCGGCATTTTCTAAACCAGGTATTTCATCTTTTTAAAATTTGCGATAATGAACCTTTGTTTAATAAAGCAGTTATGGCCCAACGCATTTGTATAGGTTCCGATTTTGACGGTCTTATTAATTCCATTGACTGCTGCAGTAACGTAACGGAGCTACAGGCTTTTAAAGACCTGTTGCTGGAAAATTTTGAAAACTGGGAAAAAGAGTTTACCGGTAAAACAGGTATAAAAGTTTCTTCTTTTATCACCCCCCAACAACTACTGGATAATATTTTTTATCAGAATGGATTGGATTTTTTAAGGGAGTGGTACATATGAGTTACTATTTTAAAAAAATTGGATCTCTTGCCCTGACGGTAAAGGGAACGGATAAATTCCCTTTACATACAAAAGGGCAGACATTATTTTCGAACCACAAACTTGATACTCTTTTCTTTCCCGGTTGTTGTGGAATGAAGTATCAGCAGGTACACACCATCCGTCAGCCCGGTTACATCCATATGGGCGATTGAACTAGTGAAAGACTGTTGTTGCTGGATCATCCCCTGCATATTATAGACCGCCAACCGATCGAATTCTTCTGATAGAAGTTTGGAAACTGTCAGTTGATTTTGTACCGGGTTAGGAAAAATTACCGTTTTATTGGATACGATAGCTGCTTCCAATTCTTTTACAGGTGTTGTTATTTCAGTAACAACTTCTCCTTTTCCAAGAGGCATTGAACATCCATTGCTGGCCCCGAAACGAACAGCAAATGAGCGGAAATAGGTGCTGGAATAAGTTAGTGTGTCAAAATCATTGGTATTGCCAATTGCTATCAGCCGGTTGTTATTGTCGGTAATTCCATCCACCAGGGAATGGGTACGTTGAAAGCTAACACTATCCGGCCCTCCCAGTATCCCATCCGTATGTCCCGATTTTTTTATTCGTATAGCAAATCCCTTGGAAAAATACGTGCAACTCCGCTTCTCCCCTACAGCATAAAACCGGTCATTGTCATCCAGCACAATTTTTGAAAGATTACAGCTATCAGTCGAAAAATTGAAAGGAAGATTCCAGGAAATAGTACCGGTGGCGGAATTGATCCGGCTTATCTTACACAACTGGGCATTGGGGCCTGAATATTGTGTTACCAGGGTGAATATATTTCCATTCTTGTCTATTTTTAAATCGTTTAACTGGGATACGAGAGCAGTAAAGAGGGTTTTCCGGAATAGCACTCTACCATTATTATGCGCAATTTTATAGAGATACATGGCCTGGTGGGTTTCACCTGACGATTTACCTCCGTATAAAAACAGGTTATCATCATCATCCAGGGCCGAGAACAAACTGTACCGGCCTGCTTCGGTCTGGATTGTTTTGGTATTTACCAAATGACCGTTCGGGTTTATCTTACTTAAATGAATGTCCGGGAAAAAAGTATAAAAATCAGCAACCACCAGCACATATCCATTCCGGTCGATATGAAGACGGGTAAAAGAAGTCTGGGTTGAATCCATATAACACCATTTCGGGTTCAGGTTTTTATCAGTTTTATAAACAAAAGATGCAGACCTAAAACCAGGACCATCCGGGAATTGACCATCACCAGCTATATAAATATTATTATTCCTGTCAAGTTCAAAAACATTCAGGTTGAAAATATTAAAGTTGTTGGGAAAGCTGATACTGCGCAGGGCTGTTACCACCAGGTTGCTATCCAGTTTATACAGGATGTATTCTGCATTTTGCCCCATTGGGAAATTACGCTTTAAAACATACACTGAGTTATCACGACCAGTTTTCACTTCTGCTAAGGCCGTAGTGCCCGTAATAAAAAAGCTCCGCTGTTCAGTTCCGTTGATATGTGATTTGGATATCTTCCAGGTATAGGCATCCTGGTTGACCTCCCATAAGTAACAGGCAATAAATGAATGCCTGGTCAATGGATAAACGGAAGTGCCTACCGTTCCATTGGGTGGTTGATTATTACCATCCTGGTTCTGGTACCATTGCACCTGTGTAAATGCTGCCAGTTGTAATAAAAGCAGGCATATAACAAGAATTGGTTTTGGTGTTTTCATAAATCGGATTTAGGGTTACGGGTTCGTTACAGTTGTCATTCCATAGGCAACAACAATCATGCAGGTATTGGTTTTACAGCATATTTCCTAAGCAGTTGTAACACACCCATACAGTATTGCTACGGCAAAATGCGTAGTGTTACGAAACAGGTAAAATAACGCGTGCAGTTTGTAAGGGATCAGTTCGCGACCATTTCCTTTGCATTGGCTAAAGCAGCGGCTGTAGGTTTTTCTCCACTGAGCATTTTTGCAATGGTGGTAATTCTTTCTTCCAGGGACAGACGGCGGATATTTGTTTTGACGGTATCTTTTAAGGTTTCCTTATAAACAAAAAGATGCGTATGGGCTTTCCCGGCTATCTGGGGCTGATGTGTGATACAAAGGATCTGTCGCTTTGCTGCCAGGTCTTTCAGGATGATGCCTACCTGCCGGGCTGCTTCACCGGAAATGCCTGAATCAATTTCATCAAAGATGAGCGTGGGCAAATCAACAATCTGCGCCACCAATGATTTTATACAAAGCATCAACCGGCTGAGTTCACCGCCACTGGCCACTTTCCGAACAGGCAGGAACTGCCCGCTTTTACCTGCCTGTCCGGCAGGCAGGTTAGCATCAAATAAAAACTCTATAACATCGCATCCGGAGGAACTCAATGTTGAGGGCTTTATATCAACTTTCAGTTTTGCATTGGGCATACCTACCTGGGCCAAAAGTTTATTCACTTTATCTTCCAGGGGTTTTGCCTGCTGATGACGTTTTGCAGAAATTATAGAAGAAAGTTTTGTAGCTTCTTCCAGTAATTTTTGATTTTCTTTTTCCTTTTGCTGAATACTTTCATCCAGATTCAGAACGGCCTGTAATTTATTTTGCAGTTGTTTCTGTATCTCCCGTAATTCATTAGTGGATTGAACCCCATGTTTCTTCTGCAGCGTAAATCCCAGGGATAAACGTTCATTGAGCTGTTCAACTTTTTCGGGGCTATAATTTATTTTGCTACAGATGCGGTCCACGTCATCCGCTATATCCTGCAGTTCGATCTGGGCAGATTGTACCCGTTGTATCAAAGCAGGTAAATCCGTATGATAAGAAGCATAAGCCTGCAACTGGTTTAAAAATGATTTCAATTGCTGAACAACAGGTGTCTCACTTTCCTGCAATTCAAAATACACTTTGTTTAGTGCGTTTTTAATGCCTTCTGCATTGCTGAGCATTTTCATTTCCGCGTCTATTGTTTCGAGCTCATTTTCTTTAAAGCCTGCATCTTCCAGTTCTTTAAATTGAAACAAATTATAATCAGCTTCTTTTTCAAACTGGCGCTTCTGTACTTTTAATGCTTCACATGCCGCCTGTAAGTGTTGCCACTGCCGGAATATTTTTTTATACGATTCTACCTGGATACCGTTTCCCGCCAGTGCATCCAGTACCTCCCGCTGAAAACCAATTTCACCGACTTCCAGTGCGTCAAACTGCTGATGCAGGTCTACCAACAGGGAACTTAACTCCTGCAACTGGACCAGGTTAACCGGGGTATCATTTATAAAAGCCCGCGATTTACCATTTGTGCCGATCTCCCGCCTCAGTACAAGTTCTTCTTCAGGATCCAGCTCATTTCTATGTAAAAATTCTTTTACCCCGATTTTATTGTCCGCGCTAAAGGTTCCTTCAACAATACATTTTTTCCCTTTGTTTATCAGTACGCCCGTATCAGCCCGATCGCCCAGTATCAGTCCCAGGGCGCCCACGATGATGGATTTGCCGGCACCTGTTTCTCCGGTAATAGCGGTCAGCGTATCGGAAAAATCAATTTCCAGATCATCAATGATGGCATAGTTCTGTATGGAAAGTCTGCGAAGCATAGGCTGCTGCAAATTAATCGTAATTCATGAATGCCCTGAAATAAAAAACTCCCGCCGATGGGGCGGGAGAAAATAAAAAACAAAAAAAATAATTTATTTGATCACTACATTAGTACTAAGTTCTTCATCTACCAGGATGCGGCCACAATTCTCACAGATCATTATTTTCTTGTGCTGCTTGATCTCGCTTTGCTTTTGGGGGGGAATCGCATTAAAACACCCGCCACAGGCATCCCGTTCGACCGGTACAACAGCTAATCCATTGCGGTAGCTTTTGCGGATTTTTTCATAACTGGCGAGGAGACGGCTGTCAACATGTTGTTTGGCTTCAACAGATAGTTTATTAAAATGCTTCTCTTCTTTTTCGTTGGCAGCAATAATCTTTTCAAGTTCTCCTTTCTTGGTTGCCAAAACGCCTTCTTTAACAGCACTATTTTTTTTTGCTTTTTCCAGCAACACCGCTTTTTCAGCTATTTCTTCAGTAGCATCTTTTATGTGCTTTTCTGCCAGCTTAACTTCCAGTTGCTGCATTTCCACTTCTTTGTTAATGGCTTCAAACTCCCGGTTATTTTTTACGTTGGCACTTTGCTTCTCGTATTTTTTTACCTGGGCTTCGGCTTCTTTTATCGCCGTTTTGCGCTGTTCAATAAACTCTGTAACCCCGTTGATTTCTTCTTCTATTCTAGTCTGCCGGGCATGCAAACCGGTAATTTCATCTTCCAGGTCAGCTACTTCCATGGGAAGTTCGCCTTTCAGAATATGGATTTCATCCAGCTTACTTTCAATCTTCTGAAGCGTAACGAGGGAGCTCAGTTTTTCTTCTACAGAGAATTCTTTGACGTTTGGCATTGTTACATTTTGTTTTTAGCGGCTCAGCAGTAATGAACCGGGTTGGTTTTTACAGCTGTTTTAAGGACGGCAAAGGTAGGGAAATTTTCCTCTAAAATTTCCTGCAGCCAGTTGATTGTGAACTGTTCACTTTCATAATGACCAATATCTGCCAGAAGAAGCCGGTTCTCGGCATCAAAGAATTCGTGGTATTTAATATCAGCGGTTAGGTATGCATCGGCATTTATAGCTAAGGCTTTGGAAATCAGGAAGCTTCCGGCGCCACCACAGATAGCAATTTTTTTGATTTGCTTATTTAAAAGGGCTGAATGCCGGATTACAGGGATCTTAAAAATCCTTTTCATAGTAGTTAAGAAACCCATTTCATCCATCGCTTCCGGCAATTCTCCGACAATTCCGGTACCAATAGTTGGCCAGTTGCCGGATAGGGCGATCACGTCATAAGCCACTTCCTCATAAGGATGGGCCATTTTCAGGGCTCTTATTATTTTAGCTTCCAGAAAGGCCGGAAAAATGACTTCGATCTTTATCTCTTTTTCCTGGTGTTGCTTACCGATCTCACCAACATAAGGACTTGCCTGTTCTCCTGCTTTAAAAGTACCTGTCCCTTCTGCATTAAAGCTGCATTCGCTGTAATTTCCGATTTGTCCGCCGCCGGCTTCAAAAATAGCAGCCCGGACTGCAGCTGCCTTTTCAACAGGTACAAAAGTGAAAAGCTTTTTACCCATATTTTCTTTGGGAAAAAGGATCGAAATATTTTTAAGACCCAGCATCGAAGCTATTTTTCCGTTTACACCCCGAATCACATTATCCAGGTTTGTATGAATGGCATAAACAGCAATATCATTTTTGATGGCTGTGATGATGGCTTTTTCAACATAGTTCTTCCCGTTAATTTTTTTTAATCCGCCGAAAATGATGGGATGATGGGCCACTATGAGATTGCATTTTTTGGATACCGCTTCCAGCACCACTTCTTCCGTTGCATCCAGTGAACAGATGATCCCGGTACATTCCCAGCCGCTTTGCCCCGTTATTAATCCGGCATTATCATACGACTCCTGCAGGGAGGGGGGCGCCTGCGATTCAAGAAAAGAAATAATTTCATGTATCTCCATGGGTTAAAGATACACCCGGCGGACAAATCCCGGATTACCGAAATGGGTAAAAACGGTACATTCCGGAATGTGTAAAAAACTTTGTTGTCAGTTTCTGGAATTACTGTATCTTTTATCTCCTTTCCCGCCCTCTGGATAGCTCCTATATCCAAATTATTTTAAAAAATCTGCAATGATAAAAAGAACTATGGGTCGTTCCCTGCTTACACTCCTTGTTATCACGGGACTAGCCGGTACCATCAACAATAACTCACTTTCAACAAAAGATAAAAAAAAGGCCATATCCCTGATGAAGGAAACCCGTGATGATGCCTTCAGAAGCACAAAAGATTTATCGGAAGCACAATTAAATTTTAAAGCTGCCCCGGAAAAATGGTCTGTGAAAGAATGTATGTACCATATTGCCAGTGCTGAAAAATTATTATGGGGCATGTTTGAAACCTCTATGAAAGAGCCGGATAATCCCGAAAAACGTTCTGAAATAAAAGTTACCGATGATCAATTGGTGAAAATGATTGAAGACAGAACCGTCAAAGCACAGGCACCTGAGCCGATTCAACCCAAAAACACCGGTTATTCATCTCTTAATGAAGCCAACGAAGACTTTAAGAAAACCAGGCTTGAGCATATTAAGTATATAAAAAACTCTACTGAAGATCTGCGGAATCATGTGGTACAGTTGCCTTTTGGCTGGATTGATTGTTACCAGCTTTTCCTGATGATAGGATCTCATACCAACCGGCATACACAACAGATAAACGAGATAAAAACAAATCCCGGATTCCCGGTTAAATAAGTTCCCGACGGTTGAAAAACCTACGCCCCTTTGTTCCTTTGAACAAGGGGCATTTTATTTAGAATGGTTTTTTATCTGAAAAAGAAATTATTTTTTCGATACATACCATTTTACCGGTTAGGGTCATGCCTTCCACAATGACTTTAAATTTTTTCGATCGGTCATTATTATAAAATGAAACCGGGATACCGGGATTAATATGGTTAACCGAAATAGTGGGTCGCCAGTCAAGCGTAATCCGGTGATCGGCTTTTTCCGGTGGCACCAGGTTCACTGAATAATCGGGAGCATAAAAATCTTTTATCAGGGAATACCCCGTATACTTTTTAATGTCAGCAGCTGAGTTGGATGAAGTAATATCAGCACCTTGTTTTGTATAGATTGCCAGAACACCCCCGGCGCCATTACCCGTAGCGCCGGCAAAACTTCCGAAGATCTTTACCATGGCTACCTGGTTGCCCGGAATATTGGCGATAACATTAGCGTCTGTTTCTATTTCATTTAAGTATAAAATCATGGGAATATTTCCCAATGAACTAACGGCAAACCCCTGCCGGTAGTAAATGCTGTATTCAAAACCCTCATTGGATACACTCAGGGATGGCACCCTTAATTGCAGGTAATCAAATATATTCTGATAAACATCGGCATCATTACTATTTACAAGATCAATGGTTTTGTTAGCATCCCCGGCAAACATTCCGCTGACATATTTTTCTTCCATCTCCTGCAAGAGAGTCTTCTTTTTAACCTTCAACGTAATTCCTTCCAGGAGGGTTCCATTGGCTTTGGAGATGGCTTCATAATCATAAGCGAGTTTTGACAGACTGGGAGTTACCAGATCAGAATTTAAGACAGGTGGTTTTGATTCCAAAGCCGGCAGAAAAAAGGCCCTGTTCAATGAATCTCCCGACAGGTTTACATCGATATACTGGCTTTTCTTTCCCCGTATATCACTGAAAAATATCCGGGTAGTACCAAAAAACAGCATCGAATCCAGACGGAACATACCCTGCTTATCCGTATTTATCATTTGCATGCTCCGGGCTGAATCTGCACCCAATAGTAACAGCAGCAAGGGTTTTTCTGCATAAGGCTTTTTCATATCCCGGAGACTCACTTTTCCTGCCAGTGTTATATATGAAAGATCAACGTAACGGTTTTCGGAGAACGATTTTTCAGACAACGCATTCCACCTGAACCGACGCCATCCGTTAGTCATCATCACCAGGTCCAACGCGGTTTGCACCGAATCATTATCCCCCGAAAAATAGTATGCCGGGTTATGTACATACCCTTTTAAATCTGCTGTGAGTAATAAAGTTGAAAAAATATTTTCCTGCCTTGCAGGCAAGAGATCATATTCCGGGTCTGTAATCGCAACAGAAATAGTTCCAATGACCGTATCTTTTAATAACACGCGAAACCGGTTCTTTGCTTTCCGGGAGAATTGAATGGTGTCCATCAGCAGTTCGGCGGGCTGCACATACTCCTTATTGTTTACAAAGCATAAACGTTCGGCCAGCGGTATGCCGTTTTTATTGAAAAAAGTGACCTGGAGGATACCGGAATGCAGATCTTTTGTATTGATGACTCCCTGAATTTCTTCATTCGTTGAAGTAAAATTTTTCCTGAAGACAAGATGATGCTGCATCTGCCCGATCATATAAGCTGCCTGGTAAGCCGGATCATTGGTCCGCTGGTGAATCTCAAAAAAATTACCCTGCGGATGGGGAATAATTGTCACAGAAATTCCTTTCTCAATTTTTTCCGGTAAGTAATATTTTTTTGCTGTGGTATCTCCGTTTATTGTCACGAAATATCTTTCCTTTTCTTCCTGCATCAATGAAAACATCCCCATGCCATCATGGTAAGTACTTAAGGATGTCAGTTCTTTTCCATTTTCATTTTTCAGGATGCCACTGATTGTTGCCGGCAGGCCGTTCTCATCGGTTGCTTTGAATGCAATGGTATTTTCAAAACCATTTACAATATTCCCTCCCTCAGGAAAAAATTCTATACGTGTCATTTTCTCTTTGGGCCTGGTTAGTACTGTATTATTTTTTTTGCCATAAATATAAATACGCCGCTTATATATAAAATCCGCATCCACCCGGAGCATCGTGGGTGAATAAGCCCTTACCATGTATGACCCGGATGATAACGAATCGGGGAGTTCGAATTGTCCGGTTGTATTCCCGAAAAAAACCGGCAAAATTTTTCGGCTAAGGATAACGGAAGACTCATTCAGCAGTTCAACATACAAGGATGTGCTGATCGTATCCGGTTGATAATCGGAATAGAGATACGCCTTGAACCAGGCTGTTTCACCAGCCAGGTAATTATCCCTGTCAAAATGGAGATATACTTTTTCGATGGGGGTTGTTTCTGACCAGCGGGCCAGTACCTCTTCCGGTTTTTGACCCTGGCCCTCCAGGCCATAAAGAAAAACCGATAATAAAAGGAACCATCCCCTTTTCATTGATCAAGATTGAAACCTGAAATTAACTCCTCGCCCTTAAACTACAAAACAAGTTATAACACCTAAGGAAAAACGTAAAGGAAAAAAGTTTCGTATTTATTCTATTGGACAAGCTGGCCAAAAAGTGTATTTTGTGGCACTTATTAAGCCTCTTATGAAAAGACTTATTGTATTTATAGCACTACTTTTTTCCCTCACGGGTTGTAAGAAGTCCATTGAAAAAATACAGGAAGACCTTGTGCTGAAAGCCATGACCGATGGTCAATGGCATATTACCAGTTTTACAAATAATGGAACCAATATCACGGCTGATTTTACCAACTACAAGTTTAAATATTACAGCAACAAAACAGTTGATGCGATCAATAACGGAACGGTTGAAAAAACCGGTACCTGGGATGGCAATGCCACTACCATGACAACTTCGGCGAATTTTACTGCCCCGGCTTACCCCCTGAACCTGATTAACGGGAATTGGCATATTGATAACAACAGCTGGACATTTGTTGCAGCAACCCAAACCAATGGGACCGAAACCAAAACCATGAGGCTGGATAAACTTTAAGCCAGGTTTCCTTTTTCTTCACTAATTTTGCCAGAATTCGTTCCCTTTTCTTTAAACATAGTGCTCAATTTGGTGTCTCAATGCTGAGGTAGCCTGTTAGTTAGCAAAAGTAACAGTTGACGTAATTACTTGAAAAAGATGGATTAATGCAAAAACATTTCTATCAGGAATAATTTTTGCAGGTAACCGGACGTTTAGAGTATTGTTGATTCCAAAACCTTGCCTTTGAATTTGAAAATGTATAATATCCGCCCAAAACTGATCGCATTTGTTGTAATGGTACTGTCCGGGACTGTGGTTCTGGCACAGACACCTGTGGCTAATTTTACCGCATCCCCGATCTCAGGTTGCTCTCCTCTTATTATTAATTTACAGGATCTATCCTCTGGTAACCCTACTTCCTGGGCCTGGGATTTTGGAAACGGAAATACATCTACGCTTCAAAACCCTACGGCTGCTTACTTTACGCCAGGCACTTACACTGTTTCCTTAACTGTAACTAATCTTAATGGATCCAATACATTAACCCGCTCACAATATATAACTGTATACGAGAACCCTGTTGTTAATTTTACCTCCAACACAACCAGTGGCTGTTTTCCATTACCGGTACAGTTCTCGGATCTCTCCACGCCGGGTACAGGAAATACGAATGTGAGCTGGCAATGGGATTTTGGAAATGGTGTCACTTCTACGCTACAAAATCCGTTGATTACTTATGCGGTTGCAGGCACATATTCTGTTTCACTCCGGGTTACAAACGATAAAGGCTGCACCAAACTTCACAGTCATACGAATTATATAACAGTTACGCCGGGAGTTAATGCAGCGTTTACACATACACAACCAACTGTGTGTTCAGCACCAGCAAACATTACATTTACAAATACTTCCACCGGTCCGCCAACACTTAGCTATTTATGGGATTTTGGCGATGGCTTCTTTTCTGCGGCTGCAAACCCGGTCCACACCTATTTTTCCAACGGAACCTATATTGTTTCATTAGTTACATTCAGTACGGCCGGTTGCCAGGATACTATGTTCAGCGCCCCCATTGTTATTGGAGGGTTCACTACTTCATTTACAGCACCCAATAATGTTTGTATCAATGAAACGGTGAGTTTTACCAATACGTCTACTCCGGCGCCAGTAGCTTCTTTATGGAGATTTGGTGATGGCGGAACAGCAGCAACACTGAATGCCACACATAGTTATGCAGCTACAGGTTCCTATATCGTTTGGTTAATTAATACGTACACGACGTGCCAGGATTCAGTCTCCCAGATAATTACGGTAAATCCGCGACCAACAGCAGACTTTACTGCCCCGGTTACTTCCCGTTGCGAACCTCCCCTGACAGTGAATTTTCAGGATCTATCCAGCGGTGGTGCTATTGGATGGGAATGGGACTTTGGCGATGGCTCTCCTGTTTCAGTTTTACAAAATCCTGTTCATACCTATAACAGTTACGGTAGTTTTTCTGTACGGTTGATTACAACCAATGGTTTTGGCTGTACGGATACAATCGTTAAAACGAATTACATCGTTATTCAACGGGCTATCATGAGCTTACCCGGTTTCCCAAAACGGGGCTGTATTCCATTCACCATAAACCCTGTTCCTGTAATCGTTACAGTGGATGCTATAACATCTTATGAATGGGATTTTGGTGATGGTGGCACTTCAGCCCTCGCAAATCCAACGTATACTTATAATACACAGGGTACCTATACGATACGATTAATCATCAATACCAGTACAGGTTGCAGGGATACATTGTTAATTCCAATGGCCGTAAGAGTCGGGTCCAAACCGGTAGCTGATTTTTCGGCAACACCGATTCCTGTTTGTGGTAGACAACTTGTTTATTTTACAGATTTGTCAGTTCCGGCGGATGAATGGTCCTGGGATTTTGGCGATGGCGGTGGTTCTACTGTTCAAAATCCATCACATAGTTATAATGACACAGGTTATTTTAATATAAGATTAATTGCTACGAATAATGGCTGTCCGGATACCATCCTAAAAAATAATTATGTCCGTGTTTTGCCACCTATTGCCCGGTTCACACCAGTTCCTAATTGTGCCAATCGTCTTCAATTCAGTTTTACCGATCAATCCATTTTACCACTTACCTGGGAATGGGATTTTGGTGACGGTTCTCCTGTTTCGAACCTGCAAAACCCGGTGCATAATTTCCCGGCCCTGGGTTCCTATATTATCAGGCTGATTGTGACCAATGGCGCCTGTGCCGACACATTGACTCAAACCATACAAACGGTTAATGAAAATCCGGATTTTTTTGCAGATATGGTTGTAGCCTGTAAGATTGTCGACATACCATTTCATGCTACCAATATTATTTTTCCCAATATCACTAATTATTCCTGGGATTTTGGGGATGGTGGTGTTGCCAATGTTGCAGTTCCGGATGTAGTTCATACGTATACCGTTTCAGGGACTTATTCAGTTACACTTATCACAACAGATATAAATGGCTGTACGGATATAGCTACCAAAGCAAATTATATCCGCATCAATGGACCCACTGCCGGTTTTTCGGCAACCAATACGGCAGGATGTGCCGGATTGTTGACTACAACGTTCAATGATCTTTCAGCAAATGATGGTACAAACTCTTTAGTAAACTGGCAATGGGATTTTGGCGATGGGGTTATTCAGAATTTCAACATGCCGCCGTTTCAGCATACTTATACTACTCCTGGAACTTATTCCGTGAAACTGATTATCACGGATGCCGCCGGATGCAAAGACAGTGTAACTATTGCTGGTCTTATCGTGGCTACTGACCCTATTCCAAATTTTATTTCTGCTGATACATTAACCTGCCCGGGTTCTACGGTTACATTTACCAATACTTCCACACCAGCTGGTTTTTCCAGTCAATGGGATTTTGGTGACGGGGGTACATCCATTGTTACATCCCCGACACATAGTTATGCAGCTCCGGGTGTTTATGCCGTTAAACTCAGGATACAGGATACTTTCGGATGTCCTGACTCAATTACGAAAAATGCCTTTATCACTGTGGACGTGCCTGTCCCGGATTTTACCAGGAGTGATTCGGTTAGTTCCTGTACGCCATTCCAGGTACAGTTTACCAATACCTCCACCTATTATAAATCAGTATTGTGGGATTTCGGACCGGGAGAAGGAACTTCAACATTAAACAACCCGGTACATGTATTTAATTCAATTGGCACTTACTCAGTAAAACTCATAATCACCAGTCCAGGTGATTGTAAAGATTCAATTACTAAAACCATTACCGTATTTGATACGGTAGGGGCAAGACTAACCTATCTGCCACTCTTTGGCTGCAAACCTTTAATGGTAAGCCTTACTACATCCAGCCCTGGATTGATGGACTCGTATTTCTGGGATTTTGGTGACGGCTATACACAAACTACGCTTACGCCAAACGTCAATCATGTTTATGCTTCCTATGGCTCATTTATGCCCAGAGTAATTATGCAGGACCCATCGGGTTGTATTATTCCCTTGCAGGGCAGTCAGACTGTTAACGTAATTGGAGCTGATACAAAATTTGGATCTGATACAAATCAATTTTGCGATTTCGGTACCGTAAACTTCACCGACTCAACCACATTCAATGATCCTGTCATTAGCTACAACTGGTCCTTTGGCGACGGCGGATCTTCATCTCAGCAGCACCCGGTACATCAATACACATCACCCGGAAATTATACTGTGACCCTTGATGTACAAACGCTAACCGGCTGCCGGGATACCCTTACTAAAGTTAATATGATCAAGGTAGTTCAAAGACCGCTCATAGATATTGGCAGTGATTCCATTGTTTGCATTAATTCGTCTTTACTGCATGCAGGTGTATTCCTGCAACCGGATACATCAATTGTTACCTGGTCCTGGGATTTTCCAAATGGAAATACTTCTTTACAACAGAACCCTGCTGCACAAACCTATTCTGTGGTCGGATCTTTTACAGTAAGAGCCATAGCTACCAATAGCAGTGGGTGCAAAGACACCACGACACAAAGCTTGCTTGTAAATCCGCTGCCGGTTATTACCATACCCGGGCAAATGACGATTCAAGCTGGTTTTCCGGTTACTATACCAGCAACCTATACACCCAATACGGTAAATTGGATATGGGCGCCCGCCACCGGACTTAGTTGTACAAACTGTCCCACACCTGATGCGGGGCCCAAATTCAACACCTTTTACCAGGTTTATTTTACGGACGTTAATGGTTGCAGCAACATAGGTTCCATTGAAGTGATCGTTATCTGCAAAAATGCAAACTTGTTTATTCCAAATACGTTCACCCCGAATGGAGATGGAAGTAATGATGTATTCTATCCACGGGGAAAGGGATTGGACCGGGTTAAGATGCTCCGCATATTCAACCGTTGGGGTGAAGTGGTCTTTGAGAAAAAGGATTTCCCGGTTAATAATGCAGCATCAGGTTGGGACGGAACCTTTAAAGGGAAAAAAGCACAGGCTGATGTATATGTATACCAGGCAGAAGTGTTTTGTGATAATGGTGATATCATCCGCCTGAATGGCAACATCGCATTAATTCTGTAAGAAAAATGAAGCTGAAAAAAAATATACCCTTAATTTTTTTATTTCTGACAATTCTTTGCTCAGGGAATAAAGTTTTTTCGCAGGATATTCATTTCTCCCAATTCTTTGAAACACCTTTGTGGAGAAACCCCTCTTTAGCCGGCATTTTTTCAGGTGATGTAAGAGTACAGGCGGTGTACAGGGACCAATGGAATAGTGTAACCAATGCATATAAAACCGGTTCATTTAATTCAGAATACAAAATGCCGGTTGGCAAAGGTGATGATTTTGTGACGACGGGTTTACAGATATTATATGATAAAGCCGGTACCATCGGTTGGACCTCCACGCATGTTTTACCTGTATTGAATTATCACAAATCCCTGAGTACGGATCATAACCGTTACCTGTCTTTGGGTTTTATGGGGGGTTGGGTTCAGCGCCGGTTCGACCCTTCCAAGGCCACAACCAACAGCCAGTATGATAATGGAGGTCTGGGTGAAAATTTTTCAAAATCGCAATACACCTATCTTGACGGAAGTGTGGGTATGAGTTACAATTCAAACCTGAGCAATAATTCCGATAATAATTATTTTGTCGGGGCTGCCTATCATCATTTCACGAAACCGGGTAATTCACTTTTTCAAAATGCAAGTATTGAATTGCATCCCAAATGGGTTTTTTCCGGTGGCCTACGGCTTGGTGTAACCGAATTTGCCTTTGTAACCTTACAAGCCGATCACTCTATACAGGGAGGCTTTCAGGAAACGGTTGCCGGAGCTATGTATGGATTAAAATTAGGTACCGATGCCGATAATCCGGCTTATACGATTCATGCCGGGGCCTTTTTAAGATGGAATGATGCATTGATCCCTGTTGTAAAACTGGATTATGCCCCATTTTCGGTTGCAGTAAGTTATGATGCAAATATTTCCAAATTAAAACCCTCCAGTTATGGCCGGGGTGGAATAGAATTATCCGTGTCTTATTTTGGTTTTGTAAAAAGAAAAGAAGGCTATCTGCTCTGCCCCAGGTTTTAAAAAAATTGCCTCGAAAGATAAACTTCCAAGGCAATCAGCAATATATTTTTTATCCAGGTTATTTATCTTCCCCCGTAATTTTCCAAACAAGCGCGGCGGCGACAGCACCCGCTACCGGTGCTGCAAAAAACAACCATAGCTGGGATAATGCTTTACCCTGTGCAAATAGGGCCGGCCCGAAACTTCGTGCCGGATTAACAGAAGTACCGGTAATTGGAATAGCTACCAGGTGAATCAACACCAACGTTATGCCGATTGTCAATCCGGCCATCTGACTATTACCATGTTTAGAAGTAACATTAAGAATAACATATAAAAAAACAAACGTAAATACGGCTTCTGTAATAAAAGCAGCTGTTACAGAATAGGCACCCAGGTACCCCACGCCCCAACCATTAGAACCTAATGCCCATTCACCCATTTTATAACCATCCTGACCTGATGCGATTACAAATAAAATACCCGCGCCGGCTACAGCACCGATCATTTGGGCAATAATATACCCCGCTGCGTCTTTAGCATTTATTTTTCCTGCTACCAGCATGGCTATCGTTATCGCCGGATTAATATGACAGCCGGATATGCCACCAATGGTGTAAGCCATGGCAACAACCGCTAATCCAAAAGCAAATGAAATACCTAACAGACCCAGGCCGGATAAACCGGCCGCATTCCCCCCGGAAATTACAGCAGCCCCGCATCCGAATAGTACAAGACACATTGTGCCGACTAATTCTGAAAAATACTTTTTCATACAAATTTAGTTTTGGTAATAAAATTGGTTTAGGAAATAAACCTTTCAACAAGTTAAGTGTTTTGGGTAAATAGATAAAAAATCCGCAACTTGAAATGTATTCAGCAAACCGATCAAAAAAATTGTCATGAAAATTGAAATTGGCCAGCCCGCTCCTGAATTTACTTTGTTCGACAGCGAAAAAAAGAAGGTTACTTTATCGGAACAAAAAGGCAGCCATATAGTGCTGTTATTTTTCCCTTTGGCTTTCACCAGTGTTTGCACCACAGAACTATGTTCAGTCCGGGATAACCTAAGCTGGTATAATGGCGTTAATGCAAAAGTATTTGGGATATCTGTTGATGCTTTACAAACATTGGCCCGGTTCAAAGAAGAGCAGCAACTGAATTTTACCTTGCTAAGTGACTTTAATAAAGATGTTTCCCGGGCCTACGGTTCTATCTATGAAATGTTCGGATATAATATGAAAGGCGTATCCAAACGTTCTGCATTTGTTCTAAACAAAGAGGGGATCGTTTGTTATGCAGAGGTCCTGGAAAATGCCGGTGAGCTTCCAAATTTCGAAGCCATTCGGGAGACCCTGACCCGTTTAAACTAAGTTTTCGTTAAAAGATGTTTATAGACTACTTATAACTCAATGATTTATAGGTATTTTTAAATTATCGTAGTTTTACGTTGCATAGATAAAAATTTCGGCTTAATTTTCGAATAATAAAAGTAAATTTGTTTCGTTGAGACGAATTCTACCCATATTATCCATTATCCTGCTGATTGCTATTCAATCTCAGGGCCAATCATCAAGGCCAACCACGCCTCCAGATGGTGCTGACAGGATTATTAAGTTGTATCCCAACCCGGCCGTTTCTTATATCACTTTTGATTTGCAAAAAAATTACCAGAAAAATTTAACCGTTCATGTTTACAACGGTTTGCTGGGTAAAAGAATGTTCGAAGCACAAAATATTCCGGAAAAATTTACCATTGATGTAAACGAATTCAACCGGGGTATTTATTTCTATCAACTGATAGACCTTACCGGAAAAATTATTGAATCCGGTAAATTCCAGGTCTCCCGTTAATCCAACTTAGTTTCTGAAAAAATCATTGCACCTGAACAATCAGGAATTTGAGGTATTGTGTATTATCCATACCCCGGATTACCGGATGATCTCCGGACTGTGTCTGAAAAGTAATTTGTCTTATTTTTCTTCGGGTATCTTTTGCAGCCCTATCAATTATATCAAGAAATAATTCCGGGCTCACCAGGTTTGTACACGAAGAAGTCACTAAAAAACCTCCGGGTTTAATGAGATTCATGCCTCTTAGATTGATCTCCTTATAACCGGCAATGGCTTTTTGAATGGTTTCGCGGCTCTTTGTAAAGGCAGGCGGATCGAGCATCACAACATCATAGTGCTTTCCTTCTTTCCCCCATTGCTTTAAAACATCAAATGCATTGGCCGTTTCAAAACGGCAGAATTGCTGCACGCCATTTAATTCAGCATGGGCATTCGCCTGCTCAACTGCCTGGGCAGATATGTCAAGCCCCAGTACTGATTTAGCGCCATAACGGGCCGCATGAATTTCAAATGTACCCGTGTACGTAAATGCACCCAGCACATCAGCCCCTTTCACAATATGCTGAATCAACCTGCGGTTATCCTGCTGATCCAGAAAATAACCTGTCTTCTGTCCATTCTCTACATCCACATAAAATTGCAGGCCATTCTCGTTGATAATTATTTTTGTATCAAAAGGATCAGACAAAAAACCTTTCTGCTGTTTCAGGCCTTCCAGTTCCCTTACCGGAACATCATTCCGTTCATATATTCCTTTAGGTGTAAAGATCTCCTGGAGGGCTTTTACAATAGCGGGTTTCCAAACATCCATACCAAGTGCCAGCGTCTGAATAACAAAATAGTCATTGAATTTATCAATAATTAATTGGGGCAAAGCATCAGCCTCTCCAAAAACAAGCCGGCAGTTCTCCGTATACCCCAGCTTTTTCCGGTAATCCCAGCATTCCTGAATCTTTCTTTGAAAAAAGTGTTCATTAATCTCTTCGGTCTTATTCCGGGTCAGCAAGCGGACAAGAATCTGTGACTTCGGATTGATATAGCCCCTGCCAACAAATTTCTTGTCATGGGTAAATACCTCAGTTATTTCACCTCCTTTTACATCGCCTTCTATTTTTTCTACTTCATTATTGAAGATCCAGGGATGGCCATTGACCACCCGGGGTGATATTTTTTTATTCAGGTAAACTTTGTACATAAAGGGCTGCAAGCTAATCAATTTACCGGGGTATGCCATTCTCACCAAAGCCAGTGTCGGATTCAGTCATTTTGTCCTCAAATCCCCCATTGGCAATATTCTTGACACCCTTACCTTTGCACTCAATTTAAAAAAATGGCAGGAAAAGATTTACAGGAACAAGACCGGAACAGCGGGCCATATGACATCAATTCTGATGAAAACCAGAATGGCTCTACGCATTTAAATGAACCCGTGAATGAGGAGTCTGAATTGGAAAAGCTAAAAGCACAATGGGAGGATTCTAAAGATAAATACCTCCGGAAAGTAGCAGAGTTTGAAAATTTCAAAAGACGTAACGCCAAAGAAAGGTTGGAACTGATCCAGACTGCCGGCCGGGACGTTATTACTGATATGCTGGATGTGCTGGATGATTGTGACCGGGCACAGAAACAGTTAGAAGCAAGTGATGATACCACGCAGATAAAAGAAGGGATTATGCTGGTTTTTAATAAACTCCGCAACACCCTTATGGCAAGAGGTGTGAAACCCATGAAGACAAAACATGAGGAATTTAACCCCGACTTACATGAAGCCGTCACTGAAATTGCTGTATCAACTGAAGAACTGAAGGGCAAAGTTGTGGATGAGATCATGAAAGGATATTATCTCAACGATAAACTCATCCGTCATGCAAAAGTGGTAGTCGGAAAATAAAGAAACTATGTCAAAAAGAGACTTTTACGAAATACTGGGAGTGGCCAAAACTGCTTCCGCAGATGAAATAAAAAAAGCATACCGGAAAGTGGCTATGCAATTTCACCCAGACCGGAATCCGGGTGATAAAACTGCAGAAGAAAAATTTAAGGAGGCAGCCGAAGCTTATGAAATATTATGCGATGCAGATAAAAAAGCCCAATATGACCGTTATGGCCACGCAGGTGTAAGTGGCCAGGGACGAGGTGGGCATCCCGGTGGTGGCATGAATATGGAAGATATCTTCAGCCAGTTTGGTGATATTTTCGGTGACGATCTGTTCGGAAATTTTTTTGGCGGCGGACAACGGAGCCGGGGTGGCCAACAACGCAGCCGCGGGGTAAGAGGTAGCAATCTCCGGGTCAAATTAAAATTGACCTATGAGGAAATTGCAAAAGGGGTTACTAAAAATATCAAGGTAAAAAAACATGTACTTTGTAATCAATGTGGTGGCAGTGGTGCAAAAGATAAAGGTAGTGTACAAACCTGTTCTACCTGCAGTGGCAGCGGCCAGGTAAGAAGAGTTCAAAATACATTCCTGGGACAAATGCAGACCGTTACTACCTGTCCTTCCTGTAATGGCGAAGGAACTACAGTAACTGCCAAATGCGGTTCTTGTAAAGGAGAAGGTCGTGTATATGGTGAAGAAACCGTTAGTATTGATATTCCTGCGGGAGTACAGGAAGGCATGCAATTGAACATAAATGGGAAAGGTAATGCCGGTGAAAGAGGTGGTATGCCCGGTGATCTTATTATTTTAATTGAAGAAGAACCCCATAAAGAATTACATCGTGAAGGATTGAATGTTGCATACGAATTGCATCTCTCCTTCCCCGATGCGGTCTTTGGCATACAGGCGGAAGTACCAACCATTGACGGAAGGGCAAAAATTAAAATCCCGGCCGGTACCCAAAGTGGCAAGGTTTTCCGTTTGAAAGGGAAAGGTTTTCCGGCCGTAAACTCGTATGAAAAAGGCGACCAGCTGATTCAGGTTAATATCTGGACACCACAGCATGTTACCTCAGAAGAAAAAGCCATATTGGAAAAATTAAGTCACTCCCCCGGTTTCAAACCTCACCCGGATAAAAACGAGAAGAATTTATTTGATAAAATAAAGGAGATGTTTTCGTAAACATCACCATTGCTGACTACCCACGCCTTTTTTCTTTTTCATTTTGGAATACAGCGTTTTCGCCTGCTGGGCCAGGATGATAAATTCTTTTTGCAGGAGATCATCGCTCCCCAGCGAAGTTTGTGCCAGCGAAATAATTTCATTCCACCCGACATTTTTTATAAAAGGTGAGGAACGAAGCAGGGATCCAAACATGGCAACGGCTGCGGAAAAATGATAACATTTATCCAGCTCTGCAAATGGCGTAAAAACAAACTTACTGGTATAATTAAAAAAATGTTGCTTTTTATTGTTTGGCTCTTCGTATTGCAGTTTTATTTCAGCAAGATTACCAATCGTAAAATCATCTTTAATGGCTCCTTTGTTTACTTCGGTTGGTGTTATCTCAAACAGCGCGAGCATCGAATGGCCCGATCCTATTTCGCCTCCTTCGATAAAAGATAAAGAATCCCGCAAGGCACCGACCTTGTTATCAAAACCGATCAGACGGTATTCTTTTACATACGTTGAATTGAATTCCACATTCATGTATACATTATCGGCAACCGCGTAAAGCGTTTTTGTAAACTCTTTCAATAATACTTTCTCAGCTTCTTTAAAATTATCGAGGTAAGCAAAATTCCCGTTACCACTTTTAGCCAATGTCTGGATCTTCGAGTCTTTGTAATTTCCCATGCCCACCCCCAAACATGTCAGATATATCCCTGATCCGCGGTTCATGGAAATCAATTCATCAAGTTCAGCTTCTGTTTTCAGACCTACATTAAAATCACCGTCTGTCGCCAGGATCACCCGGTTATTCCCCCCCTTGACAAAATGATTTTTCGCAACACTATACGCCAGTTTTATTCCCGATTCACCCGGAGTACTTCCCCCGGGAACCAACTCGTCAATGGTCTTCAGGATTTTTTCCTTCTCTGCGCCGCTGGTGGTATTCAACATCACACCGGTTACACCTCCATAAACAACAATGGCCACGGAATCCTTACTGCGAAGATTATTAACCAGTAACCGGAATGCAGATTGTAAAAGCGGTAGCCGGTTAGGCATATCCATTGACCCTGACACATCAATTAAAAAAACAAGATGGCTGGGGGGTAATGTATCCAGATCCAGTTTTTTGGCAGAAAAATTTATATAAAACAACTGGTTGTCCGTATTCCAGGGGCAAATGCTTAAGGTCGTTCTAATATTAAAAAGATCGCTATGCTCCGGCTCATGGTAGTTCAGGTTAAAATAGTTCAGCATCTCTTCTATCCGGACAGCATCAGGCGGAACGGGTGAGTTGAGGGTGATGAAACGACGTATATTACTGTAAGAGGCCCTGTCCACATCAAGCGACATTCCCGTGCTGGGAAATTTTTTGGTGTCTACAAACCGGTTTTCCAGGATGCTGGCATAGGTTTCTTCACCGGTAAACCAGCTTTTCTGTTCTTCTTTTCCAAGATCCTTCGTAAGTGATGATAATTTATCCCGGCGGGCGTTGGCTGCAGAGGCCGGTAATAATTTTAGTTTTACACGCACATATTTGTCTGCATCTACTAACACCCTTTCGGAATGATAGCCTTCCATTGAGAAACTAAAAGTGTCTACCTGGTAATTGGCAACGATTCCAAATGTGCCGGATGAACCGGTTCTGAATATATAGCCTGTTTTGAATTGCTTGATAACAACGTTTTGCAAAATGTTGCCTGATTCGTCCTTCACTTCACCTCTTACATAGTATTGCTGTGCGCATACAGATATGTTGAGCAGCAGAAAGGTTACTATATGGCAAACGGTCTTCAAGTGGATATAATATCAGGATAAAATACAAAAAAAAAAGGACTGTCCGGGTGAAATTATACCAACTGGTAAATCTCTTTCAAATTTCGTCCAAGTCCGTCATAATCAAGTCCATACCCCACTACAAACTTATTGGGAATGGTAAACCCTACATAATCCAGCGTAAGTGGATATTCTGTAGCATCCGTCTTATGAAGCAAAGTCGCTATTTTAAGTGATTGGGGTTGCTGGTGCAGCAATTTTGGAAGAAATTTATGCAGTGTCTTGCCCGTATCCACAATGTCTTCCACAATGATCACTTCTTTATCAAAAAGGTCGTCCTCCAGTCCAATGGAAGTAACCACATTCCCCGAAGATTTCATGCCTTTATAAGAGGCCAGTTTGATAAAGCAGAGTTCAGCTTCAATGTCAAGATGTTTGAACAAATCGGATGCAAACATGAATGAACCATTCAGGATAGCGATAAAAAGAGGTCTTCGACCCTTATAATCGGTGTTAATGGCAGCGGCTATTTCACTGACACGTTGCTGAATGGTCTCTGCTGACAGATATGTTTCAAATGATTTGTCGTGAATTTTTATGACTGACATATTTTTTTTAATTAATTACTGCCCGGATCTTTAACAGCAGGGGTAAGAGAAAAATTTTCTTTGATAGCGAGTTTGGGCATAGAAGCAGATTTTGATTTCAGACTTAATTTTTCACCAATGGCCGGCCGCTCTGCTTCCTTCAGCCAGTTCAATTCCCGCAGGCTTTCCAATCGTATGGCTTCCTGCTGTGCAATATCATGCAACGATTCTCCCGGCTGAACAATATGAATATCATGATTACCGGTCTTACGTTTCCGCTGAAGGAAAATAAGCTGATCCTGCTCACAGAATTCGGAACGGGCAATTTCATTGAATTCAAAAATTTTTGACAGATCGATGTCATACAGCCGGGCAATGACCAGAAAAGAAGTTCCTTTTTTGGCATAAATAGTTTTTGTTTCATTCAACAGGAATGGCCCATCCGGGTATTGTTGTTTGGGTGATTCAGCAATTACTGCTGTGGTTACCGTTAGGTCCGGGAGCTTATTCAATGACTCTTTTACAATTCCATCTTCACCGGGAATTTTTCCCAAAGCTATCAGGGAATAATCCTGCAGGTTATAATCTTCAATCATTTTAATCAAAACTTCCGGGTATTTCGGGTTTGTAGCATACCCGGCTTTTTTCAGACCTTTCGCCCATCCGGAATAATCTATCGGATCCAGGGAGAATAGAGAACCATACCGTTGGCTGTTTTTCAAAAAATCCGAATGGTCTTTATAGGAATCAACAGCGGAGGGATATTTCCGGAAGCACTCTCCTTTTGCATCATCATCATGTCGCACCGACTCACCTGTCCAGTTGGATTTGCATTTGATGCCAAAATGATTATTTGAGGCTAATGCCAATGGGCTCAACCCTGCGCCTGATTCATGAATGCCTTGTGCCAGCGTAATAGCTGCGGGGACACCGGTTCGCTGCATTTCTGAAATGGCCAGACTTTTATATTCCAGTATATATTTTTGAATGATCTCCGGTTGCTGAGCCCGGGATAGTATAGCCGTGAGTAGCAAAAAAAATAAAATGCTATTCCTGAAATGCTGCATAGATTAATGCTTATTATAGTTTTCTTATCAGGTAAATTCCATCCCGGACGGTTAACACGACTTTTTCAATATCTGTTCTTTTTTTTATGTACGCATTGAAATCCCGGATACCTTTCGCACTCTTCCCTTTCACTTCATCCTCAAGCACCTGGCCATGAAAAAAAATATTATCCGCTAAAATAAAACCGTTTTTCCGCAACCGGGGAAAAACCGCGTTAAAATATTCGATATAAGCCGGTTTATCTGCATCAATAAAGACCAGATCCCAATCTTCCTCCAATTGTGGAATAATTTCTAACGCATTCCCGGTATGTAAAATTATTCTATCCGCAAAAGAAGAACGGCTGAAAAAGGCTTTGGCCCTTGCAGCATCCTCTTCCCGAAGCTCGATCGTGTGAAGAATGCCGTCATCCGTCAGACCTTTTGCCAGGCATAAGCCACTGTACCCGGTGAAAGTACCAATCTCCAGGATGCGCCTGGGTTTTATCATGCAACTGATCATCTCCAGCACTTTACCCTGCAGATGCCCGCTCAGCATAACAGCTTCCCGATGATTTTGCAGGGTAAAATCATTTACTTCTTTCAGTAAAGGATCAACCGGAGAAGTATATTTTTCTGCATACGCCTGTACGGATGGATGAATCAGGTCCAAGGAAGAGAATTTGGGACAAAGATAAAACACTTAGACTGCCTGCAAATGGGTATTTGTGCCCGAAGATCTTCCGGAAATAAACCATAAACCGGTAAAGGTGAAAATACCATTAATCAAAATCAGTTCATTCCCGATCTTATAGCCGTTGAATAGCGTGTCTGAAAAACTTTGCAGACCCAGTTTTACATGCAATTTCGCCTCATACCAGCCCGGGTTGCTTAACATGTCTAGGCCCAGTGCCAGCATCGGGGCAATGATACAAACCGTCCAGATCAGTTTTTCGTTAAGCTTTCGTTTTGTCAGGATACCAAAGGCAAATAAACCCAGTAAAGGACCATAGGTAATACCGGCAAATTTCAAAATAAAATCAATGATTAATTTGTCATTAATGGCTTTAAAAAGTAATACCATCATAAAAAAGATAAAAGCAAACGTGAAGTGCACCCGTAACCGGGTCTTTTTCTTTTCTTTTTCTGTTCCCTCTTTCTTGTTGATACCCAATATATCAATACAAAAACAGGAGGTAAGGGAAGTAATAGCGCCATCAACACTGGGAAATAATGCCGATATCAACGCAATAATAAAGATCACCCCGATGGTGCCGCTGAATGCATCACTCAGTGCAATGGTGGGGAAAAGATCATCGGGCGGAACATTTATTCCTTTGGAACCGGCATATAAATAAAGCACTCCGCCCAAAACCAGGAAAAGAAAATTCACCACCATCAACACGGAAGTAAATGTGAGCATATTCTTTTGAGAATCTTTTAAAGTCTTTACGCTGATATTTTTTTGCATCATCTCCTGGTCAAGCCCGGTCATGGCAATAGCAATAAACATACCTCCCACGATATGTTTTAACGCAAATGAGCTGGCTTTTACATCCCAGTTGAATATTTTGGTATACCCCTTATCTGCCATCATGGACATAGCCCCTCCAAAATCTGTTCCCAGTACTTTTATTATAACAAGTATACAGACTACCAGGCCCACAAACATACCCGTTGTTTGGAGTGTGTCCGTATAAATAATTGTTTTCACGCCACCTTCAAACGTATATAACAGGATCAGCAGAAGGATAACCAGCGCGGTTGCTTCAAAGGGAATATTCAGCTTATTAAAAATAAAAATCTGTAATACACTGATCACGAGATACAATCTTGCCGTAGCCCCGACAATACGGGAAAGTATAAAGAAAAAAGCACCGGCCTTATGGGCATTGACGCCAAATCTTTTTTCAAGATAGGTGTAGATACTGGTCAGGTTCATCCGGTAATACAAGGGAAGCAACACAAATGCGATGACCATATATCCCAGTAAATAACCTAATACCACCTGGAAATAATAGAAATTCCCGCTACCCACACCACCGGGTACACTTACAAAAGTCACACCGGATAAAGAGGTACCGATCATACCAAAAGCCACCAGCATCCAGTTACTGTTGCGGTTGCCGATAAAGAAAGAATCATTGTTGGAATTGCGGGAAGTGAACCAGGCTACGGTCAACAGCAGGACGAAGTATCCAATGACAAATGAAAAAAGTACAATCGGCGACATACAATCAGGTTTCTGTCAATCAAGGCTTTCTGATCCCTCATAATTCCGGGAAAGCCTGACAACAATTTAGAAATGTGCATTAACGAATTTTGAAGATAAAGAAATTTAATTTCCCTTTGCCGCAATTTAAAGCAATCATGTCCATACAATCACTTGCGGTTTTCTGCGGTTCAAAAAATGGAAACAACCCACTGTTCACTGAAGATGCAGCCCGGTTGGGAAAACTGATGGCTGAAAATAATATCCGCCTTATTTATGGTGGGGGTAGTGCCGGTATAATGGGAACCATTGCCGACACTGTTATGGAATATGGAGGACATGTAACCGGTATCATTCCGAAAATACTTCTGGAATGGGAAGTCCAGCATCAGCATATTACGGAGCTAATTGTGTCTGATGATATGCATATCCGGAAAAAAACCCTTTATGATCTTTGTGATGCTGCCCTGATTCTACCCGGAGGCTATGGCACCCTTGATGAATTGTTTGAGATCGTTACCTGGAACCAGCTTTCCATTCATGATAAACCTGTGTTCATACTGAATACAGGCGGTTTTTATGAACACCTGATACGCCATATTCAAAGAATGAGAGATGAGCAATTCCTGTACGAACAACCCGGAAAAAAGATCATCATCCTGGATGAGCCTGCAGAGCTTCTCCCATATTTTTAATAAGCTTCCTTAATTTCCTTTTCCCTGGAACAAGGGCACCTGTAATCCAGCCCGGATGATTGGAATTGAACGGCCATACGCATCTGTATAAGGGGAATTCGAATTCCCGGATACATCAAACAAAACAGCGAGGTAATAAAATGGTCCACCACCCCGGCCCTGACGACCCGAAGTGTAACCGCCGCCCACCAGGAAGCTACCGGCATCTGTTTTATAAGTTTCTGTTACCCCGGTAGCCGGTATAAATTTTTGATTGATGAAATTATGTTCAACCTGCGCCTGTGCGAATAAAAACCTGACAGGATATAACTTGACAAAGGCACCACCCCCATATACGGTCTGACGAAGTTTATCATTAAAAACAAAATTATAGTCCCGGTAGGAGGTATAATTATAATTTACTACCACGCCTGCATCCGCCCAGTTGGTAAGGCTATATCCAAATACCGGGCTGGCGCCTATCAAAAATGTATTGTTATAAAAGGCCAGTGAAACACTACCTCCGGTAAATAGATTTTCTTTAAAAGTGCTTTTATCCTTTTCCTCATCCTGGGCTATCAGGAAGGTTGATGCTGCCAACAAAAGCCATACGGAAAAGATAATTTTCTTCATAATCATGGGGTATTTTTAAATTTTTTAATCAAATATTTTACCGGCGTTTAATATATTATTGGGGTCAAAAGCTTTTTTAATTCCCCGCATCAGGCGGAGGTTGGCATCACGGAATACAATATCCATATATGGTTTTTGAATAAGCCCAATACCATGCTCCCCGCTGATCGTACCCCCGATGCTTTTTACCAGCAGGAATAATTCCCGTAATATTTTATTCATTTCTTCATTCTCATAGCTATTGGGTATTCCCTGCTTCCGGATCCGGATATGCAGATTGCCATCACCGGCATGCCCGTAACATACAACTTCAAAATTATGTTTGCTGCCCAATTCCTTAACTCCCCGGATCAGCTTCGGTAATTCAGCCCGGGGAACCACGGTATCTTCTTCAATGGTATAACCAATCAATTTTACAGCTTCGGCCACCCGTCTGCGTAACTTCCACAATTCCGCTTTTTGCTGTGCATCATCAGCAAAGTATATTTCTCCGATATCATATTGTGTTAACAGGTCTGCAATGGCTTCCATCTCTCCCATTAAGACATCTCTATTATTACCGTCCACTTCAATAATAAGGTGCGCTGCCGTATCATCCGTAACCGGCACAGCCGTACTGTCTACAAATTTGCTGACGATTTTCAGTGCATCGATCTCTACCAGTTCCAGGGCACTTGGCACAAAGCCTGCCCTGAAAATAGCACTCACGGCTTCGCCTGCCTGTTCCAGGTTTTTGAAGGGTACCAGCATCAGCACATCATATGCAGGTAATGGTATCAGTCGCAATACAATTTTTGTTACAATACCCAATGTTCCTTCACTACCAACCATTAACTGGGTGAGGTTATAACCCGTTGAGTTTTTTAAAACATTGGAGCCTGTCCATATAATTTCCCCGGATGGCAACACCACTTCAAGATTCAGTACATAATCTTTTACCACGCCATATTTTACAGCTTTGGGTCCACCGCTATTCTCTGCAATATTTCCGCCAATAAAACAGGAGCCGCGGCTGCTGGGGTCGGGCGGATAGAATAATTTTTTTTCTTTCACGGCATCCTGCAACACTTCTGTTATCACTCCCGGCTCGGTGGTTACCTGAAGGTTTCTTTCATCTATCTCCAGGATAGTATTCATTCTTTCTGTAGATAACAACACGCCTCCAAGATGAGGCAAAGCCCCGCCACTTAGCCCGGTGCCGGCTCCCCGGGGGGTAACCGGTATTCTTTCTTTATTGCAAATGGTCAGTAAAGCACTTATTTCTGCCGCTGTTCTTGGTTTGACAACCACCTCTGGAAGAAAATGCAGGTTCTCGGTTTCATCATGCGCATAATTATTCAAAGATTCTTCGTCCACAAAAACAAAATCTTCCCCCACGATCTTTTTGAAAGCTTCAATATGTTGTGCAATTCCTGCAGGGCTGGCTGCCATTTTCATGATTAACTTATTTTACATACTATGAATGGTAAAAATCGGAATAATCAGCAATATGCCGAAAAGGAATGCTTAGTAGTTTTTAAACGACGGGCACATGGACTCCCGGCTATTACCATTGTATTTGTCAACAACACCCTGTTTAATGAGTGAGAACTCAAAAGCGCCCCGGGTATTATTAAAATTCTTAAGGGTGGACATGGTAGCATCATAACTGAACGTAAAGGTCATATCTTTAAATCCCAGGCCCAGCATCGGAATAATGGCATCCTTGTACCGGTAATACGCCCCGGCAATCAAAATTTTTTCTCCATCACCGGACAAATTGTAATGTGCATTAAGACCCCCTACAATTTCATAGGAATTTGCCTGTAGTGATGCATACACATTGGGGTTAATGATCACCCGGTCATTGATCATAAAACTGCCATTTAGAAAACCGGTATACCGGATCGCTACCCGGTTACTGACCCCGGATTGGTCATTAAAGAAAGATTCCCTGGGCCGGTTTACATGCAATGCAGAAAACCCGGCATTCAGGTACATTTTATTCGTTGGAAAATAAGCATAGTTCATTCCTACCTGCATATCGAGATAGTTGATATTATTCGCATCCAATTTTGGAGCAGCCGACTTATTATCCACATCAAAAAACTTTCCATTCCACTGACTGGGAAAAGTTAGATTGGAAGTATTAATATTTTTATTTACCCAGCCTGCATTAAAACCAAGGCTCACCAGGCTTCCGGCATTCACCATCTGGTGATAGGCCACAGAGCCATAAATTTTAGTGGATGTAAGCGTGCCGGTACCGGCTACATCCCGCAAAATAACACCGCCGATTCCCAACCAACCGGTATTGTCCCTGTTCTGCATCGTTTGTACATCACCGAATGCACTCATTGTTTTATAGGGAAAAGCGGTTATGGACGCCCACTGATTGCGATAGTTCACACCAAGCCGGTAATCACCATCGGGAATAAAACCGGTGTTGGCCGGATTAGTCAGCAAGGGCGCATTGAAGAATTGGGAGAAATGAAGATCCTGTGAAAAGGCACAAGGCACAATACACAAGGCACAAGCCGAAAACATTATTAAATTTTTTATTCTCTTCATCTTTTTTCCCTACCAAAAGGAGGGAGTTTTTTAAAATTTTACCTCTATCTTATTAACGTTATATCACCTTTTTTAGTTGTTTTGGTGCCATCAAAAAACTCAATACTCAGTGTATAGACATACACATCCATGGGCTGCACCACGCCTTTTACTCTACCATCCCATCCCTGGAAACGGCTATTGGTTTCAAATACTTTTTGTCCCCACCGGTTCCAGATAATAAACTGCATTTTAGAAATACCAAAACCCTGAACCATTACTACACTATTTATATCGCCGCTTTGGGGCGTAAACGCATTGGGTACATCTACCAGGGGAAGAATAAGAGCACTCACGGGCTTGCATAGGGTACTGTCGCAACCAATAGCATTGTAGGCAGTAAGACAGGCATTAAATGTTCCGGTAGCATTGTATTGATGAAGTACGGGTGACCTTGATGTGGTTATCAAAGAATCGCCATCCCCAAAGACCCATTTAAACCGGATAGCATCAATAGATGAAAGATTATTAAACGTGGTTGGGGTATTCACTACAGGCGGAATAGGTAGCGTACTAAAATCCGGAACCGGGGCATCAAAAACCGTTATCGCAAAAGTAGTATCGTGGGTAATATTACAGGTACCTGGGTTTGTTACCGTGAGCCGGACGATATAATTTCCGGCATTAACGTACAAGTGTGTCGGATTTTCAAGAACAGAAGTATTATCCGGTGATGTCGGGTCTCCGAAATCCCATTGGAAGGTTATGCCATTTAAGGAATTACTTTTAAAGGAAGCATTGTATTGCAAACACCCAGTTGCCGGTGTAGCAATTATTGCTTTTACATTATCCGCAATGCTTATTCTAAATGTACTGTCATCCGGGTTATTACAATAGGCCGTATCTTTTAATATTAATTTTGGCAAATAGGTACCAACGGCCGGATAGGTATGAATCACTGAATTAGCTGCGCCTATCTTAGCAGGTACTCTCGGACTGCCATCGCCAAAATCCCAAACAAAAGATGTATCCTGAAAAGGCCGTGAAGGATCTGTAACGGAATTATTAATAAACTCGTAAGTAAACTTAGGACATCCCGGTCCGATGGGTTGCCAGAAAGGCCGAAGGTCAGCTTTCAAATCACCCACCCGGATATTTATGAAAGATGAATCCCGCTGGTTACAGGTATTAGGATCAACCGCAACCAGCATGACGGTGTAAACACCAACAGCATTATACGTAAATGAGGCTGTTGGAACAAGTGTTATCAGATCCGGTGGGTTTCCGGGAACATAATTGAAATGCCATTCATAACTCTGAGCATTGCCAATTGTATCTGTGAAAATAACCGGTAACGGCAGACAGCCGGCTGTATCTCTTACCCCATCAATAGCGGATTGAACGCCCCCTTTCACACCAGCCAGGTTCATGGCAATTTTTACCATTGCCAGATTACATCCGGGTCCATTGGCATTATTAACCGTTGACCAGGCTCCCGGAGTTGTTGGAAATGGGGGTCTTCCGTTTACAGCATCCAGGTTGCAATTGGCGCAAATAGCCTGGTAAATGACTCCGTTCTTATCAAAACGGCTGGTACCTCCGTCCACATGGTCGCCACCTGCGATATTGCTGTTAGGTTCTCCAAAATAACTACCAAACAACTGGCTTACTGCATCTTTTTTTAAAACAAAAAAATAAAAATCTTTACCATCTGTATTACTTTGTATAGCATCTGGAGTTACAGGCAAACCAAAAGTGCCGGCACTATTAAATGGATTTGAGTTATCATAAAATCCCCCCCAGCCGGATATATAAACATTTTCACAACGGTCAACTAAAAATGCGATGGGTGAAATATTGGGCGTAGGCGAACCAGAACCAAAAACGGTAGAGTACACGTATGCCGAAAGATCGGGTTCGAGTTTTGCAATAAATTGTTTCCCCCCTGCATTGCTGAATGTAGCATTTACAACAGTCCATGCTCCTGTTGTTTGGCCCATGATATAAGGAAAGCCTCTGTTATCAAACTGTACTCCAAACACCTGGTCAATACCATTGGTACCAATAAAAGTTGATTTGATTAAGTTGGTACCGGTACTGTTTATCCGGGCCACAAACCCATCAATGGTTGGATTGTTGGCAGCATCCCGATTAATTGAAGGCCCGATTGTTCCTGCATGGCTGCCAAAAAAATTACTGCTTTTTGTTCCACCTCCCACATAGATATCCCCGCCCGGAGCAATAGAAATTACGTAGGCTGCATCATCATCCGAACCTCCCAGGAATGAAGAAAATAAAACAGTTGAAAGTGTTGGGTTTAGTTTTATTACTACCCCATCCTGCGCTCCTCCGGCAACACTCTGGAATGGTGTGCCGATTGCAGGAAAATTATCCGCAGCTATTGCTCCTGTTGATTGGGTACTGGAAGCTACATACACATTGCCTGCCCCATCTAACATTACTTCACTCCTGCCATCATCACCATAGTTTCGTTGTAAAGATTGTAATCCTCTTATTGGTGATATATTTACGCCATCATCATTGGTCCCACCTATGCGCTTTGATCCGACAAGAGGTGCCGTGCCATTTGCATTCAGCTTAGTAACCACAATATCATATCCGCCACAACGACCAACCAGACCGGCTGCACCGCCCGTTACCGGGTAAGATCCTACTCCGGTAAGCGGTGAATTCGTTCTTCCGGCCAATATTAAATTACCCTGGTTATCTACAATAAGACTATGCGGTTGTTCGCTGCCTGATCCTCCAATATATGTGGCATAAATACGCTGGGAACCGTCGGGTGAAAGTTTGATAATTCCAATATCCACATTGCCTCCCCCGAAGTTTGTTTGAAATGCCCCGGGGGATGTGGGAAAACCGCTATTGAAAACAATTCCTCCGCCATACATGCTCTCATCAGGACCATAGGTAGCGGTGAACCCCCAATTATCTGCCGAGCTCCCCGAAAAAGAACAGAAAATAACAACCGGGTCAATGATCAACGTGCTTGTGGGATCATAATTTTTTACATCAAACCTTACCACATTATCTTTAATCACATATTTGCAACTGATTTCTTTACGACCGGTCACATCTGACTGATATGTATACGGGGATGATTCCTTCAATTCGCCAACAGAAGTTGTGATCATTAATTCTTTGCTCTTCACTTCCAGTTTATCAATACCCTCATAACGCAAGGCAATTTTTGAAACATCTCCACCCGGTTTTACAATGATGTCATATTTCAAAAAATTATTGTCCGTGTAATAACGGACATCAATTCCCGGATAAACATCTTTCAGGGTAACGGCCTGGAAAATTTTACAATCCGCTCCCCATTTGGAAGGATCATTCCCAATAAAATAATTATTAAAAGCCGGAATTATTTTATCCGGTACGGATTGTATGGAAGAAGATGCGCCGACAAAATCCACATTATAAGCATGCGAACGCAGGAGAACTTTATCACCGGCTTTTATAAGTCCGCCGCCGGGCGCCTGGCTATGTATAAATCTTTGAACGTTGGAAAAATCAACCGGGTTGTATTGCAAAACCGTAAAGCCTCCCTCCCGAAGGAAAAAAGCCCCATTGCTTACATTTCCGCGGAACTTTACCCGGCTGTCCCACTGACCTTTGTTTTCAATAAACTCAATATTGTTATGACTCTGTGCCTTTGCGGCCAAAACCGGGAGAATTAAAGCGGCAAAAATGAGATAACGTTTCAGGGTCAAATTATTTATATTAAAGTAACCAAAATTACTGAGAACCAGTTCGAAAACTTCTGTTAAGAAACCGGTTTATGGAATGTTTTACGTTCCCGTGACTTCAACCTTTATTCTGTTTCTTCAACTTTTCTGCTAAAAACTGACAATAACCCGATACCCGGCAAATTTTTATGAAATTTTACTCCAGGTGATATGCCCTTTTTGCCGCTGCAAAAAAACCTTTGTCTGCAAATTTTCGGCCGAATTAAGATCGGGATCATTTTCCACCATTTCCGAAACCATATTTCTCGCCAGTTCCAGTATGGGCCTGTCTTGGACTATACTTGCCAGCTTAAAGTTTAAAACACCGCTCTGCTTCGTTCCTTCAATATCCCCCGGCCCCCTCAGTTCCAGGTCTTTTTCTGCTATTTCAAACCCATTATTGGTGGAAGTCATGATACGGATACGTTCCCGGGCATCATTACCCAATTTGGTACCGGACAATAAAACACAATAGCTTTTTTCCGCCCCCCGGCCCACCCTACCCCTTAATTGGTGTAGTTGTGATAATCCGAATTTCTCTGCACTTTCTATCACCATTACAGAGGCATTGGGAACGTCAACGCCGACTTCTATAACGGTGGTGGACACCATTATCTGCGTATCATGATCCACAAATCTTTTCATATTCAGCTTTTTCTGGTCAGCAGGTTGCCGGCCATGCACCATACTGATCCAGTATTTTGGTTCGGGGAAATACGTTTTTACATTTTCATACCCATGCATCAGGTTTTCGTAATCCAATTTTGCACTTTCCTCGATCAAAGGAAAAATAATATAAGCCTGGCGCCCTTTGTCAATCTCTGCCCTGATAAAATCCATCACCCGGCTTCGTTGTGATTCATAACGATGTACCGTAGTAATGGGTTTTCTGCCGGGTGGTAACTCATCAATCACACTGTAGTCCAGATCGCCATAGGCCGTCATGGCCAGGGTACGGGGAATCGGTGTTGCCGTCATGACCAGAACATGAGGCGGAATTCTGGCCTTTTCCCAGAGCTTAGCTCTTTGAGCCACACCAAACCGATGTTGTTCATCAATAATAACAATACCGAGGTTATTAAACTTCACCACATCCTCAATGATGGCGTGGGTACCAATCAGGATTTTTACATGTCCTTCTTCAAGCTCTTTTAATATTTTTTTTCTTTCGGCCGCTTTTGTTGAACCGGTCAGTAATTTAACCGGCACCCCTGTTTTTTCCAGCAGGGAACTGATGGTTTTATAATGCTGCTGTGCCAATATCTCCGTGGGCGCCATCAGGCAGGCCTGGTAGTTATTATCAATAGCCAGCAACATTACGAGAACCGCCACGATTGTTTTACCGCTACCCACATCACCCTGAAGCAATCGGTTCATTTGTCTACCCCGGGCTGTGTCGGTTCTTATTTCTTTAATGACCCGTTTTTGTGCCGTAGTTAAAGCAAAAGGAAGATGATTTTTATAAAATCCATTGAAATAATCCCCCACTTTATCAAATACGACGCCTTTGGAATACCGGTGTCGTTTTAACCGGAGCAGGTTCATGCGTAACTGTGCAATAAAAAATTCTTCAAACTTTAGTCGCTTTACCGCCTCATTATATTCAGCAGGTGTTTGCGGAAAATGAATCTGGCGGCAGGCTTGAAAGCGGTTAATTAATTTCAGTTTATTCAATACCGGGTCAGGTAAATTTTCAGGTATATCTTTTTCATGCACCATTCCCATCAGCAACTGGGTAAGCTTCCCGATTTGACGCCCGCCGAGTCCTCTTACTCTTAATTTTTCCGTGGTGGAATAGACCGGTTCCAGAAAATTTTTGCCAGTCTGTATTTCTGCAGTCAGTACTTCCAGTTCCGGATGAACGAGCTGTGGCTGACCGTTATAATAAGTTACACGGCCAAAAACAAGGTATGATTGACCAACTTCAAGTTGTTTCTGTACCCAACTAATACCCTGGAACCAGGTGAGTTCAAGAATTCCGGTTTTATCTTTTAGTTGTGCTATTAATCTTTTGCCTGCCCGTTGACCAACAATTTCAAAACTCATCAGCCTACCCATTACCTGTGCATAGACTGTATCACTGGTGGAGAAGTCAATTTGTGTTGCGAGCTCGCTGATAAGATTGATTTTGGTTCTGTCAATATGCCGGAAGGGATAATGCTCCAGTAAATCGCCGAAAGTGAAAATGCCTAATTCTTTTCTCAGCAGATCGGCTCTTTGCGGGCCAACACCTTTCAAATATTCTATGGGACTGTTTAATATGTGGGAATTTGAAGAGATAGTTATTGTGTTTCGTACAAAAATAGGCCACAGTTTAACACTAACTGGACTGAAGACAGGATATTGAATCTAATATCAGAGATATTTTGCGACGAATTACACAGCCTGCCCTTCATCCTATAGTTTGCCGTAAGGACTTTTCCCACAAAACGGATTGCCTTCCTTTTGTAAATCTGACAAACCCTTTTAACAGGCAATAATTCATAAAAACAAAATAAAATGGGATTGTAAAAAGGCCGGTTCTTTTTCCCGTACGGACAAATAACCAGCCTGCAAGGGCGATTACATAAAAAACTATCTGCGCATACATGGCCCAGTAATATAATCCCGCTGCCGGTGGAAAACTGACCATCAGCATATTTGTTATTAATAAAACGACCAGTAGTACCGGGCAGAATACCCAACGCAACAATCTCCTGGAGATATATTGAAAACTCAGTAACGGGTGTTTAAAAATATTCAGGCATTCTTTTAAATAGCCGATGGATTGGTACGCACCTGCTGCAATGCGCACTTTTCTTTTTTCCTCTTCCACCAGGGAAACAGATGGCAACTCCAGTGCAAATGCCCCGGGTTCATAGTCGATTTTATATCCCTGCAGGCAGATTTGCATGGAGATAACAAAATCGTCCAGTATCAGATCATCATTCAGTTCCTTAAATAAAGCCGTACGAATGGAGAACAATTCACCGGCTGCCCCGGTAACGGTATTCAGCCGGGCATCTAATTTTTTCATAAACGATTCATAGTGCCAGTACATCCCTTCGGCTTCACCAATTGCAGAGCTATTTTTTTGATGGAGGATTCTTTTCTCTCCTGCAACGCCCCCGGTTTTCGCTTTGGAATAATGCCGGGCGATCATTTTTATACAGGCTGCATTGAGCAGGGTATTTGCATCACTGAACACCACCACGGGCGTTTGAACCTGTTGCATAGCCCGCTTGATCGCTGCATACTTTCCCTTTCGTTCCGTCTGGTGAAGTAAATTAATGAACGGATACCGCAGCACCAGCTTTGCAGAATCATCGGCAGAACCATCTGTAATAATAATTATCCGGAGTTTATCCAAAGGGTAGTCGATCGCCAGTGTATTTTGAATTTTTTGTTCCAGTATTAATTCCTCATTGTAAGCGGTAATGATCAGGGTTACCGGGATATCATATTCCGATAAGGCTTCTTTCTTACGGGGCATAACCAACTGCTTCAAACTGGTTAACAGCAGCAGCAGTAAACCATAGCCCAAATAGCAATAGAACAAAATGGCCAGGCTTATCCAGAAAAATATTAAAAGCACATTTTCCATCCGGTACTTGTGAAAATTACGGTCTCCTGATAGCAAATATCCCAAGTTACACCCGAAAAAATGCAGCCACTTAAGGGGAAATGGGATTTTTCTCGTTCCCCCTGAAAAAACCCTTGCGTATTTTTATTAATGAGTCTATTTTGGAATCAGAAACCAATATCCCTTCCCCCGGGAGGAGAGCACATAAACCAGGATTAATGAAAAGCCCCATCCACCTTTTGCAGATCGACCTGTATTTCGGTGATTACAAGTTTGCCCTGCTTTGTTTTATTACGGCCTTTGTCGTAACCCTGATAACTATACCTCCCATCATCCACCAGATAAAAAAATATAAACTGTGTGATTTGCCCAATGCCCGTAAAGAACATGCAACTCCCATTCCAACAATGGGTGGTATTGCCGTGATAGCCGGGATGATGATGGCTTTATTTCTCTGGTTCCCTTTCAGCAATGCCGTGCCGCAGATAAGTTTTTTCTTTTCCATTGCCGTTTTATTTGGCCTGGGCATTATGGATGATCTGAAAGATCTTTCGGCGAAATATAAATTTATCGTTCAGTTAAGCCTGGCGGCTTTAATTGCCCTGTCCGGAATCCGGATTACTTCTTTTGAAGGGCTCCTGGGAATTAACGAATTGCCCTTGTCTGCCCAATACACATTTACGATCCTGGTTATTGTCGGGATCACCAATGCATTTAATTTAATTGACGGCATTGATGGACTGGCTGGGGGACTGGGTTTTATGAGTCTCGTTACGCTTGGTATGTTTCTGACCATGTGTGGTGATGAAAATACAGCGCTGGTTGCGTTTGCGTTGGCCGGAGGCTTACTGGCTTTTTTATATTTTAATTTTAATCCGGCAAAAATATTTATGGGCGATACCGGATCCCTGGTACTCGGATTTGTAATAGCGGTTCTCTCTATCCGTTTAATGCAGGTAAATGTATTTTCGACCGTGGCTGTATTGCCACATGCCCCGATGTTTGTATTGGGAATCGTGCTGATCCCGGTTTTTGATACGCTCCGGGTATTTGCCATAAGAACATGGAAAGGAAAGTCACCGTTCCAGGCAGATAAAACACATATACATCATTTATTGACCAACCAGGGTTTCAGTCATGGTTTTGCTGCCAAAATAATATGCTTCCTCCACGGATTTGTATTGATTGAAGTCTATTTGCTACGGAATTTAAGGCAGGAATTTATCCTGCTTATTTTAATTTCCTTAATGTTATTGATAACAGTTCTGCTGAAAAACCTGAAATTAATACTGGGAAAAAAAGGAACTTATCATTCCATAACTGTCGCTGAAACGGAGTGATTTTACTTTCCGATACAAAACTTCGAAAATATATAATCCAGCTGATCCTCATTGGTGATCTCACCAGTGATCTCACCCAGGTAATAAAGACAACGACGGATATCCAGTGCCAGCAGGTCGCCGGGTCGTCTGTCATCCAAACCCTTTTTAATATCGTCTAATGATTTACTTACTTCTTTCAGGGCATGATAATGCCTGGCATTGGTAATGATCGTATTTTCCGTCTGAACCTGTCCCTGTAACACCACATCCACCATACTTCGTTTCAACAGATCCGTATGTAAATGCAGTTTGGCGGAAATGAATACCACTTTATCCATGTCCCCGAATTTACCCCGGGCCGCTTCTTCACCGGCCACATCAATTTTATTGGCTACGAGTAAATAATTTAGCTGCTGTTGCTCAAAATCTGATTTTCTGCTCTGCACTTCTTCCTTTGTCTCAGCGGCATCAAATAAATACAATACTATATCCGCCTGTTTCATTTTTTCCAGGCTTCTTTCTATCCCGGCACTTTCAATACTATCGCCTGCATGCTGACGAATCCCCGCTGTATCAATTAACCGGAACAGGATGCCATCAATATTGATAACTTCTTCAATGGTATCCCGCGTTGTCCCGGGTATCTCACTTACAATGGCCCGGTTCTCATTCAGGAGGCTGTTTAATAAAGTGGATTTGCCTGCATTTGGTTTGCCGATGATAGCCACACTGACCCCATTCCGGATAACATTACCGAGTGCAAATGAAGTAACCAGTTGATTGGTTGATTCAGTTAGCACCCCGATCAGTTCGTAAAACTGTTTCCGGTCAGCAAACTCCACGTCTTCCTGCGAAAAATCCAGCTCCAGTTCGATCAAGGCAGAAAAACGGATCAGCCTTTCCCGTAATTCTTTTAAATTTTCTGAAAACCCGCCCCGGATTGTATGTAATGCGGCTTTTTGAGAAGCCGCTGTATTGGATGCAATTAGATCTGCAACTGCTTCCGCCTGTGCCAGGTCCATTTTACCCTGTAAAAAAGCCCGTTGGGTAAACTCACCTGGCTTAGCCAGTCTTGCCCCATTTCTGATACAGGATTCAATTATTTGCTGCTGTATATAAGGAGAACCATGACAACTAATTTCCACCACATCCTCGCCGGTATATGAACGGGGATTTTTATATAGAGACAGAACGACTTCATCCAGGGCTTTTCCGGCGTCTTTTAAAAATCCAACATGTATTGTATGGGATGGCTGAATCAGTAAATTTTTAGCAGGAAATAATTCATTAGCGATAGTAATAGCATTGCTGCCACTCAGCCGGATAACCCCGATAGCACCTACACCCGGTGGAGTTGCCAAGGCAACAATCGTATCATCCCAGCCTGTAAGTTTATTCATCATCTCACCAAAAATAGATTTGATTGGCCAACCTGTAAAAACAAAAAATCCTCCAGTGTCAACTGAAGGATTTTAATCAGATGAAAATATTCTTATTCGCCCTGCACCTGGAAGGTGATAGGCTGTTTACGGTAAGCTTTAACCTGCCGGCCATTTTGCACCGCTGCATTCCATTTGGGACCTTTTTTAATTACCCGCATGGCCTCTTCTTCCATTCCGTATCCATGATTTGTTAATGACCTAACATCACTGATATTTCCTTCTTTATCAACTACAAACTGAACAACGGTCGTATAGGTGCCTTCGGGAGCGCCGTTATCAGTTGCCACCTGGCCATTGGCATTTCTTTCCAGGTACTGACGCCATTTGCTGTCGCCACCGGGGAAGCTGGCTTCAATTTCCACTTTGTCAAATATCTTATTCTCGTCGTCTTCTTTTTTTTCTTCTACAATCTGCTTGCCTTCATCTATCTGAACCGGGGTGGCAATATTATCATCCTTGATACCTTCCTGGTTAACCACATCAATCTTAGCATCTTTTAACTCTTCTTGCGGGGGCGGTGGCTTTTCCACTTCCTCATCCTTTTTAATAACCGGAGGGGTGAATTGTTTCATTTCCACTTTGGGAGGCTCCACTTTGGGAGGCGGTGGTGGCGGTGGAATCACTTTCTTTTCTTCCTGTTTTATATCAGCCAGGTTAATTTCCTGCTGTTTGAATTTTTTGGTTTTTTCGCCCGCAAATGAACTTGCCAGGACTGAACCAATTAAAGCTAATAAGGCCACCGAAGCCGTAATAATGAGGGCACGGGTAATGCGGCGGTTATATGTTTTCCGCAACTCATAGGCGCCGTAATCTTTATTCCTGTCCTCGAAGATCAGGTCAAGAATGTCGGCAGATAATATTTTGTTGGCTTCCATACGTTACTTTTTAAATTAGATACCAGCAGTAATTAATTCCATAATTATCACCGGCTTATTTTATGCCATTATTCCTTTCTGTGGCCTGTATCAACTCATATTCCTGTGGTAAGATTTTAACCATGGCATAGGTTCTTACCTGGTTGATGGTCATTTCATCCAGAATATCCACGGTATTGGTATAGGTAGCATCCTGGTCAGGTTTTATGATCACCACAAAATCCCTGTCCAAACAGGATTTCTCCCACTCAGGATCGCCTCTTTCTTTGGCTTTATCCTGGGTTTTCTTACAGGACTCATCATGTACATGCCGGCCCGTTACATCCTTTTTCTTGTCGATGATGATCTGGCGGATGCCTTTAAAAGTGGTTTGTTTAAAATTATTGCCTGTGGCATCAACGGTCAGTTTTCCCTCATAATAATACACCTGGTTCCCTTTTCCAAGCATGATGCTCAATACTCCGGTTTCTTTAGCCTCTGTCTGCTCCTCAGGATTTTTTATATCCTTGGGCATGTTCAGGTCCAGGGTTGTGGGAGTCGTCATGGTAGCCGTAAAAACGAAAAATGTGATCAGCAGAAAACCCAGATCCACCATAGGTGTCATGTCCACCCGGGTAGAAAGTTTTTTGGCCTTTTTTACACCTGGTCCTTTTTTGTGACCACCACCTTCACTGCTGGTATCTATACTTGACATATAAAGAGGTCTTTAATTGTTAATATTATTTAGTTAGCCGCCTGTTTACTTTATCCAGTTCCGAATTTGATGGCACATCATCCAGTGCTGTAACCAGGTTATATTTAAACTCATCATTTCTTTTCAAAGCACTGACAACAGCCTCGAAAGCCGGGTATTTTGACTGGCCGTCGCCTTTTATCAGGTAATTCAACGCTTCCCCTGCAAAGGCTGTTTTGGCTGCCCCAATCCACCAGACTAATTCATTATTGGCAGAGTCCATCACAGGAATACCCGGTTGTTTAAGATTTCCCTGGTCTTTAGGATCCATAGCCAATAACTGTTTCAGGCCACCGAATGGCACGCCCACCATAAAGGTTTGCTTGAAATTAGCCATCTCAGCAGGTGAAAGACCAAGACTCCGACTACTGTTAAGTGCCTGGATCACCGCATCAAATTTTGTTTTGTCCTTTTCAGACAAAATTGAGAAATAAACGCGGTTACTTGAGTCAACCGTGATCATTACTGCATTGTTTTCGGGCAATTTTTGTGACAAAACAGAACCCGGAGTAGTAATCGGAACCGGCTCTGGCGGCTTGAACTTCGTAGCCATGATAAAAAAAGAAAGGATAAGGAAGGCTATGTCCACAAAAGGGGTCATATCCGTATCCGTACTCTTCTTGTTTATTTTAACGCTTGGCATTTTTTACAATAGTTTAGAATTGAGATGAAAATGGTTTCAAATTCCATACAAAAAACCTTTTTTTCCCGGATTATTTATACAGGGAAGCAAAGCTTTGTGTCAGCGTAAAACCGGATTCATCTATGCCATAGGTAATAGAATCTATTTTGGTAGTAAATACGTTATACATGATCAACGCCAATGCTGAAGTTCCGATACCCAATGCGGTATTATACAGGGCCTCAGAAATACCTATCGCCAACGCTCCCGCTGCACCGGCACCGCCTTCAGCACCCAGGGCAGAGAATGATTTAATCATACCCATTACCGTACCGAGCAGGGCTATCAACGTACCTACCGAAGTAATGGTAGAAAGAAACACCAGGTTTTTCTGCAGCATCGGAAGTTCAAGGGCCGTAGCCTCTTCTACTTCCTTTTGAATAGAAATCACTTTTTGGTCAGTGCTTACTCCCTGCTCGTTGATCATTTCTTTGTAACGGCGTAAACCGGCTTTCATTACATTACCGACAGATCCGCGTTGCTTGTCGCACTCACTCAGAGCAGCATCCACGTTACGGTTGGCAAGGTGATATTGCACCTTACGAATAAAATCAGAAATAGAACCACCGCCTAAAGCCTTACGGATAGTTAGATACCGCTCAATAGAAAACGTAATTACCATAAGTAACATACCGATCAGCAGGGGTACAATAATTCCTCCTTCATAAATCCTGTGTAAGGCATCTTTAGGTTTGGCATGTTCGGGCCAGAAAAAGCCTTCACCTTTCACTTCAAATCCCTTAGGATCTCCAAGGATAAACCGCCAGATACTATAACCAGCGATGATACAAAACACGGGGGCAATCCATGAGATAGCATTACTACTTTTCTTTGCTTGTACCGATGTGGCCTTAACGGATGCAGTTGGTTTAATTTCTGCCATGATCTTAATTTTAAGTTTTTTAAAAAGTTAAATACGAATCCTTTTTCAGAGTTACAATGCTAAGAAAAAAGTTTATAAAAAAATCCCCTCTCTTCATATTTTTTGAGAAGGGAGGTCAAGTTAAGGAATTTTTCAAATGGAACAAGTCCGGGAGAAAAAAATTGATAAGAATTATAAGAGACAATAGGTCAAACCGGGTTTGCCGGCCAGATCCGGGAAGTTTATTCATACCGTAAAGCCTCAATGGGGTTGAGTTTACCGGCTTTGATTGCCGGATACAAACCCGCCACCAATCCCACCAAAGTGCAGATAAAAATGCCATAAATAACCCAATTCCAGGGAACAACAAAACCCGTATTTAAAACGAACGAAAAAAGATTTCCTACCAGGATTCCAAGAGCGATACCAAACAAGGCTCCGAGTACACTAATAATGATAGCTTCCAGCAGAAACTGGCGGCTGACCATATTACTTTTTCCGCCGATGGCTTTTATCAGCCCGACCTCCCGGGTTCGTTCCGAAACAGATACCAGCATAATATTCATTAATCCAATTGCAGCGCCGATCAGGGTGATCAGTCCGATAACCGTAGCAGAAATCGTCAAAAACCGGAGACTGTTCATCGCTTTTGCAGCTATACTGTCACTGCGGTCGAGTACGAAATTGTTATCCTCGGTCGTGCTTAACCTGCGTACCGCCCGGAATACCCCTTCAGCTTCACCCATGGCATCATTCACTCTTAGAAGATCTTTTGTCATGACCGCCACCACAAAGGAAAACCCGGATGGGAAGTTTCGGGAAACGTTCGGATAGCTGGTTATGATAACATTATCCCGGCTAAACCCAAATGTAGAACCGCGACTTTCCATAACTCCCAGCACCCTGTAGGGAATATTATTGAGGCGGATCACTGAATTTTCCGCCATGTCCAGTCCTTCCCGGAATATTTTACTGGCTACATCATACCCGAGAATACATACGTTTCTGCCGGTTTGTACATCCATCCGGTTTAGGTTGCGGCCATATTGCAGGGAAAATCCATTTAATAATAAATAATTCTCATCCCCGCCAAAGACAGTAACATCCGGGTTGGTCACCCGCCCTCCATGTGAGGCACTATTATTACGGTTGCCAAAAATAGAAATGCTTTTAATTCCGGGAAAATCATACCGGCTAACAAAGAGTTCGGCCTCATCCTGCGTTATCAGCTTTCCGAGATTTGATTTTTTTTCTTTCTTTTTCCCTTTTTTGGAAAGTCTTATTTCTTTTTTATTGCCGCCTCCGAAAAAAGTACTTCTATCTTTAAAACGAACTGTAAAAGCATTGGCGCCCATCGTAGAAAAACTCTCTGTAAACTTTTGATTCATGGCTTTAATGGCCGTGATGATGCCGATTAGCGCCATAATGCCAAAAGCGATAATAGACACCGTAAGTCCGGTTCGCAATTTATTGCTGCGAATAGAACGGAAAGCCAGTAAAAAAACATCCCGAAAAATCATACACTACATTGAAATTACATAAAACCAAGAGGAAGCTGGCTTGAAACAGTAACAACAGCCTTTAAAAGTAAAGCCAATTAAGCAATAGGCTGGGGAATATACCGAGCAATATCACCAAAGCAGCAAGCAGAACCAGGGTCCATTTAAAACCCCGGCTAACTTCGATTGGCGGGGAATCGCCTTCTTTAAAATACATAGCCTGTATCACCCGGAAATAATAATATACACTGATGGCCGCCATGAATATGGCAACAATGACCAACCAGAGATGATCGCCGGAAATCATAACAGCTTTCAGCATATAAAATTTTGCAAGAAAGCCCCCGGTGAGTGGAATTCCCGCTAATGAGAGTAGAAAAATGGTTGTAGTCGCCGCCAGTAAGGGTTGCTGCCTGGCAAATCCATTGAATCCATCAAAAGAATAATCATTCATCTTGATAAGAACGGCAAAAATTCCAATAGTGGCTAAACTGTATGCTGCGGTATATAATAGTAATCCCTCTTTAGCATCGGTATTCATGGCAAAAAGTGACAGCATCATAAAACCAGCCTGTGCAATACTGGAATAGGCAAGCATCCGTTTGACACTCTGCTGAAAAACGGCTGTAATGTTTCCAATAAAAAGTGTTGCCACTGTTATTATTGCCACCAGCAGTTGCCATTTTGATTGGAGCAAGCCAAAGGCATCATCAAATAAGCGGATAAACGCGATGAAGAAGGCTGCTTTAACGATGGTGGCCATAAAAGAGGTAAAGACCGTAGGAGCCCCGTCATAGACATCCGGTGTCCAGAAATGAAACGGTGCAGCAGATACTTTGAAAGACATGGAGAAAAGCACCAATAACATACCCGCAACAATCAAAGCGGAGGGTTTTGCTTCAGTAAAAACCGTAATATCATTCGTATAAAAAGTTCCGCGAGCCCCATAGATCAATGCTATTCCCATGAGCAGGAGGCCTGTTGAAAATGATCCCAGTAAAAAATACTTCAGCGAAGCTTCATTACTCTTCAGGTTCTTCTTGTCACTTCCGGTTAAGATATAAAGCGGAATAGAAATTATTTCAATACCCAGGAAAAGAATCAGCAATGATTTGAACGAAGCTGTCAGGGTGATTCCGCAAAGTATAAAAAAGATAAGGGCAAAATATTCAGCATAGTTGATACCTACTTTTTCCATATCCCTTGCAGAAAGGAGCAGGTATAGTAACGTGGAAGCAAAAGCAATCGTCGTAAACAGCAGGGCAAAACGGTCAAATACCATCATGCCCTTTGTATCAATTTTAAAAAGAACTATACCCGCCATTTCAAGAACATTCAGCATCAATAAAAGAACCATTCCGGCTATCGCTACATTACGTAAAGCCTTTTTCTGTTTCAGCAGGATACCGCTGAACATCATTAGAACCCCCAATAGTGCCGATACGATTAATGCATTCATACAATCTTGTTATTAATGCCCCCTGAACAAAGGAAGAATATCTGCTTTTTTTACAATCGCCTCTGAAAACTCTTTGGTAACATTCAATAAGGCCTGCGGATAAACACCAATACAGAAAATGAGTATTACGATTATTCCTAACGCCAGTTTCTCATTGGATCTCACATCCCGGACCGTAGCAGTCAGCTCATTCATGTTCCCATAAAACACTTTCCGGATCATATTTAAAGTGTACACAGCAGCCAGTATAATACTGATCCCCGCAAACGCTGTAAACCAAACCGAATATTTGGTGACCAGCGAATTAAAAAGTCCGTTGAACATGAGGAATTCACCCGGAAAAGCATTGGTGAGTGGTAAAGCCAGGTTTGCCAAAGCGACGATCACAAATAGCAGGGCCATGGCCGGAGCTTTTTGTGCCAGCCCTCCCAACTCAGATATTTTTCTTGTTCCAAATTGTCTTTCTATTATTTCCACCACGATCCACAACCCGATGATATTAATTCCGTGATTGAACATTTGTATCATTACTCCCTGCATGCCGCTTTGGTTCTCTGCAAAAATGGCGGCACACATCAACCCGATATGCGCAATTGATGAATAAGCCACCAGCCTTTTCAGATCATCCTGCTGTATCGCGATCAGCGATGCATAGATCATCCCGATGATTGCCATCGTTGTAATCACATCACCCCATTGATACGATGCAACCGGAACAACAGGCAGCAACCAGCGAATCAAACCAAACACGCCCATTTTTACCATGACACCACTCAACACCATGGTGGTGGCTGTGGGTGCCTGCTCGTAGGTATCAGGTTGCCAGGTATGAAACGGGAAAATGGGCATTTTTATAGCGAATGCGATAAAAAACAGCCAGAATACCAATTGCTGTTGCTTTGAAGAAATATGGATCTCATAAAAAGAGGCTATATCAAATGAATGAGACGGGGAATGGGAATAGATAAACAGGATACCGATCAGCATCAGTAAAGAACCAACAAACGTGTAAATAAAAAATTTAAACGTAACTGCTATCCTTTTTTCTCCTCCCCAAATGGAGCAAAGGAAATACATGGGTATCAGCGCCAGTTCCCAGAAGAAATAAAAGAGCAAGGCATCCATAGCCAGAAAAACGCCCATCATACCGGCCTGGGCCAGCAACATCAATGCAAAAAAGTTATGGGATTTCTTATAGGAACTGTTCCAGGTTGCCAGCAGGATCAGCGGATAGGCAACTGCATTCAGCAAACACAACAATTGCCCCATACCGTCCAGTCTGACAGAAAAACTGCTCCCCAATGTCTGCAGCCATTCACACTGGAATTGGAGGAATTTATCCTCCTTCAGCACCGTAAGTCCGAGTAGGGAAATCGACAAGGTCAGACCAGAGGAAAGCAATACCCAGCTTCGAACGGCCTTCTCGTTTTTAATAAAGAAAGCGGTCAGCCCGGTGAGTAATGGAATTAATATCAATAAAAGAGGAACCATATTATTTTCTCAAAAAAAACTGTAAAACAAAAATCAATACCATACTTACTACCATGAGTAACACATAAAGACCCACCTGTCCGCTCTGCAATAACCGCAATTGGCGGCTGCTATAATTCACCAGTTTCCCGACGCCATTTACCAAACCATCAATCACTGATTTCTCAAAAATGGCATTAAAGAAATCCCCGAGCTTATTCAGCGGGTTCACAATTATTTTTTCATAAAGCTCATCAACAAACCATTTATTTTCCAGCACTTTGCCAAAACCGGAGGATTCTTTTTGCTGATAATTCCTGAATTGGAACCAGGCGAAAATTATAGTAATAATTACCAACCCTGTTGACAAAGCCATCAACATATATTCGGTTGCGTGCGAAACCGTATGCGCATCCTGCTGAGCTATTACCGGTAATAAGAACGCACTGAATTTATCACCGCCTTTCATAAACAATTCAGGTATACCTACCAATCCACCCACGACAGAAAGTACTGCCAGAATGATTAGCGGAATAGTCATCGAAGAAGGACTTTCATGCAGGTGTTGCTTTTGTTCTTCTGATCCCCGGTTGCTTCCGGAAAAAGTGATAAACAATAAACGGAACATATAGAAAGCGGTAAGCAATGCCCCAAATAAGGCGATGCCATATAAAACGGGGTTCTTAACATACACTGCCAATAAAATGGCATCCTTGGAAAAAAATCCGCTGAATGGCGGAATACCGGCGATGGCAATACATCCTATCAGAAAAGTAATGAAGGTTATTTTTATTTTTTTACCCAGTCCACCCATCTTGCGGATATCCTGCTCACCGCTCATGGCATGAATAACACTTCCGGCTGCAAGAAATAATAAGGCTTTAAAGAAAGCATGGGTCATTACATGAAATACACCTGCTGAATAAGCTCCTGCACCCAATGCCAGGAACATATATCCCAACTGGCTCACGGTAGAATAGGCCAGTACTTTTTTAATATCATTTTGTTTCAGTGCAATCGTAGCTGCCAGCAGGGCCGTTGCCAAACCTACATATGCAACAACATCCATCGTGACCGATGAAAGGGAAAACAGCAGATTACTTCGGGCAATCATATAAATACCTGCCGTCACCATTGTGGCCGCATGGATCAGGGCTGAAACAGGCGTTGGACCGGCCATCGCATCCGGCAACCAGGTATACAAAGGTATCTGTGCACTTTTACCCGTAGCCCCGGCAAAGAGTAATAAAGTTATAATAGTTATATCACCAGCCTTCAGTTTGGCAAGATTGGCTGAACTGAAAACTTCGGTGTATGAAACAGTGCCCAGTTTATTGATCAGCCAGAAGATAGCTATCAAAAAAGCCAGGTCACCAATCCGGTTCATGATGAAAGCCTTATTCGCGGCTTTGTTATATTCCTGTTTTTTGAACCAATAACCAATCAATAAATAAGAACAAAGTCCCACGCCTTCCCAACCGATGAACATGATAACGAAATTGGCGCCCATGACCAGCAACAGCATGGAAAAAATAAACAGGTTCAGGAAAGAGAAATATCTTCCAAAATGTTCCGGTTTTTCTTCTTTCATGTATGATGTGGAATACACATGGATCAGAAAACCAATACCGGTTATAATTAGTAAGAAAATCGAAGAAAGCTGGTCAATCTGAAAAGCAAAGGAAATTTTTAAAGACCCCACCGAAATAAAATCAAAATAATCCGCGACATGGGTATTACCATCCTTCACCTGTATAAAAACCCAAATGCTTAATATAAAAGAGCCCAGGATAGTTCCGCAGCCCACCAGGCTCACCCCGGTCCTGGAGAACCTGTTTCTTCCTAATCCATTTATCAAAAAACCAATTAATGGAAGAAGTGGTATCAGGTAAACTATTTGTAAAACGTTCTGCATAAGTATCAGCCTCCCCCAACCCCTCCAGGGAGGGGCTTACAAGAGTCTTTTCGTTTTAATATTTCAAAATAAAAATTGACATCAATAATTTCAAACTCCAAAAATCTTCCGCCTACCGGCGGTGATTTCGGGGGTTAATGTTTTAAACGATTCAAAAAATTCACGTCCACCGAATGAATATTCCGGTACATCATGACTATAATGGCCAGTCCTACACTTACCTCAGCCGCAGCCACCACCATAATAAAGAATACAAATAATTGTCCGTCCGTTCCGGCAGTTGTTGCTGCATCTCCGGCTAATAAAGCTGTCTTGTAATGCATTTTCGAAAATGCCACCAGTAATAAGTTCACAGCATTCAGCATCAACTCTATGCACATAAAAATGATAATCGCATTCCGGCGCGTCAATACACCCACAATACCAATGCAAAACAAGGCAACAGACAGAAATATGTAATAATTGATCGGCATAAAATTCAAGTTTCGGGTTATGAGTTTCGAGTTTCGAGTAGAGTCTTTAACCCGTAACTCATAACTCTACACTCGTAACTTCTCTTATTCTTTCTTTCCAATAACCACTGCACCCACCATTGCACTTAAAAACAACACGCTGCTTATCTCAAACGGAATTACATAGGTCGTAAACAATTCTTTCCCCAGGTTTTTAATCAACCCGATACTCCCTCCATTCACGAGCGCCTGTTGTTGTTTTATATCCGAATCCTTCAACGCAGCTACCAGCACTAATAACAAACATCCGCCGGCCACGGCTCCGGCCATTTTCTGCCAGCGGTTTTTTTGCGGCTCCGTTTCCTTGTTCAGGTTCATCAGCATTATTACAAACAGGAACAAAACCATTATGGCACCGGCATAAACAATGATGTTTACGATTGCCAGGAACTGTGCATTCAATAAAATATAATGCCCGGAAATAGCAAAAAACGTAGCAATCAGCCACAGCACACTATACACGGGATTCTTGCTGGTAATCACCATCAGGGCACTGAACAGGGCCACGACTGAAAGAAACCAGAATAATATTTGTGTGATGCTCATATTCCCATCTCCGCCATCCGGCGAAGCCTAATTAGTTTCGTTAATTAATTTTTTACGGACCTGTCACCCAGGGCTTTTTCATAGGCCTCTTTATCAGCAACCGGATGTGGAATCAGTAAATCTTCTTTCTTATATATAAATCCTTTTCTTCCATAATTGGCCGGCGCAAAAGTCTGCGACAGAAAGATCGCATCCTTCGGACAGGCTTCTTCACACAATCCACAAAAAATACAGCGCAACATGTTTATCTCATACTTTACTGCATACTTTTCTTCTCTGTATAGATGCTCTTCCCCAGGGTAATCTTTCTGCCGCTTCCATGGTAATGGCCTCAGCCGGGCAGGATACGGCACACAAACCACAGGCTGTACAATTTTCCCTTCCTTCGGCATCCCGGTTCAGCACATGCAAACCCCGAAATACTTTGGAGAATGTTCTCGTCTGCTCGGGATATTGTATCGTCGCCTTCTTTTTAAACAAATGACTGATAGTAATCCCCATACCCTTCACGATATTCCAGAGATAAATACTCTCCAGGAAAGTCATCGGCTTACGGTCTACGGGTTTTGCTCTTTGTGTTAACATACAATATAAAAGTTCTCAAATATATATTTATTGTACCCAGATTACTTGCCTGAATATTTTTCAGGCAGACTTAAAAACTACCATCATCCTATTATCGTTCCTTGCGCTTGCCTGCCGGTAGGCAGGCACCCCAATTCACTAAAACATTACATTCACTAAATTCGCCCCTCCCAGGAGGGAATGAACCCTCATGCTCAAAATGAACCTTCCTTCAAATCAAAATAAGTCTTTTCAAAGTTTCAGACTCTTAAGCCCCTCCTGCGGAGGGGTTTGAGGAGGCCTTACTTTTTCAACCACAAAATCACCGCCGCTGTTATAATCATATTTATCAAAGCCAATGGTATCAATTTTTTCCAACCAAGATTCATCAACTGGTCATACCGGAAACGGGGGATGGTCCACCGGATCCATAAGAACACAAACAGGAAAAAAGATATCTTAATCATAAACACACTGAAACTGATCAGGCTCATCCAGAATGAACTCAATCCCCAGGAAGCTTCATTCAGAAACGGGATATCATACCCACCGCAAAATAAGGTTACCATTACCGCACTGCTGATAAACATATTAATGTATTCAGCAAACAAATAAAAACCCAGTTTCATAGAGGAATATTCCTGATGGTATCCAAAATTCAATTCATTTTCCGCTTCCGGAAGGTCAAAGGGAGTCCGGTTGCACTCGGCCAGCGCACATACAAAGAATATAAGAAATCCGAGTGGTTGATAAATAATATTCCATCCGTGCTGTACCTGGTTCGCCACAATCTCACTCATTCTTAATGAGCCGGTCATAAACAAAACTGCAATCAATGCCAATCCCATCGGCAATTCATACGATACCATTTGTGAAGCACCGCGGATAGCCGCAATCAGGGAGAATTTATTATTAGAAGCCCAGCCGCCAATCATGATACCATATACTCCCACACTCACAATACTAAATACCAATAAAATACCCATGTCCACATCAGCAACTTGTAAGGGGATTACACTTCCTGTCTTTGTTACAAACGGAGCCGCCCAGGGAATAACCGTGCTGGTAAGTAAGGCGGTTATCATAGCTAATGCCGGGCCGAGGATAAATAAAAATTTATTGGATGCTAATGGAATGATCTCCTCTTTAAAGAATAGTTTTCCGCCATCCGCCAGCGGTTGTAAGATACCAAAGGGCCCTGCCCTGTTCGGCCCAATGCGATCCTGTAACCAAGCAGCTACTTTTCTTTCTGCATAGGTGGTGTACATGGCAATAAAGAATGACAGCCCGACAATGCAGAATATCAGTATTGCTTTACCTATAATGAACCACAAGTCTATAGACAGTAAATTCATGTGCTGATTTTATTGTTCTTTCTTTTCATAAGTATTGCTCGTTGCCGGTCCGGGCAGCGAAGCTATTTCCACACTGTTCACATCACTGATGCTGTGTATGTCCATCAGTAATTTAGGATCTCTGCCACCCATTACTTCCGAAATCGTTTCTTTAGGTATTTGCAATCCGGTATATTTTCCTTGTGAAATAACAGAATGACGGTTAATAGTTGCCGGGCCTTCAATTACCCAATCTGTAACATGCTTCTTATCAAAGCGGCAGGTATTACATATCCACCCGGGCTTGCCCTCATAGCTCTGTACTTCACCCCATTCATCTTTTCTTGCGGTTACCCGAAGAACTTCATCCCCCCGTTCCCATAAGGTCACTTTACCACAACATTTGTCGCAATCACGGTGTGCATCAACCGGTTTAGTAAACCATACCCTGTTCTTAAACCGGAATGTTTTATCAGTCAAGGCGCCAACCGGGCAAACATCAATCATGTTTCCACTGAAATCATTATCGATTGCTTTGGAAATGTAGGTGGAAATTTCTGCATGATCCCCCCGGTCTAATATACCATGCACCCGCTGGTTGGTCAGCTGATCAGCCACATAGGTACAACGGTAGCAAAGAATACAACGGGTCATATGCAGCTGTATGTAAGGGCCGATATCCTCTTTCTCAAAAGTTCTTCTTTTGAATTCGTAACGGGTACCTGCTTTGCCGTGTTCGTACCCTAAATCCTGCAAATGACATTCACCGGCCTGGTCGCAGATAGGACAATCCAACGGATGATTAATCAATAATAACTCCACGACACCAGCTCTGGCTTCCTGTACCCTGTCACTGGTAATATTTTTTACCACCATGCCATCCATTACATTGGTACGGCAGCTGGCCACCAGTTTCGGCATGGGTCTTGGGTCTGCTATTGAACCGGCTGCAACTTCAACTAAACAGGTACGGCATTTACCACCACTACCCTGCAGTTTACTGTAATAGCACATCGCCGGAGGTGTCACATCACCGCCTATTTGTCTAGCGGCATTTAATATTGTAGTACCCGGAGTTACTTCGACAGTGATATTGTCGATAGTAACTTTAAAATTCGCAGGCGCTTCTTTTTTTAATTCGTCAGCCATATTATTTTATGTTTCTCGCAAAGCCGCTAAGACGCAATAAAAACTTTGCGACTTTGTGTCTTAGCGTGACTCTTTATACAACAACTTTCAATGGTTCGGCATAATTCGCCAATCCAAAGTTCCTTCTTTGCGCATCATCAGGATTTGTTATATGCCATTCAAACTCATCCCTGAAATGCCTGATCGCTGCCGCTACCGGCCATGCCGCTGCATCACCCAACGGACAGATCGTATTCCCCTCTATTTTCCTTTGAATATCCCACAGCAAATCTATATCAGTCATCTTTCCTTTTCCATTCTCGATATTTAATAATATTTTTTCCATCCAACCAGTGCCTTCCCGGCAGGGAGAACATTGTCCGCAACTTTCATGACGATAAAACCGCGCCAGTGTGTACGTATGCCGAACCACACATTGCGTATCATCCAGCACAATAAATCCGCCTGAACCCATCATAGAGCCAGATGCGAAACCCCCATCTGCCAGGCTTTCATAGGTCATCATCCTGTTTTCACCTTTTGAGGTCTTCAATAAAAGATTAGCCGGTAAAATGGGAACAGAGGAACCCCCGGGAATACAAGCTTTCAGTTTTCTGTCGTTACCTATGCCACCACAGTATTCATCACTATAAATAAATTCTTCTACAGAAATGTTCATTTCAATTTCATAAACACCTTGCTTTTTAATATTACCACAGGCAGAAATTAATTTAGTACCTGTTGATTTACCGATACCGATTTTTGCATATTCTTCTCCCCCATCATTGATAATGGGAACAACAGCCGCAATGGTCTCTACATTATTCACCACAGTGGGACAATCCCACAAACCCCGAACGGCCGGAAACGGAGGTTTTATTCTCGGATTGCCCCGTTTACCTTCGAGTGATTCCAACAAGGCTGTTTCTTCACCACAGATATAAGCACCGGCACCACGTTGAATATAAATTTCGCAATCAAACCCGCTGCCTAAAATATTTTTGCCCAGCCATCCATTATTCTTTGCTTCCTGTATCGCCTGGTCCAGGATATCCACTATCCAGGCATATTCACCACGGATATAGATATAAGAACGGTTAGAACCCAATGCATACGATGACGTAATCATTCCTTCAATTAATAAATGCGGAATGAACTCCATTAAATACCGGTCTTTAAATGTTCCCGGCTCACTTTCATCTGCATTCACTACCAGATATCTTGGGACACCCGCAGGTTTTGCAAGGAATCCCCATTTCATACCAGTCGGGAAACCGGCGCCGCCGCGGCCACGAAGTCCGCTTTTCTTCACTTCATCTGTTACGGCATCGGGGGTCATGGTCTTCAAGGCCTTCTCCACACTACGATACCCCCCTTCACGGCGGTACACATCATAGAGCCTGATGTTTTCAATATGCGCTTTGTCTAATAATAATTTTCTTCCCATGAACTGATCCGCCAACCGGCGGAAGATTTTAAAATTTCTATTTTACTGCCTGCCGCGCAAACAATAACCAACGCTTCCCTTTCCGCACCCACACTTCCAGAACTTTCAAATGATAGTTACCGGTATTTCCCTCTTTGGCCACTTCGATATCTGCAACAAATCTTGTATTCGCTATGTTTCCATTTATAAGTATCTGCAGGCTGTCTTCTTTATAGCTGTTATATTTCATATAACCTGTTTCCAGGTTCTTTATCAAAACCGATTTTGTTTCCACCCAGCCATTGCTATGTCCATAACTCAGCGCTTTATCTGTTTGCTGGTTGATAGCTACGGTATTACCCTTAACCATCGCCTGGTGAAATTCTTTCAAAGTACCGGAAAGCTTCTCTTCATCCGTTTGTCCATTAACAACCCAAACGTTTAGTAAAAGAACTATAACAACTAATTTTTTCACATCCTAGTTTTTAGCAGCTGCATTTTGCCTGCACTCATTTATAATGGCATCCACTTTTTCTTTGGTCAGATGTTCCCGGTAATTTTTTCCCAGTTGCATCATCGGTGCATAACCGCAGGCACCCAAGCATTCCACTGTTTTCAAAGTAAACAGGCCGTCTCCACTGGTTTCGCCCGGCCTTATTCCCAGCTTATCATAGATATATTTAATGATATCATCGCTGCCGTTTAACATGCAGGGACCGGTCTGACAAACTTCAAAAAGGTATTTGCCTACAGGCTTTAAATTATACATGCTGTAAAAAGTAGCCACCTCATACACTTCAATGGGTTCCAGTTGCAACAGGGAAGCCACATAATCCATGGTGTCCGAGCTCAACCATCCGCCAAATTCCTGCTGGGCCAGATGCAGCACAGGAATCACTGCACTTTTCTGTTTGCCATCCGGATAAAAACCAATTATCCGTTGTACTTCTTGCAATTTTTCTTTTGAAAATTCAACACTCATAATTCAACATTCATAATATACTTATTCATCGATTCTCCGGCAATCACCCTTCGATAAACTCAGGGTGACAATCTGCTAAGCGTCTAACTCTCCCGCAATAAGGTTCAAACTACTCATCGTCATAATCGCATCACTCAGCATGCCCCCTTTTGTCAATTCCTCAAAAGCCTGGTAATAAATAAAGCACGGTCTGCGGAAATGCAAACGATACGGTGTTCGTCCCCCATCACTGATCAAATAAAAACCCAATTCGCCATTACTGGCTTCTATCGAATGATACACTTCACCTGCAGGAATCTCCGTTTCACCCATTACAATTTTAAAATGGTAAATCAGGGCTTCCATTTTAGTATATACATCGGCTTTCTCCGGCAAATAATATTCAGGAGCATCCGCATGAAAAACATCGGCTTCAGTTCCTTTAAATTCCTGTACTTTCTGGTAGGCCTGTTCGATAATCCGTAAACTCTCCCACATTTCTTTTTCCCGGACAAGCCAACGGTCATAGCTGTCCCCGGTTGTACCAACAGGTATATTGAAATCAAAATCTTCATAACTGCTGTAAGGCGTATGCACCCTGACATCATAATCCACGCCTGCTGCACGGAGATTCGGTCCGGTAAAACCATAATTCAAAGCTCTGTCTGCGCTGATAGCCCCGGTGCCAATTGTTCTATCCATGAAGATCCGGTTACGCTGAAATAAATTTTCAAACTCCTTCAGCACCCGGGGATACTCTTTTAAGAATTTTTCTATTTTCTGAAAAGCGATATCATTAAAGTTTCTTTCAAAACCACCGATGCGGCCCATATTCGTTGTTAATCTTGCGCCGCAAACCTCTTCATATATTTCATAGATCAATTCCCGGTATTGCATGACATACAAGAAACCAGTATAAGCTCCGGCATCCACACCCACAATTGAATTACAAACAAGATGGTCTGAAATTCTTGACAGCTCCATGATGATGACACGGAGATAATCAACCCGCTTAGGTGTTTTCACCCCCAGTAATTTTTCACAGGTCAAATGCCAGCCCATATTATTGAGCGGAGAAGAGCAGTAATTCAAGCGGTCCGTAAGGGTTGTTATCTGGTAAAGCGGTCTGCGTTCAGCAATTTTTTCAAATGCCCGGTGGATATAGCCAATCGTCTGTTCAGTGGAAACGATACGTTCCCCATCCATTTCCAGTACATTTTGCATAACCCCATGCGTCGCCGGGTGGGTAGGCCCCAGGTTCAGCGTGGTGGTCGTTTTCTCAATACTCCCTTCGGGTAATTTGATATGTTGTTCTGACATTAGTAATTTAAAAATTAACCAATTGGGCAATTCGACAATTCAGAAACTTCATTGCCAAATTTTCAAATTGACTCATTGCTTTATTATCCCCTTCCAAACATCTCATCATCTTTATCGATCCGCGTCTGATCTTCCAACGGAAATTCTTTCCGTAAAGGGAAGTAGTCCATTTCATCCACATTCAATATTCTTTTCATTTTCGGATGACCCACGAAATTCACTCCGTAGAAATCATAGGTTTCCCGCTCCATCCAGTTTGCCGCTGAAAATAATCCGGTTGCTGTATAAACATCCGGTTGCTGAATGTCTGTAAAAACCTTAAACCGGATGCGGACATTATCTGTCAAATTATGCAAATGATAAATTACCGCCAGTTCCCTGCCTGTGTTGTCGGGATAATGTACGCCGCAGAGGTCTGTCATAAAACGAAATTTCAATGCGGCATCATCGTATAAAAAATTCAACACCTTCAGGTTTAATTCTTTTGGTGCTTCAAAAGTGAGCATCCCATAGGGCTCTTCAAAACCAGTCAGCTGTTCGCCAAATTTTTCTACAAGCCTGCTTTTTACTATTTCATTCGTTAATGCCATCAGTCATATTCATATTTACCAAAACACCATCACCCTATGCGCTTATTGTATCCCGTAACTTTCCATTAATGCCTTGTATTGTTCCCCATTTCTTCTCCGCAGGCTTTCCTTACCAACTAAATCCTGAATGCGTATCACGCCATCAATTATGGCTTCAGGTCTTGGCGGGCAACCCGGCACATAAACATCCACCGGTACCACCTGATCAATTCCCTGTAATACGCTGTATGTATCAAAAATACCACCACTACTGGCACAGGCGCCAACCGCTAAAACCCACCGGGGCTCAGCCATTTGCAGGTAAACCTGCTTTACAACCGGTCCCATTTTTTTGGCAATGGTTCCCATCACCATCAGTAAGTCACACTGGCGGGGAGAAAACCCGACCCTTTCGGAACCAAATCTTGCCAAATCGTAATGTGAACCCATGGTAGCCATGAATTCAATACCACAACAGGACGTAGCAAACGGTAACGGCCAAATGGAATTTTTTCTTGCCAGACCAATAACACTATTAAGCTTGGTGGCAAAAAAACCCTCGCCCTGCTGACCTTCCGGCATATCAGCTATACTGATGTCGGATTCCAGCGGTTTTTTAATCAGATTATATGATACCGGACGAGACATAAGAAATAAAATTTTAGATTGAAAATTTAATATGAGTTACAACCCCTTTTAACTGTGTGCTCATATTATTCAATATTAAAATGTCAACAATTCAAACCTGCTAATCTTCCCACTTCAATGCCCCCTTCTTAATGATATAAATAAATCCACAAAGAAAAAATCCTACAAACATCAAAACAGCCCAAAAGCCATTCCATCCCAGATCCTTAAAATTTATGGCATAAGGATAAAAGAAAATCACTTCTACATCAAACAACACAAATAAAATTGCGGTAAGGAAATATTTGATTGCCATGGGCTGGCGGGCATCCCCATGACTCTTGATGCCACTGGCAAAATTCTGTAACTTATCAGCAGTTTTTCTTTTGGGACCTAACAGATGCGTTACAAATGTTAGAAAAATAATTAAGCCTACTGCTATAAAAACCTGGATTGCCACCGGGAGATACGAGCTGGAATCCGTGCTGTTCAGACTGGTTTGAAGTAAGTGAAACATAGACAATTGCTCTGAAAGCAAAAATACGGCGGCAGCCTGAAATTACCTTAACTAAAATGTTCTAATGTATACTTATATTAAAAAAGAAAAATCCCCCGCCAAAACTGCAGGGGATTTTCTTGTAAAAGATTAAAACGGGATCATTATTTCTTCACGACTGTATTCTTTGATAGCGCTGTACTTTTGGATTTGGCAACCGGAACAGGTTTGGTTACGACCGGTTTTGCCGGTGGTGCATTTCCTTTGGGTGGTGTGCTCCGGGTTGGTGTTCTTCCCTCCAAAAGGTCAATATATTTCTGAATGTCCGGATTACCGGGATTAAGAATCTGCATTTTTTTAAAATATTCAACTGCTTTCACTTTGTCCTTTACAATATTGGCATAATACTGGGCCAGGTAGCCAGCCGTACTCAAAATGGAATTTTTATTTTTTGCTGTATCTTTTTCCAAAACTTCGAGGTATTTAATACCAAATGGAACCGCTAATCCTTTTTCCATCGTACTATCCAAAATCCTGGAAATCTGAAACCGCATCTGCCAGCCAAACGTTTCGCCCGGGTATTTCTCCGTATAAACGCTATATAAACTATCGGACCTGAAATAATTTTTTCCCTGGTAGTAAGCAAATCCTGCATCAAAATAGTCCCGTTGACCCGGATTAGTTTTCAGATTGATCAAAGCCAGCCGGAGATCTCCTTCTTTATTCCGACTGATACTATCGCCCCGGGATTTAAAAAATTCGGCTCCCTGCTTTAAGAAATCAATTTTGGAGGTAAGTACCGAGTCTAACGAAGCTCCCTGCCAATAGGCATTATAAATATCTTCCGCCGAACCACCTGTTTTCGATAATACATCTGCTTTGATCTTATAATCAAATGAATTTATATCATCGGGGTTCTTTTTGGCAAAAAACTGATCGCTGTACTTTTTGGCATTCGGGTAATCCCCTTTCTGGTAATAAGCATCCGCCAGTAACCTATACACCTTAGGTTTGGTAAGATCACCCAATGAAAGAACCACTTTTTCGGCCCTTAAAACAGCGCATTCAAAATCTTTCCTGGCCCAGCAAAGCTGTGCATTGAGGTATTCATCCTGGATATCAGTTTCAGGAAGTTTGCTATCAGTATATTTCTTTAACTGTTCTTCGGCTTCAGGAAATTTACCCCGGAAAAAATAATAGTAAAACAATTCGTAGTAAGCGGGAGAATATTTGGGATCCCTTTTTATGGCATCATTCAGGTATTCTAAAAAAAGCTCCCAGTTTTTTTGAGATTCAAACAATTTCGCCAGTCTTAAATCAGCAATAGCGAAAGATGGGTTTATTTCGAGCGCTTTTTTGTAATTTTTATAAGCGTCGCCACCACCTTCCCCTGGTTTGGCTTTACGATACGCATTACCTAACTGGAGGAAAGTTTCTGCATTCTTTTCCCCTTTGTCCGCAGCTGCCAATAATTTTTCAATCGCATAATTATAATCGCCTGCTTTTGCTTCCGCATTGGCCCGGCCGATTGCATTAAGAATCGCAGGATCATCTCCTTTTTTTGTCCGCGTCAGGGTCAGGGCTGTTTCAAAATGCTGCCGGGCTTCGCTGGTCTTATTTTCCCTTAATTCGACATGTCCTATCCCGACTATAAGTAAGGGGGCATTGTTGCTGCTTTGCAAAGCTTTTTCGTATAATTGACGGGCAGCAGAAACCCGGGCGGAAGCAATTTCATCCATTTCGAGATAGGATTGACCCAACCAGTAAGATGCTTCAATATTGTTTGGATTAGTAGCCAGCATCTTTGTAAAAACATCAATGGCACTCTTAACCCGCTCCGCATACAAGTGGTTCACGCCCTCCTGTATGGTTTGCGCTTTAAGCCCGGATATCATAGATAACCCGGCTACAAAAAAGGCGATGGTGGTTTTCTTCATGTTGCTACTCCTTTTATTTTGTAAATATAACTAACTGCTCCTTTCACTCATTCAACCTAACCGGCCGGATGCCGAAATTTTTTTGTGCCGGGTACAGGTAGGCTCTCCTGAATATCAATTGTCCGATCTCTCCGCTCATAAAATTCGCAAATGCATTTCCAAGTCCTTTATAATTTTCCTTCAGTATATAATTCAAATCCCGTACCATAGGGTATCTTTTGAGATAAATGTTTGCCTGGTAACCTTTAACATATGCTTCTGGAATATCTGTGCTTTCAATAGACGCTACCCGTATTTTCTTCAAAAAGCTCAATTGACTGGTATCTTCCGGGTTTCCAATCCAGCTTACGCCAATAAAACCTATCACACCCGGGTTTTTAGAGACATAATCGATCACCCCTTCGCTGCTACGGGCAGCCACTGCTGTTGAAGTGAGTGTATCTCCCCGTAACACTGAATCGATGACGAAACGTACCGTACTGGTTGCTTTTACCCCATCAAATACCGGAATTAAATTTTTCTTAAATTTTCCGGTGAGTATTTCCCGGATTTCCGTCATGGTAAACAGGGAATCCGGAGCCTGCTTATTAACTATAACGGCAACGGCATCCCGTGCAACTGTCATCGTCTTGGGGGATAATCCCAACGAATCCACAACAAAATCCTTTTCTTCTTCGCTGAACCAATGGGTCGTGATGATCATCCGGATACTATCCACCAAAAAATCTTTCACACATTCGGCCTCTGGTTTAAACTGAACGATTATCCTGGTCCCGGGATGGTTGGCCTCATACACTTTAACCTGTTCATCAATAACCGGTTTGAATGACTCGTCCGCACTGACATAAATAGTACCCTTACGGCTATTATCCGGCAACTCATCTTCCTGTTCTTTAAAAGATTTACAGCCTGACGTTAATAGTGCCAGAAAAGCCAGGGCTGTAAAAAAACAGCTCAACTTCATAGAGCGGATAAAATTCATCTGAAATAATTTTTCTTATACCCCCTGTAAATACGCCATATCCCATAAATGATACATGTGGCCCCAAAAATCTTATCGATATCATTGGGCGGAAACCTTTGGTTAAAAGGAACATTTCCAAGCCTGCTGCGGAAAAAAAATAAAACGCCAGCCAGTAATATCAACAGACCCATTCCATAATCCAACAGGGACCTCATCAGTGAAATCTGTGTCCGCTTTTTCTTTTCATATTCTTCAAACATGCGCCACCATTTTAAGGGGTAGCAAATTATTGAATTTTACTCTACCACCCCTATAAATGTTATGGGTAGCACATAGCTTACCGGAACGTTTATTCCGTTTTGGATCGCCGGCGTCCAACGCGGCATTTTTTTACATACCCTTACCACTTCACTGTCAAAGAGGTCTCCGCCACTGGTAACTATTTCAAAGGTGTTGACAGTGCCATCTTTATCGACCTTAAACTTGATTTTAACCAGCTTTTTTTCTCCATCTTCCAGCTGTTCCGGAGTGTTTAGGTACCTGGCCAAAAATTTTTTCATGGCTTCAGCTCCACCAGGAAATTCAGGATCCTTTTCCTGTATCTTAAATTCAGCTTCGTTGGGCTGAGACGGGCCTGAACCATTTCCATTTTCGGCCGGTTTGGCCATTTCCTTTACTATATGATCATCTGGAACACCCGTAACATTCTGAGTGGAAGTTAATTTACCATTCAAGTTATCAACCGGAGGCATTATCTCTTTTACAAGATTGTCTTTTTTAATATTGATCACATTGGTGTATTTTATTTCAGCCACCCTTTTCACGGGTTTTGTCTTTACAGCTTCCTTGGGTTTATCCGGCTCTACGGGTTTTTCTTTTGGCATTACAATTGCCCGAATCACCAATTCTTCCCTATACTTTTTTACCGGAACAACGGAAGCTTTTTTTGAGTTCAATAAACTGGTAACGACAAACAGAAGAATAACGGACATGGCGGCGCCCAATGCTGTAAGTAACCGGGCATTGTATCCTTTACGCAGTGCATAGGCCCCATACTCTTTGTTACGATTCTCGAAAATAATATCGAGAAGACTGGCCTGAATAATTTCTGAATTTGTCATGGTGCTGTGTTTGATAATTAGATGCTGGTCACTGCTGAAATCCATAAGTAATTATGAAAAGCCCCAAGCCATGCATTTCTAATTACGGGACTGAAAATTCCCGTTTCCCCTTTAACACATAAATTGACGGCAACGTCCTTACCCGGAACTCGTAACTCAAAACTCATAACTATATTTGCTTTATGAAAATTTTAATGGTTTGCCTGGGAAATATCTGCCGTAGTCCGCTTGCGGAAGGCATTTTGCAGGACAAAGCCTTTAAAGCAGGTTTAAGCTGGAGTATTGAAAGTGCCGGTACCAACCAGTACCATACCGGCGAACCCCCGCATCCCTTATCACAAAAAGTGGCAAAAATTCATGGAGTAGACATCAGCCAGCAAAGAGCCCGTAGATTTTCTGCAGAGGATTTTGTAATCTATGATAAAGTTTATGCGCTGTCAGCTGATGTACTGGAGGAGATGCGCCTCATGTCTAAAAATAAATTTGATGCTTCAAAGACCGGGTTACTGATGAATGAACTATTCCCGGGAGAAAACGTGGATGTCCCCGACCCCTGGTATGGACCTGAACCCGGATACCACGAAGTGTATAAACTTATCAGTAATGCCTGTGATGCCATCATAAAAAAATATGCCGGCGTCGGCGATTACCAGCAACCCGTAACCAGCCATCATGAGTAAACCTTCATTACCACAGGGAACAAGAGATTTCGGACCGGATACCGTACGTAAGCGGAATTATATTCTGAATACCATCCGGAATGTATTTGAGTTATACGGCTTCCAACCCCTGGAAACTCCGGCGATGGAAAACCTGGATACATTGATGGGGAAGTACGGGGAAGAGGGTGATAAATTGATTTTTAAAATCCTGAATAACGGCCTCGATCATGCGGATAAGAAAAACCAGGCAAGAACAGATTTCGAAAAAGTATTGGAAGGTAAAAATGCAAAAGGGATTACGGAACGGGCATTGAAATATGACCTCACGATTCCCTTTGCCCGTTATGTGGCCATGAATCATGCTCAGTTGTCCTATCCATTCAAACGGTACCAGATACAACCGGTATGGAGAGCCGACCGCCCGCAAAAAGGAAGATACCGGGAATTCTATCAATGTGATGCAGATGTAGTGGGAAGTACGGCATTGCTGAATGAAGTGGAGCTGGCTTGTATTTACAACGATGTATTTAGCAAACTGGGTATTAAGAATTATGAATTAAAAATTAATCACAGGAAAATACTGACCGCTTTGGCAGAAGTCTGTGGTGGCGCCGAAAAGATGATGGATATTACACTGGCGATTGATAAACTGGAAAAGATCGGGATAGTAAAAGTAAAGGATGAATTAAGTCAACGGGGATTGGCTGCTGAACAAATTAATATCATAGAAAAGTATCTCAATATTTCAGGAAGCAATAAAGAAATTTTAACCGGGTTAAACTCATTGATTGGAAATACTGAAACAGGGAAAAAGGGAATTGAAGAAGTGAGCTATGTATTGAATAACCTCAAACCCCAAACCTTTAACCTCAAACCTGACCCCACCCTGGCCCGGGGCCTCAATTATTACACGGGCATTATCTTTGAAGTGAAAGCCCCTGCTGAAATAAAAATTGGCAGCATCGGTGGCGGTGGCCGTTATGATGATTTAACCGGGTTATTTGGTGTTCCCGGTATTCCCGGGGTAGGTATCTCTTTTGGGGTGGACAGGATTTATGATGTGATGGAAGAATTGAACCTTTTCCCTGCTGATGTACATATCGGAACCCAAGTGTTGTTCTTCAATCTGGGAGATGCAGAAAGCCAAGCCGCTTTCGGCCTGATGCAGCAGCTCCGGCAAAAAAATATCCGGTGTGAGCTCTATCATGAATCATCAAAATTTGACAAGCAGTTCAAATATGCTGAAAAGAAAAATATTCCCTATATCATTATTATCGGCGAAAAAGAGTTGAAAGAAAATACCTGTACGATAAAAAATCTGTCTGCCAGTCAGCAGGAAACTATAGCTGTGAATAATTTAGGGAATTATCATTTTGCTTCCTCTTAAAGACTAAAATGGAAGATGCCAGACTACAAAGCCTGGCATCATAATTAACATTACTATCTCACAATAATTTTATTTTCGCAGGTACCATAGAGTTGCTGCTGAAATATTAATAACGATCCCTTCTGTTTTCTCTCCTTCTATATTCACATCGCCCACTAATATCTGAACGCCGGCCACTTTCCCTTCTTTTCTTTTAAAGGTGGCGGTGCCTCCGTATGCTACTACTTCAAATACATCCGTTTCGGATGTTGGCTTGAATTCGGTACTGCCCATTGCGGAACTGGCCATTAATAGGCCATTGTCCACGGTCATGGTTATTTCGGATACCGGGCTTCCATCAGGAAATTTATACTTACCGGTGTATTGGCTCAGCGAGTCGGTTTGGGCATTAACCGCCAGGAATCCGAACAGGATAAACAGGGAAAGAAATATTTTTTTCATTTTTCGTTGTTTAATTATATTATACCTCAAAATAACATAAAAAAGTTTACGGAATTTTAATTTTATCAGACTCTTTCAAAAATAACGGCTGCCCCCTGCCCTACTCCCACACACATGGTTGCCAACCCGTATGTTACTTCTCTTCGTTTCATCTCATGCAATAAGGTGGCAGAAATCCGGACACCACTACATCCCAACGGATGGCCAAGGGCAATAGCGCCCCCGTTTACATTAACCTTATTTACATCCAGACCCAATTCCCTGATACAGGCAATAGCCTGGGATGCGAAGGCTTCATTCAATTCTACGAGATCCATATCACTGATCTTCAAACCAGCCCGCTTTAATGCTTTTAGCGTGGCAGGCACCGGGCCGATTCCCATAATAGCAGGGTCAACTCCCGCTACTGCCATAGATCTAATTTTTGCGAACGGTTTTAACCCGTATTTCTTCATGGCTTCTTCACTTGCCAGCAACATAGCCGCGGCACCATCATTAATTCCCGATGAATTGCCTGCAGTAACCGTTCCCTCTTTACTAAATGCCGGTTTTAAAGCAGCCAGTTTTTCTAACGCAGTTTCTCTGGGATGCTCATCGGTATCAACCTGTATCTTTTCTTTTCCTTTGGCTGTTTCTATCGAAACGATTTCATCTTTCCATTTACCGGCAACTTTAGCTGAATAATATTTTTGCTGTGATGCTAATGCAAATTCATCCTGTTCTGCCCGGCTGATATTCCATTGCTTCGCAACCTGCTCCGCGGTTTCTCCCATGGTCCAGGGATGATATAAAGCAGATAATTTTTTATTGATAAAACGCCAGCCCATCGTTGTGTCAAATATTTCTGCAGTTCGTCCAAAAGCTTCCGTACTCTTTCCGGTTACAAAAGGAGCCCGGGACATACTTTCTACTCCCCCGGCAATGATCAATTCTGCATCCCCGCACATGACCTGTCTTGAGGCATCCATGATGGCCTGCAAACCCGAAGCACAAAGTCGGTTTACCGTGCTGCCCGGAACAGTTACCGGTAACCCGGCAAGTAATGCCGCCATCCTGGCCACATTCCGGTTATCTTCTCCGGCCTGGTTGGCGTCACCGGCAATGATGTCTTCAATAGCATTCACATCAACAGATGGATTCCGCAATAATAAAGCTTTAAGAACCTCAGCGAGCAGATCATCCGGACGGATCATGGCTAAGGCACCTCCGTATTTCCCGATGGGAGTCCGGACAACATCAATGATATAAACTGGTTTCATAATTAAAAATGAAGCTGCAAGATAAATGATTCATCCATTCCCTACCGGCGGTCAGCCGTTTGTTATCTTTGCGGCATGGCAAAAACAGCAGTCAAGAATATCCGGCATCTGAGCCTGGCTGAAATAGAAGCATTTTTTGATGAATGGGGAGAAAAAAAATTCAGAGCCAAACAGGTATATGAATGGCTCTGGCTAAAACCGGTGCAGCATTTTGATGGTATGACCAATATTTCAAAGGAGCTCCGCCAGAAATTAGCTGAAAAATTTATTTTACCGGGATTACTTATTGATACCGTTCAGTATTCCGACGACGGCACCGTTAAAACCCGTTTCAAAACGCATGATGGTCATTTTGTGGAAGGGGTACTGATTCCAACCAAATCAAGGTTTACGGCCTGTGTTTCTTCACAGATTGGTTGTTCACTCAGTTGCAAATTTTGCGCTACCGGTTATATGGAGCGGAAAAGAAACCTGGAATTTGATGAAATTTATGACCAGGTAGCCATTATCAATCAACAATGCGAAAAAATTAATGGTAAAAAACTCAGCAATATAGTTTTCATGGGCATGGGTGAGCCTTTATTGAATTATAAAAATGTACTGAAAGCCATAGAACGTATCACTTCACCTGCGGGGATGGCCATGAGCCCTAAGAGGATCACAGTTTCCACAGCCGGTGTTGCAAAAGGGATCCTGCAATTAGGTGCTGATAAAGTGAAATTTAAACTGGCCTTGTCCCTGCATGCCGCCAACGATGCCAAGCGGCACGAGATAATGCCCATCAATGACACCAATAATATCCAGTCCCTGGTGGATGCACTAAACTATTTCTACAAACAAACCGGTAACGAAATAACCTTTGAATATATCCTGTTTAAAAACTTTAATGATTCCCTGAAAGATGCAGATGAATTAATAAAAATTTACCGGCAGGTTCCGGCCGATCTGGTGAACCTTATTGAATACAACCCGATTGATTTTGCCAAATTTGAAAAACCGGAGGAAGACACCGTACACGCTTTCATGGAATACCTGGAAAGGCACCGGGTGAATGTACGACTCCGGCGAAGCCGCGGTAAGGATATTGATGCTGCCTGCGGACAACTGGCCAACAAAAATTAATAGCTACAATTAATTTTCTTCAACTACTCCGGAGTTTGTTCAGTGCTTCAATTTTATTTTGCACATGCAGTTTTTGGTAGATATGCTTTATATGTTGCTTCACGGTTTCATGGCTGATAAATAGCTTTTCGCCAATTTCCTTATAGATCAGACCCTGGGATAAATGGTGCAATACTTCCTGCTCCCGTTCACTCAACAATTCGGTTAGCTTCTTTTCTTTCGGCTGTTGAAAACTGGCTGTTACCCGGCGGGCAATATAGGGGCTCATGGGAGAACCCCCGTTTTTAAGTCCCTCCAAAGCTTCGAGAATCTGATCACCGGTACTGTCTTTTAACAAATAACCCAGGGCCCCGTTTTTTAAAGCCGAGAAAATAAACTCATCGTCATCATACATGCTGCAGATAATACATTGAACATCTTTATTCGAATGGGTAATATGCGCAACGAGGCTGGATCCGTTCATTCCGGGAAGTTTGATATCGACAATAACAATCCCGGAAAGCTGGTTGATAAAAGGCAATACCTCTTCAGCCGTTGAGAATATTTTACCTAATTGAAAACGCCCACTATCCCGGATCAATGTTGCCAGTGCCTGCTGGTACTCCAGGTTGTCTTCGATTATGAAAATGGTCGTCTTAATACCTGTAAATTAAGTCACTAAGCATTAGAAAGCAAACCGATTTAAAAACTGGGTTAAAATTGATTTCGGGTATTGAACGGCCCGAAAAAAAATTCTACGAAAGATTTCATACTCCATTAAACCCTGGATATAATACCCGGTCTTTATGGAGTTAAATTTTTATAACAAACCCAGCCGAAAGTTTTTGGAAAGCTTCTGCGTCAAACTAAAAAAATTTATAACCATGAAAAAGATAACCCTATCCCTGGCCGTACTGGCTATAGCCTTTGCTGCACAAGCCCAGGAAATTCCACAAAGAAAATCCGAAAGACCGCATATGATGGAAAGAAAAAGACATCATCCGGGAATGGATATGCAAAAACTTAACCTGACAGAAGAACAGAAGGCAAAATTCAAATCGCAAAGGGAAAGCTTTCATAAACAAATGGAAGTGCTGCAGAAGAATGATAATATAACTGTAAAAGAGTGGCGGAATAAAGCAGAAACGCTCCGGAAAGAGCATAAAGCCAGTACCGAAGGCATTCTTACTACTGAGCAGAAAGCACAAATGGAGAAAATGAAGATTGAAGCCAAAGAGAAGCATGGAGCTATGGCAAAAAAAGGTGGCGAAAGAATGAAAACACAGCTCGGTTTAACGGATGAGCAATCCGCTAAGATGGATAGCCACCGGAAAGAGATGGGCGAAAAGATGAAATCCATCCGGGAAAATAAATCACTCAGTGATGAACAAAAGAAAGAACAAATGAAAAGTTTGATGAAAACACAGAAAGAAAATATGAAATCTATTCTTACTGAAGATCAACTTAAAAAATTAAAAGAAATGAAACACCGGGGACACGAAGGAGAGAAAAGAGGCCCGGGAATGAAACAACCGGTTTAACACGATCCGTTCATTAGGAGAACATGAGCCCTTCGCAAAAAAGCGGGGGCTTTTCCTTTTAGAATGGGGGAGATTGATTACCTATCTTTGTCATTCACTACTGTTGTAAAACAGCAAATCACTTCAGATGAAAAAAAAATCAACCGACAATTTCAGCAAGTTTGCCCCAAAAAAGAGTAACGCTGCCATCAAAGAACAATTCAAACAGGAAAAAAGAAAGTACAAAAAAGAAAAGGAAGAATTCTTTGATAAGAAAAAGGCAGAAACAAGAGCCCATCGACCCGGGACCCAAAGCCGGGAAACAGGAAGAAGTGCTCCTCCGATCCAGATCTCGCACAGCCGGCCGGAGACATCCGATAAAATGCCGTTGAATAAATTCATGGCACATGCCGGCATTTGCGGCAGAAGAGAAGCGGCTGATATCGTAAAAAAAGGATTGGTAAAAGTTAATGGGGAACCCGTACTGGAACCAGGTTATAAAGTTTCCCCGAAAGACGAGGTACGGGTAAATGGTAAAAAGATTTTCCTGGCCAAAAACCTGGTTTATATTTTACTGAATAAGCCCAAGGATTATATCACAACAACAGATGACCCCCAGGGAAGAAAAACAGTACTGGATATCATTGGCCGTGCTACTTCAGAAAGGGTTTACCCCGTTGGGAGGCTGGACAGGAACACGTCGGGTGTTTTGCTTTTTACCAATGATGGCGAACTGGCCCAAAAACTTACGCATCCCAGTAATGAAATAAAGAAAGTGTATCATGTAACGCTCAATAAACCTTTAGAGAAAAAAGATTTTGAAAAGATATTGTCGGGTGTGATGCTGGAAGATGGCCTGGCGAGTGTGGATGTCCTGGCTTATGCAGATATGAAAGATAAAACTCAGATCGGTGTAGAAATTCACAGTGGCCGTAACCGCATCGTACGGCGTTTGTTCGAGGCAATGGGTTATGATGTAAGAAATCTTGACCGGGTTATCTTTGCCGGGCTAACCAAGAAAAATATTGAACGGGGAAAATTTCGTTTCCTGTCGGAAAAAGAAGTACGGGATCTGAAACATTTTGGAAAAGGAAAATAGTTTAGCCACAGATTACACAGATCAATAACATGAAGATTTCGGAATTAATTATTGAAGAAACCGAAAATTGGGTCACAATTAATAAGCCTTCGGGCTTATTGTCCATTCCCGACCGGGAAGGAAAAGAGATTTCCTTAAAAGTATTATTAAAGGAGAAGTTTGGTACTATTTTCACAGTACACCGTCTGGACAGAGATACCAGCGGACTGATCGTTTTTGCAAAAAACGAGATGACCCATAAACATCTTTCGCTGCAATTTGAAGGCAGGCAAACTAAAAAGATCTATCAGGGACTGGTCCTGGGTTCGCTGCCAGAGAAAAAAGGAACACTGTCTTCGCCTATCGCTGAACATCCTGCATTAAATGGTACGATGATCGTTCACCGTAAGGGCAAAGAATCACTCACTGATTATGAAGTGCTGGAAGATTTTGGCATTTATTCACACTTACAGTTTCAGATTCATACGGGGAGAACGCACCAGATCAGGGTACATATGAAAGAACTTGGTCATCCCATCGTTTGTGATGCTGTATACGGTGATGGTAAACCTGTTTTGGTTTCTTCGTTGAAATCTAAATTCAACTTATCAAAAGACCTGGAAGAAGAAAGGCCCATTCTCAACCGGCTGGCACTTCATGCTTTCCGGTTATCCTTTAAAGATCTGCATGGAAACCTTATCGACCTGGAAGCCCAATTGCCAAAAGACATGAGGGCTACCTTGCAACAATTAGCCAAAACCCGCCTGAAGTTCGGGCAGGGAAAAAAGGGGAAATAACTTTCGTCAATTCCCCTTTAGGTATAAAACCAATTATTATTTCAGATCAGGCTGGGGCGTATACCGGAGATAGGGCTTAACCACCTGAACCCCTTTTGGAAATTTTTTGATGGCATCTTCCGTAGAAACAGCCGGAACCACGATCACATCTTCACCATGTTTCCAATTGGCCGGAGTGGCCACACTGTATTTAGCTGTCAATTGGAGGGAGTCAACTACTCTCAAAACTTCTGTAAAATTCCTGCCGGTAGATGCGGGATAAGTAATCATTAATTTGATGGCCTTATCTGGTCCTATTACAAACAAGGAACGAACCGTAGCCGTAGCTGAAGCATTCGGATGGATCATATCGTACAGGGTTGCCACATTTCGGTTCTCATCAGCAATAATGGGAAAATTAACCTGGCAATGCTGCGTTTCATTAATATCTTTGATCCATTCAGCATGTTTGCCCAGCGGATCAACGCTAATAGCTATAACTTTTACATTACGCTTCGCAAATTCCTCCTGGAGTAAAGCGGTTTTGCCCAGTTCCGTTGTACAAACGGGTGTAAAATCAGCCGGATGAGAAAAAAGGATCCCCCAACCTGTACCGAGGTATTCGTGAAAATTAATTTCACCAGAGGAAGTTTGTGCATTAAAATCCGGGGCGATATCACCAAGATGTAATCCCATAGTTTACTTTTTTAATTATTAAGAATAATTATATAAAATAAATTTCTTTCAACCAGAATTTCCGGATGAAAGTATAACAAATTTACGGAGGGCACCACTTTATTCCAGCACCAGCTCATACCTGACGGGAGAATTTTTTTTAAGCATGGCCGACACACCACAATATTTTTCCAGGGATAGCTCAATCGCTTTTTTAACTTTATCCTCGTTTTCTTTGGCTGTCTTTATACGGTAGGTGATCAATACCATTTTAAATACTTTAGGGTGCTCTTCGGTCTGTTCTGCTTCTGTATCAATAGTAAAATCAGCAAATTCCACCCGCATTTTTTCTAATATATCCACAACATCAATACCGGAGCAGCCGGCAAGGCCAGCCAGCAATAAGGCTTTAGGGCTGAATCCTTTTTCTTTGCTCCCATCCAGTTTTATTGAATTATGTCCCTGCTGACTTTTAAATTCATGTTTTTTTATCCAGGTGGTTGTCGTTTTCATATTAATTCATGCTTTTTATTCCTTGAAATATTATCCAGGGTCCAATCAATTTTCTTTACAAATTGATTTTTCCGCTCCGGGCAATGGGCTTTATCACAGATCTGGCAGGAAAAAGGGAGGCAGCCATCCGAATGAACAAACAATTCCAGGGATTCGCCAAACTCTTTCCGTATCAACCGGGCCAGCGCATCAATCTCCTCGTGCGCTTCATGAACATTCAGATACCAGGGCACTGTCAGGTGACAGTCTAAATGTAAGAGGCTTCCATATTTTATTACCCGGAGATTATGCAGGTCCACCCAGTTTTCTCTTCGATTGGAATTTAATACCTGCACCATGCCGGTTAATAATTTCACATCGGTCTCGTCCATGATCCCTGCAATAGAGCGACGCACAATCTGGTAACCGGTAAAAACGATGAAAACGCCAGCCAGAATGGCCACAACACTGTCGATCCATTTATAACCGGTGAAATACAGGAGAATCAGGCCGGCAATAATAGCCAGCGTTGACCAGGTATCGCTTTGCAAGTGTTTCCCACTGGCAATTAATGCCAGCGAATTATTTCTTTTTCCTGTTCTGAGACAGAAATATCCTACAATAAAATTTACAGCTGCCGTAGCCGCCACCAGCCATATGCCATAATCAATTTTATGCAGCTCAGCAGGGTAAACCAGGTTTTGAATCGCTTTGTATAATATGATTGTCCCGGCACTGCCGATCAAAGTACCTTCTATGGCCGCTGAAAGAAATTCAGCTTTACCATGCCCGTAAGGATGATTATGATCCCGGGGAATAGCCGCCACATATAAACTGTATAACCCGATAAAACCCGCAGCAACGTTAACAATACTTTCCAGCGCATCTGTCAGGATAGAAACCGAATGGGTGGAATAATACGCAATAAATTTTACGGACATCAGCAGTACGGAAAATACAGCTACCCATTTCTGAACGTTTAGATTTTGCTGACCGGTTTTCACTTGACAATAATTGACTTATTCACCTATTTTTTCTTTGACATACTTCAACCATTCACTCCGGGCAAAGGGCAAAAATTGAGACGGGGCATCGGCAAATTCTTTCTCATTTTCATATCGTCCAAAGGTCCTTAACAACTCCTCCATTTCATCCTTTAGTTTGGGTGTACTTTCGAGATTTACATCTTTTTCGGTTACCATAAATTTTACCTCCGGGCTATATTTCAGCCACATACTACCCCGTAAGGCATACGTTATCCCGTTTTCACACATAATCAGTTTCATCGTTGCAGGTGATACATCACTGCGGCATGCAACTGAATATTGCACTTTGGTTTCCGCGATACCATCCTTATCAAGATCTGTAATAGTAGTTGAGCCTTTAATAAAATCACAGGTAATATCAAACGGGCAGGATTTTTCTGAATCGTTCAATACCCATATGGGCAAATAATCACCCTCCTTTCTGGCATACTGAAAAGCATGCAACTCAGCGGTCTGGCCTTCCTCTCCATATTCATTTTTCCCTTTGTCAGCATAGGGGGTCACATAAGAAGTGATAAGAATATTTTCGCCGAGATTATCATTCCATCTCCATACTTCCAGTACTTTACCTTTTACATTAATCCCGGAAGGAATATCTGCAACCGTAATTTTTTCGGGAACAATGGGAACTATCGGAGGTGTTGGAGCAACGGGATTATCCATCCGCGCGGTGTCATCCATCACCCTGTTGGGATCTTTCTTTTTTGAAGAAGAATTACAGCTAAATAAAGAAAATGCAAAGCAGGCTAAAATAAGTACTCTCATAGTAGTAATTATTGGTTATCGAATATACAGAAATAATACGGCTACTCTTATGAGTAAATAGTAATCATAAAGCTGAAAGCCCTGCCAGTGATTGTTTATTAATTAATACAATTTTTTTCCGGGAATTGCAGGGTTGAATAATCATTGCCTGCAACTATGTCGTGGCGGTTTATAAATATTTTTTGAACGGGAAAGTGGAACGTTACGGATTTATCAGGTGTTAAAACAGGTCATGCTGTCACCCGTGCTTCTTCTTTTGAAAAAGGTTGATAAAAAACCGGGCAATTTTTTGATAATATTCCTTGTTGAAAAAATGTGAATCTTTCATGGCTTTATAGATCAGAAAAATGCCGATAATTCCAAGTAAAAAAGTAGCCAGCCACATACCCCCAAACGGAGTTAAAGTATTTTCGCGGGCCATTTTCTCCCCGGCAGTACTGGTAAAGTAAAATAACATAAAGAAGGCAATGGCGAAGATCAATGGAGTGCCCAGGCCACCTTTACGAATAATAGCACCCAGGGGTGCACCGATCAGGAATAACACCAGGCAGGCCAATGAAAGAGATATCTTCCGGTGCCATTCTATTTGATGTCTTCGAAAATTTTTTCCTCTGTTATCCAGGGTTGCGGCAAATGATTCCGCGCTTAACCTTATCGAACCGGCAATATTCTCCACAGTCTGGTTAATACTGACTTCCGCAGAATCTGGCAGAATATCCTCCAGCTTTTTTATGTTTTTGCCACCTGCTTTCCCGGGAATATTTAAAGGCTCCCATACGGAATCCAGTAAGCTTACAAAATGAAATTGTCCGAACATTTCTTTGATGTTCTGTTCCCGCAGCTGACTGGTTTCTTTCTTCAGTGAATCAATGGCTTTTTCCAGTTGCCGCATACTGTACATTTTTTCATTGTTCTTATTCACACTATCTGCCGTACGGTTACTAAATCCTAAAGAACTCAGGTCAAATTGTTTTTTGTATTCTTTAAAACCTATCCGGATAAATTCCTCGTTGCCATTGCCATAGATATTTCCCCTTTCTTCATAACGCCATCCGTCTTTCAGGTTAAATTCAAGAAACCTCTTATTCATAGTAACCCGCATAATTCCACTTTTGGCAATTATGAAATTATCCTGCAGGGCATTGCCTTGTTCATAAACTATGACATCCCTGATGACACTGTCATTGGCTTCTTTTTTGCCGATCTTAATGGCAAACTGCGGGATCTTATCATAAAAAACCCCTTCTTTTAAATCAAAGGCAGGCTTCGCAAAAACTATATCCGATAAAAGCGTCCTGGATTTTAAATTTGCAACCGGGATCACATAATTGGAAAAAAGAAAAGCAATCCCGCTGATGAAAATGCTAACAAAAAATAAGGGACGCATAAACCGGAGCAGGGAGATGCCGGCTGATTTGATGGCGACCAGTTCAAAACTTTCGCCCAGGTTGCCAAAAGTCATTAAAGAAGAAAGTAAAACGGCCAGGGGCAGGGCAAGGGGAACCAGCACAGCACTCTGGTACCCGATAAACTCAAAAATAATATCCGTACCTATGCCTTTCCCAACAAAATCATCAATATACAGCCAGAAGAACTGCATAACCAGTACCAGCAGTGTTATAAAAAACGTTGCTATAAAAGGACCGAGAAAGGCTTTGAAGATGAGTTTATCTAATTTTTTAAACACCTATATATAGCTTATGAGTGAGACAAAAATAAGGCTTTCACAAAAAGAGATGGAGTTGGTTACAAATGCAGACCTGATTTTAACAAAGAATGTCATCCTGGAAAAAGTAAATCAACTATTGGCCGACTTACAATTAAAACAACAAATGTATGTAACATCCCAAGCTCCCGGAATACCCGCTGAATTTACCCATTCATCTTCAAAAATTTCGAAAGGGGAAAATTACCAGGGTCTTCCTTACCGGCTACTCGACTACCCAAAAATTTTTGATCATGCCAATATCCTGGCCATTCGTACGATGTTTTGGTGGGGAAATTTTTTTAGTATCACGCTGCATCTTTCAGGCAATTTTAAACAAGAAGCAGCAGAAAAACTCATAGCTGCTTACCCGGCTTTGAAAGAAAATAAATACTACGCATGCCGGAATAAAGACCCCTGGGAACATCATTTTGAGAATGGTAATTATGTATTGATATCCGAATTATCAGAAAATGAATTTGAGGAATTAGTACGGGGGAAAGATTTTTTCAAGCTGGTCAATAAACTCCCCTTGCTGCAATGGAACGAATCAGAAGAAATACTGTTGGCTTATTTCAAACAAATGATCAGGTTACTGGCGGATCAACCTCCCAGCCGGTGAAAAAGTTCTTTCACCTGGTGATCCCATAAGTTACTTTGATCTTTGATTTCTTTTTTCTCTGCAAAATCTTTTATTATCAGGATAGTCTGGTTGGTAATTTCAGATTTGTCAATCCGGAACTCAAAGTACTCTTCCTTAGGAGCGGTAACCCAGTGAAACCGTATAAATTTATCCTGCTCCTTTTCCACCAGATCTGCTTTTTCAAAACTGCCATTCCAGCCAAAAAAATAGATATTATCTCTTTCATCAACCTGATCGGCAAACCATTCACCCAGCCCTGCCGGCGTGACCAGAAATTCGTATAATATGGATGGCGAGCAGCGAACCGGGAACTCTAAAGTGTATAATTGTTTACTCATTCTTCTTATCTTCTAAAAATCATTGCGATACCTGCAATAATAGAAAATAAATCATTGCTGCAAAATATTTTATGGTTTATTTTTCCCCCGATTCATACCAAACCCGGTTTGGTGTACTAAAAAGGAGAATTATTCGTTAAAAGAGTGTCAAAATTTATTTGGCTTGTGTCGGTAATTAACTTAAATTGCCTTGAAGTTCAATAAGTTCTGAACAACCAATGACATTGTGGTGGGTATTTTTAGAGTCATAAGCATACCAATCTTATCATTCTTAACCCTTTAAATACACCATACTAAACACCATACCTATGAGCATGAGACAACTCAAGATCACGAAGTCTATTACTAATCGTGAATCCCAAAGCTTAGAAAAGTATTTGCAGGAGATCGGAAAAGTCGAACTTATTTCCTCGGAAGAGGAGGTTAAGTTAGCCGCCCTTATCCGGCAGGGATGCCAAAAGTCTTTAGACCGGTTGACCAAGGCAAACCTTCGATTTGTAGTATCCGTTGCAAAACAGTACCAAAACCAGGGCCTTTCATTACCGGATCTGATAAACGAAGGAAATGTTGGCCTCATCAAAGCTGCACAACGTTTTGATGAAACCCGGGGCTTTAAATTCATCTCTTATGCCGTCTGGTGGATCCGTCAGAGTATTTTACAGTCATTGGCCGAGCAATCCCGGATTGTCCGTCTTCCGCTGAATAAAGTGGGTCTTACCAACCGTATTCAGAAGGCTTTTTCATTACTGGAGCAGCAGTTCGAAAGAGAGCCATCCGCAGAAGAACTGGCCGAAGTTCTGGAAATGGATATTGAAGAAGTTACAGCAACCCTCGGCATCAATGCCCGCCATGTAAGTATGGATTCACCGTTGTCTGAAGGTGAAGAAAATACCCTGATTGACGTATTGGAGAACAATAACGCTGAAAAAACTGACGGCCAGCTGGTTCATAATGAATCATTGAAAACTGAAATAGACCGTTCCTTAAAAACACTCACTGAACGGCAAAAAGAGGTGATCTGCTTTTTCTTCGGAATCGGCGTGGACCACCCCATGAGCCTGGAAGATATTGGTGAACGCTTCAGCCTGACCCGGGAACGGGTAAGACAAATAAAAGATAAAGCCATTACCAAGTTAAAAGCTTCAAATCGTTGTAAACTTTTACGAACGTACCTGGGCACCTGATTTCAGATTAAAAGATTAATAAAGGCATTCACTGAGATAAATTCTACACTTCACTTTATCTTTGCAAAAATTTAAAAGAATGTAACCTGCAGGTTACATTCTTTTTTTTAATGTAATTAACACATACAGTAACCAGCTAAAACAACAAATCAATTAATCATCATCTAACCCGGATATATGTTCAACAGTTTACAGGAAAAACTAGAAAGTGCCTTTAAGAATCTTAAAGGCCAGGGAAGAATCACCGAACTGAATATTGCTACCACGGTTAAAGAGATCCGCCGGGCTTTGGTAGATGCCGACGTTAATTATAAAATTGCCAAAGAGTTTACCGATAAGGTAAAAGATAAGGCCACAGGGGAAAAAGTAATTAATGCCATTTCGCCCGGACAGTTGATGACCAAGATCGTAAAGGATGAACTGGTAGCGTTAATGGGCGGGCAGGAAGCTTCTTTTAACGCCAAAGGAAATCCAGCCATCATCCTTATTGCCGGTTTACAGGGTAGTGGTAAAACAACATTCAGTGGCAAACTGGCTAATTTCCTGAAAACAAAAAAAGGCCTTTCTCCCCTGTTGGTGGCAGCTGACATATATCGTCCGGCGGCCATGGAACAACTGAGAGTACTGGGCGAACAGATTGGGGTGGATGTTCATATTGAACTGGAAAATAAAAGCGCAGTGGACATTGTTACCAATGCCGTAAAAGAAGCCAGGAGCAAAAACAAAAATGTACTTATCATAGATACTGCTGGCCGATTGGCTGTGGATGAAGTGATGATGACTGAAGTAGCCAATATTAAGAATGCCATAAATCCGCAAGAAATATTATTTGTTGTGGATAGTATGACAGGTCAGGATGCGGTTAATACGGCCAAGGCTTTTAATGACCGGCTCGATTTCACCGGTGTTGTACTCACCAAATTAGATGGCGATACCCGGGGAGGTGCTGCTCTTTCAATCCAATACACGGTTAACAAACCCATCAAGTTTACCAGCAGCGGCGAAAAAATGGACACCCTTGATGTGTTCTATCCCGAAAGAATGGCGCAACGCATACTGGGTATGGGTGACATCACTTCCCTGGTGGAAAAAGCACAGGAACAGTTTAGTGAAGCCGAGGCCAAAAAACTGGAAGCCAAAATCCGGAAGAACAAGTTTGATTTTGCTGACTTTAAGAATCAACTGGAGCAAATTAAAAAGATGGGTAACATGAAAGATATGCTTGGGATGATTCCGGGTATGGGCAGCAAAGTAAAAGATATTGACATCAATGAAAACTCTTTCAAAGGCATTGAAGCTATGATAAACTCCATGACCCCGGAAGAAAGGGAGGACCCGGATTTAATTGATGGCAGCCGTAAAAAAAGAATAGCCAAAGGGGCTGGCAAGGACCTCAATGAATTAAATGCCTTCATCCGGCAGTTTGAACAAATGAAAGGAATGATGAAAAACATGAATAAAATGGGGGCCATGGGGCGGATGATGCCTGGGATTAAGAAATAGTCATTAGTTCGGAGTCGGGAGTCCAGACTCAAGACTAACGACTCCTGACTCAGTTTTGCATTCTCCCCTTTCAGTACTATATTTGCTGTCCGGTTTCTACCGGATAGCCGGGATAACAATTATCGTTTAACGCTGTTAAATTTCTATTTATGTCAGCCAAAATCCGTCTTCAAAGACACGGGTCCAAGAAAAGACCCTTTTACTTCATTGTTATTGCCGACTCCCGGGCACCCCGCGATGGCAAATTCATCCAGAAATTAGGTACTTACAATCCCTTGACCGTTCCGGCTACAGTTCAGCTCGACCGTCAGAAGGCGTTGGAGTGGCTGAACAAAGGTGCTACACCCACAGATACGGTTCGCCGAATTCTTAGCTTTAAAGGTGTATTATACCTGAAACATCTGCTCCGTGGTGTAGGTCTGGGTTTGTTTGATGATGCCGCTGCGATGGAGAAGTTCACCAAGTGGAGTGCAGAACATGAAGCGCAAATCAAAAAACGCCAGGAAGATGCCTACCGTAACAAAAGAGCCAGACGTCCGATGCCGGGTCGCCGACCTGAAAGAAGGACCGAAGGTGAAGGTGGCAGTGAAGGATAATTTAACCCGACCCAGTTGGGACCAGTCCGCAACCTGAAAGTTCATGAATCCCGTCCGCCAGCTGGCGGACGGGATTTTTTTGTTTAGCCACGAAAAAACACGAATTAACACGAACCTGCCTGCCGGCCGGCGGGTTCTATTGAGCAATTGCGAAGTGCCTGCCTTTATTCGTGTAAATTCGTGTCCATTCGTGGCAAAAAATGGCAGAATATTTTAAAATAGGAAAGTTCGTTGCGGTTCACGGCCTCAAAGGCGAACTGCTTCTTAAACACGAGTTAGGAAAGAAAACTTCTTTGAAAGGATTGCAGGCTGTTTTTATTGAAGAAAAGAAAAATTCATTCCTTCCCTGGTTTATTGAATCAACAAAAATAAAAAGTGAAACAGAAATCTACCTAAAACTGGAAAATATCAATTCAAGAGAGGCCGCTATCAAACTTACTGCAAAACAGGTCTGGGCATTGGAAAAAGATTTTAAAAAATTTGCAGCCAAAACTGCTCCAGCCAGTTTATTGGGATATATCATCATCAGCAATAATGAATCGCTGGGTGAAATTCTGGAACTGATCGAACAGCCTAACCAACTGCTTTGCCGGCTGGAAATAAAAGGGAAAGAGGTATTGATTCCACTGCATGAAGAAACCCTGCAGCAGGTGAATCATAAGAAAAAAGAAGTGTTGGTTGAATTGCCCGATGGCCTTTTGGAAATTTATTTATAGTCGACAGTCCACAGCAGCATCTAAAAGCTCTAAATTTTTTTTACAACGCCTGGTTTTGTAAACATGTAGAACATATTTTACTTTAGTAAACTTCAGTGGACCGTGGTCTGTTGAACATGGACATCTTTTACCTTTGAACAGTGGAAGCATCAAAAAAACATATAGCCCATTTTGATCTCGATTCATTTTTTGTATCCGTAGAAATTATCAACAACCCTGACCTGAAAGGGAAACCGGTACTGGTAGGCGGATACGAAAGAGGTGTGGTTGCCGCCTGCAGCTATGAAGCCAGAAAATTTGGTATCCATTCTGCCATGCCCATGAAAAAAGCGCTGCAGCTTTGTCCACAGGCCATTGTAACCAACAGCAGTCGCAGCGATTATAGTAAATACTCGCGGTGGGTGACCGAAATCATTGCATCCAAAGTTCCCCTGTTTGAAAAAGCCAGTATCGATGAGTTTTATATTGACCTTTCCGGAATGGATAAATTTTTTGGGGTAAGTCAATATGCAAAAGATCTGCGCAGCCTTATCACAAGCGAAACGGGATTGCCCATTTCATGTGGTTTAGCTTCCGCAAGATTCATTGCCAAGATGGCAACCAATGAAGCAAAACCCAATGGCTTTTTAGAAATTCCTCATGGAAAAGAAACCGCCTTTCTCTGGCCGCTGGGTATTGAAAAAATAAATGGTGTGGGCAAACAAACCGAACAACACCTGAAAAGTTTCGGCATTTACACCATCGAAGACATTGCCAAAACACCCAAAGAACATTTAGAAAAAATTGCCGGTAAATGGGGCGAAGCACTCTGGCACAAAGCCCACGGTATCGGCAGTACTGATATTACCACTGACTGGGAACAAAAAAGTATGAGCCATGAGAATACTTTTGATGCCGACTATACGGATATTGATTTTTTACATAAAGAGTTAGTGCGGCTGACAGAGAAAACAGCGGGTTCCCTGCGGGATGATGAAAAACTTACCGGCTGTGTCACGGTTAAAATCCGTTATTCAGATTTTGAAACCACTTCAAAACAGGAGACCGTGGATTATACGGCCCTGGATGATGTGCTTATCGCAAAAGTAAAAGACCTCTTCAACAAATCCTGCCAGAAAGGAAGGCCCGTTAGGCTGTTGGGAGTACGTTTCAGCCAGTTAATCCCTTTTACGATGCAGATGAGTTTGTTTGAAAATAATGCTCAGAAACTAAATCTTTATAAGGCGGTAGATGATATTAAAGACCGGTTTGGCAGTAAACTGGTGGCTAAAGCTGTTACTATTGACCCTAAACATGGTGCTTCCGAATAATCTTATCCTTCTTATCTTCGCCGTCCAAAAAAGAATACAATATGGTACATGCTTGGAAAGAATACCAGGACAAAAATAAAGTTCGTTTTTTAAATGAAATGCTGGACCTGCTCCGTATTCCGTCGGTCAGTGCAAAGAGTGAACATAAATCCGATATGCTTAAATGCGCCGAAGCTGTAAAGAAAAGGATGCTGGAAGCCGGCTGCGATAGAGCCGAAGTAATGGCTACGGATGGCCACCCTGCTGTATATGGTGAAAAAATAATTGATCCCGCCAAACCAACGGTACTGGTATATGGTCACTATGACGTGCAGCCGCCCGAACCATTGGAACTCTGGATTAATCCACCTTTTGAACCAACCATTGTTGATGGGAAAGTATTTGCCCGCGGCAGCGCGGATGATAAAGGACAGTTCTATATGCATATAAAAGCATTGGAAATTCTTACCAAAACCAACACCATGACCACCAATATCAAATTCCTGATTGAAGGTGAAGAGGAAGTTGGCTCCCCGAACCTGGGAAAATTTGTTGCAGAAAACAAAGATTTACTGAAAGCAGATGTCATACTTATCAGTGACAGTTCTATGCTGAGTATGGAAAATCCTTCCCTGGATACGGGTGTCAGAGGGCTTTCCTATATACAGGTTGAGGTAACCGGCCCCAACCGGGATCTGCACAGTGGCACCTATGGTGGTGCTGTAGCTAATCCTATTACCATACTGGCACAAATGATTGCTTCCTGTCATGATGAAAACAATCATATTACCATCCCTGGTTTTTATGATGATGTGGTTGTGGCAAGTCCGGAAGAAAGAGCTTTGATTAACAAGGCCCCTTATGATGAAAAAGAATACATGGATGACCTGGGTGTAAAAGAACTCTGGGGTGAAAAAGGCTATAGTACCTATGAAAGAACCGGAATCCGTCCAACCATAGAAGTTAATGGTATCTGGGGTGGCTATACCGGTGAAGGTGCCAAGACCGTGTTGCCTTCAAAAGCCTTTGCAAAAATTTCAGCCCGGTTAGTGCCTCATCAGACTACCGACAAAATAACCGAAAAATTACTGGCATACTTCAAATCCATTGCACCTAAATCGATAGAAGTGAAAGCTGAATTACATCATGGCGGCGAACCGTATATGACGCCCATTGACAGTAAAGGATACAAAGCTGCTTCGAAAGCCGTGGAAACAACTTTTGGCAAAATTCCCATACCGGTCCGGGGTGGTGGCAGTATTCCTATCTGTACAATCCTCGAAAAAGAATTAGGGATCAAAATTATTTTCATGGGCTTTGGACTGGATAATGACAACCTGCACAGTCCGAACGAGAAGTATAATATTGAAAATTATTACAAGGGCATTGAAACGATTCCTTACTTCCACAAGTATTTCGCAGAAACGAATTAACCTTTTTGCATACTGATTTCAAATCCCGATCTTCTGGTTGGGATTTTTTATTTTTGTCAGATGCCTGTTAAAGAAAAACTTCGCCTTGACAAATATCTCTGGGCCATCCGGATTTTTAAAACCAGGAGCCTGGCTGCTGCCGCTTGCGAATCCGGCAAAGTAAAATTTGATGGATTACAGGCCAAGCCTTCCCGGAATGTAAACCTGAATGATGCCTATGAAATAAAGACAGCTGACAGACGATGGAAAATAAAAGTTACCGGACTCCTGGAAAAAAGAGTGGCCGCAGCTGAAGCCATAAAAAATTACATGGATATTACGCCAAAGGAAGAAATACAACGGTTACAATACCAGGCTGCCAGTTTCCATACAGGCAAAAGACAAAGCAAGATAGGCCGTCCTACAAAAAAAGAAAGAAGGGATCTGGAGGATTTTCAGGAAAACTGATTACTTAACATCTTTCTTCACCCAGAAATGGTCTTTCCATTCCTCTTTCATGGGCAGCGGGTGCTTTTCTAGTTTTTCATAAATTTCTGTCAACTGATTCTCCGTAAGATGTGCTTCCAAATACTGAAATAGTTCCCTTTCTTCAAAACGGATATGTGTTTCGATAAGATTGGCCAACCTGATAAAATCATGCCTGTCTGCCTCCTTATCGATTACAAGAATAAGTTCCCGGATATAATCGTGGTCTTTTTTTAACCGGATGATCAGGGGATTGGATACCGGCATAAAAGGCACCAGCAATTTCTCTTCCTGAAAGAAATGAGGTTTAATGTGATGTTTCCAATACCAGGATGTATAATCCTTCAACCTTTCAATGCTGGTATTATTATCCAACCCCTCCCTGATTTTCCAGACATACAATAAACCATCATGATGTTCCCGGCTCAACGGCTGCAATTGAGCACTTCTTTTTATGGGGTTTATTTCACTCATTCACCAAAAATATCCTGCACCCCTAAATACTTATATGACGGTAAACAGCTACTAAAATGATTTCTCTCAGCTTTTTAGTACTGACAGAAATCATCAACATTCCTGCAGTTTATCATTATAATGGGTAAACTACAAGCTTAAATTCGTTAAATAATCATATCCACAAAATATGTATACCGGAACCGCAGGTGCAAAATATATTTCTGCACGGAAAACGAAAGCGCTCCAATTCAAGGAGAAAGGGGATAGAAAATCAATCCTCTGTGCCGCTTCAAATATTCCGGCGGTAAATATTTTTGAAACGATTTCAGAATACCTGATTGTAATTGCCGCCCCGGGTTTAGAAAGGGAAAATTTCACCATCGTAGCAGATCAATCTGTTATCACTATCTCCGCCAAAAAAAAAAAATGTGTCCCGAAGCTGGGTGCGTGACCGGTTTGAATATGATTATACCGACTGGACAAGAGCTTTTACATTACCTGCGGATGCTGAGGCCATGCTTGCTGATGCCACTTATCAAAACGGTGAATTACTGATTCATATTCCCCGAAGCAATACTTGTGAGTGCCCGGAAAATATTACAATTTATGTTTACTAACCAGATTATCATGCATTTGTACATAGAAGCGAATCGTCTTATCGGAGACATTCAAAATGAATTCAATAAGATGTTTCCTTTTTTGAAAATTGAATTTTTCAAAAACAAATCTTTATTACGTTCTGACTTTTCTTCCAACCAGATCATTCCACACAACCGGAAAATTGGCGAAGGGCAATTAGCTATGAAGGATGGTGAAATAGAAATTGACAAAGAAATGAAAGTTATTGAACTGGAAAAACATTTTAGAGACCAGTTCAACCTCTCTGTCCAGGTATTTAGAAAATCCGGAAATCTTTGGCTCGAAACAACTATGACAGATAACTGGACCCTGCAACAACAGAATAATCATGGCAGGGAATTATCCACCGGGGAAAATAGGAACCCTGGTATGAATGATTTGGAAAGTAACAGGCAGACTGATCTCTGATCGTAAACCCGGACAAGTTCAGTATTGAACTATTTTCTCCTGACGAAAATCAACCCGATCCCAACTCTTACTCATTGTTTTGGGTTATTACCGGAACTATCTTACGGATAGAATTAATTATTCATAATAAAATTAGATGTATGGAAAACAAAGCAGTTGACAAACCCAGAACTTCCTGGCCGTCTGTTTTTGAAAGTGGCTGGATGGACAAATTCTTCAATGCACCGTTGGACGAATTTTTTAACTATGGAAAAGTAATGAACGTACCCGCTGTAAATGTATCAGAAACCGAAAAGGATTTCAGGCTTAGTATAGCTGCCCCTGGTCTGGAAAAGAAAGATTTTAAGGTGGATGCCTATGATGACATGCTGACCATCAGCGCTGAGCATGAAACCGAAAAAAAAGAAGAAAAGAATGGACGGTTTAACAGGCGGGAATACAATTACACCAGTTGGAGCCGCAGCTTTACCCTTCCTGAAAACTGTGATTTTGGCAAAATTGATGCTGAGTATAAAAATGGCGAACTGAAAATTTCGATCCCGAAAGTAGAAGTGAAAGAGCCCAAAAAGACAAAAAGCATCTCTGTGAATTAAAGCAATGACCTGAGGGTTAATCAGCCTCCCGGTATACCGGGAGGCTGATTTTTCAGGTTTATAATTCAGTTCAAAATGTCCCTGCACTTACATTCCAACGCCCCTTTGTTTGAAATCCAGTCTGGGTTTTCAAAAAAATTTCCGGGGCTAAAACTGGATTTTATTTTTGAGGGAGATGAAAAACTCAATCTTTCTGCGCACCACAAATATTCGTTTGCCAATACGCCCGTAGAAGAACTAACGCAGCCCGGCATAACAAAAGATATTATTATCGACGAATTAATGACCACCAAAGAGGTAGAAGAACTATTTGAAATGAATTGGCACCTTCCGGCAAAAGTATATGTTGAGATCGGTGGTTATTGGCAAAAAAACAGGAAAACCGAATGCAGCAGTTTACAGGAGTGTATGGTTTCGCATGCGGACTTTTAATAAAGCAGGTGTTTCAGTTTTTCCAGATTAATAATTGCAATTTTTCCTTCTTTTATCTCGATAAGCTTTTCAGACTTAAAATCACTGAGTGTCCGTATCAGTGATTCCGTGGCAGTTCCCACGTAATGAGCAAAATCTTCCCGGGATATTTCAAGTGGTTTTGTGGAATTTTCTGCATTAAACTTCGATTGAATATCCACCAGGGCCTTAGCCACCCGTTTGCGCAATGAGCTATAGGCCAGGCTAAGCAAACGTTCCTCTTTTTCTTTTACATTTTGTGTTATAATGCGGATAAACTTGGCAGCAATATCCATATTGCCATACATCATTTGCAAAAAATCCTCTTTGGGTATCTGCATGATCTCCGCATCCTCCAGTACCACGGCCGAGTCGTCATAATTTTTGTCTTCGATCAGCGCCGGGTAACCGATAAAATCGCCATCACTGAACAAATCAGTAATATATTCCTTACCATCCTCATGGGTCTTAAATCCTTTTACTTTCCCTTTCACCAGGTAGTAGAGGTATCTGGGTCTTTTGGTTTCCTGGTACAGGGTCTGTTTTTTTGAATAATTTTCAACATCATACTGATCAGCCAACTGGCTTATTAATCCGGCATTTTTAACGTCTTTTATAAACTGGTTGATGCCCTGTTGTGATGGCGAATACTTATTACCCAGAATGGCTACTTTTTTCAGCCTGACCTCAATGGCATTCAGGAGTTCAATATCCTCAAATGGCTTGGTGATATAATCATCGGCACCCATTTCCATCCCTTTTCTGAAATCACTCCTTTCTGTTTTAGCGGTCAGGAAAACAAACGGTATATTTTCTGTATCCGGATTTTTGCGGAGCAGGTGCAATACGCCATAGCCATCCAGTTCAGGCATCATGATATCACAAACAATCACATCCGGCTTTTCTTTTTGTGCTACCTCCACACCCTTTTTGCCGTTTTCAGCAGTAAAGGTTTTATAACCTGCCATTTCCAGAATCTCAGCCGTATTATCCCTGATATCAGGGTTATCATCAATAACTAAAACAGATTTCATATCAGATTACATTTACAGGAATAGCAAAGTTAACGGTTGTTCCTCTATTTAATTCACTGTGTAATTCCACCTCGCCTCCCAGTAAATCAATATATCGTTTTACGATATGCAAACCCAGGCCGGTTCCTTTTATGTTGGTGGCATTGGTGGCCCGGAAAAAACTGGAAAAAAGATGATGCTGGTCTTCCTGTGATATACCAATTCCCTGGTCTGTTACCGCAATCAGGGCTTTCTCTCTTTCTACTTTCCCTGTAATAGTTATAGTCTTCCCTTTTTCAGAAAATTTGATAGCATTACTGATCAGGTTAATCAGAATATTCCGTAAAAGTTTTTTGTCTGTAAAGGCTTCGTGACTTTCGTTGCAATCCAATACAATTTGCTGATCTTCTTTCATCATTGCCTTCATTTCTTCCACCGTATCTTCCAGCAGTCCCCTTAAATTGACCTGTTCCACTCTTTTTTCCACTTTTCCTTCGTTCAATTTCCCCAGGGAAAGAAAATCCTCCAGGATATCATTCAGATTGTTGACTGAGTTCTTGATCCGTTGAATATGCTTATCTCTTTTGTCCTGTTCATCCGATCCCGTATATTTTGACAACAGGGAGGCTGAAGACAGGACGGTTGTAAGCGGTGTCCGGAATTCATGTGAAGCCATGGATACAAAGCGGCCTTTTATCTCATTCAACTGACGTTCTTTATCCAATGCCTCACTGAGTTCCTGTTGTGATTGCTCCAGTTTTTGTAACGCTTCTCTTAAGATCAGCGTTCGCTCTTCCACTTTTATTTCCAGGTCTGCATTCAGTTGCCGGATTTTATCCGTTATCTTTTCCAGTTCTGCTTTTTGTTTCAGCATACTGTTTTCAATTTCCTTCCGCCTGGTAATGTCAACAATAAAGGCAATGGCAAATAACTCGCCTTCCTGATGGTAATGACTTAAGCTAACTTCAACAGGCAAATCGATCCCGTTTTTTTTCCTTCCGTTTAAATCCCGGCCCTGCCCCATCACCCGGTTAGAAGGTTGCTTATAAAAACCATCCCGTAATTGGTGATGATGAGGTTTATATTTATCCGGTATCAGGATCTCAATATTCTGCCCGATCAATTCTTCCTTTCCATAATCAAACATTCTTTCTGCAGCCGGGTTCACCATTACAATATGGCCGGATCCATTGGTCAGTATTATCCCTTCGGTTGCGTTTTCAAAAAGCGATATCATGTGGGCCTGGTCGAGCATACGGGATGATTAATTTAGGGTAAATATAGTGCAGTAGGGAATTAAAAATAGTTATTGATATATCCCATTTTTATTAAGTTCACGAATGTTATCTTTTGTGTTGCAAAGGTATTTTCAACCAATTTGAAACAAACTGTCATCCCTCAGCCGGGCAACTGATTTTCATGAAAAAGCAGCAGTTATGGGATAATGCAACAATCAGGAGAAGGGGTGACCGGAATCAGGGAAATCACCAGGTTTGTGGTATACATTTAGTTTCTAAAACAGTAGCATGAAAACGATAATTGTTCCCACCGATTTCTCACCGGTATCCATTAATGCCGTGAATTTTGCCGTAAACATGGCCGAAGGAATAGAGGCCAGCCTGTTACTGCTGAATGTATATAATATTCCTGTTTCCTATTCAGAAGTACCTATTATGCTGGTTTCCGTAGATGAAATGAAAAAAAGCAGCGAAGACCAACTGGCAGAATTGAAAAAAAATGTCATTCATGTTACCTCCGGTAAAGTCAAAGTGTATACAGAATCCCGGATGGGAAATACTGTTGATGAACTGGAAGAATTATGTAAACACATTCAGCCTTTCGCAGTAGTGATGGGAGCAAAAGGAAAAACCAGTATCGAAAAAGTGGTTTTTGGAAGCACCACGCTGACAGCGATCCGTCATCTTACCTGGCCGGTTATATGTGTACCTCCCGGCAAAGAATACGGAAAGGGAATTAAGAAAATAGGTTTTGCCTGTGATTTCAAACAGGTGGTAGAAACAACCCCGGTTCAGTTCATTCGTCAAATAGTAAAAGAGTTTAATGCCGAATTACACATATTAAATGTTGACTATAAGGAAAAACATTTCCGGCCCGAGACCCCGGAACAATCCTTCCTGCTGCACAACTTACTGGAGGATGTAAAACCTTTTTACCATTTTATCAATAATCCGGATATTGAAGATGGTATTAACGAGTTTGCAGAAAGCAATAACCTGGACCTGGTGATAGCCATACCCAAGAAACATAACCTGCTTGGCGGGATTTTTAAACCCAGCAGTACCAAGCAACTTGTTTTCCAGTCACATATTCCGGTAATGTGTGTGCACGAATAAAATAAAGGAGACCGGCTTAAAAACATGGAAAACTATTTGACCCTGTAATGCTGTTTAAGCATCCAGAACTTCCTTTTCAATTTTTATTGCCCGGGGAAAAAGTATAGAATGCTCCAGGTGCATATGTTGCATCAGGTCATTATCTAATTCCTTCAGTTTTGCGATTACAACTTTATGACTGATGCAAACATTTTCGGGGGGAGTATATTTATTGGTCATCTCCCGGATGGATAAGATAATATCTGCCAGGGCTTCGTGCCCCTTATACATGGTTTCTTCCACAGGTTTGCGGAGTGTACGCACCAGTAAGGCAGCATAGGGTTCCTTATGATTATGTGCATGAGCAATCTGGCGTATATAAGGAAAGATCACTTCTTCTTCCTTTTGCATGGAAGGAAAAAGTTGCTCTACCAGGAAATCAAACTTTTTTTCCAATTCGGCCAGGTACGGAAATTTTTGAATGTGTTCCCTGGCAAATTCACCCAGTAGTTGTTGCGTTTCCGGTAATGTTTTTTTTAAATACCGGTGATGAATATTGATCAGGTAATCTATCAGGAAATCCATATTCCAGTCTTCAAAATCAAGCTGGTTGGAAACCTGGATAGTGCGGGTAGCGGCTTCCAGTTCGGCCAGTATCATATCCACATTAATGCCTTTCATTTCACAGGCGATTTCCAGCGGCCATTTGCCACCACAACAATAACCTATGCCCTGTTTGCGAAAAACATCAATAGTTCGATAATCCAGTGCCACTATGTCTGACACCAGTGATTTACGGTTTATTTCAATCGATTTTAAAAACATATAATAAGTCTTGCAAAAAACAAATAAAAAGAGAACTGTAATAAAAAAGGATGATTTAAGTCAGTTGAAGGGGTTGTGATCAGATGGCAGCAATACTGTTGATAAAACCTGGCTGGTCTTTTCTTATTAAATCTCCGATGAACGTAGAAGCGAGCAATGCCTGCCACTGCCGCCGCAAGGATTCTATCTGATGATGCATCGGGCAGGGATTAAGTGCATTGCATTTACGTAAACGTAATACACAGACCCCATTTTCTTCTACCTCACCGGTGATCTCCATCAGTTTTAACAAAGATGTTTTCAGAGTATTTTCATTGATGCAAAAACCACCATAAGGTCCTTTCTGAGAATTCAACACACCATCTTTTACCAGTTTTTTCATCACTTTTCCCAGGAAATGCCTTGGCACAGCAAGTTCCTGGGCAATTTCATCCAATTGAATCCAGGGTTTGGCTTCATCGGACATTCCCAGATACAAAATTCCCCTTAAGGCATAGCCAAATGACTTGGAAAACATCATATTGGCAAATATGCCTGCCTTGTACCACCACTCAGGTGATAAATATCATCCCGGGCTTTGATGTTAATCATCTGCTGATATTGACCCCGAGAATATTTTTGGCGAATAAAAGACAATGTTGTCTTTTATATGAAAGTCATAAAAAAGACCTATCCCCAACATGTATTTTTGATTTTGTAATTAAAATAATAAAAAATGAATCCCTCCAAACTACTTAGTGTATTACTTTTTACCGGAAGCGTATTTGCATTCTCCTGCAAGGAAGGAGCAAAAAAAGATCCTAAGCCCATTGATATCCAGGAGTTGACAAAAGATCAACCCGAGACACACGGCACTGAAATAAAAGAAACCGACATCACTTTAGGAACACCACTTGACCAGGCCATGGTGAGTATTGGTAAGAGTACCTACGAACTAAAATGCCAGTCCTGCCACCGCCTAACCGAAGAAAAATTAGTGGGCCCCGGCTGGAAAGGTGTTACACAAAGAAGGGAGCCTCTCTGGATTATGAACATGATCACAAATGTAGATATGATGCTGGCTTCCGACCCAGAGGCACAAAAGCTGCTGGAATTGTGTTTGGTTCGTATGCCAAACCAGAACCTGGTAATGGAAGATGCCCGAAAACTTTTAGAGTTTATGCGTAGCAATGATGGCGTAAAATAAAAGCCTTCTCCAATCCCTACCGAATTCCTTCGAGAGATTCATGAACGAATTTTACAGAACAAAAAGACAAACAAAGACCGACCAAATTAGTAAAATCACATTTTCAAAACCTGCTAAATATTTTTTATGAAACATTATCATCTTAAATCTTGTATTCCGTTAGTGATTGCATTGGTTGGATTGCTTTGGATTCCGGGTTGTAAACCAAAGGGAACGCAATCAGCTGTTAGTGGCAATGCCGCTTCCAAAGTTTATGTGGCTCCCGGTAAATATGACGAATTCTACAATTTTGTTTCAGGTGGCTTCAGCGGACAAATGTCTGTGTATGGATTGCCTTCAGGCCGTTTATTCCGTGTGATCCCGGTTTTCTCTGTTGACCCCGAAAAAGGATGGGGCTACAGCGAAGAAACCAAACCGATGCTTAACACTTCGCATGGTTTTGTACCCTGGGATGACCTTCACCACATTGCACTCTCTGTTACCGGAAGTGAACATGATGGCCGCTGGGCTTTTGGCAATGCGAACAATACTCCCCGTATTGCACGCATTGATTTAAAAACATTCCGTACTGCTGAAATCATTGAAATCCCCAATAGTGCAGGGAACCACTCCTCTCCTTTCATTACAGAGAATTCTGAGTATGTAGTGGCCGGCACCCGTTTCAGTGTGCCACTTGGCGACAAACTGGATGTACCTATTAACACTTACAAAGAAAACTTCAAAGGCACTGTAAGTTTTATCGGCGTAGATAAAACATCCGGTGACATGAGTATTGCTTTCCAGATACTCCTGCCCGGAATCAACTTTGACCTGGCCCGGGCCGGCAAAGGAAGATCAGCGGGTTGGTTCTTTTTCAGTTGCTACAACTCAGAAAAAGCAAACACCTTACTGGAAGTAAATGCTTCGCAAAAGGATAAGGACTTTATAATGGCGGTTAATTGGAAAAAAGCAGAAGCATATGCCAAAGCAGGTAAAGGTGTAAAAAAAGCTGTGACTTATGCTCATAATAAATATGATGATGCTAAACATAGTGCCACGTCAACTATGATGAATGAAGTACTGATGCTGGATCCTAAAGATTGTCCCGATATGGTTTACTTTATGCCCTGCCCCAAATCGCCGCATGGTTGTGATACGGATCCCACCGGTGAATACATTGTAGGAAGTGGTAAACTGGCTGCAGTAATTCCTGTATTCTCCTTTGCCAAAATTGAGGCTGCTATTGCTGCAAAGAATTATGACGGTGAATATGATGGTATTCCTGTATTAAAATATGAAGCTGTGCTGCATGGTGAAGTAAAAAAACCAGGCCTGGGCCCTTTACATACAGAATTTGATGATAAAGGAAATGCCTACACGTCTTTCTTTGTTTCCTCAGAAATTGTAAAATGGAATGTAAAAACGCTGGAAGTGATAGACCGGGTGCCTACCTATTATTCCATTGGTCATTTGTGTGTTCCCGGCGGTCCTACAAAAAAACCCTGGGGCAAATATGTAATTGCCTATAACAAAATTACCAAAGACCGTTACCTGCCTACTGGCCCGGAACTAACACAAAGTGCACAGATATATGACATCAGCGGGGAAAAGATGAAATTGTTACTGGACTTTCCCACGATTGGTGAACCGCACTATGCTGAAGCTATACCTGCTGATCTGATCATGAAGAACAGCCGGAAGATTTTCAAGATAGAGGAAAATAAAAACCCTTATGCTGCTCTGGGAGATAATAATGCAAAAGTAGAACGTAAAGGAAATGAAATTCATGTTTACATGACCTCTATTCGTTCGCACTTCACTCCAGATAATATTGAAGGAGTGAAACTGGGTGAAACCGTTTATTTCCATGTAACCAACCTGGAGCAAGACTGGGATGTACCGCACGGTTTTGCAGTAAAAGGGGCTAATAATGCCGAGTTACTTATTATGCCAGGTGAAACGCAGACATTAAAATGGACACCTGAGAAAGTGGGTGTTTACCCGATGTACTGTACAGACTTCTGTTCTGCGCTCCACCAGGAAATGCAGGGATATATCCGGGTAAGCCCGGGAGGAGCCAATGTTCCCCTGACATTCAGCACGGGTAAAACTGCCCCGGCAGCAACAGAGAAAAAAGACACGACCGCCAAACCAAATTAATTATTTAAAAGGGAAACTTGCAAAAGAAAGTTTTCCTTTTAAATAATCTTTCATATTAAAATACCAGGTTATGAAAAAAATAATATGCATATCGTTTCTGGCACTTGCTTTTACATTGGGCAGTTGCACTAATGATAAAAAAGCCAGCGATGAATCAACAACAGATGCCGCCACTACCACGGGTGGACAGGAAGCCGTAAAAGATGATGAATCAGCAAAAGATGTGGTAAAAATTGCCGTAGGTTCAAAAGATCATACCACTTTGGTGGCAGCCTTGAAACAGGCAGAGTATGTAGACGATCTTTCGAATGCCGGACCTTTTACTGTTTTTGCTCCTACCAATGCGGCTTTTGACAAACTGCCTGCGGGTACTGTTGACGGATTGATGAAAGACGATAAAAAAGCCGATCTTCAGAACATCCTTGAATACCATGTGGCCGTAGGCGTATATAAACAAGAAATGATGCAGGATGGTCAGACCATTAATATGGCCAATCTGGGAAATATTACCTTAAGTGTTAAAGATGGTAAAGTGATGGTAAATGGAACGGCCAATGTGGTGGCTACTATTCCAGCATCAAATGGGATCATCTATGTAATTGATGCCGTATTGCTGCCCCCGGCCAAAAAATAAGCTTTCGTAGTTGAGGTTTTTTCATTTTTCAAATGTTTCCGGGGCCGTGCTGCCCCGGAATTTTTAAAAGACCAATCATGAAACAAAAACTAAGCGTAGCCTCCCGGATATTAGTGGCATTTTCTTCCGGCGCTTTAATTGCTGTATTCTTTCTTCCTGCCTGGCGCATTGATTTATTTGCCCCGCAATATCCCGAAGGACTAACCATGAATATCTGGATCAATGGTCTTAGCGGTGATGTAGATATTATTAATGGCTTGAATCACTATATCGGCATGAAACATATCACGGTAGATATGTTCCCCGAATTTAAATTTCTTCCTTTTGTAGTTGGCTTTTATATGTTGCTGGGTTTATTGGTTGCCGTGACTGGTAAAAGAAAATTTCTATTTATCTACTTAGTGCTAACGGCGATAGGCGGGCTACTGGCTATGCTTGATTTTTACAGATGGGGTTACAATTATGGTCACAATCTAGATCCTAAAGCTGCGATCCAGGTACCCGGTCTTTCTTATCAACCACCATTGATCGGTCATAAACGCATATTAAATTTTGACTCTTACTCTTTTCCTGATGCGGGTGGGTGGATAGTTATTGGTGCCGCTATCCTGGCATTCGGCGTTTGGTTTGCGGAATGGTATCATCATCATAAATTAGAAAAGAAACAAAAATGAAAATGTCTGCATTCGTAACACCGGTATTTGTTTTTTTGATATTGATGTCCTCCTGTTCTCCTAAACCAGAGCCGTTTGCTTATGGAAAAGATGATTGCTATTTCTGCAAAATGGGAATTGTAGACCCAAAGTTTGGCGGCGAGATTGTGACCAGGAAAAGCAAGGTCTATAAATTTGATGATGTGATCTGTATGGTCCGTTTTTTACAATCCGAATCCTTAAAAGAAAAAGAAATAGCGCAGAAAGTAATTATCAATTTCGAAAAAGAAAATGATTTTATTGATGTAACAAAAGCCGTGTTTTGGGTAAGCCCGGAACTGAGAAGCCCGATGGGCAGCAATGCGGCAGCCTTTTTATCAAAACCGGCTGCTGAAAAAGCTAAAACCGGGAAAGAAGGATTGCTCATGAGTTGGGATGAATTATACAAAAAGATCCGGTAACGTGCGGCTAACCTTAACCATATGGCTCATTAGCATTTGCACAACATCATTTTCAACAACCATTATTGTTGGCAGTAATCAACCCGTGCGTTCCCTGAAAAAAGCTATTGAAACAGCAAAGGATAAAGACACGATACTACTTCAATCGGGAATTTATAAGGAAGGCCCCATTATTATCACCCGGCCGCTTACAATAATTGGTCAAAATGATCCTGTACTGGATGGGGAAAATAAATTTGAAATACTGCTTATCAGCGGCAGGGATATTACCATTAAGGGTATACACTTCCGGAACTCCGGTTATTCTGCCATGAATGATTATGCATCCATCAAACTGGTTGATGCCTCCAACATAAAACTTGAGAACAACATAATCACCGGCGCCTATTTTGCCATTCATATTTCCAATACATCCTATGCCACAGTAAGAAATAATAATATCATTGGCAACCCCCGTTCAGAACAATTGACCGGTAATGCCATTCATCTCTGGAAATCCAACCATGCGCTGATAGAAAAAAATCATGTGCAGGGGCACCGGGACGGCATCTACTTTGAATTTGTTACTTTTTCTACTATCCGTTATAACCTGAGTGAAAAAAATATCCGTTATGGTTTGCACTTTATGTTCTCTAATGATGATACCTACCTGGGCAATACGTTCAGGAATAATGGCGCGGGCGTGGCCGTGATGTATTCCAAAAAAGTGAAAATGGAAAACAATCATTTTGAACAAAACTGGGGTCCATCGGCCTATGGCATTTTATTAAAAGAAATTTCAGACAGCTATATAGTACATAATACTTTTCTGAAAAATACGGTTGGCATTTACTTCGAAGGAACCAGCCGGATTGAAATTGAAAAAAATATTTTTATTGAAAACGGGTGGGCTTTAAAAGTGCAGGCGAATTGTGAAGAGAATAATTTTCACCACAACAATTTTACAGGCAACAGTTTTGATGTGGGTACCAATGGCTCTATCTCCCTGAATAACTTTCACCATAACTACTGGGATAAATATGAAGGGTATGATATCAACAAAGATGGAATGGGTGACATCGCCTATCACCCGGTCAGTATGTATTCCATGATCATTGAACAAAATCCATACGCCTTAATGTTGTTCAGAAGTTTTACCGTACAATTGCTTGATAAAGCCGAGAAAGCCATCCCAAGCCTCACTCCGGAAAATCTTATCGATAAGAAACCCCTCATGAAATCACTGAAACTATGATCCGGATCGAGAACATATATAAACGATTCCGCAAATTACAGGTGCTGGAAGATATTTCTGCAACCTTTTCCAGGGGACAGGTGATTTCGCTTATCGGACCGAATGGTTCGGGAAAAACTACGCTGATAAAATCTATCCTCGGCATGGTAAGGCCCAATTGCGGCAAAATTCTGGTTGACGATCAGTTGATAAATGGCGATCCGTCTTACCGTGAAAAAATCGGTTATATGCCGCAAATTGGCCGCTACCCCGATAATATGAAAGTCGGTCAGCTGTTTCAGATGCTTCAAAATATCCGGAATATCCCGGATATAAAACTGGATAAAGCACTGGTAGTGGGATTTGAACTGGAAAAAATATTTCAAAAGCCCATGCGCACATTAAGCGGGGGTACCCGCCAGAAAGTAAGTGCAGCCATAGCCTTTCTATTCGATTCGCCCATTCTCATCCTGGATGAACCAACAGCCGGGCTTGACCCTTTGGCTTCCGAAATACTGAAAGAAAAAATTCTGACTGAAAAGAAAAAAAATAAACTCATTCTCATCACTTCCCATATCCTGAGCGACCTCGACGAAATCACCACACACATCATGTACATGCAGGAAGGCAGGATGCAATTCTTTAAAGACATCGAAACCCTCCAGGAAGAAACCGGGGAATTACGCCTTGGAAAAGCGATCGCAAAGATCATGCGGGGTGAACCTTCCAGCAGTGAATGGATCGGGAAAATGTTGGAAATAAAAACGGATGATAAAAATTATTAACTGACTTTTTATGATGAAACTTTCCAAATATGTTTTATATGATATTTTGAGAAGCAAAATCATACTTGGCTATACGCTTTTCCTTTTTATTGTTTCGTTCAGCATGTTCCAGATGGAGGAAAACAGCAGTAAAGCCATACTGAGCCTCCTGAATATCGTCCTGATCGTTTTGCCGCTTGTCAGCCTCGTATTCACAACGATACATTATTACAATTCGTATGAGTTCATTGAGCTCATGTCATCACAACCAATGAGTCGTACCCGGATCCTGTTAAGCGAATTCACTGGAGTCAGTATCTCCCTGCTCACGGCATTTCTTATTGGTGTGGGAATTCCTGTCCTTATTTATGAAGCCAACGAAACCGGCTTTGCATTATTGTTTACCGGAATGTCCCTGACCCTTGTATTTACTTCCATTGCTTTTCTGGCTTCCGTTGTGGCCCGGGATAAAGCCCGGGGCATTGGTTTTGCATTGTTGTTATGGTTTTATTTTGCCCTGATTTACGACGGACTGGTTCTGTTAATACTTTTTTCTTTCAGCGAATACCCGCTGGAAAAACTGACCCTCTTGCTGTCAGCCCTTAACCCCATTGACCTGGGCCGCATTTTCATCATGCTGAAAATGGACGTCAGTGCCCTGATGGGGTATACGGGTGCCTTGTACAAAGATTTCTTTGGTAGTGGCACCGGCATCATTTTCACAACAGGCATCATGCTGCTCTGGATCTTACTTCCACTTTGGCTGGCGGTAAAAAAATTCAGCAAAAAAGATTTGTAAACTATTTTAACTCACCATAAAACGAATGAACATGCACGCATTAATGACAAAAAGCCTGGCCCAAATAGTCAACAGCAACCACCGGGCTGCTGCCGTATTTGAAAAATATCAACTTGATTTTTGTTGTAAAGGAAAAAGAAGTCTGCAACAGGCCTGCACAGAAAGTGCCGTAGCGGTTGAAACCATACTTTCTGAGCTTGAAGAGACAGCACAAAACAACAGCGATAAAGTGGTTATTAATTATACAAATCTGTCATTATCACAACTTGTGGATATTATTCTTGCAAAACACCACACCTACGTAAAGAAAGAAATGCCTGTTATTGCCCAGTACCTGCAGAAAGTTGCCTCCAAACATGGTGACCGTCATCCTGAAATGCGAAAAGTATTTGAATTGTTTATGGCGGTTAAAGAAGAAATGGAGCTGCACATGCAAAAAGAAGAAGGGGTGCTTTTTCCACGCATTAAAGAACTTGAAAAACAAATACTTTCAGGCAGTAAAGTCCAACTTAATATTACGTACCTGAAATCTCCCATCAGCATGATGGAACAGGAACACGATCATGCCGGTTCAGCTATGGCCGAAATCCGGCAATTAACCGGCAACTACAAGTTGCCCGATGATGCCTGCACCACCTATCGTTTATCGTTTGCCGCTTTAGAGGCTTTCGAACTGGACCTGCATCAACATGTGCACCTGGAGAATAATATTTTATTTCCCAAAGCCCTGAGACTGTTTAAGGAACAAGAAATTCTTTCGCTGAATTAACTATAGGTATTTCATGTAATATACCCTTCGAAAAATATATCCTTGATTAATATCATACGTTTTTCTGACATTAATCAATATCATCGCCTGGTGACAAAAATACTTTCGCATGCCTAAAGCCTGTCTCTGATGTTACGAATAGTACTATTCCTGTTACTTTTTTCAACCTACGTAATTTACAGTGCCGTAGTCTATTCAAAAGGAACGGAAAACGCTGTTTCTGTTGATCGGATTGAGGCAGGCAAAATAAATCATGGGAAAAAATTGTACCAGCAATATAACTGCACAGCCTGTCACCAGATCTATGGCCTGGGTGGTTACCTGGGGCCGGAATTAACTACAGCACAAAGTGACCCAAACCGCGGAGAAAATTTTATGAAGGCTTTATTAAAAGGAGGAGGTCCGCGCATGCCGAATTTTCATTTTACGGACGATGAGATCAACGCTGTTATCAGCTACCTGAAATATGTAGATGCCACTGCTGTTACTTATAAGAAACCGACGCCCAAATGACAACAGAGAAAAAGCTGACTGACTCCTGCACTTCAGATAAAGCCGCAAAAGCTTTTCTGGTGCTGGCATTGTCTTACCTTCTTTTCGGACTTATACTGGGTGTTATTGGTGGATTCCAGTATATTTTACCCCCCTTCTTAAAAGACCGTTTATCTTTTCAGCAGACAAGACCCTTACATGTTTACCTGGTTATTGCCTGGATATTTACAGGCGCACAGGCAGTCATTTATTATTATATACCCAGAATTGCCAATCGACCGCTCTACTGGCAACAGGGAATATGGTTGCACTTTATGCTGCAGTTAGCCGTTTCACTTTTTATTATCACCAGCTTTTTCCTGGGTTATTTCGGGGGAAGGGAATACCTGGAATTTCCCCCAGTGCTGGGCCTATTTATCTTCTTATCATGGATCCCATTTGCCATCAATTTTTTTGCTACACTTAAACCGAATTACAAAACGGCTCCTGTTTATATCTGGAGCTGGTCAACCGGCATTCTCTTTTTCTTTATTACTTTATCAGAATCTTACCTCTGGTTATTTGATTTTTTCCGCACCAATGTTGTACGGGATACAACCATTCAATGGAAAGCATTGGGTTCTATGGTTGGAAGCTGGAATATGCTTGTGTATGGCACCGGTATATATTTAATGGAGAAAACCAGCGGTAATGCCAACCCTGCCCGCTCACCGGTTGCTTACTTTTTTTATTTTCTAGGGTTAACCAACCTGATGTTTAATTGGGGGCATCACACGTATATCGTTCCCGCAGCCCCCTGGGTAAAAACCGTTGCCTATGTTATCAGTATGACGGAACTGCTGATCCTGGCCCATCTTATTATCCAGTGGAGAAAAATGATGACAGACGCACAAAAGTATTATCACCGTTTACCTTATCGCTTACTCTCATTTGCGGACTTTTGGATAATTCTAAACCTTATATTAGCTATCACCATTTCCGTACCTGCCTGGAATTATTATACGCACGGTACACATATTACAGTAGCCCATGCTATGGGCGCCACTATTGGCATCAATACCCTGCTTTTGTTTGCCTCGGTTTTTTATTTTATTCAACAGGTTAGACCAAATGCTGCCGAAAGAAGAAAAAAAATGGCTGGTATCGGAATCCTGATTACGAATATAGCTTTGCTAGTTTTCTGGCTATCCTTATTGGGCAGTGGGTTTGTAAAAATAAGCGGCAAACTGAATAATGAAGCTTTCTATCTGATCATGAAAAAATCGGAGCCCTGGTTTAAGGTATTTACCTATAGCGGGGTATTTGTTCTTCTGGGTATTTCGCTATTAATATTTGCCAGCCTGAAAGCTTTGCTTAGGAAAAAAGATTTATAAACCGCGCATCTGATAAGAATCAGTCCAAGGGGTGAAACTTCTCATATCCCTCCCCAAAGTCGCCGGTTATTTTAGTTCCTTTATTTTTCGTAAAGTATGCCTACACCTGTTACAGACAAGAAACTCCATTGCTATCACTGTGGTGAAAACTGCCTGAATGATAAAATTCATTCAGACGAAAAATTATTTTGCTGTGAAGGATGCAAACTGGTATACCAGATACTGAACCAGGGTGAACTCTGTGAATACTATTCACTTAATGAAAATCCCGGCATCAGCCAGCGTATAAAAGTCCGGAAAGACAAGTTTGCCTATCTGGATGATCAAAAAATTCAATGTCAACTGATCAGTTTCCGGGATGACAAACAAATGCATGTAACATTTTATTTACCGCAAATGCATTGCAGTTCCTGTCTTTATTTATTGGAAAATCTGCACCGTTTGAATGTTGCGGTGATTTCAAGCAGGGTCAATTTTACCCGTAAAGAAGTGGATATCGTTTTTTTAACCCCGCAAACCAATCTCCGGAAGGTTGCTGAAACGCTTACCAGTATTGGCTATGAACCCTATATCAGCCTGAACGATTTAAAAGAAAAGCGACCGGCAATCAACAAAAGCATGGTGTACCAGCTGGGTATTGCTGGTTTTTGTTTTGGCAATATTATGCTAATGAGTTTTCCGGAATATCTCGGAATTGATGCCAGTGAAGAAGGATTGCGGAGTATTTTTCGCTGGATAAATTTTGGCCTGGCAATACCGGTGTTACTGTATTCCTCGCTACCTTTTTATGAATCATCCTGGAAAAGTTTGCAACATAAATTCCTGAATATTGATGCACCAATTGCATTGGCCATCATCATCACATTTATCCGCAGTGCCTATGAAGTGATCAGCGGTTCCGGTGGTGGTTATTTTGATTCCATGACCGGTATAGTTTTCTTTATGTTGTCCGGTCGCATTTTACAGGATATTACTTACCGCCACCTTTCATTTGAAAGAGACTATACCTCTTATTTCCCGATCGCTGTTTCCGTGCTTAAAGAAAATAAAGAAATTCCTACTGCATTGCCCGATATCAAACCGGGAGTGACTTTACTTATTCATCATGGAGAATTAATCCCTGCCGATGGAATTCTTACGAAGGGCAAAGCCTTTATTGATTACAGTTTTGTAACCGGCGAATCATTGCCTGTTTTAAAGGAAGTGGGAGAACTGGTATATGCCGGTGGTAAACAAACTGAAGGCCGTATTGAAATACTTGTAATAAAAGAAGTAGCACAAAGTTTTCTAACCAAACTCTGGAACCGGGATGAATTTACAAAACCCGGTATAAATAAAAGCGTTTCGTTTGTGCATTTACTCAGCCGGTATTTCACTTATATTGTTTTTTCTATTGCGGCTTCTACCGCCATTTACTGGCAGATCCATGAACCAACCAGGATGTGGCCCGCCATAACGGCTATCTTCATCATTGCCTGCCCCTGTGCCCTTCTCTTGTCCAATACTTTTACCAACGGAAATATTCTACGAATACTAGGTCGCAACCATTTCTATTTAAAGAGTGCCCAGACTATTGAAGACATGGCGAAAGCCACACATATTGTTTTTGATAAAACCGGAACCCTCACAACTACACAACAGCAGGATATTACGTACCAGGGAACACCACTGACCGCTTTTCAACAACAACAAGTGGCTGCCCTGGCTGCGGTTTCTTCTCATCCGTTAAGTAAGGCCTTGGCGAAGCATTTAGTGCAAGGCCCGGGAATAGATGTAACCGGATTCAAAGAAATTACCGGCCAGGGAATTGAAGGATTTGTAAATGATGATTTAATAAAACTAGGCTCTTCACAATTTGTAACTGGCTGTACCAACCCGCAGCCGGGTACAACCATTTTTATCAGTATTGAAAATATCGTGCAGGGATTTTTTATTTTCAGCAACCACTACCGGGAGGCTGTCCCGGAATTAATAAGGCAATTAAAAGGGCAGTTTCGCTTATCGGTATTGTCGGGTGATAATGAAAGAGAAAAAGAAAACCTCCAAAGACTTTTAGGCAAAAAAGCTACCCTTTTGTTTTACCAAAAACCGGAGGACAAGCTTCAGTATATACAACACCTGCAGCAGCAAGGGGAGAAGGTAATGATGATAGGTGATGGATTAAATGATGCGGGCGCTTTAAAACAAAGCGATATAGGTATTGCCGTAACAGAGCAAACCAACAATTTCACCCCTTCCAGTGATGCGATAATTGAGGCAAAACAACTTTCCAGGCTTACTGAATTTTTTAAATTGTGCCGGGCCAACAGGAATATTGTCATGGCCAGCTTTATTCTTTCGATCGTTTATAATGTCATCGGGTTATTTTTTGCGGTTCAGGGTAATCTTTCGCCCCTGGTTGCAGCTATACTGATGCCAAGCAGTTCCCTCAGCATTTTACTGATAACTTTTGGCAGCACCAGCCTGCTGGCCAAAAGGATGAAAATGTAAAATAGGCCCTGTCAAGGCTCATTTTCAGCTTTAAAATTGCTGAAAAATGATATAAATCAGTCACTGTATTGATACTGGTTACCCGGTTCAGTATACTATCAAAATACTTTTATCCCTTTAAAATACACCCCCATGAGTGTCATCATTATCCTTCTTATTGCCAGTATTTCGGTAGCGGGTATATTTCTGGCTGCCTTTCTCTGGGGTGTAAAATCAGGCCAGTTTGAAGACGATTACTCCCCTGCTTCACGTATTCTTTTCGACGATAAACCATCATCAACAACCAAAACTCAATAATTCCAGTAAACAATCCAGCTTATGCAAGTAGAAAAATTTTATTATGATAACAAGATTGTAAAGGCATTTGGTTATGCTACCATCATTTTCGGCATCGTCGGTATGTTGGTGGGTCTGTGGGTTGCTATCCAGATTTATTACCCGGCCGCCAGTTTAAATTTTGCAGCCACTACTTTTGGCCGCCTCCGTCCGCTCCACACCAATGCCATCATTTTTGCCTTTGTGGGAAACGCTTCGTTTGCCGGTATCTATTATTCATTGCAACGATTGTGTAAAGCAAGGATGTTCAGTGATAAACTCAGCTGGATCCATTTCTGGGGCTGGCAACTGATTATTGTTGCTGCGGCAATTACCTTACCCCTGGGTCTTACCAACGGCGCTGAATATGCTGAGCTTATCTGGCCAATAGATATTTCCATAGCCCTGGTTTGGGTATTATTCGGTATTAATATGTTTGGTACGATCATCAAAAGAAGGGAAAAGCACTTGTATGTGGCCATCTGGTTTTATATAGCCACCTGGGTTACGGTAGCCTTACTACACATTGTACGTTCCATTGAATTGCCCTACTCATTAACCGGTAGTTATAGCTGGTTTGCCGGTGTACAGGATGCCTTGGTACAATGGTGGTACGGACACAATGCGGTAGCTTTCTTTCTGACTACCCCGGTACTTGGTTTGATGTATTATTTCCTTCCTAAAGCAGCCAACAGGCCTGTTTATTCGTACCGGCTTTCGATCATTCACTTCTGGGCTTTGATATTTATTTACATCTGGGCGGGACCGCACCATTTATTATATACCGCATTGCCCGATTGGGCACAATCACTGGGTGTGGTATTCTCCATCATGCTGATCGCCCCAAGCTGGGGTGGTATGCTGAATGGTTTGTTTACCCTCCGGGGTGCCTGGGATAAGGTTCGGGAAGATCCTGTTTTGAAATTTATGGTAGTGGCCATTACCTGTTATGGTATGTCAACCTTTGAAGGACCCATGATGAGTCTTAAAAGTGTGAACGCCATCTCTCACTTTACCGATTGGACGATTGCCCATGTGCATATTGGCGGATTGGGATGGAATGGCTTTTTAGCATTTGCCATCCTGTATTATATGATCCCGAAAATGTGGGGTACAGATTTGTATTCAAAGAAATTAGCCACCAATCACTTCTGGCTGGGTACCATCGGCATCATTATTTATGCAGTGCCTTTGTATTGGGCTGGGTTTGAGCAAAGCATCATGTGGAAACAATTTACTCCCGAAGGACAGCTGAAGTTTGACTTTATGCAAACTGTCAATAACATTAAACCTATGTATTGGGCCCGTAGTGTTGGCGGTACCTTGTATCTCATTGGTGCTTTAATAATGGTTTATAATCTTTATAAAACAATTGTTAAAGGAAAATTCATTCCTAATGAAGCAGCCGAAGCGCCGCCACTGGTCAAAGAAACATCAAAGAAAAAAGAATTCTGGCACCGTGTTATAGAAAGAAAACCGCTTACTATGCTTTTGTTAAGTCTTATTCTCGTTTCCATTGGTGGTCTGGTACAGATGATCCCCACTTTTCTCGTAAAATCAAATATCCCCACTATAGCCAGTGTAAAACCTTACACACCCCTGGAATTGCAGGGAAGGGATATTTATGTAAGAGAGGGTTGTTATACCTGTCACTCACAAATGGTAAGGCCTTTCCGGGATGAAGTAAAGCGTTATGGAGAATATTCCAAAGCCGGTGAATTTGTTTATGATCATCCTTTCCAATGGGGAAGTAAACGTACCGGACCTGACCTGGCACGGGTGGGTGGTAAATATCCTGACAGCTGGCATTATAATCACATGTATGAACCATCCTCCATGACAGATGGTTCGCTTATGCCCCGGTATATATGGTTATTAGATGATAAAATTGATACGTCCTCCACGCCAGCCAAGATAAGGGCTATGAGAACCTTGGGTGTTCCTTATCCGGAAGGCTATGATAAAATCGCCAACAGGGATCTGGTGTACCAGGCAGATTCGATTGCAGCCAACCTGAAGAAAGATAAAATTGAAACCGCTTCCAATAAAGAAATCATAGCGATGATCGCTTACTTGCAGCGTTTGGGCAAGGATATTAAAGCAGAATCCCAAAAACCGTTGGCTGAAAACAACAAGTAAATACATTCCATATGAAATTCATTAATTATATAGAAAAAGTAAGCGGTGTTGATATTATGGGGCTGGTATCATTACTCGCCTTCTTCCTGTTTTTCGTCGTTATAATCACCTGGGTTTTTAAAACCCGGAAGAAAAAATTCGAGGAAATAAGCCGCTTACCATTAGATAACTAAGTAATTAAACAAAATACTATGCTTTTATTTATGCGCAAAAAATCAAAATATATACTGGGTATCCTTGCGGGTTTGTTGCTCATGTCTTTACAGCCGGTATGGGCTGCAGGACCTCCCGAGCCATCTATTTTCAACAACCCGCTGGCTCTGATTTTGATTATTTTAATGATCCTTTTATTAATCATTATCGCCATTCTGGCAAATATTTTAATCGGCGCTGCAGATGTCAAATTGAAAAAAAGAAAACAAACAACCAGCCCCGTTTTACGAAATTCACTGCTCCTGGTTTTTCTCCTGATATCAGGTTCTTCCCTTTTTGCACAAGGTACCGTTACAGAAACAACGAAAGCCGTTGTGAAATCAATCGGTGGTATGCAAGCTTCCACCTTTTATATCATGGCCTTTGTTATTTTTATCGAACTGGCGATCATTATGGCCATGCTGATAAACATCAAGTTTTTATTAAAATCTGAAAAGGAAAAAGTAATCCTGGCTACAGAACCCCAGGCTGAAAAATTAAAAAAAGAAAAATTAAGCTGGTGGGACCGGTTTAATAAGCTTAAGCCTGTAAGCGAAGAAGCAGAACTGGATCTCGGACACGAATATGATGGTATCCGGGAATTGAATAATCGCTTGCCCCCCTGGTGGCTATATGGATTCTATCTCACGATCATTTTTGCAGGTATCTATCTCTGGCGTTTCCACGTTGCCCATACAGCTCCTTCCAGTAAAGAAGAATTTGAGAACTCTATTGCAAAAGCAGATCTGAAAATACAGAAATACCTTTTAGCAAAAGGGGATGCCGTAGATGAGAATACAGTCATTTTACTAAAATCGCCCGATGATATTGCAGCCGGGAAATTAATCTTTTCAAAATCCTGTGTAACCTGCCATACCGAAACAGGAGCTGGCAATATAGGGCCAAACCTTACAGACAATTTCTGGCTGAATGGTAATGACATAAAAAATGTTTTTAAAACAATCCGCTATGGTATTAATGCTATGCCCCAGTGGCAAAATACCTATTCCAACAAACAGATAGCACAGGTTGCGAGCTATGTTAAATCATTACTGGGAACCAATCCACCTAACCCCAAGGCTCCACAGGGCGTTGAAATGAAAGAGGCTGCAGTTCCGGCTAAAGAAGCAGTAGATTCACTGAATGCGAAACCCGTAACAGACTCTTTAAAAGCAAAAAGTAGCTAATAGGATATGGAGGTGCCCGAGAAAACAAAAAAATGAAAGAAACAAAAACCGATACATCGGGTGCAGAAGACATTACGGAAGAATCCTTCCGGGACAGGCTTGCTACGGTGGATGCCAAAGGAAAAAGAAAATGGATATTTGCTCAAAAGCCCAGAGGCCGCTTTTATAATACCAGAACCTGGGTAAGCCTGGGATTTTTTACCCTCTTTTTTAGCCTTCCGTTTATTAAAATGAATGGAAGACCCTTATTCCTATTCAATATTCCGGAAGCAAAATTCATCATCTTTGGAAAGATATTCTGGCCCCAGGATTTTTTCATCTTCGGGCTGACCATGGTTACTTTCATTATTTTCATTGTACTTTTTACAGCTGCTTTTGGCCGGTTATTTTGTGGTTGGGTTTGTCCGCAAACCATTTTTATGGAAATGCTTTTCCGGAAAGTGGAATATGCCATAGAAGGAGATGCAGCTCAACAAAAAATATTAAACAATTCTTCATGGACCGGCGAAAAGATCAGGAAAAAAATTACCAAACATACCGCTTTCTTTTTGCTGGCCTTTATCATAGCCAATTTTTTCCTGGCCTATATTATCGGGATAGACGAGTTGGAGAAAATTATCACCGAACCCGTCTCTGAACATTTTGTGGGCTTTATGTCCATCCTGCTTTTTTCAGGAATTTTTTATGGAGTGTACGCTTATTTCCGGGAACAGGTTTGCACCGTTGTCTGTCCCTATGGCCGTTTACAAAGCGTTTTACTCGACCCGAACTCTATGATCGTTGCGTATGACTATAAAAGAGGGGAACCCCGGGAAAAATTTAAGAAAACAAATACAGCGGAAAAACCTGGCGGTGATTGTATAGATTGTTTTCAATGTGTAAAAGTATGCCCTACCGGAATTGACATCCGTAATGGCACCCAGATGGAATGTGTGGGTTGTACTGCCTGCATTGATGCCTGTGATAAAATGATGGATGCCGTTGGCCGGCCCCGGGGACTTGTTCGCTATGCCTCCGAAACGGGTATTGCCGGTGGCAAAAAACTCCTCTATACCGGAAGAATGAAGTTCTACACTTTTTTACTGGTTATACTGGCGGGACTGCTTTCCCTGCTGTTACTTACCCGTAAAGATATTGATGGAAATATCGTACGGGCAAGAGGACAACTTTACCAGGAAAAAGGCACGGATAGTCTTTCCAATCTCTATACAATCAAAGTAATAAATAAGACCATTAAGGATATACCGCTAACGCTTAAACTGGAAGGTGCGCCGGGATATATCATTGAAACCGAAGGGAAAAATATACTGCTGAAAAAAGAAGACCAGGCAAAAGGCTCATTCTTTATTGTATTGCCTAAAAGCTATATCACCAAAAGAAAAACATCCGTAAAAGTGGGATTGTACGAAGGCGATAAAAAAATAACCACGATCCGCACTAATTTTATGGGGCCGTTTAACCGACTTTAAAAAACTAGTATGAACTGGGGAAATAAATTACTGGTGACTTTTATTGTTTTTGGTGCAGGTATTACCTACCTGGTCTATCGTGCTGTAAATACGAATTATGAACTGGTAGAGAAAGATTATTATAAAAGCGAACTTCGCTACCAGCAACGGATTGACGGAACCAACCGGGCTAATGCATTGGCATCTCCGGTAAAACTTCAGCAAACAGAAAATGGCATCCTGTTACAATTACCCGAAGAAATGAAAAATAAAACCATTTCAGGCAGGGTTTGGTTTTATTGTGCTTATGATGAATCAAAAGATCAGCAATTTGAATTAATGCTGACTGACGACGGAGCACAGTTATTCAACAAAGGGTCACTGCTTCCCGGGAGCTATACTGCCAAAATCAATTGGAGCCTTGATGGAAAAGAATATTATTCAGAAAACAGTTTAACCGTTTTATAATGTTATTGCCTGTATTATTATCAGGTTTTACGCTGGGTATAGCAGGCAGCCTGCATTGTGTGGGTATGTGCGGGCCGTTAAGTCTTGCCCTGCCTGTTCATCATTTTTCCAATACTCAAAAATTCATTTCTTTATTAATATATCAAATAGGAAGAGTAGTTACTTATTCCATTTTGGGCTTATTATTTGGATTGGCCGGCCGCAGAATCTACATCGCCGGTTACCAGCAATGGTTTTCTATTGCCATGGGCATATTGGTTCTTACCCTGGCGCTATTGTACTTCGTTCAGAAAAAAACAGTTCATCTGAAATTCTTGAACCGCTTTTATTTTTTTATCCAGAAACAAATAAGCCGGTTGCTTAAAACAGCCAAGGGACCTCCGGGTTTTTTTTTAATGGGGTTGGCCAACGGTTTGCTCCCCTGTGGTATGATCTATATGGCTTTAGCAGCTACACTGACTTTTACGGAAGTATGGCAGAGTGTCGGTTTTATGGCCTTGTTTGGTGCCGGTACATTACCTGCGATGATGCTGGTAGGTTATGCAGGCCAGATGATAAAATCTGATTGGAGAAACTATTTACGAAACCTGGTACCGGTATTTATTTCATTAATGGGTGTACTGCTGATCCTTAGAGGGATGAACCTGGGCATCCCTTTTATAAGCCCGGAACTACCTCATGCACCCGGGGGTGTTGTTGATTGTCGTCCTTAATGTTTGCCGGTGACAGAGATCAGGAAGCCAACTGACCAATATCAACTCCGTGGTCTTTACTCATCATTATTTTTGACTTAAGAATATGCACATTTATGCTCATGAAAATGAGCTATTGTTGGTTTTTGTTTCAATACCGACCCCCGGTTCCCCGGGGGTTTTTTTTGCCAGATTAATAAATTATTTTTACTCCTATGAAATTAGCTTTCTTGTGGATATCAACTATTTTACTACTATCTGGCTGTTCAAAAAATGCTGCATCAGAAAAAGATACTATTCAACCTGTCATTACGCTAACTTCTCCGGTAAATGGTCAAACTTTTACGCCCGGACAGTCCATTCAAATAAACGGAGCCATCACTGACGATAAATTTATTGCAGAAATACATATACATGTGAGCAATACTAATACCGGCATACTGCTTATGGATGTACATTTATATCCTGGAAGCAGTTCCACTACTTTTAATCAATCAATTACTGCCATTGCGGGTATTAATTATAAAATACAGGTGATTGCCAAAGACAGGTCAGTTAATGAAGCAAGAACTTCTGTAGAAGTTTCCTGCAATTAGCCAGTTCTTATCTTTGCCCTATGCATATTGATATCCTCACCGTTTTACCGGAACTACTTGAAAGCCCTTTTCAGCATAGTATTATGAAAAGGGCACAGGAAAAAGGCCTGCTAATGGTACAAGTACACCAACTCCGCAAATGGGCAGTCAATGAATATGGCATGGTGGATGATTATCAGTTTGGTGGCGGTGCGGGTATGCTCATGATGTGTGAGCCACTGGCAAAAGCCATTGAAGAATTATCAAAAGACAGGACCTATGATGAAATCATCTTCCTGACGCCGGATGGTGAACTGTTTAACCAGAAAGCGGCCAATAGTCTATCGCTAAAAGAAAACCTGTTACTCATCTGTGGTCATTACAAAGGAATTGATGAACGGATACGGGAACATTTCATCACCAAAGAAATTTCTATCGGCGATTATGTGCTTAGTGGAGGCGAATTACCTGCGGCTATTTTGGTGGATGCCATTGGCCGCCTGCTCCCGGGTGTATTGAATGATGAAACATCGGCCCTCACCGATTCATTCCAGGACAATTTACTGGCGCCTCCGGTCTATACACGACCAGAAGATTTTCGCGGATGGAAAGTTCCCGAAATATTAATGGGTGGCAATCATAAATTAATTGAAGAATGGCGCCATGAACAATCATTGAAACGGACAAAAGAGAGGAGACCCGGTCTGTTCGATGAATCCTGATTTGTCTATCGATCACTGATTTTTACTAACCACATTATTCTCCGGATTATTTCATGAACTTGCAGAAATAAATAGGCTTTCATATGGATAATAACCGCAGAAAATTTCTCCGCCGCCTGGCTCTTGGAAGTGGTGTGCTGGCTACAGGGCTTCCCTCTTTTGCCAAAGTAATCGGAACTACTGATGAACAGATGGATCGTTCCTCCGATTATGAAAACAACGGACAACACTTTAATATGTGTGGCTATGCTGCACCAAAGATCGATACGGTTCGGGTGGGTGTTATCGGCCTGGGCCAGCGGGGCTCCGAAGCGGTTGGACGTTTAAGCTATATCGATGGACTGGAAATAGTTGCCTTATGCGATAAATACCCGGACCGGGTCACAGCTTCTCAAAAGACCCTGGAGAAAATGGGACGACCCAAAGCCAGAGAATACAGTGGGGACGAGGGATGGAAAGCCTTATGCGAAAGCAAGGATATTGACCTGGTATATACTCCTACTCCCTGGCATTTGCATACGCCTATTGCTGTATACGCCATGAAAAATGGCAAGCATGCCGCTACGGAAGTGCCGGCTTCTAAAACCATTGACGAATGCTGGGAATTGGTAGAGACATCCGAAAAAACCAGGAAGCATTGCATGATGCTGGAGAATTGTTGTTATGATTTTTTTGAGCAACTGACTTTGAACATGGCCCGGCAGGGACTGTTTGGCGAAATAATTCATGCTGAAGGCGCCTATATACATGATCTTACCAAGGACTGGCTTTTCAATAAAAATGCCTACGCAGATATGTGGCGGCTGAAAGAAAATATGGGTCACAATGGAAACCTCTATCCCACACATGGACTTGGACCTGTGGCACAATGTATGAATATCAACCGGGGTGATAAATTTGACCACCTGGTAAGCATGAGTACCAATGATTTTACTATGAATACTATGGTAAAGGAACTGGCTGCAAAAGACAATTTCTTTACGGAGTATGTGGACCGGCCTTATCGGGGCAATATGAACACCACATTAATCCGTTCTAATAAAGGAAAAACGATCATGGTGCAACATGATGTTTCTACTATTCGCCCTTATTCAAGAATTCATCTGGTTAGTGGATCAAAGGGTGCTGCCCAAAAATGGCCCGGGCCGGAACGAATAGCTTTTGGGCATAGCTGGGTAAAAAAAGAAGAATTGGAAGGCCTGTATAAAAAATATTCTCCCCCTATCGTTAATCATATCGGTGCTATTGCAAAAGATGTAGGCGGACATGGTGGTATGGATTTTATAATGGACTGGCGCCTGATCGATTGCCTCCGCAATGGTTTGCCCCTCGACCAGGATGTGTATGATGCTGCTGCCTGGAGTTGCCTGATGCCATTAAGCCAGCGATCTGTTTCTAAAAAATCTACTACGGTTGACATCCCTGACTTTACCCGGGGAGGATGGCAAACCAATAAACCGGTTGACCTCACTTTAGATGGCGGAGCCTCTACAAAAGTCAGATCCATTAAGCCTGATCTGAAAATGAAATAGCTTTTTACCCTGATTAAAATCAGGTATAAAACAGTAAAACAAAAAGCGCACATTCCTGAGAATGCTGTAATTTTAGGTCATTCCAACAATTCGTTTACCCTGAAGATCAATGGATTAAACTAGAAATGATGATTAAATATCATCAGGATATTTTTTTTGAACTTATTTTTTTTACATGAAGGCACTGACAGCACTGACAGACCCTGTATATGTAGAACCCGCAACTTTCAGTCGTTATGAAAAATTCTGGCTGAAATACCTGAGTGATAAAAGGGATCTTCCTTTTATTCATTTGCTGACGGCTATCCATATTCTTGTTATCCCCGTAGCAGTGGTATTATATACACCCTTATTGGAAGGCTGGTACTGGTGGCTGGCCTACATTCCTTATTTCTATGTTTCCCAAATGTATTTCAAAGGCCGTTTTGGATTAATGCTGCATTGCATCAGTCATCGTAAACCCTTTAAGAAAGGATATACCTGGCTCTATACCTATGTAATCTGGTTTGTGTGTCCGTTCTTTGGCCACACACCTGAAACCTATTTTGTACATCATATGGCCATGCATCATGTGGAGAACAACCAGAAAGATGATGCCAGCAGCACCCTGAAATATAAAAGGGATAGCCTTATTGATTTCCTGAAATATGTCGGAAGGTTTTTAGTCCTGGGTTTTGTAGATACATTCATGTACCTCTTCAGCCGGAAAAGAAAAAAACTATACATGCGCCTCACCTATGGCGAAATGGCTTTCTATCTTTTTTGCGTGGGCATGTGTTTTGTGAATTTCAAAGCCACACTCTGGATATTCATTATCCCCTTTGTATTTGCCCGGATAGTCATGATGCTGGGTAACTGGGCACAACATTCTTTTATTGACAAAACAAATACCGAAGACAATTATACCAGTGCGATCAACTGTATCAATACCAAATACAATAAAATGTGCTGGAATGATGGATACCATACGGTCCATCATCTGCGTCCTGCGATGCATTATACAGAGATCCCGGGTGAGTTCCTGAAACTGCAGCATGAATTTGCTGAAAAAAAATCACTGGTATTTGATGGCGTTCATTATCTCCACATTTTTATCTGGCTGATGACCAAGCGGTATGATAAACTGGCGGATAACCTGGTGAATATTGATAACACTTTTGCCAGTAAAGAAGAAGCCATCGCTCTGATGAAAGAGCGGGTAAAAAAGATTGTTTAAAAGAAAGGGCTTCGTATGAAGCCCTTTCTTATTTTATTCCTTGTTTTTGTCATCCTTCTTCAAACCGATCACCGGCACTTCTTTCTCTCTTATCAGTTTATTTAATTTTGCCACATCCTCTTCCTTTATCTTTTTCAGTTTATCCAACTGTTCATCGCATTGCTTTCCTAAATCAGCAAAAACTTCTTTTACCTGTTTGCTGGGTGCCATATTACCACTGTTGGCTGCATCAAAAAGACCGCTCAGTTTATCATTCAGCCGGATAGGGAAATTCAATACATCCTGACCGCTTTTGGCCTTTGTTTGATAAAGGGTTTCTTCTATAGCCGTCAGTTGTTTGTTGATACTGTCCGCCAGGGTTTTTATTTCTTTAATAGAATCTTTTTGCTGACGCCCGGTAAAATCATTGATCTGTGTCCGCAACGCCCGAATATCTTTAATCCCCTGTTGTACTTCGTTGAATTTATCTTTTATTTTCACCAGGAAAGTAAACTGTGCTTCATACTCCTCCTGTGTAATTTTATAATTGGGGTCCGCTTTTACCCGGAAAGCTCCTTCGGCAGAATCGCTGCCCACTTTTAATTTATAAAAATAGGCTCCCGGGGGCGCCACGATATTTCCAGGTACCCCATTCCAGAGAATCAAGCCCTCAATCCTTTCTGCTTCGGGATACTGCAGGTTCCAGACAAACCGGTTCATTCCATTGGTGATCTCCATTTTTTCCCTTGCTTCTTTTGCCCCGGTTGAATAGGTTCGGATTTCGTTTTTATCCTTATCCATCAGGGTAATAGTGGCCCTGGTACTATCTTTTATATTTTTTACATAATAATTAATAACCACACCATTCGATGGATTAGCGCCGGCATTCCGGGCTACACCAAAGTTGCCACCAAAAGCATTCCCGGTTATGCGCCAGGCAGGACTGGTAGTAAATACATGCAGGTTTTTATTTGTAATCGAGTTATTCTGTTGTTGCAGTACACTTAAATCATCCAACACCCAAAAAGCCCTGCCCTGTGTGGCAACTACGAGATCATTGTCCTTTATGGTCATATCTGTAATGGGAACTACCGGAAGGTTCAATTGAAATTTTTTCCAGTTTGTCCCGTCGTCATAACTTATATACATGCCATATTCTGTTCCTGCATAAAGTAAGCCGGGTCGGTTATGATCGGCCCGAATAGCCCTGGTAAAATGGAATTTATCAATACCATTTACGATCAGTTTCCAGGTTTTTCCATAGTCCTCCGTTTTGTACAGATACGGTGCAAAATCATCGCTCTTATATCTTGTGCCTGCAAAATAAGCAGCCCCTTTTTTGAAAGGGTCCACTTCCACACAATTCCACATTATTAATTTGGGACAATCCTTTGGTGTTACATTCTCCCAGTTCTTACCCCCGTCCCTACTAACAGATATTACGCCATCGTCACTCCCGGTCCATAATAGATCTTTTTCTATCCAGCTTTCGGTGGCCGTAAAAATGGTGCAATAATATTCTACCGAAGTATTGTCTTGTGTAATCGGGCCACCACTGGATTTTTGTTTACTCTTATCATTCGTTGTCAGATCGGGTGACAGTTGTTCCCAATTGGCTCCTTCATTTTCACTGGCAAACAGAGCATTGCCCGCACAATATAATTTTTTGGGATTATGGGGTGAAAAGAAAATAGGAAAGTTCCATTGAAAACGGAATTTCTGTACGTCTGCTCCCGCACCCATCGGGTTATCCGGCCATACACTGATGGCACGATTCTCACCTGTTTTGTGGTCAAGCCTGGATAAATAGCCGCCGTAATTTCCACCATAAACAATATCAGGATTCAAAGGGTCGGCCACTACATAACCACTTTCTGCACCAGCCGTTGTTTGCCAATCCTGTTCTGTAATGGCATTGCCATAGGTCCTGCTTTTTATTCTTACGGTACTATTATCCTGCTGTGCACCGAGTATCCGGTAGGGAAAACTATTATCGGTTGAAACCCGGTAAAACTGGGCCGTAGGCTGGTTCATATAAGAACTCCAGTTATTGGCTGCATCAAAACTTATCTGTGCGCCACCATCATCTCCTACGATCATCCGGTTACCATCTTCTGGATCAATCCATAAATCATGATGGTCGCCGTGCGGGGTATTGCTGCCCCGGAAAGTTTTTCCACCATCCGAGCTGATCATAAAACCCACATTCGGGCAATACACTTTATTCTCATTCTTCGGATCTACAAATACTTTGCTGTAATACCAGGCTCTTTGCCGGATATTATTATCACTGCTTTGCAATGTCCAGTTTTCACCGCCATCATTACTGGAATACAGTCCTCCGTCTTTATTTTCCAGTATGCAATAAATCTTATCCGTATTGGATGGAGCAATAGCTACGCCTACAATTCCCCACACGCCTTTGGGCAAACCTTTTTTGGAAGAAACATTTGTCCAGGTCTCACCGCCATCGGTACTTTTCCATAAGCCACTTCCCTCACCACCGCTTTCCATACTGAATGGCGTACGGATAAGCCGCCAGGTACCTGCATAAAAAACATTAGGGTTCCCCGGTTCCATCACAAGGTCGCTGCAACCGGTTTGATCATTGACAAATAATGTATGCTTCCAGGTTTTGCCGCCATCTGTTGTTTTATAGATTCCTCTTTCTTCATTAGGACCAAAAAGATGTCCCATAACTGCCACCCAAACTATATCCGGGTTTCTGGGATGAATGACGATCCGAATAATATGCCTGCCGTCTTTCAGACCAATATTTTTCCAGCTTTTGCCACCGTCTTCACTGCGCCACATACCCCCGAGGCCTTCGCTGACATTTCCCCGCATGGTATTTTCACCTTCCCCAACATAAACAATACTTTCATCAGACGGCGCCACGGCTACAGCGCCGATAGAACTGCCGTAATATTTATCAGAAATATTTTTCCAGTTGCTGCCCCCATCTGTTGTTTTCCAGACTCCGCCACCGGTAGATCCGAAATAAAAAGTGTTTTTGTTTTTATAGCTACCTGTTACTGCCCCGCTTCTGCCACCCCGCCAGGGGCCGATAAGCCGGTATTTTGTTTTCGATAATAAAACAGAATCAGCATCCGGTGATGCCGTCGGAGTGATACTATTTTTCTTTTGTGCAAAAACAATGGTGTTTATCAGAATTGCCGTAAAAAAGAGAATTTTTTTCATAATTATCAGAATGAGTGATTGGAATTTACTGAAAGATAAAACACCCCATTGAGAAATGAGAAAAAAATAGCCGGTCATAAAACCGGCTATCCAATAGATCTATGTAACCTATTTACTTAAAACCCTTTCTTTCCGCCTCCGGGCATCAAGCCTTCTTTCTTCAGCCCTTCTTTTATTACCTGGTCATACTTTTTTAAAATCTGCTGATTATTCTGCGCCTTTGATTTTACTTCCTGTTGCAATACAGTTGCCCGTTGTACCTGCAGATTAGAAGGTGCAGCTTCTTGTCCGCTAACGGCAGCATAAACCTCTGTAATGTTCTCTCTTAATTTTTTTTCATCTGCAAAAATTGATTTCTGTTTGGTGCCAAGGCACTCTGCCCTCAGTTTTTCCAGTTCTTCGGTATAAGCCCGCATCGTTCTTTTCAATGTTGAATCCGTCACTTTGTCTATGTAATCCTTTATTAATTTTTGCCTGGCATTGATCGTATCCACTATATCCGCCAATCGCTCATGTGCTTTGTATAAATCCATGGCAGTTTTATATTGCAGTTTACGGTCTTCCAATGAAAAATCTTTATTGGAAATATCATGTACTACTTTTAGTGGTGATGTGTACACGGAATCGCCGACAGTAAGTTTTATAGTGTAATCACCTGGCAGCACCATAGGTGCCAGAAAGGCACTAAAATCCAGTTTCGTTCCACCGGTAGCAATCTTTGGTGGTTTCATCCGAAGGTTCCAGCTAACAAAATTTATACCCTTGCGTTTACTTCCGGGAATTGATTGAACTAATTTTCCCGCGGCATCATAAATGTCCACTTTAACGTCACCGGCATTTACCCTGTCTTTCAAATAATATTTTACCGGCGGAATAGAAACCGGGTTGGATGCCACCCAGCCACTGGTAACTGGGAAGCCACCACCTCCAAACTGTCCCATGGTAAGTGTTAACGGTGGTGATGGAAATAATACTACTTCTTTTTCAGCTATTTCTTTTTTCATACTGCGCATAGGTGAAATATCATCTATGACGATAATGCCGCGTCCGTGCGTAGCAATAACCAGGTCATGTGTTACCGGATGAATCTGAATATCCCTTGCCAGCACATATTCAGGAATTTTATTTTTCATCCGGAACCAGTTTTGTCCTCCGTTCAATGTGGCAAACAAACCCATTTCAGTGCCCAGGAATAACAGCTCCTTATTCTTGGTGTCTTCTTTTATTTTATGGGCAAAGCCGGTAAATTCTGAACTTTTCAACAGGGTCCATGTTTTACCCAAATCCGCTGACCGGGCCACATATGTTTTATGATCGCCATACATATGGTTATCAAATGTGGCATACACTACTTTCTTATCAAACAGTGACGGTTCAATGCTGCTAACCCAGGTATGAGCAGGGATTCCTGCCTGTGCATAATTAGCTGCGACGTTGGTCCATGTTTTACCTGCATCTAAGGTCAATTGAAGATTGCCATCATCTGTTCCAGCCCAGATCATTTTTTCATCTAATGGTGATTCGGCAATTGTAAAAATGGTACAGTGGTTTTCTGCAGATGTATTATCGGCGCTAAGGCCACCGCTTTCTTCCTGTTTTTGTTTATCCTTGTTATTAGTGGTTAAATCTGGTGAAATGCGCACCCAGTTTCTGCCCTGGTCTATGGTTTTATACAAATACTGGCAACTAATGTAAAGATTCTTTTTATTGGCAGTGCCAAAAACGATGGGTGTATTCCAGTTCCAACGGAGTTTTTCTTCCCCCGGTGCCTGTTGTGGTTTTATGCCTATTCCTTTTCCATTAATAAGATTGATCCGGTTTATTTCACCTCCTTGAGATTCTGCATAAGCAATATCAGAATTTAATGGATCCGGCTGCACCCAAAAACCATCGCCGCCATTAATAGATCGCCAGCTGGAATTGGTGATAGCACCCGGTGCAGCTGATGGTCCAACCCAGCTGCCGTTATCCTGCAAACCGCCATAAATATTGTATGGCTTTTTATTATCCAATGCTGCATGATAAAACTGGCCAACAGGCAAACATTGAATAAAATTCCAGGTGGCACCTTTGTCTAAACTAACATAAACACCACCATCGGTACCTACATAAAGTTGACTGGTATTTTTAGGATTAATCCATAAAGCATGTTCATCACTGTGTAACCAGCCACCTTCGCCACTCGCATCTGCAAATGAATGGCCGCCATCGGTTGAATAAGAAAAAGTAAAGCCCGGACGATATACTCTTTTTGGATCGTTAGGATCAATTTGGATAGCCGCAAAATAAAATGGCCTTGATACGACATTCATTGTGGCACTTTGTTTCTTCCAATTTTCACCACCATCGGCAGAAATATATAAACCGGTTTCGTTGGCTTCCACAATGGCTACCATATTTTGTGGTGCACTGGGTGCCACAGCAAATGCAATGCGGCCAAATGGTTTGGGGGGAAGTCCCGCTTTGATTTCTTTCCAGTTTTTACCGCCGTCAGTACTCTTCCACATGCCACTACCATTACCACCCGAACTAAAAGCATACGGCTTTCTCCTGAACTCCCAGGTAGAGGCAAATAATGTATCCGGATGCTGGGGATCAAAAGCCACATCGCCACAACCGGCATCTTCATTGATGTATAATATTTTATCGAACGATTTTCCACCATCCGTTGATTTATATAAACCACGATCTTTACTGCTGCTCCATAAAGGGCCGGGTACGGCTACATAAACAATGCTGGTATTGACCGGGTTAATGATAATTTTTGCAATATGCTCTGAGTTTTCCAGGCCGATCTTTGTCCAGTTGTCACCACCATCTGTCGATTTATACATGCCATTACCAATAGAAACCGAGTTACGCATATTACTTTCACCCGTTCCTGCATAGATTATCTTAGGATTTTTTGGATCTATAGCTATTGCCCCGATACTCTGGCAGTATTTATCGAAAATCGGAACAAAAGATGAGCCTGCATTGGTAGTTTTCCAAATACCGCCACCGGCAGTGCCTACATAAATAGTTTTACCATCGCTGGCTACTCCTTCAATTGCAGTGATACGACCGCTCATGGTGCCGGGACCCAGCCACCGGGCTTCCATCATTCCAAAAGTAGAAGAATTGATTTCCGTTTGGGCTACTACCTGGAAAGAAATGGTTCCCCCGATTAATAAAAGGAAAAATCGGGCAATTAAGGGCATCGACATTTTCATATATAGTTGTTTTGAATTTTCGAATCTAAAAAAGAAACCCCGATAAAAATACCGGGGCCACTTAAGATTTTATAAATTTTATTTAGGAAGCGTAAAAATCGCTTCATCCACCGGTTTGTTAATTTCTACTTTTTTTACATTTAATTCACCGAAAGGAAGGCCGATTGACATAGCAATTACGATGCCTTCAGGAACTTTCTGGTAATTGCTGAAATTGCTTGTCACTTCTATTTCCTGCCCATTTGCCTTTTGCTTGGTAACCTGGCGGATGATATGATAAGATTTAGGGTCAATAAACAAGGTCCCTGTTTTACCTGATTTAAAGGTGAGAATCAGTTTAAAGCATTCCGTTCCTTCCACATCATCTTTTCCCACCAATTCAACCGAGGACCCTTTTTCTTTGTAATCTACCAATTCATCCTGGGCATCCAACTCAGGTTGCCCTTCTTTAATATCTTCCTCTGTCAGTGGCTCGGGTTGTGTTTGTCCCTGGAAAGGCATAAAGTTCCAACCGGCTACGGGGGTAATAATGCTGTAGCCGTTCATACCGGCCAATGAAATATCCTGGCGGGAGCCCTTATTATGAAGAACCGTTCGTACTACCGATATTTCAGCACCCTGTGCCATCAGGATTCCTTCCTCCTTGATACTGGAAACTTTTCTCCAGGCTTCCACACCACCAATGGCATCCAAATGTTTTGAAATAATTTCGTCCATTGTTTGTGCATGGGCAATAAGGGTTGTTGCCACCAAAAAAGAAAATAATACTATACGTTTCATTTGTTGTGATTTTTAGATTTTAAAAAACTAGCTGGCAAATGTAAAGATTCAGAATTAGCAAATGAGTACTTTTAACATAAACTAACAAAATAATAAGATGAGCGGTTCATTTTCAATATCCGGGAGGTTGGTAAATGTACACGAGAGGACTATCTATCCGGCAGAAATAGTTGTCAGGGAAGGTAAGATAGTTTCGATCAGTAAGATTCCCGACCTGCCTGCCGGACATGCAGGCTCAAGACTCACGGCTCAAGACTATATTCTTCCCGGCTTTATCGATAGCCATGTCCATATTGAAAGTTCCATGCTGGTTCCTTCTGAATTTGCAAGACTGGCGGTTGTGCATGGCACCGTTGCCACCGTCAGCGACCCGCATGAAATAGCCAATGTCTGCGGAATGGAAGGTGTGGAATTTATGATTGAAAATGGGAAAACGGTTCCATTCAAATTCAATTTTGGTGCGCCAAGCTGTGTGCCTGCTACCATTTTTGAAACGGCAGGTGCTGCTTTAGATTCAGGTGATGTTGATAAATTATTACAACGGAAGGAAATAAAGTATTTGAGTGAGATGATGAATTTTCCGGGAGTGCTATTTAAAGATGAAGAAGTAATGAGAAAGATAGCAGCAGCACATCGTTTGGGTAAACCGGTGGATGGTCATGCTCCCGGATTGAGAGGTGAACAAGCGAGGCAATATATACAAGCCCCCTAAACCCCCATACGGCAGGGGCAAATTGAGCCTGGCATCTCCACCGATCATGAATGTTTTACCAAAGAAGAAGCTTTGGACAAACTGCACTACGGCATGAAGATCATCATCCGTGAAGGAAGTGCTGCCAGGAACTTTGTAGCATTGATTGATTTGCTGCATGATTATCCGGATATGATCATGTTTTGCAGTGATGACAAACATCCGGACAGCCTGGTATTGGGTCATATTAATCAACTCTGTGCAAGAGCGGTAGAAAAAGGCATAAATCTATATAAAATATTAAGGGCAGCCTGTGTAAATCCTGTACTGCATTATAAACTGGATGTCGGCTTATTGAGAGAAGGAGATGCAGCTGATTTTATTGTGGTGAAGGATCTGGAAAAATTTGAAGTTCTAAAAACATTTATTAATGGTGAACTTGTAGCAGAAAACGGCGTATCCAATATTATCACTTCAAAATCGGGAATTGTAAATAATTTCTCCTGTGAAAAAAAAGAAATTACAGATTTTGAATTCCCGCTGACTACTTCCCACTCCCCGCTTTCCGTCATTGAAGCCTTAGATGGACAACTTATCACCAACAGGCTTTCTTATGAACCGAAAGTTTCAGAAGGAAAAATAGTGAGCGATATAGAAAGAGATATTTTAAAAATTGTGGTAGTGAACCGTTACAACAATGCTCCTGTTGCAAAAGCCTTTATTAAAAACTTTGGATTGAAGCAGGGCGCATTGGCTTCGTCAGTGGCACATGATAGTCATAATATCGTAGCCGTGGGTGTTGATGATGAAAGTATCTGCAATGCGGTGAACCTGGTGATCGAACATAAAGGGGGTGTTAGTTTTTGTAATGATGATATTGATATGATTGTTCCTTTACCTGTAGCCGGACTTATGAGTAATGAGGATGGCTATAAAATTGCCGAACAATACTCCCTGATCGACAAAGCCGTAAAAGAAGCCGGCTCCACCCTGGGATCGCCGTTTATGACGCTGTCATTCATGGCGTTGCTGGTGATCCCGCACCTTAAGTTGAGCGATAAAGGGTTGTTTGACGGAGATCATTTCAGGATATTATAAAGTTGAATTCTTTAAACCCATCTTTTAGGTTTCAATCCTGTCATCTTGTGACCAACCGGTTAAAAGATATTGTTTCAATTGTCTGACTTACCACCAACTTTCACATTCCCTTAGTAAGCAAACAAGGCATTTCTGCATCTTATTAATAAGTAAAGACCCTCCGCAGGGGGTGATAAAGTGGAGACAGACAAGGGTCAGAACAGTAAAAGCCCTTGTTATGAAACAAACGCTACACATCTCCGCCGCATTCGACCAACCTGAATTTGTTCAGAACCTCGTGGAACGATTAGCCTACCGCCGTTATGAATTGGGATATGGGAATGAAAAGATGCCCCCGGGTTTGAAAGCATTGGAAACCTCCTCCACTGAAACATATGTAAGTGGTACCATGGCCATCGATTTTCCGGCCGATACAGAAACCGGGGAGGAAAGAATCAATATGCCTTTTATCACGGGCTTCCTGTTTACCTGTATCAAAGGAAAAACAGAACCTTATCAATTGATCTGGAGTAGTTCACTGAATTAATTTTTGGCCGCAGATTAACACGGATAAACACAGATTTATACAACTTGTCCGGCCTTTGCGACAGATTGAATTGCACATTTTAGCAGCATTTATTATTGTTCATCTTTGTCAAGTACCCTTTTTCACCCCTTCTTTACTGCCATTCACCGAGTTTAGGCCGCAAAGCACCCATTCCCTATTGACCTTTCACTTTTCACCCTTTAGTTTTGATTAAAATTTGAATGACATGAGAGAAGATTTTGAAAGCAGAATGAGAGAAAGAAAGATGCGCTGGGAACAAAGAATGGAACGCCGGGGTAGTCACAGTCATATCTGGACGGGTCTGTTTATTTTATTAATTGGTGTGGCGGCATTAATTAAAGCTTCTGTTACCGACCTGCCCGAATGGGTATTCAGCTGGCAGACATTTTTAATTGCACTCGGATTTTTTATCGGCATAAGACATGGCTTCAAAGGCGCTGCCTGGTTTATTTTGATTTTAATCGGTGGTGCATTCCTTTTAAGGGATTTTTATCCGGACCTGGCCATCCGTCGTTACATCTGGCCGGCAGCCTTAATAGTTGTAGGAGGATTACTTATCATTCGACCCCGCCACCGACATCACTGGCATTCACCGGAAGGTGAAAAAAAAAATGCAGGACCACAACCCGATAGTTCCATTCCAGAAGTAGAAGAAACCTGGAGCCAGGATAATTTTGTAAATACCAATTGCATTTTTGGTGGCACCAAAAGAAACATCCTGTCCAAGGAATTCAAAGGCGGTGATATCGTCAACCTTTTTGGCGGTACCGAAATAAATCTCTCCCAGGCAGACATACAAGGAACCGTAGTTATTGAGATTACTAATTTCTTCGGCGGCACCAAATTGATCGTGCCTTCCAATTGGGAAGTGAAATCTGAGGCCGTAATGGTTTTTGGCGGGGTGGAAGATAAACGGTCTGTTGCGGCATCAACAGAAAGCAGCGGTAAAATATTATTGCTGAAAGGAACGGTGATATTCGGGGGAATTGAGATTAAAAGTTTTTAATGTATAGCCTCAAAGACACGAACCTGCCTGCCGGCAGGCAGGGGCACAAAAGTTTTGTTGTCCGTTTTCTTCGTGCCTTTGTGGCTCATACAGCTCAGTTTGATGAACAACTTCGTTTAGTATCGGCAGAAAGTAAAGAAGCCGCTTTTCAAAAAGCACAATTGCTGGGCAGAAAGGAAGAAGATATGTTCTTCAACCAAAATCAGCAGCTGGTGCAGTGGCAGTTTATTAATGTAAGCGAATTATACCCCCTTGATGATCTGATCGATGGTGCAGAAATTTATTCACGCATTGAAGAAAAAGAGGATGGAGATACCTACCTGCAAATTATTTACCAAAAAGCGGAACAACTCCGTTTTGGAAACACTCTGGAATTGTTGAACCTTGCATAAACGCTATGTCCAGTTCCCCTTTATCCATAACCAGGTTCCGTATTATTTTCATCCTTTGCTGGCTGGTGATGGTGGGTGACCAAATGATGGTATTGCATTTTTTTGGCTTGCCCTGGGAAGCAGCCGCAATTGACAGCGCCATCGGTAATACGTTGTTGCTGTTAGCCTGCCTGCTGGTTATGAATACACTGCGCTATTACCTCCCCCGCGGCAACCAGTATATCAATATTTTTTCCATTTGTTTATTCCTTGCAATTATGTGGCTGCTATTAACCAAATGGCTGCTGGGAGTTGCTCTTGGCCACTACGATGGTTATAAAGAATTATTGCATCTCTCCCTCTCCATTCGGTTTAGTATTGCTTTCCTGTTGATGGGCTGTGTAACGATGATGAGTATTCTCTGGTATAACCAGAAAGAGCAAAAAGAAAACGAAGAACGGAAAACCGATGCTGAAAAACTGGCTAAAGAAGCCGAGCTATTTAAACTGCGTCAGCAATTACAACCTCATTTTTTATTTAATAGTTTAAATTCCATTAATGCTTTAATAGGCAGCCGACCGGAAGAAGCAAGAAAAATGGTGCAGCAGTTATCGGATTTTTTACGGGGCACGATAAAAAAAGAAGAAACACAATGGGTAACCTTGCAGGAAGAACTTCAGTACCTGCAATTGTATCTGGCAATTGAAAAAGTACGTTTTGGCAACAGGCTCAACACAGAAATTGAAGTGGAGGAAAGCATCAAACAATTAAAGTTACCTGCTTTAATCCTGCAACCGATCATGGAAAATGCCATCAAATTTGGATTATACGACACCACCGGTGAAACGGTGATCCGCTTACATGCCGGTAAGGACGGGCATAATCTCTTTATTGCTGTACAAAACCCTTTTGATCCCGAAACATCCTCACCCAAACAGGGCATTGGATTTGGGTTAAAATCCGTACAAAGAAGATTGTATTTACTCTTTGCCAGGACCGATCTACTCTCGACTGAAGCAAAAGAAAATATCTTTACCACTACCGTAAAAATTCCGCAGGGAAAATAATATGAACAAAGTAATTATTATCGACGACGAGCCACTGGCAAGAAGTATAGTAAAAGAATATTTACAAAAACATCCGCAGCTGGAACTGATGCAGGAATGTGGTGACGGTTTTGAAGGATTAAAAGCCATACAGCAGCACCAGCCTGACCTGATTTTTTTGGATATTCAGATGCCCAAGATCTCAGGGTTTGAAATGCTGGAACTGATCGAACAACCTCCCTCAGTTATTTTCACCACTGCTTTTGAAGAATATGCCATCAAGGCTTTTGAAGCACATGCCGTTGATTATTTATTAAAACCATTTGACCAGGAACGGTTTGACAAAGCTATTACCAAATGGACCGAACAGAAATCCACTTCTACAGGGAAAGCCACACAGGATCTGTTAGAAACAGCCTCGTTATCACCATTCCAAAGTCAGCGGATCGTAGTGAAGAATGGCAGTAAAATAAAGATCATACCCGCACACGATGTGTTGTACCTGGAAGCGGCAGATGATTATGTAAAGATTCATACCCCCGAAGGTTATTTTCTGAAGAACAAAACCATGAACCATTTTGAACAATCCCTGGATAAGCTACAGTTTGTTCGTACACATCGTTCGTATATTGTCAATGTACAACAGATAACAAGAATAGATCCTTACGAAAAAGACAACCATGTAGCCATTCTCCGTTCGGGAGCCAAAGTACCGGTAAGCAGAAGCGGGTATGGAAAGCTTAAAGAGGTTCTGGGTCTGTAAGATATCAGCATTCAACCATTTTACTTACCTCTTATTTATATTGAAACTTTCCTGTTTTACTAATAATATAACGCAAAACAGGTCATAGGTTATTCTCACGCGGAGAACACAGAGGACGCAGAGAATATGCGCATATACCCTCAGCGAACTCAACGGCCTCAGCGTGAAACACTCTTATCTCCTCAAAATACTTAGATTGTTGTTTCAGAAGATTTTATCTACATTTAGAGACCCATTTTACCGAACAATCCCCATTCTACAGAAAACTTCATTATCCACTCTTATTGACCGACCAGGTTTTGTTTTCATTAATTTATTATATATATGGTAAAGGACGCATTACGTATAGCAGAGTTGGAGAAATTATTGGCAGAACGGACCGCTGAGTTAATACAGCAGGGGGAAGAACTGGCTGTAATCAATAGTGTACAGGAAGCATTGGTAAAGGAAATGGATATGCAGGCCATTTATGACCTGGTTGGAAACAAGATCCAGGAACTTTTTGATGCACAGGTAGTGGGCATTTCCACTTTCGAACTTGAAGACAGTACAGAAAAATTTCAGTATATCGTTGAAAAAGGAGAACGGTTTTATCCTGAACCAAGGCCACTAGGTAAATTGAGACTTCATCTGATTGAAACCCGGAAAAAGATCATCATTAATAACCGGGAAGAAGGTATTACCTGGTTCGGAACAGAAGTAATACCGGGCACAGAACCTATAAAATCAGCCGTATTTGTTCCCCTGATCACAGGAGATAAAATTACCAGTTATGTAACCCTTCAAAATATTGATAAGGAAAATGCTTTCAGTGAATCAGAAATCCGTTTATTAGAAACGCTGGCCAATAGTATGAGTACGGCGCTGGAGAATGCCCGTCTTCTCAAAGAAACTGAACAGCGCACTGCTGAATTAGCCGTAATCAATAGTGTACAGGAAGGTCTTGCTAAGGAATTGGATATCCAGGCTATTTATGATCTCGTGGGTAACCGTATCCGTGAGTTATTTGACGCACAGGTGGTGGGTATTGCCACTTTTGATCATGAAAATCAAACAGAAAATATTCAATACCTGATTGAAAAAGGAGAACGGTATTATCCTACCCCAAAGCCCCTGAACACCTTAAGAAAACACCTGATCCAAACAAAAGAAAAGGTCGTTATCAATAAGAATTTCTCCGTAGTGGCGGAAGCTTTTGGCATGAAAGCAGTTCCGGGAACACAATACCCAAAGTCGGCCGTTTACGTTCCATTGGTGATAGGTGAAAAAGTAACCGGTTATACCAGTCTTCAGAATATAGATAAAGAAAATGCTTTTAGCGATTCTGATATACGACTTCTTGAAACCCTGGCCAACACCATGGGAGTTGCTCTTGAAAATGCCAGACTTTTTGATGAAACCACCCGCCTGCTTAAAGAAACCGAACAGCAAAAAGCCGAACTGGGTGTTATCAACAGCGTGCAGGAAGGATTGGCGAAGGAACTGGATATGCAGGCTATTTATGATTTGGTAGGTGAAAGGATCCGTGAATTATTCAATGCGCAGGCTGTTATGATTGCCACATTTGATCATGAGACCGCCACGGAACTTTTCAAATACCTCATCGAGGACGGTCAGCGATTCTATCTTGCTTCCCGTCCTTACGATAAGTTAAGGCAACACCTGATCATAAACCGGCAGAAAATTGTTATCAATACAAATGTGGAAGAAGCCTATGCAAAGTTTGGTTTGAAAACATTACCTGGAACCAACAATATGAAAGCCGGTGTATTTGTTCCGCTAATCATTGGCGATAAGGTGAATAGTTATATCAGCTTACAAAACAATGAAATTGAAAATGCTTTCAGTGAATCCGATGTCCGGTTACTTGAAACATTGGCCAATAGTATGAGTGTGGCCCTGGAAAATGCCAGGCTCTTTGATGAAACTACCCGCTTACTGAAAGAAACCGAACAACGAACTGCAGAACTAGCGGTGATCAATAGTGTACAGGAAGGATTGGCCCGTGAACTGGATATGAATGCTATTTATGACCTGGTGGGTAATAAAATAAGGGATGTGTTTGATGCGCAAGGGGTAATTATTGCTTCTTTCGATCATGAAACAGGATCTGAAAAATTCAATTATCTCCTCGAAAAAGGAGAACGGTACTATTCCGAACCCCGTCGTTATGATAAACTGCGTTACCAGCTGATCATGACCAAACAGAAAATACTGATCAATAACAATGCAGAACAGGCTTTTGCTGAGTTTGGGTTGAAAGTGGTCTCAGGTACAGGAAGTCCCAAATCATTTTTATTTGTCCCTTTAATTGTAGGAAATAAAGTTACCAGTTATGTAAGCCTGCAAAATGTAGATAAAGAAAATGCTTTCAGTGATTCCGATGTTCGTTTGCTAGAAACATTAGCCAACAGTATGAGTGTGGCATTGGAAAATGCAAGGCTCTTTGATGAAACGAACCGCTTACTCAAAGAAACCGAACAGGGAAAAGCTGAACTGGCGGTGATCAATAGTGTACAGGCAGGATTGGTGAAGGAAATGGATATACAGGGAATTTATAACCTGGTGGGTGACAGGATCCAAAAACTCTTTAATGCACAAGCTGTAATCATTGCCACATTTGATCATGAAAGAAGACTGGAGTATTTTAATTATCATATTGAAAAGGGAGAATTATCTCAACCAGGTCCCCGGCATTTTGATAAAGTAAGACAGCATCTGATTGAAACAGGTCAAAACATTCTGATCAATGAAGATGTTCCGAAAGCAGCAGCTGAATTCGGTATGAAGGTAGTGCCCGGAACAGAAGCGCCGAAATCACTTTTATTCATGCCCTTAAAAGTTGCTGATAAAGTAACCGGGTATGTGAGCCTCCAAAACATTGATGTTGAAAATGCTTTTTCATTTTCTGATGTACGTCTACTCAGCACTTTGTCCAATAGTATGAGTGTGGCATTGGAAAATGCAAGGTTGTTTGATGAAACCAACCGGTTATTAAAAGAAACCGAACAACGTACTGCTGAACTGGCTATCATTAACAGTGTACAGGGTGGTTTGGCTTCCAAACTGGAAATACAATCTATTTATGACCTCGTAGGCGATAAGATCCGTGATGTGTTTGATACCCAGGGGATCTGTATTTCCTTATATGATCGCAAAACCAATTTCATTAGAAATCCTTACTACCTGTTTAATGGCAAGCGTATTTATGATATGGAATTCGAACTGGGCAAGGGCCTTACATCACATATCATTAATTCGGGAAACCCCTTGCTCATAAATGAAAATGCCATAGAACGATTCAAGGAATTAGGTGCTGTATTTGCGCCTTCCGAAACAGAAGATACCACCAAATCATGGTTGGGCGTACCGCTTATTTCCGGCGGATTAGTTATTGGAACTATTCGTCTTGAAAACTATCAACGGGAGAATGCTTATAGCGAAACAGATGTATCTCTTTTGCAAACGCTGGCTAACAGTATGAGTGTGGCTTTGGAAAATGCAAGGCTGTTTGATGAAACGACCCGTCTGTTGAATGAAACCGAACAACGTACCGCTGAACTCGCGGTTATTAATAGTGTGCAGGAAGGCCTGGCTAAGGAACTCGATATTCAGGGTATTTATGAACTGGTAGGCGATCGTTTATGTGATCTTTTTCCAGATACGCAAACCCTGGTCATACGCACTTTTAACCATGAAACCGCGATTGAAAATTTTCATTATGCAATAGAAAAAGGCGTACGTTTTCCTATTGATGCCCGCCCATACAACTGGAGCAGTAAAGAATTGATTGCTACCCACAAACCGTTGGATATACGCACCAACTACCTGGAAACTGCAAAGCAGCATGGTGGCACCGGTGTTACAAAAGGACAGTCTCCGAAATCTGCCGTTTTTGTACCGATGATCGTTGGTGAACTTGTGAAAGGTTCTGTAAGCCTGCAGAATGTTGACAAAGAAAATGCATTTAGTGAATCAGATGTCAGGTTACTTACTACTATTACCAATAGTATGAGTGTAGCGTTGGAAAATGCAAGATTATTTGATGAGACAAACCGGCTTTTGAAAGAGACGGAACAGCGTACCGGAGAATTAGCTGTTATCAACAGTGTACAGGAAGGGTTGGTTCGGGAAATGGATATGCAGGCCATTTATGACCTGGTAGGAAACCGGATCTGTGAATTGTTCGATACGCAAACTGTTCTGATAAGGACCTTTGATCATGATAAAGGAAACGAAATCTGGCGGTTTGTAATAGAAAAAGGAGAACGATTATACAGTGAACCACGACCCTTTATGTGGGCTAATAAACAACTCATCAACACAAGACAACCCTTACTCATTAATGAAAAATATGTAGAAACTTCCAAGAAATATGGTGGCACCGGCGTAAGTAAAGGCCAACCGCCAAAATCTGCCATGTTTGTTCCCATGTTGGTAGGTGATATTGTAAAAGGTTCTGTAAGCCTTCAGAATGTAGATCGCGAAAATGCATTCACCGAATCGGACCTGCGTTTATTGACCACGTTGACGAATAGTATGAGCGTGGCATTGGAAAATGCCCGATTATTTGATGAAACAGCGGTGTTGCTTGCTGAATCAAAACAACGAGCCGCAGAATTAAGTACGGTAAACAGCATCAGTAAGGCCCTGGCATCACAATTAGATGCAGATGATCTGATCCAAATGGTAGGTGACCAATTGAAAAATTTATTCAAAGCCAATATTGTTTATCTCGCTATATTAAATCAAAAAACAAAAATTATCAGTTTCCCATATCAATGGGGCGATAATATGGCGCCGTTGAAACTGGGTGAAGGACTGACCTCAAAGATCATATTAACCGGCGAGCCTCTTCTTATCAATAAAGAAATGGCGGAACATCGAAAGCAGCTGGGCGTTCAGCTTATCGGGGTTGAATCGGCCTCCTATCTTGGTGTACCCATCCCCGTTGGTGATGAAAATATTGGTGTGTTAAGTGTACAAAGCACGGAACAGGAGAGCCGTTTTAATGAAAACGATATGCGGCTATTATCTACGATCGCTTCTTCCGTTGGAGTTGCGCTGAGAAATGCAACACTTTTTGAAGATGTGCAACAAGCGAAGATGGAAGCTGAGACTGCCAGCAAACTGGCCGAAAAAGCCAATGAAGCCAAGAGTGCTTTTCTTTCTACGGTCAGTCATGAACTGAGAACACCGTTAACATCTGTGCTCGGTTTTGCCAAGATCATTAAAAAAAGACTGGAAGAAAGAATTTTCCCGCTTGTTGACAAGTCGGATGCAAAAATAGAAAAGGCCGTCAACCAGGTTTCAGAAAATCTGCATGTGGTAATATCAGAGGGCACAAGACTTACACATCTTATTAATGATGTATTGGACCTGGCAAAAATTGAAGCGGGTAAAATGGAATTTGCACAGGAAAATGTTTCCATGTCTGAAGTAGCTGAAAGAGCCATTGCGGCCACCACTTCGCTATTCGATCAAAAAGCACTAAAACTGATCCGGAAAATTGATGCCGATCTTCCGGAAATTACCGGAGACAAAGACAAACTGATACAGGTTATGATCAACCTGATATCTAATTCTGTAAAATTTACCGACGAAGGTTCTATAACCTGTAGTGTAAAAGTGGTAAAAAATGAAATCATTGCGAGTATCAGGGATACAGGTATTGGTATTGCCCCGGATGATTTTGGGGCCGTATTTGAACAATTCAAACAGGTGGGTGGTGATACGCTAACTGATAAACCAAAAGGAACCGGCCTGGGACTTCCTATCTGTAAGGAGATTGTAGAACACCTCGGTGGAAGAATCTGGCTGGAAAGTGAAGTGGGCAAAGGCAGTACATTTTCATTTGCATTACCCATTGAGAAAACAACCGTTGCAGAAAGACAATTACACCTTGATGATCTTGTAAAACAATTGAAAGAACAAGTGGCCCATTCACAATTGAATATTATCGGTCTGGCATCGCATATTCTTATTGTAGATGATGACGACTCTATCCGTTCCCTCTTGCATCAGGAATTGGGAGATGCCGGCTATCAAATTGAAGAAGCCCGCAATGGAAAAGAAGCACTTGAAAAAGTGCGGGCTAATCGTCCCGATCTGATCATCCTTGACATAATGATGCCGGAAATGAATGGCTTTGATGTAGCGGCTGTATTAAAAAATGATCCGCAAACAATGGATATTCCTATCATTGTATTATCCGTAGTTCAGGACAAAGCCCGGGGATTCCGCATCGGGGTAGACAGGTATCTTACCAAGCCGATCGATACGGGACTTTTGTTTAATGAAATAGGCAGTTTGCTGGAGCAGGGAAAATCAAAAAAGAAAGTCATGATCGTGGACCAGGATGCCGGTGCGGTAAAAACATTGACGGATGTACTCACCACCAAAGGATACGAAGTAACTGAGTCCATCGAAAAAGACCTGGTAGAAAAAGCGATCGCCAATCAACCGGATATTATCATTATTAATTCAGCGCTGAGCGGCAAACAGGATATTGTGCAAACATTGCGATTTGAAAAAGGATTGGAAAATGTTTTGTTTGTTGTTTATCAGTAGAGAATAGTTCGGAGTCGAGAGTCGGGAGTCGGGAGTTTATAATTTTCAGTTATACATTAACGTTATATAAAAATATTGTCAATTAAATAAAATACAATGGAACAAAAAATATTGATCGTAGATGATGAAGCACATATCCGGATGCTGATCGGGCAAACGCTGGAAGAACTGGAAGATGAAGGCGTGGAATTTCTAACCGCTGAGAACGGGGAAATTGCCCTGGACATCATTCAAAAAGAAAACCCGCAGCTGGTTTTCCTGGATGTGATGATGCCTAAGATGAATGGCATGGAAGTATGTCGCCGGGTTAAAAAAGAACTGGGACTGGACAAAGTGTTCATTGTTTTACTGACCGCCAAAGGACAGGAAACAGACCGGCAAAAAGGATTGGATGTTGGCGCCGATGTATATATGACCAAGCCCTTTGACCCCGAAGTGTTATTGCAGAAGGCAAAAGAAGTTTTAGGAATTACGTAATCTGTATTGATTCTGTAACCCTGTTTAATTCACCCGGTATCAATTACCAACACTTGTAACTGGAATGGCTCAACCAACTTTAAAATCATTACTGGGGAAAAAATCTGAAACAACTGCCTGGTTGCTGACCTGGACAACTATGACAAAAGCAGCCATCGTTGTTGAAGACAGTCAGCATACTATTCTATTTGGAACTGCATCAACAGATGAAGCGCAAACTTTCCCGGTAACACTGGAAGGTGAAATTTCAGGATACGTGAAAGGCGATGATCAGGCGGCCATCATGGCCAGTCTTTTATCATTGATGTTACAAAAGGAATCAGAGAAAAAGAAACTGGGAACCGAAGTGCTCAACTTATACCAGGAACTGAATGTCATTTATAATTTTTCCGAAAAACTTACGGAGACCATCGATCCGGATGTAATTGCCCAACTTACGCTTGAACAGGCCATACATTCTATTCCATCAAACAGCGGGGTGATAGTACTTTGGGATGAAGAAGGCAGGCAATTAACGATTCCTGCCATTGCGGGTGAAGCCCTTTTCAATGAAGAACGGCTCCGTACCAACAGCGGAATTCTTCTTAAGATCGGGTTAAGCGGCCAGTCAGAGATCATGAGTGATCTATCAGTACTAATAGAAAAAGGTATCATACAAACGGATGTGCATTCGCTCATTTATGCTGCTATGAAAGTCAAGCAACGCATTCTCGGCGCTATTATCCTTGCAGGCAAAGAGGCCGAACAATATTCTGCGGCTCATCTGAAATTGCTTGTCACCCTGGCATTACAGTCGTCCACTGCAATTGAAAGTGCAACGCTTTACGAAAAAAATATCCGGGAGGTCCGTGAAAGGGAAGAAGCTATTCTGCGTATACATGAAGTCACTAAAAAATTTGTGCCCAACGAATTCATCCGGTTATTGGGAAAAGAATCACTGACAGATGTAAAGCTCGGCGACCAGGCAGAAATTATCGTTACCGTATTATTTACGGACATACGGGATTTTACTTCTCTCTCGGAACAAATGACGCCCGATGAAAACTTCCGTTTTGTTTCTTCTTTTAATGAACGTCTGGGTCCTGTTATACGATCGAACCATGGATTTATCAACCAATATTTGGGTGACTCGATCATGGCGATATTCCCCCGCCACCCGGATGATGCTTTGAATGCAGCAGTAGGCATGCAAAAAGCTGTTTTTGAATTGAACCTGGAACGTCAATCCCAGGGACTGCCCATAATAAAAGCGGGCATAGGTATGCATACGGGTCCATTGATCATGGGTATTACCGGTGATGAACACCGGCTGGATGCTGCTACCATTTCAGATACTGTGAATACAGCAGCACGAATTGAAAGTCTTACCAAATATTACCGGTCACCCCTGCTAATAAGTGGTGAAACACTTGAACAGATCAGCAGCCCGGATAAATATGATTTGCGGCATCTCGGCAAAGTGCAATTAAAAGGCAAATACAACCTGCTCAGCATTATTGAATGTATAAATGGATACCCGGGAATAGAATTGAAAAAGAAGACAACAACCCTGGATTCCTTTAACCTATCCATGACCCACTATTTTAACCAGGAATTTGAAAATGCTATCCAGGGATTTCAGTCTGTTTTAACAACAGATCCGGAAGATCGTACCGCCGCTTTTTTTATGGACAATGCTTTGAAATATCTAAAAAACGGTGTCCCGGAAAACTGGACCGGTGCGGAAGAGATGCTCAGTAAATAAAGACGGTATGGTTTATCTGGATGATTTCTTATCTTGAATTTGAATTTTATCAATGAACAGCCGCTACTCAGCAATTTATCATTCCATTCACTCCCATATTGTTGCCAAACTGCAACAGGGACTATCGCCCCGTTATACCTATCATAGCCTTGGTCATACCCTGGATGTACTCGAACAAACGCAGCAGATAGCCACCCGGGAAGGAATTACGAATGAACAAGATCTTTTTTTGCTGAAAGTGGCCGCCCTTTATCACGACACGGGTTTTCTTTTTGTATATGCAGGTCATGAACAAAAAGGCTGTGAACTCGGAATAGAAGAATTGCCGGGATTTGGATTAACCCCTCCGCAGATTAAAAAGATCTGCGGCCTGATCATGGCTACAAAAATTCCGCAATCCCCGAAAACAAAGTTGGAACAAATTATCTGCGATGCCGACCTGGATTACCTGGGCCGGGATGATTTTGAACCCATCAGTAACAGCCTGTACAAAGAGTTTCTTGATTTTGGTTTTGTAAAAGATCATATCGACTGGATGCAGAAGCAGATTGGTTTTTTAGAATTCCATCGGTATTTTACAAAAAGTTCCCAACAACTACGTCAACCTAAAAAGACCGCTCAACTCTTAAAACTAAAAGCCACCAATCTCCCCGGGGATCAATAAAAAAATAAACGGCATGAAAATATCCCGGTCTTTATTAAGAGCCCTGAATGTACGGAGAGACGAATGGTGGCTGGTACAAAAATTATTTTTACTTCAATTTTTCCAGGGGGCTGGTATCGCCTTCTTTTTTACGGCTTCTTTTTCCCGATTCCTTGAACATTATCCTGTATCGGACCTTGCCTACGTATTCATCATTTCTTCTATATTATTATGGGCAGCAGGATTTTTTTATGGTAAACTGGAACACCGGGTATCTTCTTCCCGGTTATCAGTAATAATAACGATTGTACTTGCGGCCAGCATGATTCTATTCAGGGCAGGCGCAGCTTATATAACGGACGATTGGTTTTTCTTCGTGATGCTGGCCTGGTTTAATGTTTTATACCTGCTGAACAACCTGATGTTCTGGGGAATGGCTTCTCAATTATATGATGTACGCCAGAGCAAACGATTATTTGGTGTCATCAGTGCAGGAGATATTCCCGCTAAATTTATCGGCTATTCCGTTGCCGTGCTTATTGTGGCTATTACCGGAACGGCCAATCTTCTACTGGTTGGATTTTTATGTATCGGGTTATCATTCCCTTTTCTGAAAAAAGTTTTGCAGGCAGAAAAATCCACAAAGGGTCATCACGCTGATTCATCCAAACACGGTCCGGTTTTAAATACGATCGTTAAAGATTTTACGGCCAATATCCTGATCCGGAGAGTAGCGGTTCTTTCCCTGATCGTATCGGCCTGTATTGTTCTTATCAATTTTGGTTTTTATTCAGAAGTGAAGCATGCTTATAAAAATGACGTAGAGTTTGCCCGTTTTATTGCCTTTTTCCTGGCCATCGCGCGGTTAATTGCCCTGCTAATCAAAATTCTTGTTACCAGCCGCTTGTTATATTGGCTCGGAAACCGGGCAGCATTAGTCATTACCCCGCTCCTGCTTATTATTCTCATTACGGCATTACTGCTTACCAATGTCCTCACCTATAACACAAAAATGGTTCTATATATTTTTGGTTTGTCGGCTATTGTCGTCGACGTATTAAACTCTGCCATCAATTCTCCGGTGTTGCTGACGTTGATGCAACCCCTTTCCACGCTGGAGCGGTTAAGAGCACACAATATTGTAAAAGGGATCATGGATCCCTTTGCCTATCTTTTTTCGGGATTATTTCTTTTGGTCTTTATGAAACTGAAAATATTCGATCTGCAAACGCTGAGCTATGTGTTGCTTGGACTGGCTGTAGCCTGGATCATGGGTATTTTCAGGGTTCATCAGCAATACCTGAAAACACTGATCAAAACAATCAGTAGCCGTTATTTCAGCCAGGAAGAATTTAACCTTTATGATCCGGCAGCCCGGGAACTGATTGAAGAAAAAATTAACACTGGCACCGAGTTGGAAGTGTTGTATATATTAAGAACGCTGGGTAGCCGGAGTGGAACAGAAAGTAACCGGCTTATTATTCATGCCCTGCATCACCCTTCTGTAACAGTGGTTAGCGAAGCGCTGCGGCTTGTCAGCGAATTGCATATTAAAGAAGCGGAATCCTGGCTTTCCGCTATTATTGAAAATCATCCGGCAGATATTATCCGCGGTGAAGCCATTAAAGTGCTGGCTGAAATTGCCTTTCAGGATGCTATTATTGTTCCCCTGATGCAGAGCCCGGATGCCTTGATTCGTAATTCATCAATCATTTCCATTCTGAATCATAGCCAGGTATCCCTGAACATAGAAGACGCAGAAAAAAGAATAAAAGAATTCCTGGTATCCGCGGATCCGGCAGAAAAAAAAGAAGCGCTTATTATGCTTTGTGAAACCGGTAAAGGTCATTTCGATAATGAACTTGTTTCCCTGTTAAACGATCCCGATCCCATTCTCCGGATCAACGCCATTAAGGCCATGGGATATCATCCGTCCCAGGTATGCCTGGAACAACTTATTAAAAAAATAGATGACCACGAAAAAGATGTCATTGAGGCATTGATCATTGCCCGCGAAAAATCATTACCCTACCTGAAGAGCCGTATCCTGGAGAACAAATGCCCGGCAAAACAAAAAGAAAACCTTTTACATGCCACCGGCCGCATAGGTGGAAAAGCTGCACATGAAATCCTTATGGCGCTTATTTCTGAATTGCCCGGTTTTGAACCCTATATCATAAAAGTGCTTCACCGTTGTCATTTTAAATCGGATAAAACCAATCAGCCCTTTGTTGAAAGCCTTATCCGTTTTCAACTCATTAATGCAGCCACTATTCTGCACATGCAGAAAAAAATAGTAACACAAAAAGAAAAATACGCGGTGTTGTCCGGGGCATTAGACCTGGAACTGCAGGAGATCCGGGAAACCCTGTTGTTCCTGTTTTCCTTTATTTATGACCGGGATAAGATCAGTAAAATAAAAGCTGCCATCGAAATAAATAAAAAGGAAACCAATGCCAATGCCATTGAACTGGTGGATATGACGGTAAAAAAGGAATTTGCCAATCCTTTTAATGCTGCTTTCGAGTTTGGCGATCTTGAGCACCGGTGTGATTTACTGAAGAGCCTGTTTCCAAAAGATATTTTCCCGGATATAAATGCCATTTTAACTGATATTCTCTCCGATACTAAAACAAGTTATAATATCTGGACAAAATCCTGTTCCCTTTATTTCACCAAAAAACTAAACCATAAAGTGGAAGCACCACTGATTCATAAATACCTGCAGTCGGAGAATCCCTTATTAAAAGAAACGGCTGTATTTGCAGCTGCAATTAATTAATTTTAACCCATGAGTAAGCTTAGCCCGGACAAATTACTTCTTTTTGAAAAAGTGCTTATCCTGAAATCACTGGCCATATTCCGTGAAAGCCCGGAGACGATTCTGTCTGAACTTGCCCCACTGATGCAGGAAGAAGAGTTTGAAAAAGGCGCCAAATTATTTTCAGAAGGTGATATCGGCGATTGCATGTTTGTTATTTATAAGGGAGAAGTAAAAATTCACAAAGGTTCAACCACCCTGGCGGTACTGAAAGAAAAAGAGGTGTTCGGAGAATTATCCTTACTCGATTCCGAAACCCGCTCGGCATCTGCCACGGCAAATACCGATTGCTTTTTATTCAAAATAGACCAGGAGCCCTTTTATGAATTAGTGGAAACAAGACCGGAAGTAGCAAAAGGGTTTATTAAAATTCTTTGCCAGCGCTTACGGGCACAGAATGAAAAAGCCGTTGCTGCAAACCGGTAGATTTTTTTTTCGTTTTTGAAATCGCCGGGATTAATCCATCACTTCATAGATAACCATCGGGGCTGATTTATTTTTCAGGCTCACTTCCCCTACTTTCCGGCAGTTAAATGATTCTTTTACTTTTTCGAATGCGGCTTCATTGATAACGATCTGGCCCGGACCTGCAGCAGATTGCAAACGTTGCGCAGTATTCACCGCATCACCAATAACCGTATAATCCAGCCGGCGCAGACTGGCCGATCCGATATTTCCCGAGATCATTTCACCGCTGTTAATACCAATAGAGACTTTCGGTGCAAAGAATATATTGCCGGATTCATTCGGTAGTTCTTCAATTTTTTTTCTGACAGCCAGGCAGGAATCGATCGCCCTGTCCAGGTGATATTCTCCTTTGAAAACAACCATGATCGCATCCCCGATAAATTTATCAATATATCCACCCTGTGCAATGATCTCTTTCACCATCACATCAAAATATTTATTCAGCAGCTTCACGACCATTTCCGGTGTTTCATTTTCACTGATGGTGGTAAAACTACAGATGTCAATAAAGGCTACGGTAGCATGCACCGTTTCACTTACCATCAGGGATGATTCAAACTCCCGGCCCCCCATAAAATTCAACACGGTCTCATCCACATACATCTTCAGAATATTGTTTTCCTTGATGGCTTTCATGGTTTCCCGCAACTGGTTCACATGTTTGATCGTTTTCTCCATCGTCAGTTCCAGGTCTTCAAAATTCACCGGCTTGGTAATGAAATCAAAGGCACCGCGGTTCATCGCCGTACGTATATTGTCCATATCACCATAGGCAGAAACGATCACTGATTTAATTAACGGGTTGGATTCACTCAGCCGGCTAAGCAGTGTCAGTCCATCCATTTCCGGCATATTGATATCGCTCAGCACAATATCCACATCGGGGTGCAGTAGTATTTTTTCCAATGCATCATTTCCGTTCATGGCAAAAACAAACTCATACTGCTGCTCCCGAATCTTCTGTCGGAATTTCTGTTTGATCAGCATTTCGAGGTCTACCTCATCATCAGCCACTAATATCTTTGCCATCAATGAATCGTTTTAAGTTTTTCTTTTAAGGACGTAAAATCCACTGGTTTGGTCAGGAAATCATCGGCACCCAATTGCTTGGCGGTATTAAAATTTTCCGCATCCCCGTAGGCCGTTATCATCATAACAACGGGTGGTGGTTTGTGGTATTTTTGTTTTATCTGATCCAGTAGTTCCAGGCCACTCATACCCGGCATATTAATATCAGACAATATCAAAACGGCTTCCTGTTCGTGTTCGTTAAGATAAACCAGGGCCTCTTCACCGGAAAAAGCAAATTCAAATTCCACCTGTTTATCTTTGATCTCTTTTCGGAAACGTTGTTCAAAAAGTATCTGGACATCTTTTTCGTCGTCAACTACTAAAATTTTCATATTCTGAATGTATGATTTATACGGGCAAGTTAATGATAAATTGAGCACCTTCCCCTTCTTTGGTTTCCACCTTTAATTCCCCACCATGTCCCTTGGTTACAATATCATAACTCATGCTCAAACCCAATCCCGTACCCTTCCCGGTGGGTTTGGTGGTAAAGAAAGGTTGAAAGATCTTATCCAGAACATTTTGAGGTATACCATTCCCGTTATCTTTTACAGAAATCAAAACCCCCAAACCCCCTAAAGGGGTCTTTATACTCCGGGTTGCGACGGTTACTATTGGTTCGTAATCGGGTTGCTGTTTCTTTTTCTCACCTACTGCATAAAATGCATTGGTTATTAAATTGAGTATCACCCGGCCCATATCCTGCGGAATGATATTAATGTTACCGATCGTTTCATCATATTCCGTTTTCAATGTTGCATTAAACGATTTGTCCTTGGCCCGCAAACCATGATAGGCCAACCGTAAATATTCATCTGCCAGCGCATTAATATTGGTGGGTTCTTTTAGGCCACTGCTCCGGCTGTGCTGCAGCATTCCTTTTACGATGGCATCGGCTCTTTTACCATGATGATTTATTTTTTCTTCATTTTCGGTCACATCCCTGGCTATTTCTTTTACTTCATCATAATTCCCTTTTCCAATCTCTTCATTCATTTCTGAAAGAAGCTCTTTGTTTAATTCCGAAAAATTATTGACGAAGTTTAAGGGGTTTTGTATCTCATGGGCAATACCGGCAGTAAGCTCCCCGAGTGAAGCCATTTTCTCAGATTGGATCAGCTGGGATTGCGTGGCTTTAAGGTCGGCCAGGGTATCATTTAATAATTTATTTGTATCCGTTAAAGTCAGATTCTGGTTACGTATTTCCCGGGCTTTAGAAATATCCTGCACCATGGTATTAAAGGCTTTTGACAGTTCACCGATCTCATCCCGGGGGAAATTTTTTATCACCGGGGTCAGATCACCCTGGCCAACCTGCCGGGCGGCATCCCGGAGAGCCCGAACAGGAACTGAAATATTCTTTGCCAGCCAGAATCCGATCAAGAGACCTATCAGCATTATTCCCCCACTGACCAGCAGGGATGTCTTCCGGATCTTCCATTGGGCTTTTTTTATTTCATCGGAGTTAAAACCCAGCATGATGTCCCCCGACATCATGGTCGTTTGAAAGGGCGCCCGCTTTATAATAATGGTATCATTGGATACCAGCCCGGAATCGGGGCTGTACTTATCCGGAAAACTCTTAAAAATGGTTTCCCGGATGCCTAAGGGGTTATTATTTTTATCCCGGAGGGTGTCTACCTGCACCAGGCTAACAAACTTAAGACCCGGCGCCCCTTTTACATATTCCATGGCCGTTTTTACCCCTTCGTAGTTCTGTTCATTTAAAGCAATGTTTACTCCTAATGCAACGGTTTTCGCATAGTTCAACACTTCGTTCTTATAACTTTTCATCATGGCCTGTCCCTGTTGTTCGGGGAAATAATACAATGTAAAAAAGGAAAACAACAAAACGATGGTGAGTATCGTTAACCAGATCTTTGTTTTAAGTGTAATGAACATGGCAGGAACCATTCTTTGTACTGAAATGGAATGTAATTATTTTCTTTTGAAAAAAATATTTTCTACAGGTCAGAATGATTTTTTTCCTTCCACAGTTATAACACGGACTCCGGCTATCGGGGCCGTCAAATCTATTATCCCTATGGCACCCGGCTTTTCTGAAACAAAAGTCTGCAGGTCGGCTACCGTATTAAAAAAAGTCGGCGCTGCTACTTTGCCATCGATCATCTGTGACAGCCAGAATTTTGTCAATTCATCCCCGCTCATATGATAGACCTTGTCGCAGGTTAGTTTTCCCGCTGTGGTATTTGTTTTCATCAAAGCGAGTACGATTTTGGAACCGTTACTCCACTTTGGGGTTTCCCCCATAAAAATTGCATTCAATTCGGTTTGTTTTAGTCCTGCAGGGGCACCGCCCGGGTTTGCGATAACGGCCAGGTTCGTGTTTTGTCCTTGTACGATCATACCCGACAACATTAATACTATCAGAATTTTGATTTTCATATACACTGATTAAAGGTTTATAATTAAATAAACAAACAGGGATTAAAGTTAATGGATTATTGGTAGCCGGCCCGGTTTTCAGTTTAAGGTCAAACCAGCAAAGAAATCAGAGGATAATAAGATGGCAAACGTTGCAAACCTGCAATGATTTGCATACTGTTTCCACTAAATTCTGTAAACCCCTTACTTCAGCAGTTACTTTTTTACACTGGCAAAATAATCGAAAACTCGGTGCCATTATTTTCCTCAGTCTTCACTTTTATTTCCCCTCCATGTGCTTTTACAATATCATAACTCAGCGATAAACCCAAACCAGTTCCCTGCCCGGTGGGTTTGGTAGTAAAGAAAGGCTGAAAAATCTTATCCAGTATTTTTTTAGGAATACCGGGGCCATTATCTTTTACTGAAATCAAAATACCGCTCCCTTGCTTTTTTGTACTCACCCAAACGGTAGGACTCTTATTTTTATCGGAGTCTGAGAACCCTCCTGCGGAGGGCAGGGAGGCCGCATAAAACGCATTTGTAATCAAATTTAGAATTACTCTTCCTATATCCTGTGGAATGATGTTAATATTACCAATGTTTTCATCATAATCTGTTTTCATCGTAGCATTAAAGGATTTGTCTTTTGCCCGTAATCCGTGATAAGCCAGCCGCAAATATTCATCGGCCAACGCATTGATGTCTGTCGGTTCTTTTACACCACTGCTGCTCCGGCTGTGTTGCAGCATGCCTTTTACAATGGAATCGGCCCGTTTTCCGTGAAAGAGTATTTTCTGTTCGTTATCGTTAATATTATCAGCGATGGTTTTTGCTTCTTCAATATTCCCTTTGGATAATTCCTCTTTCATTTCCCCGATCAGTTCAGCGTTTACTTCTGAAAAATTATTAACGAAGTTCAAAGGGTTTTGTATTTCATGAGCAATACCGGCCGTGAGTTCACCCAGTGAAGCCATCTTTTCGGATTGGATCAGTTGCGTCTGGGTTGTTTTAAGTTCGGTATAGGCTTTTTCAATTTCTTTGGCCTGTGCCAGTTCCATTTCCCGGGTCCTTTCTCTTTCTTTTACGATCACGCGCTGACGCTGGATCGCATCAGCAGTTGCAAACAGGGCGATCAGACACAAACCGTAAAAAGCATAAGCCCAGATGGAAAGCCACCAGGGTGGGCGGATGGTGAAACGGAATTCAACCGGGGTGCTCCATTTGCCATTAAAGCCCTGGTTGCTGACTTTAAAAGTGTATTTGCCATGTGACAAATTGCGGTAATCTGCAAAAGCCTTGTCGGTGCTATTACTCCAGGTTTTATCATTGCCTTCCAGTACATACCGGTACCTGGTTTTATTCAGGTTGTCCAAATGTGTACCGGTGAAATGAAAGGTCAGGTGATTCTGATTGTATGGCAGACTGAGGCGGACAGGCATATTATAAGGCCCGGCTGCACTGTCCCACCGGATATTATGTTTCTGGAGATAGCCGGTGTCCGGAGGAAAATTATTCTTTGTATAAAAAGTATCTTTTTCCATATTCCAGATAGTATCCGTAACCTGTATTTGTTTATTAACCCATTTGTTGGTAAGAAAATTGGGTGACCGCTCCATAATATCTACAGCTGTAAGAAAAGTAGCAGATACCAGGGTATCGTTTCTCGGTTCATCCATAATGGTGAGCACATCGGCAATAGCAAACCAAAGCCTGCCATCATTTGACAGCAAGGACCGGGGATTATGATCCACCCGCAAAAATCCCTGTGGTTTGCCATAGCTTTTAATCTGCCAACTGGTGGCAACTTTACTCGTATCTGCAGTATACACCGGAGTTATTACCGCAGGTCCTCTTCCGGTTCCGGCATAAATGGAACCCTTTCGTTCATTGACAGAATACACGATCATATCTTCGAGGCCATCCCCCACTGTAAAATTGGTAACCGTACCGGCCAGCTGGTCAATCATAAATAAACCATTACCTGTTGTTCCGACCCAGATATTTCCTCTGCTATCTTCCAACAAAGATTGCGCTTCAATGTCCGCCAGGTTTTTAACAGCTATATGTGATATGGTTCCTGCTTTTTCATCTATTACATCTACCCCTTTTTCTGACCCCAGCCAGGTTTTTCCTTTTCTATCCATTAAAATGCACTCAAAATAATTATTGGTGTAGCCGGGTGGCATTTTTGCATATCTAATGTTTCCCGCCTTTTCATTGAATACATAAACTGTGTTAAAGCTACCCACCCAAATCTGCCCGGCCTTATCCTCCGTGATTTTACCTGCCCCATCGGGAGTGTTGTATTTTTTTAGTGTTCCTGCTTTTTCATCTATTACAATAACAGCATTTCCGTTACTGATCCAAACCCTGCCCCGGCTGTCAGTAAATAAATTTTGAACAACAGGATTGGTAAGCCCTTCCTTTGTACTGATTGATTTTAATGTTCCGGCTTTTTCGTCTATCACATCTGCAATACCTGCAGAACCGACCCAGATCCGTGAAAGGCTGTCTTCGGTAAACGCATAATAAAATCCGGTTTTGTTGCTAAGGCCACGGGCACTGGTCAAATGCTGAAGATTACCCCCGTTTGTATTATAAATATCCACCTCCCCTCCATTGGTTCCTATCCATACCTGGCCCTGCTTATCCGCATAAACAACAAAAACATTATTGTTACTCAATCCCTCTTTTATACTTAAATTTTTTATGGTTTCATTTTTTGGACCATACACATCAACACCGCTATCAAATGTGCCGATCCATATTTTTCCATCCCGGTCAACTGACATATCTCTGATCCGGTCGTTCGCCAGACCATTGCTGCTGGTGAGTTGTTTTATAGATCCCTTTTTTTCATTTATAACTTTCAGGCCACCCGTAAATGTCGCCACCCATATCTGACCCTCATTATCTTCCGAAAAGCAAATCACACTATTATTTCCCAATCCCTGGGGAGTGCCAAATCGTTTTATACGGCCGTCTTTGAAATTGATCATATCAATTCCTCTTCCCGGAACAGCGATCCAAAAACGCTCCCGGCTATCTTTAAATATATTCGAAATGAAATTTTGGCTTAAGCCCACACTTCTATTGATAAGCTTAATAGTTCCTGCTTTTTCATCAATAACATTGATACCACGGTTGGTACCAACCCATATCTGCCCCTGGTTATCTTCCATAAAACTATTAACTCTGTTACCAATCAACCCTTCTGCAGTGGTGATATGTTTAATAAGACCTGTTTTTTTGTTCAGCACAGATAACCCGTTATCTTTCTGATAGCTTATCCATATCTGCCCCTTACTATCTTCAAATAATTTTGTTACCCAGCTTAAACCAAGTCCCTGTTCCTGAGAATATATTTCACAGTACTCTCCATCAAAACGGGCAATACCGTTGTCTGTGCCGATCCACATGATCCCGTTTTTATCCTGTATTATGCAGGAGCCAATTGTTCCGGACAGTCCCTGGTCCAGGCCAAACAGTAACAGGCTTTCCGATGCGCCGTCTTTTAAACGGGGCATACCGGATTTTACTCTTTTGGGCTGGCCAAGGATTGTCGTTTTATAGCGCAGTTTTACAGAAGGCAGTTTGTCAAAATTAAAAACGGTATCGGGTATATTCTTCCAGTCAAATATGGTATCCTTCATGGGGCTGGTCAAGGGCCGGGGATTACCGATATCAAATGGTTTTGAAGGAATTGTATTAAGATCAAATTTAGCTTCAACGAATTTCAGGCTGTCCGGGCTCACCGTTATCCAATCCAGTTTTTGCTGTTCACCAAAGGTCAGTTTTTCAATGGCCGGTTTGGCAAATTCTGATTCCTGTTGCGGAAAAGGAATATTGCGGGGAGAAGTATTACAGGCTCCCAGTGCAAACAAAAAAAGAATATATAAAAGGACTGCAGGTTGGTTCTGGTAATTTCTCATAATGGTAAAATAATTTTGAATTCAGCACCTGCCTGTCCGGCAGGCAGGCCTTCGCCTTCTTTAGTTTCCACTTTTAGTTCGCCACCATGCGCTTTAATGATGTCATAACTTAAAGATAGCCCTAATCCTGTTCCCTGCCCGGTGGGTTTGGTGGTAAAGAACGGTTGAAATATTTTATCCAGTACTGTTTGTGGAATGCCGTTGCCGTTGTCCTTTACACTAATCAAAACTTTATCATCAACTTTTTTTGTACTTACTGAAACTGTCGGTTCATAATTTGTAATACCGGATTTCTTCTTTTCATCCACTACATAAAATGCATTGGTGATTAAATTCAATATCACTCTTCCTATATCCTGCGGAATGATGTTGATGTTGCCAATTGATGCATCAAAATCTGTTTTCATGGTGGCATTGAAGGATTTGTCTTTTGCTCTTAATCCATGGTAAGCTAATCGCAAATATTCATCTGCCAATGCATTGATATCCGTTGATTCTTTTACACCGCTACTGCTTCTTGAATGTTGCAGCATGCCTTTTACAATATCGCCTGCCCGTTTACCGTGATGATTTATTTTTTCCAGGTTTTGTTTTAAATCGCTGGCAATGGCTGCGGCTTCTTCCAGGTTTCCTTTAGCCATCTCAGCATTCATTTCGTCCACCAGTTCTGTACTCACTTCGCTAAAATTGTTTACGAAGTTCAACGGGTTTTGAATTTCATGGGCAATGCCGGCTGTTAATTCACCCAGGCTGGCCATTTTTTCTGATTGGATCAACTGGGTTTGTGTGGCTTTCAGGTCAATTAATGCATCTTCTGTTTTTTTCTTGGCAATTTTTAAATCCTCCAAATCGATTTGTGCCTGCTTTGCCAATTGCTCTGATTGTTTCAGATCCTTGAAACGGCGGTAAGCCAGGTCAAATACATTTGCGGAACGACGCAAGAGGTGACGGGAGTTTTCATCGGGGTAAGAATGTGTGACCATCAGCATTGATCCACCTGAAAAATCTGAAAGTGCCCAATATGCAATTAATTTTTCAACAGGAATATCTTTTATCACTTTACTTAATGAAGCATATGCTTCTGGTGAATATTTTTTCAATACTTCAAACCATTCTAATGCCTTCTCTTTTTCATTCCTAAGTACATAATCATGCTGATCAGATGCATATCTTTCCATCATCTCGTCAACGATCTTAATCCCGGATTTAGGAAACCTGGCCGTACCCTGAAATATTTTATCTTCCAAACCAGGAGGACGCATGGCTCCCCATGATTCAAAATAATCCTTGTCCTCTTCATATAAGTGAATGGCACAAACTTCTAATTCTTTCTGACCGAGCTGTCCCATCTGAGTGCGTAATTCCATGGCAACATCCTTTAGCTCGTCAGAGCTATGCATCGCCATGGCCCGACTCCGCACTCTTTCTAAGGCTGCTTCTATCTGTGCCTCTCTTGTCTGCGCTTCTGCTTTTTGGAGATCAAGGAACCGGGTATAGGTTCTTTCAAATTCAATAGCAAAGCGGGCCAGTATCTTTTTTTCATCTTCTTTTAATGTATTCTTTACCATTACGCCAAAGCAGCCATATTTCATAAAAGCTTCTACATAGTAAAGCCCACCGGAAAAATATTCCGGTTTCAGTTGTTCCACTCCGGCTATCAATTCACTCCATACGGCAAAATAATTTTCAACGCCGGCAGGCGGTACATGATATGAATAAACGGGTTCATTGCTTTTCCAATCAATAAGACATTGTGCCGTGGCGGGTTCATTTCTGTCAAGCGGGTAATTGATCGCCTTACTGTTGAAATCAGTTGAATTATTTTCTGCCCAGGCAGCCCAGAATTTATGCTGATCTTTTTCTTCATCCGGCAACCATAAAAATGAAAAGGCTGAATCAATACCAAGTATCAGAATCTGTTGGTGAAAGACACGTAAGGTGTCATCCAACTCTTTTGAATGCTGCATAATCATACTTTGCGTACGGGTACGTTCCAAAGCTGCTTCTATCTTTGCTTCCCGGGCCTGTGCTTCTGCTTTTTGTAAGTCACGAAAGCGGCGATAGGTAATTTCAAAAACCGTGGTAAACCGGGAAAGTATTATCTCCGATTCTTTACTTAATTCTTTTTTAGAAAGTATGTGCAGATAACCTTCAGAAAAATTTCCACAATAAAAAACAGTAGGATCCGGTAATTGCGGTATTACATTTTCAGCACCTTCTGTTGAATTAGTTTTACCTGAAACAAAAACCAGATGATTCTTTAATTGATCTCCCCCGACAACTTGGCGAAAGACCGGAACTTTTCTTTTCCAGTTTTCATACCTTATATCCATCACGCTATCACCTGTCAATGGCATTTGGTGGCTTTCCCGGATTGTTCCATCAGAATGTGTCAGCCATGCATGCTGCATATCATTTATTTCATCAATAAGCACATATCCGCAGTTAATAAATTGAGTAATTCCTAATAATTGAAGTTCCCGGTAAAGTAAAATAGCTGCCTCCCCCAGTTCATCACTGTTATGCATGGCCATAGCCCTTGACCTTATTCTTTCAAGCGAAGTTTCAATCTGTGCTTCTCTTGCCTGTGCTTCTGCTTTTTGCAGATCGTTGAAACGGGTGTAGGTAAGATCAAAAACTTTTGCGAAGCGAAGCAATAAATCAAAATGTTCATCTGATAATGGCTCAAGACTGGCCACATTGATACCACCAAAGTTGTTAAAGGAAGCAGACAATAAAACTCTTCCTGGTGCCCTCATACCATTTTTTACAACATCAGGAAGTTGTTTTAACTCCGTTTCATTAAACAGTATATCATCCCAGGCAATTTTATCAGCGCCGTTGAGATCATAAACAAATTTTGCATTTTGTTTTTTCCATTCCTGTACAAAAGTGAGATAAGCAGGGTGCTCATGGTATTTTATATAAAAGCTCATGGGGTTGGATGGCTCTTCGCTATTCGCCATCCACCATCTTGCTGCATTGGTTGTCGGTTCAAAAACCCAGATGATGCAACGGGTGAGGGCAAGATCAAGTTTTGTTAACTCAGTAAATACTGTTCCTATCAGTTCTTTCAGCTCATCGGAACTCTGCATCGCCATGGCTCTTGCGCGAACTCTTTCCAATCCTAATTCAATTTGAGATTCTCTTGTTTGTGCTTCGGCTTTTTGGAGATCGAGGAAACGGGTATAGGTCTGCTGAAATACTTTTCCAAAACGCATCAGCGTAGCATTCTCTTCATCTGTATAGGAGATGCCATCGAAATTCTCAATATAGAGGCAAACATTATCTAACAATACAGTTGATGCGGCAAGACCGGGGCAACTAAAATAAAAATCCTTTGCTTCCTCCGGTAATCCGGGGATATACTCAAAAAGTTTTTGATAAAATTTGTTTTTTTCTTCAAAGCTCAGATTGGTGGCAAAGAAATTCTCTCCCTTTTCTTTGGCCTCATTAAAACGATTGTAATACACCGAATCAAAATAAGGAATGATTACCTGCGAGGGAACCCCTCCAAGCGGATCAGCTACCCAGATATCATAATCATCCCGGGCCTTATAATCCATAACAAACCCGGTGTGTCCAATTTTGATATTTAAGTGAACGAATTGTTCAAATACAACCTGGATTACCTCAGTGAGTTCAGCACTTTTTTGCATACCCATGGAACGGCTTCTCACTCTTTCCAGTGCCGCTTCAATCTGGGCTTCTCTTGCCTGTGCTTCGGCATTTTGGAGATCAAGGAAACGGATATAGGTTTGTTCGAAGACTATTGCAAACCGCTCTAATAGTTGAAGTGATTCTGCCGGTCGGGGTTCATTGGTTGACAAGGCCAGCATGCCTTTGGAAAAATAAGCTATATGAATTATCCATCGATCACCCGGAAGCAGTTTTACCGGAAATGTTTCTTTGCCTACCAATTCATTCCGGTATTGATTGTACTTCTTCAATTCTTCGTCTTTGATTTCTAATACCAACGTTTTTTGCTGATCTTTCCAACTTTTGAACATTTTAGTCATCACGAAAGGCTCATCTAATTTATGCCTGAAAGTTTGATGCATTTTATTTCCATGAAGCGTTGCAGATATCTCTACCACCCCATCTGATTCCTTTATAATACCTATAGTACATTGCTCTGCAGGTTCTCCTAATTCTTTTAGTTGCGCAAAGAGTATAAGGGAAGTATCTTGTAATTCCTCGCTATGTTGCATAGCCATCGTTCTTGCACGAACTCTTTCGAGTGCCAATTCTATCTGTGCTTCTCTTGCCTGCGCTTCTGCTTTTTGGAGATCCAGGAAACGGGTATAGGTTTGGTCAAAGACAGACGCAAAGCGTTTGAAAATATCATGGGCATCAGGAACAGGTTCATAAGTAATGAACAATAAATACCCTTTGGAAAAGTATGCGTAATGCATGACCTGGAAGGAGGGCAGCGGGTGACCTGCTGTAAGTATCGAGTCAAAAATTTCACCAACAACAGGCAGTGTACGCATATACTGGTAGTGTGCCTCCAGTTTTTTGCCGCCCATCTCCACCACATGTAATGTTTTGCCCTTTTCATGCCCTTCCCGCATTTGTATGAATAATTCATCTTCTGTTGTAGGAGCTGTAAATGGCGGCTGCAAAACTCCCTCACTGCTCATCCATAAGGTAACTGATTTTCCATCATCGTTCCATATGCAATAACCGGCACTCCATGCCGGCATGCCCAAAGCCTGAACCTGGTGAAATAATAAATTAGCAGCTTCCGGCAATTCCTTACTTTTTTGCATGGCCATCGTTCTTGAACGAACTCTTTCTAATGCTGCTTCTATCTGTGCTTCTCTTGCACTGGCTTCGGCCAGTTTCAAATCATTGAAACGGGTATAAGTAAGATCGAAAACTTTTCCGAAGCGGCTGAGTATATCAAGATTCTCTTCAGACAGATATTCCTCTCCAACCGTCTGTAACCCGCCAAAGTTGCTGAAAGAGAAAGTAGCCACATATCTTTTCATGGCTCTTGAAGCATCCTGCGCATCTTTGGGAACTCTTTTCCATTCTGTTTCATTAAAGAGATAATTATCGTATGTTGTTTTCTCTTTTCCTTCTATAACGTATACATGTTTTGTTTTTCTTTCCTGGTATCCTTTTAGCATGGAATGATGAAAAGGATAATTTTCAAACTTCATCAGGTACGATTCGGGTGGCTTGTTTGTTTCAGGGTTGGCAGCCCAAACCCTATTGGTCAGCGATGGCTCATCAATGATATTGATGATGCACCAGTTTAATGCAAAATCAAGTTTGGTCAATTCTTTAAACAAGGTATCAACCAATGCTGATAATTCGTCCGATTTTTGCATGGCCATGGCCCTTGCCCTCACTCTTTCCAATCCCAATTCTATCTGTGCTTCCCTGGCCTGTGCCTCGGCTTTTTGCAGATCGAGAAAACGGGTATAAGCCTGGTTGAATGCGATAGTAAAACGATTGATAATATCCTGGTGCTCTTCGGGCAATGGTTCAAGACTGCCTGTTACCAGCGAACCAAATTGATCAGATGAACCTGAGAGATGAATGCTCTTTACGCCGGCCATATCCTTTTTTATGAACTCAGGCAACTTGGCCAGCGCTGTTTTATTGAAACCAAATTTGTCCCAGTCTCTTTTTTCTTTTCCTTCAAAAAGATATTGCCATTTTTTTGTCCGCTTCTGCCAGTGGTCGAGATACATCAAATGGGAAGGATGCTGATTCATCTGAATAAAAAAACCATTTTCAGCCATCAGGCCTTCCTTTCCTGCGAGCCACCAGGTGATGCCCTGATTTTCGGGATTTACAATCATGATAAAGCACCTGTCGAGCTGAGCATCCAGTTTCTTTAACTCCTGGTACAAGACAACAATTAATTTACTGAGCTCAGCAGACTGCCGCATGGCCATGGCACCTGCCCTTACTCTTTCCAATGACAATTCTATCTGTGCTTCTCTTGCCTGTGCTTCTGCTTTTTGCAGATCGAGAAAACGCCTGTAAATCAGGCCGAACACCCGGGCAAATCGTATCATGATAGAACAATCTTCTTCCGATAAAGATTTATAGGCTATTACATTGAGTGATCCTTCCGGGAAAAAGAAGGTATAAAATGTTTCCCGGGGGTTAAACCTTTTCCCCGCAGGATACGAAATAATGGAAGACATGGTTTTGTAATACCGGGGAACTTCATCCCCGGCCAACCCATAGGAAAAGAAAGATTCTTTCCCTTTCCAGGCTTTAAAATACCCTTTAAAAAAAGGATGCATATTGACGGGCACAACGCCCAGCACTTTATTTTCTTTTTGTTCGATCAATTGGGATGACCAGATTTCCACGGTTTCCTGTACCTCATCAATGATACCAATGCCGGTTCGGATGGTTTCAATCCCCAGTGTCTTCAATTCCTGGAACAGTACAGCCGATGTTGCTACCAATTCATCACTGGCATGCATGGCCATGGATCTGGCCCGCACCCTTTCAAGTGAAAGTTCAATTTTTGCTTCTTTGGCCTGTGCTTCAGCCAGAGACACATCCATATATCTACGGTAAGCAAAAGCAAATACATTTCTGAACCTTTTTAATATTTCCTGTTTTTCTTCAGATATGGCCTGGAAGGTGGAGATACCAATCGATCCTGTTCCGATGGAATAGAAATAGTAATAAAGTGCCGTACTGTTTTTTATCCGCTTATCTTCTTTCTCTCCCCGGCTTTTCCGGAATGCTTTCCAGCTTGCCAGGTCTTTACCTTTAAACACCGTTTCAGAAAAGGCATCATCCGCAATTCGTACCTGTTTGATCTGTTTTTTTATGACCGGGTGTATATCATAAAACAACGGGGTGATACTTTTGCCGATCTCATCTGAGTAATCATAATTTATAAAAGTTCTTTTTTCATCATTATGAATATTGACCATGGCATTCCTGAGTTCGGGGAAACCCAGTGCCTGCAATTCGTTGAATAATATTTCGCATACATTTGTCAGCTCTTCGGGCTTTCGCATGCCCAGGGCCTGTGCCCTTACTTTTTCCAATGATGCTTCAATCCTTGCTTCTTTGGCTTGCGCTATGGCCTGCTCAATGTCCAGGAATCTTGTATAAGCCAGTTCAAATACATTCAGGAAACGATTGAATAAATTCAGATCCACCTTATTCAATGGTGAATAGCTGGAAATGCCCAACGCAACTGGCCCCAGCGAATGCCAGTAATAATTAAGTGAACTGGCTTTTTCCAGGAACCGGTCAACAAATACATTGGTACTTTTCTGGTAAGCGATCCAGTCTTTGACTTTTTCACCTTTAATATGGGTAACAGAAACTTCGCCTTTACCTTTCAGCATTTTTGCAGCAAAAACCTTGGCAATTTTATGATTAGTATAAATGGTCTCGGTGATGAAGGTTTTATGATGCCGGGCATAATATTCATAATTCATGTATGTGCCCTTGTCCGGGTAAAAGATGGCTGTTTGCACATTTCGGATATCTTTTACGCCCAATGCCTGTAGCTGGAGAGAAATGGTCTTGCATACATCCAGCATGTCAGCGGGTTCTTTCATGCCCATGGCAATAGCACGCACTTTTTCCAAAGCCGTTTCTATTTCCAGTTCCCGGTTTTTTCCCTGTAGTTCAATAGTGCGACGATTTACCGCTTCCCGGAGTTCAAGGTTTTCGTTGGAAATTTTTTCAAATCCTATAGTTTCACCTTCCTGCGCTTTTGTATCTGGCATTGAGAAATGTTGATAGACAAACTTCCAGCCAAGTTTATTTTTTTTAAGCAGAGATGAAAACCTGAACTTGGAATAGAAAACCCATTCAGCCCCATTAAGAAAATAGGCATCAGACAGTTCTGTTATAAGTACGAGTCCATCAACAGGTTCAATTTTTATACTACTGTTTCTCTTCTCAATTTTTCCTGCAAACTGATAAGCCGTTGTTTTGAAAAATTTTGTGGCCTCTTTTCTATTTAAAAAAGCTTCTGCTTCTGCAGATCCAATAAATCTGAAATCATCCTCAAGAAAAGAATCATAAGTTTTCACATCGCCATTTAGATAGCTATCCCACCAGGTATTATACACCTGTATCACTTCTGCTTCCAGCTTTTTGTTTAGTTTCATTTTACTTCATTTATACCGGTATCGAAACGATAAATGTTGACCCTTCACCTTCTTTTGTCTCAACTTTTAATTCCCCCCCATGTGCTTTTACAATATCATAACTCAAACTCAGCCCTAGTCCGGTTCCCTGGCCGGTTGGTTTCGTGGTAAAGAAGGGTTGAAATATTTTATCCAATATTTTTTGAGGGATTCCCGGGCCATTATCACGAACAGAAATGAAAACGGTATCCCCAACCTTCTTTGTACTGACCCAAACTTTAGGGCTTTTATTATTATCGGAGTCTGAGAACCCTCCTGCGGAGGGCAGGGAGGCTGCATAAAACGCATTCGTAATTAAATTTAAAATGACCCTTCCCAAATCCTGTGGAATTATCCTGATGTTGCCAATCGACTCATCGTATTCAGTTATCATTGTTGCATTGAAAGACTTATCCTTTGCTCTTAAACCATGATATGCCAAACGCAAATATTCATCAGCCAGGGCATTAATATCTGTGGGTTCTTTTACACCGCTGCTGCTGCGGCTGTGTTGCAGCATCCCTTTTACAATAGCATCGGCTCTTTTGCCGTGATGATTTATTTTTTCTTCATTCTCTTTTATATCATTTGAAATTGCGATTGCCCCTTCAATTTTTCCGGCTTTTAATTCTGCCTGCATCTCATCAACTAATTCTTTATTCACCTCTGAAAAATTATTGACAAAGTTTAACGGGTTTTGAATTTCATGGGCAATGCCTGCAGTAAGTTCACCAAGGCTTGCCATTTTTTCTGATTGTAAAAGCTGGGATTGGGTGGCTTTTAATTCTGTCAGCGTATTTTCAATTTTAATTTTTTGTTCTTTCAACAGGTTGTTAGCTTTTTGTTTTTGACGGTTATTTCTTATGAGAATAAATGCAAGCAGTAAAAAAATGCCTAATGCTGAAATTAGAATAGTATATCTAATTTTATTTTTGAATTGTTCTTGATCCCTGATAACCTTTTGTTCTCTCTCTTGTTCTTCCAGCATTAAAAGTTGAAGATCTTTAAATTTTTGAGGTCCGTATAAGCTGTCATTCATTGTGTAAGCAATTTCCTGGTAGAATAAAGCACTATCTGAGTTTTTAGTTTGGCGGAAAAGCTTTTTGAGTAAATTACTGGCGGCTAGAATTTCTGAAATCTGTGCAGATTGCTGACTGTTTACAAAACCTTTTCGTGCATAATACAAACTTGAGTCAAATCCTCCTGATGATTCATACAATTCCGCAATTCTTATTTGAATTTTAGAAATATTGACTATGTCAATAACAGTATTTGCATTTTGCATTGCCATCTGAAAATAAAATAAGGCAGAATCTTTTTTAACCAGACCTACAAAAGCATTACCGTACCGCGTTAAAATAAGTGATTTCAAAGGGCCGTGTTTCAAACCATCAAAGTATTTTAGTGCCATTCGTTGATAATATAACGCAGAGTCATGCATCTTCAGCAAATTATAGGCATTGCCAATATTTGTTAAGGTAAAAGTTTCCATAATCCGATTGGATAGCTGCCTGTTCAACTCCAGCGACGGTAGTAGGTATTTAAGTCCCAGACGATACTCCCTGAATTCAACATAAATCAAACCAATAAAACCAAGGCTCACGGCTTCGCCAGCCGGGTCTTTCATTTTTCGATTTAGCCCGACTGCTGCAATTTGCATTTTAAGTGCCCGGGGATAATTACCAATAAATCTCAATGCCTCACCTGAAACATTTAATGCAGTAACTTCTCCTGAAATAAAATGTAGCTTCCTGGCCAGCTCCAGGGCCTCTTCAGAATAAAAAAGACACGTATCTGGTTTTGAGAAAAAATAAGTTTGAGCTATTTTAAGCAACAAGTTTACACGATTAGTGTCCGCATTAGAAATTTTTAATAATTGATTCAGACTATCAGCACTCTGATTCTGTGCATGAATAGTAAATGATAATCCTGAAATAAAGATTAACGAAAGAATAAATGATCTCATACCTGGATTTTTAAATCAAAACTATAAATTCTGTTCCTTCTCCCTCTTTCGTGACCACCTTCAACTCCCCGCCATGTGCTTTTACAATATCATAACTCAATGATAAACCCAATCCTGTTCCTTGTCCTGTGGGTTTGGTGGTAAAAAAAGGTTGAAATATTTTATCCAGTATTTTTTGAGAGATGCCCGGTCCATTGTCTCTAACTGAAATCAAAACTGTATTCCCTTCTTTCTTTGTAGTCACCCAAACTGTAGGACTGTGTACATAATCAGGGTCTTTGAATCCGCCAGCTGGCGGAGGCAGGGAGGCTGCATAAAACGCATTCGTAATTAAATTCAATATCACCCTTCCCATATCCTGCGGAATAACATTGATAATACCGATACTTTCATCAAAATCAGTTTTCATCGTTGCATTGAATGATTTGTCTTTTGCCCTCAAACCGTGATAAGCTAATCGTAAATATTCATCCGCCAAAGCATTTATATCAGTTGGCTCCTTGACACCACTGCTGCTACGGCTGTGCTGCAGCATCCCTTTTACAATATCACCTGCCCGTTTACCATGGTGATTTATTTTTTCCAGATTTTGTTTCAGGTCCTGGGCTATTTGTTTAGCATCTTCCAAATTACCTTTGTCTATCTCTTCATTCATTTCATCCACCAGCTCAGTACTTACATCAGAAAAATTATTAACGAAATTCAATGGGTTCTGTATTTCATGGGCTATGCCTGCAGTGAGTTCACCCAATGATGCCATTTTTTCTGATTGGATCAATTGGGCCTGAGTAGCATGCAGATCATCCAGCAATTTTTGTAAAGCCGCATTGGTTTCCTCAATAGCTTTTCTTTTCTGTTCAAGTTCATCAATGGTTTCTTCTAATAAAATAGCTGTTGTTTTTTTAACTTTTTCTGTCCGGTCGAGCTTAAAGGCAGTTATCTCTAATTCTTTGTCCGCATCCTTCAGCGATTTTATAATTGCATTCTTTTGTTCAGCAGTAATACTTTCATCCTGCTGAATAACATTGAAAATATTCTGTAAATGCTGGTTCATTTTTTTTACCGCAGAGAACATGAGTTAAAAGACTTGCCTGCCGGCAGGCAGGGTTAACGCAAAGCAACGCTGCGAAATCCCAGCTTCTCTTGTTCTCTGAGGTGAAGAGAAGCCTGTTTAATAATTATTTTTCTTTTAATGCCACACAACAGGTGGTGAGGTTATGCATTTCCAGATTTCCATCGGTAGCCCTGGCCAGTTCTGCATTGGAAAAAAGACCCACCATGGGCACATTCCATACTTTTTTCACGCCTTCAATTTCTGTACTCATTAAGGGCCCCATGGACACTAACCTGCCAGCACAACTATACATTATCATAGCATCAGCTTCCGGCATCTCTGTTGCTTTTAATTTTTCTACACCTTCAATCACTTTATCTATTACATCCAGATCAGGTGGAAGCGAAAAGCGGACCTTTCCCCCTTGCGGTACGGAGCCGCTGCAGATAAAAGAGCCATCCTCCCAGTTTATCAACAGGCCGGGCCGCATAACCGGTGCTCCTTTTTCTCTTTGCAATTGTAATGGGAAATTGGTTGCTATTTCAATCGCTAAAGCATTATTCTCTTTACTGACGTTTTCAATGCCACTGTATTTTTTGGTAAGCTCCAATACCGGGATATCATCAATGGTATAAAGCCTGTTGCCCTCACTTTTGGTAACTGTTTTCGCTGTACCCATTGCTTTCCATCCGCAGGTGGCTACCCCCTTTATTTTTATTTTTTCTTCATCCAGAACTATGGCCACTATACCGCGGTTACTGGATTTTTCATTGGTAAAGACAAACTGTTCGGTAAATGTGACATTATCGCCTGCCATGCCACCATAAACATTTACCTGTTTGCCAACGATATCTTCAAATCCAAACAACAATTGCTCAGCATCCGTTTCCATGTTGCTTCCGGCGATGAGAAATGCAGGGGTGGCAAATTTCTCCATGGCTTTTTTGGCCATGGCCTGAGTTACCTCCCTGTAATTTTTTTCGGGAAACTCTTCCAGCATCACCATGAAATAATCCCGGTTGATATCCAGCAACAGGATAGCAATGGATTCTTTACCCAGTTCTTCATCAATGAATTCGCCATGGGTAGTGGCGCCGTAAATAGTAATGCCTTTATCATCTAAAATGCCGGAAACAGATTCAATTTCTCTACTAAGAGACAAAAACACAATAGCCAGCGTTGGCGTAAAACCATCAGCCATACTGGCTTCCAATTCAGTTTTTATTTCTGCTGCTGTTTTCCCTTTAATTGATTTTGCTTTCATGATAATTTATTAAATCGATTTTTTTTAATAATTAAAACCATTATTCCCCCGATTCAGGTCATGATCCGGAACCAGCTTTTTAAAAAAAGCAGTTTTAATTCCTGGAACGGGGTTAGTTTTACCGGGTTTAGCCAGCATTTTTTATAAAATTGGATCGTAAAAAGTGCTGGAATAAATAATGGCTGAATTTAACAACTTTTATCCACCTTACGGCAATCAAAAAGTGAGGAGAAACCCGCGGCATCTATCAGCATGAAGTACATTCCTGTTTTAATACCCGGATCGTTTCATCATAAAAATACCTGGCCCTTTCTAAGGTACCGGCAATACAAACCAGGCCCAGTTTGCCATATTGAGAGAGCGCCCCGATCAGGTGAAACATAACCCCTTCTTCCTTGGTACTGTCGTAATGAAGATGATTCAGCATGGCGATATCCATTAAATCGCCCGGGGTAAGGCCTTTATATCTTGCATCCTGTAAATTGTCAGTGAACAGGTAACATCTTTCATCACCATTGGCCAGTATGAACTTACCGGTATCAGCATTATAATCTCCATTGGTTAGAAACTGAAGCATAATGTACGGATGCGTGGTTCCCCCTTTCCGGAGATTTATTTCAATGGCATAATGCTTCCATGTTCCCTGCTCTTTGACTGAAAGGAAATCAACACCAAATCTTCCCAGAACACCTTTTTTCTTAAGGGCAGCAGAAACTTTTCTGCCTATTTCGGCTACCTCAAAACTATATGCCCTACTTGCCGGAAAAGTACCCCCCAGAAAAACCTGCCCCTCTTCCCCTCCCATCAATTGGTCGTGTGTGGAAATAATATCAATTTTTCCCAGGGGATTGATACGGCACTGTACCGAAGGGGAAGCCTTTTCATCACCCTCAATAAAAGTTTCAACAATGCCACACATGCTTTCAAATTTCCGGATGAACTGGGGATAGGTAAGCCCTTTTGCAACAATATCCAGATATACGGGCAATTGATGGCTTATCTGCATCTCAATATCATCCTGTGGCGAAATTTTATCATAAGAAAATATAGCATTGCCTTCCCCGCTGAATCCATCATTCATTTTTACAACGGCTTTGCGTATCCCCGGGTTGGCATAGTATAAATCAGCCAGGGCTTTGATCAGTTGCGCTTCATTTAAAATATTTTCATACCCGTCAGGCAAATTCAGGCCACACTCTTTAAAGATCTCCCGGCTGCCGGATTTGGTACCCCAGAAAAGTAATTCGGGATCACAGCCATATACAGGAAGACCTAATTCTACTGCCAATTTCCGTTCATGCTCCGTAACATTGAAACAGGCCAGGTGTGCTAAATGACCAACCGGTATGGTTTCTTTTATACGTTTCATCAACCGGGGCCGGGCCAGAATTTTTTCCGTAAGTGAACAAAAAGCGGAATCATGACAACTGAAGAAATGAAGCCTTTTATGGGCATGATACCCGGTGATGCCCGGGAGCAAATGAAGATAATAATCAATAATGATCGGATCTACCGGGACACTGGTTATATAGATCACATGCGTCCGGGGCATACGCAGCAACATCAACAAACAAAGCAATCGTTCTTCATAGTGAACGATACCTTCAATTTTCGGAAGTATTTCCTGGTCCAGTGTAAGACTTGGAATTACGACTACCGTCTTGGGAGCCATTTTATCATGAAAAACGGCTTCGTATTGCGGGACGAAGTTTTGTTGCAGCTGGTAAAATATTTCTTTTTCTGCAGTCATATCTCTGCTACCCGTATGCTGAAGCTTTTCTCTTGTTACTGGTTTAACAATTCTTACGGGCTTTAAAACTACTTTTTCTTTCATTTTCGACATTTGTCATTGTAAGAAAAAGGACTGATTACTTCGTCAGGCTTCCTGTCCTGTCCACAAAGCGCCACCGATACTATCTCTGGCTGCCCCGGTTACGGAAGATAACACATTATTTTCTTGCCGCCAGCGAAGCACCCCAAAAAAAGCCATAATTAATGCCTCCTTAAAATTTACCAGTTTTTCTCCCGGTACGACTGTTTTTAACTGGTGCTCTTCTAAAATTTCTGATAACCGCTTAATCAGGAATGTATTTAAAGCCCCGCCCCCGGTTACAAGAAGCCGGGAACCAGGTGTCATAGGACGGAAACCGGTCACGGCATTCTTGATTTGCTCAACGATATGCTCCACATAGGTTCTTAGCGCATCTTCAGTGGCTATCTTTTCTCTTTTTATCAACGGATAAACCAGGTCCGTTCCAAAATCATTAGCCAGGGATTTTGGATAGGGTTCGCGGTAATAATCCAGTGCATTTAATTTATCGAGTAATGCTTTATTAACGGCCCCGGTGGCAGCCATTTTCCCGCTTTCATCGTATTCCTTACCCGCCTCATTTGCCAGCATATTTAATACCCGGTTGGCCGGACAAACATCAAAAGCTATATACCGGTCCGTATTAAAAGAAATATTGGCAATACCCCCCAGGTTTAAGAACAGGTCGTATGCGCCCAACAGCATCTTTTCTCCCATAGGAACGATCGGTGCCCCCTGCCCGCCAAAAGCCACATCCAGTGCCCTCAGGTCGGATACAACCGGTAATTGGGTTTCGGCAGCGATGGCAGCTCCATCTCCTAACTGTGCCGTCATTTTTTTATCCGGCATATGAAATGAAGTATGACCGTGTGAAGCAATAACAGCAACCTGGTATTGTAATTGATGATCATAAATAAATTTATTGACCTGTTGCCCGGTGTAATGCCCGTATTCAGCATGCAGTAATTGATAGTCCCTGGCGGAAAGGTTAATGGCCCCTTTCAATTTAACCACCCACTCAGGGGGATACGGGTAACAAATTGCCTGTAGAATCTCATAGTCCCATTTTCCACCCTGTTCCTGGAATTCAACAAATGCTATATCCAGTCCGTCCAGTGAACTGCCACTCATTAAACCAATTGCCCGGTAAACCATAAGAAGATTTTAGATTTTTGATTGCAGATTTTTGATTTTAGATTTGCTCATTACGCCAGTACCCGCAAAGGTTTGGATTGTTTTACAATATTCAATCCACAATATTAAATATTCAATTTCATGATAGTCAATCTCAGCCAGCAGCACTCGTTAATAAGCAATTGGGTTGGTGAACTCCGTGATGTATCTGTTCAGACAGACCGTATGCGGTTTCGTCGTAACCTGGAACGTATTGGCGAAGTGGCAGCTTATGAAATCAGCAAAGTATTACCCTTTGAGGAAAAAGAAATCCCTACACCATTGGGTACTGCCGTACATAAAGTATTAAAAGAACAACCGGTACTGGCTACGATCCTGCGGGCCGGGCTACCCCTTCACCAGGGATTGCTGAATTATTTTGACCAGGCAGACAATGCTTTTATTTCTGCCTACCGCAAACATAAAAAAGATGGCAGTTTTGAAATTAGCCTGGATTATGTATCCTGCCCCGACCTGGAAAACAGGGTGGTGATTATTTCCGACCCGATGCTGGCCACGGGTTCTTCCCTCGTAAAAACCATTCATCATCTAAAAGAAGAAGGCCGCCCAAGGGAAATTCATATTGTTGTGGCCATTGCCTGCACCGTGGGTATAGAATTTGTAAAAAGAGAAGAGCCGGCCGTTACGATCTGGTGCGGGGATATTGATGATGAGTTGACCGCCAAAGGCTATATTGTCCCGGGACTGGGAGATGCGGGAGACCTGGCTTTTGGGACGAAAGTTCAGGTGTAAGAAAGTTTATCTTTTTCGGGTTATTTCTATCAGGTTAAAACACTGCATCTTTTCTTTTGTTGCCGGGAAATATTTATTATTCGTAATATAATTACGATTTTGTGTTATCTGTTTTACCACTTTAACTCAATGCTTTAGGTGAAGGTCTGGTACCCTAAGATTTAGGGAAAAGCAGCTAAATTTTCCTTTTATAGGTCTTTAAATTGTTGTATTTTTCCATTTCGTACCAGTTGAAAACGGATCAGATCAACAGAAGGTTAAGGCAATTTCAAAAAAAATAATACGTTTACAGTTTTCGGACGGGGATTTTGGTAATTCATCCGTGTGAACAGTGAAAAAACATTAATAGCTGAGATGAAAAAATTTCTTACTGCCCTTACAGTTTGGGTAACATTGGTAAATGTGTCTGATGCACAGGATCCTAATTTTTCCCAATTTTTTGCTTCACCCCTTACGCTCAACCCAGCCCTGACCGGGAAATTTGATGGCGTATACCGGATAGCCGGCAATTACCGTAACCAATGGCCTACCATTTCAAATGCCTTTGTTACCAAAACGGTTTCTGTTGATTTTGGCATATTAAAAAACCGTCTCTCAGATATTGACCAGATGGGTATGGGGGTAATGGGTTTTACGGACAGGGCTGGTGACGGTGTATTGGTTACCAATGGCGCCGGTTTATCCCTGGCCTATCATAAAGGACTTGATGAAGATGGTTTTCACCAGATTGGCGTCGGATTCCAGGGAGCTTATCTGAATAAACGCCTGGATATAACCAAAGTGGTTTTTGAAGATGAACTGACCCCGCTGGGTTTTGTTCCCGGGACTACCGGGGAGATCTTTACCAATAAGCAGATTAATGTCAGTTATGTAGATATTAATGCCGGTGTATTATATAATGGAAGTACCAACGGATATAATAACTTTTATGTGGGCGCATCCATGTATCATATCAACCGGCCCAAAGAAAGTTTTAAAGGTGGGGAATATTTACTGGCAGCAAGAACTACCCTTCAGGCAGGTGGAAAAATTCCTATTGGCTCTTACAATTATTTACACGTCTCAGCCATTCATAGCATTCAGGCCAAAGCACATAATACCGTCGCAGGCGGAGCATTTGCTTATAATGTAAATCAGGATCAGGATAATCCTGTAAACGTTTACGTGGGTGGATGGTATCGTTTCAACGATGCAGCTATTCCCTATGTTGGTTTGGAATTTTCCGGGCTTCATATTGGTGTCACTTATGATGCCAATACCTCCACCCTGAAACCTGCTAGCAATACCCGGGGCGGCATGGAGATATCGCTGATCTATATTAAGAAACCGATTGATCCGAATGCCAAGAAGCTAAACTGTCCCAGATTCTGATATTTTTGCCGTTTTTATAAAATATTTACCAGGCAACACCGTTATGGAGTGTTGCTTTTATTTTTCTGTAAAAGAAACTACCCCATCCAATTTATCCTTATGAAAAAACGTACATACCTGCTCCTTTTTACCTTTATTTTTTCAATGGTATCCCGTTCACAGGATATGGGCTATAACACCATTGATGCAGGTGCTGAATATCAATGGTATCCTGATGGGATGATCGTTAATCTGCAATTGGCTATTAATGCTAAGATTCACCATTCTGTTCAGTTAAGGGCGGGTTACAACAAAGCCGGATTAAAAAAAACAAGTATCCATGACAGTGAGGAAGGTCACGGTTGGGGTGGATCAATAGGATACCGGTATTATTTTAATGCACTTCCCCGGAGGTTTTATATTGGTGCAAGAGCTGATCTGTGGAAAATGAATATGCACTGGAGCATCCCCGTTACTGAAAGCACCTCAAAGCTAACCGTCCTGCAACCAGGTGTAGAAGCGGGTTATACTTTTCTGATCAATGACCTGTTCTTTATTACCCCCTATTTTACAGCAGGCACTCAGCTTACCCTTAATACAAAAGGGGATAAAGTATCTTATGGAGATGGATTTTGTCCGATGGCCGGAATAAGTGCCGGCTGGAGATTCTGACATTCATATTATTCCCCGTTCTGCTTTACCACGTTCACAGTTCGGTTCATTGGTACATACGGGCAATTACATCTTCATAAGGAATGGAAGCAGGAACCAGCAAAACAAGGTGATCAGGATCACCGAAATAATATTCATAACAAATCCTGCTTTGGTCATTTGCCGGAGTTTAATATGACCGCTTGCAAACACAATGGCATTGGGAGGTGTTCCCATGGGCAGCATTCCGGCACAACTAGCTGCCAGGGTCATCGGGATGCCTAGCAAAAGTGGATTCATTCCCATCGCATCAGCGAGGGATGACACTACAGGTGCAAAGACTATGACCTGAGCTACATTACTCATCACCTCGCTTATAAAAAGTGAAACAGTAACAACAACCAATACCAGCAAAAATTGATTCCCCGAGAATTGCGCCAACCATTGACCAAGTTGTTGCATCAGCCCGGCTTTTTCCAAAGCACCGGCCAAACAAATACCGCCACCAAACAACAATAAAATACCCCAGGCCATTTTGCTTGTATCACTCCATTCCAGTAAAGAATCATTTTGCGGATCATCACTTCCGGATGGACAAATAAACAAAGCTATTGCACACATTATAGCAATGATCGTATCGTCCAGTTTGAACCAATCCTGGGCATCATTAATAATACCTCTTGTAATCCAAAGAAATGCAGTGCCAATAAAAATAAAGAGAACCCTTTTTTCAGCAACCGACAATGGTCCTAGTTGCTGAACCTCATTTTGTATCAATTGTTTTGTACTATCATCAGATTTAATTCGATTAGGAAAAAGCCATTTTACCATTACCCAATACAGGGTGGCTAACATCAATATAGCTAACGGGGTGCAGATAAGCATCCAGTTTACAAAATCAACACTATAATTATATTTCTTTTGAATATAACCGACATAGGCCACATTGGGTGGAGTACCAATGATGGTGGCTATTCCCCCGATATTCGAAGCATACGCTATAACCAGCATGATCGTAAGGGAAAAATTGGCAATATTTCCCTCGCCTTTATGATTCTCTTTCATCACATGTATCACCGATAAAGCAATCGGGAACATCATCATCGTTGTGGCCGTATTACTCAACCACATACTTAACAGACCCGTAGCCAGGATAAAACCCAACACGATCCTGTCGCCACTGGTACCAGTGATACGCACAATATTCAGTGCAATTCGTTTATGCAGATTCCATTTTTCGATGGCCAGTCCCAGCATAAAACCACCCATAAATAAAAAGATGATGGGGTTGGCATACGGTGTTGCGGTTGCTTCCAGGCTGGAAATACCAAGCAGCGGGAAAAGTATTAATGGCAACAAGGCTACTACCGGCATGGGCAATGCTTCTGTTACCCACCAGCTGATCATTAATCCGGCAATGGCCAATACTTTGGCCGCACCGGGTGATACACTAAAAGGATTCACGAAATACAATAGCAGCGAAACGGCAATCCCGGCAAAAAGGGAAATAAATTTAAGTTGTTGTTTGGACAAGCAGCGAGATTTGACCTGAAAATACAACCTATTTTGGTTTACCGCTTACAAATAGATTTCCTTTTATATAAAAGCGATTAGGGCGTGCGGCATCTTTACCGGCATAATCAACACCTATCCTTGGGGAGGCCGCTATTTCCTTTTCGGAATACACAAATCCATCATCTGCGATAAAAAGTTCTTTGCTTTGCAGGGATCGGCCACTATGCCATACCGTTAAACCCAGCGCCCGGGATAAATTACCTGGGCCTTTTGTCAGTGTATTATCACCGCTTCTTTTTCGGGTTCTTTCCAGCATTATTTCTACCCCTTTTACGGGCTCCAATGCCCGGATAAGAATAGCATGCGGCGTTTTTTTAGTATGAGTAACTACATTAAAAAGATGATGAATGCCATAACACAAATAAACATACGTTAGACCTCCGTTTGCATACATAATTTCATTACGATTGGTTTTTCTGCCACCAAATGCATGAGAAGCTTTGTCCAAAACACCTTCATAGGCCTCTACTTCTACAATCCGTCCTGATGTAGTTTGCCCATTCCACCGGGTCACTAAAAGTTTTCCCAATAAATCCCGGGCAATTTGCAGTACATTATCCCGTCTGTAAAAACCAACGGACAACTTTTTCATATGATAATTCCTGTTTTTCTTTCCAGAGAGTCCTTCACCACACACGAATCACAACTTACCACCCCCTTTCAGTATATTTACTTCCCAAATTAAGGCTTTGTTGAAAGAAATTGTCATAGCTGTCCAGTCCTGGGGAGAGGCGCACCGGTTTATTCAGGAACACCGTTTGTTCAGGTGGATAATCATTCCCGGAATCATTTATACGTTGTTGTTTATAACTGGTATGTTTTTCTTCTGGCAATCCTCCGATGCTGTGGTCTCCTGGATCAGCCACCAGTTAAGTATTGAAACCTGGCTGCAGAAAGAACGGAATGAATGGCTGAGTTTTCTTTTCGTAATGACGGGAATGATGTTACGCCTGGTCCTGGTACTTTTATATTTTTCCCTTTTTAAATACCTGATCCTGATTATCGGATCCCCGGTTTTTGCTTACCTGAGTGAAAAAACGGAAGCGATCATTAATGGCCAGGAACATTCCTTTAACTGGCCGGAATTAAAAAAGGATTGTATCCGCAATAGTAAACTGGCTTTAAGAAATTGCAGCTGGCAATTAGTTTACCTGGTATCGCTGATTTTGTTATCACTCATACCGGTTGTTGGCTGGATCACGCCTATTATTGCATTATTGATGGAATGTTATTATTTTGGATTTTCAATGCTGGATTACAGTTTTGCAAGAGTTAATTTAACACCTGCCCAAAGTATTACATTAACCGGGAGACATAAGGGACTGGCCATCGGTAACGGCTTACTATTTTATATCATGCATATGGTGATTGTACTTGCCCCGGCCTATGCAGTCATTGCTGCCACACTAAGTGTTCATAAAGTCAAAAGCAGCTGATATCTATGGCTACCGTTTATCTCATACCCTCTGTATTATCCGATGAAGGCCTGGATGTCATACCCCCTTATATTACAGATGCTGTTAAAAAATGCCAGGTTTTTTTTGTTGAAAATAAAAGAACCACACGCCGCTATTTCAAAAACCTATGGAAAGAAATGGAGATAGATGCTTATGAATGGCATGAAATTTCTGACAACAGCCCTGATATATTCAGGCAAAAAATAAAAGAAGGAAAAAATACCGGTATCATCAGTGAAGCAGGATGCCCCGGTGTAGCCGACCCGGGACAGGTATTGATCGCCATGGCTCATGAAATGAATGTGAAAATAAAACCGTTGGTCGGCCCAAGTTCCATTTTGCTGGCACTGATGGCTAGTGGCATGAATGGTCAGCAGTTCCGGTTTGCAGGTTATGTACCGATCGATGGTCAGCAGCGCAGTAAAGCCCTTAAAGAACTGGAAACGGAATCAGCAAAGAAAAACTGCACCCAGATTTTTATTGAAACACCCTACCGGAATAATCAATTGATTGAGGCACTGCTGAAAACTTGTAACGCAGAAACAAAACTCTGCATAGCTGTGGATATTACCGGAAAAAATGAATGGATTAAAACCCAAAGAATTTCAGCCTGGGAAAAAAATAAGCCCGACATTCATAAAAGACCGGCCATTTTCTTACTGTATGCCGGGCAATAAGTTTATTGATCTCTCATTGAAATAATACTGTCCACGATGTATTTTGTATTCCCCCGCCAGGGTACGGCCCCATGGTATTCTTTATAATGCAGATCAAAGCTCTTGCCACTGTTGGCTGACAATATCTCGTAAATTTTTTTGCTTTTAATTGAAAATTCAAACTCGTAAGATTGGATGCTGCCGGCTGTTTGACTCCTGAATCCTTCCTGGATCAATTTTCCTTCATAGGTTTTAAAAATATTTCCTTTCCGGACCGCATAATTCAGATGCCCGGATTTTACCCCTTCCCCAAAAACAAAAAAATACCAGAAGTAAACAAAAACAATTAAACCGATCAACAGCATCACCATCAATGTTCGGGTAAATCGTTTGAACCCGCTGACCCGTTTTAGTTGCGGCTGAAGTTCTGACGGCTGTTCGGATAAAGGCGCATTTTCGGTTTCCATATAGCTGGTTTTATAACAAAATATTTATGAAATTAAACCAATTATTATTATACATTTGTTCTCAATTTACAACTTGTTTGTAAACATGAATAATATACTGACACATACCAAGCAATTTGCGTTTCATGCACCCATAACCAGTGGTGTCTATGCTGTTGGGTATGACCTGTTTACTTTTTCCCGTCCCCGACGTAATCCTGTATGCTGACAGGACGAACCCCTCACCCTGGTCCCTGTCAGTGAAACACTTCCCGCTAAATGAATTTAGGATTGGTGGCCTGTATTTTACAACATCAGATAACAAGTGAAAAATCAGCATATAATTGTTAGGGTTGCAACCGCTGCGGATAAAGTTTATTCCAGGACAATCACCGACGAAATGGAAACCTCGGCCACAGCCCGTGGTACCGGTATTGCCAAACGCAGCCCGGAATATATTGAACAGAAGATTGACGAAGGAAAAGCCGTCATTGCGATCACTGATCAGAATGAATGGGCCGGTTTTTGTTATATTGAAACCTGGAGTCATGGTGAATATGTGGCCAACAGCGGATTGATCGTAGCCCCGGCTTTCCGAAAAAGCGGTGTGGCAAAATCTATCAAACAAAAAATATTTAACCTGTCAAAACAAAAATACCCGGAATCAAAAATTTTCGGGTTAACAACCGGTCTTGCAGTCATGAAAATCAACAGCGATCTGGGTTATGAACCGGTTACCTACTCGGAACTAACCCAGGATGAAGCTTTCTGGGCAGGTTGTAAAAGCTGTGTGAACTATGAGATACTGATGAGCAAAGAAAGAAAGAATTGTATGTGTACCGCTATGCTGTACGATCCCAAAGACCACTACGAGCCGGAAGAAACCAAAGAATTCTTTAAAGAAAATGTAAAAGGATTTGAGCGGTTGCTACGGTTCAAACAATGGAAATTATTAAACCCTTTTATGAAGAAAGGTAAAAATGGCAATGGGGGCGGTGTAAAACCAAAATCATTATTGCATCACTTATTTCATTTATAAAAATCAATCCTGGCAGTCCATGACAAAGAAAGTTGTTTTAGGTTTTAGCGGCGGATTAGATACTTCTTACTGTGTTAAATACCTGACCCGGGAAATGGGTTATGAGGTCCACAGTATCATTGTAAATACCGGTGGTTTCAGTAAAGAGGAATTGAAACATATTGAGGAACATGCTATTACATTGGGCGTGAAATCGCATAAGACTGTGCATGCGGTAAAAAATTATTACGACAGCATTATTAAATACCTGATTTATGGAAACATATTAAAGAATAACACCTACCCTCTTTCCGTTTCTGCCGAAAGACTCAGCCAGGCTATACATATTGCGGACCATGCCCGGGAATTAAACGCGGATGCCGTAGCACATGGCAGCACCGGCGCCGGTAACGATCAGGTCCGGTTTGATATGATATTTCATATCATGATCCCCGGTGTGGAAATCATAACACCCATTAGAGACCTGCAACTCACCCGTGAAGAAGAGATCGCTTACCTGAAAGAAAACGGGGTGGCCATGAATTTTGACAAATCGATGTATTCGATCAACAAGGGACTTTGGGGAACCAGTGTGGGTGGTAAAGAAACCTTGTCTTCAAAAGGAATGTTACCCGAAGATGCCTGGCCCACACAGGTCACAAAAACCGGTAACGAAGAAGTGAAACTGCATTTTGAAAAAGGTGAGTTGAAAAAAGTGAATGATAAAAAGATGGATCACCCTTCCGAAGCGATTCAATATTTACAGGCTATCGCCGGTCCCTACGGTATTGGTCGTGACATACATGTGGGTGATACCATTATTGGCATAAAAGGCCGTGTGGGTTTTGAAGCGGCCGCACCCATGGTTATCCTGAAAGCACATCATGCTTTGGAAAAACATGTGCTTACCAAATGGCAACAACAATGGAAAGACCAGTTGTCCCAATTCTATGGTAACTGGCTTCATGAAGGCCAGATCCTGGACCCAGTGATGAGAGACATAGAAACGTACCTGGAAAGTAGCCAACGGAATGTGACCGGAGATGTATTTGTACAATTATTTCCTTTCCGTTTTCAAATCATCGGTATTGAATCAAAATATGACCTGATGAACAGCAAGTTTGGCAAATATGGTGAGATGAATACCGGCTTCACCGGAGATGATGTAAGAGGCTTTAGTAAAATATTTGGCAACCAGACATTTATTTATCATATGGTAAAAACAGATGCTGATGACAAAAATTAAAGCAGGCATAATCGGGGGCGCTGGCTATACCGGAGGTGAACTGCTACGACTATTACTCAATCACCCGGGTGCGGAAATTTCTTTTATCAACAGCCGCAGCCATGCAGGCAAGCCGGTTTATACGGTTCACCAGGATTTGTTGGGGGAAACCGAATTAAAATTCACAGGAGAAGTAAGCGATGGAATAGACGTTCTCTTTCTGTGCCTGGGTCATGGCGAATCCAGAAAATTTCTAGAAGAAAATAATATTCCAGAATCGGTTAAAGTGATTGACCTCGCAAATGATTTCCGCCTGGCTGCACAATCTTCGTTCGGTAACCGGCAATTTATTTATGGACTTCCTGAATTAAACAGAGAAAAAATAAAATCAGCACAAAACATTGCCAACCCCGGTTGTTTTGCTACGGCCATCCAGTTAGGTTTATTACCCCTGGCCAAAGCAGGTATACTTTCAGAAATTTATACGACCGGCATTACAGGATCCACCGGTGCCGGACAATCCTTATCGGCAACATCCCATTTCAGCTGGAGGCAAAATAATATTCAGGCCTACAAAACACTGACGCATCAGCACCTGGGCGAAATTGGTGAATCGCTGTTAGAGTTGCAACCCGAAAACGGTATAGACCTCAGCTTCGTTCCCTGGAGAGGAGATTTTACAAGAGGCATTTTTATCAGTTCAGTTATCCGGTTGGATCGAAACCTTACCGAACTTATTGAATTATATAAAGACCTGTACCGGGAGCATCCATTTATCCAGATAAGCACCGAAGCTATTTTTTTAAAACAGGTAATAAATACGAATAAGGCGGTTATCCAGTTAGAAAAAACAGGAAACAAACTGGTGGTTCATACGGTCCTTGATAATTTAATAAAAGGCGCCAGCGGGCAGGCGGTTCAGAATATGAACCTGGTTTTTGGGCTTGACGAAACCACCGGGCTAAAACTTAAAGCAAACTATTTCTAAAATATATACATGAATCTATTTGACGTTTACCCGGTTAATGAAATCAACATCGTAAAAGCCAAAGGCTCCTATGTCTGGGATGATAAAGGCGATCAATATCTCGATCTGTATGGAGGTCATGCCGTAATCAGCATTGGTCACACCCATCCTCATTGGGTAAAACGCATTGAAGAACAGCTGGAAAAAATTGCTTTCTATTCGAACTCCATCCGTATTCCCCTGCAACTGCAACTGGCTGAAAAGCTGGGCAAGGTTTCCGGTAAAGAAGCTTACCAGTTGTTTCTCTGCAACAGTGGCGCCGAAGCCAATGAAAATGCACTGAAACTCGCCAGCTTCCACAACGGAAGAAAAAAAATAATTGCTTTCAGCAAATCATTTCATGGCAGAACGTCCTTAGCTGTTTCCGCAACCGATAATAAAAATTATATCGCCCCGGTTAACGAAACTGAAAACGTTATTTTCCTTCCCTTTAATGACGAAGAAGCGCTGGAAGATTGCTTCCGGGAAAATGGCGCTGCCATCTCATCCGTAATTATTGAAGGCATTCAGGGAGTGGGTGGAATTAATATAGCTGATGATTCTTTCCTGAAAAAAATCCGGTCCTTATGCGACGAATACGGGGCGCTTTATATTGCTGATAGTGTACAATGCGGGTATGGCAGAAGTGGAAAATTTTTCAGTCATGATTTTGCCGGTGTACAGGCAGATATTTATTCCATGGCCAAAGGCATGGGTAATGGCTTCCCCGTTGCGGGTATTATCGTTGCCCCACATATCAAACCTAAACATTTTCAGTTGGGCACTACCTTCGGCGGAAACCACCTGGCCTGTGCAGCCGCATTAGCCGTTTTGGAAGTTATCGAGGAAGATAAACTCATGGGCAATGCGGTCATGATCGGTAAATACCTGAGAGATGAACTTGAAACCATTCCGCAGTTACAGAATATCCGGGGCAGGGGACTGATGATCGGTTTTGATGTACCCGAAGAATTAAATCCACTCCGGAAAAATCTATTGTGGAATCAAAAGATATTTACCGGTGAAGCCAAACCAAATATCATCCGGCTTTTACCTTCGCTGGCCTTACGGAAAACAGACGCCGAACAATTTATTGACGCCCTGAAAGAAGAAATCGAAAACATGGTCACTATACCCAACCCAGCCCGTTAAGCATGAAAAATTTTGTCTCTGTTCATGATGTATCTGATATAGATGCTTTAGTACAAAAGGCTTTAGCTTATAAAGCAAATCCTTTTAGCGACAAAACACTGGGCACCCATAAACGTATCGGTTGCCTGTTCCTGAATCCGAGTATGCGTACAAGATTGAGTACGCAGCTGGCCGCCCAAAATCTCGGCATGGAAGTCATCAATTTAAATGTGGGCAATGAAGGCTGGGCATTGGAATTTGAAGAAGAAGCGATCATGAGCGGTACAACTGTAGAACATGTAAAAGATGCCGCCCCTATTTTTGGAAAATATTTCGATATACTGGCTATCCGGGCATTCCCCGCCTTGCAAAACCGGGAAGATGATTACAGTGAATTATATATCAAACAATTTATCCGGTATGCCGGGATACCTGTGGTAAGTTTAGAAAGCGCCACGCTTCATCCGTTGCAAAGTCTTACAGATATTATCACTGTAACGGAAACTTTCCCCGAAAAAAGGAAACCGAAGATCGTACTTACCTGGGCTCCTCATATAAAGCCTTTACCGCAATGTGTCGCCAATAGTTTTTCTCAATGGGTCAATAAATGGGGCAAGGCTGAATTTGTAATTACGCACCCGGAAGATTATGAATTAAATGAAGCATTTACAAAAGGCGCTACCATCACCCATAACCAGGAAGAAGCCTTGAAAGGAGCTGACTTTGTATATGTAAAGAACTGGAGTACCTACCTGGATTATGGAAAAATCTATACCAATGATCCCGGCTGGCAGTTGAATCAGAAAAGCTGGGCAACCACGAATAAGGCAAAAGTGATGCATTGTTTACCGGTAAGAAGAAATGTAGAGTTGAGTGATGAAATTCTGGATGGCCCCATGAGTATTGTAACCCAACAGGCCGGCAACAGGGTTTGGGCAGCACAAGCGGTACTTTCGGAGATATTAAAGAATGATGTCTAAGTTATATATCATAAAAATAGGTGGCAACATCATTGATGATGAAAAGCTGCTTTCCTCTTTCTTGAAAGAATTTTCCCTGATCAAGGGAAAAAAAATACTGGTTCATGGCGGTGGAAAACTGGCCACCAGCATAGCTGAGCAATTACATATACCCCAGCAGGTTGTGGAAGGACGCAGAATCACTGATGCAGAAACGCTCAAGGTTGTAACCATGGTATATGCCGGGTATATTAATAAAAATATAGTGGCTCAATTACAGGCCAGTCATTGCAATGCCCTGGGGCTTAGCGGTGCTGATGGAAATACGATTAGTGCTCATAAGAGATCCCATGCAACGACAGACTATGGTTTTGTGGGGGATGTAGATTCTATCCAAACGGATTTCATCAGCAGTTTACTTGAAAGAAATATTACGCCTGTCTTTTCACCGGTAACACATGATCAGCAGGGGCAATTATTAAATACCAATGCGGATACCATTGCTCAGGAACTGGCAAAAGGACTCAGTAGTTTGTTTGAGGTTACCCTGATCTATTCTTTTGAAAAAAATGGTGTGCTGCTGGATACAGGGGATAATAACTCGGTGATACCGGTGTTGAATCCCGCTTTGTATAAGAAACTGAAAGCTGAAACGAAGATATATTCTGGCATGCTTCCCAAACTGGAGAATGCCTTTACGGCTTTGTCAGCTGGCGTAAATAAAGTCATCATCGGCCATGCAGCAAATTTAAAAGAACTGGTAGCAGGAAATTCAGGAACAATGATCATTAATGAATAAAGACATAACGATAGTACAGCAGGAAGTTGTTGAATTGCTAAAAGAGTTAATTAGTTGTCCTTCTTTCAGCAGGGAAGAAGAACAAACGGCTGGTATCATTGCAAAATTTTTTGCCGTAAGGGATATAGCAGCCTCAAGAGCGGGCAATAATGTTTTTGCCCTGAATAAATATTATGATCAGAAAAAACCAACCCTCCTGCTTAATTCACATCATGATACCGTAAAACCAAATCTGCAGTACACCCGGGATCCCTTTTCCCCGGTTATTGAAAATGGCAAGCTCTTTGGCCTGGGCAGTAATGATGCAGGCGGGTGCCTGGTTTCGCTTATCGCTACCTTCTTATATTTCTATGATAATGCGGATCTCAGGTATAATGTTATCCTTGCGGCAACAGCAGAAGAAGAAATATCCGGAACTGGTGGCATTGAATATGTATTACCCTACTTACCAAAAATTGATTGTGCTATTGTGGGCGAACCTACCGGGATGCAAATGGCCATCGCTGAAAGAGGTTTGCTGGTAATAGATTGCACCAGCCGGGGCAAAGCCGGCCACGCTGCCCGGAATGAAGGGGAAAATGCCCTTTATAATGCCCTGAATGATATTGACTGGTTCAGGACGTACCAGTTTCCCAAAATATCTGATTTACTGGGAGCAAATAAAATGAGTGTAACCGTCATTGAAACAGAAAACAAAGCACATAATGTTGTTCCGGCTCAATGTAAATTTGTAGTGGATGCAAGAATAAACGAACGATACAGTTTTGAAGAAGTTCTGGGTATAATAAAAGAAAATGTACAATGTGAACTAAAAGCCCGGAGTACACGGCTTCGTTCAACTTCCATTTCCCTGGAACACCCGCTGGTAAAAGCCGGATTAAGTCTCGGCAGAACTTATTATGGCTCCCCTACTACATCCGACAAAGCATTGATGCCTTTTCCCGCATTAAAAATGGGACCCGGAGATTCTGCGAGAAGTCATACTGCGGATGAGTATATTTATGTAGAAGAAATCAGGGAAGGAATCAGACTCTATATTAATCTGTTGAAAGAAATCCTGTAACCTCACTCCGGCAGACTCAGTGTCCTAAGGGTGAATCAATTGATGTAATATGAAACTTTGGCAAAAAGATAAAGGCTCCATAAAAGAAGTGGAAACCTTCACAGTAGGTAATGACCGGGAAATGGATATACACCTGGCTGCTTTTGATGTATTGGGCTCTTTGGCACATATTGAAATGCTGGAGTCAGTTGGATTATTAACGAAAGAAGAATTAGCACAATTACAAAATGAACTAAAGAACATCTATCAGCAAATAAAAAATGATGGATTCAAATTGGAGGATGATGTGGAGGATATCCATTCCCAGGTTGAATTATTACTGACCCGGAAGCTGGGAGATACCGGAAAAAAGATTCACAGTGCCCGAAGCCGCAATGACCAGGTACTGGTGGATGTGAAATTATTTCTGAGAAATGAACTGGAACAAATGGTAAAAACAATTCAGCCCTTATTTGAATTGTTACAATCACAAAGCGAAAAGTATAAAGACTGTTTGGTGCCGGGTTATACACATTTACAATTAGCAATGCCTTCTTCCTTTGGTTTATGGTTTGGAGCCTTTGCAGAGAGCCTTGTGGATGATGTGATAACCCTGAAAGCAGCTTATGATGTAGTTAATAAAAATCCTTTAGGTTCGGCCGCAGGTTTTGGTTCCTCTTTTCCGATCAACAGAACATTGACCACAAAATTGCTGGGCTTTGATGATTTGAACTATAATGTAGTTTATGCGCAGATGGGAAGAGGTAAAGCCGAAAGAATTGTTGCACAATCCCTCGCAAATGTTGCAGATACGCTGGCCAAACTAAGCATGGATGCCTGTTTGTTTCTGAATCAGAATTTTGGTTTTATCAATTTTCCATCCGAACTCACCACGGGCAGCAGCATTATGCCGCATAAAAAAAACCCGGATGTATTTGAGCTTATCCGGTCACAGTGTAACCGCATCAAAGCCTTACCGAATGAGATCACGCTGATGACCGCCAATTTGCCTTCCGGTTATCACCGGGATTTTCAATTACTCAAAGAACATTTATTTCCCGCTTTTAAAACATTGAAAGACTGTATGGAAATGGCCGGACTGATGCTCGCGAACATTGAGATCAAAAAAGATATTCTGATGGATGAGAAATATAAATATCTTTTTAGTGTGGAGGAAGTAAACAAGCTGGTAAATGCCGGAATGCCCTTCCGGGATGCTTATAAAAAAGTTGGCCAGGATATTGAAACCGGCAATTTCAAGTACGAGACTCACATCCATCATACGCATGAAGGGAGCATCGGAAACTTGTGCAATGCTGCAATAAAAAAACAGATGCAGCATGTTGTTGCATCCTTTCCCTTTGCATTCGTACAATCAGCAATCCACAAACTGATCAGTTAATTTCACAATCCGTATTTATCCACGAGATAAATTAAGGCGGCCATATTCACCGCTCCAAGCAACAGTTCCCTTTTGTTTACATTTTCAAACACATCACTTCTGGCATGGTGAATATCAAAATACCGTTGTGTATCCGGATTAAGGCTGCCGGTTGCCGTATTAAATGCTTTACTCAAAGGGCCAATATCAGAGCCACCTCCCCCTTTGTTAAATTCACTGGCACCATACGGGGCTATCAATTCTCTCCATGTCAAAAATTTCTGGTATTGTTCTTCTGTACCCGATAGCCCAAGCCCCCTCGGTGTAAATCCACCGGCATCACTTTCAAGGGCAAAAAGGTGTTTTTCGTTTTTTGCTTTGGCTTCATCAGCATATTTCGCACCGCCCCGTCCACCATTCTCTTCATTGGCAAATAAAACAAACCGTATAGTTCTCCGGGGTTTGTATCCAAGAGATTTAAAAGCGCGCATTATTTCAATGGTTTGTACTACCCCGGCACCATCATCATGAGCCCCTTCGCAATTATCCCAGCTATCCAGATGTCCCCCAACCGTAATTATTTCTTCGGGAAATGCTGAACCGGTCAATTCACCAATAATATTATGCCCGATCGTATCAGGCAAAAAGTGTCCATTGGTTTTCAGCGTGACATTCACCTGGTTATTTTGTAACTGCGCACTCAACTGATCAGCATCTTTTAATCCAATGGCAGCTGCCGGGATCTTTGCATAAGCCGAATCGTATCGGGTGGCCCCGGTATGGGGATTATTGTCTGCTGCATGTGTCATACTTCTAACCAGCACGGCTTTGGCACCGTATTTTGCGGCACGGCTGGGACCTTGTCCCCGGTATTGCCCTGCATCACGGTAAGAAAGAAAAGTATTTATGTAGGTATCATTAAACCTGTAATTGTAAAAAACAATCTTCCCCTTTACTTCCTCTTTTTTCTTTTCCAGTTCATCAAAAGAATTTATCAGCAGGACTTCTCCGGTAATCCCTTTCTCCCCGGTACCTATGGAATTACCCAGCGCAATTATATCAAGGGATCTGACCAACTTCACGCTGTTTTTATTGGAAGAAGCTTTTGCAGGTTCATTCCAGCTGGCTTTTGCTTCGTCTTTTCCACCCCGCACCCAATGTGGCACCATACATTCCTGCATCCACGCTTTATCAGCCCCGCTTTCCTGCATTTTTTTTAATCCCCATTCCTCGGCTTTAACCATCCCGGGGGAGCCGGCAAGACGGCCGCCGATTTGTTTGGTTAATTGTCGAAGATTCTCATAGGCCTTTCCATTAGTCAGTATTTCATCGGAAATACTTTTGATAAATACAGAATCCGCGTTTTGTGAGAATGCGGTCGTTCCTGCCAGGAAAAAGAGAACCAACATGTGCCATCTGCTCATATATCTGAATTTTGCTAAAGATAACTGAAAGTCAAAAAACATATTGAAAGAATAAAGATAAACGGTAAACCATACTCCGGTAAAACTGTTACCTTCGGAAACTGATTTATACAATTATGCGGATTGGAATTGTTTGCTACCCCACTTTTGGAGGTTCCGGTGTATTAGCTACTGAATTGGGCAAAGCCCTTGCTCAGAAAGGCCATATGGTTCATTTTATTACGTACCAGCAACCCGTGAGATTGAACGGCTTTATTCCGAATATTTTTTATCATGAGGTACAGGTACCCACCTACCCCTTATTCGATTACCCGCCTTATGAAACGGCACTGGCCAGTACCATGGTGGATGTTATAAAAAATAACAATCTCGACCTCCTTCATGTGCATTATGCCATTCCCCATGCCTCCGCTGCCTATATGGCAAAACAAATTTTAAAAAAAGAAGGAAAAACGATTCCGGTGATAACCACCCTTCATGGTACAGATATTACCCTGGTTGGAAGAGACAAGATGTATGCCCCTGTCGTGACTTTTTCGATCAATGAAAGTGATGCCATAACGGCTGTATCTCAAAACCTCCGGGATGAAACGTTTAAGCATTTTAAGATTGAAAAAGAAATAGAGGTCATTGTAAACTTTGTGGATGTAAGCCGGTTTAGCCGCAAACCGATTGATGCTTTTAAAAAAGTTATTGCACCCAATGGCGAAAGAATATTATTGCATGCTTCCAACTTCCGGAAAATAAAAAGAGTACAGGATGTTGTAAAAATATTTGCTGAAGTAAATAAGCAAAAGCCTTCCAAATTATTATTTGTGGGAGATGGTCCGGAACGTTCTACGGCCGAGGACCTCGCAAAAGAACTGAATGTTTTTGATGAAATACGCTTCGTGGGCAAGCAAGAACAAATGGAAGATATCCTGGCAATTGGTGATCTTTTTTTACTTACTTCCGAATACGAAAGTTTTGGTTTAGCGGCGCTGGAGGCAATGGCAGCCGGAGTTCCCGTTGTTTCTACCAATGCAGGTGGTTTGAGTGAAATAAATATTCCTGGCGAAACCGGATATATGAGTGACGTTGGTGATGTGGATTCAATGAGTAAGCAGGCCTTATCGATTTTAAAAGATGATGCAACGCTGAAATTGTTTAAAGAGAAAGCTGCTGCCCATGCCAAAAAATTTGATATTACGAATATCGTTCCGGTTTATGAAAAATTGTATGAACGATTTCTGTAATGCCCGACAAAAAAGATCACCGGCGTAACCAGGGTAACGGGTCAACATTCCGAACTTCAATCATAAGAATAAAATCAATCTGCCCGCCACTGCCATCATCGTCTTTACCAACTTTACCTATCTGCTGTCCTGTTTTTACTAAGGCTCCTTTTGCAACACTTACGTTGGAGAGATTACTGTAGGTTGTAAAGTATTTACCATGACGAATGGTAATGGCCATCCCATCACCCAAATTATAAACCCCGCTTACTTCTCCGTCAAATACGGCTTTAACAGGTACCCCGGAGGCCGGTGTAGAAATGGTAATTCCGGGATTATCAAACGTCAATAACGTATTCTCAATTTTATTGGTGCCAAACCGAAGCGTTAAGACACCGTTATCTACTGGCCAGGGAAGTTTGGCGCGGTTCAATTCAAATTTGTTATTTAAAGCAATGTCAGTGGCATTAAAGTTCAGATAGCTATCCGGCTTTTTAGCGGTTTCTTTTCTTTTTGTTGTTACGTCACCAGTTACTTCTGTGGTATTGTTTCCAGGCAAAGGAGTAGTATTTTTCCTGGCAAGTTCATCCGCCTTCCTTATGGCATCGGCTTCTGCCTTTGCCTTAGCCTTAGCGGATTCTATCTCCCGGCGAACTATGGCAGTTATAGCATTCTGTAAATCACGGTCCCTTTTCTTTTTAACAGCAATCTGACCCTGTAAATCTTTTTCTTTTGATTTAAGCTGATTGACGACAACATCCTTTTCTTTCTTTTGTACAGCGAGTTCCTGTACCTGCTTTGTCTGGTTTTCCAAAGCGACGTTTTTCTGGGTCTTTCTTCCCAGCTGCTGCTGTTTCCGCTGTGCAATTAATTGTTGTGTTTCCAGGATTGTAGCTACCTGCTTTTCCCGGTATGCCCGGTAACTTTTCAGGTAGGTAATTCTTTTAACGGCATCATTGAAACTATTTGCCGAAAAAATAAAGTTCAGGTAATCATAATTACTCCTGTTCTTATAGGCATAAACAACAGTTCGGGCATACTGAATTTTCAAGGTATCCAATTGTTTCTGGAGGCGGTAAATTTCCAGGTTACTGAGATAAATATCGTCGTCAATTGATTTTAATTCTTTATTGATATTGCTGATATACTGTTCCTGCAGATCTATTTTTCTTTTCAGCATGTTAAGCTGCCCGAGCGTTTGCTTGGTCTGTCCCTTCACTTTATTGTACAAAGCCTGTATCTCTTTCAGTTCCCGCTGAATTTCCTGCCGCTCTTTTTCAAGCTGTGATTTATCTTCCGGAATCTGCGCATAACTGAAACCCGTTAAAAGGGAAAGCATGAGGGACAAGAAAAATATTTTTCGCATGGTTAATGGGGTAAATTGAAAAAAAGTTGCCGCATCAGCATTGCATAACGGCACAATGCAAAATAAATTTTATCCGGCTAATTTTGTTTATAATTTTTAGGCACATTAAAAGGAAAACTTAACTTTTCATTAAATCCGTATTGCTTAAAATTCAATTCGAAATCCAGCTTCTTTTTCTCGGTTACATTAATAGTCCTCTTTTCTGAAAAATTTACACCCCCATTATACTTATAATTATCATAAGTAAGATAACAGGTACGGTTTCGTAAAATATCCAGGTCATCCAGTTTACAACTTACTACGACTCTGCCCGGTTCACTGAGCGTGTACAGGTTTTTGAAAAAGGCCCCATTACTTTGAAAAGACAAGCTGTTTGGCGAATTACTATAAGATACAATATTGGAATCAAGAAACACCGGGTTACCCAGCAACAGGTTCTGAAGTGAAGCGAGATCAAGAGGTAGTTCGGTTATCTCCTGTAAATAAGATACGCTGCGTTTACTGTATTCCTTTTTTTGTTTATCCATTAATCGCACCGAATCTGGTGTTATATAGGCCCGCAATCCTTCAATACCAAGCGGACCAGTAATTGAAATCCATATGACACTGTCTTTATACATCCTTATATGGGCATTAACATTATATTTTTTCCCTTCTGCATCTGTATAATCAACTTCCACCTTTGCAGTAAAAGTGATAAAATCAATCCGGCTATTCATGATCCGGGTATAGTTATCCTTTATAAAAGCGCTGGAATCTTCTTTAGCATTGTTCAGAGGCAGGGTGATGACTGTAGTAAGAGTGTCTTTTTTTGCTATCGCCGTCTGTATATTCTTCGTGGAACGGCATGACCCGAATAAAATAACTGTTATAACAAATACGAAACCTGTTCTTACCATACTGATTTTATTGTTTTCCTGTATGACCAAATCCGCCCTCATTTCTCTCAGAACTTTCCAACATTGCAACCTCTTTCCAGACTGCTTTTTCCACCTTTTGAACAATCAACTGGGCAATACGGTCGCCGGGTTGTATGACCTGTTTTTCTGCTGAAAGGTTGATTAATATTATCTTAATTTCCCCCCGGTAATCCGCGTCAATCGTCCCAGGTGTATTCAGGCAGGTGATGCCCTGTTTTATTGCTAACCCGCTTCTGGGACGGATCTGGGCTTCATATCCCGGCGGCAATTCCATAAACAAACCGGTTGGAATTAAAACCCTTTCAAACGGTTCCAGGTTTTGAGGAGTATCCAGGTTTGCCCTTATATCCATACCGGATGAACCGGCAGTTGCATATTCCGGCAAAGGATTAGCAGAATGATTAATGATCTTTATTTCAATTGCCGGCATAATAGCAAAAATAAGGACTCAAAAAAGGATTATGAATGATTGGCAGGATTATTACAACTTCCTTAATAAAACGGTAGCATATGCCACCAGGCCTTCTTCCCGGCCTACAAAACCCATTTGCTCTGTTGTCGTTGCCTTTACAGAAATATCTTTTGTGGTTACCTGTAAAATAGCCGCAATGGCTTCCTGCATACGCCCGATATAAGGCTTTATTTTTGGAACTTCCAGGCAAAGGGTGGAATCGACATTCATAACCGAGTATCCCTCCTGCTTAATTAATTGAAACGTCTTTTCTAAAAGAATTTTACTGTCTATATTCTTATAGGCAGGATCATTGTCGGGAAAATGAAAACCGATATCTCCGAGGCAGGCTGCCCCCAGCAGGGCATCACAAATAGCATGCAACAAAACATCGGCATCACTATGGCCCATAGCTCCTTTATGATGTGGGATATTTATCCCACCGATCCAAAGTTCACGACCTTCAGCCAATTGATGAAAATCTACTCCACTGCCGATACGAAATGACATGTTTAAAATTATTTTTTCAAATATCCATAAAAAAAGAATCCCGTCCCGATAGAATCGGGACGGGACCTTATTGAATCATATTAAAGTGATCTTCTTACTTATTTTTTTCCACCACCACTAAAATCAAACAGGATAGAAAAACGCAGCGTGTTTGATAATGGATTACGGCTAACACCAGAACCCGTCGGAACCAGATAAGCAAAGTTAAACCCGAAGATGTTATACTTAACACCTAAGCCAGCTGTAAAATAACGGCGGTTTCCTTTTGTCTTATTCTCATAAAAATATCCGGCGCGAAGTGCAAACTGGTTGTTATACCAATATTCAGCACCCAGGCTTAACTGGAATTCTTTAAGTTCTTCGCTGAATCCGCCCGGAGCATCTCCAAAAGAACTGAACCAGCTACCTAATACACCTTTACTTCTGTAATTAGCCAATTCTGTAGGAGTAGCAGGATCTGCAGGAGGCGTAGGAACCAATAATTTATTTATTTCAACACCAAATGAAATCTGGTTGACATTGTTGAATTTTTTTGTGTAATTACCACCAAAACCCAGGTTAGCAGGAATAAAATCTTTGGCATCACCATTATCCGTGTAACCAATTTTTGCACCAAGGTTCTGCATAACTACACCCCAGCTCCAGGCTTTACCAGTATGATACCAGCCAAGGTCAGCTGCAACTGAATTGCCAGCTTTATAAGTAGTGCTACCTACTGTAGTACCACCTGCGAGGTTAGAATTGATATACTTTAATGCGATACCAACACCATTTTTGGCATTCAATTGGCGGGAATAGCCGACATCGATACCAAATTCACGTGGACGGAAACTTCCAAAATCATTTCCGAGGTTGTCGGTAAATGTGATATTACCCAGACTAAAATAACGGACAGAACCACTGATGGCTTGTTTCTCGTCAAATTTATATTGTCCGGAAAGTGTTAACAGGTAAACATCGTTTACCAGGTCTTTTAACCAAGGAGTATAAGTAACACCTACACCACTTGATTTATTGAATGCTACTTTACCCATGTTCCAGATTCCAGAATATTGGTCAGGAGACGTGGCAATGCCAAGTTCTCCCATACCACCAGAACGGGCATCGGGTGAAATACGAAGAAAAGGAACAGCAGTTGTTACTACATTGATTGGTTCAACCTGGGCTTTTACAGTTGATGATAAACCACAAAAGAGCAGGATTCCGGCAGTTAGTTTTAAAGCAGTTGGTCTCATTAGAAAGTTTTTAATAATGGTGTAAATATATAGCTTTTGAGTAAATACAAAACTAAAGTATAAAAATTTATTTGAAACAAAAAAAATGTTGATTATTTAATGATTTTCTGTTTCCTGGGCCCTGATGCCCTGCAAACTTACTTGCAAGTTCAGGAAAAACGTATTCTTTTTGTTATTATTGTTAAAATTTATTTTTCGGGGTAAAAAAAGGATTTTGGGGGATCTTATTAAAAAAAACCCTTTATTTCCCTTCCTGAGTGAAAATTAGAATTATTGGTAATCTTCGTAATTCCTGTCAAAAGGCCAAAATTTTCTGAAATCTCCTAAAAAAGACAGGACCATCTCTTAAAACATCAGTTGGTAAAGGCTTTTGCTGATTTTTCTCTCAAAGGATAACCAATTTCTCCCAAACTGTTTTTTTCTTCTTTTCAGGGGAAATTATCTGAAGTTTATAAATATATACCCCCCGACCGGGTTTTTCCCCAAAATCATCCCGTCCGTCCCACTGAATTTCGGCCGAACGGTTACCTGTCGAAATGATCTTTTGACTGATCGTTTTAATAATACGGCCTGAAAGGGTCATAATTTGAATATGTACCTGTAAAGGCAATCCGGGTTTATTATGTTCGAACCAAAACTGTGTGCTCGTAGAGAACGGATTGGGGTAATTCAGCACATGGCTTAATTCCAATTCCTCATCGTTGGCTACTGAAAATTCAAGCAAAACTTCCGTTGAATTATTTAATACGTCCCAGGCTTTTATTTTTATGGAATGAGGTCCGGGTGCCAGTTCCGGTAATTGAAAACGAATCATTCCCCGTTGATAGCTATTAAGGTCCCCTTCATAAAAATCGTTCAGGATAAAATACTGGCGATTGTCATTATCCAAAGTCGCAACAATATCATGTCCTATTCCTATGCCCGCAGTATTAATGCCCGATGAATCGGCCAGTTTAACAAGCAGGACCGGATGTTGATTCGTAATGCCCCCATTCACAAATCTCTCGTCATTGAGATACGTTTTAATATCCGGGCCCTGATTATCATTACCGGAATTAGTTCCCGTCCCGCCAACAATAAACCCGTTATAAAAACCATGGGCATCTTTTGTATCATCCGCCGCATAAAGACTGAGCTTACCATTTCCATACTGGTAGTTTATATCCTTAGGTACATTGAATGTAAATGAGAACCGGCCATTCGTCGCAGAAACCTTGCCTTTGAATAACACATTGGTTTGTGTTTGAAAACTGGTTACAGGGCTCCCCGGATCATTGGCTAATGTGGTTATTATTTGTGGTTTGTCGAAAACAGTTGGATAAACCCGGCCATTGAAATTGGTAATTAGGTTGCCGGACTGATCGGTTATTTCTCCTTCCATTACTATTTTCTCAGTGGAACTAAGTGTGTCTGCCTGTGCTACCGGAATTCCATTCACTGTTGTTGCACGCACCTTCCACTTAGGAAATGCCAGCGTCAAAGCAGGATCTCCCAGCAACGTAAACTTTCGGTTATTAGTTATGTCCCCCGAATTCTGATAAGTATAATTTTTGGCTTCCTTTACGGCATCACCCAATGTTTTATATTGCCCATCTGGCAGGGGTTGCAGGGCAAACTGCAGATAATTATTATTCATGATCCGGTTACTGAAAGCAAATACCAGCCGGGTGGTGGTCATTAATGCAATAGCTCCTGTTTTCGGTCTTAGCAAAATGTTTTCTCCAATGGAGTTTACACCCGGATTATCATAGGGAGCAAAATCGCAGGTAGCCGTAATAAATAAAGGCAGGTGATCCGCATTGTTCCAGTTATTTACCATTTCTGGGTCAAGAATAGTTTCTTCAGCAAGCCTGCCTGACCCACCATGCCCATTATAATTCCATAGAAGTGTCCCTGAATAGATCTGGTTATTACTTGCCAGCACTGCCTGCGGGTAATGGCTTCCGCCGGGGCCCGTTTCCTGCTGAAAAGCATCGAGGTAAATTTTCTGCTGATTAAAAACTGGGCTGGCCAACCCGGCGGTGGCACTTATGATTTCTGCGTCCTGCAAGTGAAGATTGCCATCTTCATCGTCAGCAATAAAAGTCAGGTTATTTCTCCAGGGGCCAAAACTTTCCGGGGACAGATAGACGGCAACTTTATCAACGAAATTTTTTGCTTCCACATTATTTTTTGCCGGAACCCGGCCAATCCCGATGTCCAGTAAATTTGCAACCACACCGGAATTGATGTCCTCTGTATCATCCAGGAAACCAAAAAAATCATCCGATACATAGGTTGACAAAGGATCCAATGCAAAATTATTTTCATAGGCCGGAACAAGATTCGTGTTATTGGTCAGCCGGTCTTTAAAATCAAATGAAGCATCTCCAAACAGTAACAGATATTTTGGTTTATTCACAGAATTATTTCCAAATTTATCATAGTACATTTTTACAAAATCCCGGATAGAAACCGGGTCCGGACTGCCGCTGCCAAATTCATTATAGACCTGTTCGGTTGTAACCACCACGGGCCTTAACCCATTTTGTTGCTGGTGAATTTGCGCCAGTCGCTGCGCCTCTCCCAATAGCGTTGGATGAGCAATGATTAAAAAATCAGCCGGGAATGCCTGGTGCAGATCCTGGTTGGCTATTTTACCAAGAGCTTCGGGTAGCAAAAAATTGATAGTATTAAAAGCCACATATTCCCTGAGCCGGGAACAATCATTAACAAAATGATATTCGCCATTTGCAAACGAGCCCTGGATTCGTAAAGGATTCATTGGGTCAGTAACTTCCCATACCTGGGAGTTAGCAGTTGCAGCACTTACCACAAATTCTCCCTGGTTATTCCCGATACTTTGCCAGTCACGAAAAAGAAGCTGGTTTATACCATTCAGTGAAATTGATCGACGGGTGAATAATTCAAACCAATTCAGCCATCCCTGTGCGTTGAAACTCCCCGGTGTATAGGTGTAGCTTATGTTTATATTGTTTGATGAGCCTGAAGTTGAGGCCACACCGGTTATTTGTTGTGCAAACAAATCATAGGGACCACCCCCAACAGAATTAATTGCATATTGTCCTGCGGACTGATTATTTATCCGTATATCAAACCGGCTGCTGAGGTTAAGGGATCTTGCAACTAAATTACTTTTTACTATCAGTGGTGCATTATTTTGAATTTGGGGAATAGTCACAACGAAATTTCTTGTCAGCACTTTCCCCGGGCTATTGGCAAACTCTTCACCATACCATTCTTTACTGCTACCCAGGAAATTGACCGTATCCAGTTCATGAAAATATCTTTCTGAAAAACCGGTGATGGTAAGATTGGGTGATGAAACGATTGGCGCGGTGACGATTCTCTTTCCGTTTCCGCTGACAGACAAAAAATAATAGGATTTGTCGCTGTAAATATTTTTCCGGTGATAAAAAAGCTGGTTGACAGAGTCTTTCAGCCATTCATCAGGTCCGGTAGCAAAAAACAGAATATAATCGGAACCGTTAATGATCCCATCTCCCCCATCCACGACCTGAATGGCATTCTCTTTCAGGTCATCATACCGGGGATCCCCATTCCCTTCTCCCAGCATTTGTCCACCGTTTCCAAAAAGCCGGACAGCGCCCGAAGCCAGGTTAGCGGTATTTATTCCCAGCCCGCTCAGGAAAGAAATATCCATTTTATAAATGCCGGTTGCCGATACACTCAATTTGTACCAGTTGCCGGAAAAAAGAACGGAATTGGAGCTATAGATCCGCTGGGCCTGAGCCCGAAAAGCTGAGACTATCCCCAGGACAAGAAAAACGAAAAACCGGAACTTGCTCATGACAGTAAAAGAGGTGTTTTTTATGGGGTTTTCCGTATCAAATAAAGTATTTCTGCTTACCCAATTATTCCGAAAGTGCATATATTCGCAATCCCGGCAGGTAAAACCTGAATTCAGGTGCAATATTATTACCCCATCCGGCGTTAAATTTATTCCAATTCATAGGTTTATGCAAAAAACAATGAGAAACTTAACGATCCTCTTATCCTGTATGGTGCTGCTGGCATCCTGTAAAAACGGTGGTTTGTTCAAGAAAAAACAAGCCAAATCCGACGTTACCGGCTGGAATTATAATGATAAAAACATGGGTGGATACCAGGTTGCCAAGTCCAAAGAACAGGGCATGGGTCCGGGTCTTGTTTTTGTTCAGGGTGGTACTTTTACCATGGGACAAACAGAAGAAGATATCATGGGCGACTGGAATAATATTCCCCGCCGGGTTTCTGTTCCGTCTTTTTATATTGACCGTTCAGAAGTAGCCAATGTGCATTATCGTGAATACCTGCATTGGCTGAGTAAAGTATTTGATCCTTCAGACCCCGCTAATTTAAAAATTATTGAAGCTGCTCTTCCGGATACCCTGGTATGGAGAAGTGAATTGAGTTATAATGAACCCATGGTAGAATTTTATTTCCGCCATCCGGGTTTTAATGACTACCCGGTTGTGGGTGTAACCTGGAGACAGGCTCATGATTTTTGCCTGTGGAGAAGTGACCGTGTGAATGAGAAATTATTAAAAGATAAAGACTTTATTAATAAAGCTAATTTAAAACCCGGCGCACAACAGGGTGAGAATAATTTCACTACAAAATCCTACCTCCTGGGATTATATACAGCTCCTCCGGGTAAAATAAAGACAAAAAAAGGTGAACCCAAGACTACTGTTGCCACTATGGAATCCGGTGTTTTATTGCCTGATTACCGTCTACCTTTCGAAGCAGAGTGGGAATATGCAGCCTATGGTTTGATTAATCAAAACCCCAGGCCGAGTGTTAAAGAAGGAAAAAGAGGAGAAGAATTACAATCCAATAAACAAGTTTACCCCTGGGCACAAAATATTAATGGACTACGGGATTCACGCAGAGGCAGCTGGCAGGGAACTTTCCTGGCTAACTTTAAAAGAGGTTCTGGTGATAATGCCGGTGTAGCTGGTGGTTTGAACGACCGGGCCTTTTATACCGCTCCCGTAAATTCTTTCTTCCCCAATGGATTTGGTATTTATAATATGGCCGGAAATGTAAGTGAGTGGGTGGAAGACGTTTATCGTCCTTTATCCTCACTTGACTTTGATGATATGCCTGCACCGTTCCGGGGTAATAAATATCAGAAACTGTACAAAAATGCAAATGGTGAAGCCGAAATTGACAGCGTGGGTAAAGTAAAAATGGTGGATGTAACAGATGATGAAAGCAAGAACCGCAGAAATTATCAACGCGGCAATGTTATAAACTTCCTGGATGGTGATTCACTATCACAAGCTTCTTACGGATATGGTCTGACCACACTGGTTAGTGATAAATCAAGAGTCTATAAAGGTGGCAGCTGGAACGACCGCGCCTATTGGCTTACGCCCGGCAGCCGTCGCTACCTGGAAGAAGATCAGGCTTTAAGTACACTGGGTTTCCGTTGTGCTATGAACCGCCTGGGAAGTCCAGAAGGTAACGGAAGGAAAACGGGACAGCATTACAAAACCCGCAGACAAAAACGTTAATTTCTCGAAACATAAATTCTTAAAACCCTTCCAACCGGAGGGGTTTTATATTTTCAGCAGGTTACATTTGCATATGAATCTGGAAGAACTATATGCGCTTTACCTGCTACATCCTTCCGTACAAACAGACACCCGTAAACTGAAACCCGGTGATATTTTCTTTGCATTAAAAGGGAATAATTTTAACGGTAATGCCTATGCGTCGGAAGCCATTAAAGCCGGAGCTGCGTATGCAGTTATTGATGAAAGGGAATTTGAAATTCCGGGAAAAACAATTTTAGTTGACAACGTACTTACCTCCTTGCAAAATTTAGCCCGTTATCACCGGGAACAATTTACAATACCTTTTTTAGCCATAACCGGCAGTAACGGTAAGACCACAACCAAGGAATTAATTCATGCGGTGCTCACCTCTTCATTTAAAACCTACACCACAGATGGGAATCTAAATAACCAAATAGGTATTCCGTTAACGATCCTGAAAATAAAAGATGATGCACAAATTGCTGTGCTGGAAATGGGAGCCAATCATCAGAAAGAGATCGAAAGCTACTGTATCTATGCCCAACCCACCCTGGGAATCATTACCAATTGCGGCAAAGCTCACCTGGAAGGTTTTGGGAGCCTGGAAGGTGTAAAAAAAGGAAAGGGGAATTGTATGACTATTTAAGAAAAAATAAAGGGACGGCTTTTGTCATGTGGGATTATGAATACCTGCGTGAAATGAGCCAAGGCATTTCCTCCATCCTAACATACGGAACGGATAATGCAGATATGGAAGGCCGGGTTTTTAAATCAGAGCCCTTTCTTGAAGTAGAAATAACGAAAGGAGTTGATACCGGTATTATTAAAACGAAATTGGTGGGCGATTATAATTTACCCAATGTGCTCGCTGCCGTAGCGGTTGGAAGCTATTTTAAGATCCCGGGTTTAGCCATAAAAAATGCACTTGAAAACTACATTCCTTCCAACAGTCGGTCGCAATTGGTGGAACAGGGATCCAACAAAATCATTCTGGATGCTTACAATGCCAACCCGAGCAGTATGAAACTGGCGATTGAAAATTTTTCAAGATTACCGTCCAATAATAAAGTGCTCATGCTGGGTGCCATGGCCGAATTAGGAAAAGAAAGTGTGGACGAACATAAAGCCCTGGTGAATTTAATAAAACAAAGTCCCTGGAAAGCAGTGGTGCTGGTGGGAGGTGATTTTTTAAACTTTCCGCATCCTTTTACTTCTTTTATCAATGCAACCCAGGCCCGGGAATGGCTGCAGCAACAACAGTTTGAAAACACCCATGTACTTATCAAAGGAAGCCGTAGTATTCAAATGGAGAAAATAATAGAACCTTAACTTTATCCAATGGACTGGAAACAACACTTCCCGCAATTTGAACCCGGCTTAATAGAGGTAATAGAAAAAGAAGCCGTGCAAAAAAGATTTACGGCCGGGGATACCATCATGCGGACCGGACAATACATTAAGTCAACAGCCCTGGTACTGGAAGGCCGGATAAAAATATACCGGGAAAGTACCAGGATGGCGGAGAGTTCCTCATGTATTACCTGGGACCCGGCCAGGCATGTGCCGTTTCGATGATTTGTGCCCTGCAATCAACGACCAGTGAGATCATGGCTGTTGCAGAAGAGGATACAGAAGTTTTGATGATCCCGGTTCAGCTGATGGATGACCTGATGAATACATACAAAAGCTGGTACCAGTTCGTTATCCAAACCTACCGTAGCCGTTTTGATGAATTATTATCCGTAGTAGATAATATTGCTTTCAGAAATATGGATGAACGTCTTGAGTTTTACCTGAAGCGCCTTGCTGGTAAAACCGGGAAAATGACTATAGATGTGTCACACCAGGAAATTGCCAATGATTTAAATAGTTCCAGAGAAGTTATCTCACGTTTGCTTAAAAAGATGGAGCAACGAAACCTGGTTAAGCTTCATCGGAATATGATTGAGCTTGTTTAAAAGATGATGAAGCTGTGATTTCAGTCACATTGTGAGAATGGTCTTATAACTAATCTTGCATAATAGTATTATATGGAAATCATCGGATATATTGCTTCATTGGTTATTGGAATTTCGCTCGGTCTCATTGGCGGAGGCGGCTCCATTCTTACCGTTCCTGTCTTAGTGTATCTTTTCGGGGTAGAGCCAGTGCTGGCTACCTCCTACTCCTTATTTATTGTTGGATTATCCAGTCTTGTGGGCGTCATTCCCAAATACAAACAGGGATTGGTGAATCTTAAAACAGCCCTGATTTTCGGCATCCCGGCTATTGCAGCTGTATTTGCTACCCGTAAATTCATTGTACCGGTAATCCCAAAACAGGTTTTCACTTTAGGAGATTTTATAATAACCAAAAGTATCCTGATGATGGTTTTATTTGCCATCCTGATGGTTGCTGCTTCTGTTTCAATGATCCGGGATAAAAAGAAAAAAGCAGCAGCAGAAAATGGTGCGCAAAAATTCAACTACCCCATGATATTGCTGGAAGGTGCTGTCGTGGGTGTGCTGACCGGGCTCGTGGGAGCCGGTGGAGGATTCCTTATTATCCCGGCATTGGTATTACTGAGTAATTTGCCGATGAAACAAGCTGTTGGAACATCCTTACTGATCATTGCTGCCAAATCACTGATCGGGTTTACTGGAGATGTATACCAGTATACGATGGATTGGAAATTATTATTAACCGTTTCTGCAATTGCAGTCGCCGGTATATTTATAGGTGATGCCCTCAGTAAGAAAATAGATGGTACTAAACTTAAAAAAGGTTTTGGCTGGTTTGTCCTGGTTATGGGTATTTACATAATTGTCAAAGAATTATTCTTCCCCGGAGGCGGCGGTCATTAATGGTGATAGAAGTCACCGTGCTATTTGTTACAACGAACGAAATTTGTCTCTTAATACAAAAAAAATAAAACAACACAATATGAAAGTAGAACAAATTTATACGGGTTGCCTGGCACAGGGTGCCTACTATATTGAAAGTAATGGTGAGGCGGTGGTCATTGACCCGCTGCGTGAGGTTGAGCCTTATATCCAGAAGGCAGAACGTAATCACGCGAAAATTAAATACGTTTTTGAAACTCATTTCCACGCTGACTTTGTAAGCGGCCACCTGGACCTGAGTAAAAAAACCGGAGCCCCAATTGTGTATGGTCCCAATGCAAAACCTGCTTTTGAAGCACATATTGCATCAGATGGTGAAGAATTCAAAGTAGGTGACATCACCTTGAAAGTGTTGCATACTCCGGGGCATACGATGGAAAGTACCTCGTACCTCTTAAAGGATGAGCAGGGTAAAGATGTGGCTTTGTTTTCCGGTGACACCTTGTTTATTGGTGACGTAGGTCGTCCGGACCTGGCACAAAAAATTGTAGCTGACCTGACACAGGATATTTTAGCCGGTTACCTGTTCGACTCCTTGCGTAATAAAATCATGCCCCTTTCCGATGATATTATTGTATACCCGGCCCATGGTGCCGGCAGTGCCTGCGGGAAGAACATGAGTAAGGAAACAACCGATACACTCGGTCATCAGAAACAAACCAATTATGCATTGCGTGCCAATATGACCAAAGAAGAATTTATCAAAGAGGTTACAACCGGCTTGGTAGCTCCACCCGCCTATTTCCCGCTGAATGTGATGCTGAATATCCAGGGTTATGAAAGCATTGATAAAGTTCTCGAAAGAGGTCAGCATGCACTAAGTCCGGATGCTTTTGAAACAGCAGCCAATGAAACCAGCGCCCTGATACTGGATACCCGGGACCCGCAAACATTTGCAAAAGGCTTTGTACCCAACTCCATCAACATTGGAATAGATGGGCAGTTTGCCCCCTGGGTTGGAGCTATGATCCCTGATATCAAACAGGAAATATTACTGGTAACTGACGAAGGCCGTGAAGAAGAAGTAATAACCAGACTGGCCCGTGTAGGCTATGATTATACTATCGGTTACCTGAAAGGCGGATTCAATACCTGGAAAGATTCCGGTAAAGAAGTTGATCAGATTACTACGATAAGTGCCGATGAATTGTCTGAGATAATGAAAAAAGAAAAAGTACATGTGCTGGATGTCCGCAAAAAAAGCGAATACCAGAGTGAGCATATAGACGAAGCAGAAAATGCCCCCCTGGATTTTATCAACGATAGTATGGCGCAAATTGATAAGGACAAAACTTACTATGTGCATTGTGCCGGCGGTTACCGCTCCATGATCTTCACGTCCATTCTCCGTGCCAGGGGTTATGACAACCTGGTGGATGTAAAAAGTGGATTTAAAGCTATCAAAGAAAGCGGCAAATTCAATATTAGTGATTATGTGTGTCCGTCAACATTATTATAATTAAAGGGGTTTTCATTGTTTTCTTTACGACCCGGCAGGTTTTACAACGGGATACACCGTTGTCTTGAAAAGTTTTGAAAAATAAATTACGATAAATAAAAAAATATAACATGAGTACATTAAAAGAATTAATAAAAAACCCCTCTACCATTTTCGTGGATGTACGGAGTCCCTGGGAATATGAAATAAAACATATTCCCGGCGCCAAAAATATTCCCCTTGAAGAAGTCAGTGGCAAAGCGGAGGAAATCAAATCATTTAAAAGCCCCGTAGTTCTCTATTGCCAAAGTGGAAACAGAAGCGGAATGGCAGTAAATATTTTAAAACAACTGGGAGTAGCAGAGGTGTACAATGGCGGTGGCCTTGGCGATATGCAATTCCTGTTAAACTGATAAATGATGTTAGCATTATTAAAGAAATTATTTGTCGGAACATCTGTCAATTATAAAGAATTGATGAGCAATGGTGCCCTCATTATTGATGTCCGATCTGCCGGTGAATATAAGGCTGGCCATATCCCTGGCTCAAAAAACTTTCCCCTGGATAATATCCGTACCAAAGTTGCTGAGTTAAAAAAACTCAATAAACCGGTGATCACGGTTTGCCAAAGCGGCACCAGAAGCGGAATGGCAAAAGGAATTCTAAAATCATCCGGGATAGACGTTTATAATGGAGGTCCCTGGACAAGCTTAAAAAGTAAACTGTAATTTATTTATCTGAAATTCAGCGTATGCACAAAAAAATCTTTTTGGCCCTTACGATCCTCTTTTCATCTTTTCATTTGTCAGCACAAACCCCTGTAATCAATGCAACTACCCAACATCGTGTTGTGATACAGCTTTCGAGCAATGATACGCTGGTTTGGAAAGGGTTGATGAATAATATTAAAAACCTGAAAAATGCCTGGGGTGATAGTGTCACAATTGAAGTGGTTGCCCATGGTCCGGGGATCGAGTTCCTGGTTACCGGTAAAACAACCCAACAGGATAAGATCGCTTACTTCAAATCAAAAGGCGTGGTGTTTTTGGGTTGTGAAAACACACTGACAGAAAGAAAAATTTCAAAAGAAACGATCATTCCCGAAGCCGGATTTGTAAAAATGGGTATCGGGGAAGTTATTCTGAAACAGGAACAGGGATGGAGCTATATAAAAGTTGGCTTCTGAAGGCCTGTTAATGTTGTTCCAAACCAGCTCTAAAAAAGCTGTTATTTAACCCTGCATTACTTTACATTCTAAACGATTTCCCATGTCTATATTTCTGAATGATGAAACCAGAAATTCACGCCGTGATTTCCTGAAGAAAACAACGCTTGCCGGGATCGGTACTTCGCTGGCTGGTGTTGCCGGTGCCTTACCTGCTTCAACCGGTGAAATAAAAAACGTTTCCGAAGCTGCCTCGAATCGTTTTACCATTTTATATACTTCAGATATTCATGCCCAGCTAAATACCCATGATGAATTTTTCTGGGAAAACAGTAAGGCCGTTTATAGAAAAAGAGGTGGATTAGCAGTACTGAAAACCATGATCAATCATTTTAGAAAACAAAACCCCGCCAACACAATACTGATTGACGGAGGCGACTATTTTCATGGCAGCGCCGTGGCCTCTATGACCGAAGGGGAAGCATTGATACCGCTGTTGAATGATTTTAATTATGACCTGATACTACCCGGTAACTGGGAAGTGGTGTACAAAAAAAAGAAAATGCTCTATGATCTGGGCCACACCACCTCTGCAAAAATTTGTGCGAACATGTGGCATAAAACCAATGATGCTGACAATGGAGAACTGATCTACCCGCCTTACTGGGTGAAATATATCGCCGGAGCCAAAGTTGGTTTTATTGGCTATACGGATCATTTAATTCCCAAACGGCAATCGCCGGCTTATAGCGAAGGAATTCGTTTTGAACATGCTGATTTTAATGTGGCGAAATATATCAAGCTGTTGAAAGAAGTAGAAGGATGCGGTATCATTTTCATTGTAACCCATATGGGATTAGCTCAACAGGTGGGGCTTGCCAATAACCCTGCGGTACAGGGAGCTGATTTTATTTTAGGCGCTGATACACATGAAAGGGTACGAATACCCATTGAAGGAAAATATTGTAAAGTGGTGGAATGCGGCGCCTTTGGATCTTTCCTGGGCAAACTGGATGTAGAAGTAGAGAACGGGAAAATAAAAAATTATCAGTACCAGTTGCTGGATGTGGACCCGGTAAAATATCCGGGTGATAAAAAACTGCAGGTACAGATAGATAAAGCTTCTGCACCATTTAAGCAGGACTTATCAAAAGTAATCGGCACCACCACGACGCCATTGGTCCGGTATTTTGTTATGGAAACACCGATGGATAACCTGATCACCGATGCCATTCATTGGAAATTCAAAACAGATATTGCCTTAAGTAACGGATTCCGTTTTTGCCAACCCTTAGCGGTCAATCCGGCGACCGGAAAAGCAGATATTACCCGTGAATTCCTATGGAACATGCTGCCGGTAGACAGTGAAGCAAAAACAGGATTGATAACGGGTACACAATTGTGGGACTGGCAGGAAAAAGAATTACAAAATGCTTTTGCCAAAGACCCCTCCAAACGGTTTGGCGGTTGGTTTGTCCGCTTTGCCGGTATGGAAGTAAATTTCACCATTGGTAATGAATTCGGAAAAAGAGTAAATTGGGTAAAAGTGAATGGCGAACCGCTGGACCTGAATAAAGAATACAGCATCGTGGCCTGTGAAAGAGAAGGTGACCCGGATGATACACTTTGCCGGATTGAAAAAGTAAAGAACCCAAAAAAAACCAATGTATTAATGCATGATGTAATAGAAGAATACCTGGCAGCAAAATCTCCGGTGTCACCCAAACTTGAACAGAGAGCGACAGCAACTGACCAGCCACATACACTGTTAACACAATTACAGGGAACCACGTATGAATTCAGGTAAGCAAACCAAGAAGAGCCTATGGATGAGTCTCCGTGACAACTGGCCACTGGTTATTATTTCTGTAACCATTCTGTTGGTTATATTGACAGAAATAATTACTGCTGAAGACAAGTCTTCCCCAAAAAATAGTTCCGGGTCTTCAATGACAGATAGTTTATGGAATCCCCCGAGCTTGTATTATGATGAAGTAGCCGGTGAAGAGCGCAATTTAATTGCCTATGGACAAGAACTTATTGCTCATACATCAATTTATTTGGGTCCAAAAGGTTCTGTAGCTCAAATCTCCAATGGTATGAATTGCCAGAATTGTCATTTGAATGCAGGCAGAAAAAACTGGGGAAATAATTACAGTGCCGTTTTTTCAACCTATCCAAAATTCCGGGAAAGAAGCGGCGCAATCGAAACAATTTATAAAAGAGTCAGCGATTGTTTTGAAAGAAGCCTGAACGGATCTGCACCCGATAGCAACGGCAAAGAATACAGCGCTATTTATGCTTATATAAAATGGGTTGGCAAAAATGTACAGAAAGGAGAAAAGCCAAAGGGTGCCGGGATTGAGAAACTGCCTTTTTTAGAAAGGGCGGCTGACCCGGAGAAAGGGAAACAGGTTTTCATTGCCCAATGCCAAAGTTGTCATGGTACCGATGGAGGCGGTCAGTTAAGCCCGAATGGAACTAGCTATGATTACCCTCCACTTTGGGGCGAACATAGTTATAACAATGGTGCAGGACTATTCCGTATCAGTAATTTTGCAGGTTATATAAAAAGTAACATGCCTTTTAACCTGGCCACGCATGATAATCCCAAATTAACCATAGAAGAAGCCTGGGATGTGGCCGCCTTTGTAAACAGTCAACCACGGCCCTCCAAAGATCTGAGCAAGGACTGGCCGGATATATCTAAAAAACCCTTTGATCATCCTTTTGGGCCCTATACGGATGGCTTTTCAGAGAACCAGCATAAATTCGGTCCTTATAAACCCATAATTGCCAAAAAATAAGCGTCCGGAAAAAATAACTAATTTAAAATGGCTGTGACAATTATCACGGAGCGGATTCCCTGTTTATAAGAACTTTGAATTATTAAAAAATAGGATATGTTAGAATGGATCAAACAACCCTGGCCCTGGTATGTGGCCGGGCCATTAATCGGACTTATGGTGCCTGCCTTGCTTTTATTAGGTAATAAAACGTTTGGAATATCTTCATCCCTGCGTCATGTTTGCGCCTCTTGTATTCCGGCCGGTATTCCTTTTTTTAAGTATGACTGGAAAAAAGAAATATGGAACCTGTTTTTCGTTGCGGGTATTTTAGTAGGGGGTATAATTGCCGCTCAATTACTTTCCAATCCAGAACCGGTACTGGTCAATTCAAAATTATCACAGGAACTCGCAACTTATGGCGTCACCAATTATGCGGGAATAGTTCCTGCAGATTTATTTTCCTGGTCAGAACTGCTTACGGCACGGGGGTTTATTATGATCGTTGTGGGCGGTTTCCTGGTGGGCTTTGGAACCAGGTATGCCGGAGGATGCACCAGCGGTCATGCGATCATGGGATTAAGTAATCTTCAGTGGCCTTCCCTGGTAGCCACTTGCTGCTTTATGGCCGGTGGATTCATTATGACCAATCTTATTCTTCCATACATTTTAAAACTCTAATCGTAATCATATGTCAGTTCAGGATATAGCAACCAGTGAAATGCCTTTTGTAGCCCAGAAAGCAAATACAGATTTTGAAGTTCGTTCAGAAAATGCCATGTGTGTTAACAGTTCGGAATTGGATAAACCTCTGTTTACAAACATAAAATATGCGTTGGCCGGAATCTTATTCGGAATCATCCTGGTAAAAGCAGAAGTAATTTCCTGGTTCCGGATACAGGAAATGTTCCGGCTCCAGAGTTTTCATATGTACGGAGTGATAGGTTCCGCTGTTGCAGTTGGCATCATCAGCGTGTTCTTAATCAAAAAATTTAAGGTTAAGTCCATTGATGGTGAAGCAATCAACCTGGAACCGAAAAAATTTAATAAAGGCCAGATCTATGGCGGATTAACCTTTGGATTGGGCTGGGCAATAACCGGAGCCTGCCCCGGACCGTTATTTGCCCAGATTGGAACCGGTGCAACGGTTATAGTGGTGACTTTACTTTGTGCCATTGGAGGCACCTGGGTGTATGGGAAATTTAAAGATAAGTTACCGCATTAATTGTAAAATCACCTGGAACAAATGGATAATAAAAGACTTCATCAACAAGGTCTGCAGGCAAATTGGAAACAGTTTGCCTTACTTGTTTTAGTGAATGCCTTTGTCGGTTCCATGATTGGCCTCGAAAGAGCCGTGTTACCCGGATTGGGAAAAACAGCCTTTGGCTTAGATGCTTCTACAGCTATCCTTAGTTTTATTATGGCATTTGGGATTACCAAAGCCATCAGTAATTACAGCGTTGCTAAACTCAGCAAACGATTTAATCGCAAACAAATTTTAATGGCAGGTTGGTGGGCAGCGTTACCCGTTCCTTTTTTACTGATGTATGCCGATTCATGGTCCTGGGTGATTGCGGCCAACATTTTTTTAGGTATCAACCAGGGATTAGCCTGGTCCTCCACTGTTATTATGAAGGTGGATATTGTCGGTCAAAAGAATCGTGGACTGGCCATGGGCATTAACGAATTTGCCGGATACCTGTCCGTTGGTTTGGCTTCTTACTGGGCAAGTTCAATTGCTGCTGATTATGGTTATGCCTTTTACCCATACATACCCGGGTTATTTTTTGTAACGGCGGGTTTGCTGGTTTCAGCATTTTTAGTAAAAGACACAACGCGCTTTGTTCATTCCGAAAGCATAACAAGTAAAATTGCTTTATTAAAAAATGTCTGGAAAGAAACCACCTGGAAACACAAAAATATCAGTTCCGTTACCTTGAATGGCCTGGTGAATAATATGAATGATGCTGTCGTCTGGGGCTTGTTGCCGGTAGTATTGTTACAAAGAGAATTTAAGATTCATGAGATTGGTATTATTGCTGGAATATATCCAGCCGTTTGGGGCGTGATGCAGTTGTTTACCGGAAAGATGGGAGATCTGTATTGTAAAAAACAAATAATAACAGCCGGAATGTTGTTACAGGCGGTTGCCATTGTATTACTTGCTTTATCCTTTCAATTCTGGTTATTGGTTGCCGCTTCTGTCCTGTTAGGTTTGGGAACTGCATTGGTCTATCCCAACTTTCTGACTGTAGTAGCTGAAAGCACACATCCGTCACAAAGGGCAGAAAGCTTAAGTATTTTTCGTTTCTGGCGGGACAGCGGATATGTTATCGGAGCCTTATTGGCGGGTATACTGGCAGATAGTGTTGGTATGACGACAGCTATTCTGATAATCGCAGCCATTACAGCATTTGCCGGAATAGTTGCACAGGTAAGAATGTGTTGTACCCTAAAGAAGATTTTCCCATCTGCAGATTGCCCCCATCCGGCTTTATATTAAGAATGCCCCGTTTTTCCCGGGGCATTACCAACTTTTATTATTCAAAAATTCTTATTCTGCTGTTTTCACACCGGCCAGTAATTTTTCTTCGATCACTTTCCTTAAAACATGTTTGGGTAAAGCCCCGGGTTGCATCATTGGTTCACCATCGGCACCAATAAAAAACATTGTTGGAATGCTTTGAATTCCGAATACTGATGACAACTCCTGCTCTACATCGGTGTTTACTTTGTAAATAACCAGCTTGCCTTCATATTCCTTTGATAGTTCCTCCAAGATAGGCGCTACCATTTTACAGGGACCACACCAGTCTGCATAGAAATCAATAATAGCGGGTAAAGTACCCTGGTATTTCCAATCAGCCTCCGTGGCATAATCAAAAACTTTATCCTTAAAATCCTGAGTGGTCATTTGTATAGTGGGCATCCTGATTAATTTTTACAAAAATAGTCTATACCGGCAAGCTGGTATGTGATGCCTATCACATTAGAATATATCCATAAGCCTGCCCGGTATGCATACCTCAGGTGTTTATTTTTTCCCTGTTTAAAAGTGAGATGCGTCATAGTTCCGAATGACTCAAATCATACGACATTGCCGATTAAACTGATTGTTATTCATTGTATATCAGCGTGACTAATATCACTTCACTGCGCAATGCATCCACATACCTTCGCTTTATAAAAAAGTTATTATGTCATTCAAACATCAAATCATAATCGTAGGAGGAGGGAATGCGGGTATTTCAGTTGCCGCAAAACTTTTAAAAAAAAATTCGGCGCTGGATATCGCTATTATTGAGCCTTCCGAAAAACATTACTATCAGCCTGCCTGGACCCTGGTAGGTGGCGGAACGTTTAATATCGAAGATACCAGGCGTGATGAATCATCTGTAATCCCGTCAAAAGCCCGGTGGATAAAAGATGCAGTTTCTTCCTTTGAACCAGATCAAAATCGCCTGACTACAAAAGAAGGAAATACCTACACCTACGATTACCTGGTGGTAGCTCCCGGTATCCAGTTAAACTGGCACCTTGTAAAAGGATTACCGGAAACATTAGGAAAGAATAACGTGACCAGTAATTATTCGTTTGACCTGGCACCCTATACTTTTGAAAGTATCAAAGCCATGAAACCGGGTATGACAGCCCTGTTCACCAGCCCTTCCACCACTTTAAAATGCGGAGGTGCACCTCAAAAAATAACGTATCTCGCAGCAGATTATTACAGAAAACATGATTTGATAGGTAAAATAAAAGTTGAATTCTGCACAGCCGGAAAAGTAATATTCGGAATTAAGAAATATGCCGTTCAACTTCAGAAAGTGGTTGACAAACTACAGGTGCAGATGAATTACCGTCATGATTTAATAGCCGTGGATGGACCTAATAAAATGGCCACTTTTAAACTAACCGACGAAAACGGGACAATAACTGAGGTAACAAAGCACTTCGATATGCTGCATGTTACGCCTCCGCAAAGTGCGCCCGATTTTATTGCTAAAAGTCCGCTGGCAAATGACAAAGGATGGGTGGAGGTTGATAAATATACATTACAGCATACCCGTTATAAAAATATTTTTGGGTTAGGAGATGCTACCAGTACACCCAATGGTAAAACCGGAGCAGCCGTAAGAAAGCAGTCACCCGTACTTATTCAGAACCTGCTTTCATTTATGAATAATAAAGAACTAAAAGCAAAATATAATGGGTACAGCAGTTGCCCGATTGTGGTGGGTTATGGTAAATTGATATTGGCTGAATTTGATTATGATAATACCCCGAAAGAAACGTTTCCGTTTGACCAAAGTAAACCTCGCTGGAGCATGTGGATCCTGAAAAAATATATTTTACCCTGGTTATACTGGAATAAAATTCTAAAAGGTTCAATGTAAACTACCTGAAAGAACTATAAAATATGAAATTAATTTACAGGCTGAAAAGCGGCTGGACAACATTAAAGTTCGTACGGGTTGGTCTCGGTAGCTTAATTTTGTACTCCTCTATTGAATCCCGGGAAGTGACAGGAATCGTAGCGGGGAGTTTGATTACTTTGATTTTTTTATTTACAGACGGGGTCTGTTGTGCCGGGGGTGCTTGTTACACACCGTCTAAAAAAAATAATTCTGCTCCATCCGAAAATACAGAATATGAAGAACTGGGTATTAAATAACAAATTGCTGATAGCCGGAATAATTATCGGAGCTGCCGGTGGCTACCTGTACTGGCAGCAGATCGGCTGCAGCAGCGGCACTTGTGCAATAACTTCCAAATGGCATAACAGTACTGCCTATGGCGCATTAATGGGCGGACTTGTATTCAGCATGTTTAAAAGAGAAAAAAAGAAGGCTAACTAAATAAAGGATTGCTTCGGTTAACCTCGAAGGAATAATATGCAGACAACAGGTAATAAAAAAGAAACTTTCAGCGAATTAATACAGGGCAACACGCCTGTCCTGGTAGATTTTTTTGCCGAATGGTGCGGTCCCTGCAAAATGATGAAACCGGTTCTGGAACAACTGCACAAACAAATGGACGACAAAGTCAGAATCATTAAAATTGATATTGATAAAAGTCCCTCTGCGGCTACAGCCTTTCAGGTACAAAGTGTACCCACGTTGATGCTGTTTCAAAACGGAAAAACGCTCTGGCGCAAATCGGGTGTTTTATCCGCAGATTCATTGAAGAAGATCATTGAGCAACATATAACCCACAACTAATAATGCCAGAAAATAAAAGGAGCCGCGGCTATTTGTCATCAACAATCGGTTGCCGCTGCCCCCGTTGCCGGGAAGGAAAATTATTTCAATACCCCACAACGATACGCCTTAAAAAAAATATGCTGATGAATAAGGACTGTACGGTGTGCCGTCAGGCCAGCGAAATTGAAGTTGGTTTTTATTACGGCACCAGCTATGTCAGTTATGTCCTTACGGTTGGTTTAAGTTTACTGAGCCTGGGTTTATGGGCATTAACGATTGGCTTATCTGTAAATGACAACCGTTTTTTCATCTGGATGGGTGTTAATGCCGGCCTATTGTTCCTTCTGCAACCCTGGCTGATGCGGTTCAGCCGCAGCCTCTGGATTTCCTGGTTTGTAAAATACGACCCCGACTGGAAGATCCACCAGCCTGAAGATGTATCAGAAAGACTGAATGCTGAGCAGGCTAATAACTGGTAAGATAAGAATCCCTATTTTTGCTGCCCTTTATTGAAATGGAGACTTGTCCGAGTGGTTGAAGGAGCACGCCTGGAAAGTGTGTATACGGGAAACTGTATCGAGGGTTCGAATCCCTCAGTCTCCGCACTATTTATTTCTGCAAATCATTATTTTATGATGATTTGCATTTTTATTTTAACTCATTTGTCTTTACTATTTTTTTTAAACCCCATCCTTTCCCTGTCATCCCATTTCCTTTGCGCTGCTTTTTCGTCTAACAGGTTTTCCATTGCATCGTAAAGCTGGTTTAACTGTATATCATGTTCCCCCAGCCGTTCCTTTATTTCTTTCAGTTGTCCTTTTAAATCGATTTGTCTTAGCAATATTTTTCTTACCTCAACAAAAGCCCTCATTATGGTAATGTTCATGTTGATTGCCTTATCACTATTTAAAATACCGCTCAGCATTGCCACTCTCTGTTCAGTAAAAGCATAGGGCAAATACCTTATACCGCCCCGGCCTTTTGAGGTTTCATTTTGCAACCTCAAAGAATTACTGCTTTCTAAAGTTTCAGTTTGAAACCTTAAACTCTGAAACTCTTCTTTGGTAAGCTGAAACATAAAGTCCATTGGAAACCGTTTTAAATTACGTTTTGCAGCAAGGTTCAGGGCTTTGGTTTCTGTTTCGTATAAGGCTGCTAAATCCCTATCAAGCATTACCCTTTCTCCCCTTATTTCGTAAATCCTGTTTTGGATGCTTTGTATTATCTGCATAATGGTTTCGCAATTAGTCTAAGATTTTTTGTTGATAAGAATTTTGCTTTTTGAAATTTTGTTAAATCGAGTTGTTAAACAATTTGATAATTGGTATTTCATCGAAAATAAAAACATGGATTACTTGCAGTATCTAATAAGAGCGATTGTTTCAGTTTGAATTTCTTTTTTGCAAAAGCAATAGAAAAATATGATTCATTAATTCAAAAGTAAAAAGATGGCATCCCTGGGGGAGGGAAAAACAACACGGGAAAATGCTTTTTTCGGTAAGGGGTACATTCTTATAAGTTTCGTAAATTCAGTTCAACTTGTAAACGCCCCTTTTTTCCGGGTCAGCAATAAAATTTTCAACGCTCCACAAGGGAAAATCCAGTTGATAATTTTATCTTCCTCATATATCCTAAGTTTGCATTCATTAAACAAAAAAAAATCGAAACTTCAGCGGATAGTTGCTCTAACAAACTGATTTGAATGGCGAATCTTACCAAAGAAATTAAAACCAAGCACAGGCTGATCCCCAGTTATGAGGGATCGGATAATATTGACCCCCAAACCGTTTCTTCCTTTGGAGAAGAATGGAATTCATTTCATGGGTTTTCAGAGAAAGATATCCAGGCCCTCGGTGAACAATATTTTGACATTGTCAGCCCGGGTATGCTGAATGAAACTTCCCAAATCATTGATATAGGTTGTGGCAGCGGGCGTTTTATTAAATATATCCAGGTTAACTATCCTTTTCAGACAATCACAGGAATAGATCCCAGCTCAGCTATACTCGCTGCGGATGCGCTCATCGGGGGTGACCCCAAAGTAAACCTGATCCAGGTAGCTGCAGATAGTATCCCCTTTCCGGATGAACATTTTGATTTTGGCTACAGCCTCGGTGTATTGCATCATATCCCCGATACCACAAAGGCATTGAACGATTGCGTAAAGAAGATAAAAAAAGACGGGCATTTTCTTCTTTACTTATACTACAATCTTGATAACAAGCCCTACTACTTTAAAATAATTTTCTATCTCTCCAACCTGATCCGTTTGGTTGTTTCCAAAATGCCCGCAGCACTTAAAAAAGGGTTTTGTGCGTTTTTGGCCATCATCCTTTATATGCCATTTGTTCTGTTATGCCGCTTTCTCAAATTCGTGGGTGTACCGAAACGTATCCGCCAGAATATCCCTTTGCAGGTTTATGAGAATCAGTCCTTTTACATTATCCGGAACGACAGTCTTGACCGGTTTGGCACTCCGCTCGAACAGCGTTTTTCACGAAAGCAGATCCAGGCAATGATGGAACAAGCCGGCTTATCCCATATTGTATTTTCTGAAAGAACCCCCTATTGGCATGCCATCGGCCAAAAACAATAGATTTTCAGCTAACCTCTTTTCCAAAAAATTATTCCATTTGCGATCTTGATAAAAAAGGGGATTTTACGAAAGCCACTCGTAATTGTACGATAAAAAATCGGGCAGTTTACCGCTATCGGGTGAAGTAAGAACGAGCTAATATTGTACTACAAAATCCTCATGTTATGAAAAACAGATCCTTCTCCATGCTCGAGATCCTTTTTGTTGAGAGTATTTTCTTCTTTGTCTTTTTTGTGATGCTGAAATTTTTGAATATGGGTAATCCCCGCTTGTTTATCACCCTGGCGATTGTCTTACTGGCAAGCTTCTTTTATATAGGAATAGCCCGGTATATCGACATTATGAAGAAAGAGGAAATGGGACACCGGAATGCCTATTAAGGAAATTCTCTTATACATAAAGTGAATGGGTGACCATCCTAAGACTGGCAATCTCAGCTTCTATAAATTAAAAAGTTTTTCCGCATTTGCGGTAGTTATAGTACCAATTTCTTCAAGGTCCACCCCTTTTATTTCTGCCAGTTTCGCCGCAATATATTTCAGGTAGGAAGGCTCATTTCTTTTGCCCCTGAATGGAACCGGCGCAAGGTAGGGCGCATCTGTTTCTAATACCACATGTTCCAGGCTGATATGTTCCATTACTTTATCCAGTCCCCCGTTTTTAAAGGTAACCACGCCCCCAATACCCAGGTAAAAACCAAGATCAATAACCTGAGCTGCCTGTGTTTCATTTCCTGAAAAACAATGAAAAACACCGGTCAGTTTTCCTTTCTGGTGTTCAGAAACAACTTTTATGCATTCATCTGTTGAATTTCTCGAGTGAATAACAACAGGAATTTCGTATTGCAATGCCCATTCAATTTGCTGATGAAATGCTGCATATTGCTGCAGGGTAAAGGTCTTGTCCCAATAGAAATCAAGCCCTGTCTCTCCTACCGCCTTAAAGTTTCTTTTTTCAAAAAATTCCCCTGCCATTTTTAGTTCATCTTTATAATTTTCCCGGATAGAGCAGGGGTGAACGCCCATCATACTAAAACAGGATGGTTGATGCTCCATTTCCCCGGAAAGCATTTTTTCATGTGTTTTGGAATCAATAGCCGGCATTAATATTTTTATAACTCCTTCTTTTTCAGCACGTTCAAGCATTAAAACCCGGTCCTCTTCAAATTCAGGCAAATAAATATGAGAATGCGTATCTATGAGGTTCATTTTCAGTACTGTTTTAGGTGTAAATTTCAGGAAGAAACTTTAAGATTCCGTTAAACTTAAACCAATAAAAACAATCCTACAACCGTTAAATTGTTCAAATCCATAAAACTCTTTGTTATGAAACCCAGGATCAACCTGACTCAACTGGCCACTTTAACCTTATTTTTCTGTCTTATAACTGTTTTCTCCTGTACAAGAGAAACCAGCAGGTCTGCTGCGGATGATCTGGAACAAGAGACCGCTTCCAAGGTTTCCGGCGAATCTGACAGTGAAGCAGAAGGAATTTTCAGCGGCATTTTTGATGATGCCATGGGTGCCAGTGATGAAGTGGGGGTTGCAGGTTCGGGCGTTTTTTATGGCCGCACTGATACACTAACGCCGGTAGCCCGTTGTTTTACCGTAACCGTAACACATCCAAATAATTCCCCCTTTCCCGTTAGAATTGCTGTCAATTTTGGAACAACAGGTTGTCCCGGACCCGATGGTCATATCCGCAGAGGTGTAGTAATAACAGAATATACGAACCGGCTGATCTACCCCGGAGCCATTGCTGTTACTACATTTGATGGATATTATGTCGACAATATCAAAGTAGAAGGAACCCATAAAATAACTAATATCGGAACAGCCAGCCCCCGCACCCTTATATACAAAGCGGAGGTTATTAATGGCAAACTGACAAAACCTAATGGAGACTATACAGAGTGGAACAGTTATAAAACCATTACCCAGATCGAAGGTTTAGGTACCCCTTTTATGCCCCGGGATGATATATTTAAAATTGAAGGTTCTGCCCGGGGACGTGTAAAAAGAGGAAACCTGCTGGTAGGTTGGGAATCAAACATTACTGAACCACTGATCAGAAGATTCACCTGTCGCTGGATTGTAAGAGGTAAAATAAGAACGGTTCGCCTGAATTTGCCCGGAAACAGCCCCTGGGTGGCTGTCCTGGATTTCGGGAACGGCCTTTGTGATGACCAGGCAACGGTCACGATCAATGGCAGAACTATTCAAATTACTTTGCCGTAATTAAAAAATTATTATACCTTTAAACCAGTTTTCATAGGGTACGGATTAAAAACGGGCCAGGGTTTCTACCCAGGCCCTAACTTTTTCGCAAAGTCCCAATCGCCTTTTCTTTCACAAAACGAGGTCTTCATCAGACTTTATGTCCGTTATTTTCATCCTGCATATCAATTTTACTGAATATATACCCCGATTTTGAGAAAAATTTCAGGTATTCAGGCAACACATAAGATAAGATGGGAAATGCCTTTTCACTGTCATGAAAAACCAGTATGGAACCCGGTTTTGTTTTAGTTATTACATTATCCAGGCATTTTTCTTTAGACAAAGAATTATCGAAATCGCCACTTAAAACATCCCACATTACAATTTTTGAATATTTGTTATTCATGGCTGCACCAATTCCCTTCGCCTGTAAAGAAGTTATTTTCCCGTAAGGCGGCCGGAACAGATTGGAATGAATATGTTTTGAAGCTTCGGTTACATCTGCCAGGTAAGCTCTCTTGTTTGTTTTCCATCCGTTCAGATGGTTTTGTGTATGATTCCCGGTACAATGGCCTTCATTTAATATCCTTTGATAAATAACGGAGTAATCAACTACATTTTTTCCGATGCAAAAGAATGTTGCTTTCGCATTAAATTTCTTTAACTCATCCAGCACAAAAGGAGTTGCAACCGGATGTGGTCCGTCATCAAACGTGAGGTAAATTATTTTTTCATTTGTGTTTATATGCCACAAACGATCCGGATAAATTTTTTTCAGCCACCAGGGAGTTTTTATAAAATACCTCATAACAAAATGCAAGTTACAGGATACCCGGCAGGTGCATACAGACCGGCCCGGGATGCTTGACCTTTGAAATCGCATCCGCTATCTTTGCAGCCTATGGGTAAAAAAGTGAGAGTTCGCTTTGCTCCAAGTCCTACGGGTGGATTACACCTGGGAGGAGTAAGAACCGTGTTATATAATTATTTATTTGCCAAAAAGCAGGGTGGGGATTTTATTGTACGGATTGAAGACACCGATCAAAGCCGCTTTGTTGAAGGAGCTGAAGAATATATTTTTGACTGCCTGAAATGGTGTGGCCTGGAGCCGGATGAAAGTGTACAGCAGGGTGGCAACTACGGCCCTTACCGCCAAAGCGAACGCAAAGAACTATACCGGCCCTATGCCGAACAGTTGGTGAAAGAAGGTCATGCCTATTATGCATTTGATACGCCCGAAGATTTAGAAAAAATGCGGCATGAATCTATTCCCGATCAACCGCATTCTCCGCAATACGACCATACCATCCGAATGAAGATGCGGAATTCCCTGACCTTGTCCGCCGGTGAAACCGAAAAATTATTAGCTGAAGGGGCCAACCATGTTATCCGGATCAAAATGCCTGTGAATGAAACAGCCTCTTTTATTGATATGATACGTGGTGAAGTGCGTTTTGATACATCCCTGGTAGATGACAAAGTATTATTGAAAGCGGATGGTATGCCCACCTATCACCTGGCTGTAGTGGTGGATGATTATTTAATGAAGATCAGTCATGCTTTTCGTGGCGAAGAGTGGTTGCCTTCAGCACCTGTTCATATTTTACTGTGGAAATATTTATTTGGCCTCGACCAAATGCCGCAATGGGCCCACTTCCCGTTGATACTCGGACCCAATGGTAAGCTGAGTAAAAGAGATGGAGCCAAATACGGTTTCCCGGTTTTTGCTATGAGCTGGACCGACCCCAAAACCCAAGAGCGTACGGAAGGATTCCAGGAAAAAGGATTTTTACCCGAAGCGTTGATCAATTTACTGGCCTTGTTAGGATGGAACGATGGTACTGAACAGGAAATTTTCACTATAAAAGAATTGATTGATAAATTTTCGATGGAAAGAGTTCATAGTGCGGGAGCAAAGTTTGATTATGAGAAAGCAAAATGGTTCAATCATGAATGGATCAAGAGGTCCACAGTCCACAGTTTTCAGTCCACAGTCAAGACCCTGCTTGCGCAAAACAACATTACAGTCAGCGATGATGTTATGCTGGATAAAGTCATTGGATTAGTAAAAGACCGTTGCACCCTGCTTCCCGATTTTGTGCAACAGTCTTCTTTCTTTTTCAAATCTCCTGAAACATTGGACGTGGATGCCGTAAAGCCGAAGTGGAATGAGGCCAAAAAACTTTTCTTTGCAGAGCTGATCCGCAACTACGAATTATCTCCCGACTGGCTGGCACAGTCCCTTGAAACAAATTTCAAAGAAATTGCCGCTGTAAATGATCTGAAGCCGGGTGAGCTGATGCTTCCTTTCCGCATCATGCTGGTTGGCAGTAAATTTGGCCCGGGTGTTTTTGAGATTGCGGAAATACTGGGTAAAGAAGAAACGGGCAAAAGAATACATACAGCATTAAAAATATTTGGTTAGCCGTTAAACTCTTTTCGTCCTTTTTTGTCTGAAGTTTCTATGAAAAAAATACTCCCGCTGCTTTTTTTATCATTCCTTTTTGCCTGCAAGAAAGAATCTTCTACAAATAATCCTCCAGCTACTGTTGATAGTGCCGTTGTAACCGTTAACAACGGGTATGGAGCCGGGAAGTATAAAGTGGGCGACACCGTACACATTTTCAGTATGGCGTATACCAGCAGCCAGTTATTCGATACCTGGAGCAGTGCCGATGCATCACTGCTTAACGGAAAAGATGAATGGCATACCTGGTTTATTATGCCGGCTAAAAATGTCAGTTACACAGGTAGCATCAAAAATATCACGCCCGTTAACCTCACATTCGAACAAATCAGGGGCAGGGACAGGCTGAAACCTGTTTATTATTATTTTCCGGCAGGACATAAAGGATTTGTCTTACTGCTTCATGGTAGTGGCGGAACTGCCGCTCATTTTGTAAACAGTTATGAATACCAGCAACTGATCAAAGACCTGGTGCATGATAATTTTGGTGTGATCGTTACCGAAGCAGAAGAAGCTACTACGGGTATTGATGTCAATGGTGACGGAAAATTAAGATGGGGCACTACTCCTTTTGATTCCGTCAGCAATATTGATTATGCCAATATCAAAATTATTACGGATACTTTTTATAACCGGGGTATAACCAACCGCAGTAAATTCCGTTACTCAGCCGGCATGAGTAATGGTGGTAATTTTTCAGCGGCCCTTTCTTTGTTATTTAATTATAAAGCCGGTGTCAGTTATTGTGCGCCGGCTGGTTCTCCCGTTGCGCTTGTATCCACGATACCTTTTCAGTTTTGTATGGCCCGGTTTGATAACAATGAAAACGTAGGTCCCACTGGAAATGCCAACGCCTTATCCAATTCACAAACATTGACCAGCCGGGGTATTTGCAGTAAATATTATATGCAGGAACATTCCCCGTTATACCCGGAACGATTTGCCCGAAAAGGCGATATCACCATTGCCAAATCGACTGCTGTTTTCAATGAATTAAAAAGCAAAGGCTTTTTGAACAACAAAAATTATTTTATGGGCTTTTCGGATGCGTTGGCTACAGCCTTCCAGGCAAATCCCGCTTCTTTCCCGGAACTAAACAGTTTAACTATCCTGCAAAAGGTTTATGTACTTGAACAGGTTGACCTCGCTGTTTCTGATCACCAGATGTACAGTGATTACAACCGGGCTACGCTGAAATTTTTAAATACACAGTGCCAGTAATTCATTATCCCTGTTGCTGTATCAATTGCATAAGTTTTTCAAAATCCCCTTTTCCCAACGCTTCAATCAGCAACCGGTCTTCCGGCAACAATTTAAAAAGTCCTTTCGTATTCTGCCTGGCTTGTTCTGGAGTCCGGATCCCCGGTATGATCGTGGAAACTTCCGGGTAACTGAGTATAAAACTTAATGCCAGTTGTGTCTTGGAGCAAGAATATTTTTCACAAAGATCCCATACAGGTTCGAGGGCTTTATCAGCCGCTTCAATCACTGCTGTAGTCAGCCTGTTTTTCCGGTGATCATTGCCGGGAAAGGATACATCCTTATCGAATTTCCCCGTTAATAATCCGAATTGCAAAGGCATTCTTGCAATGATGCCATATTCCTTTTCAGCTGCTGCCGGAAAAATTTCCAGAGCTTTTTGATTCAGCAGGTTTAATACCAACTGAAATCCGTTACCTAATTTATTTTTTATTAAATAGGAAGCTTCGGGTACTGGATCAAAAGTATTTAAAGAAAGACCCCAGTACCGGATCTTTCCTTGTTGCTGTAAAAGATATAGGGCTTCGATACATTCACCCTGTTGTAAATGTGAAATCCTGGCAGTATGTAGCTGGTAATAATCAATCGTATCTCTTTGCAAACGCCGGAGGCTGTCTTCGCAGGCTTTCAGTATATATTCTTTTGAATAATCAACCGTAAACTGCTCCTTCCTGGAAACATTGCCCACCTTGGTTGCAATGACCAGGTCCTGTATCTTACCCAATGCTTTCCCCAGCAATTTTTCAGAATGGCCTAATCCATAAATGTCAGCCGTGTCAAAAAAATTGATACCAGCATCCAGCGAAGCATAAATAGCTTTTTTAGAAACGGCATCATCCGAATCGCCCCAGCCAATAGAAGTAGTTCCGATCATAGCTCCGCCACCAATTGCCCAGGCACCAAAACCAATCTCACTCACCCGCAGGCCTGTATTTCCGAATTTCCGGTATTCCATATGGTAATTTACGAAGCTGTTGCCCAAAGAAATGTATTTTTGAGGTAATAAAATTGCCGGTATGAACAGACCCGTAAGAGTATTAATTGCCAAAGTTGGATTAGATGGCCATGACCGTGGCGCCAAAGTTATTGCCACGGCGCTCCGGGATGCGGGTATGGAAGTGATCTATACGGGTCTTCGTCAAACCCCTGAAATGGTGGTAACTGCCGCTTTGCAGGAAGACGTGGATGCCATTGGTATCAGTATTCTTTCGGGTGCTCATATGACGGTTTTTCCAAAAGTCATAACCCTGATGAAAAAAAAAGGCATGAACGATGTGTTGCTTACCGGTGGTGGTATCATTCCGGAAGATGATATGAATGCTTTACATGAAATGGGCGTGGGCAAACTATTTGCACCGGGCACCCCCACTTCAGAAATCAGTGGGTATATTATTGGTTGGGTTAAAGAGCACCGGGATTTTTAATCTGAAATGTTGGAGTAAATATTAAGCGGACAAACACCGGAGTTACAAATAATTCTTAGAAAAATTGAGTGAAATGCAGCAACTTTCATAGTGTTGTTTATTCTCGAAGCCCCCTCAATTTAAAAGCCATTCAAAATAACTTATCACGGTTTCTCCATATGATTTATGGGAAAAACAAGCGGGAGTTTTATTTCTTTGTATACGGACTAACCAAAATCATTCCCCATAAATGAAAATAATTGTACTATTACAAAAAATAAATAATGCCGGATTTTCCCGAAGATATTACTGAAAAGAAGGAGACAGAGGTACCGGTTACTCCAGAATCAGCAGAGCATAAAAGAATATCGGCGGAAAAATCAGTGCTCAGTATCTGGCTCGATTCGTACAATGATATTTTCTCTGATTTCGATTCGCGGCCATTTTCCGGGCGGGCTTTATCAGATGATTTCACGAATGAGGCGAAAAAAATAGCCATAGAAAAAATAAGACCGGAAATACATCTTAAACTTCTGATACCGGCAAAACTCAGGAATGAAGCAACAGAAGCGACCATTATTAAAACCCTGCATACACATTTCCTGAATATGTCGTCCCGGTTAAAAAAGGAAATGAACCATACAAAAAAAAGGGGAATGTTACTAAGTATCACTGGATTACTGCTTATGATTGCAGCAAATTTTCTGATCAATCTCCCGGAAAAAACATTTGTTCTGAATGCACTACGCATCATTCTGGAACCTGCAGGATGGTATTTTGTATGGACCGGTCTTGATCTTTTATTTAGCAGCTCCCGTAACTATAAACAGGAACTTAATTTTAATAATTCCATGGCCAGCTCTGAAATTGTATTCTTTCCAATATGAAATACTTCTCTTCCCCCGCAAAGCCTTACCCTTGTTATTCAAAAAAATCATCGTTTAAAACTGAGGAAGAAACAACCATAAAAGAATGATATCCTATCTTCGGCATCCTAAATTTCCTTTATGCATTATCAAACATTACTTACCACCCTGGAGCACGGCATTTGTACCATCATTATCAACCGGCCGGAAAAACTTAATGCTTTAAACAAAACCGTATTTGAGGAACTGAATAAAGTATTGGATGTAGTGCTGGCTCATGTGGAAATAAAATCGGTTATCATCACGGGAGCCGGGTCCAAAGCTTTTGTAGCCGGTGCCGATATATCTGAGTTTGGTGATCTCACTAAAGAAGAAGCCATGGCACTCGCTAAAAGAGGACAGGATACTTTTGCCCGGATTGAGAACTCCCCAAAACCCATTGTAGCAGCCGTCAATGGCTTTGCACTCGGTGGCGGTTGTGAACTGGCCATGAGTTGTCATTTTCGTATCGCCAGTGAAAATGCAAAGTTTGGCCAACCCGAAGTAAACCTGGGTTTGATACCGGGCTACGGTGGTACACAACGTTTGGTTCAGCTGATCGGAAAAGGAAAAGCCATGGAGCTGCTGATGTCCGCCCACCTGATCGATGCTCCTGAAGCGAAGCAACTCGGCCTGGTAAATTATGTTACCACTCCTGAAACTTTATTAGAACACAGCAAACAAATTCTTACACTCATTAATTCAAAAGCCCCGCTGGCTGTTGCCGGTTGCATTAAAGCTGCCAATGCCGTTTATAATGAAACCCAGGATGGTTATGCTGTGGAAATAGAAGAATTTGGAAATGCTTTTGCCACTAAAGACCGGAAAGAAGGAATAACCGCTTTCCTGGAAAAGCGAAAAGCAAATTTTACCGGGAAATAATTATTTCTCTACCAGTTTTTCATCAATGTAGTAACCCGCTACACCGCTGATGTTATCAATCCCCTTGGCATCTTCCAGGTAAACCCTGAAGGAGGTAATATTTTTCGTAGGGAAAGTAAGGATCCTCTTTTTGCCCACACTGGTGCCTTTTATTTCCCCGATAATTTTATTTTCTCTATAGAATTCTATCGTAAACTTTCTTACGGACTGGCCCAGGTGAATGGCTTCCCGGATAACCAGGCAATTAATTTTTGTCTTTTCAGGAAGTTCTACAATAAAATTCTGCAGGTTGGCACCGAATGCCCCATTGGAGTCAACACTCCTGAAAGTCACATCCTTTGGACTGAATTGGTAATATATATTTGCTGACTTCAGCAGGTTTTCATCAAAACTCTCCTCCCGTAATTTTTTAAATGCTACCAGCGTCTGGGCATCTTTTTCACTTATCAATCCCCTGCTGTCCGGTGGAACATTCAATAAGAGATTAGCTCCCCTGCCCACAGATTTTAAATAAATATTAAACAACTGCTGGGGTGTTTTTACTTTACTATCTTCCTGGGCATGCCAGAACCAACCGGGACGGATACTCACATCACACTCCGCAGGTATCCAGCGCCTGCCCATATAATTTCCATGATTCAATGTATCTGTCGGGGGCGCCCCTTCGCCCCTTTTGAATCCTTCAATATTTAAAAAGTTCCAGTTGGGGTCACCGGCAATTCCATTTTCATTACCTGTCCAACGGATATCCGGTCCGATATCACTAAACACAACCGTTTTGGGTGAATATTGCTTAACAATATTTTCAAATCTTTTCCAGTCATACACTTGCTTTTTTCCATCAGGCCCTTCGCCATTGGCACCATCCCACCACATTTCCCAAATGGGACCATAATTTTGAAAAATTTCTTTCATCATCCCGGCAAATACCGTGTTATACTTCTCGGTTCCATAATCCGGATGGTTCCGGTCCCAGGGAGAAAGATAGACCCCAAATTTTAAGCCCGCTTCTTTACAAGCCTGCGAAAGTTCTTTCAACACATCCCCCTTACCTTCTTTCCATTTACTTTCCCGTACCGTATGTTTTGAAAAATTACTGGGCCACAGGCAAAAACCATCATGATGTTTGGCGGTAATAATAATCCCTTTGGCACCGGCTTCTTTTGCTACGTTGCACCATTGACGGCAATCCAACTGGGAAGGATTAAAAACATCTTCGGGCTCTGTTCCGGATCCCCATTCATTATCCGTAAAGGTATTGGGACCAAAATGCAGGAAGAGATAATACTCTGTTTCATGCCAGGCAAGCTGTTGTTTGGTAGGTATCGGGAATTGATTAACATTCTGTGCAGATCCGATCAGTCCAGTAAAAATCAATAGCCCCAGATAAATTCTTTTCATAGCGGTTATTTCTTCATTTTAAATATATAGCGTATTTCATCAGCTATAGTGTGACTGGCCTTATAGGTATATCCCAACAGTTTTGCAAAGGATTGAGCAAATTGCTGCTGGTATAGTTGCATGGGTGTATTCAATTCCCCCCGTACCGGCGTGTCAGGCCCCATTACTGCAAACCATATTTCATGAGAATCGGAAATCTTATTACCATGACTTGTCCATTCTTCTTTTTTCAGGTCACCCCTGCCGTGGTCAACGGTGATGAATAAAGTGGTTTTGTTTTTATACTGCGGGTCCGTTTGTACAAAATTCCATATTCCCTTTATCCAGGCATCCACCTGGTGCCCGGCATCTAGGTAAGAACGGTATGCGCCGGCATGCGCCCATTCATCAGTTTCGCCATAAGCGATGTATAAAACCTTCGGCTTTTTGGTCCTGAGATATTCCAGTGCACCAAAATGGGTAAACATATCAAAACATTCTTCTTCTCCCCAGGGCCTGTGTGAATCTTTCAACATCGCATTCAATAATCTTTCATTGGACGTTGGATTTTTTCCACCCAGCAAATTATATCCGGACACAACCGGTATGCCACTTCTTGATTCATTTAATATTCTGTCAAATGCGTCCCAGGCACCAAATGCCGCAACTTTTCCTTTCAGCTTTGGTTGATTATTTAAAAATTCCAGCACCGTAACATGAGGATTAGGCGGATAACTATTACTGTTGATAGCTGTATCAGGAAATCCGGTCATGATTTCATTGTAGCCCGGATAACTGAACCAATAGGGGTTGGCATTGTCCACACCACTGCCCAAATTCCTGTTTCCAAAAATCTGTCCTTTGGTCACTACCGTACTCCAGAGAAAAGGTAATAGTTTCTTTCTTCTTTCGTTTTCCGTATCGCTCCAATAGGTTTTAAAAATGTATGCGCTGTCTCCCTGGTTAAATTTTGGATTGTTGGCAATGGCGGAATCCATGCCTTTAAAAACTTCCTGCCATCGAAAGCCATCTGTGGTGATTATGATGATAGTCTCTGTTTGCCGCTGTGCTTTTGCCGCCACAGAACTCAGTAAAATAAAAAATAAAAAAACCCTTCCCATGAATAACCATTTTACGTATCAATAATACGAAATTAATCCAACGAATTTTTGCCGGTGATGCCTGTCGCAAGGGTGCAAGGGTTGCCAACCTTTAAAAGGTTGGCAACCCTTGCACCCTATCCTTTTGAATACCCGCTCATTTTACCCGTTTGACCTACCTTTGCACTGCCTTTGCCGTGATTAAAGCGGTCAGGTAATCCCCGATTTTACGGAAATTAAATAAAACCTACAGATTATGGAATTCCGGATTGAAAAAGACACCATGGGTGAGGTAAAAGTGCCGGTAGATGCCTACTACGGAGCACAAACCCAGCGCAGCATTGACAATTTTAATATAGCCCGGGACATTAATAAAATGCCCAAAGAAATCATCCGGGCATTTGCTTACCTGAAAAAAGCGGCTGCCCTGACCAATGTAGAAGCGGGTGTTTTGCCCAAAAATAAATCCATACTTATCGGTAAAGTATGTGATGAGATCTTAAAAGATAAACTGAACGATTATTTCCCGTTGGTCGTATGGCAAACCGGTAGTGGGACCCAAAGTAATATGAATGTGAATGAAGTGATCGCCTACCGGGGTCATGTATTAAAAGGTGGTAAACTGACCGACAAAGAAAAATTTCTGCATCCCAATGATGATGTAAATAAATCGCAATCTTCCAATGATACTTTCCCGACAGCGATGCACATTGCTGCTTATAAGATAATAATGGAGACTACTATTCCGGGTATTAAAAAACTGAGGGATACTTTAGCCCGGAAGAGTAAAAAGTACATGCATGTGGTAAAGATCGGCCGCACCCACTTTATGGACGCCACACCGTTAACTGTAGGCCAGGAACTAAGTGGTTATGTTTCTCAATTGGACCACGGGTTAAAAGCCATTTCAAATACACTGGCGCATTTAAGTGAACTGGCGCTGGGTGGTACGGCTGTAGGAACAGGAATTAACACCCCACCTGACTATGCAAAGAATGTGGCGCGGCATATTGCCGCTTTAACCGGTCTTCCTTTTGTGACCGCAGAGAATAAATTTGAAGCACTGGCGGCACATGATGCCATCGTAGAAACGCATGGTGCCTTGAAAACTGTGGCCGTCAGTTTAATGAAAATTGCGAATGATATCCGGATGCTATCCTCCGGACCGAGAAGTGGTATCGGTGAAATTTTTATTCCGGATAATGAACCCGGATCATCGATCATGCCGGGAAAAGTAAATCCCACACAATGTGAAGCATTGACCATGATTGCAGCCCAGGTGATGGGCAATGATGTTACAATTGGCATCGGAGGTTCCAATGGTCATTTTGAACTGAATGTTTTTAAACCGGTAATGATTTACAATTTCCTTCATAGTGCCCGGTTGATTGGTGAAGGTTGTGTTTCCTTTAATGATAAATGTGCCGTGGGACTGGAACCTATTGAAGCCAATATTAAAAAACATGTGGACAACAGTCTGATGCTGGTTACAGCTTTAAACACAAAGATCGGCTATTACAAAGCAGCCGAAATAGCACAGAAAGCACATAAGCAGGGTACTACCCTGAAAGAAATGGCGGTAAAACTGGGTTATGTTACCCCCGCGCAATTTGATGAATGGGTAAAACCTGCGAATATGGTAGGTAAGATTTAATACTTTATTCCCTTAATCAGGCTAAGTAAGACAAGCCGGGAATGGTAAAAATCCTATCGTAAAAAAGCAGGTTCTGACCTTTATCATTATTTTTTGAAGTAAAATTTGTAAAAAAGAAAGTTTTGTTTCTATCTTAACATTACTAAAAGTCCAACCCTATTAAAACCAAAATCACTTTCTATGAAAAATAACAACCAACCCTCTCTTTATTTTTCCCCGCATCCACTGAAGGCCCAGAAACAGGAACCTCCAGCAAAAAATTCCATTCAATCACCGTATTTAAGAGCTGTCCTTTCGGGTAAAACCAGGACTTCCAGCCATGCGAAAACAACGGATTCCAACCTGGCTGCAGCCCTGCGTTATATTGTCAATTCACGATAAATTGCCCTGGAAGAATCACTGAAAATGATTTTTTAAATTAATAGTAACCCCTCTGAGCATAACACAAAAAAAGCCCCCGATCGGGGGCTTTGTAATATATTTCATATACCGGTATCAGTTGTTTATTTCTTTATAAATTTCTCCACCTGTACTTCGATATGGTGGCCATTATATAATTTCAGCAGGTAGGTACCGGGCGAAAAGGAAGATACATTAATAGTAAAATCATTCCGGTAACTGGTTACATCTTTTATTTTATTTCCAGTCATATCATAGATTTCTACCAGTAAAGGTTTCTGAAGTTCTTTTTTACCATGAATATTTATTGTATTTACAACAGGATTCGGAAATATTTTAATCATATCTTTTACCTGAGGAGGCCTGTTGTTGTTCTCCTCACCCAGAGATAGTGTCATTAGTGTCTTATAGGATAACCGTAATACTTTTCCACCATCTTTGGTAGCTGTACTACCTCCACTGAATCCTCCGGTTGGTCCGGATGTGGAGCCGGTGCTGTCAATCACAACCCAGAAGGTTCCACTATTAGCAACCGGGTTAATAGCTATATCCCGCACTCTCCAGCCATGCAATAAAGGAAAAGTATCTACGGTATTGGTGGATGAAGAACTGTCAATAAAATCGCCGGCTTGTTTTAATTTCAACCGGTACATCCCGTATTTCAGTGATGTCACCAATAATGAATTTTTCCAACCGGGTATACTGCCTTTATAAAAATCTATGCTGGAAGGAGCAATAGTGGGCCAGGTAAAAATATTGGAACCGTTTGCCGGTATAGCTGAAGCTGCCCAATTGAAGGTGGAGAATATCGGCCGTTCCATATTATTCGTTGTAGCCCAGGTATCTTCCGGGTAATTGATAAGTCCATTGGCCAGCCGGTCATTATTTGCAAAGGCATCCAGCGAAGAATAGTTGTTATCGGGGCCCAGACCGGCAACTTTTGGCCAGCCATAGTTAGCTCCCGCCTGAATATTATTTACTTCATCATCCGATTTATCTCCATGCTCAGAGCTGTATAGCCGCCAGGTTCCATTGCAATTTCCCCAAACAATTCCCTGTGCATTACGATGACCAAAACTATAAACCGGCGTTTTTAATGAACTGAATTGAGCAACACTATGATTGAAAGGATTATCATTGGGTATCCATTGTCTCCAGGTATTGTAATCATGAATAACCCCATAAGAAGCATCGCTATCCGGTTCTGTATTTAATCGCACTATTTTCCCTTCACAGGTGTCGGTGTTTTGCGCCCGGTTTGTCCGGGTTATATTATTAAACTGTCCGGCTCCCATATCCCCGATCGTATAATATAATTTATACGTACCATCCCCTTCGGTTTGAGGTCCAATGGTCATTCTTCCTGAATTGTGATCATTACTTCCCGGTAAATTAGAGATGACAGTATCCAGTATGGCTAAGGTATCTTTTGCAGGGTTCGGACTTCCGGCATCCCCGGCGAAATAAAACTGGCAGCGTACAATTTTGGTCTGGAAATAACAGGGCGTTCCTGGGCCGGCCGGGCAGGTGCCGCTATATACATAAGATAGATATACCCACCTTTTACCGCTGTTAAACTCCGGGTGAATGGCCAATCCCTGCATGCCTCCCTGCGGCCAGGTTCCAATGGATCGTCCGAAACTCACCAGGCTGCTAGCCAAGGGAATTTTTAAGATTTGTTGGGGTAAATCGTTTTTATCTGACTGGGTCCTTGTAGAACTCATACGTAAAACCCGGTATCCTCTTGCTTCCGTTATCCATAGTGAATCATCGGGGCCATACGTAATTTCCCAGGGGTAACCGAGATTTTTTCCTATCGTATCAATATTAAAAAGTATAGTCGTTGAATCTATTACCTGTGCTTTTGTTGTTTCGCCTGCCTGCAACAATAGAAGCAGGATGAAAAAAATTTGAAATAGTTTTTTCATAGTTACGGATTTGTGATTTAAAATTAATTGTTGAAAGGGTTCCTGTCAATAGGAATTCTCCCGGGAAAACCACCCGGGAATTTAGTATCGATTAGAGAATAAAACCTATTGACATGGATTTAGCATTAATCTAATTTTATTTCAGCGAGTCAGACCTGTGAATACCCAAAATCCTGTCTATGAAAATAACTGTACCCGATGTGATTTTTTTATTGCGCTATTTTTTCATTACGGCTGTGCTGATAACCAGTGCAAAATCTTCTTTATGCCAATCTGTTGACTTTGGAAAAAGTTATATTAATGTAACCAAAGGATTGAATGGAGGCACCGTTGAAACCGGTGATATCTTAGAGATCAGGGCCTCTTTTGTTGTCCGGGCCGGAACCTATGATAGTTGCCGTTACCAGGACGTTGTTCCAGCCGGCACCACTTTTATTACCGGGACTATCCGTGTACTGACTAATGAAGGAAAAATCTACAAGTCATTTACCAACGCTGCCGGAGATGACCCGGGATGGATAAGCGGGTCCAACATTACTATAAATCTTGGTTACAATACTGCTGCAGCACCTGCTACAGCTTTCCGGAGAGGCCGGGTGGCCAATACGCATAAACCTTCCTTTTACGGAAGTGCCTGTATCATGATTGCCTCTTTCCGGGTTACGGTTACGGCAGCGACAGGTTCCAATATCAGTACCGGGGGCGGAAATATTACCTATAAAAATGGTGTAGCCGCCATACAAACTTTTACTTTTCCATCCAATACGGTCAGGGTTTATACAAATTATGGTATCTGTTCCAATACGGTTGGAACGAATGCCATTGGCACAGAAACAAACGGAACTTTTGGTTCAGGCAAACCACGGAACAGGGGAAGCTCTGCCAATGTACCTGCCGGATATACTTACCAGATATTCACCACCAACACGCCCAACGATTATACCTATGGAATTGCCAACAATACTTCTTCCCAAACAAATTATACAACACTGAACAACTGGCCCAAACCTGATGGTTCGGTACCAACACACCGGGTATTCTCTGTTTGGGATATAATCGGCGATCATACCGGGGCTGCTTCACCTACAGCCGGAAATCCAGCTGCAGATACCGTAGTGAATTCAAATGCAGGGTATATGCTGGTTATAAATGCAGCATACCGGATAGACTCTGCCTTTCAACAAACAATCTCCGGACTTTGTCCGAATACCTATTATGAAATATCCTGCTGGATGCGGAATATCTGTTCCAAATGCGGATGTGATTCAAATGGAAAAGGAGCCACCAATGCCGCGGGTCCTCCATTTTATATTCCAACGGCTGCCGGGGACTCATCCGGTGTTTACCCCAATCTGACTTTTGAAGTAGATGGCATTGACTACTATACTACGGGTAACCTGTTGTATACAGGTCAATGGGTAAAAAAAGGATTTACTTTTCTTACCGGCCTTGCTCAAACCAGTTTTACATTGAAATATTTCAATAACGCCCCGGGAGGTGGTGGTAATGACTGGGCGCTGGATGATATCTCGGTATCTACCTGTTCTCCCAACATGAATTATTCTCCTTCGTTGAATCCTACTGTTTGTGACAGTAATATTTTGAAAATTTATGATACCGTACGATCCTATTTTAATAACTATGTTTATTATAAATGGCAGCGAAGTACGGATGGGGGAGTTAACTGGGTAGATGTAACAGCTCCGTCTGGTCCGGCAACGCCTTTCTGGAATGGTACCGCCTGGGAATATGTAACTTCCTATACGATACCCGTTTCACAAACACAACCACCTAATAACGGTGACAAGTACCGGCTGGTAGTGGCTACTACGCTCGCCAATCTTTCTGATCCCAATTGCAATTTTACAGATACAGGCAACATTATAACTATTACGGTGATTATGTGTGGCATTCCCCTGGCAACAGAACTTATTTCATTTACCGGCCAGCTCATCAATCAACAGGCTGTTGTAAAATGGATAACTGCCCGGGAAAATGAACCGCTGCAATTCGAAATTGAAAAAAGTATGGATGGGATAAGTTTTTCAATAATAGGCACCGTTAACAGTTATCAGGATTATGGCGCTGAACAAAACATATATTCATTTTCGGATCCTGTACCGGCAGGAACTAAATCCTATTATCGCATCCGGATGAAAAATAACCTGGATCAGTCTACTTACTCGAGAATCATTCAACTGGCAGATATAAAGGATAATTTTTCTTTTGTTACAGTTATCAATCCCTTTAGCAAAGAACTTGTTTTTGAACTCACCTCACAGCTTAGCGGTAAAGCCGAAGCGGAATTAATAGATCCGATGGGAAAAGTTGTGAGAAAAAAATATATAGATATTGTCGCCGGAATAACTCACGGGGAGATCGGTAATACCGCTGAACTACCCGCAGGTATCTATTTTTTAAGGGTTCATTCCATGGGACAGGTCATCCAGAAAATAGTCGTAAAACAAAACGAATAATTTTTTTGAATTATGAAACAGAATATTACCGGAGACTATAATACCTGAACCTTGTCGCTGACTTCTGTATTTGTTTCAACAGTCGTATGTTCCTCCTTCGGTATATGCCTGCTAAAAAATCTTTTTTGAAAGATCAATAAGGTGATCACACCGGTTGAAATTGAAGCATCCGCTATATTAAAAATGGGACTGAAAAATTCAAACTCATCGCCACCAATAAAAGGTGCCCAGGAAGGAAAATGACCTTTAAACATCGGGAAGTACAGCATATCCACGACACTGCCATGCAGGAAGGAGGAATAGCCCGGCGAAGCAAATCCGGCAACACCGGAATAACTTACATAATCTGTAATCGCGGGATCAAAGTGCAGGCCTTTGTCGAAAAACATTCCGTAAAACATACTGTCTATCAGGTTGCCCAACGCTCCTGCATAGATCAATCCTGCACAGATAATAAAACCTCTCCGGTATTGGAGTTTAACGATCCTGCCTAAATACCAGGTACCAAAGATCACCGCTGCGAGTCGAAAAAGCGTGAGTACCATTTTCCCGGTCTCGTTACCAAACTTCCAACCCCAGGCCATACCCGGGTTTTCAATAAAATGCAAGCGGAACCAATCCATCCCAAATACTCTTACCACTTCACCCGTGGGATGATTCGTTTTTATCCAGATCTTCAACACCTGGTCAACAATGATGATTGCTGAAATGATCAATACAACATGCCTGAGTTTCAGTGACTTCATAATTAGGGACAAATATAGGAAGAAAGCTGCATGCCAATCGCTGCTTGCTTCCCGCCAGTTGCCTGCAATAGTAATTTAACTACAAGTTAGGTTTCTTATTAAAAGACATAAACATTTTTTGCTCATCGTTAACAATAGCAGGGATACGCCTCTTATTTACTATCTCCAATTTCTATTGATTAGCAAAGTATCTGAAAGCAGCGGTAAGCTTGCAGCGAAAAGCGAGAAGCGAGTATCTTTCTCCTCATTCCTCAAAATACACCCTCTTTACTCTTTGAGAAATACCCGTCATTATTTCATAAGGGATCGTTCCGGCCCAATGCGCAAGTTCCTGTACAGGCAATTGGTCCCCAAAAATGATCACATCCGTTCCTTCCTGCACGCCGGGAATATCTGTTACATCTATCATTAACATATCCATACATACATTACCCATCACCGGGGCGAGCTTTCCTTCTATCCAAACAGATCCTGCACCATTACCCAATCTCCGGGGATAACCATCCGCATAACCGATCCGGATAGTAGCAATTACGGCGTCCTTATTGACCACTCCCTTACGGTTATAACTGATCGAATCGCCTTTCTTCAAATGCTTTACCTGGGCAATAGTAGATTTCAAAGTAGCAACTGTTTGCAAATTCAAGGTCCCTGTACCCGAACTGTCTACTCCGTACAACCCAATACCCAACCGTATCATATCCATCTGCAGTTGCGGATGACGGATCACAGCGGCTGTATTTGAAATATGCCTGATAAAAGTATAGCCGAGCTTTTCCTGTAATTCCTTTGCAGCTTTATCAAATATTTTAAACTGGTGTAATGTAAATTCATCCTGCGATGCTTCTTCACTGGCAGCGAGGTGAGAGAAAACAGTTTGTATTTTGAAAGAAGAGGTTAATTGCAATGCCACTGAAAGTTTATCCATGTCTTCTGTAACAAAACCCAACCGGTTCATCCCGGTTTCAATTTCTATATGTATGGGATATTGCTGCAACCCTTCCTGCTGAATAAATTTATCAAACGCCTCCAGCATCTCAAAAGAATATATCTCGGGTTCCAGTTTATTTTCTACAATGGATTCAAAGGCATTCACTTCCGGATTCATGACCATTATGGGCAACGTAATCCCGGCTCTTCGCAATTCCACGCCTTCGTCCGCATAGGCCACCCCGAGATAATCCACCTTATGATATTGAAGGATCCCTGCAATCTCCGCACCGCCACTTCCATAAGCAAAAGCTTTTACCATCGCCATTACTTTGGTAGAAGGTTTCAATAATTTTTGATACTCCTTAAGGTTGTGTGCAATGGCACCGAGGTTTATCTCCAAAACGGTCTGATGTACTTTTTGTTCCAGCAACTGGGCAATCTGTTCAAATGCAAAAGCACGGGCCCCTTTGATCAGGATCGTTTCTTCTTTGAATTGCGATGAAAGGAATTGCCGGATAAACGCTCCGGTGGAAGGGAATAATTCAATTAATAATCCGGGTTCAGGTTTTAGCAACCAATGCCTGAGATTATCCGAGATCTTTTCACCTATCCCTATCAGCCTGCTTACCCTGTGCTTCTTCAGGTTTTCAACTACCCGTTCATATAACATTTCATCTGAAATTGAACTCTGTAAAAAATCCGAAAGGACCGCTGTCTTTTTCCCGCCTGCACTTTGCTGGTCCAGAAAATTCAGGGCCATATCCAGGGAACTAAGATCGGCGCTGTAACTATCATTGATAATAGTACAATGATTGATACCTTTTTTCAGCTCCAGCCGCATATTTACAGGCTGAAGATTTATCATCCGGCTTTCTATTTTCTCATGACTGATCTTCAGCAGGTGCAGCACACACCAGCAGGTAACTGCGTTTTCAATCGATGCATCATCCGTGAATGGAATAATAACCGTTCTGCTTTCCCGGTTAATCAGTGCAGTAATATGGACTGTTGCTGCCACTCTTTTTATCTTCGTTATTTGTAATCCACCTGCATTTTCTTTATGCCCCCATCCAAATCGTATAAAGGTTTTTTTTTGTTTGTCAGGTGTTTCTGCTTCCTGGATATCATCTATCGCTTGTGCAAGAGCCGTATGGTCCCTGCAAAAAACAACCTGTCCCGCCCCTTTTAATAATTTTATTTTTTCGGTTATTTTTTGCTGAATACTTTTAAATCCTTCGCTATGTGCTTCCCCAATATTGGTAACGACCCCAATCGTTGGTTGAATCATTTCCCACAGATCATCCATTTCACCCGGTTGAGAAATGCCGGCTTCAAATATGGCGAGTGTATGCTGTTCATTCATCTGCCATACACTTAACGGCACACCTATTTGTGAGTTATAACTTTTAGGGCTTCGTACGATATGGAAATCTTCCTGCAATAACTGGTATAACCATTCTTTCACGATCGTTTTACCATTGCTTCCGGTAATTCCAATCACGGGAATATTGAATTGCTGCCGGTGATAGGCAGCCAACTGCTGTAAAGCATCCAGGGTATCTTCCAGAAATAGAAAATTAGCTTCCGGGGTATAGAGCGTTTTCAATTTTCTGACTAACTATAAAATTTCGTACCCCCCGTTTGTATAATTCCGGGATGAATTGATGGCCATCCCTGCGGGGGCCTTTTATCGCAAAGAATAAAGAAGTGGCCGGTGAATAGATCTTACGGCTATCCAGTAAAAGCTGTTCAATAATTGTATCGTTTACAAGTACCGCTTCTGCATTTATGATACGGGCAATATGACTTATTGAATATTTCAAATTCCGGAACTGGATTTATAATTGACTGTCATCACCAAAATCTGCGGGCACCCCTTTCTTCTGAATAAAAATGGAATAAAAAATAGAGCCGGCAATACAAACCAGGATCACACCCAGGGAAATAAATACCTGGGTCTGTTTGTCTATCCACTGGTTGATCCAATGTTCACCAAGCATTTTCAATCCGATAAATACGAGTACAACCGCAATTCCCTGTTGCAGGTAATCAAACTTGCTTACCGCCCCGCGCAGCAGGAAGAATAAAGAACGAAGCCCCAGTACTGCAAATATGTTGGACGTATATATAACCAATTTATCTCTTGAGATACCCATCACCGCCGGAATGGAGTCCAGCGCAAAAACGAGGTCAATGGCGGCTAGCATGATTATTACTACAAAAAGGGTCGTATATGCCGGCTTGCCATTTTCGATGATCCGGTATTTCCCGTTACCATCATGGGGCACCAGTGGCAGAAATTTTTTCATGAAACGGTAAATTTTGCTTTCATGGGGATCAAACTCCTCATCTTCTGTGGCTGTAAACATTTTGTATCCGGTAAACAGCAGAAAAGCGCCGAAAATATAGAGTATCCAGCTAAACCGTTCTACCAGGGCCACGCCAACGGTAATAAAAATCACCCGGAATACTATTGCCATCAGGATCCCGATCAATAAAACGCGGCCGTAGTATTTTTCTTTTACCGAAAAAGCTGAAAATATCAGGATGAAAATAAAAATATTGTCAATGCTCAGGCTCCATTCCATCAGGTAGCCGCTGAGGTATTGTAATGCCAGGGTTTCTCCTTTTTCAATCCACATGAAAACCAGGAAACCCATGGCCAGGGCAACCCAAAACAGCGTTTGATACAAGGCCTGCCGTATGGTTACTTTTTGGTTCTTCTTACTTAAAAGACCCAGGTCGAAAACCAGTGCAAGTGTCAGTACAATACCAAAGACTATATAAGTGATCTGGTCGGTTGTCATCATTGAAAGTTAATGTAGGTGCAAAGATAGCCGGGAAACCCAAGCGGATTAATATCACTCAAGAGGCATATTTCCGCCTTCTCAGTGCCTGGTAAATCCATCCAAAAAATAAGACCAGCAAAATGGGAAGCCCGATATTGATAAACTGCCAGTTGCTTTTCTGAGCATTGACTTTTTTCGAATCCAGCAGGCGGAGAACGATCTCTTTATTTTTTGTTTCGCTAATGGCCGGGTTATTAATAAGCTCATCCACACAATTGTTCAGAAAATCCCGGTTTGCAACAGGAATAAAATATTTCCCGTTTGGTGTTTGCTTCATGTATTCGGAATACGTGTATTTATTCCATCCCATTGGTATGGGAACCGGTTGATTTTCGGCACTGGTACCCGGGATAAATTCATTCAATAATATATCTCCATCTGCAACCACAATTATTTTATTCTCAGGTGAGGTTTCTTTGAATGCCGCACCATTTGCGGAAAGGCTGTCCCGTTGCGACTGGGCGATCCTGTTCCTGAAAAGAGAAGTAAATTTCCCTTCCAGTAACATAGCTACAGGAATTGCATTGCGTTTAAATTTTTCGTCCTCGGGGGTGTTCTTGTTCTCATTCAGACTGATAAGCGCCGGTGTACTTATTATTCTTGAGTTGGGAGAAGTAACCAGCAAAGCGGTTTTTTTCACATCCTTCACCTGAATAGTATCTATTGAATTGGCAAACCGGCTGGCCACATAGCCCATATTTTTATTTACGGTCTGATTATTTGCCGGAGAAAGTAATGGAAAATAATTCCAGCGGAGAAATTCAAATTGCGGATTTTCCATCGTGCCACCTACAACAAAAGGAATCAGATCGCTTTGTAAATCCATGACAAGGTCCGTATTGATCCGGAGTCCATATTTGAAGAAAAGATCTGTCAGGTTCAGGTTCCTGTCATAGGCTATTGTTTCTGTCTTATTATTGGTCAGGCTATCCTGCTCCGCGATCAGGTTATCAATAAAGCAAAGCAGTTTTCCGCCGTTCATTACAAACTGATCGATCTTCAACTTCTCTTCTTCAGTAAATTGTACTGTGGGCTTAACGATCAACAGAACATTCACTGCATCCGGGATACGTGGCTGCTCCCGGATATTCAATATTCTGAATTCATAATCCTGTTCAAGTGTTTTCACCAGGTCGTAGGTTCGTCCATCAACCGGTTCGCCGTTACCAACCGAATAGGCTATTCCCGGTTTCGTTGGATGTATCAATTTATCCAATGACCTGGCAAACTGGTATTCCATCAGCGTTTCGGCGCTGTTGATCTCTTCCTGCGAGATCCTGCCGCTGGCCCCAGGATATAAATTGACAAGCGCCTGCTTATCCTTATAATGCATAACGGCTACGGGAAAAATAATATTACTGCTTTCTCCCGCCTTTTTTTGAACAGTCAGGTTAATGGGTACTGCTCCTAATGATATTAATGAATCTCCATAAATTACCGCGTCTGCCAGGCATCTCATCCTGTGGTGAAATAAAACGATAATGAATCTTAGAGCCGTTACGGTCTTTCATCAAACCTAAAAACTCGTTGGCACTGTTGGCCAGTTTTTTAAACCCTGCCGGAAACTGTCCTTTCAGAAACACATCTATCTGCACATCATCTTCCAGGTTCTTCAACAGGTCGTTGGTGGCTTTACTAAGCGTGTATCTTTTTTCTTTGGTTAAGTCAAATCTTGCATGAAAAACGGAGGCGAGATAATTAACTGCAAACAAAACAACCAGCAGCAGGAGCCACCAGAATTTTGAAGCGAATATTTTTTCAATGCCTTTTTTCATATTACCTTTTTAACAGGTTTCGGTTGGTAATAGCAAAAAACAGGAATATCACGCTGATAAAATAGATCAGATCCCGGGTATCGATCAATCCGCGGCTGATGCTGCGGTAATGAAAATCGATGCCCAGCATTTCCACATAATAATCCGGCCCGTTACCCAATGCCGGGACTTTACTAATGGCGCTAAATCCATAATACAATAAAGCACAACCCACGAGGCTTGCGATAAATGCCACTACGGAATTATTGGTAAAACTGCTGCAACAAATACTGATGGCCGTAAAAACGGCTGCCAGGAAGCACAAGCCGATATAAGAACCCATGGTAGCTCCCATATCCAGTCCTTCATTGGAGGAAAGACGCTGGATCGATAAAATATAAATGAGGGTAGGCAGTAATGCGATAATAACTACAATCAGACTGCCGGAATATTTACCGCCAATGATCTGCCAGCGGCTCAGCGGACGGGTCTGTAATATCTCGTAGGTACCGGTTTTAAATTCTTCGGCGAAACTGCGCATGGTGATGGCCGGTATCAGCAATAAAAAAATCCAGGGAGCCAGTTGGAAGAAACGGTCGAGGGTGGCATAGCCAAAATCAAAAATATTCTCATCAAAAACAAATAAAACCAATCCATTGACCAGCAGAAAAACAATAATAGCGATATAGCCCGTAAGGCTGCTGAAAAATTGACGGAGTTCTTTTTTACAAACGGACCACATGAATGCAAAATAAGTAATAAAAGGCACAAGGATCAAGACACAAAAATCAAGACACAAGAATCAAGACACAAGGATCAAAAGGATCCTAAAACCGGAACATCTTTTTGTTTATGCAGGTTGACCTACCTGAACCTGTTTTTTCTTACACAAAAAAACCCTTCATAAAACATGAACGGAGTTCCTTTTTTAAAGTTTAGGTGTAAATAATTTAAACCGCAAAACTTTCGCCACAACCACAGGTTCGGCTGGCATTAGGGTTGCTGAAGTAGAATCCTTTGCCATTTAATCCGTCAGAGAAATCAAGGGTGGTATTCACCAGGTATAAAAAGCTTTTCAGGTCGGTTACCACTTTGATGCCATTGTCTTCAAAGACCTGGTCCATGGGTTTTGCTTCATTATCAAAATCCAGTTTATAGCTCAGGCCGGAGCAGCCTCCACCTACTACGCCCACCCGAACAAAATAGGATGCATCGTTTTCAACACCGGCGTCTTTCATCAATTGATGAATCTTTTTTTTAGCGGTATCGCTGATATATATTGCGTTTGCTAATTCAACACTCATAGAAAAAGATTTGAATTTCGAGATACGAGTTTCGGGTTTCGTTTCGTGAAAGACCCTCATCATATAAGTAACGCTACTCGTAACTCTTAGCTCGTAACTTCTCTTAATGAACTACACTTTCATTAAATTTCAACGATTCCTGGCCATTTTTCTGGCGGTAATCATTGATGGCTGCTTTGATAGCATCTTCCGCCAGTACAGAGCAATGGATTTTTACCGGGGGAAGATTTAATTCTTCCACGATGGCCATATTATCGATGGCAATAGCCTCGTCAATTGACTTTCCTTTCAACCACTCAGTAGCCAGGGAAGAAGAGGCGATAGCAGAACCACAGCCAAAGGTTTTAAACTTGGCATCTTTAATGAGACCGGTAGCTTCATCCACTTCTATCTGCAGCCGCATGACATCGCCGCACTCGGGTGCACCAACCAGTCCTGTTCCAACATTGGATTTACTTTTATCCAGGGTACCTACATTCTTGGGATTCTGGTAGTGATCGATTACTTTTTCTGAGTATGACATTTTCTTAAGATTTATATGTTTCAATTTTAACGAAATTCCAAAAGCCCCCTTTAGAGCCTGTCCCGAATTTTCGGGAGGGTTTGGGGGCTTAATGATGCGCCCATTCAATACTGTTCATATCAATTCCTTCCTTGTACATTTCCCAAAGCGGACTCATTTCCCGCAACTTGTTCACGGTAGCCGTCACCTGCTCCACGGTATAATCAATCTGGTCTTCGGTAGTAAATCTTCCTAAGCCGAAACGAAGCGAACTGTGTGCCAAATCATCACCCAGCCCCAAAGCTTTTAATACATAGGACGGTTCGAGTGAGGCAGAGGTACAGGCTGAACCTGATGACAGGGCAATATTCTTATTAAAACCCATCAGCAGTCCTTCGCCTTCAACATATTTGAAAGAGATATTGGTAACATGTGGCAGCTTATGTTCTTTATCGCCATTCAGGTACGACTCTTCTACTTTCAGTAATTCCGTTTGAAGCTTATCCCGCAGTTTACTTACTCTTTTGGTTTCTTCTTCCATTTCGTTCATGCATATCTCACAGGCTTTTCCAAAACCCACAATACCCGGTACATTCAGTGTGCCGCTCCGCATGCCTCTTTCATGACCACCGCCATCCATCTGGGCGGTTACTTTTACCCTGGGGTTTTTGCGGCGGACATATAAGGCGCCAACACCTTTGGGGCCGTACATTTTATGTGCCGTGAAAGCCATCAGGTCGATGCCATCTTTATTTACATCCACCGGTATTTTACCAACTGCCTGTACAGCATCACTAAACACCAGCACGCCATGTTTCTTTGCAATGGCGCTTATTTCTTTCATCGGGTTGATGGTGCCAATTTCATTATTGGCATACATGATGGCGATAAGGATCGTAGTTGGTTTTATGGCTGCTTCCAGTTCTGCCAGGTCAACGAGGCCATTATCTTTTACTTTCAGGTAGGTAACCTCACCGCCTTCTTTTTCTATATGCTTACAGGTATCCAGCACAGCTTTGTGTTCAATATTGCAGGTGATGATATGGTTGCCTTTGCTGGCATACATTTCAAACACTCCTTTTATGGCAAGATTGTCGGCCTCTGTAGCGCCGGAAGTAAAAATGATTTCTTTGGGGTCGGCGCCAATCAGTTTGGCCACCTGTTCGCGGGCATAGTCAACGGCTTCTTCAGCCTGCCAGCCAAAAGGATGGTTACGGCTGGCTGCATTACCGAAATTATTGGTGAAATAGGGAATCATCGCTTCCACCACCCGTGGATCACAGGGGGTAGTGGCATTATGGTCTAAGTAAATGGGAAATTTCAACATATTCCGGGAATTATTTGTTTTTGTTTCTTAAACACAAAATTACCCTAAAAGGTTCTAATGGAATAGGGTAATTTCGGTCTAATCAACGATTTTTCCGAAATCGAAAACCCTTTATTTCAAAGCCATACTTATGCAAAAAATCGAACATATCGGCATTGCAGTCAGGGATCTTGCCGGCTCTGTACCACTTTTTGAAAAACTACTGAATACCCCCTGCTACAAAACCGAAATAGTAGCATCGGAAAAAGTAGCTACCGCTTTTTTCCGGCAGGGAGAAACCAAGATAGAACTATTGGAAAGCACCGACCCGGAGGGGATAATTGCCCGGTTTATAGAAAAAAAAGGCGAAGGCCTTCACCATATTGCCTTTGAAGTGGCCGATATTGAAAAAGAAATGAAAAGACTGAAAGAAGAAGGATTTATACTGTTGAATGAAACGCCAAAAGACGGGGCCGATAATAAGTTGGTTTGCTTTCTACATCCAAAAACGACCAACGGAATATTAATAGAATTATGTATGGAAAGAAAATAATTACTTTCTTTCCTCTTTTTCTTCCCCGATCGAATCGGAATTTACAATACCCAGTTTGTCTACCGCTACCTGCGCCGCTATCTGCGATGCATCTTTTTTGTTGTAAGCTTTCCCTTCAGCAATATTGCGGCCATCAATCATAGCCGCTACCGTAAATAACCTGCGCCCATTTTCAAGTTTTTCATTTAAGGTTTCAAACTCCAGTAACTTCCCGTTCTTATTGGCCCAGCCATAGAGTTTATTCTTATGATTTATTTCCAGGTTCTCAAGGTCATCCATAAACATATAGGGTATGATGATACATTCCTGCACCCATCGGGCGGCCTTCTTGTATCCATGATCCAGGTAAATGGCGCCCACCAGCGCTTCCAGCGTATTACCGAAAATCTGGCTTGCTTTTAATGAGCCATCCATCTTGTTATAGAGTGTAACTTTTTTTAACCCCATGCGGACAGCAATATCATTCAACTGCTGGCGATTCACCATTTTGCTGCGCATTTCTGTGAGAAAGCCTTCTTCTTTGTAGGGATACCTTTTAAAAAGATAATCCGCAATTAAGGCGCTCAGAACGGCATCACCCAGGTACTCCAGCCGTTCATTGTTTTCATCTGCACCCTCCCGTATCGAACGATGGGTAAGGGCCGTTTTGTATAAAGAAATATTGCCGGGTTTGAAACCCAGGATATTCTTCAATTCCTTTTTCAAAGAAAAACCGGAATGTTCGCCTGAAAAAAATTTAAAAAAATCCACAGTCGTTAAGCTACGAAGAAAAGTATAAAAAGGTTTATTTGGTTTAGGGTTTGGGTTAATTAGTTATTTGCGTGGTGATTTTTAATCCGGAAATTCACCAAAATCTGGGTTAACTAATTAACTATTGAACTTTTTAACGATCACACAGGCATTATGCCCGCCAAAACCAAAGGTGTTGCTCAGCGCAGCACGGACAGTGCGGTGTTGTGCTTTATTAAATGTAAAATTGAGTTTGGGGTCTAATTCGGGATCGTCTGTAAAATGATTGATCGTGGGAGGTACAATATCATGAACTACCGCCTGGATACTGGCAATAGCTTCTATCACACCAGCCGCCCCGAGACAATGCCCCGTCATAGATTTTGTTGCACTGATATTTAATTTATAGGCATGTTCACCAAAAACAGCCGTAATGGCTTTTACTTCAGCCCCATCACCAATGGGTGTAGATGTGCCATGTGTGTTGATATAATCAATTTCATCCGGCTGCATACCGGCTTCATCCAGGGCAGCCAGCATAACATTCTTGGCACCCAGTCCTTCCGGATGTGGCGCTGTAATATGATAAGCATCTGCCGTAGCGCCGCAACCGGCTATCTCACAATAAATTTTTGCCCCCCTTGCTTTTGCATGTTCCAGTTCTTCGAGTATCAGTACGCCACAGGCTTCTCCCATTACAAAACCATCCCGGTCTTTGTCATAAGGGCGGCTGGCGCTTTTTGGATCATCATTCCTTTCACTCATGGCCTTCATGGCATTAAACCCTCCTACACCCGCTTCACTGATCACGGCTTCACTTCCGCCGGCAACGATGATATCGGATTTACCCAGGCGGATCAGGTTAAATGCGTCCATAATGGCATTGGTGCTGCTGGCACAGGCGCTTACAACGGCATAGTTGGGTCCCCGCAGATTATGCCGCATACTTATCTGGCCGGCCGCAATATCCAGGATCATTTTTGGAATAAAGAAAGGGTTGAAACGGGGAGTCCCGTCACCGCGGGCGAAATCGGTTACCTCATGCTGAAATGTTATCAATCCCCCGATGCCACTGGCGAATACAACACCCACCCTGTCGGGATTAATATTGTCTTTATTTAAACCGGCATCGGCCATGGCCTGGTCACTTACTACCAGCGCAAATTGTGTAAAACGGTCAATCTTCCGGGCTTCTTTTTTATCGAGGAAATCTGTAGGAACAAAACCTTTTACTTCACAGGCAAACCGGGTACGGAATTTTGTTGCATCAAATAAGGTTATCATATCAGCACCGGGCACGCCATTGATCAATCCGTTCCAGTAATCCTGAACGTTATTGCCCAATGGGGTGAGGGCACCCATACCCGTAACAACAACCCGTTTTAACTCCATATTGCTTTAAGATAAATACAATTTACCATAGATAAAAAACCGCCTTCGCTGTTACTACAGTCAGAAGGCGGAATTAATTTTATTCCCCGGTTACCGGCAAAAAAATATTCCTGAAAAACCGGTGACGGGATAAATTACTTAGCATGTTCTTCCAGATAAGATACAGCCTGACCAACCGTAGTAATGGTCTCAGCCTGCTCATCGGGAATGGAGATGTTGAATTCCTTTTCAAATTCCATGATCAATTCTACCGTATCTAATGAATCGGCTCCCAGGTCGTTGGTAAAAGAAGCTTCGTTTGTAACTTCTGCTTCGTCAACGCCCAGTTTGTCAACGATGATCTTTTTAACTCTTGATGCAATGTCTGACATGTTCTTTAAGTTTTGTTTATTGTGGCAAAAATATACTTTTTGAATTAATCAGCACCGGAAACAGCGTTTTTTTCGCTTTTAATCCAATAATCTGAAAACTAAGCCCTAAGAGCCCGAATTCAGGGCCGGAACCGGTAAATAAAGAGAACAAACGGTTGGCAGTATTGCAAGTTCTTTGTATTTTGAAGTTCTCCGGGATCAATCTCTTAGTTATGGCGCTGAAAATTCTCGACTACGGTAGTAATGAGTACCGGCAGATGATAAAACTGCGGGAAGATATTTTGCGCAAACCCCTGGGTCTTGGTTTTACGCCACAGGAACTGGAAAAGGAAAAAGACAATATGCTGATCGGGGCATTTGAGGATGATGATATGCTGGGCTGCTGTATGCTGGTGGAAAAAAATGCTGAAATAGTCCGGTTAAGGCAAATGGCTGTATTAAATAATCTGCAGGGAAAAGGCATCGGTAGAGCCCTGATGAATTTTGCGGAGAACCTTGCCCGTGACCGGGGTTATAAAATAATTTCCATGCATGCCCGGAAAAATGCTGCGGGATTTTATGAAAAAATGGGTTATAAAATTGCCAGTGATGAATTTAAAGAAATTACTATTCCGCATTATGTGATGGAGAAACAGTTGTGAACTTAAAAGCAGTCCACTGTCCATAGTCCACAGTCCACAGACGGCCGTCTACAGTAACTAGTTTCTAGCGTCCTCTCTCTATGCTTTCTTTACTTTAGTTTGTATTAATTTTCTTAATTCGTGAATTTCATCAGTGTCTTTGCATCCGCTTTTGGGTACCAGGAAAAAAGAGCGGCTGTCAAAATATAAATGAAAGAAATGGGGGCTTTCGATAAATTCTTTCAACGCGGTCCAGGACCAGGATTTGGAACCTTTTTCATGACTGAGGGTAAAATCATTCTCTTCAAAACGCATACTGAATTGATGCCGGAAAGTGGTGGTTCTGCGATATACCAGTATGGGTAATATAAACCAGAAGCTGACCATCAGGACGATCCATAAAAAAGAACCGGTTAAAAAAGCTAATGGCGTTATTTTTTTTAATGCATACAAAGTAATAGATAGCAGGGCAAACACATTTACCAGAATGAGCATGATCTTAATTTCACGCCGGCTGATAAAATGATAGCGCAATGCCTGCATGACCTGTCCTTTTTCGTATCCGAAATAAATCGTCATAATCCCTGTTTATTCATTCCCGATTTTAGCGATCTTCCATTGCCCGTTCTCGGGCTTCATGGTAATGGTAATGATAGTTGTCTCTTCTTTTTTCCCGTTATTCTCATAATTACCTTTCACATCCACTTTTGCATAGTCGCCGGTACGGGTTATCAGCCAGGATGTGGCTTTATTCATTTCATCTATTAAATATTGGGTGTCTTCCTGGCTATTGGTGTACCAGTCATAATCAAACCCGTAAGGGATATCATCCTTTACATCCACTTTAAATGCCGAATCACATTGCTGGAAGAAGCGTTTCTGATTTGTAATAAACTCCTCCCCCAATTGCGGCACAGAACTGCGGATAAAATCCTGGTATTTTTCTACTTCCTCCCAGTTTATTTTATAGGGCGGGGTATCATCTTTTTTAATACCGCTGTACAGATCATACACCTGAAATTTTGTATAATTGGTATTATACCAGCTATAAAAATCAGTAATAACCATCCTTATGTCTGTAGAATCCTTTCCGGGGTTTTGAACAAGCTCCTCCGTTTTTTGTTGGGTTGCATCCGTTGCAGGACTTTGTTTTTTGTCTTTACAGGCCATGACTCCCATAGTAATAAACAGAAAAATTATAATCCGCCTCATGATGTTTTAGTTTAAGGTGTTTTCAATTCTTTTTCAGTAATACTCCATTCGCCCAGCTTCTCTCCTTTTACTCCTAAAAAAGCTACGGTAAGTTTCCGGTTGCCTCTTATTCCACTAAAAGAAAATCTTCCATAGTTCTGTTTTTCATCAATACCCAGTACCCGGTATGGATTATTTTTTTCGGCCCCGCCAAAACTGTGTGTGCCTGAAGTTAATGGCGAAACAGTAATATCATATAAGGGATACATACCCGGACGATTCACTTTAATAATTTCAGAGTGATGCCGGTCGCCGGTCAGGAACAACACTCCTTCGATCTTGTATTCCTTCAGAAAATTCATCAGCTCATCATATTCCACCGGGAATTTGCTCAATTTATCAAAGGGAGAAACCGGGTTGAGTACCTGGCTGCCCATCGCAATAATTTTAAAAGTGGCTTTACTGAATAATAAGGAGTTCTTCAGCCATTCCATTTGCTGTTCTCCCAGCATGCGTTTATCCGGGTTGGGTTCACCTTCTACAGAATCCTTCATTCTATCATCGCTGCGCCACCAACGATCGTCGGTCATAAATATATCCGCATCACCCCAGCTGTTCATCGTGTACGTACCCTGCCCGTTCTCTCCGGAGGAAGGATTACAGAAATAACTATTAAATACTTTGCGGCTGGCTTCTTTTAAAATATAATTTTTACCAATATCATTAGGCCCGTAATCATGATCATCCCAGATGGCAAATTGCGGCATTGAACGGAGGAAATTTTGTGTTACCGGTATGGCCCGGTCATGACTGGCCCTGTACCATAATCCCCATTCGCTGTAATAATCCACTTCTCTTGTGTACCAGGCATCACCTGTCCAGAGCATAAAAGCAGACTTTTCTTTGGCCATTGATTCAAAAATAGAAGAATCGCCACCATAGGGTTTTCCGGGACGGTCGTACTCAGGCTGATTAAAATATGAACAACCTCCTGTCAGAAAACTGAATTCAGGTGGTTGTTTGCGCCATTGCCAGAGATCTTTGGTAGTGAACGCTCCTCCTTTCCCGGATGCTTTTCCATTAATTACAATTTTGTATTCATAGGTTGTATTTATCTCCAAACCACCCACAGTGAATTGTAACGGGTTGAAATCATTTTCCAGTTCACCTTTGTAGTTAATCGTCTTTATAATTTTTGCATCTCCTTTTTTATTAACCTGCAGGGAAACAGTTTTTACTTCCGGTGAAACCTCCACCCATATTTTGGCATCTTTTAATTCTACCGGGCCGAGCATGGGACCTGAGATGATGCGGGGCTGGGCTGTTGATATTAAAGTATATGAGGTAAATACAGTAAGAAGTATGGCGACTTTCATTGCTAAAAATTTTATGCTGCAAGGTAACTTATACTATACAAAATAAAAGCCGCCCCCACAGTATTGTGGGGACGGCTACACTATATTATAACAATATATTTATTCAGCTATATTAAGCAACCGGCAAACATCTCTGTAAGGCATTGATTTCAATTCCTGTTCAGTGTGTCCCATATACGGGCCAGTACCACGACCACCGGCTACTCCACCGGGAATTAATACATAACGATACTGGTTGCCTGTGACAGGGGGGCCAGGACTTCCTGTGAATGTTCCAGGATCAACATTATTATCAAGGTTATAAAAATTAATCTGAATAGTACCCGGAATAAAACTGGGTTCTATATATTGATTAACCGCTTGCGTAAAATTGAAAGTAGTATAAGGCAAGGTACGAATAGTACCTGGTGAGCCCCCTCCTTGAAAATAAACAAGGATTGCACCTTGAGAAAGCATTGTTGCTGTTATACCAGGTGCAGGAGCGGAATATTGTCTTGCTGTTTTTCCAAAAATATTTATTGTACCTGCACTCCAGTTTGCTAAAAGAAAAGGTGTCCAGGCACTATAGATTACATTGGCTGTTCCGGCAGGACCAGTTGCACCAGTAGCACCGGCAGGGCCTGTAGGGCCAGCGGGCCCAGGAACTGTACTAGTTGGACCAACTGGACCGGCAGGGCCTTGTACACCAGCTACTCCGGCAGGACCTTCAGGACCTTCCTTGGTACAATTAACAGAAATAAATGCGATGGCTAATACTAAAAGCGAAAGAAGTCTGAACTTTCTCATAAAGTTTGATTTGGCTGATAATTAGTTTCGGTTTTAAAAGTAAGTGGAATTTTTCTTATCTCCAACTTGGTTTTAAAGGTAAAGGAAAAAACAGCAATACATTGCCCCTTTTTTAAAATTATTTTTCCCCCCTCCTTTTTTGCTTTAACCGGTATATATTTGTCGCTAATCAATGACCAGTTATGCAACCTAAAATACCCCTTTTCAGCCTGATTTTATTGTTTAGTACACTGGCAACAAAGGCCCAATTTGCCAAAGGTGACCGGATGGCCGGGGCATCGGTAGCGAGCCTCTTTTATAATTCAGGTAGCGCAGATATTTCGGTGGCTTCTATAGGTAACAATAAATCTAAAGTTACCAGCTATGGTATCAGCATTGCACCTTCCCTTGGATGGTTTATTACAGAAAAAACGGCTGTAGGGGCTACCCTCAATATCAATCCTAACGGGCAGAAAACCACCTATGAGCAAAATAACAGCACCTACCAGAGTGATAAATCCAATGGTTTTAATATAGGATTTGGCGGTTTTGCCCGGAATTATTTCTCCGGCAAAAGCTCTATGTCTCCTTTTGGCCAGGTAAGCCTGAATGCCGGTATCAGCAACCTGAAAACTGAAGGCTTTTTTTACGGTGGCGGCTCAGGTCCCGGTTCTTATAAACTAACCTATTCCGGAAGCTCATCCGGTGGCTTTTTTGCCAATGCCACTTTTTCGGCAGGCTTAACAAAAATGATGGGTGAAAACGCCGGTCTTGATTTTTATTTAGGCTATGGCTATTCGTATAATAAAAACACTTTTAAGAAAACGACCCTCCGGGATAATGGCAATGACGGAACCATTGATGAAAGAGGTGAAAATGAAACGACCACTAAATTCACCAATCACGGATTGTTACTCGGAGTTGGATACCAGGTATTTTTGCGGAAGAAGAAGTAGGTTGGGGAATGGTATATAAAGTATATAGGGTATATAAAGTTGTTCACTGACTTTATATACCCTATATACTTTATTTACCCTTTATACCTTATTTACTTTTTTAAAATACAGCATCAACTTTCTATCTGGATCACTTATTCATCATCTGCTTCGCCTCAATACTAAGCGTGGCGTGGGGCACAGCTCTCAGCCTGGCTTTGTCTATCAGCTTTCCGGTTACCCGGCAGATACCATAGGTCTTATTTTCAATCCGCATCATAGCTTTTTCCAGGTGATCAATAAAAGTGATCTGGCGGCTGGCCATCTGGCTTAATTGCTCCCTTTCCATACTTACACTGCCATCTTCCATGGTCATGTAGCGTGCCTCATCCATATCACCCCCTTCATCTTTGCGGGTGATCAACCCCTGCAGGTAATTCAATTCTTTTTTGGCCGCATCCAGTTTCTTCTGAATAATTTCCCTGAATTCATTCAGGTCGTTATCCGAGTACCGCATGGTAGGACCTGTAGACTGGTAAGTGGTGGCGAATGTATCCAACACAGATTTGGTGAATTCGGGTTCATATTTCACCGAGCTCCGTGTGGTAATTTTTGGCATCACCAGTTTCGAAGCCTTTGGAGGTTCCTTCTTGATAACAGGTTTTACCTTGAGTTTGATTGACACCAACGATTTGGGGTCAACGACACCGGGTTTTCCCGTTTTTTGAGGAACTGGTTTTTGAGCAACCGGCTCTGGTTTAGCAGCCACTTTAGGAGCAGGCCCCGCTACCGGACGGGCAGGTTTAGCTACAGGCTTTGCCACTGCTTTTGGGGCTGGTTTTACCGCTTTATGTGGGGCCGGTTTTGCGACATGTTTTGGAGCAGCCTTTTTGGGGGCTGGTTTTCCCGCTTTATGCGGGGCGTGTTTAGGTACAGATTTTTTCACAGTTTTCTTTGCTGCTGGTTTTTTAGAAGCAGCTTTGGGGGCGGGTTTGGCGGCCTTTTTTGGGGCCTTTTTTTTCTTATTAGCCATGGTTTACCCTTTTTTTAAAACAATCACATTTAGCGAAATATCGTTTATTTCAATTCCGAAAGTATTCGGGTCATTTCCGGCCTGGATACCGGGCAAAAACTCCAGGTTATCTGCCAGAATTTCGGCGCAAATATAGGCTTTAAAATGAGCCAAAGAATCTTTTAATGAATCAGCCACCGACACTTTAACTTCTATCCTGTCTGTCAATTCAAACCCACTGTCCTTCCGGATTTTCTGGATACGGTTCACAAACTCCCTGGCATTCCCTTCGGCCTCCAGTTCGGGCGTGATGGTAACATCCAAAGCCACTGTCAAACTGCCTTTATTGGCTACCGTCCAGCCCGGAATATCTTCACTGCTGATGTCCACATCGGCAAGCTGTAATATTACAGGTTCGCCATCAATTGACAAATTATATTGACCTTCTTTTTCCAACCGGGCAATGTCTTCCTGTGTAAATGCTGCCAATGAAGTGGAAACGGCCTTCATCTTCGGACCAAGTTTTTTACCAAGGGCAACGAAATTGGGCTTTATTTTTTTGCTGATAAATGTATTATCCGGGTTCAGATATTCTATCTCTTTTACATTCACTTCAGCTTTAATCAGATCTTCCACTTGTAACAATTGTTCCTTCATGGAAGCACTTAAAACCGGTATCAGTACTTTTTGCAAAGGCTGGCGAACTTTCAGGTTTGTTTTTTTCCGAAGTGATAATATTAATGAAGAGGCATCCTGGGCCAGTTGCATTCTTTCTTCCAAAGGCAAATCAATGGCCCCCCTGCCCCCAGTTGGGGGATGCTCGGTCGCATCAATATCAGGGTAACTAATATGATGCACAGATTCAACTTTACTGCCATCTGCATTTATAAATCTTCCTGTTACTGTATTTAGGTTTTGGAAAACAACATCACTGAAGAAAGGTGAAATCGGTGCAATCAACCGGGTGATGGTTTCCAAACATTCATACAAAGTCTGATAAGCACATATCTTATCCTGTTCGTATTCACCTTTCCAGAAACGTCTTCTGCATAGCCTGACATACCAGTTACTCAGATGCTCATCCACAAAATCTTCGATCACACGGCCCGCCTGTGTGGGCTCGTAATCGTCCATATAAGCTGTGGCTTTTTTTATTACGGTATTAAGCGAGGAAAGTATCCAGCGGTCGATCTCCGGCCGTTGTGCTACCGGAATATATTCTTCTTTGAAAGCAAATCCATCTACGTTGGAATAAAGCGCAAAGAATTGATAGGTGTTATAAAGTGTTCCAAAGAATTTACGTTGCACTTCTTTGATGCCATCGAGGTCAAACTTCATGTTATCCCAGGGTGATGCATTGGTAACGAGATACCAGCGGGTGGCATCAGCTCCAAATGTTTCAATGGTTTTGAAGGGGTCAACCACATTGCCCAGCCGCTTGCTCATCTTGTTGCCGTTCTTATCGAGCACCAACCCGTTTGATACACAGGTTTTATAAGCTACACTATCAAACAGCATCACACCGATAGCATGAAGCGTATAGAACCAGCCTCTTGTCTGGTCAACGCCTTCGGCGATATAATCGGCCCCCTCCCACGAACTTCGTTCCTGCCCTTCTCCCGCCCATTTGGCGGGATCGGGCATCCGCAAGGGGGAGGAGCCTTGAAGACTCCGCCAATAAGTAAGACATTCTTCTTTGGTAGGATTCATTCCCTCTCTCTCTTTAGGTAATCCCCATTGGGCATAAGGCATAGCACCGGAATCAAACCAAACGTCGATCAAATCAGGAACCCGTTTCATGGGTTTACCTGATTTACTTACGAGAATGATATCATCAACGAAGGGTTTGTGAAGATCCAACCCCTCTAAATCTCCCCTAAAGGGGAGACTTTTAACGACTCCGGCATTAACCGCTTTATTCGCTTCAGTCAGTAATTCTTTAATTGATCCGATACAAAGTTCTTCTTCTCCGTCTTCTGTCTTCCAGATAGGTAATGGTGTTCCCCAGAAACGACTGCGGCTGAGGTTCCAGTCCACCATATTCTCCAGCCAGTTACCAAAGCGGCCTTCGCCGGTAGATTTAGGTTTCCAGTTGATGGTTTTATTCAGCTCTACCATTCTTTCTTTTACGGCCGTGGTCTTGATGAACCAGGCATCCAACGGGTAATAAAGGATAGGTTTATCAGTTCGCCAGCAATGCGGATAATTGTGCTCGTATTTTTCTACTTTAAAGGCCCGGTTTTCTTTTTTAAGTTTTACGGCTATATCCACATTCACATCCACATAATTCGGGTCGTCCGTATAATTTTTTACATAGCGGTTGCTGAACTCTCCCAGGCCCTCCACAAATTTTCCCTGCCTGTCCACCATGGTCAAAATTCCGATGTTATATTTTTTACCTACTTTATAGTCATCTGCTCCAAAGGCAGGGGCAGTGTGAACAATACCGGTACCATCTTCGGTGGTAACAAAACTATCCACCATTACGCGGAAAGGTTTTGCACCGGGGGTTATTTCCTCAATAGCTTTTAATGAATTGGCTTCATAAGGCAGGAGTTGTTCATATTCACAACCTTCGAGATCTTTTCCCTTAAACTCTTTAATGATTTTCCAGGGTACTAATTTTATTTCCGCAGTATAATTTTCAAAATCACCGTTCTCTCCTTCTGGTTTGAAATATTTTCCCAGTAAGGCTTTGGCAAGAATTACATATATCGGGTTATGCAAATAAGGATTGAATGTTTGAACCAATACATAATCAATATTCCCTCCAACAGTTAATCCCAGGTTGCTGGGTAATGTCCATGGGGTTGTGGTCCATGCGAGGAAGAATGCCTCACCCCAACCCTCTCCTGTCGGAGAGGGAGACTTATCAGACTCCGTGATTGCAGAAAAAATATTATTGATGGCAGGGTTACTGTAAGCCCCTCCTGCGGAGGGGTTTGGAGAGGCTTTGAACATCGCCACGGCACTCGTATCCTTAACATCTTTATACGTTCCCGGCTGGTTCAGTTCGTGTGAACTTAACCCAGTGCCGGCTGCCGGAGAGTACGGTTGAATGCTCACACTTTCGTAAAGCAATCCCTTTTTATACAACTCACTCAGTATCCACCAGAGTGTTTCAATGTATTCATTTTTAAAAGTGATATAGGGGTCATCCAGGTCAACCCAGTAACCCATCTTACGGGTAATATCATCCCATTTGTCTTTATAGCGTAGTACCGCTTCCCGGCATTTTTTATTATAGTCTTCAACCGAAATTTTTTTACCGATATCTTCTTTGGTGATGCCGAGTTCTTTTTCTACCCCGAGTTCAATGGGCAGACCATGTGTATCCCAACCGCCTTTTCTTTTTACCTGGAAACCTTTCATGGTTTTATAGCGACATACCAGGTCCTTCATGGTCCTGGAAATAACGTGGTGGATTCCGGGCATACCATTGGCACTGGGCGGACCCTCATAAAATACAAAGGGGACAGCGCCTTCCCGGAGGGACACACTTTTTTCAAAAGCCTGGTTCTCCGTCCATCTGGCCAGTAGTTCCGCCTCAAAAGCCGGTAGATTTAATCCTGAAAACTCTTTGTATTTAGCACTCATATCCGTTCTAAAATGGTGGCGAAGTTAAGGAAATAAACAGCCGTTTTAGCCACAGATTAACACGAATTGACACAGATGAATACAGGTTACACAAAAAAAGGCTGCTCTTTTCAGAACAGCCTTGACATAGTTAGAAAACTATTTTATTCTACAACCACAATTCCTTTGGCCATCACTTTCAGTTCTTTTTTGGGTTGCGTAATAGCCTCAATTTCTTCTTTTGATTTTTTGGCATCTTCCGCATAGTGACGCAGTTCGGCAACCGAAGTGGTTTTCATTTTTACCTCGCCGTCAATCACCACCGTTTTTCCTTTGGCCGCAAGCGGAAGGAAAAATCCATAGTCCTTCATTTTCACCGTGGCCGTTTCACCATTGTTCAGTTCCAGTTTTAGCCAGCAGCCTTTATTGGGACATACCTCTACAATTTTGGCTTTTATTTTTGCATCCGGAAATTCTGCCCCATCGTTGATCTTAGCCACAACATCGTTGATGTTTACCGCACCTTCTGTAATAACTTTTTCTCCATACCATTCACCGGGTTTTGCATCACCGGCCGGTGGCTGGGCATTGGCCATAAAACCGAGACCGGCAATGGCTACTGTCAGAAATAATTTCTTCATGATTATCATTTTTATTTTTTTTGAATAATTGGAGAGCAAAGATAGCTTTTAGGCTGAAATAGTTGCCTATTGGGGTAAAATCGGTTTAGTAAAATCCCGTGGTGCCGCCGAAATAGCTTTCAAAAAAGCCAGGAGGTCTTTTTGTTCTCTATTATTCAGGCCCAGATTCTGCAGCAGTGCATCAGCTTCGCCCGGAGGGAATTTAGCAAGACTGTACCGGCTGATAATTTGTCCGAGGTCATTAAACTGCCCGTCATGCATCCAGGGTCCGGTACGGGCCACATCCCGCAAAGAAGGTGTTTTAAATTTTCCTTTATCAGTATCCTTATGTGTCACATTATAATAACCGGCATCCCCACCCGAAAACCCGCTATTGTGAAATTGATTATCGGAAAATAAGGGCCCGTTGTGGCAGTTCATACACCGGGCTTTCGTGCGAAATAAATGAAGCCCTCTTAGTTCGCTGTTGGTTAATGCTTTTTTATCGCCAGCCAGAAAATCATCAAACCGGCTTGTCCCACTTATAATTGTTTTCTCAAATGTGGCTATTGCTTCTGTCATAAGGAAAGGATTGATTTCATCATCACCAAAAGCGTTAGTGAACATTTCCTTGTATCCTTTGCTACGGCTGAGCTTTTGCATCACTTCATGCATTTCGCTATGCATTTCTGATTCACTGTTAATCGGGGCAAAGGCCTGATCCTGTAAATCTTTAGAACGGCCATCCCAGAACAACCGGTTATAGAACCAACTGTTTTGAATGCTGGGTGAATTTCTTTTATTTACAGCCCCTTCATGTCCGATGGACTTTTCTTTTCCATCTGTCCAGTTCAGTTCCGGTTGGTGGCAGGTGGCGCAGCTTATTTTACCAGAGCTGCTGAGTCGTGTATCGAAGAACAACATTTTTCCCAGTTCAATCAATTGTTTCAACGAATCTTTTTGTTTTTCAACAGGACTTTCCGGTAGTAAGCCCAGTTCATTCCATGGCACTCCGGCATCTATAAAGGGTGCAGGCCATTTACCGGGATTCAGGGAATATATATTCCGCAGGTGATCGGCTTCCTCGTTATTGCCGGTAAAAGATACGGAGGCCAAAATACTAATCCATAATGCCAGGATGACCCACCTTTTTCTCATACTGCAAATTTACGAGTTGTGTGGTTTTCATTACTATTGCACTTACATTTGTTAAGTACATCAACACAACAAATTTCCGATGAGAGTATTTTTTGTTTTTTTTAGTTTCTTAATATATGCGTCATCCTTTTTCCCAGTCAGGCCTGGAGAAGTACTATAAAATCTATAATACCCATACCAAACAACTAACCACACCGGAGCAGATTGCGGCAGATTGTAAGGATGCACAGGTGTTATTCTTCGGGGAAGAACATAATGATAGCGCCGGGCATTTCCTGGAAGCAACAATCTTCAATGCCCTGCAAAAAGAATATGGCAATAAACTGGCCCTGAGCATGGAAATGTTTGAAACGGATTGCCAACTGGTTGTCAATGAATACCTCACCGGTTTTATCAGTGAAGAACGGTTTATCAAAGAAGCCAGGGCCTGGACTAATTATAAAGATTATAAACCGGCTGTGGAAATAGCTAAAAAAAATAACCTGGCAGTGATTGCGGCTAACCCACCAAGGCGTTATGTAAATATGGTGGGCCGGAAGGGAATGAGGTCATTAGACAGTTTGCCCAAAGCTTCTAAGAAATTTTTACCACACCTTCCTTATGATACGGCTACCGGAAGATACCGGGATAAATTTATGGAGTTCATGAAAGGGGGCAGCCCCGGCACCAGTAATGCCCGCATTTTTTACAGCCAGAGTCTATGGGATGCCGGTATGGCTAATAGTATTTACCAGTACTGGCGGAAAAATAAAGACCAAAAAATTTTTCATATGGTCGGCCGTTTTCATTGCGACGAAAAATTAGGCACGGCCGAACAATTACAAAAAAGAAAAGCCGGATTAAAAATTTTTAACATCAGTTGTTTCAGCGACAGTTCTTTCGCCAATCCTGACTGGTCAGCTTTCAGTCACCTGGGTGATTATATAATTATCACCGACCCGGGATTAAAGAAAACCTACTAAAAAATTAAAGGTTATCCTAAAATACAAAAAAGAATATTTGCCACGAAGGCACAGAGACACAAAGTTTTGAAATTCAAATTCTCTTTTCTTCGTGACTTTGTGCCTTCGTGGCAAAAAAATTTATTCCCAGACATCTTCTTATTTCTATAATTGATCTATTTTTTTTCTTAATCAGTAAACCTGTGTCCGGCATTTATCCAGTCAGTAACTTTTTGTTTTTCTGCTGCTGTAAAAAATGGTTGAGGACTCTTGGGCATTCTTACCCAGCCCGATGTGTACAATACGCAGGTATGATTTATCTGCGTCCATTTAGAAACAATGTTACAGTCACTATCAAAATTATAGCCGGCGGCATTATTTCCTGTACCAATATGACAACCTGAACCGTTACAACGGGTGGATATCAATGTCCGCATCTGGGCAAACAAAGGACCTGATGCCGCATTGCCTACTGTAGCTGTTGCTGTTTTAGTGCACCCGTTAATATCTTTTACTCCCACGGTATAATTTCCGGCTGCTAAAGCAGAAAACACATTGCTTGCCTGGTAGGCTCCGCCATTAATATTATACGTAAACCCGGTCGAGCCTGTTGCAGTTACTGTAATACTTCCGACAGCAGGTGTGGTACAAGGCGTATTATTTACAACGACAGTGGTAATAATAATATTGATCGCTGTACATGGGCTTACTGCAACTAATGTAACCGATTTTGAACCTAAACAGCCCAAGGAGCTTCTGGCAGTAACGGTATAGGTTCCTGCTGCCAACCCAGAAAAAGTACCGGATGCCTGAAAGGCACCTCCATTAAGACTATACGTAAATCCGGTGCCACCTGAAGCAGTTGCAGTAATGCTTCCATTGGATTGTCCTGTTGTGGGATTTACCTGAGTGGTAGTTACAATAATAGTAACACCATTGCACGGATCAACAGCTATAAGTGTTACGGTAGCCGAACCCAGACAACCTACTGAACTTTTTGCAGTTACCGTATATGTTCCTGCTGCTAAACCAGTGAATGTACCGGATGCCTGGAAGGTACCTCCATTAAGACTGTATGTAAATCCCGTACCGCCCGAAGCAGTTGCGGTAATACTACCGTTTGACTGGCCGATTGTTGGATTTACCTGAGTTGTTGTAACAACCACAGTTATTCCCTGGCAGGGATTGGTAGAACCCAGGGCTACCGTTACAGTGCCCAGGCAACCATTAGAATTTTTTGCAGTTACTATATAATTTCCCGCTGCCAACCCAGAAAATAATCCAGATGCCTGGAAAGCTCCGCCATTTAAGCTGTATGTAAAACCTGTTCCCCCCGTTGCCGAAGCCGTAATACTTCCGTTGGATTGACCGGCTGTTGGGTTTACCTGTGTGGTGGTCACTACAACAGTAATGCCGGCACATGGGTCCGTAGCCGTGAGTGTAACGGTAGTTATTCCAATACAACCAATTGAACTTTTTGCAGTAATAGTATAGTTGCCTGCTGGTAAACCTGTAAATGTTCCAGACGCTTGAAAAGCTCCATTATTAATACTATAAGTAAAACCACTACCTCCTGTAGCTGTTGCTGTGATGCTACCATTTGACTGGCCGATTGTTGGATTTATCTTTGTGGTTGTTACAACAACTGTTACACCGGCACAGGGATCATTTGTTACAATCGTAACCTGTGCAAAGCCCGTACAGCCATCTGCGTTTTTCGCAGTAACGGTATAACTGCCTATAGCTAACCCGGTAAAACTTCCCGCTGGTTGAAAGGGTCCACCGTTTATACTATATGTAAAACCAGTTCCCCCGGTGGCCGTTGCAGTTATGGTTCCATTATTCTGCCCTGGGGTAGCATCTGTTTTTGTGGCAGTAACAGCCACGGTTACACCACTACAGGGGTCTGTTACATTAATGGCAGCCTGTGCTGTATCCGTACAGCCCCAGGAATTTTTAACCACCACATTGTATGTAAGAAAAGGTTGCAGACCGTTGAAATATCCGCTGTCCTGAAAAGGGGATCCATTCAGGCTGAAGCTAAATCCTTCGCCCCCCGTGGCACTGGCCCTGATCGCTCCGTTATTCTGACTGGGTGTAGCATCAGTCTTTGAAAGACTGAGGAGAATAGGGTTTTGCGAACAACGATCACCCGAAAATTCATGACGACAGGAATTTAATGACAAAAAGCCAATAACACCAATCACCATGGCTGTTACTAAAAAAAATTTCTTCATAAGTGTAGATTTTAAATTTTAAAAATCTCCCGGGTGGTGTAGATGGATGCTTTTATTTTTTTTCTGCTTTTTTCTTTTTTATCTGGAATACCCTTGATAAATTAAAGCCAAACCGCACTTCGCCTTTTCCCCAATTACCTGTTGTTTCAGTAATAAAAGCCCTTTCATTCATTCCCGTTGAATTGGAAAAATGCAATTGAAAAACGTGGCCACCTGTTTCAATGTCAAATCCAACCGATAAAGGGTTATAATAACCGCTGTCGGGCATGCCGATAAGGACATGAGAATAATCCCAGGTAAATGCAATCCGTTTTGACAACTTGATACGTCCGCCTACGCCAATAGCATAAATATTATTGACATCGGTTTGTAATTGAACCAGGTTTTTATGCACCATTGTTGGCGATATCTGCAGAGAAAATTGTTCGCTGAATTTGCGGCCAATGATTGCCTGGAAATAATATGCCAGCCGGGATGTGTAGAAATTTTTACGTGTAGGATCTGCCCAGGGCAATCCATCCAGTGTAATTCCGGATACCAGTGCGAAAGTTACCGGCGAACTCCAGGGTCCTTTGGATTGCCGTATAGGCGCATATTTAATATAGGCATCTACTTCTTTTTTATAAGTGCTTCTTCCAATCCCTGCCATCAGGTTTTGGAGGATGCCGAAATCAAAACCCATCCGCATACTAGCCTGGTCAAGGCCGAAGAAATTTTTATACCCCTTGTTCAATTCCCCGAAACGATGGAGTATCCTGAAATCCATCGTACCCGGATTCAGGAATTCCATGGAATGGCCATTAATCACTCTCGGGGATTTAAAGGCATACTTTATTCTTTCTTTCTTTGGCTTATCCTCCCCCAACAGTTTCAGCAGATCTTCATCCTGTGCAAATAAATGGCTATTGAAAAGCAGGACCATTATCCCTAAGGCAGATCGATATAATAGCTTTCTCATAGAAAATTGAATTATGGGTTAACTTTTTAAAGGTTCCAATAAGCAGGACACCGATATTTTAACTGTCTTCGATACCTTATCAGCCACCAGGCCCGGTATGGATACTTTATAGTCGGACAGTAATACATTTAAATCAGCTGTTGCTTTTATTTTACCATTTTGAATACTGATTTTCGCTTCTGTTTCCACATCATTCGATTCTCCATGCATGGTAAGTTTTCCTTTTATTTTTACAGTGTAATTGCCATCCTTTGTAAAATCCACTTTATCACTGTTCTTTATTTCTCCCTTGAATTCCGCTTTGGGATATTTATCACTCTCTACATAATTTTCATTAAAATGTTCTTCCATGAGAGCTCTTTCAAATGCAAATCCTTTCATTAAGGCGGCAAACTGCATATTCCCGGATTTCGTATCCACCACGCAGGTAGCACTCCGGTTGATGCCTTCAATTTTTTCAGGTGAAGCGGGGGATGTCGCATCGAAATTTATCTGGCCATTCTTTGTATAAAATTTCTGGCTCATACCCGTCATCGCAACAAGAAGGGCGATGGTCATTACAAAAAGATTTTTCATGTTTGAGGCTTTTATTTTTTATTTACTAATTTTTTAAATCAACAACACTGCGTATCAGTATCACATCTGATCCCAGCATTTCATCGGCATTAAATCCAGAACAGATACCTTTTACAGCTAAGGTTGTTCCTTTTTTTACTTCCATGACGTCCTTAGAATGCAGGCTATCAATGCTGCAGCGCACAGAAGACATGGATAAGGTATCGCCAAGAACCACGGTATAAAACCCTTTATCGTCTTTGACAACTTCTTTTACGATTCCTTCCACTCTAAGTACTTTGTCCGCATACTTTTGGGTAGTTGCCGTTTCATTTCCTTCAAATTCTTTTTCAAGATCTGTGGCTGTGAGCGAATAAACCGGCTTTAACCGGGCAGTATCCTTATGTGTCCGGTTATACTCCTTATAGATATAGATAGCTGATGTCCCGCCGATCAGCAGCAGGGAAAGCAATACATAACGAATGATTTTTTTACGTTTCATACTTAGTCTTTTTATAATTAATTATTAAGCATACCGGCGTCTACCCATTTTTTAATGACCTCGATCTGGCATTTACGAAGTTTAGGCATCCCCTGTGGCATGGGTGAAAAGCCGGCTGAATAGCTGATGCTGCCATATAGTTTACCGTTTTGCGCCACCACTTTATCGGTTGTATAAGTACCCATGGCTATGCCTCCTGAAGGAAAATTTCCGGTATGGCAATTATAACAGAATTGTTGCAGCACAGGAACAACTTTTTGGGAATAGGAAATGGGTCCGGTAGTATCTGTACAGGGCGCATTATCATTTCCATATAACAAATCTTCTTTGTCATAATAGCAGGAGGTGATAAAAAAAATACAGGTTATCAGGACAAATAAGGAACGTGTTAGTTTCATGTTTATCAGATTTAATTGTTTTGAGATCCGGCAGTTATCCATTTCTGGATTTGCCTTATTTCACAATCGGAAAGTTTGGCACCGTTTTTTGGCATGGGTGAATAACCGGTTTGCTGTGCAACGGAACCATAAAGTTTTCCATTTAAGGCTTCAGTTTTTACGGGAGCATAGGTCGATAAATCAATATTCCCTCCGCGGTTTGACGGATTATGACAACCCACGCATTTGTTATCCAGTATCGGTTTTACTGCCCCGCTATATGTAAATACCGTTGTATCACAACTGCCGATACAGTTATTATTCTTTGCGCCCTGGTTGATCCATTTCTGAAGAAGTGCTTTTTGAGCATTTGTAAGTGGCGCCATGGGTGGCTGAGGCATACGATCGCCATCTGTTTTTATAATTACCTTATACAGTTTACTGTTTGCCGCATTGCCTGGAACCACATATTGTATGATTTTTGTGTAGGTCGTAAGATTGACGCCTTCGGCATGGGTAATATTATCATGACATCCGCTCATGGTGCAATTGGATGACAGGATGGGTACAATCTGGTTCACAAAATAAACGGAATCAGGATTGCAATTGCTCGTTGGCGGAGGGTTGCCGCCACCCCCTCCTGTACCACCGCTATTATCCTGAAATAATATTTCATGCTTGCAGGCATATAATAGGACTATGCCGGATACAAGCAGGAGAAATAATAAGAAAAAATTGTTTCGCATAATAAGTGGTTATTTCAAAAAATCAACAAATGACCGGTTACGACAATTCACCATCACGTAATCATGAATCAATCCGGTTCCCGCAATGCTGAACCGATAATAATTTTTTCCCTTTCTTGGTGGAAATGGAATCAGTGGTTGTAACATGCACTATTGATCGGGATGCAGGAAAATGATCCGGATCAATATTTACTGAAACTGAACAGGTTGTTTATTCAGTAATCAGCATGGGGTAGTTCGGGGAGGCTGTAAAAAAGAAAAAATATGTTCAGAAGGATTATAAGAAAGCAATCCACCTCCATAAACAACTTTATTGGAATATAATACTTTCTCGAGGCTGGGTTCCATATTGCTAACCGGAGCAAAAACCAGGAAAATTCCGGTATGATTATAGTCGTGGCAAGGCAACTGCATATCATCATTATCATCCGTTGATGTGCCATCATCCCCGGCATAATGCATCACGAGAAACTGAAAGAAGTTTACCGAAGGATTGTCTTTATGATGTTTGTGGTAATGTGTAAATAATTGGGGCAGTTTTATCAACTGGCCCAGCTCGGTATTACCAAAAAGGTGTACACTAATCAGTATTATTAACAAACTCTTCCGCATAAGTGGCAAACCAATTAAACAAAAACAATGCCGACACTACTTTCGCAATAAAAATATTGTTTGATTCAACAAAAATAAAGCATTACCATCAGCAACTAAAAAAATCGGGTATTATTGCCCACCCAATCATAAAAAAATGCAGTAATCTTACCAGAAGAATTCCCTCATGGAAAAACGAACACGCGTTAGTGAAAAATCAAGGGGTGATTTACCGGAACAATAATTCACAGGGTTTTAAACCGGTGTGCTTTTTGAAAGCCGTAGAAAAGTGTGAAATGGAAGAATATCCCAGCATCATAGAAACCTCAGTTACACTCAGGCCTTTTTCATACAACAGGTATTTGGCATGTTCCATGCGCTGGCTTTGATAAAAGTCGAATATGGTGGTGCCGAATAATTCTTTAAACCCTTTCTTCAGGTAACATTCATTGATGGCCACTTTGCGGCTCAATTCTTTGATGGTGATAGGTTCGCCAATATGCTCCAGTAATATTTCCCGGGCTTTGACGATCTTTTCTTTATCCAGTTCATTGGACAGGAACTTACAATTCACTACATCAATTTCTTTCTCCCCCAGCATACAATCCAGGCTATATAACAATAACATCTGGGTTTGAGCATTGATGTAAATATTTTCCAGGCTGTCGCTGAAGGTATGATTCAACACGCCTTCCAGTACCATTCTTGTTTTACCACACAAAGGAAGGATCCTGGTAAAAGAAGAACTATGCTTGAAATTCAAAATATCATCTGTAAGGACCGCATTACCTTTTCGGGGTTTTACAAACTGGCTGAGATGTGCCGGTGAAAATTTAAAACTGACCACATCAAGGCTGTCAACTCTTTCCAGGCAACTTTTGGATGCACTGAACTGGCACCGGTCACATTCCGTATCTTTTTTACGGCAATACACATTACCACTGACACAAAAACGTAGTTCCAGGTAATTTTCTCCGGTCTTATTTTTTGCAAAATGATACACCAGCATCCCGGTGTCCTCAATATTCCATTGCGGATTGCGGTTGTAGCGGTTGATCGTATAATTTACTGAACCGGGTATTTGTTGCTCTCTCTCCTGCAGTAACACCAGTTGATCCTGCATCAGGATTTGCTTATGAGCCAGGGCCAGTATGTCCGGAGTATTGTGCATAATCAACCACAAATCTACAAAATTCCCCGTCATTTTGATGTTGTAACTTTGACTTGTGCGATTCTGTACTGATTTTTAACAATCTATCCCTAAAAAAGCTTCCGTTTTTAGCGGTATCTGCTAACTTTGCCAGTCCCCGCCGAAGGGCGGGTTTATTCTTTTAACCGATCACATGATTCATCCGCATACATATATTCATCCGAATGCAAGGCTGGCGACCAATGTAAAGATTGATCCGTTCACCGTTATTCACCAGGATGTGGAAATTGGTGATGGTACCTGGATTGGTTCCAACGTAACGATTATGGAAGGCGCCCGTATTGGCAAGAACTGCCGCATTTTCCCTGGTGCGGTTATCGCTGCCATACCGCAGGATCTGAAATTCCAGGGTGAATATTCGAATGTATATATCGGCGATGGAACCACTATCCGGGAATTTGTTACTGTAAACCGTGGTACCAAAGACCGGGATAAAACGGTTATCGGGAAAAACTGTCTCATCATGGCCTATTGCCATTTTGCCCATGATTGCCTGGTCGGTGATAATTGTATTACCAGCAACAATACACAGGTGGCCGGGCATGTTACGATTGGTGATTGGTCAATCCTGGCCGGTATGTGTGCGGTTCACCAGTTTGTAAAAATCGGTGCCCACGCATTTATCAGCGGAGGATCATTAGTAAGTAAAGATGTGCCACCCTATATTAAAGCGGGACGTACACCCCTTAGTTATGCCGGTGTAAATTCTATCGGTCTGAAACGTCGCGGCTTCAGCATTGAACGCATCAATCATATCCTGGATATTTACCGGGTATTGTATAATAAAGGCATGAACACCAGCCAGGCTGTAGAATATATTGAAGAGGAAATGCCCGCTACTGACGAACGGGATGAAATTGTAACTTTTATCCGTGAAAGTGGAAGAGGTATCATCAAACGTTTTACTAAAGGCAGCAGCGATGACGATCTCCCTATCTGATGCCGGTAAACGGTTCAACCGTGACTGGATATTCCGTCATTTCAATTACACATTTGAATCGGGACAATCTTATGCCATTACGGGACCAAATGGTTCAGGAAAAAGTACGTTGCTGCAGGTCTTAAGCGGTGGCATGTATATCAATGAAGGAAGTCTTGCATTCAGAACCGGGAATCAGGAGTCAGCACAAAATAATTCAACACTCATTTCATCTGAGAATATTTATCAGCAGGTTTCCATTTGTGCGCCTTACCTGGAGGTAGTGGAAGAAATGACGGCGACAGAATTTTTGGATTTTCACCAGGCGTTCAAACCTTTTTTACCCGGCATTACCTTAGCATCCATCATTGCTACGGTGGGCCTGGAAAAAGCCCTTAACAAACAAATCCGTTTTTACTCTTCGGGTATGAAGCAACGGATAAAACTGGCACAATGTATTTTTTCTGATACGGAAATTGTATTGCTGGATGAACCCTGTACCAACCTGGATAGTTCCGGTATCGAATTATATAACCAGCTGATCAATGAGTATTGTAAAAAAAGAATAGTGATTGTCAGTTCCAATGACCGCCAGGAATATGAATTCTGTAAAGAGAAGATTAATATTATGAATTGGAAATAAACCGGGTTCATTAATGAGCACCCTTTACCGTTGACTGGCAATCAGCAAATTCAACGGCTACCCCCCCCCCCCCCCTTCTTTTTTTTTTCTTTTTTTTCAGTTTTTTTTACTTTCTTGGGCTCCCCCCCCCTCCTCCCCCCTCCCCCCCCCCCCCCCCCCCCCCCCCCCCCCCCCCTTATTTTTTGGTGGGTGTTTCTCCCCCCCCCCGCCTCCCCCCCCTTCGGGGGGGGGGGTTGGCTCACCCCCCCTCCCCCCCTGTGGGGCGCGCCCCTCCCCCTCTCCCTCCCCCGCGGGGTGGGGATGTGAATTGTCGCCCCCTTTGTAAAATTTTCCTTGCCCGGCAATCCGCAATTCAAATCGGTATATTTCAAATCAAACCGCTGGCTAAGGTAGAAGTTGGTTAATGAACCTTTGAAGAGATAGATACCAGTACGCAGATGCAGTTTGTGCCAGATTAATTTTTCAAAGCCCCCTTCTTCACCTGCTTCCAGTATCAATGGCATCAGTACATTACTGATAGCCTGTGAGGCTGTACGTGAAAAACCTGAAGGTATATTGGGCACACAATAATGTATCACGCCATACTTCATAAATATGGGATGCTCATGAGAGGTGATCTCGGAACTTTCAAAACAACCGCCGCGGTCAATACTGACATCAATAATTACAGAGCCGGGACGCATATTGCTGACCATTTCCTCGGAAACCACCATGGGAGTCCTTCCTGTTTCAGATCCTAAGGCACCCACAGCTACTTCACAGGTCTTTAATTGTTTGGCCAGCATCCTGGGTTCAATCACAGAAGTCCATAACCTATGACCAATATTATTCTGTAAACGTTTTAAGCGGTAAACACTGTTATCAAACACTTTTACCGAAGCTCCCAATGCAAGGGCGGCTCTTGCGGCATACTCTCCTACGATACCCGCACCAATGATAATAACTTTGGTTGGAGCAATACCGGATATCCCTCCTAATAAAACGCCTTTACCATGATTGGCAGAACCAAGGTATTGACCCGCAATCAGCATAACAGCACTTCCGGCAATCTCACTCATGCTGCGAACTATGGGATAGGAATCGCTATCGTCTTTTAGATTCTCAAATGAAATGGCGGTAATTTTTTTCTCCATCATTTTCTCCAGCAATTCTGCTTTCATTACTGAAAGGTGAATGGGTGAAATGATGATCTGATTGATTTGCAGCAACGGTAAATCTTCATCAATTATCGGGGCGCTTTTTACAAGTAATGGAGCTTTAAAAACACTTTCTCTATCATAAACGATCCTGGCGCCCGCTTCACTATAATCCTTATCCCGGAAATGAGAGGCTTCCCCGGCATTGTGTTCTATCATCACCTGGTGGCCATTGCTGACCAATACACTAACTGCATCGGGTGTGAGGGCAATACGATTTTCCTGGAAGGCAATTTCTTTAGGAATTCCAATCATCATGCCTTCCGCCCTGGGTTTAATATCCAGCGTTTCTTCCAGTGTTTCATAACTGAAGGAAGTGCTTATTTTGGGTTTTTGCTGGCTCATGAGGCTGGTTGCTGGTTACAGGTAACTGGTCAGGGATTCCGATAATTCAGAAGACTCTGAACCCTATTCAAATGTACTTAAATATCAGCGATTTTGAGACGTCTAGTTTTGTCATCAAGCAGCTCAATAGAAATATGCAAGGTGTTATCGGGGAAAAGGCCCGGTGCTTTTTCGGGCCATTCCACCAGGCAGATATGGCCACTGTATAAACAATCCTCCACCCCTGCCTGCAAAGCCTCGTCTTCATTTTTCAACCGGTAAAGATCCATATGATATACTATTTTTTTTGTCCCTTCCCCGATATATTCATACTCATTAATAATAGAAAAAGTAGGGCTGCCGGTACTATCTTTCACGCCTTTTATAGCACACAATTCCCTGATAAAAGTGGTTTTCCCGGCTCCCATCGGGCCCTGAAAGGCAAAAACTTTTGTCGCACCCACTGCTTCCCAAAAAGTAGTTGCCATTTCCCGGATCTTATCCAGTGAATATTGCCATTCCATCCCGCAAATTTAATGGGATAAAGCAACCATGTTGTAAACATATTTCCATTGTCGAAAAGCCGGGCCTTATTGTTTCGGTAATTTTGCAGGATGGAAACCGTTCAGTGGAAAGTAGAAGGTATGGATTGTAATACCTGCGCCCTCAACATTCACAAATATCTCGAAAAGCAGGGGATGAAGAATGTGAAAGTGAATTTTGCCACTGGTGATGTAATTTTTGATCCCGGGGAAATTTTTTCAAAAGAAAAAATTAGCAACGGCATCCATGACCTGGGATACACCGTAACCGGGGAAGAAATCGCCTCCCGCATTAACCCTAAAACATCAAACTTCAAAAACTTCCTTTCAACCCATCTTCAACGATTCTGGTTTTGCCTGCCTTTTACGCTACTGCTGTCTTTACATATGATTCCCGGTGTTCATATCCACTGGTTGATGAACCCCTGGCTACAATTAGGTTTGGCTGTTCCCGTTTATTTTGTAGGAATGAATTTCTTTGGCAGAAGTGCCTGGAAAAGTATCCGCAATAGTATGCCGAATATGAACGTATTGATTGCCCTCGGGGCTACCGCCGCTTTCCTGTATAGTTTATATGGTACCCTCAGCGGGCAGGCTGAGCAGTTTATGTTTTACGAAACGGCGGCCACGATCATCACCCTGGTTTTTTTGGGTAATTACCTGGAACATGCTTCCATTGCTTCCACACAAAGAGCGTTGAACAAACTGGCCAAATCACAAAAAGTGATGGCCCATATGATCGCCTTTGATGATGAACATAAAGAACAGATTTTTTCAGTAGAAAATACCCAATTACGTGTGGGAGATCTGTTGCTTATTAAAAGCGGTGAACAGGTCCCGATTGACTGTAAAATTCTCTGGGGTGATGTGCATGTCAATGAAGCCATCATCACCGGTGAAAGTTTACCTGTACATAAATACGCAAAAGATAAATTGATCGGCGGTAGTATGATTACCGATGGAACAGTCAAAACGCAGGTAACGGCTGTTGGAAATGATACGGTATTATCCGGAATTATCAATATGGTGAAAAAGGCGCAGGGAGAAAAACCACCTATGCAGCTATTGGCTGACAAGATCAGCGCTGTATTTATTCCGGTGGTTATGGGTATTGCCGTTGTTACGCTGATCATCAACTGGATTGTACTGAACGATTTTACCCCGGCATTAATGAGGAGTATCGCCGTACTGGTGATTGCCTGTCCTTGTGCCATGGGATTAGCAACACCGGCTGCTATTGCGGTTGGATTAGGACGTGCTGCAAAAACCGGGATTCTGTTCCGGAATGCCACCAGCCTGGAAACATTCAGGAACATACAACAGGTGGTATTTGATAAAACCGGAACCCTCACAACGGGGAAATTTGTTATTTCGGATTATGCATGCAAGGTTGTTGAAGATGCTGAATTTAAAAAGATCGCTTATTCGCTCGAAAAATATTCCAGCCATCCGATTGCGAAAAGTATAACGGCTGAATGGAAAACAAAAGATGAGATCCGGTGGAAGAAAATAGAAGAGATAAAGGGAATGGGAATGAAAGCAGCAGATGATGAAGGCAATACATGGCAGGCCGGTTCTTTCAAGGTAGCTGAGAAAATGACGGAGGATCATAAACACAACGTTTATATTATTAAAAACGACAGTTTGCTGGGATGGATCGATGTGGAAGACGAAGTAAGGCCTGAGGCAAAATCGGTGATTGATTATTTACACAGCAAAAACATCAAGACCATTTTATTAAGCGGTGACCGTTTGGACAAATGCAACCAGCTTGGTTCCCTCCTGGGTATTGATACAGTGTTCGCTGAACAGACACCGGGACAAAAACTGGAAAAGATAGCAGCTTTAAACAACATTGTACCAACAGCTATGGTTGGTGATGGCATCAACGATGCCCCGGCTTTAGCTAAAGCATCGCTGGGCATTTCCATGAACGATGCATCACAGATAGCCCTGCAATCAGCCCAGGTGGTATTGATGAATCATGGTTTAAAAAATTTACCGGCTGCACTGGGATTGGGTAAACACACTTATATAACTATTAAACAAAACCTCTTCTGGGCATTTGCTTACAATATTATTGCCATTCCTGTTGCAGCATTAGGTTTCCTCACGCCTGCGTTCGGGGCATTGGTCATGGGATTGAGCGATGTGGTACTCGCCATCAATTCAGTAAGATTATTTGTAAAGAAGGTTACTTAATTTAGTTGAAAGTCCGGGTTCATAGTCCATGGATTAAACCTATAACTATGAACCATGAACCATGAAGTCTTCTATTCACGATATTCTAAAACAGTACTGGGGCTTTGAAACCTTTCGTCCTTTGCAGGAGGATATCATTAATACGGTACTTGAAGGAAAAGATACCTTAGCCCTGCTGCCAACCGGAGGTGGTAAATCCATTTGTTACCAGGTTCCGGCAATGGCCCGGGAGGGCATGTGTTTAGTTGTCTCTCCGCTGATTGCCTTAATGAAAGACCAGGTGGAAAATCTTCGCAGAAAGAATATTACAGCTTTTGCGATCTTCTCCGGCATGAGCCGTAAAGAAGTGATCCATACTTTTAAAGTAGCTTCTGAAAGTAATTGCAAATTCCTGTATGTATCTCCCGAACGATTAGAAACAAGTTTGTTTAAAGAATATTTACCTGGCTTGGATATCCGTTTGATTGCTGTTGATGAAGCCCATTGTATCTCGCAATGGGGTTATGATTTCCGTCCTTCCTATTTAAAAATTGCAGCATTAAGGGAAGAACTACCCAACGTTCCCGTGTTAGCTTTAAGCGCATCTGCCACCCCGGAAGTGCAAAAAGATATTTGTGAGAAACTAAGCCCTCACCCCCAACCCCTCTCCAAAGGGTGGAGAGGTGAGCGGACCCCGCAATCCAAAGATTCATTCGCTGATTGGAAAATTTTCCGGCAATCATTTGAACGACCCAACCTTTCTTACAGCATTTTTAATATAGATTCTAAAATCAATAAAATAATAGAAGTGCTTCGAAAAGTTTCCGGTTCCGCCATCATTTATTGCCGGAGCAGGAAAAGGACCCAGGAGATCAGTGCATTGCTTCAATTGCAAAATATTCCGGCGGACTTCTATCATGCAGGTCTTGTGCAGGAAGAAAGAAGCCGGAAACAGGAAGCCTGGATCAATAATACCATGCGGGTGATGGTTTGTACCAATGCGTTCGGGCTGGGTATTGATAAACCGGATGTTCGTATTGTGATTCATGCTGATGTGCCTGATTGTCTGGAAAACTATTACCAGGAGGCCGGACGTGCCGGAAGAGATGGCAAAATTTCCTATGCGGTCCTTTTATTTGATAAAAGAGATATAAATGAACTGGAAGAATTGTCTGCGCTTCGTTTTCCATCGCAGGATGATATCCGGAATATATACCAGGCTGTTGCGAATTACCTGCAAATTCCAACCGGCAGCGGTGAAAACCAATATTTTGATTTTGATATTTCGGACTTCCTCCGGAAATTCAAACTCCCCGGGCATACAACCCTTTATTCCTTAAAAGCTTTGGAACAGGAAGGCTGGCTGGCTTTCAATGAGCAGGTTTTTATTCCTTCAACCGTGATGTTTACCACCAGTAAAGATTACTTGTATTCATTCGAAAAAGAGAATCAACAACTGGAACCCGTTCTGAAAACCCTGTTACGGGCTTACGAGGGGATCTTTGACCAACCGGTTTCTATTTCTGAAAAAATGCTGGCCGGACTGATGAAAAAAGATATGGATGACCTAAAAAAACAATTAAGCCAATTGCATCAGTCGGGTGTTATTGATTACCAGCCCCAAAAAGATACCCCCCAATTGTATATGTTGCGCAGCCGCATTAAATCGGAAGATATTACCATCAACATGGTAGCGTATACTAAACGAAAAGAACAGTTTCAGCGGAGAATGAAACAAATGGTGCGTTATATAAACGAAGAAGGGGAATGCCGGAGCCGTATCATCGGTTCTTATTTTGGCGATACGGCCATCAGACCCTGCGGTATCTGTGATAATTGTTTCCGGCAAAAAGCAACAACACTTACCAAAGAAGAATTTGAGACACTGCATCACCGCATAATCAATATCGTTAAATACGAATCGCTGCACACCAAAGACCTATTGCTGAAATTGAACGGTATAAAAAAAGAAAAAGCCTGGAAAGTATTGGAATTTCTCCAGGCTGAAAATAAAATTGAACTCGATGCAGATGGTTGGGTCAAACTAAAATAAACTTTTACGGCTGCGGCTGCGACCTCCCAATCCCAATACACCCAGCAAGGTTCTTACGATGGAATTGCCGGCAGTCCGGGTCATGCTTTTCACGGTAGGGTCATCAAAAAATCCTTTCTCTTTTTTAGCCGGAGTTTTTCTTTCTGCTTTTTCCTCTGCTTCCTGTTGTTGTTGTTTCTCCTCCCGTTTAGCAGCTTCTTCCAATTTATCAGTTAGTATCTCATAGGCACTTTTATTATCGATAACCTCGTTGTATTTAGCCGCTATTTTAGATCTGCTGACAAGGGTATCGATCTCTGCATCCGATAAAATATCCATCCGGCTCTGCGGCGGCCGGATCATACAATGCACCAATGGGGAAGGAATTCCTTTTTCGTTTAAGACCGTAACTAAGGCTTCCCCGGTTCCCAATTGGGTTATGAGGTCTTCGGTCTTATAGAAAACGGTTTCGGGATAATTCTCCGAAGTTTGTTTGATTACTTTTCTGTCTGCCGCGGTAAATGCCCGTAACGCATGCTGCACTTTTAATCCGAGTTGAGCCAGCACAGGCGCCGGAACATCCATCGGGTTTTGCGTGCAGAAATAAATACCGATGCCTTTGGACCGGATAAGTTTGATGATAGTTTCAATTTGTTGCAGCAGGGCATCATTGGCCTCCTGGAAAATAAGATGGGCTTCATCAATAAACATCACCAGTTTGGGTTTATCCATATCACCTTCTTCCGCGCAAGTGGCATATAGTTCGGCCAGTAACTGCAACATAAAAGTGGAAAAAAGTTTTGGCCGGTCCTGCAAATCAGTAACCCTTACTATTGAGATCATTCCTTTCCCATCGGCACTGATACGCATCAGGTCATCCACTTCAAAACTTTTTTCTCCAAAGAATACATCGGCACCCTGCTGTTGCAATTCTATTACTTTACGAAGTATGGTTCCGGTAGAAGTGGTGGAGATCTTTCCATAGGTTTTTTCCAGCTCCGGTTTTCCTTCATCACTTACAAACTGTAACACTTTTATAAAGTCCTTCAGATCGAGCAGGGGAAGTTTGCTGTCATCGCAATACTTAAATATCATGGCAACAAATCCGCCTTGCGTATCATTCAATCCCAGGATTTTGGAAAGTAACACCGGACCAAATTCACTTACGGTGGCTCTCAGTCTGGCGCCTTTCTGGTTACTCAGGGTCAGCAGGTCAGCGGGGTACGCCGTGGGTTTGAATTCAATATTTAATTTCTGGCAACGATCGGTTATTTTATCATTCAGGGTTCCCGCAGCAGCAATGCCACTCAGATCACCTTTGATGTCGAGCAGCAGCACCGGCACACTGGCTTCACTCAATCCTTCGGCCAGCATTTGAAGGGTTTTTGTTTTGCCCGTTCCGGTTGCACCGGCAATCAGCCCGTGACGATTCATCATTTTCAAGGGGATCATCACATCGGCCCCGGGAACAACGGCTCCATCAAGCATGGCCCCACCCATTTTGAAACATTCCCCTTTAAAAGTATAACCTGCTTTAATCGTTTCAATAAATTTTGAACTGTCTGCCATCGGAATAAATTTGGTTGAAAGTTAAATTAAAAAATTCAGTTGCATATGAATCTTCCTCCCTTTCCAGCATCCTCGAATTAATAAAATATCCGCCTTTCCCCTCATGACTAACACGCATTGCATACAAAAAAAGCAACCAAATTTCCTTCCCTGCCGGGGATGGCACAGTTTTTATACTATTACTTAAAAGCAGCGGACAGCAGGGTTAAAAGAACCGGGTTTTAACAAAATATTCGTCCCGGATTCTTTAACCCCTAAAATGCTTTAACTTTATTTGTCACTGCCTCTCCACCATCCTCTCCCTGATCGGAGAAAGTGAGCCGGAGATGCAATAAAAAACGAAGATTGAATCAGTTTTAAAATTTTTATCAATGGACACTAAGAAACCTAAAATTTTGTTGTGCGAAGATGACCCGAACCTCGGAAGCGTTTTAAAGAATTATCTTGAATTAAATGATTATGATGTAACGTTGGAAAGAGATGGTCGACTCGGTTTGGCTGCTTTTCAACGCGAAAAATTTGAGCTCTGCCTGCTGGATGTAATGATGCCCAATATGGACGGATTTACCCTGGCAGAAGAAATACGGGATGTGGACCCGGATATTCCCCTGTTCTTTCTCAGTGCCAAGACCATGAAGGAAGATGTGATTCAGGGCTACAAACTTGGCGCTGATGATTATATCACCAAACCTTTTGACAGTGAAGTGCTCATGCTTAAAATAAAAGCCATCCTGAAAAGGAATGAAGAGCAGAACCGGGAAAGTGATAACAAAGAATTTGATTTATCCAGTTACCATTTCAATCCCAAACTGCGCCAGCTGATCCATGGCGGGATTACGCAAACATTGAGTCCCAAAGAAAATGAGTTACTGAAAATGCTGGCCGAATACCTGAATGACCTCCTGCCCAGAGACCAGGCGCTGAAAAAAATCTGGGGTAGTGATACGTATTTTAATGGACGGAGTATGGACGTATACATTGCCAAACTCCGGAAATATTTAAAAGATGACCCCAAAATTGAGATTGTGAATATACACGGCAATGGTTTCAGGCTGGTAGTACAGGCCTGAGAAAAGTAAAAAAATTATAGGGTATATAAAGTGACCGAAATACTTTATATACCCTATATACTTTTTAAATACTCATCATTCACAACCCGGTAAATAAAGTACCGGCATTCCCAATTGGTGGTTTCTTCCCCAAATGCTCATAAGCTTTTGCAGTAACTTCTCTTCCTCTCGGTGTACGTTGCATAAATCCTTCCTGTATCAGGAATGGCTCATACACTTCTTCAATAGTACCGGATTCTTCGCCAACAGCTGTAGCGATGGTAGTGATACCCACCGGGCCTCCTTTGAATTTTTCAATAATGGTTTGTAAAATCCGGTTATCCATATCATCTAAACCGTATTCATCCACATTCAGGGCTTTTAATGCATGCTGGGTTATGCCAAAATCGATCTGCCCATCATTCAATACCTGAGCAAAGTCCCTGACCCTTCGTAATAAACCATTGGCGATCCTTGGTGTGCCGCGGCTTCTTCTACCTATCTCTGTTACGGCCTCTGTTGAAACAGTTGTTCCCAATATTCCGGCAGAACGTTGAATAATTTTATTCAACACTCCGGAAGAATAATATTCCAATCGTGATTTTATGGCAAACCTGGACAACAACGGTGCCGAAAGTAATCCGCTTCTTGTGGTTGCCCCGATCAGGGTAAATGGATTCAGGTTGATTTGAATACTCCGGGCATTAGGGCCGGAATCTATCATAATGTCAATGCGGTAATCTTCCATTGCCGCATACAAATATTCTTCTACCACGGTACTCAGGCGGTGAATCTCATCAATAAATAAAACATCATTCGTTTCAAGACTGGTTAGCAGGCCTGCCAGGTCGCCGGGCTTTTCGATCACCGGGCCTGAGGTTTCTTTGATATGCACGCCCAATTCATTGGCTACAATTCGTGATAAAGTTGTTTTACCCAAACCCGGTGGGCCGTGAAATAAAACATGATCCAGTGCTTCACCCCGCATTTTGGCAGCGCGGATGAATATCAGCAGGTTTTCAATAATCTGTTCCTGCCCGGCAAAATCGGCAATCTGTGCCGGGCGGATATTATTTTCAAATTCCTTATCGGCAGCCGTTAAGTCCTGACTATCGCTGCTCAGATTTGTATTGGACATGAACTTATTTTAATGAATATTTGTAAAGCTAATTATTAATCACTAATTATTTTTTTTATGAAAATAGGTGTCATTGGTTCGGGCCAGGTTGGCCGGGTGTTAGCATCCGCTTTTTTGAAAGAAGGTCATAAAGTGATGTTGGGCACCCGGAATATCTCGAAAGATGAATTAGTAAAATGGCAAACCGATGTCGCCGGTGGGCTGCTGGGCTCCTTCCAGGATACAGCTCAGTTTGGGGAGGTCATTGTTCTGGCAGTAAGCGGCCTTGCTGTGGAAGATGCGATATCTCTCGCCGGGAAAGAACATTTTTTTGAGAAAGTGGTAATCGATGCAACCAATCCTATTGCCGCTGTGCCCCCGGATAATGGAGTTTTAAAATTTTTTACCACGCTCGAAGAATCCCTGATGGAAAGAATTCAGAAAATTTTACCGGATGCGCGGCTGGTAAAAGCTTTTAACAGTGTGGGAAATGCATTTATGTATAAACCTGATTTCCCGGGAGGAAAACCAACCATGTTTATTTGTGGTAACGATGAAACAGCAAAAATAACGGTGACCGATATTCTTACCTCCTTTGGTTGGGAAACTGAGGATATGGGAAAAGCAGAAGCAGCCAGGGCCATAGAACCCCTGTGTATGTTGTGGTGTATCCCGGGATTTATCCGAAATCAATGGACCCATGCTTTCAAACTCTTAAAAGCCTGACGCACCCCTCTAACGTATTTATCCTAAACGATATTGATTTAGCTTTAAGATAATATCGGGGTCAGGACTGTTAGCCAACCATATTTCTTTTTCAGAAAATTTGCAAACACCGGGATAATCCCCGGACCAGTCGCTCATATCAATGATGATTTGAAAATGAAGATGCGGGGGCCATTGCCCGTTCTCGGCAGGAATACCCAACTCAGCAAAAACATCGCCTTTTTTTATTGTGTCTCCTTCTTGTATATTTTTTATTGAATTTAAACTCAGGTGGCCATACAGTGTAAAGAAGCTAACGCTTTCCAGTGCATGTGAAAGAATTGTGGTTGCTCCATAATCACCGGCCTGGTTATTGAAAGCAAAACTGTGTACCCTACCATCCAGCGGCGCCATCACAGCTGTGTGTGGTTTACCCCAGATATCGGTCCCCAGATGTAGTCGTCTCGGTTCCTCGCCCGGTTTATCTGCATCAAACACTTTACTGTTACTGTATACCGTCCTGTGTTCCGAATATCCACCGATAGCATAACGGGCATGGGCATCCGTTAATTTATTATTGACCCATGTGGTGAATTTATTTGTATCCTGCAAAATATCGTTGGTGAGTTCGGTGTTATGCGCAGTTAAATCAAGCGGCAACAGTTTATCTTTTACCGGATCAAAAGAAACGACCGGGTGAAATTGATGCTGATTTTTTATAAGTACTGCGCGAACGGAGTTTGATTGCATAATATCCCAAAGTTAAGCAGCGGTATTTGTAAAGAAAAAGGCATCCACCGGATAGTGAATGCCTTTTATAGATTCAAGAAAGATTATGTATTAACGTCCTCCGATAATCACCTCAAAGGTTTTTTCACCAGTTCGTATGCCATCATCATAGTAGAACTTGACCAGATAGACACCGGCTGGTAAATAAGAAAGGTCTATTGGAATCACACGGCCATAAACCAATCCGCCATAAGTCGGTGAGGTGAGTACTTTATTTATCGTGGTACCATTCATCAACATACCGGCAGAATTATACACTTTCATACCCAGGAAATTGTACAGGGTACTATTGATTCTGATATTGAATCTGCCGTTATTCGGATTCGGATAGAGGACAATGGCATTATCCCTCATCAACCTGAGTCGTTCCGGACAATCACTAACAATAACTTTGGTTGTGTCACTTATGGTACAGCCAAAACTGTTCGTGTATGTATAAGTAAGCGTATAGGTTCCTACGGCTGTTGCTGCGGGAACGAAGTTGAATCCTGAAACCCCAATACCACTCCAGCTGCCACCTACAGGTGTGCCAACCAACGGAATCAAGGTATCACTGATACATATTCTCCGGGTCCAAAGATCAGTTGCTACAACCACTGGAATTACGTTTACTGTTAATGAAACCGCATTCGAGGTAATTGACTGACCACAACTATTCGTAACGATAACACGATAGAAGTTGCCGTTTAATGAAAGGGTAGCACCTGTTATTGTAAATGTTGATGTATAAGAACCTCCGGTGGTCAGATTGACCCATGGCCCACCCGCACCAGTTGTGCTCACCTGCCATTGATAAATAGTTGGTGGTGGTACTCCCGTAGCCACTACATTAAATACCGCATTTAAATTCTGGCAAACGGTCGTATTGACCGGTTGTGTAGAAATTGTTGGCGGTGTTGCTACTGCCAGCACAACAGCATTGGAAGTAACTGACGGAGGACATGTACCACTTACAACTACATCATAACTTCCGTTGTTAGCGGTTGAAACCGTAGACAGGGTTAATGTATTTGTGGTAGCTCCTGAAACAAAACCGGCATCAATCAGGTTAACACCATTCCTGCGCCACTGGTAGGTTAAGCCTGCTCCGGTTGCTCCAACCGTATAAACAACATTAAAGCCCGGGCAAATTGTTTGCGTTGGCGGAGCTGGTTGAACCGTAATAGCCGGTAATTGATTTACAGTAATTGTTATTGGAGTTGTACTGGAACAACCGAGGGCACTTGTTACAGTAGCCGTATAGGTCCTGGTAACAGATGGTCTTGCATAAATAATTCCACCAGATGCCAGAGCTGTACCTGTGTATGCGACAGTGGCAGCTGGATCTGTATACAATTCTGTTAACGGGCTGTAAGTATACGTACCTGTGCCTGTAGTAACCGTTCCGGTAATAGGCAGGATATTGCCATTACAAATGGTTGAAACAGCCGGAGCAAGTGTCACTACTGGTGTCAGGTTAACAGTAACAGGGATAGTTGTTGCTTTTGAACAACCTACAGGATCTGTTGATGTAAGAATATAATTCTGGTTACCTGCAGGCATATTAGTTACCGTAAAGCTCACACTTGAGTTATTAGGACCGGAAGGCACTGCTGGGCCAATAGTGCCCGGACCAGTAAGCGTATGCGTATAATTTCCAAGGTTAAGGCCTCCGGAAACAGTACCTGTTATGGTTAAGATACCAGCTGAACATACAGGGTTTGTTGCTGTAAAAACGGTATGAACCGGGTTACTGACATTTACCACAACCGGTGGAGCAGTAGTACTGGAACCACCTCCTGCGTTTGTACAAGTTACAGTACATGTATAATAAGCAGTGGCAGCTGCAGTAAATGTGTAAACATTGCTGGTTGCCCCTGGGATTACCGTATAAGGTCCAGCAGCTGCTGGAGCTGAGCTCCACTGGAAGGTGAGACCGGTATTGGGAGGATAACCGCTACATGTTAATGTAAAAGTTGATCCGATACAAATTGTAGAAGTTACCGGGGTGACAGATCCGGGTGAAGGAACGCCGGTACAAATCGGCGCACAGGTTCGGGTTAATGTGAAGTTTCCGTTTGCAGTTCCAAATCCGGTTACCAATATATAATATGTAAATCCTGCATTTGCAGTGAATGTAACCTGTGATTGAAGACCACAGAAATCATCATTACCAACAACGCAAACCAATGCAGCACACGTACCTCTGAAGACACCAATTTTTGTATCAAAGGAAGAACCACAAAGGCTCAAAGTAACAGGTGAACCATCGCCAACAAGTTGATACCAGAGTCCCGGTGCAGTATTCAGTGTGGTAGTACAGCTTGGAACAGCGTCTAGTGTAGCTCCACAAGCAGTAGAACCAGTAATAGTCTGGCCGCAATTAATATTAATGGCTCCCGTACAAACATCATTTGGAAGCGGAGCGCTGGTTCTTGTTAACGTAAATGCACCGGTAGCTGTACCGAAACCTGTAACTATTACATAATAGGTAGTTCCCAGCGTTGTAGCAAAAGTTACCTGTGATTGAAGGCCACAGAAATCATCATTGCCTGTAACACAAACCAGAGCTGCACAGGTGCCTGTAAATACACCAATTTTACTGTCATAGGCAGTACCTGTGCACATAGTTAAGGTATTAGCAGCACCGTTACCAACAAAAGTATACCAGATACCACCCGCTGTATTTAATGATGTAACACAGGTAGGTGTTGCAGCATCTATTGTAGATCCAACAGTTGTACCGGTAATCGTCTGACCACAACCAATCGTAATGGCGCCTGTACAAAGATCATTAGGAATTGCAGGTATGCAGGTCCTGGTTAAAGTAAATGCGCCTGAGGCTGTGCCGAAACCAGTGACCAGCACGTAATAAGTTGTGCCTAACGTAGCAGTAAAAGTTACTGAAGACTGTAAACCGCAAGCATCATCATTACCGGTTACACAAACCAGTGAGGCACAAGTACCGCTGAACACACCGATCTTAGTGTCATAACTAGAACCGCAAAGGCTTAAAACCGTTGATTGTCCAGTTCCTACAAATGTGTACCAAACTCCAGGTGCTGTGTTTAGCGTAGTAACACAAGTGGGCACTGCATCTGAAGTAGCACCGACGGTGGTGCCCGTTACGGTACCAGCACAAGCAATTGGAAGCGCTCCGGCACAAACATCATTTGACACCAAGCAACTGGTACACTGTACGGTAGTTGTTCGGCATGTGGCATCGCTACCACAACCGGGTGTATTCCAGTGTGCATAAACAGTACCCGTAAATGTGTTGGCAAATACAAGCGGTGTTGTGCCTGATGCTAACACGGGGCCATTGAAAGTTCCAGAATGTATTGTAATATAATCAGTGGGAATACTACTTGTAAATCTTAATGTCTGACCATTTACGGCTCCGGAAATCGTAGAGTACTCTCCCGCAAAAGAGCAGGTGGAGATTGTTACAACAGTTCCAGTTGGGTTAATGGTTGCAGATCCAAAAGATGAAGAATTGGTACAGGGTACCGGAAGGCAACTTGTACACTGCACAGTAGTTGTATGACAGCTACCGTCTGTTCCACAGGCTGCATTGAGTGACCAATGTGCATAAAGAGTTCCGGTAAATGTATTTGCAAATGAAAGAGGCGATGGGCCTGATGCAATAATAGGTCCGGCTGGAGTACCGCTGTGAATTGTTATATAAGCACCGGTTCCAAGGTTTGAAAAAGTAAAATTGAGTGTCTGACCACTCACGGCTCCGTTGATCGTGGAATATTCTCCGGCAAACGAGCAGGTAGAGATTGTAACAATGGCACCTGTTGGATTGATAGTGGCACTACCAAAAGAACTAGCAAAAGTGCACTGGCTCTGGGCTGAATATCCCGTTAACAATAGTAACGAAAGCACCAGGAAGTATAATTTCTTCATAAACAAAGTTTGGTTGATTGAATATTAAAACCCTCCCGTAGGGGAGTTTTCCGGGTGGAAGTTATGATTTTTTTTCAGTGCAGCAACTTTTCAGCAGAAAATATTCAGCACGGAAAAACGTTAGTGATTCCAAACAGTCTTTACCTTATGAAAAGACCCGGAAATTGCCCTGTTATCGTCCTTATTTTACTGTTAGGCTGCCTGTCAGCAAACAAGGCTTCCGCCCAGATGATTACCGGGGTCTGGAAAGGTAAAATCAACCGGCAGAACGTGGAATTAAAGATCATTCTGGAAGGCGATAGTCTTAAAGGAACCTCGTATTACTACGAATCGGCGAATAATTACCATCGGTACAGTATCCGGGGGTATTTTGACAGCAAAACCAATGAAGCCGTCTGGTGGGATGACCAGTTGCTGGATGAAAAATCAGGACGTTTCAGCATTTCTGTACCCGGCAAGACCCCGATGCTTTCAAGGGCTGATTTTAACTGCCCCGGTGGCAGTAAAATGATGCTGGATGGTAAAGTCGCCAAAAAAGAAGAGGAGACCAAACTGAAAGGAACGGTCCATCTTGAAAAAACTACAACTCCTTTTTTTGAAGATGAATGGGATTATGTCATTGATAATTACCTGATGGGTGGAAATGACCCGGATATTATTGACAGTATTGCCCATCTTTCGCAGCCGTCTATAAGTATCCATGAAGAACCGGTTAAAACAATTCCTGATGGGAAACCATCCGTGATAATTCCCGATGCTAAACAACCCGGTCCTAAGATTGACCCGGAACCGGAAAGACCTCAGCCGGTTGAAAAAATAATTGAACCGGTAAAACCCCTGACCATCGAAGAAAAGTTTATTTCCCGAAAAAAATTATTTATAAAAGATATTCCGGTCACCGGCGATTCAATTGAACTTCGGTTTTATGATAATGCCGAGATAGACGGAGATTCCATTTCACTTTTCCTGAATGATAAATTATTGTTCCAGCATATCCGGCTTACCGGGCATGCTTATACCATCCGGTTAGCGGTTACTGATCTGAACCAAACCAATGAATTAATCATGGTGGCTGAAAACATGGGCGCCATCCCACCCAACACTTCTTACATGGTGGCCATAATCAATAACGAACGATACGATGCTTATCTTGCCAGTACCGAAGGAAGCAGTGCTATGATTCGATTTATAAAAAAATAAGCACCGTTTTATTTTATTTGTTTTAAAATTTCCCCGATGGCTCTTTCCAGCTGAGGGTCTTTGCCTGTCAATTTATCTTCGAAGCTATTGATGATTAATATATCAGGCTGCACCCCGGTCATTTCAAGGTCTTTCCCGTCCAGACTATAACAACCCACTACAGGCATCCGGACAGAGGAGCCATCCACCAAACCAATACCAGTGGTGAATATGATCCAGCGGTAAGTACCATTACCAATAATCTTTCCCAGTTTTAATGCTTTGAAACCCTGCGCTGTCATTTCTGCATCACTTAATGATTGTTCATTGATCAATAAAACAATGGGTTTGTCGCTGGGCGAAAAATTGGATTGCGGTGTTAATTTACCTTCCCTGAATTTCCATTGCAGGTAAGAACGTTGTGACAGGAATTTCAACACTTCATCATGCACATTGCCGCCGGTATTATACCTAAGGTCAAATATGAGGGCATCTTTATTAATTAACTCTTGTGTCATATCAATAATGAACTGGCTTAGTTCTCCATCCCCCATATTCTTCATGTGACCATACGCAATTCTGCCTTTGCCTTTTTCATCCACTCTTTTTTGATTATCATCAATCCACTCATCATATAGGTTGGTAGACAGGGTTGCCTGCGGATGAATTTTTACATCAATCATTTGTCCAGCCCTGCTGAACGTTAATTTAAGCTCCTTGTCCAATGAAGGCAGGGTGAAATAATAATTACGATCGGTGGTTGCTTTCACTGTTTCATTGTTCACTTTTACCAGCATATCTCCGGGCTTAATATCAATCCCTTTCTTATCGGCTGCAGAACGATTGACGACATACTTTACTTTATACGGTTCATTATCTTCAAAGATGACACCCGTTTCCATGGTACGGTTTTGCAAAGCGATCGTTTCATCATCGCCAACGGTACCAAATCCCTGGTGCGATGAATTCAATTCCCCTAACATGTCATTCAGCAAGGTCCGCATATCGGCCCGGTTATTCAGGTGCGGAATAAATTGCTGGTAATAGTCTTTTGTTTTCTTCCAGTCAAGCCCATGCAATTTTTCATCATAATAATTTTCCTGCATCTGTGCCAGGGCTTCTTCAAACATCTGGCTGAATTCTGCTGACAGGTTTCTGCGGAAAGTATAACTGATAGGGATGGGATCAACTTTATTCCCCTCCAGATTTAATTTTTGAATAGTGCCACCCATCAGAACAAATAATTTATCACTTACTTCCACAATATCAAATCCGAAGCTGTTCTCGGTGCCGGCAATTTTCTCTGTTTTATTTTGTTCAAAGGGTTCTATCACCGTTTTCCAGAGTGCATTTTTCCCTTCGCCATGATTACTGGTGTATAATACGGCCGTCTTTTCTCCTTTTTGATAAACAGCTTGTAAGAATTGTGCGCCCAGCGAAGGGCTTAATTGTTCTAATCTTTCCATGATGCGGTCAGCATCTATTGCAACAGATTTATTATCTGCTACAGATGCCGCAGGTGTTGTTTTTTTAGAAGTGTCTTTCTTTTCCTCTTTAAATAATTCATTATACTTATCAAGGCGATAAGGTTCATCTATTTTTTCAAGCGGCAACCGGTACACTTTTGCATTCGGCATACCAAAAGGATAAGCTGCTTTCAACCGTTGCGAAGTAAAATAAATGTATTTGCTATCAGGCGACCATAATGGATTGTCTTCTGTAATGCCCGTATTGGTTAGATTAGTGCTTTTGTTTTCTTTGATATTATAAACAAAAATGTCCTGTTCGAAATTCCGGTAAGCCGTAAACAAAACATACTCATCATTGGGAGAAAACCTGGGCTCATTTGCCCGAAAGCCCCACAACTCATCTTTCACAATCATTTTGCTTTCCATCGTTTTCAAATCAAGCAGCCGTATTTCGTCGCTACCGCTGATATAAACAGCTTTACTCCTGTTTTTATTGAAAACAATAGACCTGTTGCTTCTTTGACCAGAGGTTATTTGTTTCGGAGTCCCGCCACTATCTGCCGCTAATGTGTAAAAATTGGTATATCCCCCTGCTGTTTGGGCAAACAGTAATTTTTTATTATCGCTCAACCATTTTAGTTCTGTTACCCGTTCAGCAGTACCACGGTTCAATTGCTGAATGAATTTCCCTTCCACATCACTTACAAATAATTCTCCCCTGGAAACAAAAGCCAGCTTCTTACCATCCGGTGAAACATCATAGGCCGTAATAGCTCCTTTAACATCAAAATCTTTTTCTTTGGGCAGTATATTGTTCCGGATGATGGCAATATCCAGTTTAGTTTCTTTATCAGTTTTAACATCGTACAACCACAACTGGTAATCTTTTTCAAAAATCACTTTGCCCCCATTGGCATTTACCTGTGGAGTTTTAATAGAAGAAGAAAAATTTGTTAGACCTTTTTTCTTTCCATCGGCTAATTCATATAAATTATATGCGCCATTCACCTCATCAGAAATAAAATAGATGTTCCCGTTTTTATCAATTGTAGCTCCAAAGTCTTTCCCTTCCCAGTCTGTATATTTTTTATGCTGTTTTGTTCTCAGGTTATACGATTGAATATCCGGGTTGAACGGTCCTTTATATCTTTTACGTTGCACCTGGTTGCTGCTTTCCCAGGTATCGTTGAAAAATAGCTCACCGCTGGATGGATGTTCGATTAAATTATGATCAAACTGGAAAAAATAATTACCGAATACTCTTATTGGTGTTCCGCCATCTGCACGCACTTTATACCCGGCAATTTGTCCCATCCGGTTGCTGTTGAAATAAATATTTTTTGAATCCCAGCTCCAGCTGGTTACGTCATCATTGCTGCTGTGATAAGTAATTTGTTTTACTTCACCACCATTTACCGGCATTATATAAACATCGGCATTTCCATATTGCCTTCCGGTAAAAGCGATCCATTTGCCGTCTGGAGAAACCCTTGGCGAGGTTTCATAACCCTGCATGCCTGTAAGGCGGGATGCCTGACCGTCTTTTACATTGGCTTTCCAGAGATCACCTTCAAAACTGAAGATGACGGTTTGCCCATCGGGACTCAGACAGGGATTGGAAAGAAAATAAGAGGAATTGTCTTGTGAAAAAAGCTGGACGGATAAAAAAAGTACAGCAACAGTTAAAAACTTTTTCATGTAAAACGATTTTGGTCGTTCAAATTACGACCTAAACCGTTCAGGTGGGCACCGCTTGTAAAATTAATATGGGGAGTCTACACCACCACATTGATCATCTTATTCTTTACATAAATGATCTTCTTCGGTTGTTTGCCTTCCAGCCATTTTTGTACCACCTCATTTTTCAAAACTATTTCTTCTACCTGTTGCTGGGTGATCTCCAGGGGCAAGGTGATCTCAAGTCTTGTTTTGCCATTGATGGCAACCGGGTATGCTTTGGTAGATTCTTTGACATATTTTTCTTCAAATACAGGATAAGAGGCAGCCCCCTCCAAACCTCCCCACAAGGGGGAGGCTTCAGACCCTAATAAATTATAGAGTTCTGCAGTGATATGCGGTGCGTAAGGAGCTAATAATATTAATACTGGCTCCAGTATTTTTCTTTTATGACATTTTAAATCGGTAAGCTCGTTGGTCGCAATCATAAAAGCACTGACAGCCGTATTGAAACTGAAACGCTCCGTATCACTTTCAATTTTTTTAATGCTGTTGTGTAATACTTTCAATTCTGCGGCTGTTGGTTCCTCATCCGTAACGATCAATCCCTTTGTTTCATCTGCAAATAAGCGCCAGAATTTTTTCAGGAAGCGGTGAACACCTTCGATACCCTTGGTATCCCAGGGTTTGCTCATTTCTACCGGGCCAAGAAACATTTCATACATGCGGAATGTGTCGGCGCCGTATTTAAGAACCAAATCATCAGGGTTGACGGTGTTGAATTTTGATTTCGACATTTTTTCAACTTCGGAACCGCAGATGTATTTGCCATCTTCTAAAATAAATTCTGCATTGGCAAATTCGGGCTTCCATTTCTTAAAGGCGTTTGTATCCAGTTCATTTCCATCTACCATATTTACATCCACATGAATCGAATCAAATTGATAATTATCTTTCAATCCGTTTGATACGAAAGTATTTTTGCCATGAACTCTAAAAACAAACCTGCTGCTCCCCTGGATCATCCCCTGATTAAGCAATTTTTTAAACGGTTCATCAAAACCAATAAATCCCAGATCAAATAATACTTTAGTCCACATGCGGCTATAGAGCAAGTGACCTACGGCATGTTCGGTACCGCCAATATATAAATCCACCTGGTTCCAGTAGTCAGAAACTTTTCTGTCACAAAATGTTTCGTTGTTATGTGGATCCATAAAACGTAGAAAATACCAGCTGCTGCCGGCATACCCGGGCATGGTGGAGGTTTCAATCTCACCTACAGCCCCCTCTAAATCTCCCCACAAAGGGGAGACTTCAGACTCTGGCTGTGCGGATAGTTTTACTTTTTTATTGACCCAATCAGGTATGTTAGCTAATGGACCCTGCCCATTGGGACCTGGTTTGTAATTATCAACATGAGGCAATTCGAAAGGCAATTCGCTTTCATCTAACGGATAAGGGTTTCCATTAATCCATTTTATAGGGAATGGTTCACCCCAATACCGCTGACGGCTAAAGCCCGCATCTCTCATTTTATAATTTACCTGGCGTTTACCAATTCCCAGGTCTTCAATTTTATTTATCGCCACTTCAATGGCATCTTTCATCAGCAGGCCATTTAAAAAACCACTGTTTTGCAGGATGGCTTCTTTGGTCGGGTTGGCTTCTTCACCATTATAATAATCACCAATAATATTGGTGATGGGAATATTAAAATGTTTGGCAAAAGCATAATCCCGCTGGTCGCCGCAAGGAACCGCCATAATAGCACCGGTACCATAACCCGCCAATACATACTCTGCAATCCAGATAGGTATTTGCCTTCCATCAAAAGGGTTAATGGCATAAGAGCCGGTAAAGCAACCAGTAATTTGTTTTACTTCCGCCTGTCTTTCCCTGTCGCTCCGGCTTTTTACGTACTGTAAATAATTATCTATTGCTTCTTTTTGTCCGGTGGTTGTTATTTCAGCTACCAGTACATGTTCGGGAGCCAGTACCATAAAGTCAACACCGAAGATGGTATCGGGACGGGTGGTGTAAACGCTGAGTGTAGCCTCACCCCGACCCTCTCCTGTCGGAGAGGGAGAGGGCGGTGCATCTGCATCTTGTGCCAGCATTGCTTTTCTCTGTTCTATTTCTTTGCTGATTCTCTTAATTACATTATCTGAATCCTGAATCACTTCTTCATTAGTAAAGCGGATGACATCAATATCGTATTGCTTTAAAAATTTAGTCCTGGCTTCGTCATAAAGTTGTTGCTCCTGTTCTGAGTGATATTCCCCGTCAACTTCAACAGCCAACTTAACTTCCAGCAATGCAAAATCAACAATATAACCCTGTATTGCATGTTGCCGTCTTACCTTTACCCCTAATTTTTTATTCCGCAATCTTTGCCAGAGAATATCCTCAGCTTCGGTGGCGTTCTTTCTGTTTTCCCGGCCATATTTTTTTAACACCTCCCAATAACTTTTATCAACAGTCTGAAAAAAACGGGTAGATGTGCCCCCCTCTCCGTGAGGAGAGGGGTTGGGGGTGAGGCGAACTTCAAAATCAATTTCAGCACCTGAAGACTTCCCGATCCAGTTGCGTTGCATTTCTTTCATGCTGTCGCTAAAATCCACTGTTTCTAATCCTTCCAGCAACCTGTCTGCATAAGAAGTAATGCGTAAATACCATTGGCGCATTTTCTTTTTTTCTACCGGGTGGCCGCCTCTTTCACTTACGCCATTTATTACTTCATCATTGGCCAGTACCGTTCCCAAAGCTTCACACCAGTTGACTTCACCAAACTTGCTGAATGCAAGGCGGCGGTTCATTAAAATTTCTTCCTGCTGTTGTTTGGAATATCCGTTCCATTGTTCTGCTGTAAAATGTTTACCGGGAATAAACGGACCTGACTTCGGCGTTGCCCCTTTGGTTTCATACTTTTTTATCAGCAATGAAATGGGTAAGGCTTTCTTCTCTGTATTGCAGAAAAAACTATTGAACAGTTGCAGAAAAATCCATTGTGTCCATTTATAATAGTTGGGGTCGCTGGTTTGCACTTCCCGGCTCCAGTCGTAACAAAAACCAATATTATCGAGTTGTGATTTGAATGTGGCTATATTTTTCTTAGTTGTCTCCGCAGGATGCTGACCCGTATCCAGGGCATATTGTTCCGCAGGTAAACCAAAACTGTCGAAGCCCATCGGGTGCAGCACATTGAACCCTTTCAATTTTTTAAAGCGGCTGTAGATATCAGAAGCGATATAACCTAAGGGATGTCCCACATGCAACCCTGCCCCGCTGGGGTAAGGAAACATATCCAGCACATAAAATTTTGGCTTTACAGATTCTTCGCCCGGCTCAGGATTAAATACTTTATAAGCATTGGTTTCTTTCCATTGCTGCTGCCAGGCTTTTTCAATTCTTCTGAAATCGTATTCCAGGCCCCCGGATGAGGCGTTCGTCAAATTTCCTATGGTATCTTCTTTATTCATTACAACAATCCTAATATTTTTTTTACTATCGATGAATGATAGTACTAAAATTCTTTAACAAATATCTTTCACGGCAAATGGCAATATGAGCCCGGGACAATCGTTTAACCTACCTATCGGCAGGCAGGATGGGCAGCAAAAATACTGATTGTAGCCCTAAACTGCTATTTTTGCGGGTAATCCATAAATCTGAAAAAACATATTTCATGTCTCAATCAGGCAAAGCTTCTATTAAACGTGGCAAACCCTCTTATTTCATGTCCATTCTCGGGGTTACCCTGGTATTATTTCTGCTGGGCATCATCGGCTGGCTGGTGATCAACGCCAATAAACTGGGTGACCATTTTAAAGAAAGTGTGGAAGTGAATGTATATCTCCGCGGCGACCTGAACCCCAAAGACAGCACCGCACTGGTGCAATACATCGCTTCGAGGCCTTATGTAAAAAGTTATACGTACACCACCAAGGAAATGGCCAAGAAGAAATACATTTCTGACGGAAATGAAAGCTGGGACAAAATCCTGGCAGAAAATCCCCTCGACAACAGCGTGGATTTTAAGATTAAAAAGAATTATTTAAACAACGATACCCTGGCGAGTATCCGGAAAGACCTGATGCTGAATGTATATGTTAAAGATGTGCATTACCCTGATGCCCTGATTGGAAAAATGAATAAGAACATCCGGATCGTGAGTATTGTTTTGCTGGTCATCGCCCTGATCATTGCTTTTGTGGTCATATTCCTGATCGATAATACGATCCGCCTGGCCATGTTCAGTAACCGTTTTCTTATCAAAACCATGCAGATGGTGGGTGCTACCCGCTGGTTTATTGCCAAACCACTTAATATCAAGGCGGTCATCAATGGAGCTACCAGTGGTGTTATTGCCGTAATTGCTGTATTCCTGCTGATGCAAATTGCCGAAAGATATGTTCCGGAAATGAAAGCTATACATGACAACACGGGTTTGTTTCTGTTGTTTTTTGGGCTGATCGTACTGGGCATCTGCATCACCGTTTTCAGTACCCACCGGAGTGTATTAAAATACCTTCGTATGAAGCTGGATGATCTGTATTAACCCGGTTCTATCAACCGTGAAAATTTCCTATATTGCACGACAAAAATTGAAAGAATATGAGCAACGAAAAAGGCACTCCTTCCATATTTACAAAAGATAATTACCGGTGGATGTTACTGGGCCTGGTGGTAATGGTCATTGGCATGTTCCTTTTATCGGGCGGTGCCAGCAACAAGGACCCGAATGTCTTTGATAAAAATGCCGTGTACAGCACTACCCGGATCACCATTGCCCCAATCCTGATCCTGGCGGGCCTGGTCATTGAAATTTTCGCCATTTTCCGGAAACCAAAAGAAGCCTGAGCTCTTAAACCCTGTTTACAGATAAAAAATTGACGGCGATGAAATTTTCATCGCCTTTTTATTTTATGTTGCAGTCATAATTTACAAAAAATCATGAATATTATTGAGGCAGTCGTTATCGGTGTGGTGGAAGGTCTTACCGAATTTCTTCCGGTCTCCTCTACCGGTCACATGATCATTACCGAACACCTGCTGGATATGGGAAATACGCCCGCGGAAATAAGTTTTATCAAACTATTTACCATCGCCATTCAATTAGGTGCTATCCTGGCTGTTGTAGTCATATACTGGCAGCAATTTTTTCAGTTCCGCCGGTGGCAATTTTATGCAAAACTGATCATTGGTGTGATACCAGCCTTACTGTTCGGCTACCTGTTTGCTGATAAAATTGATGCCCTCTTATTCAATCCCGCTGTTGTTGCCGGCGCCATGCTGGCCGGTGGTTTTGTACTGCTGATCATTGACAAGGTCTTTAAAAAACCGGTCGTTGAATCTGAAGAGCAGTTATCTTTTTTAAAATCATTGATCATCGGTTGCTGGCAGGTGCTATCGATGATACCCGGTGTAAGCCGCAGTGCCGCTTCTATCATCGGGGGTATGCAACAGAAACTTACCCGTAATCTGGCGGCAGAATTTTCTTTTTTCCTGGCGGTACCAACGATGTTTGCTGCTACGGCCTATTCATTAATAATAAAAAAATGGCCTGCCAATGACGGAAGTTTTCAAAAAGGATATGAACTCATCACTTCCAGCCCCGATAACCTGATGGCACTTATCGTGGGAAATCTGGTTGCCTTTGTAGTGGCTATGCTGGCAATCCGTTTCTTTATTACCTATTTAAAAATTTATGGTTTTAGAATATTCGGGATCTACCGGATCCTGGCAGGAATTATTCTGTTTATATTATTGTTCACCGGGGTTATACATTAAATAAATTAATGCGTCAATAAAATGTTTGTAAAAAGAAATTTTCTTTTAATTTTTAAAAAATAAACACATGAAAAAAATAATGTTAGGCTTGTTAGTAGTGGTGGCCCTGACGGCTTGTACCAATTACGGCAAAAAAGTAAAAGTAGACGGAACAAAATCGGAAGTCTATTATAAAGGCGATGGGGTAACAGAAACCGACGCAAAAAATACCGGTGAATTTCTAAAGAAGGTTTTCTTTACGGGCGACAAAGCTGCCAGTGTTCAGATCACCAAAGAGGGCGAAGAATATACGATTCGTTTTGTCTACAATAAATCTGTTTATGATACACTCAAAGGTGCAGAAGATGAATTTAAAATAATAGGTGTTAAAGCTTCCAAGGAAGTATTTGGTGGCAAAAAAGTGAATATTGCTTTAGCCGATGACCATTTTAAAGATTTCAAAACCATCCCTTATGACGAAGCAACCGCCAAATCACTGGAAGCTCCGGCTCCAGATAAAGAGAATGTTGTTTTAACGAAAGAGGATTTTGAACATGATTCAGCCGGTGGTGTTGATTTTTACTGGAAAGGCATCTCCGACGATGAATCCAAAACAATCGCGGAGTATATTGTAAAGAACGGAGCCTTTGCTGGTGGAACCGCAGAGATCTATATGACCAAAGAAGGAGACCGCTATATTCTCCGGTTCCCGATGATCGAATCAGCCAGAACCGATCCGGCCTATATTACCGAATTGGATAAAGTAACCAAAGAAATAAAAGACAATGTATTTCCGGATGTACCTTTCTCTTTTTTTATTACCGATGAACTCCTGACTACCGTAAAATCCTGGGATTATTAATATATTGAAAACCTACATAAAGCGGTTGGGTATACCTGGCCGCTTTTTTATGCATTAATGTGAACGGTTTTACTATTTTTATGCATCAACAGGTTATTATGCAAACGGCTTCTAAAAAAATTGTGAACGGCTGGGCGATGTACGATTGGGCGAATTCGGCCTATAACCTGGTTATTACCTCAACAATTTTCCCTGCTTATTTTGAAGGGGTGGCTGTGGACAATAAAGCCGTATCAAAAACGGCGGTCACTTTTCTCGGCAGACAATTTGAGAATTCTGCCCTGTATAATTATGCCCTTGCCTTTGCCATGCTGGTTGTGGCCATCATGTCTCCCCTGCTTTCATCGATCGCAGATTATAAAGGCAACAAGAAAAAATTCATGAATTTTTTCCTCACCATGGGAAGCCTGGCCTGCGCCACGATGTTTTTCTTTAGTGCTGATACCCTCTGGCTGGGTATCTTTTCCATGATAATAGCCTGCATTGGATTTTGGGCAAGTCTTGTTTTTTATAACTCTTTTCTACCGGAGATTGCAGCTCCGCAGGACCGTGACCGCATCAGTGCCAAAGGATTTGCCTTTGGTTATGTGGGTAGTGTACTTTTACAAATCATTTGTTTTGTTTTTGTTTTTATTCCCGGTCTCGTGGGTGGCCACGATGATAAAACGGGAACTACCAATATTCAATTCCAGGTTTGTTTTCTCCTCGTTGGGATCTGGTGGTGGAGTTTTGGACAGTATTCATTAAAAAGACTTCCGGATCCAATACCTGCCGGAACGGGTGATTTACATAAAAAGACCTTATCAAAAGGATATGATGAATTACGAAAAGTATGGAACCAATTGAAACAACTACCCCCGCTAAAACGTTTCCTGGCTTCTTTTTTCTTTTTTAATATGGGCGTGCAAACCGTTATGCTGGTAGCGGCTTTGTATGGAAAAAGTGAACTGGAGATCCCAACGACTAATCTCATTATTGCGATCCTGATCATTCAATTAATTGCCATACCCGGAGCTTTTGTTGTTTCCTGGCTTTCCTCAAAAATTGGTAATCTCAAAACACTGATGTCGCTGGTAGTGCTATGGATATCTCTTTGCGTTGTTGGTTACTATTTGCCCAAAGGAGGTATCTATGAATTCTATGGACTGGCGGTAGCCGTAGGCTTTGTAATGGGTGGCACACAATCCCTCAGCCGTTCTACGTATGCCAAACTGATGCCGGTAACAAAAGACACAGCTTCTTTCTTTAGTTTCTATGATGTGACAGAAAAAGTGGCAGCTGTTGTGGGAATATTCAGTTTTGGTTTTATTACAGAGCTCACGGGTTCGCAAAGATCCTCCGTACTTGCTTTGGGAAGTTTTTTCATTATCGGGTTGTTGTTGTTATTCTATGCCCATGCGGTAAAAAATAAATCGGTATGAATGTATACTCCATAAATACCGGCTATTTCAAACTGGATGGTGGCGCCATGTTTGGTGTTGTTCCAAAAAGCATGTGGCATAAGATCAACCCGGCCGATGAAAACAATTTATGCTCCTGGGCCCTGCGTTGTTTGCTGGTTGAAGATGGTGACCGGTTAATACTGATAGATAATGGTAATGGAGATAAACAGGATGCAAAATTTTTCAGTCATTATTACCTGCATGGCGATGATACGCTTGATAAATCTCTGGCGAAATATGGATTTCACCGGGATGATATTACCGATGCCTTCCTTACCCATCTTCATTTTGATCATTGCGGCGGCTCGATCATCCGGAAAGGCGATGAATTAGTTCCCGCATTTAAAAATGCCACCTACTGGAGCAATAAAGAACATTGGGACTGGGCCGTATATCCAAATGAACGGGAGAAAGCCTCTTTCCTGAAAGAAAATATTTTGCCGATAGAAGAAAGCGGACAGCTGAAATTTATAGATGTGGCGGGAGGTATGGACGGGAGATTGGGTGAAACAACTTTCACTGAAAACATATCCGTCCGCTTTGTAAACGGTCATACACAAGCGATGATGCTGCCGCAAATAAAATATAAAGACAAGACACTTGTTTTCATGGCGGACCTGCTTCCCTCACAAGGTCATATTCCCCTTCCGTATGTAATGGCCTATGATATGTTTCCGCTCACTACTCTGAATGAAAAAAAATCTTTTTTGAAAGAAGCTGTTGAGAGAGATTATATTCTTTTTTTTGAACATGACCCGGTGTATGAATGCTGTAACCTGCAACAAACAGAAAAAGGGATCAGGCCAAAAGATTTTTTCCGCCTGGATGAGATCTAAGAATATTTCCGGAAATATTCTGGAAAGCCATCTAACGTCTTTTAATCAATGAAGTTAATGGATGACGCAGGTTTCGATAGCTCATCATATCGATCTTAACTTTACCGATCACGATCGGGCTTTCCACACGCACAGGAATATGATTGGCATCATCGGTAACCCACACTGTCATATCTTCTCCCCCTTCAAATATAGTTCCTTTGATCAACAGGGGTTTAATTTTTAAAGCATTGAATTTCCCATATTTAGTTTTGATCGTTTCTTTTCCCAAATAGCGGATATACAAATTGAAAACTTCATTATCGAGAAACATGGAAAAAGGGATCTTATCCTCCGGTTTTAGCTGGGAAAAATTAATATTACGGGCATAATACATCGCACTTACCACATCCTGCACACAGGGTGGCACTTTAAAAACTCCTTCATTCGCTACAGCCGTATGAGCAGATTTATTAAACGTAATATGCTGATATTTTTTATACCCCCCTTCATTTACATTCCGGATAAAACGGAGCGGTTGCATAGTGGCCGTATCAATATAGGATTCATATTTATCCCGCACCCTATAGATCCAATCGTATGAAGAATTTGTTTTTCCATCACCGGTCACATGATATACCGGGCGGTTATTGACCACCTCCAGTTTGCTTGTAAATGTTGCGTTACCGGCATTTACATAAATTCCGGCTACGGCATAATACACGGTGAAAGAAACTTCTTCATCCACTTTAAAAGCACTATTCCTGATCCCGCAAAAATTATCACCGGGTTGATGGGAGCCTGTTGAAAAACCCACAAGCAACAAAACCAGGGGAAACAGGATCCTATGATTCTTCTTTCTTGGCCGCATATATTTTTTTTAATGCTTAAGATCAATAAACTCCCGGCAATTGCCGGGAGTATGAGGTTAATGAGCCAGATACCTGCAGTGGCAAAAGTCATTCCTAATCCATTACTGCTATAAAGACCTGCGATCATAACCACTACTTTACCCCGTTGAGCCAGTTCGGCAATGGCTATTGTCGGAATCACCGCCATCACCAGGAACGAAACACTGATCGTCCACAACACCTGCCCCCATAAAATTTCCACATTGAATAAATGGAACAACAGGTAATATTGAACGATAAAAACAAGAAAACGTAAAAGGGATAAAGACAAGAGTTTCAACAGTAATGTTGCACTGAAATTTTCCAACGCCTGTACCAGGTAAACAAACCGTTTACTTCCCGGTAAACGATCCACCCATTTTACCAGCCCCGGTAACCGGAAATAAAACAGGGTTACTACCAGCAGTGCCCCGAAGGTACCCCACAGAATAACTTTCATCCACAGAGATGAAACCAATTGGCCGGTTTCAATAGCTGATTGTAAAATAACCAGGCCAATGCAGCCCATCAGCAAAGTGATGATAAGCTGGCTGATACTTCCGGCAATAGTTATGGAAATTGTTTTGAGCCGGTTTCCCTCATCCATATATAATACTCTTCCCAGATATTCTCCTATCCTGTTGGGTGTACTTACAGAAAAAGAAACTCCGGATAAGATTGCTTTCAATGCTTTACCAAAACTAACCTGCTGTATTTCCCGGATAGAAAGTCTCCATTTAACCGCTTCGATTGACCAGTTTACGAACATAAGTAAAATGACTGCAACCAGGTTCCATATCAGGGGGCTATGGAGTGATTCACGGATACGTTGCCAGGCCTGTTCCAAACCGGGTTGCTGTTTTATTTGCCTGTAAATAGACCAGGATAACCCAACAAACAACAACGGCCCGAGGAAGTAGTTGATAAAGATTTTGATATTTTTGTTTAGCTTCATTAACCTGCCCCGCTAAGGGCGGGGTCTGTAAAAATACATTGCTGTTTGCAAAAGCCTTCTAAAATAATCCTTGGTATTGATCCCGGCACTATCGTGATGGGGTATGGTTTAATTATTGTAAAAGATAAGCAGGTAAGTTTGCTGGAGCTGGGAGTTTTAAAACCCGGCAAAATAAAAGACGGTTATAAAAAACTGCAGCTGATTTTTAATACGGTCAGTGGGCTCATTACCAAATACCAGCCAACAGACTTTGCCATTGAAGCTCCTTTTTTCGGAAAAAACGTTCAAAGTATGTTGAAACTCGGGCGGGCCCAGGGGGTGGCCATTGCCGCTGCCATGCGACATGGTTTAGAAGTAACCGAATATTCGCCTAAAAAAGTAAAACAATCTGTCACCGGAAATGGCAATGCCAGCAAAGAACAGGTGATGAAAATGTTGCAGGCCTTATTATCATTTAAAGAAAACCCGAAACAATACGATGCAACGGATGCCTTGGCTGTAGCCATGTGTCATCATTTCCAGAGTAATTCAATAGTTGGTAAAACAGTAAAAGGGCTGAAAAGCTGGGATGATTTCATTAAGAATAACCCGGGAAGGATTGCCCGTAAATAATCAGAGATAAGCCAATATTTTTTCCTGCACTTTCTTCAATCGCTCTTCCGTAGCCTGTGGTTTTGATTGAGTAAAATTCAGATCGTTTGATGTATTGATCGGAATAAGATGTATATGGGCATGTGGCACTTCCAGTCCCACCACACTGATCCCGCAACGGTTACAATGAAATGCTTTTTCAATGGCTTGAGCAATGGGTTTTGCAAACAATAACATGTCCCGCAGATAATCATCCGGCAGATCGAATAACTTATCCGTTTCCGTTTTCGGCACTACCAGCACATGTCCTTCCCGTAACGGAAAGATATCCAGAAACGCAAAGAATTTTTCATTCTCCGCAATTTTATAGCTTGGGATCTTTCCGGCTATTATTTTTGAAAATAGTGTCATGGCACAAACGAATTATTTTTTAATAAATAAAGATTACACCCGGGTTTTGAGAACAGGTGGGGCATTATTTTATCAAAGCTATTACACAATCAAACAAAAGTAGCAATCTCAATAAAACAATGAGGGAGGTTTGCAATGAAGCGACTTACACATGAAGAAAAGGTTTCAATTTCTTCTGCTTCGTGGCTTTGTGCCCCCGCCTACCGGCAGGCAGGTTTGTGGCAAAAAATTCTTATTCAACTTTTTTAATCTTCTCCTAATCTATCAGGTGGTAATATTATCTATTCTGAATTTCAGCATTCCTGCCGGTGCCTGCACTTCAGCAATTTCCCCGGGCATTTTTCCCAAAATACCCTTACCGATCGGCGAGGTAACAGAAATCTTTCCCGCCTTCAGGTCTGCTTCCTGTTCACTTACTATTTTATAAGTTACCTGTTTCTGGGTACCGAGGTTTGTAAGGGTAACTTTAGTAAGAATAGACACTTTACTGGTATCAATATTTGCCTCATCCATCACCCGTAAGTTAGCCAGTGAACCTTCATAGGCTGCGATCTTCGCTTCCAGTAATCCCTGGGCCTCTTTTGCCGCATCATATTCTGCATTTTCTTTCAGGTCACCTTTTTCCCGGGCTTCGGCAATGGCCCGGCTGGCAGCTGGACGGTCTTTCCCTTTCATCCGCTGCAATTCGGATTTCATTTGTTCCAGTGTTTCCTTCGTCACATATTGAATATCACTCATGATCACCTCCATTTTTATGCCGTAGTGATGACACTGACGGCGGCAAAAAAAATAACAACGCTCCAGGTGAAACTGAAGCGTTGCAGTATTGTGCTACAAAGGTAAAAAACAATTTTCAGAACTAACAACTATTCAACAGTCAATTATTTATCCATCATTGCGGGTGGCGCTGTTAATTTTTGCTGGTATTCGCCCCAAAAAGCTATTTTATTGTTTTTGATCTGGTAAAAAGCATGACTGCCGGATGAATCCACTTTACCTGATTTATCGGTCGTAATATCGGTTTCCCAGATCAGCACATAATCTTCATTTTTGTCATTATTATGAACTGGCATAAAAGCATCCATCCGGACTTTTACGGAACTGTAATTGGCCCGGAACATTTCTCCCATTTTTATCAGGCTGTCGGCAGTACCCATAAATTTAGACCCGTCAGCAAAAGATGCACCTACGGTATCAGCCAGTAATGCTTTCATGTCAGCTACCCTGTTTTCTTCCCAGCACTTGGCAAAATCCAGCACCAGTTTAGTATGATTGGGGTCACCCATTTTAAAATCTGAGTACTCGGCTTTGTAGGGATACGTGACATTATCACGCGTCTTGGTTTCCTTTTTTTCGTCGCCCATTTTGTCGTCTTTTTTCTTTTCATTGTTGCAGGCCATTAAAATGCTGACTGCTGCAAGTAAAAGGGATAATTTTTTCATGTTTGGTTGGTTTTATAAATAAAAAATAAATCCGGGAGAATTTCAATAAGGGGAGGAATTGAAAGGAGATGTAAGGTAGGAAAGAAAAAGAAAGTTCCAAATCAAAAAAATTCTCTAAAAAACCTTTAAGTAAGATCCAGTTTGTCCAGCAGCACCTTCGCCATTTGATAAAAAGATTCCTGGCTGTATCCTGCAATGTGCGGAGTAACAAGTACATTGGGTTGTTCAAGCAGCCAATCCAATTGTTGTTTTTCGTCGGTTGCATAAGAATGAAGTTTCTCATTTTCCAAAACATCCAGCCCGGCCCCGGCTATTTTGTTTTCTTTCAATGCCCGGATCAATTGCTCCAGCCCGATTACTTTGCCCCGTGAAGTATTTAGCAGATAGGGTTTCCCCTGCAGCGAATTAATAAAGGATTCATCCGCCATATGAAAGGTTTCTTCACTAAGAGGTACATGAAAACTGATTACATCTGCATAACGGCCTACCTGTTCCAGGTTTGCTTCTTTAATATTCTCAGCCCCAAACCCAAATTTATATTTATCATAAGCCAGTATCGTTACCCCAAAAGGCGCAAGCAATTTCGCAAAACTGCTCCCGGTATTTCCAAAGCCGATTATCCCGACAGTTTTGCCGCTTAATTCGGTACCCCGGTTTTCCTCTCTTTTCCACAATCCTTTTTTTACTTCATTGGCCGAGGAAGATATCTTCTTCATCAGGTTCAATAACATTCCTAAAACATGTTCAGCCACAGCATTCCGGTTTCCTTCGGGACTGCTTTCACATTGTATCCCTTTGCTTTCTGCATAATCAACATCGATCAGTTCCATTCCGCTTCCAAGGCGGCCAATCCACTTTAGTTTTGCAGCCTTATCAATAAGATTTTTATCCACCCGGATTCTTGTCGTCACCACGATCCCTTCAGCATCCTGAATGGATGAATTTAATTCATCGTACGTAATGGCGGGCTGATATAATACCTCATAGTTTTTTTGCCGGAGGCGCTCTTCCAGGTAAGGATGTGCTTTTCCTGTTATGATAACTTTCTTCATCTCAATTTAAAGGTGAGTTCTGCAAATTGTTTTACGGTCAATTGCTCCGCTCTTTTATTAAACAACTCTTCCTCAAGAATTGCTGCATCAAACAAACCCCGCACGGCATTTCTTAATGTTTTCCTGCGTTGATTAAAAGCTGTTTTCACCAGCAGGAAAAAATCCTTTTCACTCCTCATGGAAGGAGTTTCCGGGTTTGGCAATAATCGTATGACGCCGCTTTGCACTTTTGGAGGGGGTTGAAAGCATGCCGGATTCACATCAAATAAATATTCGACCTTAAAAAAAGCCTGTATCAGCACACTGATAACGCCGTACACTTTACTTCCTTCTTTGGCAGCCACTCTTTGTGCCACTTCTTTCTGAAACATGCCCAGGATGCATTCCACCTCATCCTTCCACTCCAGCGTTTTAAAAAGGATTTGTGTTGAAATATTGTACGGGAAATTCCCCACTATGGTAAATTTTCCGGTAAAGGGTTTCTCCATTTCCAAAAAACTCCGGTGCATGATCTTTCCTTTGAGTTGCGGCCAGGTTTTCAATAAATAATCCACTTTTTCCTCGTCCAGTTCCACGGTTTTAAAATCAACCTCTTTTAATTCGAGCAGGTATTTGGTCAAGGCACCCCCGCCCGGTCCCACTTCCAGCAGTTGTGTAAAAGGATGCTGCTGCAAAGCTGACACGATTTTCCGGCAGATATTTTCATCCTTCAAAAAATGCTGGCCCAATGATTTCTTCAGGGTGTACATGGGTACAAATGTAACCGTTACAAAAGCAACCATAAAAAAACCTCTTCTTTTCAGAAGAGGTGTCGCAGTAATCAGCTGCAATAATAACCAGCTACCTAGTTTAAAATATTTTTAATGCTTTAGCACTTTTATTGTTGTTCTTGTATTCTGGAAATCAAAATTAAGCAGGTAAGTACCGGCCGGCATCCCGGATAATCCAGAAATGGTATAGGTACCGTTTCCTGTACTGGCCATTAATTCTTCCCTCCGCAGGAAGCGTCCCTGCATATCCAGAAGACTCAGTTGTAGTTTGCTGGTTTGCGGTACTGAATAACGAATGGTCAGTGAATTAGTGAATGGATTACCCAATACTTCAAATTTCCCTTTTGTGCTTGTCCGGATCACTACTATTTCTGAATAGGTATAGGATCCATCCAGGTTTACCGCCTTAAGGCGATAATAATAGGTATTGGCATAACTGACTGTATTATCATTATGGGAGTAAGAGACAGCCGTAAAACTATTCCGCGCCGTAATGTCTGCTACTTTTTGAAATTGCCCGGTATTGATACTTCTTTCCAGTTCGTAATGAGACAGGTTATGTTCCTGCTCAGTATTCCATTTAAGTTCGTTATAACTACCCTTGTTTACGCCGGTAAATGAAGTAAAGGTAACCGGGAGTGTTTGTAAAAATGTAAACCTGGGAGATTCAAATATTCCTTTTCCATGCGTGGCAGCCCGCAATTTATTCCCCGGTGCGGCAACCAGGTCCATCACATAGGTAGCATCCCATAATCCGGCACTAAAGTCATACCAGTTAGCCCCTCTGTCCTGGCTTACGTATACCCCAAAATCACATCCGGCATAAATAATCCGGGGATCACTGGGGTCTATCAGAATTGTATTAAAGGGTACATCGGGCAATCCATTCCCCCTGGGTGACCAGGATGTTCCACCATTACCGGTTACATAAACATGTGCGGCACTACCAAATCCTCCGAGGGTAATGAAAACACTGTCTTCAAAAGTATTACTGATAGCAAAGTCTGTAACTATTCTGTCCGGCAACGTACCGGTGACTGTAGTAAAACTGGATCCGCCATTTACACTTTTTCTTATGTTAGCCGGAGGATTGTAAAATAGGGCATCTGTTGTAAGATTTTGAGCAAATGGGGAAACAGATACATACAGCTTATCAGCGTTTGAATAAGAAACTCCGATTGCAATAGCCGGTTTATGAAATGCCTCAACATAGCTGGTACCCGGAACGCCCGATACATCGTTTGTAAAGTATTGCCCCCGCCATCTTTACTGACATGTATATTATCAGAGCCAACATACCAGCGGGTGTTAGTTGATGGACCTACACCAATCGGTGAGCAAAAAACTGGTTCGGTCATCATTGCCATTGGGAATATTACCAAGATAGGCCATTAAGGCTTGGATGAAAAGTTGCGCCTCTGTCTGTAGAACGGTTAACTCCTCTTGTATCGTTTGACCCTAAAACAATATTTTCATTATCAGGTTTAAAAGAGCAAGTGGTTCCATCGCCTCCAATTATCTTTCCATGCCAGCTGTTCCATTAAAACGTATTACCGTATTATCCTGTAAACCCCCAATTATAAGATTAGGGTTCCAGCATTTGAGATTGAGCAATAGAAGGATAGAATTGCTGAGCATATAAACCCCCGTTGCAAGAAACAAAAGTCATACCTGTAGCAGGACTTGCATCAGCATTTGTAGTTCTGAAAATACCTCCATCAGTTGCCCAGTATGCTGTAGTGGTACTGCCGGGCACAAATTGCACTTCATGCACATCATCATGCACATATAATTGGTACCTCCTCCTGGTGTCCATCTAGCAAAAGCTTGAACTGCCAGTACCAGTAGCAATATTTGAAGCACTGTTGTACCGGGAGTACCTGACATAGTTAGTACATGCTTGTTTACTCCGAACCATAAAAATTTTTGGTAGTGCCTGCTGATAGGTGTAACACCATGTGCAAACCATGATTGCCATTTAGCATGAGTAGAGTTAGTTACAGAAGCCCAGTTCTGACCGAAATCATCTGACCTGTAAACTTCTCTTTCATTATAAGTGCCATTATTATCAATATCACCTACACCCACACTTGCAATAATGGAGCTTCCCAATAGGGTAAAATTGGAAGACCCCTTGTATTGAGCTGCTGTTGGAAAACCAGTACCCGTTACCTGAGAAAACCCCGGCCGCAATTACTATTTGTTGTTATGTTAGAAGGATTAATAACAATATCACTGCACAATAGGTTCCTGTCCAAATTTTGCTCCATGTTGCACCGTTATCAGTTGATTTATACAAACCATCGGTGGCACAAGCAAACACTGTTCCTGAAACAGTTGGATGAAATTTTATTTTCTGGATGCCGAATAAATCAGATTCGGATTTGATAAGAACCTGTGTCCATGTAGTTCCTGCATTTGTGCTTCTTAAAAGGCCAACTCCATAAGTTCCCCTTGCCTTCCAGGCATTTCGTCCGATATTTCTTACCTGGTTGAATTATTAAGGCGTACTGGTATAAGTTTCCATCGGTACACTTCTCCTGTTCCGGCTAAAATTATACTGGTGTCCGTTGGGTGATAAACAATACTTGAAACTCCTAACACATGAGTATTTGTCTGCAACCTGTTGCCAGGCGGAAGCACCTATCCCGGATACATAAGTTTTCCAGATCCCACCACCGGCGCTGCCAGCAAATATTGTTCTTTGTCCCGCAGCATTTAATGTTGGATTGATAGCCAGGAAAGAATACTGCCGCCAAATACTTTTGGCCCGAGAAAAGTCCAGCTGCCCAAAGCTTCAACACGGTTATATACTTTTCCAGTCAGTGAATTTTTTTTGATCTCCTGGAATTGTTCCCAGGCATTTTGATACTTCTGGGTAAGATTGGTGGGATCTGGGTATGCTTTACCCCAAAACCAGGAAGACAATTGTTTGTCTGCCCCTGTTTCTTCTTTCTCATCCTCCTCTTCGCCTTCCCTTTCCTCTTCTTGGTTTTCGTCTTTATGTTTTACAGACGAACAGGATGGTGCCCATAGGCAGGCATTCATTAAGATAGCTGCTGATACAGCAATTTGTAAAAACTTGTTCTTCATACATTGGATTTTAGTAGTGGTTTTTGGATTTTATTCGGGTAGTGCTGAACGAAATTCTTTCCGTACAGCTGTTGATTTTATATTTTTTAAAAAATGGACTTGCCTATAATAAGTTTACGATTTATAATCTGCTGACCGGTTATTATCTGAACATTATACAATCCATCCGGCAACTGGTCAAGGTTATTGATAGTTATAGAATTCCCGCCGGCAAACAAATGGTGCTTCTCCGTCCGCGCATTTCTTCCCTGCATATCATGAAAAACAATGACCGCGTCTGCATTTGCTTCACTGTTTATTACAATCGTTGCTTGCGTCTTTGCCGGGTTAGGTGAAATGGAGACCCCTGCTGCCAGGTCTTTGATAAATACCTGTCTTACTTCGCTATATTTAAAAGCGGTGCCGAGATCGGATATTTTCAGGCGGTAATACGATTTACCTTTCAGTGCCTGAACATCCGTAAATGTATAGTCTGTATTTTCCGAACGGCCATTGCCTTTTGCATTTACAAATCCGATCAGGGTCCAGTTTGTTCCATCTGCGCTTCTTTCTACAGCAAAACCGGCAAGATCTTTTTCCGTGGTTGTTGTCCAGTTAAGTTTTACGGTGCTGTTGTTCGTAGCCATGGCATTGAACGTTATCATTCCAACAGTCAATGGATAATCATCTATTATTACCTGGTAATCCTCTGTTTCACCGTCATTAAAATAACCCGTAGAGCTTGCCGTTGTGAGCGTGTTGGCTGCCGATGTAAAACGGATGCGCAAATAGGTAACATCATTATTGCTTAACGGTGTTGTAATTCCCGTCCAGGCTAAATAAAAGGACTGGTAACTGGCCATCGTTGTTACAGTTATAGGTGTTATTCCTTCACTGGCATCAAACAGACCATTGCCATTATAATCCAGCCAGGCACAAAGAGTGCCATTAGCCCCGGAATTATTCCATACCTGTACCTGGGCCACATATTGGTTGGTCAATTTTGCATAAATAGGAACATAGGCCAGACCATCCTCATCACTACCATCGCCGGAAGCATCAGCAGAAGTATTTTTGCTCCATTCCCAATCATAGGTTGCCCCGATCCGTATGGCCGTATCTTTTTCATTAAGGGCGGGTGATAAAGCCACCGGGTCATACGAAGCCGGGGCATCGCCAAAATCCGCCTTTGGCCGGAAAGCCTCAGCAACATCTCCGGCACCTGCTACCCAGGTAACTGAACGGGGAGCCGCCACAATTTTATATTTGGTTGCGCCAAGGATATTGGTTCCATTATATGTAGTTACCGAATCATGAGCCCAGACAAGGTTACCATTCCACTGTTGTCCCGACTGCCTGGGTTTATTGGCAAGTGACAAACCTGCATAGGTATTGATCGCACCGGTTTGCAGATTGTACACATTATAGTTTCCGACTGAAGCTGCAGAAGTGGCATTAAAATCATAAAGTATTCCATCTTTAATTACTACATCACCCCAGTCATGCGTCAGGGAACTGCCATTATCTGCTGGTAGGGCAAAGACCTGGCAGGCCTGTGTAGGCGTTACCGAATCTCCGGCAAAATCTATTCGCCAGACAATTCCTTCTCTTCCTGTGCTTGTTGAACCACTTTGGGTACCTTCTGCTCCCTGGTATAATGAACCATTATAAAATGCACCGGCAGCAGATTCAAGTCCATAATAAAATGTCGGGATATTAAATGGAGCATTATTTACATTAGCGATTATTTTGGTGATGGTTTCTGTATTAAAATCATAGGTCTTTATATGTCTTATAGAATCCGCGGTACCGGCGGGAGTACATCTTTCCAGGCCATCAATACTATAGTAAAGAATTCTCTTATAAGGATCATAGGCCAGGTCATTAATTTCCTTAACCCTGGGGTCAGTATCCGTGAAAAGGGAAACGGCCCTGCCTGTTGCAGGGTCCAGCATATAAATGGTATTCAGGTCATGCACGGCTAATATATATGCTGGCTGCCCGGTAAAAGGCTGTGAAATTGCATAATAATTAGTTGGGAAATTTCTATATACACATGCCTGGATATCAGATAGCCAGAAATTACCCGCTGTTCCTGTTATTACAATCGTTATGGATGTTAGTGGCCCGGCAACTGCCACATTGAGTGTACCTACCGTACTCGCATTACCCTGCGCTACATTTGGAGCGGTTGCAACATTTCCCGCAATTACCAGATTTCCACCTGCCGGTTTAGTAAGTACGACCGGCCGTGCTGTAACTCCTTCAAATGCAGTTACGGTTACCTTTTGATTAAGATCTATATCATATAATGAAAACGAAAATTGGATACCGCCGTATCAAATGTCAGCGTTATGGTTCCGTTAGCATTAAATGCAACATCTTCTCCTGCCCCATTTGATCCTGCAGAACCCGTATGGGTTGCATTTTCTCCAGTAATGGCTGCTGTTAAAAAATTTGTAGCAATAGTTACCCGGTTAGTCCCTATAGCAAATCGTTGCGTTTGCACCATATTGGCAAACATTCCTGCTGTAATATAAGTAGAATAACCTGCTGTATTTCTTTGCAGATAATCCAGGTTATCCCAGTTAATATTGGCGTTGGTACATTGTGCAGATGACCTGTAACCTGTAACAACAGATAACAGTAAAAAGAGAAGGATGGGCACGTTGATTAGACGTTTTTTCATAGCATGGATATTAGATCTTCAACAGATATGGATTTTTTGCAGACAACCCTACATATTAATACATATGTATTACGTATGATTTTCTTACCACAAAATGAGAGTTTATACTTAGAAATACAACCCTATCGTAAAGATTCAAACATAATAAAGTACTAGTACTCCGACGAATCGTAAAGACTACATATTTATACCGGATTTTTACTGAAAAAAGCCTTTCAGAAGGCTCCCGGCAGAATTCATTATTTTTACTTTCAATACTTAAAACATGAGTCAACCCAAACCCATAATCGGCATCACGTGCGGCGATCTGAACGGTATCGGCATTGAACTGATCATAAAGACTTTTGCTGATAGCCGCATACTGGATCATTGTACCCCGGTAATTTTTGCTAACAGTAAAGCGATAAATTTTTACCGGAAATCCATGCCGGAAATAAATTTTAATTATCAGAACACCAAAGATTTTACACGTATAAGCCCGAAACAGGTAACTATTTTTAATTGCTGGGAGGAAGAAGTGGCCATCAACCCCGGACTGCTGAATGAGATAGGTGGTAAATATGCAGTACTTTCCCTGCAAACAGCGGTGGCGGCATTAAAACAAAAACAAATCGACGGCCTGGTAACAGCCCCCCTCCATAAAAAAAATGTACAATCACCTGAATTTAGCTTTACAGGACATACCCCCTATTTGAAAAACGTTTTTGGAGTAAATGATGTGGTGATGATGCTTTGTGCAGGAAATTTCCGGGTGGCCCTGGTAACCGAACATGTGCCGGTTGCCGAAATCGCCAAAAACATAACGAAAGAAAAAATCGTCAGCAAACTAAATATCCTCAATCAAAGCCTGCAAAAAGATTTTGGTATTGATAAGCCCCGCATCGCCGTACTGGGATTAAATCCCCATGCAGGTGATGAAGGCCTCGTGGGCAATGAAGAAGAAACGATTATTAAACCCGCCATCAAGGAAGCTAAGAATAATAATATACTGGTCGTTGGCCCCTATAGTGCCGATGCCTTTTTTGCCCGCCGTAGTTTCGACAGATTTGATGCCGTACTGGCCATGTATCATGACCAGGGACTAATTCCTTTCAAAGCTTTGGCCAGCAGTGAAGGGATCAACTTTACAGCCGGACTTCAGGTGGTAAGAACGTCTCCGGACCATGGCGTAGCTTTTGATATTGCGGGAAAAGACAAAGCCGATAATGCTTCTTTTTTATCGGCAGTTTTTGAGTGTATAGATATCATCAATCGTCGTAACGGGTATATGGAAAGCCGCAGTAATCCCTTACGCAAAGTGACCCCTGCCTTACTGGCCAATGCCCGGGATGAAATTATTGAAGAGAGCTAAAAAAATCATTTAAAAACAGCATCCGACACACCTTTATTAATGATATAGCTGGAATAGTATATTTCCACTTTTCCCTTTTTATCTTTCATCTTATCCGCTGTTTTTTCTTTTTTACTACCATCGTCATAATCGAACGTAATTCCTTTTGGCAATTTATAGTCTTTGGTATTGAAGGTAAAAATCACTTTATCCGCCAGGCCGAATTCAGCATACTTACCATAACTCATCTCCAGTTCATAGGTACCATTTTCTTTAGTAGTCGTTTTCGCTTTTTTAATTAACGCTTGTGTTTCATCAATATAAAATGTGGTTAAAACCACTTCGGCGTTTTCATCCTTGGGCAGCAATTTAATAATACGAAAGTTGGTTTTGGTTTCTTTACCCACATCAATCATATCAAACCCGGTGGTGCTGACAAAAATATTATTGAGATTGATATTTACAGAACCTTTAGGGATGAAAGAAATACCGCTTTCGTTATTGATACGCAGCTTATTGGGCTTTTTAAAAAATACTTTTACGGTGGCAATAGGCGCTTTTATGAAAATCACATTTGTTTTCATTTTTCCCTTCGCTTCGTAATCATTTACCTTTTCCAGTTTTTCCTTTACTTTATTTATTAGTGCTTCTGCTGTTAGTGTCTGGGCCCTTGCCTGGAAAGAATTACCCGTAAAAAGTAAAATGATAAAAAATTTATACCCGCTATATTTCTTTAATAAGTTGATCCCTGAAAGAGAAAGCATAAAATTTCTGTTTATGTCAAAATATCTTTTTTTCTGAAAACCCACACCGCAGTACCAAAAAACAGTCCAATATAAACCAGCAGGATGCTTAAACTCCTCATGACCGCAGGAAGATTTTCCATACTGCCATTAATGGTCGTTCCTTCGGCGTCGGCCTGTACATAGAAAAAACCCTTCCAGGCAACCATATGCGTCGTAAACAAGTAAGGTTTTATGGTATCATTATAAATAGGAATATTCATTTCTGATAAAATGGTAAATACAATCACAATGCTCATCGTGGCAATAATAGGGCCAATGGAGTTTTCGGCAAATACACTCAACAAAAATGCCAGGGAAGATACGGTGGTTAAAGCAACGGCCGCATAACCAAAAGCAGCAAAATACCGCCACAACACATCAAAGCTTTTCATTTGTTCAATACCGTCTGACCGGAGTACCACTAAATCATTGGTGCCAAAAATCAGCATGCTTCCGAATAAAGCAAGCAGGGCCAGCCAGAGGAGTAATGCCATGGTGTAGATTACCGATGCCGCGAATTTTACTATCATATATTCGGTCCGGCTTATCGGTTTTGTAAGAGATAGACGAAGTGTTCCCATATTGGCTTCACCCGCAATGGAATCACCCGCTATCAAGGCTACTAATAATGGCATGGAGACCAATAGTGTGTTAAGAATGGCGAAACAGATCAGGTAGCCATTTAATAACTTGAATTTAAACTCATCATTAAATTCAAAAGAATCTTTCAGATTATTGAGCAAAAGGTCGACATATGATTTGCCATCAAATTTTACAGCTACCTGTATCAATAAAACAATGGCCGTAATAGCCCCGAAAGCAATGTAAGTCCGTGGCCGTTTGAATATTTTAAATAATTCAATTTTTAACAACTTCAGCATGGGGATGGCCGGTTAACGATAAAAAATAATCTTCGAGGGAATGTTTTGAATGAAACGAAACAACCGGCACATCCAACTGAACCAGTTCTTTCACAATGCCGGGTATCATATCCCGGTGCAACTTTAGTAATATACAATCGTTTCTTTTTCCCTGCACATATTTTTGCAAACGGGATTGTTGTAATTTCTCAAATGTACTATCATCATTCATTGTCTTTAATTCTACTATAGTTTCGGCCGGGTCAAACAATTCATTCACTTTTCCTTCTACAACCTTTTTGCCTTTATCAATAATTATCATAGAATCAGCAATCAGTTCCATTTCGCTCAGCAAGTGAGATGAGATCAATAATGTTTTATTCATCTCTTTACTCAGCTGGAGGATCAGGTTTCTGACATCCGCAATTCCCTGCGGGTCGAGCCCATTGGTTGGCTCATCCAAAATGATAAGCCTGGGATTATGCACCAATGCCGTGGCAATACCGAGCCGCTGCTTCATCCCCTGTGAATATGTTTTTACTTTGCTATGGGCCCGTTCCGCAAGCCCCACCAGGGCCAGTTGATCCATCAGCTTTTTTTCGGAAACGATAACCCCACTCATGGCTGCGAAAATCCGAAGGTTCTCTAATGCGGTAAGATATTTATACAGATCCGGTCTTTCAATGATAGCACCCACCTGACGGAGAATTTCTTTACGATGCTCTTTAATATTCAACCCAAATATTTCTATTTCACCCGAGGTTGGTTTTATCAAAGTAAGCAACATCCGGATGGTCGTAGATTTACCTGCGCCGTTTTGACCCAGGAATCCATATACCTGTCCCTCCCCAACGGAGAAAGAGAGATCATCCACGGCTTTGACTTCCTTAAAATCTTTGGTGAGACGTTTAACCTGTATTACTGCATTCATCATTGACTGGTAGGCAAATGTATTACAAGGTTTGCCTTGCCATCAAAGTATTTTGAACAGAATGGAAATATTTATTTGAAAAAGCTTGCATTTATTACCTTCAATTATTAGGTTTGTTTACGATTCGGAAAACCACATATACCCACGTAAAACTACGATAAGCATCCGTACCTGACCTTCCTCCTGTCCCTGTTCAGGTTCGTTTCGTTTTAAAGTAATTATTTGCAAACGGTATATCATTCAACCGGAACTTACATCCAATATTTCTGTGGGTAAACTGAAAACTAATCCCGATGATCCAGAGTAAGACAAAGGATCGGGACAAAACCCTAAGAAATGACAAAATTAACCGCCTTTGTAATTATTATTTCCCTGAGAATAATGTATCATCCTTATCCTGTACAACCGGATGGTATGCTCCCTTTTGCAAGTCCTGTTCCGAATCATGAATTCAGCCTGGCATCTCCTCTTTCCACCACCACCTTATCTGTCTTGCCTGCCCGGCTACTTCGTATCGAAGGCAGTATCATTGATCATAAAGTGATACTGAATTGGGTAGTAGGAGAAAATGAGACCGCTGACCAGTTTGAGGTTGAAAAAAGTACGGATGGTAAGAATTTTATCATGGCAGCCCTGGTATTCGGGACCGATAAAAGGGAAAGTGATAACTACCAGTTTTATGAAAAAGCAGGCAACCAAAAAGTTTCCTATCGCATCAAACTTATTAACAAGAACCGTAAAACGGAATATTCACCCGTTGTTGAAATAAATCCTAACGCATAATTTAATTCAAGAGACATGGCAAATTCTACAAAAAAAATATTACGGGAAGAATATGACCGCCTGAAAAAGGCTTTTGAAAAAATTATCCGTCCCAAAAGGCAACCCGTTCAACCGCAATTAGTTTTACAACCCATCCGCAACCAGCAGGAAGGTAAAAGATATTTGAGGGGTACTGATCTTCGTTAATTCTTTCATACACTTAGAGTACCAACAGAGAACGAAGCCTCTGCCAGCTGGCGGGGGCTTTCGCTGTTTTATTCTTTTCCCAGGTAAGATTGCAGGTTACCCACATATACTTCAAAAGCCCGGATGCCCTTCTTCGATATTTTACAAATCGTCAGCGGATAGTTGTCTTTGAATTGTTTAGTCACTTCAATATACCCGGCTTCTTTGAGTTTTTGAATCTGCACACTCAGGTTGCCCGCGGAAGCATTCGTTTTTTCTCTTATAAAAGTAAACTCTGCTTCCTTGACACTGATCAGAAGTGACATAACAGCCAGCCGGAGCTGCGAATGCAATATGGGGTCAAGATCTTTAAACATGGGCCTGTGCTAATCCTCTTTTGGCTTTTCGATATTGCCGTTCCATAATAATACCCGGTATCAGCCATGCAAAGATGGCGGAGAAGGCTGTCAGCATTAAATCAATTTTTATTGTTGTGTAAAGGGAAATGATGCAACATACCCAGCACAACAAACCACCCCATAACATTGGCTTGAATTTACAGGCGGCACCCGTAACGAATGTAGGTATACCATACAGCAGTAGAAACAGCGGGGCAATAAATTCGCTGAAACGGAATGTTGAAATATGCCCTGTCAGTTGTTTATACTCAATCGCTACCGGTTCCCATACGCTGAATACCGCATTGGTAATAAAAATCAGCAGAAAAATACTGATGCCAAATCCAAGCCACAGGTAATCCATATAAATATCATCGTAGGATTTTACTTTCCGTTCCTTTTTTTCTTTTAGTGTAATAAATATCTGGGGGACTACTGCCAAAATTGTCAGCCAGTAAATATCAAAGGGCAGTGCATAATCAAAATGTAGCTCGCCCAGTTTAACAAGGGAACAAACGGCGATTATGGTTCCCCACATCATAGATCCAATCCCGGTGTTATGGTAAGAATCCTTAGCCTTATTGATCATCATCGCAATAAGGTCCAGGCTTTCCTTTTCGGTTAATTGTTTTTCGGTTTGTGTCATAATAAAAATTATTTGTGTGCAGAAGAGTTTCTGGAGCGAAGCCTATAAGCCGGTATGATATAACTGATTAAAATAGCTGCAGCACCAAATAACATCTGGTAATCATATGCAACAAATACGGCTCCTATGGCCAACGCCCATGCCAGGATACCGCCCACGACTAACGGCCGGAACTGCAGAAAACTTCCGGATACAAAAGTTCCCAAACCATATAAGAGGATAAAAAAAGGAAATACTGATGAATTCCACCCGATTTTGGACAAGATCATACTAAGCACAAAATAGCTGATGCCCATTCCCATCCATAAATATTTCATACTGTCACCAACATAGGTCCTGGCCCGTTGCCTTGTACCCTGTTTCATCCCATTATAAATACTGAACGCAATACCAACAGCTATCAGCCACCACACCTGGTAATGCGCTTCATATTCCAGGATATGCTTAAGCACAAATTGTCCAGTACAGGCAATAAAAGTGATCCATCCCCAAACCAGGAAATAGATACTGTTATCAGACATATCCTGTTTCGTCTTACTTATCATAGATTGGATAAGTTGCAGGCTTTGTTCCGGAGAAAGATTTTCGGGTTGCATCGGTGGTGATTTAACGTGAAGAATTGCCCCGTTTTTCATCGGGACAATTCCAATAAATCGTTTAGTGAATTTATTCCAGTGTCAAAAAATATTTTGCCATTCCCAGTCCCCAGGACGGATGGATACTGCTGGCGGGTTTAAATGTTCCGAATTTCTTAATGGCTTCTTCAAATAATTTTTTTCCTTCAGTTTTGCTGCCACCCCATTGTTCCGGAGTATAATATTTATCCTGTCCTTCCAGCAGGTACACTCTGGGATTCTCGGGGTTCAGACTTTTAGCTGTTTCTAAAGCCTCAGAAGCTGCCTGGCCAAAAATCATAAACCGGTTCATTGGGTCAGCCATCATTTTGCCTGAATTAAACATTTTTTTAAGGCACATAATTTCTGCATTGTTTTTTTCCAGCTCTTCTGCTTTATTCATCATCGGCTCTGCTTTGTCCATCAATGGATCAATCTTTTCCGGTTGCTGTAACAGGAAATAGCTATTGGCCATATTAATATTACACAATGCCGCATAATAATAGGGCAACCATTGCGTTTTTTCGGCATTAGCAATCCGTTCAAAAGAGTTTGCCAGGTCAGTTAGTCCTTCCATACTCCGGGTGGTATCCACCGACGGCACAAGGGCTTCCATGGCTTTAAGATATTTTTCACTTTGTGCAAAACTGCTTGTCATCAGGAGTGATGCCATCACTACAAAAATTCCTTTTTTCATTGTTTATTATATTTTAGCGTTTACGATTTTATTGATGCGATTGTTTTTTTACTTTTTATATTTAACGGGCAAGCGGACTTACTGCCGGCCACTTAAGTATCATCATAAAAAATGAAATGACCGGTGTGGCCAATGCCAGGAAACCCCAGAATTCCCATTGTTTTAATAATCGGTCAAACGTTCCTGTTTCCAACACCAGTTCACCGGTTTCATTTTCAAGTGATCTGCGCATTTTTCCCTGTAAAGGAGCCACTTTATATGCAAAAAAAACTCCGGATAGGGAAAACAGGATAATGGGCCAGAAGATCCATCCTGTCCGAAGTAAAGGAATGCCCCCATAAATAGCTGCATAAAAACCGGCAGCGGTAATGATCAAAACACCCGGGATCGTAAAAAGCTTATCCGATGCGATAAGCCCTTTGGCCGTATGGTGCATTATTTTCCGGTCATTGGTTTTCCGGGCAAACCGCATCCAGAAAAGCCCGGTGGTAATATTTCCTAAAAAGGCTACCACCGCCAGCAGGTGAATGGTTTTAATGATGAGGTAATAATTCATATGAATAACCTGCTGTTTATAATCCATTATTAATTACCTCATCACTTCTGTCTATACCAAAGCTTATAAAAGCCCCGATAAATACAAACATTCTTGAGGTAGGCACAATCGCTTCTTTACGGAACCCGTTATAAGAGTAATTGTAACCATAGGTTTGCCTGATATTAAAAATATTGCTTACCTGGAACACATACACCGCAAATGATTTGGCATCTTTCTTACCAATTGAGGGGAGGTAATTAAGAGAGAAACTAACATTGTGATAATCGGGTATAGTTCCCCGGTCGTTAAATTTATAGGCGTTGCCATCAAAGCCAATATTATAATACGGACGCCCGCTGGCATAGTTATAGGCGAAGTTTATATTGGTTTTAATTTTCTGCACAAATTTTTTCACTACCAGTGAGCTGGTATGTTTGGCCGCAAAATTTGGCCGGATGGAAAAAGGAAAATTCAGGAAATCTCTTTTCGTATCCAGGTAGGAATAAGAAATCCAGTAATCCAGGTTCTTGATCGTTTTCTTATCTCTCCAGAAAAATTCAATTCCCTTGGCATCACCAAAGCCCTGGTTACTGATAGCAGCTTCCCGGAAGTTAACGGTTCCTGTTTTTACGAGGTTGTCATATTTTTTATAAAAAACCTCTGCCCGGAAGGATTGCTGGTTGGCCACTTTTTGATACTGAACAATATAATGAGTCGCCTTCATGAAAGTCAACCCGTTTGGTGAAGGCAGGTACCTTCTTTCGGGATCCTGATAAAAAATACCATAAGCAACAGATGCCTGGCTGCCCTTTCCTAATTTATAAGCAACCGAAAAACGGGGCGCTATATTGGTCCTATCAAGTAAAGAAGAATTTTCAAACCTTAAACCGCCTTTAATCGCAAGGGCATTGGTAGCATACACATCGGCCTCTGCAAATACCGCATTCATATGCCCTTTCAAAGTATCCGGGTATTGCTGATCATCGAATGCGGTATAAAGTAATTTGTCATTGCTGGAATTATACTCCGTTCCAAAACGAAGCGCACTTAATCCTTTCAGTTTCTTTTCCAATACCATCTTGGCATTAAAATAATTTCCTTTAGTGTCTATATGAAATTTTTTAAACTCCAGGTTTCCCAATACCACATCCTGTTTGTTTTGGTTCTGCATGTTACTGCTGATATCATCTTTATTGTTGCTAAAGGAAATTCCGGTATTCAGTTTCCAGCGCTTACCCAGGTTTTCTTTCCAGGCCAGGTTGTGATAGAAATTTTTATTACCGATAGCAAACTTATCCAGGTAACCCAGGGAATCAATACTGTTCGTAGTAAAAGCTAATTTATTACTGCTGAAATAGCCATAGTATTTCAGAATACCGGTCTTCGAAGTTTTAATACGGAAATTTGCATCGAGGTTATGGTAGGTCGGCACCTTTGAAAAATCCTGTTTTTGTTTGATAATTGCAAAAGCCAGGCTAAGATCCGTATAGCCGTAGCTAAATCCCCAGGAAGATTTTTTATTTTTTGCCAATTGCTGAAGACCGGCACTGCCGCTCAGCACGGTAATGCCAATATTAGCAGAAGACTGTTCCGGCAGATCAATAGATTCCAATATCAATGCGGATGAAAGTGCCTGTCCGTATAAAGCCGAATACCCTCCGGTACTGAAAACTGTTCCTTTAAAAATAAAAGGTGAGAACCGGCCGAATTGTGCAATATTAGGAACACTGCTGTAAAAGAAATTATTGACTAACGTACCATCAATAAAAGTTTTTGTCTCGGCAGCAGTTCCACCCCGAACATATAAACCTTCGCTCTCTCCAACCTGTTGTGCACCTGGCAATGTTTTTAATGCCCCGGTAATGTCTCCATTGGCGCTGGCGGTGGTAACAATATCAATCGGGTCTAAAACTGCCGAGGCCCTTTTCCGATCACTGGCTTCGAACGTGCCCGCAGAAAGAACTACGGCTGTCAGTTCACTGATCTCTTCTTTAAGGGTTGCATCAATTGTTAATACACCGCCTTCCAGTTTTATTTTTTGCTCAACAGGTTTATACCCGATGGAGCTTATCACCAATAGTTGTTCACCTTTCTCCGTGGTTTTAAAAGAATATTTTCCTGAGGAGTCGGAAGTGCCGCCATCATAGCTATCTTTTATTGATATACTAACCCCGGCAACGGGTTTCGACTTATTATCTTTTATCACGCCTTTTATGGTTACCTGGGCACGGGCCATCATACCCAAGACGATCATTGGAAAAAGCATCAAGATTTTGGTCATCGGTTTCATACTAAAAAAGCTAAATGGGACACAAACATAAAGTAGTTTATAATATAAACCTAATCAATTTCTAACAAAAAAACCGTCCCACTCATGTGGGACGGCCGGAACCCCTCTATTGATAAAAATCTTATTGCTTAATGATCTTCTGAATGGCTGACTGGCCCTCACAAGTAACTTTTACGATATACAAACCACTGTTTAAGCTGCTCACATTCATGGATTCAGTCTGGCTGCTGCCGGTAGTAACAGTTTTTTTAGCTGTCTGGCCATTGGCATTCAACAATTCATACACCACCTTCTTATTCTGCCAGTTTGCCGGGATAGTGATCCGAACTTCGTTGGTTACCGGGTTTGGATACGTGAGGATAGTAATGTCGTTCTTTTCCTGCTTGCTGATTCTGATGATACGAATATCAGAATACTGAGTCTTACCATCCACGTCTACAGAGCGAAGTCTGTAATAAATAACACCAGATTGTATGTTGCTGATATTATCAGTGAAAGCATAATCAGATTTTGAAGTAGTATTGCCATAAGCAAACACCATCCCTGCATCACTAAAATTTGTACCGTCTGTACTTCTTTCCACCATAAAGTGACTAACGTTAATTTCAGTAGCCGTTGTCCATTTCAGATCAACTTTATTATTATTCTCCATAGCAGAAAATGAAATCAATTTAACTGGTAATGTCGTTACCGGAGCAGTATAAGCAAAATTCTTAAACCATATAGAATACATCCGCTTTGCATTATTTGCGGAGCCCGTAGTAGTTGCACCGAGACGAATGGTTATTGAATTTTTATTTTGAAAAAAATGAGTTGTCATCAATGATGTAGCTGATGTATCAATACCTGAATGGTCTGTTGAAGTGCCAAGAAATTTCTTTCCGAGTAGTGATAACTGTGACAAAATTCCGGTAACAGAACTTATAGTCAATTGAGTATTGCTCTCAACCGTATAAGATGTGCTGCCATAAAAAGCATCCCATTCTTTCAATTTATTATCATCACCGTCTATATCCAAACCGGTAGCATATGCCTCAGAAATAGCTGCAGTATTGGAAGTATTTTTAGTCATAAAATTTATTTCAAACTCCATCCACCAGTTTGTTGCACCGCTGACATTACCATTGTTATATTCTATCTGAGGCTGAAAAGCCTTACTGAACCCTGTACTGGTAATATCAATAGTGGATAGTTTAACCAAAGACGATGAGCGGCCGGTTATTTTTACCCATGCATCCATTGTATTGTTAACACCAGGAAATAAATAAACAGCACCATCTGCTCCGGCTGTTCCTGTTTTTAATGAACTATTCTCGAATTTTAGTTCATTCGAAGATTGAGCCTGAGTAAATACAGAGGAAAAAGTCACAGATACAAACAGAACTAAATTCAGAAAATTTTGCTTAACAAGTAAAGATGTTTTCATCGTTTTCATTTTAGGGTTCAAGATTAAAGTAGTACGGGTTCTTTTGAACTTGTCCTTCAGATGCAATGAAAACCGATGTGTATGAGTTGAAACAGACCGGGAAGTATATTCCCGTTTTTAAGAGTAGTTTGTTTCAGGGGTCGGATTTCGTCGTTTTCTAAGGGATTGTTCGATTCTGAGACAAACATACTACGCAGTTATTTTACTTGCAAGCTTTTCGCGGATTATTTCGCAACTATTTACGTATTTTCTGTAGTAATTATACGATTAGTATTGATAATCAATACTAACATTCCAAAATTATTATTGAGATAAATTGAATTCACGTAAAAAATACACCCAATTTCAGAGTATTACGAAGACTATTTACTTATTCCCCATTCAAAATACTTACTCTTATTAATATAGTACCTGACTAATAATCAGTTTTAATTTATATAGGTGAGTTTCAAAAAAAGGCGGTCCCGCAAATGCAGGACCGCCTCTCAAAATATAGGGAACCAATTATTATTTATAAGAAGGTATCAATCCATACGGGTCACCGCTGGTTTTTTTAACCAACTTTCCGGATCAGTTCACAAAATACCCAACCTTTGCTATCGCACTAATACCCAGGCCGCCCATTTGTAAGGATCATTACGATATCTATTTTTTAAAACTGTCTGTGCATTATAAAAGGCAGTACCGATGGTTTGCTTTGCAAAAAGGTTTTTATAAAACTCCTGCATAAACTCCGAACTTTCAGCATCAGAAACTTTCCAGAGACTCATTACCAGGTTTTGAACACCGGCCATTTTAAAAGCTCTTTGCAACCCATAAACACCTTCACTACCCTGAATATCACCTAGCCCAGTTTCACAAGCTGAAAGGACTGCAAGTTTAGTATTGGGTAAATACATATTCGATACTTCATAGGATGTGAGGATACCATCTTCCACTCCTTCCACTGCTTTTCCTTTCCACGCATTATTAGCACCCGCGAATGCAAGACCAGATCGCATCAAGGGATTATCCGATTGTTTGAAAACAGCAGCTCCGCCAAGACGGTCATTTTTTTTAATATATTTTGGATCAGGAAAGAAGAATCCATGCGTGGCTATGTGTAAAACAGCTGGTGAGTTTTTTCCGTTTAGTGCTTTAAAGGATTCTTCGGTTGCCATCATTCCATCAGAAATAGTTGTAACAAAATAATTTTGGCCGGCAAGCTTATTTATGGCACTTATTTCATTTTTAGTTCCGCTTAAATAATAAAAATCATTCATTCCATCTCGCGACAAACCTTCAGGTAAATATCGGGCGGCCACATCGTTTGTTGAATAATGTAAAGCTGCCTTTTTTATAGTTATTGAATCAGCATCATATTGAATACCGCCATATAAAATAATTTTATCAGATATTGTTAACGGAGTTACTGATTTGTCTCCGCTGGAAGCTGTAGAATTTAATTGAATAAGTTGGTACTTATCGCTTAATACTTCTTCTTGGTTAACGGGCATTGCTGCAAAAGCAATTTTATACAAAGAGCCAGCTGGAGCAAAATATACGGTTTTGATACCCATTAAATGTTGTTCAATTGGTTTCCAGATTATATCATACAAGGAATTATTTTTTTCATCCGGTTGTTTTTTGTACAAATAACTAAGCTGTACTTGCCCGGCACTGGTACTTTTATAACTCAACAGGGAATCTAGTTGCCTTTTTTCAAATAAATTCACCAATACTGGCTCGGGGTGTTCTTTCCTAAGTACCATAGCTATGTAATAAGTACTGTCCGTCCAGCTTTTTCCATTATAATACTGAAATTCGGCAAATTCGATGGCCGCTTCATTTGTCTTCAGTGATTGCTGTAAATCTTTCCAGGTAATTTCCTGTTTTTTTTGCAGACGTCTGAAATCAGCAGAAGTACGGTTAAGTTCTTTTTCCATATTATTGGCCTTTTCTTCCAGCTCAATTCCCATTTTCCCCCTATCCTGCACAGATTTGGACAACCAAAAAGCAAGTTGTTCTCTTGTATCTATCCAATCATTATACCGGTATCGTATCACCGAATCGCGAATATCAATAATTGCATTTCGCAAATTCCGGGATGAATTGAGAATTAAATTGCGATTGGCAAACGAAATATCTAATACAAAACTTGTGGGGATGTTCAGACCTGATGCTGAATAAAATGACAATATTGACTCAGAAATCTTTTTAATATTTCTAATATAAGATTGCTGCTCTGATTCAGAAGTAAAAAGAAACAGCTTTTTAAGGATATTTTGCTGATTATAAAAAGCTTCTTTATAGAAACCTGATGCCTCAGATAGATTGTTAAGAACCCGGTATAAATCCGCAATATTGCTGCAACTCGCTACATATACAGAACTTGCTTTTCCAAGGACTTTTTCCCTGATATTTTTGGCTTCCAGGTAAAGTTTTTCGGCATCAGGATATTGACCTATTTCTTTATAAAAAGAACCAAGGTTATTACAACTTTCAGCATATTCAATATTTTCATTCCCCAGTGACTCCTCCCGTATTTTCTTTGCTTCGGTAAACAAATATTTAGATTTTTCCAACTGGCCGGTCCTTAAATATAAAACCGCCAGGTTATTACAGCTCTTGGCATATTCGGGATGATTTTTTCCAAGTACCTTTTCTCTTATTTGTTTTGCTTCCAGGTATAGAGTCTCTGCTTTACCAAATTCGCCTAAATTGCTGAGCAAATCCGCCAAATTATTAATGCTTAAAGCATAATCGGCATGCTGATCACCAAGTACTTTTTTATATACTTCCCTCGTAACCGTATAAAGTTGTTCTGCTTTTTTATATTGCCCCAGATTATTGTATAAAAGTGCAAGATTGTTACAGATATCCCCATAGTACAAATGTTCTTTTCCCAGGATCTTCTCCCGGATTATTTTACATTCCAAGAAGAATTGTTCGGATTTATCATATTGCTCTTTATCTAAATAGAGTAATCCTAAGCTATTACAACAATTAGCATAAGCTGAACTTTCTTTTCCATTAATATTTTCAAATACATCTTTAGCTTCACGATAGTATGGCTCAGCTTTGTCATACAATCCCTGAATACGAAATAACATCCCAATATTGTTACAGGTTGCAGCATATGATTTATTCATTTTCCCTGAAATTCTTTCATAAACAGATCTTGCCATAAATAACATTAGTTCAGCTTTCTTATATTCCCCCAACTCTATATAGAGGCTTCCCAGGATATTACAGCTTTTGGCATAATCAGGATGACCGTTGCCCAATATCCTTTCCCTTATTTCTTTTGAGGCCTGTACATAAGTCACCGCTTTTGTAAATTCACCTAGATCTGCGTATAAATTCCCCACTGCAAATTGAATTTGTGCATAAATTGCTGTTTCACTTGAATCTCTTTTTAATAACATTTCAGCCCTTTCAAAATAGTTAATAGCAATATGAACTTCGCCTTTTTGCTGGTAAATTCTGGCGCTGTCAGTTAATAGTTTCCAATTCTGCCCATTTGTATTATTGCTAATTACAATGGCAAATAAAAAAAATATCTGTCGCCTATTTTTCATATCAAAGTATTTAATACAGAAGAAATAAAGATTACAGCAAATGTTTTTATCTAGGGCTGTCAAAGTGTGGCGGACTAAAGGCTTCGTTAGTGTCAGGCGTCAATTCTGTGATCAATTTACAGGTTTTAACCGAAAAAAAAAGGCGGTCCCGCAAATGCGGAACCGCCTCTCAAAATATAGGGAACCAATTATTATTTATAAGAAGGTATCAATCCATTCGCCAGTTCCACCATTTTCCTGATACCATCATCGGGTAGATTACCTTTCTTAAACTCCGCCATTACCTCCGGTAGTTTGTTGTCCATCTCCATCAAGAAATGTTCTTCAAACTCTTTCACTCTTTTTACCGCCACGTCTTTCAATAAACCATTTGTACCGAGATAAATAATAGCCACCTGTTTCTCTACCGCAAACGGTGAATACTGGGGCTGTTTTAATATCTCCACATTCCGGGCACCTTTATCAATTACATTCTTGGTAGCTGCATCCAGGTCACCACCGAATTTAGAGAAAGCTTCGAGCTCCCGGTATAAGGCCTGGTCCAGTTTCAACGTACCTGCCACTTTCTTCATGGATTTGATCTGTGCATTACCTCCCACCCGGCTTACTGAGATACCCACGTTGATCGCAGGACGGATACCGGCATTGAACAGGTTACCTTCCAGGAATATCTGTCCGTCTGTAATTGAAATTACGTTGGTAGGAATATAAGCCGAAACGTCACCAGCCTGTGTTTCGATGATCGGTAATGCCGTTAATGAACCTCCGCCTTTTACCAAATGCTTGATGCTATCCGGAACATCGTTCATATTTTTAGCCACCTTATCATCGCTGATAACTTTCGCGGCTCTTTCAAGCAAACGGCTATGCAAATAGAATACGTCACCAGGATAGGCTTCACGACCCGGGGACGACGTAATAATAAGGACACTTCACGATAAGCAACGGCCTGTTTAGAAAGGTCATCATAGATAATTAATGCAGGACGACCGGTATCACGGAAAAACTCACCGATAGCCGCACCGGCAAAGGGTGCGTAGAACTGCAACGGTGCAGGCTCAGATGCAGATGCTGCAACAATGATCGTATAAGCCATGGCACCGGCATCATTCAATGTCTTCATCACCTGGGCAATGGTTGATGCTTTTTGCCCGATAGCCACATAGATACAATAAACAGGTTTCCCTGCTTCAAAAAATTCTTTCTGGTTGATGATGGTATCAATACAGATCGCAGACTTACCTGTCTGACGGTCACCGATTACCAATTCCCTTTGTCCGCGACCGATAGGAATCATCGCATCAATGGCTTTGATACCTGTTTGTAATGGTTCTTTCACCGGCTCACGGAAAATTACTCCCGGAGCTTTTCTTTCAAGGGGCATTTCATATAACTCGCCGGTGATAGGACCTTTCCCATCAATCGGGTGACCCAGCGTATTCACTACACGACCCAGCATGCCTTCGCCTACATTAATAGAAGCGATCTGACCGGTACGTTTCACTTTTGCACCTTCCTTGATGGCACCACTTTCACCCATCAGTACCACACCCACATTATCTTCTTCCAGGTTCAGGGCGATGGCTCTGACCCCATTTTCAAATTCCACCAGTTCGCCATAACGAACATTACCCAATCCATATACCCGGGCAATACCATCTCCCACCTGCAACACGGTACCAACTTCTTCCAGGTCAGCTGATGCATTAAAATTGCTCAACTGCTGGCGCAGTATCGCGGATATCTCATCTGGTTTAATCTCTGCCATATTATTTTGTTTAACTGTTTGTATATTATTTGACCTTATAAATAAAGTCGTTATTTTCAAATTGTTTGGAGATGGCTCTCAGGTCATACGCGATGCTTGCGTCAACCAGCTTATCCCCGGCCTGCAATACAAAGCCACCGATAATGCCTGTATCAACGATCTCTTCCAGTTCCACATTCTGAAAACCTACTGATTTTTTTATTTGCTCAATAATCGAAATTCTAAGTGTATCAGATACCGGAACAGCCGTTGTTAATTTTATGGTCTGGATATTTTTCTTTTCCTTATACGCCATAATAAAAGCATGGCTTATCTCCGGCAAATTACTTTCACGGCCTTTGCTTATAAGCAGGCTGTTAAATGCAGTAGTAAGCTCGCTGATATTTCCCGTAGTAACTGCTTCCAGAATTTTCTTTTTGGTTTGTCCCTTTATAACAGGGCTGCGCAGCAGGTTCACAAAATCACGATTGCTTTTGCAAACTCCATTCAGCCACTGCATATCAGCAAATACTTCTTCCAACTGACCTTTTTCAATGGAAAGGTCAATCAGTGACTTGGCATATCTCGTAGCTAAACGTGGATTGGGCATATTCTTGTTTCTGGTTTCTTGTCCCTGGTTTCTGGTAACAAGTAACTTGCAACCAGTAACTAGTTTAATTCATTTTAACTTCATCAACCAGCCCTTTGATATGGGCTTCCTGGGATTCTTTATTCCCCAACTCTCTCCGCAATATTTTTTCACTTACCTCTATTACCAGTTTACCTACCTGGTTTTTAACATCAGTCAAAGCAGCCATTTTTTGTGTGGTAATGGCAGCCTGGGTTTCCATGATTATTTTATTCGCTTCTGTTTTCGCCTGCTCGCGGGCTTCGTTGATGATTTTATCTTTTGTTTCCCTTGCCTCTTTCAGCAAAATGGCTCTTTCTTCCCGGGCCGAGGCCAGCAAAGCTTCATTCTCATTTTTCATCAGGGCCATCTCCGCTTTTATACTTTCAGCAGAGGCCAAAGCTTCAGCGATATTTTCTTCCCTTTTTTTCAGCCCGCCGACAATGGAAGGCCAGGCAAACTTTTTCAGGATAAAAAATACGACCAGGAAAGCGATCAGTGTCCAGATCAGCAAACCAAATGCGGGTGTAAGTAATTGCATATAATGAATTTAATGCTTTCGATTCTAAATTGTTTGTTGCGTTTTGAACATCGCTTATTCGTTCATATAATATTCGACAATCAATGTTCAATGTTCAAATTAAAAACTGCATCCTCCGCCCTGTGCATTGGATGCAGTAGTTTTTTAAAGCACCATCGCAAGGAAACCAATGATGATCGCAAACAACGCAGCTCCTTCTACCAGTGCGGCAGTAAGGATCATGTTGCTACGAATGTCATTGATAGCTTCCGGCTGACGGGCAATGGCTTCCAGGGCACCTTTACCGATCTGGCCAATACCAATACCGGCACCGATGGCTCCCAGGCCTGCTCCGATTGCACCACCCGCATTTGCCATGTCTGCTAAAAGAAATAAATCCATAATTGTGATTTTATATTGATTAAAAAAAGAATTTATGCATGAGGTGCTTCTTCCGCATGATGCTCACCTTCAAAAGCCTGCCCGATGAAAACAGCGGTCAGTACCGTGAAGATAAAAGCCTGAAGAAATGCCACCAGTATCTCAATAAAATAAATAAAAACAGTAAATCCGATCGATAGGGGCGCAAAACCAATACCCACAAATTTATTCAACGCTGCCAAAATAAAAATCAGGGAGATCAGGCAAATAATAAGAATGTGACCCGCCACCATATTGGCAAACAACCTAATCATCAGGGCAAAGGGTTTTGTAAACACACCCAGTATCTCCACGGGAACTAAAATCGGTTTGATCCAATGTGGCACCGGAGGCCAGACTATATGTCCCCAATAATGTTTGTTGCTGCTGAACATAATTACCACAAACGAGATAACTGCAAGCACCAGGGTAAAAGCAATATTGCCGGTAACATTCGCCGAACCCGGAATCAGGCCAAATATATTATTGATCAGGATAAAGAAAAAGATAGTAAGTAACAAAGGCATGTACTTCGGATATTGATGCCCCAGGTTAGGTTTGGCCACTTCATCCTTTACAAAATTCACCATGGTCTCAATCATATTCTGCATACCCTTTGGTGCCGAAGTAACTCCCTCCCCTTTTTGATACCGTCTTGCTACAGCCAGCATGATCCAAATTAGAACCGTAAGTGCCAGTATCATCTGCACCACATTACGCGTTAATGAAATATCATATACTTTAACCGTAGGGTCGAATTCACCCGCCTCGGTAAGCGGGACTATCTGACCAATAAAAAATTTCTTGGGGTCTAATTTCAATTCTTCCCGGTTGTGTTCGGTCAGTAAAGCATAGCCTTGATAATTTTCATGGCCATGATGAAACTTCGACGACATAAAAGTGGTAAATCCTTTCTGGGGTGAGTAAAGGATCACGGGTAAGGGAATAGTTACATGCTTCTCCGTTCCCCCTGATTTATAAGACATAAAATGGAACTCATGGGCATCCATGATATGACCAAAAATGACCTCGTTGGCATCAAATAATTTCTTCTTTTTTACTTCCCCCTGCTGACCGGCTGGTTCGCCCTTTTTTTCATGGTCATCCTGGGCCAAAACAGGAACCGTATTTAATATAAAAAATACGCTGAAAGCCGCTACCAATAAGGTTTTAAATCGTCCTGCCATCATACCTATCCTGAAATTTGCGGCAAAGATAGGGGGGTAGGGTTTAAAAACCTTGAAAATGGGTAAAAATGGGAAGGTCTGAATGAAAATCAGGCCACTTTTGTTTTACTGTCGAACTGAAGTTGGTAAAGCTTATAATAATATCCTTGCAATGCCAGTAATTCATCATGCGTACCCATCTCCATGATCTCCCCTTTATCCAGCACAATTATCTTTTCAGCCTTGCGGATCGTGGACAGGCGGTGCGCAATCACAATTGAGGTTCTTCCTTTTATTAAGGTATCAATCGCATGCTGTATCAGCAATTCGCTTTCCGTATCAACCGATGAAGTTGCCTCATCCAGTATCAGAATAGAGGGATTATATAATAAAGCCCTGATAAAAGACAACAATTGCCGCTGACCGAGAGACAAAGTAGCCCCCCGCTCCATCACATGATAATCATAGCCCCCGGGCAACCGCATTATGAAATCGTGCATATCAATCATCCGGGCGGCTTCAATCACTTTTTCTCTCGGGATATCCGGATTTCGTAACGTGATATTATCCAGAACAGAACCGGAAAATAAAAAAACATCCTGCAGTACTACGCCCACATTTTTCCTGAGGATGTCCAGCTCATATTTTTCGATATTCAGCCCATCCACTTTTATCTCCCCTTTTTGAATATGGTATAACCGGTTCAGCAGGCTGATGATGGTAGACTTTCCGCTACCGGTATGACCGACAATAGCAATGGTTTCTCCCGGATTCACAGAAAAGCTTATCTCTTTCAATACAAAGTTTTTATCATCATAAGAAAACCACACTTTTTCAAATGCGATGGCCCCTGCTAAATTTTCCGGTGTTTTTAAATAACCGCCTTCAGGTGCCCGGGGGGTATCTTCGTTATCCAAAACTTTAAAAACCCTTTCACTGGCAATTATACCCATCTGCAAAACATTGAATTTGTCGGCAATTACCCGCAACGGACGAAACAGCAGGTTCAGGCAAAGAATAAATGACATAATGGTTCCCGCCGGAGCTTTTTGACCGGAGCCATACCATACAATCAGACCGATGGATAAGGCCAGTACAATTTCCACCACCGGAAAGAAAACGGAATAGGCAAAAATGGCTTTGATATTGGCATTGCGGTGTTCCTTATTTATTTTTCTGAATTTTTGAGATTCCCTTTCTTCTGAAGCAAAGGCCTGTACGATGGCCATTCCCGTTAAATGTTCCTGCACAAAAGCATTGAGGCTGGCTACCGCATTTCTTACTTTGAAGAAAGAATGGTTGATGCTGTTTTTAAAATAATAAGTGGCAATGATGATAATCGGAAAAGGGATTAATGCGATCAGCGAAAGCTGCCAGTCGGTCCAGAACATAAAGCCCAGCACACAAACAATGGAAAGCAAATCCGCAATGATCGGAACCAGGCCATCTGAAAAAATATCATTGATGGATTCAATGTCGTTGATGGTCCTGGTTGTCAGGGTACCGATCGGTGTCTTATCAAATTGAGACAGGTTAAGTCCCAATATTTTTTTAAAAGTTGCCACACGCAGATCTTTCACCACCGACTGCCCGAGCAAAGCTGTCGTAAAAGAAAAAAGAAACCGCATGGCTGTTTCTACCAGCAACAATCCGATTTGAAACAGGGTGATCCTGATCACCATATCCATAAAAGAATGAGCGATATAATCATTTACGGTTTTCTGGATAAGCATGGGCCTTATCGGAGTAAGTATGGCCAGCAGGATGGCCAATACAACTGACAGGTAAAATTTTTTCTTATACGGAGCTGCATACTGAAATACTCTCCGTAGAAGTTTAAAATCAAAAAATTGTTTATTTGTTTCTGCCAAAATGAAGGAATTACAGGAAAAGACAAATTTAAACAGAAGCGGGCTATAACCATAGACCCGGGTTATTATTCACCCATTGCAATCTTGTAGGCTTTAATAAAAAGGGCACCCAGGTTTTTGTAGGGTGGTACATAATCATCAAAGATTTCATTGGTTACCATATCATCCAATTCTTTCCAGAAGGGTATCCATTCAATATTGCTACCGCTTCGTAGTTTTTCTGCCAACAACTTTAAAAAAGGGTTATTGACGGGTACATCCGCTATTTGTTTGGTACCCACAATATGTGCGTCAGGTGCCTTTTCAAGAATATCATGAATCGCCCGGTAGCCTCCGCAGGAACCCATAAAAACAATTTTTGAAGTGGGGAACATTTGCTCAATGGTGTAAGTAGCATTATAACTATGTCCGCGGTTAATGGTTACCGTGGGATACAGTTTGCTACTATCCAGGTATTTGCATAAAGCTTCCTGTGCTTTCGCATCTTCGTTTTTTTCTTCGGGCAATGGCCGGTTGAAATAAATAGAAACAGGTTTGCCTTTCAGAGATGAAACCGTAACCCATTGCGGATTACTCTTGTCTGTTTTCCAGTTTGCAGTATTGAACAAACTCAGAATTCCTGGAAAAACACCGATACCATCTTTATCTCCAAAAATGAATACCTGGATAATCACGGTTCCGCTATCATTTGCCAAGGCTTTAAAAGGTATTTCATAGACCGGCGGGATCCCGAGTTCTTTTGTGAGGTCAATATTATTGGTGGAATCGGCTGAAAGAAAAAGATTCGTGAGGATTTTATAAATAGCCAGGCCTCTTTTATTACCTGATTTTTCATTTTGCTGATAATTAAGCCGGATATTCTTCAGCATCTCATGAGCCAGTGGCTTAATGGTTTCCACAACGCTGGCATATGAATCTGCCACTTCCACCCCATCTTCAAGACCCGAACCTTTTTCAAGTTTACCCACAAAAGCCTTCATCAGTTTTTCCGCATCACTTTCATCATCCGTTGTTCTCTTCGGCGGGAATGTACCCAGGAAATTACTCAGCATGTTAAACCCTGCTGTCATTTTGATAAACTTGCGGTACTTATCAAAGTGAAGTGACACCAGTAAGGAATCTCCCTTGTTATTAATTTTTTTCATCATCAGGGGATATACGCCCTTGACAAAACTCGAGGTATATATGGACCCGTCTGCGGAAACAGCGAGATAATACAGTTCTTCAGCACTCAAGGGCTGAATAGACCTGAAACGCAACTCCGCACTTTCCGTGTGGAGGCCATTAATGATATTGACAAAATTCTCCCGGGCTTTTACTTCAACGCGGTCCCTCAGGGATTTATATTCAAATGCAGTGTCTTTATTCAAGGCCCTTGCCACATATTCCAGTTGCGTTTTTATCAGCAGTTTGTAATAAAGGAGTGAATCATCTTTTGCTTCATCAACTTCCTCAAACGACATCTTACCTTTTACAATATTATCAAGAAAGGGAAAATATTGCTGCCCGTTTTTACTCCGGGCCATCTTTACAATGGTCTTTATAAAGATGTCGTCTGTAATATTGCGGATGACATAACCCAGTTTATTATTAGCAGCAGCAAAATCATACAATTGCCTCGGATATTTCTGTGCAACCGTTCTTACCAGGCTATCAGCAAACGGCATATCCGGATTATCGCGTAAAATGGATAAGGTCCTTTCGGGATGCAGGATACAGTATTTCAATACAATACCCTGAAGTCCCCCCCGGTATCCGCTGTTTTTTTCAAACGTTGCATTATCCGCTTTGATGAGTGAATAAGCCGTTTCATAAGACAAAGGACTGACGATATTTTCAATCGATTTGCCTTCCTTATCAAGTGCTACGCATTTTTCGTATGCCGATATAATATCCGGAAGAATCACCGGGTTGATCTTTTTAGAACTGGTATTCTGGTTAAAAAACTTAAGCAGGTATTCAACCCCCCTCAGGTATTTTACTTTTCCCTGATCTTTAAGCAGGGTATCTGCCTCAATCTTGCATTGCAGATCATCCACCCTGTTTATTAATGTTCGGGTGAGCTGGAAATTTACTTCTTCATTATCCGAGGGTGTATACTGGTTATCATTCTTCCCATCAGACTTCAGAATGAGTTTTTGCTGTGCATCTATATAGTCATGAAACAGTTCCCGGTTCTTGGGCGGTTTGCACTTTTGATCATTGTTCGCGCTATTGGAAGCGAAGGTTACCTGCCCGGAAGCAGACAGCCAAAAGCCAAGAAAAAAACCGGGTAGAATAAGGTATTTGTTAGTTGCTATCATAAGGAATCGAAACGTAAAGTTACAAAGCCCGGTTTAAATGGTGTTTTTACTCGGTTTTACATTGATATAGACGGATTTATACTGAATAAGGCTGTCTGAACAGTCCTAAAAAAATAAACAGGCTAAGGTTTTGGTATTAAGATATTATTAAGTCTGTGTAAACCAATGGCTGCAAATTTTATTGCCCCACATTTTCCTGTTAGGTTTGCGCAAACTTTTCCAACAAATGGAAACCAAAGCCCGCAAGGTGCTGATCGCAGACGACGAACCGGACATACTGGAGATTCTCAAATACAACCTTTCGAATGAAGGGTACGAGGTGTTTACTGCCAAAGATGGCGATGAAGCCCTGGAAAAAGCCCGCCGCACCCAGCCCGACCTCATCATATTAGACGTAATGATGCCCAGAAAAACAGGAGTAGAAGTTTGTCAGCTGCTCCGGGCACAGGCAGCTTTTAAAGAAACATTGATCATTTTCCTGACAGCAGTAAATGATGAAGGCACCCAGATAAAAGGGCTTGAAACCGGTGCTGATGATTATATCAGCAAACCCATTAGTCCGAAAGTTTTCCTGAGCCGCGTGAAATCGCTCTTTCGGCGGCATATTAAAAACAATACACGCATACTTACCATTGACCATGTAACCATCGATCCGGAACGCTACATTATTAAAGTTGGAGAGAAAGAAGTGGTACTGGCCAAAAAAGAATTTGAACTGCTTTACTTACTGGCCTTAAAACCGGGCCGGGTTTTTCTCCGCAATGAAATACTGAACCAGGTGTGGGGTAATGAGGTTATCGTCGGCGACCGCACTATTGATGTTCATATCCGTAAGATCCGGCAAAAGCTGGGAGTGGATTGTATCACTACAGTGAAGGGGGTGGGGTATAAATTTGAACTGTAGCCTTGTTCATTGTTCTTAGTTAATGGTTCATAGTCAATCCTGCTAACTTTGCAACACGCCGTCTATTAACTATGAACTATGAACCCCTCGACTAAAAATATTTCTCCCAGGCAACTTTCCGCTTTTACAGCATTGGTTCTGGCCGTTCCGGTAAGCCTGCTGGTTTATGTAGTGGAAAAAGATTGGCTATGGGCAGCCGGGTCGTTTGTAGTAATTTTTACCGGGGCTTATTTACTGATATCCTTTGTACTGGAACGTTTTATCTACAGGAAGATCAAGCTCATTTACAAATTCATTTACCAGACCAAGGCTACCAAAAAAGAAGAGACCTATTTTAAATATGTGCTGCCGCAAAAAGTATTGATGAAGTAAGGGAAGATGTGGAAGCCTGGGCTGAAGAAAACAAACAGGAGATTGAACTGCTTCGCCGGAATGAACAGTTTCGCAGGGAGTTTTTACAAAACCTTTCGCATGAATTTAAAACCCCGGTGTTTGCCATTCAGGGTTATGTGGATACGTTGTTAGCGGGTGCATTGGCCAATCCTGATGTCAATAAAAGATTTCTGGAGAAAACAGCGAAAAATGTTGACCGCCTCACGCACCTGCTGAATGATCTCGATGAAATATCCAGTTTGGAAAGAGGTGAACTGACCTTGTACAAAACAAATTTTGTGATACAGGAATTAGTGAAGGATGTTTTTGAAAGTTTATCGATAAAAGCCGACGCTAACCATATTCATTGCAGCATAAAAAAAGGTTGTGAATCTCCCCTGACTGTTTTTGCTGATAAAGAAAAGCTGCGGCAGGTCTTTACTAATCTCATTGAGAACTCCATTAAATATGGCAAACAGGGTGGTCATATTACTTCCAGTATGTACAAAACCGATGGTAAACATATTTTGATTGAGATAACGGATGATGGCATTGGTATTAATGAGCGGCACCTACCCCGTCTTTTTGAACGTTTTTACCGCACAGACGAAGGCCGCAGTATTGATGTATCCGGCAGCGGACTGGGATTATCTATTTGCAAACATATTATAGAAGCCCACGGACAAACAATTCATGTACGCAGTACGGAAGCGGTGGGTACTACGGTTGGTTTTACCCTGGATGCAAGAAAAGACTAATACCAGCTTTTGCCCTCTGCCAGGCTCTTTAAAAAATTAGCTGCTTCATGACTCATGGTTGTTGGAGATAATTTATCGCCGGCAATCTGTATAAAATGCTGGCAATCCTCACCGGAATAATTGAAAGCTATATCACCTGTCAGGACGCCCTTTTTATAAAACATAAGATTTCCATCATAACCACATTTGTAAGCTTCGCTGGTTTTGCCGCCCACATATTTCATTAATTTTTTAATGGCATTAATTTCAGTGGTGGTCATTGTTTTGGCAATACTATCCGTTTGGGGGATATTAAAATTTATTACGAGGCTATCGCTTCCAGACAACTGTTTGCTTACTGCCGTGTTATTGGAACATGAGCTCAGTAATAAAATTGAGACAATATAAAATAAGCGCATAATTATTTTAATATTACGTATAGTTTTTTGAATAAAGTGCGTACAGGAGTTAATCAACCGGTAAATTTTTCACCCACGTAAAAAGAAATCTATTTCGTCATAAATCTTGATGCAATAGCTAATGGACGGAATGTATAACGTTTTTTCACATGATGCCCGCCACTACGTATCATGATATCCCGTAAAGTTTCCATGGTACGAATGATATGTGTCCCTTTGTTGATCATCACACAATCAGCCTGGGCAGCATGGGCTGCATCGGTAACTTCCGAACGGGTGGCCACACCTGATTTGTTCAGGTTTTCCAGCACCTGTGTTGCCCAGATAACCGGTACATGAGCTGCTTCACATATCCAGAGTATTTCCTCCTGAATTTCACTCATCCGTTCAAAGCCAATTTCCACAGCCAGGTCTCCCCGGGCTATCATAACCCCGATATTTTCTTCCCGCATGCCACAGAATAATAGATCCGGCAGGTTTTTTACAGCCTCGGGTGTTTCAATTTTTATGATCAACGCTAATTTCTTGTTCTTTCCCATAGCTTCCTGTAATTGCAAAATATCCTTTGTGTTACGGACAAAAGAATACCCAACCATATCAGCCTGCTTATTTATAAAAGCCAGGCATTTTTTATCATAATCGGTCAGTGCCGGCATTAATAATAAAGAGTCGGGGAAATTGATTCCCTTCTCATTTTTAATAAAGGGTTTTTTAGAGGATATCCTGAGTATTTGTATTTTGGCCCTGGGGGGTTCAATTTTTTCCACTCTGGCTTCAATCAATCCGTCATCAAACAAAACAGTTTCTCCTGTATTTAACTGTTCAGCAATGCCGGGTATGGTACATCCGACTGTCAGCTTATCATCATTCATATGGGCTTCATCCGAAAGGTAAATAATCTGTCCTTCTTCTACTTTCAACTTTCCCTTATTATTAATTACCGTACGAATCTTTGGCCCGGCCAGGTCCATATAGATTTTACAGCCCAGCCCGGTGATCTTTGAAGCCCTTTTAATATTTTGTATCATCCTGAACCAGGTACTTTCGTCATCGTGGGCACAGTTAATCCGGGCTACGTTCATACCGGACTGCACCAGGTTTTTCACTTTTGGATAATCCTCTGCCAGTTCACTATCAAATGTTACCATTATATAAGGGACCGCCTCAATTTGTTTCTTCCCAAATAAATCCGTTGATTTTTTTGCCAATGACTTTTTCCCGGTTTTGTAATGGAAAACATTCTCTGGAATTTCTTTCTGCTGACCGAGACGTTGAGATATCGCCAATAGTTGACCCCGGATATGGCTTTCTGAACTTGCCATGGAGGATAAGCCGCATGCATGCAATGCATCCTGTAAATCCCGGATATCAAGACTACGCAGGGCAAGGTAATGCAGCAGGTTAACAGCATTCATTTGATTAGCGGGATGTACTTTTTCCAGGAGGTAACGGAAATCATTTTCGGTCCGAACCATAAAATCATCAATCTTATTGATTTCTTCGGAAAGCTTAACCAGGTCTTCAGGCATATATCTCACAATTAAAACACGAAATTGATACCCAAAAATGAAAAAAAATATGATTTACACCCGGCTAACAAAAATTTAATACAGCGTAAAAATTATCCGGGCAATGTATTATGCTGCTTTTACAGCATGGTTATCATAGATTAAAAAAAAGACCAGCTTTTTACAGCTGGTCTTCGCAAAAGAGATTATTTTTTTAATTATAATTAAATTTTGTCCATCCTTTCCACCAACTGGCCAGTTCACCGGCAGGAGCAACTCCCCCACGGAAGGTAACTGTCTTATCAAAGAAAGTATCCCCTGAGAATTTTGGATCTGTAAAGCCGCCACCTGTCAGGATCTTCTGATTTCCATTTGCGCCGGCAAAAGGAGTGGGATCTGGTGCCGTATAGTTGAACGGCTGAATCAGTTTGGCATCCGATGTATTAGTGAGGATATCATTATTGTAATACGGATTTGTAAACCAGGTGGTGAAGGCAGCATCGTTTACGATAGTAGCCCCTGCTGTTCCCGAGAACCTGGTATTTACTGTATTACCCGCGAGCGTTATATTTCTCAGCCGTAATGTACTGTCTTCGATATTTAATGCTGTTGAGGATCCTGTTGTCGCATCAATTTCGACACCTCTGGGCCATCCCATAATAATAGAATTGAAGAGGGATATCCCGGTATTTCTCCGGATATGTGTACCACCTCTGAACAGGGCACTACCCACATTACTCAACGTGGCCCTGGGTCCAATTGCAGTAACGTTGCTGAATATAGCCGTTGTTTTAGGAGCAGCAGTTGTACCCGTTGCATTATTATCACTTTCAAATGCTTCAGAATTGGAGATGTCTGCAATCAGGGAATCGCGGATGATTAATCCAAACTGCACTTTTCCGCTATATCCATTGTCTGTATCAAAATCATCATCCTGTGTTTTATAAGCAATCAGGTATTTGCAATTTACACTACCACCAAACCATTCATAGGCATCATCTTTGGCATAAGTAACTTCTATATGGTCAATCGTTGTACCACTGCCCACGCCAGCCATTGTAAGACTGTTGATCTCCTTATCAGGCTGGAAGGCATATCCTGCCCATTCTATCCGTATATATTGCAAAGTTCCTGAATTATCATTGGCGACCGCTGTGGGAACGGCTGCATCACCCGATCCGGCCAATCCGTCTCCATTTGCATTATCGATACCCCCTTCTACCTGGTATAGACCGACAACACCATTGTAGCTGGTATTAATGGGAGCTTTACCACAAAGAACGATTCCGCCCCAGTCTCCCGATTGCGGATTCGGAGATGCCGATGTAAAAATGATGGGTTCAGATGGGGTACCAACTGCGTTTAGTTTTGAGCCCCTTGTTATAATTAAGCAAGCCACATCCGCACCACTGAAAGAACCTTTAATTGTTGTACCGGCTTCTATGGTCATAGTGTGATTACCTACCAGATACACCAACCCTTTCAGGATATACGTATTCTGCTTACGCAAAATAGTATCCGCATTGATACGTCCCTGCAGGGTAATTGTTTGACCGGTAGTAGCACCGCCGCCGCCATTTACAACAACCACCTGGATTTCGCCATCCGTTTCAATTTTGCGACAACCCGTGATAGTCAATGCTCCGATAGCAGCTAAGAATAAAATGTACTTTTTCATCTGTTTATTTTTAAAAGATTAAATTTTATAATGAATAATTAAAAGTGATACTGAAATTTGTTCCTGATGTCCTGGTAAACCGGTAAGCATCGATACCCTTTTGCAGTGTTTTTTTACCGGCATTGTTCTGATAGAAGTATTGGGTTGCATTAAGCAGGTCGGAAATATTCAACCGTAGTTCTGCTTTATTTTTTGCAAGTTTTTTACTCATTTGAAAATCCAGTAAGGCTCTTGGCGCTTCATAAATATCCGGTGCCCCTGCTCCCGCTGTTAAATCACCAACGAGATAGATCCTTTCACCAACCTGGTTAAATAAAAGTGTGGAGCTAAACCCGGCTTTTTCCAGGTCATATAATATTCCCAGGTTGAGTACATAAGGAGATTGCCCCTGCAATGACCTGTCAACATTAAAGCCCTTATCCTTTACCTGGCTTTTTATATAAGAAACGTTGGCCTGGAACGTGAAATTCTTCAATCCCCTGGCGAAGTCGAGTTTCTTCCTTAGTTCGAGTTCAGCGCCATAAGCAGTTGCCTGTTCCGGATTCTGATAGTTGAATGTACTGGAACCACCTGCCCCAACATTAAACAATTGCTCGATCGGGTCTTTAAAATTTTTATAAAAAATTCCTGCGGTAAATACTTCACCAGCCTTTGGGTATAATTCATAGCGCAGATCAAAATTTGAAATCTTTGTTCTTTTCAGGGCTGGATTTCCCTGTATGGAAGCGTTCAATTCAAAATCATACAAATTCAAAAAGGAAAGCTCCCGAAGCTCCGGACGGATTACTGTTTGAGAACCGGAAAGACGCAAATTAGTTTTTGAATTGAGCTTCAGCGTTGCATTAAGCCCCGGCAGATAATCGGTTACCTGTGTATACGAATGGCGGTCATCCCATTTTTTTACACTGCCTAACAGCTGATCAAAATGTTCAACCCTTAATCCCCATACTACCCGTAGTGATTTGGAAAATTGGTTATCGAATTGCAGGAAACCTGCATTCAGAATTGTATTGGCGATATAGCGGAAGTTTTTGTTCTTAATGGCATCAAAACCGATTTTATTACCTGTACCATTCCCAAAATTTTCAGGAGCAAATACCTGTCCCGCCGGTAATAATCTCAGTGTCGGATTATCAAGTGGCAGGTAATTAGCAAAAAGCTGTGCATCATAAAGACGGTCTTTTACCTGCAACATATACCCGCCTTTAAGGGCTTGCTTTTGATTCAGCCAGTTAAAATTGTATGTCAGATCCCCACCGGCTGTATAAATATAATCACTCAGGCTTTGGAAGATACGACTGCCGCTTTGTTGTGATAAAGTGTTGGAAAGTAATAATGTAAATGGATTTTGCGTATTGGTTGACCGGGAATAAGCAATACGGCGCTGATCAGGTATATAACCATCCAGGATATTAAAGGCCCCGTACCATTTTAGTTTTAATGGCTTACCTATGCTGTGATCCCCATTTAACTGAACGGTAAAAAAAGTATTTTGTTTGAACGAAAGTTCTGTAGCCTGAATGTCCTCATCCCTGTTAAAGTCTATTCCATTTCTATTGGTGACTGCACTGGGGGCATTAACATTAATGATTGATTTTACGGATATTTTATTCAACGGATTAATCTGCATGGTAAAGCTACCCAGGGCACCCACGGTAACTTCCTGAACATAGCGATCGTCATTGAAATTATAATCCCGGCTGAAAACATTACCCGATAAAACGTTCGAACTGTTCACCATTTTCAGATACTTGTTCGCTTTGTTATACGTAATACCCAGGGTGCCCCCGATTTTTTTTCCAAACAATTTGCCGGTAAAACCACCATTGGCCTGGAAAGAGACATTGACCGGAGCAGAAGATTCTGTGGGAGTCCATGCATTCCGCATCTGTTTACCGATAGCCGTTTTTTCAGCAGGGGTTAAATTATCAAACTCAGCTTTTCGGGTATAGCTTGCTGGCAATGCCCTTGTGCCGTCATCAAATCCCAGCCAATCGGTTTTTCCACCCGGGTCCTTATAGAATTTTCTACCGATAGTTTGAGAATTAAAGCCGGTACCAATTTGAATATTGAAGAAATTTTTTGCGGGAATATCTTTTGTATTCACCTGTATCAATCCCCCGGCCCACTCCCCGGGATACTCCGGAACAAATGCTTTATTGATAATAATATTATCAATCATATTGGCAGGAATCAGATCAAAGGAAAAAGTCTTTCGGTCAGGTTCTGTACTGGTTAAAAGAATGCCATTCAGCATTGCCTGGTTATAACGGTCCGCCAAACCCCGGATCACAATAAATTTTCCTTCCTGGATGCTGGCGCCGGGGGTACGTTTCAATACTTCACCGGTGTTTCTATCGGGAGAACGGCGGATGCTTTCAGCAGAAATTACCGAAGCAACGGTATTGGTATTCTTTTGAAAAGCAATTACAGCGTTTACAGTTTCTTTACGTGCCGTGGATGTCTTTGTATTGATGATGACATTATCGCCTGTTTGTGTCTTTACTTCAAGAATTATATTTAGCTCATTTACCTGGCCGGAAGTGACTTCTGCATCAGTAATTGTTTTTGATTCATAACCTACTGCTGAAAATTCAAGTGTATATTTTTTCCCGGGAGTCAGGTTCAGGGAATATCTTCCTTCCAGATCTGTAGAAGTTCCACCCTTTGCGCCGGCAATTTTCACCGAAACACCTGCAAGCGGCTCATTTTTTCCATTATTAATTTGCCCGGAAAGCCTGACGGTTTGTGCATTTGCCAGAAAAAAAATTCCAACCGAAAGAAATAAAGTGAGCAGTGTTCGCAGCCTGAAATACATACGGGGTTATTTCGGGCAAAGGTGACCTTGGGAGGTTACCGGCAGGTTACCGACATGTTAAGCAATTGTGACGTCAATATTACCGGAATGTTAAGAAGACTTAGAAGCGAAACTGTATACGGCAAGTGAGTATATTATCTTTTAAATCAGTTGTAAATCCAGCCAATTGAGTGGATTCATTTTTTACTAAATCATAATAGAGTATGATCTTAGTCTGGGAGTTTATATGAAATGCATAACCTATGCCCAGTGTAGTAAATTTTACATCAGCAGGAGTGAGGTTAGTTCCGGCTTTCCCAAGTTCCATTTTCGCTACTTTGATGTTGGGATCGTACCAGTCATATTTCACCATTAACTGGTGCTTAGCATTTATGATATTCTGAAGAAACAATAAAAATACACCATCATAATGCCGGACATATGTAGGCACCGGGATTCCATTTGAAGTGGGTAAAGTTCCGGGATTACTGGTAGAACCTGAGGTGCCGGGTTGAGTGCCGAACCAATATTCAGCCCGCCATTCTGTTTCTCCCCATCCATGTTTCAATTTTACTTGTGCATCGGCTCCATAATAATGACGGGGAGATGATTTGCCCAGATTAGAAACTGCAGAGTCAATGATAAAAATTTTATCCCCATTGGAAGCGGTTCCGCTTTCATACACGTATTTAGTTCCGTTTTTCCAACCGCCCCGTAAATAGGAAAGTCCTCCTGAAAATTCGATGTTACTTTTGGAAAAATAGGGTCTGAAGAATATTCTTCCTATCAGGTCTTTATGACTGTCAAAATCGGTAGTACCTGATAACCCCTGTCCATTAAAAAAACCAATATCTAACTTGAAGCGGGAACGATCCCGTTTGCTTTCTTGCGGTTCATGAGAAACCATTACGCCAATATCTCTTTCGGAGGGCATTAAAATTTGCGACATCCGACCTCTTTCTGGTGTTTCCCTGACTGTAGAAGATAGGTTTACTTCATAACCAAATGGACGGGCAAATAAACCAGCAGTCAAAGAAAAAAGGTTGCTTTTTGTTTCAAATAGCTTTAAAAACATATCCCGGACAATCACCCCCCTTTCTGTTGCATCAATCTGGAAAGAGAAAAGGGCCTTTGGATATTTTAACTTAGAAGGAAGTATATAATCAATTTTCACTCTTGCTCTGCGCAGCATAAAACGGCTACTGGAATACTGAGAAAAATTTCCACCGGAGTAAGAAGGAGCCCCGTCTGACTGGGCCTTTTGAAACTGGGGCTGTATATAACCGGATATCCTTATATTTTCAAACCTTTTGATTAAAGGCCTTACCGTGTCTTTGATAAAAAAAGACGAGTCAATATCTGCCAGGTATCTTTGTGGGAAAGCAGTAACAGAGAGAAAAAGGGAGAAAAAACAAGCAAAAAATGATTTTGAGAGAAGTTGATTTGCCCGGGACATAATAACCGCTTAAAATTATTGCAATATAAAGTCTTTATTATTGAAACGTTACCCTAATTTTATCTTTATATTAATTAATTATTAATTCTCCATCCCCTCGTTAACCTCTTAATCTACCCCGGTAATTTCGCAAACAATCCCGTTGTCACGGGAATAAAAACTAAAAACCAATGGCACTACAATCTTTCCTCAAAATCTTCATGCCGAAGAACAAGATTTTTTATGAGTTATTTGAAAAAGTGGCTGAAAATGCAGCCAGTATGGCATCCCTGCTCAGAACTATAGTAGCGGAACCCGATTTTGATAAACGGGCCGGTATTATCATGCAGGTAGAGGACCTGGAACATACCAATGATGAACTGACCCATAATATATTCACGGAACTGGGCCGCAATTTTATCACGCCTTTTGACAGGGAAGATATTCACTACCTCGCCACTTCGCTGGATGATATTGCCGATTATATCTATGCAGCAGCCAAAAAGATCAATTTCTACCATGTCAACCCCAATGATACGGGCATGCAGAAATTTGCCGAGCTGATCGAACAGGGTGCCCAACAGGTTCTTATTGCGGTTACCGAATTGCGGGATATGAAGAATATGCGCAAGATCACAGAGGCATTGGTGAAAATCAATAGTATTGAAAACCAGGCCGACGATGTTTTTGATTTTAGTATCGAAAAATTATTTGCTACAGAAGATGATGCCAAGGAAGTAATTAAGAAAAGAGAGATCTACCAGGTGATGGAAATCGTAACCGACAAATGTGAAGATGCCAGTAATGTGATAGAGTCTATTATTATTAAATACGCCTAAACTAATTAGCTAATTAGCTGATATGCTAATGTGCTAATGCCATCCGTTCTCATTTTCATTAGCATATCAGCAAACTATCCCATCAGCACATTTGTAATTCTTATGACACCTTTTCTTATAACCATCATAGCCCTGGCGCTGATTTTTGATTACATCAATGGCTTTCATGATGCAGCCAACTCGATAGCCACGATTGTATCCACCAAAGTGCTTACTCCTTTCCAGGCGGTGCTTTGGGCTGCTTTGTTTAACTCGATTGCCTTTTTCATTTTCAAGGATCACGGCGTAGCAGATACAGTAGCTAAAACCGTAAAACCAGATCATATTATCGGCGGTAATATGATGGTGGTGATCTTCTCCGGGCTGGTGGCCGCTATATGCTGGAACTTATTTACCTGGTGGTTTGGTATTCCATCATCTTCTTCACATACATTGATCGGTGGATTTGCCGGCGCCGCTGTGGCTAATGGTGGATTTGAGGCAGTCAACTCAACCATCATTATAAAAACAGCCAGTTTTATCTTTTTAGCGCCCCTGATCGGAATGATCATGGCCTTTATCATGTCCCTTTGGTTCCTGAGCTCTTTTAAAAAGGGATGGACCTCAAAAATATTTTCAGTACTTATTTTAATTTTTGTTTTTCTTTTTCTTTATTCCAGCCTTCAGTTTGACCGGACGATCCTTGCTAAAAAAACACATTATGATAACTACCTGGCACAGGTTATTTTTTATTCTAAAAATTTTAAATGGATCTTATTAGCCCTTATCCTGACCATTATGGCTGTTTTCGCACTGTATCTGAGTAATCTTAATACGCACCGGGCCAACAAATGGTTTAAGCGCCTGCAGTTGATTTCATCGGCAGCATTCAGCATTGGTCATGGTGGTAATGATGCACAAAAAGTAATGGGCATTATTACTGCAGCCTTGATTGCAGGCGGTACTATAGATACTTTTAGTCAGATGCCCAACTGGGTACCCATAGCCTGTTATGCAGCTATTGGTTTTGGAACCATGAGTGGTGGGTGGAAGATTGTAAAAACAATGGGTACCAAGATTACAAAAGTTACTCCTTTTGAAGGGGTGGCTGCTGAAACAGCTGGTGCGGTCACCTTATTTTTAACAGAAGCATTAAAAATACCCGTTAGTACCACACATACAATCACGGGTGCTATCATAGGTGTTGGAGCCACAAAAAGACTTTCAGCCGTAAGATGGGGAGTCACCATCCACCTGATCTGGGCCTGGGTGCTTACGATCCCTATCAGTGGATTATTAGCTGCAGGAATTTACAAAATTGTAAGCCTGTTTTAATCTTATTCCATAGTTTATTAAATAAAAAATCCTGACTTTTGTCGGTCCGAAGGACTCCTTTGGAGGATTTTTTATGGGTAAAATATTAGTAACAGGTGGCTGCGGCTACATCGGCTCACACACGATCGTTGACCTTATTAAAAATGGTTACGAAGTAATTTCAGTAGATAACAACTCCCGGTCAAATGATAATGTATTAAAAGGGATGGAGCAGATAACCGGGAAAAAAATAAAGAACTATAAGGTTGATCTCTGCAATTTCGACGATACGTTTGCCATTTTCCAGGAGAATGCTGATATCCGGGGCATCATACATTTTGCGGCGTATAAATCAGTGGGTGAGTCGGTTGAAAAACCGCTGATGTACTTCGAGAATAATCTCGTTTCCCTGATCAACCTGCTGAAATGTGTGCAGGAGTTTCAAACACCCCATTTTGTTTTCTCTTCTTCCTGTTCGGTATATGGCAATCCGGATGAAATTCCGGTTACAGAAAAAACAGACCTCAAACAGGCCGAATCACCTTATGGCTATACCAAACAGATCGGTGAACAAATTGTAAATGAATTTGCCAAAAGTTCAGGTACACAATGTATCCTCTTGAGGTATTTCAATCCGGTAGGTGCCCATCCTTCCATTGCCATTGGTGAAATGCCGATAGGTAAACCCGAAAATCTTATCCCCGGAATCACGCAAACTGCTATTGGCCGTATCCCAAAATTATTTGTGCATGGCACGGATTATCCAACGAGGGATGGTTCCTGTATCCGGGATTACATACACGTATGCGACCTGGCCAATGCCCACACCTTATCATTGAAATACCTCGAAGAAGAAAAAAATACGGGGCTATGCGAAATATTTAACCTGGGCAGCGGTAAGGGTGTTTCCGTATTGGAAGCTATCCATGCTTTTGAAAAAGTCAGCGGTTTAAAATTAAATTATGAACTCGGCCCCCGTCGGCCAGGTGATGTTGTAGCTGTTTATGCCAATAATGATTTAGCCCGGAAATTGCTGGGTTGGGATCCAAAGTTTTCACTTGAGGATATGATGTCCACCGCCTGGAAATGGGAAATCCGGCTGAAGGCGGATGAAACCGTTTTCACGAGTCAACCGGGAGAGTTGAATTGAGAGATGAGGATGATGGATATTTTGAGTATATAAAGTATAAAAGGTATCTATAGTTTATAAACTCCCTGAAATCCTTACGACCCTATTTACTTTATATACTTTATTTACTAATCCTTTCTATCCATTACATTTGCCACATCTAAAAATAAATCATGCTAAAAGATATTCAACCAACCGGAAATAAAGATACCCGCAGTGGTTTCGGTGATGGTATTGTGGAAGCGGCAAGAAAAAATTCAAACGTCGTTGCTCTGACGGCTGACCTGGCAGGCTCATTAAAACTGAACCAGTTCATGAAAGAATTTCCAGATCGTTTTATACAGGTCGGAATTGCAGAAGCAAATATGATAGGCATTGGTGCCGGATTAACTATTGGAGGAAAAATTCCTTTCACCACCACTTTTGCCAATTTTTCTACGGGTAGGGTTTATGACCAGATTCGTCAATCCGTTGCCTACAGCGGCAAGAATGTAAAAATTTGCGCTTCACATGCAGGGCTCACTTTGGGTGAAGATGGCGCTACGCACCAGATATTAGAAGATATTGGTTTGATGAAAATGCTCCCGGGCATGACCGTGATTGTACCCTGCGATTACGCTCAAACCAAAGCCGCCACAGAAGCCATTGCGGAATACGAGGGACCAGTTTACCTGCGTTTTGGCAGACCGGTATGGCCCATTTTTACTGCTGATAAATCTTTTGAAATCGGCAAAGCCCAATATTTTTCCGAAGGAACGGACGTTACCATCTTTGCCTGCGGTCATCTTGTTTGGAATGCCATACAGGCCGGAGTTATTTTGCAGGAAAAAGGAATCAGTGTAGAAGTAGTAAACATTCATACTATTAAGCCATTGGATGAAGAAGCTGTGATTAAATCGCTTCGTAAAACGAAATGTGCTGTAACCGCCGAAGAACATAATATCATTGGCGGATTAGGTGATGCGATTGCCCAGGTTGCCGCTAAAAACTTCCCGGTTCCGATTGAGTTTGTGGGCACTAAAGATACTTTTGGCGAAAGCGGAAAACCCACTGATTTGCTGAAAAAATATGGATTAGATGTTCCGGATATTGTGAAAGCAGCAGAAAAAGTGATGAATCGTAAAAAAAACGGTTAAAAGATTGTTTCAAACTAAACCGGCAGGTTCTTTTAATATTGAACCTGCTTTTTTATTTTTAAAGATTGAAACCCACTTTAAACAAAACCACGTTCCGATATTCTAACCGAACCAAAGCCCGACATTAATGTCCCTGACTACAACAAGTGATAGTGAATTGCTGGTACAATTCCGTAACCCCGTTACGAAGGAAAAAGCCTATACCAGCATCATCAAAAAATACCAGGAGAAGCTCTACTGGCATATCCGGCGCATGGTGGTGGATCATGAAGATGCCAATGATGTGTTACAAAACGTACTGATCCGGGTGTGGAATGGCCTGGAAAATTTCCGGGAGGACAGTCAGCTATACACCTGGCTTTACCGGATTGGGACTAATGAATGCCTGACATTCCTGGAACAGCAGAAAAAAAGAGCTTCCGTTAGTCTTAGTGATGTTGAAAGCGGCCTGAGCAACAAGATCAAAGCTGACAAACATTTTGATTCCAATAAAATCGAATGGAAACTTCAATTGGCTATTCAGCAATTGCCTGAAAAACAACGAGTTGTGTTTGGATTACGATATTATGACGAAATGCCCTATGAGGAAATGAGCCGGGTGCTGGAAACCAGTGAAGGGGCCCTGAAAGCCAGTTATCACCATGCGGTCAAAAAAGTTGAAGATTATATGCTAAATCATTAAACTTTGGAGAACCAAAACCATCTTAGAACTGTCCTTCTTCGTCCGGTTTATGAAGGATAAACAAAAAATGACACAGAACGGCGACATATTACAAGAATTGGTTGAACTGAAAAGTTCGCTGGCCAATGTGACACCCCAAAATACCTATTCGGTTCCTGCCGGTTATTTTGATGGATTGGCAGCACAGGTACTGAACCGCATTAAAGTAATGGAAGCCCTTAATGCAGTTGAGGAATTGGGTTATTTGTCGCCTTTGCTGAACAATATTTCCCGTCAAATGCCCTATGCGGTTCCTGCCGGGTATTTCGAAAATTTTTCGGATCAGGTTATGCAATTGGTTCTTGAAAACAATGTCTTCCTGACGCCCAAAGAAGAATTAGAATCACTTTCTCCTTTGCTGAGTGGGTTGAAGAAGGAAATGCCTTACGCTGTTCCTGCCGGTTATTTTGAAAATCTTGGTGAAAGAACAACTAAGCATGAGACTAAACCTGAAACAAAAATCATCTCCCTCATCAACCGCAAATGGTTCCGTTATGCAGCAGCCGCTGTGTTTATTGGAATTATTGCCCTGGCAGGATTTGTATACATCACTAACAAATCAGCAAAGGATCAGCCGTTTGCAAGGTTTGAAAAGAAACTGAATAAAGAAATCAAGAAGACCAGTGACAAGGATCTGGATGAGTTTATCCAGCAATTTTCTGACGCTGGATTGAATGGCGAAGAGAAAGTCTATAATAACCCGGATACCGAAGTAAAAGAATTATTAAAAGATGTTCCTGAGACAGAGTTAAAAGAATTTCTGGAAGAAACTTCGGATACTGAAATAACTTCAGGTGAACCCGTCTTGATGAATTAAATAAAAAGATGAAAAAATATTTACTCATAGTGACCCTTTTTCTTTCTACTGGCCTGGCCGCTTTTTCACAGGTTGATGAAGCGGATGACCGCATGGGAAAGCTACAGGAAAAAATGCAGCAGTATATTCAGAAGAGGTTAAGTATGACCAAGGATGAATCGCAAAAATTCAGCCCCTTATTCCTGCGTTACATCAGTGAGTTACGAAGAACACACCGGGAATTTAAAATTGACCGCCCCATGCTGCAGCTCAAAATAGCTGAACTGCGTGTACGGTTCAGAAATGAGTTTCGCCAGGTGATAGATGAACAAAGGGCCAATAAAGTTTTTCAACACCAAAAGGAGTTTGAAGATAAAATCCGGCAGGAGATACTTGAAAGAAGGCAACAGAACCGTCCTGGTGGCGGCGGGAAACGAAACAGGGCGATGATTTGATTATCTGCGTATTTGAAATAAAATTTTACTGCTTCAGGTATTACAAACCCGGTATCGCCCATATAATATTCCCCTTAAAATTTCCAGACCGGGTTCTTAACATCATGATAAAATAAAAAAGACCATCTCTCTTTTTCTCCAAGCTCCCACCATTTTTGCCTCAGCTCCATAGCCTTTCTACCATCAAAATCATATTTGGCCACAAACCGGTGCTTCATCTGTTGTAATTGAGGTGCCTCATCGCCTCCAAAAAAAATTGTTTCCTCATTTTCTTTTATCCGGAATACCTGGTGATAAAGTGAATGGGCCCCTGTAATTTCGTAATGGATATACCCGTCAATAACACCGTTTCCATCCAGCAGAATAACCTGCGACTGGTTTCGCAGACATTCCAGCTCTTGCGTATTAAAAGAAGGAAATCCTTTTTCGAAAGCAAAAGCCAATTCTTTTCGCTGCACATAATACGTCGCACCAGGGAATGAAAGCCTTTTCTCCGATCCTTCACGTACTATTCCTGTTCCTCCGGCATGATCTTTATGCAAATGACTGATCAATACTTTAGTCACTTCCGAAGGATTGATTCCTGCATCCATCAGGTTTTGATGGAGCTGCAAAACTCCATCCCTTTTAAATCCCAGGCCGGTATCAAGCAACAGGATATCTTTTGAAGTAATGACAACAAAGGGCTGGATTTCTACCAGCAGGCTACCGGGCATTCTCAGTTGTAAATTGTCTTTCAACGCATCAAAGGGCACAAATACTTTTGATTGATCTATGGTGAACTTTCCTTCGGATAATGGAATAATTTTCATGTCGTTTAATTAATCTGCAAAATAACGATTCTGCATCCTCCCTTCAGGAGGATCAGGCGGGCATTACCGTAAAACCATTTGCCGGTCAGCATCCAATCGTATTAAAATAAAAAGAAGGATCGTAAACGTAAGTAAGGAGGTACCGCCATAACTCACAAAAGGAAGAGGAATGCCTATAACCGGAGCCAGGCCAACCGTCATGGCCACATTAATTGCTAATATGAAAGAAAAATACCGCTGCAACCCCATACGCATAACACCGGCTAAACGTACTTCGTTGCCGCTCGGCAACAGTGACTATCCGAAAAAGCAGGATAAGATATAAACCCAGCAGGACCATGCTACCGGTAAAACCAAATCCTTCGCCCACCGTGCAAAAGATAAAATCGGTACGTTGCTCCGGTACAAAATCATATCTTGTTTGTGTTGCTTTCAGCATCCCTTTACCAAATATTCCTCCACTCCCGATGGCGATCTTTGATTGCCGGACATTATAACTGCTGCCGCTTTCGAGTTTCTTTTTTGTCTCCTCCACCGTTTCCGATTCCCCTTTTTTCAAATAAGGATTATCTTTTCCGAATAAATCATAGATACGTTCCACCTGGTGCTTCTGTAATATATTTTTAAAAATATAAGGAACTGCAAATCGCTGGACACCCACACAAAGCAACCAGAGAAAAATTATACTGGTAAGTATCCGGTGACGGCGTTTTATCTGGCGGCGTAACATATAGATGATACATGCTGCTATAATGGTCAGGATAATGGCCAGTGAGTTCGGTGCGATCACAATGGTAGCCACAATTAAAGCGGCAATGGCAAATCCAACCAAAAGGATTACGGAAGGAAGCCCTTCCCGGTACATAACAATAAAAAAAGAAAAATAAACCAGTGCCAGGCCGGTCTCACTTTGTAAAATGGCCAGTACCGCGGGGAGCAGTGTAATCCCTGCTGCAATTAATTGTGATCGGGATTTTGAAAAATCTGTTTCCTGCCGGGACAGATATTTGGCCAGGGCCAGGGCCACAAAGATTTTACAGAATTCAGCAGGTTGAAAATTAAAAGAACCCAGTTTAATGATAGACTCAGTTCCTTTTATCCGGGAATGAAAAGGGAATACCATTAACAGAAGAAAAATACCTAACACATAACCCAGGTTGGCCGTGGCAGAAAAAAATTTACTATCTGTCAGTAAAATAAAAAATCCGATTACTGTTCCAATAATAAAAAAATAAAACTGTTTACTGTAATCCGTTCTGAATTTCAGAAAGCTTTGAATAACGGAATCCCCCTCTTTATAGGTGGCAGCAAATATGGCGGTAAGACCGATCCCAACCAGCAACACGTAGATACCTGCGAGGCTCCAGTCTATTCCTTTTGATATGGCGGGGTTTCGCTGATTCATGAAGTTTATCTGCGGACAGTATCTTTTTTGTTCAGGGTTTGTTTGCGCTGATCACCGGGCAGGATTAGGTCTTTTTTATCCCTTTTTGTATCAGGGTTTTCTTTGGGCAGTTTCTTTTCTTTGGTGTTTCCGGCTTTTATTTCTGCTTCAGTTACATTATCTTCTGAATGCAATGTATCCTGCATGTTTTTTAGTTCAATCCGCAGTTCTTTTTCCACTTCTTTGACTTTTTGAAGGGAATCTTTTGTCCGTAATTTTTGCAGCATCAGCGGTGGAATAAGACTTATTTTTTCCATCCGTTCAGCCAGGGCTATTCTTTTTGTATCAATGGTATCATTAATATATTTCTCGATCATCAGGCTGACAATAGGCGCAGCATAGGTACCTCCGAAACGGCCACTGTTTTCCACCACACACATAATAGCAATGGTTGGATTTTCCCTGGGAGCAAAGGCACAGAAAAAGGAGTGATTGGGTTGTTTTACTCCACGGAAATAATTTTCCACCGTTCCGGTTTTTCCGCAAATGGTTATGCCCGGAACTTTTGAGCCGCGACCCGTACCGCTTTCCATTACGCCCTGCATCCCATCGTGAACCGCTTCAAAAATGCTGTCTGATAATTCGATAGGGACAATTTTCTTTTTGTATTTATCCAACAAACCAAATTTATCCCCGCCATCAATTGAATCAACTATATGCGGAATGAAGTACCACCCTTTGTTTGCGATGTAAGCCATTTCATTGGCCACTTGTAACGGGGTTACCGAAACCTCTCCTTGTCCGATACTAACCGACCGGTAGGTACAAAATCCCCATCTTCCTGCACCATATATTTTATTGAAGTCTTCCGGAGTCGGAATATTACCCTTCTGTTCTGTCGGCACATCCACTCCAAGTCGGTGACCCAGGCCAAAAGCATACATAAAATTATCCCAGCTTCTCAGGCTGCTGTCCTGTGACGGGAACTTGGGATTATTAATAACCCTTTGCATCACATTGGCAAAATAGGTATTGCAGGAATGGGTGATCCCCGTTTTCAAAAAGTAGGTGCCGGGATCCAGGCATTTCATGGCGTTACTACTCCCGCAGCCATAAAAAGCCCCCGAACAGCTGAAAGTAGTGTTGGTTGTAATTACGCCCTCATGCAGACCAACCAGGGCCTGCAATGTTTTAAAAGTTGATCCCGGTGAGTAACTGGCATTTACTGCCCGGTTCAACAATGGTAGACGTGGGTCCGTATATAATTTTGAAAAATTTTTTCGCCTTTCTGTACCGGTCAATTCACCGGGATCGTAGGTGGGGCTGCTTACCATGGCGATGATACCACCTGTTTTCGGGTCGATAGCAACGATGGAGCCTACTTTATTGGTCATTAGTTTTTCTCCGAATTTCTGTAGCTCAATATCCAGACTTGTATATAAATTATTTCCGGCCACCGCTTCTTTGTCCATCCCGCCGTTTTCGTAAGAGCCCTGTATCCGGTTAAAATTATCTTTTATCAGCACCTGTATCCCCCTTTCCCCCATCAATGCCTTTTCATAGCTGGCTTCGAGACCGGTCATGCCTGCATAATCACCACTCTGGTAACCTCCATCAACATTTTTTTTCAGGTAATTGGAATCCACTTCGCCGATATATCCAACAATGTTGGCAGCTGCATCAAACGGATAAGAACGGATAGGCCGTTCCTGGATGTAAAAACCATTTTGAAACCTCCAGAGATTTTCCTGGATCCTGGCATATTTCTGGGGTGGCAGCGACGCTTCAAAAACGGAAGGTCGGAACGATTTATTCCTGAGAATGGCGTTGATAATTCTTTTGTGAAACTCAGCGGTATCAATTTCCATCAACCGGCAAAAAAAGGTGGTATCAATACCTTTGGCCTGTGAGGGCGTTACCATCAGGTCGTAGGTCAGCGTGTTATTAAGAATGGCTTGCTTATTCCTGTCCAGCACCAGGCCCCGGGGGGGATAGATCGTTTTCCGGAGGATGGCATTATCATCAGCCAGCTGGCTGAATTTACCTGAAACAACCTGCAGGTAAAACAATTGAGCAATGATAACGACAAAAGTGATCAGGAAAATAAGGCGGATGACACGGCTTCTTGATTGGTTAAACACAGACATGGATCGGGTAAGAGGTATGATACTTTGAAAAGCTAAGTATGCTGTAAAAAAGAATTTTTTGTTTCAGTTTACAAAGTACGAATTACGAAAGACGGTTTCCAAATCTATTTACTGCAAAAAAAAGAATTAAGAAATTTTTCTATAGGCCACGGCAAACTGAGCCGGCAGGGATGCAGATTTTCCTGGGTTGTACTACGCCGTATTCGTCCGGAACTTGAGTTTTCTCGGCACCAGTAATTCAGCAGTAAAAACGAGCAGCATACTGATCCCTGTAGTAGCAATAACCTTAATCAAAAAATCAAGAAAATTTCCAAAACTCAGCCATTCCAAAAACACCATATACCCATGATGCAGCAGGGTAAGGATAAAAACATAAACGGCATAGGGTGTCCACTGCAGGGCTTTGGGTGAAGGTTCCCGGTAGTTAAATTCTGAAGTATCTTTTGGTGCAAGGATATTGATAATAAAAGGACGGACATACGCTATCAGTAAACAGGCTGCTGCATGCAAACCGGGGGTCATCATAAAATAATCCAGTATCAACCCTGTCAGGAATCCGATAACCAGCAACCATTGCCTGGAAACGGAAAATGGCAGCCACAGGATAAACAGGTAATATATATAGGGCGTAATAAAGCGGTGCAGGTGTGGAATCTTATTCAACACATACACCTGAATCAGAATAAAAAAGGCGAAACGCAGTATATTTCTTAATAAATCACTCACCGGGAGATTTTTTTAGCTTCTTCAATTTTCTTTTTGGTTTCTTCAAACAGCCTTACCTGTTCTTCCCGTTCTATATTTTCAATGATATGTACCTGCTGCAGATTATAAAAATTGGCGGATGTTTTAACTTTCAGCAGGTACATTCCAGTTGTATTATCCAGTTTGATATCGGTTACCGTACCTATCATATAACCGGGAGGAAAATTAAAAGATACTTTGCTGGTAAGCACGGTATCTCCATTTTTTATTTCAACCGTTTTAGGAATCCGCTTTAATACAAGATACCGGGGATCCTTCCCATCCCACTCTATTGTACCCAGATCACCGGTTCTTTTTAAGGATACGCTAACAGTATGTTGAATGTGCAGCAGGCTCATCACCTGGCAAAAATTGGGACTTACGTTTACGACCACCCCAACCGCACTGCCATCGGATCCAATAACAGCCATGTTATCCCGGATCCCGTGCCTGGAGCCACGGTTAAGCTGAATATAATTTTTCTGGGCATTCACGGTATTATAAACGACAGTAGCCGGTCTTGAAAAATAACGGCGGTAATTTCCAAGGGTATCATATGGAACCGAGTCCTGCAACAAAGACATACTGCTGTCACGGCGCAAAAAATTACGGGGCAAAAGATTGAGCAAAGAATCGTTTAACTGGTGAACCCGCCGGTTTTCCTCTTTCAGGGTGAAATAATCCTCGACCTTATTATACTGTGAATTGATCTGGCCGGTCATTTCATTGGCTATTCCCAAAAACTTTGCCCGGTGAAACCGGTTATAACTAAACAAAAACCACAAGGCCACTACCTGTAAAATAAGGAAAGTGAAGAAATTAATATTGCGGCGGATAAAGAGGAATATGTTACGCAACGGAGAAAGTTTGAAATCAGAACAGGAATATGTTGTCTAACTGCATACCGCTGGTTTATCTCATCACAAAAGGAAACCTGCTGTAATTCTTTAAAGCGATTCCCGTACCCCGCACTACACTTTTCAATGGGTCATCCGCCACATGCACCGGTAATTTTATTTTATTGCTGAGCCGCTTATCAAGGCCTCTCAATAAAGCACCACCCCCGGTAATATATAAACCACGGCGATAAATATCCCCTGCCAGTTCCGGGGGAGTTTGTTCCAGGGCTTTCAGGATGGCTTCTTCAATTTTAAAAATGCTTTTGTCCAGTGCCTCTGCAATTTCCTGGTAGCTTACCATGATTTGTTTGGGAATACCGGTTACCAGGTCACGGCCATTTACCGGAAAATCATCGGGTGGATTGTCAATTTCCTTCATGGCGGCACCCACCTGTATTTTAATTTGTTCTGCAGTACGTTCTCCGATCAATAAACTGTGGTAGCGGCGGAGAGCTTCCATAATGTCCGCCGTAAATTCATCACCCGCTATCCGGATGGACTGATCACAGACAATACCTGCCAGTGCGATCACGGTGATACCGGTAGTACCACCTCCAATATCAATAATCATATTACCTACGGGCTCTTCCACATCAATACCTATACCCAATGCCGCTGCCATCGGTTCATGAATCAGGTAAACCTCCTTGGCTCCGGCCTGTTCGGCACTGTCGCGAACAGCCCTTTTCTCTACTTCTGTTATAGAAGATGGGATACAGATCATCATCCTCCAGCTCGGGGGAAATAACCGTTTTTTGGGATAGACTAATTTAATCAGCTCCCTAATCATCAGCTCGGCAGCGTTGAAATCGGCTATCACACCATCTTTCAGGGGACGGACAGTCCGGATGCTTTCGTGGGTTTTTTCATGCATCATCAATGCCTTCTTACCCACTGCAAGCACTTCCTTGGGATTGTTCCGGTTAAGGGCAACAATCGAAGGTTCATTCACCACTACTTCATCATTATGTATAATCAGGGTATTGGCGGTACCCAGGTCAATAGCAATTTCTTGTGTAAACCAGTTAAAAAGTCCCATTAATAGTTCTTGGATTTACCTGCCTACCGGCAGGCAGGTTGGGAGCAAAGGTGGAGGAAATAATTTGAATTATCAAAGCAAAAACTTGTCAGACAATCCTGCGGGTCTGCCGGCGGGGATTTATTGGGAATAGTCCGTTTCATAAATGTTGGTTAAATACATTTTTTATAGTGTTTTCCCGGGCACTAATGCGTATTCTCCATTTGTGATAAAATTAATTTCCGGCACTTCCACGAATAGGAATTCATCCATTTCTCAAAAAAAATTTCAGCTAACTTCATTATATGCGAATCATCACAAGAACGGTTTTGATTTTGTCAATAGTGAGTTTGCTGGCTGATATTGCCAGTGAAATGTTATACCCGGTTATTCCGGTTTACTTAAAAGAAATCGGCTTTACGGTTTTTGGGATCGGTGTGTTGGAAGGTGTGGTCAATTTTACGGCTGGTATAAGCAAGGGCTATTTTGGAAAACGCAGCGACGAGAAAGGCCTTCGGCTTCCCTTTGTTAAGTTGGGTTACCTGTTAAGCACCGTTTCAAAACCCTTGATGGCAATCTTTACGTACCCGTTTTGGATATTTTTGGTAAGAACCCTGGACCGGTTGGGCAAGGGAGTTCGTACGGCAGCAAGAGATGCATTGCTTTCACAAGAAGCCACTAAAGAAACAAAAGCCCGGGTTTTTGGATTTCATCGGGGTATGGATACAGTAGGTGCTGCTATCGGGCCTGTACTGGCCCTGGTGTTTTTATTTTTTTACCCGGGTGAATATAAAACACTCTTCTATCTCGCCTTTATTCCCGGCTTACTTTCTATTGCGTTTATTTTTTTATTGAAAGAAAAAAAACAACCGGTTTCTACTTTAGGCAAAGGAAACTTTTTTTCATTTCTCAAATACTGGAATGTGGCCACACCGGAATTCAAAAGAGTGGTTGCAGGATTATTAGTGTTTGCTTTGTTTAACAGTTCTGATATTTTTTTATTACTGATAACTAAAGAGACGATTGGCAGCAATACCATCGCCCTGGGGGGAGTTACATTCCATGCGGACTCAATTATGATTGCCGCCTATATTTTTTATAACCTTATCTATGCCCTTGCTTCCTACCCGATGGGTATGTTGGCTGACCAGCTGGGTCATAAAAAAATTATACTCCTGGGTTTTGCTTTATTTGCGATCGTTTATGGAGGGTTTGCTTTAACCCTTCCGTTTCAGTAATATTTATACTTTTTTCCATTTACGGTATCTATGCGGCTGCCACGGAAGGTGTGATCAAAGCATGGATCACTAATTTAGCTCATAAAGAAAACACAGCAACCGCTATCGGTTTTTATACCAGTTGCGAAAGTGTTTGCACATTGCTTGCCAGTATCATTGCCGGTGGATTATGGACCAGCTTTGGCAGCACCTCCACATTTATTACCACAGCTTCTATTTCTGTAATTGTTTTAATCTATTTTTTACTACGCATCAGGGGTAAATAATTTTACTCTTTTTATCCTATCTTGGTAAAAAATTTCTTGCATGAAAAAATATTTCTTGTTATTAGTTAGCTTTATTTTCCTGATGCGTGCAGGATCGCAGGACCTGAAAAAAATAGCGGATGATTTTCAAAAAAACATGAACGATCCCAAATCAGTTTATGGAAAAAATAAAATTGCCGGAAAATATTATGACATCCGGGGTTTTAAAATGTATGCCGAAGTGTATGGTAAAGGTCAACCGCTGTTAATCATACATGGCAATGGCGGTTCGATTAACAATTTCATTTACCAGATTCCTTATTTCAGTAAACAATATAAAGTTATTATTGCCGACAGCCGGGCACAGGGAAAATCAACAGATAACGGAGACAGCCTAACGTATGAAATGATGGCAGATGATTATGCGGCTTTGCTGGAAGTGATGAAAATAGATTCCGCTTATGTTATCGGTTGGAGTGATGGAGGTATCAATGGGTTGCTGTTAGCTATCCGTCATCCTGAAAAAGTAAAAAAACTGGCCGTCACCGGGGCTAATCTCGTTCCTGATACAACGGCTGTGCCACAGGAAATATGGGATATGGTAACTCCAACACTTACGGAATTAAAAAACAAACCAACAAAAACCGACCCCGAAAAAAATGCCCTTAAACTCTACCGGTTATTGGCAGAGCAACCGCATATTCCGTTTACTGATCTGCAAAAGATAGCCTGTCCGGCATTAGTTATCGGAGGCGACCATGATGTAATCAAAGAAGAACATACTCTGCTGATCTATAAAAATATTCCAAAAGCATATTTATGGATTTTACCAGGCGCAGGACACAGCACACCGGTAGTTTATAAAGATGATTTTAATAAAGTGGTGGATCGCTTCTTCTCTAACCCTTACAGGATCTTTAACGGAGAAGCAAGGTTTTTCTAAGCCAACCCAAAACCCAATTGCTTTTCTATCTGAACAGGCAGTGCCGGTAATTTCCTTCTTTCAATCAGGAAGCTGTTGAGTTGTGTAATTTCCCGGAAGATATAATGCTTGTCGGCGGCTGCCTTCAGGTAATCTTTCCCCGAACTGCCACCGGTACCGATTCGGGTTCCAATCATCCGGTGTACCATGTTCACATGCCGATACCGCCAGCTACTCAGTTGTTCATCTATTTCTAAAAGCGCATTCAGTAACTGAAAAGGTAATTGCAATAAAGGATAACCCCGGTACAACATAATAAATAATGCAGCGCGACAGGCCGCAGGTGATAATGACCGGGTGTCGGGGCTTGATACTGTGTCAACTTTTCCAGCACCAAAAGTCTCTTCAAAAGCAGCGAGATTATTTTTTTCTGCATCTGCAAGACTGTCCCGGTAAATTTTTTTATACGAATCCAGGAATACATCATCAGCACCCTCTTTTAAAAAAGGCATGCGCTCCAGCCAGTTGTTTACTAATTGTAACAAGGATTGACTTCCTTCTGCTTTTTTAATAATGTCCACCTGCTCCGGCCTCAATTGTGCCGTGTAATATTCTTTACCATGCCGTTGCTCAAATTTCAGACCCAATTTTGCTTCGAGTTCTTTGAATTGCCAGCTCTGAAAGCCAGATGCGGGTCGTAGCATGTCCCTGAAATCCAGAAAATCCATGGGTGTCATCGTTTCCATTATGTCTATCTGGTGAACCAATACCCGTAAAATCGTTACGCAACGGTTCAGCCGGTGGACCACCGTTTGCAACTCAGGCGAATTATCATTTAAAGCCGGTTTACTCATGATCCCTACAATCGAATCTGCTTCATGATGCAGTTGTTTGAACCAAAGCTCATACACCTGGTGAATGATGATAAACAGCATTTCATCATGCGCCGGTAAATTGCGCTTATCACTTTCGGGAGATTGGGCATTCAGGATGTTATCCAGTTGCAGGTAATCGTGGTAATGTACTTCCATATATTGGCGTCGCTAATAAAAAAGGATGTCCGCAAATTAGCGATAATTGGTATCATTCAAATTCATACCCGATATCATTCCGGTATTCCATACCTGTAAAAGAGACTTTCTGCATTTCTTCTTTGGAAATTTCCACTGCATCAAAAACGGACCGGCCATAGGAGGAGATACAGAATACCCGGCCACCCTGGGTAACTACTTTTCCATCCTTTAATACAGTACCCATTTGAAAAAGTATACTGTCAGCAGGGTTTACTTCTTCCAGTCCCTGTATTTCATAACCCTTTTTATATTCACCGGGATAACCGCCGGATACGGCAACCACCGTACAGACGGTCCTCGGGTCCGTTTCAATTGTTACTTTATCCAATTGCTGATGCGACACAGCCTCAAATAATTCCACCAGATCATTCTTTAATCTCGGTATTACCACTTCCGTTTCCGGGTCACCCATGCGGCAATTATATTCTATCATGAACGGTTCATTTTTCACGATCATAAAACCGAAAAAAATAAAACCCCGGTATTCCAATCCTTCCTTTTGTAATCCGGCTACTGTGGGCTTGATGGCTTTCTCTTCTATCTTTTTCATCAACACAGCATCAGCAAAAGGAACCGGGCTTACCGCACCCATGCCACCGGTATTGGGTCCCGTATCACCTTCACCAATGCGCTTATAATCCTTTGCTTCCGGAAGAATCACATAATTTTTCCCATCCATTAAAACGAATACGGACATCTCTACTCCTTGCAGGAAATCTTCCACCACTACCCGTTTACCTGCGTCACCGAATTTTGCCATTTGAATCATTAACTCAAATTCCGCAATAGCTTCCAGGTGATTCTCACATATAACAACACCTTTTCCTGCGGCCAGACCATCCGCTTTCAGTACAATAGGCAGTTGATGTTTTTGCAAATACCGGACGCCTTCTGCATAATTGTCTACTGTAAATTCTTTGTACGCCGCCGTAGGAATATTATGCCGCATCATAAATGCTTTAGCAAAGGCTTTACTTCCTTCCAGCTGGGCACCTTTCTTATCCGGGCCTATAACATCAATTTTTTTCAGTGCTGGACTATTGATAATAAAATCGGTGACTCCTTTTACCAGGGGTTCTTCAGGCCCAACGATAACCAGGTCAATTTTCTTATCCAGGCAGGCTTTCTTAATCGATTCAAAATCAGTAACACCAAAATCCAGGTTGATGCCGCATGATGCAGTGCCCGCATTACCGGGAGCAATAAAGAGGCTTTCGCAAAGGGGACTTTGTGAAAGTTTCCAGGCAAGGGCGTGTTCCCTGCCGCCAGAGCCTAATAAAAGGATTCGCATAGTCGGGTGAGATGCTGGAATTTAATATGATGCGAATATCGGGCACATCCGTTAAAGATTCCCGGAAAAATTTTTGAGTGGTCAAAATTCAGTATTTTGGTTGTTTTAACCAAGGACTCTGATTTATCAACTAAAAAACTCTGTATGAATCAACCTGCAAAAATCGGCAAACACCCTAAAGCATTATACGTTTTGTTCTTCACTGAAATGTGGGAACGTTTTGCTTATTATCTGATGGTAGGCATTTTATTAATTTATGCTACAGATACTACTACAGGAGGAAAAGGATTTTCCGGAAAAATTGGAGCCGATATAGTTGGCAGTTTCATTGCGCTTGTTTACCTGACCCCTTTTATTGGAGGTTTAATAGCTGACAGGTACCTGGGATATATTAAGTCAATATTTATTGGTGGCACACTCATGGCTGCTGGTTACATCGGGCTGGCGCTACCGGGTGATACAGCTATGTTTATTTCACTGGCTCTTATTATCGTTGGTAATGGTTTTTTCAAGCCCAATATTTCCACTTTACTGGGCAATATTTACAACAGAGAAGATTTAAAGCCTTTAAAGGATAATGCCTATAATATTTTCTACATGGGTATTAATATAGGTGCCTTTGTATGCAATTTTGTGGCTGCCTGGTTGAGAAACCAATATGGGTGGGGCTATGCTTTTGCAGCAGCGGGTATTGGATTGATTATTGGTCTCGGTATTCTTGCTACGTCTGTAAAAAATAAAGAAATAAAGGATGCCGATGTCAAAAAACCAACTCAGGCTGAGGACATGCCTCTTTCCAAGATATTCTCCACCGTTTTTTTACCAGCTATTATTGCAGCAATTATCGGATGGTTCCTTCCGAAAGCATTGTTTGGTTCTGCCATCATGGGGACACAAGCAAATGACGCATTCATTTTTGCCTGTTTACCAATTATTGCCTTTTATGTTTCATTATGGGTAAAGGCAAAAGGCCAGGATAAAAAAGGTATAGGCGCCTTGTTGTTCATTTTCGCCATTGCCATAGCCTTTTGGACTATCTACAACCAAAATGCAACAGGACTTACCTTATGGGCTGAAAAACATACAGACCGGGTGGCTTCTGAATCAACTGCAAAAATTACCGGTGCTATCTTCCCGATGCAACAAGTAACGGATACACCCCGGCTGGTAAATAAACTGGATCAATATATGCGGGAAGTGAAAGATGATAGTGGAAACGTTATTCAGGAAATGGGACCTGACCCTTATTTTGTAAACGTTCCAAAAGACCAATGGCCCCAGGGAAAAGAAGTGAAGCTTACGAATACGGAACTATTTCAATCCATTAATCCGTTATTCATTGTATTACTTACCTTACTATTTGTTCCCTTTTTTAGCTGGTTAAGAAATCGAAATAAAGAGCCGACTACCATGTCAAAATTTGGAATGGCATTGTTTATTTCAGGTTTTTCAGCATTGGCGATGGTATTTGCTATTATGTCTGTGCCTTCGATCTATACCCATAAGGCTTCTGCGATATGGCTGTGGATTACCTATTTTATTTTTACGATCAGTGAAATATTCCTCAGCCCGATGGGATTATCCCTTGTTTCCAAGCTGGCACCTTCCCGGTTAACAGCTTTGATGATGGGAGGATGGTTCCTCTCCACGTCTATCGGTGGTAAGGTTGCCGGTGTAATGACCAGTTTCTGGGATGACTTTACCGATAAAAAAATGTTCTTTTTAATTCTTGTTGTTGCTGCCTTTATCGGTGGAATTTTGATTTATTCAAGAATAAAATCGCTGAATAAAATCGTGAAAGATAAGACTGGTTTTGATTAAATTTTTTTAACTTTTTAAAAAGGTGGCAGCAATTGCCACCTTTTTTATTTCGCCTACTCCCATTTTCATTATCTTAACTGCTTAATTTATCTGATCATGTGGAAGAAACATCCTAAGGCATTACCTTTTCTTTTCTTTTCTGAAATGTGGGAACGGTTTGGCTATTACCTGATGATTGGCATTTTCACCCTTTACCTGAAAGATTCAGTTGATGGGTTCAATATGGATGAAAAAGATTCAGCCAGCCTGTATGGCACTTTCATTGCCCTGGTCTTTTTCACCCCTTTTCTCGGCGGGTTGATTGCCGACCGCTATCTCGGTTATCGCCGTTCCATAATTTTCGGCGGGCTGCTGATGGGTGTTGGTTACTGTATGATGGGTATTCATAACGAAACAATGCTTTATGTTTCCATGGCACTGGTCATAGTTGGTAACGGTTTTTTTAAACCAAATATTTCTACGCTACTGGGCAATGTATATTCCACCCCGCAGCACATGCACCAGAAAGATGAAGGGTATAATATCTTTTATATGGGTATTAATATTGGTGCTTTCATTTGTAATTTTTTTGGCGCAGCCTTATATACCACTATCGGCTGGGGTGCAGCGTTTGCAGCTGCTGGAGTGGGTATGTTTATTGGTGTCATTACATTTGTTATTGGCACCAAACATTACAAACAGTATGATGTAAGAAAACCGCTGCAACCGGGTGATATGGCGTTATGGAAAATACTGGCATTGGTGATATTCCCCTCCATCATCTTTGGTGTTATCGGGTGGTTTATTAAAGGAACAGAAGGATATGTTTTTGATTCCAATTCAACTGATGCTTTCATTTTTGCCTGTATCCCTGTTTTAGTATTTTATAGTAGCTTATTAGTTAGAAGCAATAAAGATGAACGGCCTGCCCTGGGAGCTATGCTGTCTATTTTTGCCGTTGTGATATTATTCTGGGCCATTTTTAAACAAAATGGCTCTGCCCTCAATACCTGGGCCAGCCGCTATACCGACCGGGAAGTGAGCGGTACAATGGGTGGCATTCTTTCCACTTTTAAACAAACCGATAAAGCCGTTAACACAACCTATAAATTAGACAGTGTTGTAAAACTGGATCACCAATTCCGAAAAATAAAAGAACATGGAAAAGAAGTAAAGGAACTGGGCTATCCATCTTATTTTCTAAATGTACCAAAAGATAAACTGCCCAAAGAAGGAGAAACGGTTAAAGCCTGGTTGCCCAGCCTTAGTCAATCAATCAATCCGTTCTGGGTAGTGGCATTAACGCCACTGGTTGTCGCATTCTTTACGTGGCTCAGGGGAAAAGGGAAAGAACCCAGCACCCCAACTAAAATTGCATTTGGCCTTTTAATATCTGCCTTGTCTGTTCTGATAATGGTCGCAGCAGTGAAAGTCGGGAATAATGGTGCCGAAAAAGTAAGTGTCTGGTGGCTGATTGGAAGCTATGGGGTGGTTACCATCGGAGAATTATTTTTAAGCCCTATGGGATTATCGTTGGTTTCCAAACTCAGCCCGGTCCGTATTACTTCACTGATGATGGGCGGTTGGTTCTTATCAACTTCAATTGGTAATAAGTTAAGTGGAATTCTTGCCAGCAAATGGGATGAGTATGACAATAAAGCCAGCTATTTCTGGTTGAATTTTATTTTATTGGGTTCAGCAGCGGTATTTTTGTTTATACTCCTTAAATGGCTGAATAAAGTGATGAAAGAAAAGGGCGTGAACTGAGTCTGTAGTCAGGAGTCAATTGACATGAAGTTTACAGATACTAAGGATCTGATACCGACTCCTGACTCCCGACTCCCAACTCTTATCTCCTGACTTCTTTTTCTTATCTTCCCTCTAACAAAATCAACCTGCCATGTCTGAAGAAACTAAGTTCAAGCCTTTTGTATCACCGGAAACAAATATGGCCGAGTTCACGGTTAAGTCTGTACTAACCGGAGCCGCATTCGGAATCATCTTTGGCGCTTCAACGGTATACCTGGCCCTGAAAGCGGGATTGACCGTTTCCGCATCAATCCCCATCGCGGTATTAGCGATAACCCTGGGCAGAAAATTTTTAAAAACAACGATCCTTGAGAATAATATTATTCAAACTACAGGTAGTGCCGGGGAAAGTATTGCTGCAGGTGTAGTATTTACACTTCCGGGATTTTTGTTTTTAAGTAACCCCGACAGCGCCAATTTCTTCAATTATTTTACCATTTTAATACTAGCCATCTTCGGGGGTATCCTGGGAACATTGATGATGATCCCGCTGCGCCGTTCATTGATTGTAAAAGAACACGGCACACTGCCTTACCCGGAAGGAACAGCCTGTGCCTCTGTTTTAAAAGCCGGGGAAAAAGGCGGGGATTTTGCAAAAACCGCTTTCATGGGTTTGGGTTTTGCTTTTCTGTATGCGATGCTCCAGAAAATATTTCATGTCATACATGAAGCCCCCTATTTTTTTACCAAACAAACCAATAAAATTTTTCCATCCGCCAGAGTGAGCAGCGAGATCACTCCTGAGTATATGGGCGTAGGATATATCATCGGACCTAAGATTGCTGCCGTGCTGGTAGCCGGAGGTGTGTTAAGCTGGTTTGTATTTACACCCTTACTGGCAAGTTTATTAAATGATCATGGAGTTGTAATTGCTTCGCAATTAGCAAAATTGGGTTACCTGAAAGATGTAAATACGGCTGGAGGACCTGGTGGATGGGATCCAGCTACACAGGGGTTTACTGATTGGTCGCAAGCCATATACAGAGCCTATATCCGGCAAATAGGTGCCGGGGCTGTGGCCGCCGGTGGTTTTATAACACTGATAAAAACTATTCCAACAATTATTTCTTCTTTCAAAGGAAGTATAGGTTCATTGAAAAAAGGCGATGCTGCAAAAGAAGCAATTGTTCCAAGAACCGAAAGAGATCTATCGATGAAAGTAGTGGGCATTGGCAGCCTTGTTTTGTTAGCTGTAATTGCCTTAATGCCAAATACACTTATCCCGGGAAGTAATATCGGAAGCAAGTTATTATTAGGATTACTTGTTATCATATTCGGGGCATTCTTTGTTACGGTTTCGTCAAGAATTGTTGGCATCATTGGTTCCTCCAATAATCCAATCAGTGGTATGACGATTGCGACCCTGATGGGCACCTGTTTGATATTTATAGCTGTAAAATGGACGGGGCATTTTTATGAACCTATGGCTTTAGTAGTAGGAGGAATGATTTGTATCGCTGCTGCCAATGCCGGAGCTACCTCACAGGATTTAAAAACCGGTTACATAGTTGGTGCCACACCAAAATATCAACAGATAGCTTTATTTATAGGAGCTATCGTTTCATCATTAGCGATCGGTGCTACCATAAAAATTCTTGATACCCCAACAGCCGCCATGGCAGCACAGGGTATTCATCATGCTATTGGTACGGATCTGTATCCAGCACCACAGGGAACTTTAATGGCTACATTAATTAAAGGTATACTGTCGTTTAATCTTGACTGGCAGTTTGTATTGGTAGGCGTATTCATTGCCATCGTAATGGAACTTTGTGGCATAAAAGCTTTGAGTTTTGCAATCGGCATCTATTTACCATTATCCACCACGCTTCCTATTTTTATCGGTGGTGCCATCCGGGGTGTGGTAGAATGGAGACAGAAAAAGAAAAATATACAGGTACCGGCAGATGAAGAAGATCTGGGCAAAGGAAATCTTTTTGCAACCGGGCTTGTTGCCGGAGGAGCTTTAGCCGGGGTATTGGTTGCTATTCTTTCTTCCATACCCAGCGTCACATCCACCCTGGGCAAGGTTACGGCTGAACATGGTTTAACGGGTGCATTAGGTGGTGAAGGATATAAATGGCTGGGCGTTGCCTTTTTTGCCTTAATGGGGTTTGTACTTTATAAAATTGCAGTAAGCAAAAGAAAATAAAAATAAGTATCCCTCACCAAGGCACTAATTACACAATACAAAGGCCACGAAGTAAATAATTTTCTTCGTGGCCTTTCTAAAAATCAGAACAATTTGTGTTTTCTTCGGGGAATGCTTTTTAAATAAAATTCAGATACTCATACTGCTTTGCCAGTATTGCTTTATCATCTGCCTTCAGCCACTTTTGTAATATCGTGGCATATACATTTTTAAAATCCACTTTATATTTTAAATCACCCTCATCCAGATCAGCCAGGTCGGGTAATGCATTGATCATTCCTTTTTGTTTTAAACCGCCGCTTATTAAGAACATGTTATTGGCAGTCCCATGATCCGTACCATTGCTGGCATTCTGTTGCACCCTTCTTCCAAATTCGGAAAAAGTAAACAGCAGCACATCATCAAACCGGTTGTTGCCTTTCAGATCTTTGACAAAAGCTTTCACCGCATCATTCATCTCTGTAAACAAACGTTGTTGTTGTGCTTCCTGGTTGATATGCGTATCAAAACTTCCCAGGGATACATAGTAAACCCTGGTATTGATTTCAGAAAAAATCAGGGAAGCAATGGTCTTCATGCTGTTTCCCAAATCAGTTTTTGGGTAGTCCGCTTTGGTCGGATGCAGCTTGCTTTGCTGAAAGATATAATCGGCAGAAGAAAGTGTCTCCGCCATGGTTTTGTATAAATAATCTGCAGGTTGCTCCCCGGCTTGGTCTTTATGATTCTTCATGACCTCTTTAAAGAATTTCTCGTTGGCGGTACCATATAAACGTCTCGGGTCTTTTACGGCAATTCCTTTAATATGTTCACCTTTCAGAGCAAGACTAAGGATATCATCTATCTCAATGGCCTGTGTCGGTTTATCACATCCCTTGCATTGGGCATCCAGGTAGCGGCCAATCCATCCCTGGTTCCAGTATTCACTGCTCTGGCTTCCTGTTTGCCAGATATCCATACTGCGGAAGTGAGAACGGTCCGGATTGGGATAACCAACACTGTTAAGAATTCCGAGACTGCCATCTGCATACAATTCTTTAAAGCCGGTCAACGCTGGGTTCAATCCGACTTCATCTGTCAGCAGCAACGCTTTATCTTTTACAATACCTAACCGGGGTCTTGCTTTGTAATACAGATCATTTCTAACGGGTATAACGGTGTTCAATCCATCATTACCCCCGCTTAATTGCAGTATGACAACAACTTTATTTCCGGGAGGCACCAGGGCTTGTCCTTCAAATGCCTTCAGAAATTTGGGCAATAACAAAGAAGCGGATGCCAGTGAACCGATTTGTATGAATTCTTTGCGTTTGATAAACGGCCCCCTCCCACCTCCCCTCAGGGGGGAGGCTTCCGAAGACTCCGTAGATTTATTATTTCCCATTTTAGTGAAATTTGTTTTTAGTAAAGACTCTAATTGCATTCGGCAACCTTTTCTCCCCCTTGTGGGGAGTTAGAGGGGGCCTTAACACAATTGATACTCCGGTGTACTCATTATCTGCAGCGTTGCTGTTTTAATAAAATTTTCCCGGCCTGTCTGATCAGAAAATTGTTTAATCAATTCCGGGTTTACACGGCTTTTAGCCTGAAGCAAAATGCCTGTGACATTCGTCAACAATAACTCTCTCGGAACAGATTCATAATGCTTTGTGTACAATCTCCAGTCAATAGCTACCTGTATAGGTTTGTTCAGCCTGCCCATTGAATTTATAGCACCTGCCTTTGGGTCTTCATTATTATCCTTACGGCCCATCATCTGGTCATCATCATCTTTGGGTTTTATATTAAATTCATCTTTATCATCCAGCATTTGCGTGATCCGCATCCGCATCATAAGCGTAGAACTGTCAATCCAGTTCTTCCCGCCCGGCCAGCCGGCTACATTAGGGGGATAAAAAAGCAATTGCCCCAGGGATCGTTGAATCAACAGTAACACTTCATCCCTTTCAAACTTCATCGGCAACATCCGTTGTATGCCGGTCAGTAATTCCACCGGTGATTTTATTTTGGCACCAATATTCTTTTCTTCATAAAACCAATCACTGGTAAAAATATCTTCCAGCAATTTGGCAATGTCATACTTGTTTTTATAAAACCGGTCGGCCAGCCATTCTGTTTTTTCGGGATCCACCTGTTCATTTACCAAAAATTTATACAGTTTTTGCGTAATGAATTTCGCCGTTTCTTTTTTCTCCAGTAAAATATCCAATATGTCGCCTCCGTCAAAATTTCCGGTTTTACCCAAAACAGTTTTACTGCCAAAATCATGCTGCCCCTTGCGGAAAATATATTCTCCTTTCAGGGTAGAACTCCAACCGGTGAAAGCCCTGGCCCCTTCTTTTACATCGTTTTCGGTATAATTACCCCGTCCCAGGGTAAACAATTCCATCACTTCTCTTGCAAAGTTTTCATTGGGATGATCTTTACGGTTTTGCTGGTTGTTTAAAAAATTCAGCATGGCCGCATTTTTGGAAACCTCTTTTAATAAGGTCCCGAAATTTCCCAACGCATTTTTTCTGATAACATCCAGTAACCCCTGCTGAAAAAATATATTCAGGTTACGGCAGGCAAAATGCCCATGCCAGAAAAAAGCCATTTTCTCCCGGAGTTGTGCGGAACTGTTGACCATTTCATGCAACCAGAAAATATTCAGGTTACGGACACCTTCCCGGTTTTTTTGTTGTACCATTTTTTTTTCATCCGTACTGAGCTCTTTTCGCTGTTGCTGACGCCCTACTTCTTCAATGCCCATATACAAACCCTGAAGGTAGTCGTCTGCCACATTGATATATTCCGGCTTTTTATCCGAGGCTTTAACCAGGGCTTTGTAGAATTGCTTGGGTGAATATTTTGACAGGTCTCCGAGCTGTTCTACAGCCGGGCCAAAACCGGCACGCCACATCAGGTGCTGGTTTTTTGTTTGATTGGTCAACGACATAGAGCCGACATTTTAGTTTCTGACTGTTTTAAAGATACTAAGTTTAAAAATGGTGCGGGATTAACAAAAGTTAAATGTTGAGACAACTTTGTTATTTTTATATCCCCGCAATACAAACAGTATGCAGTTACGATTTCTCAGATACCTACTTCCTTTTATCATCTTTTTGGGGTCTGTTTTTTCTTTTCATTCACAGGGCTGGGTCGTCTGGCTCCCCCTCCTGTTTGCCTGGCTTTTTATTCCGTTGATGGAGATTTTTATTCCCCCCAACCCGTCCAACATGAATGCTGCGGAAGAAGAAATGGCTAAAAAGAATAAGAGTTATGATATTTTATTATACATCGTCGTGATCGTTCAGTATTTCGCTTTGTATGAATTTCTTGACTCGATGAAAAATGAGTCCCTCACATGGTATGATACGGCAGGCAGAATTGGCGTGATGGGATTGCTCTGTGGGGTATTTGGGATAAATGTGGGTCATGAATTAGGCCACCGGGTGAACAAAACGGAACAGACCCTGGCAAAGGCATTGCTACTAACTTCTCTTTATATGCACTTTTTTACGGAGCACAACAAAGGGCATCACAAAAGAGTGGCGACACCGGAGGATCCAAGCAGTGCCCGGTATGGTGAGCCCGTTTATACTTTTTATTTCCGCACCATCCTCTTTAGTTATATCAGTGCGTGGCATATTGCCAATGATGAAATAAGAAAAAAGGGTAAATCCGTTTTCTCTTTACAAAATGAAATGGTTCAATTTACATTAATACAATTGGCATTTCTTTCCGGAATATTTTTTGCTTTTAGCGGTCTCGTTACACTTTACTTTTTGGCTGCTGCTCTTATCGGCATTTTGTTATTGGAAACCGTTAACTATATCGAACATTACGGATTACAACGCAAGCCTACCAGCAACGGCAACTACGAGCGGACCATGCCGGAACACAGTTGGAACAGTGACCACCTGATCGGAAGAATTGTTTTGTTCGAATTGAGCCGCCACTCTGACCATCATTATCTTGCCAGCCGGAAATACCAGATACTCCGTCATCACGATAACTCCCCCCAGATGCCCACCGGATACCCGGGCATGATATTATTATCGTTATTTCCCCCGGCCTGGTTTTATGTAATGAACCGGCGTATTAAAAAACTTCAGGCAGCAAAAACTATTTAATGGAGTCAGCTCCAAAATAGGCATGGATGACCGGAGGCAATTGAATCCCATCGGCCTTTTGATTATTCTCAAGCAAACAGGCAATAATTCTTGGTAAGGCCAGTGAGCTTCCGTTCAGGGTATGCACCAACTGTGATTTTCCCTGGGCATCTTTATACCGGGTCTTCATCCGGTTGCTTTGAAAAGTTTCAAAATTACTAACAGAACTTACTTCAAGCCAACGTTCCTGTGCGGCACTATAAACTTCAAAATCATACGTGATGGCCGAAGCAAAACCCATATCGCCACCACATAATCTTAAAATACGATACGGTAGTTCCAAACTGTTTAATAATTTTTCAATATGATGCACCATCTCATCCAGAACATCATAGCTTTTTTCAGGATGTACAATTTGTACGATTTCAACTTTTTCAAATTGATGCACCCGGTTCAGTCCACGAACATCTTTACCAAAACTTCCGGCTTCTCTTCTAAAACAGGGAGAGTAAGCCGTCATCTTTATAGGGAGTTGTTCTTCTTTTAGCATTTCATCCCGGTAAATATTAGTAACCGGTACTTCCGAAGTGGGAATCATGTATAACTTATCTTCCGGCATGTAATACATCTGTCCTTCCTTATCCGGCAACTGACCCGTTCCATAAGCCGATGCTTCATTTACCATAAAAGGCGGATGATATTCTGTATAACCGGCAGCCGTGTTAAAATCCAAAAAATATTGAACCAATGATCGTTGCAGCTTTGAACCGCGGCCTTTGAATAATGCAAAACCACTCCCGGTGATCTTAGCCCCGGTTTCAAAATCAACAAGATCATATTTTCGGATCAGATCCCAATGCGGAACTGAACCATCAGGCAAGGATGGTTTTTTTCCGCCTTCACGCACCACTACATTATCAGCAGGTGTTTTACCCACCGGTACCTGGGCAGCAGGAAGGTTAGGAAGCTTAACCAGTTCATCATTCAATTGTTTTTCAACAACACCTAGTTTTTCAGATATAGGCTGCAAGGTTGCTTTTAGGCTTGATACTTCCTGCTTCTTGACTTCGGCTTCTTCTTTTTGACCTTTTGACATCAATACTCCAATCTCTTTGGACACACTGTTCACCTTCGCCTGGTTATTATCAAAATCGAGTTGAAGCCTTTTTCTTTCATCATCTAATGAAATAATTACATCCACTAACTGGGGTTCAGCAAAATGTTTTACTGCCAGTCTTTCCTTTACTGACTGTGAATTTTGCCGTAAAATCTGTAACTGCAACATCTGAATTTCTATTTGCCGCAAAGATAAAGGAGAAGACACAAGGTTCAATTTTACCACGTATGCATATATCAAACCGGGACAGTTAAGAAAGTGCTCGCTTATCTTTGCAGGATGATCGCAAATGATGACTTACAACAACGCTGGTGGAACCTGGAAGCCAAACTGGTGGAGCGGTTTGGTAAGAAGCCGGATGTGGAAACCGTTTTATTTCTTATCGGTATCCAGGAATTCGGCGATATCAAAGAAAAATTCACCAAAGAACAAAAACAGGACCTGATGCATATCGCAGTTTGCAGCTTGCTTTCTCCCAGCGGATATTATGAACTGGAAAGTGTGGACCGCGACGGCTGGCCTCATTTTAAACAGCTAAAAGCTATGCCTGATATGAATACTATAGAACAGGAAAATTTTCTGAAAGATCATATCTTACTGTATTTTGAAGACCATCAACTCAACGATTAATTTCAGGTTATGAAAAAAACATTTTTAGTACTTCCGCTTTTCTTTATTGCGATTGTTTCTTTTTCACAAAAGGATTCAACCGTCTCCAAAAAAGACAGAAAAAAAGATGTATTGCTGAAAACCAGTATGGGAGATATTGTTATCCGATTATCCGACTCCACGCCCCTGCACCGGGATAATTTTCTAAAACTGGTGAAAGTGGGTTTTTATGATAGTTTATTATTTCACCGCGTCATGCTGAATTTTATGATACAGGGCGGCGACCCCAATAGCAAAACAGCCAAACCCGGGATGCCTTTGGGAAATGGCGGCCCATCCTACACTGTCCCCGCAGAGTTCCGGCAAACTTTATTTCATAAAAAAGGAATGATAGCTGCCGCCAGGCAACCAGATGATGTAAACCCCGAGAAAGCCAGCAGTGGTAGTCAGTTTTATCTTACACAGGGAAAAGTATTTACCGATGCGGGATTGGATTCAATGGAAACAATCCGGTTAAAAAGAAAAATTCCGGCAGAACAGCGGGAAGTTTATAAAACGATTGGCGGCATACCACACCTTGATCAGAATTACACCGTGTTTGGCGAAATAGTGAAAGGACTGGAAACTGTAGATAAAATTGCAGCGGTACCCACCAGTAAGGGCAGAGATCTCAACCGGCCTTTAACGAACGTAATGATTTTAAAAGCAACATTCATCAAAAGAAAAAAAAGATAACCTCGTTTCTGAAATTTAAAAAGCCTCATCCCTTCTTGAACAGGATGAGGCTTTTTTATGACTATTGATCTTTTATTGTTGTCCCATGCCGCCGTTATTTTCCGTACGTTTCAACTCTTCCTCCACGGCGGATTTACGCTGACGGGCACCTTTCACCTGGTTATTTCCAAACCGGTAATTAAAATTCAGTTTGTACTGAGGGATCTCTCCTTGTCCGCTAAATTGACTATTTATTCCTGCAAAATCAGATGTTCCGCTCCATTTCATGGTCTGGAAAACATCGCTGACCGCAGCTTTCACCGTTCCCTTTCCTTTAAACACCGATTTTTGCAAACCGAGATCCACTGTTCCCATTGATTTTGTCTTGAAAACACCCTGCCATACGGATGGCGAAATGAATAAGCCACTTACTTCCCCTGTCCAGCCTTTGCCCAGTTTGAAGCTGTTCTGCATAAAATAGGTAATTGAAAAAACTTTCAGATCTACTTTCCGGGCGCCACCGCCAAAGTCCGCCTTATAATGTGAGTAGTTTGCATTCGTGGTAACAAAGAAACTATACCATTTATACTGGAATGGATAACTGATGTTCAAACTGAATACATCCTGATTGGCCAGGTTCCTTTTCGTCAGAAAACCTTTTGTTTTATCAACCGTATCAGGTATCTGTGCAAAAATATCGTTTACACGGCTATAGTTCAGTTTGGTTGTCAGCTTGTACTTATAAATATTGGTAATACTAAAGCTGTTGGTATATTGCGGTCTCAGCAGTGTATTCCCTTTCATATAGGTGTACTCGTTAAGCTTAAATTCAAACGGGTTCAGATCCTGGTAGGCCGGTCGGTCAATACGACGGCTATAGGCGATCGTCCATTGCTTCATCGGGTTTTTATTGAATGTCACTGCAGCGCTTGGAAAAAGATCGGTATAATCTCTTTTGAATGTGGAATCATAGGCAACCCAGCTGCTGGCCACTTTCTTGAAACCGGTTGAGTTTCCACGGGAATGTGTATTCTCGGCTCTTAAACCAAATTGAAACATAACCCCTTTCTTCAACTGCTTATTATAGTTTACATATAAGGCATTGATATTTTCCTTGTATTCAAACCGGTTACTTTTTGCCGTGTCCAGTATCTTATTGCTTGAAAAAACATCGTAACGTTTAAAATCATTATCCGTAGTTACCACACCAATTTTCCCGCCGAAACCCAAGCGGCCACCTTTAAAGTTTCGCTCATAATCGGATTTCAATGAATACACTTTAATATCCGTAGGCGAAAGCATATTGTAAATAACCTTACTGATTTCGGTCACCCCATCCCCCAGGTAATAATAATTAGGCTGATACTGGTTGGACCGTATTCTAAAGAACCCATAATCCGCATCAATATTTAATTCAGGCCCTCCCGTAACCGCATACCGGTAATTCAGGTTGGTGTTCACATTATTCCGTTGCATATCGTTATTATTGGTAGCCTTAAGTACCTTAACGAGCTGATTGGTGGGTATATAGGTAAAATACATAGGGCCTGCGGTGGAAACAATATTTTCTGCAATGTTTCCGCTAACCACAGCACCAATGGTGCTTTTAGCATTGATGAAATAATCTATTCCACCCTTGAAGCCATGGGTATTATTAGTAAAAGAAATTTTATTTTTTTGATCAAAAGCGGTATCAAACTGTTCTTTATATGAATTAATCATCATCAGGCTTTTACCATTATTGTAATTGTAATTGCCAAATACATTTATCATTTTATTCCGGTGGTTAAGACTCAGTCCGCCATTGAATTTGGGATAAATACCCTGTACATAACCTCCGTTCAGGGAGCCATTCGTACCAAAAGATTTATTTTTTTTCAACTTGATATTGATGATACCCGCATTACCAGCTGCTTCATACTTGGCCGAAGGATTGGTAATAATTTCTATGGCCTCAATCTGGGCGGACTGAAGGCTTTTTAAATAATTGGATAGGTCAGAACCGGCAAGCGGTGATGGCTTCCCGTCGATATATACCTGCACGCCATTTTTTCCGGCAAGACTGACATTGTCATCTTTGTCCACCATGACACCCGGGCTTCTGCGCAAAAGTTCCAATGCATCATAACCAACCGCATTGATTGTTCCTTCAACATTTAATATCGTCTTATCCGCATTTACTTCAATCATAGGTTTTTTAGATGTAACCGTAACCTCTTGCAAATTGCCGGTAGATTTTGAAATGGTAAGATCCGGCAGACTCAAACCCGAACCGGACAATTCAAATACCTGGGAGTAGGCCTTTTGGTAACCTACATGGGACGCGCTTACCAGGTACCTGCCAGACTGGCCGGCATTAATGGAATAACGACCGCTTTCAGTCGTAACTCCCAGTTTTACCACTGAAGAATCCTTTGCTTTTAAAAGAGAGATGGTTGTTTTATCAAGTCCTTTTCCCTGCTGATCCTTAATCACACCGGAAACTTCCTGGGCTTGAACAGTAGCCCCCATCATCAAAATTCCGGCAAAAAATGTAGTCAACCTTCTCATATTCAATGTTTTTTTTGTTTAGAACACAAAGATAATCCTGTGTCATGCGATTGTAAAAGTGTTTACCGACCAATGGTTCAAATCGCACCCTGAACGGCATTAAGTTCCCGGTGAAATGAAATTATCAGGCAGCTCGATCGGTAGAATAACAGTTATCGTCTCATTTTGTTTATCGCCATTTTCCCTTAGGTTTGCATCTCAAAATCGTTGAAAATGAATTTTCCCGCCAATCTCCGTTATACAAAAGATCATGAATGGGTAAGCCTGGATGGCCATACTGCCACTATCGGCATTACTGATTTTGCCCAAAGAGAACTGGGCGATATTGTTTATGTGGAAGTAGAAACCATCGGTAAAAACCTGGAAGCCGGTGCCGTTTTTGGAACCGTTGAAGCCGTGAAAACGGTTTCTGATCTTTTTCTCCCGGTTGGGGGAACTATTATTGAACTCAATCCAAACCTTGCAGGCGTCCCGGAATCTGTAAACAACGATCCTTATGGTGAAGGCTGGATGGTAAAAATGACCGTTAATAACCCTGCCGATGTGGAAGCCCTGATGGATGCTGCCGCTTACGAAGCGGTTGTTGGATAAATCAGCCATGCAACCTTCCTCAAACAAACATGGGTTTGTTTGTTTACAAGAAATAGTGTCTTAATTATTATTTCAGAAAATCCTCGTTTTTGAAAACAACCAGACTCTTTTTTATCCCTCCACTTCTCTGGCTGATTATTTCAACTTTTTTACTGACCATTCCCGGTACATCTTTTCCAAAAGAAAACTGGCTTGATAAAATTTGGCTTGACAAATGGATTCATATCGGCATGTTCATGATCATGGTTTTTCTATGGTGCGGGGCCATCCGGAAACTGAATTTTGATAGAACGAAACTTAAAAAAAAATTTATCTTTCTCGCTATACTCTGGTGCGCTTATGGGACAGGAATGGAGTTTGTTCAAAAATACTTTATACCCAACCGGGGATTTGATATAGGAGATATTCTGGCAGATGGGATAGGGTGTATCGTGGGACTTGTTTACAGTACCAGGAGGTATATAAAAAAATTGACCCCTGTAGAAACAGGGGTCGCAACCAAAACTAACTGCTTATGAGAAAATTTACTGTCTTTATAATGAGTTCAAAAAGTCGTTATTGAAAGTATAACGCAAATTTACTGCCGGTAGTATGATGTTTGCTGTTAATGAAAGTTTAAAAGAATTATTTCAGTATTTCCACTTATTTCCTTCTTCGTAAAACTTCGGGGTCACTGTTGTAACCATACGATGCTTTAATACAAAGCATTGCACACCATATATATCAACTTCTTCTCTATTCAGTCTGAAAAAGCTGACAATCAACTGACAAAGAACTTGCACTGTTTATTAGACTACAGTTTCATTACTTACCTGCAAAAATTCATGCCAAAGAATTCTTAAAGTGGCTAACAAAAAATGCTACACTGAAATATCAGTATAGCATATACATACACATTTATCCTAATCACTTAGCTATAAACCCTTTATTAGGATCAAACATGTTTTTTTCTGATTAGGCTGGTTATGAATCATACCACTGCTAAATTGAACGCTAATATCCTGCAGATCAAATCCGCTGCCCCAAATTCCTGAATTTGAGTAATTTCTAACCCGTTTCTGAAATGTGCGAAAAATTAATTTTGCTTTGCCAGTTTTTCTGAATTCTCGGCAAACTGAAGCGCTTCAATTAATTCGTGGATGTTTCCATTCAAAACATCGTCGAGATTGTAGAGGGTTAGTCCTATCCGGTGATCAGTTACCCTGCTCTGTGGGAAATTATAGGTCCTGATCTTGGCACTCCGGTCTCCGGTACTCACCAGGCTTTTTCTATGCCGGGCTATTTCATCTTCCTGTTTTCTTACCTGTTCTTCATATAATTTGGTCCGCATCATTTGCATCGCCTTTTCCCGGTTGCCCAGCTGCGAACGTTCTGTCTGGCATACAATTACAGTTCCTGTAGGAATATGTGTCAGCATTACTTTTGTTTCCACTTTGTTTACATTCTGACCCCCGGCACCGCCACTTCGGGATGTCTCCATTTTTACATCGGCCGGGTTTAATTCAAAATCCACTTCATCAGCCTCCGGCATTACCGCCACTGTAGCAGCAGAAGTATGAACCCTACCGGAGGTTTCCGTATCAGGCACCCTTTGCACCCGGTGCACCCCGCTTTCAAATTTTAATATGCCATATACATCATCCCCGGTTACCTCCAATTGCACTTCCTTATATCCTCCAACGGTTCCTTCACTCTCACTTAATAATGCTGTTTTCCATCCCCTTTTCTCACAATATTTCATATACATCCTCAACAGGTCACCGGCAAATAAACTGGCTTCATCACCACCTGTTCCCGCCCTGATTTCAAGAATGGCATTTTTTTCATCCTGCGGGTCTTTGGGTATCAGGAGCTGGCGGATTGATGATTCCATCTGCGTTTTCTTTTCTTCTAATGCCGGGGCTTCCATTTTGGCCAGTTCCCGCATTTCTTCATCCGTCCCTTCCAGGGCTTCTTTATAAAAAATAATATCCTCCAGTATTTTTTTATACGCGGAGTAGGCCAGAACAATTTTTTCCAGGCTGCGGTATTCTTTACTGGTTTCTGTAAATTTTTTATTGTTACCAACAATTTCAGGATTGGTAAGGGCAACGCCTAACTGGTCAAACCGGGCTTTTATGGCTTCTAATCTGTCTAACATAAATTGAATTACTAGATACGAATCACGAAATTTGAAGGATTATTCTCCGGAACTTCAAACCGGGTCGGCAAAGTTAAAAGAATTACAGGCATGGCATTTCAAAAATTCAAGGCAGACAAATTGTTTGACGGGTATCGTTTTACCGAAGATGATAGGGTTTTAATAACTGATGAAGCCGGGGTAATTGAGAATATCATTCCCGAAACTGACGCCGGAGACGATATACAACGATACAGCGGTATTCTTTCCCCCGGATTTATTAATTGCCATTGTCACCTGGAGTTGAGCCATATGAAAGGACTGATACCAGAAGGAAAAGGATTAGTGAAGTTTGTTTTAGATGTTCTGCAGCTGCGGCATTTCCCTGAGGAAGACATTTTACAGGCGATTGAAAAAGCGGAAGATGAAATGATCGCAAACGGAATTGTTGCTGTGGGAGATATTTGCAATAATACATTGACCATTCCACAAAAGTCAAAAGGCCGTATCCCTTATCATAACTTTATTGAAGCCAGCGGATTCAATCCACAGATAGCGGAACAAAGATTTCAAAAGGCAAAAAATATCTATGAAAAATACCGGGATGTTTTTTTCAGCAAGATTCAATATCCTCCATTTGGGGCTGGGAGCATTGTACCTCATGCGCCCTATTCGGTTTCTGATGAGTTATGGGGTTTGATCATTCATTTTCCGGGCAATCATTTGCTTACCATCCATAACCAGGAAACGGTTGGAGAGAATGAATGGTTTATGAATAAGCAGGGAGCGTTCACTGAGTTATTTGAAAAAATGAATATAGACAGCTCCTTTTTCATACCATCCGGTAAAAGCAGTCTCCAAACCTATTTGCCAAAATTTTTGAATACCCAATCGGTAATTCTTGTTCATAATGTTCACACATCCGAAGAAGATATTTTGTTTGCAAAAAATAGTGGCCAACCACTTCACTGGTGCTTATGTCCGAATGCGAATCAATACATCACGGGTCAGATGCCGGATATTTATTTACTGATGAAACTTGATTGCGAAATAGTACTGGGAACAGATAGTCTTGCTTCCAACCATCAACTAAGTATCCTGGAAGAAATAAAAACTATCCAACAACATTTCCCGCATATTGAAATAGACAAAATATTATCCTGGGCTACCAGCAATGGAGCGAAGGCTTTACAGATGGATTCTATGCTGGGAAGTTTTGAGAAGGGAAAAAAGCCGGGAGTGGTGCTTTTAGAACAACAAATGAATTCTTTACAAAGATTAACTTAATATCTCCCGTAGCACCGGCAAGCTCTTCATCGTTCCAAAATCTGTTATGTGCAGGGCATAATAGGTTTCATACACATACAATAAGTTGCGGCGAAAATCGTGGTTCAGTTTTATTTCTTCCAGTTCTTCAGGCCTTTGTGCCTTTAATAATTGCGAGGTAGCAATAGCCTGTTTGTCTGCCAGGAAATGCGGATGATGCGGTTGCTCATTCACAAAAATCCCTTCCTGCAAATCAAGAAAAGAATTTGTTGCGCTGTAATTATCCGTAATCCGGAAACCAAAATGAAACGGAAGGTGCAACGCAAAAAACAAGGGCAGGTTCGCCATAACCGTACCACTGCTGCTATCGAGGTGTATAAAGATGTCTTCTGTAAAATGAAAAAGCTCCGGGTTGCCTTCCGGTTGTTTCAAACATTTGGTCAGCAATTCTATCATGAATAATGCCACCGCATTTTTAGGCACATCCGAAAAAATATGCTGGTAGAGATACCCCCATTTAAATTCTTTGATGCGATTCAGGTGTTTTAATTCATTATGATAAACAACCAGTTCCAGCAAAGCCGATGGCTGAAACAAACTGGCTTTGCCGGTTCCCTTTTTGGAGGAGGTCCTTACTCCATTTACCAGGTAGGATTGTACGCCGAATAATTCAGTGAAGATGGTTACGATGATACTCGTTTCGCCATATTTCACGGTCCGCAATACCAGGCCTTTAGTTTTATGGAGTTTGTCAGACAATAATTTTTATCAGGCCACAAAGCCCCTAAGACACAAAGTTTAAGACGCATTACTTCGTGGCTTCGTGCCTTTGTGGCAATTTTTTATTTTTGAATAAAAAAAATCTTTGTTGCCATTCGTTCCTTCTTCCCATCATCATTCACCAACACCAAATACACAGCACTGGAAATTTTTTGCCCCTTATAATTCTTTCCATCCCACACCGCCTGCCCGCCCAGGGCCCTTGTTTGATAAACCAAACGACCATCCAGTTCAGTGATCTTTACAATCGCATTATTCACCAATCCCCTGATGGCAATGGTTCCGGAATATCCAGGTGGCACGGGATTGGGAAACACCAGCACCTCTTCATTCGTTTCTCCGCCATCGGTTGCCGTGCTGCGGAAAGAACAAATACCCTTCAGCGTAGCAAAAAATATTTCACCGGTTTGTCCATCAATAGCAATCTTCTTTACATCACTGCTCAATAAGGGACTATTGTCTTCCGTAAAACGGTAAATCACTTTTTCGCCATCAGCACTTATCAGGAAAACACCATTCTTAGTTGCCACCCATTTTCTGTCGGCACCATCCACCGCAATGGAACGCACTTCCTGCCCCTTGAACAGATAACCCGCAAAATTTCCATTCGGCACTATGGGCCAGATGGCATCACAGGCCGGAGAACCAAATGCCTGCTCCGGGCATTGAATCACCCCAACGCCATCATTGGTCCCCACCCAGATAAAACCATTTTTATCTTTTGCCACACATTGCACATCATTGCCCGGAAGATTGCCGTTACCGGAACCGGCACCATATCTTCTCCACCGGTCATCATTGATATTATCTATTGATGTGCCATGATCAAAACAGATCAAACCAGCTCCCTTGGAGGCAACAATCCATTTATAATTGGCATCATCGATCACCAATTGCGACAACGGATTTTCAATTAAAGAAAACGGCATCGAAAAACTTTTCCAGCTACCGTCATTTTTCCGTACCCGCAGCGGTTGCGTGGATCCGAAATTGGAAATCCATAAATTATTATCTCCGTCAAATGCCAGGCCCGCAACCCGATAACTGGCGGGGTCACCAACGGTAGCGCCCAGGTTATTTTGTTTAAAAATTTCAAATACCGGCCCGGGTTTTATGTGCAACAAACCGCCTCCGAAAGAGCCGGCCCAGATGGTTTCATCTCTTTTATCAATAGCAATAGTCAGATAATCCAATAGAGAATCTATTTGCGTAAAGCGGTACCTGTTAATATTATTCCAGCTTCCTTCTTTAAAAGTGTAGAGACCATCACCATTGTATTGATAATTCCAGGCATTGTTTACTGATCCTGATGTTGCATAAAAAACACCCTTGTAAACCACCATTTCTCCGCTGGCGATTCCTTGCGGTGAATTCAATACATAAGATTGATACGTTGTTGAAGAACCAAAATGCGATAAACCCGCAAACTGGTCGGCCACCCAGGGATCATTATTAAATAAGATCACTTTCCTGGGAAAGGAAACAGCCCCGGTATTGGCCAGAGCCCGGAAAACAGTACCATCCGCATTTAAAATAATTACCCTGCTGGTACCATTAAGTTGTCTTTCACATAATTGAATTTTATTCTCCGTGGTATTGCTGCTGACAATAGGCCAGGCATCCGTATAAAATAAACTCCAGCTTGTTCCGGTTTGTACGAACAACGAATCATTTTTCTGGACGATCACTTTGTTTTGGACGGTCATTACATTTTTACAAGCTCCCGTTGTTAATCCATTTCCGCCGCTTATTGTTTGCCAGTTTGCATAGTTTGCAGGATTGGTTGTCGTTAGCGATGTCTTCTTCAACCCCTCTTCCGTAGCCGCATAAAAAAATGATCCATCACTGGTAAAGCCATTCACTTTTACGGGGTTGCCGCCGTTTCCTATAAGCCAGGAATCTTTTACTTCGTATCGGCTCCCATCAACTACGATGACACCCAATCCGGAGGAGAGATAATAATTTTTTCCCAGCGGATAAATATTATAAATGTTTTTATCTCCAACGATATTATCTCTTTTTATATCCGGTACATTGTAAATATCATTCCGGTAAATGATATCAATATTGCTGTTCTGGTAGGCTATAAACAGTTTCTGATTGGCTTCATCATATTTTATCGTGCTGACACCTGTTTCACTTAAGCCCGTAACACGGCTCCATCTCTCAATCAAATTTTCACCTACTGATACGGAGAATAGGCTATAGGGTGTAGCACAATAAATTTTTCCATTTCCGGCGGTAACATCAATGGCACTGTTATAGGGTAAATGTTCACGCCATAGACCCACCGGTGGAATGGGATCCTGTGCTGATATAGCATCGGCAATAAAAAAAAATATGATTAAAAAGCAATACCTCATTCTTCAAAAGTATTCCAAAGTGAGGAATGTTATATAAGTCAGCCGGGCTTGTGAGAAATGATCCGGCTGACGGCGTACTTATTTGTCCTTTGTCAGTTGTTTTTACGTTTCTTTGTACCTCTTCAATCATTTAACTGATATGTGGCAAAAGCTCGGACGATTTATTCTTAAATATCGCTTGCCGCTATTGTTAATACTGGCGGGACTTAGTGTTTTTATGGCTTATCATGCCAGCAAAGTAGAGTTGAGTTATGATTTTTCAAGAGCCATCCCCATCAACAATCCCAAATACAAAGCCTACCAGGAGTTCCGGAAAAAATTCGGGGAAGATGGAAACCTGCTGGTTATCGGGATACAAACCGACAAACTGTTCACCGAAAAAATATTCAACGCTTACGCTTCCTTACAACGTAGTCTGAAAAAAGTAAAAGGTGTCGATGATGTCATTGGAATTCCTACAGCTATTAACCTGGTTAAAATACCCGAAACGGAAAAACTGAAGGCTGATACCATTTTTTCCGACCGGGCTTTAACCCAGGCAGAGATTGATACCGGAGCAGCTGTATTTTTAAATCTTCCTTTTTACCAGCACTTATTGTATAATCCTTCCACCCATGCCTGGATGATGGGTGTCCGTATCAACAGGGACCTGATGGCTTCCAAAGACCGTATCGGGATTGTACATACGATCGGCAACCTCGCCGATGAATTTGGAAAAGAAAATAATCTTATAGTCTACAAGAGCGGGTTACCACATATCCGAACAGAATTATCGGTTCGGATTGTAAAAGAAATGCGGATGTTTATTTTTGCCTCCATCCTTCTTTCTGCACTTATCCTGTTGCTGTTCTTTCGCTCCCTAAGTGCCATGTGGCTTTCTTTAACGGTAGTTATGCTGGGCGTTATATGGAGTTTTGCCACGATCCAGATGATGGGGTATAAGATCAGCATCCTGAATGCACTTATCCCACCATTGATAGTTGTAATTGGCATCCCCAATTGTATTTACTTTCTAAATAAGTTTCATACCTCTTACAATGAAACCGGTGATAAGAAAAAGTCACTCGTGATGATGGTGGACCGTATGGGCGTGGTGACCCTTTTTTGTAACCTGGCAGCTGCCATTGGTTTTGCTGTATTTGCGCTAACCCAAAGCCAGATATTAAAAGAATTTGGCATTGTAGCCGGCATCAACATAATTGCGCTCTTTTTCATTTCACTTATTTTTATTCCGGCTGTTCTAAGTTTTTTACCGGCTCCCAAAAGCCGGCATACCCGGTATCTTGAAAACCCGGGATTAAAGAGATGGCTGGATCGTTTGGAAAGATGGTCGCTTAATCACCGAAAATTCATTTATGGAATTTCCATTTTAATTGTAGCCGTTTCTATTACCGGTATTTTTAAATTGAAAACGCTGGGTTATATTGTTGATGATCTTCCCAAGACTGATAAACTTTATACAGACCTGCGTTTTTTTGAAAGTAATTTCAAAGGAGTAATGCCTCTTGAAATAGTTGTGGATACAAAAGAAAAACGGGGAGTATCCCGCAATTTCAATAACCTTATCCGGATTGATTCCCTCTCAAAATTTCTTTCTACGATTCCTGATATTGCCCGCCCTTTAAGTATTACCGAGGGATTAAAATTTGCCAAACAGGCTTTTTTTGACGGCGACAGCAACAGTTATTCTATGCCTTCTGAGTTTGATCTGCCAGCTTTATCGCAATACCTGAGCATGAAAGGTGATTCCGGCAATCTTACCAATTCCTTCGCTAAACTGGTCGCCACTTTCATGGACAGTGAAAAACAACAGGCAAGGATCAGTGTCAGTATGGCTGATGTAGGCAGTAAACGGCTCCCAAAAATCCTGGACAGTATTACAACCCGGGTTGACCAGCTTTTTCCCAAAGGCAAATACAATGTACAACTTACAGGAACCAGCGTGACTTTCCTGGAAGGTAGCCGGTACATTATAAACGGCTTAAAAGATAGTATTATCTGGGCATTTATACTGATCGCTTTTTGTATGCTTTATCTTTTTAGATCGGCCCGGATCCTTATCTGTTCCCTGATCCCAAACATCATCCCGCTGCTGATTACAGCAGGTATTATGGGTTGGACGGGCATTCCGCTGAAACCCTCTACGGTATTGGTTTTCAGTGTAGCTCTTGGAATTGCAATTGATGTCACTATCCGCTTTCTGGTTAACTATAAACAGGAATTACCCCGGAATAATTTTGATATGAAAAAAACGGTGATTGACACCATTCACAGCACCGGGATCAGCATCATTTACACCTCTATGGTTTTGATTGCCGGGTTTGTCATTTTCTGTTTCAGCGGCTTCGATGGTACCAAGGCGCTGGGATGGCTTACTTCCCTGACACTGGTTACGGCCACTTTTACCAACCTGGTTCTTTTACCCGCCATTTTGATTTCCTTTGTAAAAATGAAGAAATAGCTCATTTTCAATACCTTTATGGGATGCAACGAAGCCCCTGGAAGGCTGATTTGTAAGCAGCAAATGACCTTGCTGAAATGTCTATAAACTGAAGGGGTCGCAACCAATATTAAGGCAAAAAATCAGGTAACAAGCTGTATTTTCAGAAAGTGAACATTTTTTTGAATTTTTCGTTCAAGGTTAATTAATTTCAAGCCCTCTATTCCCCGTCCATTAAGGCGGGAAAGGATGACTTTGATTTCTTTTTTATACTAAAACTAAACGCACATGAGAAAACTGTTTTTACTCCTTTGGGGAATTGTGTTCTTTGCATCCCAGGCATTGGCACAACGCGTAATCAGCGGTAAGGTTACCGATGACAAAGGCAAGCCCCTTCCAAATGTATCGGTTCTGATAAGAGGAACGACCACCGGTACAACTACGAAAGATGATGGTACTTATTCCCTGACCATACCCGCCAACGCTAAAGCATTGGTCTTTTCTTCCGTTGACATGAGTCCTGTTGAGAAAGCGATCGGATCTGGAGCAACGTTAGATGCAACACTAAAAAATGAAGACAAAACCATGTCTGAAGTAGTGGTAACTGCATTTGGTATCAAAAAAGATAAGAAAACTCTGGGGTATGGTGTAACACAAATTAATGCGGAAGAACTTACCCGGTCACATACAACAAATATCACGAATGCCCTCGCTGGAAAGATACCCGGCGTAAGAGTTAGCGGAAGCGGCGGTTCTTTTACCGGCTCCAGCATTATTATCCGCGGCTATACTACTTTCACCGGAAGCAACCAGCCACTTTTTGTTATTGATGGTATTCCCATTGATAACGGCGGTGGTGGCAGCCCACTTCAAAATGGTCCTTCTGTATCAAACAGGGCCATTGATATTAACCAGGAAGACATTGAAAGCATGAGTGTGTTAAAAGGCCCTTCTGCTGCTGTTATCTATGGCTCCAGGGGAGCAAATGGTGTAATAGTTATAACAACAAAAAAAGGTAAAGCCGGTCAGAAAAGTTCTATCCAGTTTTCTTCCAGCTACCAGGTGGAAAGTGCTAACCGTATTCCTGATTATCAGAATGATTATGCCCAGGGTACCGGCGGTGTTTTTTCTGCAGTATCGTCCTCATCCTGGGGGCCAGCTTTTATCAGCCCTGTAACAGGCCTGCCTGTTACAGTTACAAATGCATACAATCCTGCTACCAATCTTAACAACAGGACGGAAGTACTAAAAGCCTATCCTAATAATGTATCTGACATATTACAACATGGAATAAACTGGCAGAATAATATTGCTTTTTCCGGTGGAACAGACAAAAACACTTTTCGTTTTTCTTATGGCTACCTGAAGAATACCGGGGTGATTAACAATAACGTGCTGTCAAGACATAATTTCTCTTTGAATACAAGTTCGAAAATAAATAATTACCTGACTGTTTCTGTAGGTGCAAACTATTCCAACAACGCTTCCCGCAGAACACAGCAGGGTAACCAGTTAAGCAATCCTTTATTCCGGGGTTGGTTTACGCCCCGCAGTTATGACCTTACAGGTCTGAAATGGGAAGATGCCGCAGGTAATCAGCTATACCCACTTGGGGAAGACAACCCCTACTGGACCATCAAGCATAACCGCTATAAGGATGAGATCAACCGTTTTATCGGGAATGTATCATTCAATTTCAAACTTAACAAATGGTTACAGGCAGATTATAAAATAGGTACGGATGTATTCTCAACTTTCCGTCATGCCTATGACCAGATAGGTGCCCGTGGCGGTGCCAATACTACGGCAAATGCTGTAGGTGCTGTCCGTGAAATAAGAAACCAGTACCGCAGTTTTGGCTCTAATGGATATTTTACAGCTAATAAGCGTTTTAAAAACTTTACAGGATCTGCTGTTGTTGGAACTGAGTTTAACCAGATTTACAGTGCCGCTGCCCAGCTAGATGGTAAAGGAATTATTGTCCGTGATTTTGAACAACTTAATAATACAACCACTTTTAGTCCTTCTCCTTCCAATGGTTCATCCAAAACAAGGCTGCTGGGTCTTTATGGTGATTTTACGGTTGGCTACAAAAGTATTTTTAGTTTGAACGTCACCTTAAGAAATGACTGGTCTTCCACTTTCAAGATTGGAAAAAATTCTTACCTCTATAACGGAGTGGGTGGATCAATCAATTTCACTGAGTGGATTCCTAATCTGAAAAATAAAGTAATCGAGTCTATTAAGATCCGCGGAAATATTGCTACCGTCGGTAAGGCAGGTGATTTTGTTTATTCAACTGATTCTTATTTTGCCGGCGCAGGATCTGCTGATGGTTTTGGCCCTTCTATTGCCTTTCCTTTTAACGGGATTCAGGGTTTCACACTAAGCAACGGAGCAGGTAACCCAAATCTCGGACCTGAATTTACCAGGAATAAAGAGGTTGCTTTTGAATTAGCTTTCTTTAAAGGACGATTAAATATTGAAGCCACCCATTACTGGCAGGATTCCAGGAAACTGATCTTTGGTGTACCGGTTTCTGCCACATCAGGTATCACTTCGGTGGTTAGAAATGCTGGTAACCTTTCTAATATTGGAAACGAACTCGGCATAACTGCTACCCCTGTTAAAACAAAATCTTTCAGCTGGAATTTTAACTTTTCCTACACCCAGTTTAAGAGTTATGTTGACAAACTGGAAGATGGTGTACTTAATATCTTCCTCGGTGGATTCGTAACTCCGAATGTTCGTCTGGTAGTAGGTGATGAATATGGACAGATTTATGGTAATGCTTACCTCAGAGATGTAAAAACAGGTAAAATTATTGTAAACGATGCCAGCACTACAGCCAATACAGCTTTGTGGGGTCTTCCAAGAATTACTTCAGGTGTTCAGAAAATTGGTAACCCCAATCCTAAATACCAGATTGGTTTCACGAATACATTAACCTACAAAAACCTGTCTCTGACTTTCCTGATAGATTACAAAAAAGGGGGAGATCAATATTCACGGAACATTGCTGACCTGCAAAGAAATGGTGCAGCAAAAGAAACAGCAGAATTCCCGAGATTTGATGCCACCGGTGCTGCAACTAAAAATTATATGTTTGATGCCGTTTATACCAATGGCCAGCCAAACACTACCAAAGTTACTGCTGAACAATATTGGGGCAACAGTGGAAAGTTTGCAGCAGCTGAAGGCTTTATATATGAAACCACCTGGTTCCGTATACGGGAAGCTTCTATGAGCTATTCAGTTCCATCCTCGGTATTAAATAAATTACCTTTTGGAAATGTAGAGTTGTCTGTATTCGGCCGCAATCTTTTTTTGAACGCCCCGCACTACCCGCATCTTGATCCGGAGCAAAATGCACTTGGTATCAGTAATGCACAAGGTTTGGAGTTCAATGCGCTGCCGCAAACACGCAGTATCGGTGTATCATTAAAACTCGGCTTTTAATCAATAAATTATTATTATTATGAAACTCAGATATTTAAAAATAGTCCTGCTTTTCTCAGGGATTGTCGCAGTAAGTTCCTGCAAAAAAAAGATGGATATCAACTATGACCCGGACCGCATTCCGGACTCCAACAGCCCTATTGCCCAGTTGCTGACCTCAGCACAGGTGAACCTGGGTTTTGAAGGAGGAAGCGACCTGTACAGGTATGCTACCCTTATCATGCAACATATGTCGGGTGGTGCTTCACAGGCCAACCAGACCTGGGATTATTACCGTTATAATATTACCGGAAGTGATCTGAACAACGTTTGGAGCAGTATCCATGCCACCACTTTAGGTGACCTTGAACTGATCATCAAGCAGGGAACAGCCAGTCCCTATTATACTGGTATTGCAAAGATTCTGAAGGCATATGAGTATGGTTTGGTGGTAGATGTTTGGGGAGATGTTCCTTACTCAGAAGCACAACAGCTTACGGGAAATACACAGCCCCATTATGAGGATGATGCGCTGATCTATCCAAAGTTGAATACGCTTCTTATTGATGCAGTAACAGAACTGAATGCCGCATCAAGTGTACTTACACCGGGTACTAACTCCGTAATGTATACTGGTACTTATGCAACAATAAAAGCAAATTGGATAAAACTTGCCAATACACTTCGGTTGAGACTATTGCTTCATTACAGCAAAGTCAATCCTGCCTTTTGTCTTGCACAGATGACCACATTAATTAATACAGCTGGTATAACATTTATGGCTTCCAATGCGGATAACTTCAAATTGAATTTTTATGATATACCCAATCAACGCAGCCCTATTTCTGCGTTTGAAGTTAGCCGTCCCAATTATATGTTTGCAGATGCCAGTATGCTGGCTTTGATGGGTTCCAAGAATGATCCCCGCAGACCTTATTATTTTACTTCATTCCCCTATGCAGGTATACCACTTCCGATAACGATTGGTACTTCAGCAGCAACTGCTGCAGGTAATAATGTTTTACAATTTACTTCAACAACGGGTGCAGCTGTTAATATGCGGATTTCAGGGACAAATATTCCTGCCAATACATTTGCCACAGCAGTCACTGCCACCAGTATAACATTAAGTAATAATGTTACGGGCGCAGGAGTTGGCGCAGGTGGACAGATCGTAATAGCTCCGGAAAATTTTGTTGGTGTGTCTGCTGCAGCCCCACCAGTAGCTCCTAATAACAATTACAGTCGGATTCACGTTTTTTTAAGAGGTGCACTTGGTTCAACCAGTCCTACAACACCTCCATTTGTTTATACGGGTGCAGCACCGCAACGTATGCTCACGTATGCAGAGTATTGTTTCATCCGTGCGGAAGCAGCTTTGAGAGGTGCCCCGGGATCCGCACAACAGTTTTATACAGATGGTATTACAGCTTCCATGCAGGAAGTAGGTGTAGCAGCAATTGATATCAGCAATTACCTGGCTGCGAATGGCACATTGGTTGGCACTACTGCCCAACAGATCCGCCAGGTGATTGAAGAAAAATATATTGCGCTCTTTGGTGTATCTGTTGAACCATGGACAGACTGGAGAAGAACCGGTTTTCCGGTTATTACTCCACCTACCAATGGTGTGTTAAACGCAGTACCCCGTACTTTATTCTATCCGCAATCTGAGATCGATCTGAACCCTAATAACCCCGGTCAAAAAGGTTCTGATCTTCAGAGCAGAGTATTCTGGGATAATTAATAAGATTTAAATGTGAAAATATAAAAGCCCTTCGTTATACAACGAAGGGCTTTTTTTATATGCAGAATAATTATTGTAAAATTTCCGCTAGCTTTTTTTCCAATGCTTCACCATGCAATCCCTCAGCAATGATCTTACCTTGTGGATCCACCAATACGTTATAAGGAATCCCATCTATCTTATATAAGGGAACCATCTTGCTATCCCAATATAACAGATCACTGACCTGGGTCCAGGTAAGCTGATCCTGCATCACTGCTTTCATCCAGTCCTCTTTCTTCCCGGGTTTATCCAGGGAAACACCCAGTATGGCGAAATTTTTATCTTTGAATTTATTCCAGGCCCTCACCACATTGGGGTTTTCCTTGCGGCAGGGTCCGCACCAACTGGCCCAGAAATCAACCAGTACATATTTTCCTTTAAATGAACTCAGCGCTATTTGTTTTCCGGAAGCATCCGGCAAACTGAATTCCGGCGCCTGTTTCCCTATCCACCCACTCAGTGAAGATTGAATAGCTGCAAGGCCCTGGTGCTGCGGGAACTTAGCAACTGCAGCATCCACTATTTCACTTACTTCACTTTTTTCCATAGGCTCCAGGTGAAATCCAGGATTGTTAGCAGTTGATTGGTAATAACCCAGCTCAAACATGGTTAATGCCGGATTCCCCGATTGGCCAATGGAGGATAAAACCAGGCTTTTTAAATCAGCTGCAATTTTAATGATATCGTTTTGCAATGCCGCTATTACAGAATCGGTAGTGCCTGCTTTTTGTAAACTATCTGTTTTTTTATCTGTATAAAAAATATCCTGCAGCTTAGTATTAAAAGCCACCATGAAATCCTTCATCTGGCTGCTCGCCGGAGATCCTTTTACATCGTAGCTTTCTGCAAACTGGTTATTCTCTTTATTAAAGACCGCATCCAGGGTAATTTTTTCGGCATCATTGATAACGGCGGCCAGGGGGTAATTGTTCTGATCCATACGCAGATTGTATACCCGCGCATCGGCCGTTCCGGCTTTCAGTTTATATTTCCCCTCTTTACTTATAACAAAAGAATCCACAACGATACGCTGCATGGTGGTCATCGGGATCTCTTCGAGGTAAATAATTTTCGCTGTATTATTTTTAATAACGCCGCTTACTTCAAATTTTTTCTCCCCGTCTGTATTCTTACAGGAGGCCAGGGTGGCGATGACGGAAACTACAAGTATTATTTTTTTCATTCTTTTTTTATTAAGATTTTAATTTTTCGAGTAATAATTCATTCGTTATTTTGGGATCGGCCTTACCTTTTGATTGTTTCATCACTTCGCCTACAAACAAAGCCAGCAAACCTTTTTTTCCTTTTTTATATTCGGTGACCTTGTCTGCTAATTTCTCTAATACCTTGTCAATAATTGGTCCAATAGCGGACACATCTGATTGTTGAAGCAGGTTTAGTTCTGTCACAATATCTTCAGGATTTTTTGCGGGTTCCTTTAGCATTTGCGGAAATATTTTTGCTGATGCAACAGAAAAATTGATTTTTCCTGTATCAATCAATGCGATCAGCCCGGCCATTTGTCCGGGAGGCAGTGGAAATTCATTTATATCCTTCTGGTTTTCATTCAACCAGGATTTTACAGGACCCAGCATCCAGTTGGCTGCAGTTTTATACCTACCGCCCTGCTCTTCTCCATATTGTATTGTCAGAGGAAATGAAGTAATTATTTCTTCAAAATAATCTGAAAAGGATTTTTCCTCGGTCAAAACAGTGGCATCGTACATAGAAAGCTGTCCTGTGGTAATGTACTTTTTAATTCTTTGTTCCGCCAATTCCGGCATAGACTGCCTGATCGTTTCAATAAATTCATCTTGTAATTGGAAAGGAGTCAGATCAGGTTCGGCAAAATAACGGTAATCATCTGCATCTTCTTTATCACGGATGGCAGTGGTAGTCCCGTTTTCTGCATCAAAACTTCTTGTCTGCTGGATGATCTTTTCACCCGTTTCCAGCAATTGGGTCAAACGTATGGCCTCTGCTTCAATGGCTCTTTTCACATTCCGGATGGAATTCAGATTTTTTATTTCCACCCGGGTTCCCAGTCGTGTCTCTCCTTTTTTACGAACAGAAATATTAACATCACAACGAAGGCTGCCTTCTTCCATATTACCATCGCATATTTCCAAATAACGAACCAGTTTTCGGATCTCAGTTAAATAAACAAACGCTTCTTCACTGCTGCGGAGATCAGGTTCACTTACTATTTCAATCAATGGGGTGCCTGCCCGGTTGTAATCGATGCAGGTATTCGCTACATCAACATCATGCAAACTTTTGCCGGCGTCTTCTTCGAGGTGTATCCTGTTCAGCCGGATTAATTTTTCTTCACCCCGGATATTAATCTTAACAAAACCATTTTTACAAATAGGTGTGGTATGCTGAGATACCTGGTAGCCTTTTGGAAGATCCGGATAGAAATAATTTTTACGGGCAAAATAATTGTGCTTACTTATTTCGCAATGACAGACCAATCCCATTTTTATGGCAAATTCAATGGCTTTTTTGTTCATCTTCGGCAAAGTACCCGGGTGGCCCAGTGTGATAGGGCTAACATGGGTATTGGGAGCCGCACCAAAAGCAATACTATCACCACAAAACAATTTGCTTTTTGTGAGTAATTGGGCATGAACTTCAAGACCCACCACTACTTCATATGCACTTGTATCCGTCATTAATTATAAGCCCGAATTTATCGGGAAGCAAAAATAGCCCATTTGAGGTTGTCTGCACCTATGAACCAGACTAAAAGCAACTGCCCCCAAGAAAATGAGGGCAGTTATTTACTACACATTAAAATGTTATTTCTTTATCAGAGGTCAGCGGTTTTTATCTTTTTAGGCATTTTTACTTCCAGGTTCTGAGTTTTACCGCCGCGTTGCAATTTGATCATGATGGATACTTTTTCTTTACTTTCCTTAATGGTTTTTACCATTTCATCGGTACTGTTTACTGTTTTACCATCCACTTCTGAAATAATATCATCTTCTTTTATCCCGGCTTTTTCAGCATTGCTTTCATCATCCACTTCAATTACTTTCACGCCTTTGCCATCATCTGTATCCTGAACAGATAGCCCCAGTTTAGGGCTTCCACCAGACCAGGTCCAGGCCTGACCGTTAGCACCGGGTGTTCTGGGTATAGCCATGATGCGGGGAATTTCCTTTCCGAAATCCATTTCACCAAGATCCAGTTTGAAATTCTGACCGGGTGTTGTGCCATCAAAAAGTCTTACGCCTTTCCATTTTGTTAACTCTGCTGTTGCTTTTTGTTCTTTCTTATCTCTCAGGTAGGTAACAGTTACCTTATCACCTGGTTTATGTTCACGGATAATTTTAGAAAGGTCATCGGGGTCATCAATCTTTTTATCATCAATCTTTATAATTACATCTCCTTCTTTCAGTCCGGCTTTTTCGGCACCGCTTTCTTTGGTAATATCCTGGATCTTTACTCCGGTTTCTGCTTTCTCAGTGGTTACACCCAACATTGCATGATCAGCTGCTTCGCTGTACATATTGTAGCTATCAAAATAACTCCCTGCAGAACTTTTGGGAACCCTCGGAATAGTCAGGTATTCCAAGTCCTTTAATTTATTGACCCGAACATTGATATCACCATTTTTATCTTTGTATTCTTCCAGGGGTTTGCCATTCACCAGCACTTTATCACCCACGACTTCCACCACAATTTTCTCATCTTTATCGCCTTTGGCAGTAATTATTATCTGGCGGACATCTTTATGCTCCTTTGCATCTTTATCTTTTTCATCTTTTTGTGCCACTAAGGAAGCCGGAAGCAACAAGGCGACTGCAAACATAAAAGCGGCAAATTTTACCAGGGATTGTTTCATAAAAATTATTTTTATAAATTATCTACGTTGAATTTCGTAGATCAAATATAACGACATTTTTTTAAATACGAAATGTTTCGGAAATGTTAAAACCGGGTGATATTTAAGGGGTATTATTGATGGATGAACGGATTGATGGATTCATAGGTCCGGGCAGGATGACCATCCACTACTTCTTCCCCAAGATAATGCATATCACATTTCTCGAGTACCCGGATCGAACCTGTGTTTTGCGGCATTGCCCTGCCGATAATGCGGGGCAGGTTTAACTTTTCAAAGCCATATTTAATACAGGCATAGGCAGCTTCGGTGGCATACCCCTTTCCCCAGGCTTTTTTTAAAAGACGGTAACCAAGGTCTATCTCCATTCCTTCACTGCCTCCCAGGCCAGTGGCCGGTTTTGCTTTTAAACCACACCAGCCTATAAATTCCAAATCATGCTTTACATGAACCGCCCAACGACCATGATTATACAAAGCATATTGCGGAATGATTATTTGTTGGAGTACCCGTTCCGCCTCTTCCATATTTATGATCGGATCTCCCGTAAAACGGGTCACCTCCGGGTCTAGGTTTAATTGAAAGATCAGGGGGGCATCATCCAGCGTAAATAAGCGAAGCAATAAACGGTCTGTTTCAATGATGCTATTCATACGTAATTACCTCTGGTACTTTTACGAAACGTTGAGATTAACAACCGGAATTATTAAACGCTGTTGAATATAAGTTGTCGAACCATCAGAATTATTTTCTATGGAATATATTATTGCCGGAATTTGTTTTACCCTCTTCATTGCTGTCATATTTTGGGGACTTAATGTGCTGAAAGAAACCCGTAGAATGACTCCTCCGAAAAAAGATGAGGAGGAGGATGAACAACTCCATCATATCTGGCCCAAATGATTACAATAATTTCTTAACGGCTTCAATCACCTGCATAAGATTGCTAACATCCTGTCCTCCGGCAGTAGCCAGTGTTTTTTGTCCGCCGCCGCCACCTTTTATTAAAGGCGCCACCAGATCTTTAATAATTTTTCCTGCATCCAGGTTTTTAGCATGCGCCACGGTATCGGATATGCCAACAGCTACAAAGGGTTTGCCCCCTATATTCACACAAAGCACGGCTACATGGTCCCGCAAATGATTCTTTAAATCAAAACAAAGTTTTTTCAGGGCATCTGCATTACTTACTTCAACAATATCACCTATAAAATTTATCCCGTTGATAATTTCATCTTTTTGCAGCAATTCATTTCGTATGATGACCAGCTGTCTTGCTTCCAGGACATCCACATGTTTCTTCAGCTCTGCATTTTCTGCCTGCAGGTTTTCCACGGCTTTTTGAATATCCTTTGGATTCTTCAGCACTTCTCTGAGATTGTTCAATAAACCGGTTTGTTCAAGCACATAATCTTCTGCCTGTTTACCGCAAACGGCTTCCACCCGGCGAACACCTGCTGCAACGGCTGTTTCACCGGTCAATTTAAACAAACCTAATTCCCCGGTAGCGCCTACATGTGTTCCACCACAGAGTTCGACCGAATAATCCCTGTCCATAATAACCACCCGAACCGCATCACCATATTTCTCTCCGAATAAAGCCATGGCGCCAAGTTTCAGCGCTTCGTTTTTTTTCATTTCTTTAATGACAACCGGAATATTCTCTCTTATTTTTTCATTGACCAGGGCCTCCACTTGTGCTATTTCTTCAGCGGTTACTTTCGCAAAATGAGAAAAGTCGAAGCGCAGATGTTCCTTATTTACCAGCGATCCTTTTTGGGCAACGTGGTTACCCACTATTTTTCGTAATGCAGCATGAAGCAGGTGGGTGGCAGAATGGTGCAGTTCCGTGTTTTTTCTTTTAGCTGCATCAACTTTTGCCGTTACGGTCCCGGATAGATCCACCGGGATCGATTCAGTAAAATGAATGATCAAGTCATTATCCTTTTTGGTATCAATTACTTCAATGGTGGAACCACCTATTTCCAGCCATCCCGTATCTCCAACCTGTCCCCCGCTTTCTGCATAAAATGGTGTAGTATCTAATACGATTTGATACGCTTCCTTGCCCTTTGCTTTTACTTTTCTGTATTTCAGAATGGAAGCTCTGGCTTCCAGCGAATCATAACCAACAAATTGGTTGGACCCCTCTTTCAAAATAATCCAATCTTCTGCATCCACTGTACCTGCAGCACGGCTGCGGTCTTTTTGTTTTCCTAATTCCGTCTGGAATCTTTCCATATCAACTTCCCAACCAATCTCTTTTGCCAATAATTGGGTTAAATCTATCGGGAAACCATAAGTATCATAAAGAATAAATGCGGTTACGCCATCGATACTCTTTTGGGTCTTATCACCAGGAAGCATCTGATCTTTGTTCAATTGAACCCGTTCATTAAATTTTGTAATCCCTTTGTCTAAGGTTCGTAAGAAAGCCTCTTCTTCTTCTTTTATCACTTTACAAACGAAATCTTCCTGTTGCAGTAATTCCGGAAACACCTGCTCAAATTGCTTAGCCAGTACCGGGACTAATTGAGTCAGCAACGGTTTTTTATAATCCAGGTAAGAATAATAATAACGAACGGCACGGCGAAGTATCCGGCGAATAACATACCCGGCACCTGTATTTGATGGTAACTGTCCATCAGCAATGGTAAAACTGATAGCACGGATATGATCTGCAATGACCCGGAAAGCGACAGCCGCCCTGTCACTCTTTTGGGAGTTCTCAGATTCCAAAAGGTCTGGGTTGTATTTCTTTTTTGTTATTCTTTCTGTCGCCGCAATGGTACCGGTAAAAAGGTCGGTATCATAATTACTTTGCTTTCCCTGTATTACCCGAACCAGTCTCTCCAATCCCATACCAGTATCCACATGAGTGGCGGGTAATGGTTCCAGGGTACCGTCTTTTAACCGGTTAAATTGAATGAATACATTATTCCAGATCTCAATCACCTGTGGATGATCTTTATTGATCAGGCTTTGTCCGGGAATTATTTTTCTTTCATCATCCGGACGGCAGTCTACATGTATCTCACTGCAGGGACCGCAGGGGCCGGTATCACCCATTTCCCAGAAATTATCCTTTTTATTGCCAAATACTATATGATCATCGGGCAAATATTCCTTCCATTTTGTAAGAGCAATCGTAGAAGCAGGAATATTTTCTTTTTTATCTCCTTCAAAAACGGTTGCATACAGCCTATCCCGTGGTATTTTATAAATTTCTGTCAGCAATTCCCAACTCCAACTGATGGCTTCTTTTTTAAAATAATCCCCAAAACTCCAGTTGCCCAGCATTTCAAACATCGTGTGATGATAGGTATCCACGCCCACTTCTTCGAGGTCGTTATGTTTACCACTTACCCGTAAACATTTTTGTGTGTCAGCCACCCTACCAAAAGGTGGCAATTTATTCCCGAGAAAATAATCTTTGAACTGGTTCATCCCCGCATTGGTAAACATCAGGGTTGGGTCATCTTTAACGACAATGGGTGCCGAAGGAACGATGGTATGCCCTTTAGCATGAAAAAAATCCAAAAAAGCCTGCCGGATTTCGCTTGATGTCATAATATAATTTTTGGCCTGTCGGAACCATCATTTTAGCCCGGGTGATCCTGTTTACACTTTTTCCGGGTTGATTTTTGTGGTTTATCGGGTTATATTTGTCAGCCCCGCAAATAGTGCCGGGCTTGTCTGCCGGAGCCTTGCGAAGGCAGGCAAAGGTAAAATATTCAGGTGGCATTTGTTTCCCTGAAAAAGGTTTAAGGCCGTCTTCATGAAGAAAATCAAATATTACTATAATACCAACACGCTTCGTTATGAGAAGCTGGAAACGCCCTTCCGGGTTAAACTGCTGCGCATTTTTGGCTTTGTGGCAGCGGCCCTGGTTACTGCCGGGCTGATCTCATATGTCGCTTTCCAGTTTATTGGTTCTCCCAAAGAAAAAATTCTGCAGCAACAAAATGAAGACCTGCGGGATAATTACCGGCAGTTGAAAGACCGGATACAATCTATCCAGCAGCAGATGCAGGAACTGGAGAAAAGAGATAATAATGTGTACCGGGCCATTTTTGAAGCCAATCCTATTCCTGACAGTGCCCGTGCAAAAGAACTGGAAAATAAACTGGAGATCGCCTCTGTATCAAAATTACAGGACAACCAGTTGGTAGCTTCAATTGTAAAGACTTTAGATAACCTGAGCAGCCGGTTGGTCTCACAAAAAAAATCGTATGATGAAGTAGAAGAATTAGTAAAAAACAAAGAAAAACTTCTTTCGCATACCCCGGCTATTCAACCGGTAAGCAATAAGGATCTTAACCGGGTTGCTTCGGGTTTTGGCTACCGTATTGACCCGGTTTATAAAACCACTAAATTTCACGCCGGTCTTGATTTTTCTGCACCTCAGGGCACTCCTATCTATGCTACAGCCGATGGCACTGTAACCACCGCAGGAAGCACTGGCAACGGATATGGTAATCATGTAATCATCAATCATGGTTATGGCTACGAAACATTGTTCGGACACATGGTTCGTGTAAAAGTGAGAAGCGGGATCACCGTAAAACGTGGTGAAGTAATCGGATGGGTGGGTAGTACCGGTAAATCAACCGGGCCGCACTGCCATTATGAAGTACATAAAAACGGAGAAAAAATAAACCCCATTTATTTCTTTTTTAATGATCTGACGCCTGAGCAGTTTGATATGCTTTTGAAAAAAGCAGCGGCTTCCAACCAAAGCTTTGATTAGGTTGATTTTTCCACATTGATGTATAACTCATTAACGGCTCTTCTTCTCCTCGTATCTTTACAGGGTAATGGGAAAGTCATTATCACAAATTACTTTTGATTTTGTTGTACCCGAAGAACCTGTAAATTCTCCGGAACAAAGCCCTGCAAGTAATGTGGAAGAGACCAACGTGTTGCCTGTTCTGACCGAAATTGCCATTAAAAAAGATCCAGCAACCGGGTTAAAAAATGATAAACCTGTTTCCACCAGGGGGCGCCGTTCCTTGAAAGAAAATTCGATTCAGGCCGATTTATTACAGATCCCTGAGGATGAACTACTTTTTAAAAAACAGTATTACGCTATTGGTGAAGTAGCCCTTATGTTCCGTGAAAACCAGTCATTAATCCGTTATTGGGAAACAGAATTTGACATACTTCAACCCCGTAAGAACCGCAAAGGCGACCGTTTTTTCCGACCGGTAGATATTAAGAATCTCGTATTAATATACGACCTGCTCCGCCGCAGAAAATTTACCATTGAAGGTGCAAAAGAGTATTTGAAAAAAAATAAACGAGCAGAAGAAAAGTTCGCTATGATGCAGTCACTTGAAAAAATAAAAGGGTTTTTACTGGAGCTTAAGGCCAACCTTTGAACAGTTGGCAGTGGGTAGTCAGCAGTCAATTTGCTAAAGTTCAAAGATATTTTAAAGTATAAACGACCCCATTGCTGATTGCCTATTGCCAACTGCCGATTGCTCCCTGCAACTTTAACATCCCTTCTATCATCTTTTGCCTGCACCCTTTTACATTTGCCATTCATTTAATTTTTACCATGAAAAGACTTATAACTTTTATTTGTGCTCTCGTTATCTACAGTACCGGTTTTTCTCAAAATCCGTATGAAATACTGGTGGAACGGCCTAATGAAAAAACGCTGAAAGGCATTATTTCCCAGGATGTATTGCTGAAGGACACTTCGTTTAAATGGTATGCAGAGAACCTGAAAGGGTATTCCCCCAACACGGTGGCATTGGAAGGGTTAACAAAAAACAAGGATTCAATACAACTACTTGTTTTTATGGGTACCTGGTGTGAAGATTCCCATTTTATCATTCCCAAATTTTATTCCTTGCTTGATGCTGCTGGTTTTTCGCAGGACCGGGTTACCCTGATTGGCGTGGACCGGGAAAAGAAAACACTAAGTCACCTTTCCGAAGCCCTGAATGTAAAAAATGTTCCTACTATCCTGGTTATGAAAAATGGAAAAGAAATAGGAAGGGTCATTGAATTTGGAAAATATGGGCTATTTGATAAAGAATTGGGAGAAATTATCGTCCAGGCAGACAAACATTAATCCTGCCACCGTCCCGGTCAACGGAGTGAATATATCCTAATGCAATTTTCCGTACCGTTACAGGCTGTCATCATCGCATACAGCCGGGAACTGCTAAAATTAAATGCCTTGCTTTTATATATCTGTTCCGGCATTTTCCATTCATCCAACCGGAAAGTGCTTATCTCATAACGAAATAACGTGTCTGACCGGGAACCAAAGATGTATTTACCGGCTACTTTGAAATTCTGCCAGTGGTTAATCATGATATTGTTTTTTAAACCACCATAATAGTCAAAAACATACACACCGTAAATTGAATCGTACACATACACATACCTGTTTTCATCAAATATTTTTATGGGCGAAGGGGCCACGCCTAATAACAACCTGAAGTCGGGTGTTTCCTGCAACCATTTTCCGTCTTCGTCCACTTTAATCAGTTTGTTTACCAACTCATCGTAGACCCAGATCTTATTATCATAGGATTGGCCGATAGCTTTTGCCTGGAATGTATTTTGTTTCCGGAGATCGATACTGTTGACGGCATTCAGAAAACGATCGAGCATAACCACTGTAGCAAAATCCCGGTAATACAATAAAACCTTTAACGGATTGGAAACATCAATAAGCGTTGCCTGCCCGAATTTTTTGATGTCGTTGTAAACAGCAATGGAATCTCCGTTTGCATTGAATTTTTTTATCTGATTCCGGCTCGTAAGTAAATAAATATTATCCAGGTTATCGACGGTAAAATCTACAATGTCTCCTTTCATGGTTCTCAAAAGCCGGAATGCCGAATCGCTTTGAGCACTGCCCGAAACAGCCAGCAAAAAGAAACCCAGCCATATGATCCCTGGTTTTTTCATTTAGTTGCGGATGATCTGGTCATCTTTTCCTTTGTATGATTTTAATTCCAACTGCTCCCCGTCAAATACGGCATAGGTATAATACCGTATCCAGTCACCCAGGTTGATATACCGGCTGCCGGCAGAAAGACGATAATCAATGGCTAGGTGTCTATGTCCAAACACAAAAAAGTCGATTTTTTTTCTGGCAAGTAGCTCCTTACAATAAATAATAAGCCATTCTTTGTCTTCCCCCAGAAATATTTCTTCCGAAGCACCTGTTTGTGTCCGGCTGCGGCGGCTTAAATAATTAGCCAGGCCCATACCCATTTTGGGTGGCAAAATGCCAAATAACCATTTACTAACCGGGTTACGAAATATTTTTTTTAGTCTTTTATAGCCATGATCACCCGGTCCCAATCCATCCCCATGCCCTATGAGAAATTTTTTCCCGTTTCGCTCTATTTCCTCCGGTTTATAATAAACCCGGATTTGTAACTCTTTTTGAAAATAATCCCGCATCCACATATCATGATTGCCGGTGAAAAAATGAATCGCTATGCCCCGGTCGGAAAGCTCTCCCAATTTGCCCAGCAATCTTACATAACCTTTGGGAACCACTTTCCGGTATTCATACCAGAAGTCAAACATATCCCCAACAAGAAATATCTCAGCAGCTTCCTGTTTTATTGAATCCAAAAACTGCACAAGAGCTTTTTCTCTTTCAAGACTGCTCGCATGATCGGGGGCGCCGAGATGAAAATCGGAAAGAAAATAAATTTTACAGGCCACGTAAATGATTTACAAAAATTCTCGTACGATTATATCAATAACTGTATCTTTTAAATTCGCGCTTATAACTAACCGGGCAACTAAAATTACAAATGTGAAAAGGGAATGTCACACAAACGTGAAGTAGTAAAGAGGGGATCGCTTCATTCATGTTGTTTATTTCTCAGGTATTCCATCATATCCCCGGAATCAACAATAGCCCGTCCCTTTATATCTCCATTATACCAGTATATCCAGGCCGGGGTCGATTGCCCGTTAAAAAGCACTTCGGTTATTTCCCTGCGGTATAACTGAATTTCATCAGCTTCTACATCTACTCCTTCATAATCATCTAACTGACCTATGGCCCAGGAGAATTCACTTTGATGTTTCACCACGTAAAGTTCACCAACGATAAAACTATTATCCTCAGCAGGAACCCCGGCAGGATAGCTGCCCATATCAAATAATTTTCCTTTGGTTTTCGCTTCACCAACCAGGGTAAAAAAACGACTGATATATTCATACACAGGGCTGCGAAAGCCGCTCCGGAGAGAACCGTACACAAATAAATGATAAATACCGGGGTTTGTCATGTGATAAAGATAAGCTAAGTGTTCAAAAAAGAAAAAGAGTTGCGCAGGTAATTAATGTGCGAAATGGTGGGAATTCAACAAAATTTTCAAGTTATTATTTACTTATTGTACTTCCGGCTTTTCCCTAAGATTCAATTAAAAATACATATACCTCTTTTGGCCCATGCACCCCGACCACCAGGGTTTTTTCAATATCAGCTGTCCGGCTGGGGCCCGTAGCGAAGGTTAATAAAGAAGGAAGATTATTGCCATACTTAACTTTTGCAGCCTGCAAGGCATCTTTAAGATCGTACACCAACTGGTTTGTAAAAGCTATACAGATATGAATGGGAGCATAAACGCTGGCTGTGCGGCCACAGGCTTGTGCGGAACTTAATACGATGCTCCCGGTTCTTGCCACTAAACTTTCGCAGCCTGTTATCGAAACATCACATTCCGCCAGGCCGGTTTTCATCAACCGCTCTGCCAGTTGAGATGCAACCGGTGCAATCAATTTATCTTCCACACAAAATACTTTTTGCCAGTCCCGTTTTTTAACCAGGCTACTCAATTGAAAAGCAAACTCCTGCTGATTGATGCAATAGATAAATTTACCCTGAAGTTTGGTAAACTGTTCTGCAAATTCAACTTCGGGTTCCTGCCCCAATGGAAGAAAAACGGGTTGATTGCCTTCGCTTTGCGGAAAAGGCAAAGACGTTGAATGACTCAACGCCTCGCGTATTTTTTTTAAAATATTTTCCTTTGATGGATAAACGCTCATTACCCTTTATTACTGGATTAACAGGATCATAAAGAAGGCGCTAAATCAAATCCACCAACCTGGCCATCAGCCGCTTCTTCATTTTCTTTTTTAATATTCGTCACAGGTTCCGTGGTTATTGGTGGCGTTTTTTCTTCCTCTACCGCCAGCGATTTTTTCTCTTCAAAGGGACGTTTACCAATCAGCAGTTCTACATCACTCTGAAAAAGAACCTCTTTTTCCAACAATGCATTTGCTAATTTTTCTACATCCGCTTTTTTGTCTGTCAGCAATTTCTTTGTCCGGCTATAGGCTTCATCAATCAGTTTACGTACTTCCTGGTCGATCATTTTTGCCGTTTCATCAGAATAGGGTTTGGTGAAAGTTGTTTCCTGCTGCGGATCATAGAAGCTGATATTACCTATTTTATCGTTCATTCCATAAACCGTTACCATCGCATAGGCAATCCGGGTTATCTGCTGCAGGTCATTCTGTGCCCCGGTGGATATTTTACTGAAGAAGATTTCTTCACTAGCCCTTCCCCCCAGGGTCATACAGATCTGATCATTTAATTGATCGGTATTATACAAATATTGTTCTTTGGGTGTGTATTGAGCATAACCCAATGCTGCTGTTCCCCTGGGCACTATTGTTACTTTCAGTAACGGGTAAGCATGTTCCAGGTACCAGCCACAAATAGCATGACCCGCTTCATGATAGGCAATGATCTTTTTCTCTTCAGGCGAAATGATCTTATTCTTTTTTTCCAACCCACCGATCACCCGGTCGACTGCGTCCTGAAAGTCTTCCATATCCACAGCCTCTTTTCCTTTTCTTGCAGCAATTAAAGCCGCTTCATTACATACATTGGCAATATCTGCTCCTGCAAAACCAGGAGTTTGTTCTGCCAGTTTATGAATATCCAATTTTTTGGAAATTTTGATGGGCATTAAATGAACTTTGAAGATTGCTTCACGTCCCACCAGGTCTGGTTTGTCAATACTGATTTGCCTGTCGAAACGACCCGGCCTCAACAAAGCTGTATCGAGAACATCAGGCCGGTTTGTAGCAGCCAGTACAATGATTCCCACATCTGTTCCAAAACCATCCATCTCCACCAATAACTGGTTCAGAGTACTTTCTCTTTCATCATTACTCATCATGGCATTCTTACCCCTTGCCCGACCAATAGCATCAATCTCATCGATAAATATGATACAGGGAGCTTTTTCTCTTGCCTGTTTGAATAAATCTCTGACCCGGCTGGCACCAACTCCCACAAACATCTCTACAAAGTCGGACCCGCTAAGACTAAAGAAAGGAACCTGTGCTTCCCCGGCTACCGCTTTTGCCAATAGCGTCTTACCCGTACCCGGAGGTCCGATCAGTAAAGCGCCTTTGGGAATTTTCCCACCGAGATTTGTATATTTCTTGGGATTTTTTAAGAAGTCAACGATCTCCATCACTTCCACTTTAGCTTCGTCCAAACCTGCTACATCAGCAAAAGTGATATTTACTTTTGTCCCTTTATCAAACAGCGTCGCTTTTGATTTTCCGATATTGAAAATACCGCCCGGGCCAGCGCCGCCACCGGCACCACCTCCCATTTTCCGCATCAGTAATATCCAGAGACCCACAAATAATAATACGGGCAATAAAAATTGTAAGATGCCGCCAAACCAGTCCCTTTCATTGTCAACATCTGAAGGAACTTCTTTTACAGTTGGGTTGGCTTTATAAAAATCGCCTATCTCTTTTTGAAATGCATCCCCACTCGTGATTTTAAAAGACATATGCGGACCCTTTTCACTGATCTTACCGGAAACCCCTGATTTAAGTTTTTCCTCATATTTTTTTCTTGCTTCCGGTGTCAGGAAAACTTTTACTGTTTTACGATTATCAATGATGGTATATTTCGCCACTTCATTATTAGCCACCATATTCCTGAATTCCAGGGAAGATACTTTAGCCATATTGGGGGAAAAGGGACCAAACAACTGAAAGCCTATCAGCACAGCAAAAATGATGGCATATATCCAGTAAATACTGAATCGGGGGCCTTTCTTCACCGGCTGATTAGGATCATCACCGGGGCGGTTTCCAGAACGGGGTATCCGGTTATCTTCTCTTTTGGGTTCTTGTGACATATTTTTTTCTCTCTGTGTTCCTGCTAATTAAATAATTATTGTAACAAAAATTCGTTCTCCGGGGTTATTTAACATTATGTATGGTGTTCGGCTCCTATTCCATCACTCCACATTTCTTCCAATTGATAAAATTTCCTGCTTTCCGGCAGCATGATATGTACCACCACATTTACATAATCAATCAGCACCCATTGCAGTTTTTGGTAGCCTTCATGATGGAAAGGGTTCTCATCACACTTCTCTTTAACACGATCCTCCACATTTCCGGCAATAGCCCGTATCTGTGTTGAACTGCTTGCTTCGCAAACAATAAAAAAATCAGCTACAGCCTCATTTATTTTTCTCAGGTCAAGAGAGATTATTTTATCTCCCTTTTTTTCCAGGATTGCTGCAATTATGGTTTTGATGATTTTTGAATTCTTCGTTAACCGTGCTGCTCCTGCCTGTCCGGTAGGCAGGCTTTTCTTCTTGCTTTTGGTCAGGGATGCCAGTTTTTCCAAATAATGTGAGGGTTTTAAGTTTGTATTTTTGTTGCTAGTTTCTGGTTTTTAGTTACTGGCTAATTCGTACCAATACGTACGAGTTTTACCAGGAATAAGAGACCAGCAACCAGAAACTAGTTTACTTTGTCAAAAATAGCAATTAATTGCCACAACCTCCTTCTACAAAAGCCCTCGGTTCACCATTCCTTGAACTGCAATCTGTTGACAGTACCAACAACTATGCCCGTCGGCTTATAAAGGAAGCATGCCTGCCGGACAGGCAGGGTTTCGCACTACATGGAACAGCCATATTTGCTCATGAACAGGTAGCTGGAAAAGGCCAACGGAGCAAGGTCTGGAGTTCGGAAAAAGAAGCCAATATTATTCTGAGCCTGGTGGTAAACCCACAACCCTTGCAGCTTATACAGCAGTTTCAACTAAGCGCCTGTGTCGCATTAGCTGTGCAGGAATTTTTTATGAAATACGCCGGAAATGAAACTAAAATAAAATGGCCCAACGATTTGTATTGGCAGGACAGAAAGGCAGGTGGGATTTTGATTGAGTCAGGGATAGGCAGCCTGTCGACCCGACATACAGGCGGGGAATCAGCCGGTGGAATTTGGGAATGGGCTATTATTGGTATAGGTATTAATATCAATCAAACCGATTTTCCCGCTGATTTACCCAACCCGGTTTCTCTTAAACAAATTACAGGTAAAACCTTTGATACGGTTGCCCTTGCCAAAGAACTTTGTGCGGTGCTGAATGAAAAATTTACCGAGTTGATCAACCAGGGTTTTGAAAATATCTATGCCCGATACGTTCATCATCTTTATAAAAGAAATGCAACCATAAAATTGAAAAAAAACAACCGGATGTTTGAAGCAGTACTAAAAACGATTTCACCATCCGGAAAATTAATGGTGCAGCATTCTATTGAAGAGGATCCGATAGCTATCGGGTTTGATTTTAATGATGTGGAATGGGTCATTAAGTAAATTCCACACTTTTCATCACCGAAAACTCTGGTTGCTTCTTATTCACAATTCACCCTCACTTCTTCTCCCTCCACAAAGTAAAATTTCTTGAAATAGTAAAGCCCCATCGAAACTGCCCCTTCCCCCAGGAAGTGATGGTCCGGGGAATAAAACGGTTTTCCAGGATCTCTGTAGCATTGGTAAAATTCAACCGGAAAATGTGACCGGATGTAATGATCTCAAAACCTATTCCCAACGGATCATAAAATTTAAGATTATCATTTACACTGAATGAATCTTTCACGCTTTCTTTTCGGAACGGATGAAAATAATCCACCATCAGGTTGAGCCTGTTTTGTATCAGGGGTAATTTGATGGCACCGCCCAAAGCAAACATATTTTTCTGGTCGTACGAGATGGAATAACCACGGGTAAGAAATGTCGGGTTCAGTTGCAGGCTTATTTTCCCCATTTTACGGGCCAGTATCAGTTGCCATATATTGCTTAACCTGTCCGAGAAATCTTTATAACTGTTATCCTGATCAGGAAATGTACTCGCTTTATTGGTGGCGATGCCCAGATTAGCAAAGAGTGCAACAGACAAGGGGTATGTAGGGTCATTTTCCAATTGCTCGAGCAATTTATATTTCATACCCAATTCAAACGACCGCTGCTGCGGGCCCGCACCTTTTGCACGGGCAACGATGATATCCATTTTTTTGCCCAGTCCTACCTGAAAGCCGATACGAACATCCGTTGAGTTATCCAGGCCAAAAAAATTCTTGATACCGCCACCCTTCCCGGCTATATCGCCAAAGCTGTGTGAGACTTTAAAAGCCAGTTTACCTTTTCCGACCATTTCGGGTGTATTGGCATTGATCGCTTTTTCAGAACTGAATATTTGCACCGGTTTTTTCTCTTTACGCTCTTGTCCAAATACATGTATCGAAAAAAAGAAACTTACAAGAAGAATTAACTGTTTCATGCAATTAGTTTTGTCAATAGGCAATAATCGTCTATTAACACCACCAGGTTGCCTGTTACTTTCCTGTAAATTATATTGAGAACCCTGCAAGTTCTGCAGGTTATTTGGCTGGTTTAATGAGTATTAATTTTCAGCAATTATTTCTTCAGCATGGGCCTTATTCTTAGGCCGTAAAAAAATTTTTCGGATAATACCTTTTCCATCAATTACAAAAGTGGTTCGGAGCACGCCCATGTACTTGTTTCCAAACATCTGCTTTTGATCCCATACACCATATTTTTCAAGAATGCTATGTGTTGAATCAGCAATCAAAGTAAAAGGAAGATTGAATTTAACGGCAAATTTTTTATGCTTTTGTATATCATCAGGGCTAACACCAATTATTTCAAAACCATTCTTCTTTAATTCGCTGTAATGATCTCTGAGGTTACAGGCCTGCAGGGTACAGGTAGGGGTATCGTCCTGCGGATAGAAATACAATGCCAGTTTTTTCCCTTTATAATCACGTAAAGAAATTTTCTTACCATGCTGATCGGTGCCGGTAAAAGAGGGGGCCTTATCACCTGCTTTTAATGTTACCATAATTTATTTCCCTTTTTTCTTAACTGGTTTTTTAATCGCCGCAACTTTCTTTTTTTTGCTGCCAGCCTTCTTCACCGCTTTTTTCTTTGGCGGGGGTGGAGTGTAAGGCTCCCTCTTAAACCACCACGATTTTGTAATTGAATTGCCGGCAAGGTCGGTGGCAGTGGCGGTAAGCCGGTGTACACCATAAGGGCAGCGTTCATCAAACCTGTATATCCAGTTGCGGCTTTTATCATTGGTAAAGCAGATCCATTGACTGTCTAATGTTACCCTGAAATTTTTTACAATACCATAATTATCCGTAGGGGTGAACAGGATCCTGCTGGATGAACTTAGATTAATCGTATCCCCTTTTCCTAACTCATTAATTAAAGGGGAAGTCAGATCTACTATTACCTGGAATGTCCCAAAATCTCCGAAGTTTGCTTTCAGCCATCCATTTTGTAAGGTTACTTTTCTTATAGTACTCCCTTTTCCCGTCCGCTGCATAATAAGTTTGCTTTTCCACTCTTCCGGGATGATCTTATCCGGTTTGATACTGACCAAAATGGCTTCATGCACCGGGTATGAGGCATCATTTATCTGGTGTATAGCTGAAACGATATTTGCAGCTGATGAAGAATTACGAAAATAATAGATGGGCAACGTGTCATACAAACAACCCACTGGCAGGTTGATTTTAAAATCAGGTTTTTCGAGCACATTTATGGTGTTCGGGCTAAATTCTAATATTGACTGACTATATATATCTTTCTTTACAAGGCTATCGTTGTACTGAACCGAAAAATTCAGCTGAGAAGTATTACCCAATGCATCTTTTACATAAATACTTATTAAATGTATAGACGTATCAGACAGGGCAATAATACCATCCCCATTTATGGGATGATAAACCCGGCTCTTCCCCCCGGGTAAAATGGAAAGATGCTGAAGACCTGATCCACCATTCTGTTTATACCTGTAATCAATATGAGCATTGATATAAAGTGATTCGTCATAGTCAATACTATCAAGGGCAAAGCTTACCTGTGGTTCATCATCCAGGTAAAGTTTGGCTGAATAGATTCCATCGGCGCTTCCTGTTGCACTCATTTTATCATACGCCTGTATCGCAAAACTAATTTTATTCAACCCTGTTTTTATTATCCGCTGTTTGGGAATTATGTAACCCGTGTCTGTATTTTTCAGAGAAAATAATAAAGGTGTTTGCTCAAACACGGATTTACTTCTGTCGTATAGGGCCAGTTTTAAAATAGTGGGTGGCACTTTATCCCGGAGTTGAAAATCAAAGAGTAAAGGATTTATTCTCTTTTCTGTTTTTGTTTCAAATATTTCAAAATGCAAATGCGGGCCTTGTGAACCGCCGGTGTTGCCGCTGTAAGCGATAAACTGGCTTTTATAGACCGGAAATTTCTCTTTGGTAAAATCCAGTTCAATGGCCCAGCTCTCCTGCTTATATTGTTGGTCATTTACAAATTGTTCCAGTGCAGGAAAAAAATCATTCAGGTGGGCATACAAAGTAGAGAGGCCATTTGGATGATTGACAATGATAAACCTGCCAAAACTTTGTGGCCGGACGCCAATATGGGAAATATAACCTTCTGCAGCAGCATATACCGGTAGGTTTTCTTTACTGTCAGTCCTGATATCCAATCCCATATGCCAGTGATCAGGTCGCAGTTCCCCTAAATTAGCCACCAGTTGCATCGGAATTCCAAGGGGATTACGGAAATAGTGTTTAGGAAACGAAGCGACCTGGGCTTCCAGGTACAACGTAAAGAACAATAAAGGCGTCAGTAATAAAACCCTCAATTCCATACACAAAAATAGGCATATCAAATTTCCTGTTTATGGGGGTATAGGTCAATCCCTTTGTTGTTTGTATCTTTTCGTTCTTTTTATGACCCCAAAAAAAATATTGTGGCTATTGCCACTTACAATCTTATTATATGCATGCCCGTTCGAGTCAACGGTGCCGCTGGCCTCCGGTCCGGCTGAACCTGTTGACAGCAACCTGGTAGGTTATTGGTATGGCATCGTGAAAGATGGCAGCGATTTTTTTGGGATAGAGGCTCTGGATATCACGCAAAAATCTGATTCAGTCTATTCTGTTACCCGGTATGGTAAATCCGTAAAAGGTGATATTATTTTGCCAGATACTGCTTATTTCACCGGCTATGTATCGTATATCGGCGAACATCGCTTTATGAACCTTGAGGGCTCGGTTGAATTGAGAGATACAAAAAACAAGAAGTCCGTGAAAATGATCACCACAAAAGTCTATTATGCTTCTGCGATCAAACTGGATCATGATACACTTGATGTGAAGACAATTACGGAAGATTTTTCCGTCAAGAAATTTTTCAACAGGCCGGAGGATTTTAAACAGGCAGTCAGTATTTTAGTCAATCAGCAAAAAAATGTTTATGACGACCAGTATTCACTGAAATACCGGAAGATTCCAAAACCCCAACCCCTGAAACCGTACTGAATAATCCGGAAAAAAACCGGGTTCTCTTCTTCAAAATCCCTCCATTCCCTTAGATTTGCGTCCCAATCCTTATCGGGATTCATTCACTCCGGCCTTTGCATAAGCTAAGGCTGAAAAGCCAGCACCTCCCGGGAGAGGATAAAAAAATGCCAAAAGACAATTCAATCAAATCCGTTCTGATTATCGGCTCTGGTCCCATCATTATCGGGCAGGCATGTGAATTTGACTATTCCGGTACCCAGGCAGCAAGAAGCTTACGGGAAGAAGGTGTAAAAGTTATTCTCATAAACAGCAATCCCGCTACCATCATGACAGACCCGATGATGGCTGACAGGGTTTACCTGTTACCGTTAACAGTTGAAAGCATTGAACAAATTTTACAGGAAAATCAAATTGACGCAGTATTGCCAACCATGGGTGGACAAACTGCCTTAAACCTGGCCAAAGAAGCAGAAGATCTTGGTTTATGGAAACAATATAATGTGCGTTTGATCGGGGTTGATATAAAAGCTATAGACAAAGCAGAAGACCGGGAAAAATTCCGGAAGTGGATGATTGAACTGGGAGTCAGTGTGGCCCAGGCAAAAACAGCCAATTCTTTTTTAGAAGGAAAAGAATTTGCACAGGAAATAGGATTCCCGCTGGTTATCCGCCCATCTTTTACCCTGGGCGGTACGGGTGGCGGTTTTGTAAATGATAAAGATGAACTGGATGAAGCATTAAACCGGGGCCTGCAGGCCTCCCCGATACATGAAGTGCTGGTGGAAAAAGCCGTACTGGGTTGGAAAGAATTTGAATTGGAATTACTGAGAGATGCTGCGGATAATGTTTGTATCATTTGTACAGTCGAAAATTTCGATCCGATGGGTGTTCATACCGGCGATTCCATAACGGTTGCCCCCGCAATGACACTCAGCGACACGGCCATGCAGTTAATGAGGAATACGGCCATAAAGATGATGCGGGATTTAGGAAATTTTGCCGGGGGTTGTAACGTACAGTTTGCCCTGAATCCGGATACTGAAGAAATCATTGCGATAGAAATAAACCCAAGGGTTAGCCGGTCATCAGCATTGGCAAGTAAGGCAACCGGTTATCCGATCGCCAAGGTTGCTGCCAAGCTATCCATAGGATACCATTTAGATGAACTCGAAAATCAGATTACGAAAACAACGTCAGCTTATTTTGAACCTGCATTGGATTATGTTATTGTCAAAATACCCCGCTGGAATTTTGACAAATTTAAAGGGGCGAATGATACTCTGGGATTGCAAATGAAAAGTGTGGGTGAAGTGATGGCAATCGGCAGAAGTTTTACCGAAGCGATACAAAAAGCTTGTCAGAGCCTGGAAAATAATGCCGTTGGTCTTGGATATTATGGCAAAAGCCTGATGCATGCGGATGAACTGCTTGATTATATTAAAACCCCGAAATGGGACCGCATTTTCCGTATCAAAGATGCCTTGATGGCCGGCATTTCGGTAGGTACCATTTCGAAAGCTACTCATGGAATTGACCGTTGGTTTTTATATGAGATACAAAAGATTTGCAACCTGGAAAAAGAAATGGCGAAGTATGATCTCGAAGATCTGCCGGTTGCATTATTAAGAGAAGCCAAAGTAAATGGTTTCAGTGATGAGCAGATAAGCCGCATACTGGAACATGGTGACGAAGAAGATGTATACAAAAAAAGAAAAGCAGCCGGTATTACCCGGGTTTTTAAAATGGTGGACACCTGTTCAGCAGAGTTTGAAGCAAAGACCCCTTACTTCTATTCTACTTTTGAAGAAGGGAATAACAACGAAAGCAAGGTCTCAGATAAAAAGAAAATCATTGTCCTCGGTTCGGGCCCCAATCGTATCGGCCAGGGAATTGAATTTGACTATTGTTGTGTACATGGGCTCTTAGCTATCAAAGAATGTGGATACGAAGCCATCATGGTAAACTGTAACCCCGAAACCGTCAGCACTGATTTTGACATGGGCGATAAACTGTACTTCGAACCGGTTTATTGGGAGCACCTCTGGGAAATTGTTGAACACGAAAAACCTGAAGGTGTCATTGTTCAATTGGGCGGACAAACAGCCTTGAAACTTGCGGAGAAACTGCATGAGAAAGGCATAAAGATCATTGGTACTTCGTACGACAGTATGGACATAGCTGAAGACCGTGGACGTTTTAGCGACCGGTTGAAAGATCTTGAAATTCCTTATCCCGATTATGGTACTGCAGAAAATGTAGAGGAAGCTATAACGGTGGCAAATAAAGTTGGTTATCCTGTCCTGGTTCGTCCTTCGTATGTTTTGGGCGGACAAAGAATGCGTATCGTTCTCAATGATGAGGAAGTGGAAAAAGCAGTTGTGAGTTTATTAAAACACTTACCGGGTAATAAAATCCTGGTGGATCATTTTCTGGATCGCTGCCAGGAAGCAGAGATAGATGGAATATTTGACGGCGATGATTTTCATGTCATGGGGGTGATGGAGCATATAGAACCTGCGGGAATTCATAGTGGTGACAGCAATGCGGTATTACCGGCTTTTAATCTTACACCCCTGATTGTGCACACGATGGAAGAGTATGCAGAAAAGATCGCCCGGGAATTAAAGATACTCGGACTAATCAATATTCAATTTGCTATCAAAGACGGTAAAGTATTTGTAATAGAAGCCAACCCCAGGGCATCCCGTACAACACCCTTTATTGCTAAAGCTTACCAGATCCCTTATTTAAATATTGCTACCCGGGTAATGTTGGGCTTCAACAAACTCAAAGATTTTACTTTTGAAAAAAAATTAAACGGTTTTGCTATCAAAGAACCGGTATTCAGCTTCAATAAATTCCCGGGTGTAAATAAAGAGTTGGGCCCTGAAATGAAAAGCACCGGGGAAGCAATACGGTTTATCAAAGATCTACGGGACCCTTACTTCCGACAACTTTATAAAGACAGGAGTATGTACCTTAGTAAATAATTTTCTGGAAATTATAATATTAAAAATGCCGTTACTTATAACGGCATTTTTATTTTATAAGGTCCTTCTGATAAAGAAATCTAATTAATCTCCCTTATCAGATAGCCTATTTCAATCAACAGATAGCCGGGCATACCCGGAAAGTTGTATTGTTCATGAAGTATTCGCTGTTTATCTTTTCTGAATGGCCCGGCATGATTCCCTTTTCTGGAAAAAAGCTCCCTTTGTCAAATTACTGCTGGCTTTGATAGTTGGTATTATTTTGCAATGGCGATTACAGGTTGGCTTATACACCTGGTTAATTATGCTTTTCGTTTCTTTTTCCGTTTTACTCTGTTTCTTCCTGATTCCCTTCTTCAGCCGGTACAGGTTTGGTTTTATCAGCGGATTCGTCACCAGCATCATTTTTCTTTCAATAGGGGCTATGCTGGCCCGGCAGGAAGATATAAGAAATGATAAACGATGGCTGGGAAATTTGTACCAGGAAAAGGATGCACTCATCGTTACACTGGATGAGCCGCCGGTGGAGAAAACAAAATCCCTGAAAGCCAATGCGACCATCAGTTGCCTTGTACAAAACGGGAAACCCATTCGGGTAAAAGGGAAAATTATTCTTTATTTCAGGAAAGACCCTGCTGCTGGTTTACCGGCCGGAGCTAAAGAAAAGGACGGAGGGGCAGATTCCACTCTGCAACTCACCTATGGCTCTCAAATCCTTTTCAAAAAATCGATACAGGAAATAAAAAACTCCGGAAACCCGGGGGCGTTTAATTACAAACAATATTCACTTTTCCGGGGGATCACGCACCAGGTTTACCTGGATAAAGATGAATTTGAATTATTGGATAGCAAGGTTGAAAATAAAATCAGAAAGCTTATTTATAAATCCAGGGAGCGGATTTTACATATCCTGCGAAAATATATTACGGGTGATCGGGAATCAGGCCTGGCTGAAGCGTTACTTATAGGTTATAAAAACGACCTGGATCCCTCGTTGGTGCAATCTTATACCAACACCGGTGTGGTACATATCATTGCTATTTCGGGTCTTCACCTGGGATTGATTTATTGGTTGCTGGCATTACTGCTAAAACCCCTTCAAAAAAGAAAAAAGATAAGCTGGTTGAGACCGGTACTTATTATAACTGGTTTGTGGATGTTCAGCCTGCTGGCCGGAGCTCAACCATCTATTCTTCGTTCAGCAATAATGTTTACCTGTATTGTGCTGGGAGAGTCTCTGTCTAGAAAAACATCCATTTACAATACCCTGGCTGTTTCTGCTTTTTTACTTCTGTGTATTAATCCGTACTGGCTGTGGGATGTTGGATTCCAACTGTCTTATTCAGCCGTACTCAGCATTATTATTTTCATGCGGTCCATTTACAACTGGTTCTATATCAAAAATAAAATCCTGGACTTTTTGTGGAAGCTGAATGCCGTTACGCTGGCAGCACAGATATTGACAGTACCGTTAAGCATTTATCATTTTCACCAATTTCCCAATCTATTTATGCTAACTAATTTTCTGGCAGTACCACTGTCCAGTGCTATTCTGTTGGGGGAAATAGTTCTCTGTGTCATATCCGTTATTCCTGCTGTAGCGATACCGGCCGGCAAGATGCTCTCCTGGCTTATCGGACTGATGAATACCTATATTGAAAAAATAGAAGCTATCCCATTCTCGCTTTGGGATGGTTTACAGATAAGCATCGGGCAGGCAACTCTGCTCCTATTGTTTGCAGTTGCTGTGAGTTATTGGCTGATGGAAAAATCAACAAGGGGATTAAAACTGGGACTATTAGCTTTGCTGGGTTTTGTTGCATGGCGGTCCTATTCTTTTATACAAAGTGATAAACAGCAAAAAATCATTGTATATAATGTGCCCAGGAAAAGAGCTATCGATTTTGTAAACGGCAGGAATTTTTTATTTATCGGAGACAGCGATTTAGTTACTAATGAATTTTCCCGAAATTTTTACCTGAAGCCATCGCGGGTTTTATCCAGGACAAGTGAAATTATTGTTCCCAATAATTTATCTGCTTATAAAAATTACCTGAGTTACGGGGATAAACATATTTTATTATTGGATGAATCAGTTTCATTTTCTCAGCAACAACCCAGGCCTTCCATCGATTTGTTGATCTTTTCAGGAACGCCAAAAGTCTATCTGAAAAAACTGGCGGCTTCATTAGATATCAAACAAGTTGTTTTTGACAGCTCTGTACCTGTATGGAAAGCTATTTATTGGAAAAAAGATTGCGACACACTGAATATTCCCTGGCATGATGTGACGATGAAAGGAGCTTTTGTGATGAAGCTCCGGTAACTTACCTTTGCTGACTTAGCGCAGCATGCCACGGTTTTTATCGTGGCATGCCCATTCAACCTCTGTTTATGAACAAGAAGATCCAATCAGCACTTATTTCTGTTTTTTATAAAGACGGTCTGGAACCTATTGTCCAACTTTTATCTGAACTGGGCATAACCATTTATTCAACCGGCGGGACCCAGTCATTTATTGAAAAACTGGGTGTGAAGGTCGTGCCGGTGGAAGACCTGACGACCTACCCTTCCATTTTGGGGGGCAGGGTGAAAACATTACATCCTACCGTTTTTGGGGGCATATTGGGTAAAAGAGATGATGCAACCCATGTGCAGGAAATGAAGCAGTATCAAATACCGGAAATTGATTTGGTGATCGTTGACCTTTATCCGTTTGAAGAAACAGTAGCCTCAACGACAGATGAAAAATCCATTATCGAAAAAATTGACATCGGCGGCCCCTCTATGATCCGTGGCGCAGCCAAAAATTATAAAGACGTGGTTGTTATTGCTGCTAAAAAAGATTATGCTGCGCTGGAACATTTGCTGAAAGAACAAAAAGGGGAAACACGTTTAGAACAAAGGAAAAATTTTGCCGCCAAAGCATTTGAAGTGGTGGCCCACTATGATGTGGCGATTGCAAAGTATTTTGCTCCTTCAACACCACTGTATTTTTTAGAATCAATTCCAAATCCAAAAGCCATGCGGTACGGTGAAAATCCGCACCAGTCAGGATTATTTTATGGCGACCTGGAAAAATTGTTTGACCAATTGAATGGTAAAGAACTTTCGTATAATAATTTGGTGGATGTAGATGCAGCTATGCAGTTGATAAGAGAGGCCACCCTAAATCCCCCGCAAGGGGGGACTTCAGAGTCTTTAAATTCAAAAAAACATTCTGCATTAGCAGAGTCTAAAGCCCCTCCTTGTGAGGGGTTTGGGGAGGCTCTCTCTTCGGAGGGCAGGGAGGCCGTATTTGCCATCATCAAACATACCAATGTGTGTGGTGTTGCCCAACGCCCAACAGTAAAAGAAAGCTGGAATGCGGCACTGGCTGGTGACCCTGAAAGTGCTTTTGGCGGTGTGCTGGTTTGCAATGGAACTATTGATATAGCAACAGCAGAAGCTATTAACGAAATTTTCTTTGAGGTATTGATTGCACCTTCCTTTAATGAAGATGCATTGGCAATTTTAAAATCAAAAAAGAACAGGATCCTATTGCAACTGAAAGGTCAACCTGCAACGAAAGAACAATACAAATCAGTCTTGAATGGAGTTTTGATACAAGGCATTGATGAAGGAAATTTTAGTGAATGGAAAGAAACAGGAGGAAGAGAAACGACTGTTGCTGAAAAAGAAGACCTGACTTTTGCCAACATTGTTTGCAAGCATTTAAAATCAAATGCCATTGCATTGGTAAAAAATAAACAGCTTATCGGTAAAGGTTGCGGTCAAACGAGCCGGATCGATTCCTTGAGGCAGGCCGTTGAAAAGGCAAAACAATTTAATTTTGATCTGACCGGGGCCGTCATGGCCAGTGATGCTTTCTTCCCTTTCAACGATTGTGTACAATTGGGACATGAAGCCGGAATTACCGCCTTTATACAACCCGGGGGTTCGATAAGAGATGCGGATTCCATTGAATATTGTAAGGCCAATAACCTGGCAATGGTGATAACCGGTATGCGTCATTTTAAACATTAAACCCCAAGCCCAAAAGGGGCTTATAAGTACAATTCAAAATTTTAAATTATTAAGTCTTCCGCCAAACGGCGGTGAGATATATAGAGCATGAATTTATTTGATTTTCATAAAACCATTCTTCAATCGTCTGCCGATTCTTTGAAAAGATTGTCGGTTTTTAATCCTTTGACCATCCGGAAAAAAGGAACGAGGTCTAAAGCCATTTTTGCCCTCGCCCTGGTTTGCTTTTTTTGGGGCACCACCTGGATAGCGTCGAAAGAAGGCGTGCGTCACATGCCAGCTTTACAACTCGCTGGTATCCGTCAACTCATTGCGGGTACATTATATGTGGGTTTCTTTCTTTACAAAAAAATGCCCTTACCAAAAGGAATGGAATGGATTCCCATTCTGGTTTTAAGTTTCCTGAATTTCATCATGAGTAACGGACTCAGCACCTGGGGTGTAAAATATATTTCAGCTGGCCTGGGTTCTATTATGGGTGCTATTTTCCCTTTATGGCTGGTAGTAATCGGGTTATTCATATCAAAAGAAAAGCTTCCCCGAAAAGCGTTAATCGGACTTTTGCTGGGCTTTAGTGGCGTATGTATTATTTTTTATGACCACCTGCAGGATTTTCTGAATGCCGATTTTCGTTTTGGGATCATATTATCCCTTATTGCCACCTGGACCTGGGCCTTCGCAACTTTGTACACCAAAAAGCAGGCAGCCAACTTTAATCCATATTTCAGCCTCGGATTGCAAATGCTAATTTCAGGTACCTGTTTATTTTCATTCACCCATTTTACCGGTAATTCTATCGCCTTAAGTACTATTCCCTGGCAGTCCTGGGCCTCCATAGGATACCTGGTACTGTTTGGTTCATTGATCGCTTTTATCTGCTATTTATATGCCCTCCAAAATTTACCTACTGAGCAGGCATCCATTTATGCTTATATAAATCCGATCGTGGCTGTACTTTGTGGCTGGATCGTATTTGGTGAAAAAATTTCTATCTACATCACTATTGGAGGGTTGGTGACATTGCTGGGAGTTTATATGGTCAACAAAGCATTCAAGATTATTCCGCCACCTGAACAGCCCGAAACTGAGGGTATTTAAGAAATTTCCTTTACAAACTGACTATACACATCTCTCCACCCATTGAATTTTTCTTCTGTCCCCAGAAATGTATTATGCCAGATTGTAATAAACATCCCGTTCACCGCCTTTACTTCTTTATAATAATGACGCATATCATCCAAAGCCTGTTCCGGGGTAGATTTTTGTTCAAAGAAAGAATTGGCTTCCATAAAGCAAAAGGGATATAACAGAAGATAACTTTTTTGTTCATTTTCCAGGTCATACCAGTAAAAAGGTGAAGCTACTGAAGCCCTGAATCCATTGATACTGCCATAACCCATCGAAAAATCCTCTTTTATTCCGGCAACGAGGAGGTGTCGGAAAGTTTGCGGCAATGTAAACCTTATATAATGCTGGCGGGAGGAAGTTATCTTTATTTTAGAGATCTTTTCGATTGTTTGAATTTCCTTTTTTATCAAGGCAGGATCTTCCCCGCTTTGCCAGGATGGATGAATACCAATTGTGTATTTGTCAGCATATTGCCTGATTAATACCTGCAAAGCTGTTTCAGAAGGCATAATATTTCTGTCATACTTACCCCTTTTATCAGACATCAGGAAAAAAAAACGGGGTTTAAAAGTATAGGGCCGATGTAGATTATCCATCCATTCGTACGAATCATAGGGATCGTCAACCTTATTATTTAAAACATTTCTCCGTAATGAAAATTTTTCCAACTTCCCTTTTAATAGATCTTTAACAGCTGCTCCGGCACTTCTCCACCAGGGTTTGTGTTTATAGGACCAGGCTTCGTCAATATCATAGGTTGGGAGGAAGCGGAATCGTGATTCCTTAAATATCAGTGACGGGAATTTGTTCTTTAATTGTTCTTTAAAGTATCCAATCCAGCAATTTACCAGGGGTTTATCAAGAAAATTTTCATTGAACGCCAACGAATTCTCATGAGCATACCGGCCATAGATATCTTTTTGATGTGGCAGGTATTCTTCGTAGCGGCTGAGCAGAAAAAAAGAAGCTGCGAAAATGTCGAAAGGAAAATCGCCCTTTGTTTTGAAAAAGAATTTGTGACCATTTGCTTCAAAGCAATCAATCGCCTGTGCTTTGATTCCTTGTTCAAATAATAAAGCATTGGGTTGCAGCCAGAACTCTTCCCGGGTTATCTGTTCATGGCTGTAATTGATTTTTGGCCCGTCATAGTTGATAAAATCCTCCACTTTGTCAGTTGCTGAAATGCCTTGACCTGAAATTTCGGAGCCGATAAAATCCAGAATATACCTGAGCCGATGAGTTATTGTATTTGCAAAAACAATCACAGTTTGAAAATAATTATCTGCTACCGTATTTTTCTTTCCATAATTGATTAAATGACTTCTTCGGAAACTCCATATCTCCCCGATGTGCCGACCAGCCTTTCACCAATGTATTCACCACCCAACTCTTCATTCCACCGCCTGCCATATTCATCCATTTGCGGCGGAGCATGCCCTGTTTCCACATTTTCCAGGCAATTTTTTCCGTCATAGAAACATGACCTTGATCCACAGCTTCATGCCGGTTCTCTAATAACAGTTCGTGGAGATTAATTTTTACGGCACATACTTCGGTACAGGCACCACACAGTGAGGAAGCATAACTGAGGTGTTTCCAATCCCCCATATCTTTCAGATGCGGGGTGATCACAGAGCCTATCGGGCCACTATACGTAGCGGCATAGGTATGGCCTCCAATGTTTTTATACACCGGGCAGGCATTCAAACAAGCGCCACATCGGATACAGTATAAACTTTCCCGCTGTTTTTCATTGGCCAGGATATTGGTACGACCATTATCCAATAGTATTACATACATATCATCCGGGCCATCCGTTTCGTTAGCTTGTCTGGGTCCTGTAACGATGGTATTATATACCGTCACTTTTTGTCCCGTTCCAAAGGTTGAAAGTAATGGCCAGAATAAAGCCAGGTCGGTCATGGCAGGAATAACCTTTTCAATACCTGCAATGACAATATGTGTTTTAGGCATGGAACAGCTTAACCGGGCATTACCTTCATTCTCCGTTACAGCAATTCCGCCTATGTCAGTTATAATAAAATTTGCCCCGGTTACACCTATTTCTGCCTGTACATATTTGTCGCGGAGTATATCCCGGGCAACTAAAGTGAGTTGTTCCGGTGTGGCTTTGGGGTCGGTTCCTAATTTATCAGCAAATAATTTGGCCACATCCTCCTTGCTTTTATGCATCGCAGGCGTAACAATATGATAGGGTGGTTCACCATCAAGCTGCTGGATATATTCACCTAAGTCTGTTTCAACACTTTCAATTCCATTTTTTTCCAAAAAATCATTCAGGTGAATTTCTTCCGTCACCATGCTTTTACTCTTAACGAGTATCTTACAATTCTTTTCGTCACAGATTTTCTTGATTGCCGCTAAAGCCTGCGCTGCATCTTCAGCCCAGATCACTTTTGCTCCCCGTCGAGTTATGATGGCCTCGAATTTTTCTAATTGTTTATCCAGTGTTTCAATGGCTTTCCATTTGATATTCTTGGCTTTTTCCCGGGCGAGGTTCACATCGCTGAACTGCTGTTTTCCCTGAGGCACCACAGCATTGTACTTGCCAATATTAAAATTGATTTTCCGGCGATGTTCTTTGTCGGCAGCTTTGATCGTGCTCTTTGCAATAAATCCTGATGCTGTTTCTTTCACGGTATATACTTATTTTACGGTAGTTTCTTTTTTGCCAGCCTGCATTTTTGCCACTTTATCGAGGGCATCATAAAATTCTTCTCCGTACTTCCTGATTAAAGGTTCCTTTAGGAATTGATAAGTGGGTACTTCCAATTTTTTTCCCAACGCGCAGGCCGGATTGCATAGCTTTTCCCGGGGCTCATAATTTACCCGGTTATAGTCTCCGTGCCTGCCTTTTTTAGCTATAACCGGAAACAGGTGACAACTGATAGGTTTTTTCCAGGGAATAACTTTATCATAATAGGCCTGTTCAAAAGCACAGGCAATAATCCCGTTCTCACCCCGGTTTCCATACACACATATTTCATTGTCATTGCCCAGAGTTGGCGTTACCCATCCAAACTCTTTATTATAAACATACTTTCCTTTCTTCTCTACTTCAGCGAGAGCTTGAGGAGAAAGATACGGTTTGATTTTTTCATACATTTCCAAAACAATTTCAAGTTCCTCATCATCCAGGGGTGCGCCTGCATCCCCATCTTCACAACAACCGCCCTTGCATTTGTTCAAATCACAGACAAATTGCTTTTCCACCACATCATCGCTTATCAGTATGTTATCAATCACTATCATACGACAAAGATAATCTATCAACCCCTTTAACACATTTCTAACAACCCCTTTTATGGAGTAGTTCCGGCAGTGGCATCCTACACTGAAACCACTGTATGCAAAACACCAGAATAATCACCCTTCAAAAGTCTGTAAAGGTCTTTTTCCGGATGCTGTTCTGGGTGCCGGTTGCCGGTCTGAGTTTACTCCTTATTTACAATACGCTGCCTTATTTTTCCTTTAGCAAAGATTTCAGTTTTATTGAAGAAAGAAGCTTTTTGTTTAAAAGCAATTTTTATAATACCTGCTTTTATATTCACATTTTTGCCGGCGCTCTTTGCATTTTTACCGCCCTTATCCAATTTTCGAGATATATCCTGAAAAAGACAAAAGCCATACACCGCTTTTCTGGCAAAATTTATGTTTTTATAGTCCTGTTCCTCGGAGCACCCACCGGTCTGTATATGTCATTTTTTGCGAAAGGCAGTTTTTGGGAAAGATCGTTGTTCCTCTTCATGGCAGGCTGGTGGTTTATTACTACTCTCAATGGGTTAACCACCATTCATAAGAAAAATGTGATGGCCCACAAAGTGTGGATGATACGCAGCTATGCCATGGCGATGACGGCGGTCACATTCCGGGTTTATCATATTGTTTTTTATCTGCTGGACTGGGGTCATCTTGAAAACTATGAGCTATCTCTCTGGATCAGCGTAATTGGCAACATGCTGTTTGCGGAATGGGTCATCTACCGGCAGGGTAAAAATTATTTACGATCATTTGCAACTTAAACCGGGTAACAAAATATTTTAACCTTTAAAATAAAACAACCATGAAATCAATCTTGTACGTAGGCGCAACGTTAATGATCGGCGCCAGCATTTACGGTTTTGTAGATTCCAAGAAAACAAGCCGGAACAAAGAGTTTAAGAATATGTATAAAGAAAGCCCTGTTCCGGAGGCCGTTACTGTTGTTACCCGGGAAAAAACCGAGCCTGTAGTAAAAAAGGAAATTTCCAGCAACCCAAAAACTACCAAAGCAAAAAATCAGGCTACGAAGTCTTCGGAGTATGATTTACCTATAAAACCAATACCAGACGAAGACAAGATTGCCCCAAAAGAAAGAAAAGGAATTGAAAAAACCACGGTTAATGTTTCGGTTTCCAAAGAGGGTTCTGCAGAAAAAAGCACTAAGAAAAAAAGAAAATTAAATACCAAACTTTTCAGTCGTGGTTCATTGGATGATCGTTATGTTGAGCCAAAGGAAAAAACGGAACTGCCAAAAGAAGGCGTAAAAAAAACGGAAAATAAAGAGCAGTAAAAAAGCATACAACGGTCTGCTCTGTCCCGGTAGTATCCGCCGGGACTTTTTTATTTCCATTGCAAGGTATTAATAAGGTGTTGCAAATCTTTTTTCAAAAAATCATTTACAATACCCAGGGAATCGGTGTTTGGTGCTGCATCAAAATACAAGGCCCCTCGTAAAAAATGTTTGGTGGAGTCCGTCAGAAAAAACTGGCTGGCCGTGGCGGTATTCCCCCCCAGGGAAAAATAAATTCCTTCCACCCCATTGGGTGTATGTATCAGGCTATCATTAATCCCGGTTGAAACATCCATATGCTGTTTGTACGCCATTTTAAATCCATCCCGTACCAAAGAATCAAATTTGTTTTCACTGCCAATGGCCTTATAACTGATGTAGATTCTTCCGGCAAAACGGGGCACATCAATATTTATCCACCAATCACCAGCTTTATCATCAAAGAAAGCAGAATCCTTTACTACAAGGGCATATACCGGATACTCAAATTTATAAGGGTAACCGGGTTGATCAAACAACTGGTATTTTTTTTCGGGGAAATCAATATGAAAATATCCTTTCTTTTTCCCCGTTGAATAATCGCTGTTACAGGAAAAAAAGCAAAAGGAACAAACCGCAAGGCCAAGGAAGAAAAAACGGGAAAATTTATCCATCAGAAAATTATTTATTGTTTAGGCTTAATGGTCACTTTTACCTGTTGAATCCGGTTATTATCCGCCTGTACTACTGTAAATTCAAAATCTCCGCAGAGTATTACAGAATTTACTTCCGGGAATTCCCCGGCTAATTCGAGCACCAGCCCCGCCAGGGACTCGCTTTCTCCCCGTACTTTTTCAAAGGTATCCATAGGCAACTTCATCGTTTTGCACATATCATGGAGTATGGTCTTACCTTCAAAAATATAGTTACTATCATCCATTTTTTTGTTAACACTCTCCTCTTCATCAAACTCATCTTTGATTTCGCCGATCACTTCTTCTAAAATATCTTCCATGGTAACTATACCGCTGGTGCCGCCAAACTCATCCACCACAACAGCAAAGTGGATATGCTTTTGTTTAAATTCTTTCAGCAAATCCTCAATCAGTTTTGGTTCAGGAACAAAAAAGGGCTGCCGCATCAGGGAATGCCAGTCAAAATTTTCCGGCTCAGCTAAATACGGAATCAAATCTTTGGTGTTCAGTATACCGGCTACTTCGTCTAAATTTTCTTTATAGACCGGCAATCTTGAATAATGAAGCTCTTCCACTCTTTTTATCACATCACCAAATGAAGATTTGTATTCAATGCCGCTTACATCTAACCGGCTTCTCATTATTTGTTTGACTGATATATTACCAAATTTTACGATCCCCTTCATGATATTCTTCTCCTCCTGCGAGGCTTCTTCATCCGTTTTAATATCAATCGCTTCATCCAGCTCCTGGATACTCATTGCTTCTGTTTTATCAGCGCCGGCACCCATACCTATGTTATCTGCCAGTTTCACGATCCATTTGCTGATTCTCCGTAATAACACATGCACTACTTCCACCACCAACGATGATCCATAGGCAAACCGGAGATTATTTTGTGCTGCCCAAACCTTGGGTAATACTTTGCCGGCAAAAATCAGTACAAAAGCTATGACCAGCACTTTGGAAAGTACTTCTACAATAACGGCCACTTTATTAAATGATATAAACTGGTTGATTAAATAATTAGACAGTATTATGAGACAGATATTTACCAGTGTTCCAGCAATTAACAGTGAGGCAAATACTTCTTTGGGTTCTTCCAGTAATTTTACAATCCGTTTTGCAGACATGTGTTGTTTTGTTTTCAGCAAATTCACATCCTTTTTATTCAGAGAAAATAAGGCCACTTCTGCGCCGGAAATGGTGAACGTAAGTAGTAATAAAATAATCAGCGTAATAGCTAAAAAAGTTGTGCCCTTCGGATTGACAGCCAGGAAAATACCAGAGAAATAATCAATTAGGGAAATAAGGATCGAATGATATTCCAAAGCAAGGATTTATTTAATATGTTTCTTTAAACGTGCTTCCCGTAAATTCAAATTTCTCAAAATCCCTGAGCCCTCCGGGAATTTTTCTTACCATTTTGTGGCATCTATTAAAAGCGGATTGTTCAACACTTCCGAAACAAAGTTATTGCATTTACTATTTATGCTTAAAACGGCAGGCTTTCCGAAGGGTCCCCCAACGGCATATCACTGCCCCCCATGCCTTCAATATGGCCACCATCCCCGGATGTGCCCCCACTATCTATCCTTTTTTCAAGCATAATAAGATTTTCACCCACAACTTCAGTAGCGAACTTTCTATGACCATCCTTGTCATCCCAACTGCGGGTTCTCAGACGACCTTCGATATATACCAGGCTGCTTTTATGCAAAAATTTTTGAGCCAGGTCTGCCAGACCTCTCCAGAGTACCACATTGTGCCACTCTGTTTGGGATACTAACTTACCGGTTCGGTCCTTAAACGTTTCGGTTGTGGCCAATGGAAATTTAGCTACCGCAATATTTCCTTCCAGGTGTTGCACATCAGGGTCTTTGCCCAGGTTGCCAATAAGCATTACTTTGTTTACGCCCCGCATAGTTTTATTCTTTAAGTTAATAAATCGTCTAAGGCATAGATGGCTATTTAAAGTTAAAAATATTTTGAGTGGAAACCATCAAAAAATGAGGGGTCTTTGAAAGGTATTTGCCATCTGAATAAGATTTTTCATCTCTCTTTTTTTTGCAAGAATTGATTAATAAACTGAGGAAATGCATATTTAATTATTTCCTTTGGGGTCACCCAAAACCAATCATTCTTCCAGCCGGGTTTTTGTTTCAACCGGATCGTAATGCATTGGCCTGTGATTAATTGATGTGTAAGCTTTTGTTTTAATAATGGTGAATAATTTAATATATCATAGTCCTTTTTCAACAACCCCGTTTTCTTTTTGAGCTGTTGAAGAATTTTCTTTTTATCCAGTTCTACTTCTGATTCAATTAATGGAAATTCAAACAAGTCCTGCCAGATGTCTTTCTCTGTCCGCTGACGGATGGCCATTTTATTTTTATATTCCAAGACCAGGAAATAAAACCATCTTTTCCGGATGGTGGTACTATTTTCTTTTACGGGTAATTCCTGTACACTGTTGGTCAGGAAGGCGTAACAGATTTTTTTAAACACACATTCCGAACAAACCGGTAATGCCGGTTTACAAACCAGGGCTCCAAAATCCATTATCGCCTGGTTGTACAACCCGGGTTGTTTTTTATCCAATAGTTCGTTTGCAAGGGTGGTAAAAAAAAATTTACCCCCGGTCGAATCAATGGCTTTGGAAATACCAAACATCCTTGCCAGTACCCGGAATACATTCCCATCGACCACTGCATAGGGCAGATTAAATGCAAAAGAAGAGATAGCAGCAGCCGTATAGGGTCCAATGCCTTTTAAAGCCAGTAAATCCGGATAGGTTGAAGGAAATACTCCATTTAACTCCTTTGAAATATACCGCCCGGTTGCCAGCAGGTTCCTGCATCTTGTATAATAACCTAATCCTTCCCAAAGTTTGAATACGTTTTCATCTGATGCCCTGGCCAGTTTGTGAACATCCGGAAATCTTTGAATGAATGTGTTGTAGTAGGCCCATCCCTGCTTTACCGTGGTTTGTTGCAGGATAATTTCGCTTAGCCAGATTTTATAGGGGTCTTTCTCCCCTTTCCAGGGCATTTGCCGCTTATTTTTCTCCTTATTCCACTTTAATAAGAGCGGAGCAAATTTTCTTTTCAGTTGATCCTTACCGGTTTTATTCATGAAAAGATACTGCTTTGAGGTTGGGTTTGGCCATTAAATATCCGTCATATTTGACGGAATAGTGCAATTCGGGTTGAAAAAAAATTGCCTATTTAGTTGACTATCATATTATTTTATCATAAATTGGTCTTCGTAAAATCACTAAAACCTGCAACAATGAGAAAAGCCGACCTGGTCAATCAGATTTCTGAAAAAACAGGCATACCCAAGGTAGATGTGCTTGTAACTCTTGAAACTATGTTTAAAGAGGTAAAAGACACCCTGGCCTCAGGCGAAAATATTTATATCCGGGGTTTTGGAAGTTTTATTACTAAAAAAAGAGCGGCAAAAATTGGCCGTAATATCAAGAAAAATATTGCGGTACATATTCCGGAACATTATATACCTGCCTTTAAGCCTGCCAAGGAGTTTGTGGCAGAAGTGAAAAAATTAAAGGAACTGAAATCAGATACAGGTCCCGGTGAAGATGCCGGGTAATCTACCAACCTCCTGAAGCAGGTAAAACATTCCTTATTTTAAGCCAGATTCTTTTGCCTTTAAGGTAACTTTGCCAACTGAAATTTTTGCATGTGAAGAAACCTCAATGGATTACTATAACTATCGCCGTAGCGCTAACGGCAGGCATCTTTGTTTTTGGAAGAACTGTTCCTCAAAAAAAAACCAACCCGGCTACAGAACATAGTCCGGATGATGGACATGACCATGGACCAGTTCCATCTTCTTTTACCTTTGACACAATCCTGATCCTGGCCAAAAAGCAACTAACAACAGAGCAGGTGGTAAGGATAAATACTCTGGAGAACTCCATTTCCAGAGGTAATGTGAAAGAGCAGCAGGTTCATGTTTATCACCAGTTAGCCAGGTTTTGGGCAGATTCAGCCCATATTTTTGAACCCTATGCCTGGTATTCCGCCGAAGCTGCCAGATTGGAAAATTCAGAAAAAACCCTCACCTTCGCTGCCCGTTTGTTTTTGGATAACCTGCAGAATGACGATGTTCAGGAACGGAGACAATGGAAGGCTCTGCAGGCTAAAGATTTGTTCGAAAGGTCTTTGAAGATTAACCCGGATAATGATTCATCAAAAGTAGGCCTGGGCGCCTGTTTCCTTTTTGGCAATATTTCTACCACTCCTATGGAGGGAATATTGAAAATCAGGGAAGTAGTTGAAAAAGACAGCACCAACATGTATGCCCAGTTGATGTTGGTAAGAGGCTCGCTGATATCCGGGCAATATGATAAAGCAATAAGCCGTTTAGAAACGGTTACCCGGATAAAGCCGGATAATTTAGATGCCTTGTTGTTGTTGGCCGAAGTGTATGAACGGATGGCGGATAAAAAGAAGGCCATTAGTTGGTATCAGAAAAGCCTTCAGTTTGCCAAAGAACCAGAATTGAAAACGGCCATTGAAAAGAGAATTGAAGAATTGAAAAAGTAGAATCCCTGGTCTGCAATCAGGCAGGCTTCGACGGGCCCAGGATAAAACTTATTAATTAACAGTATTAAAAAATTATTTGAGTATGCCTTGTGGTAAAAAAAGAAAGCGTCATAAAATTGCGACGCATAAGCGTAAAAAAAGACTGAGAAAAAACCGTCATAAGAAGCGGAACAAGTAAAATGGTAAAAGTATATAAGGTATGAAGTATATGAAGTAAATACAGCATTTGTATCTCTGTATTTACTTTATAGGCCTTATTTGCTTAAACGCTCAGTCCACTGGTTGTTTGCCGTACTGTTTTGCACCCCATCAATTTGCTCTCAGTACTCCATTTAATTCCCCGCATTTGGTACGGATTTCCGGCAACCAGTCCTGATGAAAATCGGGGCAACTGTAAGGTGTTTCATTTAGGTAATTCCGATTCTGTATCTGTAATAATTTCCAGGGAAATTAATCAGCTGCAACACCGGTATTATTCAAGAAAAATTCGGACTTAATTATACTCATGTTTGGTATAAGACGTAATGAACAAAGAACTTATTATTAATGCTATCCCCCAGGGTGTAGAAATTGCGCTTTTGGAGGACAAAAAGCTGGTTGAACTGCATAGCGAAAAAAGCGATGCCCGTTTTGCCGTAGGTGATCTTTATCTGGGCAAGGTAAAAAAATTAATACCCGGACTCAATGCCGCTTTTGTGGATGTGGGTTTTGAGAAAGATGCTTTTCTTCACTACACCGATCTGAGTCCGTATGTCAAATCCCTGCTGAAATTTACCAATATGTGTATGCAGGATAAAGGGGAAGCCGGGCTTGATTTTGGAAAATTTACAATCGAACCGGAAATCGTTAAAACAGGAAAGATTAATGAAGTACTAGGGGGCAAGCCGCACATACTTGTCCAAATTCTGAAAGAACCCATTGCTGCAAAGGGTCCCAGACTGAGCTGTGAATTATCCCTGCCCGGTCGTTTTGTTGTACTCACCCCTTTTAATGATATTGTTGCTGTTTCGAGAAAAATTCATTCTTCTGAAGAAAGAAAAGATTACAGAAGATTGTTGAAGCCATCAAGTCGAAGAATTTTGGCGTGATTGTCCGGACAGCCGCAGAAGGAAAAAATACCGCCGATCTGCATGAAGATCTTTCTTCGTTGGTCAACATGTGGCAATCCATCCAGAACAACCTGAAAGGCGCTGTAGCGACTTCAAAAATTTTAAGTGAGCAGACTAAAACCACCAGTATGCTCCGGGATCTGTTGAATGAAGATTTCAATAAGATTGTGGTGAACGACCGTGATATTTTTACGGATACAAAAAATTATATTCAGCGCATTGCTCCTGAAAAAGCAGATATCGTTACTTTTTATCAGAATGGCTCCCCCATATTTGATTCTTTTGGGATCACCAAACAAGTCAAATCTTCCTTTGGAAAAACTGTGAATATGGATAGCGGGGCCTATCTTATCATTGAACATACAGAAGCGCTTCATGTAATAGATGTCAACAGTGGCTACAAAAGTGTAAGTAATAACCAGGAACAAAACGCACTGGAAACAAACCTGGAAGCAGCTGAAGAAATAGCCCGCCAGCTTCGGTTGAGAGATTTGGGAGGTATCATAGTCGTCGACTTTATAGATATGAAGCTTCCGGACAACAAACGTAAGCTGATGGAAAGAATGGAAGTTTATATGAGCCCCGACAGGGCCAAACATGCAGTACTGCCTATTTCCAAATTCGGCATTATGCAGATCACCCGTCAACGGATGAAGCCGGAGATGAATATCAATACACAGGAAGCCTGTCCCAGTTGCAATGGCACCGGAAAAATTTCTTCCACCCTGCTTTTAGAAGATGAAATCGAAAAAAATCTGAGTTACCTGGTCACTCATAAAAACAGCAACCTGAAATTAGTGGTGCATCCGATTCTTTATGCCTACCTCACCAAAGGCTGGTTATGGAATACTAAAATGGGAAAATGGAAGAAGAAATTCGGACAAAAAACCAGGCTGGAACAAGACAGTAACTACCACTTAACTGAATACAAATTTTTCGACCAGCACGACGAAGAAATCAAATTATAAGAAAGCCTCCCAAATGATCGGGGGGCTTTTACTATTTGTACCATCAGACTGGACTAGCTCCTGTCCCTATTTCCCAAATAAATCATGATATACTGAATTAGTGTAACTACAGCCGCCAGGGCTGCTACTACATAAGTAGTCGCTGCCCATTTTAAGGCATCCTTTGCCCCAGGGTATTCCTCCCGGTTTGTCACATTTGTCCGATCCAGCCAGGCAAGGGCTCTTTTACTGGCGTCAAACTCAACCGGAAGTGTTATAAGGGTAAATAAGACGGTGACACCCATAATTATTATACCAACCAAAAGGACTGTGGGGTTTTTTGTAGTAGCCAGCAAGATCATGCCTGCAAGCAGTACCCAGTTTACCAACATAGAGCTAAACTGAACAGCTGGTACCAGTTTACTTCTCAGCATCAGCGGCCCGTAGGAGGTGGCATGTTGCACGGCATGGCCACATTCATGGGCTGCCACGGCGGCAGCCGAAACACTGGTTCCTGAGTACACATCAGGGCTCAGATTTACAGTTTTATTGGCTGGGTTATAATGGTCGGAAAGAAAGCCTTCCGCAGAGATCACTTTCACGTCATAAATGCTGTTTTCTTTGAGCATTTTTTCAGCTATTTCCCTGCCTGACATGCCGTTGGCAAGGGGTATTTTGCTGTATTTACTGAACTTGCTTTTAAGGATGGCCGAAACCAGAAAACTGATACCTAAAAACACCATGGAAACCAGAAAAATTTCACTTGACATCATCTTATAAACCTTTTAGTTACTTGTTTATATAACAAATTTATGACCATTTGGTTACGGTTCTTTTTTTCAGCCGTTTTGTCATTTCAAGATACAATACCAGAATAAATTAGCTGGGTGGAAATGCTTGTAATTTTTTGATAAATACTTGCTATATAATTAACTATCAACATATTATAATCCATATTATCTCTATACAAAAAGACACTTATTAGCTTCTCCTAATCCTGAAAGTTATGCACAGAAACAAAAATTTATTTTGAAATGTGGGGCTTAATTGTAACTTAGCTATAGAATTTAATGGGTTAGTAAGTAAGAGGGTCAATCGTAAGATTGGCCCTTTTTACTTTTATAGAACCTCTTACAAAAGGTGAATATTTCTTCCCTTATTTCTGTTGCTATTTACGGCCCGTTTTTCTTTTAATCTTTTCTTTTAATTTAAATCGTTGTTCAAACGTTTAATTTTATTGCATGAGTAAAGTAAAATCATCTTTCTTCTGTCAGAATTGCGGGTATGAAAGTGTGAAATGGGTAGGTCAATGTCCATCCTGCAGTCAGTGGAATACATTCGTTGAAGAATTAATTCAAAAGGACCATTCAAAAGACAACAGCGGCTGGAAGGATTATAATGGCGGAAAAAGAACTACAAAAATAATTACCTTAAATGAAATAAAGAGTAGCGAAGAGACAAGACTGATGACCTCAGATGCTGAACTGAATCGTGTATTAGGTGGAGGCATTGTTCCCGGAAGTTTGGTCCTTGTTGCCGGTGAACCAGGCATTGGCAAATCCACGTTATTTTTACAAAATGGATTATGGCTGAAGGATGTTTCTGTTCTTTATATAAGCGGGGAAGAAAGTGAACAACAAATAAAAATGCGTGCAGACCGTTTGAAATTAAAGAATGACCGGTTTTATCTGCTTACTGAAACCTCCACACAAACTATTTTCCAGGAAATAAAAAAACTAAAACCGCAATTAGTCATTGTTGATTCCATACAAACATTACACACTTCTTTTATCGATTCATCCCCCGGTAGTGTTTCACAAATCAGGGAATGTGCCGCGGAATTCCAACGTTTTGCAAAAGAAACAAACACCCCTGTTTTCCTGATCGGGCATATCACGAAAGACGGAAGTATAGCTGGTCCGAAAATCCTGGAACACATGGTGGACACGGTTTTGCAGTTCGAAGGTGATCGGCATTATGCCTATAGAATATTAAGGACGTTAAAGAATCGATTTGGAAGTACAGCAGAGTTGGGTATTTATGAAATGACCGATGAAGGCATGCGGGGTGTGCTAAATCCCAGTGAAATATTGATCACACAAAAAGAAGATCAGTTAAGTGGGATTGCCATTGCTGCCACCATTGAAGGCATGCGACCCTTGCTTATTGAAGTGCAGGCTTTGGTCACGCAATCAGTTTATGGAACACCACAGCGGACTGTTAGCGGTTTTGATTTACGCCGTTTGCAGTTATTATTAGCCGTCTTGGAAAAAAGGGGTGGCTTCCATTTCGGAATGAAAGATGTTTTTCTGAACATAGCAGGAGGTATTAAAGTAGAAGACCCGTCAATCGATCTGGCGGTTCTTTGCGCTTTGTTATCATCGTATGAAGACGTGCCATTGCCACCTCATATCTGCTTTGCTGGCGAAGTGGGATTGAGCGGAGAAATTAGAGCCGTTAATCGTATTGACCAGCGGATTGCCGAAGCGGAGAAACTGGGTTTTGAAAAAATTATTGTTTCCAAATACAACCAGAAAGGTTTGCATAAAAAAAAGTTCGAAATTGAGGTAGTCCTGATGGGAAGGGTGGAAGAAGTGTATAGATATTTTTTTTAACCCTGATTACGGGAAAGGGTTTCTGGAAACGGGATAATTGAAAAATCCTGATATGATTCAGTTACAGGAAATAAAAAGATCATTCCTTCATTTACTGTTTCCGCATGTATGTGCGGGATGTGGCAGTGATATATTGAGTAAAGAAACTGTTTTATGCATGCGGTGCATGGATACAATGCCGGAAACGAATTTTGAAATTCACCCGGATAACCCGGTAGAAAAGATTTTCTGGGGGCGTTTGCCGCTGGCAGGTGCCACTGCCCAATTCTATTTTACCAAGGAGTCGCTGATGCAGCACCTGATGCACCTGTTCAAGTATAAGGGCAATAAGGAACTGGGCAGGCAATTGGGCAGAATGATGGGAATGCAAATCCTGAAATCCGGCCGTTTTAACGTGGATGCCCTTATTCCCCTCCCTCTTTTTCCTGCCAAAGAAAAAAGAAGGGGCTATAACCAGGCTACCATTTTATGCGAAGGAATTGCAGGGGTTCTGAATATCCCGATTTTAAATAACGTTATTCGGCGGCCACAACATACTGAAACGCAAACCCGGAAAGGACGCATTGAACGGTGGAAAAATATGGAAGGGAAATTTCTTCTTTTCAATCCAGAGACAATCTGTAATAAACATCTGCTGCTGGTTGATGATGTGATTACAACTGGTGCTACGCTGGAAGCCTGTGGTCATGAATTGCTGCAAGCGGAAAATGTCCGGTTAAGCGTGGCGACTCTTTGTGTGGCATCCCGTTAGTTGTATCCCAATTGACCACAAAGTGTACAAAGACTTTTGTTCTTTGTCGCAGCATCATCCCTGGTGATTTTCCGAAAGGCCGGAACAAGTTATGAGATACTTCCTTTATTTTTGACAACGATGAAGACCCTTGGATTACTTACCATATCCTTATTCGTTATTTTTTGTTCCTGCCGGAAAGACTCTTTTATTACTTCTCCGGATGCGCGAGTGACTATTACGGCCGATACGTTAAAGTATGATACTGTTTTTGTAACAGCTGGCTCTACCTACAGAACTTTTAAGATCATCAATGAGAACAACCAAAAACTCCGCCTTTCTTCTTTGAAGCTGATGGGCGGAATAGCTTCTGCCTATAAAATAAATGTGGATGGGACTCCCGGAATTCAATTCACAAATCTGGAAATTGAAGCAAACGATAGTCTCATTGTTTTTGCGGTTGTGAATGTTAACCCCACTGCTGCCAATCTGCCTTTCATAATCCGGGATAGCATTGAGATCAATTATAATGGAAAGAAAAGATTAGTGCAATTAGAAGCCTGGGGGCAAAATGCCCATTTTCTCAGAAATAAGATAGTTTCCGCCCAGGAGACCTGGATTAATGATTTACCCTACGTTATTCTTGGTTCATTGTTAATAAATGCCAATACCACTTTGACGATTTCTAAAGGTTGCCGCATCTATGTTCATGCTGACGCGCCTATAGTAGTAAATGGCACCCTTCAGGTAAATGGTTTAAAAGACACGATTGACCGGGTATATTTCCGGGGCGACCGGCTTGATGAACCTTATAAAGATTTTCCTGCCAGCTGGCCCGGTATCTTCTTCCAGTCAGGTGCCAAAGACAATGTGTTAAATTATACAGTGATAAAAAATGCCTACCAGGCCATCGCAACACAGGATCCCTCGCCCAATGCAAATCCAAAACTTACCTTAAACGAATGTGTGATTGACAATGCCTATGATGCCGGAATCATTTCCCTCAATTCAAGCATAAGCGCAAGAAATTGTTTGATTAGTAATTGCGGCAAGAATGTTTTTCTTGCCAAAGGAGGCGATTACCAGTTTACACATTGCACAGTTGTTACCTATGCCAACCGTTTTATTGACCATAAAGACCCGGTACTTTATGTAAGTAATTTTATTACTGTAAATAATAACCCTGCCACCGCAAACCTCAGTGCCCTTTTCCGGAATTGTATTTTTTGGGGGGAGAATGGTCTCGTAGAAGACGAAGTGGTCGTTTCGAAAAGCGGAACTACAATTTTCAATGTTAATTTTGACTATAATTTATGGAAGGTCCGGTCTAACCCGGCCAATAGTATCAGCAACCAGATCATTAATAACCAGTCTCCCCTTTTTGACAGTATCAATACCTTTAATAATTACTATGATTTCAGACTCAAACCATCCTCCCCGGCCCTGAATAAAGGAGTAAATGCCGGAGTTATTATTGATTTGGATGGCAAGCCAAGGCCGGTTGGGTTGGCTGATTTGGGGTGTTTTGAGAAACAATAACCTGTAAATCTCAGGATTTCTTACCGGCTACAGAACCTTACCAGCTTATCTTTGTTTTCCATTTATTAGAAGATCAAATTATTATAAAATATACAAACATGAAAACATTATTAATGACATTGTTCGTTTCTGCCACGTTAACCCTTGGCTCAATTTATGATTTCAAATTGCCTGGACTGGATGGTGAAATTGATTTTTCAAAATTCAAAGGCAAAAAAATTATGATCGTAAATACAGCTTCTCAGTGCGGGAATACACCCCAGTATAAGGACCTGCAAGCATTGTATGAAAAGTACAAAGACAAACTGGTGATTGTTGGTTTTCCTGCCAATAATTTTATGGGACAGGAACCCGGCAGTAATGCAGATATTAAAAAATTTTGTACAAAAGAGTACGGCGTAACTTTCCCAATGGCAGAAAAAGTATCTGTGAAAGGTGACGATGCCGCTCCTATTTATAAATATTTGTCAGAGCAAGCCGCCGCAAAAGGATTGGCCGACCCGGTAAAATGGAATTTTGGAAAATTCCTGCTGGATGAAAACGGGAACCTGGTGGCTACCTTTTCTCCAAAGACACAACCGATGAGTGAAGAGATTCTGAAGTGGTTGAATTAATAGGATAATCAATGATAAAAAGCGATACTGAAATCTCAGTGTCGCTTTTTTATTTACAGAAAGTTTACTTTCGCCATTCATGCAATTTGCAGACATCATAGGCCAATACCAGGTTAAACAGCACCTGGCAGAACTGGTGCAACACAACCGGCTAAGCCATGCGTTGTTATTCCTGGGAAAAGAAGGAAGTGGTTCTTTATCCCTGGCTCTGGCATTTGCACAATATGTCGTTTGTGAAAAGATGAACGGCCGGCAGTCAACAGTCAACAGTCAACAGCCGGGACCGTCCCTTTTCGGAGAAACTGAAACCCGAATCCCGAATCCCGAAACAGTTGTTGATAGCTGCGGCATATGCCCTGCTTGCTTAAAAGCACATCAATTCGTTCATCCTGATATTCATTTTTCTTATCCTACCGTGACAAAAAAGCCGGGTGAGAAACCGGTTGCCACCGATTTTATTACGGATTGGAGAGAGTTTGTAAAACTGAGTCCGTATGGAAATTTATTTGACTGGATAGAACAGATCAAAGAGAAAGAAAACAGCCAGGGAAAAATAACCGCGGAAGAATGCCATGACATTATCCGGAAATTAAGCCTGAAGAGTTTTGAAAGCGTGTATAAAATATTGATCATGTGGATGCCGGAAATGCTGGGAACAGAAGGCAATAAATTATTAAAACTGGTTGAAGAGCCCCCACCAAATACCTTGTTCATTTTAGTAGCAGAAAATGAATCCCTGATACTACCAACCATAGTCAGCCGTTGCCAGCTGATAAGAATTCCGGCATTGGAAACAAAAGAAATTGAAGAAGCCCTTATCAATCGGAATAAAACTGAACCGGTTATTGCCAGGCAAGTGGCTAGTATAAGTGAAGGCAATTACCGTGAAGCTTTGCAACTGGTGCAACATGCTGAAGAAGACTGGCAGAGTTTACTCAGGGACTGGCTGAATGCCATACTAAAGACAGGCCCTGTGGCCCAGGCCAAATGGGTGGAAGAAATCAGCCGGCTGGGAAGGGAAAAGCAGAAACAATTTTTACGATATTTTAATCATTTACTGGAACAGGCAGTTCACTTAAGGATTGCCATAGAATCCGGGCAGGCAGGAATGGTAAGACCTGATTCTGAACGGGATTTTGCCGAAAGGCTCAATAAAATAGCCGGAATAGAGCAGCAACAGGCCATTATCCGGGAATTGGACAGGGCCAGCTACTATATTGAACGAAATGCCCATGGTAAAATGCTTTTTCATGCCCTGACTATTAAACTATACCATATCATTCAGGACAAAATAGTATTTTTGGTGGAATGAGGTGGTTTCGGGTTTTGAGTTTCGAATTACGAGTTGTGGGAAATGGTGCCTTAATAAAGTTATTTATTGATTTACGATGTCGTCTATCTCTGTTTATATTATACGTTTCAGGTTTTTGCATTTGGCTGTATTACAGCCGGGTAGCAGACAGAACGTACCTGTCCCGGTAGCAATCGGGAGCGACACAACGGAAGCTCAATAAAAATACTACTGTCGGGTTCTTCATTTCTCCCCCAATTATTATTTTTTTAATTATTCATTAGTATAATGAGTTGTACAAGTTGCAGTACCGCTTCAAACGGTAAACCGGGTGGATGTAAAAGTAACGGCGGGTGCAGTACCGGCGGATGTAACCGTATGAATACACATGACTGGTTACGCAACCTGCCCATGCTTGATTTGGCCAGTGCCTGTAAAGTGATGGAAGTGAGTTTTAGTCAGGGAACCCGGAAAGATTTTTACCGTAACCCAAACCTCCATCCGTATGAAAAAGGTGATTTGATAGCGGTGGAAGGAATAAGTGGCTTTGATGTGGGTGAAGTGTCTCTGACCGGTGAGATCGTCCGTTTGCAAATGAAGAAACGGAATGTGAAAGAAGACAATCCTGAAATGAAAAAAGTGTTGCGCACAGCAACCGACCGAGATATTGATATCTGGAAACAGAATAAAGCCCGGGAACCGGAAGCCGTTATCCGTGGCCGGGCCATTGCCAGGCAACTGAAACTGGATATGAAAATAAGCCAGGTAGAAATGCAGGCAGATGGACGAAAAGCAACTTTCTTTTATATTGCTGATGGCCGGGTGGATTTCCGGGAATTGATTAAAGTATATGCTTCAGAATTTAAATTAAAAGTTGAAATGCGGCAGATTGGTGCCAGGCAGGAAGCCGGAAAAGTGGGCGGCATTGGAAGCTGTGGCCGTGAACTTTGCTGCAGTACCTGGCTTACTGAGTTTAAATCGGTAAATACCGCAGCAGCCCGATATCAAAATCTATCTATTAACCAGACAAAACTCAGCGGACAGTGTGGCCGTTTGAAATGCTGTTTAAATTACGAACTGGATACCTATTTAGATGCTTTGCAACATTTTCCAGATAACTGTGATGTGATACAAGTGGCAAAGGGTAATGCCTTCCTGATTAAGAAAGATATTTTCAAAAACCTGATGTGGTATACATTGCCTGACAGCAATAAGCAGTATCCCTTAAGTATTGAAAGGGTGCGTACCATAAAATCACTTAATCAACAAGGCATAACACCCGATAACCTGGAACCTGTGGAAGTAGTTTCATCCAAACCCAAAGATGAAGAACCGGAATTTGTAGAACTGGTAGGACAGATAAGCTTGAAGAGCCTTGATAAAGCGGCTGATAAAAAAAGAAGACAGAATCAACCCGGTAATCAGCAAAGACAACAACGGCCACAGCAAAGGAATCAAGGTGGTGGACAGCAGCAAGGTGGACAACAACGTAACCAGGGTGAACAACAGCAAGGGGGGCAACAAGGTCAGCAGGGACAGGGAGGACAGCAGCAAAGACCACAAAGAAATCAAGGTAGTGGTAATCAACAAAGACAAAATAATCCCAATAGAAATCAGCAACGGCCAAACCTGCCTGACCGGCAGGCAGGTAATCCCAATAGAAATCAAGGCAATCAACAAAAGCCAAACCCGCCTGACCGGCAGTCAGGTAATCCCAATCCAGGTAAAGATTAATATGAGTAAACGGCGGATATTACATGTCGGCTCCCAATGCACGATAAATCGCATCCTGAATCTTTCCCCTGATCCCCATTTGGGACAGCTTCCCATTATCTCTTGTAGGATAAACCCGGTTGGATAAAAAGATATAGATCAAATCATATTTCGGGTCCACCCATACACAGGTGCCGGTAAAGCCCGTGTGGCCAAAGGTTTCAGGGGAAGCCAATAACGATGGATAAGGTTCTTTACGGATTTTATTGTCCTTTTCCGGTTTATCAAAACCGAATCCGCGGCGGCTTATCTTGCTTTCGTATGCCGTAAAGAGTTTGATGGTTTCGGGTTTTAAATATCTTTCTCCGTTTAATTCACCGCCATTCAATAACATCTGGTAGAGTAATGATAAATCATGCGCATTGGAAAATAATCCGGCGTGACCCGCCACTCCCCCAAACATGGAGGCACCTTCATCATGCACATCCCCGATAGTTGTTTGGCGACGGAAATGTTTTTCTGTTTCGGTAGGTACCAGGCATTCCATCTGTAAATGATTGCGGGGTTTAAAACCCGTAGAGAACATGCCCAATTTATCATAGAAATTTTTCTGGGCATACTGGTCCAGTGTCAAACCGGAAATCGATTCCACTATTTTACCCAAAAAAATAAAATCATTATCGCTGTAGACATATTTATTTCTTGAACTCAGGGGACTTTTTAAAATACGGTTAAACATGGTATCTGTCCAGTCATCCCTCATGTAAATATTTTCCGCTACCCGTACTGAAAAACCCGGTTTGGATACTGCCGAATAAATTGCGGGGTTGGGAATGCCGGTATTGGTATCAATAGTTTCTTTATAAAAAGCTATGAATGGTACAAGACCAGCCTGGTGCAACAAAATATCTTTTATGGGCAAGCTGGCCTTATTGGTTCCCCGGGTCCAGGGCAGATAATCGCCGATTGTTTTATTCAAATCCAGCAAACCCTCATCATACAATTTCATTACCGAAATGGTGGTGGCAGAAATTTTTGTTACGGAGGCCAGGTCAAATATACTTTCGGGACACATAGCCGGTGAAGGTCCATATTCATAATTGCCAAAAGCTTTTTGATAAATAACTTCTCCCTGGTGGGCCGCCATCACGACGCAGCCCGGAAATGCTTTTTTAGCGATCCCATCCATGGCGATAGAATCGATCACGCCCAACTTTTCTTTGATGGCTGCCTTTGATGGTATTATACGGTCATGTACGATTCCATCCCCAAACTTAAACTGGCAAACAGAAACCGGTAACCGGCCCATCGAAAGAATTTTCCCTTCCAGTAAATCAGCTGCAGTTTGCTGGGTGATGGCGTCATCCTGGTAACAGGCTACTAATGTCCAGGCATCACAAAAATTTTTGGTGGCTAACACATTACCAAAAGTGAACGTAATCGTTTTAATGAAGTTTAAATCTTTATACAACTTAATGGCAATAGGACTTAACCCAAAATTATCGGCAGGCCGGAGTGCGTAATTATGTATGCCTATAACAATGGCATCATATTTCCCGTCTTTTTGTACTTTCTTTAAAATCTCATCGGCTTTCTCCTGGCCGTCTTTGTAAGAGAACAGGAACGTATTTGCATCTAAATCTGCATGAAGCCGTTTACCAAAATCATTCAGTTCCGGAGTGCCGATACCTATATACGCTATTTTTTTCTTCTTATCGGTAATAGGTATTTCTGCATAATCGGTTCTTGAAGCACTGAATCTGGCTTCCGTCAATAAAGTGATACTATGCTCGGCAACTTCCTTGCGAATGGCATCAGTCCTGGCATTCAAATCTTCAAGCAGGTTATTTGTTTCAATAACCCGGGCTTGATTAAGACCAAGATTATATTTTGACAGCAACACCTTTTTCACTTTTTCATCAATCTCTTCCCAGCTTAATCTTTTTTCTGCAATGGCTTTTTTTACTGCTTCGATTGTTTCCGGCACACTGGCCGGCAGGCAAAGCATATCATTGCCGGCTATCAATGCCTCCACAGCAATGGTACCCCCGGGAAAATATTTTGCCACACCTTTCATTTCAAGCGCATCAGTAAAAGTGAGGCCTGTGTATCCCATATTTTTTTTCAGCAAATCGGTAACATTATTTTTTGAAATGGAGGTTGCCCGGTTAGCCGTATTATCAATTGCCGGAATATACAGGTGTGCAATCATTACACTGCCGATACCGGCAGCAAATACGGCTTTAAAAGGAACCAGCTCCATAGAATCCAGTTCAGCCATACTTTTATTGATAACCGGGAGGTCAAGATGTGAGTCCACATCTACATCACCATGCCCTGGAAAATGTTTGGCACAGGCCATGATTCCTGCATCCTGCATTCCTTTCATATAGGCCACGCCAAACCGGGATACTTTTTCTTTATCCTCCCCGAATGAACGATAGCCGATCACCGGGTTATTGGGATTATTGTTGATGTCCACCACCGGTGCATAATTTACATGCACCCCAAGGCGTTTACACTGATCGCCAACTGCCAGCCCCATTCTGTAAATAAGATTTTCATTATCCAGTGAACCCAGGGTAAGCTGATATGGAAATTTGGTTACGCTATCCAGCCGCATTCCCAATCCCCATTCACCATCAATGGTTATCATTAAAGGCGTTTTGGCAATGCTTTGGTAATAATTAGTAAGATTAGCCTGACGGATGGGTCCGCCCTGGAAGAAACAAAGTGCTCCTACATTATATTTCTGAATATCATTTACCACCTTAGTCACATGGTCAGCCCCAAGGTTTGAATGTGCCCGGATCACCATCAGCTGTGCAATCTTTTCATCATCATTCAGGCTGTTGAACACACTGTCAGTCCATTGCCCTGCGTTCAGCTTACTGTTATATTGAGCCGATGAAATGGCGGGAGCCAGCAAACCAAAAAATAATATGGATTTGAATACTTTCATAGTAAAGCGACTTGTTTTAACTGTTTTAATCCGGGTCTTAAAATTAACCCTTTTAAAGCAAAGCTTTTGTCAAGAGTTACTTAAAATGCAAATCGCTATTTTTGGCGGCTAAAGTTGATTTTGTGCCTGATAAGATTACCTTATTACCAGATAATATTGCCAACCAGATAGCTGCCGGAGAAGTGATTCAGCGGCCAGCGAGTGCCGTAAAAGAGTTGTTGGAAAATGCGGTAGATGCCGGGGCAACAGAAATTAAACTCATCATCGCTGATGCCGGAAAATCACTTATACAGGTTATTGATAATGGAAGTGGCATGAGCGGCACCGATGCAAGAATGAGTTTTGAACGCCATGCTACTTCCAAAATAAAAACTATTGAAGATCTTTTTCATATCCGTACTATGGGTTTCCGGGGCGAGGCATTGGCATCCATTGCTGCTGTGGCCCAGGTAGAATTAAAAACCAAAACAGCAGAAGATGAAACCGGTGTTTATATTGAAGTGGAAAATAGTATGGTTAAAAAGCAGGAACCCGTTGCAGCACCCATGGGTACCAGCATTGCTATGAAAAATTTATTCTTCAATGTTCCCGCCCGCAGAAATTTTTTAAAAAGTAATAATGCCGAGATGCGTCATATCGTAGATGAGTTTACGAGGGTGGCCATGTCATTTCCGGAAATTCTTTTTACACTGACGGCCAATAACCAGCAACTTTTTCATTTAGAAACAGGCAGTTTAAAACAACGGATTGTTCAGTTGCTGGGGAACAATTATAATGCGAAGCTGGTAACGGTGAAAGAGGATACGGATTACATGAATATCTATGGTTTTGTGGGCAAACCTGAAACCGCAAAAAAGACAAGAGGTGACCAGTATTTTTTCGTTAATAACCGTTTCATTAAAAGCGCTTACCTGAATCATGCGGTGATGAATGCTTACCAGGAAATGATCCCCACGGATAGTTTCCCGATGTATGTGTTGTTCATTGACCTTGACCCCACGGTGGTGGATGTAAATGTGCACCCGACCAAACAGGAAATAAAATTTGAAGATGAAAAAATTATTTACGCTTTTGTACAGGCCGCAATCAAACATGCACTGGCACAATTCAGTGTAACACCTACATTGGATTTTGATCTGGATGCTTCCATTCAACAGCTATCGTCGGTTCAGCAACCCTTTACCCAGGAGAACAGGTCCGCTGCGGCCGCGGGTTCTATCTTTAAAGGCTTTACACAAAAAAACCAGGCACATTTTATAGAGAAAAGCGACAGAAGCGACCCGATAGCTATCGGGTTGAAACATTGGAAAGACTTTTATGAGAGTCGGGAGTCAGGAGTCGTTAGTCAGGATTCAACCCTGACATCAATCGACCCGATACAGATTTCAGACTCAAGACTCAAAACTATTGAGGATGCTGAATTAACCCAACTACTCAACACATACATTACTATTTCCTCCTCCAACGGCTTCCTTCTCATCCACCAGCAGGCAGCACATGAAAGAGTATTGTATGAGCAATTGAAAGCCGCCAGCAAAGACAAACCGGTTGCCACCCAACGAAGCATGTTCCCGGTAACCCTGGAGCTGGCACCTGCTGATGCCGCAGTTCTCGAAGAAATAATGATTGACCTGCAGCAACTGGGTTATAGCATTGAACCCTTTGGTAAAAATTCCTTTGTCATTCAGGGCACACCGGCAGATGTAGGCCCCGGTAATGAAAAACATATCATTGATATTTTACTGGAACAATACAAACACTTCAGCAACGAAGTAAAATTTTCCAAAAGAGAAAAACTCGTTCGCTCTTTAGCCCGTCAACAATCAATTAAGTCCGGTGTTCGTTTAACCGAAAAAGAAATGCGGCGACTGGTAATGGATTTATTTGCCTGCGAGCAATCGAATGTAACACCGGATGGTAACCCGACTTATCTCGAATTCAAACAAGAACAGTTGGAGAAAATGTTTAGAGGCCCCCTCTGAACTGCGTTCGTAACTTTCGCTTTACTCAGTTACCCACATGGGGGAGAACTCAACACACAGCCCCGATAGCTCATTACTCTAACTGTTAGCGCATTTTTATCAACATAAGATTTTTTGGATAGGCTTGGGCTGTGCTAAGGTGGCTTCCCCCTTGCGGGGAAGTCGGAAGGGGGCTTAATATTTGGAACGAACTCCCTGAATGAATTTCTCGATTGCCCTTCGAACTTCTGTTGCAGAAGCCTTGTGAAGCCCCCTAAATCCCCACAAGGGGGACTTTGGTTTTCCTAAAATTTATTGCGAACTCCCTGAATAAATTTCTCTATTGCCCGTCTCACTTCCGTAGCAGAGGACTGATGATTATTAATAAGTGTAGAAAAAATAAGCAGCTTTCCTTTTTTTGTATATAAAAAACCACTGAAAGCGACTACACCGGAGAGAGTTCCTGTTTTGCCATAAATATATCCGCTGTCAGCCTTATAATAACTACTGATCGTTCCCTCCCCGCCAGTGGGCAGGATGACTTTGAGCCGTTCCATCCCGAATTCATTTTTCATTTTGCTGAGAATGGCCACAAAATCCTGCGGGGTAAATAAATTATAACGACTGAGACCGGAACCATCCACCCATCTTGGTTTTTGGGGCAGGTCTTTAAAATCTGTCTTTAATATGGTGTCAATAATTTTTTCATCATTCATTACTCCCAGTCTTTCATTACTCACCATCAATAAGGATTGCTCTGCAAAAAAATTATCGCTGCGGTGCATCATGGGTTTGAGGAGGGAGTCGGTGGGTTGGGAATAAATTACATGATAAGGTTTTTTTAAAAAATAATGAAATATTATGCCTATAGAAACACCCAAAGTATCTTCTAATAAGTCATGAATAAGTCCATACTCCTGCGTAAATGGTATTTCAATATTTTTAATTGGGTGGTTTGTTTTTGTAACGTGAAAATCATTACTGCCTAATTCCCGCATAACCGTATATCTATCATCCCATTCGTCATTTAATGATGATGTTGGATCATAAATACTTTCTTTCATAAAATATTTTGGCACCGCTGTAATTCGATTATTTTGATGATTGAATCTAACCAGGTTTCCATAAATCGGAAAATCGCTCCTCTCAGCCATATAATTTTCCTGATAATCATTCCATGACCATCCTGATCCTAAGCCTTGTTCATCCCATCCTGATCCAGATATAGAAATTCCGGAATTAATATGCTGTTTCAAAAACTTAAAGACTGGTTGATTTGTAAAATCTTTATGTAAAAAACTTGGATCTCCGGTTGCTTCAATTAACAGAGTTGGTCTTTTATTGTTATCAGTCAAATTTTGTTCTGCAAAATACTCATATCGTATACCAGCCAAACTATCTCCCAAATATTTCATCGCTGCATAGCAGGTAGGTAATTTGGTATTACTGGCAGGAATAAAATATTTATCGCCCTGATAATTATATAAATACTTATTAGTGGCCGGATCAAAAATGCTGATACCGACATGGGCGGTTTGCAGGGCTTTGTTGCTTAGTACATCATCTTTGGCTGATCTGGCAATTTGCTTCTCAACCGAACAGGAGGTTAGAAAAATGAAAAAAAAGAAATGAAAAATAAGGAATGGGAAAGTAATCCGCCTTTCCTGAAATTGAATATTGCGCATTGAAAATTGATTATTGAATATTTAAAGTTAAGATAAACACGCTTCGATAAACTCAGAGTGACACCACCTTCCTTTCCTTCATGCTCTCCAATGCCGCTTCAATAATCCGCATATTCCTTATTCCATCCGCAGCGGGCACGGGGTTGGGACCTTGCCCGGTCAGCGCTTTATACACATCATCATAGTAACCCATATAGTTTCCAGGAGATGAAGTTGTTTCTTCCCGCACTATTGCGCCGTTAATTTCTGTATGCAGTAAACCATCCGGTTCTGAAAGTGCCGGACACCATTTTTCGAGCGCTGGTTTTACACCGGCCAGTAATTGCTGCTCCTGCACATCTGACCGCTGCTGGAGAAAACTGCCTTTCATGCCATGCAATACGTACGCATAGATGGATTCCCGGGCAATGACAGTTGCTTTTAATCTCACCCGGAGCCTGTCATAATAAAAAAGTATTTCAAAATAATCCGGTACGGCTACATCATCCCGCATTTTTATCAGGTCGGCAAATAAAGCTTTTGGGAATCCGAATAGTTGAATGGCCTGATCAACCAGGTGTGGTGAAAGGTCATACAGATTACCGGCTCCCGGCATATTACCTTCTTTGTGCTGCTTCCCCCCGAATAAAGGCCGGTAACGATCGTACCTGATCTCCGCCTCTCTTAATTCTCCCAATAACTCTTTTTGTAATACATCTTTAATGGCCCTGTAATCGCCATCATAACGGCGGTTTTGGTATACGCTTAAGAAAAGATTATTTTTTTTAGCCAATGCATCTAACGCTTCTGCTTCATTTACTGAAACCGCAAAGGGTTTTTCTATCACCAAATTCTTACCCGCCTGTAAAACCATTTTAGCCTGCTCAAAATGTAAATGAGTCGGGGTGTTCACTACGATCAGTTCTAAATCCTTGTCTGAACACAGCTCTTCTACCGAACGATAGATTTTTGCATGTGGGTATCTTTCCTTTGAATCATTATTATGTCTTTCAACAATGGCTGATAGTTCAAACCCGGGATGTGCCTCCAGGAAGGGAGCATGAAATAGTTTACCACTCATGCCGTAGGAGCAGATACCGGTGCGAATAAAAGCCCCCATAACGAGTTTTTTATTTATGATTTACTACTCCCCGAAGGGGAGAATTACAATTTTCCTATTGAGTAAAATATAAAAATCATACTTCGGCAAGCTCAGCATGACACGGACTAAAGACTCCCGACTCCTGACTTCTGACTCACATTATCCCCGCTCCTGTGCCCTCAGCCATCTTTCCGGAATCTCATTACTACTCGCCAGTAAATAATCTTTATAACTGCAGGCGATGAATTTTTTATCCGGTAATTGCATCCACCAGCGCCCGGTTTTTTTGCTATGTAAAAAAATAGTTTCCACTTCCGCAAAAGCCAGGTGATATTCGTTGAAAGAATCTTTTTCGTCCAGGGCTGCTTCTCTCCGTCCACGGCTGCGGCCATCGAGTACATACCACAACATATGACTGATTTGTTTGGCTGTCAGTTCATCTTTATCGTGCCGTACATCATAACCATAAATGCCGATACTGTTAATATTGGGGCTCATCCCGGCATACTGCATCAGCACACAGGCTTCTTCACCGTTCAACCCGTTGGGAGAAAGTGTACTGGCCGGGGCATACGTGCTGGCCATAGCTGTAATGTCGAAGCTGAATAAATTACTATTACGGATAACCGGCTCCATTTCATCCAGGTTCTCTTTCACACTGCCTACACGATAACAATCAAAACGGAGCTTGTCCATGGTTTCCAGCATACGGGGATGCACATAATAGCTCTGAAAGCCGATATGGTTGTAGTGACGGATAAAATTCGGTTCGCCTGTCAGCATTTCCATCAGGAAATTTTCGTGACGGAACGGTGATTCCAGGTTCAAATCAATCAATGCATCCACACAAGTAGCCTCAATGGCTTTTTTATTTTCAGCATAAGCATGGTATTGGGACAAGGTCAGATCATGCGACCCCCCCAGGATAATAACGGTTTTACCGTCATTGATCAGTTCCTGTACCACCGTTTTTAATGCCGCATAGGAATCGGTAAATAAAGAACCAGCTTTAATGTTACCGACATCAGCCATCCGGATATCGGGGTGCCAGTAATACAAAGCATAAAAATGGCGCCGGATAATATCCGGTGCATCACTGTGACCATGAATGAATCCGCTTCCGCGTTGTTCGCCGCAACCAACCAGTACGATCTGTGCTTCATCCAGGTCAGGAAATTCTTCACCATACACTGCAATGATTTTCCCCAATTGGCCATCTTTATAGCCTTCATCATGAGATAATTCCTGCAAATTAACCGGTGACAAAAAATCGGCAATATTCAGATGGTCAGACATGAATGGGAATTTTTTTTACAAACCTACTGGTTTAAATGCAAATCGGATATTTGTTGTGCAGGAACCTAAAGCCTTAGTACCTTGCATTCTTTTAGCTATGAAACGATTTCTCCTTATCCATTTTTTTTGTTGCTGTTGTATAACCAGTTTTTCCCAGTATAGTTTTTCCTGCCTGATCCGGGATGGCAATAGTTCCGAATCCTTAGAGAATGTATCCATTTTGCTGAAAGGTTCGGGAAAGGGCAGCACCTCTGATGCCCGCGGTAAAGCTGTTGTAAAAAATATTCCTGCCGGCCGCCAGGTTCTTATTTTTTCTAACACCGGTTATAAAGAACAATTCCTTGAAGTTACTTTCCCTATAAAGCCCGTTGATTCAGTTTTTATTATTACCCTTGAAACCGACAATAAAGAATTGGAACAGGTCATTATTTCCTCGTCGCGAACGGATTCAAGAATTGAAAATACGCCTACCCGGGTAGAGGTTCTGGGAGCAGAAGAAGTGGAAGAAGAAAGCGGGGTTAAACCCTCACATGTAGCCAGCCTGCTGGGTGATATTGCCGGGATACAATCCCAGCAAACTTCTGCTGTCACCGGTAATACGGATCTCCGGATACAAGGACTACCGGGAGATTATACGCAGCTATTGAGAAATGGTATGCCCTTATTTGGTGGCTATGCTGGCAGTTTCAGCATCTTACAGGTACCGCCACTGGACCTGAAACAAATTGAAATCATAAAAGGAGCCAGTTCCACATTATATGGCGGTGGGGCTATTGCAGGTATGATAAATATTATTTCTAAGAAACCCAAAATGGGGATCCGGGAGCGATACCTGTTGTTGAATCAATCAACCTTAAAAGAAAGTAATGTCAATTTGTATTTGTCGGAAAGAGATAAAAAAATGGGGTATACTTTTTTTGGAGGGGGCACTTACCAGCATGAGGTTGATGTAAATGATGACGGGTTCAGCGATGTGGCATCAACAGAAAATTTATTCTTTCATCCCAGTTTTTTCTTTTACCCTAATGAAAATAACACCATCTCCATTGGGGTCAACAGTGTCTTTGAAGACCGCAGGGGTGGTGATATGCAAGTGTTAAACAGGCGACCCAACGGCACCCACCAATTTTATATTGAAAACCAGTCCCTCCGCAATACGCTGGATATCACCTGGGAAAAAAAATCCGGAAAAACGGATAAGTTTTCTCTGAAGGGAACGGGTAGTTCTTTCAACCGGAATATCACAACGAATGTTTTTGGAATGCGGGCACGCCAATTTTCTTATTATACCGAAGCCTCTTATGTAAAAAAGAAAGGCAAACACGATGTGGTAGGGGGTATTAATTTGAATGGCGAATTTTTCAAAAAAACCTTGCCTGACAGCAGTTCCATTCTTAACTATACCTATTTTACTGCAGGTTTATTTATACAGGATGACTGGCGCATCCATCCCAAATTCACTGTTGAAAGCGGTCTGCGAAGCGATTTTCATAATACTTATGGGACATTTATTCTACCCAGGATCTCCCTGCTATATAAAATCAATCATTATGTAACCACAAGGCTTGGCGGTGGATTGGGTTATAAAATTCCAACTGTCTTCAGCAGCGAACTGGATGAAAGAAGCTATGCCTACCTGTTCCTGGATAAGGATGCCAAAGCAGAACGATCCACCGGGGCTAACTGGGATATCAATTTTAAAAAAGAGATCGGAGACGTGGAATTATCTATCAACCAGTCGTTTTATTTTACACAGATCAACCATCCCCTCGTTGCCACTAAATCACCGGGTTCAATTATTTATTTCACAGAAACAAAACCGATCACTACCAAAGGCATAGAAACCTGGCTTATGGTTAGCTATGCAGGCCTGGAAGCCTATTTGGGTTATACATTAACCGACACCCGTAAAAAATATGATCCGGTGCACCCCTATCTTGATCTGAGTGCCCGGGACAAGTTTGCCAGCGTTATTTCCTATGAATTTTCTAAAAATGTGCGGGCTTGTATTGAAGCTGCCTACACCGGTAAACAATACCTGGAAAATGGCAGCCAATCTCTTTCATACCCCTTTGTTGCCGGAATGATCCGCTATGATGTGGGTCGTTGCTCTTTTGTGCTGAATTGCGAGAATTTTTTTGATTACCGCCAGACAAAAAAAGAGTCGATCCTTATTCTTCCTAGAACCAACCCAACCTTTAAACAACTTTGGGCACCGATTGACGGTCGGGTGGTGAATCTGAGTTTGAAAGTCCGTTTATAAACACCAAAAGAAAAATGATTTCTCCCCAGAAGTCATTTATCGCTTCCTTCTATTTCTCTACTCCCAACCGGCAGTCAGGTTTCTTCTCTTCGCCTATCTTTGCACCCTTATGGATCAATTATTAAAACAAATCGAAGCGTACAAGAAAGAGATTGGTTCCTTTTCTGCCACGGATGATAAACAGGTGGAAGAGTTCCGTATAAAATACCTCGGAACAAAAGGCCTTGTAAAAATGATTATGGGTGAAATGAAGCATGTTGCCGTCGCTCAGAAAAAAGAAGCCGGGCAACTTCTGAATGAATTCAAGCTGTTTGTTGAAAATAAATTTGAAAGCTTACAGAAATCTCCGGGTAATCAGCAACCCGGGAGTAGCAACACAATTGACCTGACATTACCCGGCGACCCCTTACCGCTTGGTTCCAGGCACCCCGTTACGTTAATGAGAAACAGGATCGTTTCGATTTTTCAACGACTTGGCTTTGCAATTGCGGAAGGACCCGAGATAGAAGACGACTGGCATAATTTCGGTGCCTTGAATTTACCTGAACACCACCCTGCCCGGGATATGCAGGATACGTTTTATGTGCAACAGAATCCGGATTGGGTATTACGTACGCATACCAGCAATGTGCAAATAAGGGAAATGGAAAAAGGCAAACTGCCGATCCGCATGATAATGCCCGGCCGGGTATACAGAAATGAAACAGTAAGCGCAAGAAGTCATTGCTTTTTCCACCAGGTGGAAGGATTGTATATCGATGAGAACGTTTCATTTGCCGACCTGAAGCAAACACTTTACTTCTTTGTGAAAGAAATGTATGGCAAAGAAGTAAAAGTCCGGTTTCGTCCCTCTTATTTTCCCTTTACGGAACCCAGTGCCGAAATGGATGTCAGTTGTTTTATCTGCGGGGGAAGCGGGTGTAATATCTGTAAAAAAACAGGTTGGGTGGAGATCCTGGGTTGCGGCATGGTGCATCCCAATGTTTTATCCAATTGTAATATTGATCCCAACAAATACACCGGTTTTGCCTTTGGTATGGGAATCGAAAGACCTGCGATGCTGAAATATGGGATCAATGATATTCGTTTGTTCAGCGAAAATGATGTACGTTTTTTGAAGCAGTTTACCTCGGTCCTATAAAACAATGGCTGTCCTTTCAGACAGCCATTGCTATTTAATAAATATTTTATATACTATGATTTGGGATTATATACTGCCAGTACTACTGAAGCTGCAATAGTACCCCACAAACCGATACCATATCCTTTTCCGATCACTTTAAATATATCTCCTATTGCTGCACCCTCTATCAATGGATTACCAATCATCATGTAGAGCAATGTAAGCAAGGGCAACCAGGCCCAGATACCCCTTCCGATGATATAGTTTTCATTGTTCAAGGCCCCGATTAGAAGCATTACACCGGATACAGGAATCAGCAGGGGTATATATTTTTTCCAATCACCTCCTCCTCCCGAAAATACAGAATCATAACCGCTAGCACTCATCCCCATGAATGTTATATAAGGTAAAAAGAAGCAGCCAATCAGAATGACCGCCAGGACGATGGTTAAAATTTTTCTGTTCATGTTAGTTGATTTATTGGTGAATAATATCGTGTATAGTATTATCCCGTTTTGGCAGCCGTCATCCGTTTATAACAAAAGAATGCAGCCGCTAAAAAAGAAATAACTGCTATGTAAAACCAGGGCGTAAATGCCAGGCTAAAACTCATATCTCCCATTTTACCCAATCCCAGGGAATCGGTCCCATCCTTGGCTTTTTCAGCCGCCTGTTTTGCCAATCCATCATTAAACCATTTTTTCAGGATAAGCATAAAAGCCACTAAAGTACCAGCGCCTAAAACACCTGTTACTATTCCTATTCTTGCGCCAGTTGCAGAACCGGCTAAGGAAAAAAGTAATCCAAGGACACCAAGTCCCAAAGCTGCAATAATAAGATACTGAACAGTTTTATCTTTTTCATTGCTCGTTTTTGAATCCATATCTTTTAGCATATCCTTTCCATAACCACCGGAAATTTTCCAATCTTTTCCAAGTGCAAAGCCTATTCCTGTATTATTCATCAGCGCCGAACCTCCGCACCTTATTTCCGAAAAAGGCAATAAGAATAAAAGGATGGCAACAACAAAAGCTACCGACGATGGGATCTTTGTCCCAAACATTCCGGGTGTTACTGCAGGAACATAAGTTGGTGGTGGTGTATACGGAGGCGGTGTTGGGGTAGTTGGTTGGTTGGTATCCATAATAAATTTTTGTCAAGGTAAGAAAATAAAAAAGAAGACTATTATTTATTGAAAATAAAACTGGCCCCGGCTTCTGCGCTGAAGTACGCAAAATCATGCAGGCCCTGTTGCAGCCTGAAAATATAAATAACCGATTTTTTCCTTTTTTCGAGATTAAGCCGGATCACTACCGGGCTGTCGCCGTTCTCTAAATAGCCTAAATAACCGGCGCCGTAAGCCTGTAACCGAAATCCGCCATGGCTCCATTCGATACCGCTACCAAAGAGGAATGCATCATTCTGTCGTAAGTCATCATTATTTGTTTGCCATACCAGGAAACCGATCATATTCATCCATTTCCAGTCCGGGTTATTAAAGGACAACGAGGTACCCAGATCAATCCAATAAGAGGGCATATCTGCGTAACGGGCTGCTCCCATGGCACTGCCTGAAGGCATGCGCACCCCTAGTCGTAATGCAGCCGGCATATTTAGTTTACCTGCTTTTTTAAATAACTGAATGGTGGTATTAACCACGACATCTCCCACCGTTTCTTTTTTGTAGTATTCCTTGTAATACACGCTTCGCTCTTCTTTTTTGGCATGCGACAGCTGAAACCTCTCATAAGGAACAAACCGGGCATCCACGGATATCGAATTACTTTTGGTTGTGTAATTACCATACAACATCAGGTTTTGTGTGTTATCACCCTTGGAAAAATGAAAATTAGACGTAAGTCCAATTGAAACAAGCGAATCCACCCTTCCCGTATTGATAGAAGGAACCGTGAAGGCATTGGGGCCAAAATATTTCGGACTGGTGATCAGGTAGGTGGACCAATGTGAAGTTCCATCCCAGTTTACGAGGTTTCTCCACCAGTCCAGCGTTTGTGAGAAAGAAAAGAACGGAAATAATAACCCAAAAAGCAGTAAACGGTATTTGATTTGGTGCAGCATTTTTTTAAAGATACTATTTGCCCTGCCATAATGAAAAGGATATTTTATCTTTATTCTTTTCAACTTATTCGTTATGGTTATAAATAGAATTTGCGTTTGTGGAGCTGGTACGATGGGTAATGGTATTGCCCAGGCAGCTGCACAGGCAGGATTTTATACATTATTGTACGAATTAAATCCCGTCGTACTGGAGCGGGCAATTACAGGTATTGAAAAAAATTTGCAGTCGTTCCTGGAAAAAGGCAAAATAACCGCTGAAGAAAAACAGAAAATTTTTCAGCGTATTCAATTTACGGGAGATATTCAAACCTGTCTTGCCGACGTATTTATTGAAGCGATCGTAGAAAAAACAGAAATTAAAATCGCCCTCTTTAATCAATTAGCAGAACTCAATCACCGGGAAGCCATTTTTGCCACCAATACTTCCTCTTTATCGGTAAGTAAAATTGCTTTGGGGGTCATGAGCCCGGAACGTGTCATTGGCATGCACTTTTTTAACCCCGCCACCATCATGAAACTGGTAGAAGTAGTACATACAGAATATACCAATAACCAAACCTCAGAAACTATTGTTGAGTTGGCCAGGCAAATGGGAAAAGTGCCGGTGATCTGTAAAGATTCCCCGGGTTTTATTGTTAACCGGGTGGCGCGGCCTTTTTATATTGAATCTTTACGGCTGGCCGAAGAAGGGTTTATAGATTTTTCAACAACTGATAAATTATTAGAAGCGAGCGGTTTCCGGATGGGACCCTATAAACTGATGGATTTAATCGGTAATGATATAAACTATGCAGTAAGCTGTTCAGTTTATGAACAAATGAACCATCCCGAAAGGTTAAAACCTTCTTATATACAGGAAAAGAAAGTGAAAGAAGGAAAGTTGGGTAAGAAATCGGGAGAAGGATATTATACATACTAATTTTAAATCTGAAATATTCCATGGTCTTAGTTACAGGTGGCACTGGTTTTCTGGGTTCTTACATCATTAAGCAGTTGGTGGAGAAAGGATATGCAGTCAGGGCCATCCGGCGAACTAATAAACTCCCTTTCTGGATTTCCAAAGAGATAGCTGACAAAGTGGAATGGGTGGAAGGAGATGTGCTGGATGTTGTCTCCCTCGAAGATGCCCTGGAAGGTATTGACAGTGTTATTCATTCCGCTGCGGTTGTTTCTTTTGTAAAGAAAGACCGTAAAAATATGTACCAGGTAAATGTGGAAGGAACGGCCAATGTGGTGAATATGATGCTTGAGAAAAAAGTGCGGCGGTTGATCTATATCAGTTCGGTGGCGGCCCTGGGAAGAAACGTAAGCGGCGGTCATGTAAATGAAGAAAAAAAATGGGAGGAGAATAAGGTCAATACACATTACGCCAAAAGCAAGTACAAAGCAGAACTCCAGGTATGGCGGGGCATAAGTGAAGGGATGGAAGCGGTTATTCTCAATCCCAGTACGATCCTGGGTTATGGTGACTGGAATACCGGCAGCTGTTCGTTATTTAAAAATATTGCTAAGGAACTAAAATGGTATAGTTCCGGTATCAACGGTTTTGTTGATGTGGAAGATGTTGCCAGGGCCGCTATCCTTTTACTGGAAAAAGATATTACTGAGCAACGCTATATAGTTAATGGTGACAACTGGCCTTTTAGAAAATTACAGGATACCATTGCAGACGGTTTTGGAAAAAAACGACCCGCCCGGCAGGCTACTCCCTTTTTGATGGGGATTGCCTGGCGAAAGGAAAAAATTTTTTCCCTATTTACCGGGAAAAAACCTTTGCTGACAAAAGAAAGCATAAGAGTAGCGCAGAGCCAGACCTGGTTTGAGAATTCTAAAATACTGAACGCCTTGCCGGGGTTTAACTTCACACCACTTGAAGAAACCATCAAAAAGTCCTGTGAAAAATATATCCTTTCCAACTATCAGAAGGCTGGTGGGTAGGAGTTTTCTTCTTGTGCAACCGTCTTTATACTATTCCGGTCTATGAATTCTTACCATTGTTTTCCAATAGCCACCGGGATAGGTGGACTACATTGTTTATCTTTAACCGTAATCCCTTTTCTATGCAAATGATCCGGATCATATTCCTGGCCATAAGTATTGGCCTCTCCTTTATCACAAATGCACAATTTATTATTACCGGAACCGTAATGGATTCTACGACGAGAGAACCGTTGCCGAAAGCTTCTGTGTTTTGCCAAAATACTACCCTCGGTACGGTTACGGATAAACAGGGTGAATTTTCATTGTCCTTAAAATCCGGAGGATACGAGCTTATCTTCAGTTATACGGGATACCAGACCCAGACAATCCGGGTTACCGATAATAATAAGCTGGAAATATTGCTGGTGAAAGAAGATAAAAGTATGGGTGAAGTATTCCTGAAAAACACCTACGAAGTAGCGGATGGCTGGGATAAATACGGAGATTTTTTTATTAAGAATTTTATAGGTTCAACACCGAATGCAAACCAATGTGTGTTAGCCAATCCCGAAGTGCTGAAATTTTATTTCTATAAAAGAACTAACCGGCTTAAAGTGCTTTCAACAGAACCCCTGCAGGTCTTTAATAAGGCACTGGGGTATAACCTGCGTTACCAGCTTGACTCTTTTGTGTATTATTATAACACCCAAATCAACTCGTACCGCGGTTATTGCCTCTACACCGAAATGGAAGGAGACGACAGTTTGAAGAACGTATGGACCTATAATCGCAAAAAAGCCTATGAAGGCTCCAAACTGCATTTTATGCGGAGTTATTATGACAGTACCTTGCTGGAAGACGGTTGGATAATCGATATGCTTGACGAAAAAAATGACAAAAAATTCAACAAGGTTAAAAACGTTTATGATACTCTTTATTATGGTGCATTAGACAGTACTCTTGAAATAGAAATTTGGTTTCCGAGAAAAATCAGCATTACTTATACAAAAAAAGAACCTGAACCGGAGTATCTCAAAAAAATGAGTCTGCCCAAAAGCACGCCTTACCCTATTTCATATATTGACCTGAAAGAAACAATCGCCATTACCCAAAATGGCTATTACTATGAACAAAAAGACTGGATCAACCAGGGCTATTGGAGCTGGAAGAATATTGGGGATTTGTTGCCCTATGATTATTTGCCGGATTAGTATTGTTTAACGTTTAAAAGTCTAAGGTTTAAAGTTGCATCTGATTAAAGAATCTTTCTATACCTGAAGTTTCAATGAATTCAAGAACATTAAACTTGAAACTATTAAACCTTAAACCTTTTTCCCCATCACTTTCTCCCACAACAGGGGTATTCTTTTTATCCAGACAAACTCTTTCATTTTTTCCTTTGCTTCTTCCACAGGTGATCCGAAATATACTTTTCCGCCGGCAATGGAATCTTTCACACCGCTTTGGGCATACACCACAGCATCCTTACCTATGGTCAATGTTTTACTCACACCTACCTGTCCCCAAAGTATTACATTGTCTTCGATAGTTGTTCCGCCAGCTATGCCTACCTGGCCGGCAAAGAGGCAGTTCTTGCCAATTACCGTATCATGGCCTATATGGATGAGGTTGTCCATCTTGGTCCCGGCCCCAATTACCGTATCATGACTTACCCCCCGGTCAATGGAGCAGTTGGCCCCTATTTCCACAGCATTTTCAATGAGCACCCGGCCGCAACTGGTCATTTTTTTATAGTGGATATCCCGGTTGGTTTTCTTGTTATAATAAAAAGCATCACTGCCAATAACCGTTCCAGACTGGATAATGACATCATCCCCGATAAGGCAATGATCCAGTATGGTCACATGGGGATGGATAACACAATTCTTACCGATGTGCACCTCGTCTCCAATATAAACACCGGGCATAACTATTGTTCCCTCACCCAGGAAAGCTGTATCGCTGATCCATTTCATAGAAGGTGTAAACGGCCGATAGAAATTAATAATTTTTAAATACGCTTCGAATGGCTCATCAACTATCAGCAAGGTCTTATTCTCCGGGCAATCAATTTTTTTATTGATGATGATAAATGTTGCAGCTGAGTTGAGACAGGTCCCATAGTATTTCGGGTGATCCACAAAAACCAGATCCCCTTTTTCCACTTTGTGTATTTCATTTATGCCGGTAACCATTTCATGGGTATTACCCGAAACTTCTGCACCAATAAGCTGTGCAATCGTTGTTACCGGAACAGGATTATCAAACTTCATACAATAAATTTTACTAAAGGTAACAACCTAATAATTGACAGATAGCTGCTTAAACGGGTGTTTTTACCGTTTTATCCCCCCGGTAGGCACTCATTTTTAAAAATATTTTTATGCCGTTAAAATCAGTATTCAGGCTGCGTATTACCAGATGTTATGATCGTACTAAATAAAAATAATCCGTAAGGTGGTATTAATCATAAAAAAATAAAATCGATAAAACGCTTGACCAGTAAGCCTTTCAGAAAAAAAATAAAACCATCTTATAAAAAAATAAATAAAATTATTTTTAAAAATATTTGTCAGGCATTAATCCCGCAGGATTTGAATACCTGCTTATCCACAGTTAATTTAAAAATGTTAATAAAATAAATTGAAAATATTTTTTGGTTAAAGAAAATTATTTATAATATTGTGTAGGGAAATTTATTTCCCGGTACTTACTAACCCATCCATATATTATCCCTTCGCTTACTACGGAGGGATTTTTTTATCCCGGATGCATCATCCGAAATAATACATTCTATCGATTTTTAGAATAACCAGGTATCCCTTTATTAATTTTCTGTCTGACATTTTGAATGAAACATCTTCGCCGGCACCGTTTGGACAAAACGTGAAAGTTGGATAATTAAGATACCTTTACATCCATCTAAAAATTATGGCATGCTGAAATCAATGACCGGTTTTGGAAGATCTGAAAAAAGTGTGGGTGACAAAACTTTCCTGGTTGATATTAAATCACTCAATGGAAAACAATTTGAACTGCAATTGAAACTTCCGGCAATATTAAAACCCTTTGAATTTGATATCCGTCGTATACTTTCTGAAAAACTGATCCGCGGCAGTGTGGATTGTATGATCAGTCTGAAAGATACGGGCAGTGCAAAACCGGTTACCATAAATACAGACCTTGCCAAAGCTTATTATAAACCCCTTGCAGAGCTCTCTGCGGCCCTCAACCTGGATCCCTCTCATATTCTTAGTACATTGGTAAAGCTTCCTGAGGTTATCACACCAAGCAGCGACACCCTGTCTGACAAAGAATGGGTTGATTTCCAGCAGGTTTTGACCGGGGCCATTGACAAACTCAACAAACACCGGCTGAATGAGGGTGCTATGATGGAAACAGACCTGGTTTTACGGATCAATAATATTGAAAAACAACAGGCAGAAGTGATAAAACTGGAACCACTTCGCCAGCAAAAGATCCGGGAAGGTATTACCCGGCTGCTGGAGGATAATGTAGGTAAAGAAAATTATGATGGTAACCGCCTGGAGCAGGAGCTTATATATTACATAGAAAAAATTGATATCACCGAAGAGCAGGTGCGGCTAAAAAATCATTGCGAATATTTCAAATCATTACTGGCCGAAAATGAAGAGTCCAAAGGGAAAAAACTCTCTTTTATTCTGCAGGAAATTGGCCGTGAAATCAATACGACGGGTTCCAAAGCCTATGATTCTACGATTCAAAAAGCGGTGGTGATGATGAAAGATGAACTGGAGAAAGCAAAAGAACAGGTTTTAAATGCGCTTTAGTTGCAGAAGTTGACAAGAATAAGGGTTGATAGTCTATTTTTGTAAAAATATTTCGTTTGAAAGCACTGTTCCGGCAATCGATTATTGTATTTCTTATCGGGTACAACCTTTCTTCATGTACCACCATCGACCTCTACGAAAAAACGGTTTCAATTCCCGGTCATTCCTGGAAGAATAGCTACAAACCTTCTTTTACTTTTACAATAAAAGACACCGCATCCCCTTACCAGCTTTTTCTTATTCTCCGGCATAACGATAAATACAGTTTTAATAATATTTATATCAATCTTATTACCCGGCAGCCTGGTGCCGACAGCACACAGACCGTTCGGTATGATCTGAGACTTGCAACCGATAATGAAGGCTGGCTGGGAAGTGGGATGGATGATATTTATGAACACCGTATTCCGCTGACACCGGTAAGCGGTCAATTCTATTTCAAAAAATCTGGTAATTATACTTTCAGTATCGAACAGATAATGCGGGAAAACCCACTAAAAAATGTGCTGAATGCCGGGCTCCGGATTGAAAAAAAACCATAACTACCTCTTTGCACCATGCCTGATGCCAGCCGCAAACGTTTACACCGAACAACCTTCATTTACTGGATGTTGTTATTTTATATAATAGCCGCTTTGGCCTGGTGGTTTATCTCTTTAGAAAAACAAAATAAACAGATCGCCACGTTACAGTATAAATCGATTAACATTGAAAAAGACTCGTTGTCTGTTTCCCAGCTGGGAGATAAAATTTCCTATATTGATAAAGAAGCCAAAAGAAATACCGGGAAATACCTGGGAGAGGGCATAGCTTTTTTAATCCTGATTTTTATAGGGGCTTCTTTTGTGTACCGGTCTGTCCGACGGCAGTTTAATCTCCAGTTGCAACAACAGAATTTTATGATGGCCGTAACCCATGAATTAAAAACCCCGATCTCCGTTGCCAGGTTAAACCTGGAGACCTTACAGAAATATACCCTCGACCCCGAGAAACAGAAAAAACTAATCCGGATTACCCTGGATGAAACGGCCCGTTTAAATTTTTTAACCAATAACATTCTGATCGTTTCGCAACTGGAAGGTAATCGTAACCAGGCACCCAAAGAAGACCTTGACCTGTCTACCCTGCTGAAAGATTGCCTGAAAGATTTCAAGAACCGTTATCCCGACAGGCTATTTAATGAAGAAATTGAAGTGGATGCTGATGTTAAAGGTGATCCCCTGCTATTGCAGATTCTGACGAATAACCTGCTTGAAAATGCCATTAAATATTCTCCCAAAGAAAGCCCGGTAACTGCTGTGCTGAAAAAATACCGGTCGGGCATTGAATTGCAGGTAAAGGATGAAGGTCCGGGCATTCCGGAAAATGAAAAGAAAAAGATCTTTTCCAAGTTTTACCGGATCGGTAATGAAGCCACCCGTAAAAACCAGGGCACCGGTCTTGGGCTATATCTTTGCCGGAAAATAGCCCGGGATCATAATGGCGACATTACGGTGACAAACAATGAGCCGAAGGGCAGTAAATTTATAGTCATTTTTAAACAATGAGCCCAGAAAAAAAACCTTCTATTTTACTGGTGGAGGATGAAGAGAATCTTCATGAAGCACTGAAACTGAACCTTGAGCTGGAAGGCTTTGATGTGACATCAGCATTTGATGGTGCCGCTGCATTAAAAGCACTGCAGGGTGAATACTTTGACCTTATCATTATGGATGTGATGCTCCCCGAAATAGATGGCATCCATGTAACGGAAACAGTTCGCATCAGTAATAATGAAGTACCGATTCTTATTCTTAGTGCCAAAAACAGCAGTGCAGACAGGGTTCTTGGGTTAAAAAAAGGAGCTGACGATTACCTAACAAAACCCTTTAACCTGGAAGAACTTTTGTTGCGTATTCACAAACTGATCAATAAGAATAAGAAGCTGCAGGATAAATCAACGGTGGGCGACACCTATTCTTTTGGCAGCAATATCATTGATTTCAAAGCACAGGAAGCCACCAAAAGCACTGGTGAAAAAATACAGTTGAGTAAGAAAGAAACCATGTTACTCAAGCTACTGGTTGAAAATAAAAATGAGGTTGTTCCGAGAGAAAAGATTTTACAATCCGTCTGGGGTTATAATGTTTACCCGACAACACGGACGATTGACAATTTTATCCTGAACTTCCGCAAATATTTTGAGGAAGACAGCCGCAATCCAAAATATTTTCATTCTGTAAGAGGCGTAGGATATAAATACTCAGAGTAAGCAACTATTTATCACTTCCAGCAATTGTTTTGTTTCCTGCAACAACACATTTTTATCAGAAGCCGGGCTCGAATTGGTAAACATACCGGTCTCACATAGTTGCAAAATATCTTCTAACTCCTTTACCCGCCCTTTATCTATTCCCCTCTTGATCAGCGTTGATTTTAATACTTCTTTTTTCATTTCGCTACCCGTCAATTGAAAATGCAGATTGAAGAAACGCCAGATGGATTGTTGTAACTCCATATAGAAATCCGGGTCATCCCCGGGAAGTTTAAGATAAACCGGAGCCAGCATTTCAACAACATTCGGTTTAAGGTTCATGGTTCCTGCCAATTCAGACTTTTGTACTGGTTTATCTTTTCTTCTAACCCGTATTAATCCCATACAACCCAAAGCCAGAATCCCTGCAATGACTAACCAATACAGCGTGGCTATTTTTTTCCTTTGATTCTTTTTGCCTGTTGAAATTGTAATAATTCCCGCTTTCTCTTCCGATCGGACGTGGACCTCAATAGCTGGCGCAGTTACCGTTTTATAATTCCCGCTGTCCAAATCAAAAAAAGCAAAATGGACAGCCGGAATAATATAAACACCCGGAGCAGCGGATACAAAAGGATACCTGAATGTTCTGATTCCCGTCAGGGGCATTTTGGTTTTATCCAAAACATCCTTTACTTCCGGTTCAAATCCTTCCATACCGGCTGGCCATTGAACCGTTGGGGCACTTAACTGTATAAAATTGCCCTCACCGCTGATCCTGATTTCAAAATAATCTTCTTCATATTTTCCCGGCATTTTGTTTACAACCCCGGAAGAAATTGTGAAATTTCCGGCAGCCCCGTTAAAGGCGGCAGGTCTGCTCTTTTCCGGAACCGGCTTTACGCGGATAATAACCGGTTCGGTACTTAATTCCGTTTCATACACTTCTGTTCCCTCATCCGGTGTTTCAAAATCGTTGTTCCCTAATAGGCCTTCTGCAATTTCCTGTTCCGCTTTCTTACTTACAGCACTTTTTGAAAATGCTACCTTATTCTTTACTTCCATGGCATCAATAGTATATGCGCCTGCCTGCAATGGATATAATTGTACTTTACGGATAGTGTGCACATCGAATATTTTTCCATTTATTGTTTCGGTCGCCACCTGTTTATCGGTAAGATTCACCATATCATAAACAGTGAAGCCATAAAAACCGGGGTTTTTAACAATATCCGATTTTGATTCAAGCCTGGAAAATAATTTGAAAACCGCTAACACGGGTTCACCGACAAAACAAGTATTTTTATCCACGATCAATTTCAAAAAAAGGTTCTGCCTGATTTTTTCATACGGATTCTCCCCTGTCTTCAAAAAATAATCTGAAGGCGTGAAATCTTTTTCTGTATTAAACCTTTTGATAGCTTCCTTTTCCGAAACCACTTCGATGATGGCATCATTGCTGCGGATCATTTTTCCGTTAACTGTTATGGTTGCCCCGGAAATGACGAATTTTCCCGGCCGCATGGCTTCCAGTGTATACACCGCATTCCAAAGTGCTTTAACCCCGTTCGAAGTTGATGCTGAACCAATATAAATATTTGGTCCGGCAACAAACCGGAAATTCTTAAACATCGGTGGCTTGATAGTGGCCGTCTTCTCCCCGTCTTCAAGGATATATTGCACCTGGAAAGATTCTCCTGACACCACCGGTCTTTTCGGAACAATAGTCTTAAAGCTGCTCTGGGCCGACCCGGATAATCCCAACAGGAGAAAAATAAATATTATGGCTGTTTTCTTCATGAATAACCGCACTAAAATATAACGGCTTTCCCAAAGAAAGATTTAAAATATATTAATGGAACATATGGGTTTTTAATGGCCCGATAGCGGTTCTTCCGGAAAGCAAACCCTTCAGGCAGTTCAGAGGTCACCAAGTTGGGGCCGTATAACAATATCCTCCACACAGGCCTGCACGGATAGCTGGGATGCTGCAAAGACCATTTTAGCAATATCGTCTGCCTCCATAATGCGTTTATCAGAATTATCATAATCGCCCCAGGAAGCGCTCATCACCGCCCCTGGAAAAATAGAAGTAACTTTTATTCCATACGGCTTCATTTCTTCCCGCAGGTTTTTGCTGAAGCCATGTAAAGCAAATTTACTGATACTATAGGCCCCTCCATTGGCATAAGCATTCAATGATGCTATTGAACACATATTTATAATATGGCCCTTTCCCGAATTGGTCATGGGACGCTCCATCATTCCGGGCAACACCGTTCTGGTAACATGATAAGCACTATACAGATTGGTGGCCAGCTGGTTTTCCAGAAGTCCATCAGCTTCATTATGTACACTGCCCGGTTCAAAAAGTCCTGCATTATTAATCAAAATATCCGGGATACCAAAAGACAAACACCATTTACCAAAGGCGATGGCTTCTTCTTTTTTACTGAGATCAAAAGGTTTTGCTTTGATAGTAACGGCGGGAAACCGGGTCATTAATTCTTCTACGGTCTTATACAAAGCCAGTTCACCCCTCGAACATAAAAAAAGATCATGGCCGTTGGCGGCAAATATCTCTGCCAGCGCTTTTCCAATTCCTTTTGAAGCACCTGTGATAATTACGTTCATGGTATTATTATTTCCGGTTTCTTTGCAAATCTACAACCTGTTATGAAGTATCAGCACCTCTTTTTCGACCTGGATCATACCCTTTGGGATTTTGAAGCAAACAGCCGTCAGACCCTCGAAGAATTATTTCAAAGCCTGCAACTTGAATCCCGGGGTATTCATGATTTTGATCTGTTTCATAAAAATTACCTGGTTCATAATGATAAACTCTGGGACCGATACCGCAACGGTTTTATTAAAGTGGATGAACTGCGCTGGAAAAGAATGTGGCTGACTCTGCTTGATTTTAAAATTGCTGACGAACCCCTGGCACGGGAAATGGGGATTCTTTTTTTAGACTTATTACCAACACGTAAACTGCTATTCCCGTATACTTTTGAAATTCTTAACTACCTGACTGAGAAAAAATACCAACTCCACTTAATCACCAATGGCTTTGAAAAAACACAACATAGTAAACTGAAATATTCGGGTTTGGATAAATATTTCAGGGAAGTGATCACTTCAGAAGGTAGTAACAGTTTAAAGCCGCATAAAGAAATATTTGATTATGCCTTTCAAAAGACAGGCGCCCGACCAAAAGAAAGCATCATGATTGGCGACACCATTGAAGTGGATATATTAGGAGCTGTTAATGCAGGAATAGACCAGGTGCATGTAAATCATTTGACAAAAGAACCCGTTCTGGTAAATAATGTCTTGCCTACCTACACCGTTTTTTCACTCAAAGAATTAGAAAATATTTTTCTTTAAGAAATTACTATCCCGAAAATTATCTGAGGTCTGGAAACCTGTTACGGAACAGTGGCTTTACCATAAGGCTATCACCGTGACTCCACCAGTTGGCTTATCCCCAATCTTAACCTGAACTTTGGCTTCAAGCGGAAGCAATAAATCAACCCGGGACCCGAATTTGATGAACCCCATTTCAGCGGTTTGTTTTACCTGCTGGCCGGGTTGCAGGTAATTGATGATACGTTTGGCTACAGCACCTGCTATCTGTTTTACTAAGATCTCTTTCCCGCTTTTCCGGTAAACGACAGAATGTCTTTCATTTTCTGTAGATGATTTCGGATGCCAGGCTACTAAATATTTCCCCTTATGATACTTGCTGTACACCACTTCACCGCTTACCGGGTTTCGGTTTACGTGAACATTCAATGGGCTCATAAATATGGAAACCTGGATTCGTCGGTCACTGAAATATTCGTCGGCCTGTACTTCTTCGATTGCTACCACTTTACCATCTGCCGGCGCCAGGATGGCATCCTCCTGAATGGTATAAACTCTTTTAGGAATCCGAAAAAAGGAAATGATGAAAATCAACAGACCCAGTGCGCCCAAAAAAATGATCCAGCTTATCAACGGTACGGAAGAGCTCAGAAAATAAAATGAAAAAAGGTTGATAACACCGAAGAGAATTGAGCAGATAGCAATGGTTTTATAGCCCTCTTTATGAATGGTCATTTAGCCTTAGTTATGCGGCAAATATAGGAAAATGAAGAGTGGGGAAAAGCAAGTGGCCGTGGCATTAAATTGGTTATTTTATAAATAACCGGATATACAGCCAGACAATAGGCGTTGCTATCAGCAAAGAATCAAACCTATCCAAAAAACCACCATGACCCGGCATTAAAGAACCGCTGTCTTTTACACCGGCCATTCGTTTTAGTTTTGATTCAAATAAATCGCCGAAAGTGCCGGAAATTGCTGAAAGGGCTGCAATTACAGAAAAAAGAGCGATATCAAAGTTGACACCCCAGGCAACTAACCCTGCTGTCAATACGGAAAGAATAACGCCGCCAATAGTCCCCTCCCATGTTTTCTTTGGTGAGACCTTTGATAATGGGGTTTTGCCAATTAATGATCCTACGATATATGCCATGGTATCATTAATCCAGATCGAACCGATAATTACCAGGGGTATCGACCATTGTGCTGCTGTACCTTGTTCACCCGCAACAGAATAGGAATTTACATTTAACCCCATGGAAGTAGCACTCAGATCCAGCATAAATGCCCAGCTCAGGGATATATAAATCAAACCTGCCGCTCCTATCCCAAAAGCTTTAATATGTATGGTATTTTTTTGAAATATCCCGGCCAGCAATAAAGCAAACCCCGCTGCGGAAACAGGCAATGAACCATTTTCTTTTAATCCATAATTTTCGATGTGATAGGCCTGGCTGCAGAACCAAAGCACCAGGCCATAGCCCATTACCATCAATCCCATTTTAATATAAGGATGAAAAATAGTCTGCTGGATTTTTTCAACGAGTTTCAGGTATTCCCACCAACAGCCAAAATGAATAATGGAAAATAAAATAAGAAAACTCCAGTGATTCCAGAGCAAACCCACAAGCATAACTGCTGCAAATACAACAGCAGTTAGGGTTCTAGTTTTGAAAGTTTGCCTGTTAAATGCCATAGCTGATAATTAGAATGGATGATCTTTAACCGGGATGGCATCCTCCGCATACACTTCGGCGTAAGTTACGGTTGAACGCTTTTTCATCCAGCCAACCAATAATACCACCACTAAAAAACTGATGGCTCCCATCAAAGCAATATTTGACAACTTCACCGAATTTTCCTCATTCAGTAATTCAGGATTGAAGTAAGACAACACAATTAATAGACCATCATACACAAAGTGTGCAAGAATAGCTGTCCACAAACTGCCGCTGTACCAGTAAACCGCTCCCAGCAAAATCCCCAACAAAAACCTGGGGAAGAATCCATAAAACTGGACATGCATAGCTGAAAAAAGAAACGCCGAAAGGATGATACCTGCCCATGGATTTTTACATAATTTAATCAGCAAACGCTGCGCAACACCCCTGAATAATAATTCTTCGCCAACAGCTGCCAGCCCGGCAATAAAAATGACATTCAACAACAGGTCCTTGACCGTATGTTTCGATAATAAAGCCTTTATAGTTTTAGATGCTTCAACTTCCTGAGCTTTCATCCATTTTTCAATTCCGGCAGGAAACTGAACATTACGGTTTAGTTCACCAATAAAATTGACAAAAGGAATTGCCAGTACTATCACCCCGGCACCAACCAGCCAATAACCGATGTTGGAAGGTGGTGTAAGTCCCAGGTATTTTTTGCTGTCCGTACTAAAAAACCAGGCGCAAAGAAAACCGGGTATAAGGAATAAACTGACAAACTGGATAAGCTGCATTCCCCTGATAACAGTAACCAACGTTTCACTGTTGTAATCCCATTTTGAAGAATCACTCATAGTTTCAAGGCTCATTCCGGTTACTTTGGATAAAAGAATAGTACCCAAAAGCCCGAGTAAAAAGAAACTGGCCAGCGCAATACAGATTAGAATGAGAAACTGTGTTCCTGCCGGCTTTGTTTTTAATAATCCTTTCATATAGAAACTCTGCTGTTGAAGTTGTAAATTTGCAGGTTCAAAAATAGGTAAATGAATTTTGAATGGTAAAGATTGGTAACATACAACTTCCTGACTTTCCGTTGCTTCTGGCACCCATGGAAGACGTAAGTGATCCGCCATTCCGGGCTGTTTGCAAGGATAACGGAGCCGATCTGATGTATACTGAATTTATTTCCAGTGAAGGGCTGATCCGGGATGCAATTAAAAGCCGGAAAAAATTGGACATTTTCGATTATGAACGTCCTGTTGGCATCCAGATTTTTGGGGGCGATGAAGAAAGTCTGGCCCTCGCTGCAAAAATTGTGGAAGTCACCCGCCCTGATTTATTAGATATAAACTTTGGTTGCCCGGTAAAAAAAGTAGCCCTGAAAGGGGCTGGTGCAGGCGTATTAAAAGATGTTGACCTGATGGTTCGCTTAACAGCTGCCGTCGTAAAAGCTACTTCCTTACCGGTTACCGTAAAAACAAGATTAGGCTGGGATGATAAAACAAGGAATATTGAAGAAGTGGCTGAACGGTTGCAGGATGTGGGGATTAAGGCATTGGCGATTCATGGAAGAACAAGAACACAGATGTACAAAGGTGAAGCCGACTGGTCACTGATCGGGAAGGTGAAGAATAATCCAAGGATCAAGATCCCGATTTTTGGGAATGGTGATATTGATTCACCGGAGAAAGCGGTGGAATATAAAAACCGTTATGGTGTGGATGGAATTATGATCGGCCGGGCGGCTATCGGCTATCCCTGGATATTTAATGAGATAAAACATTTTGTAAAAACCGGAGAGCATTTACCGGCACCAACAATTGAAGATCGTTTATTTGTTTGCCGCAAGCATTTGAAAAAATCTATTGAATGGAAGAATCCCGTCGTGGGTATTAATGAAATGCGCCGTCATTATGCCAACTACTTAAAAGGTTTGCCCAATATCAGGGAGTTCAGGAATAAACTGGTGACTTTAAAAACAGAAGAAGAAATTAATGAAGTGTTTAATGACATTGCCAGAACCTATCAGGGATATACGTTTGAAAAAACGCCTATTGAGTTGGTAAACTATCATGAGAAATGCCCGGTGTAAACTCCTTTCCTCCGCCATTCAATGGGTAAATTTAAGACCAGTAGTCTTTCATTAATTCTATAGACCATTTGGGTTGACGTATTTTACCGGCTGGTAAAAATTCTTTCATTACCGGTTTAATATCCAGGATCGGAGTACCATTTATGGCATCCAAATACTTTACCCAGATTTTATTGCCCTCCCTTTTTACTAACTCAACGATAGTTAGTCCAAGGGCATTGGGACGGTCTTTCTTGCGTTGGGCAAAAATACCCGTATGCGGCCAGTTTTTATTTCCTCTCGGGTGGCCGCTGTATACCATGCTTGTTTTATCAGACTGATCAAAGTGAAAAATTATTTCCAGGTGTGAAAATTCATCAATGCCTTTAAAAGCTTCAGCCGGTATTGTTTCGACCAGTTCTATTTCGCTAACCACACTCCCCCAAAAATCATCCGATAAGTCAGTCCGGGTATTTTTTACAAAAGCCACCGGTTGTAAATAAATATCCATAAATTAATTTTTGTTTGTTTTGAGAAGACCCATAACTGAAATTAAAAACCAGGTCCCTTCCAGGATTACAAATGGCCAGTAATTAATCAGGAAAGAAGCATAACAGGCCAACCCGGCTCCGATGATATTCATCAGAAAAAATAATTTCCCTTCCTTAGGAATAAAATTAAATATATTAAAAAAATAAGCCAGCAATATTGACCCTACCCCAAGAGTCCCTATGATATCTGTTTGGGTAAACATGCTTTTCAGTTATTTTACTCCATAATGGCAGCAACCACCTCCTTACTCAGGGGGGAAACAGATGAACCAAAATAATTAGTCAGGACACCCTTTTCATTTACCAGGTATTTAGAAAAATTCCAGGAGGGGTATCTTTTATTCCACCCGTTTTTAGTTGAATCTGACAACCACTGAAATACCGGGTTTTGTTGTGCGGACTTTATTACAATGCTTTTCTGCATCAGCGGGAAGGTAACCCCGAAGTTTAGCTTACAAAATTCAGCAATGTCTTTATCGGCTCTTTTTTCCTGCTCTTTAAAATCGTTGGCAGGGAAACCAATCACCACCAATTTGTCTTTATACTGTTCCGAGAGTTTCTGCAAATCTTCATACTGGTTTGTATACCCGCAATCGCTGGCCGTATTTACCAGCAAAACTTTTTTATCCCGGAACGAATTAAAAGAAACGGTATCCCCATTATTTAACACCCCGGCCAACGTATAAAAGGAAACCGGGGGTATTACATCTTTATTGGACAATCCCTTTGTATTCTTACCGGTAAGTTTGGTGAACCACATTAAAGCCGGATAAACCGCCTTTAACATTTTTTGTCTGTAGGTCATATTTTTTGAGTTACGATTTGCCAGTTCCACATATACAGCAAAAGCTGTTATCAGAATAAATAAACCAATAATAAACCGTTTTAGTTTTTTCATCGGGTTATTTTATCACCCATTTAAATAATTTCAATTTTCCCTTAAAAGGCGGGTACTTGATAGACGGGTCAAACCAGGTAGGTGTTTTCATCACGGCTTTTTTATGACTGAAGGTTTCAAATGTATATTTACCATGATAGCATCCCGTGCCACTAAACCCCCTTCCACCAAATGGCAGATGGTGGTTGGTTAAATGCCAACTGGAATTATTGACACAACTGCCTCCGGCCGGCACGGCATCCAGCCATTCCTTCTCTTTTTTACGGCTGGATGTATATATATAAAAAGACAATGGATTGGGATTTCGCTGAATAATGGCCAGCGCTTCTTCTTTACTGGTAAAAGGAATAACCGGCAACAGGGGACCGAATATTTCTTCTTTCATAATGGGACTATCCAGTGAAATATCAGTCAGTATGGTCGGTTCGATGAATAATTTTTCCTTATCGGTTCTTCCCCCATGAGCTATCGTACCCTGAGTTAAATAACCGGTAATCCGGTTAAACTGTTTTTCATTAATTATTTTCCCAAAGCTGTAGCTCTCTTCAGGTTTGTCGCTGAAGAATTTTACTATCGATGCTTTTAAGGCTTCCACAAGTTTATCTTTTACGGATGCATGTACCAGCACGTAATCGGGAGCCACGCACATTTGCCCGGCATTGGAAAATTTGGTCATGGCAATACGGCGGGCTGCTACGTTGATATCCGCATCTTCCTCCACAACACAGGGGCTCTTACCTCCCAGTTCCAGGGTCACAGGCATCAGTCTTTCTGCTGCCATTTTATAAATGATCCTTCCAACGGTGGTACTGCCTGTATAAAATACATGATCGAATGAAAAATTATTCATCATTTCAGGAATTACCGAGGCACCATCCCCGGGTACATATAAAACATATTCCGGGGCGAAATTTTCTTCAATTATTTTTCTCATCACCGCATCAGTAGCCGGAGCAAATTCGCTTGGTTTCAGGACCACACAATTACCGGCTGCTATGGCACCTACCAATGGATTAAAAAGTAGCTGAAAAGGGTAATTCCAGGGGCCAATGATCAGCACCACCCCAAGGGCTTCTTTCATTATCTTGCTCGACGAAGGAAGATTCAGCAAATTCGTTGTGACGGATTCGGGTTTCATCCAATTGCGAAGATTTTTTAATGCTTCACTCAATTCTGCTATCACCATACCCGTTTCAGTAGCCCAAACTTCTTCAGGACTTTTTTTCAAATCGGCATACAAAGCAGCATACAAATCCTGTTCATGACTAAGAATAGATTGTTTTAGCTTCTTTAATTGCTCTTTACGGAATTCATATGACCGGGTGGCGCCGCTGGCAAAATACTGCCTCATTTTTGCGAGGCTGGCTATATGTGTCATTAGTTCTAATTTTATACCAAGTTATACCAATTTGAATTTAGTTATTGTTCAATTTACCGGGTATACTGCTGATGGAGCAACCGGTGTTCGTTAAAACTTTCATCCAATGACTGACGACTACTTTATGATGCAGGCCCTCAAAGAAGCCCGGAAGGCTTTTGAGGATGATGAAATACCCATTGGTGCGGTAGTGGTTGTCAACGAAAAAATAATTGCCCGGGGACATAATATGACGGAACGATTGAACGATCCGACCGCCCATGCGGAAATGATTGCACTTACCTCTGCATTTAATTCCCTTGGGAGTAAATATCTGCCCGACGCAACATTATATGTTACCATTGAACCTTGTTTTATGTGTGCCGGCGCTCTTTACTGGAGCAAAATTCACAAAATTGTATATGGCGCTGATGATGAAAAGAACGGATACAAAAAAACGGCCGGAACAAATTGGCCTTTTCACCCCAAAACAGAGCTAATTAGAGGTGTTCTGAAAGAAGAGTGCGCCCAATTGATGAAAGATTTCTTTAAAGGCAAAAGATAATTTGATGATGAAACCTTTTAAATCAACCTTAACGCATCCCGTAAGCGGAAGAAAGATGAATATTGATTCATCGGTTTATGAACCTTTCAAAGCAGCCATCCTGCAAAGTCTGAAAGGAAGTAAAGGAAAGACCTTTACCGAACTTTCGGAGGATGTAGCCGGCATCATCAGTAAAAAAATTCCGGTTCCAGTAGTTATCGGAATCAAGAGATCGGTTCCCTGGTATGTTATTTCTATCCGTCTCGATCTGGAAACAAAGGGATTGGTGGAAACCTTTACCGAAAAAGGGAAAAAGCTGATCCGTCAGAAAAAGTAATTTACGGGATAAGAAACAATTCACCCTTCCCCCAACCATATTAAACTTCGTCTTCTTACTTTTGTTATCCTTACAAAAGAGTATTAACAATTAAACTTACTTATTATGGCATTTACCTTAGCACCTCTCCCGTATTCACATGATGCGTTGGAGCCGTATATTGACACGTTGACCATGCAGATCCATCATGGCAAACACCACCAGGCTTATGTTGACAATCTGAATAAAGCCCTTGCAGGCTCTGAACATGAAAGTAAAACACTGGAGCAATTAATAGCGCATGCCGGTGCCATCAGTGCGCCTGTCCGTAATAATGGTGGTGGCCATTGGAATCATACATTTTTTTGGGAAAGCTTATTACCAGGCGTCGGTAGTGCGCCTTCCGGTAAATTAGCTGCAGCTATCGATCAGGCTTTTGGTTCATTCGATGAATTCAAAACGAAGTTTGCTGCTGGTGGCGTTGGCAGATTTGGCAGTGGCTGGGTCTGGCTGATTGTTCATGAAGGAAAACTTGTTATTTCTTCAACTCCCAACCAGGATAATCCGCTTATGGACGTTGCCGAAGTAAAAGGTACCCCGGTTTTGGGTGTGGATGTATGGGAACATGCTTATTACCTGAAGTACCAGAATAAACGTCCCGATTACCTGGCCGCTATCTGGAATGTTATTAACTGGGACAAGGTTGCCAAAAGATTTGAAGAGGCTTAATTGATAAAGCGCTAATTAAGAAGGTCACCCGCTTCCTGCAGGGTGACCTTTTTTTATTCCTGCAAAAAAAAATTATTTACAGTTATCCATAACTTCCTTAATTATTTTTTCTGCCTTAGCCGACATTTTATCATCGGGTTTTTTATCCTTATATTTTATTTCCATAGTGGAATCAAAATCATTCATTTCCTTTTTAACTTTTTCCAGGTCTTTAACCACGCTTTCATCTGTAGCTGCTTTTGTAGTTAATTGTTGAATCTTACACATATATTCTGCCCTTTTTTTAACCTCTTGCTCAAAGGAGGAAGAAGATGATTTACAGGAAGACAGGCTGATCAGTGCGGCAAGTACAGTACCCGCCAGGAATAGTTTTTTCATGAAGCTGATTTAATTAATTTTTTAATATGCCGTTGGATATACTACGCCAACTGCTTTTGCCCCTACAAAGTATCATTAATTTTAAAACCCCGAAAAAGAGATATTATGGTACGGGGTCATACCCGCTTCCGCCCCAGGGATGGCAACGGCTGATTCTTTTCATAGCCAGCCAGGTTCCTTTAAATAAACCATGCTTTTTTAAAGCTTCGGCTGCATAGTGAGAACAGGTGGGTGTGTACCGGCACTTCGGCCCCAGCCAGGGAGATATGATCAGCTGGTAAATTTTAATCAGCAGAATAAAAGGAAGGCTTAATATGTGAAGAAATGTTTTCAATTTATTTCCTGGATTAATGTACATAACTTATCCAATAACTTCCCCATTTTATCATACACTACTTTATAGTCAGGTAATTCCTTCCCGGTATAAATAATAAAAAAATTCAGGTGCATTTTTTGGTCTTTCAGTCTTTCGGGCAGTACTGATTTTTGAAGCCGGTACGTTTCCCGTATCAGCCGTTTAATCCGGTTTCTGTCAGTTGCTTTTTTAAATGATTTAGTGCTGACACCTGCACCCACCTTAAATAGAAAATTCTCAGCAGAGTTTTGTAAATAATACACCCGAAAAGGGGCCAGGGTAAACTTCTTCCCTACACTGAATAGTTGTTCAGTTTGCTTGCGGCTTTTCAGCCGTTCCTCTTTTCCTAATGTAAATTGTTTAGCCATGTTACTTTAACCCCGTCTGTATGTAAATAACCGGAATAAAAATAGCCCCGCCAGGCGGAGCTATCAAATAGTTAAGACTTTCCGAAAGCCCTTTCAGGGTTTTGGGATTGTTATTTTAATTTACTTTCATCAGAAACAGTCAGCTTTTTACGGCCTTTAGCACGGCGGCTTGCCAGAACTTTACGCCCGTTTGCAGTGGCCATACGCTTACGAAAACCATGCACAGTTTTACGACGTTTACGATGAGGTTGGAATGTACGTTTCATTTAATTAATCTTTTTTTTCACTGTTTCGAAATAGAAACCGGGAGAACGGTCCTTGATTCATTTTTTCCCATTTTACTGGGATCACCAGCAGGTCACCACACCCACTGTTTGTGAAAGGATGGCAAAGGTAAGGGTTTAAGGCGTAAAAGAAAGACGTTCAAAGCCCCGATTATAATAAATCTCCTGGGGAATAGAAACTACGGTATTACTTTGACAATTAAATAATTACGCATATTTCTAGAGACTGTATGTGCTCCATAATTTGACGCAGTTGATATAGCACTTACTCCCAAAGTATTCCAGTAAGTGGTTTCTGCTGTAGCCTACCCCCCATCGGTGCAAAGTAGGTAGCGCCTGCTAAAAAGCAGGTCTGTAGCCCTGGTAAATGAAGCGGGTGCTCCTGATAAGGGTAGATAGGTATCATTCACCAACTTCCCGGGGCTAAAGTGGTCTAACCCGCCATAAAACGGCGTGACTCACAAGTGCCTCTGCCACTGCTATAATTCCGGCAAGAAAATAAATAAAAATATTTTTCATAGTAACGGTTTGAGAAGGTTTAAAAAATAGGGTAACAGGATTCTTCATTCCTGCTTTTTCTAATTTACTGATTCCAGGTCTATATGCCTGGATTGAACGGGTTGCCCATAAAAAATAGCCGCATGGTTGTCAAAGTCCCCGGTTGAGTCGGTGGTATAAAATACCCGCTGACTATTTTTACTGCAGCGGTTTTCTATTTCAGGATGACGGTTTAGATAATCGGCCAGGCTTTTGGCTACAATCTCGCCCTGTGAAATAAGTTTTACTCCTACGGGAAGATATTCTTCTATTTTTTCCTGGAGCAAAGGATAATGGGTACAGGCCAGGAGGATCACATCAATATTTTCTCCTTTTTCAAAAATATTATGAAGATTTTTTTTCACAAAAAAATCAGCACCATGACTGTTTTGTTCATTATTCTCCACGAGGGGAACCCACATGGGGCAGGCTTCCTGGTAAATTTTTAATCCGGGAAAAAATTTAGCTATTTCCATCGGGTATGAATCGGAATTTACCGTTCCCTGGGTTGCCAGTATCCCCACATTTTTCGTTTCAGAGAAAGTACCGATAACTTCAGCGGTTGGCCTTATCACTCCCAGCACCCTTTTATCCGGGGCAATTTCCGGCAGATCATTTTGCTGGATCGTGCGCAAAGCCTTCGCAGAAGCCGTATTACAGGCAAGAATTACCAAAGAACAACCCTGATCAAAAAACCATTTTACACATTGTAAGGTATTATGATACACCGTATCGAAAGAACGGTTACCATAAGGTGACCGGGCATTATCCCCAAGATAGAGATAATCATATTGAGGTAACTGACCGGCTATTTCTTTTAAAACAGTAAGGCCACCATAACCTGAATCAAATACACCGATGGGAGCTGGCCTTTGCATTTTATTTTTTTACTAATTTGATTTCTAAAATAATCCGCTGATTCACGTAGTATGCCGGTGGAGCAGTCGTTTAAGTAAAACCCGAAAACTTTCGGAGATTATAATGGATGCACCATCGGTATTACAAAAATACGGTTGTAGCTACAGGGTAAAAAATAACCCCGGCAAAAATGCCGGGGTTATTCCATTAAAATTTTATCCAATCAATTATTTGCCCGCAGGGGTCTGTTTGGGTATAGTTAACTTGAGTTTTGCCGCTACCGCTGTCAACATATCATCACCGTCCGGTGCCACCAGGAAAGCCTCTTTATTAAATACATGCGAGTAACCTTTTTCTTTAGCCACTAATTTGATGGCATCATACACTTTCCGGTAAACTGGTGCTAATAGTTCATTTTGCTTACTCTCGGTTGCCTGGGTTACAATCTGCTGCCAGTTTTGTATCTGGTAAATAAGTGTAGGTAACTCCCCTTCAATTTGTTTACGAACTGCAGGTGGGGTTTTTAATGAATCCCTGTAAACACTGTCCTTATATTGATACAAAGAAACAATCTGTGCATACTGAGGATTTATTGAATCTGCCTGGAAACGTTCGAGCAGGGAATCAAGTTTAGCCGTTTCAGGCATAAGTCCTACCACGTTATCTACACTAATATATCCGAACTTCGTTTGTGCACCTGCAGTGGTCGATAAGAAAATTGCCGTCGCCACTGTCATTACTGTAAGAATTCTTTTCATTTGGTTTGTTTTTGTTTACCCCCGATAGCCATCAGGATTATTGCTTATTATGATTGATTTTTAAAAGATTTCGTTGTCTGCCGGCTGCCCGATAAAACTCCTTATATTTTTTTTAACATTTATTTTACCCCCAGTTCTTTCAGCACATCTTCACTCTTGTCCAATTTAGGGTCGGCAAAGATAATAGTAATTCCCTCACTTTTATCGAGTACAAAATCATATCCTCTTTGTACGGCCATCTTCTGAACGGCATTATAAACTTTGTCCTGTATGGGCTTGATCAACTCCTGTCTTTTTTTAAACAGATCGCCTTCAAAACCAAAGCGTTTGCGTTGTAAATCCCGGAGATCTTTTTCTTTATTAAAGAGCTGATCCTCTCTTTTTTTCTTCAGGTCATCACTGAGCATTACCTGTTCAGCATCATAGGCCTTATACATATTATTCAGATCGGTCTGCCGGGCATCGATGTCTTTTTGCCAATCAGCAGCCTGGTCGTCCAGTTGTTTTTGAGCCTGTTTATATTCCGGCATTTTATCTAATATATACCTGGTATCTATAATGGCATACTTCTGAGAAAATACCAAAGTACCTGATACCAGTAATAAGGCGAGTAAAAGAGTCTTTTTCATACAACTGAATTAAAGATTTGATGAGTATTATTCGGGTTCAAAGCCGAGCATAAAGGTAAAGCGGGAAGCACCTTTTACGCCTTGTTGCCCCGGCTGTAAACGGTCAAGACCTATTCCATAATCAAAGCCCAGCAAGCCAAACATAGGAAGGAAGAACCTCATACCTACACCTACACTGCGGCGTAAACGGAATGGATTGTACTCCTTATAATCGTGCCAGCCATTGGCTGCCTCAAAAAAGGTTAATGCATAGATCGTACTGCTCGGATTGGTTACCAATGGGTAGCGTAATTCAAGCGTGTACTTATTAAATATGGTAAAAAATTTATTAGCACTTTGCTGGTCAGGATTAACTGTGGGATCAGAAGATTCATACACCGGGTAACCTCGGTGGGCTACAATATCATAACCCAATAAGCCATAGTTATTGGTCAACCCGGCATCACCCACCTGGAATCTTTCAAATGGAGAATAATCCAGTTTGTTATTATACCTGCCCATAAATCCATACTTGGCAGCCATTTTCAAAACTAACTGCCTGTTTTTATCAGCACCTGTTGCCTTGCCGATTGGAACAAACCATTCAGCATTGAATCTCCATTTGTGATACTCCGGTGTTTTGTAAGGATTGCTAGAGGTAACAATATTTTTATTGAATAAGGAATAGGGTGGTGTGAACTGTAAGCTGGCAAGAAAATTGGAGCCACTGGTTGGGAAGATCGGGTTAAAAACAGAGGACCGTTGCAGGGCAATCTTCATACTGATATTACTGGATGTGCCATCTTTCAACCCATCAAAAATGGGATAATTACGGAGCTTATATTGCGTAATATTCAACGTATACACCAGATTGAAAAAATCATCCGGCCATTTTAATTGCTTACCGAGTGAAACAGACAAGCCGGTTGTCTTCAAATAATTGCTGTCGGATCTTTTACGATCTATTGTTCCGGTATAAGGATCAAAAGCATTTGAATACTTACTGTTATTGATACCAATGGTCAGCGAATTCCTTTTTTTGCCTCCCAGCCAGGGTTCAGTAAAAGAAGCACTGTACGAACGGTAAGCCCGCCCGTTGGATTGAACGCGGAGACTGAGTTTTTGTCCATCACCGGTTGGTAAGGGATCCCATGCCGATTTTTTCCAGATATTCCTGATTGAGAAATTATTGAACGTAACACCTAATGTTCCGGTGAGTCCTACACCACCACCCCAGCCTGCTGATAATTCAAGCTGGTCCGATGATTTTTCTTCCAGTTTCCAGTTTATATCTACGGTTCCATCATCTGAATTGGGAACAACACCGGGATTGATCGTTTCCTGGTTAAAAAACTGGAGATTGCCCAATTCCCGCTGCGAGCGGATAAGATCAGCCCGGCTGAATAGTTCACCCGGAATCGTTCTTAACTCACGACGTATGACATAATCTTTTGTTTTTTCATTACCGGCAATCGTTACGTTTTTAATTCTTGCTTGCGGACCTTCCGTCATCCTTATTTCATAGTCAATGGTATCATTATACACGGCTGTCTCCACCGGTTCTACCCTGAAGAAAAGGTATCCGTCATCCATATATAAACCGCTGACGTCTCCACCTTCCTGTGATGCTTCTTTACCAAGACGTTTATTTAAAATGGCTATGTTATAGATATCGCCTTTATTGATACCCAGCAAAACATTCAACAAAGAATCCGGGTATTTGGAGTTGCCTTTCCAGGTTATGTTACCAAAATAATATCTCCTTCCTTCATCCACTTTCAGGTCCAGGTTAAGGTTTCCGCTTTTAGTAATGACGGGCTGGTCTTCCAAAATAGTGGCATCCCGGTAACCCATCGAGTTATAATAATTCAGCACCTTTTCTTTATCTTCTTCATACTTTTTTTCATCATATTTAGCACCGCTGAATAGTTTGAAACGGAAGTAAGGATCCAGTAATTTTTTGGTTTTACTAAGAGAAAGAAATCCCCAGTCTTTGGTGTATTCACTGAAGGAGTATTTCTTTTTCTGACCATAAGGACTTTGTTCTTCATCCGGATGCAGGGTAGCCTTGCTCATTTCTTTGGTACCCTTCATCTGCTTTTTCAACCGCAGCCCATCAATATTATCATTGCCATAAAACCGGATATTATCAATCCGAACTTTGTCACCCTTCTCTACATAAATGGTCATGGAGTTAGAGTTCGTAAAAGCCGTGTCGGGTTGCTCTTCAATCCGCACTTTTACGTTTCGGAATGATTTTTCCGTATAGTACTTGGTTACTTTCTCAATAATTTCCCGACGGGTGTTTTCCGTGATAATAGTCTGCTTGGCGAGATTTACTTTTCCCTGGATGTCTTCTTCCTCCGACTTTTTAACACCAACAAATTTAAAATTGCCCAGGCGGGGTCTCTCCAGCACATTGATTTCAATCCACACTTTATCACCTTCAATCTTTGTTACCAACACCTGTATATTAGAAAAAAGTTTTTGTCTCCACAGGTTGGTAATGGCTTTTGCAAAAATATCTTCACCGGGATGCATGAATTTATCACCAGCCTGAAGGTTGGCAATGGAATATACGATGGAAGTGTCAAGGTGTTTGATCCCGGTTATGCTTACACTGGCAATAAAAAATTCCTTAGGGATCCGGGAATTCTCCCATTCAATCAATTTTGGATCTACCGAAGTTGGAGGAAGTGTATCCTGTGCCTGTAACGTAAATACGGACACTATCGCAGCCATCAATGTAACACAAAGCCTTAGTAAAAATCGTTGCATGTTTGATTGTTCAAGTTCAGCCTGTCCCTGTACTTCGAAATTATCCGTACAATCGGGATGCTGAAACATCAGTTAAATATTGATTTACAGGAGCAGTTCCCCCCTGTTGAGGCGGCAAAATAACGGTAAATTTTTGAAGTCTTTGTTAAAGAAAGTCGGAAACCCCTTGTAATCCTTCGTTAGGGTGGCGAAATACCTCTTTTAAAGGGGTACTTTGGTGTTTGCAAGGCCATTAATGACGAAAAACCTGTATTTAATCAGGAATTGCCATTTTTAACCGGTTACCACCTGATCACTGGTTTTACCAAACCTTCTTTCCCTGTTTTGGTAATCGAGGAGGGCTTCATACAGGTTTTCCTTTCTGAAATCCGGCCAACGCACATTAGTGAAATACAATTCTGCATACGCCAGCTGGTACAACAGAAAATTACTGATCCGGTATTCTCCGCTTGTTCGTATCATTAATTCAGGGTCTGGAAACTCACTGGTACAGAGATAATGTTGCAGGGTGTTCTGATCAATAGCCTCCACATTGAGTTTACCCTGTTTTACTTCATAAGCAATATTCTTTACGGCATTGAGTAATTCCCAGCGGCCGCTGTAACTCAGGGCCATGATCAAATTCAGGCCTGTATTGCTTTTTGTAAATTCAAGCGCTTCGTCCAGTTCTTTTTTGGCATATTCCGGCAGCATGCTCATATCCCCGATCACATGCAAGCGGATATTATTTTTGTTCAGGCTTTCTACCTCTTTCCGGATCGTGCTTACCAGTAATTCCATAAGGCCGATCACTTCATATTCCGGGCGATCCCAGTTTTCGGTGGAGAACGCGTATAAGGTCAGGTATTCAATTCCCAGTTCTGCTGATCCCTCTACAATATCCCGAACACTTTCAACACCATGAAAATGGCCAAAGAGCCGGTCTTCCCCTTTCTCTTTTGCCCATCTGCCATTGCCGTCCATGATAATAGCAATGTGACGGGGAAGGTTTTTTTTATCGATTTTTTCCAATAACAGTGACATGGATTTTTTTATTACGCTATTATGAGGGCACAAATGTACAAAAAACAAAACCCGGAGCTATGATCAGATTATTCTGACCACGCCCCGGGTTATTCCAGTTTTGAATTATTAATTTTTCCCCCAGACAGCTACCCTTGATCTGCCGCGTGCAAAACCTTTTGTTTCGTACCAGAATTCAATTTTGGTAAGATGCCTCAATCCTCCGTCCATATCAATAACCCGGCTTTCACTTCCCTGTGCAAACCGGTTGCGTAACTCAACGTTCTGAATACTGCCGTTATCAAAATAAATTTTCATGCTGTACATTTTCAGGGGGCCGTCGGTTACTTTCAGTTTTATCTGTCGCACATCGTCTTTCCAGTTTCCGAAATGGATCACATCATGATCTGCTCCAAAGCCAACTTTTTTATCTTCCAGGAAAAACCAATCCCCGGCTTTATTTTTTGTGGATACCCTGTTGGTTGTAAAAGCTGCAGTAAGGAGGAAAACAGCAACAATAATAGAACTGAATAAAATGGTTGTCCGGCGCATAGTGATAAGTTTTTGGTTAATTAAAATGGTTCATGGGGTAGAACCCTATCTGTCAGTTTGGTTTAAAACTCACGATAAATTTATGAAAATTTTTATTTCTCAGTTACTACCATTATGAGTTGCTCAACAATTCTTCTAAAGATAAAAAACTTCTTTAGTTGGCCGTCGGGCACTTGTATGACTGAAGATTAAATGTAACATGAAACATGGCTGTTACAAACTGATCTTTTTGTTTGCTGCCACCCCGGGCCCGGTTAGGAATGCCGATGGGTTCGCCTATTTCGTAAGAGCGGTCGTATAATAACTGCGCATCAGACTGGCTTCCATCCGGGTTAAGTGGGAAAATTGCAGGATCTACATAGGTCTTGCTTACATCATCCAGGTAATCCGTATTGGTAAACCGGTGGAGTATTTCGAATCCAATATTGATCCTTTCATTGAGCGCATATTTAACTCCCCCACCAAAAGGCAGGCAGATGGCCATCGAACTGTATTGTTTCCGGTCGGCATATAATGCGCTGCCCTGGCCTTCTGTACCCAATTGTCTTAACGGCACTTTTCTTCCCCGGAGATAGGCATAGGGATCAAAACTGAATACCCCCGCACCAAATGTTATATAAGGCGTAAAGCTGTACTGCGGTTCACCCGGCATAAAACGAAAGAAATTAAAATCGCCCTGTAAAGTCAGTTCCCACACCTTGCTGTTAAAACTCAGGTTACGGGTATACATATAGGTATTATGCGTATTGTATTGATCGGAATAGCCTACCTGTGCAAAGCTTGCCCCGATCCTGATGGCTATATAATTTCCCAGGTTTTTACGGAAGAAAATTGTGCCTGCTAATTTGGCCCTGTTAAGCCGGGCCCGGGTGTTTAAATCTCCGAAATAATGACTGGCGCCTACGCCAATTCCAAATTCACCTTCCTGCACAACGGCATCCTGGGCTTTCAGGGAATTGCCTGAAAAAAGGACAATAATGGAGCATACAACAACTGCAACGGTCTTTTTCATCATAACTATAAATATGGTTCGGGATTAATCAGAACGTTAAAAATAGCATTTTCTTTTATTTTGAGCCATGTATTACACAAATTATCCCAATTATCAGGCCGTTGGCAATCGTTCAAAACCTAATCCACAGGAGAAATCTATGCTCTTTGGGCTCTATTTAGTTGCGCTTGTCCAATCCCCAGGTCAGTTTATTACGGAGCGTTTGTAAGAAATTATTCTCACTCAGGCGGACAAGGCTGATATCGAATTTTTCTTTTTTTACGGCCAGCTGTACGTTTTTACTGACAATTTCCCGCCTGGAATCCAGGGCACAAATAATCTGATCGGACCGGCTTTCAATTTCAAAAGAGATGATATTGTCGTCCGGTACAATGATGGGACGAACGTTCAGGTTATGAGGAGCCACAGGCGTTATTACAAAACTACCAGAGTCGGGGAATACAACCGGACCGTTACAACTTAATGAATAGCCGGTAGAACCTGTGGGTGTAGCTACGATCAGGCCATCAGCCCAATAAGTATTCAAAAATTCACCATTCAAATAAGTGTGAATTTTTATCATAGAAGCCACATCCCTTTTATGCAACGAAAACTCATTAAGTGCATAGGGCACACTACCAAACATGGGGATACTGGCATCGAGGTGGATCAGGGTCCGCTTATCAATCACATAGGCTCTCTGGGCAATTGCTTTTACAGCTATCTGCATTTCTTCCCGGCCAATACTGGCCAGAAATCCCAGCCTCCCGAAATTAATGCCCATAATAGAAATGGGTTTATCCCGCACCAGGGTTACCGTATCCAGTAATGTTCCATCACCCCCAAGACTGATGATAAATTCAATTTCTTCCGTAAGGTCTTCTGAGAGGGCAAATGTTTTTGTGCCGGAAGGCAGGTTGATACTGTTCCGGATCTGCTCAAAAAAAGGCTGAAAGATAACCGGCTCGATTTTTTGTTTGGATAGTTCATCAAAAAATAACTGAACATCCTTCTGTTGCCCGTCTTCCATCACCCTGCTGTAAATGGCTGCTTTCATTCTTTAGAAAATACTCTTTCGGTGTAAAAATAGCCCGTTTTGACCTAACTGGTTAAAGCTGTATTCAAACTTAAATGTAACATCATAAAAAGTGAGGACATCAATACCAAAGCCACCGGAATAAAGCATCTTGTTGGACAGGAAGTTTTCACCCGGTTGGGGATTATGAACATAGCCGGCATTTCCATAGGTTTTTCCAAAAATGCGAAAAGGGATACGTTGGGGTTCTTTTCCTTTTTTAGCGGGGACCCGTATGCTAAAATTCAGTAATTCACGGGTCAGGGTTGTTTTTAAATAGCCCCCGGCCACCCCATCAATTACATAATATTCATATCCCTGCATAAATGTTTCCCCATACCCTAAAAACCGTTGCATAAAATAAGGCTGTGTGAATGGTAGTTTGATACTGCCATAAATATTTAGGTTAAAAAATGTTTTGGGAGATACATGCCAGCTGCCTGAGCCCCTGGCCGAAAGATACCAGACGTTGATGCTATTATTAAACCCTTCTTTCCCGATAGAAAAATCAGCTGCATATCCCTTTGTGGGATAGGGGTTATAATCCAGATCAAAATATGACATACTGTAAAAAATACCCGGATACTCCACGCGGGTTCCGCCTTTCTTAAAAAAAGTCGGGTTCAGTTTCCTGATGGTATCACTTACTTCTTCCATAGTATACCTGAAGCCGATCCGATGCCGGGTTTTGATAGCGTTCCTGTAAGTCAGCTCCAGGTTGGCGTTGGTAAAATGGCGTAAGAAATTATCATTGTCTTTGATAAAAACCTGCTTATTATTTATAGTATTATAAGTCACTTCCCGGTTTTTACCCATGGCAAATCCCAGGTTCATTCCCCATTTTAATTTTTTATCAATATATAAACGGTCATAACTGAAAGAAAGCTGTTTGGTATAACCGCCGATAAAATAAAACCGAAGCTTATCATTTCTGCCTGTCGCATTATTGTATAATACTTTTGCGCCATAATTAACCCGGTCAAGACTGGCTTTTTGTTCTATGATCCACTGATTCAGGTTCCTGTCCACCGGTCTGAAATAGGGCACCGGGAAAAGATACCAGCGTTCTTTAATTGTTACGATAATATTTACTTTGTTTCCTTCAAAATTCCGGGCGGCAACTACTACCTTGTTAAAAAGGGCCATATTCATCAGTAGCCGACGGGCATCTTCCAGTTTATTTACCAGTTCTGTCATCGGGTACTCCTCCCCGGATTTGAAAGGTATTTCCCGTAAAATAATATGTGCCTTTGTTCTTTTATTTCCGGTAAGGATAATTTCGCCAACAATAAAAGTTGAATGGGTCGGCGCCAGGGAATCGGGCCGGATATTTTTATCATTGCCTGCTTGTCCGGATGCCAGCAACTGGTACCCGGTAAACAGCATGATCAGCCCAATATGATATTTTTTTTTACCCCGCATACCGGCAGCTAAGAAGTTTTAAATGAACACCGTTTCGTGCTGTAAAATACCGGTAATTGATGTCAGATCTTCAGGTAATTCATCAGGTTGTCATAATTACTGCGCAATTCGTTGGTGTATAGTTCTTCACCGAAGAAGTATTTTACATTATACTCATACCGTTGAAAGGTAGCAACGATATCAGAAATTTCTGGTTTATTGATCCGGATAGTAACCAGGGTAATGCCCGTTTCGGGGTCCGTGGATGTATTTAACTGCGTGATCTGCGCATCATTGGTTTCCACAAGCTTGCTGATGTCATTGAATGAATACCGGCTATTTTCCATTTCAAGTACGATCAACCCTCCCGGTTCACTCAGACTCATAAAGTCTGAAGCATATTTCAACAAGTCATTGTAAATAACAGTACCCACCAGGATATTTTCTCCCGAGATCACCGGCACCACACTTAATCCGTTTTCAGCAGCCAGTTGTAAGGCTTTCAGAAAATGTTCTTCTTCATTCACCGAATAATTTGCAAATGATTGCTGCATCGTTTCCAGTGCGGCCGTATCATTGTCTGCCTGCAACAGGTCGTCTTCGCTGATCATTCCGATATACTTATCTCCGTCAACAACCGGAAGATGAGTGACCTGGTTATCATTCATTAATTGCAATGCCTGGTACACCTTATCATAGAGGTGCAGGCTGGGAAGTGTTTGTGATTGCAGTTCACGGGTTAACATGGATAGCGGCTTTTGTCAATGAGACAACATAGTTCAGGCAACTGTTGCAGGTTCATTGAGTTTTTTCAAAAATTTATGCAGGATTGCGTTGAATTCATCGGGTACTTCCATCATCGGCGCATGGCCGCATTTGTCTACAAAATGTATTTCACTGTTTGGAATCAGCTTATTAAATTCTTTCCCAACAAATGGCGGAGTGATCGTATCGTTATTTCCCCATACCAATAAGGTAGGCTGTTTGATCTGGTTGAGTTCATCACCCAGGTTATTCCGGATTGCGCTTTTTGCCAATGCAATGATCTTAATGGCTTTCATCCGGTTATTGACAATGCCATATACCTCATCCACCAATTCTTTGGAAGCCGTATTAGGATCGTAAAAAGTCAGTTCCGTTTTTTTCTTAATATATTCATAGTCGCCCCTTTTAGGATAACTATCACCCATGCCATTTTCAAACAGGCCGGAACTGCCGGTAAGGATCAAAGATTTTATTCTTTCCGGATGTTTCAATGTATGAATCAGGGCAACATGACCTCCCAGGGAATTGCCAAGTAAGTGTACCTGTTGATAGTCTCTTGCTTCCAGGAATCTATTGACAAATTTGGCTAACCCACCAACGGATGTATGCAGTATATCCATTTCCAGCAGCGGCAACAGAGGTACGATCACTTTATTGTACTGTCGGAAATAGCTTATCAGGGGATTAAAATTGCTGAGCGCTCCAAATAACCCATGCAACAACATCAACGGTTCACCGGTGCCTTCTTCAATATACCTGAACTTATCCTGTTCTTTGATTTCGTAATCCATGGGCAGTTAATTCTATGTTTTTTCCTCTGCTAAAATAATCGATTTGTTGCAAAAAGTAAGCGGTTTATGGAATTAAAGAGGAACGATTCGGGCAAATATAGGTGCAACCGACTTGTTTTGATATGATGTTTTCACCCGGTGGGCATCTGATAATTTATTTATCACATAAAAGCCCTGGCGATATTCATTGGCGCTGCCCATAAAAAATATTTAAACTAACACTTGTCAGTTGTATTACCGGGGTGAAATATCCTTTGAGATCCCATCGAAAAAATGTTCCAGGTCACCAAACATATCTTTAAAAACAGGCAGGATAGAGCCGAAGGCGTTAATCACTTTTGGTCCCCAGGGTTGCACAAAAGAATAGATGACCGATTTATGAATGGTTTCCGGTTGAATCATTTTCATTTGTTCTGCATAAAAAAGCAAAACACTAAAAACAACCATATAAATAGCAGCAAAAAAAACGATACCCCCGATCTTGTTTACCCAACCCAGCAGCGCCAGTTCCACAGTCTTTTCAATGGCCTTCGCTCCGAGACGTATCAGCAAAATAACGATGAGAAAAACGATTACAAAGGAAATGACAGGTAACCATTGTTCCGAAATTTTTACGGCTTTACCAATATATCCAGCTACAACGGTTGAAAGTTTCATGGCAGCCGCCAGGCCAATAATGATGGCGATCAGTGAAAAAAATCCCACTACCAGTCCACGTTGATAACCCTTTATGATGGCGAAAATGATAAAGACAGCGAAAATGAGGTCGAGGAGCATGGTGGTGTTTGATATTTAACGTTCGAAGGCTGAAAGTTATTAAACCGGTTCTCCTAAACAATCCTTAAACTTATTTGGCTAAAAGCTCTTTCACCAAGGAAGAAATTGTTTTCCCATCGGCTTTACCGGCTAATTGTTTAGTTGCCACACCCATCACCTTTCCCATATCCGCCGGGGAGGATGCACCCACTTCTTCAATTATTTTTGAAAGCACCACTTTAACTTCATCGGGTGACATCTGTTTGGGAAGGAATTTTTCAATGATAGCGATCTCCTCCTCCTCTTTTTTGGCCAACTCCGGTCTGTTCTGTTGTTGAAATATTTCCAGGGAGTCTTTGCGGCTCTTCACTAATTTCTGCAAAAGTTTTACTTCCTCTGCTTCTGTTACCTCACCATTGGCTCCTTCTGCCGTTTTTGCAAGAATGATTGCGGCTTTAATAGCCCGGAGACTTCTTAATCCTGCCTCATCCTTTGCCAGCATCGCTGTTTTTAAGTCAGCCATTATTTTTTGTTCCAAACTCATTTTAAAAAATTTATTGTTTGTTATTTATAGTTATTTCCAAAAGCAGAAAAAATCTCACACGTTGAACACTCCGAACTTCGAACTCTGAACTCGATAGCTCCCGACTCCCTATGAACTCCGAACTCCGAACTCAATCCGCCTTATTCTCTTTCAATTGCTTTGCCCTGAATTTATCATAAAAATCGTGGGCAAATTTTTTCATCTCCTCCACCTGTTCGGTATATTGGGTAGCGCGGCCATAGGTATCTGCCATAGTCATCATCGTCTGGAAAAAGAAGTCTGCCATTTCATCCACCATCATATCTTTTGTCCACAGGTCAATCCGCAACGCCGCTTTTTCCGCTCCATCCCAGAATGAAATCATCATGGCTTTTGCCTTCAGGGCATTTTCTGCAGATGTGTCGGTAGCACTCCAGGAAATAGAATGCGGAACCTTTTTCTCATCCGTCATCACATCAATGGTAATTGTAGATTTTGTCATAGTACCTCCCTAACGTAAAGTTTTTAATTAAAAGAGAGCAAAGGTAAATGAATTCAACGGACGGCTTTTACAATGCTTTGCCAGAGAAGATCGGCCGTTTTATCCCAACTATATTGTGCTGCCACCTCCCGCCCTTTATGGATCAGATCATTCCGGAGATTTTCATTCTTATATAACAGCATCATTTTATCTGCCAGATCTGTGTGACTGGTAACATCGGCATACATAGCCGCTTCCCCGGCTATTTCCTGCATAGCCGAATGGGCTGCTGTAATAACAGGTACATCGCAGCGCATCGCTTCCAGCACGGGCACACCGAACCCTTCGAATAAAGAAGGATACACTAATCCATATGCCGAGCCGGTTATTTTTGCCAGTTCATTTTCTTCGAGGTAGCCCGTCAGTATCACATCATTCCGGTACTTATACGATTTTAACCCTTCTTTAAAGGTGTCATATTTCCAGGCCAGTCTCCCGGTAAGCACCAGCTTCATATTGGTCTGTTGCCTTTTCTTAAAAACCGAAAAAGCTTTCAGGAGGTTGATCAGATTTTTACGGGGATGAATAGCTCCTGTATAAACAAAGTATTCCTTCCCGTCAGTATATTTATTTTTTGTTGCCACTTTCACTTCATTGCTAATTGGTTGAAAAATTTCTTTTATCCCGCTATAAACCACATCAATTTCCCTTGCTTTATTTGAGTATTGGGTAAGAATATCCTGCCTCGAAAAATCGGAAACTGTGGCAACTGACCTTGCTTTTTCTAAAAAACCGGGTGTGTATTTTTTATAAAAAAACAAATGTGATTTTTTAATAAACGAAGGATAATGCAAAAAAGCCAGGTCGTGCACCACCAGGCACTGCGGCACTTTTGTAGTCAGCGAACAAAATCCATCGCAGGAAACAAACACATCAGCTTTATATTTCCGGAGAACGGCAGGTACTCTTACATCATACCAGAATTTCCAGAGCAGGGGGTGTCGTGCCGGAGGACCCGTTGTTACAGATGTTACATTGGGTCCAAATACAAATTTTTTATCAACGGGCCTGTCGAAGATAAAAACGAACGCATGTTCGGGATGCCACTCCGTTATCCGTTTAAAAGTTTCGTAAACAAAATTGCCATACCCTTCCAGGTATTCAGCCAGCAGAAACCTCGTATTAACCGCAATAACCATTTGTGAGGGCCCGTCTTACCATTTGATTCAATTAGCCGGTAGCCGGGTGGTAAAGGTATTGGTTGTAGTATTTACACCGTAAAACATCTCTTTTTCAACTTGTAAAAAAAGAAAAACGGGTCTGTTCTTACGCAACTCTTTTACTACTACTCATTTCATAAAAACACAGGAACAATTGCTGTGGATATTCATTAAATACCGGTTTCAAAAACGGGCAGTAATACCCTTGACCACAATCAACATCTGATCTACTTTTATATCGTTGAATTAATGAAATACCAAAACAGTGTCTTATGAAATACTCCTACCCTGATTCGCTGATAACGCTTACTGCGGCTATCACAGAAGCCTGTTCACAATGCACCGGAAAAAAGGATAATCCAGGTACTCAGCACAAAAAAAACCCATCCCCCCCGAAATTAAATACTAACAAACCGGGTATTGAAAACAGAGTTGGTATCAAATTTGATTATGTTTTAGCCAGAAAATATTTTATTCTTATTCATACAACACAACAGCGCTTTTTGCTGAAGAAAATATTGGAGAAGTCTGATGCAACAACCCTGAAAGACAGCCCCGTTACAACCTGTAAAAATGAATGGATTAGGGTTTATGATCGTAACGGGCCAATAGCAGGATGTCAATCAACTTTTCTTAAAACGACCTCTTAGGTGGAAGAGGATGGTGGCTTGTAAAAGGGGCCCAGGTTCGGGGCCCCTTTCTTTTTCCCCTCCCAAACGCACTGAAGCTTAGGACACTATTACAACCCCCTGACTTCCTATTTCAAATTTCTTTCTCTACATTTGTCTATATGGATGTAGACAATATGGAGTACAACACGACAAGAAACCACCTGACCATGAGAGAATATGGCCGCCACGTGCAGAAAATGGTGGAACATATCATGACGATTGAAGAGCCCGAACGCCGCCAGCGGAATGCACAGGCCGTTATCGAACTGATGGGTTTCTTAAACCCTCATTTAAAGAATGTAGAAGATTTCCGTCATAAACTCTGGGACCATTTATTCCTGATCTCTGATTTTACATTGGATGTAAAATCACCGTATCCCATACCCACCCGGGAAACACTGAAAGCAAAGCCCGACCCATTACCTTATCCCAAGCGGCACCCAAGGTTATTGCATCTTGGTAAAAACCTGGAAGTGATCATTGATAAAGCCTTAAAAGAAGAAAATCCTGAAAAACGATTAGGCTTTGCCAATGCTATTGCGTACTACATGAAGCTGGCCTACAACAACTGGCACAAAGAAATTGTACATGATGATGCGATACAAAGTGAGTTAAGCGGAATTACCGAAGGCCAACTGACCTTTACCAACACGCCTTATGTAAAAGCTTTCCGGCCACAGCAGGAAGGCCGGGATAACCGGGGTGGTTATGGAAAACGGAGCGGTGGCGGTAAGTTTCAGCAACGTGGCGGTGGTGGCGGTGGTGCCCGCAGAAATGATGGCCGGGACAACCGGGGTGGTGGTGGTTATCCCAAGAAACGTTACTAATTTTCTAGTTACATAGTTAAATGGTTGATTGGGATTTCCTGGTCAACCATTTTTTATTGCCGTTCCATTTACTTGTACTTTGCAATCAGAATAACCCGTTATCCTGGTTAACCAATAAACCAATTAACTCCCTTATGCATTCCTTCGAAGTAACAGGCGGCAAAAAACTACACGGAGAAATTATTCCGCAGGGAGCCAAGAATGAAGCGCTGCAGATCATCAGCGCCGTTTTATTAACTCCGGAGAAAGTTACCGTCACCAATATTCCGGATATCACCGATGTGAACCTGCTGATAGAATTATTGGGTGATATGAATGTTAAACTGGAAAGAACAGAAAGAGATACCTGTTCATTCCGGGCAGATGATATAAATATTGATTACCTGCGCAGCGAAGCCTACAAAAAGAAAAGCGGGAAATTGAGAGGCTCGGTATTACTGGCCGGGCCCATGCTGGCAAGATTCAGAAAAGCTTTTATTCCCAAACCCGGTGGTGATAAAATAGGCCGGAGAAGATTGGATACGCATATCCTGAATTTTGAAAAACTCGGCGCAGCATTTACCTACCATGAAGAAGATGGTTTTTTTCATTTAGAGGCAAACAACCTGAAAGGAACGGATTTATTATTAGACGAGCCCTCTGTTACCGGCACCGCCAACATCATCATGGCCGCCACGATGGCGAAAGGAATAACCACGATTTATAATGCGGCCTGTGAACCCTATATCCAACAACTCTGTAACATGCTGAACCGGATGGGTGCTAAGATTTCCGGTATTGGTAGTAACAGGCTAACGGTTGAGGGAGTAGATTATCTCGGTGGCACCGAACATCGTATGTTGCCGGATATGATCGAAGTGGGTTCATTTATTGGACTGGCGGCAATGACACAGAGTGCTATTACCATTAAAAATGCCGGCATTGAACAGTTAGGAATCATTCCGGAGAAATTTCAGCAACTCGGTATCCATATGGATTTTATCGGAGATGATATTCATATACCGGCACAGGAAAGTTATGAGATACAAACATTTTTAGACGGGTCGGTAATGACCATCTCTGATCATCCCTGGCCGGGATTTACACCTGACTTATTAAGTATTGTATTGGTAACCGCTATTCAGGCCAAAGGCTCGGTATTGATTCACCAGAAAATGTTTGAAAGCCGTTTGTTCTTTGTAGATAAGCTGATAGATATGGGCGCCCGGATTGTATTGTGTGATCCCCATCGGGCTGTTGTCATTGGGTTGGACAGGGAACAAATGCTGAGAGGTATTACGATGAGTTCTCCCGACATACGTGCCGGTGTGGCCCTGTTGATTGCCGCACTGAGTGCTGAAGGAAAAAGTATCATTCAGAATATTGAACAGATTGACCGGGGCTACCAGGATATTGACGGGCGATTGCGGAAATTGGGGGCGGATATTAAAAGAATCTAAGCGATAGAAAAGTATTACCTCATATTAGGAAAATTGATTTCTAATTATATACAATCTACTTTCTTTGTCTTGAAACAAAGAAAGTAGCAAAGAAAATTCAAGGTAAAACGAATGGCTCCGCCCGTTTTACCACCCACGCCCCCTTTTCCTGATTAAAAGCATCCTGTTTTTTCATAATTGTCTTTTAATGATGTAAAGTAACAGACCCTGCTGCTTGCTGTTGGTAAACTCTGGCAGCGCTTGCTTTTTCGACAGGGCATTTGAAAAAAAAGAATAATTTATTTTGTCGAAAAAGAGGCGCTTGAAATTTCACTCCGGCTCTATACCCTATACGTGAATGTACAAGCGCCTTGTTTCGCCTTATAACAAGACAAATAAACTCTGGAAAAGAGGGCGTGGCCCCGTAAAAGTAGTAGAGCGTTTGCTATTGCCTTGATTTTTTGGTTCTTTTGCATCAAAGCCTGCCCCGCCATAATGGGGGCAAAGAACATTCATGGGAAAAAATATTTTTCAAACAGAACTCATTCTTGAAAATGAAAGGGTATTGCTGCGCCCCATGCAGGAAAGTGATTTTGACAACCTGCTTCCTTTCTCATTGCAGGAACCGGAGATATGGAAGTACGGCCTAGTAACTGCGGCAGGTGAAGAAAACCTGCGGAATTATATTGCCACTGCTGTCAAGAACCTACATGATAAAAAAGAATACCCCTTTATCGTATTTGATAAAAAGGAAAATCGTTACGCTGGCAGCACCCGTTTTTATGACATACAACAACCCTGGCTGACCACACAGCTGGGTTATACCTGGTATGGAAAGGAATTTCAGCGGACGGGGTTAAACCGGCATTGCAAATTATTATTACTGACCTATGTATTTGAAGAATGGGGCATGGAACGGTTGGAATTCCGGGCCGATGCCAACAATGCAAAAAGTATTGCTGCTATGAAAGCCATTGGTTGCGTGGAAGAAGGGATCCTCCGCAATCATATGCCCACGGCACAGGGTGGCCGAAGAGACAGTATCATTTTGAGTATCTTAAAATCTGAATGGTTGGGTGGGATAAAAGGGCAGATTCAAAAAAGTATACGGTAGCCTTTTTAGAAAACTCCTCTCAAATCATCTCCTGTTACAGAAAAAATATTTGTTCAAATGGGTTGTATTGTCGAAACTTATTTTTGATTATCTAAATCTTGCATAAAAAGATCTAACAACCTATAAATCAGATCAACAATATTGGGGGTAATTGAAAAATAAAAGGTTCGTATATTCGACAATACACACGTTGGGCGCAATTTCAATGAAACTCTTTCGTAAAATATTATTTTGGCTCTATCTCACAGTTGCAAGTGTCGCACTGGTTCTTGTAATTATTTACTTAGTTAACTCATATGGAAGGTTTTCAAAAGAAGTGAAATTTGGGGCATCAGAAAAATCCTTTTCCAAGCATTTTCTCAGCTTCAACAAACCAGACAGCTCGTTTTCATCCCTTTTTAGCGTTCCACCCGATATAGCGGTTGATTTTCTAAATAGATCAGAAAGTCGTCTGGAGATACCTCATTTTAAATCGCAAGCCATTCAAATATCTAAGGATGAGATTCAAAAATTAGACCAACTTGTCAAGTATTGGCCTCCAAAATTTCAAAATATTAGCAAGTACAACTTACTATCCATTTACATCGTTGATTCCGCAAGATTCAATGGCCTAACTCAGATCATAAAGCCAACTGATGACAAATTCATTATATTCCTAAATGCTAGATTGTTTCATACGACACCAAATGAATGGATAACATTTGAGACAACAAAGTGTCTCAAAAATGAATTTCGCCATAAAGTAAAATGTTCGCTATTTAACGAGGACCAAAATATACCGATCAGAACGGTTGAACATGTCCTACTTCATGAGTATGCTCATATATTCTCTTTTATATCTCGTGAAGCCCCACTTCCTGATGACTGGTTTAGTTCTAAAAGTGGTTATTTTCCCTTAATTGAAACTTGTTTTGACGGCGGCTATATTTCATACGAATCTAAGAAGGAGGGACTTGAGAAACTTGAATTACTATCGCAGAATAGACATAGTGACTTTGAAAAACTTACGCTTGAGGAATTTAAAGAATTAAATAAAAGACTTGTTAACTCGCCTTTTCCAACTGCTTATAGCACAAGGAATGGCTCTGAATTAGTTGCAGAACTCTTTACACTTTATATTCACCAAATGTATTTTAAACAGCTTTTTTCCATGACTGTTGACGATGGAAACCCTTTCATCTTTGCACAAAAAATCGATACAAGCTATGTTGGAAAATTGTTGGAATAAACTTCGCCCAACAAGGGTTTTGCGCCAGCGGCTGACGAGTAAAGTCAAGTGCAGTTTTCAAATCAAGCTCATCGCCCGGCTGAAGAATCACAGATGATCGACAGAACAAATGCCCGGCTTTTGTATCTTTATTGAGCTGACGCCAGAAGGTAACCGGCTCCGGAAACCGCCGGCGCAAAGCCCCAACATTGCCACAAAGTTCATTCAGCAGCATTCTCCATTGTATCTAAAACTTTTCAGGATGAATATCTTTTGATAATTCTACGATCTCCTGATCATGGGCTTCCCGGATTTCCATCTTTTTTGCAATAGCCGTTACCAGGCTCATAATTCTTGTTACTTCATGTTCTGTTAAAAGGCTGATCTGCAAATCTAATTCAGCCCACTTATCTGTTAGAACATTTATACGTTTCTGCCCGATCAATATAAATGTTGAAAGAAAAATAGCCTCAACGCCTGCAAAGGTTGCGAGCTTTATAAAATCAGCATCAAAAGGTTTTAAATTCAGTAAACCCAGATTCCAGATTACCCAGATTCCAAAAAAAGTGCAATGAAAATAAACTGAAACCAAACTCCCTGCAAAAGCGGTAATTGAGTCTATCACCTTTTCCCGGATACTCCTTTTCTTATTATCTTCCTTTTTCCTGTGTAAAAGCGCATTAACATTGCGTTCCACGATTTTTGCCATCTGGGGGATCTCTTCATTTTTGATTGTGTTCATATTGTACGTTTACCAGGTTATATAAGAAGAATTATGCCAAATTCATCAAAACAGCATAATCGCAGGAAATTAAAGAAGAACATTCAGCCTGTACCGCTTTTCCTCAGATTGGGCAGACGGGAGGAACCTGAAAGCCCCAGCCTGGGGCCATGCGCTTCGTTGTGACATCAATTTTCTCCCAATAAATTTTCCTTATTACCACTACCGTTTGTGCAAGACCTTCAATGAGTTCCTTTGTATTGATTTTTCCTTTTCTTTGTGCTTCCCTTATTGAGATAACATGTTCACGGAAATAAAAAAACTGATACGTTACGACCGGAAACTGCAATGGATATTATTCCTGGGTTTAGTTATTCAATTTATCACCTGTATAAAAGCTATCGGATTTTCCAATTTCGACCAGCATTTCTCTGTCGTGGAGTTTTCATCCTACCAGCTGGGTAATGAGAATGCTGCACATTATGCCTTTGAGCTGGAAAGTAAGATACGTCCCACCCTGCAGGTGTATATGTTCTCTGCGTATTACAAAGTCTGTATGTTTTTTCACCTGGAAGATCCCTATATGCAGCTTACAATGCTGCGGGTTATCTTAGGCTTATTCATGTTTGGCATTTTCAACCTGATCGCCTTCCACTATTTTAAAAAAGATAAGCCCCGGATTTTATATGCGGTACTGCTGATCCTGAACTTCTCCTGGATATTTCCTTATACCAGAACGCTGTACAGTTCGGAAATGATGTCCGGTCTTTTCTTTTTCAGTACCATCGCTTTATATGATGCGAAACGGGAAAAAAATCCTTCTAATCTTTTTTTATTCGGGGTTGGTTTCCTGCTATGTCTTTCTTTTTATTTTCGTTTCCAGATTGGTTTTGCCATTGCCGGTTTTGGATTATGGCTGCTGTTTGTTGAAAAAAAATACAAACGCTTGCTTCCGCTGGCAGCCGGGTTTTTGATTGCCTTTTTACTAAATAGCTTTCTGGATTACCGTTTTTACGGAGAATGGGTGCTTAGCCCTGTCCGTTATTTCGAGACAAATATTTTACAGGGCAAGGCTGCCGAATACGGCACTTCCAGTTTCCTGAAATATATCGGGCTCCTGGTGGCTGTAATCACAGCGCCCCCCTTCAGTGTTATTCTTTTTTATTACAGCATAAAAACATTTTTTAAAAAATACAGTCATCCTGTTTTTATTACGGTGTTGCTGTTTATCATCGGGCATAGTATAATCGGGCATAAGGAAGAACGATTTCTCTATCCTGTTTTCAGTGCCCTGCCGCTGATCATTGGCTGGAGCCTTCCCGGGCTCATCAATTTTTATGCTACCTGTAAAAAATGGATCGCCGGACTGATCAAAGCCGCACTGATCCTTACCCTTATCGTAAATACGGTATTGCTGCTGCTCTTTACATTTATTCCCTATGCCCAGACGGTGGATTTTGGTCATAGCCTTAAAAAAAGATTCGGTGACAAACCCGTTACTATTTATTGCCTGTACCGAACCCCTTTTGAAACGATGAGTGGTGTACCCATGGTATTTTACCGCAAGGGTGTTAAAAACATGGAGTTTATAAAAATTTCAACCCCGGATTCACTCCGCTATTTAACTAACAAGGATACCTATATCGCCACGACATTCAATGAGATCAAGCCGGCCATGACCATGCTGGACAGTCTCGGTTATAAACCCGTTGCCTGGTCTTCAAAAATTCTCTGGAGTATTAACCGGTTCTTACTGGCAAAGAAAAAATCCACCGTTAATGATGCCTGGGTATTGTATAAAAAAGAATAAGCAGTCTTTACTGTTTTAACGGCCTGTTTATAAAAGCCATTAATGCTTACTTTTGCGCAACTTATTTTATTGAATGACTGCACCTGCTAACAAACTAATCATCATTGCTGCCCCTTCCGGCGCGGGTAAAACTTCCGTGACAAAACATTTACTGAAAGCCTTGCCCAACCAGTTGGCTTTTTCTGTTTCCGCCACTACCCGGCAGCCCCGCAATAATGAAAAGGACAATGTAGATTATTATTTTGTTTCCGTAGACGAATTTAAAAATAAAATTGCCCGGCAGGAGTTTGTGGAATGGGAAATGGTGTATGAAGGAAAATATTACGGTACATTACAATCAGAAATAAAACGGATCTGGCAGCAACATAAAGCGCCGCTCCTGGATGTGGATGTAAAAGGGGGTATTCATATTCAGGAACAATTCCCGTTAACCTCATTATCCCTTTTTATTGAACCACCTTCCATCGAAGAACTGGAACGCCGCCTGAAAGCCCGTGGCACAGAAACACCGGCTTCTTTACAGGCGCGGATCACCAAAGCCTCGTATGAACTTTCTTTCAAAAATAAATTTGACCATATTATCATCAATGATAAATTAGAAAGAGCCTGCGCAGAAGCGGAGCAGGCAGTCAGAGAATTTTAACTCCTTTCCGATAATAAACCGCTAAATTCAGTGTCCTTATTCCCCGGGTACTAAATAATATCTTCAATCGATTCCCCTTTAGGGGGTTTGGGGGTATCTTTACAACATGATCGCATGGAATGCCATACTATTCTTTTTTATTACCTTATTGCTGATGGGTTTTTTTGCCGGTATTGAAATGGCTTTTTACAGCGTCAACCGCCTGAGTATAGAGATCAAAAAGAAACAGGGTGGCAGTTCAGTGAAATTATTATCCAAATTTCTGGAATCCCCCGCCCGTTTCCTCGGAACCACCCTGATAGGTTTTAATATTTTCCTGGTATTTCTCGCTTTACAGATAGATACCGTAATGAAGCCTGTATGGAAATACCTTGATACAGGCTCGGGCACGATTCACCTGGTAACAGAAATAGCGCTGGCAACTTTTTTAGTACTGGTATTTGCAGAATTTATACCGCGGGCTTTTTTCAGGGCCCACAGCAATACGCTGCTTATCCGGCTGGCACCGGTTACGGATTTTTTTTACCAGATGTTCTTCCCCGTGGCCGCTGGTCTTATTGACCTGTCTGAATGGATATTGAAATATGTGTTTAATATCCGGCTGGATAAAAACAAAGACCCCATTACCCGCAGCGATCTCAAACATCTATTTCTCCAGCACACGGATAATGACCGAACCGAACGCAATACCCAGCTTATGGAAAATGCCAGGGAACTGCCCAACATAAAAATCAGGCAATGCCTGGTACCGCGGAAAGAAATTGTGGGTATTGACAGCCGTTCTTCCGTAGAAGACCTGAAGAAAAAATTTATTGAAACAAAACTCAGTAAGCTGGTGGTCTATACAAAAAATATTGACACGATAACCGGGTATATTCACCAGTTGGATCTCTTTAAAAATCCGGCCACTATACAATCCGTTCTTATACCTATTCCCGCCGTGCCGGAAAGTATGAGTGCTGCTGATCTAATCGGTAAACTATCCCGGGAAAGAAAAAGTATCGCCTGGGTGGTGGATGAGTTTGGTGGCACTGCCGGGATCATTACCATGGAAGATGTGCTTGAAGAATTGTTTGGTGAGATCCTGGACGAATATGATACGGAAGAATTTGTAGAAAAACACCTGGCTGAAAATGAATATATATTTTCCGGCAGGCTGGAACTGGACTTCCTGGAAGAAAAATATGATTTTGATTTCGGGGAGGATGAGTCAGAAACACTTTCCGGGTACATTATCAACTATCATGAAACAATACCCCAACAGAAAGAACGCATTATTATTGATGATTATGAATTTGAGATCTTGAATGTCAGCGATACAAGAATTGAGCTGGTGAAGATGAAAAAGCTGAAATAAGAGAATCTTATAAGCTCTGTGCCGGGGCTTTTCTGCCAGAACACAGGCAATTCACCATTCCACATTCACCCTTCCCCACCTATCTTTGTCCCTCGCTAAAACACCCGGATGGCACTATTTGATTTTTTAAATAAAAAAAATGAAGATGGCAAGGCTGAGATGTCTTTCATCGATCACCTCGAAGATCTGCGCTGGCATGTGATCCGTTCGGTTATTGCCATACTGATCGGAGCGGTAGTGGCTTTTATTTATGCAAAAGATATCGTTGACAAAATTTTATTTGCCCCGGCAGATAATAATTTTGTTACTTATAAGTGGTTATGTAACATCAGTCATTCCCTGGGTCTGGGTGATATGGTTTGTCTTGCTGGTGTAGATGCAAAGTTTCAGAGTAATACCATGACGGGGCAGTTCATTTCTACTTTTACGATCGCTTTTATCGGTGGGTTTATCATTGCTTTCCCTTATGTTTTCTGGGAGTTCTGGAAATTTGTAAAACCAGCCCTTTCTCAAAAAGAGCTGAAGAAAACAAAAGGTGTTATTTTCTGGGTCTCCCTGCTTTTTTTTACCGGGGTTTTGTTTGGCTATTATATCCTGACCCCATTTATGGTCAATTTTTATTTCTCCTATACCCTGAGCGATAAAATAGTAAACCTTCCCAATTTTTCTGACTACATCGAAAACCTGGTATATACCACGGTGGGTATCGGAGTTCTATTTCAAATGCCATTGCTTGTTATGGTGCTGGCCCGGGTGGGCTTTATTACGGCAAAATTTCTCAGAAAATACCGCCGCCATGCTTTTGTCATCATATTGATCGCAGCGGCCATTATTACGCCTTCTACAGACCCTTTCAGTCTCACCATTGTCACAATACCCTTGTACCTGTTGTTTGAAGCCAGTATCATTATTGCGTCCCGAATAAACAAACGGCAGGAGAAAGAAAGCAAAGAATGGAGCTGATATTAGTCATGTGTCATAAAGAGGGTGTCATAAGTTCCCTAATTTTACATTTTCGATTATTGCAGACTCTGAACGCTGAACTTTAAACTCTGAACTATTTATGCATTTCCCCTTTGACCTCAGCAAGCCCATCGCTGTGGGCAGCGACCATGCCGGTTATGATTATAAAGAAGAACTGATTTCCTTCCTCGAAGGGAAAGGGTTTCCTTTTATTGATTTTGGCACCAATAATAAAGACTCAGTTGATTATCCTGATTTTGCCCATCCCGTTGCCACAGCAGTGGAAAGTGGTCAGGCGTCTTTTGGTATTTTGCTTTGTGGCAGCGCTAACGGCGTGGCGATTACAGCCAATAAGCACCAAGGGGTCCGTGCGGCTATTTGTTGGGGAGAAGAGCTGGCTCAATTAGCCAGGGCACATAACAATGCTAATATCATCTGTATCCCGGCCAGGTTTGTAAGGGAGGGTGATGCAGAGAAAATGGTGAATATTTTTATGTCCACCGCTTTTGAAGGTGGCCGCCACAGCCGCCGTGTAGAAAAAATGGCCTGTTCCCATTAAACCAAAGGCAACTCTTTCCGTCTATTTACCGTTCTTAATAAAGAAGAGCATTCTTTATATCCCGTCATCTTTAATCCTTGCCTTTTACTATAAAAGCAAACCCCGATCAGTAGTCGGGGTTTATTTTTTTTAGCAGGGTAATTATTTTACCAACCAAGGATCCAGGCAAAGATCAGCGGCACAACAATCGTTGCATCACTTTCAACGATAAACTTGGGTGTTTTAATATCCAATTTACCCCAGGTAATTTTTTCATTGGGTACCGCACCGGAGTAAGATCCATAGGAAGTAGTAGAATCGCTTACCTGGCAGAAATAACTCCAGAAGGGCACATCATGCCATTCCAGGTCCTGGTACATCATCGGCACCACACATATGGGAAAATCGCCTGCAATACCGCCACCGACCTGGAAGAAACCAACCCCTTTGCCGGATGAATTGTTGCGATACCAGTCCGTCAGCCACACCATATATTCAATTCCGCTTTTTACCGTGCTGGCTTTTAATTCTCCTTTCACCACATAGCTGGCAAAAATATTTCCGGTAGTGCTGTCTTCCCATCCGGGTACTACGATGGGAATATTATTTTCTGCAGCAGCAATGATCCAGCTGTCTTTGGGATCAATTTCATAATACTGTTTCAACTCGCCACTTAAAACTGTTTTATATAAAAACTCATGCGGGAAATACCGTTCACCTTTTTTTTCTGCATCCATCCATTGTTTTACCAGGTGTTTCTGCAAACGGCGGAAAGCTTCTTCTTCCGGGATACAGGTATCGGTTACCCGGTTATAGTGATTCTCGAGTAAATCCCATTCTTCCTGTGGTGTCAGGTCACGGTAGTTAGGAATTCTCTTGTAATGGGAATGTGCCACCAGGTTCATCACATCTTCTTCCAGGTTGGCGCCTGTGCAACTGATGATATCGACTTTTCCCTGGCGGATCATTTCTGCCAGTGAGATTCCCAACTCACCGGTACTCATGGCACCGGCCAGAGTGATCATCATTTTTCCGCCTTCCAGTAAATGTTGCTCATAACCTTTGGCAGCATCCATTAAAGCGGCCGCATTGAAATGACGGTAATGGTGCTGGATAAATCGTGAAACGGGACCTTTGTTCATGTGGTAATAATTGATCCGCCTTCAGATCGCAATACGACGAGACAATGCGGTTGGCAAAAGTACAGTTTGTATAAATAAAAAGTTCCGTCCGCATCAGGCAGGACAGAACTTTTTGTTCCTTTAAAATCGGTAGTGTCGCACCTGATGCTATCTGGTTTGAAATTTTTAAACCACAGAGACAGGAAGAACACGGAGTTTCACAGTTTTAACCCTGTGTTTCTCTGTGACGCTTTGTCTCTGTGGTTAAATTCTACTATTCATAAATTGAAACTTAGACACTGCTTTAAAATCAGTTGTTTCACTTGGGCAGTTTTTCCACCTGCTCTATATAACCCGCGGAACCAACTTTAATACTGTATTTTTTGTTTTTTGCTTCCAGGAATACCCGGTAGCTGGTTCCTTCTGTATTGGTGATCTCGCGGACAGTAGAGATCTCTGCCTCCGGAAATTTTTGATCAATACCCTTCATGACTACCAGGGGCAACTGGTCAAAGAATATTTCCCGGATACATCCTTCCAATTGTCCTTCGGGATTAAAATACGCAACCACCCTGCGGCCGGTAAGTAGGAAAGTGGCTTTGTCATAATCATCCTGCTTATTCCAGGTTACCTGCCGGGCAGCAGAAAATTCCTTTTTAAATAATTCCAGCACCTGCTGATCGGGGCTGGGGTCATCTTTAGCAATGGCGGTTGACAGACCTGCTGCCAACAGCAAAAAGGTTGAACTGATAATTTTTTTCATGGCTTACTTTTTAAAAATTGTTGAATCTGAATTACGATTCAAATATATAGTTGAATAAACCCGGAGTCAAGTGAATTGTGAATGGTGGTAACGGATGTTAATACCATTAACGACAAATAGCGTTCATTAACTTCCGGATAAAAAAAGACAAAACCCCGTCCCGCCAAAAGCGGGATCGGGGCTTGTTTTACCACACACCAAAACATACTTATACCATTACTGCAGATGCAAAAATGTCTTTCTATGATTTCTTTATTTTAGAATATACATGCCAGCTATTCCCGGAAGATTTCAGGATTATTTTTGAATCGGCATTTTCAAGGGTTAAATAATAATTCGTACCGTCATTTTTTGCTGCTTCAAACAAATCACTGATCCAACAACCGGGATAATTTTTTTTAAGATTTTTTTGTAAAGCCAGTGGCAGATCCAACGGGCTTACATAACGGGTAAGTCCCAGCAACTCTCCATTTTCGTCATAATAAGCAAAGACACGCTTCTCATTATATGTAAACGTTGCTTTATAATAATTGCTGCCTACGGTCCACGCCACTTCTTTAGCGGAAGCAAACTCTGTTTTAAAAGCCTCCAGCACTTTCTGATTTACATTGTTGGGACTGGCAAAAACACCCAGGGTGCTTACTACGATTGCCAGGGTTAAAATCATTTTTTTCATGATTGGGTTTATTTATTGGTTATGATCTTTTTTTTCTTTGTAAAGGTGTGACGGATCAAATGTAGAACAGGTTACACCCGGTGGCAAGTCAAATATGACTAGTGGTGAGGCCTGTTAACTACTGTTAACATATGTTGCAGAAAATTAACCGTTAGCCCTTATTAAACGCCTTTCATCCCGTTTGGTACCGTGTTTATTTTTATTGCATGTATAAAAAAAATTGTGCCCTAACTTTAATACTTGAACTACCTCGCCCATGCATATCTTTCTTTTGGTCACCCCGAACTGCTGACCGGCAATATGATCAGTGATTTTGTAAAAGGGAAAAAAAAGTTTACGTATCCGCCGTCTATCCAGCAAGGCATCATGTTGCACCGGGCTATCGACACATTGACCGATACTCATGAAGCCACCCGGGAAGCCAAAGAAATTTTTCGTCCTCATTATCGTTTGTACAGCGGCGCCTTTGTAGATGTGGTATATGATCATTTTCTTGCCACCGATTCCACAGAATTTTCTGAACAATCGCTGCTGGACTTCTCACAACAGGTGTATGCTTCTCTTGATAAACAGGTTGAATGGTTGCCGGAACGTTTTGCCGGGATGTTCCCGTTTATGAAAGAACATAACTGGTTATTCCATTACCGAACCCGGTGGGGAACCGGGAAGAGCCTGGGCGGGGTGGTTCGAAGGGCCGCTTATTTAACCGAAAGTGAAACTGCTTTTCAATTATTTGAAGAGCATTACCAACTTTTGGGAGATTGTTACCGTCATTTCTGGGCATCCGTCAAACCCTTTGCCCGGAACCAGTTTGAAATGCTGCAAAAGGATGCCGGAATCACTTTATGAATGGTAAAACTTACTTAGACAAATCCTCTATTTTTGCAGCGATAAAATTTATAATTGATAACGTAAACTCCTAAATTTTCCCGGATGAAAAAAACAATCGGAATCCTCGTCATTTTTCAATTATTTTTCATTTGCCTGCTGGGACAAACCAATCTGCCACCAGTTGACAAATCACCGATGGATATGAGTTATTATCCCGTTAACTACCCCGTATTAAAAATCCAGGATAAGATAACTGAATCGCTTGCGGCAAGAGTCGTTTACAGCCGTCCGCAGAAAAGCGGCAGGGCTATTTTTGGCGGATTGGTGAAGTATGGCGAAATATGGAGAATGGGCGCAAACGAAGCAACCGAGATCGAATTTTTCAAAACGGTACGGTTTGGCGGAAAGAAAATCAGTAAGGGCCGGTATACATTATATGCTGTTGTTAATGAATCCAGCTGGACCATTATTTTAAACAAGGAAACGGATACCTGGGGTTCATTTAAATATGATTCAAAAAAAGATATTATACGCACAGAGATACCTGTTCAAAAAACCGATGCGGTGATAGAATCACTGGCCATGGTCTTTGAAAAATCAACATCAGGCTGTAACCTCGTCATTGCCTGGGATAATTTGAAAGTGTCATTACCTTTCATTTTTTAAAGTTCTTCTTTATGAGAACAGCCGTAATACTGTTATTAGTCGCCCTTATATCATGCTCCTGTGATTCCAAAAAAGAGTCTGACAAAACCCCTGTAAAAGAGGTTGGTAAAGGAGACAGTTCGGCTGCTGTAAAACAGGGAACATCAAAAAATCCCTATGCCCCGGTGGATGTTTCACCGATGGATATGAGTTACTACCCGGCTGATTATCCAATACTGAAGATGACGGATGCCTCTATAGCACCACCCCTGGCAAGAATAATATACAGCCGCCCGCATTTACAGGGCCGGAATCTTTTTCATGATATTTTAAAATACGGTGAACTTTGGCGGCTGGGTGCCAATGAAGCAACTGAGCTTGATCTTTATACGGATGTCACCATACAAGGGAAAAAAATAAATGCCGGTCGTTACGTTCTGTATTGTATTCCGGAAAAGGAGAAATGGACGATCGTTCTGAATAGTAATATTGACAGCTGGGGGCTTCATCCGGATACCGCAAAAGATATTGCCCGATTTATGGTTCCTGCACAACAAAGCAGTAATTCAATTGAATTTTTTACCCTGATCTTTCAGCAATCAACCACGGGTGCAGATTTAGTGATGGCCTGGGATCATGTAGAAGTAAAACTTCCTATCGTTTTCTGATCACCCTTCATTTCGGCGTCTTGTCTAAACTTTGTCCTTCGCTGCCGGAAATTATTTAGATATTTACAGCATGTGTGGCATTGCCGGTATCATACAAGCTGACCTGTCTTCCTATAGCAAAGAGCATCTGAAAAAAATGACCGATGCACTGGCACATCGCGGGCCGGATGGAGCGGGTTTATGGCAGAATGAATCAGGTCATGTATTGCTGGGGCACCGTCGTCTTTCCATTATTGATATGAGTGATGCGGGACATCAGCCGATGCACCTCAACCCCTGCCCTTCTCCGCAGGGTGAAGAAAGGTTGGGGGTGAGGTACTCGATCATTCACAATGGAGAGATCTATAATTACATAGAACTAAAAGAAGAATTAAAAAAGAAAGGATACCATTTTCATTCCCAAACAGACACTGAAGTGATCATAGCTGCCTATGATTGCTGGCAGGAGGATTGCGTAGATCATTTTGATGGCATGTTCGCCTTCGCTATCTGGGATGAAAAAGAAAAAGAATTGTTTGCAGCCAGGGACCGGTTTGGTGAAAAACCTTTCTTCTACCATTTCAATGGCACCCAATTAGTATTTGCCTCTGAAATGAAAGCACTCTGGGCGGCCGGTATTGACCGGGTTCCAAACCAGAAGATGTTATTCAATTTCATTACCATTGGATACACCGATAATCCAGAGCATCCGGGCGAAACTTTCTTTGAAAACATCTATAAACTTCCTCCCGCAACTACGCTAACATACCATGCCCGCGAAAAAAAATTGATGTTGCAAAAATTCTGGGATATTGACCCCGATAAACAAAACAAAACAATTACCGATAATGAGGCGATAGAACAATTCACGCATCTTTTTACCACCTCTATAAAACGAAGATTGCGGAGTGATGTTTCCATTGGCACTTCGCTCAGTGGTGGACTGGACAGTTCGTCCATTGTCTCCCAAATCAACGACCTGCAAACGATCAACTACAAAACACAAACTTTTACAGCCCTCTTTCCCGGGTTTGAAAAAGATGAAGGGAATTATTCAAAACAAGTTGCCAGTCTTTACCAGTTGAAGCAATTCAACATAAATGTTACAGCGGAAGAAATGCTGACTGACTGGGAAAAACTTTGTTATCACCAGGAAGAACCATTTGGTTCGGCCAGCATTTATGCCCAGTATAAAGTTTATGAACTGGCAAAACAACATAACATCACTGTTTTACTGGACGGTCAGGGCGCCGATGAAACATTAGCCGGTTATCATAAATACTATAAATGGTACTGGCAGGAATTATTCCGGAACCGGAAACTATTCCGCAGTAAAGAATTAAAGGCTGCCCGTCAAATGGGCATACCTGACAGATTTGGTATTAAAAATATGATCGCCGCTTATTTTCCGGGCTTTGCCACCGTAACCCTGGAAAATCAATATCTGCTCAAAGCCATAAGACAGGAAGACCTTGACAGAGATTTTGTAAAGCTGCAAAGCAAAGAAGCTTATTATACTACGCCAGACCATTACACCTTAAATGGTGTATTACATTTTTCTACCTGCATACACGGACTGGAAGAATTGCTGCGCTATGCTGACCGGAATTCTATGGCGCATGGCCGGGAAGTCCGGTTACCTTTTCTTTCGCATGAACTGGTGGAATTTATTTTCTCACTACCGGCAAATTTTAAGATCCGGAATGGATGGAGTAAATGGTTGTTACGGGAAACGATGAAAAATAAATTACCGGATTCGATTGTCTGGAGACGGGATAAAGTTGGTTTTGAACCCCCTCAAAAAAGCTGGATGGAAAATAAACAGGTACAGGATGCCCTCCGGGAAGCGCGGAAGAAATTAGTAGATGAAAAGGTTTTAAAACCTGAAGTGTTGCAAAAAAAAATCCAACCCCATGCGGCCTATGAGGCTGATAATTACGATTGGCGGTATTTTTCTGCGGCAAGCCTGTTCAAGTAGCCCGAATTCAGCATCTTTGCATTTCTAAATCATTTAATTCAGCATAATATGAAGCCTGCCACAAAATTTATTCATGCCGGAGCTCATCCCGACCCCTCCACCGGTGCTATCATGACGCCCATTTTTCAGACCTCTACCTATGTACAGGAGGCGCCGGGTGTAAATAAAGGTTTTGAATATGCCCGCAGTCAAAACCCCACCCGGAAAGCCCTGGAAGAAGCATTGGCGATAATTGAAAATGGAAAATTCGGATTGGCTTTCAGCAGCGGTGTGGCCGCAACAGATGCAGTGATAAAATTATTATCTCCCGGCGACGAAGTGATTTGTGCCAATGATATGTATGGCGGTACCTATCGCTTGTTCACCAAAGTATTTGAAAGATTTGGTATCGTCTTTAAATATGTTGACACAACGAATACGGCGAACGTACAATCCGCTGTTACCGATAAAACAAAACTGGTCTGGATAGAAACACCCACCAACCCGCTGATGAACATTACCGATATTGCTGCGGTTGCTGCTATTGTAAAAGGGAGAAACATTTTACTGGCGGTGGATAATACTTTTGCATCCCCGTATTTGCAAAACCCGCTTGATCTCGGTGCTGATATCGTGATGCACTCGGTAACCAAATACCTGGGTGGTCACAGCGATGTGATACAAGGCTGCCTGGTTATGAATGATGCTGACCTGAGAGAAAAATTGTATTTCATACAAAAAAGCTGCGGCGCGGTTCCCGGACCAATGGATTGTTTTTTAGTATTACGGGGTATAAAAACATTAGGTGTACGAATGAAAGCCCATTGTGAAAATGGAAAGATCATTGCACACTGGCTTCGCAATCATCCCAAAGTTGCCAAAGTGTACTGGCCGGGTTTTGAAGACCATACCGGTTATGCCGTTGCCAAAAAACAAATGCGGGATTTTGGCGGTATGATTTCCTTTGAATTAAAAAATGACAGCGTGGAAGAAGCCAAAAGGGTTTTATCCTCTACGCATTTATTTTCCCTGGCGGAAAGCCTCGGTGGTGTTGAATCATTAATTAACCATCCGGCCAGTATGACTCATGCATCTATTCCCCGGGAAGAACGGATTAAAAACGGACTATCCGATTCATTGATAAGACTGAGTGTGGGTATTGAAGATGCAGAAGATCTGATCGAGGATCTGAATAAAGCCATTGGTTAGTGACATAATGAGAGCAACTTCACTAAAAGATTTTTTGGATAAGAAGGTTGATGAATACAATCAACCTTCTTTTATTAAGGACGATCCCATTTCTGTTCCCCATCTCTTTAAGAAAAAACAGGATATAGAAATTGCGGGTTTTTTTGCGGCCATTTTTTCGTGGGGCAACCGGACCACGATCATCAACAAATCAACAGAACTGATGCAGTTGATGGATAATGCACCGCTTGATTTCTGTTTACATCATTCTTCGAAAGAACTTAAACAATTAACCGGGTTCAGACACCGGACATTCAATTCCACCGATCTGCTTTACTTTATTGAGTTTCTCAACTTTCATTATAGTAGCCATAAAAGTCTTGAAACAGCATTTATACCTCACCCCCAACTCCTCTCCAAAAATGTAGAGGGGAGCAATATCCCGGTTGTGGAAGCAGCATTAAAGTATTTTCATAACTATTTTTTTTCGCTGAAACATGTACCGGCAAGAACACAAAAACATATTGCTACGCCGGAAAGAAAGTCCAGTTGCAAGAGATTGAATATGTTTCTGCGCTGGATGGTGCGGCAGGATGATCGGGGAGTTGATTTTGGTATCTGGAAATCCATTGCTCCTTCACAACTTATTTGTCCGCTGGACCTGCATGTAGTACGTGTAGCTAAGCGATTTGGTCTCTTACACCGAAAACAAACAGATTGGCAGGCCGCGATGGAGTTAACCCAATATCTGCGAACTTTGGATAAGCATGATCCCGTGAAATATGATTTTGCCTTATTTGGGTTAGGCGTAATGGAAAAATATTAATTACCCATGAGTCCTTTAAATACAGAACTGATCCCGGAAATAAATCAGTCACTTGAAATAAGTCTGCCGGTTACCTTTTCACAGGAGCAATTGCGGGAATCCCTGGCTGCCATTATTAATGATCTCATCAACCACGATTTTGAAAAATTAGTATTTTACCTGTACCGGATTGATGTAAATGAATCCAAAATGAAACGACTGCTTGATCAGAAGGAAGGAGAAAATGCGGCTGGACTGATTGCTGATCTCATTATTGAACGTCAGCTACAAAAGATAAAATCCCGGAAAGAAACGAAAAACAATAAGGATATACCGGATGTTGAAAGTTGGTAACTCCCGAACGTAATGTTTACGATACCCCTTTAAGATTTGGGGGTTTTATCATGCTTTTCAAACATTAACTCTTTTACTTTCTCTTTATCTTCTTTTTCTTTCTTCAGGTCGAACATAGTGCCAAAGACATGGTCCCAGATCGTAGAACTTACGCCGTATCCGTTATGTTCATTCTTATAATGATGCAGATGGTGATTTCTCCAAAGCCCCTTCATCCATTTAAATGGCGGGTTCCAGGCATGGATGGCATAATGCATGGTGCCATACATCAGGTATCCAAATAAAAAGCCGGGGAAAAACATGAAGGTCCGTTCCCGAAGCAATAGAAACATCAAACCAAAAATTGCCGAGGAAAGAATAAGGCTTGGAACGGGTGGCATGAACAAACGCTGTTTATCTCTCGGAAAGTGATGGTGATTACCATGCAGGGTGTAAATAAATTTTTTAGCCACTCCACTGTCGGCTACAAAATGAAAAAGAAACCGATGCGCCAGGTATTCAAAAAAAGTCCAGAAAAACATGCCGCCCAAAAAAGTAAGAACGATCCTCCCGGTTGGAAATCCAAGACTATTGCCGCTGTAATACAGCATATAGATCATCACCGGCAGGTACATGCCCCAGATAACGAGGGGATGTGTTTTGGTCAGCATTTCCAGGTAAGGATTCCTGAAAAGTTGTGCCTGACCTTTGTTATGAATTTTTTCGAATTCCATGACGCAAAGATAAGGAAAGGAATGTGTGTCCAAAATCGGGAAAAAACCTGATTTTCGTCAGGCGAAACAATTTTCTCAACTGTCTGAAAATGATGGCTTTTCCTGCAATGATGGTAAAACATTTAACTTAGCAGCAACATTAAAATTAAGTATGAAATTAGTTTCTTACCTCAACGAAGAACGGGAACAACTTGGTGTGCTGGTGAATGATATCATTTATGACATGGAAGTGCTGCACCCCGACCTCCCGAACAGCATGAATATGTTTTTAAATTACTGGGAAGAATCCTTTCCTGTGGCACAGGCCGGTGAGCTGATGCTGCGGGAAGGAACCAGAACCAGTAATAAAGGTATTCCGCTGAAAGATGTACAATTGCTGGCTCCCGTGCCACTCCCAGCCAGTTGCCGGGATGGTTATGCTTTTCGCCAGCATGTGGCGGCAGCAAGAAGAAACCGCAAAGTGGAAATGATCCCTGAATTTGACCAGTATCCCATTTTTTATTTCACCAATCATCACAGCATCACGGGACCGGGAGATATCCGTTGTATGCCAGATCATTTCGAAAAATTAGATTTTGAACTCGAGGCCGCGATCGTGATTTGCAAACATGGCAGAAATATCAAGGCTGCAGAAGCGGATGAATATATCGGCGGGCTCATGATCATGAATGATCTCAGTGCAAGACGTTTGCAGATGGAAGAAATGCTGCTGAACCTGGGTCCGGCCAAAGGAAAAGATTTTTCAACCGTGATTGGCCCCTGGTTAGTAACCCTGGATGAATTACAAGCCTTTGAAGTTGCCCCGAAAGAAAATCATACCGGCACTGCCTGGAACCTGCGGATGCAATGTTGGGTAAATGGAAAACAGGTAAGTGATGGCAATGTGCGTGATATGGACTGGACCTTTGCAGAAATAATTGAACGGGCATCGTATGGCGTTGACTTGTATCCCGGTGATGTTATTGGCAGCGGCACCGTCGGTACGGGATGTTTTTTAGAACTGAATGGCAGCGGCAAATTACAGGACCCCAACTATCCCGAACAATGGCTGCAAGCCAATGATGTGGTGGAAATGGAAATTGACGGATTGGGAAAACTGAGTAATACGATTGTGGCGGAAGAAACTGATTGGAGTATTTTGAAGTTGAAGAAATAATATTGCTTAACCGCCAGGACGCAAAGACGCAAAGAAACGCAATGAATAAAGAACAATTTGAATATTTAGCTACACAAATTTTTCAGGCCGCATTAGAAGTGCATAAAACAATGGGGCCGGGTTTGTTAGAATCAGTATACGAATTTGCCCTGGTAAAAGAATTACAACTTGGAAATATTTACGTTCAATATCAGGTTAAAGTACCACTCTTTTATAAAGGGCATGATACGGGAAAAGAATTTTTTATTGATCTTTTGGTTGAAAATGAAATTGTTATAGAAGTTAAATCCGTTGACGCATTACACCCGGTACATCAGGCCCAATTACTTTCTTATTTAAAACTGGCAGATAAGCGGTTGGGATTTTTGATCAACTTTAATGTGACTTTAGTAAAAGAGGGTTTTAAAAGAATGGTAAATAATTATTAATCATAGCGAACCTTTGCGTCCTGGCGCCTTCGCGGTTAAGCAAAATAATGATTTTAGATTTAACTAAGTTATCTCCGATTGAAAAGCAATATTACCTGCAACATGTTATTGCACCCAGGCCTATTTGTTTTGCCTCTACCATTGACAAAGCGGGTAAGGTTAACCTTAGCCCCTTCAGTTTTTTTAATTTATTTTCTTCCAACCCGCCAATCGTTGTTTTTTCGCCGGCCAGAAGAGTAAGAGATAATACCACCAAACATACTTTACAAAATGTACTGGAGGTACCCGAAGTAGTGATCAATATCGTTACCTACGATATGGTGCAGCAAACCTCGTTGGCCAGTTGTGAATTTCCGAAAGAAGTCAATGAATTTGTAAAAGCCGGTTTTACCGAAGTACCGGCCACCCTGGTAATACCACCGATGGTAAAAGAAAGCAAAGTGCAACTGGAGTGCAGGGTTATCGAAGTAAAACCATTGGGTTCAGAAGGCGGTGCTGGAAATTTAGTCATTTGCGAAGTGCTGTTGATGCATATCGATGATTCGCTGCTGGATGAAAATAAAAAAATAGACCAGCGAAAAATACATCATGTCGCCCGGTTAGGCGGTGACTGGTATTGTGTGGTAAATGAGAACAACCTGTTCCAGGTGGCAAAACCTAATGCGCAAACCGGTATCGGTATTGACTCCCTTCCTCCCATTATCCGGAACAGTAAATCACTTTCAGGAAATAACCTAGGGCAGTTGGCCAATGTTTATGAACTGCCGGTAATTGATCCTTCTTTTGACGACCCCCACCTGAAACAAATCATTCAGTATTACAGCATTAACCCGGATGAAATGGAAAAAGAACTGCAATTGTACGCCAAAAAATTGCTGGATGCCGGGCAGGTATATGAAGCCTGGCAGGTATTATTAGCTGGCGTTTAACCTGTTTTTTTCATCACTTTACTTTTCTATCTTTAGAATAGCACATTCTAAACTGCTTTACCATGTATAAATCAGCAGCGAACTATTTATTCTTCATCCTGGCTATTTCATTTACCCTTTTTTCCTGTGTATCTCAAAAAAGGGTTGCTTCAGCAAAAAAAGAATTATCAGCAGTGGACAGTCAGTTAGTTAAGCACAGCAACCAACTGAAAGAACTGGATGCCAAACGCCAGAATAAGGAAGTAAAAAATGAAATTGATGACACGACCAATTCCCGTATTCAAAAATTTATCCAAAAAACCAATACGGAGATCGACACGCTGATCAATCAAAACACCATCCTTATTGGTGAAGTAACCGTCAATAAAGAAGATTGGAACCGCCTGGTAAAGAGTCTTACCTCCTCTAAGATGACCTCCAAAAAAATTGATGATAAAATAGCTTTTCTGTCAGATCTTATCAGCCGCAACATGGTGGTTAAATTAGACCAGGATGTTCTTTTTGAACCCGGCAGATACACCGTTGAACCGGCCATGGCCAGTGTTGTGGGAAAAATATTTGAGCCGGCAGCCAAAGAAATTGATTTGTTTACCCGGAAATATCCTGATTTTCCCTTGTCGTTGGTTATTACAGCGAATGGTTATGCAGATGCAACCTCCATTTCTGAAAGCAGCTCTTTATATAAAGCCCTGAAAGAACGATTACAATTAAGCAACCCGGATCCGGATGCTGTTGCCTTAAATAAAGAACTTTCGAATGCGCGGGCAGAAGAAGTGATCGGGTTATTTAAAAAATATTCAGCCGGCCGGTCATCCGATGGCAGTAATCTAAAAAATGTAGCCTATATACATGTGGGTAAGGGAGATAAATTCCCGGATCCAAAAATTACGGACTACAAAGTAGATGACCCGCGCAGACGGGTGGTATTGCTTTTCTGGAGTGTGTTTCCGGATTGAGTTTTTTATTTGCTTCCAAACACTTTCTTCAATATATCAGATGTTCTCGCCAATGGATTGGCCCGGATATTCGCTTCCTCCTTTGCCACCTGGTCAAATAAAGCATCAACAGCTTTTCCTACCACATAAGCAGTAAGATTTGGATCTACTTTTTTAAAAGTTGTGGGAAGTTTATTATAGGATGTGACAATATCTGAATAATATTTAGTGGCATCCACTTTATCCAGCGAGGTTTTAACGGATGGCGTAAATGCCGTGATTAATTTCAATTTTGTTTTTTCCTTAAAATAATTGGTAGCCCCATCTTTAGGGCCTTTAATAATATTCAGAGCATCGGTTAGCGTCATTTCTTTAATGGCATCAATAAAAATAGGTTTGGCAAAGGCCACTGCATCTTCTGCCCCCCGGTTGATGGAAAGAATGGCTTTATCTACCTGGGCTCCCATGCCTAAATTCCGTAATGTTTTCTCAGCTTTTTTGGCATCCTCCGGTAACAACATTTTATAAAACTCACTGCCGAAGAACCCATCTGTCTTATTCAGGTTTAATACAGCAGTGGTCACCCCCTGCAACAAAGCCTCTTTGATACCCTGTCCGGCTTCATTCTCTGTAATACCCGAAGCAGATTTATTACCCGAAAGAATTTTGGGCAAGGTGATTTGTGAAAAAGAGGCAGCCGGAAGCATAACCAAACTGAATAGAGCTATGACAAAAAATGTTTTCATATACATAATCCTTTAAATCTTCTGCAAGATAGCAGTGATTGATAGCCTTATTGCTACTTACAGAAGATTTGACGTTATTTTAGGTTATTAGTTGCTCCGGGGGCTATTTTATACCGCCGCCAAACACTTTTCGTAATAGATCGGTCGTCCGGGCAACCAGGTTTTGCCGGATGTTTATTTCTTCTTTTGCCACTAGGTCAAACAGGGCATCGGTGGCTCTTCCGGTAACAAATCCCGGCAGGTCAGGATTTATTTTCTTGAAGGTCGTGGGAAAGTTGTTATAGGTATTTACAATATCGCCATAATACCGGGTGGCTTCCACTTTGTCGAGGGAGGATTTTATAACAGGTAAAAAAGCTGCGATCAATTTATCCGTTGTTTTTACCCGGAAGAAATGGGTAGCACTTGTATCCCCGTTTCGAACCAGGCCAATGGCATCGCTGATGGTCATACTTTTTATTGCATCCACAAAAATGGGTTTGGCAAAGCCCGCAGCATCTTCAGCTGCCCGGTTGATGGCTAATATGGCTTTGTCCACCATTTTATTCATTCCCAGGTCCCGTAAGGTATTTTCTATTTTTTTTGCATCGGGTGGTAACAGGACTTTATATATAGCATTTTTAAAAAAACCATCTTCGCGGTTCAATTGAAGCACCGCTTTTACCAGTCCCTGACCCAGGGCTTCTTTAATACCTTCACCGGCTTCGGATTCGGTAACGCCGCCGCCGGTTGGTAATTTGGATAAAACATCGCAGGAAACAAAAACAATTGAAAATAACAATGCGGATAAGTAAAATCTTTTCATTATTAAAATTTTTAAGCTCCTTTTCAAATCACCCATTAAATATACCGATGTTCCGGAGCAGGTTTTCAGTCATTTTGAAGATACAATAATCTGGCCGTGAAAGACGGGCAATTCTATTGAATAGTTGTACATTAGTTAGTATGTTAGAGGCTCTCCTTGATAAATTAAATAAGTTTCATCCCCTTAGCCCGGAATTAACGGAAAGGATCAGGGCCGTTGCAACGTTGGTAACCCACCCGGCCGGTGATATTATTTTAAGGGAAGGTCAGGTTTGCAACAAAGCCTGCCTGGTGATAAAAGGGCTGGCACGGTCGTATTACATTATTGAAGGAAGAGATATTACTTCGCGTTTTATGGATGAAGGTTTCATCATTACTTCCTGGATCAGTTATTATACACAGCAACCGGGAAATGAGTTTATAGAAGCACTCGAGGAAACAACGCTTATCTGTATCCATTATACAGATATTCAAAAGCTTTATACAGACTTCCCTGAGTTTAATATCATTGGAAGGAAACAGGCAGAGTATGGATTTTGTATGGCAGAACAGAGAACGCAAATACTCCGGAAGCATACCGCTGAAGAAAAATATAAATTCTTTCTGGATAATCATCCCACGCTGCTACAACGGGTTACCTTAAAAAATATCGCTACCTATCTGGGTATGAACGAAGAAACCTTAAGCAGGGTCCGCAGTAAATTTCATAAAAGAAAAGACTGATACTTCGGGGATGGTTGACAAATGTCAACAAAAGTTTTCGCCCGCATTCTCTTGACATATGTCAATGGGACCGGGTATTATTGCCTATAACTTGGCAGAACAATTCCCAATCCCGATACCTGCAAAACAAAAAATTAGTTCTGGTTTTTGAAATATTCTTTGCCATTCAAAAAAAATTTGTAATGAATCACTTATTGAAATTATTACCCATTTCTGTCTGTATTCTGTTCATCTTTTCCGGTTGCAGTAAACCCAGTGATTATTCTTCGGATTATATAAAAGGAAAAATTGACGGAGTCGGTTTTGAATGTATTAAGAACATTAAAGCCAATAAACCAGAACCCATTCCCGGGCAGGGCAGCGATCCAACGCTAATAATAACAGGCGAATGGTCCGGCTATTCAATTCGACTTCTGATAAACAGCGAGGGTACAAGTATCGGTACAGGTACTTATGTTTTCCAGGGTGGCAAAAACCGAAGTGCCACCATCTGGCAAAACAATGTTGATGCTTATTATGCAGGGAATGGCGGGTTTTTTAATTCTGGTGCATTGTACGGAAGCGGAAAAATAACCATACTTGAAATCAGCAATAAATATATCCGGGGCACTTTTGATTTTATTACTGATGTAAATGGAGTTACGGGCACTTTTAAAACGGTTACTGATGGAACGTTTCTTATTAAACGTGGATAAAAGTTAGTCTGTTGGAATTAATTCATTTTTTTTAAACATCAGCGATGAAATCATCAATATTTTTTCTGTCTTTTATAATCCTTGTTCAATCATGCAAAAAACAGGCAGCTGATGTCCCGGCCGCTACTGAATACCCTGAATTTTCATTCACCTATAATGGCCAAACATATAGCGGCATGAATAATTGTGAATTGCTGATGGATAATGGCAGCAGGCTTGAGGGTATTGGGATTAATAAAGAAGATGTTTTCGGAGGAAAAATATTTTTCTACTCCCAGGCATTTAACCCTTCTGCGCCATTTAACAATTGTGCTTTCCTTCAGCCAACCGGAACATTAATCGTAAAGAACCTGCCCGGTTGTTTATTAACAAATTTCAACGGAAGTCCCATAGACTCCTCCCGGGTTTTTATTTACAATTCCGGTTCAATCAGTACGGCCTATACAAACTGCAAACTAAAAACAGACCCATTTACAAATATCCAATACGAGGAATGCAGGGTAACAGGATCTTTTTCATTAGTTATTGGAAATAACTCCGGTCAAACAAAAAAAATAACCGGTTCCTTTAAATTTTTAAATATCAGAAAATGAAAAAACAATTCTTACTTATTTTACCGCTGCTTGTATTAATTACAATCAATTCAATTGCTTATTCCCAGGAGAAAAGCTATATAAGCGTTGAAGGAGGTGCTGCTTTTCTTTTTACAAGTAACCAGATTAGTACGGCAATGAAAGCAAATGGGTTTGGGGATAATTATGATTTCGATGCCCTATTTTCTGAGACTGGAAGAACACAGCACCCTGATAAAAGAGATACTAAGTTGAATTACAGATTCAGGTATGGATATTTTTTTAAGGAACATGCAGCTGTTGAAGTTGGATATGGCCTTTCCTTTGCTAATCGTACTGATGGTGCAGATACTATAGGGAACGTATTAAATTACTTTGGTGGGATAAATAGGATTTCAATATCCTGTGAAATTTCTACTGTCTATGCTGCTTATGTATGGAGAAATAAAAAAGAGAACCTTTCTTTTGGTGCCGGTCCTGCAGTTTCATTTTGTACAGTAAAACAAGGGGAAATTATAACTTCACCAGCCTCTGCGAAAAAATATGTACTGCCCGGAGCAAACATGACAGGCTCCTGGAATTTTATCAAATTAAAAAACTGGTTCCTTGGTTTAAGAACAGATCTAACTATTACCACTCAGGCAAAGACAGAAGAAGTCAAAGTAGTGAATTTCTGGGATAATCGTTTTGTTTCAACTTCCCGGAGTTTTAAAGTTGGCGGTTTAACAGGCGCTGTTTTATTATCAACTGGTATAAAATTTTAAAAAGGTGCTACGTAAATCAGTTAGTTCCTTACACAACCTTAAAATAAGTTTATGAAAAAGATTATTATTATTTCCATGTTGCTGATACAATCAGCCGCATCATTCAGCCAGCCTGCTCCTGAAACGACAACGATTAAAACAGATTACCTGAAAAAAAGCAGAACACAAAATACGACAGCCTGGTTTTTACTTAGTGGTGGCTTAGTGCTGGGTTCGATAAGTGCTGCAATTTCGACAAATGAAACTCTTACTGATTTTTCCAATATTTTTTCGGGGGAAGAACGAAAATCAACAAACACCGCAGAGATTCTTGGTTACACAGGTCTGGCAACCATGCTCGGCAGCATTCCCTTATTCATTGCGGCCCGTAAAAACAAAAAGAAAGCGATGAGCCTTTCATTTAAAAATGAAACATTGCCACAGTTACATAAAGGCAGTTTCATAAACCAGTCGGTTCCATCATTAACCTTAAAAATCAGTTTATGAAAAAGCTATTTAATATCCTGTTGGCTTCATTTGTAACAATCCTAACTATTTCCTGTAAAAAAGATGCCACTGATATTCCTATTGGCACTATTAAAGTAAAAATCGATGGTACAGACTTTACCTTTAATGTGCAGGCAAAGGCAACAACGTTGGCGGTAGCCGGAGGTTTTGGTATTCAGATCCAGGGGAATTATAAAACCACGTCTACTACAAATTTAAGTTTCACCATTGTAAGACCCAGCCCAATTACTACAGGCAGCTATACGGAGAATACCGGAGGCAATCCACTAGTAACAATGATACATTGCACCGAGGTTCTTATTCCCTGCTTTTTTCAGGCTACTACTTATGGAAGCAGTTCCAATCCGGTCAGCATAACCATCACCGAAATCACGGGCTCTTCCGTCAAAGGGACATTTAGAGGTGAGTTGAAATTCAGTTCTGGTGGACCCGAATTATTAACAAACGGAGCATTCTATGTACGTTTTTAAATTACTTATTCAGCACAATTATTGAAAATGATTTTCACTTATATCCTGAGGTTTGATTCAATGGATCTTAAAAAGCTATACGGCATTTTTTATTAGGATTTGATTATCCGGCTTTTCTTTTTTGATTTGATAATTTTTGTTGTTCTGTTCAATTAATATTATTTAAAAACATGAAATCACTACTCATCTTACTATTTTTCATCCATTCACTGGTTGCCTGTTGCCAGGAAAAGAAAAGTTCTGTAAGCTTCGGGTTGAAACTTGGGTATGGCATGACAACGCTTGGGCCTAACTATACAGAAAGTAATGGATACAAACACCAGTTCATCCTGACGAGCGGGGCAAGGGTTGGCGGGTATTTACAAATAATGTCCGGGAAAAAATTCATATTCCAGCCGGAACTTTTGCTGGTAGTAAAAGGTGCCCATGAATCTCCTGATTTCAGCAACGGACCCCCATACCCCACCTATGATTATCCTTTCCGGACAAGTTATATTGAAATTCCATTAAACTTATTGGTTAAGCTGCCAACCCCAGGAGGTTTTTTCTCTCTTGGCGGTGGCCCGGCTCCTTCTTTTCCTATCTACAGATATATTTATTCTGGTACAGCTGGGTTTGAAATGGGCATAAATTTTCTGACCGGTTATCAATGGCCTTTAGGTTTTTCCGTGAATCTGAATTTTACAAAAGGCCTTTCTAATGTTCAACAGTTTCCGGGGGCGCCGGGTCTGAAAAACAGTTCGATCGGGCTTACTGCAGGTTATACATTTTAATATATAAAATACTGCCATCCGCATATTTTAAACCTTTAAATCACTAACAATGAAATACAAAAAATATCTCCCGCTTCTGCTTTTCAGTATCATGGTACTCCTCCTCGCCTGTAAAACATTTTACAAGGCTAACCGTGCCCGGTCAGGATCTGCTAATGAATCCTGGTCCAGCACCGACAGTTTAAAAAAATTAAACCGGTATTTTATTCTCCGGAACGGTGATGAAGCTTTTTACCTGAAAAATATTGAGCTGAGTGCGGACCAACGAACCGCCCAATGTGTCCTTGAAATATTACCTGCAGATCATTCACTGCACCTGGTAAATGGGAGAAATGGCCGGATGGGTTATAAAAAAACAGAGTCGTCTGATATGGGTGTACTGAGTGAAGTGCATTTTTATATACCCAAAGACCATACGGCAGCTACTGGCAACTATACCCTGCAATTAGATAAAATAACTAAAATAGAGGTTCTTGAGTATGATAAAAAAAGAACCGCCAACAGCTATGTCATTGGAGCGGTTGGATATACCCTGGGTGCAATAACTGTTGCTGCTGTCATTTTTGTAGCCTTGAAATCTTCATGCCCGTTTGTAAGTGCCTATAACGAAGATGCGTTTTCACTTCAGGGAGAAATTTATGGTGGAGCCATTTACCCCCAACTGGCACGGCATGATTATATGCCCTTGAAAATGTCACCGACAGCTGATGGTTCATTCCAGATAAAAATAAGCAACGAATTAAAAGAACGTCAATATACCGATATAGCCGATTTGTGGATCATTACGCATGATGCAGATACAAAAGTGCTCGCTGATGACAAAGGAAATTTATTCAGCATCGCTAACCCGCAAACTCCTGTAACCGCCAATTTTGAAAATAACGTTGATGTAACAGCCAGTTTGGCTAAAGTAAATGACAACCGTTTGTTATATTTTGATGACACTACCACAAATACTGCCACCAACCAGGTGATTCTGCGGTTCAATAAAAAAGCAGACCGGCAAAATGGCAAATTAGTCTTATCACTAAAAAATTCTTATTGGCTTGATTACCTCTATGGCGAACTGGCAAAAGGATTCGGTAGTTATTATGCAACATATGTGGAACAGCAAAAGAAAAAACCTGCTGCTGAACTACTAAAGTGGGTTGCCGATCAGCAAATACCACTGACAGTTTCTGTTAAAACAACTACAGGCTGGCAAAAAATAAAAGACATAACAACGATTGGTCCGCTCGCAACCCGTGATATAGTGGTGCCGGTGGATTGTTCAGCCATACCCGGACCTGAAGTCGAAATAAAATTATCCAGCGGATTTATGTTTTGGGAAATTGATTATGCGGCTATTGATTTTTCACCTGATGACCAGTTCAATATTCAAAAACTTTCTCCCCTGAAAGCTACGGATGAGCAGCACCAAAATGTTTTACCGCTTTTACAAAAAGAAGACGGGGTTTTTCTTGAACAGCCTCAGATAGGTAATGTGGTTACGCTGGTTTACAAAGCAAATCCGCCTGAAAATGCCTCGCAGATTCAGTCATTTATCATGCATAGCAAAGGATATTATGAATATATAAGAGATTTTAATGGTAAACCCGACGTGGCATTCCTGAATAGATTTAAACAGCCTGGGGCCTTTGCAACCTATGGCGTGGAGATGTATAAAAAAGTAAAAAACTCCAGCCTGCAGATGCTTGCAAAACATCAATAATATTTTTATTCATTATTAAAATAATTATATGAATTCTACCATTATATCAAATTATATCCCGCGGGAAACCCTGAATTTGCAACCTACAGTTACCGCTATCCCGGAAACGATACAAAATAACAGGGTAGGCCGGTTTGAGCGAGCCATTATCTGGTGGGCCATCAAAATGCGTATATTTTATTTTTCCTGCAGGATACTTAAATCACCTCGAAAAATATGGATCACGTATAAAAACATACTGAAGCTGCGCAGTAATGTCTGGGGTGGTGATTTAAAAAAATTATACAAGATCAACAATAAATATTATTTCAATCAGTACAACCCCGGCTGGCCATCCAGGCTATACGATATGCTCATTAAAACCGAATTGCACCGCCAGGCAGATCCTGTAAACGTATCGGAAAAACTTTCCTTTATCTTTTTAGCTATCACTCGTAAATGCCCCATGCATTGTGAACATTGCTTTGAATGGGATAACCTGAATCAAAAAGAAACTTTTACAAAGGATGATCTCATGAAAGTTGTAAATATGTATCAACAGGAAGGTGTTATTCAGATACATTTTAGTGGCGGCGAACCAATGGTCCGGGTTAAAGACCTGATAGAATTGATACGGCATGCCAGTAAAAAAAGCGAATGCTGGGTCCTTACTTCCGGCTTTAATGTTACGGAAGAAAATGCACTGAAGCTTAAAGAAGCCGGATGCAAAGGGATGGCAGTAAGTATTGATCATTACATTCCGGAACTGCACAATATGTTCAGGGGAGACCCTATGGCCTTTGAGCAGGCAATTTTTGCAGTAGCTGCTGCAAAGAATGCCGGACTGGTTACTTCCATAAGCGTCTGCGCAACCAAACATTTCATTGATGGCGGTCATTTGATGCCATATATAGATTTCGCAAAAGAACTTGGTGTACAGTTTGTCCAGGTGCTGGAACCCAGAAGCGTTGGGCATTATGAAGGGAAAAATGTGATGCTGGAAAAAAGGCATATTGAAATACTTGAAGAGACCTTTAAAAAAATTAATTATTCACCTGTTTATAATGCTTACCCGACCATGCTGTATCATGGCTATCACCAGAGGCGGGTAGGTTGTTTTTCCGGTAGCCGGAGTGTATATGTGGATTCCGCAGGGGATGTACATGCCTGTCCATTCTGCCACACCAAATCTTATAATGTCCTTGATTGGATAAGAAAGGAAAACGGACAGTTGCCAAAAAAAGAAAACCGATGTCCTCAGTTTGAAATTATAGCCTGAGCGATAAACTGTAATTGGCCAGGGAGATTTTTCAGTTGTATAAATTACCCCGCTGCAGCACCTTTAAAACAGAAATATCTAACGAGGCTTCGGGGTATAAAAAAGAATAGATGTATATCAATACCTAATAAACCTTTTGTTTAATAAATAATTATTTCTTATTTTTTAATAAATTTTACAGTTAGTACAATCAACCTGAATTTTCAATCCAAGTCCCGCCGCCGGAGAAATCGATCAATAAAAAAATGTCCTGTCATTGATTAATAAATCTAAAAACAACAATATGAGAAAAATTTCCTTTTGGGCAAAAAATCATAAATGGTCTTCCCGTTTCATTATCGTTACATCATTTATTGTATTAAACATCCTGGGCATAGTAACGGGAAAATTGCTTGGCTCACTGGAAATTACCATCCCGGTTTCGGTTCTTTTTTTTGTTGCAGGCCTGTATTGTGTGGGGTTTATTGCTTATCCTTCCAGGTCATTAAAAGGTCAAAAGTTGACTGCTGCTGCATTTTATGTACGCCAAAAAAGCTGCGACCTTATGCTGGTTGCATCTACGTTCTGCATGATTGTTTATTTCAGCAACCGTCCGGGGGAGATTTTTAATTATACAACAGACTTGAACGCGGCTATTGCATCCGGTTCATCATTTCCAAAAGACAGTGCCGTTTTTACGCCTAAAACCATTGCTGCTTTTGCCGCATCATTAAAAAATGAAACAGGTAAATCACTGAAATGGAAAGAAAAAAGAAGTTTGCTGAAAGCCCAGATCAGGGCTATTAAAAAGGATAGGGAAATGCCTTCCGGGGCAAAAGTTGGACTCATCATTTTATCGGTATTGGTGGCACTGGGATTAATCTATGCAATTGCAGCCCTGGCCTGCACCCTTTCCTGCGGTGGTTCTGAAGGAGCTGCTGTATTGGTAATGGTCGGTGGAGCAGGATTAGTGGCCTTTTTGCTGTTTATAGCCATAAGAGCGATTTTAGGTAAAAAGAAAAAGCCAAAGAAAACGGATATTAATCCACAGACACTTCCGTAAAGTCAAAAACCCAATAATCCCCTGATTGAAACCGGAAAGCCCCTGTTTTTATTCAGGGTCAGGGGCATTTCAATTGATTTCCCGCAAATACCCTGAAAAAACCGCAAAATTGGCCCCCAAAAAGCACAGTTTTAAAAATCGATTGGTTTACTTAAGTTTGCGTCAGATTCTATTTACCTTAACTTGAGTCTTGAACAAGGGACATTCCCGAAAATCCCGATAATAAGAGTAGGGCGCCTTAACCGAAAAGCGATACGAGTAGGTAAACCAAAATAACTGATATGAAAAAGACGCTTTTATTTGTAATCGTAACGGTTTGCTGCCTGCAAATTTCTTTGTTTGCACAAAAATCCCGGGTAGGCGTTTTCGGCGGCCTTTCTACTTCTAATATGGATGGCCAAATTGATGGGTTAAATATAAAGGGTAGTTCTTTACACGGTTATTCCTTTGGAATGCTGGTTGATATTCCCCTCGGAAAAACGAAATTCAGTTTCCAACCTACCATACAATATGCACAAAAGGGAAAAACTATTGCGAAAAGTAATGACTCAAAAACTTATCTCGCACTCCGGTATGCAGAAATGTTATTGAATTTTATGTATAACTGGAGGGGTAAAAACGGCGATGTTTTCATCGGAGTCGGACCAGCAATTGCTCAGCACTTGCCTTCCTTAAGAGTGATAAAAAGCGGCGATGTGAAGGCTGAGACCGGTATTGTATTTGGTGATGATCCTATCTCAGATTACCGGGCACTGGATTATGGTGCTCATTTTGTAGGCGGCATTAGGTGCCGGAAAGGATATTTTCTTTCAGCGAATTACACCCTGGGAATAAGAAACATGCTTCCGGGTGATGTCCCTGATAAATTAACCAATGGCTGTTTTACCGTGAAGCTGGGTATATTAGTCAATAACAAATAATACAAACCTGATTTTTTATTGCAAGGACACTTGCAGTAAAACAAAGCCCCTGATAACAATCGGGGGTTTTTTGTCTTTGTACGCTAAAGACACAACCAGTACCTTTGACACACTTTTTTAACCCGCATACATGAGCCATCTTCATCTTTCTGAACAGGAACAATTGCGCCGCGAAAAACTGGCTGAACTTATTATGATGGGCATCGAACCCTACCCTGCGGCTTTATTTCCTGTCAATAGTAATTCTGTTTATATCAAAGAAAATTATACCGAAGCCACCAAAGAGCGGTTTGCCGATATCTGCCTGGCCGGCCGGGTCATGAGTGTGCGGGATATGGGCAAAGCGAATTTTTGTGTATTGCAGGATGCCTCCGGGAAAATTCAATTGTATATCCGCCGGGAGGATATCTGCCCCGGGGAGGATAAATCATTATACGATATTGTCTGGAAAAAACTGATTGATATCGGCGACATTATCGGCGTAAAAGGATATGCCTTTATTACCAAAACAGGTGAAACATCTGTTCATATAAAAGAACTGACCCTGCTGAGTAAATCCCTGCGCCCCTTACCCATTGTAAAAGAAGCCGAAGGACAGGTTTTTGATGCGGTAACCGACCCGGAATTCAAATACCGGCAACGGTATGCCGACCTGATCATTAACCCTTCCGTAAAAGAAACTTTTTTAAAACGGACAAAGCTTATCAATTCCATCCGGGAATTTTTAAATGCACAAGGCGCCCTGGAAGTTGATACACCGGTTCTTCAAAATATCCCGGGTGGTGCTGCTGCCAAACCGTTTGAGACCCATCACAATGCATTAGACACGCCTTTTTATTTACGTATCGCCAATGAATTGTACCTGAAACGCCTGATTGTAGGGGGTTTTGACTGGGTGTATGAATTCAGCCGCAATTTCCGGAATGAAGGAATGGACCGTACCCATAACCCCGAGTTTACTATCCTGGAATTTTATACGGCATACAAAGATTATTTCTGGATGATGGAAACCACAGAACAATTGCTGGAAAAAGCTACCCTCGATGTTTGCGGAACAACAGATATACCCGTTGGCGATAATCGTATTTCCTTCAAAGCACCATTTAAACGAATCAGCATCCACGATGCCATACAGGAACAAACTGGTATTGATGTCAGCCGTATGAATGAAGATCAACTGCGTTCTGTTTGTAAACAACTGCATATTCATGCAGACAATACCATGGGTAAAGGGAAACTGATAGATGCGATTTTCGGCGGATCCTGTGAAAAAAATTATGTGCAACCTACTTTTATCATTGATTATCCTGTTGAAATGAGCCCCCTTACAAAAAAACACCGGGATAAACCCGGGCTGGTAGAAAGATTTGAATTAATAATAAACGGAAAAGAAATTGCAAACGCATATTCTGAACTAAACGATCCGATAGACCAGCGGGAAAGATTCGAAGACCAGGCAAAGCTTTCAGAACGGGGGGATGATGAAGCCATGCTGATTGATTATGATTTTCTGCGGGCCCTGGAATATGGTATGCCACCAGCATCCGGAATTGGTATTGGCATTGACCGGCTGTGTATGCTACTTACCAACCAGCATTCTATACAAGATGTACTGTTGTTTCCGCAAATGCGGCCGGAAAGCAGGCCATTGGATACAACTGAATAAACCGAACGACCATTCATTTAGTTAATGCAAGTCCTTACACCGGGTAAGTTTAGCCCGTTGGTTACCGATCATTCATCCTGAACAGACACCTGCCGGATGCCCCCTCCCCGTAAAAGATATTAAAACAAATAATTTTTATTTCTCCGGGCAAATGCAACTGGGTAAATTTATATCCTAAATACCAGTTATGCGATTCGTGAGAAAATTTGGGCTATCCCTGCTGATAACAGTTGTATGTCTTCCTGCATCCTGGGCCCAGATTGATGTGTCACAGATCATGCCGGTAGATCCGCATGTAAAAATCGGCCGCCTCGCCAATGGTCTTACTTATTACATCCGGAAAAACAGTTTGCCGGAAAAAAGAGTGGAGCTCCACCTGGTTGTAAATGCCGGATCTGTACTCGAAGATGATGATCAATTGGGTCTTGCTCACTTTATGGAGCATATGAATTTTAATGGCACGCGTCATTTTCCAAAAAACGAACTGGTAAGTTATTTACAAAGTATCGGTGTTGAATTTGGCGCTGACCTCAATGCTTATACCAGTTTTGATGAAACCATTTATATTCTTCCTGTACCTACCGACAAGCCGGGGCTGGTGGACAAAGGATTACAAATACTTGAGGACTGGGCACACGATGCCTTGCTTGACCCGGTAGAAATAGAAAAGGAACGGAGTGTCGTAATTGAAGAATGGAGATTAAGCCGCGGCGCTGATGAAAGAATGATGAAACAAACATTACCGGTACAATACCAGGGATCAAAATATGCTGAACGGCTACCCATCGGCAACAAAGAGATCCTTGAAAATTTTTCTCCTGCTGCGCTGAAACGTTTTTACCAGGATTGGTACCGGCCCGATCTGCAGGCCGTCATTGTTGTGGGTGACATTGATGTAAATGATATGGAACAGAAAATAAAACAAACCTTTGGCGCTATTCCTGCTCCCATATCTCCCAGGAAAAGAGAAGTGTTCCCGGTGCCTGACCATACAGAAACCTTAACGGTAGTTGCAAAGGATAAAGAAACGGCCTTGCCCACTATTGAAATATTATATAAAAAAGATCCGCAGCCTGAAACGACCATCGGCGATTATTGCCGTTATATGAACCGCCGTCTTTTCACCGGAATGTTGAATAGCCGTTTCCGGGAATTAACACTTAATTCAAATCCTCCTTTTCTGGGTGCCGGCTCGGTTTATGGCAACAGCCAGGCCAGAACCAAAGATGCTTACCGGCTTTTTGCCAATACCAGCGATACCGGTATGTCACGTTCGCTTTTTGCCCTGGTACAGGAAAACCGGCGCGTTTTGTTATATGGCTTTACCCAGTCAGAATTTGAGCTGCAGAAAAAACAAATGCAGAGTTTATACGACCGGATTTTTATGGAGCGGGAAAAAGAAGAATCGTACAAATATGTGGATGAATATGTAAACAATTTTTTGATCAACGAACCCATCCCGGGAATTGAGTGGGAATATGATTTTGTAAAACAATACCTCGCTTCCGTAAAACTGGAAGAGGTAAACAGGCTTGCAAAAGAATGGATCACGAAAGACAATATGGTGGTTACATTAAATGCTCCTGATAAAACAGGTATAAAAATCCCATCGGCTGAAGAAGTCAACGCGGTTCTCCAGGCAGTAGATCTGGCGACTATTGAACCTTATAAAGAAAAAATCCTGGCAACATCACTATTGGATGCCGGTAAACTAAAGCCTGGGAAAATCATCAGTTCCAAAACAGATGATGACCTGCAGACAACAACCCTGAAGCTATCCAATGGTGCCACCGTGATTTTAAAATCCACGAATTTTAAAAACGATGAGATACTGATACGGGCTTTCAGCAAGGGCGGCCACTCGCTGGTGAAAGATGCGGACTATTATTCAGCCAGTAATGCAGCAGCGATCGTAAATCAAAGTGGTGTGGGCGGTTTTTCTGCCATTGACCTGGGTAATATGCTGAAAGGGAAAAACACCACACTCACACCCAACATTACTCTATACAGCGAAGGCTTGAATGGCAGTTCTATTCCCAAAGAAACAGAAACCCTGCTCCAGTTGATACATCTTTATTTTTCTTCACCCAGAAAAGATAAAGATGCTTTTGAATCTTTTAAAACCAGGCAAAAACAACTGTATACCAACCTGGCTGCCAATCCGCAGATATATTTCAGTTCGGAGTTTCAGAAAATGATGACACAAAATCATCCCCGCGCCGGAAGTTTACCCAGACCCGAAGATTTTGATAAGATAAATCTTGACCGCAGTATTCAGATATACAAAGAACGATTTGCCAATGCCGGTGATTTTACTTTCCTGTTCGTCGGTTCCTTTGTTGAGGAAACCATGAAAACACTCGTAGAAAAATACATCGGCAGTCTTCCCGGTAATACGCAAAAAGAAACATTCAAAGACCTCGGCATTCGTCCCCCTGCCGGTAACGTAGATAAGATAATAACCAAAGGCGCTGATCCGAAAAGTGTCGTCAATATCATTTTTACAACACCGGTTGCTTACCAGGTTCAGGATGCCTATGCCCTACGCAGCCTGGGAGATGTGATGGATATAAAATTAATAGAACAGTTGCGGGAAGAAAAGGGAGGTGTATATGGCGTATCGGCTTATGGGGGAATGAATAAGATCCCCTATTCGTATTCCACATTCAATATATCCTTTCCTTGCGCACCTGAAAATGTTGACACCCTCAGTAAAGCAGCGATAGACGAACTGAGAAAAATAATAAACGCGGGTGTATCCGCAGAAGATATTGCCAAAGTAAAAGAACAACAGAAAAGAAAATTAGAAACGGAACTTAAGCAAAACCAGTTCTGGATGACTAACCTGTATGATGCCTATTATCTTGGCAACAATCCTTCGGACATTTTGAAAAAACAAAAACAGGTGGAAAGTCTTAGCTCCAAAATGATACAGGAGGTAGCAAAAAAATACATCAACCTGAACAGCTACATCAGGGCTACCTTAAAACCCGATAAACCGGAAGAAAAACCGGTGAAGGGTTTTTAAATAAAATCGCCCGGTTGCCACTTTGCAATGAAATGATTGTTTTGTCTCTGCGGTTAAAAATATAAACAATGAAGTATTTCAAAATATTTACTGCTTTTCTTTTTTTTATCCTGCTTGTTACAGCGGTTCTCTCTTTCAGTCTGCCAGCCAGCCAGAAAGTGGAGCGCTCCATAACGATCCATGCACCTGCTGCCACCATTTATACTCAATTAAGTAAACTGGAAAATTTCCACAAATTCTCTGTTTGGAGCCAGCAGGATTCCACGGCCCTCTATACACTGAGCGGTACGGATGGAACTATAGGTGCCGCCACTTCCTGGAAAGGAAGCCCTGAAATTTCCGGTGAAGGGAAAATTGAAATAATTGCGCTGGAACCTAACCGGAAAGTGATGCATACACTTCATTTTACTAAACCTAAAAAGGGAAAAGCCGAATCCACCTTTAGCCTGGTAGAAACCAATAAAGCAATCACCACCGTAACCTGGACTTTTATAATGGCAACACCCAGGCCCTGGAATATTTTCAATCTACTTTTCAGCCTGGATAAACAAATGGGTAAAGATTTTGAAGATGGGTTGACCGCGATGAAGACAATGATTGAGTTGAGTAATGCTGCCGCAGTACTTCCGGCCAATTCTGTAAAATAAAACACTAAAATTTTCTTTACCCCCTTATTAAGCCGTTTAAATAAACTTTTTTGCTGCGGGTTGGTTTATCAGTAAGTTTAGTGTTTTAAAACTTACTGATATGAGAAAATGGTTTGTAATCATTCTGACGATACTTGTTTGTGATGTTACTTCAGCACAAAAAATTTCTTTAACCCAGTTTAAAAACTGGAAACCACGTAATATCGGCCCCGCCGGTATGAGTGGCCGTATTACAGCGATAGATGCCGTAATAGCCAACCCTAATATCATTTATGTTGGGGCTGCTTCAGGTGGTATCTGGAAAACAGAAAACAGCGGACAGACATGGAATCCCGTTTTCGACGAACAGCCCTTGCAGAATATTGGTTCTATTGCTGTACAGCAAAGCAATCCCAACATTGTATGGGTAGGAACGGGTGAGGGCAATCCCCGCAATTCACTCAACCTGGGTGCCGGTATTTTTAAATCGATGGATGCAGGCAAAACCTGGAAACGCATGGGTCTTGAAAAAACGATATGTATTCATAGGGTAGTGATTGATCCAGCTAACCCTAACACCGTTTATGCAGCTGCAATCGGCAATCCCTATGCAGAGCATCCGGACAGGGGCGTATTTAAAACAACGGATGGCGGTGAAACCTGGTCAAAGATTTTATATGTGAATGACAGCACCGGTTGTGCCGACCTGGTAATGGACCCCTCTAATCCCAATAAACTGGTGGCGGGTATGTGGCAGTTTCGGCGCACACCCTGGAATTTGAAAAGTGGCGGGGCCGGAAGTGGATTATTCATAACCATTGATGGCGGGAAAAACTGGAAAAAACTGGCGAAAGAAGATGGTTTACCCGACGGGCAATTAGGCCGGATCGGTATTGCCTTTTCCCGTAGTATGCCCTCAAGAGTGTATGCAAAAGTGGAAGCCACTAAAAATGGTTTTTACAAAAGTGAGGATGGAGGTTTTAAATGGACATTGGTCAACAGTGATGCTACTCAGATAACTGATCGCCCGTTTTATTACCAGGAAATTTATGTGGATCCTAAAAATGAAAACCGGATCTATGATGTGCACTCCACTATTACACTAAGTGAAGATGGCGGAAAATCATTTTCCACGTTAATCCCTTACTCCGGCATACATCCGGATCATCATGCCTGGTGGATCAATCCGGAAGACCCGAACTTCATCGTAGAAGGTAATGATGGAGGTATCGGTATTTCCCGGGACCGTGGTAAGAACTGGACATTTGATGAAAAATTACCAGCCGGTCAATTTTATCATATTAATGTTGATAATGAAATTCCTTACCATGTAATGGGCGGTATGCAGGATAATGGCAGCTGGCACGGACCTGCTTATACCTGGACCAACGGCGGTATCCGTAATTATTATTGGGATAATGTTGGTGGCGGTGATGGTTTTGATGTATTGCCTGATGCAGAAGATGCCAGTTGGGTATATAGTATGAGCCAGGGCGGTTCAGTAGGAAAAAGAAATTTAAAGACCGGCGAAAGCTGGTTTATCAAGCCACCCTCTCTGGACCCTAAACTTAAACTTCGATTCAACTGGAACTCAGCCATTGCACAAGACCCGTTTGACAAAGGCACTATTTATTTTGGAAGCCAGTTCCTATATAAAAGCACCAATAAGGGTGTAAGCTGGGAAACTATTTCTCCCGATCTTACTACAAACGATTCAGCAAAAATTGCAGCTTTTCAGAATACAGGAGGATTAACACTGGATATTACCGGCGCAGAAACTTATTGCAGTATTCTTACCATTGCGCCTTCATCAAAAGAAAAAGGAACCATCTGGACAGGCACCGATGATGGTAACGTTCAACTGACAAGAGACGGAGGAGCCACCTGGACCAATTTCCGTGGAAAAATTCCGGGTATGCCTGTGGGTTGCTGGATTCCTCAAATAACAGCATCCCGCTATAATGCGGGTGAAGCCTTTGTTGTTGCCAATGATTATCGCCGGGGTGATTTCAAACCCTATATTTTCCGCACCAATGATTATGGTAAAACCTGGACGCGTATAGCAGATGAAAATAAAGTAAAGGGTTATGCGCTTTGTATCATTCAGGACCCCGTTGAACCCAACCTCATTTTTGCAGGAACAGAAAATGGATTATGGGTAAGTTTTGATAACGGTGTTTCTTACGAGCAATGGAAAAATGGTTTTCCTTCCGTTTCTACCTATGATTTAGCAATACAGGAAAGAGAAGCAGATTTAGCAATTGCTACATTTGGCAGGGCCTTATGGATACTGGATGATATCCGACCATTGAGAAAAATTGCAGCAAATAAAGGAATGGCCATCACTAATACCATAACCGTGTTTTCAGCTCCGGAAGCCTACCAGGCACAATACAAAGCTGCCCCGGGTTATGAATGGAGTGTTATGGGTTTGTGGGATGCTGAGAACCGACGCCGCGGTGCAGCAGTATCTTTCTTTATCAACAGACCAAAAATGCCTGCCGACTCGGTGGCAAAACAGCAACCCGCTGTTGCCGTAACTGAACAACCTGCTGTAACTACCCCTCCGCAGGGTGGTGGTGGGGGTGGCGGTGGAAGACCTGGTGGCGGAAGATTTGGTCAAGGTGGTGGTGGTGGTAACAGGGGCGATAGTGCTATAGTTAGAATATATAATGCCAACAAGGAACTGATAAGGACATTACGATGGACTGTTGACAGTGGCTTCAACCGCCAGTATTGGGGCTATGAAGAAAAAGGGATGCGTCAACCGGGTTCACCTAAACCACAACCGGGTGCTGCAGAGCCGGGTGGTTTCCAGGTCTTACCCGGAACATATAAAGTGGTCATTACCTATGCAAGGGCAACTGACTCCACTTTTATTAACCTGAAAGATGATCCCCGGTTGGGCAACCGGAATGAAATTAAAATAGCCCAACGAAAAATGCTGGATCGATTGAGAAAAAGTGCAGACAAACTAACCGAAGGCATGGATCGCTTAACAGAAGCGGAGGAAGTATGTACCAAACTGCAATCACAACTAAAAGGTGTTGATGGAAAAGATACCGACTCCCTGAGAAAGGCCACTACAAAAATGCAGGATGAAATAAAAGCAATCCGTGAAATCATTTCCGGAAAAACCTCCGACAAACAAGGCATTACCCGTAGTCCGTTTGAAGTAACCACGATGACGCAGTTACAATCTGCCCAGCAATCTATCGGAAGTAAAATGGTTGTACCGGGTCTGCAGGAAGAAACCATGATTGTAAATGCAGAAAAAGCCGTAGCGGATGTGATTCAAAAAATTAATGGCTTTTTTACAGGTAAATGGTCTGCCTACCGCCAGCAGGTGGAAGGTACCAAAGTGAATTTGTTCAAGGATTATAAACCGATTGAATAAAACCTTAAAGGTTTCCAACCTTTAAAAGGTTGGAAACCTTTTAAAACTTTGGGCCATCATGAAAATGAATGCGGGTATCTGGATCGGGATCATCGGCGGGATCGTGGGTTTACTGGTTGCAGTCATCGCCGTTATAACAACCGCAGGTTCGATAGGTATTTACATAGGACTGGGTATGCTTGTTCTTTTTGGGGGTATGTTTTATTTATTCTATCGTCTCTTTTTTAAACCCATGATCAATGCCAGCCGTTTGCAGAAAACCGGAATAACCGGCAAAGCAAAAATTCTGGAAGTAAAAGATACCGGCGTTACCATAAATAATAATCCACAGGTAAAACTTGTTCTTGAAATAAAAAACAGTTTTGGTCAAAAATATACAACACAGTGCCGGGTGTTGGTTTCAAGACTAAATCCTTCCGTTTATAGGCCCGGTATGGAGCTTCCGGTATTGATCGATCCAAAGAATGAATTGAATGTTGTGCCCGATCTCAGAGGTGGAACCAGATCAACCGGTACCGTTGCACAACCTGATACCGCTATTTTGCAGGCAGACCTGGAACAAATGCAAAAAGACAATGAATCCATCAGCCTTTCCGGACGACCGGCAAGAGCCATCATAAAAAAATATACCTGGCTGGGAGCAAATGTCAATGGCAATAATCCTTATGTAGAATTAGAACTTGAAGTATTACCGGATAATGCTCCTTCCTTCAGTGGTAAAGCCAAAGGCGTAATTGCAGAAACATCAGTCAGTAAATACCAGCCGGGTTGTACGGTGTATGTGAAGTATGATTTGTATGATAACAGTAAGGTCGTAATAGACCATTCATAATCTGATTACCGGAACTTTAGCAGTCATCTTATTGAATACTCCTTTTCCTTTATTTTTGCCACAAAGGATAGGGTTATGAAGTTGTCGCATTTATCCGAAACATTGATCGGTTCTGAAATTGTAAAACTCGGTAGCGAGATAAGGGAAAAGATCCGCCAGGGTGAACGTATCTATAATTTTACAGTCGGGGATTTTGATCCTTCTATTTTTCCAATCCCCAAAGAACTCGAAGATGCCATCGTAGATGCCTACCGTAAACATTTCACCAACTATCCGGCTGCAGAAGGTAACCTTGACCTGAGGGAGGCTATTCATTCTTTTATCAAAGATGAGGAAGGACTGGACTATGGCACTCATGAGATCCTGGTAGCTTCCGGTGGCCGTCCGTTAATATACGCTGTGTTCCGGGCCCTGTGTGATAAAGGAGATAAGATAATCTATGCCGTTCCCAGCTGGAATAATAATCATTATACGCACTTCGTAGAAGGTGAACATATTGTGATTGAAGCAAGGGCTGAGAATAACTTCATGCTTTCTGCTGATGATCTCCGCCCCTATGTAAAAGATGCCACGCTGATCTCATTATGCTCACCACAAAATCCTACCGGCACTACGTTTAAAAAAGAAGAGCTGGAAGCCATTTGTGACCTGGTACTAGAAGAAAATACGAGAAGAAGTGATGGCCAAAAGAAATTATATGTCATGTATGACCAGATGTACTGGCACTTAACTTATGGTGATATTCAGCATTACAATCCGGTCTCACTGCGTCCGGCTATGAGACCATACACCCTCTTTATTGATGCTATCAGTAAAGTTTTTGCAGCTACCGGGGTAAGGGTGGGTTGGGGTATGGGTCCGGCTACCGTTATCAATAAAATGAAAGTCATACTAACTCATATTGGAGCATGGGCCCCGATGGCAGAGCAAAAAGCTGTGGCTTATTATCTTGGAAACAGGCAGGACATCAAAAAATATCTGGTCAACTTCAGATCCGAGATTGAAGAAAGACTGCGTCTCATTTATGAGGGGTTTACACAATTGAAAAATGAAGGCTTTCCTGTTGAAGCTATTGCCCCCGAAGCTGCGATCTACCTCACGATAAAGATTGATCTTACCGGAAAGAAAACAACTGAAGGAAAAGCACTGGCCAACCAGGGTGAGGTTACCGCTTATGTTCTCAATGATGCTGGTTTGGCAGTTGTTCCTTTTTATGCTTTCGGCGCTGACAAAAGTTCACCATGGTACCGGTTAAGTGTAGGCACCTGTAAAAAAGAAGAAATTAATGAGATGATCGGGAAATTGAGAGAGGCCTTGAAGAAATTATCTTAAAGGATCACTGGCAACCCTTAGAGCTTATCATGTTGCTTTTATGGGTTTAATAACCACTCATTCCTTTATGGCTGGGACAGCCACAACCCTTACCGCCTTTGCCTGAACCAGAATAATAATTCTTGTTGCAGGCTGCCAGGAACACGATCAACAGAAAGGCTACTATTATTTTGTTTATTGTCTTCATAATTTGTCCATTGGGCTCCTTGCAGAGGAAGTTCAAAATTAAAACTATTTTACAAACAATTTAGTATCCCGTTTAGCCAAAACAGTCAAAAAATTAACATGAATCGCCCTTTCAAGGAGAATTACCGCCTGTCGGATGGGCAGATACTGGGAAAACCCCGCCTGTCCGGCAGGCAGGCCCGTATCCTGGTAGCCCCGTTGGACTGGGGACTGGGTCATGCTACCCGATGCGTCCCCATTATCAGGGAGTTGCTGGCACAGGGATGTTCCGTTTGGCTGGCGGGTGAAGGCGCCCAGGAAATTTTATTAAAAGCTGAATTTCCCGACCTGCCCTTTTTGGAATTACCCGGCTATCGGATCCGGTATGCGAAAACAGCCCGGGGGCTTATCTGGAAAATGATACAACAAGGACCCAAAATGCGGCGGGCCATTCTTTACGAACACCGCTGGCTGAAAAAAGCGGTAAATGAACATGGCTTTGATGCTGTTATCAGTGATAATCGTTATGGACTTTATCATTCCTCTATTCCCTGTGTTTTTATCACCCACCAGTTAACCATAAAAAGTTCTGCAGGAAAATGGACAGAGAAAATTTTTCAAAAAAGCAATTACAGGCATATCAATCATTTCACAACATGTTGGGTTCCTGACCAGCCTGCCGGACAGGCAGGTATTCTGGCAGATTGCAACCTGGCAGGAGAGTTATCTCACCCGGTGAAAATGCCGGCTGTTCCGGTTCATTACATCGGTTGGCTTTCAAGGTTTCAGAAAATGAACATACCGGAAAAAAATAATCATCTGTTGATCATTCTCTCCGGCCCCGAGCCACAACGAAGTTTGCTGGAAGAAATAATTATTCATGAGATCAGTCATTATAATGGTACGGCTACCATAATAAGGGGATTGCCCGGTTCTTCCTCTATGATTCCTTCAACCAACATGATCAGATTTTACAATCATCTTCCGGCCCTTGAATTAAATGCAGCCATAGAGGAAGCATCTTATGTTATCTGCCGCAGTGGATATAGTTCCTTAATGGATATGATAACCTTGCAGAAGAAATGTATCCTTATACCTACACCGGGGCAACCCGAACAGGAATACCTCGGCAGGTATTTGCAGGAAAAAGGAATAGCCCATTGCGCCCCGCAAAAAGATTTTTCACTAAATAAAGAATTAGCTGTTGCCGCAGCGTATAAATATTATATACCCCTGGTATCATCAAATGAAAAACTAGTTTCTGTAATTGAAACTTTTCTGTTGGATATTAACAGGTCTCGCTGAATCGGGAAAAAGCAATAATCAATCCTTTGAACCTGCTTTGGGATAATCAAAAAACCCAAATTCCTTTTTGGCCGTTGCAAAATCTTTCCAGGAAGAACAATCTGCTTTTACACAAAAAACACCGCAGGTAGGAATATTATCAATCCTGGTTTCCGTAAGCTGGTTGGCATAATCAGTTATTCCCGGGTTATGAGAAAAAATGGCAATACTTTTTAAAGAATCATCAGATGTAGCCACCACATCCTTAAAAGCAGTTGATCCCGCCATGTATAATTCATCTCTTAAAATTATTTCGTCAGCATCTTTTTTATAGGCAGAAGCAAAAACTGTGGCTGTTTTCCGGGCTCTTTTTGCCGGGCTGGTAATAAACGCATCAATTTTTATTTTTTTATCCAGCAACCGGCGGGCCATGGCGGGTGCATCTTTTTTTCCACGTTCATTTAAAGGCCGGTCAATATCATCCAGCTCCGGATTTCCCCAGTCGCTTTTTGCATGACGAACAAGAATGAGATGCTTCATAATTTTTTTTTTCCTGATATAACAAAATATAAATACGAAACTAAAGTTTAGATTTTGGGACTAATACCCTCTCACATTTTTTCCTTCCATATAATTGATAAAGGCCTTATTGACAACTTTATTGCCTCCGGGTGTTGGGTAGTTGCCCGTGAAGTACCAATCACCCAGGTTGTTGGGGCAGGATTTATGCAGATCTTCTATACGCTGAAATATCACATCCACCGGTATGCCCAGCCCGGGAGGCGTTATCAGCTGTGCAATTTTAGCAGAGATCTCTTCGGTAGTAAATTGTTTGTATAGTTGCTTAACAACATTTTCGGTATGCAACTGGTTATTACGTTGCAGGTCTTTGCATTTTTCCAGTAATTCTTTCAGAAAATTTTCTTTGCCGTTTTCTTTTATCAGTTCAACGGTAGCGTTGAAAGCAATAAAGTCACCCATCTTGCTCATATCAATTCCGTAGCAATCGGGATAGCGGATCTGGGGTGATGACGAAACCACAATGATACGTTTTGGCTTCAATCTTCCCAGCATGCGGATGATACTTTCTTTCAACGTGGTTCCCCGTACGATTGAATCATCAATGACCACCAGCGTATCCATTCCGGGGCGAACCGTTCCATAGGTAATATCATAGACGTGTTGTACCATTTCATTACGGTTCACATCCTCCGTAATAAATGTCCGCATCTTCACATCTTTAATAGCAATTTTTTCTATGCGGATACGGCGGTTAACCATTTCTTCCAGCTTCTCTTCATCATATTCTTTTCCCCAGCTGAGTATCCGTTCTACTTTTATTTTATTCAGGTAAGCTTCCATGCCTTTCACCATACCGAGGAAAGCGGTTTCAGCGGTGTTGGGTATAAAGGAAAAGATGGTATTTTTTAAATCGTGATTAATGGCCGTCAATACCGGTTCACTCAGATTATAACCCAGGGCTTTTCGTTCTTTATAAATTTTTTCATCACTGCCCCTGGAAAAATAGATGCGTTCGAAGCTGCAGGCCTTTCTTTCTTTTGGCTCCAGTATCTGTGCTATTTCCACTGCTCCATGTTCATTTACAATCAGGGCCTGTCCGGGTTTTAATTCCTGTACTTCATTTTCCCCGACATTGAAAGCCGTTCTGATAGCCGCTCTTTCCGAAGCCGCCACCACCACCTCGTCATTGATAAAATAATATGAAGGGCGGATACCATGCGCATCACGAAATACAAAGGCAATTCCATTTCCGGTTACACCACCCACATGAAAACCTCCATCCAGCAAGGGCAAAGTTTTTTTCAATACCTTTTTAATATCCATATGCCCCGGAGATGCTTCATCTTCTTTGCAGAGAAAGGTATGCATCAGCTCAATCATGGCAGCCAGGTCGCTGAAGCGGACGTTATCATGCGGCTCCTTACCAATCAGTTCAAATAGTTCATCAGAGTTGACAATATTAAAGTTGCCGGCGAGCGCCAGGTTGCGGGCGGGAATCGTATCCCGGTTAATAAACGGATGACAATATTCCAGTTTGTTTTTTCCCTGTGTGCCGTAACGAAGATGACCCAATAACAATTCGCCTAAAAATCTTACATGCCCTTTCATCAGCCCCGGGTGGCTTTTAATATCCGGGTGATATTTTTCCAGTTCCGCTATTTCTTCACCGATTTGATGAAAGATGTCGGAGATGGCTAGCGGTGCATTACTGCGGATCCGGTTTAGAAATGGATACCCCGGTTCCACATTTAATTTTACGGTAGCTACGCCGGCCCCGTCCTGTCCGCGGTTGTGCTGTTTTTCCATCAGCAGGTACAGCTTATTAAGCCCCCACAGCACGGTACCATACTGTTGCTGGTAATAAGAAAAAGGTTTTCTTAACCGGATGAATGCCAGTCCGCATTCATGTTTTATTGGGTCGCTCATGGAAACTACAAAGGTAGGCGATAATAGTATACGGCTGTATTACAAAAGGGAAAAACCCAGCGTCTGTAGCCGTGATCTTACAAAGATGAAAACCGATTAAAGGGATTTTTTTTCCGTTGTGTATTTCAGCAATTGCGGGCAAGCGGCACTGGTCTCATTATCCACCATGACATAGTATGTTGGAATTTTTACCTTCAGCCATTTATCCAGTGTTTTGCTTTTCTTTTCCTCCAATGAAAACTGGGATATTTTGCTGTAGTCATCCTGCAGGTTCATGCGATGAGGTGCTGAACGGGATTTCAGGTACACAATTCTTACCCCTTTTCTTCCCTGTTCATCCTGGAAAGCAGTAGGCTGGGAAAATTCTCCCACTTTCATTTTACTGAGCATCCCCACCATGTCTTTATCGAGGGCATCAATGGTAACATACGGAGAACCGTCCCTGTTCGTAATGTAGGGGCCGGCAAATTTAGTCGTTTCGTCATCGCTGTATTTAGAAGCCGCCGCATTAAACGCCAACACCCCGGCAATGATCTTTGACCTGACAGTATCCAATTTGTTTTTGGCCTGGTTGATTTCTGTTTCTGTAACAGGAGGAATGCGCAGGATGTGCCGGATGATAGCATCATCTCCATTACGCTGAACCATTTGAATAATATGGTAACCGAATTTTGATTTGACCGGGGAAGAAATTTCCCCTTCCTTCAAACGGAAAGCGGTAGACATAAATATAGGATCCCAGGTTTTTTCATTACGGTTGATCTGGTATTGACCGCCCCGGTCTTTACTTCCCGGATCTTCGGAAACTTTTTTGGCCAGCTGATCAAAAGTGGTGATTTTGGTTTCAACCTGTTTTTTGTAGTTATTCATTTCCCCGACAATGTATTGCTCCAGTTCCCGGGAAGCTTTGGGAAAAATAAGAATCTGTCCTATTTCCAGTTCGGATTCATAAAAAGGTAAACTGTCTTTGGGAATCTTATCAAAAAAAGCTTTTACTTCTGTAGGTGTTATCCGGACATTATCTACAATTTTACGTTGCATGGCTGCGGCCAGCTTCTGCTCCTTAACGGATTCTCTTGCATCGTCCTTGATCTGGTAAATAGTTTTACCGGCCACTTCTTCCAATACATCCTGGCTGCCAAACTGATTAATGTAGTATCGTATTTTCTGCTCGAGTTCTGCTTCAATTTCTTCATCCGTTACAGGTAAGGAATCTTTTTCTGCCTGCAACATCAGCACTTTGGAAATAAGGGCCTGCTCCATCAGCATACAAGCCGCGTTATCCGGAACTGTTCCACCCTGCCTGACAATATCCGCTATCGAGTTTTTAATATCTGACTCCAGAATGATCCGGTCACCTACGATACCGGCAATTTTATCGGCGACAATTTTTTTTGCCTGCGATTGAGCTATTGCTGTAAACGTCAGCATTAAAAAACATACGGTCAGGATTCTGTTTATATATCGCATAAATTCAAAAGTACTTTGCCGGTTAAGACTTAAATAATATGAGCAGGGTATTTAACAAAATTTTCTCGATGAAGTCAAAAGTACCCGGGATTTGAGTTTTTTATTCGGAATAGGGAACCTTTTACAAGGTTCTTTTTACTTCTTCAATTTCATAGGCTTCCACCACATCCCCCACTTTATAATCGGTGAAATTCTTAATGGTTAATCCGCATTCCATGCCGGACAATACTTCTTTGGCATCATCTTTAAAGCGCTTTAATGAGCCCAGTTCTGCGCTGCCACCTTCCCCGGAAGGATAAATAACGATACCATCGCGGATCAACCGGATCTTAGAATCTCTTTTGATCTTTCCATCCCGGACCGTACATCCTGCAACCGTTGCTTTATCAAATTTGAAAACTTCCCGTATCTCTACGTTCGCAACAATTTTTTCCTGCACTTTCGGTTCCAGCATGCCTTCCATGGCACTCTTAACTTCTTCAATGGCATTATAGATGATCGAGTACATCTTGATCTCAATACCTACATTATCTGCCAGTTTAGATGCCTGTAATGAAGGCCGCACGTTGAATGCAATAACAATGGCATCCGATGCTTCAGCCAGTACAATATCACTTTCGTTGATCTGTCCGACTCCTTTATGAATTACACTTACTAAAATTTCGGGGGTAGATAGTTTTTGTAATGAATCACTCAAGGCCTCTACAGAACCATCCACGTCTCCTTTGATGATAACTTTAAGTTCTTTAAAGCTTCCCAATGCCAGGCGTCGGCCAATTTCATCCAGGGTAATATGCTTTTTGGTCCGGATACCCTGTTCCCTCAATATCTGTGCACGGCGATAAGCAATTTCCTTTGCTTCGGCTTCATCTTCATATACTTTGAATTTTTCACCTGCCTGGGGTGCACCGTTCAATCCCAATATGACAGCCGGCGCCGATGGACCGGCTTCTTCTTCTTTCTTATTTCTTTCGTTGAACATGGCTTTCACGCGGCCAAAATACTGACCACTCACAATTAGATCACCGGGATGTAATGTTCCGTTCTCTACCAATAAAGTTGCCACATAACCACGGCCTTTATCCAGGGATGCTTCGATGATCGTTCCGGTAGCTTCCCGATCGGGGTTTGCTTTTAAATCCAGGATCTCTGCTTCCAGCAAAATTTTCTCGAGCAGTTTGTCAACGTTCAATCCTTTTTTTGCGGCTATTTCCTGGCTCTGGAATTTACCACCCCATTCTTCTACCAGGATATTCATCTGGGATAGCTGTTCATAAATCTTTTTTGAATTAGCACCGTCTTTATCAATCTTATTGATGGCAAAAATCATCGGTACTCCTGCAGCCTGGGCATGACTGATCGCCTCCCGGGTTTGCGGCATCACCGCATCATCTGCTGCAATAACGATGACGGCTATATCGGTAACTTTTGCTCCTCTTGCTCTCATCGCTGTAAACGCTTCGTGACCCGGCGTATCCAGGAAGGTGATTTGTTTTCCATTGGCCAGTTCTACCTGGTAAGCACCGATATGTTGAGTAATTCCACCGGCTTCCCCAGCAACTACATTGGCGCTGCGGATATAGTCGAGTAAAGATGTTTTACCATGGTCTACGTGACCCATAATCGTAACAATAGGAGACCGGAATTTCAATTCATCTTCATGATCCGCGTCATTTTCCTCTTCCATCTCCATTTGCTTCTCCATATCAATGAACTCTACATCATAACCAAATTCACTGGCTACCAGTTCGATCACTTCGGCATCCAACCGCTGGTTGATTGACACCATGATGCCCAGACTCATACACTTGCTGATCACTTCTGCAAAACTCACATCCATCAGGTTGGCCAGTTCGCTTACGCTGATAAATTCCGTTACCTGTAATTTATTATCATCACCGGTTTCACCCTGAGCATCGGCCAGTTCCTGCCTTTTCTCCCGGCGCATTTTTGCTTTCAGGTTTTTACCACGGCCTCCGCCTCCGGCCAGTTTGGCCTGTGTTTCCTGAATTTTCCGCTGAATTTCTTTTTCATCAATCAGTTTATCTTCTCTGCGTCCACCCGTACCGCTGGTCCGTCCGCCACCTCCACGATTTGCACCGCCCGTACTGCCACCCCTGCCCCGGTTGAAGTTACCACCACCGGTTCCACCTCCCGTTCTTCTGTCGCCACCGGTATCTTTATTGATAAATATTTCCCGTTTGTTATCTTTTTTCTCAATCGGGATACGTTTTCTTTTCTTTTTTTCATCTTTTACAGGCCGGGTATCACTATCCAACGGTAAATCTATCTTTCCAAGAATCTTGGGCCCGGTAAGTTTTTCAACTTCAATATTTTCAATAATGGTTGTGTGCTCTTCGGCAACCGGTTCTTCTTTGGATACAGTTTTTTCAGCAGCCGGTTTTACTTCTTCCTCTTCTTTTTTGGTTTTCTTCGCTTTGCCTTTACCTGCTTTTTCTTCAACAACTGGTTTTACTTCTTCCTCTTTTTTTGCTTTGGTTGTTTTTTTAGGACGTGTGGAAGAATCAATAGTGGAGAGATCAATTTTCTTGACCACTTTGGGTCCTTCTATTTCAGGTGTCTTGATTTTTGTTACTTCCTCTTCCTTAGCGGGAACGGGAGGAGTTGTTTCTTCTTTCTGTTCTTTTGCTTTTGCCGGTTTTTCTTCTTCCACCGGTTTTGCTTCTTCTTTCTTTGTTATCTTAACTGAAGGCTTCTCTTCTTTTTTGAAACTAATTTCTTCATCCTCTCTCTTCTTTTTGGCTTCTACCTGCGAGCCTTTCGGTAATTCAAGCTGATCACTCTTTATTTTAGCCGCTTTATCGCTGGAGAATTCCTGTTGCAGGGAACGATACATCTCCTCTGATAACTTCGAGGTCGGCTTCAGGTCATCTTTGTGAAACCCTTTTCCCGACAGGAAATCAATAAGCGTGTCCTGGCCAATGTTAAATTCTTTGGCCGCTGCTAATAATCTTGGAAGTTTTAATTCTGCCATTCAGGTTGTTTAATTGTTCCTAGCGAATAGTAAGAGTGAACCGGCGCATGGTATAGATACACCATGCCACCCGCACCCTGCTATTCTTTATCAAATTCTTCTTTTAATATTCTTCTTACGTCAGCGATGGTTTCTTTTTCCAGATCTGTTCTACGCTCCAATTCTTCCGCGGTAAGTTTCAATACACTTCTTCCGGTATCACAGCCCACTCTTTTCAATTCATCAATGATCCAGGTTTCTATCTCATCGCTGAATTCATCCAGGTCAATATCAAATTCCTCTTCTTCGCCTTCATTGTCACGGTAAACATCCAGTTCATACTCGGTAAGTTCACAAGCCAACTTGATATTTACACCACGCCGGCCGATTGCCAGGGAAACCTGGTCCGGCTTCAGGTATACGTTCGCATGCTTGGCCTCATTATCCAGTTCCATACTGGTGATTTTAGCTGGTGTCAGCGAACGTTGTATTAATAATTGAATATTGCTGGTCCAGTTGATGACATCTATGTTTTCATTCTTCAATTCCCGAACGATGCCATGAATACGGCTTCCTTTCATTCCCACACAGGCGCCCACCGGATCAATACGATCATCGTACGATTCTACGGCAACCTTTGCTCTTTCTCCCGGATCCCTTACAATTTTCTTAATCACGATCAGGCCGTCAAAAATTTCCGGAACTTCTATCTCTAATAATTTAGCCAGGAATTCCGGGGATGTCCTGGAAAGGATGATCACCGGGCTGTTATTCTTCATATCCACTTTCTTCACTACCGAACGTATACTTTCCCCTTTTTTAAAATAGTCCTGTGGTATCTGTTCGCTTTTGGGCAATATCAGTTCATTCCCTTCCTCATCAAGTAATAAGATTTCTTTCTTCCACACCTGGTATACTTCCGCGCTGATAATTTCACCGATCCGATCGCCATATTTTTTTGCCAGAACATTTTTCTTCAAATCGCTGATACGGCTGGCCAGGGTTTGCTTAGCCGCTAAAATAGCCCGGCGTCCGAAGTCCAGCAGGTCAATTTCTTCATATAATTCTTCCCCAACCTCGAAGTCAGGTTCAATTTTCACCGCATCGGAATAAGCCACCTGGGCCAGCGGATCTTCCACCTGCCCGTCTTCTACGATCATGCGCCGGCGAATGATTTCCAGGTCACCTTTCTCGGCATTTACAATCACATCAAAATTATCATCGCTGGTGTATTTTTTCCTCAACAGGGTTTTAAATACATCTTCCACCACTTTCATCATCGTAGGTCGATCAATGTTTTCCGCTTCTTTAAAATCCTGGAATGCATCTATCAGGTTAATACTTGACATAACACTTGAAATTTTGCAAGCTGCGAGTTTTGAGTTGCTGGTTTCGAGTTAAACCCGAAAGTAATTGGGTCGTCTCGAAACTCTTAGCTCTAAGCTCGTAACTATTTTTAGAATTTGATTTGAACTTTAGTTGTTTTAATGTTATCAAAAGAAATAGTGTGTTGCACTGTTTCCATTTTCTTTCCTTTACCTGTTGTTTCCTCAATTACAATACTTTCTTCTGTTGCACGGATCAATTTTCCTTCAATTTTATGCTCTTCCTTGTCCGTAACTTCTACAAAACGGCCAATATTTTTCAGGTACTGGCGATACAATTTCAGCGGTTCCTCTAACCCGGGTGATGATACTTCCAGGGAAAAATCACCCGCCGGATAAATATTCTCCTCTTCCAGTTGCTTATACAAACGGCGATGATAGTGTACCAGTTTTTCAATGCTAACTCCCTGGTTGCCATCGATAAACACTTTTATATTATTCGTCGGCTTGATTCTTACCTCCACCAGGAATAGATCCGTTTCGGTACTGATCAAAGCATTCACTCTCTGCTCAAGGTCCTTTATTTGTGCTTCTCCGTTCATGGGGTATAAAAGAAGAAGGGAACGGCCTCGTTCCCTTCTTACTGCTATTTCCAGTGCAAATATAAGGGTATGGGAAGGTATTTGCCAAATAATGAGGGGTAAATCAAGAAGGTTAATAACCCGATAGCTATCGGGTACCCCTCCTGGCGGCAGGCAGGCTGAAAATTCCGGTAACAATAAATCAGCTGAACTTACCTTTACAGGATGAAATTCGTTTTATATGCCATCCTGGCTTATATTTTATTTCAATTCATCTTTAAACTGGTGATACCGGTTTACCTGGCCAGCCGTAAAATCAAAAAAGGATTCCGGGAAATGCAGAGCCACATGCAGGAGCAAATGCAAAAACAACAGGATTACACAACACAGGCTTCTTCTCCCAAGCCGGAACCTAAAACCAAGGCCGGGGATTATATAGATTTTGAGGAAGTGAAATGATCGCAAACAGCCGGCTATTCCAATTTAAAACCCTTTTCTTTTACATCGTTTGAGTTAGTTCCAATAAACAGGATAAAATCTCCGGGTTCGGAAACAAATTTAAGTTCACTATTGTAGAATTTCAGGTCGTTTACATCTATAGAAAAGGAAACCTGTTTTGACTCTCCTGCTTTTAATTTTATTTTCTGAAACCCCTTCAGTTCTTTCACTGGCCGGGTTATAGATCCCACCAGATCCCGGATATAAAGCTGCACCACTTCTTCACCATCATATTTTCCGGTATTTGTTATTGTAACAGAAGCGGTGATGGACTCATTCATTTTCATGGAAGTTTTATTCAGCTTAATCTCGCTGTAAGAAAATGACGTATAGCTTAGTCCATAGCCAAAAGGAAATAAGGGTGTATTCGGCACATCCAGGTAGTTGGATAAAAATTTTGGCGCATCACCTACAGAAGGTCTGCCTGTATTTTTTTGACTGTAATAGATGGGTACCTGGCCCACATTCCTGGGAAAGGTTACTGATAATTTTCCGGAAGGATTATAGTTACCGAATAATACATCAGCAATGGCATTACCAGCTTCTGTACCTGCATGCCATACCTGTAAAATTGAGGTCGCCAGTGTATTTTCTTCCACCAATGCCAATGGTCTGCCACTCATCATAACCAGTACAACAGGCTTGCCTGTGCTTACCAGGGCTCTTATTAATTTTTTCTGGCTTTCCGGAAGAGTAATATCGGTTCGGCTGGCTGATTCACCACTCATCTCTGAAGCTTCACCGACCACGGCGACCACCACATCTGATTTATTGGCAATTTCTAAAGCTTCATTCAGCATCTCAGCCGGTGTTCGTTTGTCGATATCTATTCTTGTTCCAAACACATTTACTTTTTTGGCAAACAGGGTGTCGTCTGAAATATTGGCTCCTTTGGCATAGAGGATATTGACCTGGCTTCCTGCAGCATTTTTTATTCCATTCAGTACTGATACCGATAATTTGGAATCACCGGAAACTGCCCATGTCCCGAGCATATTATTTTGGTCATCAGCCAATGGGCCGATCAATGCAATGACCCCCGTTTTTTTAAGGGGTAATGTTTGATTGTTATTTTTCAATAATACAAATGATCGCGCAGCAATTTCTCTTGCTTCTTTTCTATTTTGGGCGGTAAGTATTTCTTTTGCCGGTCGGGTGGGATCAATGTACCGATACGGGTCATCAAACAACCCAAGTTTATATTTTGCTTCGAGAATGCGGCGGCAGGCCTGGTCAATTTCCGAAATGGTAACTTTTTTTTCCTGCAATGATTTTTTTAATGTCATCAAAAATCCTTCGCCTACCATATCCATATCAAGCCCGGCCTTTAATGAAAGGGCAGACACTGTTTGCAGATCACCCATTCCATGGGCCATCATTTCATTTACTGATGTATAATCGGATACTACAAACCCCCTGAACCCCCATTGCTTTCTCAATAGATCTGTAAGCAACCATTTATTACCGGTGGCAGGGATGCCATCAATTTCATTAAAGGAGCTCATCATACTCCCGGCTCCTGCATTTATGGCCGCTTTGTATGGTGGCAGGTATTCGTTGTACATTCTTACCCGGCTCATGTCCGTGGTGTTATAATCTCTTCCTGCTTCAGCTGCACCGTACAGGGCAAAATGTTTTACGCAGGCCATCAGTGTATTATTTTTTGCCAGATCATAGCCCTGGTAACCGTTTACCATCGCAATGGCAACCTGTGAACCGAGATAAGGATCTTCCCCGGACCCTTCCGCCATACGGCCCCAGCGGGGATCACGGGCAATATCTACCATGGGTGAAAAGTTCCAGCATAAACCATCTGCTGTTGCTTCGATAGCCGCCATGCGTGCCGTTTGTTCAATTATTTTCATATCCCAACTGCAGGAAAGACCCAATGGAATCGGGAAAATGGTTTTATAACCATGAATAATATCTGAACCAAATAGCAGGGGAATTTTTAAACGACTTTGCTTTACAGCTATATCCTGGGCGGTTTTTATCTTATCTACTCCTGTTACGCCAAATAATCCTCCCACGTTCCCTTCAATTATTTTTTTCTCTACATCCCGGCTTACTACGGTTCCTGTGTTCACATCGCCGCCCGGAGTCAGCAGGTTCAACTGTCCTATTTTTTCACTGAGGGTCATCTTCTTCATCAGGGAACTAACAAACACATGCATTTTAGAATCAGTCCCTGTTTGAGAAAATGCTATAGCCGAAACTAAAATGGACAGTACCAGAAAAATTTTTTTCATTAATTATTTTTTAATCCCGGGTAAATAAAATTTAATGCGCTTATACTACTTTTTTATTTTTTCAAATGGGGACTTTCAAAGCCTAATTTTTTTAAGCCTTGTTTTATCTCCGGGCAACTCATAAATAAATTCCACAACAAGCCAGTCCGGTAATTTTCCATCATAACAACAATGGGCCCCTGGTCAATCGCCAGGTATTTTTGAGGGAACCAGTTATCCTGTTCGCTGAATGCATCATAAAATCCATATGGTCCCCAGGTTTTATCTTTCGTTTCTGTATACCAATGTTTCATGGCAGCCATTGACTGCACAGGTGTGTAGGGGAAAGAGGATAAGGCAGCTGTAGGTGATATGACACCCAGGTCATGTTCAGCATTCGGGGCATGGGCCACATAAAATTGGGTAGAGTAACTGGATGTTAACCCCCAGTTGTTCGTACCATACCCCTTAAATTTTTTAGGATTATCCACACACCATTGATAATTGATTAGCGACAGGTTTTTATTTTCTTCCCAGTAATCGGCATACTTGTCTTTCAATCCTCCCGGATCAAGTCCAAGATAAGAATAATGGGCCCAGAACAACGGACCACCGTTTGGCGGATTGCCCTGGTAATGCAATTGCAGTGTGTAACCTCCGTATGAGGAGGTGGCTTTTATTTTCCCGTTTTCGGCCCAACCTTCATGATATACTTCCGGTGGTATGCTGTGGGTGGGTGATGAGGCAGCCAGTATATAGGTGATCAGGCATTCGTTATATCCACGTATGGCAAGATTCATTTTCCATCCATTATTTGGACTCCAGTGCCAGTACAATACATTTTTACCGTTTCTGTACCAATCAAACTCAACTTCTCTCCATAGCTGGTCAATGCTGGCAGCTAATTTTCTTTCTGCTTCGTTTCCGGTATTAAAATATTGACGAACACAAAGCAACCCCTGTATCATTAAAGATGTTTCCACCAGGTCTCCGCCATCATCATTTTTACTGAAGGGTTTTACTTTGCCTGTTTCGCCATTCCACCAGTGCGGCCATGCCCCATGAAAACGGTCTGCGGTTTTTAAAAAATGAACAATCTTTTCCAATTGTTTTCTTCCATCTTCTTTGGTAATAAATCCTCTTTCGATTCCAACTAACAGGGCCATTACTCCAAATCCTGACCCACCGCTTGTTACAATAGACTTATCATTCTGCGGATAAATATTGTCTGTATGAATCCGCTCCCTTGCCAACCCGCTAACCGGCTCAGCCCCATCCCGGAAATATTGAAAAGTCTGCTGCTGTACCAGTCTGAATAATACAGTATCTGCAACATCAATTGCTTCTGCTTTTTTAGCAATTGCAGTTTTACCTGACTTGCATCCGGATATAGCCCATAAGGAGCCGGATAAAATAAAAGCCAGAATCTTTATTTTCATAAATACTTCTTATGCCATTTTGAAAAAACAATTTATCTTATTTCCTCAAAATTCTGGTTTTATAAATAAGGCGCTGTAAAACCCAATCTTCGCAATCCATTTTTTATTTCGGGTGCCCCGGAAAAGAGGTTCCACAACAAACCACTCCGGTAGTTCTCTATCATCACAATGATGGGGCCCTGATCGATCGCCAATGCAGAATTGGCAAACCACAGGTCTTTTAAACTAAAAGCATCATAAAAACCATACGGTCCCCATAACTTATCGCCCAGTTTATAATAAAAGAATTTCAATGCATTCATCGACTCTGTGGGTGTGTAGGGCATTGATGATAAAGCCGCCGTGGGTGCAATAACGCCCCGGTCATTGTTTGGCTCATTAGCCGCATACCCGGTAGGAATATCACAGGCAGTGAGTCCCCAGCATAAATTACTGTAGCCATAATATCCCCGGGGATTCGCTTTACAGTATTCATAATTTATTTTGGTATGATTGATTGCCTGGGTCTGGTAATTACCATAGGCATCCATCAGTCCATTGGGATTAACACCCAGGAAAGAATAATGGGCAAAAAACAGGGGGCCGCCATTCGAAGGTCCTAACGGTAATGGATAACCGTAATAGGTATTATTATTACGGATACTTCCGTTGCCGGCCCAGCCATTATCATAAACCACTTTAGGTATCGAATCGGTAAGTGAAGAAGATGCAAGGACATAAACGATCAGTGCTTCATTCCAGCCGCGGACCTGGTTATTAATAACCCAGTTCAGCGTAGGACTCCAATGCCAGTACAACACATTTTGATTGTTTTGGCGGAACCAGTTCCATTCTACACCGTTCCAGATGTTGTTAATTTTAGCGCGTAAGTCCGTTTCAACTGCATCGGCCGTATTAAAATATTGCCGGGCAATGAGCAATCCATTTACCAGGAAAGAAGTTTCTACCAGGTCGGCACCATTATCATTAGGGCTGAAGGGAATGGTAGCACCCGTGGCTCCGTTCACCCAATGCGCAAAGGCACCATGATAACGGGTACAATTATTCAATAAGAAGTTGGTGATTTTTAAAATGCGGTCACGACCCTCGGTTCGGGTTATAAAGTTTCTATTGACCGCGGCAACGATTGACATAATGCCAAAGCCGGTGCCTCCGGTAGTAACGACATCCCCACTGGAATTTCGTTCCCTTGCCATCCCACTCACAGCATGCCCGAACTCCCAGAAATACCGGAAGGTTCTGCGTTGTACTGTATCCAGTAACTGGTTGTCAGATATAAGTGGAAGTTTATCAGAAGAATCCAAAGAAGTGATGAACTGAATATTCACGGCATACCCTAAAGAACCCCCTTTTATGGATTTAAGGCCTGTAGCTGCTACCAGGTAATACCTGGTTAAATATTTTAGTGGAGACTGCGGTACGATCACTATAACGCTGTCATTTTTTTCATATAAATAATTGACCGCAACAGTTGCAACCCCGTTTTCATTGATTGAAACGTTGGCAGGAACTGTTTGCCTGTCCACGGCATTATTAAATGATAGTTTTAAAACCGGGTTTAGCTTTACATCGTAATAAACAGCTGCGGTTGATTTATTATCTATCGATGCGTTTACCAGTTGCAATGGGTCGGGAGGAGGAGCAGCCGTATCCTTTTTTTTGCAGGAAAAAAACAGTACCAGAACAATTGTTATACAATATACTTTTCTCATCACCTGTAAAGAATTAATCTTACTACAACGCAAATGTATCCTTTGATGTTTTAACGAATCAGGAAGCTACGTATTAGATATTAAATGCGAAAAAACGGGGCTGTTTACCAGCCCCGTTCTCAACTAATTCAGGAATTACCTGCCTGCTTTTCCTAATTGATACAAGGCGTTGATCTCCGCCTGAGTTAAGAGTTTATTCCAAACTCTGATCTCATCAATCTTACCAGTGAATGCAGTTGTCCAGGTATCCGCTGTAACTGTTTTGCCGGGTATATTATTATACCAGCCCCCGATGATCACTTCATGAGGCGTATACACAAAAGAATTAGCGCCTCTGTTCTCAAAATTAATATTACTTACCAATGCGCTATCGGCATAAATTCTGAAAATACTCTGGGCACCTGTGCCACCTGCCGGATTATAAGTAGTTACCACATGTATCCATTGACCTGTACCACCCTTTTTTACTACTTTATATTCGGTACCAGCCAGTCCATAATTATTGATATTATCCTGTAATCCGCCTGCATCGCTGTACACTGATTTTAAAGTCAGCGTATCAGAAGCAATAACATATTGACCGGCTTCGATCAACAGATTAACATTTCCGAATAATTGGGCGGGTCGGGCTAATTGAAAATATTGATATGGATGGTTATTGGCCGGAGGTGTTCCGCCAGGGATCTGATTATTCGCTGCCTGTACCCAGGCACTCACCGTAAAAGGCTGGTTAGATGTTAACGCACCACCTACTGCACTTGCAAAATAGATATAGCCATTTGCAAAAGTTCCTGCCTGTCCCTTGACACCACCTGCTGCGTAGGTGACACCTGCACTTGAAGTGGGAGCCGTACCTGACTTACTTTCAGTTCCATTCCCATCAAGAGGCCAGTAAGCCTTCAGGTTGAGCGCACCAACTTCATTGGAGTTATTATACCCGCCAATTTGTGGCAGTGGAACATCATCGTTTTTGTTACAATTGCCGGCAACAAGGACGGAAAAAATTCCTCCCAGTATGAAAATTTGAAAAATTGGTTTAATTGCTGTTTTTTTCATTTGATTTAATTTATTGTTTTTTGGAAAATATAAAAATGATTATCGGTTGTTAATACTGTTTCAGGTCGGACCTCCCCGTATATGTGTTATTAAATTGTTTTTCATTCCTGATATCAAAAAATTTATACTCTTTTAATTAATAACCGGGGTTTTGCGTTATTTTATTGCCACTCAGATCGATCTGCCGCTGGGGTATGGGAAACAAATTATGTTTCGGCGAAACATACGGTTTGCCCAACGCCTGCAAAACGGCTGCTGCTCTTCCGGTTCTTCTCAAATCAAACATGCGGTCATGTTCAAAAGCCATTTCCACCCTTCTTTCTTTATAAATTTTATCCCGCATACTTGCCTGGCTGATGGCCAGTACCGGTAGCAAACCTGCTCTTATCCTGAGTTGGTTCAGCGCAATTTTGGATGCCGTGGTATCATTTAATTCATTTTCCACTTCGGCTTTTATCAGCAGTATTTCTCCATAGCGGCATACCCGCAGGTTTTTATTGGATTGACCCCTGTCAAAATATGACTCGGCCGTAAGGCTTACATACGCTTTGTAATTGTAATAGGGATTGGGTAAGGTATTGCTGGTAACAAAACCATCCCATAAAGTAGAACCTGAAACTAAAATAGTAGCCGCTTTTCTCAGATCGCCGGGTTCATAAACATTTACCAGGTTTTGCGAGGGTGTATTAAATCCCCAGCCAAAATCACCGGCACCAGAACCCCGCATGCCCTGTACCTCGGTGTATTGCTGTATCCCTTTGGGAGGATTAACGGCAACAGCATTTACTTCCCAGATAGACTCGGCGGAAAATTCACCTGCTTCACGCCATATCAACCCGTAATTAGATAAGAGAGAAAATTGACCCGAACCAATCAATATATCGCACATACTTTTTGATTGCGCCCATTTGCTTTGATATAAATACACTTTGGCCAATAAGGCCTGCGCGGCCGCTTTTGAGGCTCTTCCTCTTTCGGTTACAGGAATTACGGTAGGAAGTTTTGCAGCAGCCTCCGTAAGATCGCTTTCAATAAATGCATAAATTTCAGCAGCAGAGGCCCGGATACTGGCAGTTTCAATATCGGCCTGTGATGTAAGTACTTTATCTATTTTAGGTACGCCACCAAATACTCTCAGCAGATTCCAGTAATAATAGGCCCTTAAAAATTTTGCCTCACCGATATACCTGTCTTTTTCAACAGGTGATAAACTCATTTCATTGATAAATTTAATAGCATAACAGGCGCGGCCTATGCCTTCAAAATTTCCTTCCCAAACTTCATTAAAAGAGATATTGGTAGGTGATATCAGCCAGCCATCCAGTTCTATTTTATCGCCGCCACCATCTCCTGCTGAACTTCCTTTATCAGCATCATCTGAAGTGATACTGGAAATTCCTATCCAGGAAAAAGAATGTGTTTCCCAGTCATATAACCGGTTGTAGACTGCACCAATAATGCGTTGTGCCCCATCCTGCGGGTTATTGAGCAAATCATTTATAGTTGCTCCCCGGGGAGGTTCATTGAGAAATTTTTTGCCACATGAAATAACCGCCACTAACAAAAAAAGAAAAAGAGGCAGTAATATTTTATTAGATGTGTATTTCATAAAATATTGGTTATTTAAATTGAACATTGATACCTATTAAATAGGAGGCAGAAATAGGATAGATATTTAATTCGATGCCGGCTTCATTCTGATTGCCGGGCAGTTCAGGTGTAAACCCGGTGTACTTTGTAAAAATGACCGGGTTTTGTGCACTGACGAATACTCTCATGCGCTCAATTCTTTTCCACAACTTCATAGCCGGGAAATTGTACCCGGCCGTAATGTTATTAAGCCGGATAAAAGAACCTGATTCGATAAAATAATCAGTGGGATAAGGCGTAACATTGCTGGCACCGGGATAGGTATTATTGTTACTTCCGGGTACCCACCGGTTGTTTGCAACGGCGTATTCAATATTATAATTACTCCCGAAGCGGATTCCCTTTTTCCCATTGTAGACTTTGTTACCGGCAACGCCGACGACATCCATGCTAAAATCAAATTGTTTCCAGTTCACATTCCCGCTGAAACCATAATATATTTTGGGCTGGTACGAACCGACATGCTCCCGGTCAAGATTATCAATGATGCCATCATTGTTTGCATCAACAATTTTAAAATCACCCGGCACGGCGCTTATAACATGGGGGTAAGCATTTATTTCCCCGGTGTTTTGAAATATTCCATCCGTATGATATACCCAGAAGGAACCGATCGGCTGGCCTACCAGTGTTTGTGTTGCCGTAGACCCATTATTTAAACTTCCAAAATCCATGGCTCTGCCAATGCCTACATTCTTAACTGTATTCTTATTATAAGTAATATTCCCCCTGATGGTGTAATTGAATTTCGTATTTACTTTTTTATTCCATTGCAGGGAAAGCTCTATTCCTGTATTGGCAATTTCTGCTGCATTGGTAAGAAACTGAATTACCAAAACCCAGCGAGGCATAAGGAATGATAAACAGAGCATCCTTCGCTACTTTATTATAAAAATCTATTTCGCCGCTGAGTTTATTATCCAATACAGCAAATTCTATTCCCGCATCAAATTCCCTCACCACTTCCCATTGCAGATTGGGGTCTTTAATACCGGTAACGATGGCGCCATCAATACGGTTGGTGCCAAAATACGCATAGAGTCTTTCCTGCGGTCTCAGGTCAAAAGCTCCGGGGCGGATGACATCATTACCCACTAAACCATAACTGGCCCTTAATTTCAGGTTGTTGAAAAATTTCTGATCCGCCATAAATTTTTCACTGCTGATAACCCAACCCACACCGATCGATGGAAAATTCCCCCAGCGTTTATGTTCCGGAAAATTGCTGTTGGCATCTCTGCGGAAAGTGGCATTCAGCAGGTATCTGTCTTTAAACTTATAGTTGGCTCTTATAAAATAAGATTCCCGTCTAAAATATTTGCCAATAGGATCTCTTAAATTCTGTTGCCCGTTAGCAGTGTCTTTAAAATTTAGTTGCCAGGCGTCTTTGTTATCCGGCGTATTTTTATTGGCGATCAATGCCCGGTTGCTCCAGCCGTTTCTCCGTTCTGCTGTATGACCGAGTGTAAGACGGAGATCATGGTCTTTGGAGAATTTCTTTTCATAGGTCAGGTAATTATCCCATACCCATTGATAAATACTGTCACGCATAAAAGACAGGTCGGCCTCATCATTATGCTGGGCACCTTCAGATCCAGTGGGAAGAAAAGTTTTATATGCCGGGGTGTAATTCCATCCATTGTTCTGCTCCAGGTCAATTCCGAATTGTGATTTGAAAGTAAGTCCTTTAATAATTTGGTATTCGCCCCATAAAGTGGTTTGAAGACGGTCCCCATAACTCCGGTCATTGGTTGTTTTCAACGTGGCGTACGGATTGCCCACATTACTGACGCCGCTGGAGGTATTGCCAAAACTGCCATCCGGATTCACTGCATTGAAAACAGGAGCGGCTATATAGGCTGTAGTAAATAAACCATACGGCTTATTCTCTGAGATATAATGGGAATAACCGATATTATTTCCAATTTTGAATTTGGGACTTAGGGCAAATTCATGATTATACCGTGCTGTATACCGGGTGTATTTGTTATCAATTAATATCCCATTTTCATTCAGGTAACCGAGGGAAAGAAAGTAACGGTATTTATTTTTCCCGCCGCTGACAGAAAGGTTATGACTGTTGAAGATGGCAGGCCGGGTAATTTCATCGTACCAGGATGTAGCACCGGTAACATCACCTCCGGTAACTGCGGGCGCACCTGCGGCTTCATTTGAATAAGCTGCATATAATCCCGGGCCAGCCATTTTCACTTTATGAGTTAAGAGTTTTACGCCTGCCTGTGCATTATAATTTATTGAGAATTTTGATTTATTTCCGGCTTTGGTGGTTATTAAAACAACCCCGTTGGCTGCCCGTGCACCATAAATAGCCGTAGATGAAGCATCTTTTAAAATATCAATGGAAAGAATATCGGCCGAGTTGATATTCCTTATATCAGTCGTTATGATACCATCTACCACGTAAAGCGGATCGGCTCCGCCCAGTACAGAACCTATTCCCCGGATCCTTACATTCGGCGTACTTCCCGGTGCCCCGCTATTGGTTATCTGCACCCCGGCAACTTTTCCCTGGATTGCCTGGGTAGCGGTCAATACAGGAATATTGATAATATCTGCGCCTTTGATTGAAACAGATGAACCGGTCAGGTCTCTTTTACGGGCAGATCCATATCCCACCACTACTACCTGGTCCAGCAGCCTGCTGCTTTGCTTAAGCGAAATATTTAGCAGGCTTTTTCCTGTTACACTTTCTTCCAGGTTATCATAACCAACGGCAGAAAAAATCAAAATGGCATTATCCGGGACGGTGATACTGAAATTGCCCGTATTATCAGTTGTTGTTCCTTTTGCTGATCCCTTTACTATGATGGATACACCGGCAAGCGCTTCGCCTGATTCTGATACTACCCTGCCGGTTACTTTTATTTCATTTTGCGTGGTTGTAGCAGGCGGAACGAATTCCCGGTGCTCCTTATCTTTTCCTATGGCTGAACCATGCAGACAAATTATGAAAAACAGGATCAGCACCAGTCTGGTCAAAGGGAAATTGAATACTAATTGCCTGATACAAATAAGCCAGCCATAAACAGAATGATTCATTGTTTTTCTGCTAAAAGGTTAAACAAAAAATGGACTACCGTTTTGGAACAGATCAGCCGACTTAAGATGGATGGTTTGGTGGGATTGGCAAACAATAAATAAACTGATCAGACCGGGAACTATCCTTCCGGATGCAACCAAGTTAAACTAATCCTATCATACAAGCCTTTTTATTATTTACTGCCCTCTGATCTGCTCAATGCATGGATATGTAAAGTTGAAAGGCTTAGCTTACGAGATTGCCAATTGACAAAATTTGAGATCTCCTTTTTTATCAGGTTATTTTCATTTTCGTCGCTACAACAGCGATGGCCTATACTGATCCGTAAACAGGTAAAACATTTATATCATGCCCTTTATGAACCGGAAATACATCAGAATAATGTTGTTTTAGTTACAAATAGCTTAACCCATGATTTTATGTTTAAGTGTTATGATTACAGCGATTTTCTTTATTTTTGCTGCCCGAAAGCTTATAATCAGAGGATATTTTAGTGCATTTTAATTATCAGGTTCTTTTGAAATAGTTCTTTTTATTAAATAATTACTGCCAAAGCAGTATCGGACCCTTAGCTCTTCCGATAGCTATCGGAATGGTTAGAGCATCCCGATTTTATTGGGAGAGCCTGCCCGCTTTGCGGGGGTCGCAGGTTTAAAACAGTTAGTTCTTAATTTATTAAAAAAATATTGCTGCTTTGCAGCATGGACCCTTAGCTCTTCCGATAGCTATCGGAATGGTTAGAGCATCCCGATTATATCGGGAGGGTCGCAGGAAAATTGAATTAGCTCTTTATTATAATTATTTTTCCCGTTATGCGGGATTGGACCCTTAGCTCAGTTGGTTAGAGCACCTGACTCATAATCAGGGGGTCGCAGGATCGTGCCCTGCAGGGTCCACTAAAGGTAAAAGCGGAATGATGTTCCGCTTTTTTATTAGTAAGCCTTACAAATTATTCAACAGGTTCTTTAACCTTTTGTTAACCGGGATGAAAATACATTTGTCCCCTACTTAAAAAAATTATGAAGAAGATCTTATCGCTGACAATCTTTGCTTTACTGACTGTAGCCCTGTTTGCACAGGAAACCCCTAAGACCCCAAAGAAAAAAGAGGTCATTGACATGAGTAACCGTCCCAATGACCATTTCCTGCTTCAGTTTGGCTACGCGGGATGGGCCGGCAAACCAGACACCCTTAATACCCAGGGCTTGTCTAAAAGCATCAATGGCTATTTCATGTTTGATTTTCCCTTTAAGACCAACCCTAAACTAAGCATGGCTTTTGGCCCGGGCATCGCCAGCGACCATATTCTTTTCTCCAAAACGCATGTGGGCCTCAAAGACCTTACCACCACATTTCAATTTACAAACCAATCCGATACCAATAATTTTAAAAAGACAAAACTGGCAACCGTTTACCTCGAAGCCCCGGTTGAACTGCGCTTTTCGGCTGACCCAAAAACCGGTAAAGGATTTAAGGCTGCCATCGGACTAAAAGTGGGTACACTCATTTCCGCTCATACCCGCAATTCAAAATTTCAAAGTAAAAGCGGCACAGAGATCAATGATTATGTGATGAAAGAATCCAGCAAGCGTTTCTTTAATAAAAACAGGCTTTCAGGTATGGTAAGGATCGGGTATGGTCATTTAAGCCTTTATGCGAGCTACCAGTTTACATCTTTATTAAAAGACGGATCAGGTCCCCAGGTAAAACCTTATTCTATCGGGATCACCTTAAGTGGTCTTTAATCACCGGAATATAAAATAATAGTTCTAAAAAGCGATTCAGTAAAATGAATCGCTTTTTTATTTTTTACATTTGCCAATTCACATTCCGGTTGAAAGTGAATACCAATTATGATCGACAAAAAAAATAGTATTCAAAAAGAAGAAACTGCGGTGCTCGTAGGCATGGTCCGCCAGGATCAGACCGAACAGCAGGTACAGGAATATTTAGATGAGCTGGCTTTCCTGGCAGAAACGGCTGGTGCCATCACGGTAAAAAGATTCACACAGAAATTAGCTCATCCCGACAGCCGGACTTTTGTGGGCAAAGGAAAGCTGGAAGAAATAAGAAAATATGTTAAGGATAAAGATGTACGTGTTGTCATATTTGATGATGAACTCACCGGAGCGCAGATCAACAATATTGAAAAAGAGCTGGAAGTGAAAACGATTGACCGCAGTGATCTGATCCTCGACATTTTTGCCAGCAGGGCCAAAACCGCCCAGGCAAAAGCCCAGGTAGAACTGGCCCAATACCAATATATCTTACCCAGGCTCCGCGGTATGTGGAAACACCTGGAACGATTGGGTGGTGGTATCGGAACGCGGGGCCCGGGAGAAAGTGAAATAGAAACTGACCGCCGTATTGTACGGGATAAAATATCCCTGCTGAAAAAACGACTAGCAGAAATAGACAAACAGGCTTTTACCCAACGTAAGGACCGCAGCGAATTTATTCGTGTTGCTTTAGTGGGCTATACCAATGTTGGCAAGTCAACGATCATGAACCTGCTCAGCAAAAGAGACGTGTTTGCAGAAAATAAATTATTCGCCACGCTGGACACTACGACCGGCAAAGTGGTTTTTGAAAATACGCCTTTCCTGTTAAGCGATACGGTGGGTTTCATCCGTAAGCTTCCCCATCACCTGGTTGAAAGTTTCAAAAGCACCCTGGATGAAGTACGCGAAGCCGATATCTTATTGCATGTGGTGGATATTTCTCATCCGGCCTATGAAGAGCAACTGGGTGTTGTCAATAAAACATTACAGGAACTGAATGCTTTTGATAAGCCCACACTCACCATTTTCAACAAAATGGATCTGTATGAAAAGCAAACATTTGATGAATGGCTGGAAGAAAGCACCAAAAATGAAATACTGGAAGACCTGAGAGAACGCTGGAATAATGAAACCAATGGACAGGCTGTTTTTATTTCCGCCACTGAAATAAAGAACCAGCCGGCAGGTAGCCAGGGTATTGAACTGCTTCGCAAACGTATTCTGGAGAAAGTAAGAGAAATGTACCGGGTAAGATTTCCTTACAAAACGGAGTTTCTTTATTAAAGGCATCTCTAATAATCCTGTCTCCGCCGGTTGGCGGATGTCGAAGACTGAATGTTAATGAAACTAAAGTCTTACAAGGCTTTGATAACCCTTCGATATTTGCATCTGTTATGGAAGAATATAGGCCTTGTGTCTTGAATCTTGTGTCTTGTGTCTTGTGTCTTGTGTCTTGTGTCTTGTATCTTTTATTGCTATAAGAGAAGACTCAAGATTCAAGATTCAATGTTCAAGATTCAATATTCAATGTTTAAGTTTGAAATAAAGCTTTTCTATTATCTGTATACTGACAACTGCGCTCTTATTAGGTTTCCTTCTGACGAACATAACCCAAATCTAAGGTGGGGTCACCCAAAATAAAAAACTAACCCCTGGCAGGAAAGGGTTTCAGATGATTTTTAAAGAAAATTGGAAAAACCGAGGAAGACAGGAGTTCGTTAAAATAGAGGTTATTAAGATGCTTCTAATCTATTTGCTTTTTAAATTCCCTGCTTCCGCATCCTGCTATTATCTTTGAACCGACATGCCATTCAATAATAAATGACGGGAAAACAATCCATAGTTGAACCACAGCATAAATGGCTGTACTTCTTTATCAGCCTGGCTGTACTGGTTAATTTCAGCGGATTATTTGTTTCGTTAATGGATCCCGATGCAGGGGTTTATGCTGCGGTAACCAAACATATGGTGCAGCGGAATAATTACCTGGAACTTTATTTCCAGGGAACCGACTGGCTGGACAAACCCCATTTACCTTTCTGGATAACGGCCGTTTTTTTTAAGGTCTTTGGCATATATACCTGGTCGTACAAATTGCCGGGTATTCTTTTTATGATGCTTGGGGCATACTATACCTATCTTTTTGCCAAACAAAATTATAACAAGACCATTGCTTTATGGGCTGTTTTTATTTTACTCACGGCCGAGCATATTATCATCTCCAACAGTGATGTCCGTGCCGAGCCATTCCTGACAGGTTTTATTATTGCCTCCATTTATCATTTTTCCAATGCACTTAATAAAAAGATCGGGTGGCATTTAGTCGCAGCTGCTTTTTTTGCAGCCTGCGCTGTAATGACCAAGGGCGTATTTACGTTGATCCCTGTTGGTGCTGCCATTGCCGGTGAACTGATCATTAAAAAAAACTGGAAAGAATTATTTCACTGGAAATGGTTGGTGGCCGGAGCATTGCTGGTCGTATTTATTATTCCGGAATTATATAGTTTATGGTACCAGTTTGACAGGCACCCGGAGAAAACGGTCTTTGGAAAAACAAATGTATCCGGTATCCGCTTTTTTTTATGGGACAGCCAGTTCGGACGGTTTTTAAACAGTGGCCCCATCAAAGGCAAGGGAGATCCTACATTTTTTATACATACTTTATTATGGGCCTTTCTTCCCTGGTCATTGGTGATGTATGCTGCCCTGGTGGATAAATTCAGAAGCGGGGCCAAAAAAATAAACTACCGAAACCAGGAATGGTTCACCTTGATTGCGAGCCTGCTGACCTTATTGGTTTTTTCATTATCAAAATTCCAGCTGCCTTATTATGCCAATATTATTTTCCCGATGCTGGCGGTGCTTACGGCAGCTTATTTAAATAAAATACCTGTTACCGGCTCCCGGTTGGTAAGAATAATTTCCGATGGTATTAGTTTTCTTTTTTTGATTGGGGGTATTTTGCTGATGGTATATTATGATCCTGTATTGCCTTCCATGCTGTTGACCGGGATCATTATTGCGCTAGTTGCTTTATTGATCAGCATACCTTTTTGGGTGAAAGCCGGTAAAAACAGCCTGGCCTTATTAAGGGTGGGACTTGCGTCACTTGTTTTTAATCTGTTTCTCAACTGGTGTTTTTATCCCGACCTGATGAAATATCAATCCGGAGACGAAGCGGCGTTTTATATGAATAAAAACCATCCCGGGGTGCCGGGAGTACGAATGGGTATTTATTCCCCGGGGTTTGAATTCTATCTCAGGGAACCAATGACCATAGCCGATACCGCTACCATACTATCACCCGGATCAGTCAAAAAAAATATCTGGTTTATAAATGATGCGGGTCTGGCTTTTATGAGGGCTAATAATGTTCGTTATGAAATACTGCAAGAGTTTCCGGAATTTCATGCTACCATGTTAACGCGGAAATTCCTTGATAAAAAAACAAGAAGCAGTGAGTTGAAAAAGAATTTTCTTATCCGGATATTGTAGCCAGGCTGATACTGTCATTCGCCTTTAAAAAAATTTCCATGCGTTGCAACACGGTGGCCGGCTGAATCCCTGTGATGCAGGGCCGGGTGAGGCAGGTTGTCTTGCGGTGATTGGCAGCGCTTACACAGGGAGAACAAGGGAGTCCTAAATAAAAAGGTTCTGCATTACCGCCCAATGGTAAATATAAATGGGGTGTTTCCGGGCCAAATAATACAAATACTTTCAGCGAGGTCACTGATGCAAAATGTGCCGGGCCTGAGTCATTGGTAAGCATACAGGTGCTTATTGAATACAGCGGCACTAATTCTTCAAAGGAAAAAAAACCGGCGGAGTTGATACATTTTTTATGTCCCGTCATTTTCACCACTTCTTCTACATAATCTTTTTCGGCCGGTGCGCCGGTGGCCACGATGACAATATCGGGGAATGCAGCCAATAGTTGTTTGGCCACTTCAGTAAAATTTTCCTGCGGCCATCTTCTTTGCGGGAGCATATCGGAAGCATTGGCATTTATAAGAACAATACTTTCATTATTCCATTCGGGAAATAATTGCCTGATCTTATTTTTTATGTTTTCGGTTGCTTCAGCAGAAACCGTTGCTTTTGCCAGTTGTATCTCCCCGGCTGATACGGGCACCGTAGCATAGGGATTTTCAAAAAGTCCCAGGGCCTTATTGACCAGTGAAATAAAATTAATGGCGATATGCACATGCGGATTATAACGAACCGGTCGGTTAACCAGGTTACCCCGGTATAATCCTTCATCATGAAAATTGGTAAATCCAACCCTGGAACGGGCGCCGCTGAAGAAACTCAGCAGGGCGGTAAAACGGGAGAATAATTCCAGGTCGATCACGGTGGAAATTTTTTTCTTGCGGCACCAGATCATAAACCGGAATATATCTATTACCAGCGAACCAAAATTATCCGCATTCATTTTAAAGACATGACTTTCCGGAACGGTTTGCAGTATGCCCAGGCTTTTATAATTTTTTTTGAAAATAGCAAAATAGAGTTCCGCCTTTCCTTCTGTTTGCAATTTGCGCATGGCGGGATCCACAATAACGGCGCTGCCCATTTCGGATAATTCTATAAAAAGGGTGCGGCGGGTATCGGGTTTAGTTTTCTTTGCCGAACGCAGGAGGTCCGACAGCCAGCGAAAAGGGCTGATGATAAAACAAGCAGGGATACCCACCCACTGGTCAATTGAACGCATTGTGCTAACTCTCATGATAATTCAGTCTGTAATAAAACAGGGCAAAAGTAACCCAATTCATTTTTTCGCAGGGAATCGCCTGTTTACCGGCTTCTACCATTACTTTTGACAACATCCATGACAGAAAAAAAATATACCTGGCATAAAATTGCAGACAACATCACCGCATTGGATTTTGGTGACAATAATATTGCGGTGGCCGCATGGAAGGGTAAAAAAGTTTGTATTGGCAAATACAACGAAGGACTTTTCGCTTTTGCTTATAAATGTCCGCATGCCGGCGGCATACTGGCGGAGGGTTATATTGATGCCCTTGGACATGTGGTTTGTCCGCTGCACCGTTATAAGTACAGTATACAAAACGGCCGTAATGTAAGTGGTGAGGGTTATTACTTAAAGCACTGGCGCGTGGAACAGAGAGAAAATGGGGTTTTTGTGGGCATGGAGGAAAGCAGCGGTCTGTTTAGCTGATAGCGCTAAGTACCCTCAACGGGTGAGTTGGCTGCCGCCAATCTTTCTTATATTTATAATAAACCACACTACTATGAACCGCAAACTTATCCTGCTGCTTGCAGCCACATTTTCCATTTATTCAGTTAATGCACAACCGGGCAGCTGGCGACAAATTGGTGGGGCGGGGGTATGGGCCAATACCCTTTACGCCACTTCTTGTAACGGAGCCATTTTTACAATTGAAAAATCCGGCAAGCTTTACAAAACCGACCCTGCAACAGGCAGCTGGTCAGTGTTAAACTCTGCAAGCTATACTAACAGTACTATGCTGACAGGCGGTGGTAAAAACCTGTTTACTATTGAAACCGATGGAAGCCTGTACCGTACCCAACCTGAAACCGGCAACTGGATGATGCTTGGCAAAAAAGGCGACTGGGCCAACACGCTTACAGGGGTGGCTGTGTATGGCTATTTGTACACAATAGAAAAAAGCGGTGCATTATTCGCTACTAATGTCAACACGGGCAATTGGCTGCAGTTGGGAAAACCCGAATTTGCAAACACTGTTTTTCTTTTTGAGGCTGGCGGAAACCTGTACAGCATAGAAAAAGACGGCAGTTTATATGAAATAAGCCAGTCCAGCGGCTCCTGGAAAAAGGTAGGCGCATCAGGTGCCTGGGCCAAAACTATAGCAGGGGCAACCATGAACGGTAAGCTTTATACTGTAGAAAGCAGTGGTGCCTTGTATGTAACCGACCTGGCCAGTGGTGACTGGCAGCAAATTGGAAAGCCTGAGTTTGGCAATACTCGTTTTATGATGGCAGCAGGCCAAAAACTATATACCATTGAAGCCAGCGGCACGTTGTACGAGATAAACGTAAACTGATCATAAATCGAATATTTTTTAGTTCGGGCTTCTGCAAAAGCCTGAATATCCCTATTTTTGCTGCCCGTTTAACAGGGGGTAAGCCCGAAAGGGTG